>NZ_JAKKOQ010000005.1 GCF_021738965.1 Gordonia zhenghanii | reverse complement strand
ACTCCATTCGAGAGTGCTGTGAGAGGTTCACTCGAAGGATCACACGGTGACCGCTCTCGTGCTGGCAGCCACACGCTGCCGGCGACAGTCCTGGTCACCGAGTTACACCACTCTATGGGGCACTACTCGCGACCTCGCGAATACTGCCGCACACCCCGCCACGAATTGGGTATTCCGAGGCTACGTCCCTGGCCAACACATCAATCCGGGCCACTTACGGAACCGGCTGAAGTCGACGTTCAGCACCCGTGCTGCCAGGCTCGGCACCCTGCACGAACTCACCCGACTCGCGCCAGCCGCCATCTTGGCCGATACGTTGGGCTACTCCCCCGCCACCATCGAGCGACACGCGCTAGCTTCGGCAGCTGCCTACGCCAGATACGTGTCGATTCTCGACGAACACGACTGACTTAGCGCACGTCGGTCTACTGAACGCTCGTAGCTGGAGTACTTAACTCACTTCCTAGTCTCGACCCTCCTCGAGTTGGCGTACGCGACCGGGTCGCGACATGATCGGAGGGTGGACATCTTCGCTGCGATTGCAGATGAGCGCCGCCGACTATCCGAACAACTCTCGATTCTCACAAATGACGAACAGGCAGCCCAAAGCCTCTGTAATGCCTGGACTGTGCACGATGTGGTCGCGCACCTCACCATGCCGCTAGAAGTCAGTATTCCAAAGTTCGCGATCGCCATGATTCTTGCCGCCGGAAACTTCGACCGCGCAAACGAACGTTTGACGCGACGGCAGGCCGCCCACCCATTCGAGGAGCTCATCAGGATTCTCGATCAGAAAGCCGATACTCGGTTCACACCGCCAGGCGAAGGTCCCGAGGCGCCGCTGACCGACGTCCTATTACATGGGCTAGATATCCGATGGCCTCTCGGCTTGCCCTACGACATCCCTAGCGACCGGGCCCTAACGGCGCTCAACGCGGTAGCCAAGGCCCCGTCAGGGATCGTTGGCAAAGGAACGATGAGCGGCATCCGCTTCGAGGCCACGGATCTTGACTGGACTCATGGAACCGGCGCCACGGTCCGAGGACCTGCACCCGCGCTACTGCTTGCGATAACAGGCCGTGGCACTGCGCTTAGTGCGCTAACTGGCGACGGCACTGAATTGCTGCGCACCCGGATTGCACCGTAGTGCATCCTCGGCTAATGGCCATCGGCTGGCGCACGCTGCGAGGCTCAGGTATCTCGTACATGGTCCGCGATGTGGCTGTATCCTAAGCATATGGCTATCGATGAGAATCTTTCTCAACGAGTACGCGTCCTTCTCTCCGACCACGCGCCGACAGAGAAGTCGATGTTCGGTGGTCTCGCATTCATAGTGAACGGCCACATGACGGTTGCAGTGGGAGATGACGGACTGCTCGTGCGGGTGGATCCTGATGCAGAATGGCTTTCCTCCGACCCGCGCGCCGGCGACGCCATGCCCGGCCGTCCAATGCGAAACTGGCGCTCGTTCGACGTCGATTCCGAAACTGAGGATTTGCCGGCTCTTGTTGAGCATGCCCTTGAGCAAGTCCGCGCGCTACCCAATAAGTAGTGCGCCCGGAACACTCAGTCGGTGGTGCTCTCGCGGGCAGCCTGGCGAATCTGTGAAGATGGGTGCTGGGTGGCTATGGCCAGCAGTTTAGAAACTGCTGGCACGTCCGAAGGCGTGTGGAGCCGGGGAACGATCGATGCGGCGCTCCAAGTTCCGCCAGTTTCCAGGACCTCCGACAGGACTGTCACGATTTCTAGAGATGCGCGATCGGCAACGACCAGCTTGCTCAGTCCGCCGAGTGCCGCGTTGCGTACGGTTTCGTCTGCGTCACCCGCTAGGGCGAGAAGAAGTTCGGACTCTGCCTTGTCGCCGAAACGCTCGATGATCCGTGCACTTGCCGCGCGGCAAGCACTATCGCCGCAGAGAAGTTTTCGTATCAAGGATTCGCGGTAGGCCTCATCCGTGAGTGCGGCGAGTGCTTCGGCGGCGAGACCTCGGATGTCTTCGCTATCATCGGAGAACGTTTGCGCTGGCTCTCGGCTCCGAAGAGTGGACGTGGCTTCGACTAGTTGTGTCTTGACGGAATCAGTGAGTGCAACTCCATGGATGGCGAGTACTTGCAAGGCGGCAGACTGTTGTCGAGGTAGGACCCTGGGAGCTGTCAACAGAGCTTCGATACGATCCCACCGCACACTCGAAGGGTGCCAGACACCGAGCAAGGTCAGTGCGTGACCGGGGTCGAGGCCGCCACGCCCGTATGCGCCTTTGCTGGCTTTCGCGATGAGATCGTCGACGGCGCTGCACAGGCGGTCGGCGAGGGCGTTGACGGCGTCGGTGGGCAGCGTTCGCACGTCGTCGATGGCTTGGAAGATGATCAACTCCCCGGCCTGGGCTCGTTGAAGGATTTGCTCACGGCTTTCCTCGATTGCAGGAGCAGCGATCGCCAGGAATTCCTCGCGTAGGTAGGGTGCGTCGCCCTCAGCCCGGATTGCCGCGCGCTGTCGGTCGTTTTCACGCCAGGCGGTTTCGGGAATCGCACGGATCAGCGGGGCGAGTGTCTGCGCGGTTCCATCGTCGGTGACCGGTGGTTGGTCGAGGAAGTAGTCGATCACGTTGTGAAGGGCGTCCTCGCTCAACGTCCAGACCATGGCCTTCAGTAGATCGATGATCTTGTAGAGCACGATGAATGTAGGCCGAACACGTTCCCTGTACGCCTGTGGCTCTTGGAGAGTCGCTAAGGCCCACGTGCAGATTTGGTCGGCGTATGCCGGTTCGAGAACGTCGCCGGCGGCCGTCAGAAGTTCGATATCTGCCGAAGCGGTTGTTCGGGTTGATCGGGACAAGTTCACGTCACTCGCCGAGATCCTGGCGGCGATTGTTGGACCCCTGCGCACGATGTGTCGAGTTGCGCGCGCAGTGCTCGTGCTGTCACCGGAGAGACGGAGAAGAGTGAGCTGCCCAGCGATTTTGCCGGGATTGTCTGTGGGGTCGGTAGTGACAAGGAAATGCTCGGCGAGAGCGCCGATTGCGCCACGCCATCCGTCATGGTCAGCAGCGCATGAGGACAGCAACGCGGCGGAGAGGAGTCGTTTATGGGCGGCGTCTGAGTTCCCGATCCTAATCGCCGTATCTTCGCTCCACCTCCGGAATTCCTCCGAGAGATGAGCGGACAGGCCGTAGGACATCACCTGTGTTCTCCACCAGGACGCTGGGTTGTCACCCCGCTGGATGGTGTTCGCGATGTCGCCCTGCATCCAGCCGGTTGCCTTGAACGACGTCATCGCACACGTTCCTGCGATGGCCGCGGCTGTGGCGTCTGACGGTGCTTCCCTGTGGATGCGCTGGGCCTTCATCGCGAGGTCGAAAGCCTCCTCGTGTCGTCCGACCTCTAGCAGCGTCCGTGCTCGTTGAGCTTCGAGCCATGCGTGATCCACCGGGGAGTAATCGTCATGTGCAAGGGCGTCGTCGAGCACCTCGAGCGCCGCATCAGGATCGTTCTCGTCGAAGTGATAGACACAGCAGAGGACGGATGCCGCGGCGCGTTCAGACGGCGTCAAATCTAAGTCGGCTAGCCGAAGTAGGTCGGCGGGCTCTCCTTTGTAGTGCCGGAGATGAAGAGCGGCAGTAGCGCGCCAGCACCAGTCCTCGGCCTTTCGTGCAGCGCCGAGGGCCAGGCCCTTCTGCTGAGCGTCACTCTCTCGTGCGATTGGTAGGCTCATCGGTTCCAGAATCCGTTCGAGGTCGTCCCGGAACAGCATTTGCATCGCGAGGGCTTCGACCCCAGTGATCGAATCTGGGGCAAGGTTCGGGTGGGGTGCGATGAGTCGGGGTGTGATGAGGGCATGCCTGATTCCGGCTGCTGATGCGAGGTGCGCGGCTCCGGTCCACGCCGTCCCGTCCCAGGCCGGGGTTGGAAGCTGTGTCAGGGCAACGTCGGAAAGTGCTTCGTTGTGGTTGGCGTCAACTGTTTGTGAGGCCGGCACAAGCATCTTTGCACCCTTACCGGTCGAGACGACTTGCTCGGGGGTGATGTGAACCCAGTACGTGAGGTTGCTGTCTTGGTCGCGCAGGGCCATCACGTGCGGTAGAGCGTGCCGGAGCCAGTAGTCGAAGTGTTCACGGTCGTCCTCGGTAAACCACCACCCGGTGATCGTGCCGTCGGAATCCTTTTGCGGTGATCTGAAGTAGGACGGTCCCGTCTTGACCTGGGCACCCATCACGGCGCCGAGTTCGTATCGGCGGGCGTCCCGCGGTCGCAGATACAGGTCGGTCCCTGTGTCGTGCCGGCTATCGATCACCCCACCCCAGCCCAAACGCTCGAACTGCGCCAAGACCTCAGACTCACCCGAACTTCCCGTAGCTTCGTTCTTAGGCGCCCGCACCTTCGCCTCCTCCGTTGCGATGTCCGCGACAACGCGGACATCGCGCGCTCTCAGAGCCCACGATATACGGCGCAGGGGTTCGCGTGTGGTCAGCGATCACGGGCCGTTCACGAGTCGGCAAGAGCCGGGATTGCCCCATCGTAAACCCCGGCAGATTCGGTTCTGAATCGTGACTTGAAGAAGCAGCTCGTCCTACATCGCACGTCTCGTTGTCAGTCAACTAAGACGAGTGAGACCGATGAAAGGTGTTGTTCTGCTGTCAGTTTCCGCCGTTCGAAATCATCTCTGGTTTGCGCCAGGTCAGCGAGTACCTGAACAACGGGAGCTTCTTCCATGAGACTCCCGGGAGCTCAGCGACGGCGGACCGATATATCTCTTGGTACGAGTGTGCCGGCGGCCAGACTGTCGGCGCGGAGTGTTCCCAGAGCCCGTGACGCCACGGACAGCCATCGGTGCTGGATGACTCCAACTGCATCCATAGCGAAGTCACTCCAGCGAGTCGGCCGTGCGAGTCCAACTACTACCAAGACCCCACCAGGTGAGGTCAGATCGGCGAGACGACGTAGAGCGGCCGATAAGTCATCCAGATGGTGCAAGGTGGCCACGGAGGCTACGACGTCGAACTGTCGGTGGAACTCATGCGTCATGACATCGCCGACGACGAAGTCGACCGCATCGAACTCTGCGCGCGTGGAACCCACGATGTCTCGGTCGACGTCAATCGCCGTGACGTCAGGAAGTCGTTGGGCCAATTCCCTTGCGAGGAGTCCGTCACCCGTCCCGACGTCGAGCGCGGAGACCGCTCCCGCAGGTATCGCCCCTAGCACGATTCGGTGATAGTGGATGTTGTGGTTCCAGCGTTGCTCGATCGGCTGACTCACACTTCCGATGGTAACTACAGCGACAACTCGCCCTACCTCAACACGTCTCGTTACCAGTTGCGAGTGCAAACAGGTGAGACGACTCGTCCTGTTACCTGCCAGCCGAGTTGGCGATCTGTCAGCCTAGTTGGCGCGGTGTTCGTTATGCCGCCAATGCCTGCTGGGGCGGCTTGCGGCAGTCTTGTGCTCGTTCTGATCACGCAGCCTGACTGCCCCTTGCTGGGAAATTCCTGAAACATGCCCCATGGTTAGGCTGTGGCTACAACGAGCCACCCCGGAAATATGTCACCGTGACGAATATCTGAGTGGGTGCATGTCGCCGTCAATCAGTCGCGGCGGTGCGTATTCTCGCTAGGTTTGAACCTTTGCGAGTTTGCGGGCAGAATTCCGGCATTCTGGTCAGCCCAGGTCCACAGCCCTTCGAGTGCCGCCCCCAGTGCCATGCCTCGGTACCGCGTTGCCACACCTCCGCGCCACCGGTCGTGTCGTATTCGTGACGAGCCATAGCCTGACAGTTGGCCATCCCAAGGATCCTCCGCATAGCGATTGCGTAGGCAGCAGAATGAGAACCTAGCCAACGACTTTGACGCTCAGCTAACAGTTGCCGCTGTTGCGACAGCAGATGCCGCTTCCGAAGTGTGAGGTACCGAGAGTACGTCTTGTCGTTCTGGTCGACGGCTTTCCAGCAACGAAATAATCGCTGTGCGTGGCTCGAAAAGAAGAACCGCTTCTTTCAGAGCTCGTCTCCCACCCCTTCCCCCTTGGCTTGAGCTCCCTCCCAGCGTGCTGTGGGTCGAATCAACGTAGTGTTCACGAACATGCCATGAATCGCCAGCCAGGGCCACAATGTCACTACTGCTGAGCCCATTGCTTGCATCAGCGTCAGGGAATGTCACCAGCACCCTGCACGATCTTTCTCGAAGAGCGCTGAGGAGTTGTGCCATAGCGCTAGAGGCCTGAGCTTTCATGCTGAAGTCGGACGACTCTCGATATCCGCGCGCAGGTGACCTACCTGCGCCAAATACGCCATTCCAGCCACCTCGAGAAATTCCCTCTAGCACATGGTAAAAGCGACTGTACTGAACAGCGGAATAAGGAGGGTCGCAGAACACAAGATCTTCGTCACCCAGACTAGATACGGCTTCGAGAGCGTCACCCACACGAGCTTGCCCCTTCACCTTTGCATGCCGTGCTGCGAGGATTGAGACTTGTCGTTGACATTCGTGGACAGGGTCTCTGCTCCAGGCGGACTTTATGTATGGCAACAATTTGGGGGTGGGTTGAAACGGCTGCGCAGTGTGTCCGGGAGCGGCTGCGCAAATGCTAGCCGTATGGAGCAGAGCGGCGAGACATAGTGTTCGATCGGGTTCCTCTTTCGGAAGCTCCTCATACAGTCGATCTAGCGAATACGCTTGTTGCGGCGAGAAATAGTGCCCCCCATAATGCTGAGTTACAAATCCGACGCCGACTGTTCTTTCGGAACTACGTCGGGATCGTAGGACAGTCGCCTTTCCGAGGCGCGCAATTGGCTCGCGCAGAGCCTCATAGATCGCATCGTCGAGTAGCCCCCTACCCACGTCCGCCGTCCACTTGTTAATAATCGGACCGTCAGTCTGAGGGCAATCCCGGCCCGTAATGCTCTCGGCAAGTATTTTCGAGTAGTGCTGTAAGTCAACACTCAATACAGGGATGTTGATGTTCTCCGCAACGTAGTGGCTGACAGAGCCAGAGCCAGAGAACAGATCCACGAACCGCGAGGCGCCCGCGCTAGACGCGACGAGGATCTCCCCCAACTCTCCTCGGAGTAGGGCGCTCTTGCTTCCCATATACTTCACGCGAGCGCTCCGACTCTCTGTGTCATGCTCACTCCAGACCTCAAGCGAAACTCCATGCGACTACACGCTCCGCCTGCCCAAGAGTTAGGAGTTGGGATCCGACGGCATTGAGGAGAGCATGCGGGCTCGCATAAGTCGTCGAATCAAGTGTCACTCGGGCATCTTCGATATCTGACCAAAGATCGAGCATGTCCTCCGGGAGATCATCGGCCTCCCAGAGCCCACGAACGACGCTGAGCGACTGGACCCACGGTGCGATGTTCGCCTCCGAAAGTCCTGAGTCTTCAAGGAGGTGCACGCATGATCCGGTAGCCAGCCGCAATAATACGGATGTTCGAGAAAGCATTGCTTCAATGAACTCAGCTGGTTGAACCGAGTTGTTACCCGCGTCGAACAGAGCCGATAGAACAGGTTGAGCGGGCATCGACAGAAGTTCTTGGAAAAGAGCGGTACCCGGAATCGACGCAGGAGCGACATGCCGGAGCCAATGTTCCCACTCAGTCCAATCGATCTCACCGGTGAAATCTCCGCTGTCATCTACTTCCTGATGAGTAGGAGCATACGATGCCTTGAGAACGTCCTTTAGTAGAAGCTGATCCATAATAGGGAAAGTTCCACGGGAACTCGGCTCAAGCACCTGCCAGAACCTTGAAACCGCACTAGCAGTCACCTCAACGCTAAGATCCTCGATGACCAGCCGGGTGGGCGTATAGCTCGCCGTGTTTCGCCGGGAACGGTCATTTGCGAATGACTGCAGATCGAACGCCATACGAGTCAGAAGCTCAGAAACTACCGAGTTCACACCACCAGAAGGCATATTCTGCGCCCAAACACTAAGAGTTGTTCCGCCTGGTCGCAGAACTTTGGAGATCAGCGACTTTGAACGAACCTGATCGTTCCATGCCGACAAATACATCCAAGCCGCGCTATGAGTGGGATCTTTTGTCACGAGATCGACCGCGCCGCCAGCTGTCAACACAAAATTAACGCTGTTGCCAATATAGATCCCTTCCGAGGCAAGGAGAGAGATAGCCCCCCTCAGTTCGGCGTAATAAGTGAGATGCACGGCTCCGTGGAGGTCGCCACGTATCAACGCATCGATGGCGCGACCAAGATACCCCCAAGAGTCGCCACAGTGAACAAAGGAGCTCGCAGCCAGATATTTTGCAAATTCTCCTTGAGTCGCGGCAGGAACAGTTTTACCGTCGGCTTCGATACGGTCTTGTGCCATCTGGCTATATGGGTTGTTGGAGTCAAGCCATTCGGCAGTTTCCGGAATTGAGATGCTGCTCAGGGCATTGATGACTTCTTGACGCGAGGCTCGCTCAAGAAACGTGCGTTTTGCAGCACTCAGGGGCTGCTGTATACGAGCTGCCACTTCAAGAACCGAGGTAGTTTGCCGCACTTGCAATGTCAGTAAAACTAGACGCTCGCAAATGATTGGCTAGCTGCGACCGGAGTTCCTTATATCCTCCGCTTCCGCGCAGCGCTGCTTTCGCTAGCCGTGCCTGCTCGTCAAGATCGGGGGCACCACTCGTCCTCCAGTCAAACGTTGTCAGCGCCTCGCAAAGATGATTCAGGAACGCCAACACCGGCTGTTCTTTTAGCGTCTCCGCTGTGACCGCAACGTTCTCAGGAGTGACATCAGCAAAATCGGAAAAATCTTGCCAATCAGCGAGCTTCAGCTCTTTCTGTCGAATGAAACAGAGATCATTTACTATGTACTGGAAACCTCGCACGCCCTGGTCGGTAGCGAGCAAAGTATGCGCACCAGTAAACGCGGGATCATGGTACGTTACTCGAACCTCACTCAGATCGTCTAGTTCGGCGGCCTGTTCTCGCAAGATCTCCGCCCACTCAGGCTTCGCTTGCTTGGTCTTCTCCGCAAGCAGCTTCCAAGCAGTTAAGAGAAATGCCGACTGCTGCAATCTGGACCAGGAAAGCCCATCGCTACTGTCAGGCGTTCCACCGAAGATTCCTCCCGGTCCCTTATATGATCGCCATGATTTAACCATGCTCGCTGTCAAGCTGCGAATGAACGCCGCCTGAGTCACCGGCCCGTTCTCTTTTCGCGTCCCCCCAAGCATGTTGATTCGGCGGTACCAAGGACTATCAGGGCTAGACCAAAGTGCCTCTGTAAGCTCCTGTGCGCGGCTTTCGCGATAGACATGTACTACTTCGCCACTCTCTAGCCAGTCCTGCTCGCGGAGCAAAGGGTAGAGATCGAATGCTAGTGAAGGATTGATCTTCTTGGGCTTGATGTTAATTGTCCAGAAGAGGTAGGCCTGCCAAGATATATCCAACCCGTGAAATGCGACTACTGGCAGATAATAGTCTTCAACATCTGCATCGTCATCGTCATCGTCGAACGCGAAGAGCCGGTGCTGACCATCAATGACCTCAATAGGTGGGATTCGATCCCCATCATCTTCTGCCAAAGAAGGCAGGTATAGCGATGCGGAGGTCGATTCCGCATCGTCAGTGACGCGAATTACGTTGTCGGCTGTCGCGGTTTTTCCGGATCGGATATCGCCCTCTGTGAGAATATTTACCACAACCGCCGTGGGTAGCCACCCTGGCTTCTTAAGGCTGTCGTTCTCTGTGTTACGACGCTTCGCGTCACTGAGGCCAGACCAAGGGTATCCACCCTCGACGTATCTCCTAATTTCTTCGCTACGTTCCGGGTCATGCTTGCGCTGAATACCCAGATCGTCTTTTCGGGGTGCGATGACGTCAGTGGAACGACGATAGATCCCCGCAAGCTTGCGTAGCTGCGAAGCGGGGAGAGAGAACAAGTAGAAGTGTTCTTTGGGGCGCGCTTGCCTCTGTGATTCATCGTAAGTTAGCTCGTTCCACTCGGCTAACCACTGCCGTACGCGCAGAGCCGGGACCGGTGCCGATGGATCCTGCTGTGCCACCCTGGTTCTCCTCGTTCAAAGTCTGATCGTCCACTAGACTATCGCGCCCGTCTGACATAGGCCCAGCCAGGCGACTCCGTGGCGACAGGTTGGCGACGTCGAGCCTTCACAAGGCGGGCACCGATGGCTGGGTCTCGATCAGTTCAACGGCACGCTGGCGGACCTCGTGGTAGCCAGCGAATGAGGCGAACGTTGGGCCGTCAGCGCCAGCAGGGACCAGATACTCGTCAATGCTGTCGTCTCCGACGCCCTCATCTCGGTACCTGACCGGACCCTGATCGAAGACCCGCTGCACGCCGTCGACCTCGCTGAACTGAACCGTGTTTCCGACGGCGACCTCGACAGGAGGTTCCCCCGGCACGAACCGAATCCCAGCGCCGTACTCGATAAGAAGTCCGTCATCGAGAATCTTTCGGATGATTGCAACCTCGGGAATCTCCGGCCAAGCACTCTTAGGAACTACCTCCCGCCTCGCTCACTTGCGCACTTCCCTCACGGGGCTTGAAATCTCGAGCTCTCGCCAGTCGGGGACGAGGGCGGTCATCATGGCGGTGAATGCCTTGCCGTGGGAGCGGTAGCGCAGGTGGAGCAGTTCGTGGACCACGACGTAGTCCTGGAACTCCTCGGGCATGTCGACGAGATCGCCGGCCAGGGTGACAACGCCGTCAGGTGCACAGGAGCCCCACTTCGTCTCCAGCTCAGCAATCACGATGCGGGTGGGATTCACGCGGATCTTGGTCGCCCAGGCCATCGCCCTGCGGGTGAGCACCTGATCCGCAGTCAGGATCATCTTGGGCCGCGCCATCAGACCTTCTCCAGCACGTTCATGACGTTCTCGATGATCCCGTTGCATGCCTTCGCGGGAACCCTGTTGTCCAAGAGCGGCTTGTAGAGGCCGCTGCGGAGGCGGCGACGCTCGTCCAAATTCTGCTTCCAGTGCGGGAACTGATCGACGGCGACCTCGATGGTCGTCGCGATCCACTGGATGTCTACCGTCGAGCTCTCCAGCGCGGGCTCCTTGCTGAGTGCCGCATAGATGCCGAAGGCACGATCCGACAGCCCAGCCTTCTTCGCGAACTCACGCAGCCGGTCCTTCTCCTCGGCGATTGCCTTCAGCTCGTCGAGAGCGGCTAGCCCGTTGACCTTGCGCTCTTCGAGGTTTTCGATGACGCAGTCCGCCTTCTCCTTGATGCTCTGGAGCACGACAGCAGCGGCAGGATTGTCCTCGATTTCCTGCCGCAGACCGCGTAGGAGGTTGTAGACCTTTTCCTCCGGTGGTCCGTCGTCCTTACCGATGGCTTCCAGTGTCTGGACGTCGAAAGTGGCAACTTTGCTGAAGCGGCCGAGACCTTCCTGGGTCGCGCTCTCCTCGATCAACCGTTTGGTCTTGTACTCCAGGTCGGCGGTGAAGCCGCCCACGTCGGAGTATGCATTTCGCACAGCGGCGTACAGCACGGAGAGCCGCTTGTATGTCGCGATGTGGTCGCGCAACTCTGCTGACGGCGAGAGGATCTCCCACAGAGACTCGATGTCGCGGTAGGCGTCGAAGAACTCCTTGCGAGCGTCCTCGGTCAGGAACTTGCCGTAGACGAGACTCTCCAACTGCTCGTCGGCTCCCTGACCGCTCTCGACCTGGAGGTACTCGGTCGACGCCACGTCGATCTTGTCGAGCAGATCGGCCAGCAGCACGTCGAGGTCTTCCAGCGCGCCCTCGACGTCGGATGAGTCGAAGCGCAACGCCTTATGTAGCTCTTTGAAGATTCCGACGAAGTCCACCACCAGGCCGACCTTCTTCTGGACTCCCTCGCTGTCGACGTAGGGGCGGTTCACGCGGGCGAGCGCCTGGAGCAGCACGTGGTCGCGCATCGGCTTGTCGAGGTACATCGCGTACAGCACCGGCGCGTCGTATCCGGTCAGCAGCTTGTCGGTGACAATCAGGATCTTTGGCTGCTGGTCAGCCTTCTTGAACTGGCGGCGCACCTCCTTCTCCCGGTCATCCGAGAGCTGGAGATCGTGGACATCCGGCCGCTCGACGACGTCGTTGGCGTTCTTGCTATAGACGACCTCGGACCATTCGGGCGGCAGCAGGTCATCGAGAGCGCGCTTGTACTTGGCGCACGTTTCCCGGTCGACGGCAACGAGGAACGCCTTGTAGCCCAACGGGTCGACGTTCTCCTTGAAATGGTTGGCGACGAACTCGGCCACCTGCTTCACGCGACTGTCTGCACCAAGGAAGGTGCGCAGGCCGACAGCCCGCTGGAGTACCTTGTTGAGCTCCTCCACGTCAGTGATGTCCTCGTCATTGGCGAGGGCGTAGAACTGTTCGTCGAGGTCCTCTGGCTCCATGGACATCGTGGAGGGAGCGAGCATGTACTTGATCGGCAGCGTCGTCTCGTCGTCGATGGACTCGATGATCGAGTACTTGTGCAGATAGCCCTTCTCGTCCTGTGCGCCGAAGATCTGGAACGATCCCGACCCTCCGCCTTGCGTGCCCCCGACAGGAGTTCCGGTAAAGCCGATGATGGTGGAGTTCGGTACGGCGGCCATCAAGTAGGAGCCGAGGTCCGCAGCGACAGAGCGATGCGCTTCGTCAATGAAGACGAAGATGTTGTCCCGGTCAGAGCTGTCTTTCCGGATCGTCTCGAACTTGTGGATCATCGAGACGACGAGCCCACGGAAGTCTGAGTCGAAGATGTCCTGCAGGTCGTCCCTGCTGTGCGCCCGCCGGACGGGGATGTCGTTGGCCTGCATCTCACCAAGGAGCCTGTCGACCCACTCCTTGAGCTGGCCCTCCAGCTCGGTGCGGTCGACGACAAGGATGACGGTCGCGTTCTTGAAGCGGTCCTTCTGGCTCAGGATCAACTGCGCCGCGGTAAGCAAGGTGAATGTCTTGCCTGAACCCTGGGTGTGCCAGATCAGCCCACGGTTCTTCGTCGAGTCGGCGCAGCGTTCGACAACGGCGTCGACAGCCCCGCGCTGGTGCTCGCGGAGGACGGACTTCCGGGTCTCGCCGTCCTCGACGTAGAAGAGCACCCACTCGCGAAGGGTGCGCAGGAAGTCGCTTGGCTCGAAGAACGCCTGCACCGCGTCGCGGTAGGACTCGTCGCTCGTGTGCTTCCACTTGAAGAGCATCCGGCGGTTAACGTTCCAGGTGACGCCGTACCAGTAGTCGATCAGGTGTGTCTCGTTGTGGAGCTGTGCCTGTGTGAGGAGCTCAGGTGTCTCCTTCTCGTAGCGCCGAAGCTGGGTAACCGCCTTCGTCAGGGCGTCGCGATCTTTCGGGTTTTTGTGCTCGACGATCGTGATTGGGATGCCGTTGACGACGAACATGACATCGGCTCTGTTGCCCTTGGCGCGTGCCGGCGGCTCAATCCTCCACTCCCAGGTGACCTGCAGCGCGTTTTGGTCCGGAAAGCCGTATTCGACGACCTGCACTGGTCGCTGTCGCTGCTCGTTCTCGTCGTTCCACTGTCGCTCTCCGCGCAGCCATCGCAGCACCTCGCGGTTGCCCTCGATCGTCGCCGGGAGAGCCTCGATACTTTCGACGATCGCCCGGGCCTGGTCCTCGGACAGCCATGGGTTGAACTCTCGGAGCTTGTCCTCCAGCACTTCGGGGAACAGCATGTTCGCCCGGCCACGCCGCATCCCCTCGGCCTCTTCGGGCGTGAGCTGCTCCCACCCGACAGCCGACGCGTGCTTCACCATCGGGAACTGCACCGACTTGGCCTCGGAGATCTTGATCGGCGTCATGCAGCGCTCCCCTCGAGCGTCGGCAGCGCACTTAAGTCGAGATCCTCAACCGAGACCTCCCCGGTCATCAACTTGTACAACAGCGACTTGAAGAGCTGGTCGAGTACGTCGCGCTTGCGACGCTGCAGGTCGATCTTGCGGTCGAGAGCGTCAAGCACGTCGGCGATCTCCTGTTGCTCATCGGCAGTGGATGGCACCGGCACGTCGATCGTGCGCACGATGTCGAGGTTCAGGTTTTGCTGTTGTCCACCGTGGGCGAGTGAGCGAATCGCCTCATACCGCGACGTCAGATAGTGGTAGAGGTACCTCGGCAGGACATCGTCATCCTTCGGGGTCATCGCCGCACACGCTTGGTTGCAGGTCGCCTCGATACCCAGGATCCCGACCTTCCCTCGCGTTACGCCCTGCCCGTACATGGCCAGGAGCAACGTGCCCGGCGGGAGTAACTTCGCAGCAGAGCCATCGAGCCCGGCCGGCGTGATGTGCTCTTCCGTCTCGGTGATGACGGCATACTTCACCTCGGTCGTCTTGACCCACGGGATCGTGCCATCAAGCCAGTAGGAAGCGTTGCCTCGCGATGGCGTACCTCCGGAGACAACCGAGAAGTGCTTATCGATGGTGACCAACTCCCAGCTCCCGGGAAGCGGGCCGATCTCTGTGTCCTTCTGAGCTTCCGCCCGCAGTCCCTGTGCGAACAGTTGTTGCATCGCTGCAGCCTTCAACTGGTCGAGATTGGCCAAGACAGATCGCTGAAGATCCACCGCGCGACGGAGAGAGTCCAGCACATCGGCAATCTTGGACTGTTCCGTCTCGGGGGGCACGGGTACAGGGATACGGTCGATCTTGCTCTTGTTGAGGGTGTTCCCCTTGATCTGCCGATCCTGAAGTTCTTTGTAGTCGAACTGCGAAAGGAAGTAGCCGAGAAAGCGCTGATCTACCCCAGGACGCGGGAAGATCGAGATGATTGCCTCATTGTGCGCCGCGGGGATACCCAGCGTGGCAACCTTTCCAATCGTGAGCTTGAAACTCATTAGGAGCGTTCCGGCAGGCACGAGCTTTCCTCGGAACACATCGTCAAACGCCTTGCGACTTGCGCGCTCCTTGGTGTCTGTCACGACACCAAAGGGTTCGAGGTCCGAGATTGATACCCACGGAATGTCTTGATCCGACTTGGCCCAGTAGTCGGCGTTCGCGCGCGCTGGCGTCTTCCCGACGCCATAGTCGGCTACTTCTGCAAACGGCCGGATCGGCCAGGGGCCCTGAGCAGTCACTTGACATCCCCCGATGCTGCGAGCGGCCCAAGCAGCTTCAGCAGGTCCGCGGTTAGGCCGGCATCCTCGCCAGTCAAGAGGTCGAGTTCGGCGAGCAAATCACCGACATCAAGTCGGACGACCGCGCCTCCGTTTCCAGCCCATCGGCTAGGGCTGAGGTTGTAATCCGCTTCGGCAGCCTGGGCGCCGTCGATGACTGCAACTTCGCCTTCGACAGACTCACCCGCATTGAAGAGCCGCGCGAGGCCGGCCACGTCTTCGTCGGCGAGGTGGTTCTTAGGCTTGCCCTTGGTGAAGCGTTTACTAGCATTGACGAGCGTGATGTTGCCCTTCTTGGACTCGGGCTTGCGCTTGTTGAGCACCACGATCACGCCTGCGGCGGTGGTGTTATAGAAGAGGTTGTCCGGCATGAGGATGACACCCTCAATGAGGTCCTGCTCTACGAACCACTTGCGGATGTTGCGTTCCTTGTCCTCGTTCTTCGAGCCGGAGCCGCGAGTGACAGCGCCGGTGTCGAGAACCACGGCGGCACGCCCTCCGTCCTTGAGGACCGAGAGGGTGTGCTGCAGCCAGGCCCAGTCGCCCTTGCCCGAAGTCGCCCCGCCATTCCTGATGAAGCGGTCGTAGGGGTCGTCCTCGAAGATGCTAGCGCCAAAGGACTGGTTCCACATCGGATTGGCGACGACGAGGTCGAACTGGTCGAGTGAGCCCGACGGCGTACGGAACTTCGGGTTAATCATGGTGTCGCCCCGGCGCAGGTCAACGTCCATATCGTGGATGATTGCGTTCATCCGCGCGACCGCATAACTCTCGGCTTGGAGCTCCTGTCCGTAGAGCTTCAGAGGCACCTTCGCGGTCGGATCGAGCTCGTTCGCGACGAGTTGGAGCTTGATAAGGAGCCCAGCCGATCCGCTGGCGTAGTCGTGGCAGGTCTGGCCGGGCTTCGGGCGCAAGATCCGGGCCATGAGGAAGCCAACCTCGGTCGGCGTGAAGAACTCGCCAGCGCTCTGGCCGGAACCCTCGGCGAACTTGCGCAGGAGGTACTCGTAGGCACGACCGAGGAAGTCCGGTTGCACATCAGCGAGGCCCAGTCGGTAGCGCGGATCCGAGAAGGTCTCGACGACACCGTTGAGCTTGGCAGGGTTGATGTCTCGCTCGCCGTTGCGCTCGGCCGCGAAGTCGACGACGTCGATGACGCCTGCCAGCGTCGGATTGAAGCGGACGACCGCACGCACCGCCTTGGTCAAGTGCTCTCCGATGTCGCGGGGGCGGGGCGTGCGACCGCGCTCGTCGTCCGGCCAATCGTACTGGTCGCGGCCACTGATGACTGCCCATCGAGACTCGGGCGGGAGGTAGAAGCGGAGGAGATCATGGTCGTTGTCGGCGATCTCGACGGCGACCTCGCGGTCGCCGTACTCCTCGGCCAGGCGGTCGATCTCGTCGTCGAAGACATCGGAAAGGCGCTTCAAGAACAACAACGGGAGCAGGTAGTCCTTGAACTTCGGCGCGTCCTTCTCGCCGCGAATCGAGCAGGCCGCGTCCCAGAGCATCTGCTCCATCGGCTTAGTGGTCGGCGTCGCCGACTTGGCCTGACGGCCGCGACGCCGGGCCACAACCGCGTCGCCCGTGTTCGGGACGTCGCCGACGTCGACGCCGGCCTCTTCGGCCAGTGCAGTGATCTTGGCCAGTTGGACCCGCTGCGGCTTGTTGGCTCCTCCCTCCCACCTGTTGACCGTGGCGAACGAAACCCCGATCCGCTCAGCCAGCTCAGCCTGTGTCAGATCAAGCGTGGCGCGAATAGCCTGAAGGAGGGCGGGAACGGCCGAAACATCTGTCATGCGTGTTATGTTTGCATAGTGATATGACATTCACAAGCGCATCGCGTGACCACCAGAAGGAGGGGTCTGCATGCGAGGGCTTCCCGACGACGACCATCTCGACGGACCCCACGAGTTTCACGTCTTGTCTCGACCACAGCGAGTCGCACTGCCGATCCCTTTCGGCGCTATCGGCGGGGCCTTGGCAGTCATCGAGGACCAATTTCAGGTCTGGGGAGGCGCAACTGCCCACGCCGATCCCACTCGCGCTCAACGGAGCGGTACCCGACGCGTACGCCAGCATCCTTAAAATCGGACGTCCTACCGTCGCCAGGATTCGACCGTTACGACGCCGGGCCAAACGTCATCGTCCTGTGCGGCCCGGGGTCCCTGGACGACCTTGCGCTGCTCTGGAACCTACGTGGGGCGCGGCGGGCGGACGTGTGATGCCCTGTTGTCCTTCCGCTCGACGCTGTCACTCCCGCGGCCATACGGACCCTCATTGGGCACACGAGCGTGTCGCTCGGAACGGATTCGCTCACCGGTCTGCGTGCATCACTAGCGCGAGCATCGACGTCGAAGCAATCAACGAGCGGCTTGGCGCAATCTTGGAGGGAGACCGCCCACTCGTTGCCATCAGCGCCCTCGACTTTGGTCATCCAGGCGGCTGCCATCGCGACGATGTGCTGGTGTGGCGCGAGGGCCGCGCGCAGCTGACCTCACTGCCTGCCGACAGCCATCTCGAAATCTCCCAGCGCGGGTCGATGAGTGCCCTCACCCGAATGATGTACGACCTCGCAGTACCGTCCAGCCCCTTCCCTCACGTCGCCGACGTCCGCGTGGATCCATCCACCGACACCTTCGCACCGGTGGCAGGTGCACGACGACTGCGAACTGCCGTGACTGATCCGCCTGAATCAGGGAGCATCTTCCGGGGGCCGCGACGCACATCGCAGATTTTCGCCGAGTAGCCTGTCACGCCAGCAATGAAGTTTCGAGACGAACACTCAGGTCATCCGCGCCAACTAGCTGGCCAACTCGCCAACTCCCCTGGCAGGCGACACTTTGCCAGCCGAGTTGGCGAATGTTGCCGATGTAGTTGGCAAGGCGTTCGTCATGCCGCCAACGTCCGCTGGGGCTCGTTGTGCGGCCGACGTTCGCCGGGCGGCTTGCGGCAGTCTCGTGGTCGTCCTGACTACGCAGCTCGACCACCACTTGCTTGGAAAATGCTGAAACATGCCATCTTTTAAGCTCTGACTACAAGGGTCGCCTCGTAATGTGTCACAGTGACGAATATTGGAGCGGGCACGTGTGCCGCCGTTAATCAGTCGCGTCGTCGCGCGTTCTCGCCAGGTTCAAGCCTTCGCGAATTTGCGAGCAGAATTGCGGTATTCCGGTCGGCCCAGGTCCACAACCCTTCGAGCGCCGTCCCCAGTGCCAGGCCTCGATGAGCTGTCAGCTCGTAGCGTTTGTCCGGCAATTTCTCGACGATCCCTACATCGGTAAGGGTTGCGAGTCGGTCCGCCAGCATGCTTGAAGAACAGTTACCCATCCGTCGACGCAACTCCAGGAATCCGAGCGGCCCAGGCTCAAGCTCCCACACCGTGCGCAGCATCCAGCGCTGCCCCAGCAGTTCCATCGCCGCGTACACGCCTGCTTCCGAGCCCGAGGCCTCGCTGCCTTTGCCTGTTGCGTTTCCCATTTCGAACCACCATACTCGTACTTCGAAATAAGAAGTAGTTCTAAATTAGAAGTATGGGAGCGGTCAGTGGACAGCCGACGAACGATCCTAGTCACCGGCGCGTCGCGCGGGATCGGAGCCGAGACGGCCCGACTTCTCGCTGAACGGGGAAACCACGTCGTCATCAACTACAGAGAGAAGCGCAAGCGTGCGGAGGACCTAGTCAGCGAGATCGCCGCCGCAGGCGGGCTCGCAACCGCGATACAGGCAGACCTGAGCAAGCCCGCGGATGTTTCGGAGATGCTCTGTACGATCACCAAAGCGCACGGAGGTATCGACGGACTTGTGCTCAACGCTTCCGGAGGGCTTGAGCGGGGCACTCCTGACGACTACCCGATGGCCATCAACCGGGACGCGCAAGCACATCTCCTCGATGCTGCGCTACCGCACCTGCGCGCCACCGGTCGTGTCGTGTTCGTGACGAGTCATCAAGCCCATTTCGTGGACCGTCATGAAGTCCCCAAAGATTACGAACCCGTAGCCGTGAGCAAGCGCGCCGGCGAAGACGTGATCCGCGAGCGACTACCCGTGCTGCTAGGAGCCGACGTTGGACTCTCTATCGTCTCAGGGGACATGATCGAAGGCACGATTATCGTGAGGCTGCTTGAACGGCGCGATCCTAACGCAGTAGACGCTCGCCGTTCGCGCGTGCCGCTTCCCACCGTCGAGCAGTTCGCGAGGGCGGTGGCTGACGAGGCTGTACGGCGCGACCTCGTTCCCCGAACCCTATTCATCGGCGGTAGCGACTACCTCGCCGGATCGCTGTAGTCAGAATCCCGCGTGTTCGCTGTTTCGAACCTTTCGGGCGACACGACCGCACCGCGTAGCCTCGGCTGCTGCATGGTCTCCGGGATGGACAGCCAGCTCTCTACCGCGTTCCGGGCGATCGACTCGACCGTCCTTGACCGACAAAAGACGCAGCGCTGGCCACCGTGGCAGACCACCGTGGCAGACCACTGTGGCGAGCTGACGGCGACCGTCCGGGTCGTCGTCAGGCGACGCGGACGGACGCGCGGACGAACATCGAACCCGACTCCGTGACGTCAAGGTAGACCGGCGGCCCGCCTGGACGATCGAAGAGGCGAACTCCGTCACCAAGCAGCACCGGCGTGAGGTAGACGAGGACCTCATCGAGCTGCCCCATCTCCAGGCATTGTCGAGCGATGCTCGCCCCCAGCACACTCACGACCTTGTCGCCCGCCGCGTCCTTTGCCGCTGATATCGCGGTCTGCAAGTCGTCGACGAAGGTCACCCCTGGGACGGGAGTCTCGGGTAGGCGGTGTGTAAGCACGATCATGGGGCCGTCGTACTGCCCGTCGTAGGCGCCCTCCTGGTCGGTGTCGGCATTGGGATCGTCGCCGTCATAGGTACGTCGCCCAGACAGAACCGCACCTACCGCATGGACCAATGGGTTCATCTCGGGCTCGTCGTTGGACTGGTCACCCGGCGGCCCGGACGCGGTGCTGAGCCAGGACATGTCTCCCCCTGCTCTGGCGATGAATCCGTCCAAAGATGTGGCGCACTGATACTGCACGATGCTCATGATGACCTCCACTGGTCGATACGGGCGCGTCCTGTACTGATCGTCGCCACACGACGACTACGCCAGTGCGAAGGCGCCACCGTCACCGAACGCATGCACCAGAAAGCGATCAGCGATCAGCCGATGCGACTCGGTGTCCGGGTGCAGGCGATCGGTCAGCGGATGATTCTCGGCATCCGCCGAACCGAACAGCTCGAGGCCGTCCAGGTGGTGGATGTTCGCGTCGTGCGTCGCCCGTAACTCGACGATCCTCGCGATCTCCTGGCGGATCGTGTGGAGAGTGAGCTTGCCCGCCCTCACCTCATCAGGATCTCCGGTTGCCCGGTAGCGGATGCAACCGTCACCGAAGTCGGTCGCCAACGGGCCTGGTGTGTCCTCCTGGATAGCGCAGTGGATCGGCGATACAAGCAGCAGCGGTGTCGTCGGATGGCCCTTCCGGATGGTGTCCAGAAAGCCACACAAGACCGGTGTGAACGCGCGCATCCGCATCACGTCACCGTTGACGATGTTGATACCGACTTCGAGGCTGATCAGATCGGCCGGCTGGTCGCAGATCACGCGGGCCACGAATGGATCGAGCATGGCACTGCCGCTGAAGCCGAGATTCGTCAATGCCATCCCGCCCTCACGGGCAACGCGCGCAGCCCAGGTGCTCGTCGGGCTCATGGCGTTCGAGCCCTGGCTGATGGAACTGCCATAGTTCAACCACTTGCGGCGGTACTCATCGACAACCGGCTCGATCAATCCGTCAGTCCGCAGGGCGATGAGCTCGATGCGTTCGTAATGCGGCAGCCAGATCTCAACGGTCTTCTCGCCTGCCGGGACTTCGTCGAAGCGAATCGTGTGGTCCGGCCCCTGCTCGATCTCAGTGGTCCCGGTCACGGCATCGACGATCAACGCCGTGCCGCCTGCCGATTGGACCTGCGCGATCAGCTTGCCCCCGACCATCAGGTCGAAATATCCGTCGGGACGAGGAGTCACACCACGGAACGCCATGTGCGTCCGACGGGCCATGAGCTCGATACGTGTCGCAGAGGTACGGAACGCCAGGCGCACCCCCGCCGGCTGTGCCTGCGTCGAGAGCAGTTGTGGGTCCGCGTATTCGCGCGCCCATCCGGGCAGCCGGCACGGGACGACGCCGCGCTCACCGTCCTCGACGTCCAACGCGCCGTGCAGCAGATCCGCGGTGATCGGAGTGTGGTGGTCCAGCCTCGATGCGCTCACTCCCCGATGCTAAGCGATGACGACGCGGCTGTGGACTGCCCGTGGCACCCAACCGCTGCTTCACTCTCCCGCTGCGAACTCGGCCAGCCGTTGTCAACGGCGTGAATTCGTCCTCCGGCCGGAAGATCAGCTCGGCGATCGGTCCGGTCAGCGTCACCTCGACGCCGCGCGCCCTCTACTTTCACGCCCGCTGTCTGTGCCACCTTCGATTAGCCCGACGCCTTGGATTTACTTGCCGGAACTGGAGCTCCCTTGGGCGTCGCGGGAACGTCCTTCGTCTTCGGTTCGCCGCCGAGTGCCGACATGGACTTCCATTGCTCCCAGTCGATGATCTAGTCGTAGATGTCACCGTCGGCCTCCGACAGATCGAGCCGCGTTCCAGTCACCCCGACGGGGTCACCGTAGACGGCTGTCTCGAAGTACTGCTGCGCCCTCAAGTGACACCTTGATGCAATCGTTGGTGACGTTCGACGCGCCCCGGACACCAAGCGTCTCCGGGTTGGCGTGGATGAACTCGCCGTTGTTGGAGATCCAGACCGCCCAACGCTCGGGAATGTCGAAATACCCGGCCTCAGGGTTGGTCATGTTGAACTGTTCGTACTTCTCGCTGACCACATGGATGCCCGACTTGGTCACGTTCCGGTCGAGGTCACCTGTGCCGTAGCTGCACGGCAGTCTCATCAGAGGGGCCCGTCACGAATGACGACGATCTGGTGCGACGCCGCGTCCGCCTTCACGATCTGGGATCGTCCGATCACGAGATCGCACCGCGGTATTCGCCACAAGGCATCGCCTGCGCGCGACGCCAACAGTTGCGGCGTCCCAACCCCACGATCCGTTACTAGCCAGTCGCCGGGGTCTGAATGAGCTACTGACGGCCTTGATGGAGTGCGTCAGTGGCCGATTTGTACATGGTGGCCTTGATTGCACCGAGGGTGCCGCGGTCCTTCCCCGCAATCGGTGTCAATCGAGCCGTAGCGGCAGCCACAAGCGCGTTCTCCGGAGCAGTTTCGTCCACCAATCCTGCCGCCAGCGCGTCGGGTGCGTTGTAACGGTGACCGGTGGTCATTGCGGTGGTCGCGGTCTGCGGAGTGAGCTTTGCCTGAATCAGAGCGGCCATTCCTGGGGTGAAGGGGATGTTGATGTCGACCTCGGGGAAGCAATAGTAGCCGCGGTCCTCACGCATCGTCCGGTAGTCGTGGGCGATGGCGAGCATCGCCCCCGCGCCGAAAGCGTGGCCGTTCACCGCTGCGACCGTGGGCAATGGGAAAGTCAGGATTCGGTTGAACAACTCCTGAACCTGGTCGACATACCACTCGGCGCGGTCGCCGTTCGACATCAGCCATTCCAGGTCCAAGCCGTTGGAGTAGAACTTGCCGACGCCGATGGTGATCAACCCGCTCGCACCGGTCTCGATCTCGTCTAGATGTCCATTGATCGTCTCGAGCCAGTCAGGCGAGAAACGGTTCTCATCGTCGCCGAGAGTCAGTACCGCAAAGTGGTCGTGGTATTCGAGGTTCGTGGCCATAGGGCTACTCCTTCGGTCCGTCGTTTGATTCGGTGGATAAGGACACTCGTTCGGGCGGAGGAACTTTCAGCACCGCACGTACGGCATACGCAAGGCGTTCGCGAACTAGAGGATCTGGCGTTCGTTCACCTCGCAGCAACAGCGCTGAGGGCAATTCGACGACACAGTCTTTGATGATCGCCACGGCTTCGCGGTCGGCTCGGCCCCATGTCATTTCCGAAAGACGAATGAGCATGTCGGTGACGGACGTGTCGAGACTGCGAAGATCGTCTGCGACCTCAGCGGGGATGTCAGCCGAACCAAGAAGCTCGTTGCGGGAGGCAACCAGCAGGAACCGTCCCGACCGCGGAGAGTCGAGCAAGAACTGAGCCGGTGCATCAGCAGCGGCAACTACGGCATCGACAGCCGAAGCATTCTCCGAGTTGAATGCGGCGGCGACCGCATTGGTCTGAAGCGCTAAGAACGCACGTGCAGCCCGAACCCAGACTCTGCCCATCAAACCCGCTCGCGAACCGAACGCATGATAGATCGCGCCGTTGGAGACGGACGTCAGCTCGGACAGTGAGCGAACGGTGACCGCGGCAGGACCTGACTCAACCGCCAACTGTTCAGCGGCGTCCATCAGGTGGTCGAGGTCGTGAACACGTGGGCGAGGCACACATCAAAGATAACAGAGCGGTCGCTCTGGAAACTAGATGCGACCCGATTAGCCCGATGCCTTGGACTTGCTTGCCGGAACTGGAGCGCCCTTAGGCGTCGCGGGAACGTCCTTCGTCTTCGGTTCGCCGCCGAGTGCCGACATCGACTTCCATTGCCCCCAGTCGATGGTCCAGTCGTAGATGTCGCCGTCGGCTTCCGACAGATCGAGCCGCGTTCCGGTCACCTCGACGGGGTCGCCGTAGACGGCTGTCTCGAAGTACTGCTGCGCGCCCTCAAGTGACAGGTTGATGCAACCGTTGGTGACGTTCGACGCGCCCTGGACACCGAGCGTCTCCGGGTTGGCGTGGATGAACTCGCCGTTGTTGGAGATGCGGACCGCCCAGCGTTCGGGGATGTCGAAATACCCGGCGTCGGGGTTGGTCATGTTGAACTGTTCGTACTTCTCACTGACCACGTGGATGCCCGATCGGGTGACGTTTCGGTCGAGGTCACCTGTGCCGTAGCTGCACGGCAGCGTCATCAAAGGGGCCCCGTCACGAATGACGACGATCTGGTGCGACGCCGCGTCGGCCTTCACGATCTGGGATCGTCCGATCATGAAATCGCTGGTCACATCTGCCGCACCGTACGCGCCTTCGCCCATGTCAACTCCGTAGAGCTTGGCGTCCATTCGTACCTTGGTGCCCGGCGCGAAGTATTCTTTCGTCCGCCAGTGGGCCCGTGAGCCATTGTCCTCGCCGAGCCATGCCCAGGCGCCTTCGGTAGGAGGCGTGGTGGTGACGGTGAGTGCCTTCTCTACGGCCTCCTTGTCCTCGATCGTCCCGTCGAACTGCAGGATGATCGGTGTGGCGATGCCGACTGTCTGCCCGTCGGCGACGTTCACCACCACATTGATCTGCGAGTCGGGGGCCAGTGTGGTGAACGTGCCGCGCAACGGCGCTTTCTTACCGTTGTCGCCGATCGCCGTTCCGCGCCAGGTGTACTCGGCGCCGTAACCGAGGGGTTCGCTGACCGTGAAGGTCTTCCGGTCCGGGGACTGCTCCCCCTTGACCGCTGTGCCCTGTGCATTGACCAGCGCCACGTCGCGGCCGAGCCGACCGGCTTCGACGCTGACCGAGATCGAGCCGACCGGGTTGACGCCGGTCCCGCCCAGGTCGGGATTGTATGTCAGTTCCGGGCCGAGCTCCTGCTGAGCATCGTCGGTCGAATCGATTCCGCACGCCGCCGCGACCAGTCCGAGTGTGCCGATGCCGGCCGCCGTGAGGAAGTGGCGCCGAGTGAGGTCTTGCGAATTCATTTCTCGCAGCCTACCCGCGGTTTCTGGCAAGAAGCTCATCAGCGACTGTCAGGTCGCCCACAGCCCGAGGAGCACGTCCGTCTCGACGGAGCGTCAGGCGGTGTCGTTCGTCGCGTCCTGCTCGCCGCGACCGAGATGCTCGATGTGATAGATCGCCTCATCGAGAAGCATGGCGACGTGGTTGTCGTAGAGCCGATACGTGACACTTCGCCCGGTGCGGGCACCGGTCACCAGGCCTAGAGCCCGCAGCAGCCGAAGTTGATGTGAAACCGCGGATTGCTCCATGTCGACCGCATCGGCCAATGCAGTCACTCCGCATGGCCCATGACGTAGTTCGGTCAGGATTCGGAGCCGACTCGGTGTTGCCAGCGCTTGCAAGGTGGCCGCCACCGTCGCCGCCGATTCGGCGTCGAGATGTGCTGGCGGAGTTGACCTGCCCTCGATTCCATGACCCACCCTCGCACTATAGCTCGGGCGTACATATGTAGACCTCTTCATATGTACGTGTATTGTCGGTACCGACCGCCCACATGACGACCCGAGAAGGCTCGATGGCAACGACTATGGCTCTGCCGACGCAGTCGTCTGCGGCTGACGCACGTTCCGACAGAACGACGAACATCCTGTCGATCAGCGAAGTTCGTTGGGCAGCAGTGTCGTTCGCGCTGTTCCTGCTGGGGCTGGCACTGCAACTGTCGTCGGCGCCAGAGTGGATGTTCTGGGCGGCGTACCTGGCGTGTTACGTCGCGGGCGGATGGGAACCGGCCTTGGTAGGCCTGCAGGCGCTTCGGTCGAAGACTCTCGACGTCGACCTGTTGATGATCGTCGCTGCGATCGGAGCCGCCGGTATCGGCCAGATCTTCGACGGCGCATTGCTGATCGTCATCTTCGCCACCTCCGGCGCATTGGAGGCAGCACTCACCCAGCGCACCGCCGATTCGGTCCGCGGGCTCCTCGCGTTAGCGCCTGAACAAGCGGTGCGCATCGACGAGCGTGGCGTCGAGACCACAGTGAACGCCGCAGAGTTGAGGATCGGAGACACGATCGTGGTCCGGCCCGGTGAACGGATCGGTGGCGACGGGGTGGTGACCGCGGGTGCCAGCGAGGTCGACCAACAGACGATCACCGGTGAATCGGTACCAGCACCGAAACGACCCGGCGAGGAGGTATACGCCGGAACCACCAATGGAACCGGCGCTCTGACCGTTGAGGTCTCACGCGATCCGTCCGACACCGTGATTGCGCGCATCGTCGCGATGGTCGACGACGCCTCGTTGACCAAGGCGAAGACTCAGTTGTTCATCGAGCGTGTCGAGCAGTATTACTCGAGCATCGTCGTGACAGCCACCATCGCCATCTTTGTGATTCCGTTGCTGTTCGGGGCCGACGGTCAATCGGCGTTGCTGCGGGCAATGACGTTCATGATCGTCGCATCACCGTGCGCCGTGGTTCTGGCCACCATGCCGCCGCTCCTCGCGGCCATGGCCACCGCCGCCCGCAACGGCGTCCTGGTCAAATCCGCCGTCGTCATGGAACAACTCCGCAACGTCGACGTGGTCGCCTTCGACAAAACCGGCACCATCACCGAAGGTCGACCACGCGTCCACACCGTGCGAACCCTGCCCGACGGTGATGTCGATCCGGTCGAGATCCTGGCGCTCGCTGCCGCAGTGGAAAGGCGCAGTGAGCATCCACTCGCCGCTGCGATCATGACCGCAGCGCAACTCCAAGCCGTATCCGTTCCCACCGCAACAGATTTCGACTCCGCTCCAGGAATCGGTGTGCACGGCCGGGTCCAGGGTCAACGCATCGACGTCGTCCGCCCGCACGGCCGGCTCCCCGTGGGAGCAACCGAGGTCGTTGCCGAACTCGAACGAGCGGGACTGACGGCGGTCCTGGTGTCCACCGACGACGTCGCCATCGGCGTGATCGGATTGGTCGACACGATTCGCGCTGACAGTGAACGCGCTGTCGTCGAACTCTCCACACTCACCGGCCGTACTCCCCTGCTGCTCAGTGGTGACAACTCCACCCTCGCGACCACGATCGCGAACAGTGTCGGCATCAGCGACATCCGATCGGGGCTCCTCCCGGGCGACAAAGCCGACGCCGTCGCAGCCCTGCAACGCGATGGACGATCGGTTCTCGTCGTCGGAGACGGCGTCAACGACGCGCCGGCCCTCGCCACCGCGCACACGGGTATCGCTATGGGCCGCAAAGGTTCCGACCTCACCCTGGACACTGCGGACGCAGTATTGATCCGCGACGAGCTTGCCGCGTTGCCCAATCTGATGCGCCTGTCGCGGAGGGCCCACCGGGTAGTCGTCGCCAACCTCGTCATCGCGGCGTCATTCATCATCACCCTCGTGATGTGGGACCTGACAGCCACTCTCCCCTTGCCACTTGGCGTCGCAGGTCACGAGAGCTCGACCGTCATCGTCGCTCTCAACGGCATGCGACTGCTGTCCCAACGAGCGTGGAGTGGACCAAACCGCTAGCCAGGCACGACTTTTCGTACAACTGCACACGGCACCGAGACGAGACCGCAGAATCACGACAGTGTGCGCGGCACGTCCAACGCGCACGACTCGGCATTCGGGAGTGAGTCTGCCAGGAACTGTGTCTGCGCCATCATCCGATAGCCGGACATGGACTCGCGGAACACCTCGATCGACTCCTCGGGATGGACCGAGTCGATGACCGCGTGGGGGCCGATCGCGTTGAACTGATGGCTCACCCCACGCGGCACCTGCATGTCGACGAACGCGCACGGCGGCACGATGACGTTGTACCGAGTCCGATCCATGCCGGGTTCGGTGTCAGGAAGGTCGTCCGCGAAGGCCTCGAGCCGGAAGTCGGTGACGCCAGGGACTTCGGTGACGATGATCGGAGACAAACTACTCACCCGGACCTGCGTGTCCGGTCCCGTCATGATTCGCACCAACCGGAGGCCGGTGTGGAGATGCATCCGCGAACAGAGGTCACGGTCGGTCACATCGTAGAAGTCCATGATGTATCGGTCGGCGACGTAGTCGTCGAACGGCTTGTCGATCATGTAGACATCGCCCTCCTCGAACACCTGGGAGCGAGTGACCCCGTCCTCGTCGGGTGTCGTGGCGGCGGTGCTCGCCTTGCCTCGGGTGACGACGGCTGCGAACGCCGAGACGACGGCGAGTGCGACGTCGGGCTCGAGTCGTAGAACCGGGGTCACCACGTTGTGCGATGCGTCGGTGAAGTCGACCAGGTCGATCACCTCGTCGACGGCGTCGGCGTCGGCCTTCATCGGGCCCCCTCCCCCGTCGGCATCGCTGGTCATCGGCCCACCTCGAACGACTGCAACCACATCTCCAATGTCAGTACCAACCACAGCTTTCCGCCGTGACGCGGAAGCAGGGCGCCGTCCTTGCGGAGCCATGCGCGAACGGTCGCCGGATTGAGGAGTCCGCGGTCACGTGCGGCCCGGCTGTCGAGCACGTCGTGCGTGAGGTCGCGCAGCGGCCCGTCGAGCCACTGCTGCACCGGGACCCGCATTCCGCTCTTCGGCCTGTCGACGATCGTCGCGGGCAGCAGGTCGCGGACAGCCTCTTTCAGAATCCATTTCTCGCTGGTGCCGTACAGCTTCTGTTGCGGCGGAATCCGGAACGCATAGTCGATCACGCCACGGTCGAAGAGCGGCGCTCTCCCTTCGACGCCGCTGGCCGCCGTCAATCGTTCGACCTTCGTCAGGATGTGGTGAGCGCCTTTGGTTCGCAGGTTGGTGTGCAGCAACTGGTTGAGCAGACTGCGCATCGCTCCGCGCTCCAGGTACGGCATCAGGACGTCGGTCGGCGGCGCCGTGGCCTCCAGTTCGGCGAGTGCGTCGGCAGTCAGGAGTACCGGCAGGTCGTCGAGACACTTGCGGTAGCTCGTGAGGTACGCCGACGCTCGCGCGGCCGTCCCCTCCTGGCGACGGAAGAGCTCGAAGATCAGCATCGGCAGATTCTTGGGCCCGCCGAAAACCGGGTCGCCGCCCTCACCGTTCAAGATCACGGAATGGCCGTGCGCGGCAGCGGCTTCGGCGAGCATGAGGTTCGGGACGGTCAACGGGTCACCGACCGGACTGTCGAGAAGCGCGACGGTCTCGGCCATGCGCGCCGCGATCGCGTCTCCGGGCACAGTCAGCACGTGCTGGTCGACGCCGCAGTGCGCCGCGACGAGACCGGAGTAGCCGAGTTCGTTCGGTGTATCGGTGTCGAACGCGATCGAGTACGTAGTCACCGGATGATCGTGCAGCTTAGCGGCGAGCGCCGTCACCAGGCTGGAGTCGACACCGCCGGACAGTAGGACGCCGACGGGCTCTGCCTCGGGCAGGCGACAGGCCACGGCCTCCTCCAGCCGTTCGCGCAGCCCGAGCGCGTGATGGTGGGCATCGCGCGGATCGTCGACCTCCACGGGCTCCCAGAACGTCTCCTCGACGGTTCGGCCGTCCGGGCACAGACGCAGTGCACGTCCGGGGAGAGCTTCGGCGATGCCGCAGAAGAAGGTCTCCGCACCAGGCAGGTAGGCGAAGGTGAGGAACGATCGGACCGCGCGGACGTTCAACCTGTCGTCGCACCCGGGAACGCGGGCGAGGCTGCGGTTCGATGTGGAGACGGCCCACCGGTCGCCCGTCCGGGCATAGAACAAGGTCCGCGAACCGACGTGATCGCGGAGCAGAACCAGGTCGTCGCCGTCGACGATCGCGACGGCGAACATCCCCTCGACCTCTGCGACACCCGGCAGACCGCGTTCGCGGTAGACGTGCAGGAGTAGTTCGGCGTCGGATATGTCGTCCGGGACGCCGCCTGAGAGCCGGCGCCGAATCGTCGGCGCGTTGAAGACCGTCGCCTCGCCGACGGCGGTGAGATCACCTACGACCAGAGGACCTTCCGCGACGCCGGGGCCAGGGACGAGCATCGGGACGCCGTCGATCACGCTGAATCTAGCCAATGCCGTTCCTTCTCACCCGAAGTCGCCGCCGTCGTCCCCGTCGCCGCCCCAGTCCGAGTAGCTATCGCCGCTCGATCCGTCCCCGCCCGAACCGCCACCCGGGACCCCGCTGCTGGCCAGCAGATCGGCCTCTTGGTCCGGAGTCAGAGCGTCCGGCGGGTACACGAGAGCGCCGATCAACGCGGCACCTGCGATACCTGTGATCGCGGCACCCAGACGACCGCCGAACCGCGACTTGTTCACCGTCAGAACACCGTCGCTCCACATCGTGCGGCCGAAGCCGTTCTCCCGTCCGTAGATCACGACGCCGTCGGCGTGCGTCCGTTTGACGATCTTGCGGCTCAGCGCTACGTCGGTCCCAGACCGGCCGCGGTCGTCATGCCACTGAATCTCACCGCCGGGAGTGCGGCTCCGCCATTCCTGGCGCCCGTCGGAGTACCGCCGGTACACCGTCCCGTCGGCCAGAAGTTCATCGATGTACGTGGCTTCGTTTGGTTGTTTCGATGTCATCGCGTCTCTTTCGACACTGTTATCGCTGGGGCCAGGTGAGGAAGCCCGCGGACCGGGCGGCGGGCAGGTCGACGAGCGGCTCGCGGCGGCGGTGGACGTCTCGGACCAGACGATGCACACTGCGCAGAAGCACTGCGGGCGCGACGGACTCAACTTCGACGCAGCTCTCCTCGCGCCACCCCGATCGGGTCAGGTGCAGCGGTGCGGTCTGCGACCGTCGAAGTCCGATCGGTACGACGATCGCTGACTCCGGGAGTCCGCCCGTCTCGGCGACTGTCTGGGGCAGGGCGAGACCGACGGACGAATCGTCATGCAGGACGTAGACGCGTGCCCCTTCGTCGGTGACGGAGGTCGCGTCCAGCATCCGCACCAGACCCGGATCGAGCGGGAGCTCGCCGACACTGATTACCGGGCACGCGGACTCCATCGGCAGACTGTTCGCGCGGAGCATATCGGCCACCGCAGACGACTGGCAGACGAGTATCCGGGGCAGTGCGTAGTCGAAGAGATCGTCCTCCGTAGTCGAGTTTCCCAGCTCAGATGTTGCCGACTCAGGCGGATCCAGAAGGCCATCGATGCTGCCGCACCGGTGCAGCCAGCCCTCGAACACACCGATCGGGATGAGCGCCGGCACGGTGAAGGGCAGGCGACGCGGCAGGAGGTGCGCAGGCAACAGCACGCGACAGAGTTCGTAGTACAGCTGGCGCTCGGTGAAACGCAGTCCGGTGGGCCGGCCCGCACGGGCTGCGGCGTAGCGCACCAGGCCGCTGATCAAACGGTCGGCCATGTAAGGAATCCGACGGTCCGGCCTTCGGCCGTGCCGGGCTCGAAGCGGTCGACAGCACGATTGACGGCTGCGATCAGTTTGCGCGGGGGCACCGCAGCTACTGGTGTCCACCAGCCGATCTCCAACCAGGCACGTTCGTCGTCGGAGAGGTCACCCGGGAGGGAGGCCGCGGCATCGCTCGACAACGTCGGCTCACGTAACCAGACGCGTGGCGGCTCGGCAGCCATCGCGGTCCGAGGGGACAGCCCGACGTCGACGGCCAGCGGGCCGAACCGTCGTCGCGCTTCGGCGACCAGGCGCAGTCCGGCAGGGCTCGCATCGTGAATCACCAGGACCGGCATGTTCGGCGGAACCTGATCGGGGTGCAGCGCGAGGATCAGGTCCCGTTCGCGCACGACATCGTTCCACGAGATGCAGACCAGCACGCTTCGGCTGGGGCAGAGCACCGCATACCGGGGCGACGCCGCATGCTCGATCGGTGCTCGCCGCTCGTCGACAAGTCCCGGAATAGTGGTGCCGTACACCGATTTCCATCGATCATCGACTGTCGCGGCGAAGTCGTCGAGCGAACCGTCCACCTCGATGCGGCGATTGCGCAGCATAGACGGACGCCGCAGGCCGTTGATGATCATGCTCAATGCGATCAAGCAGGCCGATCCGATGAACAGCCAGGCGACGAGTGTTCCTCCGGAGACTCCGATGAGCTCGGGACCGACGATCAAGGCCACGGGAAGGCCGGGAGTGAGCGTCAGAAAGAAGATCGCTGCGGCTGTACCCCAGAACGCGGACAACCATGGCGAGTCGAGGTGGGTCTCGAGCGTTCGCTTACCTGCGGCATACCGGAACTGTTCGTAGGTGAACCGTAGTCCTTCGTCGGTGCGGAGTTTGTCTGCCAGACGGAGGGTGCGGAGGTCGTTCAGTTGGAACGCCGTGCTCTTCGGCTCGAGGGCGAACTCGCGATTGCACTGGCTGCACGTGTAGTCGGGCCGCTCGCGGTATCTGACATCGACGCCACAGTGCGGACAGATCACTGACGCTCCTTCATGGCGGTCGCGGTAGTGCCGCGACAGGTGTCCCCCGTTCGGGTCACTATACGAGAGTTTCGCGAAGTGTGTCATCTGACCGGCGCTGGTACCGGACGTTCAGTCGCTGCGTCTAACAGGCGCTCGCCTACGTCACTCGGACGGGACGACCTGCCCGTTCACCGTGACGGTGACTTTGCCGGTCTTGGTGTCGTGGGAGATCGAGCCGTGCTCGAAGCGCGTCGTCTGTACGTGACCGCGCGTCTCGACATCGCTGGCGACCGGTCCGAGCGGCCCCGCAGAGCCGTTCGTGCCGACGAGGGTCGGGACGCCCTGATCGTCCCGTTCGACGTTCCACGCGTCGCGGATCTTGCCGTACGTCACGTATGCGGGCGTGCCGGATCGATCGCTCCGCGCCGTGATCACCCCGCCCTCGAACTGCTGGTAGACCACGCCGCTTTCGCGGGTCCCGGCATTGCGTGATCCGGTGAGCGGAAGTCGCAGGATCTTCTTCTCGGCCTCCGTCGCGGACGAGTAGCGCTCGGCGATCGGTCCGGTCAGCGTCACCTCGACGCCGCGCGCGCCTTCTACTTTCACGTTCGCTGTCTGCGCCACTTTTGAGGCATCCGACGTCGGTGACGTGCTTTCCGGAACCGCCGTGTTCGATGCGGAGGTCTCGACCGAGGATGCCGCAGGGGACGTCGAGTCGCTCTCGTCGGCGCCGCACGCGCTGCCGATCAGCACGATGGCCGTCGCTCCGGTGATGACGCCGACTAAGCGAACGCTCGCGATACTCCTCATGAGTCCCTTTCGTCGCGCTGTCGACGCAGGTGCTGCGTCGGGCATGACAGCGTGTTCTACGTGTGCGATGCGCGATGCACCGCATCGACCGTGCCATAGTGATCGGCACCACGCGAAATCGGGTTCTCGGCACTGGCCTTGGGGTCTGCGACGGGCTCCGCTGTACGCTCGCCTGTAGATAACGATTTTCGTTTACGTTTGACCGGGAGTTGCGGTGGGTACGATGCTGCGTGGCTACGCGTGGGTGCTGGCGCTGGGCACGGCTGTGCTGATCATGACCGTGGTTCTTCTCGCACGTTCGACGGTCTCTGCTGCCGCCCACCCTCCACAGGCGGCTACGCCGCCCACGACCGCCACGACGTCTCCTGTACCGATGGACCCGCAGTGCGCACGCGGCGACGATGAACGCCGAATCGTCGTGAGCGTGGCGCAGCAGCGAATGTGGCTGTGCGAGCACGGCCGCTCGACCCGATCGTCTCCGGTGACCACTGGTCGCTCGGCCAGCGGTCACGGAACTCCGATCGGGAGTTGGCGCATCGTCAGTCACGAGACCGCACGATTCCTCGAAGGTCCCGGCTACCGAATTCGAGTCAAGTATTGGCTGCCGTTCTTCGGCGACGTCGGCTTCCACGACTCGCCCTGGCAGCGATTCCCGTACGGGGACCGCGAACAATACAAGACGCACGGATCGCTCGGATGCGTCCACGTGCCCGGGCCGATGATGGCCGAGCTCTACCGATGGACGCGAGTCGGGACCGCGGTGACGGTTGAGCGTTGACGGCCGTCACAAGTGTCTCGTCGCCCCTCGGAACGCTCAACGCGTCGGCTCCCGCTAATAGTCCGGACAATAAGCGGGAGCCGACGCGGTATGCGTGGCTGGCGAGGGTCTCGACTCCGCTCGACCAGCGTGAGGGTCTCGACTCCGCTCGACCAGCGTGAGGGTCTGCCCAGTTCAGCCACTAATCTTCCCTGGTCCGCGTACGGTCGGACGTAGTCGCCACGATCACCGGCTTCGCTCCCCTCTCAGCCCCGTTCGAAGCCGCGTGCACGAGCGGAAGGGTGGCCAGTCTGATGAACTCGAACAGTTTCAATGCCCGGGACCAGATCGACGTAGGTGGCACAGCTTACGAGATGTACCGGCTCGACAGGATCGACGGCTCGAGCCGTCTGCCGTACAGCCTCAAGGTGCTTCTGGAGAATCTGCTTCGCAACGAGGATGGGCATCTTGTCACCGACGCGCAGGTCGAAGCGTTGCGCGACTGGGATCCGAAATCCGAACACAACCCGGAGATCCAATACACCCCGGCGCGCGTCCTCATGCAGGACTTCACGGGTGTTCCGTGCGTCGTCGACCTCGTCGCCATGCGAGACGCGATGACTGCCCTGGACGGCGATCCGGCGAAGATCAACCCGCAGATTCCGGCGGAACTCGTGATCGACCACTCGGTGATCGCCGACGCGTTCGGCGGGCCGGATGCGTTCGATATCAACGCGCAACTGGAGTTCAAACGGAACAAGGAGCGGTACCAACTTCTGCGGTGGGGCCAGCAGTCGTTCGACGACTTTCTGGTGGTCCCGCCCGACACCGGGATCTGCCACCAGGTGAACCTCGAGTACCTGGCGCGCGTCGCCTTCACCCGGGACGGCGACGGCGTCACGCAGGTCTATCCTGACACTCTCGTCGGCACCGACTCGCACACGCCGATGGTCAACGGCCTCGGAGTGCTCGGCTGGGGCGTCGGCGGCATCGAGGCCGAAGCAGCGATGCTCGGGCAGCCGATGAGCATGCTCATCCCCCAGGTCGTCGGAATCCGGCTCAGCGGCGAACTGCCCGACGGCACCACCGCAACAGACCTCGTTCTGACAGTCGCGGAACTCCTGCGCGGAATCGGCGTGGTCGGCAAGTTCGTGGAGTTCTTCGGGCCGGGCGTCGCCAATGTGCCGCTGGCGACTCGCGCGACGATCGGCAACATGAGCCCCGAGTACGGATCGACGGCGACGATGTTCCCGGTGGACGCCGAGACCCTCGATTACTTACGTCTCACCGGGCGCGACGAGCACCAGATCGAACTCGTCGAGGCCTACACGCGGGAACAGGGCCTCTGGCACGACCCGGCTCACACTCCCGACTTCTCCCTCGTCGTCGACCTCGATCTGGCAACGGTCGAACCGTCGATCGCCGGACCGACGCGGCCCCAGGACCGCATTCCGCTCGGCGACGCGCCCCGGACCGTGCTCGGTTTGCTCAGCGAAGCCAGCGACGGATCACGGTCGGCCAGCGACGGTGTCGACAACGCGTCCGCCGACTCGTTCCCGGCGAGCGATCCGATCGCGCTGGGTTCCAGCGACGGCGACGACGCTCCCCCACGGCACACTTCTGACGAGCAACTCACCGCGAACGCACAACTCGGCTGGCCGAGCGATCCGGCCGACGTGATCATCGGCGGGACCAAGGCCATCGTCGACCACGGCGACGTCGTCATCGCGGCGATCACCTCGTGCACCAACACGTCGAACCCGGCTGTCATGCTCGGCGCCGGACTGCTGGCCAAGAAGGCGGTCGAACGCGGGTTGCGGACCCGCGCGTGGGTCAAGACGACCCTCGCACCGGGGTCGCGCGTCGTCACCGACTACTTCGAGCGCTCCGGACTGACGCCCTACCTGGACGAGTTGGGGTTCAACCTGGTCGGTTACGGCTGCACGACGTGCATCGGAAACTCCGGACCGCTCATCACCGAAGTAAGCGAAGCCGTCGGGGCCAACGACCTGAACGTCTCCGCGGTGCTGTCGGGCAACCGAAACTTCGAGGGCCGTATCCACCCCGAGGTGAAGATGAACTTCCTCGCCTCCCCTCCCCTGGTGATCGCGTACGCGCTCGCAGGCAGCCTGCACACAGATCTGCTCACCGAACCGCTGGGGACCAACGACGACGGCGAGGAGATCTACCTCCGTGACATCTGGCCGACCGGCGAGGAGATCAAGCGGGCGGTCGACGAGAACGTCGAAGCCCGCATGTTCACCGACGGCTATTCGGATGTGTACGCGGGCGACGACAATTGGCGTGGCATGAGCGTCCCCGACACTGCCGTCTACGACTGGGACGACGAGTCGACGTACATCCGGCAGCCGCCGTACTTCGACGGCATGTCTCGCGAGCCAGGCGCAGTGCACGACATCGACGCGGCGCGTGTCCTGGTCAAGCTGGGCGATTCGGTCACGACCGACCACATCTCGCCCGCCGGAGCGATCAAGAAGGACAGTCCCGCCGGTCGGTACCTCGCCGAGAAGGGTGTCGCACGATCGGACTTCAACTCGTACGGTTCACGCCGAGGCAACCACGAGGTGATGATCCGCGGAACGTTCGCGAACGTACGGCTGCGCAACGAACTCGTCCCCGGCGTCGAAGGCGGGTTCACCGCTGCGTGGCCAGGCGGCGAGCAGACCACGATCTACGACGCGTCGATCACATACCAGGAGCAGGGCGTCCCGCTGATCGTCATCGCTGGGAAGGACTACGGGTCGGGATCCTCGCGGGACTGGGCGGCCAAAGGCACCAGGTTGTTGGGTGTACGCGCCGTGATCGCGGAGTCGTTCGAACGGATCCATCGCTCCAACCTCATCGGAATGGGCGTGCTGCCGCTGCAGTTCCCGGACGGCGAGACGGCGAAGTCGCTGCACCTCGACGGCGACGAGACCTATTCGATCTCCGGGATCATGGCCGGAGACCGACTCGCCGACGAGGTCACCGTCACCGTCGAGAAGGACGGGCAGAGCCGTGTGTTCACGGCGACTGTCCGGATCGACACGCCCGCCGAGGCCGCGTACTACCTGAACGACGGAATCCTCCCGTACGTGTTGCGGAGGCTATTGGCCGGCGACTGACGCCCAGCGCTACTGAGGTTCGCGCACCAGCCGCGGCGCCAACTGAGCCGGTTCGAGCTCGGAGCCTCGCCGCAGGTCGGCCATGGCTTTCTGCGCGTAGGAGACCAAGCCTGCCGCGTCGATTCCATATGGCACGGGACCCTCATGGCTCTCGATGCGACGTATCGCGCGCTCGAACAGCGAGAGTGCACCCTTGGGGTTCCCCCGTTGTACGTGCGTGACTCCGACCGCCAATTGCGCCAACCCCTGCCACAGCATGCGCTCCTCGTCGGGACAGCTCTTCCACGCACCTTCGAGGACTTCGTGCGCGTTGAACGCGAGGCCCTGATCCAGGAGGTCCTGCGCCCAGGTCAACGATTCGGCAGGCGGCAGATCGAGGTCGTCGGGAATCCGTTCGACGCCGATGCTCCCAAACGGGAGCGGTCGGCCGAGCCGGTCGCGCGGTCGTGAGTTGCGGGCACGGCCATCGTCGTCGCGATCGCGTTCGAGTTCGCCGGGAGTGGGCATGCACCCATCGTCGCACTCATCGCCGACGGAGCAGGTTCCAGAGTGAGATCAGAGCCAGACTGAGATCAGGGGACGACCACGACCGTGGACACCGGAACACTGGGACGGGTGGTGTGCACGGTGAGCCGCACGCGTCCTGAGCCCGTGCCCACGTATGTTTCTGCCGGGTGGATGCCATTGTTGGTGGCCCGCACGAACTTCTTGACCGTTCCGGACTTGCCGGTGCGGAAGTTCTTCCAATCGATCACCGCGGTGGTGTTGCAGGCCAGGATGGTCGGCGCCCACTCACCGAGCGGGGAGAATCCCTGCGCGAGACGCAGTTTGACGCTGTGGGTCTTGCCGGGCGTGGATTCGTAGCGCCACAGCGGGCCGTCGAACGCCGTGCCGTTGGCGCTGAGAATCCCGGCGCACACACCGTCGCCCAGCGTCATGACCGGGGGCAGGTTGACGGCTCGCATGACGCATGAGCGTGGGCCGACATTCGATGACCCGAGCATGCAGGGGCTCGCGCCCGGAGCAGCATTCGCGGCACCCGGTGCGGTGACCAGCAGCGCAGCTCCGAGGATACCGATGGCGGCGGCAGATAAGGATTTGCGTGAGGTCGACATACCTGGATATCGCACTGTGACCCACGATGATTACATCGTTCGGCCGACAGATCTGTAGCCGTACGCTGAAGGGCGAGCCAGTCCGCCGGACAATGAAGGAGAACCGATGAAGATCGCAGTCCTTGGAGCGACCGGAACTGCGGGTCGATCGGTCGTGCGCACCGCACGTGCCGCCGGTCATGACGTGATCGAAGCGTCGCGGGCCACCGGCGTCGACGTGCAGACCGGTGCCGGACTCGCGGAGACGATCGCGGGCAGCGACGCCGTGATCGACGCCTCCAACCCCTTTCCCGCTGACCCAGACGCGGACGTGGTCGAGGTGTTCGCCGACGCGAGTCGCCGCATCGTCGGCGCGTGCGAACAGGCTGGCGTTCGGGCGCTCGTCTACCTCTCGATCTGCAACATCGATGCCGACGCCTTCGACGACTTCGGCTATTACGTCGCCAAGCGGGCACAAGAGAAGGTTGTCGCTGCCTCGGCGGTGCCGCATGCGATCGTCCGTTCGGCGCAGTGGATGGAGTTCGCACTCAATCCCGCCGCCGTCGAGCAGTTCGACACTGGTGTACGAGTTCAGGACTGGGTGATCCAACCGATCGCGGTGGCGACGGTGGCCGACGTTCTGGTCGACACCTGCGCCGATGTGCGAGACCATGAGATCGCAGGACCCGAGCAGATCAGGCTTCCGGATCTGACCGCTCGTTACCTGCGTACGATCGGCGACCCTCGGACCGTCGACGGTATTGCGGCGCCGATTCCTGAACTGTCCGAAGGCGTTCTTCTCGCTCCCCCGAACGCCGAGATCCTCGGTCCCGGCCCGGACGAATGGCTCGCCGGTCTGGAAGCGTGACTGAACGAAGCGGCCCGGCGTGGTCACGCGACGGACTCAGCGCCCAGTGGTGTCGTCGATCTGTTCGCGCAGGATGTCTGCATGGCCGGCATGCCTACCGGTCTCCTCGATCATGTGGGCCAGCGCCCATCGGACGCTCGGCGCCCGCTTCCCAGGCTGAGGCCGTGGAAGAGGTGCAGCGAGATCAGTGCACCCGTCGAGCACCTCATTCGCTCGTGCCGTGGCATCGCGATAGGCGGCGAGCACATCGGCGACGCTGTCCGATGACGCAGCTCGAAACGTCGCCGGCCAGTCAGTGACGGCCTCGCCGAGGAACGTCGCACGTTCGACGAACGTCAAGTGATTGAGCACGCCGAGAAGGTTCGTGCCCGAGGACACCGCAGCCGTCCGGACTCGGGGTTCCGGAGCGCCGTCGACCTTCGCTGCGATCGAGGAACGCAAGTAGTCGAGGAAGCCGCGGAGTACCTCGACCTCCGTGTTGCCCGTTCGTGGTGGCGGGGTGTCACGGCGTCGCCGTTCGGTGGGAGGCACGCGATTCCTTCTTCCTACTCGCGTCAGCGCGTCGTCGTACACCGTTCAGTCTCAGTGCTGTCGGCACAACGTGTCCGGGTTCTTGCCGTTCTGGCAACACGCGGTCGTGGTGTGGTCCGTGACGACTACTCAGTCCCTTCGACGCGCAGGTGCAGGTAGCGTCGAGTCATGACTCAACGACGCGTAAGTGTGTGGCAACCATTCTTCCTCGCGGGTGACAGCCGGACCGCTGTCGTCGACGCCGCGCGTGAACTGGAGAGTCTCGGCTATTCGAGGATCTGGTCGTCCGCCGGCTTCGGTTCGCATGTGCCAGCACGTTTCCGCGAGATATTGGACGGGACGACGGAGATCGGGGTCGCCACCGGGATCGCCAGTATCTGGCACGTTCCGGCGGCGGACGCTGCCGCTTTCACCGACTCCGCGACGCGCGACCACCCCGACCGATTCCTGCTCGGACTCGGAGCGAGTCATGCCGTCGTCGTGGACGGCGACAGCGCCAAGTACCGCAAGCCGTACTCGAAGATGGTCGAGTACCTAGACGCTCTCGACGCCGCTGGACAGACACCTGAGCAACGAGTACTCGCCGCGCTCGGACCGAAGATGTTGAAACTGGCACGCGACCGTTCGGCTGGCGCACATCCCTACTTCACCACCGTCGAGCACACCGTCGCGGCGCGTGCGGCCCTCGGACCGGATGCTCTCCTGGCACCCGAAGTCGCGGTAGTCCTCGACGACGACCCGGCCACCGCTCGCGCCACCGCCCGGCAGTACACGACCGGGTACCTTGCGCTGCCGAACTACACCAACAATCTGCGCAACTACGGCTGGACCGACGCCGACTTCACTGACGGCGGAAGCGATCGGCTCGTCGACGCTCTCATCCCGTGGGGATCGATCGACGACGTCACGGCAGGCATCGAGACGCATTACACCGCCGGCGCGGACGAGGTGACGATCCAGGTCCTCAACGGCGGCAACGTCGGAGAGTTCCCCGCGGAGGAGTTCCGGGCGCTGGCCGGCGCGTTGATCTGAGAGGTTGAGTGGGGGGTCGACTTCGCTTGACCGGCCAGGGTTTCGACTCGCTTCGCTCGCTCAACCAACTACAAAGGAGCGGCGGCCGGGGGTTTCGACTCGCTTCGCTCGCTCAACCAACTACAAAGGAGCGGCGCGGTCAGCGGACAAGGATCACGTGGAGGTTGCGGGGGCCGTGGACGCCCTCGACGCGTTGCAACTCGATGTCGGAAGTCGCTGACGGCCCGCTGATCATCGTGGTCGGGCGTTCTGGAACGAGTCGTCGGATCGCCTCGGGCACACCTACTTCCACTGTCGATAGGTCGACGACGCAGACGTGTAGGTCCGGGACGAGGGTCAACGCTCGACGTCCTTGGTCGAGGCCGCCGTCGAGGAAGATGGTGCCGGTCTCGGCGCAGGTGACACAGGACCCGGTGACCACGCCGTCGAGCGAGTCGAGCTGCGGTGCCGGTACGTCGGGCGAATCCACCACCACTTCTCCGTCGAACTCCGCGAGCCACGAATCATCGAGTCCGGCAGGAACTCCCACACGCTTGACTCCCGCGTCGTGGAGAACTCGTGCAACGGTGCCCGGAACGTCATCAGAGGTGCACGGGTGCACCGTCGCCTTGTAGTCGACCAACCGGTCGGTCAGCAGTTCTTCGAGCTCGTCCTTCGGCATCGACCGTCCGGTTCGATACTCGCGCGGAATCTCCTGGGGCACAGGCGGCGCCAATTCCAGTGCATCACGGATACGGCCGAGCACCACGTCGCGAGAGGTCATTCGCCAGCCTCCTTGCGTGCGTCGTCGATCTCGCGACGTCCTTCATCGGAGTTCCACCACTGCCGGAACGTCTGCTTCGGCGGTGACGGGATGTCGCGCGCGTCGGTCCAGCCGCTCAGGGGTGGCGGGAGCGCCGAGATCTTCCCCTTCTTCCCCGCCATCAGACGGCCCAACCCGGCGGCCTTCTGTGCGGCGGTGAACTTCCCTGCCGACGACATCGCGATGGACGCCGCCCGCATAGCGGCCGCCTCCGCCCCGAACGCCGCCTGTTGAACCTTCTGATGTCGCAGTTCGACGAGCAACGACGGGATGTCGATCTTCACCGGGCACGCGTCGAAACACGCGCCGCAGAGACTGGACGCGAACGGCAGCGACGAGTTGGGGTCGTGGCTGCCGTGCATCCCGGCGAGCTGCGGAGTGAGGACAGCGCCGATCGGTCCCGGATACGTCGAGCCGTACGCGTGTCCCCCGGTGCGCTCGTACACCGGGCACACATTGAGGCAAGCCGAACAGCGAATACAGTTCAGCGCTTCCCGCCCGATCCCGTCGGCCAATGATGCACTGCGGCCGTTGTCGAGCAGCACGAGATGGAAGTTCTGGGGACCGTCATCGGGCGTCACTCCCGTCCACATCGACGTGTACGGATTCATCCGTTCGCCCGTCGACGACCGCGGCAGCAGTTGCAAGAAGACCTCGAGGTCGGCGTACGTCGGCACCACCTTCTCGATGCCCATCACCGTGATGAGCGTCTGCGGCATGGTCAGGCACATGCGCCCGTTGCCTTCGGATTCGACCACGCCGAGCGTGCCGGTCTCGGCGACGCCGAAGTTGGTGCCCGAGATCGCGACCGGTGTGGTCATGAACTTGTGGCGTAAGAACTTTCGCGCGGCAGCGGCGAGGTTCACCGGATCGTCGTCGAGGTCTGGATCGACGTCGCGCATCTCGTTGAGGAAGATCTCGCGGATCTCCGACCGGTTCCGGTGGATCGCGGGAACCAGAATGTGTGACGGAGTGTCGTGGCCGAGCTGGACGATGAGCTCGGCGAGGTCGGTCTCGTACGCCAGGATGCCCTCGGATTCGAGATGCTCGTTGAGGCCGATCTCCTGGGTCGCCATCGACTTGACCTTGATGACCTCGTCCGAGCCGGTCTCGCGAACCAGCCGGGTCACGATCGCGTTCGCCTCGACGGCGTCGGTCGCCCAGTGCACCACTCCGCCGCGCGCGATGACCGCAGCCTCGAACTGCTCGAGCAGTTCGGGCAGCCGGTTCATCACATCCGTCTTGATCGCCGAACCGGCGTCGCGCAACTGCTCCCAGTCCGGGAGTTCGCCGGTCACTTCCAGCCGCTTCTCGCGGATCGTGTGCGTCGCCTTGCCGATGTTCCGGCGCAACTGGGAGTTCGCGAGCTCGTGGTGAGCGGCGTCCGGGAACGACTCGGTTCCCCGCAGGTTGCCCGCCCCCTCTGGAGCGCGTGGCGGAAATGCCGGCGTCGGCAGCGCGACCCGCGTCATGCCCGCGTTCCCGTGCTCATGGTCCCTGCGTCCTTGCCCACTGCATGTTTGTCCACCGACGCCAGGATCTCCGCGAGATGCACTGTCCGGGTTCCCATCTGCAGGCGCGTCATCCCACCGCCGATGTGCGTCAGGCACGACGAGTCGCTCGCGCAGCAGTATTCGGCTCCCGTGTCGCCGACGTTGCGGATCTTGTCGGCGAGCATCGCCGTGGACGTCTCGGCGTTCTTCACAGCGAAGGTGCCGCCGAACCCACAGCACGAGTCCGCCTCCGGCAACTCGACGAGGTCGATATCGCGGACTTCTCGCAGCAATTGAAGGGGCTTGTCGCCCACCCTCAGCATGCGGAGCGAATGACAGGTGGGATGATAGGTGACCCGATGCGGGTAATAGGCGCCGACGTCGGTCACGCCGAGGACGTCCACCAGGAGTTCGGAGAGCTCGTAGGTCTTGCCTTTAACGGTCTCGACCCCGTCGCACAGGATCGACGTCCCGTAGCGCGACGCGACGATCTCGTGCTGATGACGGACCGACCCCACGCATGACCCGGAGGGTACGACCACCGCGTCGATCGACTCGTCGCTGAAGCACTCGACGTAGTTCTCCACCAGCGGCAGCGCGTCGGGCTGGTAGCCGGTGTTGACGTGCATCTGTCCGCAGCACGTCTGCCCGGTCGGGAACACCACCTCGTGGCCGAGTCTGGTCAGCACCAAGGCGGTCGATTTCACTGCCTCAGGAAACATCGTGTCGCCGATGCACGTGGCGAACAGGGCGATTCGCATATACGGCTCCCGGTAGTGGTCGGGGTTGTCGACTCAACCGTAGACCCGTGCCGGGACGGCCCTCAGGATTTCCGACAGAGGCCATGTTTCATAGCGACGTCGCCGGGATTGATACATGTTTCGACTAACCAGGACGGCGCCGGAATATCGGTCGTACGGTGAGATCATGGCCTCTACCGTGGAGAATCCCGACGCGTCGATGCGCTACGGCTCGAACGCGTCCAATATCGCCGACATCTTCGAGCCCGTCGAGGCGACCGATTCGCTTGTCCTCCTGCTGCACGGCGGGTTCTGGAACGAGACGGACCGGATCCGTACCTGGGACGCAGGACATGCTCTCGCCGCAGCGGGGCATCTGACCGCGTCGGTTGGGTACCGGCATGGTCCGGGCAGTTGGTCATCGGCTTTCGACGACGTCATCGCTGCCATCGATCAGATTCAACTGAGCGGTCGCGAGTGGACCGTCGGCCACGAGGCTCCGCGGAAGATCACGCTCGTCGGACACTCGGCGGGCGGGCAACTCGCACTGTGGGCCGCGAGCCGGTCGAGCCTGCCCGCCGGCAGTCGGTGGAAGACCGACGATCTGCAGGCGACGGCTGTCGTGGCGCTCGCCCCGATCGCCGATCTGGCATTGGCCGCCGAACTCGGTATCGGCGACGGCGCCGTGCAGAGGTTCCTCGGCGGGTCGCCGTCGGACGTCCCCGACGCGTATGCGGCGGCGGACCCGGCTGAGCTCAGCTCGTCGATTCCCGTCCGCGTCCTCCACGGAGCCGATGACGATCTCGTGCCTGTCGAACTGTCGAAACGGTACGCGGAGCGGGCGGGCGCCCGGGTCGCTCTCGATGTCCTCGACGGCGTCGAGAATGCGGAGTGGGGCGACCCGTCGTCGGATGCGTGGCAACGCGTCATCGCCGCAATCGGCGAGGTGACCGGCTAGTCCGTTACCGGCGGCTCGGGCAGCGTCATGTCTGCGAGGCGTCGCTGATCGAGGATCGACGTGATCGCGACCATCCGATCGTCGTCGACCGTGCAGGCCATGACGCTGATCGGCTTTCCGCCGGGGCTCCACGACATGATTCCCGGTTGTCCGTCGACGAGAACGCGTTCGGCGAGTACGCGCGATTGTTGGCCACGCCGCACCGTTTCGACCACATGATCTGCGCCGATCGTCACCGACTCGCCGCGAGCGGTGACCTTGCGCCACGTCACGTCCGGGTCGAGTACGCGAAGCAGGCCCTCGAAGTCTCCGGTTCGAGCTGCGATGAGGAATGCGTCGACCACGTCGCGCTGCCGGTGTCGCTCGCCGTCCGTCTGCGGCGCACCCCGCACTTTTCGACGAGCTCTGCTCGCCAACATCTTGGTTGCGTCGGGCGACTTGTCCAGAATCGAGGCGATCTCGGCGAACGGGACCGCGAACGTGTCGTGCAGGACGAACGCCAGCCGCTCGTCGGGTCGTAGCGTCTCGAGCACGACGAGGAGCGCCGTGCCGACGTTGTCGGCGAGGACGGCCTCCTCCTCGGGTGAGCGCTCGTCAGTTCTGGTCACGACCTCGGGGAAGTCGTGATCGATCGAGACTTCCCGGCGTCCGGCCCTCGAGCGCAGGGTGTCGATACAGATCCGACTCACAACGGTCGTCGACCACGCGGCCAGATCGTCGATGGAACTCGGATCGTGTCGGTTCAACCGGAGCCACGCCTCCTGGACCGCGTCCTCCGCGTCGGAACGCGATCCGAGCATGCGGTACGCGACTGCGGTCAGGCGGGATCGTTCAGCGTCGAAGGTGTCGGCCAGACCGTCGTGTTCGGTCATCGGTTACCTCTCGTCGGTTCGGTTCGTCAGTACTCATGACGGTTCCTCACGACCCGAGGTAACCATGAAGGAGGTTCTGATGAATACGACTCTGTGGATTATCACGTCTGTGCTGGCTGTCGCGTACACGGTCGGTGCAGGCAGTCAGTTGCTGATGTCGAAGGAGAAGTATCGGTCGTTGGCCGAGAGCCAGCATTGGGTGGACGACTTCAGTGCGGGCCAGATCAAGGCGATCGGGACGATCAAACTGATCGGGGCGATCGGCCTGGTTCTTCCAACCGTGGGGAACGTTGCGCCGGTGCTCGTACCGCTGGCGGCGTGCGGCCTCATGCTGTTCATGGCGGGTGCGGCGACGACCCGATTCCGGCGCAGCGAATGGGCGCTGATGGCAGGTGACGTCGTCTTCTTGGCGCTCTTCGGGTTCGTCGCGTGGGGACGATTCGACCTCGCGCCGTTCGTCTGACGAGCGGTGCGGATCTCACCCGGCGGGATCTCAGATCGTGTCGGCCAGGAACCGACCCGTCACGCTCTGCGGGTTCGCCGCGACTTCCTCCGGAGTGCCGGTCGCGACCACGCGGCCGCCGTCGGCTCCGCCTGCCGGCCCCATGTCGATCACGTAATCGGCGTTGGCGATCAGGTCGAGGTCGTGTTCGATGACGATCACGGTCCCGCCCTGATCGACTAGACGCTGAAGCACGCCGAGCAACGTTCGCACGTCCAACGGGTGGAGTCCGACGGTCGGTTCGTCGAAGACGAACACGGTCGCGTCCTGACGACGACCGAGGTCGGACACCAGCTTCAACCGCTGGGCTTCGCCGCCGGAGAGGGCGGGCGTGGCCTCCCCCAGCGTCAGATAACCGAGGCCGACATCCCGCAGTGCGGTCAGCTTGGTGCGCACCGACGGCAGATCGGTGACGTGGACGTACGCGTCGTCGATCGACATCGCGAGCAGATCGGGCAAGGCGACTTCTCGCTCCTTCGTCGCGGACGCACGCAGGTGGGTCCACGCCTGTGGTGCATATCGGCGACCGCGACATTCGGTGCAGTCGATGTCGACATCAGGCAGGAACTGGACGTCGAGCGAGATCTGGCCTGTCCCCTCGCATCGCGGACAGCGGAGAGATCCGGTGTTGTAGGAGAAGTCGGATGCGGTGAGCAGGGCAGTCCGCGCGGAGTCGAGGCGGGCATAGGCGCGGCGGAGATCGTCGAGCGCTCCGGAGTACGTGCCGACGGTGGAACGCACGTTGATGCCGATCGGTGTCGCATCGACGACGTCGACCCGCTCGATCCCGGCGCGGTCGATCCTGGAGACGTGCTCGGGGATTCGCTCGCGCAGGGCGGGGACGAGACTCTCCAGGACGAGCGTCGTCTTGCCGGAACCAGACACTCCCGTCACCGCGGTGAGCCTGCCGCGCGGCATCGCGACGTCGAGACTGTGCACGGTGTGCATGGGTGTGGTCTCGATCGTGATGGCCCCGAAGTCGAATACCGCTGCCGGAGAGCACTTCTCCCGTACGACGACGGTCTCCGTCCCGGTGAGGAAGCCGCCGATGCGCGAGTTCGGATCCGCGGCCACCTGATGGACGTTCCCTTGCGCGATCACCCGGCCGCCGTCGCTTCCGGCACCGGGACCGATCTCGATGAGATGGTCGACGGCTCGGAGGACCTGCGGGTCGTGGTCGACCATCACGACGGTGTTGCCGCCCTGCACGAGATCGTCGAGGACCCCATGCAACCCGACGAGGTTCGCCGGGTGCAGGCCGATGGACGGTTCGTCGAGCACGTAGAGGACGCCGGTCGTCTCGTTGCGGACAGCTCGCGCGAGTTGGACGCGCTGGCGCTCCCCCGTCGACAACGAGTCGCCCGCGCGGTCGAGCGTCAGATAGTCCAGGCCCAAGTCCACCAGGCGTCGCGCCATCCCGATCAGCGTCGACACCAGGACCTCGGTCATCGGCCGGAGATCGCCGGGGATCTTTGTGCCGAGGCTCCGAGCCCAGTCGACGACGTCGTGCAAGGCGAGGCCGGTGACGTCGGCCAGGTTCTGGCCGTCGATCTGCGGTGCACGTGCCGCAGGCGACAGCCGTGTTCCGCCGCAGTCCGGACAGGTGTGTTCGGACAGGAACCGACTGACCCGCGACAACCGCTTCTCGGTGTCGGCGCGTTTGAGTTCCTCGGTGACGGTCAGACGCGCGTTGCGGAACGTGAAGTCCAGATCATGGACGCCCTTCTTCGAGGCAACCGCGATGTGCTTCTTGACTTCGGGACCGTCGAGGACAGTCTCTTTCTCGTCGGCCGTGAGATCCCGCCACGGGACGTCGGTGCGGACTCCCATCTCGCGAACGATCTGCGGCTGCACGCGAAACCCGTAGACCTGCCAGGGAATGACGGCTCCGTCGTCGATCGACTTGGTCGGATCAGGGATCAGTGTCGCGTCGTCGACAAGCCGGACAGAGCCCAGACCCTCACATGTCGCGCACGCGCCACCGGAGTTGAAGGCGAGCTCCTCGGCGCCTGGTGCGAGGAAGCTCGCGCCGCATGTCGGACAGACGATCGGCACCTCGGCGGCCGCGCTGAACGTCGGCTCCTGTCGATGCCCGTTCGGGCAGACGTGCGCGGCCAGCCTCGAGAAGATCAGCCGGAGCACGTTGAGGAGCTCGGTCGACGTGCCGAACGTCGAACGAGGGCCAGGCAACGCGGGCCGCTGCCGAAGGGCAAGAGCCGCGGGCACGTGCGACACCGCGTCGATATCGGCTCGTGGCGCCTGACCGATGCGCCGACGGGTGTAGGTCGACAGGGCTTCGAGGTAACGCCTCGATCCCTCGGCGTACAGCACGCCCATCGCGAGTGACGACTTGCCCGACCCCGACAGTCCGGCGATGCCGACGAGCCTGCCGAGCGGGATGTCGACGTCCACGTCGCGCAGGTTGTGCACGCGAGCGCCGCGGATCTCGATGACGGTCGGCTGGTGGCGCGTCGATGATGTCGTCTCGGTGGTCCCCACAACAATCCAGCATTCCAGCCGTCGGGTCCGCGTGCTCGCCGAAACGCGGTGTTGCGTTCACTGACCGGTTCGTCCGCACGCCGTCTCGGCGTCGAGCAGTGCCGACACGCGCGCTGCAGCCTCGGTCAGAGCCTGTCCGAATCGCCCGCGTTCGGCTGGCTCGACCGACGACCGAAGGACACCGAGCTGCAGTTCGTAGTCCGGTCGTCCTTCGTGGAAGATCGGAGCCGCCAGGTAACTGATCGGCAGCGGCTCGTCTACTAGGAGATCAGCGGAACGGTATGCGCGTGAGCTCAACTCGGCGAGCTGGCGAATCGCCGATCGGCGAACGGTCGGCTCGATCAGCATCGGACCGACTGCGCTCAGCAGGTCGGCGAGCGACTCAACGAGCGAGGCGTCCGACGACGCCGGTCGATACGCTGCGTACCCGAGGTCCCGGACGGTGGCGAGGACTCCGGACGCGCGTTGGCGGACGTCGGGTGCGCGTCCGCGCCACTGTGCCTGTGCCTTCGACGAGCGCCACGCCATAACAGCCGCAGCGGTCGGATAGGACACCGTCAGGGTCTGCCCGAGCCCGAGGCCCGGAACCGGGCGCGCCTGCGAGTGCACCTTCGCTACTACCGTCATGCGGTCGTCGCTGATGCGACTGACAGTGACTCCGCAAGTAGTGGCCGCGACCAGCTCGTCCAGGACGGACACGACGTCCGGCGTGATCACGGACGCGGGCCCTGCCGGACTGCTACCGAGGCCCGCAGCTCCCGGACCGAGACGGTAAGCGCGGGACGCATCACGTTCGACCCAGCCCGCGGCGTCGAGTTCGGAGAGGATCGCCGACATCGTCGGCCGTGCGACACCGACGGCGTCGGCGATCTGCGCGATCGTCAGCGGGGCGTCCGAAGCCGCCAGATGTTCGAGGGTGTCGACCACCCGTCGGGTGGGTGGCGAACCTGGCACTGTGCCCCAGCCTTCCTATTGCCTGCGCATGTCGACACGGCTACGGTGTGCCGGATACTCACATCATAGAAATCGAATATTCGAATCACAAGGGAGCGGCACGTGCTCGACGCGTTCAAATTAGACGGAAAGACTGCCATTGTGACGGGCGCGGGCCGTGGTCTCGGCGCGGCGATCGCCGTCGGTCTCGCGCAGGCCGGTGCGGACGTCGTGATCTCGGCGCGGACCGAGAGCGAGCTCGCTGAGGTCGCCCAGCAGATCCAGGCGTGCGGGCGACGCGCCGTGTCAGTGCCGCTCGACCTCGCTGCCGACGAACCCGGCAGACTCGTGGACGCGGCAGTAGAGGCGTTCGGACGCGTCGACATCGTCGTCAACAACGTCGGCGGTGCCATGCCCAAGCCCTTCCTGGACACGCGAGTGAAGGACCTCGAGCGGGCGTTCTCGTTCAATGTCGGTACTGCGCACGCACTTTCGCTCGCGACAGTCCCGGTGATGCTCGCGAACGGCGGCGGGTCGATCATCAACGTCACCTCGTCGATGGGCAGGCTCGCCGGCCGCGCGTTCCTCGCGTACGGGACCGCGAAGGCGGCACTCGCCCACTACACGCGGCTGGCCGCCGAGGACCTCGCGCCGAAGATCCGAGTCAACGGGATCGCTCCCGGCTCGATACTGACCTCGGCGCTGAGTTACGTCGCCGACAACGACGAGATGCGCACCGAGATCGAGACCAATACGCCGATGCGGCGGATCGGCAGTCCTGACGAGATCGCGGCCACCGCGGTGTATCTCGCGAGCCCGGCAGCCGGATACGTGACCGGAAAGATCATCGAGGTCGACGGCGGACTCGAAGCTCCCAACATCGCCCTCCCCATCCCCGACCTGTGAGGACCGACGATGTCCCTTCTCGAGACCGTCCGTGAGATCGAACAGCTCAAATACCGGTACCTGCGCGCGGTCGACACCAAGGACTGGGACGGGCTGGCCACGACCCTGACCGAGGACGTCCACACCGCGTACGGAACCAAGATGGGCGGCCGCGACCTGTCGTTCACCGATCGGGACGCGGTACTCGCGTATCTCCGTCAGGCGATGGGCGGATCGATCGTCACCGAACACCGCGTGGACCATCCGATCATCGAGGTGGACGGTGAGACCGCTGCGGGCAGTTGGTATCTGCAAGATCGAGTCCTGGTCCCGGAGTACGACACGATGATCATCGGAGCGGCGTTCTACGACGACGAGTACCGCTGGACCGACGACGGTTGGCGGATCAGCAAGACCGGGTACGAGCGGACCTTCGAGGCGGTCGGCAGCCTGTCGGCAGGCGGGTGGAAGGTGCATCCGGGTCCGGCGATTCACTGACGCCGGGCGTCGAGTAGTTTCACAGTCCATGGTCGACCGAATCGCAAGCCCGTCCGACGGAACGTTCGACCGGAGGTTCGTCGACGACCTCGACGAACTCCTGCGGTGGCGGCGAGACGTGCGACGGTTCCGCACCGATCCCCTCGCTCCCGGACTGCTCGACGAGGTCCTGGCGTCGGCGGAGCTCTCACCGTCGGTCGGCAACAGCCAGCCGTGGCGCTGGGTCGAAGTTCGTTCCGCGGAGCCGCGCGCGAGCGTCACCGCATCGTTCGAGCGGTGCAACGCCGAAGCGCTCGACGGCTATCGGGGCGATCGCGCGAGGGCGTACGCAGGCCTCAAACTGTCGGGTCTACGCGACGCACCCGTGCATCTGGCGGTGTTCTGCGCGGCCGCAGGCGATCAGGGACACGGCCTCGGACGGCGCACGATGCCGCAGACCCTCGAATACTCCGTCGCCACCGCTGTCTCCACGCTGTGGCTGGCCGCGCGTGCCCGCGGAGTCGGCGTCGGCTGGGTGTCCATCGTCGATCCCGACGATGTGGCCGACGCACTGGGTGTCCCCGACGACTGGTCGCTCGTGGCGTACCTGTGCATCGGGTACCCCGAGGCCGACGACGACGTCCCCGCACTGGAACGCGCCGGATGGCAGGCTCGCACGGACTCTCAGACTCGTTATCGAGTGGTCTAGAGAGTCCGTGCGAGGCTGGCTCAGCCTGCGACCTGGACCGGCTTCTCCTTCAGCTCACGTAACGCGGTCCGAAGGCCCCGGCGCTTACCCGTCACCGGGTCGACGCCGAACTGCTGCTGCACGCCCTCGCGGACGGCGAAACGCAGCTCCGATGCGGTCTCCGGAGCATCGTCTGACGTCGCTTTGAGGAACGCGTCCGGCAACGCCAACTTCGCGATCGTCCGGAACGACTGGAAGTACTGAACCAGGATCGATCCGCTCGTATACGGGAGGTCGTACTTCTCGCACAGTTCACGGACTCGCACGCCGATCTCCTCGTACCGGTAGCTCGGGAGGTCGGGGTACATGTGATGCTCGATCTGATGGCTCAGATTGCCGGTCGCGAACCGCATCACCGGGCCTGCATTGATGTTCGCCGATCCCAGCATCTGCCGCAGATACCAGCGTGCCTGGTCTTCGGTCTCGTACTCCTCGAGCGTGAACTTCTCCGCTCCGTCCGGGAAGTGACCGCAGAAGATCACCATGTACGTCCAATAGTTTCGGATGATGTTGGCGGTGAAGTTCGCGGTGATCGTCGTCTTCCAGTTGAGACCGGACAACGCGGGATAGACCACGTAGTCCTTGGCCGTCTGCTTACCGACCTTGCGCGCGATGATCCGGAGATCCTTGAACGCCTGACTGAGCGTCTTCTCCTTCTTCCTCAGCTTCTCGGTCTCCACATGGTGCAACGCGACGCCGAACTCGAAGAACGTGCCGAGCATCAGGTTGTAGAAGGTGTTGCCGAGGTTCCACCACTCCCAGGGCTGGTCCCTGGTGACGCGCAGGATTCCGTACCCGACATCGTCGTCGAGTCCGACGATGTTCGTGTACTTGTGATGGACGAAGTTGTGGGAGTGCTTCCACTGCACGCTCGGGCAGGTGCTGTCCCACTCCCACGACGACGAATGGATCTCCGGATCGTTCATCCAGTCCCACTGGCCGTGCATGACGTTGTGGCCGAGTTCCATGTTCTCGATGATCTTGGCTGCCGACAGCGCCGCCACGCCGAGCGCCCACGCGGGCTTCCGGTTGCTGAACATCAGCGCGACGCGGCCCGTGGCCGCCAGTCCGCGTTGCAGGGAGATGGCGCGATGGAGATACCGGGCGTCCTCCTCGCCGCGTACCTCCTCGATGTCGCGACGGATCTGGTCGAACTCGGCGCCGAGTGCCTCTACGTCGGCTTCGGTCAGGTGCGCATACCGATCGATGTCGGTGATAGCCATATATTTCGCCTCCTTACAGGTCGATAGTGCATTCGCCGGAGACACTGCTCACGCAGGTCTGGATTCGCTCGCCTTCACGGTGTTCTTCGCCGCTCCGGAGGTCGCGTACGTAGCCGCCGGCGAGCGGAACCACGCAGGTCTGGCAGATCCCCATCCGGCATCCGAACGGCATCTGCACGCCGAGTTCCTCACCGGCCTCGAGAATGGTTGTCGCACTGTCGATCTCCGCTGTCTTCCCGGACTTGGCGAAGGTGACGGTGCCGCCCTCGCCGCCAACGTCGGTGCGGGCGATGGCGAAGCGCTCGATGTGCAGGTGATCGCGCATGTCGGCGGCAGAGAAGTGCTCCTCCACCGAGTCCAGGAGCGCGACCGGGCCGCACGCCCAGCAGATTCGGTCCCGCCAGTCGGGGACGCGGGACTCGAGTTCCGCCGTGTCGAACTTGCCTTGCTCGCGCGTCAGTTGGAGTCGGAGATCGTACGACTCCATCCCGGCGTTGAGGCCCTCTAGTTCGTCGAGAAAGATCACGTCTTCCTTACTCGGCGCCGAGTGGATGTGGACGATGTCGACGGCCGCGGACTGCGATCGGATCGAGCGCAGCATCGCCATGACGGGCGTGATCCCGCTGCCCGCCGTCACGAACAGGATCTTGTCGGGCAGTGGCTCCGGCAGGTGGAACTCGCCCTTGGGCGCGGCGAGCCGGATGATGGTGCCCGGCGCCACGCCGTCGACCAGGTGTGTGGAGAGGAAGCCGTCAGGATTGGCTTTGACGGTGATGGTGATGACGTCATCGACGGTGTCGCCGATCGACGTCAGCGAGTACGACCGCCAATGCCAGCGGCCGTCGACCTGTAACCCGATGCCCACGTACTGGCCCGCGTGGTACGTCGACGGAAAACCCCATCCGGTGCGGATGGTGACGGTGGCCGAATCCTCGGTCTCGCGCTTCACCTCGAGGATCTCGCCCCGCAGTTCGCGCGCCGACCACAGGGGGTTGACCAGATGTAGATAGTCGTCCGGCAACAGCGGTGTGGTCGCTCGAGCGAGCAGGCCGCGGACGATATTAGCGGTCGGGCTCTTCGCCTCGACACCGGCAGCGGGGCGTTTGCTCCACTTCAGCAGATCCACATGGACTCCAATCCTGAATTAATCGCGACTCTACATGCAGGTGAGTGGTATGGATCACAGTACCCGTGGTGTAGCGACCGGGAACACAGGTTGTCACTTCGTGACGAAGCCTTTGTCCACCATCCAATCGCGGGCGACGTCGGCAGGCTCGACTCCGTCGACGTCGACCTTCCGGTTCAACTCGGTGATCTCCTCTGACGTGAGGGCGTCCATCACGGGCTTGGTGACCTGACGGATGACGGGGTAAGCGTCCGCCGTCTCCTTCCGCAGTGACACGGCCGCGTTGTAGTGCGGGAAGAAACTCTTGTCGTCGTCGAGCAAGGCGAGGTTCAGGGCCTTGATCCGGCCGTCGGTGGTGAAGACCTCGCCGAAGGCGCAGTTTCCGTTTGCCGTGGCCTGATAAATGATGCCGGTCTGCAGGATCTGAGTGCGGACGTCCGCCGGTGAGAAGCCGTAGGCGCGCGCCATGCCGGGGAATCCGTCCTGCCTGCTGCGGAACTCGGTCTCCAGACAGGTGGTCGCGGCCCCTGGATCGCTCTTCACCAGGTCGGCGTACTGCGAAAGCGTGTGGACGCCCGTCGCGCGCTGATTGCTCTGGTTCACGGCGAGGGCGTACGTGTTGTCCATCGGCGCCACGTTCATCCAGACCACGTCGTTGCGTTCGAGGTCTTCGTCGCGCACCGCTTCGAACTGGTGCTGCGCGTCGGGGATCGGCTTCTCGTTCCCGAGATAGTTGATCCAGCCGGTACCGGTGTATTCGATCGAGATGTCGACCTGTCCGGCGAGCATGGCGTCACGCGCCGAGTTCGACCCCTGGATGTTCGTGAGGTCGCGGACGTCGGCGCCTGCGGCCGACAACGCGAACTCGAGGATGTAGCCGAGGATCACCTGCTCGGTGAAGTCCTTGGATCCGACGGTGATCTTGGCGCCTTTTAGTTCCGGCTGCTCGGTGATCGAGCCCGGGTGGACCTTGAGCGGCACGGCGCCGCCTGACTGCAGACCGCAGGCGACGGCCGATCCGAGCATCGCCACCGCGAGCACTCCGGCGACCAGTGCACGGAGCCCGCGTGTGCGAGCGGTTCGGGTCGCCCCGATTCTGTTGTTCACCGCAATCCCTTCGGTCCCAGATAGCGCTCGGCCAAGGCTCCGCACCAGTCGACTACTAGAGCGAGGCAGACGGCGAGGATCGCACCGGTGATCAGGGTGACGTTGTCGCGCAGCTTGTAGCCGGTGTCGATGAGGATCCCGAGTCCGCCCGCGTCCACCAGGAAGCACAGGGTCGCAGTGCCGACGGCGAGGACGAGGGAGGTTCGCAGTCCGGCGAGAATGAACGGGACGGCCAACGGGAGTTCGACCTGACGCAGGACCTTTCCCTCCGACATCCCCTGGCCCTTCGCCGCGTCCTTGGTCGCTGCGTCCACCTCATTGAGGCCCAGGATGCTGTTGCGCAGCACCGGAAGCAATGAGTAGAACGCGACGGGCAGGACGCCGATCCAGAATCCTGTCGTGGCCGTCCAGAGGAAGAACAGGACCAGTAGGCCGATCGCGGGCGCGGCCTGACCGATGTTCGCGATCCCGACGAAGATCGGTGCGAGCCAACGGAATCGGCTGCGCGTCACGAGTATCGCAACCGGGATGGCGACGAGCAGCACAATGGCTGTGATCGCGAGGGTCAGCATCAGATGCTCCACGACCAACTGCCCGATGTACGACGGGTTGATCGTGGCTTTCTGGGTGTCCGTGAGATCCCGGCTGAACGCCCAGACGAGCACCCCGACGACGAGCACGACGACCACGGCCGGTTGGGCCACCAGTTGGATGACTCCGGCTCGACCGACTCTGGCCTCGGTCGAGGCAGTCGAGGCAGTCATCGTTCGGTGTCCCCGGGTGCGGGTTCGGAGATCGCCGGATCGTCCTGATGGACCTCGCGGAGGGACCTGATCGTCTCGACGAGAGTCTCGATGGTGATCACGCCGACGTAGCGGCCACGTGAGCCGGTGACCACGGCGGACGCGTAACTCTCAGCGAGGATCGCCTCCAGAGCGTCTTGGAGGGTCGACGCGGTGGTGACGGTTTCGCCGAGCGGAAGTCCAGCGTCGGCCAGCGAGGTCGCGCGATCCAGGTGGGAACTGTTGACCCACCGGACCGGGCGGTCCTTGCCGTCCAGGATGACTCCGTAGTCGGTGATCCGGCTCGCGAAGTCGGCGATCGAGTCGCCCTCGTGAGCCGTCGGCCGTTGCTCGACGTCGACGTCCCGAACGCGCGTCAGATTGAGCTGCTGCAGTGCGGCGCCGTGACCGACGAAGCCTGCGACCGTGTCGTTGGCGGGATTGGCGAGAATCGCCTCGGGAGAGTCGTACTGCAGGATCCGGGACTGTTCGCCGAGGACGGCGATCCGGTCCCCCAGCTTCACCGCCTCGTTGAAGTCGTGTGTCACGAACACGATCGTTTTACGCAGTTCGGCCTGCAGCTGCATGAGTTCGTCTTGGAGCAGGCCGCGCGTGATGGGATCGACGGCGCCGAACGGCTCGTCCATGAGAAGGACCGGCGGGTCGGCGGCGAGGGCGCGCGCCACTCCGACTCGCTGTTGCTGGCCGCCCGACAATTGACGCGGATAGCGGTCGGCGAACTGAGTCTGATCGAGGTTGACCAGATCGAGGAGTTCGCTGACCCGGGCGTCGATTCGCTTCTTGTCCCACTTGAGGAGTTTCGGGACCACCGCGATGTTCTGCGCGACTGTCATGTGCGGGAACAGGCCGCCCTGCTGAATCGCGTAGCCGATGCTTCGGCGGAGCTTGTTGGCGTCCAACGACAACGCGTCGCGGCCGCCGATGGTGATCGTTCCCGAGGTCGGTTCGATGAGCCTGTTGATCATCCGCATCGTGGTGGTCTTGCCGCTGCCGGACGGGCCGACGAAGACGACGATCTCCCCGGCGGGGATCGTCATCGACACGTCTGCGACGGCAGGCTCCGACTGTCCCGGATAAGTCTTCGACACATGGTCGAGCACGATCTCCACTCCGGAGATGCCGTTGTCCGACGGTGCGCTCTGTTCGCTCAACGGATGCCTTTCGATGTGGTGAGGCGGCCGATCAGAACGTAGATCCCGTCCAGGATGAGGGCGAGGATAACGATGAGAACAGTGCCGGTGAGGGCTTGCGGAACGGCAGTCGGACTGCCGACGCGCGAGAGGCCCGAGAAGATCAAGTTGCCCAGACCCGGCCCCTTCGCGTAGGCGGCGATCGCGAGGATTCCCATCGCCATCTGGGTGCTGACCCGCATACCGGTCAGAATCGACGGCCAGGCCAGACGTAGTTCCACCCGGGTCAGCACGCCGAGTCGGTTCATTCCGATTCCGCGGGCCGCATCGGTGATCGACGGGTCGACGGCTCCGAGCCCGACGATGGTGTTGCGAACGATCGGCAGAAGCGAATAGAGCGTCAATGCGATGACCGTCGGCGGTACCCCGAGCCCGAGAATCGGAATGAGCAGACCGAGAAGTGCGAATGACGGAACCGTCAGGATCGTGCTCGACAAAGCGGTGGCCAAAGCCGATCCCGCCGGGCTGCGATAGACGATAATTCCGACGCCGACGCCGATCACAGTGGCGAGTAGGAGACATTGAAGGACTGCACTGACGTGCAGATATGAATCAACCGCCAGCTGTGATCTGCGTTCGCTTATGAAATCCCAGATGTCATTCAGTGGAGTTCTCCTCTACTCGAGGATTACATTAGCCCACCATTTGATCCGGTAGAACCAATTGCGCTCGCCTAGGCCGATTCCCGCGGCATTCTCGGGCGTTCGGAGAATCTCAGGACTCTCCCCTGGCCTGTTCACGCAGTTCGAATTTGAGGACCTTTCCGGTCGGTGTCCGCGGCAGATCATCGACGAAAACGATGTCTCGCGGAACCTTATAGCCGGCGAGTAGTTTGCGGGCGTGCGCGATCAGGTCGTCGGCGGACAGGGACTCGCCCGACCTGCGTTCCACGTACGCACGCGGTCGTTCGCCCCACTTCTCGTCGACCACGCCGATTACCGCGACGTCGAGGACCGCGTCGTGGCTGACGAGCGCCTGCTCGACCTCGACGGTTGAGATGTTCTCACCACCCGAGATCACGATGTCCTTAGCCCGGTCCTTGAGCTGCACGTAGCCGTCGGCATGCATGACGCCGAGGTCGCCGGTGTGGAACCAGCCGCCTGCGAACGCCTCCTCGGTCGCCGCCGGGTCTCGAAAGTAGCCGGCCATCACGTTGTTTCCGCGCAACACGATCTCGCCCATCGTCGCACCGTCCGCGGCGACGTCGTTCATCTGATCGTCGACGACTCTGGCCGCTTCCGCCTGGACCATTCCGACGCCTTGACGGGACAGCTTCGCCGCGCGTTCATCGGCGGGCAGATCGTCCCATGACGACTGGTACTCGCAGATCGTGTACGGCCCGTACACCTCGGTCAGTCCGTAGACGTGGACCACCGTCACACCGATCGCTTCGAGCTGCCCGATGACGGTCGGCGAGGGCGGCGCACCCGCGGTGGTGATGTTGAGCGGTCGATCAAGGACGTGGGCGCGATCAGAGCTCACGATGGTGGTGCAGACGGTCGGTGCGCCGCACATGTGGGAGACGCCGAGATCGTCGATCGCGTCCCAGACCGCGTCGGCGCGTACTGCGCGGAGGCAGGCGTGGGTGCCGGACGCCTGGGTCACGGCCCACGGCGTGCACCAACCGTTGCAGTGGAACATCGGCAGGGTCCACAGGTAGCGGGTCGCGGGGGTGAACCGGTTGTGGAAGGTCTCGCCGAATGAGTTCAGGTAGGCCCCGCGGTGGGTGTACATGACCCCCTTCGGCTTACCCGTGGTTCCGGAGGTGTAGTTGATGCTGATGACGCGGTTCTCGTCGTCCACCGTCCACGGAATCGGCGTCGGGTCGAGCGACTCGGCACGTGCGAGGTAATCGGTGTACGCGACGGCGCCTGCGACGGCGGCGTCCGATGGAGTCGGCCCGAACTCAGTGTCGACGATCTCGACGAGCGTCGTCAGCCCGGAAACCTGCCCGGCGATCGCGGCGACGACCTCGCGGAACTCGGCGTCGAAGAACAGAGTGGTGACCCCGGCGTGGTCGAGGATGTAGACGAGTTCAGGTCCCGCGAGCCGCGAGTTCAACGCGACGAGGACGCCGCCCGCCAGCGGCACGCCGAAGTTCGCGACGAGGGTCTCCGGAAGATTAGGCGTGAGGAATGCGACGCGGTCACCGTCGTCGATGTGATCACGCAGGACATGGGCCATCGCCTGAGCCTCCTGCGCGAAGTTGGAGTACGTCCACCGCCGGTCGCCGTAGACGATCGCGTCTTTGTCGCCGAAGACGTCGCCGGCTCGTTCTAGGAAGCGGAGCGGGCTCAGTTCACTGCGGTTCGGGACGGGTGCGATCACGGCTTCCTCCAGGAGACGGTCATGAGACGGCTGTCGGTTCTCGACGGTAGGTCGACCGAGCATGCGATCTCTACCCCCGAAAGTGGGTAAGGTTGCCGGGCACGATCGCGAAGAGGGACGTATGGAACGCACAGACCGTGGGGAAAGTCCCCTGGGGGACCTCAAGCGCCCCAGCGATGCCGACGCGTTGGCCGCGGCGTTGCGCGCCGGTGGTCGTGGCGCGGGTCTGCCCGTCATGTTCGGCGGCATCGTCGGCGACGGTGCGAGCGCACTGCTCACCGGCTTCGTCGGCACCCGCAGTCGGATTCTGCAGAATCTCGTGATCGACTCTGCTCGTGGACTGGGCGGTCGCGCGATCGCCGAGGGGCGAGTCGGAGTGGTCACTGATTACGCGAACTCGTCTGAGATCACCCACGAATACGACCGGGAGGTGGCGGGTGAGGGAATCGAGTCGCTGCTGGCCGTCCCCGCTGTGGTGCGCGGCCGTACCCGTGCGGTGATCTACGGCGGTCTGCGACGGGTGGAGCAGATCGGCGACCTCGCCGTCAACCGGATAGTGACGTCCGCGGCCAGGCTCGCCGGCGAGATCCAGATCCGCGACGAGGTGGACCGACGAGTGTCTGTCATCGCCGAATCTGCTGCAGCGCAACCTGGTTCGGTGCCGACCGGAGTCTCCGAAGCGATCATCTCCAGCTACGTGGAACTCGCCGACATCGCACGTTCGACCACCGACCCGCAGATCGCAGGGCGGTTACGCGACGTAGAGACCCTGCTGCGCACTATCGGCACAGAATCCCGCGAATGCGGCCCGCGACTGTCCCCGCGCGAGTACGACGTGCTCAGTCACGTCGCGCTGGGCTGCGCCAATGCCGAGATCGCCGACCGTCTCGGCCTGCGGCCGGAGACGGTGAAGTCGTACCTGCGAGCAGTGATGACCAAGCTCGAAGTCCGGAACCGGCGGGAGGCCGTCGTCGCCGCACGTCGACACGGACTGCTGCCCTGACCAGGGTGATTGACAGGGATTCCGACGCTGTCTAGTTTTGGTGACAGGTGTTACCAGTTTATTAGATCGACTCCCCGGAACAGAGGTCAGCCCGATGAGTGCCGTCATCCCCCGCAGGCATCCCGCCGCTCCGTCGCGCGTCCCGATCGGGGTCGACGCGTTCGCACGAGTGCTGCGTATCCGTCCCGTCACCGAAGTGGAGTTCGCACGCCTCGGCGAGGCGCTCACCGAAGGCGACCCGCTGATGGACGACGTCGTCGAGAAGATGATCGAGGGCGCAGGCGTCGGTGCACTGCGGCCAATGTTCGAGCAGGCTCTCGAGCACGGCATCGACTCGGTTCCCGATGCGCCGGACTTCCTGCGCTCGTTCTTCGAAGTCATCGAGGACACTCCCGACTGGGTCGACGCCGACAGGCTCGAGGTCGCGGCGCAGACCATGAACGGCGGTGGATGCGACGGGCTGTACATCGCCCGCGACGTCGCGCTCGTCGGCGGATACGCCTTCTCTGGTTTCAATCAGACCCTGCTGCGCACGGGGGCGCTCGAGAAGGGGTCGAACACTCGCTTCGCCGAGACCTCGCAGTGGGCGCTGGACGTGATCGCCGACGGCGGCCTACGCAAGCACGGCGTCGGCTACCGCTCGACGCTGCGTGTGCGCTTCATCCACTCGCTCGTTCGCCGTCACGTCGCCGCCATGGACGACTGGGACTCGACGCAATGGGGTCTGCCGATCAACCAGACCGACATGGCTGCGACGATCGTCGGCTCGCTGATCGCACCGATGGTCGGCGGCCTGGGTATGGGGTTGATCAACACTCCGTCCGAATATCGGGCGGTCGCCCACCTGACTCGGTACGTCGGCTGGCTGATGGGCGTCGCTGACGAGTTCTTGCCCGCCGACTTCCGGGACGGAATCAGAATCCTCCACCACACCTCGGCCGCGCTGTCCACGCCCGACGAGACGTCTGCTCAGCTGGCTCGCCCGATGGCCGAGGATCCGATGTCGTGGAACTATCCGTTCTTCGAGCAGGCTCGCCGTCGCATCGCGAAGTCGCAGCACCTGTCCATCAGTGCCTTCTTCCTCGGACGCTCTGCGATGAGGACGCTCGGTCTGCCGACGCGCACCCTCCCCTGGTATCCGATCCTGCGGGTTCCGGTGAACCTCGCGCGGTCGATCGCGGCACTCCTGCCAGGTGGCCGACTCCGCGCATCTGCCCGTGGACGCGACCAGCAGTTGCGTTTCATGCGGACGATGGAAGAGACGCCCGTCACGATCGGCGAGACCACGCACCTGTCGCAGCACGCGGCCTGACCTGCGAACACTGCCCCCTCCGTGCATCTCGCACGGAGGGGACTGTGCTATTCGCGCCCGTTGCCCGACTTTATTTAGCTGAATACAACTAATAATGTTCGTCACCTCGGAGTGTGAGGAGGACGACGATGAACGACATACGCGCGGACGAGATGTCCGCGGACGACGTTGCAGGCATGTACCGCGACCTGACGAGGATCACTCGCACGCTGCGCGCCAAAGCGTCCAAGGCCGGACTGACCGCGAGCGCCGCGGCAAGCCTGTGGACGATCATCAACAACGCCCCCATCCGGGTGACCGCACTCGCTGAAGCCGAATCGGTGTCGGCGCCGAGCATGTCCAAGATCGTCGCGAGTCTCGTCGAACGCGGCTATGTCGAACGCGCCGACGACCCCGATGACGCTCGCGCGAAGCTCGTCCAGCCCACGAGTCAGGGGCGGGCGGTCATCGCCGACATGCGCCTGGTCCGCTCCCGCGCACTGGCCGATGCACTGGAGACGCTGTCTCCGGCTGAGCGAGACACCGTGGAGAGCGGGCTGCGCCTGCTCTCGACCGCCCTCGCCCCCGGACTCGAGCACCGCACCCCAGAGAAGGGCACAACCGCATGACCTCCGCCGCCACGGCGACACAGTCCGCAGACGTCGATCCACACTACAAATGGATCGCGCTGTCGAACACCACCCTCGGCATGCTGATTGCGACGATCAACAGCTCGATCGTGCTCATCGCCCTTCCCGACATCTTCAAAGGCATCGGCCTCAATCCGCTGACGCCGTCGAACACGAGTTACCTCCTGTGGATGATGATGGGGTTCCTCGTCGTCACCGCCGTGCTGGTGGTCAGCTTCGGCAGGCTCGGCGACATGTTCGGCCGCGCCCGCATGTACAACATGGGCTTCCTGATCTTCACGATCTCGTCGATCTTCCTCGCGATCACCTGGTTCGACGGCGCCGAGGCTGCTATCTGGCTGATCGTGTGGCGTGTGATCCAAGGCGTCGGCGGAGCGTTCCTGATGGCCAACTCGTCGGCGATCCTCACCGACGCATTTCCTGCACATCAGCGCGGACTCGCGATGGGTATCAACGGCGTCGCCGCGATCGCGGGCTCGTTCCTCGGCCTGCTCGTCGGCGGCCTCCTGGCCCCGATCCAGTGGCATTACATCTTCCTCGTCTCGGTTCCGTTCGGGCTCGTCGGCACCGTGTGGGCTTACCTCAAACTCCGGGACACAGGTGTTCGCACCAAGGCGAAGATGGACTGGTGGGGCAACCTGACGTTCGCGATCGGCCTCATCGCGATTCTGGTCGCCATCACGTACGGCATCCAGCCGTACGGCGACTCCGACATGGGCTGGGGTAACCCGCTGGTCCTCGCCGGCCTCATCGGTGGGTTCGTCGTCCTGGCGATCTTCGTGTGGATAGAGACACGGGTGGAGAGTCCGCTGTTCGAACTCAGCCTGTTCCGCAACCGTTCGTTCACGGCGGGAAACGCAGCGAACCTGATGGGCTCGATCGGCCGCGGCGGACTCCAGTTCATCCTGATCATCTGGCTGCAGGGCATCTGGCTGCCGCAGCACGGATACGACTACTCGCAGACCCCGTTGTGGGCAGGCATCTACATGGTCCCGATGACCATCGGGTTCCTGCTCGTGGCACCGGTGTCGGGCGCATTGTCGGACAAGTTGGGCACCAAGTGGTTCACCACCATCGGAATGCTGATCACCGCGGGCACCTTCGTCGCGCTCATCATGCTGCCCGTCGACTTCGCCTATCCCGCGTTCGCGGTCGTACTCCTGATCAACGGTGTCGGCATGGGACTGTTCGCGTCGCCGAACCGCGCGGAAGTCATGAACTCGCTGCCCGCATCGTCGCGTGGCTCCGGCGCGGGCATGATGACGACCTTCCAGAACGCGGCGATGGTTCTCTCCATCGGTCTGTTCTTCTCGCTCATGATCGCCGGCCTCTCATCCGGTCTGCCCGACGCGATGTTCTCCGGCCTCACCGCGAACGGCGTGCCTGCCGATCAGGCGAACGCCGTCGCGAACCTGCCGACCGTCGGCATTCTGTTCGCGGCGTTCCTCGGGTACAACCCGATCCAGGAATTGCTCGCGGGGAGCGGTTCGATGCCGGGCGTCGACATGGACCATCTGACGGGCCTCGACTTCTTCCCTCATCTGATCTCCGACCCGTTCGCCGACGGACTCGCCGCGGCGTTCTGGTTCGCCGTGATCTGCTGTGTCCTCGGCGCGATCTTCTCGCTGTTCACCGGAGGCGGGAGGCCGGAAGCGGTCAGTGTCGTCGTCGAAGCGGAACCGCGCCACCACGAGTCCCTCGGCGAAGAACTCGCTGCGACTGCGTCGGCGGCGAGCGGTGAGTCACCGTCCGAACTCGTCGAGTGATGTTCGCTGTGTCGTGACCGCTCGGGTCAGGCGCCCGTGTACGCGGCCAGATGCTCACCGGTCAGTGTCGATCGATCTGAGACGAGGTCGGCGGGCGTGCCCTCGAACACCACGGTGCCGCCGTCCTGCCCGGCACCCGGGCCGATGTCGATGATCCAGTCCGCGTGCGCCATGACCGCCTGGTGGTGTTCGATGACGATCACCGACTTGCCTGCGTCGACGAGGCGATCGAGCAGGCCGAGCAGCTGGTCGACGTCGGCGAGGTGCAGCCCGGACGTCGGCTCGTCCAAGACGTAGCTCGTCGCCTTGTCGGCCATCGCTGTCGCCAGCTTGATGCGTTGCCGTTCGCCACCCGACAACGTCGTCAACGGCTGGCCCAACGTCAGGTAGCCGAGTCCGACGTCGTGCAGACGGACGAGGATCTTGTGCGCGGACGGCGTCCGGGCATCGCCGTCTGCGAAGTAGTCGAGAGCCTCGTCGACGGACATGGACAGCACTTGGCTGATGTCCTTACCGGCCGCGCTGTATTCGAGGACGTGCGCGTCGAAACGTCTTCCCTCGCAGTCGTCGCACACGGTCGCGACTCCCGCCATGGTCGCCAGGTCGGTGTAGATGACTCCGTTGCCCTTGCACGTCGGGCACGCGCCCTCGGAGTTCGCGCTGAACAGCGCGGGTTTGACGCCGTTGGCCTTCGCGAACGTCTTACGGATCGGATCGAGAAGGCCGGTGTAGGTCGCGGGATTACTCCGCCGCGATCCACGGATCGCGGTCTGGTCGATCGTGACGACGTCGGCCGACGCAGGCATGCTGCCGTGGATGAGCGAACTCTTGCCGGAGCCTGCGACGCCGGTGACGACGGCGAGGACGCCGAGCGGCACGTCGACGTCGACGTCGCGCAGATTGTTCGCCGATGCGCCGCGGATCTCGATGGCACCGGCCGGTGTCCGGAACTCGTCCTTGATCGAACTGCGGTAGCCGAGGTGCCGTCCGGTCAGGGTGTCGCTCGCCTCGAGGCCTGCCACGTCTCCCTCGTACCCGATCTGTCCGCCGTCGGCGCCTGCTCGGGGGCCGATGTCGACGGCGTGGTCGGCGATCGCGATGGTCTCCGGTTTGTGTTCGACGACGAGGACTGTGTTGCCCTTGTCGCGCAGCCGCAGCAACAACGCGTTCATGCGGGCGATGTCGTGCGGGTGCAGTCCGATGGTCGGTTCGTCGAACACGTACGTGACGTCGGTCAGCGCGGAGCCGAGATGGCGAATCATCTTGGTGCGCTGCGACTCTCCCCCGGACAAGGTGCCTGTCGGACGGTCGAGCGCGAGGTAGCCGAGCCCGATCTCCACGAACGACTCAAGCGTCGAGTGCAATTTGTCCAGGAGCGGAGCCACGCTCGGGTCCGACCGGTCGCCGATCCACGCTGCGAGGTCGGAGATCTGCATCGCGCATGCGTCGGCGATGCTCACTCCGTCGATCCGGCAGTCGCGCGCATGCGCGGCCAGTCGGGTGCCACCGCACTCGGGGCAGGTGTCGGCGGTGACCGCACGTTCGATGAATGCACGGATGTGTGGTTGCACCGAGTCGATGTCTTTGGACAGCATCGATTTGGTGATTCGGGGAATCAAGCCCTCGTAGGTGATGTTGATGCCGTCGACCTTGATCTTGACGGCCTCCTTGTACAGGAGGTCGTCGAGTTCACGTCTGGTGTACTCCCCGATCGGCTTGTCGGGATCGAAGAATCCCGAACCGCCGTACACGCGGCCGTACCAGCCGTCGGCGCTGAATCCCGGAACGGAGATCGCGCCGTCGTTGAGCGACTTGTCGGCGTCGTAGATCTGTGTCAGGTCGATGTCGGACACGTTGCCCATGCCTTCGCAGCGCGGGCACATTCCGCCGAGCCGTTCGAACGACGCCTTCTTGCTCGTCGTGGTGCCGTCCGCCCGCTTGCTGTCCGTCCTGATGACGCCGCCGCCGGACACCGACGGCACGTTGAACGACAACGCGTTGGCCGTGGGGACCGACGGCGTTCCGAGCCTGCTGAAGAGGATCCGCAGCATCGAGTTCGCATCGGTGATCGTGCCGACAGTGGACCGCGGATTCCCGCCGATCCGTTCCTGGTCGACGATGATCGCCGTGGTGATCCCGTCGAGCATGTCGACGTCGGGGCGCGCGAGGCTCGGCATGAAGCCCTGGACGAACGCACTGTAAGTCTCATTGATCAGCCGCTGGGATTCGGCGGCGATCGTGCCGAACACCAGTGAGCTCTTGCCGGAACCGGAGACACCGGTGAACACCGTCAGACGCCGTTTGGGCAGTTCGACGCTGACGTCCTTCAGATTGTTGACGCGCGCGCCGCTCACGCGGATGCGGTCGTGAGTGTCTGCCTGCCATGCGTGCTCGACCATGCGAGAACCCTAATACGGACTGCCCGATCAGTCCCGGACCAGGAGGCCTTTGACCGCCTTGTCGACAGATGACTTCGTCGAGGCGTCACCGATCGGGCTGATACCGATCGCAACCGTCATCGGTGAGCTGTCGACGATCACCACGACGACGTCGTCCCCGGAGATGCCGGCAGGCCCGCCGCGTACCGGGATCGATGCGTTGAGCAGCGTGTAGTCGGTGTCCCGGTTCTCGATCTTGGCGTTGGTGACCTGCCCGAAGTCGAGGGGACCGACCGTCACCGTGTCGTATCCGGGTCCGGTGGACAGGCATTCGATGAATTTGCGTGCTATCTGCTCGGTCTCATCCCGGAAGTTCGTCGGCAGGACGCCGACGGCGATCTGGGCGACCCACGAATTGGAGCCCGAGGGACGGCCGAGCGTGACGCCGTCCGCCTGGGTGACGAAGGGATAGCGCGTACCGCGGTCCGCATCCCAGCCGCTCGGCATCTCCGCGGTCGGGATGGAGATCTTCCCCGACGAGAGTTGCCGCGTGGACGAGTTCGATGCCGGCCTGCCGTTGACACACCGGGTCGGGACCCCGCCGACCACAGCGGGGTCAGTGGCACCGGTAGACGGCGACGTCGTGACCGACGACGGCCCCGTGGTCGTCGACGTCGTGGGATCCGCTGTGTCGCTCGCGTCGTCGTCGCCGGTCATCGCCTTGACCGTGAACGCGAGTCCGGTCGCGAGCGCAGCGACGAGCACGATGGCGCCGACGATGAGAGCGATCTGCTTGCCGCGCCCTCCCCCTCGACCGGGGCCACCCGTGCCGCCGCCCGGTCCAGTGGGCGGCCCAGGCGGTCCGCCGTAGGGCGGCTGTTGCGGGCCGTAGAGGTTCGATCCGTATGGATTCGATCCATATGCTCCCGGTGCGGGCGGGGCGGGTGTCGGCGTGAACGGGCGTGGTCCCGGCCCCTGTGGTCCCGGCCCCTGTGGGCCAGCAGCCTGGGGATTCGGCGCCTGGGGATTGTGGTTGCCGTACTGCGGAGCCCCGTGGGGATACGGCGTCTGCTGCCAACGGTCGGCGGGTCCGGATGTCGGGACCGGTCCGGGCGCTTTCATCAGGTCAGGCGGGCTCACCGGGACGGGTTGGGCCTGCTGCGGTGGAGTTGCGGGACCACCAGACGCGGCAGGCGGCGGAACCACGGGACCCGGGTTGATCATCGTCGCAGGGAACTGCGGGGCGGCAACCGACGACGTACGCAGTGCAGCGCCCAGATCCCGGGCGAAGTCCATGCACGTCGGGTACCTGTTGACGGCGCGCTTGTCCATGCCGCGCGCCAGAACGGCGTCGACCTCGGGAGGGAGATCCGGTCGAATGCTCCGTGCGTGCGGGATCGGCGCGTTCAGATGAGCGTTGATGATCTCGGTCGGCTTGCGCTCGGGATAGGGCGCGCGACCGGTGAGGAGCTTGAACGCGGTGCACGCGAGTGAGTACTGGTCGGTGCGTCCGTTGAGATCGTCGCCGCGCAACTGCTCGGGCGAGGTGTACTGGATAGAGCCGACCGTCAGATTGGCTGCCGTCAACGCGGTGTCGTTCCCGATCGTCCGCGCGATGCCGAAGTCGGTCAGGTAGATCTTGTGACGCGTGGCCGACGTTCCGTCGATGAGGATGTTCGCGGGCTTGACGTCGCGGTGCAGCAGCCCCTTGGCGTGCGCGTAGTCGAGCGCGTCGGCGACCGCGGTGACGACGTCGACGACGTCCTGCGGCGCGAACGGTCCGGTCTGCTTCATCAGCGCGTTGGCATCCGAGCCGGGGATGTACTTCATCGCGATCCAGAGTTGCCCCTGGTCCTCGCCTCGGTCGTAGACACTGACGATGCTCGAATGGTCGAGGCCCGCGGCCAGGTCCGCCTCTCGAGTGAATCGCGCCCGATAGGTCGGGTCGTCGGTCAATTCGATCGGCAGCACCTTGATTGCGTCCTGGCGTGGTAGCCGCGGGTGCTGAGCGAGGTACACCTCACCCATGCCACCGGCGCCGAGGACGCGCACGACGCGGTACTCGGCGAAGAGCTGTCCCGGACTGAGCATGGATACAGACTAGGGCATGCGTTCAGGCAGTCTGCTCGGGCGCTCTGAGCACCATTTGGTCGACGGACCACACCGCGCACAGAGCCGCCGCGACGCCGAGCAGTAGCCCGCCGACCGCGTCCGAAGCCCAGTTCATGCAGAGGTAGACGCGCGCGGCGCCCATTCCGAGCGCAGCGCACGCCGTGGCCGCCACTAGAACCGCTCGGGCCCTGCTCCGCCCGTTCGGGTGGCTCTTCCCGGCCGTGGTCACGAGTGCTGCCACAAGCAGCAGAGCGGTCAGACCGGCCACGTGCGTCGACGGGAATGCGGGGGTCGCCTCCGGACCGTCGAGCTGCCATCCGACGGGTGGGCGGGGACGGTCGACGACCCGTTTCACGATCTCGGAGACAGCCACCGCCCCCCAGGCCGCGCCGATCACAGCTGCCGGCCTGCCGATCGCCCGATCGCGGACGGCTAGGACGAGCGCACCCACGCATGCCAGGACGACGATGGTCACCGGCCCGGCGACGGTGGAGTATCCGCTGGCCAGATCGATCAACCAGTCGCTCGGATGGCGCCGCACGAAGCGGATCACGACGCGATCGTCGTGCAACGGTCGGGCAACTATCGCGACCGCGATCGCCACGACGACGAACGCACTCGCGGACGCGACGGCGCCGACGATTCGCGGGCGACGTCGCGGTGGGATCTGCATCAGACTCGGCTTCCGAACTCGTGCGTGATGGACGGTGTGACCACAAACTGTGCCATCGACTGAACACCGCCTGAGAGGTGGGCGGATTCGACCTCGTCCGGTCGTCGTTCGCACTAGCGTGGGGAGCGTTGCCGATCCCGCCACGTGGACCGGTCTGATGAGAGGGCACATGGACCGCATCGACACTGTCGCCGGACCGATCGGCGCAGATCAGTTGGGAGCTGTGCTCACCCATGAGCACGTCTTCGTCGTCCAAGAGGACTTCCGACTGAACTATCTGCGCGATTGGGACGAGGGCGCCGAAGTCGAGCGGGCGGTCGCCACCGTGGGCCGCCTCAAGTCGGCGGGGATCGACACCATCATGGATGTGTCGGTGCTCGGCCTGGGGCGGAACATCGAACGCGTCGCACGGGTCGCTGAGTGCGTCGACGTGAACATCGTTGCGGCGACGGGTTTCTTCACGTTCAACGACCTGCCCTTCCAGATGCATTACACCGGGCCGGCGCTCGGGTTCGACGTCCCTGAACCGCTCGACGCGATGTTCCTGCGCGATATCACCGACGGGATCGGGACGACGTCGGTCAAGGCAGGTTTCCTCGTGTGTGTGATCGAAGCCGAGGGGCTGACTGTCGGAGTGGAACGGGTCATGCGCTCGGTCGGCAGGGTGGGGGCCCAGACGGGGCTGCCCGTGGTCGTCCACACGAATCCGCACACGCAGTCGGGCCTGATCGCGCAGCGCGTCCTCGCGGAGGAGGGGATGGACCTCACGCGGGTGATCCTCGCGCACAGCGGAGACTCCACTGATCTGGACTATCTGATGCGCGTCGCCGATGCGGGATCGGTGCTCGGGATGGACCGTTTCGGGCTGGACCTGCTGCTCCCCCATGCGGACCGGGTCGACACCGTCCTGGCACTGATCGACCGCGGTTACGGCGACCGGATGGTGCTCTCGCAGGACGCGTTCTGTTACAGCGACTGGTTCGACCAGAAGGCGATGAACGTGGTCTCAGACGGGTGGGACTACTTCCAGGTGACGAGCCGAGTGATCCCCGACCTGCGTGGGCACGGAGTGTCGGAGGAGGTCATTTCGACGATGCTCGAGGGTGTTCCGGCTCGCCTCCTGTGCCCGCCGACCCTCGAAAGCGCCGAACAGATTCCGCCGTTTTCGAGAAAGACTGGACTGAGTCCAGAAAATAGGGCATAGTCGAGGCATGGTCATCGACGAGCACACCAGCGCCCTCCGGGGTGCAGGACTGCGAGTGACCAGGCCGAGACTCGCAGTGCTGCAGGCGGTCGACGCTCATCCGCACTCGGACACCGAGACCATCCTGGCCGGTGTGCGAGAACTGCTGGACGGGGTCTCGAGACAAGCGGTATACGACGTGCTTCGCGCACTGACGGACGTCGGGCTGCTCCGGCGAATCCAGCCCTCGGGACATGTGTCTCTCTATGAGACACGCGTCACAGACAACCATCATCACCTGGTATGCCGGTACTGCGACAAAGTCATCGACGTCGACTGTGCCGTGGGCCCCGCGCCCTGCTTGACCGCTGCTGACGACCACGGCTTCGTCATCGACGAGGCCGAAGTCGTCTACTGGGGCGTCTGCCCCGACTGTGCCGTCTCGGGTTCGTAGTCAGGCTCGACGACTCGTCCGATCAGCACACCACCCGATCCGCAAGCTCAGCCCAGATCAGATCAATGTGAACAAAGGAACAATGTGACTGACCAACAGAACGCCCCGATCGTAGAAGAATGCCCAGTGGCGCACGGCCCGTCGATGCAGCCGCCGACGGCAGGCGGTGGAAACCGTGACTGGTGGCCCGGCCAGCTGAATCTCAAGCTTCTCGCGGAGAACCCTGCCGAGGGCGATCCGAATGGTCCGGACTTCGACTACGCGAGCGAGTTCGAGTCTCTCGACCTCGCTGCAGTGAAGGCCGACCTTCAGTCGGTGCTCACCGATTCGAGGACCTGGTGGCCTGCCGACTACGGCAACTACGGTCCGTTGTTCATTCGCATGGCATGGCACGCCGCGGGCACCTATCGAGTGGCCGACGGTCGCGGCGGCGCCGGGCACGGCATGCAGCGCTTCGCGCCGCTGAACAGCTGGCCGGACAACGCGGGCCTCGACCGTGCGCGTCGCCTGCTGTGGCCGGTCAAGAAGAAGTACGGCGCAAAGCTGTCCTGGGCCGACTTGATCGTGCTCGCGGGCAACGTCGCGCTCGAGTCCATGGGATTCGACACGTTCGGCTTCGGGGGCGGCCGCCCCGACAAGTGGGAGCCCGAAGAGATCTACTGGGGCCCCGAGAAGATGTGGCTCGACGATCAGCGATACAGCGGTGACCGCGATTTGGAGAATCCTCTCGCCGCCGTCCAGATGGGCTTGATCTACGTCAACCCCGAAGGACCGAACGGGGTTCCGGATCCGTTGGCCGCAGCCAAGGACATCCGGGAGACGTTCGCGCGGATGGCGATGAACGACGAGGAGACGGTCGCACTCATCGCCGGTGGCCACACCTTCGGCAAGACGCACGGCGCAGGCCCCGCAGACGACGTCGGCGAAGCTCCGGAAGGCTCCCCGATGGGACAGATGGGCATCGGCTGGAAGAGTGACTACAAGTCGGGCGTCGGCGCCGACGCGATCAGCTCCGGCATCGAGGGCGCGTGGAACAGCACCCCGATCACGTGGGACAACAACTTCTTCTGGACGCTGTACGGCTACGAGTGGGAGACCTACACGGGGCCGGCAGGCGCAACGCAGTGGCGGCCCAAGGACAACGCGGGATCGACGAGTGTCCCCCACCCGGCCGACCCGGACAAGCGACTCCAGCCGATGATGCTCACCACGGACATCGCGCTGCGCGAGGATCCGGAGTACGGCAAGATCTCCCGCCGGTTCCTGGAGAACCCGCGCGAGTTCGCCGACGCATTCGCCCGTGCATGGTTCAAGCTGACGCACCGCGACATGGGACCGCGCGCCCGCTACCACGGCCCCGAGGTTCCCGAAGAGAAGCTGATCTGGCAGGACGTCGTCGACGCGCCAGAAGGCCCGCTGCCGCGCGAGACCGACGTCGCCGAGCTGAAGCGACGGATCCTCGCGTCCGGACTGACTGTGGCACAACTGGTCTCGACCGCGTGGGCGTCGGCTGCGTCGTTCCGCGGCAGTGACTACCGTGGCGGAGCCAACGGTGCACGCGTCCGCTTGGAGCCGCAGCGGAACTGGGCGGTGAACGATCCCAAGGCTCTGGCCGAAGTCCTTCCCGCACTGGAGAAGATCGCCGAGGAGTTCAACGCGGCATCAAATGCGAACGTGTCGGTCGCCGACATCATCGTCATCGGCGGCGCGGCAGCCATCGAGCAAGCTGCGGCGGACGCCGGGCACACCGTGACCGTTCCGGTCGCGCTTGGCCGCGGCGACGCCACGCAGGAGCAGACCGACGTCGAGTCGTTCACCGAGATGGAGCCGCGGTGGGACGGTTTCCGCAACTACGTCGCCAGCGACGTCGCCACGGAGGCTGAATACCTGCTCGTCGACCGTGCTTACCTGCTGCAGCTCACGCCGCCGCAGATGACTGCCCTGGTCGGCGGTCTGCGAGTGCTCGGCGCGAACCACGGCGGATCGACCCACGGCGTCTTCACCGATCGCCCGGGCGTCCTGTCGAACGACTTCTTCGTGAACTTGCTCGACATGGATACCGAGTGGGTCGAGCAGGCCGACGGAACGTTCGTCGGCGGCGTTCGCGACACCGGCGAGAAGAAGTGGACCGGCACGCGTGCCGACCTGGTCTTCGGTTCCAACTCGCAGCTCCGTGGCGTCGCCGAGGTCTATGGCGCCGACGACGCGGGCCGCAAGTTCGTCGAGGACTTCGTCTCCGCGTGGAACCAGGTCATGAACGCCGACCGCTTCGATCTGCACAACTGATCGAGCGGGTCCCTTGTTGATCGAGCGGAGTCGAGATCCCGTATGCACGTTGTGGTCTCGACTTCGCTCGACCTGCGTGGTGGTGAGTTAGAGCGGCGGCTGCTTTTTGCTGATCGAGCGGAGTCGAGATCCCGTGCGCTCGTTGTGCTCTCGACTTCGCTCGACCTGCGGGGTGATGGTGCGTGATCGTGTGCGCACGTTGTGCTCTCGACTCCGCTCGACCGGTGCGTGATCGTGTGCGCACGTTGCAGTCTCGACTTCGCTCGACCTGCGGGGTGATGGTGCGGTCTCGACTCTTCTCGACCCCAGCGTGGGACCAGCAACGGAAGTCGTCGAGCGTGACGCGCGATACAGTCGGCGGCATGAGACTCGGACTACAGCTCGGATACTGGGGCGCGCAGCCGCCGCACAATCATCGTGAACTCGTCGGGGCGGCCGAGGAGCACGGCTTCGATGCGATCTTCACTGCAGAGGCGTGGGGGTCGGACGCGTACACCCCGCTGTCCTGGTGGGGCGCAGACACTCAGCGTCTCAAGCTCGGCACATCGGTACTTCAACTGTCGGCGAGGACGCCGACAGCGTGCGCGATGGCGGCATTGACTCTTGACCACCTCTCTGGCGGCAGGCACATCGTCGGACTCGGCGTCTCCGGACCACAAGTCGTCGAGGGCTGGTACGGACAGCGATTCCCCAAGCCGCTCGCACGCACCCGCGAATACATCGACATCATGCGGCAGGTGTGGGCGCGCGAGGACGTGGTCACCAGCGACGGCCCGCACTACCCTCTTCCGGTGACAGGCGAAGGGTCCACCGGACTCGGAAAACCACTCAAGCCGATCGTGCATCCGCTGCGCCGCGACATCCCGGTGTACCTCGGAGCCGAGGGCCCGAAGAACATCGCGCTCGCGGGCGAGATCGCCGACGGATGGCTGCCGCTGTTCTACACACCTCGACTGGCGGATCAGTACAACGAGTGGCTCGACGAAGGTTTCGCGCGACCCGGAGCACGACACACGCGCGAGACGTTCGAGATCTGTGCGACCGCCCAGATCGTGCTCACCGACGACCCGGACGCTGCGTACGCCGCGGTCAAACCGTTCCTAGCGCTATATATGGGCGGCATGGGCAGCGAGGACACGAACTTCCACGCCGAGGTGTATCGCCGGATGGGCTACGCCGACGTCGTCGACGAGGTGACCGCCTTGTTCCGCGCAGGGCGCAAAGAGGAAGCCGCGCAGATCATCCCGAACGAAGCGGTCGACGATTCGGCGATCATCGGCGACGAGGCGCGCGTCCGTGAACAGATCGGGGTGTGGGAGGCAGCGGGTGTGACGACGATGCTGGTCTCCCCCGGCACGCCGGAGGAGATAGCGACTCTCGCGCGGGTCGCTGGGTTAACGGAAAGTTAACGACGTACCAACGGTGATTGACGGCGGGTGGATTCTCGGTTACCTTGGTGTGGACTGAAGAAGACGGAGGAGGACCCCCGCAATGCGAAAGAGCACCAGTCCGACGCTTACGTCGACACTCCGCGGCTACAGCCGCCGTATCAACAAGATGATGACCATGAACAACTCCGACCGCGTGGCACTCCAGTTGTCGAACTCGCCGGTCGCAGTACTCGGTCCCACGCCACGGCGTCGTTGATACAGACCACACACCCGCACCAATCGGGCCCCGACCACAACGGTCGGGGCCCGATTCGTGTCACGACAGTCGACGGCACGCGTCGCCGTTCGAGTGACGTCATTCTGGTCGTGGCACACCGCTCGTGAGATGCCAGTAGCCGCAGCGGCATTCGTAACACCGCAGAGACGGACGAGTTCGGGACGCTCGGGTGATCGCCAGGATCGCACCGGTAACGGCCGCGTAGTCCGGATACGCGATCTTCTCTGGTGTCGGGCAGACGATTGCGGCCGTGGTCACGGGACGTCGTCGACGGCGAGGTCGAGACGAGGCAGCTGCGGTGCTGAGCTCGACACGACGATAGAACTCTTCCAGTTCGTCGTCGTCGAAGAGCGCCATGCTCCCGATTTTAATCCCCGGCGGCCGATTCTCGATCCCGGCAACCTTGATCCCGTCAACTACGCGTCGTCGGAGTCGTACCGCGGCAACACGCGGTAGACGGTCAACTCTTTCGGTACGCCCTTTGCGCGGAACCGCCGCTTCTTGACGACGAAGCGGTCGGAGTCGAGGTCGGCGAGCGTCGCGTCGCTGACGTAGACCTCCCCCGAACCTGCCGCGTCGCAGACGCGAGCCGCGATGTTCACGTCGACGCCGATGAAATCGTCTCCGACGGCGCGCGGCTCGCCGGTGTGCATTCCGGCACGCAACGACGGGCGGTGACCGTTCACGGTGATCGCGGCGACCGCCTCGCCGCACTCGTTGGCGGCCTCGACTGCTTGTGCGGCATCGACGAAAACTGCCATCGTGCCGTCACCGAGGGTCTTGACGACGTGTCCGCCGTGACTGCGAATGACGCGTGTGCACGCATCGTTGACCTGTTTGAGGAGATCGAGGACCTGGTCGTCGCCTGCCCGGAGGGCCCAGGAGGAGAAGCTGACGAGATCGGTGAACAGGATCGTCACGGGTACGGGCGTGTCGCTTATCGACGGCCGTCTGCGTTCGATCAGGTTCTGCCACAACGACACCGACGCGAGGCCGAGTTCGCGGGTCGCACTCGGCCTGCCTGCCTTCGTGTCGCCGATGAGGCGGGCCAACCGGTCCGAGGTGCGCTCGGCGGTCGGGAAGACGGGGGTCTCGGGCGGGGCGAGCCTGCGGGCCAGGCGCGCGGCGCGTACCGCGGCATCGGACGAGTCGGTTCGTGACAGGAAGTCTCCTGCCCGATGCAGGGACGACGACGCGTCGTCGTCGGACGGCGCATCCGAGCGCGGTGGGGTCACGGACCAGATTCTACGGCGATGCCTGCGACTCTGCCTTCGTCCACCCGACTACAACCCGATAATTAGCCAACGCTAACCTAAATTGCATTTGCAAGCTCTTCGGAAAGAAGGCTCCCTCCCATGCCATCAACGACTTCCGCCTTGCGCCAGTCCTCACGCCGAACCGGCAGTCGCTGGCTGGCGGCCGGTGTGATCGCCGTGCTCACGTTCACAGCCGGGTGCTCGAGCCGTGCGGAGTCGACTGACTCCGGGGTCGGCGACTCGGGTTCGCTGACGATCGTCGACCAGCGCGGCACAACGGTGACGCTCGACGGCCCGGCCGACAAGGTTGCGTTCACAGTGATGCCTGCACCGGCGATCTTCGCCGCTGTCGACCGCAGCTACGACCGCATCGTCGGAATCAACGAGTCGACGCTCGCGGCGAACAAGGGCGGAATGTTCGCCACGATGTTCCCTGAATCGGCGTCGTCACCGACCGTGGCCGGCAATGACTTCGTGCCAAACGTCGAAACCCTCTTGCAACTCTCCCCTGACGTCGTCGTGCAGTGGGGCGACCGCGGCACCGGTGTGACCGAACCGATCGAAGCGGCCGGAATGCCCGTCGCGGGGCTCGAGTACGGCACTCAGGAGGATCTGGAGAAGTGGATCACGCTCTTCTCGGAGATCGCGGGCAAGCCAGCGCGCGGTGAGCACCTCGTCGAATGGCAGCACACGAAGATCGCCGAGATGCGGGAGCGCGTCGCCTCGGCCAAGGGCGAGCGGCCGCGCGCGATGATCTTGTCTAAAACGGGCGACACCTACAGCACCACGACCGGCAGCGGGTACGACGGATTCCAGTTCGACCTCGTCGGCGCCGATCTCGTTTCGAAGGATTTCGTCTCGGACTCGGGTCAGGTCAACGCCGAGCAGATCCTCTCGTGGGATCCCGAGGTGATCATGCTCAGCGGGTTCGATGAGAGCACGCCGGCCGACATCTACGCCGACACCCGGCTTGCGTCGACCAGTGCGGTCAAGAACAAGCGCGTCTACAAGACCCCGCTCGGCGGCTACCGCTGGCAGGTCCCGAGCGCTGAGTCGCCGCTGATGTGGCTGTGGATGAATCACATTCTGTATCCGGGTGAGCGTTCCGGCGAACTGCGCTCGGAGATGAAGTCCGCGTTCGACGATCTGTTCGCCTACGACATCTCTGACGATGAGATCGATCAGGTCCTGCGTCTGGACTTGAACAGGGAGGCCGCGGACTATGACCAGTTCCTCCGCTGACGTCGTATCGCCACCGACACCTGCTCCGGTATCCGTGGCGTCGAAGCGACGCCGACCGGTAGCTACGAACACCGTGCTGTTCCTTGCCTTCGGAGTAGTACTGGTGGTCGTCGCAGTCGGCGCACTGGCCGTCGGGCGTTATACGGTCCCGGTCAACGAGATCGTCCGCATCCTCACCAGCCAGGTGTTTCCGATCAGGCAGACCTGGTACCCGCAGGAGTACTCGACCGTCATCGATGTCCGATTGCCTCGGGTGCTGCTGTCGGTGCTCATCGGCGGTGGCCTCGCTCTGACCGGTGCGGTGATGCAGGGTGTGTTCCGCAATCCACTCGCCAGTGCTCAGATGCTCGGCGTGTCGTCAGGCGCCTCGTTCGGCGGCGTGCTGGTCCTGCTCACCGGCGCCGGTGGAGCCGCACTCGTCGGTGGAGCGTTCTTCGGCGGCATCGCTGCCCTCCTGCTCGTCCTCGCGATCGGACGAGCGGTGCCCGGGGCTCCGCTGCTCATGATCATTCTGGGCGGCACCGTCGTCGGTGCGATGTTCCAGTCGATGGTCTCGTTCGTCACCTACATCGCCGATCCGTACAGCGAACTCCCGTCGATCGTCTTCTGGTTGATGGGATCGCTCGGGACCGCGACCTACAGCAAGGTCCTCATCGCCGCCGTCCCGATCCTGGTCGCGGGCACCGTGATGCTTGCGCTGCGGTGGCGCCTGAACATCCTCGCGATGGGCGACGAGGATGCGACCGCGATGGGAATTCGGCCCGGAGTGCTGCGTGGCGTCTTGCTGGTGTGTGTCGCCCTCTTGACCGCTGGTTCGGTCGCGGTCGCGGGGGTCGTCGGCTGGGTGGGTCTTGTCGTACCTCATTTGGTGCGGATGATGGTCGGCCAGGACAACCGGAGAGTTCTTCCGATCAGTGTGCTGCTCGGTGCCTCGTATCTGACGGTCATCGACACGATCGCGCGTTCGGCCACGAGTGCAGAGATCCCCATCGGGATCCTCACCGCGATCATCGGAGCCCCGTTCTTCGTGCTCCTGCTGTTCAAGAACCGGTCAACGCTGTGGGGTTCGGATGTTTGAGGCCACCTCGATTTCGTATCGCTACTCCACCGGCCGACCGTGGATCTTTCAAGACGTGTCGGTGACTGCCGAGGCCGGGCAGGTTCTCGCCGTGCTCGGGCCGAATGCTCGCGGCAAGACCACGATGCTCAAATGCCTGTCGGGTCTGCTGCGTCCGGTGTCGGGCTCGGTCACCATGTCGGGTTCGGTGGGCTATGTCCCGCAGTCGCACTCGGTGGCGTTCTCCTTCAGCGTCCTGGACATCGTGCTCATGGGACGCGCCCGCAAGGTTCGGATCTACAGCGCACCGTCGTCGAAGGACCGTCATGCGGCCGAGCAAGCGTTAATCAGAGTCGGCGCCGGACATCTCGCGCAGCGGGAGTACACCGGGCTCAGCGGCGGTGAGCGGCAGCTCGTGCTGATCGCGCGAGCGCTAGTCTCCGAGTGCGACACCATCGTGCTGGACGAGCCGGCGTCGGCCCTGGACCTGCGTAATCAGGCGGGTGTGCTGACCGCCCTGCGAGCACTCGCCGATGACGGCATGTGCGTGGTCATGACCACGCATCACCCCGATCACGCTCTGCACATCGCCGAGCGCTCGATGCTGATGGTGTCGTCCGTCGATCAACGTATCGGTGCAACACAGGAACTGCTGACCGGCGAATTGCTGACCGAGATGTATGGGGTGCCGATCGTGACGTCGGACGTCGACACGCCCAGCGCGGTGCGACGCCTCGCGGTACCAGACTTCGGAAAGGGGGTCTCGGCATGCGAATTCTCAAGGCGCTGATGGCACCGCGACGAGGCGAGTCGGTCGACGGATTCGACGAAGTAGACGTCTACGACCTGCCTGCGCTGCTCGATCGGGATGTGGCAGGCGTCTACCTGACCGGTGACGTCGACCAGGAGTTCCTGGCGGAGCATCGGGCCCTCCTGACCGAGTTCGTGCGCGACGGCGGCCGCGTGCTCGTGAACGGGCATGTGCAGCGAGCCTTCCTCGACGGTTTGACGCGTTGGCGCAAACTCGATTTCCGCTCCCCCGCCGATCTCGTTCTGACGCGCGCCGCTCACCACCCGGTCTGGGCGGGCATCGATCCGCTGGCGCTTCTCTACAACAGTGGTCGCCGCGAGCCGGTGCCCTTCGAGGAGTTGGAGCGGATCGGTGTGGCCGGCTTCTACGGTCGGGGCTGCTACCTCGATCTTCCGGAGAACGCGCGAGTCGTCCACACGATCGGGCGTACGTCGGCGCCGATCGACTACGAGTACCCCCTCGGTGCCGGCCGGGTCCTGGTGCACGGCGGGAACGATCTGCTCCAGTTCTCGGCGCCGCACCGCGGGACCGCAGCCCTCGGCCCCCAGATCATCGATTGGCTGGAGGGCCGATGACCACTCGAATGGTGTTCTTGCACGGCGGAAGTCACTCTCATTTGGCAACGCTCGCCGATCCGGCGCTCGCTCCATACCGGCTGGCTGGGTTGCATGTGCGGACCGGCGATCGTGAGTCGCTCCGCAGCGCGGACGTACTGGTAGTAGCCGACCGTCTTCGGCCCGATCTGTTGACGCCGTGGGCAGATGAGATCCAGAGCATCCTCGAACGGGGCGCCACGGTGCTGATCTTCGGCGAGAATCATGTCGGCGACTGGCTTCCCGCCATCACCGAGCATCCGCGCCCGACGATCTTCTGGTGGTGGCGCACCGGTGAGGACCATCGCTTGCGGACCCGCGCACCGGATCATCCGGCGTGGGAGTTCTTCGCGGAGCGGGCCGTCATCTGGCACTACCACGGGGTTCTGGACGCACCGGAGAGCGCGGTGAGTCTCGTCGACCTCCACACCGAGGCTGGTGAGCGCGACGGTTCGATCCTGTTCATCGATGAACAGTCGACACCAGGCAGGTTCCTGGTCACCACGATGGACCCGGTGTATCACCACGGTTCGGGCTTCATGCCCGGCGCCACCCAAATGTTGTATTCGGCTCTGCAGTGGGCCACGAGAGGATGAACAGTCGCATGTTGACCGTGTTCGAGAACGGAATGTCGATCGACTTCACCGTCGAAGACGTGGATCGCTACCATGGCCCGGGCTTTCCTGGTGGTGTGGCGCATGGGTTCTGCGCGATGTCACACGCCGTCGCACTGCTCGGCGACGTCGAACGACGCCGCGTGCGGGTGCGGACCGCGTTCCCGGGGCCGGGCGGTCGTGACGCCGTCGAGATGGTTCTACGCGCCGTCACCGGCGATCGCTTCGTCGTGGACCCGGACCTGGCGAAACCCGAACGCGGCGCGACGCTGGCCCGGTATGTGTGGGTGTTCGACTATGACGGTCGAACGGTGGCCCTGCAGATCTGCGACGACGGTCTGGTGACTGACGAGTTCATCGCACTCGGAAAGAAGGCGGACCGCACCGAAGACGAGGATGCTCACCTGGCTGTGCTCAAACGGGAGATGACCGACCGCCTCCTCGCTCGGCCCGTCGGCGAGGTTTACGAGGAGATCCACGCGCCCAACTAAACTCTGCCTTCGGACTCTGTCTCGGATCGGGCTTCGGCATTCGTGCCGGCGTCCCTCCTGTTGGCCCAGACACTCGACGCTGTCGCCGCCCCGATGAACACGATGCCGATCAGGCCGGTGACGAGCTCGGGAACCTCGATGCTCTTATCGACGCTCACCAGCATGATGACGGCGAGGGCTCCGATCGCCCAATGCGCTCCGTGCTCGAGGTAACGAAATTCCGAGAGGGTACCGGCACGCACGAGGTAGATCGTGATCGAACGCACGAACATCGCGCCGATGAAACCGAGCCCGAGTGCGATCAGGATCGGGTCCGAGGTGATCGCGAACGCTCCGATGACCCCGTCGAACGAGAACGACGCGTCGAGGACCTCCAAGTACAGGAACAGGAACAACCCCGCCTTGCCGACGGCCTTGGTCGCCTCGCTCGGCCCGGACGACGCATCTCCTGCCTGCCCGTCCGGTTCGTCTGTCTCGATGAGTCCGGTCAGGCCGTTGACGACGAGGTAGGTGAAGAGCCCGAGGATGCCCGCGGTCAGCACCGAGACCGTGTCGTCTGCGGCGGTGAACTGGGCTGCGATCACGAGTGCGCCCAACGAGACGACGGTCGACGCGCCCGGGATGCGTCCGATGCGTCCGAGTGGCTTTTCGATCGGGCTCAACCACGTGACACCTGAGTCGTCGAAGACGAAGTCCAAGAACAGCATGATCAGGAACATGCCGCCGAACGCTGAGATCTGGGGGTGCGCATCGGTGAGGAGCGTCTCGTAACTCGGTGAACCGTCGGCGAAAGCTGCGGCACCGTCGCTCGGCGGGTTCAGTGCGAGGTCCATGGCGTCCACCGGGTTGAGCCCCGAGGTGGCCCAGACGATGACCAGGGGGAACAGCAAACGCATGCCGACGACCGCGATGAGGATGCCGACGGTGAGGAAGATCTTCTGCCACATCGGGCTCATGCGTTCGAGGACGGTCGCATTAATGACGGCGTTGTCGAACGACAGCGAGATCTCGAGGACGCCGAGGATCGCGCACAACGCGACCCCCGACCATCCGGCGTACAGATATGCGACGGCGAGGGCGATGATCGTGACGACGAACGAAGCGCCGAACACCCGCGCGATCATCGCAGGCGTTCCGACTCTTCGGCGAGCCTGACGAGCTCGTCCGCCATCGACCCCAGGGCGCTGTGATCGGCGTTCTCACCGATGGCGGTCCGAATGTCCTGAGCTGCGCAGCGCAACTCGAACAGCCGGTCGCGGAGTGACTCGGCCTCCTCTGCGGACAGGATCAGCGCGTCGCCGGGAATAGCCGTGCCTGCAACAAGCGTTCTCTGTTCGTAGGCTCGTTGGCGGCAGGATCGCTTGCAGTACTTCCGCCTGCGGCCCGATTCGGAGTCGACCATCTGTCGTCCGCACCAGGCACATGCATACGGTCGCTTGTGTTGGGACGTCAAGGACACTCCGTGGACGTTACTCGCATGATCGGACGCGTCTGCGCATCACCGCCGAGTGACGCGTAGACTGGTCTGGATCATCTGTCTGTTGAGAGGAACCATGAATGGCTGATCGAGTACTGCGCGGTAGCCGACTCGGAGCGGTGAGCTACGAGACCGATCGCGACCACGACCTCGCACCGCGGCGGATCGTCCAGTACCGCACCGACAATGGTGAGATCTTCGACATCCCGTTCGCCGACGAGGCGGAGATCCCGTCGAAGTGGCCGTGCAAAAACGGTATGGAAGGCACCATTCTCGAAGGCGCTGAGCCGGAGGAGAAGAAGGGCAAGCCCCCGCGTACCCACTGGGACATGCTGCTCGAACGACGCTCCGAGGAGGAACTCGACGTGCTCCTCGCCGAGCGACTCGACTTGCTCAAGCAGCGCAGGCGCGGCGGAACCGCTTAAGAGAACATCAATACAGGACGGCCCCGGCTCACGCCGGGGCCGTCCTGTTTCCGGTGTTCAGTCGCGTCGGCGGTCAGCGTCGCCGTTTGGCAAGGCGGCCCTGGATTCCCCAGCGCGCGACGTTGATGAACGACTCGGCGATGACGCCCCCGTCCATCTTCGACTCGCCGATGGCGCGTTCGGTGAACGTGATCGGCACTTCGCGGATCGTGAATCCGTGCTGCAGGCTGCGCCAGGCGAGGTCGATCTGGAAGCAGTACCCGGCCGACTCGACCTCGTCCAAGCCGATTTTCTCGAGTACCTCGCGACGGAACGCGCGGTAACCTGCGGTGATGTCGTTGATGTGGACGCCGAGCGCGAGACGTGCATAAGTATTGGCGCCCTTAGACAGGATTTCGCGACGCTTAGGCCAGTTGACGAGTGCTCCGCCGGGGACGTACCGGGAGCCGATGACCAGGTCGGCGCCGTCGTTGATCGCGGCGAGCAGGCGGTGCAACTGCTCCGGAGCATGCGAGCCGTCGGCGTCCATCTCGATGATCACCTGGTACTCGCGGGCCAGTCCCCACGCGAATCCGGCGAGGTAGGCCTTGCCGAGGCCGTCCTTCGCCGTGCGGTGCAGAACATGGATGCGACCGGCTGTGTCGTCGGCGGCGAGTCGGTCGGCGACGTCGCCGGTACCGTCCGGACTCGAGTCGTCGACGACGAGCAAGTGGATGTCGCCGAGCGAGGTGAAGAGTCGATCGACGATGAGCGGGAGGTTCTCTCGCTCGTTGAACGTGGGTACGACGACGAGAGCCCGGGCTCCGTACTTCCCGACCACGTGCTGATCGTTACCGCTCATCGTGCTCCTCCGTCTGTGTGCCGCGCTCGCCCTGCCCCGCTTCGTTGCTCGAGCGGTCCTCCCCGCTGATCGAGCGATCCGTTCCGTCGTTCGAGCGGCCCTTTCCGCTGATCGAGCGGAGTCGAGATCCACCGGCGAACATTTCGAGGCTAGTCGTTGTGTACAACGCGTACAAAAACCCGAGCACCATGACGACCAGTACGACCCGCTCGGGCCAGGGGCCGGCCCATACCGCTGGAGTGGTCCCCTCGCGCAGCTCGAGCGGACTCTGCAGGATCGCAGCCTCGAACAGCCCACTCTGGTCGATGACCGATCCGTCGGGCCTGATCAATGCGCTCAGTCCGCTGGTCGACACCACGGCGACCGACCGGCCCGTCTCGACGGCGCGGACCCGCGACATCGCCAACTGTTGACTGCTCATGTCGGTGAGGCCGAACGTCGCGTTGTTCGTCGGTACGTACAGGAACTGTGCGCCGTCGTCGACGGCTTTCCTCGGTGACCGGTCGAAGGCGACTTCCCAGCACGTGGACACGCCGATGCGGACGTCGCCGCGCGAGGTGTGCGCGGTGATGACGCCCGGCCCGCTGCCCGCCTGGAAGTTGCCTGCGCGGTCGGCGTACGACGAGAAGTGTCGGAAGAAGTCGCGCCACGGCAGGTATTCGCCGAACGGCTGAATGATGTGTTTGTCGTACCGGTCGGACGGCTCTTCGTCGGCGACGCCGCCCTGCAGCCCCCACAGCAAGACACTGTTGGTTGGCCCCTCTTCATTGGGCATGAGGGTTCCGAGAGCCAGCGGTGCACCGGACGCGGTCACCGCGGTACGGATCTCAGTTGCGGCGTCCTGGTTCTGCAGCGGCGGGATGTCGGAGGCGTTCTCCGGCCACAGGACGACGTCGGGCTGTTCGCGCTGGCCCGCGCGTACCTGGCGAGCCATCTCCAGAGTGGTGCGGACATGGTTGTCCAGAACGGCGCGGCGCTGTCCGTTGAAGTCCAGTCCGAGACGCGGCACATTGCCTTGAACGGCTGCGACGTCGAGCGTCGACGTCGGGTGCGTTCCGGGCGCCCCGGTTCCGAGGAGGACGCCGCCCGCAATGAGCGGGACGAGGACGGCTGCAGCAGCGGCGCTCAATCGCTTCCAGGACAGTCGCTGCAACGACGGCGTTGCGCCGCGCGCGGCCACTGCCGACAGCACCAGCGACGCAGCGCCCGCACCGACGAGGGTGATCAGGAACGACACCCCCGGTGCGCCGACGACCGACGTCGTCGGCAGAAGCAGGCCCGAAGTCTGACTGAAAGCCGCTCGCCCCCAGGGGAAGCCGCCGAACGGGAACGACGAGCGGACGGCTTCGACACCGGTCCACGTGATCGCGAACCACAGCGGAGCCCACCGCAAGCGCATGGTCAGCGTCGCGATGGCGCCGAACGCCGCGAGGTAGAGCGCCATGATCGCGGCGAGCGCCAACCACGGCAGCGGGCCGACGTATTCGCCGATCCACGGGAGAAGCGGCACGAAGAACACGAGGCCGTAGACGAATCCGGCGAGTGCTCCGACGCGAACGCGAGGACGTCCCACTCGCAGCACGGCGTACAAGACCCCGAGCGACAGCGGAGCGAGGAACCAGAGGTCCCGGGGCGGAAAGGCCGCGAACATGAGTCCGCCGCCCGCCGCAGCGCCTGCCAGACGCCACGCCCAGCCGGGGAAACTCACGCAGTGGGCCGTTCGTACACGATCTCGCCTGAGATCGCGGTGCGGACGCACTCCGGCAAGCGGGCTCCGGGCTCGACGTTCGGCAGGGCGGGCACCCGGGAACGCGGGTCGGTGGACCACCGTTGGACGCTCTGGTGCGATGCTGCGACGACCAGGTCGTCGACGTCCCACACCGCGTAGTGTGCGGGTGCGCCAGGCACGAGGGTGCCGGTCAGACCGTCGTTCACACCGCCTGCTCGCCATCCGCCTCGGGTGCACGCGGCGAACGCCGCGCGCGGCGAGATCGCATTGGTCGGAGTGTGGTGGTGGACTGCGGCTCGAATGCTCGCCCACGGATCGATGTCACACACCGGTGCGTCGCTGGAGAAGGCCAGCGCCACACCCGCGCGCGCCAGTCCGGCGAAGTCGTTGAGCGTCGGGGCGCGCTCTCCGAGGCGGTGGATGTACAGGGCGTCGTCGCCGCCCCAGGCGTGGTCGAACAACGGCTGCATGGACGCGATGACACCGCAGCGCGCGAACAGCTCGGCTTGATCGGAGGTCACCATCTCAGCGTGCTCGAGGCGGTGCGCACAGCGAGCCAGTGCCGGGGTGCCGAGTTCGTCGGCGACAGTGCTCATCGCCGCGGCGACAGCGGCGACGGCCCCGTCGCCGATCACGTGGAACCCGGCCTGAATGCCTGCGAGGGTCGTGGCGCGCAGATGGGCGGTGATGGTCTCCTCGTCGAGATAGCTGACTCCGTATTCGCCCTCGGCGTCGGAGTACTCGTCGATCAGCCACGCAGTGCGCGAACCGATCGCCCCGTCGATGAACAGGTCTCCTCCCAGGGCGTCCGCGCCCATCGCGGACATCACGGCCCTGGCCTCCTCGAGGCTGCTGACCGGCTGTCCCCAATAGCGGCGGACCAGAACGGGGTGATCGAGATTGGCGACCGACCGGAAGTCGTCGACCCCGCTGATGTCGGGGCCGCCGTTCTCGTGGACGGCCACGACACCCCGTGACGCGGCGTGATCGAGGGCTGTCAGCTGCGCGCGCCGCCGTGCCTCGGGGGTGGTGAGACCACGCGCGGCGGCGCGGACTCGGTGGTGGGCGTCGGCGACGAGGGGCGCCTGCGCCTGATAGCCGGTCGCCGCTTCGATGCCGTGGACGAGGTCGCGCAAGGCGCTCGACGCGACTGCCGAATGCTCGTCGACGCGCGCCAGGTAGACGGGCCGGTTTCCGGCGACGGCGTCGAGGTCGGCCGTGGTCGGCGGGAGTCCCTCGGCGTCCGAGCCGTCCCAGGTGGACGAGTCCCAACCGAGCCCCCACACGATCGGGTCGTCCGAGGTCTCGAGGAAGGCTGCGAGCCGATCGAGGCAGTCGGTCCGGCTGGTGGCCCCGCTCAGGTCCAGTCCGGTGAGGCGTAGACCGGTGTCGGTGAGGTGGACGTGGGAGTCCACGAACGCGGGCGCGACGAAATGCCCGTCCAAATCGACTATCTCGGCGTCCGGATGGAGCGCGCGACCGACGTCGTCGGTCCCGACCCATACGACGATTCCGTCGGTGATCGCGAAGGCAGTGGCATCGGGTACGGCGGGCGAGGAATAGACAGTCCCGCCGAGGAGCAGTTGCGTCGTCACGCCTTCGATTGTGTCAGGGTCGGGCCGCGGGCGGCTCGGGTAGGCCGGGCACGTCGATGTGGACTGTGCCGTCGGGGCGACGCTTAGTGACGTCGACGACGTCCGACGTCTCGTCGATCACGCTGCCCTCGACCGTTCCGTCCACGTAGCGAGCGCCACCGCGACGTCCGCCGAGCGGCCCTCGTCCACCTGTCACCAGGACGGATGCGCGGCGCATCATGCCGGCTTCCACAGCCGGACTGAGGACCTTGCGGGCGGGCGGCGTCATGAGGATCAGCCCGACGACGGTAGACACGACACCCGGCAGGATCGTGAACAGCGCGGACCCCGCGAAGAGGACGCCGTCGCCCGCCGGGCGCGCGCCGGTGGGTTCACGGCGCGCCGCGCTGCGCAGGTCGGCGGTCAACGTACGGGCACGGCGGCCGAGAACCGCGAAGCCGACGGCTGCCGCTCCGATGGTGATCAACAGCGCCCACCCGAATCCCAGGAAGTGGGTGAGCGCCCAGAACGCCGCGATCTCCACGACAAGGTAGGCCACGATTGCGAGCCTGATCATGCTTCGTCACTCTCCGATACACGAGGTGGTGTTCACCTGTGTAACGCATCGTGGGCCGTGAGAGTTCCCGATCGCGACGATCGTCAGTCTTCGGACCGGCCTTCGATGTCTCCTTCGGCTTCGAGATAGACCTGTCGCAACTGGTCCAGGAGCTCCGGCGGCGGCTGTTTCCACATGTCTCGCTCGACGGCTTCCAGGAGTCGTTCGGAGATGCCGTGCAGCGCCCACGGATTGGACTGCTCGAGGAACTCGCGGTTGGTCTCGTCGAGGACGTACTGCTCGGTGAGCTGCTCGTACATCCAGTCGGCGACGACGTCGGTGGTCGCGTCGTACCCGAAGAGGTAGTCGACGGTCGCCGCCATCTCGAAGGCTCCCTTGTAACCGTGCCGACGCATCGCAGAGAGCCAGCGCGGGTTCACCACCCGCGCCCGGAACACGCGGGAGGTCTCCTCGTGCAGGGTGCGGGTGCGCACGGAATCGGGCCGCGTCGAGTCGCCGATGTAGGCCTCGGGGTTCTCACCGGTCAGTGCGCGGACCGTCGCGACCATTCCGCCGTGGAACTGGAAGTAGTCGTCGGAGTCGGCGATGTCGTGTTCGCGGGTGTCAGTGTTCTTCGCGGCGACGGCGATCCGGCGGTAGGCGGCTCGCATGTCGTCGACGGCGGCCACTCCGTCGAGGTCACGTCCGTACGCGTAGCCACCCCACTCGGTGTAGACGGCGGCGAGGTCCTCATCGGTGCGCCACTGCTTGGAGTCGATCAACTGCAGCAGGCCTGCGCCGTACGTGCCTGGTCGTGAGCCGAACACTCGGGTGGTCGCACGGCGCACGTCGCCGTGCTCGGCAACCGCGGCGCGCGCGTGCGCCGCCACGTAGTTCTGGTCATCGGTCTCGTCGGCGTCGGCGGCGAGACGCACGGCGTCGTCGAGCATGGTGACCACGTGCGAGAACGCATCACGGAAGAATCCGGAGACGCGAATGGTCACATCGATACGCGGACGGCCGAGTTCTTCTGCGGGCACGAGTTCGAGCCCGGTGATCCGGCGGGACATCTCGTCCCACACGGGTGCGACGCCGAGCAAGGCGAGGATCTCGCCGACGTCGTCGCCGGAGGTTCGCATGGCGCTGGTCCCCCACACCGACAGTCCGACCGACGCCGGATACTGGCCGTGGTCGGCGAGATAGCGTTCGACCAGTGAGTCGGCCATCGCGCGGCCGGTCTCGAACGCCAGCTGCGACGGGACGGCCTTCGGGTCGACGGAGTAGAAGTTGCGGCCGGTCGGCAGCACGTTGATGAGACCGCGTAACGGCGACCCGCTCGGGCCCGATTCGATGAACCCGCCGTCGAGCGCGTGGAGCACCTGATCGATCTCGCGGGACGTCTCACGCAGTCGCGGAATCACTTCGTGGGCGGCGAACGCCAGAATCTGCCCGACCTGGTCGGGGTGTCCATGTGCTGCCGCGGCGACGGCGTCGTCGGACCAGTCCCCTGCCGCGCAGGCGGACACGACTTCGCGGGCGATCGCCTCGACACGGTCAACCTCGCCGCGGACCGACTCGTTCTCGACGAGGCCGAGGGCTTCGCGCAGGCCGGGCAGAGTCTGTGAGCCGCCCCAGATCTGGCGGGCACGAAGCATCGCGAGGACCAGGTCCACCTCGGTCTGGGCGTCGGGCGCCTGACCGAGGACGTGGAGGCCGTCCCGGATCGCAGCGTCCTTGATCTCGCACAGCCAGCCGTCGACGTGCAGCAGCATGTCGTCAAACACTTCTTCGTCCGGTCGCTGCGCGAGGCCGAGGTCGCTGTCCATCTTCGCGGCCGTCAGCAGAGTCCAGATCTGCTGGCGGATGGCGGGCAGCTTCGCCGGGTCGAGCGCCGAGATGTTCGCGTGCTCGTCGAGCAGTTGCTCGAGACGTTCGATGTCGCCGTACGACTCCGCGCGCGCCATCGGCGGAATCAAGTGATCGACGAGCACGGCGTGTGCCCGGCGCTTGGCCTGGGTGCCCTCGCCCGGATCGTTCACCAGGAACGGGTAGATCAACGGCAGGTCGCCGATGGCGGCGTCGGTGCCGCAGTCGGCGGACATGCCGAGCGTCTTGCCCGGCAGCCACTCCAGGTTGCCGTGCTTGCCGACGTGGACGATCGCGTCGGCGCCGAAGCCCCAGCCGTCGACGTCGGTGCGCGAGGCCAACCAGCGATAGCTCGCCAGGTAGTGGTGGCTGGGCGGCAGGTCCGGGTCGTGGTAGATCGCGACGGGGTTCTCGCCGAACCCACGGGGCGGCTGCACGAGCAGGACGACGCTGCCGAACGTCATCGCGGCGATCACGATGTCGCCGTCGGCATTGTGAGTCCGGTCGACGAACAGTTCGCCGGGTGGCGGCCCCCAGTGCTCGATCACCGACGTGCGCAGCCCTTCGGACAGCGTTGCGAACCATGACGTGTACTCCGCGGCCCCCACTCGTATGGGGTTGGCTGCGAGTGCGTCCTCGGTCAACCAGTCCGGGTCCTGCCCGCCCGCGTCGATGAGCGCGTGCATCAGCGCGTCGGGGTCGTCGTCCGCGGGCGTCGCGCCGAGGCCGGGGATGTCGGCGCCGTCGCCGAGGACGTAGCCTGCGTCGCCGAGCGCGCGGAGCAGGTGGACGAGGCTGCGCGGAGTGTCCAGGCCGACTGCGTTGCCGATCCGGGCGTGCTTGGTCGGGTACGCCGACAACAGCAGCGCTACCCGGCGGTCGGCGGTGGGCAGATGACGCAGGCGGGCGTGTCGGACGGCGATCCCGGCCACTCGCGCACAGCGTTCGGCGTCGGGCGCGTAGAACGGCAGTCCGTTGTCGTCGAACTCCTTGAACGAGAACGGAACGGTGATGATGCGGCCGTCGAACTCGGGGACGGCCACCTGGCTGGCGACGTCGAGCGGCGAGACGCCGTCGTCGGCTGCTTCCCAGTCAGCGCGTGAACTCGTCAGACACAGTCCTTGAAGGATCGGGATATCCAGTGCGGCAAGCCGTTCAACGTTCCACGCCTCGTCGTCGCCGCCAGCGCCCGCGGTCGCGGGCGTCGTACCGCCCGCGGCGAGGACAGTGACGATCAGCGCGTCGTACGTACCGAGCTGGGCGATCAGGTCGTCGTCGGCGGCCCGCAACGACGCGCAGTAGACCGCTTCGGCGGTCGCGCCGAGGTCTTCGATTGCCGCGCACAGAGTGTCGACGTACTCGGTGTTCCCCGCCAGATGCTGTGCCCGGTAGTAGAGGACGCCGACGCGCGACGCGGCACCGAGGCCGCCGACGACGTCGCGAGCGTCGCGGTCGAGCACTCCCCACGCGGGCGTCTCGACGGGCGGCGCGAAGCCGAGACCGGTGAGCAGCACGGTGTCGGAGAGAAAGTCGTGCACGGCAGCGAGATTCGCGTGACCGCCCGCGACGAAATAGCTGTGGGCTTGCGCGGCGACACCGGTGGGCACGGTTGAGAGCGCCATCAGGTCCGGGTCGGGGTTGAGTTCTCCGGAGAGCACTACGACCGGCGTCTGATGCGACAGGACGGCGTCGAGGCCCTCGTCCCACGCACGACGCCCGCCGAGAATCCGGACGACGACGAGATCCGCGCCGTCGAGCAGGCCGGGGATGTCGTCGAGCAGGATTCGGCTCGGGTTGGCCACCCGGTACTCGGCCCCGCAGGTGGCGGCGGTGCGCAGGTCGGTGTCGGACGTGGACAGCAGCGTGATCACGAGGTTCGCTCCTCGCCGGGTTGGCGCGCCCGGCATCGTTGGGACCGACCGGATGATTCCGGTCGATCGACGTGGGTCTGGCTCGAGCCGTCGTCGTTCGGCTCATACAGTGGCGCGTCCGCGCCGGCGTCACACCGGCTTCCACGTCGATTGTTCCCGCTCAGCGTATCTGTGCCGACGCCGCCTAGTCTGGACGGGTGAGTACTTCTGCGACCGGTCCCGCGCCTGATCGCTGCCCCGGCGTGTTCGCGACGCACGAGGCGGCCGACGGTCGGCTTGCCCGCATCCGGATTCCCGGCGGTGTGATCGACGCGGCAGCGCTCGACTCGCTGGCGGCAGCCGCCGACGAGTTCGGTGACGGGACCATCGAGATCACCGTGCGCGGCAATCTGCAGGTCCGCGGGATCGAGGCCTCGCGGGTCGACGAGTTCGGCGCGGCGGTGCGCGCTGCGGGACTGGCGTCGGACGCCGACCACGACCGAGTTCGAAACGTCGCGATGTCGCCGTTCACCGGCCGAGTCGGGGGCCTGACGGACTTGCGGCCGGTGGCCCAAGAACTGCACGCACGGCTCGTCGGAGCATCCTGGTCGACCGTGCTCTCAGGTCGGTTCTGGTTCGGTCTGGACGACGGGCGCGGTGACGTCCTCGCCCGCGCCGCAGACATCACCGGAGCAGCGATCGACGCCGACAGCTCGGTGGTCGTCGTCGGCGGGGTCCGCGTCGGTGAACGGGTCGCCCACACCGATCTGGCTGCCGCGATGATCGAGGCGGCATCGGCGTTCGCCGAGATCGCCGAGGGGGTATGGCGAGTCGCCGACCTCGACGACCGCCGCCACGGCGCGCTGTACGAGCGCCTCGGCCTGCGGGACGAGACGTCGCCTGCTGCACGAGTCCCCGAATCGCGGGTCGGCTGGTTCATACAGGCCGACGGCCGGGTGATGCTCGGAGCCGTCGTGCCGTTGGCTCGGCTGACCGCGCAGCAGGCGCACTTCGCCGCGGCGGTCGGCAGTCCGATCACCGTCACGCCCGAACGAGAGCTCCTCATCGGCGACCTCGACGAGGCGGTGGCCGACACCGTCGTCCGCGTCCTCGCACCGCTGGGGTTCGTCTTCGACGCGCAGTCTCCGTGGACCGCGCTGACAGCGTGCACCGGAGCTCCGGGCTGCGGTAAGTCGTTGACCGACGTTCGCGGCGATCTCGGCCTCCACGTCGCCGGACTCGACCCGGAAGCGGGTCCGCCGCACCCCGAGCACTGGCTCGGGTGCGACCGAGGCTGCGGAACACCGACCCGATCCCATGTGCGAGTGCTCGCCTCGTCGGACGGGTACATCCGCACCGCGCGGCACGGCTGACCCGCCAGACGAGTCCCGCAGGGTCACTCAGTACTGTCGAACGCATTATGACCGACTACATCCGTGATGGTGCCGAGATCTATCGGCAATCGTTCGCCACGATTCGAGCAGAGTCGGATCTCGGCCGCTTCCCGGCCGACACCGAACCCGTCGTCGTGCGCATGATCCATGCGTCCGGGCAGACCGATCTCGCCGCCGACGTCGTCGCGACACCCGGCGTGGTCACCGCGGCCCGCGCCGCACTGGCAGCGGGTGGACCGATCCTGTGCGACACGAACATGGTCGCGTCCGGAGTGACGCGCAAGCGCCTTCCTGCCGACAACGAGGTGCGGTGCCATCTGCAGGAGCCGGGCATCGCCGAACTCGCCGAGAAGCTCGGCAACACGCGTACCGCTGCCGCACTGCAGTACTGGCGAGACGACCTGGCGCGGTCCGTCGTCGCGATCGGCAACGCGCCGACCGCGCTGTTCGCGCTCCTCGATCTGATCGACGAGGGCTGGCCGCGTCCCGCCGCCGTCATCGGGGCGCCGGTCGGTTTCATCGGGGCCGCCGAGTCGTGCGCGGCGCTCGCCGCGCGGTCCGACCTCGAGTACATCACCGTGACCGGCAGGCGCGGCGGTTCGGCGATCACCGCCGCGGCACTCAACGCGCTCGCGAGCGTGGTCGAGTGAGCGGCAAACTCTGGGGTGTCGGGCTCGGGCCCGGCGACTCCGAACTCGTAACAGTCAAAGCGGCGCGGGTCATCGAGCGGGCCGACGTGATCGCGTTTCACTCTGCGCGCCATGGCAATTCGATAGCACTGTCGGTGGCGCGGCCCTACCTGCGCGACGGCCAGACTCACGAGCGGCTCATGTATCCGCTGACCGTCGAGACCACCGATCATCCGGGTGGTTACGCCGGGGCGATGAGCGACTTCTACACCGAGAGCGCCGCCCGTCTCGCCGAGCACCTCGAAGCCGGTCGCGACGTCGTTCTACTCGCTGAGGGCGATCCGCTCTTCTTCAGCTCGTACATGCACATGCACAAGCGGCTCATCGACCGTTTCGAAGCCGAGATCATTCCTGGAGTGACATCGGTGAGTGCGGCGTCCGCCGCCGTCGGCATCCCGCTCGTCGAGGGCGAGGAGACGTTGACGGTTCTTCCGGGCACTGCCGAGCCGGGCGAACTCGTCGCCGGATTCCGTTCGGGCAAAGCGCTCGCCGTGATGAAGCTCGGGCGGACGTTCACGAAGGTACGCGACGCGTTGGCGAAGGCGGGCAGGCTCGACGAGGCGTGGTACGTCGAACGCGCGTCGACCGCCCGGCAGCGGGTGGAGCGCGTCGCCGACGTCGATCCCGAGACGGTCCCCTACTTCTCGCTGATCGTCGTTCCCGGTGGGCGCAATAACCCGTACGCCGGGGAGTCCTCGACCGCAGGCGAGGTGGTCGTCGTCGGGCTGGGCCCCGGACCCCTCGATCAGACGACCCCGCAGGTATCGGCCGAGCTAGCCGCGGCCACCGACTTGATCGGCTACACCACCTACCTTGCTCGCGTCGCCGCGCGACCGGGCCAACGAGTGCACGCCAGTGACAATCGAGTCGAGGCCGAGCGCGCCGAGTACGCCCTCGACCTCGCGTCCCGCGGGGCTCGGGTCGCCGTCGTCTCGTCGGGCGATCCGGGTGTGTTCGCGATGGCCGCCGCTGTCAGCGAAGTGGCGTCCGAGCCGCCGTGGCAGCACGTGCCGGTGCGGGTGGTCCCCGGTGTCAGCGCGGCGCACGCCGTCGCCGCCGCCGCGGGCGCTCCGCTGGGACACGACTTCGCCGTGATCTCGCTCTCTGACCTGCTCAAGCCGGGCGCTGTGATCGAGGACCGGCTGCGGCACGCGATCGCAGCCGATCTGGCCGTCGCGATCTACAACCCGGCGTCGTCCAAGCGGACCGAGCAGATCCAGCGGTTGAAAGAGATCCTCGCGGAGACTGTCTCCGCTGACCGCGTGGTGATTCAGGGGCGCGACGTCGGAGGTCCAGGCGAACGACTGACCGTGACGACCGCCGCCGACTTCGACCCGTCGACCGTCGACATGCGGACCCTCGTGATCATCGGCTCGTCGACGACAGTCGCCGCCCGGCGACCGGCAGGCGATCTGGTGTTCACGCCGCGTCACTACGGGCGCTGATCTCGTTGCTACGAGCCGCGTTACCCGTATGTGGTCACTAGGCTCGTAGCAGAGTGTGAACACGTGTCGCGGCATCGTCGACGGTCGACACCGAGGTGATTCCCGCGGGCTCGGTCGGCCGGTCGACGACGACGACCTCGATGCCCCGATCCGCTGCGGCCTGAAGCTTCGCCGCCGTCAGATCGCCACCGCTGTTCTTCGTGACGAGCAGATCGATCTCGTTGCGTTCCAACAACTCTCGTTCGCACTCGAGGGTGTATGGCCCCCGCGACCGGAGTAGCTCGTGGTTCGGCGGAAGAGTCGTCTCAGGAGCGTCGACGACGCGGATCAGGAACCAGACGTCGTCGACACCGGCGAACGCGGCGACGTCTTGACGGCCCGTCGTGAGAAGCACCCGACCGCCGCGTTCGGCGACGACGGCGGCCGCCGCGTCGACGTCGCGCACGTGCGTCCAGCGGTCCCCCGGTGCCGGCGACCACGGAGGACGCGCCAGGCGCAGGTAGGCGACATCCGAGTCGGCACAGGCGGCGGCCGCATTCGAGGTGATCCGCGCGGCGAACGGGTGTGTCGCATCGACGACGACCCGTACCGCGTTCTCGCGTAGGTAGCGCGCGAGTCCCTCGCTGCCGCCGAAACCACCGATCCGGACCTCGCCGACGGGCAGTCGCGGATCCTTGACCCGTCCCGCCAGCGAGCTGACGAGATCGGTCCCGCCGTCGAGCAGGGCAGCCGCGAGGTCTCGCGCCTCGCCGGTGCCCCCGAGGATCAGCACGTCAGGCATCGTCGAGCGTTCCGTCGGTCCGCAGCTTCTGCATACGGGCGTGCGAGTACAAGTAGCTGTCCACCAGGTCAGGATGCGCCGCGCCGTCCAGGGCGCGTCCGACGAAGATCACCGCGGTCTTGGTGATGCCGGCCTCGGCCAGAACCTGCGGGAGTTCGGCCAGCGGCGTGCGCACGATCTGTTGGTCGTCGCGCGAGGCGAACGCGACCGTCGCGGTGGGACAGTCGGCGCCGTAGTGCGGCGCCAGCGCGGTGACGATCTGCGCGGTGCGATGTGCGGCGAGGTGCAGCGCGAGCGTGACTCCCGTTTGCGCGAGTGACGCGAGGTCCTCCCCAGGCGGCATGTCCGTGGACAGTGTGGACACTCGCGTGATCAGCAGGCTCTGCCCCACCCCGGGCACGGTGAGCTCGACGTCGAGGGCGGCGGCTGCGGCCGCGAATGCCGGCACGCCGGGAACCAACTCGTATGGGATGTCCAGGTCCCGTAAGTGCCTGAGCTGTTCGGTGAGGGCCGAGTAGAGGGCGAGATCGCCTGAATGGACTCGCGCGACGTCGTGCCCTGCACTGTGTGCTTTCGCGATCTCGGCGACGATCCGGGTGAGGGGCATCGTGGCCGTGTCGATGGCGACTGCGTCGTCGGGCAACAGGTCGAGGAGCTCACGCGGGACGAGTGAGCCCGCGAACAGGCAGGTCTGAGATCGTCGGAGGCGGTCGGCTCCGCGCATTGTGATGAGATCGGCGGCGCCCGGGCCCGCACCGATGAAATAGACGGTCATGCAGGTTCTCCGGTCTCGGTCTTCACGGCCGTCCACTGGACGATGGGCAGTGCGGGCCGCCATGCGGTGGAGCGCCCCAGCGGGGCGGCCCGTTCGACGCTGACCCGAACCAGTTCGCCGCCCCACCGGTCGGCGGCGTCGACGACGAGCCGCTCGGTCTCCAAGGTCACCGCATTGGCGACGATACGGCCGCCCGACACCAGTGAACGCCAGGCGATCCCGAGGACGTCAGCGGTCATTCCGCCGCCGATGAAGACGGTGTCGGGCTTCGGCGCACCGGTCAGTGCGGCGGGCGCGGCGCCCCGGAGGTCGAGCCGATCGGCGACGCCGTGACGACGTGCGTTCTCCAGGACGTCCGCGGCTCGCTCGGCGTCCGACTCGAAAGCGACGACTCGCCCCGACCTCGTGAGGCGGAGCCACTCGATGCCGATGCTCCCCGCACCCGCACCCACATCCCAGAGGGTCTGCCCTTCGGCGGGGCGCAGTGCGCTGACGGTCAGGGCCCGCATCGGTCGTTTGGTGATCTGTCCGCGGTGGACGAAGTCGTCGTCGTTGAGGCCGGGTGCCCGGCTGCGAGCGGGTCCGACACAGTCGACCGCGATGACGTTGAGTGCGGACGGAGCACCGGTCCAGGTGTCGGCGCGGCCTGCGTGCGCGCGCTCGGTGTCGGCGCCGAGATCAGACAGGACGGTGAAGGGTGAGCCTTCGAATCCCTTGTCGACCAGGAGGTCTGCGACATCGGCCGGCGTGGTCGCGTCCCGCGAGAGGATCAGGAGCGCCGCGCCGTCGGTCAGATGTGCGGTGAGCGCGTCGACCGGCGAGGTCACCAGGCTGACCACCTGTGTGCTCGCCAGATCCCAGCCGAGGCGGGCGGCAGCGAGCGTCGCACTCGACGGATGGGCGAACACCCGGACGCGCTCGGCGCCGAACGCGCGGACGAGTGAGGTTCCGACTCCGTGAAACATCGGGTCGCCGCTGGCGAGGACATGAACGGGGGCGTCCAGATCGGACGCGGCGAGTTCGGCGAGGTGCGCGCTCATCGGGCTGCGCCACGGCACGCGCGTCGCTCCGATGTCGTCGGGCAGCAGGGCGAGTTGGCGCTTCGAGCCGTAGACGACGAGTGCCTCAGAGAGCTCGGACCGCGCGATCGACGACAGCGACCTCCAGCCGTCGGCTCCGATGCCGACCACGACGACGTCAGCGGTCACCGGGATGTCAGCGGTCAACGGGATGTCAGGGCTCACCGGGACAACCGTCGCCAGATCGCGCGCGGGACGAGGCCCATCGCGAAGGCGACAGCGCGTAGCCGACCTGGAATCCAGACCTCGCCACGCCGCCTGCGGTAGGCGACGGCGACGGCATCGGCGACTTGATCTGCGGTCACCGACATCGGCGCAGGCTCCACGCCGGAGGCCATCAGATCACGCGTCATCGCGCCGATCACGAAACCGGGACGTGCAAGCAAGAGGTGGACACCGCTACCGTGCAACGCATCTGCGAGTCCGCTTGCGAAGCCGTCGAGCCCGGCCTTGGTCGAGCCGTACACATAATTGGCCCGGCGGACCCGCACTCCCGCGATGGACGAGTAGATGATGATCGTGCCCGAGCCCTGTTCGCGGAGGGCGACGGCGAGCGGTGTGAGGACACTGATCTGCGCGTAGTAGTCGGTGTGTGCGATCTGGAGGGCGTGCTCGACGTCGGTCTCGGCGCGAGCGCCGTCGCCGAGGATGCCGAACGCGACGATGGCCGCCTCGATCGGGCCGTGGTCGGCTACGAGCTTAGCGATGAGAGCTGTGTGGGTCGCGACGTCGTCGGCGTCGAAGGCGACGGTGTGCACACTCGTCGCGCCCGCGGCTTGAAGCACGCGGGTCTCGACGCCTAGGTCGTCGGGCCGTCTGGCCGCGAGCACCACCGCGTTGCCTGCCGCGAGCCGGGCTGCGGTGGCGACTCCGATCTCGCTGCGTCCGCCGAAGAGCACGATTGTTCCCACCCCTGCAGTATTCCAGTCGATCGTCGGCGATTGTCCAGACGCTAGTGTCGAACTCATGACGCGCACTCTCGCCGACCTCTCCCCCGCAGCTCACGACCTGCTCACCGAACGGCATCTCGCGACTCTCGCGACGCTGCGAGCCGACGGAACACCGCATGTCTGCGCAATCGGATTCACAATCGACTTCGACGAGGGAATCGCGCGCGTGATCACGTCCGGGGGAAACCAGAAGGCGGTGAATGCTGCTCGAGGCGGGTACGCCGCGTTGACGCACGTCGACGGTGCGGTGTGGATCACCGTCGAGGGGACGGCCCGCGTTCTCTCCGATGTCGACTCCGTCCGCGACGCGGAGGCGCGGTATGGACAGCGCTACCGCACGCCCCGGGAGAACCCCAAGCGCATCGTCATCGAGGTTCAGGTGGAACGGGTCCTCGGCGCGCGGTCGATGTTCGCACGCGAGGAATGACGACGCTGCGGGGTCTTCTGGAGCGTCGGCGATCGACGAAGGCGTACCGCGACGATCGGATCGACTCGGCTGCGGTGCGCGATCTCGTCGCCACAGTGGTCGGACGGTCAGCCGACGGTCGCCGCGGACACGGTTCGGCGCACGCCAGGTACGACGTCGAGGTCACGCTGATCACCCACGCGGTGGACTCTCTGGCATCGGCCGCGTACCGCTATGACCATGTGCACGACGAATTGGTGACCCTTGCAGCCGGCGACTTCATGGCCGACGTGGCCAGGGGAACTCTCGACGCCGATTGGGTGGAACACTGCCCGGCGGCCCTCGTACTGTCTGCCGACACTGCAACCGCGGACACGGTGTTCGCCGATCAAGGGCCCCATCGGGTACGAGATTCTGCTGGATCGAGACCGGCCTCATCGCCCAGAACATCTACCTCTGGGCGGCCGAGAATGGACTCGGAACGGTTCTGATCGGCGGCCTCGACGATCAGGCGATCGCGGCCGCTAGCGCGCCTTGGCTCGGACCGGCGCAGACGGTCACAGCAGTGATGCCGATCGGCATTCCCCAGTTCTAGAGCTGCACCAGACTGTGCGGCCGTGTGTTCAACGGCTCGCAACCGTCGGCGGTGAGCACCACGATGTCCTCGATCCGGGCACCCCAGTCGCCGCTGAAGTAGATGCCGGGTTCGATGCTGAACGCCATGCCTTCTCGGAGTACTTCATCGTTGCCCCCGACGATGTACGGCTCCTCGTGCACCGACAGACCGATACCGTGTCCCGTCCGATGAATGAACTGATCACCGTAGCCGGCTTCGGCGATGACGTCTCGGGCGGCGGCGTCGATCGATTGGGCCGTCACTCCCGGACGTGCCATGGCGACCGCGGCCGCCTGTGCGCGTTCGAGGACGTCGTACACTGCTGCGATCTCGGGACGCGGCGGGCCGAAGCAGTAGGTGCGGGTGGAGTCGGAGTTGTAGCCGGGGTCGACGGGGCCGCCGATGTCGATGACGACCACGTCGTCGGCGGTAATGACTCGATCGGAGTGCTCATGGTGCGGGTCGGCCCCGTTCGGGCCTGATCCCACGATGATGAACTCGGCGACGGTGTGGCCCTCGGCCAGGATGGCGGCGTCGATATCGGCGGCCACCTCGGCCTCGGTGCGGCCGGGCTTGAGGAACTCCCCCATCCGAGCGTGCACGCGGTCGATCGCCGCACCCGCACGACGCAGCGCCTCGATCTCCGCGTCGTCCTTGATCATCCGGAGTTCGCGGAGAACTGCGGTGGCCAGCTCGGGAGCGTGCGACGTCCGCGCCGACAGTGGGACGAGATGCAGTGCGGGCAGCGAGTCGGACACCGCGATCCGACTGTCCGGCCCTAGACCCTCGGTGGCCAACGCGTACTGATCCTGCCCGTCGACCCAATCGACGACGTCCACCGGGAGGTCGGCGATCGCCGAGTCGCGCAGCGATGCCAACTCGAGGCGAGCGGTGACGATCCGTGCACGGCCCTCGGCAGGGAGGACCAGTGCGGTGAGCCGTTCGAAGGTCTCGGCTGGTGAACCGGTCAGATATCGGAAGTCCGGGCCGGTGCCGACGACGATCGCGTCGAGGCCTGCGTCACGGGCGAGGGCGGTCGCGCGCTCCAGTCGTTGGGCGTACACAGAAGAGTCGAATCGAGCTGGCATGCGCCCCAGCGTATTGCACCGATGTGCGACAGTGGTGTCCATGACCGGATCGGTGATGCTGCTCGACGGCGCCAGCCTGTGGTTCCGTTCCTTCTACGCCCTGCCCGAGAAGATGACGTCACCGGACGGGCGTCCGGTGAATGCACTCCGCGGATTTCTCGACACCATCGCCGCACTCGTCACCGAACATCGACCGACACGCCTCGTCGTCTGCCTCGACGTCGACTGGCGTCCGGCGTTCCGTACCGACTTGATCCCGTCCTACAAGGCGCACCGAGTGGCCGACGACAGCGCCGGAGCGAGCGACGCCGAGGACGTCCCCGACACGCTGACGCCGCAGGTGGACATGATCACCGAGGCGTTGCGGTGCGCGGGCATCACGACGTCGGGCGCGGCCGGCTGCGAGGCGGACGATGTCATCGGCACCCTCGCCTTCGATGAAGCCGTGGACGCGGTCCTCGTCGTCAGCGGCGACCGGGACCTTCTCCAAGTGGTGGCCGACGATCCGGTGCAGGTCCGCGTGCTCTACGTGGGCCGCGGTCTCAAGAACGCCGAACTCATGGGTCCCGCGGACGTCGCGGCGAAATACAACGTGCCGACCGACCGCGCCGGGACCGCGTACGCCGAGATGTCGATCCTGCGGGGCGACCCGTCCGACGGCCTGCCCGGAGTGCCCGGCATCGGCGACAAGACGGCAGCCAAGCTGATCACCGAGTACGGCGACCTCGACGCACTCGAAGCAGCGGCCTACGACGCGGGATCGTCACTGACGAAGCGGGCGCGCAACTCGATCGTCGAATCGAAAGACTATCTGGCAGCTGCACGCGTCGTGGTCGCGGTCCGCACCGACGCAGAGACGACAGAGAGTCGCGACGACGACCGGCTCCCGACCACGCCCGACGACGTCGACGGTCTCCGGGCTCTCGTCGCCGAACTCGGTGTCGACAGCAGCGTCAATCGGCTCGCCACAGCCCTGGGGTGGGACGAGACGTTCTAGCGCGCCACCGGGCGAACCGACCTCGCGCAGAACACGTCAGTTCGTCGGACGCGACACCTCGTAGGTTCCGTCAGAGTCCTTGACGGTCACGGTGACGTGCTTGTTGGCTCCGTTGACGGTCACCGAGCAGGTGAACGTGGTGCCTTCTTCGACCTTCTGGCCGCTGGGGCAGTTGACGTCCTTCACATCGGAGATCCCGTACCCGTCGGGCTGGGCTCCGGTCAGAATCTCTTGGACCCCCGACTGGACGGCGTCCTGGTTGAGCCCGCCCTGCGCCCACTTGGGCCATAGGAACGCGGTGATCAACAGGATCGCGGCGATGAGGACGACCGCACCGCCGATGATCCCGATCAGCTTGGCCTTGCCGCCACCGGACTTCGTGCCTGCGTCTGGTTGCGGCGCATACGGGTTCAACGTCGGATCGGCCCCGAACTGCTGCTGACCGGGCTGCTGGGGCTGGCCGGGCTGGCCGTATGCCGGGGCGCCGTACTGGCCCTGCTGCGGGTACTGGCCCTGCTGGGCTTGGCCGTATTGGGGCTGCTGACCGTATTGAGGCTGGCCGGCCGCGCCGTAGGCGGGAGCGCCGTACTGTCCCTGCCCCTGCTGACCCTGCTGACCCTGCTGACCGAACTGACCCTGCTGACCGTACTGGGCCTGCTGGCCGTACTGGGGCTGGCCGGCCGCGCCGTAGGCGGGAGCGCCGTACTGAGTCTGGCCCTGCTGTGGCGCCTGACCGTATTGCGGCTGCCCCTGCGGGGTCTGGCCGAACTGGGGCGCCTGCTGGACCGTCGTTGGATCCGACTGGCCGGGCGGCTGCTGGATCGGAGCCTGGCCGAACTCTGTCGGCTGGTACGCAGCCTGCTGATCGGCAGCGGGGCCCGCCGAAGTCGCGGACTGCTCCGACTGCGGAGCAGGCGTGGCCGGCAGCTGCGAGATCGTCGTCGCCTCTGAGTCCTCGGTCGGCGCGGGAGTCTCTGGAATGGTCGGGCGCTCGACGATCGAGGTCTTGTCGTCGTCGGGCGTGCCCGCGTCAGTCGGCTCGTTACCGTTGGTCATCTCGGACCTCTCCTCGTCAATGTCACATGCCCGCCCGGTTGGTGTCCCAAATGCGTGGTGGTGTCCCAATTTCGTAGTGCTGTCACGGTACCGCAGCGATGTACCCGCCGATCGGTACGACTCCTCGGTGTCGAGAGGTCAGTCGAGTTCCGAGGCGACGACTCCGCGGCGCACTCCGGCCACGGCCCGCTTGGCCGCGCCCGCGAGCGGAGCCTGTGGATCGACGCTGCCGCGGATCTGTTCCAGCAGGTCGATGACCTGCCGATTCCAGCGGACGAAGTCGCCGGGCGACAACTGGTTCCCCTGCTCGGTCGCGGCCAACAAGGCCTCACGCAACGAACGCCCCGCGGCCCACGCCGAGATCGCCGCACAGAAGCCGGTATCCGGTTCACGCGTTTGAACGACTCCGTGTCGTTCCTGGACGCGGTTCGTGGCCTCCCACACCTGGAGCGTGCCGGTGAGCGCGTCGCGTAACTGCCGGTTTCCAGGCATCGAGTCGACACCCCCGCCGTACGACTCACGTCGAGACTGGAACAGCACCGCGGAGACCACGGCAGCGAGGTCCGGCGGCGACAACCGGTCCCATACGCCTGCCCGGATGCACTCGGCGACGAGGAGGTCGCTCTCGCTGTAGATGCGTCGCAGCACCGACCCGGTGGGAGTCACGCGAAGGGTGTCCTCGTCGTCGCTCTCCTCCACGTAGTTCAACTCCAGCAGTACCGCGACGACGGCGTCGAAATCGGTCTCCAGCTGGGAGGTCCGCTTCTCGACTGCGGCCTCCAATGACTCGACCTCGCGTTGGACGCGAGCGCGGCGCTCCGCGAGCCGGAACAAGTCCTCTAGGCCCGCGGCCTTGTGTACCGGGTGACGGCGCAACTGACCGCGCAGTTCATCCAACTCGTGGTCGGTCGGCGCAGCCTTCTTCTTTACCCGGCCTCGCGGCCGCTCGATTCCCGAACTCCGGAGGGCCGCCGCGATCTCGCGGCGAGCGTGACGCGTCCGCGTGTCCTTGGGGACGCGCAGGTTGCCGAGCACCTCGGGCGGGTTGACGTACTCGGTGGTTCCGACGCGCCCCACCCAACCGTCCTCGCTCAATACGAGCGGCTTCGGGTCCGCGCCCCGCCACGCCGGATCGAGGACGACGGCCAGTCCGCGATGACGCCCCACCTGAACCGAGACGACGTGTCCGCGCTTCAGCGCACCGAGGTCCTCAGCGATCGACTGTTCGCTGTCGAGCCGTCGGACGAAACGCTGAGCACGCTCGCGCTCCTTGATGGCTCCGCGTAGCTCCACGTACTCGGTGAACACGTCGGAGTCGAGCGAGTGTCGGCTCGCCGCAGCGTCGAGCTCGAGGTCGATCTTGCGCATCGAGCGTGCTGCGGAGTCGAGCTGCCGTGCCTGGCCGACGACCGAGCGATCCGTCTGGAACTGGGCGAACGACTGCCGGAGCAGAGCCCGCGACCCCTCCAAGCCGAGCCGGTCGATCAGATTCATCGCCATGTTGTATTCGGGAGCGAACGAACTCCGCAATGGAAAGGTCCGGGCGCCGGCCAGTCCCGCGACCCGTTCGGGCTGCACTTCGGGCGTCCATACGACGACCGCGTGTCCTTCGACGTCGATGCCGCGTCGCCCGGCCCGGCCGGTGAGCTGCGTGTACTCCCCCGGCGTCAAGTCGACGTGCGACTCGCCGTTGTATTTCACGAGGCGTTCCAGAACAACGCTGCGGGCAGGCATGTTGATACCGAGGGCCAGCGTCTCGGTCGCGAAGACCACCTTGACCAGGCCGAGCGTGAACAGTTCTTCGACCGCCTGCCGAAACGTCGGCAGCATCCCGGCATGGTGCGCGGCGAAGCCTCGCCGGAGACCTTCCCGCCATGAGTCGACGCCGAGCACGTCGGCGTCTCCCGGAGCCAACTCGGTCAGATGACGGTCGACGACGGCGTCGACACGGTCCGCCTCCTGCGGTTCGAGCAGGCGCAGATCCGACCGCAGGCACTGTCCCAACGCGCCCTCGCATCCCGCGCGGGAGAAGATGAAGGTGATGGCGGGGAGCAGCCCCTCGTTCTCGAGCATCGAGATCAACCGCGGTCGTGACACTCCTTGGGTCCGGTTGCCGCGCCGACCGCGCTCGCGAGCCATCCGATCCCGGTACGACTCGACGGCGTCCGGGCTGACCACCCGGTGTTTGATGTACCGAGTCAGCTCCGGATTGACCTGCGGCTTGCTGCCGTCGTCGCGACGACGGCGGTCGAACAACTCGAACATGCGATTGCCTACCAGCATGTGCTGGTGGAGCGGGACCGGTCGGTGTTCGTCGACGATCACGGCGGTGTCGCCGCGGACGGTGGTGATCCAGTCGCCGAACTCCTCGGCGTTGCTGACCGTCGCCGAGATGCTGACCACTCGCACACTCAGATCGAGACCGAGGATCACCTCCTCCCAGACCGCACCGCGGAAACGATCGGCGAGGAAGTGGACCTCGTCCATCACCACGTGCGAGAGGCCTGTCAGCGTCGACGAGTCGGCGTAGATCATGTTGCGCAGCACTTCGGTGGTCATGACGACCACGGGTGCCGACGAGTTGATCGAGTTGTCGCCGGTCAGCAGTCCGACGTTCTCGTCGCCGTGCACGGCGACGAGGTCGTGGTACTTCTGGTTGCTCAGCGCCTTGATCGGAGTCGTATAGAAGCATTTGCCGCTGTGGGCGAGGGCCAGGTGGACGGCGAACTCGCCGACGATCGTCTTTCCCGCGCCGGTGGGTGCGCACACGAGGACGCCGAGACCGCCCTCGAGGGCTGTGCAGGCGCGGATCTGGAACGGATCGATCCCGAAGTCCAGACGTGCGGTGAAAGCAGTGAGTTCCGGTCCTGTGATGTCGGCGTGCGTAGTCATCCCCTACAGGATGTCATCGAATGACGACGTCTCGCGCACCGAACTCGCGTTGCCGTGCGAGCCCGCGCGGATCGGCGCCGGACGATCGAGTCGTGATGCGGACTCGGAACGGTCCACCTCCTCGAGCGGCGCGGCCTCGTCGTCGTCGACGTCCATCCAGTCCGGGCTGCGCTTGGCCTTGCGACGGTCGTGGAGACGGGAGAACTGGATCGCGAGTTCGAGGAGCACAGTGAGCGCGGCGGCGAGCGCCAGCATCGTGAACGGATCCTGGCCGGGCGTCACAACCGCCGCGAAGACGAACATCCCGAAGATCAGGCCGCGACGCCATGCTTTGAGCCGCTCGTACTTGAGGACGCCGACGATGTTCAACGCGATGATCAACAGTGGAAGCTCGAAACTGATGCCGAACACGATCAACAGATGCAGCATGAAACTGAAGTACTGGTCGCCCGAGAGTGCCGTTACCTGGACGTCGTTGCCGACTGTCAGCAGGAACTCGAACGCCTTGGCGACGACGATGTAGGCGAGCACCGCGCCCGCGACGAACAGGACGGCGGACGTGGAGACGAAGGAGATCGCGTACTTGCGCTCGTTGGAACGCAGACCAGGCGTGATGAATCGCCACAACTGGTAGAACCAGACCGGGCACGCCAGCACGATGCCTGCGGTGAGCGCGACCTGCAGCCGCAGCATGAACTGGTCGAACGGACCCGTCGCGAGGAGGCGGCAGGCGCCGTCCGGAGTGAGTACGGCGCGCGTCGAGGAGGGAAGCTCGCAGTACGGTCCGCGAAGGAGTTCGCCGAGCGATTCGATACGCCAGGGACCGTGGCTGTACCAGATGAAGCCGACGATGGTCGTCAGGACGATGACGCCCAGGGAGACCAGGAGTCGATACCGGAGCTCGTACAGGTGCTCCCGCAACGGCATCGTGCCGTCGGGGTTCAGTCTGCTGCGTCGTTGGCGGGGATCGAGTCGGCGGAAATTGATTCGCACGCGCGTGTCAGGACGCGGCTACGCCGACTTCTTGGTCTCGTCGGTGACGTTCACATTGACGTCGACGTCCGACTTGCCGGCCTTGAGTTCGTGCGGTGCGTCAACGCTCGGGTCGGCTTTCGACTTGTCGTCGCCGTCGTTGGCCATCTCGGCCATCTCCGACTTGAAGATGCGCATCGAACGCCCGAGGCCACGTGCCGCTTCCGGCAGCTTCTTCGAACCGAACAGCACGACGAGCACGACCAGCACGATTGCCCAGTGCCACCAGGAAAGGGCGCCCATGAAGAAACCTCCGATAGAGAAACACGATGTACACGCTCACTGTACTCGCTGGAGTGCAGTCCGTCCGGACACGAGTGGTACACACCGTGCCGGACTGCATCATCGACGGTAGGAGTCAGTACCGTGCGCGGGCCGACCGGGCCGTCGCCGTGACCGCCGCCGCGACGTCACCGTCTTCCGTGGCCTCCAGGAGTCGGACGCGACCACCGAAGCCGAGGAGGAAGCGTTCGAGCCACTGCGGCGAACCGTAGCGGAGAGTCGCGGCGACCGGAGCGTCGTCCGGCACCACGTCGAGATCGTCGTCGGCATCGGCGGCGTAGTACTCGAGCAGCCACCGTGCGTCCGGGTCGATCTCGATCCGGACGGTCGGCAGATCGTCGGGCAACGCCGACGAGCCTGCCGCGACGGTGCGCGCCGGTGCCCGATCGGGCGGCGACGACGGCTCGTCGCGCGGCTCGGCTCGAAGGACTCGGTCGAATCGGAACAGGCGGACGGCGTCCGACGATCGGCACCACGCCTCGAGGTAGCTGTGGCCGTCGACCGCCTTGATCATGATCGGGTCCACGACGCGTTCGGTCACCTCGTCGCGGCTCGGCGTGTAATACCGGATGTCCAGGGCCACGGACTCCGCGACGGCAGCACGGATCGCCTGCCGGACCGGATCGTCGGCGACCACGGCCGCGGCAGCCGAGGCCGACGTGTGCGACTCCCCAACGGCGTCTTCGATCTTCGCCATGGCACGCCGCACTGCGTCGGCGTCCACCGCGCCGGTGTCGAGCAGCGTGCGGAGCGCGATCAGAAGCATGTTCGCCTCGGTGCCCGTCAACTTGAGCGGCCGGTCCATGCCTGCGGTGAAGCCCACGTGGACGTATCCGCTGGAGAACTCGATGTCGATCAGATCGTCCGGCATGTATCCGGGCAGGCCGCACAGAAACAGCTGCTCGAGGTCTCTCGTGAGTTGCTTCTGGGTGAGGCCGAGATCTGCTGCGGCAGTGGACAGCTTGATTCCCGGACGGGCCAGGAAGTACGGGACCATCGCGAGCAGACGCGACAGCCGAGTGGGCAACGTGCTGCTCATCGCGGATCTCCTTCCGGACCGGCGAGTCGGTCGAGTTCGGCGATGACAGTCGCCCGGAGGTCAGCGGGTTCCAGGACAACGGCGTCGGCGCCGGCGCTCAACACCGCGCGAACGACGCCGACGCGCGATCGGACGTCGATCTCAGCGACGTCGCCTGCTTCGGAGCCCAGGACGTGCGGGGTGACCGACCGCGCCATTCGGCGAAGTCCGTGCGCACGCTCGCTCGCCAACCACACGCGCGCCGTACCGCCGGTCGAGTCGTCCGCCCGCGACACGGCCTCGTCCACCAACGCGTTCAGATCGAGTCCCGCGGGGACGTGAACGGCGCCTCGATCGGAGTCGGCAGCGACGTCGCCGATGCGGGAGATCCGGAAGGTGCGGGTCGCGTCTCGATCCAGGTCATGCCCGATCACATACCAGCGGCCTCGGTTTCCCACGACGCCCCACGGTTCCAGGCGTCGTGCGGCGCGACCGCGCGTGGACCGATGCGTGAAAGTGACGGACTGCGCGGCACCGATCGCATCGATCAATCCGCGGATCGCGGTCTCCGATCCCATCGAGCGCGGGCCGCCGGCTTGGACGACTCCGAGTTCGTCGGGGGCCACGACGTCGACGCCCGACGCCCGGAGCTTGAGGACAGCAGTCTGCGATACGACTGCCACGTCCGGTTCGTGCCAGACTGCGGCGGCCGCTGCGACCGCCGCTGCCTCGTCGGTCTCCAACCGGATGTCCGGGAGCGCGTAATCGTCGGGTTTGATGAGGTATCCCTCGTCGCCGACGCCGTTCCTCCCGGTCTCTACCGGAATGCCGAGTTCACGGAGTTCGTTCTTGTCACGTTCGAGCATGCGTTTGAACGTGTCGTCGCCCTGGCCGGTGTCGCTGTAGCCGATGACGTTGGCCCGCAGATAGTCTGCGGTCACGTACTGGCGCGTCGACATCAGACAGATGACGAGGTTGAGCAGTCGCTCGGCTTTCGGAGTGGATGCCACGCGGTGATCCTAGATCCTAAAGAGACGAGATCAGTCGATCGACGCGCTCGTCGACGTTTCGGAACGGGTCCTTGCAGAGGACTGTCCGCTGAGCTTGATCGTTGAGCTTCAAATGGACCCAGTCGACCGTGAAGTCCCGCTCGGCCTTCGTGGCCGCTGCGATGAACTCGCCGCGAAGCTTGGCGCGGGTCGTCTGCGGCGGCGTGCCGACCGCGGCGTCGATCGCGTCATCGGTGACGACACGAGCAGCGAGGCCCTTGCGTTGCAACAGGTCGAAGACCCCTCGGCCACGACGGATGTCGTGGTACGCCAAGTCGATCTGGGCGATCTTCGGATCGGAGAGGTCCATGCCGTGCTTGTCCTGGTACCGGCGGAACAGTTTCTGCTTGATGACCCAGTCGACCTCGGTGTCGACCCCGCTGAAGTCGTCGGACTCGACCGCGTCGAGCATCCGACCCCACAGGTCGACGACCCGGTCCATCACCGGATCCGGGGTGCGGTTCTCCAAATGCTTCACCGCGCGCGCATGATATTCGCGCTGGATGGCGAGGGCGGTGGACGTGCGCCCGCCCGCCAGTCGGATCTCCCGGCGGCCGGTGACGTCATGGCTGATGTCCCGGATCGCTCGGATCGGGTTGTCGAGCGCGAAGTCGTGGAACGAGATCCCCGACTCGATCATCTCCAGTACGAGGAGCGCAGACCCGACCTTCAGCATCGTCGTGGTCTCGGACATGTTCGAGTCGCCGACGATGACGTGCAGCCGCCGGTACTTCTCGGCGTCCGCGTGCGGCTCGTCGCGCGTGTTGATGATCGGCCTGGACCGAGTGGTCGCCGACGACACGCCCTCCCAGATGTGGTCGGCGCGTTGTGACAGACACATCGTCGAATCCTGGCCGACGCTCAAGACCTTGCCTGCGCCGCAGATCAGTTGGCGGGTCACCAGGAACGGGAGGAGGACGTCGGAGACTCGACCGAACTCCCCCACTCGGCTCACGAGGTAGTTCTCGTGACAGCCGTACGAGTTGCCCGCCGAGTCGGTGTTGTTCTTGAACAGGTAGAGATCGCCGCCGATCCCCTCGTCTGCGAGGCGGTTCTCCGCGTCGACCATGAGGTCCTCGAGGATCCGCTCTCCTGCACGGTCGTGCGCGATGAGCTGTTCGACGGAGTCGCATTCGGCGGTCGCGTACTCCGGATGCGACCCGACGTCGAGGTACAGGCGGGCCCCGTTCTCCAGAAACACATTCGACGACCGCCCCCAGGCGACCACCCGTCGAAACAGGTAACGGGCCACCTCGTCCGGGCTGAGCCTGCGCTGCCCGTGCGAGGTGCAGGTGACACCGAACTCGGTCTCGATGCCCATGATCCGGCGTTCCACGTCAGTCCTCTTTCACTTGCAGATCAGTCTTTCGTTAACAACTCGGCGACCCGCTGGTCGGTGAGCCGCTTGAATGCGCGGCGAGGACGCGTCCGGTCGAGGACCGCGGCCTCGATCTCGGCGACCGGGAGCATCGTCGCGGCGGCGTCGCCCGCAGCGTCGCCTTCTTTGGGTGCCGCGAGGGCCCGCGCCGACGCCGTCAGTGCCTCCTCGAGCGTGAGCCCGGTGCGGTACGCGTCCTTCATCGCGGTGACGATCGGCTCGGTGGCGCCGCCCATGACCAGGAACGACTGCTCGTCGAGGATCGACCCGTCGTAGCCGATGCGGTACAGCTGGGACGGCTGGTCGGTCCCGACGCGGCCGACTTCGGCGACGCACAGCTCCACCTCGAACGGCTTGGCCTGTTCGGTGAAGACGTTTCCGAGCGTGTTCGCATAGGCGCTCGCCAACGACAATCCGGTGACGTCGGCGCGATCGTACGAGTAGCCCCGCAGGTCGGCGAGTTGAATGCCCGCCTTGCGGAGGCTCTCGAACTCGTTGTACTTGCCGACCGCAGCGAAGCCGATCCGGTCGTAGATCTCACTGATCTTGCGCAGCGTGTTCGACGGATTGTGGGCGACGAAGAGCACGCCGTCGCGGTAGGTCACGGCGATGACGCTGCGCCCGCGGGCGATGCCTTTGCGCGCCAGCTCCGAGCGGTCGCGCATGATCTGTTCTGCACTGGCGTAATACGGGAACGTCATCGTCGGTCGCCTCCGTCCTCGTGCGCCGACCGCCGTCGGTCGACGACGGCCTGCGCGGCATCGGCGATCGACGTCTCGGCGACGTCGTCCGCGCCGTCCGCGTCGATGCGGACCGCGGTCGGGAAGATCCGGCGGACCAGGTCGGGGCCGCCGGTCGCGGAGTCGTCGTCGGCAGCGTCGTAGAGTGCTTCGACCGCTACTGCGAGAGCGTCGTCGGCGGTCATGTCGCTGCGGTACAGCTTCTTCAACGACGAACGCGCGAACACCGACCCCGAGCCGATGGCTTCGTAGCCGCCTAGTTCCTCGTGCCGTGATCCGGCGACGTCGAACGAGAAGATCCGCCCGTACGACGGCTCGGTCTCGGTGTCGGTCGGCTGGTATCCGACCAGGAGCGGGATCGCCGCCAACCCCTGCATGGCCGCCCCCAGGTTGCCGCGGACCATAGAAGCGAGCCGGGACGCTTTGCCGTCCAGCGTGAGTCGGACGCCTTCGATCTTCTCGTAATGCTCGAGTTCGACAGCGAACAGTCGCACCATCTCGATTGCGATACCCGCCGTCCCCGCGATTCCTGCCGCCGAGTACTCGTCGGTGATGTAGACCTTCTGCACGTCGCGGGTCGCGATGAGGTTGCCCATCGTCGACCTGCGATCTCCCGCGAGGATCACGCCGCCGAGGTAGCTGACGGCGACGATCGTCGTACCGTGTGGGATCGACTGGGCGGCGTCGGCGGGCACCGAGGTTCCGGCGGACGCGCCGGGCAGCCGGTCGGGCGCGTTCACGCGGAGATACTCGGTGAACGAGGAGATGTCATGCCCGGACTGGCCGCCGACTCCGGCGATCACTCCCCGCCCTTCTGCACGTACGCGCGGACGAAGTCTTCGGCGTTCTCCTCGAGCACGTCGTCGATCTCGTCGAGCAGATCATCGGTCTCGACGGCGAGCTTCTCGCGACGTTCCTGCCCGGCGGCGGTGCCGCCTGCTGCCTCGTCGTCGCCCGAACCGCCGCCTCGCTTCGCCTGCTCCTGCGCCATCATCGCCTCCTGAAGAGTGGTTGTCCTTCAACACTACCGGGGCGCGGCGGCGTACGACGTGGCGAACCGCCGGTCAGTCGGCCGTCAACTGGTCGACGAGCTCCACCGCGGACCGTGCGGAATCGAGGAGTTCGCCGACGTGAGAACGGGTGCCGCGCAACGGCTCCGGCATTGGAATCCGTACGAGTGAATCGGTGCCGACGTCGAAGATCACCGAGTCCCAGCTGGCTGCCGCGATGTCGGCGCCGAAGCGCCGTACCGACTCGCCCCTGAAGTACGCACGGGTCGACTCCGGAGGCGACGACACGGCAGCCATCACCTGCTCCTCGCTGACCAAGCGCTTCATCGATCCGCGAGCCACGAGTCGGTTGTACAACCCCTTGTCGAGACGGACGTCTGAGTACTGAAGGTCGATGAGCTGCAGACGGGACGCCGCCCAGCCGAGCCCCTCGCGGGTGCGGAAGCCTTCCAGGAGACGCAGCTTGGCCGGCCAGTCGAGGATGTCGGCGCACTCCATCGGATCGCGTTCGAGCCGGTCCAGGACGTCGGCCCACGTCGCGATCACGTCGGCGGCCCGCTGGTCGTCGGCCGCATGCTCGTCGTGGTGCGCCGAGACGCGCGCCAGGTACTCGCGCTGCAGGGCCAGGCCGGTCATCTCACGACCGTCCACCAACGCGACCGTCGCCCGCAGAGTCGGGTCGTGGCTGATCGTGTGGACGGCGTCGACCGGTCGGGCGAGGGCGAGATCGGTGAGGTCGACGCCCGCCTCGATGAGGTCGAGGACCAGCGATGTCGTACCGACTTTGAGGTAGGTCGCGGTCTCAGCGAGGTTCGCGTCGCCGATGATCACATGCAGGCGGCGATACTTGTCGGGGTCGGCGTGCGGTTCGTCGCGTGTGTTGATCAGACCGCGTTTGAGGGTCGTCTCCAGACCGACCTCGACCTCGATGTAGTCGGCGCGCTGGGACAGCTGGTAACCGGGTTCTTCGCCGCGTTGTCCGATTCCGACGCGGCCCGAACCGCAGATCACCTGCCGCGAGGCGAAGAACGGCATCAGTCCGACGATGATCGAGTCGAACGCCGTGTCGCGCCGCATCAGGTAGTTCTCGTGCGTGCCGTACGAGGCGCCCTTGCCGTCGATGTTGTTCTTGTAGAGCTGCAGGCGCGGAGCCCCGGGCACGCTCGCCACGTACCGTGCGGCCTCCTCCATCACACGCTCGCCGGCCTTGTCCCAGATCACGGCGTCGAGCGGATCGGTGACCTCAGGCGCCGAGTACTCGGGGTGCGCGTGGTCGACGTAGAGGCGGGCCCCGTTCGTGAGGATCATGTTCGCGGCGCCGATCTCGTCGGCGTCGATGATCGGTGCGGGCCCCGAGTGGCGGCCGAGGTCGAAGCCTCGGGCGTCCCGCATCGGCGACTCCTCCTCGTAGTCCCACCGGGTGCGACGTTCGCGGCGCGGGACCCCGGCCGCCGCAGCGTACGCGAGGACGGCTTGCGTCGACGTCATAATCGGGTTCGCGGTGGGGTCCCCGGGTGCCGAGATACCGTACTCGACTTCGGTGCCGATGATGCGCTCCATGCGCCCCAGCGTAACGGGACCTGCGACAGCGCCGCGAACTCCGTCGACTCGCCAGACGCTAGCGGCGACGGAGACGCAGGCGCGAGTAGACCAGCGCGGTCAGAAGGACCGCCATGAGTAGCAGGACGCCATATGCGAGAGTGCTGTGCGCGACGGTCGGCTCCCACCATGGGTACTCCATGCTCTCCCCCGGCCGGGCCTTGACCTGGCTCGCCTCCGGGTTGATCTGCGGGATGTCGACGGCTTGAGCGGCCGCCGTATAGCCCCAGTAGGCCGGGAATATCCAACTGAGCTGCGCAGCGCCCGCCGCGGAGATCGGGAACAGGCCGCCGCAGAACACGAGCTGAACCATCACGACGATCACCAGAGGCGGCATCGTCTGCTCGTTGGAGCGCACCAACGACGAGATAGCGAGACCGACCAGCGTGCTCACACACGCGAGTGCGGCGATCGCCGCCAACAACGCGGCAGCGGGCGGCAGCACGACACCACCGACCTCGGGGACGTCGCGCAGACCGTAGGTGATACCCAGCATGATCGCACTCTGCACCGTCGTAAGCAGGAAGAAGACGACGACCTTCGCCGCGAGATACGCCCCGGGACGTAGACCGACGGCGCGTTCACGCTCGAAGATCGGACGTTCGCCGACGAGATCACGCACCGTCAACGCCGCGCCCATGAACGCCGCGCCGATGACCAGAACGACCAGCAGTTGGATTGCTTCGACGGGGTCCTTGGAGATGGTCGACCCCGGTTCGAGTCCGGGTTCGCTCGAACTGATCCCGAAACCGGTCGACCCGGGAATGACGAGTGTGAGCAGCCCGAGCACGATCGGCAACACCAGCAGGAACACCAGGTATCCGCGGTCGGCGAGGATCAACCGGAGTTGCCTGCGGAACACCGTCGACGTCTGCCTGCCCGCGCTCGCCTGATGCACCTTCACCGGAGGCCCTGCCGCCGGGGTCGGTGCGTGCGAGGGCGGATGCGGGTGTCGGCGGCGATAGTTGTCCCACGCCACGTCGGGCTGGTCCGCGGTGAACGCGAAGATCTCCGCCCAGTCTGTGGTCCCGAGTTCGGAGCCGACGTTCTTCGGCGCACCGCAGAACGCGGTCTTCCCGCCCGGAGCCAGGAGCAGGACCTGATCGCATAGGTTCAAGTACGTCAGGGAGTGCGTGACGACCAGGACGACGCGGCCTGCGTCGGCGAGGCGGCGCAGCGTCTGCATGACCTGACGGTCCAACGCCGGATCCAGGCCCGACGTCGGCTCGTCGAGGATCAGCAGCGACGGTCCGGTCAACAGTTCCATCGCGACCGACGCGCGTTTGCGCTGGCCGCCGGAGAGCTTGTCGATTCGGGTCTCTACGTGCTCGGTGAGCTGCAATTCGCTGAGCACGCCGTCGATCACCTGGTCGCGGTCGGCCGTCGAGAGATCGGCAGGCAGGCGGAGCTCGGCGGCATATCGAAGCGCCTGCCGCAGAGTCAGTTTGCGGTGCAAGACGTCGTCCTGCGGGACCATTCCGATACGAGTGCGGAGCGCCTCGTACTCGGTGTGCACGCCGCGTCCCTCGAACGAGACCAGGCCGACTGTCGGGTTGCCCAAGCCGGCGACGATCTTCGAGATCGTCGACTTGCCAGCGCCCGAGGGGCCGATGACGGCGGTCAACGATCCAGGCGCCGCAGTGAACGAGATGTCGTTGAGCAGCGTCTTGCCGTCGATCGTCAGGGATACGCCAGAAACCTGGACGCCGCCGGCCACGTCGTTCTGCGGACGGCCGCGGAGCAGCGTGCCGCCCGACATCACGAAGTCGGAGTTACCGATCGTGACCACGTCGTTCTCACTCAGCCGGTGCGCCATGACTCGCTGACCGTTGACGAACGTGCCGTTGACACTCCCGAGGTCCTCGAGGAGGAGGCCCTGCGGCGTCGACGTCAGCTTCGCGTGATGGCGGGACGCGAGCACGTCGCTGACCATGATGTCGTTGTCCGGGGTCCGGCCGATCGACTGTGTCCCCGACAACGCGATCGCCTCGCGTCCACGGAGACTGTCGGGGACCTCGAAGATCGCCGATGCGTTCTGGTGGAGCGCGGCCAGGTGCGGAGCATCGGCGAGTTCACCGAACCGCGGCGCCGACGCAGACGTCAGCCCGCGCGTCATGTCCTGCCGGGTGGAACCGGGTCGGATCGGGTCGGGCGGAACCGAACCGTGGTTGACCGGATCGGGCTGCGACGGAAGCGGACGGGACGGAAGCGGACGTGGCGGAAGCGGCTGCGACGGAAGCGGGTGTGACGGGGGTGCGTGTGGACGCGGCGTCTGCGCGCGGACCGGCTGCGACGGCGGAGGCGGCGCGGAGGCCGATCGCGGTGGTGCAGGCGGCACGATCGTCGGCGCGGCCGGGCGCAGCAGTGTCAACTCGAGGACCGGACCGGTCTGGCCGTCCCCCAGATTGATGCGCGTGCTCCCCGCGACGACGACCACGTTCTGACGGACTCCGCCGACGTACATCCCGTTGGTGCTGCCCGCGTCGATGACGTGCCAGCCGGTATCGCCAGACCATTCGATGGACAGGTGCCGCCGTGACACGAGGGGATGGTCGACCACGACCTCGTTGTCCGGCGTGCGCCCGAGCGAGGCAGGCGACGACCGGAGGGTCTGCGGCGTCCCTTGACCGACGCGGACCTGCAGCGGGGCGATTGCGTGAGTGTTCATCGCAGATCACCCTATCGGCTGCCCGAACGTACACCGTTCAGCGAAACGACCTTCGCGAACTACAGATACTGTCCAGTGTTCGATTCGGTGTCGATGGCCCGGCTGGCACCGCTCCCCTTGCCGGTGACGAGCGTGCGGATGTAGACGATCCGCTCGCCCTTCTTCCCGGAGATGCGCGCCCAGTCATCGGGGTTGGTGGTGTTCGGCAGATCCTCGTTCTCGGAGAACTCGTCCAGGATCGAATCCATGAGGTGACCGATCCGCAGACCGCGCTGACCACTCTCCAGATGCGCCTTGATCGCGTACTTCTTGGCACGATCGACGATGTTCTGAATCATCGCGCCGGAGTTGAAGTCCTTGAAGTACATGATCTCTTTGTCGCCGTTGGCGTAGGTGACTTCGAGGAACCGGTTGTCGTCGGTCTCGGCGTACATCCGCTCGACGACACGCTGGATCATCTCGTCCACGCAGGCCTGCGGCTGACCGCCGAACTCGGCGACGTCGTCGGGATGCAGCGGCAGGTCGACGGTCAAGTACTTGGAGAAGATGTCGATCGCCGACTCCGCGTCCGGGCGTTCGATCTTGATCTTCACGTCCAGGCGACCAGGCCGCAGGATGGCCGGGTCGATCATGTCCTCACGGTTCGACGCGCCGATGACGATCACGTTCTCCAGGCCTTCTACGCCGTCGATCTCGCTGAGCAACTGCGGGACGACCGTCGTCTCGACGTCTGATGAGACGCCCGAACCACGGGTGCGGAAGATGGAGTCCATCTCATCGAAGAACACGATCACCGGCGTCCCCTCGGACGCCTTCTCGCGTGCACGTTGGAAGATCAGCCGAATGTGTCGTTCCGTCTCGCCGACGAACTTGTTGAGGAGTTCGGGGCCCTTGATGTTGAGGAAATACGACTTCGCCTCGGCTGCGTTGTCGCCCCGGTGCTCGGCGATCTGGCGTGCCAGCGAGTTCGCGACGGCCTTCGCGATGAGCGTCTTGCCGTTGCCGGGAGGACCGTACAGCAGAACGCCCTTCGGCGGACGCAGCGAGTACTCGGCGAACAGATCGCTGTGCAGGAACGGGAGCTCGACGGCGTCGCGGATCTGCTCGATCTGTCGGCGGAGACCGCCGATGTCGGTGTAGTCCACGTCCGGGACCTCTTCGAGGACGAGATCCTCGACTTCGGCCTTCGGGATGCGTTCCAACGCGAATCCGGCCTTGCCGTCCACCAGGAGCGAGTCGCCCGGACGAAGTTTGCGCTCGGACTCGCCGCCTTCGGCGTCGTGCACGAGATTGTCGGCCAGGTGCACCACCCGCTCTTCGTCGGTGTGCCCGACGACCAGCGCGCGGTGGCCGCCCGCGAGCAGCTCGCGCAGTGTCGAGATCTCGCCGACCTCGTCGTACCCGAGGGCTTCGACGACCGTCAGAGCCTCGTTCAACCGCACCGACTGTCCGCGGCGCAGAGTCTGCACTTCGATGTTCGGCGACACCGTCAGACGCATCTTGCGACCGGAGGTGAACACGTCCACATTGTCGTCGGACGCGACTCCGAGAAGGACGCCGTATCCGCTCGGCGGCTGGCCGAGGTTGTCGACCTCCTCACGCAGCGCGATCAACTGTTGGCGTGCCTCTTTGAGCGTCTCGAGCAGCTTCGCGTTACGCGTCGTCAGCTTCTCGATCCGCTCCTGCGGAGTATCTCCTTGCGCACCGGACTCCGTCGTGGGGGTCATCGGTCCTCCTTCGTCGACGTACCTGGTTCTACGCTACCCGCGTGTCGGACGACGCTTCACGCGGAGCGTTTCGGTCCCGTCGGCGAGTCGTCGCGCCGTGATGAGGAAGGCGGTGTGGCCTTGCATCCGGTGCTCGGGACGCACGGCGAGGCCGACGGCGCTCCAGTCTCGGACGAACGACTCCCACGCGCGCGGCTCGGTCCAGCACTGCAGTTCGCGCAGACCTTCCATGACCTTGGACAACTGCGTGACTGTCGCGACGTAGACGATGAGCACGCCGCCCGGTCGGAGCGTCTTCGACACGAGTTCGAGCTGCTCCCACGGTGCGAGCATGTCCAGGATGACGCGGTCGTACTGATCGGCGGGATCGTGGTTGGCGAGATCGTCCACCACGAGTCTCCAGTTGTCGGGCGCCTGCCCGAGGAAGGTCTCGACGTTGCGGACCGCGTGCTCGGCGTGGTCCTCACGCACTTCGTACGAGAGCACTGAGCCCTCGGATCCGACGGCGCGGAGCAACGCGAGAGTGAGCGAACCCGAGCCCGCACCGGCTTCCAGGACGCGGGCTCCGGGGAAGACGTCGCCTTCGGTGACGATCTGTGCGGTGTCCTTGGGATAGATCACTTGCGCGCCCCGCGGCATCGACAGGATGTAGTCGGTGAGCAGCGGGCGCAACGCCAGGTACTCGGTGCCGTTGACCGTCGTCACGATGGAGCCCTCGTCGGCTCCGATCAGGTCGTCGTGCTCGATCCCGCCCTTATGGGTGTGGAACTGTTTCCCCGGATCCAGTACGACGGTGAACTTCCGTCCCTTGGAGTCGGTGAGTTGGACGCGGTCGCCCTCGGCGAATGGGCCGGTCGTCGGCATCGGAGTGAGTGTCCTTCGGGTCGAGAGCAAGGTGGAACTGCCCCAAGCATAGAGTGACGTTCATGTCCGACTTCGCACCGGCAGCACCCAGTTACTACCGGCCGATCGCAACGCCCGACGCCGCCGATCCGACCTACGACTACTTCCTCCCCACCGAGGCGACCGTCAGCGTCTGGTCGTCGGAGATCCAGCACGGCGGTCCGCCCGCAGGCCTGATGATGCGTGCGATCACCCGTGCGGCAGGCGACGACCCGAAGGCCGTCACCCGAGTCACCACCGAGATCCTCGGCGGTATGGGTCTGGGTGTGAACCGCGTCCGCACCACCGTTCTACGGCCGGGTAAGAGGATCTCGCAGATCGCGGCCGACCTGGAGGTCCAGTCGCCTGCCGGTGAGTTCCGGCCCGTCGCGCGCACCGTGGTGTGGCGCATCGCCACCGGCGACTCGTCGCCCGTCGAGCACCTTCCGCACCCTCCCCTGCCTGCCGGCCCGGACGACCTTCCGCAGATCCTCGGGTTCCCCGACGAGGGCGACGACGCTGTCCCGTGGGGCACGTTCGGATTCATCGGCACAACGGTGCTCGCACGGCAGGAAGGACGCAACGGCGAGACTCCCGCAGTCTGGATCAGACCGGCGATCCCACTGCTGGAAGACGAGGAGATGTCACCGCTCGAATCGGTGTTCACCGTCCTCGACGTAGCGAACGGAGTCGGAACGCGACTCGATCCGACGAAGTGGTCGTGGATGAACGTGGACACCACCGTGCATCTCGTCGCCCAACCGACGAGCCCGTGGCTGGGCCTGGACGCCGACCTCGCGATCGGCGCGACCGGTTACGGCGCGAGCTTCGCCGACCTCTATGACGTCACCGGCTACCTCGGACGTTCCGCGCAGACCGACATGATCGCCCCGAACTGACTCGATCGACGGATCGGCGTGTCCAGCGACGCCTCAGAAGCGGCAGCTGCGGATGTCCGACGCCAGGATCGCTCGGACTCCGAGTTCGGAGAGTTCGTCCATCACTGACTGGTGCGTCTTGCGCGGCACCATGGCGCGCACGGCGAGCCAGTCGGGATCGAGCATCGGCGACACCGTCGGCGACTCGAGCCCAGGAGTCTGTGCGACGGCGGCGTCGAGCAACGACTTCGGGCAGTCGTAGTCGATCATCACGTACTGCTGACCGAACACGACGCCCTGCACGCGGGCGATGAACTGCTTGGCGGCCTTGGACGCCTCCGCCGTCTCCGGGTTTCGGATGAGGACCGCCTCGGAGTCGCACAGCGAGTCCCCGAATGCGGTCAGGTCGTGCAGACGCAGGGTACGACCGGAACCGACGACGTCGGCGATCGCGTCGGCGACCCCGAGCTGGATGGAGATCTCGACGGCTCCGTCGAGCCGAATGATCTCGGCTTCGATGCGCCGCTCGGCGAGGTCACGACGCACCAGATTCGGGTACGAGGTGGCGATCCGCTTGCCTGCGAGGTCTTCGACCCCCCAGTCCTGGTCTGCGGGCGCGGCGTACCGGAACGTCGACGACCCGAACCCGAGAGCGACCTCTTCGATGACTTCGGCACCGGAGTCGGCGGCGAGGTCGCGACCGGTGATGCCCAGATCCAGAGTTCCGGCCCCGACGTAGATCGCGACGTCCTTCGGACGGAGGAAATAGAACTCGACGTCATTGGCGACGTCGATGACCGACAGATCCTTCGGATCAGAGCGCTTGCGGTAGCCGGCTTCGGAAAGGATTCCGGAGGCGGCCTCGGACAGAGCCCCCTTGTTGGGGACGGCGACACGCAACATGAGTGAAGAGTTCCTAGAGGTAGCGGTAGACGTCGGCCGGATTGAGGCCGCGTTTGATCATCATGACCTGGAGCCAGTAGACGAGTTGCGAGATCTCTTCGGCGAGCGACTCGTCGGACTCGTGTTCGGCCGCGAGCCACACCTCGCCTGCCTCTTCGATGATCTTCTTGCCGAGCGTATGGACGCCCGAGTCCAGTGCGGCGACGGTGCCGCTGCCTTCGGGTCGGGTCTCGGCCTTGTCGGCCAGCTCAGCGAAGAGTTCGTCGAAGGTTTTCACATGTCGTATTTTCGCACGAGCGGCGCATCGCCGACTGACCGGGCGCTCATTGCTTCGACCCCTCCTGACCGGGGCGCGGCGACGACCCACTCGCCGATGCTGTTTCCGCAGGCTGCGGAGGGGCACTGAGTCGACCGAGCGCAAACGTGGCGACACACATGAACGCGAGGCTGGCGACGACGACGAAGTCGCCGAACGTCGAGATGCGCAGATGCTCGTGGTAGATCGACAGTCCAAGACCCATTGCGATCATCGGTTTGAGAACGGTCACGGTCGGCAGGGACGTCTGCACGTCACCCGCCTGGTAACTGGACTGCTGCCACAGAGTGCCCAAGGTCGCGGTCACCGCCATCGCCCAGAACTCCCAACTCGACAGACCGTGGAAGAAGCTCTCGCCGAACGCATCGACGACGGTCTTCGTGAACGGTGCCGAGAACCCGAGCATGAGTCCCGCGGCGACCGCGAGGATCAGCGACCGATTGGTTCCGTGCGGCAGACGACTCCCGCCGAGGACACAGGCAGACACCACGACGACCAGGAAGATCAACGGCGCGATCCACGAGGCGAACGAAGGCGCGGTGATGCCCTCGGACGGCTCGCCGAACACCATGAAGAGCACGAGAGCGACGATCAGGACCGTCGCCCACAGCCATTCCGCGCCGGTGAGGCGTCGGCGCTGGACGAATGCGGCGAGCGGGAGCGCGAAGAGCAAGGTACTCACCAGCAGCGGCTGCACGAGGAGCAGACTGCCGACAGCGAGCGCACCGGCCTGCACCGCGAATCCGGCGATGTCGGCGGTGATCCCGAGGAGCCACACTCGCCGTCGGACGAGTTTGGCGAACAGCCCGACACCGACGCCTGCCGCGTCGTCGTCGGACAGCCCATCGGTCCCCTTCTCCTGAAGCACCGCCGCGACCGCGAACAACAACGCGGCGACCAGCGCCAGAACGACGGCGAGTACGTTCACGCGTCCTCCAACCTTCTCGGATCGGCGATATCCGGCGATCGCCGTGAATGGAGATTAGCTAATCCGAGTCCATTTGTAGCTGGTTGAGCGGTTCTCTTTTGTAGTTGGTTGAGCGAGCGGAGCGAGTCGAAACCCTCGGTGGCCGGCCAGACTGATCAGGCCAGGGCAGCGACCAGATCGTCGAGAGACAAACCGACCAACGTCTCTCGGAAGGTGTACGTGGCACGCGGAGGCACGTCGATCGACGACGGGACGACGATCGCTTTGACGCCGGCCGCGAACGTGGCGGCCGCCCCCGTAGGCGAGTCCTCGACGGCCAGGCACCGCCCGATCGGGGCGCCGACCAGTTCGGCCGCCCGCCGGTAGATGTGCGGCTCGGGTTTGCCTGCCTCGACCTCGTCGCCGCACACCGTCGTGACGAACCGTTCCCGGCCGATCGTCTCGAGGAGGACGTCGGTCACTTCACGCATGGTGTTCGTGACCAACACCATCGGGATCTCCGCGGCGGCGACGAGGTCGAGCGCGTCGACAGCGCCCGGACGCCACGGCGGACCGCCCCCGAACTGTTCGAGCACGCGCTGCACCATCCACGCCTCGTCCGTCTCGAAGTCGCGACCGCTGTCGGGCACGAGCGCGGCGTCGTACACCTTCGTCATCGCGTCGACCGAACTGTTGCCCATCGTCGAGTCCCGCAACGCTGCCGTCATCTCGATGCCCAGCCGTTCGGCGAACTCGACGAGTACTTTCTCCCACAACGGCTCCGTGTCGAGGAGGGTGCCGTCCATGTCCCAGAACACGGCTTGCGGCAGGCGCACATCATCGGTCACTGGAGTCCTCCTGTGGGGTCGGGCGCGAGCGGGTCCGACCCCACCTTAGGCAATGCAGGCGACTTCTGTGCCTTACGTGTTGAAGTACTTGGCCTCCGGGTGGTGCAGGACGAACGCGTCCGTCGACTGCTCGGGATGCAACTGCAGTTCCTCCGACAGTTCGACGCCGATTCGGCCCGGCTCCAACAGGTCGATCATCTTCGCTCGGTGTTCGAGATCCGGGCACGCTCCGTAGCCGAACGAGTAACGCGCACCGCGGTATTCGAGATCGAAGAAGCCCTGGGTACGGTCCGGGTCCTCGTCGGCCATCACACCCTTGGTGAAGGCGAGTTCGCTGCGCACCCGCTGATGCCAGTACTCGGCGAGAGCCTCGGTCAGCTGGACGCCGATGCCGTGCACCTCCAGGTAGTCGCGGTACGAGTCGGCCGCGAACAGCTCGTTCGCGAAGTCGGCGATCGGGGTGCCCATCGTCACCAGCTGGAAGGGCAGCACGTCGACGCGGCCGTCGGCGATCGCCTGCTCGCGCGAGCGGATGAAGTCGGCGATGCACAGGAACTTCGACCGCTGCTGGCGCGGGAAGTCGAAGCTGTGACGGATCGGCGAGGTCGGGTCCTGCGACTCGAGGACGTGCACGACGTCCCCCTCGCTGACTGCCGGGAAGTACCCGTACACCACTGCCGCGTGTTGCAGGATGCCGCTCGTGGACAGCCGGTCGATCCATTCGCGGAGTCGGGGCCGCCCTTCGGTCTCGACGAGTTCCTCGTAACCGGGTCCATCGTCGCCGCGGGTGCCGCGCAGACCCCACTGTCCGAGGAACAGGGCTCGCTCGTCGACCATCGCCAGGTAGTCGGCGACCGGGATGCCCTTGACGATCCGCGTCCCCCAGAACGGCGGCGTCGGGATCTCGTTGTCGGCGGCGATGTCCGACCGTGCGGGCACCTCGACGGGCACCTCGGCGGCCTTGCGCTTCTCCGCGATCCGCTTGGACCGCTCGCGCCGCTCCCGGCGCTCGGCGACCTTCGCTGCAGCCGCCTTGGCTTCGGGGCTGTCCGGATCGGGCCCGTCACCACGTTTGATCGCCATGATCTCGTCCATGAGGGTGAGCCCCTCGAACGCGTCGCGGGCGTAGCGGACATCGCCGTCGTAGACGTCGGCCAGGTCGCCTTCGACATAGGTGCGCGTCAGGGCGGCTCCGCCGAGGAGCACGGGGATCTCGCTCTTGCCGCGCGAGTTCATCTCCTCGAGATTCTCCTTCATGACGACCGTCGACTTCACGAGCAGACCGGACATGCCGATGACGTCGGCGCGGTTGTCCTCGGCCGCCGACAGGATCGTGGCGATCGGCTGTTTGATGCCGATGTTGACCACGTCGTAGCCGTTGTTGCTCAGGATGATGTCGACGAGGTTCTTACCGATGTCGTGGACGTCGCCCTTGACGGTCGCCAGCACGATGCGGCCCTTGCCGTCGTCGTCGGAGGCCTCCATGAACTGCTCGAGGTGCGCGACGGCGGCCTTCATGACTTCGGCTGACTGCAGAACGAACGGCAACTGCATCTGACCGGAGCCGAACAACTCGCCGACGGTCTTCATACCGGCGAGGAGGTGGTCGTTGATGATCGCCAACGGCGGCACCGTCTCCCGCGCCTCATCGAGATCCTCGACGAGGCCGTTGCGCTCGCCGTCGACGATGCGCTGCGCGAGGCGTTCGAACAACGGCATCCGGGCCAGCTCCGCTGCGCGGGACTCGCGGGCAGACGCCGCGGAGACACCCTCGAAGAGTTCCATGAGCGTCTGCAGCGGATCGTAGCCGCGATCGTCGGGACCGTCGGTTCCCGGCTCGCGACGACGGTTGTACACCAAGTCGAGGGCGGTCTCCCGCTGCTCGTCGGCGATACGCGCCATCGGCACGATCTTCGAGGCGTGGACGATCGCGGTGTCCAGACCGGCCGCCACACACTCGTGCAGGAACACCGAGTTCAGTACCTGGCGAGCGGCCGGATTGAGACCGAACGAGATGTTCGAGACGCCGAGCGTGAAGTGGATGTCGGGGTGCGACTCCTTGAGACGGCGGATCGCTTCGATGGTCTCGATGCCGTCGCGGCGGACTTCTTCCTGCCCGGTCGAGATCGGGAAGGTGAGGGCGTCGATGATGATGTCCTCTTCGCCCATCCCCCAGTTCTCGGTGAGGTCGGTGATCAGCCGCTCGGCGATGGCCACCTTGTGATCGGCGGTGCGTGCCTGTCCCTGCTCGTCGATCGTCAGCGCGACGACGGCGGCTCCGTGTTCGACGACATGCGACATGATCTGGGTGAACCGGGAGTCGGGGCCGTCGCCGTCCTCGTAGTTCACCGAGTTGACCGCGCACCGCCCGCCGAGGTGCTCGAGGCCTACGCGGATCACGTCGGGCTCGGTGGAGTCGATCATGATCGGGAGCGTTGACGCGGTCGCGAACCGGCTCGCCAGCTCGGCCATGTCGAGCGCTCCGTCGCGACCGACGTAGTCGACGTTGAGGTCGAGCATGTGCGCACCGTCGCGCGTCTGCTCCTTCGCGATCTCGATGCACTTCTGGTAATCGCCGGCGATCATCGCCTCGCGGAACGCCTTGGATCCGTTGGAGTTGGTGCGTTCGGCGACCACCAGGAAGCTGGCGTCCTGGTCGAACGGGACCGCCGTGTACAGCGACGACGTCTCCGAGACGTGATCGGGCGTGCGCTCGCGGGCCTCGAGGCGACCGACCGCCTCGGCGACCTGGCGTACGTGCGCGGGAGTGGTACCACAGCAGCCGCCGACGAACTGCAGACCGTAATCGGTCACGAATCCCGACAGTGCGTCGGCGAGTTCGGCAGCCGTCAGCGGGTATTCGGCGCCGTTCTTGCCGAGGACGGGAAGGCCGGCGTTCGGCATCACCGACACGGGCACCCGCGAATGCTTCGAGAGGTACCGCAGGTGCTCGCTCATCTCGGCGGGGCCGGTGGCGCAGTTGAGCCCGATGACGTCGACGCCGAGGGGTTCGATGGCGGCGAGGGCCGCACCGATCTCCGAGCCGATGAGCATCGTGCCGGTCGTCTCCACGGTGATGTGGGCGATGATAGGCAGGTGACGGCCGAGTTCGTCCATGGCCCGCCGAGCTGCGACCACTGCGGCTTTGAGCTGCAGGAGGTCCTGGCAGGTCTCGATCAGGATGGCGTCGGCTCCGCCTTCGAGCATGCCGAGCACGCACTCCTGGTAGGCGTCGCGGATCGCGGCGAACGTCGTGTGACCGAGGCTGGGGAGCTTGGTGCCCGGTCCCATCGAGCCCAGCACGAACCGGTCGGTTCCGTCGGCGGACGGACCCATCTCGTCGGCCACGCCGCGCGCGATGGACGTGCCCTTGTAGGCGAGTTCGCGGATCCGGTCGGCGATGTCGTAGTCGCCGAGGTTCGACAGGTTGCAGCCGAACGTGTTCGTCTCGACCGCGTCCGCACCTGCTTCGAAGTAGCGGCGGTGAATGTCGGCGAGCACATCGGGGCGGGACTCGTTGAGAATCTCGTTGCACCCCTCGAGACCGAGGAAGTCGGCATCCACATCGAGATCGGCGTTCTGCAGCATCGTGCCCATGGCTCCGTCGCCGATCAATACTCGACGCGACATCGCCTGCAGGAATGTCGAGTCGTAGTCATTCGGTCGAGTTGAGGAGAAAGGCATGCCCCCAGGGTAGTTCGCCGCCGATCGCCGTTGCCCGTAGGCTCTGCCCAGTGAACTCTCCGCGACCCTCTGGACTCCCCGACCTGCGCAGGCCGGTCATGATCGCTGCCTTCGGCGGGTGGAACGACGCAGGCGACTCCGCGACCGCCGCCGTGGAACATCTCGCTCTGACCTGGGACGCCTCTGATCTCCGCGAGATCGACGGCGAGGAGTTCTACGACTTCCAGTCGACGCGACCGACGATCGCACAGGTCGACGGTGTGACCAGACGCATAGAGTGGCCGACCACCTCCGTCTCGTACGCCCGACTCCCCGACTCCGACCGCGACATCGTGTTCGTGCTCGGACCGGAGCCGAACTTGCGGTGGCGCACATTCGCCGGGCGCGTCGTCGAACTCGCCGACGCACTCGGTGTGGAGCTCGTCGTCATGTTGGGGGCCTTGCTGGCCGACACTCCGCACACCCGTCCGGTTCCGGTGTCCGGTTCGGCGGAGACCACCGAGGCCGCTCAACGATACGGACTGTCGCCCAACAAGTACGAGGGGCCGACCGGCATCACGGGCGTCCTGCAGGACGCGTTCGTGCAGGCCGGCGTCCCGTCGGTGTCGCTGTGGGCCGCGGTCCCCCACTACATCGCGCATCCGCCGAACCCCAAAGCCGTTCTCGCACTGTTGAACCGGTTGGAGCCGATCCTCGAGGTCGCCATCGACACGGGACCGCTCGCCGAGCAGGCGCAGCAGTGGCAGGACGCCGTCGACGAGATGATGTCCGATGACGACGACATGTCGGCCTACGTCCGTGAGCTCGAGGAGAACGAGGACGAGGACGCGGCAGACGACGCGCTCACCGAGGTGGACGGTGACACGCTCGCCGCCGAATTCGAGCGTTACCTGCGCAAGCGCAACGACGAACTGTAGGGGTCAGCCGATCCGTTCGATCTCGACGACCGGTGTCGTGATGCGCCAGGTGCGCACGTCCGGGTCGTCGGCGGCCGCGACCCAGAACTGGGCGGGCCCGCCGACGGTGCACTCCTTGACGCCGAGGAGTGGAATGTCCTGCGAGTCGCGACGCAGTTCGCTGACCTCCCACTTCTCGTCCGAGTGGCGTCCGACGCCGGGCGCGCGGAGCAATGTCATCGCGTCGAAGTCGAGCACATAGGTTGACGTGTGCGTCACGACGGTCCACACGCCGTCGGCGGTTCCTTCGGGGATCGTGGTGGTACGCGGCATGCCGGTCACCCCCGCGGTGCGATGTCGACGCCCAAGAGCGCGTCGACGGCGTCGGCGACGAGTGCGGCAGCGTCCGTGGACGATCCGATGCCGAGGATCGCGTCCGCGGCCCAGGCATCGACCGCGGCGAGCGCCTTCGGCGTGTCCAGATCGTCGGCGAGGTGCTGGCGCAGGCGAGCGACCGTGTCGGTGGCGTCGGGTGCAGTGGCCACCGCTGCGGCACGTCGCCACGTCGTCAGGCGCCGCTCGGCGTCGGACAGCACCTGGTCGGTCCACATCCGATCCTGACGATAGTGACCGGTGAGCAGCCCGAGCCGGATGGCGCTCGCGTCCACGCCCTTCTCACGCAGTACCGAGACCTTGACCAGATTGCCGAGACTCTTGGACATCTTCTCGCCGTCCAAGCCAATCATCCCGGTGTGGACGTAGGTGCGGGCGAAGCGGCGTTCGCCGGTCGCGGCCTCCGCGTGCGCTGCGGAGAACTCGTGGTGCGGGAAGATCAGGTCGCTGCCGCCGCCCTGCACGTCGAACGCCATGCCCAGTCTGTTGAGCGCGATGGCCGAGCACTCGATGTGCCAGCCCGGTCGGCCGTCACCGAACGGCGACGGCCACGCGGGCTCGCCGGGACGCTGGACTCGCCACAGCAGGGCGTCGAGCGGGTTCCGCTTTCCGGCACGGTCCGGGTCGCCTCCGCGTTCGGCGAAGAACGTCGCCATGGTCTGCGCGTCGTAGTTCGACTCGTAGCCGAACTGGGCCGTCGCATCGACGCTGAAGTAGACGTCGGGATGGTCCGGGTCGTCGACGACGTACGCCGCCCCGGACTCCAAGAGTGTGCTGACGGCGTCGACGACCTCATCGATCGACTCCACGGCCCCGATGTAGTCGCGGGGAGGAAGTACCCGGAGAGCCGCCATGTCGCCTCGGAACAGGTCGATCTCCCGCGACCCGAGATCGCGCCAGTCGATGCCGTCACGCTCAGCGCGCTCGAACAGCGGGTCGTCGACGTCGGTGATGTTCTGAACGTAATGGACCTCGTGCCCTTGATCGCGCAGCACCCGGTTGATCAGGTCGAACGTCACATATGTCGCCGCGTGGCCGAGGTGGGTGGCGTCGTACGGCGTAATACCGCAGACGTACATCCCCGCGACTGGTCCCGGCGCAAGTGGCTTCACCTGCGCGTCGGCGGTGTCGTAAAGGCGGAGAGCCGGTGCGGTGCCGGGCACGGAAGGGATCTGGGGCGACGACCACGACTGCATGCGCTCAACTCTATGTGTGATGGACACGGCAGCGGAATCGGGGCCGTCAGAAATTGGACATTCAGAACGGCGGCCAGGGAATCGCCCGCTGCGACGGCGGAAACGGAAGCACTCCGTCGTCGCCGAGTGCCCGCGCGCGGCGGGCGACTGCCGAGATCTCCTCGTCCGTGATCAGACTGGCGAGTCGCACGGTCAGCACGTCGTCGGGATCGTCGAGTCGTTCGGTGAGTTCGCGCAGATCGGCGGCGAGGTCGGCGGGCACAGGTTGGCCCGACCAGCCCCACAGGACGGTGCGGAGCTTGTTCTCGGTGTGCAGGCAGATGCCGTGATCGATCCCGTACAGGCGACCGTCGTCGCCGACGAGGACGTGCCCGCCCTTGCGATCGGCGTTGTTGACGACGACGTCGAACACGGCGAGTCGCAGTAGTTCCGGACGGTCTTCGTGCACGAGGGCCACCAGGCGGCCCTCCTCGTCGTAGGCCTGGAGGACAGCCATCTGGTGCTCGGCGACGTCGTCGACGGGGACGAGATCGACCGGATCTGGCCCGGTGGTCTCATCGGGCACGTGGATCCATCGCTGGACCATTCCGGGGCCGAGGTCGACGTCGGCCGGACCGTCGTCGCGCAGTACGGTCTCGGGAACGAGATCCCAGCCCAACGCGTCGCTGATCAGGTAGGACGCGACCTCGCGGCCGGCGAGGTGTCCGTCGGGAAAGTCCCAGAGCGGAGCCTCGCCGCGGATCGGTTTGTAGACGCACATGAAGTCGTCGTCGCCGGCGGACACACGGCAGGCCAGCGTCAGGTTGCTCGCTGTCGGAACACGCCCGAGCAGGGCGAGGTCCCCGCTCGCGAGGACCTCGAGAACATCGGTGTTCACTCGCTCGAGTCGGGGTCAGAACCGTCGGGTTGGTCGTGCGTGCCAGAATCGGGACCAGCAGTATCGGGACCAGCAGAATCCGGGCCAGCAGAATCCGGACCGGCAGAATCGGGAGCGTCGGATTCTGGATCGAGGTCTTCCTCGACTTCGAACGCCGTGTCGAATCCGGGAATCACCCGTCCCAGTGCCGCGAGGACGTCGGGATCGATGAACTCGACGGACCGCGAGAACTCGGCGTCCCGTTTGTAGCCGTTGCTGCGCGCACAGATGTGCCCGCTCGGGTCCAGCGGCTGATCGCACAACGGGCACAGCGGCCGACCGGCCGAGATGACGCGCATCGACCGCGCGCTGAACTCCCGAGCTGCGTCGGCGCTCAGAAAGATGCGGACCGTGTCCGGTCCCTCGTCGGTGTCGTCGAGGATGACGCTCTCGTCCAGCGGCTGCTCGGTGATCGCCAGCAGTTCGACCACGACTGACGACTCCTCGGCGTCCCAGCCCAGTCCCATCGAGCCGACGCGGAACTCCGAGTCGATCGGCATGGTGAGCGGCTGCGTGTCGGCGACGACGTCGGTCTCCGGCGGCACCGCTGCGCCGAATCGGCGGGCGACTTCGTCGAGCAGGTAGCCGAGACGGTCCGCCAGGATCAGGACCTGCTGCTTCTCCAACTCGACGCTCATCAACCGCTGTTCCTGCGTCACCTGTAGGAAGAATGTCCGATCGCCCGGCTCGCCGACGGTCCCCGCGACGAAACGGCTCGGCGTCCTGAACTCATGAATGGTGCGCGACACGTCTAATTCGCCTTCCTTGTCATCGTCTTCACCGTACCCGCGGACTCACGCACCCGCGCCGCCTCCGACCTCCGCGTCCGAGCTGGGACGCGGAGCGGGCAGGCTGAGGGACCCGCTGTTGTTGAGCGTCAGCACGTACGGACGGTCGGCGGCGTACCGGATCACCGTGATCGATCCCGGATCGACGACGACGCGTTGGAATGCGTCCAGGTGCATGCCGAGGGCGTCCGCGACGATGGATTTGATGACGTCTCCGTGCGAGCAGGCCAGCCACAGCCCCTGCCCGTCGTCGCCTCCGTACTCGCGGTCGAGTTCACGGACGGTTGCCGTGGCCCTGCGTGACACGTCGCCGAGACCTTCGCCGCCGGGGAACACCGCATGCGACGGTTGCCGCTGGACGACCTTCCACAACGGTTCGGCGACCAGATCGGTCAGCTTGCGTCCGCTCCACTCGCCGTAGTCGACCTCGGCGAGTCCGTCGACGGTCACCTCTGGAACGCCGTCGAGACCGGCCACCAGCGGCGCGACGGTCTCGGCGCAGCGCTGCAACGGCGATCGAGCGACCGCGCGTAACCGCGGAACGGCGTCGCCGAGTCGTTCGACGAGGCCCTGTGCCTGCGAGCGGCCCTTCTCGTCGAGGGCTACGCCCGGGGTCCGGCCCGCGAGGATTCCGGAGGTGTTGGCCGTCGATCGTCCGTGTCGGACGAGGATCACCGTCATGGGTTTCAGGCTACGGTGTCCCGCTCGGCGAGGACGTTCCGGTCACGGCGATCAGGTGGTGATGACGCCTGCGGTGAGGAGGATGAGAACGAGGAGGCCGAGCGCGATGCGGTAGGCCGCGAACCAGCCGAGGGAGTGATCGGACACGAACTTGAGCAGCCAGGCGATCGAGATGTAGCCGAGGACGAACGCGATGAGGGTGGCGACGAGGATCTGCGGCCCGGAAGCGCTGACTCCGGTGCCGTCCGGCGAGAACGCGTCGGGAAGGCTGAACAGACCGGACGCGAGGACCGCGGGTATCGCGATCAGGAACGAGAACCGGAACGCCGCCTCACGCTTCATCCCGAAGAACAGGCCGGCACTGGCCGTGCCGCCCGACCGCGAGACGCCGGGAATGAGCGCCAGGCACTGAGCGAGGCCCATCGCCAGGGCGTCGCGCGGCTTCATCTGATCGAGGGACTTGCCTGGCCGTTGCGCCGCGGTCATCTCCGCTGCCAGGAACACGAACGAGAATGCGATGAGCATGATCGCCACGAGCCACAGGTTTCGGCCTGCGGTCCGGATCTCGTCTTTGAAGACGAATCCGAGGAGGCCGATGGGGATCGTGGCGAGAATCACGTACCAGCCGAGGCGGTAGTCGAGACCACGACGCTCGGTGTTCCTCAGGCCGCCGAACCACGCCAGGATGATCCGCCAGATGTCCTTGGCGAAGTAGATCAGCACTGCCAACTCGGTGCCCAGCTGCGTGACCGCGGTGAACGACGCGCCTGCGTCCTGGCCGAACCACACCTGCGACACGATCCGCAGATGCCCGGAGGACGAGATCGGTAGGAATTCGGTCACTCCCTGCAATGCGCCGAGCACTACGGCCTGCAGCCAACTCATCGATTCGATCACGAACGTGGATGCTACCCATCCATCCGTGATTCTGGAGGATCGCGCAAGATGGAGGGCATGCGTGTGCGAACCAGATGGACGGCCGGATTGATGGCGGCGGCAGTAGCTCTGACCCTGACGGCCTGCGGATCGGACTCCGGGGACTCCGATTCGTCCCAACTCGACACGCTTCCGCCCGCGACCGCCGCACAGTCGCCGACCGGCACGGCGCAGCCCGTCGGCACGGTCGTTCCGCAGGCCGCAGCTCAGAGGATCGCCGTCGCGGGCGCGACGACTGCGGTGCTCGGCGCCGACGGGCGCACCGTGACTCTGCACGCGACGCCCGGCGGCACGGACGGCGCCGCACCGCGCCCGGTCGGCCTGCCGATCGACGGCGTCGTCGATCTGGTCGCGGTCGACGACCACTTCTTGGCCGTCGGTCCGAAAGGGTTGGTTCGCATCGATGCGGACGGCCGCACCACGCTGACGGATGTGCCGATCGATTCGCCGCTGTCGTTGGCGGTCGACGGAGACAAGGTCCTCGTCGGTACGGAGAAGGGCAAGTTACTCGTCCTGTCGACGACCGGTGAACGCCTGCACGAGTACGGCGGGTATGCGCGCGTCGACGACGTCCTCGTCGCCCCCGACTCTGCGACCGAGGTCTCCGGCCAGGTCAGCGTCCTCGACCGAGCACAGTCCGCCGTGCTGCCGATCGACATCGACAACGGCGACCGCAAAGCGTCGCTCCGCGCGGGCAACGGCGCCACCAACGCCGTCGTCGACCGGTTCGGCCGAATCCTCGTGACCGGCACGCGCGACGACGAGGTCTACGCGTTCTTCGGCGAGCCCATCATCATGCGGCTGCGCCATCCGACGCCCGCCAGCCCGTTCGCTCTCGCGTACGACGAGACGCAGAATCTGCTCTGGGTCTCGTCGACGGCGGAGAACGAGGCGGTCGCCTACGACCTGTCTCGAGGCGACGCCCGTGAACGCGGCCGAGTCGCGACGGTCGGCCAGGTGACCGCGATGACGGTGGACCCGGCCAGCGGACGCCTACTGATCGCATCGGGCCGCGGTGACGGACTACAGGCCGTCGCTCCCGACGCCATCAAGCCGTGATGTTCCCCAGACCCGAAGGCGACACCGTGCTGAGCACTCTGAACCGACTCGCTTACCCGACTCTGCGCAAGCTGATGTTCCTGATTCCGCCCGAACGAATCCACCGGATCATCGCTCGGACGATCTCGGTGGCTGGCCGGCTGCCCCTCGTCCGGACAATGCTGTCTCGGATGTTCGCCGGGACCGATCCGGCGTTGCGCAGCACCGTGTTCGGGGTCGAGTTCCCGGCACCGATCGGTCTCGCGGCTGGCTTCGACAAGTCGGCCGAGTGCGTCAACGCGTGGGGTCAGCTCGGTTTCGGTTACGCCGAGATCGGCACGATCACCGGTCAGGCGCAGCCCGGCAATCCCGGTCCACGACTGTTCCGGCTTCCCGCCGACCGCGCGCTCATCAACCGAATGGGTTTCAACAACCCGGGCGCGGCCGCTGCGGCCGGCCGACTGTCGCAGGGCCGTCCGGGCCCGGTCCGGGCGCCGATCGGCGCCAACATCGGGAAGACCAAAGTCGTTCCGCTCGACGGCGCGGTCGACGACTACCGGCTGTCGGCGCGACTGCTCGGGCCACTCGCCGATTTCGTCGTCGTGAACGTCAGCTCGCCGAACACTCCCGGACTGCGCGATCTGCAGGCCGTCGAATCATTGCGGCCGGTGCTGGCGGCGGCCCTCGAGGTCGCGTCGGTGCCGGTGCTGGTGAAGATCGCACCGGACCTCTCCGACGACGACGTCGACGCCGTCGCCGACCTCGCTGTGGAACTCGGCCTCGCGGGCATCGTCGCGACGAACACGACGATCGGTCGCGGCGGCGTCGCGACGCCGCGAGCCGACGTCGACGCGATGGGCGCCGGCGGACTGTCGGGCCCGCCGGTCGCCGATCGGTCTCTCGAGGTGCTCCGTCGCCTGTACGCCCGGGTCGGGGGTCAGCTGGCTCTCATCAGTGTCGGCGGCATCGAGACAGTCGATCAGGCGTGGGAGCGCATCCGGGCAGGCGCAGACCTGCTGCAGGTGTACACCGGGTTCATCTACGGCGGACCGGTCTGGCTCCGCGAACTCCACGACGGCATCGCTGACCGGCTGCGCTCGCACGGCTTCGCGTCCTTGTCTGAGGCAGTCGGCTCCGAGACTCGCTGACCTGTCTCGCTGGTCGAGCCCCACCGCTGGTCGAGCGGAGTCGAGACCCGTCCCGCTGGTCGCGACCCCCGCTACTCCCCCGGCAGCTCGAACACGGCGGACAGCGTGCCGCGGGCGATGGCGCGCGAGAACAGGTTGAACCCCAAGAATGCGGGGCTCGACCCGTCGGGCAGTTCCAGTGACTCCACGTCGACGGCGTGCACCGCGAAGATGTAGCGGTGCGGGCCGTGTCCGGGAGGCGGACCGGCGCCGACGAACTGTGCGAGTCCGGCGTCGTTGACGAGTGTGACGGCCCCGGCGGGCAGATCGCTCGAGTCGGGCGAACCCGCGCCCGTCGGCAGCGACGTGGTGGTCGCCGGGATGTCGTAGACGGCCCAGTGCCAGAACCCGGACACCGTCGGCGCATCGGGGTCGTAGCAGGTCACGGCGAAACTCTTGGTGTCCGCCGGGAATCCCGACCAGCTCAGCTCGGGTGAGACGTCGTCGCCCCCGGCACCGAAGATTCCCGACACCTGCGGAGTCGGCAGTGTCTGGCCTTCGGTGAAGTCGTTCGACGTCACGGTGATGTCGGGCAGCCTCGGCAGAACCGAGTACGGGTCGAATGCGGTCACGATCGTTTCCTTTCGCCCTCCGCGGCCACGGCCGAACCGGTCAGCAGTGGTGGAGGAAATGCTCAAGAACCTTGGTACCGAACAGAATCGAGTCTACCGGCACCCGCTCGTCGACTCCGTGGAACAGCGCGGCGAAATCGAGTTCCGGCGGCAACTGCAGGGGCGCGAAGCCGAAGCACCGGATGCCGAGTTTGGCGAATGCCTTCGCATCGGTGCCGCCGGACAGCATGTAGGGCACGGTCCGCCCGTCGGCGTCGTGTGCGACGACGGCGTCGTTCATCGCGTCGACGAGGTGGCCGTCGAACGTCGTCTCGTAGGCGTCGAGGTGAGTGACCCATTCGCGGGTGATGTTGGGCCCGATGAGTTCGTCGATGGTCGCCTCGAACTCCTTCTGCCTGCCGGGAAGCACGCGGCAGTCGATGACGGCTTCGGCCTGCTGCGGGATCACGTTGGCTTTGTATCCGGCCGACAGCATCGTCGGGTTCGCGGTGTCGCGCAGCGTCGCGCCGACGATTCGCGCCAGGTTGCCGATCTTGAACAGCGCCGACTCCAAGTCGGGTGTCTCCGGGCTGAAGTCCAGACCCGTCTCCTCCGAGAGCGCCTTCAGGAACTCCGACACCGACTCGGTCATCACGAGCGGGAACTGGTGTGTGCCGATCCGGGCGACGGCAGCGGCGATCTCGGTCACCGCGTTGTCGGTGTGCAGGAACGAACCGTGGCCCGCGGTGGCGTTGCACGTCAGCTTCATCCACGCCAGCCCCTTCTCCGCGGTCTCCACGAGATACAGGCGGCGGGTCGTGCCGTCCGGCCGGTCGACGGTCAGCGAGAAGCCGCCGACCTCGCCTACTGCCTCGGATACGCCGTCGAACAGTTCCGGACGGTTCTTCACCAACCACTGCGACCCCCACGCGCCGCCCGCCTCTTCGTCGGCGAGGAAGGCGAACATGAGGTCGCGCGGGGGCACGGTGCCGTCGCGCTTGAACTGGCGCGCCAACGCCAGGACCATTCCGGCCATGTCCTTCATGTCGATGGCGCCGCGGCCCCAGACGTAGTCGTCTTGGACGGCGCCCGAGAACGGGTGGACGCTCCAGTCCTCGGCCTGCGCGGGAACCACGTCGAGGTGGGCGTGGATCAGGAGTGCGCCGCGGTCGCGGTCGGCGCCTTCGAGCCGAGCGAAGACGTTCGCCCGCCCCGGCATCCCCGATTCGACGTACTCGGTGGTGTAACCGACCTCTTCCAACTGCTGCTGCACCCAGCGGGCGCACTCGGCTTCCCCGACCGTCGTCTCGGGCACTCCGGTGTTCGACGTGTCGAACTGGATGAGGCTGCTGACGATGTCGACGACTTCTTCGGTTGCTTGAATCGGGGTCACACCCTCAATTACTAGGCGATTTGGGATACCGGGGCAACCTTGGTTATTGTTGTCGAGCACGAGCGAAACGCCCGTGCAACAACTGAATCGAGTCCGAGTGGCGGAATGGCAGACGCGCTAGCTTGAGGTGCTAGTGTCCTATTAACGGACGTGGGGGTTCAAGTCCCCCCTCGGACACACTTGATATGAGCCGCGACATCGTGCAAACGATGTCGCGGCTCGTTTCGTTGTGGGGGTTCGCTCCTCCCAACGACGTTCGCTCCCCTCCCGAGGGGAGTGAACGTCGTTGAAGTGAGCGGAGTCAGAATCCTGCTTGGTCGACGATCTGTTCGGCGGCGAGCGCCGGGGTCAAGGATCCGTCGAGGACAGCGGCTTCGACGTCGCGGCGCACGGCTCGGACACCGGGCGCGGCGTCGATCCGGCTGAGCACCGTCTCGCGCACCATCGTCCACATCCAGTCGACCTGCTGCTGGGACCGACGACGAGCGAATTCGCCAGCCTCGGTGAGGACGTCGCGGTGCTTCTCCACCGCCTCCCAGAAGCCGTCGATCCCGGTCTTGTCCATGGCGCTCATCGTGAGGACCGGCGGCGTCCACAGCGCATCGTGCGGATAGATGAACCCGAGGGCGTTGCGCAGTTCTCGAGCCGCTCCCCTGGCCTCGTTGACGTGCTTGCCGTCCGCCTTGTTGACTACGACGATCTCCGCGAGCTCCAAGACGCCCTTCTTGATGCCCTGCAGCGAATCGCCAGTGCGCGCGAGCGTCAAGAAGGTGAACGTGTCGACCATGTTGGCGACGCTCACCTCCGACTGGCCGACGCCGACGGTCTCGACGAGCACCACGTCGTAGCCCGCGGCTTCGACGAGGACGATCGTCTCGCGGGTGGCCTTGGTGACGCCGCCGAGGTTGCCGGAGGTCGGCGACGGACGCACGTAGGCCTCCGGTGCGGCGGAGAGCTGCCCCATCCGGGTCTTGTCGCCGAGGATCGAGCCGCGCGTACGGGTCGACGACGGATCGACGGCGAGGACCGCGACTCGGTGTCCCTGCGAGATGAGGTGCATGCCGAGCGCTTCGATGGTCGTCGACTTGCCCACTCCGGGCACTCCGGTGATGCCGACCCGGAACGACTTCCCTGCGTGCGGCGTGACCTGCAGCAACAGTTTCTGCGCTGCGTCGCGATGGTCCGGGCGGGTCGACTCCACGAGAGTGATCGCCCGCGCCAGATCCGCGCGACGCCCCGCCAGCACACCGGCTGCCAGGGCGTCGACGTCGATCGGGCGGCGTTGTGCCGCGCTCATACGCGTCTCCTGATTCACTTGTCGCGCGAAGCCAGCTCCACGCCCAGTTTGTCGGCCAACTTCTCGATCAGGCCGATCGCCGAATCGGCGATGACCGTACCGGGCGGGAAGATCGCCGCCGCGCCCGCTTCGTACAGCTCGTCGAAGTCGCCGGGCGGGATGACGCCGCCGACGACGATCATGATGTCCTCGCGACCGACCCCCGCGAGCGCCTCGCGGAGAGCCGGCACCAGCGTGAGGTGGCCCGCGGCCAACGACGACACACCGACCACGTGGACGTCGTTGTCGGCGGCCTGCGCGGCCACCTCCTCGGGCGTCGCGAACAGCGGGCCGACGTCGACGTCGAAACCGAGGTCGGCGAACGCCGTCGCGATGACCTTCTGTCCGCGGTCGTGACCGTCCTGGCCCATCTTGGCGACGAGGACGCGGGGACGCCTGCCTTCGGCCTCGGCGAACTCGTCGACCACGGCCAGAGCCTCGTCGATGTTCGACACCGCATCACCCGCTTCGTTCTTGTAGACGCCGCTGATCGTCTTGATCTCGGCCTGGTGGCGTCCGAAGACCTTCTCCATCGCGTCGGAGATCTCGCCGCCGGTCGCACCCGCACGAGCCGCGTCGATGGCGAGGGCCATCAGGTTGTTGCTCAGATCGCTGCCACCGGGCTCTGCGGCCGCGCGAGTGAGATCTGCCAGCGCGGCATCCACCGCGGGCTGATCGCGTTCGGCGCGCAGCTTCTCCAGCTTCGCGATCTGCTCGGCGCGGACCTTCGAGTTCTCGACCTTGAGGACCTCGATCTCCTCGTCCTGCTCCGAGCGGTACTTGTTGACGCCGATGAGCGGCTGACGACCCGAATCGATACGCGCCTGGGTGCGTGCCGCGGCCTCTTCGATACGCAGCTTCGGCAGCCCCTCCTCGATCGCCTTGGTCATACCGCCCGCGGCCTCGACCTCCTCGATGTGCGCACGCGCCTTCTCCGCCAACTGGTGGGTGAGCCACTCCACGTAGTTCGAGCCCGCCCACGGGTCGATCGGCCGAGTGGTCCCCGACTCCTGCTGCAGCAGCAGCTGGGTGTTGCGGGCGATGCGCGCCGAGAAGTCCGTCGGCAGTGCGATCGCCTCGTCGAGCGCGTTGGTGTGCAGCGACTGCGTGTGTCCCTGCGTCGCGGCCATCGCCTCGATGCAGGTGCGGGCGACGTTGTTGTAGGCGTCCTGCGCGGTCAACGACCAGCCGGAGGTCTGCGAGTGGGTGCGCAGCGACAGGCTCTTCGGGTTCGTCGGCTCGAACTTGGCGACCAGCTCGCTCCACAGGAGACGGGCGGCGCGCAGCTTGGCGACCTCCATGAAGAAGTTCATGCCGATGCCCCAGAAGAACGACAGTCGCGGAGCGAACTTGTCGATGTCCAGGCCCGCTTCCAGACCTGCGCGGATGTACTCGACGCCGTCCGCGAGGGTGTACGCGAGCTCCAGATCGGCGGTCGCACCAGCCTCCTGGATGTGATAGCCCGAGATCGAGATCGAGTTGAACTTCGGCATCTTGGTGCTCGTGTACGCGAAGATGTCGGAGATGATCCGCATCGACGGCGTCGGCGGATAGATGTAGGTGTTGCGGACCATGAACTCTTTGAGGATGTCGTTCTGGATGGTCCCGGCGAGCTTCTCGGGCGGCACGCCCTGCTCTTCGGCGGCGACGACGTAGAGCGCGAGGATCGGAAGCACCGCGCCGTTCATCGTCATCGACACCGACACGCCACCGAGGTCGATGCCGTCGAACAGTTGGCGCATGTCGAGGATCGAGTCGATGGCGACACCGGCCATGCCGACGTCGCCCGCGACGCGCGGGTGGTCGGAGTCGTAGCCGCGGTGCGTCGCGAGGTCGAACGCGACCGACAGCCCCTTCTGACCGGCAGCCAGGTTGCGACGGTAGAAGGCGTTCGACTCGGCCGCCGTCGAGAAGCCCGCGTACTGGCGCACCGTCCACGGCTGATTGACGTACATGGTCGGGTACGGGCCGCGAATGAACGGAGCCTCGCCCGGAATCGAGTCGAGGGGGTAACCGCCGTCGGCGGCCACCGCGTCGCGGTCCGCGCGCGTGTACACCGGGCGAACCTCGATCTGCTCGGGCGTGTCCCAGGTGATCTGATCGGCTGAGTAGCCGTGGGCGCTCGCCAGGCCTTCGGTGAGTTCGTCGCCGGTGCCTGCCGGGGCGGAGGGCGCCGTCAGTTCGACGTCGGCGAAACTCGGAATCGTCGTGTCACTCATGTGGTCACGCTCCCGCAGTTGCAGTAGTGGCGGTGTCAGAGGTCGTCTCGTTCAACAACGTGTCGAGCAGGTCGGTCAGGACCGCGACCGCGTCGATGCCGACCTTCAGGTGGCCGTCGACGGTCTCGTCTGCGGTCCATTCGCGTTCGGGGCCTGCGACCAGGAGTCGACGGACGCCCGCCGCACGGGCCGCAGCAGCAGCGGCGGCTCCGTCGTCCGCGTAGCGCGACGTGGTTCCGCACAGGACGGCGACGTCGCTCGCGTTCGCTTCGACGGCTGCACCGATCTCGGCCGGCGTCAACGGACCGGGGTTGACCGCGTCGATGCCACCCGCTGCGAGGAGGTTCGCGACGAACGTGGTTCGACCGTTGTGCTCGGCGATGGGACCGAGTGGGAGCATCAGCACCCGTGGACGCGACGGCGCCGAATCGGCGCGGTCGCGCAGGGCCTCGAACCGGCGAGCGACTCGAGCCAGATTGGGCGTCGCGGTCGGCAGGTTCTCAGTGTCGGCAGAGCCTGCGGCCAGCGTGGCCTCGCCGAGGTTCGGGAACTCGCTGACACCGGTGACCGGCGCGGTGCGGTGCGCGACGGCGTCCTCGCGGGCGGCGAGCGCCTGCGACACCTGGGCGGCGACGTCGCCGCCGTCGAGTGCGGCCCGGTAGCCGCCCTTGCTCTCGACATCGGTGAAGACGGCCCACGCTGCTGCAGCGAGATCGGCGGTCAGAGACTCCACGTACCAGGAGCCGCCTGCCGGATCGAGGACGCGGCCGAGGTTCGACTCCTCGAGAAGGACCAACTGCGTGTTGCGAGCGATGCGGCGGGTGAAGGAGGTCCGCGAGGTCCGTGCGTCAACCGGGATCGCGGCGTCGAAGGTGTGCACGGTGACCTGGTCGGCGCCACCGACCCCGGCGCCGAACGCGGCGACGGTGCTGCGCAGCATGTTCACCCACGGATCACGCTGGGTGAACATCGACAGGTCGGTCACCGCGTGGGTCACCGCGGCACCGGACTCGGGTGCGCCGAGCACGTCGGCGACGCGTGCCCAGACCGTGCGGAGCGCCCGCAGTTTGGCGATGCCCGCGAACTGGTCGTCGTCGATGGAGACGGCGAACATGACCTGGGCGAGCGCGGCGGCGGTGTCGAGTCCGGCGGCGACGGCGTCGCGAACGTGCGCGACCGCTGCTGCGACGACGAGACCCAACTCTTGGGCGTTCGACGCCCCGGCCTGCGCGAAGTCGGTCCCGTCGACGCGGAAGGCGCGCACGCCTGCGGGTGCTTCGGCGGCGAGCGCTGCGGCGTCGGACGTCGACACGCTCGGGCGTCCCGAGAACGCCGCCGTGTACGGCGACAGGCCGAGGCTGTGGGTGGTCGCGGCCGTCGTCGGAGCCTTCTCCGGTGCGGCGGGCGCCGACTCGAGGGCGGCGAGGAACGCACGGGCTGCATCGACTCCGTCTGCACCGGCGTCGAGGGTCACCGGCATCAGATCGAGGTAGATCCCGGCGAGCGCAGCTGCGAGGTCGTCGGCGCGCAGGCCGTCGCCGATCTCCAGCCACAGGCCGCTGGTGCCGTTGGCCGACGCGTCGAGGATCGACTCGTTGAGTGCGGACGGGTCCGTCTCGCCTGCAACGTCGCCGAAGCGCTCGGTGACGCGCCAGCCCTGGGTGACGTCTCGTGCGGGATCGGCGCCGCGGACGAACGGAAACGCACCGGGCACGCCGGTCTCGTCTGCCTCGTCCTTTCGGGTGTAGAGCGGGCGAACGACCACGCCGTCTCGAGTCGGGGTCGACAACAGCGCCTCAGGAGTGTCGGACAACTCTTCGGGAGTGACGCGTGCCGATTTGGCCAGCACACCGGCGGCCGCTGTCGTCCAGCGGTCGTACGCCTGGCTCAGTCCGGGATCCACCGGATTCTCACCTGCCGTCATGGGTCAGCAGCCTTCCGTCGTACGCGAATAGAAACGTGACGCAAGCACCTTAACCGATCGATCGCTCGGGCACGGCACCAGCCTGTGACCTCCATCGTAAGATCAATGTCGATGAGCCCTGATGCACACGGCCGAGAAGGCTTGACCGAGGAAGCCGTCGCACTCGAGGGTGCGACGGTGCTCGACGCACCGCCCGAATCGGCGATCGAGGGGCGGTCCGCGACGACGCGCCGAGTCGTCGTCGGAGCGGTCGTGGTTCTCGCTCTGCTGGCCGGTGCGTACTTCGTTCCGTTGCCGTCGATCGCACAGGCCCGAGAGTGGTCCGACAGCCTGGGTGCGTGGTTCCCGTGGCTGTTCTTCGGTGTCTACGCAGCGGCGACGACGGCTCCGATCCCGCGAACACCATTCACCGTGGCGGCTGGCGTGCTGTTCGGACCTGCGCTCGGATTCGGCGGATCGTTGGCAGCGGCCACGGTCGCCGCCGGTGCTGCGTTTCTGCTGGCGCGCAGGCTCGGCCGGTCGAGGGTCGCACCCCTGCTGTCCAAGCCGGTTGTTGCGACCGTGGAACATCGATTGGCACGACGCGGCTGGCTCGCCGTCGGCTCAATGCGTCTGATCCCGGTCTGTCCGTTCTCGCTCGTCAACTACCTGTCGGGGTTGTCTGCCGTCCGGCCGGTCCCCTATCTCCTCGCCACGGTGGCGGGGTCGGCCCCGGGCACGGCCGCCGTCGTGTTCCTCGCCGACGCGTTGACCGGAGAGACCCATCCGGCGATGGTGTTCGTGTCGGGCGCGCTCTTCGCCGTCGGTCTGATCGGACTGATCGTCGACGCTCGACTACCCGTCAATGACTGAGCATTGATTATTCACTATCAAGTTTCTATCATTGATTTTTACATATCAATCGTGCAGGCTTGATGAAGGAGAGGTGGGCCGTGTTCGTACTCACCGTGGATCAGCGTGCCAGCCGATCCGACCGAGATCGGGTCCCCGATGTGCTCGAGCGGTATGCGTCGGCCCGGACCGTCCGTCCGTTCGATCGCACCGCTGGAGACGAGATCCAAGCCGTGTTCGACGCCGCCGACGAAGTCGCCGCGATCGCCGTCGACCTGGCTGTCACCGGTGGGTGGAGCGTCGGCGTCGGCATCGGTGACGTCGACCTGCCGCTGCCCGCAGCGACACGTGCGGGCCGTGGCCGGGCATTCGAGGCAGCCCGGGAGGCCGTCGAGACCGCCAAGCACGACCGGCGCCGGATACGGGTGGTCGGAGCCTCCGACTGGGCTCCGCACGCTCAGACCGCAGCCGCAGTCCTCGTCGACATCCTCGCTAGCCGTTCGGACGCAGGCTGCGCCGCCGTGGACTTGATGCGCACCGGCGTCACCCAGGCGCGCGCAGCGCAGACCCTGGGCATCACGCCGCAGGCCATGTCCGCGCGTCTCGCCGCAGCCGGCTGGGATCTGGAACAGCCAGCCGAAGACCTCCTGATCCGACTCCTGACCGAGGCGGACGCGTCGTGATCGGAGCAGGGATCGCTGCAGTGACAGTCCCGGTACTGCTGGTCGTCGCCGTGCTCGTGTCCGTCGTCGGCGCCGTGATGCGTGGGCGTCTGGCCGCCGATGCCGCGATCACCGATCGCACCGTCCTGGTGGCCGACGGCGTGACCGCCGCGGTCAGCGCCCTCGTCCTCGTGATCGCCGCCGTTCTCGCATGGGCGGCCGACTCGGTCTCGGACGGCCCGTTCGCCGTCGCCGCGGCCCTCACGGTCGTCGCTGCGGCCGGGACCGGGAGCAGTGTCGTCCGCCTCGTGTTGGCCGCAGGCGGGATCCCCACTCGCGCCGACAATCACGACGACCCGAGCGGCGACGAACCCGATCAGACGCCGCTGCGCGGCGGCCGGATCATCGGCGTGCTCGAACGGGCCAGTGTCGCCGCGTGTCTTCTACTGGCGTGGCCCGCGGGCCTCGCAGTGATCTTGGCTGTCAAGAGCCTCGCTCGGTTCTCCGAACTGCGGGCGCCCCGCGCGAGCGAGCAGTTCATCCTCGGCACGTTCGCGTCGGTGATGTGGGCATGCGGCGTCGCCGGGATCGGTTGGCTCATCGCCGTGTGACGCCAGCCCTCATCACTGATCTGCCCTCATCAGGAATCTGCCCTCATCAGTGATCTGCAGCGTCCGGCCCAACCGTCACGAAGTCGATGAGTTCTTCGACACTCCGCAACAACGGGACCTCGAGGTCCCGAAAGTTCGACACCCCGGCCAGGACCCGACGCCAACCGTCGCGCGGCGACCCCCAGCCGAGTTCGTCACAGATCCCGGTCTTCCAATCGGTCCCCATCGGGATCGTCGGCCACGACGTGATGCCGACCGACGCGGGCTTCACCGCCTCCCACACATCGATGTAGGGGTGACCGCACACGAGGACGTTCTCTCCGACCTCCGCCGTCAGCTTGGCTTCCTTGGTGCCTGCGACCAGGTGGTCGACGAGCACGCCTGCCCGCCGGTTCGAGGCCGGCCCGAACTCGGCGAGCGCCTCGTCGAGATTGTCCAACCCTTCGAGACTCACCACGACGACGCCTTCGGCGCGCAGATCGTCGCCCCAGACTCGCTCGAGGAGCGTCGCATCGTGCACGCCCTCGACGAAGATCCGGCTGGCGCGCGCCGTGCGTGCGCGCTGCTTGGGGATCGCGCGGGACCCCGACGCGGTCTGGATCGTCTCCGGAGCGTTGGGTCCTCGGCCCTTCGGCTTGACCAGGGTGACCGGCCTGCCGTCGATCAGGAACGCGGCCGGATACATGGTGAACACTCGCACCCGGCCATGCCGGTCCTCCAGTCGCACCATGTCGCCGGAATAGCTGCGTTCCAGACCGACCACCGCGCCGCAGAACCCGGTCGCGGCGTCCTCCACGACGAGATCGCGCTCCGCAGCCACCTCCGGCGCCTTCGGCTTGCTCTTGCGGGGAGAGGCCAGCACATCGCGGCCGTAACGATCGTTCATCACGGTCGACAACCCTATGGCATGCGACCGGCCGACGGGGTGAGGCGCTCCGCGTATCGTTGGCAGGCGATGACCACTCCAGGAATCACCATGATGAGGGCCTGGCCGACGTCGACTCTCGCGGTCTGGGCGGCGGCCCGAGACGCCGGTCGCTGTGCGCCCGACGACGTCCTGCACACGCTCTACGATTTCGCGCAGGCGCACGAGTTGGACGGGATCTCGACTCCGCTCGATCGACGGGATGGGCTCGATCAGCAGGGTGGGCGCGATCAGCAGGATCGCGGCGCGCTGGCGCTCCTCGGGGTGCTGGCCGGCAATGCTCACCTCGCGGTACGGATGCCCGCTCCCGGCGACGCACAGGGACTGCCGCCGGATTCTCTGACTGACTCCGCGATGGCCGCGGGCGAAGTCCTTCTGATCGATCCCCGGCCCGCGGGCGCAGAGGGGCCCGTCGACGCGCTGGCATTGATCGCGCGCGGCACCCCCGAACGCTGCCGGTGGTCGTTGACGCGGTCGCAGACGCCGATCGCCGTCGACCGACTGTCCGCGGATCTGCCGCTCGGCGAACTCGAGTACCAGTTGCGTGACGCCGTCGGCCAAGCCGCGCAGATCATCGCGCAGCTGTCCGGGGCACGAGCGGCGTCGCCCGCCGACTTACGGGACGCACTCGCGGGAATGACGCAGGCCCGACGCATCGACCTTCCGCCACACGACAACCCGCGGGTGGACCGGGTACTCGCTTCGGCCGCTCAGATCGACGCCATCGTCGCCCTCGCAGGCACGCCCTCGGTCGGGGTGACCGGGACGCAGCACGAACTGGCCGACGAACGGCTTCGCAGCCTCACCGCGCTGACGCGTACCGCGCGTACCGCCGCAGTCAATACGTGCATCGTGGACTTCCGGCGATCAGTCAGAAGCTGACGGCGACGCTGCGCCCACTGAACGGCCGGGTCGCCTGACCGGGACGCAGCAGTCCGGCCGACAGATGCCGCCGTTGTCTCCGCAACCCATCGCGGTGACGTCGCCGCCGCCGTCGACGTACCGCTCGATCAGGTCGGCGACCATCGCCACGAAGCGCCGGGACGTGCCGGCGGTCGCGACCCGTACGTACTCTATGCCGAGCTCGACGGCGAGGTCGGCGGCTTCGGTGTCGAGGTCCCACACCACTTCGAGATGGTCGGAGATGAAGCCGATCGGGCACACCACCACACGTGACACGCCGTCCGCGGACAGCTCGCGCAGATGGTCGCAGATGTCGGGAGCGAGCCACGGGATCTGGGGCGGTCCCGACCGTGACTGCCAGACGACGTCGAACTCGTCGATGCCGACCAGGCCCGCAACAGCTGCGGACGCATCGGCGACCTGCCGGGAGTACAGGCGTCCGCCGTCAGCGACGGGCCCCGCGGCGCGGTCGGCCGATTCCGGGATCGAGTGCGCCGTGAACACCAGCCGAGGCTGCGGACCGTCCGGGAACTCGTCCAGAGCGGCGCGCACGCCGTCGGCGACCGCACCTCGGAACTCGGGCTCCTCGCAGAACTGCGGCAGCTTGCGCAGGACGACGGGTCTCGACCCTTCGACTCGCTTCGCTCGCTCAGGACGGCGCTCCGCTCGACCAGCGGAATCGAGACCAGCCGAATCGAGGGCCTTCTCGATGTCCTCGTGGTACTGCCGACAACCGGAGTAGCCGCCCCACGCGGAGGTCGGGAACACGAGGATCCGGCGATGGCCGTTCGCCACCATCTCCGACACTGCGTCAGCAGCGAACGGATGCCAGTTGCGGTTACCGAAGTGAATCGGCAGACCTGGCCGTCCCCGCCGGTCGAGTTCGTCGCTCAGCGCCTCGATCATGTCCAGATTCAACCGGTTGATCGGCGACACCCCACCGAAGTGGAGGTAATGCTCCACCACGTCGTCGAGACGTTCGGGCGGCACTCCCCGACCGCGTGTCACGTTCTCCAGGAACGGTCGGACGTCATCGGGTCGGTCGGGGCCGCCGAACGAGAGGAACAGGACCGCATCGAACGGCGCGTCTGGCGCGGTCACGTCAGGAGAGGAAGTCGTCCGGGAACCAGGTGTTGTGGCTCGCGCCGCCGTCGACGTAGACGATCGACCCGGTGGTCGCGGGCAGGTAGTCCGAGAGCAGCGTGCACACGCTGGTGCCGACCACGCTGGGGTCGTCCACGTTCCAGCCGATCGGCGAGGCGCCGTCCCAGTACTCGTTGAGCATGTTCAGCTTCTTGGCGTCGTCGGTCGCAGTGCCCGAGATGGCCTTGGCGGCCAGTGTCTTGATCGGACCGGCGGCCACCAGGTTGGAGCGGACTCGCTTGGCCTCGCCGACCTCACGGGCGACGTAGCGGTTGACCGACTCGAGGGCGGCCTTCGCGACGCCCATCCAGTTGTAGTCCGGCATCGCGGTGCGCGGATCGAAGTCCATGCCGACGATGGAGCCGCCCTCGTTCATGACGGGCAGCGCTGCCCGGGCGAGCGACGCGTAGCTCCACGCCGAGATCTCGAACGACCGCGCGACGTCGGGGCCGGGGCCCTCGAGGAACGGCACGGCGTCCGGTCCCATCAGAGTCTTCGGCGCGAACGCGATCGAGTGGACGACGCCGTCGATGCCCTGCGGAGCGAGCTCACGAACCGCGTCGGCCAACGCACCGAGGCTCTCCTCGTCGGTGACGTCGAGTGCGATCGCAGGCGGGACCTCCTGCGGGAGGCGCTTGGCGATGCGGTCGATGAGACGCAGACGCTCGGGGATGCCGGTGATGATCACCGTCGCCCCCTGCTCCTGCGCGACCTTCGCGGTGTGGAACGCGATCGATGCGTCGGTGATGATGCCGGTGACGAGAATCGTCTTACCGTCGAGAATGCCGGTCACGGAGTGCTCCTACTCGGGATGTTGGGAATGCTGGGACGAGCCGGGCTCAGTGGCCCATGCCCATGCCGCCGTCGACGGGCAGCACCGCACCACTGATGTAGCCGCCCTCGTCGGACGCCAGGAAGCTGATGGCTGCCGCGACGTCTTCGGGCTTGCCGGTGCGGCCGAGCGGGATCGCCTGCTTCGCCATCTCGATGTACCGGTCTTCCATCCCGGCGGTCATGTCGGTGTCGATGAAACCGGGCGCCACCACATTGGCGGTGATGTTGCGCGAACCGAGCTCGCGGGCGATGGATCGAGCCATGCCGATCAGTCCGGCCTTGGACGCCGCATAGTTGGCCTGTCCCGGGACGCCGGACATCGCGACGACCGATCCGAGGAAGATCATGCGACCGAACTTGGCGCGCTGCATGCCCTTGGTCGCGACCTTCGCACAGCGGAAGGCCCCGGTCAGGTTCGCGTCGATGACGTTGGTGAAGCTCTCTTCGGACAGACGCATCAGCAGCATGTTGTCGTCGATGCCTGCATTGCAGACGAGGACCTCGACCGGCCCCTGGTGCTCAGCGACCTCGGCGAACGCGCGCTCGACCGACGCGGTGTCGGTAACGTCGCACTGCACACCGAACAATCCGTCGGGCACGCCCGAACCGCGGTGGGTCACCGCGACCTTGTGTCCGTCGGCGGTCAGCCGACGCGCGACGGCCAGTCCGATGCCGCGGTTGCCGCCTGTCACGAGGACCGAACGCGGAGTCTGCTCAGGGGTCTGTGTCGTCTCTGCCATGGTGAATCAACCTATCTCAGGGCGAACGCTGCTGCGAACGCGGTCTCGGGGCGGTCGGGCGGGCGGTGCGATCAGGGAAGTCTGCGGTTGAGCAGGAGTGCGGCCATAGCGCCCAGAACCGCGAGCAACGTCCCGGCCAGCAGCCAGGGGCGCGAGTTGTCGCCGCGTTCCTTCTCGTAGCCGATCTGCTTCTGCAGGGTGTCGTACACCTTGTTGAGTTCGTCGAGGCTGGACGCGGTGAAGAAGTCACCCTGCGACAGATTCGCGATAGTGCGCAGCGACTCGTCGTCGACGGGTACGCCCACGCGTTCGACCCCGCCGCCCGGCGCCTCGATCTCGACGGTTCCGTGCAGGGTGCCGAAGGAGATCGTCGATACCGGGATCTCCTCCTCTTTGGCCTTGCGGGCTGCGGTGAATGCGCCTCGCGGGTCGTCCGGGCTCTCCGGAACGGTCTGTTTGCCGTCCGAGAGCAGCACGATCCGGGCCGGCGGTGCGGCGTCGTCTCCGCCGAGCGCGGCGTTGAGGGTCTGGACGAGTTGCAGCCCGGCGAAGATGCCTTCGCCGGTGGCCGTCTTCTCGGCGAGCTTCAGATTGTCGAGCGCCGACTTCGTTCGATCGTGGTCCGGTGTCGGCGAGACAAGCGTGGACGCGGTGCCCGCGTACGAGACCAGACCGAGGTTGATGCCGTCGGTCAGGTCGTCGGCGAACCGCTTGCCAGCCGCTTGAGCGGCCTGCAGACGTGACGGCGCCACGTCGGTCGCCTTCATCGACTGCGAGACGTCGACCACGAGCACGACAGTCGCGCGGTTGCGCGCCACGTCGCGTTCGGCGATCGGTCCGGAGAGCGCGACCGTCAGCAGCAGCAGCCCGACGGCGAGGATCGCGAACGGTACGTGGCGGAACCGGTCAGTCTTCGACGGCGCCACTGATTTGAGGACGTCCATGTTCGAGAACGCGAGTGCGCGAGCCTTGCGCTTGCGCAGCACATAGGCGTAGACGCCGACGAGTGCGACGACGAGCAGGATCGAGAACAGCCACCACGGGTGGGCGAACCAGTCGCTCATCGGGCCACCCCCGCCGCCATCCCGCGTCGTCGTTCGCCGACGAAACGCACGGTGTCGGCGATCCAGTCGCGGTCGGTGCGCAGCGACATGACGGGTCCGCCGCTCCCCCGGAACTCCCGATGGACGAGATCGCGATGTCCCTGCGCGGCGGCCGCGAAATCGGTGCGCAGTTGTGGCGTTGCGTCGACGTCGAGCAGTTCACCGGTCTCGGCGTCGCGCAGCGTCAGCTGGCCGACATCGGGGATCTCCAGATCACGGGGGTCGAGGACCTCGACGCCGAGAAGTTCGTGATGGGCGCCGATCGCACGCAGTGACCGTGTCCAGTCCAGTGGACCGAGGAAGTCGCTGACGACCACGGCGAGGCCTCGTCGACGCAGCGGACGTCGTAACGCCTCCAGACCTGCGGCGAGGTCACCGCGGACACCCGGCGTGCTGCGTTCGGTGGTGGCGACGGCCTTGAGGAGCGCCCGATCGTGCGCTCGGCCGGCGCGCGCGGGAATGCGGACGATGTCGTCGCCGGTCACCACGATCGCGCCGTGGCGGTTGCCGCCGCCCGCAGTGAGGTGCACGATCGCCGCGCAGGCCGCGACTGCGAGATCACGTTTGGTGCGCTCACCGGAGCCGAAGTCCAGGCTCGCCGACGCGTCGACGACGAACCACGTCTCGAGTTCGCGGTCGGCGATCATCTGGCGCACGTGCGGCGTCGACGTCCGCGCCGTGACCGACCACTCCATGCGGCGGATGTCGTCGCCGGGCTGGTACGGGCGCGCCTCGCCGGGTTCGGACCCCGGGCCCGGGATCAGGCCGAGGTGCTCGCCCTGGAGCACCCCGTCCAGCTTGCGACGGACAGTCAGCTCGAGGGACTTGAGCGCCGCCGTCAATTGCGGATCGTTGAGGGTCCCCTCGTGAAAGGACGGGTAGCCGCTACCGACCGGCATGACCCTGCTGATCCACACCGCTCGACTCAGGTGCCTGCGGTTGCACCGGCTGCTGAACCTGCGCTGCCGGCTGGGGCGCTGCCTGCTGGGGTACGGCCTGCTGGGGCTGCCCGACGGGCGTGGCGCTGACCTGCGGCAGTCCGACCGTCTGCATGATCCTGGTGATGATGTGGTCGGCGTTGACCTCGTCTGCGAGCGCGTCGTAGCTGAGGACCAGGCGGTGGCGAAGCACGTCCGGAATCACTTCGACGACGTCCTGCGGAATCACGTAGTCGCGGCCGTGGATCAACGCGAGCGCGCGAGCCGCGGCGACGATGCCGAGCGTGGCGCGCGGCGACGCACCGTAGGCCAGCCACTGCTCGACGTCGGTCAGTCCGACCTCTGCCGGGCGCCGCGTCGCGTTGATGACGCGGACCACGTAGTCGACGAGCGCGTGGTGCACGAACACGTTCGCGGCCTTGGCCTGCAGCAGCTTCGTGGTGTCCGGGTCGAGGATCTGCGTCGCCGACGGTGGGATGTTGCCCATTCGGTAGACGATTTCGCGTTCCTCTTCGACGGTCGGGTAGTCGACGAGGACTTTGAAGAGGAAACGGTCGCGCTGAGCTTCGGGGAGCGGGTAGACGCCCTCGTTCTCGATCGGGTTCTGAGTGGCCATCACGAGGAACGGCTCGGGCATCGGGTACGTCGTGCCGCCGATGGACACGTGCCGTTCCGCCATGACTTCCAGCAGCGCCGACTGCACCTTCGCGGGTGCGCGGTTGATCTCGTCTGCGAGCAGGAAGTTCGCGACGACGGGGCCGAGCTCGGTGTCGAACTCCTCACGGCCTTGCCGGTAGATGCGCGTGCCGATGAGGTCGGTCGGCACCAGGTCCGGCGTGAACTGGACACGCGAGAAGCTGCCGCCGATCACGGTCGCGAACGTCTCGACCGCAAGAGTCTTGGCGACGCCGGGCACGCCCTCCAGAAGGATGTGCCCCTTGGCGAGGAGCCCGACCAGGATCCGCTCGACCAATTTGTCTTGTCCGACGATCACGCGTTTGACCTCGTACATCGCGCGTTCGATAACCTTCGAGTCCTCGGCGGTGAGTGCCAGGTCCGGACTGTCCGTTGAAGTCAAGCGTTCGCTCCTGAAGATCGGCGTGCGTGGTTCTGGAGACCACAGTAGCGGTCGGCCCGCGGTCCTCGCCGTTCCACACGCGCTGATGTCGTTCCCGGCGTCGACGCAGCCGCCGCGTACCGAGCTGCCCATCCGTCCGCTCGCGGCGTCAGAGCAAGCGCACCACGTTCGGCGTCGCGCCCGCGGTCCGCACCGGCGAGATCTTCACGACGTCACCCGACTGCGGAGCCTCGATCATCGTGCCGTCACCGAGGATCAGCGCGACGTGCTGGCTGGCGCCGGGGCCGTAGAAGATCATATCGCCGCGGCGCATCTCCGACAGCGGAACCTGCGGGCCCGAGGTGTACTGGTAGCCGGTGTAGTGCGGCAGATCGATGCCGACGCCCGCGAATCCGTAGATCATCAGCCCCGAGCAGTCGAAACCGACCTTCTGGTAGTCGCCGTAGCTGTCGGCGACACCGCCGTCGCGGATGCCGAGAGTGGGCCCGTTGGCGTCGCCGCCGCCCCACGCGTAGGTGACGCCGAGCTGCGACTTCATGCGGTCGACGACGAGGTTGATCGCCTGTTCGCCGCGCAGCCCCGGACGGACCTGACCGGGGGCGCCGCCCTGCCCGCCGAACAGCGAGCCGAGTGAGCCGTTGCCGAGTCTGGTCAACGTGTTGTTGTCGCCTTCTTCGAAGAGGCTCGTTCCACCGATGCCGAGTTCGTCGAGGAGCTGTGAGTGCGGGATCTGCTGTTTTCCGACGAGGCTGGCGAGCAGTGCCTGTCCGGTGTCGGTGGCCAGACGTGCAGCAGCTGCTGTGGCCTGCGCAATCGCGTCGTCGCCTGCGACGGGCTTGGCGGGGATGGCGTCCACAGCGCGCTCGAGTCCGTCGGTGACCTCTGTCGGTGCTCCGGGAACCAGGGGCCGGGCAGGCGTGGTCTTCTCGGTGGCGCGTTCCTTGGCGGCAGGCTTGCCGCGCAACTTCGCCAGGCGGGCGGTTAGCGAGTCTCGCTGGCCAGCGAGTTCGGTCCGTTGAGTCTGCTGGTCGCGGACCGCCGACTGTGCGGCCTTGTACGCGGCCACGGCGTCGTCGCGACGCGCGGATGCGTCGGCCGCCGCTTCGACGCTCTGCTTCTTGGTGACTTCGGTCGCCGCCACTCGGTTGGCCTGCTGGTTGCGGGCGACTTGGAGTCTGCGGATCACGCCTTGCTGTTGGCGGGTCACCTGGTCGACGGCGGACATCTGCTCCAGGACCTTGTCCGGATCGTCGGAGGCGACGTACTTCGTCATCGCGCCACGGTTGTTGCCCTGGCGGTACACGGAACGGACGAATTCGTCGAACTCGTGCTGCGCACGCTCGACGTCGCCGCTCACCTTCTCCAGCGACGATTTGGCTCCGGTGTTCGCTTGGACGGCGAGGTGCCGAGCGGCGACCGCGTTCTGGAAGTCGACGAGCGACTTGTTGACGGTCTCTTGCCTGGCCGCGACCGCGTCGGCGAGTTCAGTGAGGTTCTGGTCGACGTCCGCGATCTGATTGATCAGCACCGCGACCGGATTCGACTTGGTCGGTTCAGCGATCGCGGGACCGGCGCCCAGGAGCGAGGCGAGAGCGAACGCTCCCACCACGCTGCCGCGTCTGGTCCACCGCGTGCCCGTATCAGCTCGCATCTACCGTGTACTCCCTTAACAATCGTCCCCCGCACACCACAAGTGTCCTCTGAACCGTACGTCACTTACGCAACACTGAAAACTGTGGTCAGCGAATTACAAAGGCGTGATTACCTGCACAAACGCAGTGAACAGCACAAAGTGGCGGCGGCTGACGTCGTCACATTTCGATAACACGCGATGGGCATGACAGAACCGGCCCGGTCGAGCGCGGGCGGACCGAATGCGGGCGGTCGAGAAGACGAGGGTCGGGAACCCGGTGAGTCAGGACGTGCGGTCGCCGCTCTGATCGGGTGCAGCGGCGACCGTGTCGTCCGGGGAGTCCGCACCCGACGCGGTGTCGTCCGCCGACTCCGACCGGCGTCGCCCGGTCAATCGAGCAGCGACCGCGCCGAGGATCACCACGACCATCAGAGCGATCGTCACCATCGTCCAGTCGACGTTGGGGTCGGTCGCCTTCTCGTAGATCTCGCGGGCGGCCTGCGGGACCGGCGCTCCGGTGGTCTTCTCGGCCGTCGCGTCCTCGATCTGGACTCGGCTGAAATCGGTGGAGCTGGTGCCGAGTCCGCCTGCACCGAAGACGAGGACGGTACCGCCCGTGGAGGTCTGGATCTCGTGCGCGATGTCGCGGTAGACCGTGAACGGCACATAGTGCTTATCGGTGACGAAGACGAACAGGTCGTGCCCGTCCGCTTTCGCCTCCTTCACGAGCTTCGTCAGCTCGGGAGTCTGATCGGCAGGCGCCACGACACCCGTCGCCTTCAGCTTGGCGGTGACCGCCGCGAGGTCGATGTCGGCCCAGGCGTCAGCGGGTCGTACGCCCACGGGATCGGGGGCAGCGACGGTGAACACGACCGGATCCGGACTCATTCGCAGGCTTCCTCGTCTCAAGTCGGGTGGCGGCGGGCTGTCGGCGTCGAGAATACGGCAGGACGTCGGCGCGACCGGCGCGCAGGTGAACTCGGCGCGTCGACTCGGCGTTCCACGCAAACCAGTACGTACGTACTGCTAGGATGGAGAGCGTAGTGAGACGGCGAAGACCCGTTCGGTCTCGCGACACTTCACGAACTTCCGGCGGCGCAGCCCGTCGCCGGTCAGCCCGAACAGAGTGGAGCACACATGAGCAACAATTCATTTGGAGCCCGCGGCACCCTTGAGGTCGGTGAGAACTCGTACGAGATCTTCCGCCTCAATGCAGTACCCGGCACCGAGAAGCTGCCATACGCATTGAAGGTACTCGCCGAGAACCTGCTGCGTACCGAGGACGGCGCCAACATCACGAGCGATCACATCAACGCACTCGCGAAGTGGGACCCGAGCGCCGATCCGAGCATCGAGATCCAGTTCACCCCGGCCCGCGTCCTCATGCAGGACTTCACCGGCGTTCCCTGCGTCGTCGACCTCGCGACCATGCGTGAGGCCATCACGGCACTCGGCGGCGACCCGAACAAGGTGAACCCGCTGTCCCCCGCCGAGATGGTCATCGACCACTCGGTGATCCTCGACGTGTTCGGCACGGCCAACGCCTTCGAGAAGAACGTCGAGCTCGAGTACCAGCGCAACGGCGAGCGCTACCAGTTCCTGCGCTGGGGCCAGGGCGCGTTCGACGACTTCAAGGTCGTCCCCCCGGGCACCGGCATCGTCCACCAGGTCAACATCGAGTACCTGGCCCGGTCGATCATGGTCCGCAACGGCCAGGCGTACCCCGACACCTGCGTCGGCACCGACTCGCACACCACGATGGAGAACGGACTCGGCGTCCTCGGCTGGGGCGTCGGCGGCATCGAGGCCGAGGCAGCGATGCTCGGTCAGCCCGTCTCCATGCTCATCCCGCGCGTCGTCGGCTTCAAGCTGTCCGGCGAGATCAACCCGGGCGTCACCGCGACCGACGTGGTGCTCACGGTCACCGAGATGCTCCGCGAGCACGGTGTGGTCGGCAAGTTCGTCGAGTTCTACGGCAAGGGCGTCGCCGAGGTGCCGCTGGCCAACCGCGCGACCCTGGGCAACATGAGCCCCGAGTTCGGTTCGACCTGCGCGATCTTCCCGATCGACGAGGAGACCATCAACTACCTGCGCCTGACCGGCCGCGACGACGAGCAGCTCGCGCTGGTCGAGGCGTACGCCAAAGAGCAGGGCATGTGGCACGACCCGGAGCACGAGCCGGTGTACTCGGAGTACCTCGAGCTCGACCTGGGCACGGTCGTCCCGTCGATCGCCGGCCCGAAGCGTCCGCAGGACCGCATCCTGCTGTCCGAGTCGAAGGTCGCGTTCCGCAAGGACATCCACAACTACGTGGAAGAGGGCACCACGCCGCACACTCAGCTCGACGAGGCCGTCGAAGAGTCGTTCCCGGCGTCTGATCCGGTCGCTCTCTCGTTCGCCGACGACGGCGCAGTGAACGTCCGCTCCGCTGCCGACGGCGCCGAGGGTCGTCCCTCGAAGCCTGTCGAAGTGAAGTCGGCCGAGCACGGGAACTTCGTCCTCGACCACGGCGCCGTCGCGGTCGCGGGCATCACCTCGTGCACCAACACCTCGAACCCGTCGGTCATGATCGGCGCAGGCCTCCTCGCCCGCAACGCGGTCGACAAGGGCCTCGCCTCCAAGCCGTGGGTCAAGACCAACATGGCTCCGGGCTCGCAAGTCGTCACCGACTACTACGAGAAGGCCGGCCTCTGGCCCTACCTCGAGAAGCTCGGCTTCTACCTCGGCGGTTACGGCTGCACCACGTGCATCGGTAACACCGGTCCCCTGCCGGAGGAGATCAGCGCCGCGGTCAACGACAACGACCTGACCGTCACCGCAGTCCTCTCGGGCAACCGCAACTTCGAGGGACGCATCTCCCCCGACGTCAAGATGAACTACCTGGCGTCGCCGCCGCTGGTCATCGCGTACGCACTCGCGGGCACGATGGACTTCGACTTCGAGTCGCAGGCACTCGGCCAGGACACCGACGGCAACGATGTCTTCCTGAAGGACATCTGGCCGTCCGCGCAGGAGATCGACGACACGATCAAGAACGCGATCAGCCAGGACATGTTCCGCAACTCGTACCAGGACGTGTTCGCCGGTGACGAGCGCTGGCAGAGCCTGAGCACCCCGGAGGGCAACACCTTCGAGTGGGACGACAAGTCGACCTACGTCCGCAAGGCTCCGTACTTCGACGGCATGACCGCCGAGCCGGAGCCGGTCTCCGACATCACGGGCGCACGCGTGCTCGCACTGCTCGGCGACTCGGTCACCACCGACCACATCAGCCCGGCGGGTCCGATCAAGCCGGGCACCCCGGCCGCCCAGTACCTGGACGCCAACGGAGTCGCGCGCAAGGATTACAACTCGCTCGGCAGTCGTCGCGGCAACCACGAGGTGATGATCCGCGGCACGTTCGCGAACATCCGTCTGCAGAACCAGCTGCTCGACGGCGTCTCGGGCGGCTACACGCGCGACTTCACGCAGGAGGGCGGCCCGCAGTCGTTCATCTACGACGCGTCCGTCAACTACAAGGAAGCCGGCGTCCCGCTGGTCGTCCTGGGTGGCAAGGAGTACGGTTCGGGCTCCTCGCGTGACTGGGCTGCCAAGGGCACCGTCCTGCTGGGCGTCAAGGCCGTCATCACCGAGTCGTTCGAGCGCATCCACCGCTCCAACCTCATCGGCATGGGTGTGGTCCCGCTGCAGTTCCCGGAGGGTGAGTCCGCCAAGACCCTCGGGCTCGACGGCACCGAGGTGTTCGACATCGAGGGCATCACCGCCCTCAACGACGGTGCGACGCCGAAGACCGTCAAGGTGACCGCGACGAAGGAGAACGGCGAGAAGGTCGAGTTCGACGCGGTCGTCCGCATCGACACGCCCGGCGAAGCCGACTACTACCGCAACGGCGGCATCCTGCAGTACGTCCTGCGGAACATGATCAAGAGCTGACGGGGCGAGTGCAACGACAGGAGTTGTAACAGATGCCACGGGTCAGCGATGACCGGCTCGCCGCGCGCCGTCGGGAGATTCTCGACGGTGCGCGGCACTGTTTCGCCGAGTTCGGCTACGAGGGCGCCACGGTCAAGAGGCTGGAAGAGACGACGGGCTTGTCGCGCGGCGCGATCTTTCACCACTTCAAAGACAAAGAGGCCCTGTTCCTCGCGCTCGCACGCGAGGACGCCGAGCGAATGGCTGATGTGGCGGCACAGGAGGGTCTGGTCCAAGTCATGCGCGACATCCTCGCGCGGCCGAAGGACTTCGACTGGCTGAGCACACGCCTCGAGATCGTGCGCAAGATCCGGAGCGATCCGGGATTCCGCGCAGCGTGGGAGGCACAGTCTGAGGATCGCGAGCGGGCGACGCTCGCACGTCTGGAGCGCAAGCGTCAGGCGGGCAGTCTCCGCAACGACGTCCCGCCCGAGGTCCTGGTGACCTACCTGGACGTGATCCTCGACGGCATCGTCACCCGCCTGGCGTCCGGCCAGTCGACCGACGATCTGCACGCCGTGCTCGATCTCGTCGAGTCATCGGTGCGCAAGCCGCGCTGAGGACTGAATCCACGTTGAAATGTCGACGTCTCGACTCCCACCGGAGTCGGGGCGTCGACATCGTGCTTTCCGGCGCTTTCGCGCGGACGCTCGGCTACCGTCTCAAGTGTCACCGAGACATAAGGAGCCTTACGTGTACCCAGGAACTCACGCCGCGGCCACCCCCGACAAGGCCGCGATCATCCGGCCGTCGACGGGTGAGACGGTGACCTATGCCGAACTGATGGACGCGTCGACGCGGATCGCGCATCTTCTGCGCGACGATCTGGGTCTGGTCCCCGGCGACACGGTCGCGATCGTCTCGGACAACGATCTGCGGGTCTTCGACGTGTACTGGGCGGCGATTCGCAGCGGGATGTACGTGACTGCCGTCAACAATCATCTGACGGCGCCCGAAGTGAACTACATCCTCGAGGACTGCGACGCGAAGGCGCTCTTCGCGTCGTCTGCCGTGGCCGGCGCCGTCGAACGCGCCCACGAGATTCCGGCGCTGAGCGACGGGGCCCGACGCATCGCGTGGGGCGATGCTCTGAACGGGTTCGCCGACTACGCGCAGGTCAAGGCGAACGCGTCGGCCGAAGCGTTGACCGCCCAACCGCGCGGCATGGACATGCTGTACTCGTCGGGCACCACGGGCCGCCCCAAAGGCATCAAGCCGAACATGTCCGACGTCCAGGTCGACGAGGTCCCCGACCTGATCTCAATGGTCTTCGGGCCGGTGTACGGATTCGACACCGACACCGTCTACCTCTCTCCCGCGCCCGTCTACCACGCGGCTCCACTGCGCTACTGCGCCATGGTGCACGCTCTCGGCGGCACCGTCGTCCTCATGGATCGCTTCGAACCGGAAGCCGCACTAGCGCTGATCGACGAGTACCGGGTCACGCACAGCCAGTGGGTGCCGACGATGTTCGTCCGGATGCTCAAACTCCCCGAGGACGTCCGCGCGAAATACGACGTGTCGAGCATGAAAGCCGCGATCCACGCCGCCGCGCCGTGCCCGGCCGAGGTGAAGAAGGCGATGATCGAGTGGTGGGGACCGGTCATCAACGAGTACTACGCGGCCACTGAGGCCGCGGGCGTCACCTTGATCGGCTCACAGGACTCCCTCGACCGACCGGGATCGGTCGGAAAAGCGGTACTCGGCGTCGTCCACATCTGCGGCGACGACGGCGCCGATCTGCCGACCGGCGAGGTCGGAACCGTGTACTTCGAGCGCGACGAGATGCCGTTCGCGTACCACAACGATCCGGAGAAGACCGCTGCCGCACAGCATCCGGAGCATCCGAACTGGGCGACAACCGGGGACCTCGGGTATCTGGACGCCGACGGCTTCCTCTACCTGACCGACCGCAAGGCCTTCGTGATCATCTCGGGCGGGGTGAACGTCTACCCGCAGGAGGCCGAGAACGTCCTCATCAACCATCCGTCGGTGTACGACGTCGGGGTGATCGGTCTGCCCGACGAGGATCTCGGCGAGGTCGCGACCGGCTTCGTCCAACTGGTCGACGGAGTCTCCGGTTCCGATGACCTGTCCGCCGAACTGGTCGAATACGCGAAGGGTCAGTTGGCCGCCTTCAAGGTGCCGCGCACCGTCCGCTTCGTCGACGAGCTGCCGCGAACGCCGACGGGGAAACTCGTCAAGGGTGATCTGCGCAAGCAGGTGCTCGGCTCCGCCTAGCTCACGCGGCGTGTCCGGCCCCGGGCCTGTCGGTCATTCAGATGACCGACAGGCCCGGTTCCGGCCGTAACCGATCGTCTCCGATGAGCGACGTACTCCATGTCGGGAACCACCGCCGTGGTGCGTGTGTCACCCGGCCGTCCTCAGGAGACGGACATGATCAGAACCCTCCATCGGATACTTCTCGCCGTCGCTGCCGTGGTGATAGCGCTGGTCGCAGCCGCCGCGCTGACGTCGCCTCCGACGTCCGCGGAGCCGGACACGACGACACCTGCTGAATCGACGACGAGCGAGACCACTCCAGCACCCCCGACTACGACACCCCCGACCACCAAAACCCCGAGCACCACATCCCCGAGCACCCCGCCCTCGAGCACCACGCCGTCGGAGGCCGGCCTGGGCACCGTCACCGTGCAGGCGATCGATCTCAAGACCAACATCCCCGTCTCCGGAGTCGGGGTGGACCTCACCTCGGGCGACGTCGTGAAGACCGTGAACACGTCGGCGAGCGTCGAGATGCCTGCGGGTGTCGTGTCCGCGACGATCACCGCGATACCGGACGGCTACGACTTCGACAGGTCGTGGATCGACCCGTCGAGCGTAAATCTGCCTGTAGGCGGCACCGTGTCGTTCGTCGTCTCCCTGGGCCGTGAAGGTCAGGTCGGCGCGGTGTCGATCACCAAACGCGACGCGGTCACCGGAGCGCTGTTGCCCGGCGCACGCTACCGCATCTCCACGGCGCACAGCGACCAGAGCCTGATCCTCTCCACCAGCCCGTCTGGCACCGGAGCCGTTCACCTTGCCCCCGGCGGCTACACGATCCAGGAGGTCGGCGCACCGGCGGGCTACCTGCTCGACTCGACTGTCAGGTTCGTCGCCGTGAACCCGTCTCAGACGCGGCACCTGGAACTGTACGACTCCCCGATCGAGCAGCCGGTGATCGTCCGCGACCCGAACGGTCGGGTGCCGCTCACGTCGATACCCACCGGCCGGACGCACTGATGTCGGGCGTCCAGCGGACTCTCTCCTGCCTGACTCTCCCCTGCCGGGCACTAGTCTGGACCGTCGCCGCTGTGGTGTTGGTGGCTACCGGCGCCTGCGGCTCACCGGATTCCGCCTCGGAGGCCACCGCGGCTCAGTCCGACCTTCGTCCTCCGATCACCGCTGTGTCGCACGAACCGTCCACGCCGACGAGGGTGGTCATCGACGGCCAATCGGCTCCGACCCAGGCAGTCGCCACCGATGCGCAGGGGACGCTGCTGCCGCCGACCGACGTCGCGCAGCTGGGGTGGTGGGTCGACTCGGCGCTGCCGGGGTCCGGAGCGGGAACCATCGTCATCGCCGGACACGTCGACGACGTCGCGCAGGGCACCGGCTATGCGGCTCGGTTCGGGAAGCTGACCCCGAGGAGCACCGTGACGATCGACACCGCCGACGGCGGGCATCGGGCGTACCGGGTCGCGCGTGTGGTGGATGCGCAGAAGAAGGGCACCGGCGGCGACGCAGTTCCGTTCGACGAGCTCAATCGGCTCGACGGGCCGGAGACCCTGGCGCTGGTCACCTGCGGCGGTCCGTTCGTCGGCCCACCGCTCGGCTACCGCGACAACATCGTCGTCTTCGCTACGCCGGACTGACCGCCTCAGCTACGGCTAACTCGCTGGTCAGGCGAGTTCGATGAGTTCCTGGTACTCGTCGGACCAGTGGTCCTCGGTGCCGTCGGGCAACAGGATGACGCGCTGCGGCTCCAACGCCTCGGCCGCGCCCGGGTCGTGGGTCACCAGGACCACGGCGCCGGTGTAGCTCCGGAGTGCTTCGAGCACCTGCTCGCGGGAGATCGGGTCAAGGTTGTTCGTCGGCTCGTCGAGGAGCAGCACGTTGGCTGCCGACGACACGAGACCGGCCAACGCGAGACGGGTCTTCTCACCGCCGGACAGTGTTCCGGCGGGCTGCTCGAGCTGCGGCCCGGTGAACATGAACGCACCGAGGAGACCGCGGAGGTCCTGCTCGCCCGCATCGGGTGCGGCATGGCGGATGTTCTCCCACACGGACGCATCGTCGTCAAGCGTGTCGTGCTCCTGGGCGAAGTAGCCGATCTTGAGCCCACGGCCCGGTTCCAAGCCGCCGAGATCGGGCTTCTCCACTCCCGCGAGGAGTTTGAGGAGCGTCGTCTTACCCGCACCGTTGAGGCCGAGGATCACCACGCGCGACCCCTTGTCGATGGCGAGGTCGACACCGGTGAAGATCTCGAGCGAACCGTACACCTTGGTCAGGTTGGACGCGATCAGCGGCGTCTTTCCGCACGGTGCGGGCTCCGGGAACCGGATGTGCGCGGTCTTGTCGGACACCCGGACCTCGTCGAGGTCGTCGATCATCCGCTCGGCACGCTTGAGCATCTGCTGCGCAGCCGTCGCCTTGGTGGCCTTGGCTCCGAGCTTGGCGGCCTGTGTGCGTAACGTCGACGCCTTCTTCTCGGCGTTCGCGCGCTCGCGTTTGCGTCGCTGTTCGTCGGTGGCGCGCGCGTCGAGGTAACGCTTCCACGTCATGTTGTAGACGTCGGCCTCGCCGCGGACCGCGTCGAGGAACCACACGCGGTTGACCACGCCGGCGAGCAGGTCGACGTCGTGACTGATCACGACGAGTCCGCCCTCGTGGTTCTGCAGGAAGGCCCGCAGCCACGTGATCGAGTCGGCGTCGAGGTGGTTGGTCGGCTCGTCCAACAGCAGAGTGGTATCCGACTTGCCCGAACCGTCGGACGCAGCGAAGAGGATGCGCGCCAACTCGATACGACGACGCTGACCACCCGAGAGAGTCCGCAACGGCTGTTCGAGCACGCGGTCGGGCAGGCCGAGGCTGTTGCAGATGCGGGCGGCATCGGATTCGGCGACGTAGCCGCCGAGGTTCGAGAAGCGCTCCTCCAGCTGGGCGTACCGCGAGATCGCCTTGTCTCGCACCTTGTCGTCGGCGGCCTCCTCCATCAACGTCTGCTGCTTGCCCATCGACGACAAGATCTCGTCCAGGCCGCGCGCGGAGAGCACCCGGTCTTTGGCGAGGACGTCGAGGTCGCCCTCTTTCGGGTCCTGCGGGAGGTATCCGATCGGGCCGGATGCGCGGACGTCGCCCGCGTACGGCTGGGTCTCCCCGGCCAGGATGCGCAGCGACGTCGTCTTGCCCGCACCGTTACGACCGACGAGTCCGATCCGGTCGCCCGGCTGGATGCGCAGGTGGTCTCCGGGCGCTGACAGCAGAGTCCTCGCGCCCGCTCGAACTTCCAGGTCAGTCGCGGTGATCACGAGGATCCATCGTACGGATGACCGGCCGGTATCGGCGAATCGAGAAACGTGGGGCACCACACCCCGAGTTCCATAAGTCGAGATATGCTCACTGGGACCCGGACTCGACGAGAGGCGATCGATGCGCGCTGCAATCCTGAACGAGATCGGCGGGGACCTCACTGTGCGCGAGGTGGCCGCCACGGACCTCGTCGCAGGCGAAGTCCTGGTGAAAGTGCACGGGGTGGGCGTCTGCCACACCGATCTGACCGTCATCGACGGCGCGCTGCCGCAGCACACGCCCATCGTCCTCGGCCATGAAGGCGCTGGCGTCGTCGAAGCCGTCGGGCCCGGCGTCACCGAACTCGAGGTCGGCGACCACGTGGTGTGCAGTTTCACCTCCTGCGGCCGCTGCCGTCGCTGTTCCGTCGGGTCTCCGGCGTACTGCACCCGGTTCGCGTCGCTCAATTACGCGGGCGTCCGGTCGGACGGGTCCACGACCCTGGTCGATCCGGCCGGCGGCCGGGTGCACGGCAACTGGTTCGGGCAGTCGACCTGGGCGACGCACGCGGTCGCGAGTGTCGCGAACGCGGTGCGGGTCGATGCCTCGCTGCCGATCGAGCTGCTCGGCCCGCTCGGGTGCGGTCTGCTGACCGGCGCGGGCGCGGTCCTCAACGTGCACCGGCCCAGGACCGGGCAGAGCTACGGCGTCTGGGGCCTCGGTCCCGTCGGACTCGCGGCGGTGATGGCCGCGAAGTCGTCCGGGTGCGACGCGATCGTGGGTGTCGACCCGAACCCGGCTCGGCGCGCACTCGCACTCGACGTCGGCGCGACCGCCGTGTACGAGCCTGCGGACGACCTCGCGAAGAACCTCGTCCGCGAGACTCGGGGTGGCCTCGACTTCACGCTCGAAGCCGTCGGGACGCCTGCGGTCGTCCACCAGGCATTGATGTCTCTCGCGTCGCCGGGGTCGTGCGTCACCGTCGGGTTCCGCGGCCCGAAGAACCCTGTCGAGGTAGATCAGGGACATCTGCTTCAAGGGCGTTCTCTGCGTGGTGTCATCGAAGGCGACGCCGATCCGCACGTGATGATTCCGCGTCTCGTGCAGATGTGGTCCGACAGCGAATTCCCATTCGACGCTCTGATCACGACGTATCCGTTCGACGACATCGCGTCCGCTGTCGCCGACTTCCGGACGGGCGTCGTCGTCAAGCCGGTGCTGCTGCCCTAGCGTCCAGCGACTTTGACCTAGCGTTCAGCGCCAGTGCCCTAGCGTTCAGCGACTTTGACCTAGTGTTGCGGCTGTGACCACGATCTACGACCTCGCCGTCGTCGGCGCAGGCCCGGCGGGACGGTCGCTCGCACACCGGGCATTGGCCGCCCGGCTGCGGGTGGCCGTCGTCGACCCGGCTCCCGACCGGATCTGGTCGGCGACGTACGGGGTCTACACCGCCGACCTCCCGGACTGGTTCGACGATTCGGCCGTCGCGGCGTCGGCTCCGACGGTCACCGTGTTCACCCCGACGGAACGAGTGATTCCCCACGGGTACGCGATCGTGGACACTGCGGTGTTCCAACGCACGCTGGGTATCGACGGCGCAGACGTGCGTGTCTGCTTCGCGCTGGCCGTCACCGCGTCGACGGTGACCTGCTCGGACGGCCGGCAGGTGCGCGCCACGCACGTGGTCGACGCGCGAGGAGCCCGGTCCGTCGACCATCAGAGCGGTCCTCGACAGACTGCGGCCGGATCCGTCGTCCCCTCCGACGACGCGTCGATGGTGTTGATGGACTGGCGGCCGGCCGGCCGCACTCCCCCCGACACGGCCCGGTCGTTCAGTTACCGAGTGGCGTTAGGCGGCGGACGACGTCTCGTCGAGGAGACGTGCCTGGCCGGCAACCCGCCCATCGCCGTCGACGCGCTCGCCGAACGGAGTCGGGCACGCAATGGCCGTCCGCTCGTGGATGACGGGCTCGACGAAGCAGTCGACTTCCCGCTCGTGGCCCGAACGACTCCGTGGCGGCGTGTCGCCGACGAGCCGCTGCGGTTCGGCGCGGCGGGCGGACTGATGAATCCGGCGACGGGATACAGCGTCGGACAGTCGTTGCAGGCGACAGACGTCGTGGTCGAGGCGATCGTCGCGGGGCGCGATCCCCACGCCGCACTGTGGCCGCGGCGAGCGCGGCTGGCCTACCGACTGCGCGTTCTCGGGCTCACCGTCCTGCTGTCTCTGGACTCAGACGACGTGGTGGCGTTCTTCGACGCGTTCTTCCGTATCGATCCGAAGCTGCAGCACCGCTACCTGTGCGGGCGGGACGACGCCGTCGGCGTTCTGCGGGCGATGGCTGCGGTCTTTCCACGGTTGCCGATGCGGCTGCGCCGACGAGCCGTGGCGGCCGCAGCATCGGGGCAGCCGTCTGCGCCTGTCACTGATCCAACTCTTTGAGGAACCCGTACTGCGCGGAGATCTGCTCCTGCGCGTCCTTCAGATCCGTCCCGTAGACCTCGCCGACGTACGGACCGACGGCGACGAAGCAACCGGAGCGATCGTCCCTGGTCATGCATTGCGCGACGTTGAGGTCCTGCGGACTCGCCGCCTTGCGCGACGTCTCGTCTTCGAAATCGGCGACGAGAAAGTCGATCCAGCCCTCGGCCTGCTCGTGACTGGCAGCTCTGTAGGCCTGGGTGCCGTTCCACGCGAACTGCTCGATGCCCGCCCTCTTCAGCGCTGCCAACGCGGCCGACTGATCGCTGTAGAACAGAGCAGCGGCGCGCTGGCCGTACACCGAACCGGTCAGCGGGTTGCCGCTGTCGTCACTGACCGTCCCGGTCAACAGGTTGTCCGGGTCGATGCTGCGGTCGTCGCTCTCCGGTCCCATCGCGTCCAACAGTGACTTCTGTCGGTCGTATGCGGTCTTGACGATTCGCTCGGGCCAGTCGCGGTCGGGGGCGTCGGCCCACGTGTAGATGAGTCGCTGCCCGACTGCGGTGAACGCGGCAACTGTGTGCTTGCCGCGCTCGCCGTCGTGGATGGTCACCGACTCGGCGGGCATTCCGGGAATGCGGACTCGCTCGTAGTTCGAATACTCCCGGTCGTCTTTGAGCATCGAACCGGACAACTGGCCGACGGAGGCGGAGGCGGCTTCTGCGTCGCTGAACACATACACGGCGTGGTTGATGCCGGTGTCGTTCTTCGTGCCGTTGCCGGACGACAGCGTGAATCCGTACTGGAAGTCCTTCATCACCGGTAGCCGATCTGTGTCCGGGATGACGGTCTGCGTGTTGGTCACGCTCGCCAGTGATTGGGTCGGCATCTTGCCTTCGTCCATCACCGGATCGAGGTCGTGCGCGAAGATCATGTGCTCGGCGAGTCGGGCGCCCCGCAGTTTCGCCCACGCGATGTCGGAAGTCGCGTCGCCTGCGGGTGCGGTCTGCATTGCCCCGTACTTGCCGGTCTGCAGTTCGATCGGACCGCGCGTCGGGGTTCCGTCGACGGAGCAGCCGGCCAAGACACAGGTCACCGCGGCCGCGGCCGCGACCAAAGACTTTCGCATGCTGCGATAGTACGGGTAGCCCGACGTGGCTCCTCCCAGCGAATGACTCGCCGGTGAGCCTCGTTACTCGCTCTGGCCGCTCTCGCGCAGGGCCTTCTCCACGTCGAGCTCCTTGAGCTGCTCGATCAGCGAATCGAGGGCCTGCGGGGGAAGCGCGCCTGCCTCGTTGAACACGAGGTGCCCGTCCTTGAACGCCATGATGGTCGGGATGGATCTGATCGACGCCGCGGACGCGAGCTGCTGCTCCGCCTCTGTGTCGACCTTGGCGAAGACGATGTCGTCGTGCTTCTCCGAGGTCGACGCGTAGGTCGGTGCGAACTGCTTGCAGGGTCCACACCATTCGGCCCAGAAGTCGACGAGGACGATCTCGTTGTCGTTGACGGTCTTCTCGAAGTCCGCTCCGGTCAAATCAATGGTTGCCATGTGTGTATTCAACACCGTCGCGGTCGCCGCGTATTCCATCGGCGGCGAAGGTCGTGAATTCCGGCGCGGTCAACGGCCCGACGCCGCCTCCCGTGCGGTGCGGACGTCCTCGGTGAGTAGGTCTGCGGTGAGCATCGCGCCTGCCAGGACGCCTTCACTTGCGGCCGTCGCGACCATCGCGGCGAGATTCCCCGCGTTTCCGGCAGCCCACACGCCTGGGACCGATGTCGCCCCGAATTGGTCGGTCGGAATCATCACGCCCATCGGATGATCCTCCGGTCGCCCACCGAGGCGCTCGTAGAGGTCGGTGCGCGCCGTCATCCGCGGACCGACCACGACCGCGTCGACGGCGTGCGGCTCACCGCTCACGCGGACTGCTCGGACATCCCGCCCGTCGACGTCGACGCGTTCGACGTCGCCGACGACCACTGCGACACCCATGGCGTCGAGATCGGTGCGCTGCTCGTCCTCGAACTCGACGCCGTTGGCGAATACCGTTGTCCGGTCGGCGAGACGTGCGAACAGCAGCGCCTGGTGGGTGGCCTGCGGTGCGTTCGTCGCGATCACGCCTACTCGGAGCCCGACGACCTCGTACCCATGACAGAACGGACAGTGCAGGACGCCGTGTCCCCAGGCCTGGCTCACGCCGTCGATGTCGGGCAGTTCGTCGAGAAGACCCGTGGCGAGGAGGATCCGGCGTGCGGCGACCGACCGTCCGTCGTCCAGGTCGAGGACGAATCCCCTGTCCTCGCTGTCCTCGCTGTCCTCGCTGTTGCGCGTGGCGTCGCGGACGGTCCCGTCTGCGAAGTCCGCTCCGTAGGAGGCGGCTTCGGCTCGGCCTTCGCGTACGAGTTCGGCCGGCGCGATCCCCTCCCTGCCGAGGACGTTGTGTGCGCCCGCCGCGGGCAGGTTCCGTTGACTGCCTGCGTCTACGACCAGCACCGACCGCAATGACCGACCGAGTGCCACGGCTGCGGAGAGTCCGGCCGGTCCGCCGCCGACGATCACGACGTCGTACGCCGTCTGTTCGTTCTCATGAAGTCTCATACGGTCAACGGTAGGCAACATATGCCGCAAACGCATACACTATTGCCTATGACGCAAGAATTGCCGAATGGCCACGAATCTCCGGATGACGTAGACGTACTGGTCCGACAGCGCATACGCGGCCTCCGGGTCGCTCAGGGCTGGACCTTGGACTCGCTGGCCCGCCGGTGCCATGTGAGCCCGTCGACGCTCTCTCGGATCGAGACCGGGCATCGCCGGGTGGCATTGGACCAGCTGGTGCCGATCGCCCGAGCGCTGGGCACCACGCTCGACCAACTCGTCGAACCGGTCGGTGACGACGACGTCGTGATCCGCCCGGAGCCTCACCAACGGCCGGGCGTCCTGACCTGGCTGCTGTCCCGCGATCGCGCCGAGAGCGGTGTGATCGTGGCGAAGATGAGACTCTCACCTGTCCCCGGCCCGGTGGCCGAGCAACGCGTCCACCCGGGGCACGAATGGTTCACGGTGCTCGCCGGCACGGTGCGACTGCATCTCGGCGACCGTGTCATCGACGTCCAGGAAGGCGAAGCGGCAGAATTCGACACGATGACGCCCCACTACTTCACGGCCTACCGCAAGAGCGCCGAGATCCTCACGATCTTCGACCGCGACGGCGAGCGAGCGCACCTGCACGACGACTGACCCGCGAGCGAGCGGTGCCAGCCGCCCGACCCGCGGGTCAGTGGTGTGGGAGAAAGTCGTGTGTCAGACGGTGAAGCCGAGGGCACGCAACTGCTCGCGGCCGTCGTCGGTGATCTTGTCCGGTCCCCATGCGGGGATCCACACCCAGTTGATCTCCATGTCGGTGCACAGACCGCTGTTGACGAGAACGCTGCGCGTCTGGTCCTCGATGACGTCGGTCAGCGGGCAGGCGGGCGACGTGAGCGTCATGTCGATCTTCACTGCGGCCTCGTCGTCGACGGCGACCTCGTAGACGAGGCCGAGATCGACGACGTTGATGCCCAATTCGGGGTCGACGATGTCGTACATGGCTTCCAGGACGTCGTCCTGGCTGGGTAGCGAGGTCTGAACTGCGTCGGTCATTTCATGCTCCAGTCTTCTCGGCGACGCTCTGTGATACCGCGTCCTTGAATGCCATCCATCCGAGCAACGCACATTTTACGCGCGCCGGATACTTGCTGACGCCTGCGAAGGCGATGCCGTCACCGATGACGTCCTCGTCGCCGCTGTCCTGGCCGCGCGAGGTCATCATGGTGTTGAACGAGTCGAGAGCGGCCATCGCGTCGTCGACGGGCAGACCGACGACCTGGTCGAACAGCACCGATGTCGACGCCTGCGAGATGGAACAGCCCTGGCCGTCGTACGAGATGTCGGCGATCGAGTCGTCGACGACACAGACCCGCAGGGTGATCTCGTCCCCGCACGTCGGGTTGACGTGGTGGACTTCGGCGTCGAACGGGTCACGCAGACCGCGACCGTGCGGATGCTTGTAATGGTCCAGGATCACCTCCTGGTACATCTGATCCATTCTCATCAGCGTCCTCCGAAGAAATTCTGTGCGACCTTGATCGCATCGGCGAGGGCGTCGACTTCGTCGAGCGTGTTGTAGAGGGCGAACGAGGCGCGCGCGCTCGCGGCGACACCGAACTTCCGGTGCAGCGGCCACGCGCAGTGATGGCCCACTCGGATGGCCACACCCTCGTCGTCCAGGACCTGTCCGAGGTCGTGGGCGTGGATGCCAGCGACGTCGAACGAGACGGCTCCGCCACGTGCGACGGCGTCAGTCGGGCCGACGAGTCGCAGCCCGTCGATCTCGGTGAGTCGCGCCAATGCGTGCACGACGAGATCGTGCTCGTGTGCCGCGACGGCGTCCATGCCGATGGCCTGAAGATAGTCGACTGCCGCGCCGAGCCCGACGACCTGCGAGGTCATCGGCACACCGGCCTCGAACCGCTGCGGCGGGGCCGCATACGTCGAACCCTCCATGGTGACGGTCTCGATCATCGAGCCGCCGGTGAGGAACGGCGGCAACTGATTCAGCAGCGACGTCTTCCCGTACAGGACGCCGACCCCGGAGGGGCCGAGCATCTTGTGCCCGGAGAACGCCGCGAAGTCGACGTCGAGTGCCCGGAAGTCGACGGCCGCGTGCGGCACCGACTGGCAGGCGTCGAGCACGACGTACGCACCGACGGCGCGAGCACGCGACACGAGCTCGTCGACGTCGGCCACGGCGCCCGTGACGTTCGACTGGTGGGTGAACGCAACGATCTTCACGGTCTCGTCGAGGACGAGCGAGTCGAGGTCGATCCGACCGTCGTCGGTCACCGAGTACCACCGGAGGGCGGCCCCGGTGCGACGCGCGAGCTCCTGCCACGGCACGAGGTTCGCGTGATGCTCGAGTTCGGTGACGACGATGGTGTCGCCTTCGCCCAACGTCTTTCCGCCGAGCAACGGCGCGGATCGATCGTCGCCGAGGGTGTACGCCACGAGGTTCAGCGCCTCGGTCGCGTTCTTGGTGAACACGATCTCGTCCGCCGACGCGCCGACGAAGGAGGCGATGGCTCCGCGCGCGTACTCGTACGCGTCGGTCGCCTCCTCGGCGAGTTGGTGGGCTCCGCGGTGGACGGCGGCGTTTCGGTTCAGCAGGAAGTCGCGTTCGGCGTCGAGCACCTGCAGCGGCCGTTGTGACGTGGCCCCCGAGTCGAGGTAGACCAGAGGCTTGTCGTCACGAACGGTCCGCGACAAGATCGGGAAGTCCGCGCGAACGGCGGCGACGTCGAGACCCGTTGCCACAGTCATCGGGCTACTTCGCGACGGCGGCGGTGAAGCGCTCGTAACCGCTGCGCTCCAACTCGTCGGCCAGCTCGGGGCCGCCGGACTCGACGACGCGTCCGTTGACGAACACGTGGACGAAGTCGGGCTTGATGTACTGCAGGATCCGCGTGTAGTGCGTGATCAACAGGAGTCCGCCGTTCTCCCGCTCGGTGTACCGGTTGACGCCTTCGCTCACGATGCGCAGCGCATCGACGTCGAGACCGGAGTCGGTCTCGTCGAGGATCGCGATCTTCGGCTTCAGCAGACCGAGCTGGAGCACCTCGTGGCGCTTCTTCTCGCCGCCCGAGAACCCTTCGTTGACGCTGCGATCGCCGAAGGCCTGGTCGATGTCGAGCTCGTTCATCGCTTCGCGGGCTTCCTTGACCCAGTGGCGGAGCTTGGGAGCCTCGCCGCGGACAGCCGTCGCAGCCGAGCGCAGGAAGTTCGACATCGAGACGCCGGGAACCTCCACCGGGTACTGCATGGCGAGGAAGATGCCTGCGCGGGCACGCTCGTCGACGCTCATCTCGAGGACGTTCTCGCCGTCGAGCGTCACGGTGCCGGAGGTGATCGTGTATTTCGGGTGGCCTGCGATCGCGTACGAGAGCGTCGATTTGCCTGAGCCGTTGGGGCCCATGATGGCGTGCTTCTCGCCGGACTTGATGGTCAGGTCCACGCCCTTGAGGATGTGGATCGGCTCGGCGTCCGGGTCGGAGGCCGAGACGTCGACGTGCAGGTCACGGATTTCGAGGGTAGTCACTGGAGTCTCTGTTTCCTTCGTGAAGATGTGGAAGTCGGGTGGCTCAGGCGCCCGCGGTCTCGAGCTCGGCTTCGATGGCCGCTTCGAGCCGCTCGCGGAGCTCGGGGACGGAGATCTTCGCGAGTACCTCGCCGAAGAATCCGCGGACGACGAGCCGTCGCGCCTGGTCTTCGGGGATGCCGCGCGACTGCAGGTAGAAGAGCTGCTCGTCGTCGAATCGTCCGGTCGCGCTGGCGTGGCCCGCGCCGACGATCTCGCCGGTCTCGATCTCCAAGTTCGGCACCGAGTCGGCGCGCGCGTTGTCGGTGAGCACCAGGTTGCGGTTGAGCTCGTAGGTGTCGGTGCCCTCGGCACTCGGGCGGATCAGAACGTCGCCGATCCACACAGTGTGCGCCTCGCCGCGCCTGTCGACGGAGGTGTCGCCCTGCAGGGCGCCCTTGTAGGTGACGTGCGAGCGGCAGTGCGGCGCCGAGTGGTCGACGAGGAGCCGCTGCTCCAGGTGCTGACCGGCGTCGGCGAAGTACAGACCCCACAGTTCGGCGTTGCCGCCGGGCCCTTGGTACTGGACGTGCGGAGACAGCCGGACGAGGTTGCCGCCGAGGCTGATCGCGAAGTGACGGACGTTGGCGTCGCGTCCCACCGAGATGTGGTGCGCGGCGACGTGGACCATGTCGTCGGCCCAGTCGTTGACGTTGACGACGGTCAGATGAGCGCCGTCGCCCGAGATGACCTCCACGTTCTCGCCGACCGTTCCGCTGCCCCGCTGATCGAGGACGACGACGGCCTTCGAGAACGCCTCCGCGCGGATCTGCAGGTGCGTGTACGCGACCTCGCCTTCGCCGGGCCCGTCGAGGGTCACGAAGATAGGCTTCTCGATCTGCGCGTCCTTCGCGATCGTGATGATGCGCGCCGTGGTGAACGACGAATACGCCTGCGCCGCAATGCGGTCGAACGGTACGCCTGCTTCGCCGAGACGCGAGTCATCGCGCTCGACGAGCTCGGACGTCACTCCTTCGGCGACACCGTCGACCTCATAGTCGACGGTCGCCGTGGCCGGAGCCGTTCCGTCGTGCAGGCCGCGGAGGCGACGGAACGGAGTGAACCGCCACGCCTCTTCGCGGCTGCCCGGCACCTCGAACGCATCGACGTCGAACGAGGTGAACATCTCGCCCTTGTTGACGACGATGTCTCGGCGCTGGGCGGACCCGGTCGGGGCAGCACCAGTCTGGGTGAGTTCAGCCATTGTCAGCCGACCGATCCTTCCATCTGCAGTTCAATGAGCCGGTTGAGCTCGAGGGCGTACTCCATCGGGAGTTCCTTCGCGATGGGCTCGACGAACCCGCGGACCACCATGGCCATCGCCTCTTCTTCGCTGAGGCCGCGGCTCATCAGGTAGAACAACTGGTCGTCGCTGACCTTCGAGACGGTCGCCTCGTGGCCCATCGTCACGTCGTCCTCACGGATGTCGACGTACGGGTACGTGTCGCTTCGGCTGATCTGGTCGACGAGCAGCGCGTCGCACTGCACCGTGGAACGACTGCCGTGCGCGCCCGGGTTCACCTTGATCAGGCCTCGATACGAGGAGCGTCCGCCGGCGCGAGCGACCGACTTGGAGACGATGTTGCTCGACGTGTACGGCGCGAGGTGCACCATCTTGGAGCCGGTGTCCTGATGCTGGCCTTCACCCGCGAACGCGACCGAGAGCACTTCGCCCTTCGCGTGCGGGCCGGTCAACCAGACCGCCGGGTACTTCATGGTGACCTTGGAGCCGATGTTGCCGTCGATCCACTCCATGGTGGCGCCCTCTTCGGCCTTGGCGCGCTTGGTGACCAGGTTGTAGACGTTGTTCGACCAGTTCTGGATGGTCGTGTAGCGGCAGCGGCCACCCTTCTTGACGACGATCTCGACGACTGCGGAGTGCAGCGAGTCGGACTTGTAGATCGGTGCGGTGCAGCCCTCGACGTAGTGCACGTAGGCGTCTTCGTCGACGATGATCAACGTCCGCTCGAACTGTCCCATGTTCTCGGTGTTGATACGGAAGTACGCCTGCAACGGGATGTCGACGTGGACGCCGGGCGGAACGTAGATGAACGAGCCGCCGGACCAGACCGACGTGTTCAGCGCGGAGAACTTGTTGTCGCCCGCGGGGATCACACTGCCGAAGTACTCACGGAAGACGTCTTCGTGCTCACGCAGGCCGGTGTCGGTGTCGACGAAGATGACGCCCTTCTCCTCCAGGTCCTCGCGGATCTGGTGGTAGACGACCTCGGACTCGTACTGTGCCGCGACACCTGCGACGAGGCGCTGCTTCTCCGCCTCGGGGATGCCGAGACGGTCGTACGTGTTCCGGATCTCTTCGGGCAGCTCTTCCCACGACTCGGCCTGCTTCTCCGTGGACCGGACGAAGTACTTGATGTTGTCGAAGTCGATACCCGAGAGGTCGCCGCCCCAGCTGGGCATCGGCTGACGATCGAAGATGCGCAGCGCCTTGAGTCGCTGCTCGAGCATCCACTCCGGCTCGTTCTTCTTGTCCGAGATGTCGCGGACGACTTCCTCGGACAGACCACGCTTGGCGGCAGAGCCTGCGTCGTCGCTGTCTGACCAGCCGTATCCGTATCGGTCGAAGGAAGCGATCGTCTCTTCCTGGGACAGCTGCGGGGTGGCGGGATCGGTGACCGTCATCGGGGGACCTTTCCATCGGGGTTGTCGGCGACGAGGGGCTGCGACGTCGCCTTCGGGTCGAGTGTGCTGTGTGGTCGTGAAGTGCCGGGTTCTGAACTATCAGGCTTCGGCGCGTCGGGTTCTGGCAAGTCCGCCGGGCGGTGGACCGGTACGTGCGTGCTGCACACGCAGTCGCCGTTGGCGATGGTCGCCAGGCGTTGCACGTGCGTGCCGAGGAGTTCGGTGAACACCGCCGTCTCCGCTTCGCACAGTTCAGGGAACTCCGCGGCGACGTGGGCCACCGGGCAGTGGTGCTGGCACATCTGAACCCCGGAGCCGACCTCGCGGACGTCGGCCGAGTACCCCGCGCCCGTCAGGGCCGAGGCGATCTGCTCGACGGTGGCGATGACCGAGCCGGACTCGGCGACGGGAGTCACTCCGGCGACCAGGCCGTCGACCCGCTCGCGCGCGAATTTCTCCACGGCGCCCTGGCCCGCGACGTCACGGAGCGACCGCATCGCCGCACCCGCGAGATCGTCGTACGCGTGACGCAGCTTGCCGCGTCCTGCCGGACTGAGTTGGAACCATTTCGCCGGGCGGCCGCGGCCGCCCTTGCTGAATCCTGCGGGTGCGAGTTCGACGTCGCCGCCGTCAGTGAGATTGTCGAGATGCCTGCGGACTCCCGCTGCGCTGATACCGAGGCGCTCCGCGATGTCGCTCGCTGTCATCGGTCCCTCGTCGACCAGCAATGACACGACGGCTTCGCGGGTCTGGCCGTCTGCGCCAGATCCCTCCGCATGCTGTTGCCACAGCAGTCGCCTCGAGTCGGTCATGCTTTTCACAACACAAGTGTGACGTAATTGATTCCCGCTATCCAGCAAGGGTGACCTAATCGCCCATGCCGTCGGCGCGGCGTTTCGCCGCGACACCGTGCACGAACGGATGGCGCTCGCGAACCGATACAGTGCTCGTGTGCCAGAACTCCCGCTGTTGCGCCGAGGCCTCGACTATCTCGGCGTCGCCCGACCCGCCGTCGTGCGCGACCCCGACGCTACCGGCGAATACGGCACCCGGCTCGCGCGGATGCATTCCGACGAGACCGAAGTCGGCCCGCTCAATCCGCTCGAGAAGTCGCGTCTGCGGCGCATCCAGTTGTTCGGCACCACCGGAGCCGTCCTCATTCTGATCGGTTCGCTCGGCACCGGCATGCTGCCGGTGCTGCAGAACCCGATCGTCGGCGTCCGCATCCTGTCACTGCCGTCTCGGATGTATTCGACGGCGCTGACGGTGTCCATCGGCGGCATGATGATGCTGGTGCTCGCCTGGCTGCTCCTGGCCCGATTCACCGTTGGCCGGTTCTCTGTCGAGGTCGCCGAGCATCGCAGTCCGGCCCGTCGCATGTCGCGGAGCCAGATCTATCAGACACTCGTCATGTGGACCGCTCCCCTGGTCCTCGCGCCTCCGCTGCTCAGCAAGGACGTCTACTCGTATCTGGCCCAGAGCGCCATCGCCTACCGCGGCATGGATCCGTACACCTACAGCCCGATGCGCGGACTCGGCGTCGACCACGTGCTCACGTTGTCGGTGCCGAACCTCTGGAAGGACACGCCCGCCCCGTACGGTCCGCTGTTCCTCTGGATCGGCGAGCACATCACTGCGATCACGGGTGAGAACATCACGGTCGCCGTCCTGTTGCACCGCGTCGTCGCGCTGTTCGGCGTCGCGATGATCGTGTGGTCCCTCCCCCGGCTCGCACGACGATGCGGGGTGTCGAGTGTGACCGCGCTCTGGCTCGGCGCGCTCAACCCGCTGCTCATCCTGCATCTGATCGGCGGCATCCACAACGAGGCGTTGATGCTCGGCATGATGCTCGTCGGCATGGAGTGGTGCTTCCGCGCCATCGACGCCGCCGACCCGCTACGTCGAAAAGACCGAATGCTTCCGTCCCGGACGGGCTGGATACTGATCGCAGGCGTCGCCCTGATCGCGGCATCCGCGATGGTGAAGGTCTCGTCGATGCTCGCCCTCGGGTTCATCGGAATCGCCCTTGCACGACGCTGGGGCGCGACACTCCCGCCGCTGCGGAACGCTCCGGCCTCACAGTGGTGGGCGCGGTCGAAGACGTCGATGGCTGCACTGGTCAAGTCGGCCTCGTTGCTGTTGTCGATCACGGCCAGCGTGATCGTCGCCATCTGCTACGCCACCGGACTCGGATTCGGCTGGACCGGCACGCTGAGCACCGGCGGCATCGTCCGATCCTGGATGTCGATGCCGACGCTCCTCTCGGTGGTCGCAGGCCGGGTCGGACTCTGGCTGGGCATGGGCGAGCAGACCCAGGCCATCCTCGACATCGCCCGCCCCATCGGACAGTTGATCGCCGCGGTGCTCGTCGTCCGATGGCTGCTCGCCTGCCTCGCCGGCCGGGTGCATCCGCTCGGCGGTCTGGGAATCGCGATGGCGACCTTCGTCGTCTTCTTCCCGTTCGTGCAGGCCTGGTACCTGCTGTGGGCGATCATTCCACTCGCCGCATGGGCGACCACCCGCTGGTTCCGCATCGGCACGGTGGTCATCTCCGCGATCATGTCCGTCGTCGTGATGCCGACGAGTTCGGACACGCCACCGCTCGTCGTCGCCCAAGGCCTGTTGACGGGCCTGATCATGGTCGCGATCGCAGCGATGGCGTTCTTCATCGACAGCCCGCTCCGCCTGTGGCTGTGGCGACGCCGCCGAACGCGGACTCGCTGACGCGCACGACCCGGTGACAGCGTTCTCGAGCGCGTCCCCGACACTCTGTGCGCCCGCGCACACCGCCGCGACCCACTGCCCGCTCGCGGCCATGACTCGCTTAGGCTGATGATCGTGCGCAACGCCCCCACCTCTTCGAACGGTATGGCCGAACGTGCCGCGGGCGAGACGACGCTGAGCATCCGCGGTCTGGTCAAGCGGTACGACGACACCGTCGCCGTCGACGGACTCGACCTGGACATGCGCCGAGGCGAGGTCCTCGCGCTCCTGGGCCCCAATGGCGCGGGGAAGACCACGACCGTCGAGATCTGCGAGGGATTCGGCCGAGCCGATGCAGGCGATGTCCGTGTCCTGGGACTCGACCCCGTGTCCGACAACGACGCCTTGCGCAGCCGCATCGGCGTGATGCTGCAGGGCGGCGGAGCCTACCCGGGTGCGAAGGCCGCCGAGATGCTGCGACTGTGCGCGTCGTACTGCGCCGATCCACTCGATCCGGCGTGGCTCATGGACGTCCTCGGCATCGCGGACATCGCGACCACCCCCTTCCGCCGACTGTCGGGTGGACAGCAGCAGCGATTGTCGTTGGCGTGCGCACTCGTCGGGCGGCCCGAGCTCGTCTTCTTGGACGAGCCGACGGCCGGCCTTGACGCTCACGCCCGAATCATGGTGTGGGAACTCATCTCCCGACTCAAGTCCGACGGCGTCTCAGTGCTGTTGACGACGCATCACCTCGAAGAGGCCGAAGAGCTAGCCGACCACATCGTCATCATCGATCGAGGTCGCGCGGTCGCGTCGGGGACCCCGGCCGACCTGGTACGAAGCGGAGCCGAAGGCCAGCTGCGGCTCACCGCGGAAGGCGTCGACCACGACGCTCTGAGCGCCGCCCTCCCGGCGGAGTACCGGTGCACGCGCAGCCAGGCGGGCGACCACCTCGTCCGCGGCGGCGACATCACTCCGCAGATCGTCGCCGCGGTCGCCGCCTGGTGCGCCGCCAACGACGTCCTGGTGACGTCCCTGACGGTGGACACCAATTCACTCCAGGACGTCTTCCTGGAACTGACCGGCCGCGAGGTGCGCGCATGACTGAGATCTCCCACGCCGGTCCCAACCGTTTCCCAGCGGGAACGTTCACACCTGCCCCGGCGCCCGCGCCGTTGCTCGCCATGATCGCGGCGCAGACGCGCATGGAGTTGACGTTGCTGCTGCGCAACGGCGAACAGCTGCTACTCACCATGTTCATCCCGATCACGCTCATGGTCGGTCTGAGCCTGCTGCCGATCGACACCGGATCCGGTGACAGCACTGCAGCCCGCGCGACGACCTTCGTACCCGCGATCCTCGCCGTTGCGATCATGTCGACGGCGTTCACCGGGCAGGCGATCGCCGTCGGATTCGATCGACGGTACGGCGCACTGAAACGGCTCGGCGCCACGCCGATCCCTCGCTGGGGCATCATCGCGGGCAAATCCTGCGCCGTCATCCTCGTCGTGGTCCTGCAGTCGGTGATCCTCGGCGCCATCGGCCTGGCGCTCGGCTGGCGGCCGTCGATCGGCAGCCTGCTCCTGGGTGCGGTCGTCGTCGCCCTCGGCACCGTGGCGTTCGCGGTCCTCGGCCTCCTGCTCGGCGGGACGATGAAAGCCGAGGTCGTCCTCGCGCTCGGCAACTTGATCTGGTTCGTCCTGCTCGGACTGGGCAGTCTCGTCGTCTTCGACGAGCACGTTCCCTCGGTCGTCCACTGGGCGGCCCGCTGTTCACCGTCCGGCGCTCTCACCGAGGCGCTCACGCGGGCACTCGACTCGTCGGTGGATCTGTTCGGCATCGGCGTGCTGGCGGCCTGGGCGGTCGTCGGCGGCGCTCTCGCAGTGAGGTGGTTTCGCTTTCAATGACATCGTCGACCAATGAGCAGCCCGGCGAGCAGTCGTTTCTGCGTTCGTGGGCAGGATTCCGGACGCCGTCGCGCCGGTTCCTCTACCGCTGGGCCATCGCCGACCTCGCGGCGAACATCCTTCTGGTCGTGACCGGTGGCGCTGTCCGAGTCACCGACTCCGGACTGGGCTGCCCGACCTGGCCGCAGTGCACGTCGGGCTCACTGACTCCGCATGCCGCCATGGGCATCCACGGGGTCATCGAGTTCGGCAACCGGATGCTGACCTGGGTTCTCGTGGTCGTCGCCATCGCGACGTTCGTCGCCGCGATGCGGTACCTGCCGGTCGACCGCCTCGCGCGCAGGCTGGCCCTCGGTATCGGACTCGGCGTTCCGTTGCAGGCGGTCGTCGGCGGCATCACGGTGTTGACCGATCTCAACCCGTGGATCGTCTCGTTTCACTTCCTGGCGACGATGCTGATCATCTCGTTCGCGACCTGGCTCGTGGTGCACACCGATCCGAGGCGCGCGAACGATGTTCCGTCGGAGGCCGCACCGGTCATCACGCGGATCACGGTCGTCGCGGCGTGGGCCGTGTACGCGGTCACGTGGGTGACCGTCTACCTCGGCACGGTCGTCACTGGATCAGGTCCGCACGCAGGTGACATCGACTCCAAGCGCAACGGACTCCAGCCGACGCAGGCCACACAGCTCCACGTCGACGCCGTGTGGACTCTCGTCGGGATCTCGGCGGGCCTCATCGTCGTCGCGGTGGTCGCCCGTCTCGCCGTCCGCCGGGCGACGCTGGTCTTCGGCGGCCTGATCCTGCTCCAGGGTCTTCTCGGCTACATCCAGTACGCGACTGAACTGCCCGAGTGGATGGTCGTGCTGCACATGTTCGGCAGTGCCCTGCTCATGTCCGGAGCCACGTATCTCTTGGTGACCGCGATCCGGTCGAGTCGCGCGGCCACGCCGGTCCCCGCCTAGCCGAACGCGTTCTCCACCCCCCACGCTGGTCAGTCGAGGATCTTGCGGTTCCGTGCCTTCGGGAAGCGCTTCTGACCGGCGACCCAACCGGCCATCTTGCGCCAGTGCTTGGGCGTGACGTTCGCCGCGGACGTGAGCTCACGATCCCATTCGGCGGTTTCGAGGCCGTCGACGGCGTCGACGACGGCTTCAGCGGTGGCCACGTCGGCGACGACGCGATCTCCGAGGAGCCCGCCTTCCTCGCCTACCAGCGTCACCCGGACGCCTGCCTGTCCGGTCGGCTGCAGGACGGCCTTCGCGGACCCGCCCGCAGCGGCCACGAAGCCGCGGATCGACGAGACCACGTCGGACGGGGCAGTCGCGGGCGTCTTCTCAGCGGTTTCTTCAGTCATGCGGGTGATCATACCGGCGTGCCAGAATGAGGTCATGCGCGCGATCCATGTGACAGCTCACGGCGGCCCGGACATTCTCGCGGCGGTCGACGTCGCCGATCCTGCGCCCGGCCCGGACGAACTCCTCGTGCGCGTCGGTGCGGCCGGCGTCAACTTCGTCGACACGTATTTCCGGTCGGGCCTGTATCCGTCGACGCCGCCGTACATCCCCGGAGCCGAGGGCGCAGGCGAAGTGATCGGCGTCGGCCCCGACGTCACGGGTTTCGGCCTCGGTGACCGGGTCGCATGGTCGGATGTTCCGGGCTCGTACGCCGAGGTGGCGGTCGTCCCGACGAGTCGGGCGCTGCGCGTCCCGGACGGCGTCGCCGACGAGGTCGCCGGATCGGCGCTGTTGCGCGGGCTCACCGCCCACTACCTCCTCGACGGCAGTGCGCACCCGCAGTCCGGTGACACGATCCTTCTGCACGCCGGTGCCGGCGGTGTCGGGCTGATCCTCACGCAATGGGCTGTGTCCCGGGGCGTCTCGGTCATCACGACCGTCTCCTCGGATGCGAAGGAAGAACTGTCCCGTGCGGCGGGCGCCGCGCACGTGCTGCGGTACGACGACGACATCCCCGCGCGCGTGCGCGAACTCACAGACGGACACGGAGTAGCCGTGACCTACGACGGCGTTGGTAAGTCGACGTTCGACGCATCGATCGCGTCGACCGCGATCCGTGGCACCGTGGTCCTGTTCGGTGCGGCGAGCGGCCCGGTTCCACCCTTCGACCTGCAACGCCTCAACGGTGCCGGATCTCTGTCGGTGACCCGTCCGACCCTCGCGCACTTCATCGCCGAACGGTCCGAACTCGAGTGGCGGGCCGACGAGTTCTTCGGCGCGATCGCCGACGGCGTCCTGGACGTCTCAGTCGGTCAGACGTTTCCGCTGGCCGACGCCGCGGACGCTCACCGCGCGCTCGAATCCCGTGCCACGACGGGCGCGACAGCGCTGATCCCGTGACTCCCTGCTCGCTTAAACGCTTCCCGCGACGGTGGGCAGTTCCCGCTATTGACCAAGCCAATAGCGACAGTCCCGCGACGTCGCGGGAACCGCGACGCGCCGCAGCTTACGAACCGAAGTAGGACGAGATGGGCGCCAGGTTGATGACGGCGTCGACAGCGAGGCCGCAGAACAGCAGCGCGAGGTACTCGTTGGAGACGAGGAAGATCTTGAGCGGCTTGAGTTCCACACCCGCTCGGGTCTGCACGTACAGCTTCGCGACCCACCAGATGAACCAGACACCGGATGCGACGGCCACCACGAGGTAGATCCAGCTCGTCGGCGGGATCAGGAACAGCGACGTGATCACGGTGAGCACCGTGTACACGAGCATCTGGAAGGTGACCTTCTCGTCGGAGGCGATCACCGGGAGCATCGGAACCCCGGCGGCGCGGTAGTCCTCGCGGTACCGCATAGCCAACGCCCACGTGTGCGGCGGCGTCCAGAAGAACACGACGAGGAACAGCACGAATGGCTGCCAGCTCAGATCGTGGGTCACCGCGGCCCAGCCGACCAGCGCGGGCATGCACCCGGCTGCACCGCCCCAGATCACGTTCTGCCAGGTGCGGCGCTTGAGGATCAGGGTGTAGACGCCCACGTAGAACGCAATGGTGATCAGCACCAGGATCGACGGCAGGAACGACCGGTTGCCGTCGTCGTCGGCCGTCCCGAAGTACAGGACCACGAACGACGCGGCAGCCATCACGATCCCGAAGATCAACACGTTCCGGATCGGCACCGCCTTACGTGCGAGCGGGCGCTTCTGGGTGCGCTTCATCTTCTGATCGATGTCGGCGTCGGCCACCATGTTCAGGCTGTTGGCGCTCGCCGCCCCCATCCAACCGCCGACGACCGTCACCAGGATCAACCAGATGTCGATGTGCCCGCGGTTCGCCTGAAGCATCACCGGGATGGTCGCGATGAGGAGGAGTTCGATGACTCGCGGTTTCGTGAGCGCTACGTACGCCAGAACCGTTGCCCGCACCCGAGCCAATCCGGTGGACTCAGTCACGGCGACACCGGCGCTCTCCCGAGTCCTCACACATGCTCCTCACATCAGCACAGCCGTGTCTGGACGCGTCCACGTCGACGGCTACTACAAGCGATGGTAGACCGGGGCGCAGTCGCCGGAGGAATCGGGCGGACACAGGTGCGACGACCGCCACACCAGACGATTACCGGCAGCCGCGCACACACCATGCTCGCACCGCTAGGCTGGAAGTCACCATTGTCCGCGGGGGCAGAAGCCACAGACGCACAGGAGACACCACGATCGTGCCCATCACCGATGAGATTCGCGCGCTGACCCGACCCGTTCACCCGTCCGACTGGACCGATGTGGACACGAAATCAGTCGACACCGCCCGCATCCTTGCCGCCGACGCCGTGCAGAACTGCGGCAGCGGCCACCCCGGCACCGCGATGAGCCTGGCTCCCCTCGCCTACAGCCTGTACCAGCGCGTCATGCGCCACGATCCGACCGACCCGGCATGGGTCGGTCGCGACCGTTTCGTGCTCTCGTGCGGCCACTCGAGCCTCACCCAGTACATCCAGCTCTATCTCGGTGGATTCGGGCTCGAGCTCGACGACCTCGTCGCACTGCGCACGTGGGGCTCGCTGACCCCCGGCCACCCGGAGTTCCGCCACACCAAGGGCGTCGAGATCACCACCGGCCCGCTCGGCCAGGGTCTCGCCTCCGCAGTGGGCATGGCGATGGCGTCGCGCCGCGAGCGCGGCCTCTTCGATCCGCATGCGGCCACAGGCGAGAGCCCGTTCGACCACCACATCTACGTGATCGCGTCCGACGGTGACATCGAAGAAGGCGTGACGTCCGAGGCGTCGTCGCTCGCGGGCACGCAGCAGCTCGGTAATCTCGTTGTCTTCTACGACGCCAACGAGATCTCCATCGAGGACGACACGAAGATCGCCCTCTCCGAGGACACCGCCAAGCGCTACGAGGCGTACGGCTGGCATGTGCAGACCGTCCAGGGCGGCGAGAACGTCGCAGGCATCGAAGAGGCGATCGACGCGGCCAAGGCCGTCACCGATCGTCCGTCGATCATCGTGCTCCGCACGATCATCGGGTTCCCGGCGCCGAGCAAGATGAATACGGGCGCCGCACACGGTGCCGCGCTCGGCGCCGACGAGGTGGCTGCCACGAAGGAAGCCATCGGCTTCGATCCGTCGAAGAACTTCGACGTCGCCGACGACGTCATCGCGCACACCCGCGGTCTCGCTGAGCGTGCGGCCGCTGACCGCGCAGACTGGCAGAAGGGCTTCGATGCCTGGGCCGCAGCCAACCCGGAGAACAAGGCACTGTTCGACCGCCTGTTCGCGGGCGAGTTCCCCGACGGCTGGACTGACGTCTTCCCGACGTGGGAGCCGGGCGACAAGGACGTCGCCACCCGATCGGCGTCCGGCAAGGTCCTCGGCGCACTGGCACCCGTTCTCCCCGAACTCTGGGGCGGCTCCGCCGACCTCGCGGGCTCGAACAACACGACGATGACCGGCGAGCCGTCGTTCGGTCCGGAATCGATCGCGACATCGTCGTGGAAGGCCGAGCCGTACGGCCGGACCCTGCACTTCGGCGTCCGCGAGCACGCCATGGCCTCGATCCTGTCGGGCATCGTCCTGCACGGCCCGACCCGCGCGTACGGCGGCACGTTCCTGCAGTTCGCCGATTACATGCGGCCTGCAGTCCGGTTGGCGTCCCTCATGGAGATCGACCCGATCTACGTCTGGACCCACGACTCCATCGGCCTCGGCGAGGACGGTCCGACCCACCAGCCGATCGAGCACCTGGCTGCGCTCCGCGCGATCCCCAATCTCGACGTCGTGCGCCCCGCGGACGCGAACGAGACCGCGTACGCATGGCGTCACCTGCTGACTCGCCGTGACCACCCGGTCGGCCTGGCGCTGACCCGTCAGAACGTGCCCGTCCTGGCCGGCACCTCGTTCGAGGGCGTGTCGCGCGGCGGCTACGTGCTCGCCGACACCGATGGGACTCCCGACGTGGTCCTGATCGGCACGGGGTCCGAGGTCCAGCTCGCCGTCGAGGCGCGCGAGTCGCTCGCCGCCGACGGCGTCAAGGCGCGCGTCGTGTCGATGCCGTCGATCGAATGGTTCGACGAGCAGGACGCCGACTACCGCGAGAGCGTGCTGCCCGTCGGCGTGCCCCGCGTGAGCGTCGAAGCAGGCATCGCGATGCCGTGGCATGCGGTCGTCGCGGGCGGGGCGATCGTCTCGCTCGAGCATTACGGCGCGTCGGCCCCGTACCAGAAGCTGTACGAGGAGTTCGGCCTCACCGCCGACGCCGTCGCCACCGCAGCTCGCGGCCTGCTCGGTCGCTGAGCGTCACAGATCACCCCTCCCCCAAGATCTGGAGCAGAATTCATGACTCAGAACAGCAATCTCGTCGCGCTCTCCGAAGCAGGCGTCTCCGTATGGCTCGACGACCTGTCGCGTGACCTCATCTCGTCCGGCGGACTGCAGGAGCAGATCGACACGCGCAGCGTCGTCGGCGTCACCACCAATCCGGCGATCTTCCAGAACGCGATCTCGTCCGGCAGCAGTGCCTACGCGGCGCAGATCACCGAACTCGCGAAGTCGGGCGCCGATGTGGACGCCGCGCTCACCGCGATCACCACCGACGACGTCCGGTCCGCCTGCGACGTCCTCGCCCCAGCGTTCGAGGCGTCGGGCGGCGCCGACGGCCGGGTGTCCATCGAGGTGGATCCGCGTCTGGCGCACAAGACCGCCGAGACCGTCGAACAGGCAGTCGAGCTGTGGAACCTGGTGGACCGGAAGAACCTGTTCATCAAGATCCCGGCGACAGCGGCAGGCGTTCCGGCGATCGCCGATGTGATCGCACAGGGCATCAGCGTGAACGTGACCCTGATCTTCTCGGTCGAGCGTTACCGCGAGGTCATGGACGCCTACCTCGACGGACTCGACCGCGCTCTGCGCAACGGCCACGACGCCGGTTCGATCGCCTCGGTCGCATCGTTCTTCGTCTCACGCGTGGACTCCGAGATCGACAAGCGACTCGACGCCATCGGGACCCCGGAGGCCCTCGAGTTGCGCGGCAAGGCCGGGCTGGCGAATGCGCGTCTGGCCTACGCGGCGTACCAGGAGGTCTTCGAGACCGAGACCAGGTTCCCGGATCTGCAGGCGCACGGCGCGGTCCCGCAGCGCGCACTGTGGGCGTCGACCGGCGTGAAGAACCCGGAGTACCCGGACACGTTGTACGTCAGCGAGCTCGTCGCACCGAACACTGTCAACACGGTGCCCGGTAAGACCCTCGAAGCGTACGCAGACCACGGCTGGGTGAACACCGAGTCGATCATCGGCCGCGGCCCGGATTCGCGTGCGGTGTTCGATGCGCTCACGGCCGCGGGCGTCGACCTCCCCGATGTGTTCGCCCTCCTCGAGCGCGAAGGCGTCGAGAAGTTCGAGCAGGCCTGGGACGAGCTGCTCACCGCGACAGCGGCGCAGTTGGACGCCAACCGCTAGCGCACGCGAGATCTAGAGAACTGTCAGACGAAGCGACGGAAGGCAATCAGCGTGCCTCGAAAGGCCCAGCCGGAATGGACCAACCCGCTTCGTGACCCGCACGACCGACGGCTCCCGCGCATCGCGGGGCCGTCGGCGTTGGTCATCTTCGGCGTGACGGGCGATCTGGCCCGTCGCAAGCTGATGCCTGCCGTCTACGACCTGGCGAATCGCGGGTTGCTTCCGCCGAGCTTCGCGCTGGTCGGATTCGCTCGCCGGGATTGGGCGCACGAAGATTTCGCGCAAGTGGTCCGCGAGGCGGTCGAAGCCAACTGCCGCACCGGTTTCCGGACCGAAGTGTGGGACCGGCTGTCCGAGGGCATCCGTTTCGTGTCGGGCACGTTCGAGGACGACGAAGCCTTCGAACAACTACAGAGCACGCTCGCTGATCTGGACCGAGACCGCGGCACCGACGGCAACCATGCGTACTACCTGTCGATCCCGCCGAACGCGTTCCCCGTCGTGCTGAGTCAGTTGCGACGCACCGGGATGGCCGACGAGTCCGGCGACTCATGGCGGCGGGTCGTCATCGAGAAGCCGTTCGGGCACGACCAGGAATCGGCGATCGAACTCAACGAGCTCGTGAACAGCGTGTTCGCCGAGGAGTCGGTGTTCCGCATCGACCACTACCTCGGCAAGGAGACGGTCCAGAACATCCTGGCGCTCCGTTTCGCGAACCAACTCTTCGATCCGCTGTGGAGCTCGCATTACATCGACCACGTGCAGATCACGATGGCCGAAGACATCGGATTGGGTGGCCGCGCAGGCTATTACGACGGCATCGGTGCAGCGCGCGACGTCATCCAGAACCACCTGTTGCAGTTGCTTGCACTGGTGGCGATGGAGGAGCCGGTGTCCTTCTCGCCACGCCATCTGCAGACCGAGAAGATCAAGGTCCTGCAGTCCACGCGCAATATCCTGCCGATCGACCTGAACTCGGCGCGCGGCCAGTACGCCGCGGGCTGGCAGGGTTCCGAACCCGTCGTCGGACTCAAGGACGAGGAGGGGTTCGCGGCCGACTCCACCACCGAGACGTTCGCGGCGATGGCCCTGGAAGTGGACACCCGCCGGTGGGCAGGCGTGCCCTTCTACCTTCGCAGCGGCAAACGCCTGGGTAGACGAGTCACCGAGATCGCTCTCGTCTTCAAACGGGCGCCGCATCTGCCGTTCGACGACACGATGACCGCAGAGTTGGGCCAGAACGCACTCGTGATCCGCGTGCAGCCCGACGAGGGTGTCACACTCCGCTTCGGGTCGAAGGTCCCCGGATCGTCGATGGAGGTGCGTGACGTCAACATGGACTTCAGCTACGGCGGCGCATTCACCGTCTCCTCGCCTGAGGCGTACGAGCGTCTCCTGTTGGACGTGCTGTTGGGCGAGCCGTCGTTGTTCCCGGTGAACGAAGAAGTCGAACTCAGTTGGCAGATCCTCGACCCGGTCCTCGCCGAATGGGCCGCGTCGGGCACGCCCGACGAGTACGAGTCGGGCACATGGGGGCCGCAGTCGGCGGACACGATGATGAGCCGGACCGGGCGCGCGTGGAGGCGACCGTGACGGGCGCCCAGAACAGGAGCCGTCGATGATCGTCGACCTGCCAGACACGGATACCACCACGATCAGCAAGAAGCTCGTGCGCATGCGCAGCAGCGGCGGCGCCGTGACGCTGGGACGCGTGTTGACACTGATCATCGACGTCGACGCGGGCGATGCCACCGAGGACGCCGTCGAGGCGTCGAACGGCGCGAGCCGCGAGCACCCGTGCCGAGTGATCGTCGTGTCGCGCGGCACCAGGGACGGCGAGTCACGTCTCGACGCGCAGATCCGCGTCGGCGGCGACGCGGGAGCGTCCGAAGTCGTGTTGTTGACGCTCTCGGGGCCACTCGCCGAACATCCGCACGCCGTCGTCACACCGTTCCTTCTCCCCGACACGCCGGTCGTCACCTGGTGGCCCGGCCGTGCACCCGACAATCCGTCGAAGGATCGCCTGGGACGGCTGGCGTCGCGCCGCATCACCGATGCGCGCAACGCAGACGATCCGACGGCGTTCCTCGCGGCCCGACGGTCCGGGTACTCCCCCGGCGACACCGATCTCGCGTGGTCGGCTCTCACCCCGTCCCGGGCGCTGTTCGTGTCGGCGCTCGACCGACCGCCGCACACCAAGATCACCGGAGCCGAGGTCACCGGGCCGCTCGACATGCCGGGGCTCGACATGTTCGCTGGCTGGCTCGCCTCGGCACTCGACCTCCGAGTGGTCCGCAAGCGAGGGGGGCTCGCCGTACGGCTGGCCCGCGAGGACTCCGAACTCGCGATGACGGTCAACGACGACGGGACCAGCGGCACTGTGTCGAGCACCGGCCACCCGGACGGCCGCGTCGCCTATGCGAGCCGGACGACGGCCGAGTGCCTTTCCGAGGAACTCCGCAGTCTGGATGCGGACGAAGTGTACGAGGCGGCCCTGCGTGGCCTGCCAACCGTGGAATACGAGGAGGCGCCGTGACATTCCCCGACGGCCGGACAACCCCCGACGGCCGACCCGAGACCCTGGTCTTCGATTCTTCCGCCGAGTTGATCGAGACGGCTCGAGCGCGGTTCGTCGACGTCATCACCCGCGCGCAGGAGTCGCACGGCGTCGCGTCGGTAGCCCTGACCGGCGGCTCCAACGGAATCGGACTGTTGAAAGCACTCGCCGCCGACTCCGGGGACATCGCGTGGGATCGTGTCGAAATCTATTGGGGCGACGAACGTTTCGTCCGGAGCACAGATCCTGAACGCAATGCGGGTCAAGCATTCGACGCACTGTTGTCATCAGTTCCGGTCGACCCCGCGCGCATCCACATCATCGCGCCGTCAGACGGCGAGTTCGGCGACGACGTCGAAGCCGCAGCCCGCGACTACGCCCGCTTGATCGGCCCCGAGACCGTATTCGACGTCCACCTGCTCGGCATGGGCGGCGAAGGACACGTCAACTCGTTGTTCCCGCACACCGCGGCCACCGCCGAGGACTCCGCTCCGGTCGTCGCGGTGACGGACTCCCCGAAACCGCCGCCCGTCCGCGTGACACTGACGTTCCCGGTGATCAATCGTTCACGCGAGGTCTGGCTGCTCGTGTCCGGCGAGGAGAAGGCGCAGGCCGTCGCGGAAGCTCACCGCGGTGCGGCGCGCGCCGACTGGCCGTGCGCAGGCGTCGACGGCGCCGAGGCGACCGTCTGGTTCCTCGACCGCGCCGCCGCGTCCCAGTTGGACTGACCTCCCAATTGGACTGATCTCCCAGTTGGACTGACCTCCGGGCCGGACCAGTCGCCTAGCCGCTGTTCCGTAGCGCTGTCGCCAGACCGTTCATGGTGAGTTGGATCCCTCGACGGATCCGCGGGGAGTCCTCGCCTTCCCGGAAGCGGCGCAACAGTTCCACCTGGAGCAGGTTGAGCGGTTCCAGGTACGGGAAGCGGTTGTAGACCGAGCGTTTGAGCGCGTCGTTGTCGGCGAGGAGGTCGTCGCTTCCGGTGATCTTGGCGCACCAGGCGATCGTGCGCTCGTGCTCGTCGACGAGCATCGAGAACACTCGCTCCCGCAGTTCGTCGTCCGGTACCAGGCAGGCGTAGCGGTAGGCCAGACCCATGTCGCTCTTCGCGAGGACCTGCGCCATGTTCGACATGACCGAGCGGAAGAAGGGCCACCGTCGGTAGTAGTCGGCCAGCGTCGCGATGCGGCCCGGGTCGTCGCCCGCCCACGCCGAGAACGCGCTGCCGGTGCCGTACCAGCCGGGCAGCATCACGCGGCACTGCGTCCACGACAGGACCCACGGGATGGCGCGCAGATCAGAGATCTCGGTGGTCTGCTTGCGCGACGTCGGCCGACTCCCGATGTTGAGGGCTCCGATCTCCGACAGTGGCGTCGACGACGTGAAGTACTCCACGAAGCCGGGGGTCTCGTGGACCAACGCCGAGTACGCGCTGCGGGCCGCCGCTGCGATCTCGTCGAAGACCTGATACGCCTGTTCGGAGTCGTCGCCGAGGCCTTCGACGTCCAGGAGAGACGACTCGATGGTCGCGGCCACCAGCGACTCGAGGTTGCGACGGGCCCCGACCGCCTCGGCGTACTTGGCTGCGATGATCTCGCCCTGCTCGGTGAGACGCAGCGAGCCCTGAACCGCCCCCGGCGGCTGCGCGAGGATCGCGTCGTAGCTCGGCCCGCCGCCGCGGCCGACCGTCCCACCGCGACCGTGGAACAGTCGGAGCCTGACTCCCGCGGTCCGAGCAGATTCCACGAGGTCGAGTTCACCGCGATAGAGCGCCCAGTTCGCGGCGAAGTAGCCGCCGTCCTTGTTCGAGTCGGAGTACCCGAGCATCACCTCGTGGGTGTCGCCCTGGCTCCGAACGAGCGCCCGGTAGAAGTCGAGGGCGAGGGTGTCGGTCAGGATCTGGGCTCCGGCCTGCAGATCCTCGATCGTCTCGAAGAGCGGAACCACTCGCACGCTGCACGACGGCGAACCGTCACCGGCGTCGTAGAGCCCGGCCTCTTTGAGGAGAATCAATGCTTCGAGCATGTCCGAGACCGACTGGCACATGCTGATGATGTAGTCGGGGACGGCCCGAGCGCCGAACCGGTCGACGGCCGCAGCGGCCGCGTGGACGACGCCGAGCTCCTTCGTCGCCAGCTCGCTCAAGTGTGCGTCGCGGCCGCTCAGCGGGCGTCGCGACGTCAACTCCGTCGCCAGGAGGCGCACCCGCTCGTCTTCGTCGAGGGCGGCGTAGTCCGGGCAGACGCCCGCCCAGGCGAGCAACTCGCCGACGACCTCCTCGTGAGTGTCGGAGTTCTGTCGCATGTCCAGACCCGAGAGGTGGAAACCGAAGGTGCGCACAGCTTCTCGTAGAGACGCGAGACGATCGTCGGCGATGGCGTCGTCGACGACGGCGCGCAGGGCCGCATCGATGACGTCGAGGTCGGCGAGGAACGCGGCGGCGTCGGCGTACGGCGGCGACACGGATGTCAGTTCACGATCGGCAGGCGCGACGAAATCGTCTCCGAGCGTCTGTTCGGCGCGTGCCAAGAGCCGTGCGCGGACGGCGGTGACTGCGGACCGGAAAGGCTCGTCGTCGACTCCGTCGGGGTACTCCGGCGCGAAACCATCGCCCAACGCGCTCAGATCGTCGGTCACGCCCTGGACCAGTCGGACCGACATCGCGAGTTCCTGGTGCAGCTTCGCGAGTTCGTCGAGATGGTGCCGCATGACGGTCCGGGCCGCAGACGTCGTGGCCTCGGTGACGATGTCGGAGTTGACGAACGGGTTCCCGTCGCGGTCTCCGCCGATCCACGATCCCATGGCGACGACTGACATCGACTCGAGCCCGGCAGTCGGGAACGTCTCTTCCAGCGCGGCCCGCACATCGTTGTTGAGGGCCGGGACGACGTCGAAGAACGAGGCGTCGTAGTACCGGAGGCCGGTGGTGATCTCATCGCTGATCGTGAGTCGCCGCATGCGGATCAACGCGGTCTGCCACAGCATCAGGATCTGACGGGAGATGTCGCGGGTGATCGCCGCGTCCTCGTCCCCGGTTAGTTCGCGGCCGCCGCGCTGCCGCATGAGGTCGGTGATGCGGTTCTGGGCGTCGGAGATGCTGCGCCGACGGGTCTCGGTGGGGTGCGCGGTGATCACGGGCACGACGTGCGCGTCGCCGAGCACGTCGCCGACGTGATCGTCGGAGAGGCCGGCGGCGGCCAGTCGGGCGAACGTCGCTCCCAACGACGACGCTTGCGGCTCGTCGCCCGCCAGCACGTGAATCCGACGGCGCCGCTCGCGATGGAGGTCCTCGGCGAGGTTCGCCAAGAGTGCGAAGCTGGTGAACGCCCGGATCACGGGCATCAGATCCTCGACTCGCCGTCCGTCGTACCGCTGCGCGAGATCGTCGCGCGTGACATCCGCGTATCTGATGCCGAACGCGTCGACCCGCGAGTTCTCGACCAGCTCGAAGACCTCGTCGCCTGCCTGGCTTCGGATCACGTCGCCGAGGAGGCCGCCGAGATATCGGATGTCGTCGCGTAACGGCTCGGTCGCCGCACGACCGGAGTCCTCGACGACGATGCGGTCGACCATCGGAGTGGAGATCGCGTGACGGATGGAGTCGGAGTTCGCACCGGATGCCATGGCACCCAACGTACTCGGCGCCACTGATCGCAGCAGCGCATCGCACCACCGACGGACCCACAGCGCTCAGGCCGCGCATCCGTCTACGCGGACTGCACGGCCTGAGCGGTGTAGATGTCGCGCAGGATGCGCGGAGGTGCGGGCGGAGTCAGGCGCCGAACTTGATGTCGAGGCCGATGCCGATGATCAGGATCACCCAGAGCAGGCCGACGAAGATCGTGAGTCGGTCGAGGTTCTTCTCGACGACAGACGAACCCGAAAGGCTCGACTGGACGCCACCGCCGAACAGCGACGAGAGGCCGCCGCCCTTGGCTCGGTGAAGCAGAACCAGCACGATCAGCAGGAGGCTGGTGATGATCAAGCCGATGTCGAGCGCGAGAGTCACGAGTCGATGGTCCTGTCAGTCTGTGGGTTGCGGCGTGGCAGCCGCCGGAAAAGCACTGTGGCAGGTCGCTCCGCACGGAAGCAACCTGCCACAGTCTACGCGATGTGATCGCGAATCAGAGCAGCGGCCCGCCTGCCGCGACGGCCGAGAGCTGAGCGAACTCGTCCGACTTGAGCGACGCGCCTCCGACGAGGGCGCCGTCGACGTCGGCCTTGCCGACGATCTCGCCGACGTTCTTCGCGTTGACACTGCCGCCGTAGAGGACGCGAATCGAGTCGGCCGTCGCCTTGTCGGCCAGTTCGGCGAGCGCACCGCGGACGGCTGCGCACACCTCTTGCGCGTCGTCCGCACTGGCGACGCGTCCGGTGCCGATCGCCCACACGGGCTCGTACGCGACGACGACGCTAGCGATCTCGCTGGCGCTCAATCCGGCGAGCGACGCTGTGATCTGCTCGACGTTGTACGCGACGTGCTCGCCCGACTCGCGGACGTCCAGACCTTCGCCGATGCAGACGATCGGCGTGAGTCCGTGCTTGAGCGCAGCCTTGGTCTTCGCCAGGACGGTCTCGTTCGACTCACCGTGCAGCGTGCGCCGCTCCGAGTGGCCGACCACCGCGAACGTGCAGCCGAGCTTCGCGAGGAATGCGCCGCTGATCTCACCGGTGTACGCCCCCGAATCGTGCTCGGAGACGTCCTGCGCACCGTAGGTCAGCAGGAGCTTGTCGCCGTCGACGATGGTCTGGACGCTGCGGATGTCGGTGAACGGCGGGATGACCGTCACATCGACCTTCTCGAAGTACTTCTCGGGAAGGGCGAACGAGATCTTCTGCACCAGGGCGATCGCCTCGAGGTGATTCAGATTGCACTTCCAGTTGCCCGCGATGAGCGGCTTGCGGCCACCGGGAGTGTTCGACGCTGCCATCAGGGCTTCACCTCCAGAACGGAGAGGCCCGGGAGTTCCTTGCCCTCCAAGTACTCCAGCGACGCTCCGCCACCGGTCGAGATGTGGGAGAACGCCTCGTCGGCCAGGCCGAGAGCGCGCACGGCTGCCGCCGAGTCACCGCCGCCGACCACCGAGAACGCGCCGTTGGCGGTCGCCTGCGCGATCGCCTCCGCCACCCCGCGGGTGCCTGCCGCGAACTTCTCGAACTCGAAGACGCCGGACGGACCGTTCCAGAACACGGTCTTCGCACCGGTCAGCACCGTGGCGAATCGCTCAACGGTGCCCGGGCCGATGTCGAGTCCCATGCCCTCGTCGAAGCCGTCGGCCGTGTTCACGATCGTCGTCGACGCGTCCGGCGCGAACTTGTCGGCCACCACCACGTCGTGCGGCAGGTGGATGACGTCGCCGAACCTGTCGAGCAGGTCCTTGCAAGTGTCGATCATGTCTTCCTGCAGCAGCGAGTCGCCGACCGCGCTGCCCTGCGCCTTGATGAACGTGAACGCCATTCCGCCGCCGATCACCAGGGTGTCGACCTTGGGAGCGAGCGCCTCGATGACGGCCAGCTTGTCCGAGACCTTGGAGCCGCCGAGGACCACCGCGTACGGGTGCTGAGCGTCGTCGCCCGCGATCTTCGCCAGCACGTCGACCTCGGTCGCGACCAGGTCGCCCGCGTAGGCAGGCAGCGCCTTCGCGACGTCGTAGACCGACGCCTGCTTGCGGTGCACGACTCCGAAGCCGTCCGAGACGAAGGCTCCGTCGTCGCCGACCAGCTCGACGAGGGCCGCGGCGAGCTGTGCCCGCTCGGCGTCGTCCTTGCTGGTCTCTCGCGGATCGAATCGGATGTTCTCCAGCAGCAGGACGTCACCGTCGGTGAGTCCCTCCGCACGGGCGAGAGCATCACTGCCGACGACGTCGCCGGCGAGCTGGACGTTACGGCCCAGCTCCTGCGACAGACGAGTGGCGACAGGTGCGAGTGACAGAGCCGGATCCGGCTCGCCCTTCGGTCGACCGAGGTGCGCGGTCACGATGACCTTCGCGCCGGCTTCGACGAGCTTCGTGATCGTCGGCGCCGACGCGACGATGCGCCCGGCGTCGGTGATCGTGGAGCCCTCGAGCGGAACGTTCAGGTCCGAGCGCACCAGGACGCCGCGCCCTTCGACGCCGTCGGCGAGGAGGTCGGTGAGTGTACGTACCGCCATGTTTACAGCGACTTGCCGACGAGGCCGATGAGGTCGACGAGGCGGTTCGAGTAGCCCCACTCGTTGTCGTACCACGACACGGCCTTGACCTGATCGTCGATGACCTTGGTCAGACCCGAGTCGAACAGCGAGCTGTGCGGGTCGGTGACGATGTCGCTCGAGACGATCGGCGCATCGTAGTACTTGAGGATCCCCTTCAGCGGGCCCTCGGCGGCAGCCTTCATCGCTGCGTTGACGTCCTCGGCGGTCGCCTTCTTGGCGAGGTGCGCGGTGAGGTCGGTGACCGAGCCGGTGGGGATCGGCACGCGCAGCGCGTAGCCGTCGAGCTTACCCTTGAGTTCCGGCAGGACCAGGCCGATGGCCTTGGCTGCACCGGTTCCGGTCGGCACGATGTTGATGGCGGCGGCGCGGGCGCGACGCAGATCCTTGTGCGGGCCGTCCTGCAGGTTCTGATCCTGTGTGTAGGCGTGGATCGTGGTCATGAGGCCCTTGACGATGCCGAACTCGTCGTTGAGGACCTTGGCCATCGGACCGAGGCAGTTCGTGGTGCACGAGGCGTTCGAGATGATGTTCTGGCTGCCGTCGTACTTGTCGTCGTTCACGCCCATCACGATGGTGATGTCCTCGTCGGACGCGGGAGCGGAGATGATGACCTTCTTGGCGCCCGCGTCCAGGTGGCCCTGAGCCTTGGCGCGCGCGGTGAAGATTCCGGTCGACTCGACGACGACGTCGACGCCCAGGTCGCCCCACGGAATCGAGGCCGGGCCTTCCTTGACCTCGAGGGCCTTGATCCTCATGTCGCCGACGACAATGGTGTCGTCGCCCTCCAGGCTGACGTCCTGGGGCAGACGGCCCAGGATGGAGTCGAACTTCAGCAGGTGTGCGAGCGAGGCGTTGTCGGTCAGGTCGTTGACCGCGACGATCTCGATGTCGGTGGTTCCCAGCGCCTTCTGCGCCTCGACGGCGCGGAAGAAGTTACGGCCGATACGGCCGAAGCCGTTGACGCCTACGCGAACAGTCACTGTTGAGCTCCTTAGCGGTGTGTGAAGGGCCGTGGCTTTCGCACGGCCCGTTGGGGTCCAGCGTAGTGTGCGCCGCACCCGAGGTCACCAAGTGGTCTCGGGTGTGACGACACCCACGAAGGGGACGGGGTGACGCCTACGCGTCGTCCATCAGATCTGCGGTCACGGCCGACTCCGTGTCGGGCAGCCCTTCCGACCGTGCCTTCTTGTCGGCCATGGACAGAAGACGACGGATGCGGCCCGCGACGGCGTCCTTCGTCATCGGCGGATCGGCCAGCTGACCGAGTTCCTCCAACGACGCCTGACGATGTTGGACGCGCAGGCTTCCGGCGGCGACCAGGTGGTCGGGCACCTCGTCGCCCAGGATCTCGAGCGCACGTTCGACCCGGGCTGCTGCGGCGACGGCTGCGCGAGCCGACCGGCGCAGGTTCGCGTCGTCGAAGTTCGCGAGCCGGTTCGCGGTGGCCCGGACCTCGCGCCGCATCCGACGCTCCTCCCACACCAGACGCGTGTCGTGTGCACCCATCCGGGTGAGGAGTGCACCGATGGCCTCCCCGTCGCGAATCACGACGCGGTCCGCGCCGCGGACGTCGCGGGCCTTCGCCGTGACGCCGAGCCTGCGGGCGGCCCCGACGAGGGCCAGTGCCGACTCCGGTCCGGGGCAGCTGACCTCCAGAGCCGACGACCGACCCGGTTCGGTGAGCGACCCGTGGGCCAGGAAGGCGCCTCGCCATGCGGCCTCGGCGTCGCCGACAGTGCCGCCGACGACCTGTGCGGGCAGACCCCGCACCGGACGTCCGCGCATGTCGAGAAGACCGGTCTGTCTGGCCAGGCCCTCACCGTCTTTGGTGACACGCAGAATGTAGCGCGCACTTTTGCGCGCGCCGCCCGACCGGAGCACGTGCACATCAGCCGAGTAGCCGAACAGTTCGTGGATCTCGTACCGAAGCCGCCGCGCGACGTTGCCGAGGTCGACTTCGGCCTCCACGATCACCCGGCCGTTCTGGATGTGCAGATCCCCCGCGAAGCGCAGCAGCGCCGACACCTCGGCCTTCCGGCAACTGATCTGGGTCACCGCGAGACGGCTCAGCTCATCCTTGACGGAACCTGTCATCGCCACTGGTCGTAGCCTCCTGTAATCAACATGATCCTCCCCGACATGCCCACTGCGGTGCTCGGTCACGAGAGCGGACGGCCCACAGTGCAATGGGAGCCACATTACCGGTCACGATCTGCGCCCAACAGCCGAGCCAAGGTCTGAGCCGACTTGCGTGAATCGTGCTCGTGTGTACCGGGCACCGCGAGATCGGCGACCACCAGACGTGCCCCGAAGGATCCGGCCGCACGTTCGAGGTGGTCCCGCTCGGACCCGGCGGGGACCGAGGCCGCGTCGACGACGACGTCGTCCACACGCATCGAGTCGGCATGTGCGTGCAGCACGTGCAGATGCCGTTCGACGGAGAACCCCGTGGTCTCCCCCGGTTCGTTCGCGAGGTTGACGAACAGCACCTTGCGGGCCGCCGTCGCACGGAGTGCCTCCACCTGACCAGGCACCAGGACGTGCGGGATCACGCTGGAGAACCAGGACCCCGGTCCGAGCGTCACCACGTCGGCGGCCATGATCGCCTCGATCGCCTCCGGGCACGGGGCCGGCTCGTGCGGGATCACCCGGACCCGACGGACCTTTCCCGGTGTGGTGGCGACGGCGACCTGTCCGCGGATCACCCGGCTCATCCGCGGATCTGATTCGAGCCCGGACACGTCGGCTTCGATGACCAACGGCACGGTCGCCATCGGCAGGATCCGTCCGTCGACGGCGAACAGGTCGACCATCGCGTCGAGCGCCTCGACGATGTCTCCGGTGAGTTCCTCGACGCCCGCGAGCATGAGGTTCCCGACGGGATGTCCGGCCAGCGCTCCGTAGCCGCCGAGCCGATGCTGGAGGATCCGAGACCACCGCTTGTGTCGGGCAGCGGTCGCCGGATCGCGAGCGAGTTGGTCATCGATCGCGGCAGGCGCACCCATGAGAGCCGCGAGCGCCATCCGCAGGTCGCCGGGCGGGACGCCGCCCAGCTCGTTGCGCAGACGCCCGGACGATCCCCCGTCGTCGCCGACGGTGACGACCGCGGTGACGTCGGGGGTCAGATACCGCACCGCGGTCAGCGTGTTGAACAGTCCGTGCCCGCCGCCGAGCGCAACTGCCTTCAGCGGGACGCGCCCGTCGTGCGCACCCGTCATTCGCGCCCCAGGTCCCGGTGCGTCACCTGCACCTTGTATGCGGGTTCGCCGTCGTCCTCGGCGACCTCTTCCAGACGTCGGGCGAGTTCGCCGGACATGGCAACACTGCGGTGCTTGCCGCCTGTGCACCCGACGCCGATCGTCATGTATCCCTTGCCTTCTCGCCGATATCCACGGGCGACGATGCCGACAAGGTCGACGTACCGCTCCAAGAAGTCGATGGCGTCGTCCTGGCCGAGGACGTAGTCGCGGACGGGAGCGTCCTGCCCGTTGTGGTCCCGCAGCTCCGGAATCCAGTACGGATTCGGCAGGAACCGCACATCGATGACGAGGTCGCAGTCGATCGGCAGTCCGTACTTGAATCCGAACGACTGGACCGCAACCGTGAGAGCACTGCCGCCGACGTTCGGGAACGAGCTCTCGACGATCGCTCGCAAGCGAGTCGAGCTGAGGTTCGAGGTGTCGATGACAGTCCCGGCAGCGGACTGGACGTCGGCGAGGAGTTGCCGTTCCGCCGTGATCCCCTCCCCGAGGGTCCCGTTGCCCTGCAACGGATGTCGCCTGCGAACCTGTTCGAATCTGCGGACGAGGGTCTCGTCCGACGCGTCGACGAAGATGATGCCGGTCCGGGTGCCCGCAGCTTCGAGGTCGTCGCGGAGTGCAGCGATCGATTCGCCGAACGACGAGTGGCCTGCCCGCACCACCATCGCGATCTTCTGGTTCTGGACGCCTTCGGCGCGGACTTGCGCGATGACCTGTGCGATCACCGAGACCGGAACGTTGTCGGTGACGTACCAGCCGTCGTCTTCGAGGACGTTCGCCACCGACGTCCGCCCCGCACCTGACATGCCGGTCACGAACAGGACCGTCGTCAGTCCGTCGTTCTCAGCCATGAGCCGGTTCCTCCTGTGTCGACGGGTTGGTCTCGCTCACGGCATCCCGCACGCTCGCCTCTCCTACGCTCGTTTCGTCCCTCAATGCATCGTGCACCGATTGCGCGGTCGCCGCTCCGATACCGGGGACCTGGGTGATCTCGTCGACGCTCGCCTTGGTCAGGTTCGCCACCGACCCGAAGTGCGTCACCAGCGCGGTGCGCCGGGTGGCTCCGAGCCCCGGGATCCCGTCGAGGGCCGACGCCGTCATCCGTTTGCTGCGCTTACTGCGGTGAAAGGTGATCGCGAACCGGTGGGCTTCGTCCCGTACGCGCTGGAGCAGGAACAGTGCTTCACTGTTGCGGGGCAGGATCACCGGTTCATCATCTCCCGGGACCCACACTTCTTCGAGCCGTTTCGCGAGCCCGATGATCGCAACGTCGGTCACGCCGAGTTCCTCGAGGACGGTCGCAGCCGCGTGCACCTGGGGCGCGCCGCCGTCGACCACGAAGAGGTTCGGCGGATACGCGAACTTCCGAGCCTTCTTCGCTGTCCCGGCACCTGTCTCGGTCTCGGTAGCCGCCCCGGTCTGTGTCCCTGTCTCTGGCCCTGTCCCGGCGCCGTCGACGGGCGGTGGGGCCGCGTCGTCGACGAGATGCCGCAGGAATCGGCGGCGGGTCACTTCCGCGATCGATGCGACGTCGTCGGAGTGACCGTCGCCCGCGGCCTCCTTGATCCCGTAGTGCCGGTAGTCCGACTTGCGGGACAGGCCGTCTTCGAACACGACGAGGGACGCGACGACGTCGGTGCCCTGCACGTGCGAGATGTCGATGCACTCGATGCGAAGCGGTGCGACGTCGAGTCCGAGGTACTCCTGGAGTTCGGTGAGCGCCGCCGACCGGGTCGTGAGATCACCTGCGCGCTGCAGCTTGTGGCGGGCCAGCGCGTCGGATGCATTGCGCTCGACGGTGGTCATCAGGTTCCGCTTGTCCCCGCGTTGCGGGACACGGACTTCGACGCGTGCACCGCGGCGTTCGGACAGCCACTCCTGCATCCGGGCCGTGTCGTCCGGCAGGAACGGGACGAGAACTTCCCGCGGGATGCCGGAGCTCATCTCCGACTCCGCGCCGTAGAACTGGGTGAGGAAGGCCTCGATCTGTTCGGCGGGGGTCGCGTTCTCCTGCACTTCCACGACCCACCCGCGTTCGCCTCGGACTCGACCGTCCCGGACGTGGAAGATCTTGACGGACGACTCGAGTTCGTCGCCGACCATGGCGATGACGTCCGCATCGGTCCCGGTGCCCAGGACCACCGCCTGCTTCTCCATGGCTCGTTTGAGGGCCGAGACGTCGTCGCGAAGCCGAGCCGCCCGTTCGAAGTCGAGTTCCTCAGCGGCGCCGGCCATCTCGCGTTCCATCCGACGGATGAGACCGTCGGTGCGCCCGGCGAGGAACTCACAGAAGTCGTTCGCGATCTGACGGTGTTCTTCGGCCTCGACCCGCCCGACGCACGGTGCGGCGCACTTGTCGATGTAGCCGAGCAGGCACGGCCTGCCCATCTGCTCACTACGCCGGAACACTCCTGTCGAACACGTCCGGACCGGGAACACGCGCGTCAACAGGTCGACGGTCTCCCGGATGGCCCAGGCGTGCGAGTACGGGCCGAAGTATCGGACACCGGGTCGGCGCACCCCGCGGTAGACGAAGACCCGTGGGTACTTCTCGTTGAGCGTCACCGCCAGCATCGGATAGGTCTTGTCGTCGCGGTACCGGACGTTGAACCGCGGATCGAATTCCTTGATCCAGTTGTATTCCAGTTGCAGCGCCTCGACCTCGGTGCCGACGACAGTCCACTCGACTGATGCGGCGGTCGTCACCATCTGCCGGGTGCGCGGGTGCAGCCCGGTGAGGTCGGCGAAGTACGACGTCAGGCGAGACCGTAGATTCTTGGCCTTGCCGACGTAGATCACGCGCCGGTGCGAGTCACGGAACTTGTACACGCCCGGATCGGTCGGTATCGACCCCGGAGCCGGACGATAGGTCGACGGGTCTGCCACGGACTCCAGGGTAGTCCGGTCCTCTGACACGTCTCGGTCGGCCGCATCGCGCCTCGCGTGCGGTTCAGCGGGCCGGCGCGTATTCGCCCTGCAACTCGCGGAAGCGCGTCATCGCATCGATGGCGCGCTCGCCGTCGCGCGCCTGCACGGCCATCACCGGAACGTGCTCGTCGTACGGCAGGAGGAGGTGCGCCGACCAGCCCTTCTCCGGATATTCGAGGCCTTGCACCTCGTCCCAGCCCCATACGCGTTCCCCGACGAGGTTGCGGACGCCGACGCCTTCCGGTCCGACGCACAGCCGTGACCGGGTCAGGAGCAGGACGGCTCCCGCGATGACGAAGCCGACGGCGATGAGACCGATCTTGTCCGACCAGCCGACCCCGACACCGGTGTACGAGATGTCCAGGAGCAGACCGAACGTCAAGTGGATCGCGATGACGACCCCCGCCACCCAGTACGCGACGCGCCGGATCCAACGGGGCGTGTACACCAACACCCACCCGTCAGCGGTCACCTCGCGGTCTGCGGCGCTCACGCCAACTTCCGGAGGGTCAGCGCTGACGCGATCGCCGCCGTCATCGCTTGCGCGCCCTTGTCCTCGGCCGAGCCGGGTAGGCCGGCGCGGTCGATCGCCTGCTCCTCGGTGAGTGTGGTGAGCACGCCGTTGCCGACGGGCGTCGACTCGTCCAGCGATACGCGCGTCAACCCGGCGGTCACCGCGTCGCACACGTACTCGAAGTGCGGGGTGCCGCCCTTGATGACGACGCCCAGCGCCACGACGACGTCGTGCGACCGAGCGAGCGCCTGGACGATCACCGGAAGTTCGATCGCTCCGGCCACTCGTATCACCGTGGGATCGGGCGCGCCCGCGCGCTCCGCGGCCCGCACCGCGCCGTCGAGCAGCGCCGTGCAGATCGTCTCGTGCCACTGCGATGCGGCGATCGCGATCTTCAGACCGCCTGCATCCTCGAGATCGAGTGTGGGTTCGCCGTGCCCGCTCATGCGCCTTCGCCCTTCCCTCGGACCACCGAGTCGCCGACCGCGGTCGGATCCTCGAAGTCGTCGAGGCCGTCCAGCAGGTGTCCCATCCGGTCCCGTTTGGTCTTCAAATACCGCAGGTTCTCGGCGTTGGCGCGCAACGGCATCGGAACCCGGTCAACGATCTGCAAGCCGTATCCGTCGAGGCCGACGCGCTTGGCGGGATTGTTGGTGAGCAGTCGCATCGACCGGACGCCGAGGTCCACGAGGATCTGAGCGCCGAGCCCGTAGTCGCGGGCGTCGGCGGGTAGCCCGAGTTCGAGGTTGGCGTCGACGGTGTCCGAGCCTGCGTCCTGCAGCTGGTAGGCCTGCAGCTTGTGCATGAGGCCGATGCCGCGGCCTTCGTGCCCACGCATGTAGAGGACGATGCCGCGCCCCTCAGCCGCGACCATCTCTAGGGCCGCGTCCAGTTGCGGTCCGCAGTCGCACCGAAGCGAACCGAAGACGTCACCGGTCAGGCACTCCGAGTGGACGCGGACGAGGACGTCCTCGCCCGTGTCGCCGTCGCCTGCGATGTCGCCCATGACGAGCGCCACGTGCTCGGCCTCGTCATACGGACTGGAGTATCCGACCGCACGGAAGATGCCGTGGGTGGTCGGGATCCGGGCCTCGGCGATGCGGTCGACGTGCTTCTCGTGCCTGCGTCGCCACGCGATGAGGTCGGCGATCGAGATCATGGCGAGGCCGTGCTCATCGGCGAAGACACGGAGTTCGTCGGTGCGTGCCATCGACCCGTCCTCCTTCTGCGAGACGATCTCGCAGATGGCGCCTGCAGGCCGAAGACCGGCGAGCTTGGCGAGGTCGACGGCGGCCTCGGTGTGGCCGGGGCGGCGGAGCACGCCGCCTTCCTTGGCGCGCAGCGGCACCACGTGCCCGGGGCGGGTCAGGTCGTGGGCGATCGCCTCGGGGTCGGCGAGCAGCCGCATCGTGGTCGCGCGGTCGGCGGCGCTGATACCAGTGGTGACGCCCTCGCGGGCGTCGACTGTCACGGTGTACGCGGTGCCGTGCTTGTCCTGGTTCTGGGAGAACATCGGGGGCAGGCCGAGGCGGTCGCAGTCCTCCCCCTCCAGCGGCACGCACAGGTAACCGGACGTGTATCGCACCATGAACGCGACGAGTTCGGGAGTCGCCATCTCCGCGGCGAAGATCAGATCGCCTTCGTTCTCGCGGTCTTCGTCATCGACCACCACGACCGCTTTGCCTGCCGCGATGTCAGCGACTGCGCGTTCGACCGAGTCCAACTCGACGTGGTTCTCGTTGCCTTCGCTCATCAGAGCTGTCCTCCGTCCGTGCCGGCGCTCTGCAGGCGCTCGACGTACTTCGCGATCACATCGACTTCTAGATTGACTCGTGCACCGACCGCGATCGCGCCGAGCGTGGTCTCGGTGAGCGTCGTCGGTATCAACGACACTTCGAGCCAGTCCCCGTATTCCCCGTCGTCTGCGCCACGTCCGATACCGGAGACAGTCAGCGAGATCCCGTCGATCGTGATCGAGCCCTTCTCGACGACGTACTTCGCGAGGTCTGCGGGCACCGCGACTCGTACGACGGTCCAGTTCTCGCTCGGCGACACCGAGACCACCGAACCGACGCCGTCGACGTGGCCTTGGACGATGTGGCCGCCGAAACGGCCGTCCGCGGCCATCGCGCGTTCGAGATTGACGGGTGCACCGGCGGCGAGCGCGGCCAGTGAACTCCGGGTCAACGTCTCGGCCATCACGTCAACGGTGAAATCCGCTCCGCCGAGTTCGACCACGGTCAGACAGACGCCGTTGACGGCGATCGAGTCGCCGAACGAGGCGTCACTGGTGACGAGGGGCCCGCGAATGCGGAAACGTGCTGCTTCTTCAAGGTCTTCGCGGCCGACGATCTCGCCGCGTTCCTCAACGATTCCGGTGAACACCGTCTCTCCTTTGCACGTGAGCGCTCGGGACAGACAGGTCGCGGCACCGTACCGCGCTGTCGTTCTCTCGTATCCGGACTATGACCGTCGGCTCCGGAGTCACACCGGAATCTGCTGTCCCCGCACACATGGTGCGGGCGCTCGCGGGCTCGACCCGTTGCCGGGCATCACCGCCGGTGGGGACTTTCACCCCGCCCCGAGAACTACCTTTCGAAGGTAGCACGACGTGCGTGCGCCGTGTCACCCACACCGGCTCCGGCCTGCAGTGTTAGTTCAACTCACTCCGGGCCGAATCGTGTGCCACCGGTCAGTCGAGTTCGCGGATCAACTGCACGAACAGGTCGTCGCCGAGTTCGGTCACGGATTCACGTCGGAAACGGTGCGCCTGCGTCAGCGTCGACACGGATGCGTCGTCGACGGCTGCCGCACCGGCGCCGAGGACCGTCGGCGCGAGGTAGACGTGGACGTCGTCGACGAGATCGGCGACGAGGAACGCGCCGATGATCGACGGGCCGCCCTCGACGAGGACGTGGAGCGCATTCGGAAGCGCTGCCAACGCTGCCGCCGGATCGTGGCTGCCGACCTGCACGAACGGCGACGCCGCGTCGCGCAGACGCGCGGTCGCGGGGATCTCGCGGTGTCCGAGCACGACTCGCGTCGGCTGATGCGCGTGGAGCGAACCGTCGGGGCGACGTGCAGTGAGCGACGGGTCGTCGGCCAGCGCCGTCCCCGTTCCGACGACGATCGCGTCGAGGGTGGCGCGCTGACTGTGTGCGTGTTCGCGGGCCTGCGGTCCGGTGATCCACTGGCTGGTCCCGTCGGGCGCCGCGGTCCGTCCGTCGAGGGTCGCGGCTATCTTCGCGGTCACGAGGGGTCGGCCCCGCTCCTGCACGGACAGCCATGCGCGCAGCGGCCCACGGCGGACTTCCGGCTCGAGTACGCCGCTCGTGACGTCGATGCCCGCCGCTCGCAGAGTCGCCGCTCCCCCGCCTGCGGCCGGGCCGGGATCGTCCACGCTGTAGTGGACGGCCGCGACACCGGCGTCCACCAGTGCCTGCGCGCAGGGTCCGGTGCGACCGGTGTGGTTACAGGGCTCCAACGTGACGACCGCGGTGCCGCCCATCGCCCTCTCGCCTGCGTCACGCAGGGCCATGACCTCGGCGTGCGGCCCCCCAGGCGGTTGAGTGCGCCCTACTCCGACGACCAGTCCGTCCGCATCGAGGATCACCGCACCGACCGGCGGGTTCGGCGAACTCGTGCCGCGGGCTGCGGCCGACGCGGCGACGGCCCGACGCATCGCGGTCTCGATCACGGCGATCAGACCACCGTGCGTGCGGCGGTCGCCTTGCGTCGCAGTTCGGCGACACGCGCGGCCGGGTCGTCGCCGCCGTACACGGCAGACCCTGCGACGAAGCAGTCCACCCCTGCCTCGGCGGCCTGCTCGATGGTCGAGTCGGCGATGCCCCCGTCGATCTCGACCAGCAACTGCAGATCGTCGCGGTCGATCACGCTGCGGATCGTCCGGACCTTGTCGAGCACCTCCGGCATGAACTTCTGTCCCCCGAATCCGGGTTCGACGCTCATCACCAGGAACGTGTCGAAGTCCCGGAGGATCTCCAGGTACGGCTCCAGCGCAGTCCCGGGCTTGATCGCGAGTCCGGCCTTGCCGCCCGCAGCTCGAATGTCGCGGGCGACGCTCCGCGGATCGTCGGTGGCCTCCGCGTGGAAGGTCACGTTGTAGGCGCCTGCCTCCGCGTAGGGCGGCGCCCAGCGGCCCGGATCCTCGATCATGAGATGACAGTCGATCGGGATGTCCGTCGCCTTCAGGATGCTTTCGACGACCGGCATCCCGAGCGTGAGATTCGGAACGAAGTGATTGTCCATCACATCCACGTGCACCCAGTCGACACCGGGGTCGACATCGGACGGACCGACCGCCGCGATCTCGGTCGCGAGATTGGCGAAGTCGGCGGAAAGGATGGACGGAGCGATCATCGGTGCCGGGCGGCCAGGGTTGCACATGCGGAGAAGTCTACGAGAACCGCGAGGACGCGCGGGAACCACTCGTCGGCACGTCGAGGAACTGTTCTGCAGATCGCTGCACTACGTGCGGAGACCAGGCACGGTGCGAGCTACGCCTTCCGCAGCACCGACACGAACATCGCGTCCGTGTCCTGCCGGTGCGGCCACAGTTGGACGTGCGGACCAGCGCCGAGGCTCTCCGCCACGGTCATGTCGCCCGCGACCATTGGCCGCGCATCGATCGGCTCCACGCCGCCGACCGCGCCGAGCACAGCGTCGACGACCCCGGTCGTCTCCGCCGGATGCGGTGAACAGGTCGAATAGACCACGACGCCGCCCGGCCGGACCAGGCGCACCGCTTCGGTCAGCAACTGGGTCTGCAGCGCCACGAGCTCCGGAATGTCCGCGGGCTGCCTGCGCCAACGCGACTCCGGTCGACGCCGCAGCGACCCGAGACCCGAGCACGGTGCGTCGACGAGGATCCGGTCGTAGCCGGGTTCGAGCCCGCTGTCGCGCCCGTCTGCGACATGGACAGTCACGGGCAGCTCGTCGACGATGTTCTCGATCAGTCGTGCGCGGTGTTCGGACACCTCGACTGCGTCGACGTGCGCGCCGTCGAGGTCGGCGAGCGAGCCGAGCAGTGCGGCCTTGCCGCCGGGGCCTGCGCACAGGTCGAGCCATCGGCCGGTGTCCTCGCCGACCTCGGCTCGGGCTACCGCGAGAGCCACGAGCTGACTGCCCTCGTCCTGCACGCCTGCGAAACCGTCGCGCACGGCGTCGAGCGCCCCCGGGTCGCCTTCCGGCAGGTACACGCAGTACGGCGAGAGGCGCCCTTCCTCGCCGCCGCTGACCAGCGCCAACTCCTCGGCGGTGATCTGTCCGGGCCGTGCGACCAGATGGACGATCGGTCGCTCGTCGTCGGCGGCGAGCGCAGCCTGCAGCTCGCCGATCGAGCCGAGAGACTGAGCGAAGACGTCGGCGATCCAGCGTGGATGGGCATAGGTGAAGGCGAGGTTGCCGACCATGTCGTCGGCCATCGACGGCGCGACGGTGTCGATCCACAACTGCTCATCTCGCTGAGACACCTTGCGCAGCACCGCATTCACGAAGCCGGCCTGCCCCATGCCGTATGCGGCGCGCACCAGGTCGACAGACGTCGACACGGCTGCGTGCGATCCGATCCGAGTGCGGAGCAACTGGTACGAGCCCAACCGCAGTACGTCGAGCAGGTCGCCGTCGATCTCCGAGATCGGCCTGCCGGCAGCGGACGCGATGATCTCGTCGAGGACGCCCGACGTACGGGCCGTGCCGTACGTCAGTTCCGTGGCCAGCGCCTTGTCGCGACGATCCAGCTTCCGCTCGCGCAGGAGGCGCGGCAGCAACAGGTTGGCGTACGCGTCGTCACGCCGGACCGCTCGGAGGACGTCGAGTGCGACGGTACGCGCGGGGTCCACCGCCTTGTCTCGAGTCTTGGGGTCCCGGGTCTGTGTGCCCCGAGTCTGTGGGCCCCGAGTGTTGGGGCCCCGCCCGCGTCCGTCCTGTGTCATGCGAGCCGTCCGTTCTCTTCGAGTCGTGTGCCGCGTGCCCAGTCGGCCGCGTTCATCGCCTTCTTGCCTGGAGCCTGAACTGTTCCCAGGCGCACCGCGCCAGATGCGGTTCCGACGAACACCGACTTCTTCGTGACCCCGAGTTGTCCGATCTCGAGGGGGCCGGGAACTGCCGGGTCGTCGTCCGCGGGAGTCACGGGACCGAGTTTGAGTCGAATGTCGCCGACCGCTGTCCACGCGCCCGGAGCCGGGGTGTGGGCGCGGACAGCGCGGTCGATCAGGTGGGACGGCAGATCCCATCGGACGCGCGCGTCGTCGACGGTGATCTTCGATGCGTGGGAGACGCCCGCTGCGTCCTGCGGCACGGCGGCGAGTTCCCCGACGGCGATGGCGTCGATGACGGCCTTGGTCAGCCCGGACCCCGATTCGGCGAGTCGGCCGAGGAGGTCTCCCGCCGTGTCGGTCGACCGGATCTGTTCGGTCAACGTCCCGTAGACGGGGCCGGTGTCCAGACCTGCTTCGAGAGCGAAGACGCTGGCTCCGGTGATCTCGTCGCCTGCGGCGATCGACGCCTGCACGGGCGCCGCGCCCCGCCACGAGGGCAGGATGGAGAAGTGCAGGTTGATCCAGCCGTGCGACGGCAAGTCGAGCACGTCCTGCGGAATCAGCCCACCGTAGGCGACGACGACACCGAGGTCCGGAGCCCACCGAGCGAGGGTCTCAGCGACGTCGGCGTCGGACATGCGGCGGGGGGTGGACACCTCGATGCCTGCCTCGTCCGCGACGGCTCCGACCGCCGAACGCACGGTTCGCCGACCGCGGCCTGCCGTCGTGTCGGGACGCGTGATGACCCCGACGACGTCATGGTCGGGTGAATCGATCAGTTCTCTCAGGGTCGGTACCGCGACGTCGGGGGTGCCCGCGAAGACGAGTCTCATAATCAACCAATCGTAGGCGGGTCGATCTGGACCCGGATGCCCGCGGTGTCGTCGTGCCGGGCGTGGCGCACGTTCTGTCCGGCTCGCAACGCGTCAGCCAAGTGCCATCCGCCGCTTCTCGGCGCCCGCAGCAGCAGCCGTTCGACATCCCCCTCGGCCTCCATCCCGGCAGGCCTGCGTACTCCGCTCGGCAGCGGAACCGGGCCGAGTGTCTCCGCGCCCGCGGGCAGATCGAGCATCTCGACGAAGGAGGTGATCGCCAGTCCTGGACCGTCGATCGACGCCATCGTCACTGCGGGCGGGAAGCCGAGTTCGTGTCGCTGGGCCAGATCTGCGGCCGCGAATCCGACGGGGTTCCACGAGATCAACGCCTGCACCGCGGGACCCGCAGCATCGGCGACCACCACTACCCGCCCGCCATCCGCTTTGCACCGGACGAGGGATGCGATGTCCATCCACATCCGCATCGCGTCCTCACCTGCGCGAAGGTCTTCGCGGTCTAGCTGAGCCCAGGTGTCGAGGAGGATCGCGGCGCCGTACCCGTCGGGGGCGCGCGGCGCCGATCCCGGGGTCGCCACGACCACGCGCGGGCCCTCCGGGATGTCATCGACGATCTTGGCTCCGCCAGAAGTCACGATCGGGACCCCGGGGAACGCCCGACCGAGTTCCTCCGCGGTCCGCTTGTCGCCGACCATCAACGCGCGCACCGTCCGGGCTCCGCATGCGGGGCAGACGAAGCGCAATTCCGGACGGCCACACCATCGGCACGACAGGTCGCCGCGGTCGTTCATCGACAACGGGCCCCGACACTGCCGACACCGGGCATGAGTTCGGCAGCGCGCACACGCGACAGACGGCAGATATCCGCGTCTGGGAACGCTGAACAGGACGGCGAGACCTGCGGAGAGCGCATTGCGCGCGGCGTCGAACGCCGTTGTGGGGATCCGTGCCGACCTGGCGAGCGGATCGCCGCCGAGTCGTCGATCGTCTTCGGCGATGCCCTCGATCCGCGGCGCAGCGGCGCGTACGACTTCGCGCGAGGCGACCAGGTCGTGTGCCCACCCGGATTCGACGAGTGCCTGCGCCTCCGCCGTCCGGGAGTGTCCGCCGATGAGCATGGCCGCGCCTGCGGCGTGTGTGCGCAGCACTGCGACCTCGCGCGGATGCGGATAGGGCGATCTCGGCTCGTGCAGACTCGAGTCCCCGTCGTCGAAGATCACCGTCAACGCGAGGTCCACCACCGGCGCGAACACGGCGCTGCGTGTGCCGATCACCACCGAGGCCTGTCCGCGTAAGGCCGCCAGCCACCGCCGGTACCGCGCGGCGGGTCCGAGTCCGGCCGCCAACGTCACGCATCGATCGCCGAGCAACCGGTCGCAGGCCGCCGCCAGCCGATCGAGATCGCGTTGGTTCGGGACGACGACGATCGCGCCTCTCCCCGACGCCGCTACCGATGTGACGAGTTCGGCGATGCGTTGCGCCCAGTCGTCTCCCGGAAGCACTTGCCACACCGCCCGGGGGCGCCTGTCATCGACGACCGCTCGGACGAACGACTCTCCTGCGGGGTACGGCGCCCAGCCGCCCAGATCCGGTGAGGCGACCGGTGCGGCCGGCCCCGCAGCGACGCCCTCCTTCTCGACGCGCGCATGCCGAGGCGGGATCGCGAGTCGCAGCACATCCGGGAGTGTTCCCGCGTACCGCTGGGCGACGGCGCGACAGGCTTCGAGCAGCTCGTCGGTCAGCACGCGTTCGGGTGAGACGACGCGATCGAGCCAAGACAGGCGTCCCCCGTGGTCGCTGGTCTCCAATCGCTCGAGCAGGTACCCGTCGACCAGGCGCCCCGCGAATCGGATGCGGACGCGGACGCCGGGCTGTGCAGCGGCATCGGTCTTCTCGTCGACGAGGTAGTCGAACGGCCGATCCAGATGCGCCACCGACAGCATGGGGAGCACTCGCGCTACGGGACGCTCCGCCGCAGGCATGCGCCGGTTGCGGTCACTGGTGTCGCTCACAGTGGTGCAGTCCTCGTCGTCGGCTTGCAAGATCTCGACTCCCCAACCGCTGGTCGAGCGGAGTCGAGACAGCCACGCTGGTCGAATGCCGTCGAGGCAGCCACGCTGGTCGAGCGGAGCCGAGGCCCCGTTACAGCCCAGCGGCCTTGCGCAGTTCAGCGACGCGGTCGGTCCGCTCCCACGGCAGGTCGACGTCGGTACGGCCGAAGTGTCCGTACGCGGCGGTCGGTGCGTAGATCGGCCGGAGCAGGTCGAGATCGCGAACGATGGCTCCGGGACGCAGATCGAAGACCTCGGAGATCGCCTTCTGGATGGTGCCGGGGTCCACCTTCTCGGTGCCGAAGGTCTCGACGAACAGACCGACCGGAGCCGCTTTGCCGATCGCGTAGGCGACCTGAACCTCGATGCGCGTGGCCAGTCCGGCGGCGACGGCGTTCTTGGCGACCCACCGCATCGCGTACGCCGCGCTGCGGTCCACCTTCGACGGATCCTTGCCGGAGAATGCGCCGCCGCCGTGACGCGCCATGCCGCCGTAGGTGTCGACGATGATCTTGCGGCCGGTGAGACCGGCGTCGCCCATCGGCCCGCCGAGGACGAAGCTCCCGGTCGGGTTGACGAGCAGGCGCGGGTTGCTGGTGTCGAGTGCGACCGGCAGTTCGAGTTCGTCGAACACAGCCTGCAGCACGTGCTTGCGGATGTCCGGGGCCAGCATGTTGTCGATGTCGATGTCGGCGGCGTGCTGCGTCGAGATGACCACGGTGTCGAGCCGGACCGGTGTGTCGCCGGCGTACTCGATCGTCACCTGAGTCTTGCCGTCCGGGCGCAGGTACGGCAGGACGCCGGTCTTACGGACCTCGGTGAGGCGACGTGAGAGTCGGTGCGCCAGCGCGATCGGCAGCGGCATCAGTTCGGGAGTCTCCGCTGAGGCGTATCCGAACATCAGGCCCTGGTCGCCTGCGCCCTGACTGTCCAGGTCGTCGTCGCTGCTGCCGGTCCGCTTCTCGTGCGACGAGGTGAGGCCCTGTGCGATCTCCGGCGACTGCGCACCGATGGCGACATTCACTCCGCACGACGCGCCGTCGAAACCCTTGGTGGACGAGTCGTAGCCGATCTCCAGGATCTTCTCGCGCACGATCGACGGGATGTCCACATAGCCGAGCGTGCTGACTTCGCCTGCCACGTGCACCTGTCCGGTGGTGACCATCGTCTCGACCGCGACCTTCGCGTTGGGGTCGGCGGCGAGCAGCGCGTCGAGCACTGCATCGCTGATCGCATCGCAAATCTTGTCGGGGTGTCCTTCCGTCACAGATTCGCTGGTGAACAGTCTGGACGCTGAGGCGGTCATCGGTTCCTCTCGGGATGCTCAATCACAGGGATCATCCCCTGCTGACGTAAAACTCAGAACAAGCGGTGTTGTTCGCCTAACTATGAGGCACGACGGCGGCGACTTCGTCAAGGATTCTGCTCGCCATCAATGTCTTCGAACCGAATGGGAGTGCGGTCTCGTTGCCCTCCGCAGTGAGGATCCATCCGGCATTGTCTTCGGTGCCGAACGCTTTACCGTCTCCGACCGCGTTCACCACGAGTAGATCACAGCCTTTTCGACGTAGCTTGGCACGCCCGTGGTCGAGTACTCCGCCGTCTTCGTCGCCGGTCTCGGCTGCGAAGCCGACGATGACGGTCTGGCGCGGAATGTCGCCGGCCGCTCGTGACTGCACGAGGCCTGCGAGGATGTCGGGGTTGGTGTCCAAGTGGATCGGGGCCGGCCCCTCGGCGCCCTTCTTGATCTTCGATCCCGCGATGTCGACAGGGCGGAAGTCCGCGACGGCCGCCGCCATGATGACGACGTCGGCGTCGCGTGCACGGCGGGACATCTCACGTTCGAGTTCCACAGCGGAGTCGATGTCGACGATGTCGACGCCTGCCGGCTCACCCGGGTCGCTCGTAGCGCCTGCCACCAGGGTGACGTGAGCTCCGCGTTGCGCAGCGGCTCGCGCCAACGCGTAGCCCTGCTTCCCCGAGCTGTGATTGCCCAGATAGCGGACGGGGTCGAGGGCCTCGCGAGTGCCGCCCGCGCTCACCAGGACTTCACGTCCGGCGAGGTCGTAGGGAAGCGCGGAGGCTCGATCGAGGAGAAGGTCGCCGATCAACCCGATCTCGGTCGGCTCGGGCATCCGGCCTGCACCCGTGTCGGCGCCGGTCAATCGTCCGTTCGCCGGTGTCATCACGGTGACGCCGCGCTCACGAAGCGTTGCGACATTCGCTGTGGTCGCCGGGTGCTGCCACATCTCGGTGTGCATCGCGGGAACGAACAGCACGGGACACGTCGCGGTCAGCAACGAGGCCGTCAGCAGATCGTCGGCTCGACCCGCGACGGCGCGCGCCATCAGGTCGGCGGTAGCGGGAGCAACGACGACGAGGTCTGCCTTGCGGCCGAGCGCGACGTGTGCGACCTCGTCGACATCGTCGAAGACCTCGGTGCTGACGGGGTTACCCGACAGAGCTTCGAACGTCGCCGCCCCGACGAAGTTCAACGCGGCTCGCGTCGGGACCACCCGAACATCGTGCCCAGCTTCGGTGAAGTGACGAATCACACTGCACACCTTGTAGGCGGCGATCCCCCCGCCGACCCCGATGAGGACGTGCGACACCGGCCGGCCTACTCGCCTTCGGTGTGCTCGAGCAGATCGGAGTGGATCTCACGCATAGCGATCGAGAGGGCCTTCTCCTGGACGCCGGGCTCGACGAGCGGGCCGACGTATTCGAGGATGCCCTCGGCCAGCTGGTTGTAGTAGTCGTTGATCTGACGCGCGCGCTTGGCGGCGTAGATGACCAGCGCATACTTCGACGAAGTGCGCTCAAGCAGTTCGTCGATCGGCGGGTTCGTGATCCCCAGCGGGGTGTCGTACACGGGCTCGTCGACGACGGCCTGATCGATCTCGGTTTGAGTGCTCACTCACATCTCCTGCGCAGTATGTTCGGCCGACCGCATTTCCGACCGCGGCCCGACCAGCAATTTTAGCAATTGTTCGACGGTTTCGTCGACATCGTCGTTCACGACGACGTGCCCGAACTCGTCTTGCGCCGCCATTTCGACGCGCGCTGTCTCCAGGCGGCGCTCGATCACGTCGCCGCTCTCGGTGCCTCTGCCGGTGAGTCGTGAGACGAGTTCGTCCCAACTCGGCGGCGCCAGAAACACCGTTATCGCCTCGTCCAGATGCTCGCGGACGTTGCGTGCACCGACCAGATCCACTTCGACGAGAACGGGACGGCCTTCGGCCATCGCCTGCTCGACGGGCGCGCACGGAGTGCCCGAACGTTGGAGTCCTCCGTGAATCTCCGCCCACTCGAGCATCTCGCCCGCGTCGATCATCTCGTCGAACGCTTCGCGGGTGACGAAGTGGTAGTCGCGGCCGTCGATCTCGCCGGGACGCGGAGCACGTGTCGTAGCCGACACGCTGAAGTGAAGTTCGGGAAGTTCGTCACGGAGTCGGCGGACGACCGTGGACTTCCCGACGGCCGAGGGGCCGACCAGTACAACTAGTCGACCCCTCGATCGGGTGTTCGCGTCGGGCACGCTCAGGAGCTGAACTTCTCGAGCAGCGCCTTACGCTGACGGTCGCCGAGTCCGCGCAGACGGCGGGTCGGGGCGATCTCCAGCTCGGTCATGATCTCCTGCGCCTTGACCTTGCCGACCTTGGGCAGGGCTTCGAGCAGCGCGGAGACCTTCATCTTGCCGAGGATCTCATCGTTCTCAGCATCGGCCAGCACCTGCTTGAGATCGGTGCCGCCTCGCTTCAGGCGTTCTTTGAGCTCGGCACGCACGCGACGGGCTGCAGCCGCCTTCTCGAGCGCAGCAGCGCGCTGCTCATCAGTCAACTGGGGAAGAGCCACGGTTCCTCCGTCTTTCGTTTCTACGGGTTCAGTTGGTCCGCTCGACGCTATCAATATCGACCGGTGGTTTCGCCGCGAGGATCGTTCGTGACCCCCACGGTCTTCGGCGATCGTAACGCTCGCCGCCGAGACCAGCACAAACGGTACCCGCTGCGACCGACACTTTGCACCCTCGGCCCCGGGCGCGCCGCGGAAAACTGTCAGGTAGTACCGTGTGCGTCCATGCTGAACGACCTGCGTACCCTCGCCCGTGTCCTTCGGGACGATTACGCGCCTCGATCCGCGACCGAGTCGGTGATCGTCAGCGACCGTCCGCACGGACGTCTCCGCAGGTACGGGAGCCGCGAGCACCTCGATGCGGCTCGTGCGGCCGGCCGTGTCCCCGTGCTTCTGGTTCCCCCATTGGCGGTCCCCGCGAGCTGTTACGACCTCGCTCCCGGAGTCGATCCGGCGAACTCGGTCGTCGAGTTCCTCTTGTCGACGGGAGCCGTCCCGTACGTCGTCGACTTCGGTGACGCGGCGCGCGGTCTCGGTTTCGAGGACTACTTCGACGGTTTCGTTCCGCGTGCGATCGCCGACGCCGTCGGCGATTTCCGGGCCGGTCCCGGCACGGTCGATCTGCTCGGTTGGAGTCTGGGCGGAACGCTGTCGTTGTTGACCGCCGCCCACCGTCGAGACCTGCCGATCCGGTCGATCATCACTGTCGGCACCCCGTTGAACTACTCGAAGATGCCGATGTACGGCGCGGCGAGCAAAGTCCTCGCACCGACTGATGGGAAGCCGATCGACTACGTGTTGAAGGCGCTCGGCGGCATCCCCGCTCTCCTGGTCCAGCTGTCGTACCGAGCGACGGCGTGGCAGCGCGAGCTGCGCAAGCCGAAATTCATCCTCGACAACCTCGACGACCACGATGCGTTGGTTCGCATGCAGGTGATCGACCGTTTCCAGAACGCTATGCCCGGTTATGCCGGCAAGGTGAGCGAGCAGATGCTCGTGAATCTGGTGGTGCGCAACGAACTCGGCGAGGGGGTACTTCATCTCGGCGGTCATACGATCGATCTGCGCGCCGTGTCCGCCCCGGTGTTCCTCGTCGGCTCCCATCGCGACGCGATCGTCAGTTATGCGGCCGCACGTCACGGTGAGAAGCTCCTCACCTCGTCGTCGCACGTGGAGTTCCACACGATCGAGTCCAGCCATCTCGGCCTGCTGACGGGACCTGACGCGCAGCAGCACACGTGGCCCGCGATCGCCCGCTTCCGCGAGAACCTGGTGTCCTCCCCTGCGTGATCAAAGCTGTCGCGCAGCCTAATAGTGGTTGAGCAGCACCTTCTTGTAATTAGTTGAGCGAGCGCACCCCTGCAGTTGGTTGAGCAACGCCTTCTTGCAGTTGGTTGAGCTGCGTTTTCTTGCAGTTGGTTGAGCGAGCGGAGCGCGCGCCGTCCTGAGCCCCGTCGAAGGGTCGAAACCCCTTACTGCACCGACCAAATCGACCGACCCCCAGCGAACATGCCCACGCTCAAGCGACCACAACGCATCCAGAACGAGTCTTCGACTCGCTCCGCTCGCTCAGCCAACTACACGACGGCGCGAGTCGACCGGGGAACGCATGGACATCGCCGCCCGCAGGTAGCGGTCCGAGAACTCGCTCCCCCGCAGTTGGTTGCACAGCGTCTTCTTGTCGTCGGCTGAGCAGCGCTTTTCTTGCAGTTGGTTGAGCGAGCGAAGCGAGTCGAAACCCCTACCGCACCGACAGACTCGACCGAGCTTCACTGAGCTGACCGAGACAGATCCTCCGACAGCGATCGACCTGATACGACAGCTCGAAATTCGAGAGGCAGGGCACTCGGCGGCGAGTGAGAACGAACGGGGCTTCGACTCGCTTCGCTCGCTCAACCAACTACAGGACGGCGCGTCGACCTGTTGACCGCACGCCCGTCGCCTCCCGCACGTAGCCGTCCGAGAACTCGCTCCCCTGCAGCTGGCGAGCGAGCGCCGTCCTGAGCCCCGTCGAAGGGTCGAAACCCCCTACCGCACAGACCATCTCAATCAGCATCCAGGTGATCGGACGGACGGTAGCCGCGCTTCGAGAGCGCGGGAAGGAGGTCGAACCGACCGGCGATGAGCGCCTCACGCTTCGCTCGCGACCAGCCCTGTACCTTCTTCTCGATCGCATACGCCTCGCCGACCGACTCGAACTCCTCGCAGAACACGAGGACCACGGGCAGTCGCTCACGCGTGTACGCAGAGCCACGGCCGGACTGATGCTGCGCGAATCTGCTCTCGACGCTGCGGGTGCTCCCGACGTAGTACGAGTCGTCGGAGCACCGGAGGATGTACATGTATCCGCTCATTGGTCGAGCGTCGTCGACATCGGTCGGATGCGGAAGTGCGAATTCCACAGGCGGGGTTTCGACCACGCCTAACGCAGCGCGTGCTCGATCTCGTCTCGCGTGGACTCCACGGCGGAGCGGAGCGCTGCGGCGTCGGGGCCCGCACGCAGGATGCTGCGGCTCGCGGCGGGCAGCAGCCACGAGAGGTCTGCATCGGCGAAAATGCGCGCCAGGTCAGCGGCGGTAGCGCCCTGCGCACCGAGCCCGGGCGACAGGACCGGGCCGCCGAGAGCACTCAGATCGAGCCCGTGCTCGCGGGTGGCTCCGACGACGACGCCGACGGTCCCAGAGCTCTGGACGTTGACCGCGGCCGCCGAGTCGACGATCGACTGCGCGACTGTGGTTCCGTCAGCCATGGCCGTCTGCACCCCGCCGCCGTCCGGGTTCGACGTGCGGGCCAGTACGAACACTCCCCGATCGGCGGCTCGGGCCGCTTCGACTGCGGGGTCGAGTGAGCCGAATCCAAGATAGGGCGACACTGTCACAGCGTCGCTGCACAACGGCGACTCGTCGTCGAGCCAGGCCGTCGTATAGGCGGCCATCGTGGAACCGATGTCGCCGCGCTTGGCGTCCGCGAGAACGATCGCCCCGGCGTCCCGGCACCCGGCGATCGTCTCCTCGAGCACCGCGAATCCCGCAGAACCGAACTGCTCGAAGAACGCGACCTGCGGCTTCACGACGGCGGCTACGGGAGCGATCCCGGCGACGCAGGCCTGCGCGAAGTCGCGTAAACCCTGAACCGACACCGGAAGACCCCATTCGCGCAAGAGCTCCGCATGGGGGTCGATGCCCGCGCAGAGACGGCCGCGCGCGGCGACCGTCTCCGCGTAACGCGAACCGAAGGTCACGGTCGGCCCTGCAGCTCGGCGTGACGTCGTTGCAGCGACGCGACGCCCATCGTCGCGCCGATCGCCGCCTCGATGCCTTGAACTGCGGCGCCTGCGCCCGACACGGTCGTGATGCAGGGAACCGTCGCGCCGATCGCGGCCGAGCGGATCTCGTATCCGTCCACGCGAGGACCCGACGTGCCGTACGGGGTGTTGATGATCATGGCGACGTTGCCCGCCTTGATCTCGTCGATCACGGTACGCTTGCCGTCGGCCGACTCGGCGCCCTTGGCGACGGTCGCCACCTCAATGCCGTTGCGGCGCAGTACGTCTGCGGTACCGACCGTGGCCATGATCTGGAAGCCGAGGTCGGCGAGGCGCTTGATCGGGAACAGGATGGACGCCTTGTCCCGGTCGGCCACCGACACGAACACGGTGCCCGACGTCGGCAGTGCGCCGCCTGCACCCTCCTGCGACTTCGCGAACGCCCGACCGAAGTCGGCGTCCAGGCCCATGACCTCGCCGGTCGACTTCATCTCCGGGCTCAGCAACGAGTCGACGCCTGTCCCGTCGGCGCGCCGGAACCGGTTGAACGGCAGGACAGCCTCCTTGACGGCGACCGGGGCGTGCGCGGGCGTGGTCGAACCGTCGCCCGACTCGGGCAGGATGCCTTCGGTCCGCAGTTCGGCGATCGTGCGGCCCATCATGACGCGGGCACAGGCCTTCGCCAGCTGCACGGCCGTCGCCTTCGACACGAACGGGACGGTGCGGCTCGCCCGCGGATTCGCTTCGAGGACGTAGAGCGTGTCGTCGGCGAGCGCGTACTGGACGTTCAGCAGGCCGCGGACGCCGATGCCTTTCGCCAGGGCTTCGGTCGAGGTGCGGACTCGCTCGATGACGGCGGCAGTCAACGTGATCGGCGGCAGCGCGCACGCCGAGTCGCCGGAGTGGATGCCTGCCTCCTCGATGTGCTCCATGACGCCGCCGATGTAGATCTCGCTGCCGTCGTACAGGGCGTCGACGTCGATCTCGACGGCGCCTTCCAGGAAGCGGTCGACGAGAACGGGACGGTCGGCGGAGATCTCGGTGGCGCGCGAGATGTAGTCGGCGAGTGCCTGCTCGTCGTACACGATCTCCATGCCGCGACCGCCGAGGACGTACGACGGGCGGACCAGGACCGGATAACCGATGCTCGCCGCGATGTCGCGGGCGCCGTCGAACGTGGTCGCCGTGCCGAACTTCGGCGCGGGGAGGTTCGCCTCGGTGAGGACGCGGCCGAACTCGCCGCGGTCCTCGGCGAGGTCGATGGCCGCTGGGCTGGTGCCGACGATGGGCACTCCCGCGGCCTCGAGCCGGGCCGCCAGGCCGAGCGGCGTCTGACCGCCGAGTTGGACGATCACGCCTGCGACGGTGCCCGACTCGCTCTCCGAGTGGTACACCTCCATCACGTCTTCGAACGTGAGCGGCTCGAAGTACAGCCGGTCCGCGGTGTCGTAGTCGGTGGACACGGTCTCCGGGTTGCAGTTGACCATGACCGTCTCGTACCCGGCCTCGCTCAACGTCATCGCGGCGTGGACACACGAGTAGTCGAACTCGATGCCCTGCCCGATGCGGTTCGGCCCCGATCCCAGAATGAGCACCTTGGGACGCTCGGTCTGGACGGCGACCTCACTCGTCGCCGCCGGATCGATCTCGTAGGCGCTGTAGTGGTACGGAGTCTTCGCCTCGAATTCCGCAGCGCATGTGTCGACGGTCTTGTACACCGGTCGCACGCCGAGTCCGACACGGAACTCGCGGGCCTCGTCCTCGTCGGCGAGATCACTGCGGAGCGCCGCGATCTGCCGGTCCGAGAGTCCGGTCGACTTCGCGATGCGCAGCAGTTCCTCGTCCAGGACGTCGGCGTCGCGCACGCGGTGCCCGATCTCGCGGATCCCGTCGATCTCGGCCAGGAACCACGGGTCGATGGCGGTCACCTCGTAGAGGCGCTCGATCGACACGCCCGCCTCGAGCGCCAGCATCAGCTTGTGCATGCGACCGTCGCGCGGGACCGCGATATCGGCCAGGAGTGCTTCGACGTCGAGCGTCGCCGGGTCGGGGCGGTCCGCCTCGGTCCAGAACCCGGCGGCCTTGGTCTCCATCGAGCGCATCACCTTGCCGAACGCCTCGGCGAAGCTGCGGCCCAGGCTCATCGCCTCACCGACCGACTTCATGGTGGTGGTGAGAGTGTCGTCGGCGCCGGGGAACTTCTCGAACGCGAACCGCGGAGCCTTGACGACGACGTAGTCGAGGGTCGGCTCGAAGGCGGCCGGCGTCACCTTGGTGATGTCGTTGGTGATCTCGTCGAGCGAGTAGCCGATGGCGAGCTTGGCCGCCATCTTCGCGATCGGGTAGCCGGTCGCCTTGGACGCGAGGGCCGAAGACCGCGAGACGCGCGGATTCATCTCGATGACGACGAGGCGTCCGTCCTTCGGGTCCTGCGCGAACTGGATGTTGCAGCCGCCGGTGTCGACGCCGACTTCACGGAGGATCGCGATTGAGAGGTCGCGCATGATCTGGTACTCGCGGTCGGTCAGGGTCATCGCCGGAGCGACGGTCACCGAGTCGCCCGTGTGGACGCCGACCGGGTCGACGTTCTCGATCGAGCAGATGACGACGACGTTGTCCTTGTTGTCGCGCATCAACTCCAGCTCGTACTCCTTCCACCCGAGGATCGACTCCTCGATGAGCACGTTGGCTGTCGGGGACGCGGCGAGCCCGCCGCCCGCGATGCGGTCGAGGTCAGCGTCGTCGTAGGCCATGCCGGAACCGAGTCCGCCCATCGTGAACGACGGGCGCACCACGACGGGGAAGCCCAGATCGTCGACGGTCTTGCGGACCTCGTCCATCGTGTAGCAGACGGCCGAGCGCGCACTCTCGCCGCCGACTTCGGCGACGATGTCCTTGAACATCTGGCGGTCCTCACCGCGCTGGATCGCGTCGAAGTCGGCGCCGATCAGCTCGATGTCGTATTTGGCGAGGATTCCTTTGTCGTGCAGGCCGACGGCCGCGTTGAGCGCGGTCTGTCCGCCGAGCGTCGCGAGAACGGCGTCGATCGGGTGTCCGGCGGCCGCCTCGGTCTGGATCACCTTCTCGATGTACTCGGGGCTGATCGGCTCGACGTACGTGGCGTCGGCGAACTCCGGGTCGGTCATGATCGTCGCCGGGTTCGAGTTGACCAGCGACACGCGCAGGCCCTCGGCCTGGAGGACGCGGCAAGCCTGGGTGCCCGAGTAGTCGAACTCGCAGGCCTGGCCGATGACGATCGGGCCGGACCCGATCACCAGGACGTGGGAGATGTCAGTACGACGGGGCATTACGAGAGGGTCCCTTCCTGGGCGGAGTTCTCCATGACGTGGACGAACTTGTCGAAGAGGTTGGCTGCGTCGTGCGGTCCGGACGCGGCCTCGGGGTGGTACTGGACGGAGAATGCCTTGCCGGAGAGCAGTTCGACGCCTTCGACCACACCGTCGTTGGCGCACACGTGCGAGACGCGGGCACGGCCGAGAGGCGTGTCGAACTCTTCGCCCGGTTCGCCTTCGATCGCGAAGCCGTGGTTCTGGGAGGTGATGGCGATACGACCGCTGACGGTGTCCAGGACCGGGATGTTGATGCCTCGGTGACCGAACTTCAGTTTGTAGGTGTCGCGCCCGAAGGCCCGACCGAGGATCTGGTTACCGAAGCAGATACCGAACGTCGGCAGACCCGAGTCGACGATCTCACTGGTCAGCTCGACCGCGGCGTCGGCGGTCGCCGGGTCGCCAGGACCGTTGGAGAGGAAGAAACCGTCGGGGTTCAGTGCCTTGATGTCGGCGAAAGTGGCGGACGACGGGAGGACGTGCACTTCGACGCCACGGGCTGCGAGCATGCGGGGCGTGTTGGCCTTGATGCCCATGTCCAGGGCTGCGACCCTGAACTTGGCCTGTCCGCCCGCGGCTTCGACGACGTACGGTTCAGCGGTGCTGACCTCGGCGGCGAGATCGGCTCCGGCCATCGACGGCTGGGCCCGCACGGTCTCGAGCATGTCCTCGGTGGACCGCAGTGCGTCACCGGAGAAGACGCCTGCGCGCATAGAGCCGTTCTCGCGGAGCACGCGGACGAGCGCTCTGGTGTCGATGCCTGCGATCGATACGATGCCCTGGTCGGTCAGTTCGCCTTCGAGGGTCGAACCCGCACGCCAGTTGGACACGCGACGGGTCGGGTTCCGCACGGCGTACCCTGCGACCCAGATCTTTCCCGGATCGTCGTGGTCGATGAAGTCGGCCGACCAGGTGACAGCCGATCGCTTGCCGAGAAGGCTTTCGCTGTCCTCGGTGTTCCAGCCGGTGTTGCCGATCTGCGGAGCGGTCGCGACGACGATCTGCCGGTGATAGCTCGGGTCGGTGAGGGTCTCCTGGTAACCGGTCATCGCGGTGCAGAACACCGCTTCGCCCAGAGTCTGACCGATGGCCCCGTAGGCCAGACCGGTGAACACCTGACCGTTCTCCAGCACCAGTACTGCCTTGCTCATCTAGTCTTCCTTCTTCGTGTCGGTGCCGGACTCGTTCTCCGCGTTCGGGAGGTCTTGCTCCTCGGCGGCCGCGAATGCCCGTTCGTTCAATTCGGCGTAGGCCTCGACCCACTCCGGGTACGTCGTCTTGTCGTCGCCGCGTAGGCCGGAGTCGATCGTGACGCCGGTCGGCAGGGCCCACCGGATCACCAGGACACCGTCGCGGCTCATCACTTTGCCTGCGAGACCGTTCTCGGTGCGGACCGCGACGATCGATTCTCGGGGGATCCAGATCTCCGATGCGCCGCGCCGCGCCATCAACAGACCGCCGGGGTACTCGGTGAGTTCGGCAGTGGCCCGGTCGCCCTTGTCGCCGACGGCGACCCGGTTCTGCCAGCTCGGCGCCAGAGTGCTGCCGACGTACAGGCCGGTGTGCGGGCCACGGATCGGGATTCCGAGCTCGGCGGGCGTCGCGGGGAACTCGCCGACCGTGTCGGCCTGACGGCGTCCTCGGTTTCGCCAACCGAGGACGATGAGCGAGACGAGGAGCAACCAGATCACGAGTGCGACGACCGCGATGACGAGGTAGTACTGCCAGCTGTTCATGTCCAGTCTCCTGACGTCCGCTGCGCCGTGATCCGTCCACGCAGGACGGTCGCCTGCACGACGCCCGGCAGTGTCATCTCTTCGTACGGAGTGTTCCGTGATCTGCTCGCCATCTCGTCGCCGCGGACCGTCCAGTGCGAGTCCGGGTCGACGATCGTCAGATTGGCGGGTTCGCCGACCGCGATCGGCCTGCCCTGATCGTCGAGCCCGACGATGGCGGCGGGGCGTTCGCTCATCACGCGGGCGACGCCGCGCCAGTCCAGGAGACCGGGCTGCACCATGGTCTGGACCACGATCGACAACGCGGTCTCGAGACCGAGCATGCCGGGCCTGGCCTGCGAGAACTCACAGCATTTCTCTTGCGACGCATGGGGCGCGTGGTCGGTGGCGACGCAGTCGACCGAGCCGTCGGCGAGCGCCTGCCGGAGCGCTTCGACGTCGCTGGCCTCCCGCAGCGGCGGGTTGACCTTGTTGACGCCGTCGTAGGTCTCCAACCGCGAGTCGTCGAGCAGCAGGTGATGCGGCGTCACTTCGGCGGTGATCTCGATTCCCTGCCCGCGCGCCCACTTGAGGAGTTCCACGGTGCCTGCAGTGGAGGCGTGCGCAACGTGCACGCGCGCTCCGGCGTCCCGGGCGAGGAGCGCGTCGCGGGCGACGATCGACTCCTCGGCGGCCCGTGGCCAGCCGGCCAGACCGAGTCGTGCCGCGGTCGGGCCGTCGTGGGCGACGGCTCCGACGGTCAGTCGTGGGTCCTCCGAGTGCTGCGAGATCAGGACGCCGAGTCCCGTCGAGTACTCGAGCGCCCGCTTCATCAAGACCGGATCGTGCACGCATTTGCCGTCGTCGCTGAACAGGCGCACGCGAGCCGCTCCCTGCGCCATCATCCCCATCTCGGCGAGCTGCTCGCCGACGAGGCCGACGGAGACCGCGCCGACGGGGTGGACGTCCACGAGGCCGACTTCCTGGCCGAGTCGCCATACGAGGTCGGTGATGGTCGAGTTGTCGGCGACGGGCGCAGTGTTGGCCATCGCGAACACGGCGGTGTACCCGCCGCGGGCCGCCGCCGCCGATCCGGATGCGACGGTCTCGGTGTCTTCGCGGCCGGGTTCGCGCAGATGCGTGTGCAGGTCGACGAAGCCGGGGAGCAGCACGCCTCCCCCGCCGTCGACGATCTCGGCGCCCTCGGGCGCGTCGAGTCCCTGGCCGATCTCGGTGATGACGCCGTCGACGACTGCGATGTCGACCGGGTCGCCGTCACCGTAGGGCCGGACGTGGGTGATCAGGGCCGAACCGGTGACGGTCACTGCTTCTCTCCTCGAAGGTCGGGCGTCTGGGACTCGACAGCGCGACTGTCGACGGGAGCATCGTGGCCGCTGGCGGATTCCTCGGCGCCCGCGATGAGGCGGAAGAGGACGGCCATGCGGACGTGGACGCCGTTGCGGACCTGTTCGAGAACTGTCGCCTGCGGGATGTCGGCGACGTCGAAGCCGATCTCCATGCCGCGCAGCATCGGACCCGGATGGAGGAGCACGACGTCGTCGCGGAGCATCGCCGTCCGGGCGTCGGAGAGCCCGTATCGGACGGAGTACTCCCGGCTGCTCGGGAAGAACCCGCCATTCATGCGTTCGGCCTGCACGCGAAGCATCATGACCGCGTCGGCTGCAGGCAGTTCCGCGTCCAGGTCGGTCGCCACGCGCACCGGCCAGGTGTCGATGCCCGTCGGCAGCAGCGTCGGCGGTGCGACGAGGACCACCTCGGCGCCCAGCGTCGACAGCAGCATCGCATTGGATCGGGCGACGCGCGAGTGCAGGACGTCGCCGACGATGACCACGCGGCGGCCCGCTATGCCGCCGAGGCGCTGGCGGATCGTGTACGCGTCGAGCAGCGCCTGGGTCGGGTGCTCGTGCATGCCGTCGCCCGCGTTGATGATCGACGGCCCGCTCGATCCCGGGATGCCGAGTACATCGGTGCCGTCGTTCGTCCACCGCGCGATCTGGGCGGCCGCCCCCGACGCCGGATGCCGGACGACGAGTGCGTCGGCTCCGAGTGCGCGCAGTGTCTTCGCGGTGTCCCGGAGCGATTCGCCTTTGTTGACCGACGACGTCGACGCGCTCACATTGATCGCGTCGGCGCTCATCCATTTGGCTGCGACTTCGAAGGAGACGCGGGTGCGTGTCGAGTTCTCGTAGAACACGGTCATCACGGTTCGCCCGCGCAGCGTCGGAAGCTTGCGCACCTCGCGACCGGCGAGCGCCTGCTCGAACCGCTGTGCCTCGTCGAGGATGTCGATCGCCTCGTCGTGTGAGAGGTCTGCCGCGGAGAGCAGGTGCTTCATCGGAGCACCACCTCGTCGAGGCCGTCGTGCTCGTGGAGGTGAACCTGCACGTCTTCGCCGCGCGCGGTCGGAATGTTCTTGCCGACGTAGTCGGCGCGCAGCGGGAGCTCGCGGTGACCACGGTCGACGAGGACCGCGAGTTGGACGGCGGCCGGACGACCGAGGTCGCGCAGTGCGTCGAGTGCCGCTCGTACGGTTCGTCCGGAGAACAGTACGTCGTCGACGAGGATCACGAGGGCGCCGTCGACGCCGCCTTCGGGGACCAGCGTGCGCTCGAGCGGACGGTGCGGTTTGTCGCGCAGATCGTCGCGGTACAGCGTGATGTCGAGGTAGCCGGTCGGCACGTCGACGCCGGTGAATTCGGCGATCTTCGCGGCCAGACGCCGCGCCAGGGACGTGCCGCGGGTAGGGATGCCGATCAGGAGGACCCGGCGCGAACCGGGTGCGTCCAGAGCGGTCTTCTCGATGACTTGATGCGCCATCCTCGCCACCGTGCGGCCGACGTCTGACGCGTCGAGCAGTACACGGGTGTTCGAGTTGTGGGCATCATCGACCGGCGGAACCAAGCCGACCTCCTTCTCCGCCTCACTGGACGGTCCGTTAAAGGATTAGCGCTTGTTGAAGAAGTCTACTCCGCCGAGGCTGCGGCGCGGACCTGAGGGGCGAGTTCGGCCACTCGGCCGAGCACCCCGTTGATGAACGCGGGCGACTCGTCGGTCGACAGCTCTTTGGCGAGCTTGACGGCCTCGTCGATGACGACGTTGATGTCGACGTCGTTCGCGTACAGCAACTCCCACACAGACAGCCGCAGGATGGCGCGGTCGACGGCAGGCAGACGGTGGAGCTTCCAGTTCTCCAGATGCGACGAGATGACCGCGTCGATCTGCGCGGCATCCGATGACACGCCTTCGACGAGAGTGACGGTGTACCCGGTCATCTCGCCGACTGCGTCGTGCTCGCCGAACCATTCGCGGCGCTCTTTGACCAGTTGGGTCGCCGGGACCTCCTTGGCCTCGGCCTCGAACAAGATGTCGACTGCACGCCCGCGCATGCGGTGGCGGCCCTTAGCTTCACTCACTGATGGTTCTCGTTACTACTGGTCTCGATGTGGTCTGGTCAGCTGTTGACGCGGCCGAGGTAATTGCCGTCGCGCGAGTCGATCTTCAGCTTGTCTCCGGTGTTGATGAACAGCGGAACGCTGATCTCGGCTCCGGTCTCCAAGGTGGCGGGCTTGGTGCCACCGGTCGACCGGTCGCCCTGCAGGCCCGGGTCGGTGTGGGTGACGATGAGCTCCACGGTGACCGGCAGGTCCACCGACAGCGGCTCGTCCTCGTGAGTGGAGACCTGCACGCTCATGTTCTCGAGGAGGAAACGCGCGCCGTCGCCGAGGACCTCGGGCAAGATGTTGATCTGCTCGAAGGTCTCGCCGTCCATGAAGACGAAGTCGGCGCCGTCCTTGTAGAGGAAGGTCATGTCGCGACGGTCGACCGTCGCGGTCTCGACCTTGACGCCCGCGTTGAAGGTCTTGTCGACGTTCTTACCCGACGTGACGTTCTTGATCTTGGTGCGCACGAAGGCCGGTCCCTTACCGGGCTTCACGTGCTGGAATTCCATGATCTGCCACAGCTGGTTGTCCATCTTCAGAACGAGCCCGTTCTTGAAATCGGCGGTCGTCGCCATGAATGTTCTCCTTGCGGTTGTTCGTCTCTGTCTGCCGGGCCGTGCCCACAGACGTTGTCTACAGTTCGTTCAGGGTCTACCGGGCGGGTCGGGGCCTATAGGGCGGTCAGGGCCCGGGACGTCGCCGTCAGCGACGTCGCTCCGGTATCGGTGACCACCAGGGTGTCCTCGATCCGCACGCCGCCGCGGCCCGGGAGGTAGATCCCGGGTTCGACGGTGACCGTTGCGCCGTCAGGCAGTGTACCGCTCGCAGCGGCACCGATTCCCGGCGCTTCGTGGATCTGCAGGCCGACACCGTGCCCGAGGCCGTGCACGTAGTACTCGCCGTATCCCGCGTCGGCGATCACCGTGCGGGCCGCGGCGTCGATCCCGGCGAGGTCGGCGCCGACGGCGAGTGCGTCTCGTCCGGCCTGCTGCGCGGTCGCGACGACGTCGTAGATCTCGCGCTGCCACGACTGCGGCTCCCCGAGCACGAAGGTGCGTGTCATATCCGAGTGGTACCCGCCTGCCACGGCGCCGAAATCGATCTTGACCAGGTCGCCGACCTCCAGGACGGTGTCCGTCGGACGGTGGTGCGGGACCGCCGACCCCGCTCCTGCCGCGACGATGGTCTCGAAGGCGACGGCGTCGGCCCCACGCTCGTACATCGCCCATTCGAGGTCGCGGGCGACTTGGCGTTCGGTGCGGCCCGGCGCGATCGCACCGCGCTCGACGAGGGCCGCGAGTGCGGCGTCGCCGATGGCGCACGCCGACGTGATCAACTCCACTTCGCCGTCGTCCTTGCTGATCCGCAACTCCTCGACCGCGTCGACGACCGGCTGCAGATGCAGACCGAGCTCTGCGGCGAGTTCGGTGAGCCGGGCGAATGCAGCGACGGTAACGACATGACCTTCGATCGCTACGTGTGCGCCGGGCCGCTGTTCGGCGACCGTCCGCAGCAGCTCCCTCGGACAGTCTCGCGAGATCGCGGCGATCAGGTCTGGGCTCTGTTCGGCCACCTGTGTGACGTATCGTCCGTCCGTGCCGATCCGGTCGCCGTCACGCGAGGGCCCCGTCCACGCCAGGACCGCCCCGTTGCTGCCGGTGAAACCGGTCAGGTACCGCACATTGTTCAGGTCGGCGACGATGATCGCGTCGACCTCATCGACCGCTGCGGAGTCCGCCAGCGCGGCGCGGCGTGAGGCGTTCGTATTACTCATCGGTATGTCTCCATTGTTGAACATGTTCCATCCGGCTACTGTGTCCTACATGACTTGGCTTATTCGTGGCGTCGTGATGTCCATTGTGCAGATCGCGGCACGCCTGATTCTCGGTGCCGTCGTGATCGCTGCGCCGTTGTCGAAGACGCTGTCCACGTCGATCGCACTCGCCGCCGTCGTCCTCATCGCCATCGTCTGGGGCGGGATCGACGGGATCCGCGACGCCCGAGCCAACGCCGACCCCGACGACTACGCGGATCTCACCGTCCGTTGGCTCAAGGCAGGCGTCTTCGCTGGGTTCGTCTCGTGCCTCGTGTGCTGGATAGTCGGCACCGCCGGGTGGTTCAACGGCATCGGCCAGGCATCGTTCCCGATCGAGATCGTGGCAGGCACGTCGTTCATCACCTTGATCGTCTTCGTTCCTGCCTTCTTCGGCGTCTCCATCGGCCGCCTGATCATCCGCCGCGAGCAGCGCAAAGCCGAGAATCGCGCACAGGAGCAGGCCGAGGAGCAGACCCAGCAGATTCCCGTCTCCGCCTGAATCACGCCTGACCGGTAGTTCTGGCCGTCGCCCGCCTACGCCTCGCGTAGGCGGGCGACGTGTGTCAGAGGAGGATCGCGCCCCCGCCGGACGGTTTGGCGCCAGAGACCGCCGAGTACGCCGCTGCGATCAGCGACGGGTCCGGAGCCTCCAGCCGTCCCGGCTTGGCCAGGCCGTCCAGGACGACGAAGCGCAGCATGCCGGACCGGTTCTTCTTGTCCCCCGCCATCGTCTTCAGGAGTGCGCTGAGAGCATCGTCGTCGTACGACGTCGGGAGTCCGACGAGTTCGAGGATCGTGCGGTGCCGGTCGGCCGTCTCGTCATCGAGTCGACCGGCCAGACGCGCGAGTTCCGCCGCGAACACCATGCCGACCGAGACCGCGGCCCCGTGCCGCCACTTGTACTGTTCGCGACGCTCGATCGCGTGCCCGAGCGTGTGGCCGTAGTTGAGGATCTCCCGCAATGACGACTCTTTGAGGTCGGCCGACACCACGTCGGCCTTCACCTGCACCGAACGACGGATCAGTTCGGGCAGGACGTCGCCCTTCGGGTCGAGGGCTGCGGTCGGATCGGCCTCGATCAGATCGAGGATCACGGGGTCGGCGATGAAACCGGTCTTCACCACCTCGGCGAATCCGGACACGACCTCGTTGTGCGGCACCGTCTCCAACGTCGCGAGGTCGATGAGGACGGCGTCGGGTTCGTGAAACGAGCCGACCAGGTTCTTACCCGCATCGGTGTTGATCCCGGTCTTGCCGCCGACCGCTGCGTCGACCATCGCGAGGAGTGTCGTCGGGACGTGGATCACGCCGATGCCGCGCATCCAGGTCGCGGCCGCGAAGCCCGCGAGATCGGTGGCCGCGCCACCGCCGAGGCTGATCACTTTGTCGTTGCGCATCATCCCGATTCGGCCGAACACCTCCCAGCAGAACGAGGCGACCGACAGGTCCTTGCCTGCTTCGGCATCGGGGATCTCGACGCGGTGCGCGTCGAAGCCCCGCTCGGCGAGATACGCACGGATCTGCTCGGCGGTTGCGGCCAGTGTCGGCTGGTAGACGATCGTGACGCGGTCGGCGCCGTTCGCCGCAGCCGCGACGTCGTCGAGCAGCCCTCGGCCGATCGTGACGTCGTACGGCGACGCTGCGCGGACTGCGACGGTGACCGGTTCGGTCATGAGTTCTCCTGATCAAGTCGGCGGATAATGGCTGCCACGACGGACGACACCGGTTCGGCAGCATCGACGACGTGGGTGGCGACTGCCCGATAATGCCCGGTACGAGCAGCGAGGATGTCCCGGTAACGGCCGGCAGGATCGTCGGCAGCGAGCAACGGACGGTCCGAGTCGCGGACCCGCGCAAAGCCGTCGTCGGCGCCGATCTCGAGATAGACGACGTGGTGACCGACCATCGCGGCACGGATCGCAGGCACCGTCGGCGAGCCGCCGCCGAGCGCGACGACGCCACGGGCCGACGCGAGCACATCGCCGACGACGTCGGCTTCGATCCTCCGGAACCCGTCCTCGCCCTCGGCTGCGAAGATCTCCGGGATGCTGCGTCCCGCACGTCTCGCGATCTCGGCGTCGGTGTCCACGAAGTCGACTGCCAGGCGCTCGGCGAGCATCCGTCCGACCGTCGACTTCCCGGACCCCATGAAGCCGGCCAAGACGACGGTCGGTCTGTCAGCGGGGGGCCAGTCGGGCACTGGCCGATCGGTCATGGACGCGGTGGACGCGAGTTCACGGCGTCCTGGTACGCGCGGACGTTCCGCTGCGTCTCGGCCACCGAGTCGCCGCCGAACTTCTCCAACGCCGCCTGCGCGACGACGAGTGCGACCATCGCCTCGGCCACGACTCCGGCGGCAGGCACCGCACACACGTCGCTGCGTTGGTGGATCGCGCTCGCCGGCTCGCCGGTGGTCATGTCGACGGTCGAGAGGGCGCGCGGCACCGTCGAGATCGGCTTCATCGCGACGCGCACACGCAGATCTTCGCCGTTGGTCATGCCGCCTTCGAGTCCGCCTGCCCGGTTCGTCGACCGGAGTACGCCGTCGGCGCCCGGAACCATCTCGTCGTGCGCCTGGCTGCCACGGCGTCGCGCGGTCTCGAAGCCGTCACCGACTTCGACGCCTTTGATGGCTTGGATGCCCATCAGCGCCGCCGCGAGTCGCGCGTCCAATCGAGTCTCGCCGCTCACATGGGAGCCGAGACCGACTGGAACAGCGGTGGCGATGACCTCGACGACTCCGCCGAGCGTGTCGCCCTCTCGTTTGGCTGCTTCGATCTCCTCGATCATCGACGTCTCAGCGTCCTTGCCGAACGCGCGCACGGGGCTCGCGTCGATGGCCTCGAGGTCGTCCGGCCGCGGCGGAGGACCCGCGTACGGTTCGCTGTCGCCGATGGAGACGATGTGCGACACAATCTCGATGCCGAGGACCTGCTTGAGGAAGTTGCGTGCGACGGTCCCCGCGGTGACCCGCGCCGCCGTCTCGCGGGCGCTCGCCCGTTCGAGGATCGGGCGAGCGTCGTCGAATCCGTATTTGAGCATGCCCGAGTAGTCGGCGTGGCCGGGGCGCGGCCGAGTCAGCGCGGCATTGCGCGCCGTGCCTGCGAGTTCGTCCGCGTCGACCGGATCGGCCGCCATGACCTTCTCCCACTTGGGCCATTCGGTGTTGCCGATCTCGACGGCGATCGGTCCGCCGAGCGTCCGGCCGTGGCGAACACCGCCGATCACGGTCACCTCGTCGGCCTCGAACTTCATTCGGGCGCCGCGACCGTATCCGAGTCGGCGTCGAGCCAACTGTTCGGCGATGTCGGCGGTGGTGATCTCCACACCCGCGACCATTCCCTCGACCAGGGCAACCAGGGCCGGTCCGTGTGATTCTCCGGCAGTCATCCAACGCAGCACACGTCGATTCTTCCAGAGTCCGCGGCAAGCGCCGAATTCGCCGTCTTCAGGGCCCGCTCACCGCACGACGAGTACGGTCGCCCCGAGGAGGACGGCGGCCCCGACCAGCGCCGGGCCGTGTGCGGTGACACGCCGTCGGGTCACCGCACTCACTGCCAGGGACAGCACTGCGGCGAGCACCACCGTCAGCAACGCTGCGGCTGGGATCCCGACTGCTCCGCCGACGACTACCGCGAGCTTCACATCGCCGCCTCCGCACGCCCGGAACACGAACGCGCACAGGTACACCGCTCCACACGCGAGCCCGGCGATCAGGACGCTCGGCGCGACGACGCCCACCGCGACGACTAATCCGATCGCAGGCAGTGTGATCGCGTTGGGGATTCGCCCGGTCCGCGCATCGATCACCGCGCACACCACCGACACCGCGACCAGGACGAGAGTGACGAAAGGCATGAGTCGAGCATCGTCGACGGCGACGCCGGTGCCAACTGCGTTGTCCACAACCGGCGAGTAGGGGTTACGGCAGGTCGATACCCACGGCGGCAGCCATCGCAGCTTTGGGCGCTGGCTTGCCGGTGAACCGCTCCACCTGGTTGTACGCCTGGTGGAGGAGCATCACTAGGCCGCCGACGACGGTGCCGCCTGCGTCGGCGACGGCGGCCGCGAGAGGTGTCGGCCACGGATCGTAGATGACGTCGACGAGCCGCGACGTCGCTGCGACCGACGACGCGAGGATCTCAGCCGCCGAGGCGGGGACGGTGGAGACGGTCACGTCGGCCGACGTGCACGCGTTCCGCAGGTCGCTGCTCGGAGCGAAGTCGAGCACCTGCGCGTGTACCGACAGTCGCTCGGCGAGTTCGAGGACGCCGCTGGCTCGGCCCGCGTCGCGCGCCACGACGACGACGTCGGAGACTCCGGCTTCGGCGAGTGCCGCCAGCGCGGGCCGAGCAGTGCCGCCCGCGCCGATGAGGACCGCGCGGGTCGGCGGCTGCGCAATTCCCGTCTGGGCGAGCGCACCGGTCACCCCGTCGACGTCAGTGCAGTCGGCCAGCCAACCGTCTGCAGAACGGACCAGTGTGTTGGCCGAGCCGATCAACTCGGCGCGGTCAGTGACGGCGTCAGCGAACGCGAGCGCCGCCGATTTGCACGGCATCGTCACTGAGTAGCCGATCCACTCCGGGCCCGCCTCGCCGACGGTCTGGGCGAGTCCGTCCGCCGTCGTATCGATCGCATCGTACGACCACCCGTCCAGCCCGAGCGCGGCGTAGGCGGCCCGATGCAATGCAGGCGATCTCGAATGTCCGACCGGCGAGCCGAGCACCGCTGCTCGACGAGCGGGCGGTGCGCTATTCACAACCGACCGTCAGGAATTTGTTGCGGCACGCCACCTGACGGTTCTGTTTGTGCTTGTCGAAGGTCTTCGCGAACAGCGTCGTACCGTCCTCGTCGACCGTCACGAAGTACAGCCACTTCCCGTCGGCGGGGTTCTCCGTAGCGTGCAGCGCACGGTCGCCGACAGCGCCGATCGGCGTCAACGGCAGCCCGTCGTGTTTGTACGTGTTCCACTCGTTGTCGTTGTTGTACGCCGCACCGTGTAGGTCGTTGGCGCGGACGTCCGCGGTGTAATTGGCGGTGGAGTCCATCTCCAGACGCTGGTCACGGTCGAGCCGATTCAGGATCACGCGGGCCACCTTCGGGAAGTCGACCTCCTTGCGCGCCTCCCCCTCGACGATCGACGCGACGGTGAGCGTGTCGTACGGCGACAGGCCGGAATCGTTGCCGCTCAACAGCCCCCAGGCCGTGTAGCGCGTCTCGCTGCGCGTGATGAGTTCCCGCAAGATCTCTCGAGCGTCGAGCGTCGGATCGATGTCCTCCCACGCCCCGGACGCGATGAGCCCCTCGATGCGACGGTGGTCGCCGGTCAGCTCTTCGACCTTCTCCCGCGCCCACGACGGAACACCGAGTTCGTCCGGTGACGACTCGGCCGCAGCCTCTTCGAGTTGCGCGACGGTCACGCCGTACTCGGCGTCGTCGGTCTTTATGGTCGTCGCCCCGGCGATCATCTCGAAGATTCCCGGCCGAGTGTGTCCACCGGTGCTCTCCTTCGAATCGAGCTGGAGGCCTTCGGGCACGATGATTCGGCCGACGCGACGGTCGGCCCCGCTCATCATGTCGATAGCGCTCTTGGCGGAGATCCCCTTCGGCATGTCGTAGAAGCCTGCCGCGACGCCCGGGCCGGACTCTGCGGCGTCGACGAACGCACGCTTGCTGCCGACGACGCCTGCATCGGCGAGGGTCTGTCCGACGTCGCGGATCGCGGCGTCCTCGGGAACATGGACGAGAACCGAGCCGGAACCGGTCGCACTGTCGTAGTCGGTCCGTGAGTCGAACACACCGAGCCACTTGAGTCCGAGGCCGGCGATCACGAGGATCACGATCAGCGCGATGGCGCCGACTGCGAGCAGGACTCGCTTGTTGCGTCGACGGGCAGGCATCGCGCCGCCGACTGTCGGCCCGTCCCCATAGCCCCCGTCCCCATAGCCATCGTCCCCGTCCCCGTAATCGGAGTCGAGGAAGTCGGGTTCCTGATCGCTCTCGTCGACGGGCGGGTAGACCGGTGTCTCGCGTGAGTACTCGCCGACCTCTCCGGGACGGGATTCCAGGACGTCGAACGTCGGCTCGGCTGGCCGCTCGGGCGCACGCTCGCGCGCTGCCGCCGGCTCCGGTTCCCACTGCGGGTCGGGCGCGGCCGCCGTATCGGCCGCCTCCTGCCCCGCAGTTGTGAACGGCACCGCGTGTCCGGCCGGCCGGACACGGTCGATCGGTCCGGTCTGCACGTGCGATTCGGCGTCCGGGGCAGATCTCGACGGCCGAGGCGGCTGGACGGGCTGTGCGGGTGGTGCGGGCGGGCCGGGCTGGCGCGGCGGCTCGGTGAACTGGGTCCGCGGCTCTTCCGAGCTCCGGTAGCGGACCTCGAAGTACGGCGACGTGCCCGGGGACGGATCCGGGGTCCGGTACTCGATTGTCGGATCGGGAAGTGACTTCTCGACGCGCACGATGGGAATGCTTCCCGTAGTCGTCGGGTCACCGGGGCCTCGTCGACGTCGGTGCCTGTTTGCGGCCTGCGCCGATGGGCGGTCGGTGAAGTACCGCCGGGAGTCGTCATCTCCCTGCCCCCGGCGGGACGTCGGGTCTTGATCACTCACGTGCGTCGATCCTCCTCATCGGTGAACACCTCACCGGTGCGCGTCCAACCATCCCTGCAGAATAGCCACTGCTGCGGCCTGATCCACGACGGCGCGCGCGTCCTTCGCTTTAACGCCGCTTGCCCGTAATGCCGTAGTTGCGGTGACCGTGGTCAACCGTTCGTCATAGAACTCGATCGGTGCGTCGCGTCCGGCGTCGCGGTCGCGGACCTGTGTGTCGAGAGCGCGCGCGAACCCACGTGCGACTTTCACGGCTCGCCCCTCGGTGTTGGCGAGGGTCCGCGGAAGTCCCACGACGATCCCGATCACCTCGTATTCGTCGACGATCTCGACGATCCGGGCGATGTCACTGCCGTCTTTCGCGCGCCGCACCGTCTCGACCGGCGTGGCGAGGATCCCGTCCGGGTCGCACACCGCGACACCGATGCGGACGCTGCCGACGTCGATCGCGAGACGACGGCCACGAGGCGAGATCATCGACCCCCGACGACGTCGCGCAACCGGACCAGCGCGGCGTCGACGCCCGAGGCGTCCGTGCCCGACCCTTGAGCCAGGTCGGGCTTTCCGCCGCCCCGACCCGCGACCAACGGCGCGATCTCCTTGACGACGTCGCCTGCCTTGATCCCCGCGGCCCGCGCGGCGTCGGTCGTGCCGACGGCGAACGGGACCTTGTCGCCGTTCGCGGAGAACAACGCTACGACTGCATTGCGATCGGCGACACGTCCGCGCAGATCGGTGACGAGGGTCCGCAGACCGTTCGCGTCCACACCGTCGGCGACACGACCGGCGACGACGAGTGTGTCGCCCACGGTCTGCGCCTGGTCGATCAACCCGGACACCGCAGCCCGCGCCTGCTCGGCCTTCGCCGAGTCGAGCGCCTTCTCCGCGTCGCGCAGACGCGCGACGAGCTGCTCCACACGGCCTGGAACCTGATCGGACGGTACCTTCAACGACGAGGCGAGACCCGCCATGAGCGCCCGCTCCTTCGATAGGTAACGGAACGAGTCCATGCCCACGTACGCCTCGACCCGTCGGACGCCCGATCCGACGGACGACTCCCCGATCACCGTGATCGGCCCGACCTGTGCCGAGCTTCCGACGTGCGTGCCTCCGCACAACTCCATGGAGAACGGTCCGCCGATCTCGACGACACGCACACGGTCGCCGTAGTTCTCGCCGAAGAGCGCCATCGCGCCCATCGCCTTGGCCTTGTCGAGATCCGTCTCGAAGGTGTTGACCTGGAAGTTCGACTCGACGGCCTCATTGCTGATCTGCTCGATCTGTGCCCGCTGGTCGTCGGTGAGTCCCGTCGCCGAGTGGAAGTCGAACCGCAGGTAGCCCGGCCGGTTCAACGAGCCGGCCTGGGTCGCCGTCGGCCCGAGGATCTGACGCAGTGCCGCGCCGACCAGGTGGGTGCCCGAATGCCCCTGGGTCGCCCCGTGACGCCATCCGGCGTCCACGCTGGCCAGGACTTCGTCGCCCTCGGCGATCTCGCCTTCGTCGACGACCACGCGGTGCAGCCACACCTGCTTGCCGACCTTCTGCACATCCTTGACCGACAGCCGGACGCCGTCGGACGTGGTGATCTGTCCCTGGTCTGCGGTCTGTCCACCTGCCTCCGCGTACAGCGGGCTGCGATCGAGGACCACTTCGAGTTCGGTGCCGGGCGTCGCCGAACGCACCCGCTCGCCGCCTGAGACGAGGCCGACGACCCGAGCCTCGGAGACGAGTTCGTCGAAACCGGTGAACACGGTCGGGCCGCGGTCCAGGAAGTCGCGGTAGACGGTCTGATCCGTGTGCGACGACTTCCGCGACGTCGCGTCGGCCTTCGCGCGGCTGCGCTGCTCGGCCATCAACTCGGCGAACCCGTCCCGGTCCACCTGGAGGCCCGCCTCCGACGCCATCTCCAGTGTCAGGTCGATCGGGAAACCGTACGTGTCGTGCAGCGCGAATGCGTCGCCGCCGCTGATCTGCGAACTCCCGCTCGCCTTGGTGGCGTCGGCGGCTTCGGAGAACAGTTTCGAACCTGCCGCGAGAGTCTTGGAGAAGCTCGCCTCCTCCCCGACCGCGACCGCGACGATGTGCGCACGCTGCTGCTCGAGCTCCGGGTACGACGGACTCATCAGGTCGACGACGGCGTTCACAATCCGCCCCATCGTCGGGTCCGACGCGCCCAGCAGCCGCACCGAACGCACCACACGCCGCAGAAGCCTGCGCAAGACGTATCCGCGGCCGTCGTTGGCCGGGACGACGCCGTCGCCGATCAGCATCACCGAGGTGCGGGCGTGGTCGGCGATCACGCGGAACCGGACGTCGTCCTCGTTACTGCCGGTGCCGTATCCGCGACCGGTCACTTCCGCGGCCAGGTCGATGATCGGCCTGCACAAGTCGGTCTCGTACACGTTGTCGACGCCCTGGAGGAGGCACGCGACGCGCTCGATCCCCATGCCCGTGTCGATGTTCTTCTTCGGCAGCGGCCCGAGGATCTCGTAGCCCTCCTTGCCGCCGCCCTCACCGCGGATGTTCTGCATGAACACGAGATTCCAGATCTCGATGTAGCGGTCCTCGTCGGCCTCCGGGCCGCCCTCGACGCCGTATTCGGGTCCGCGGTCGTAGAAGATCTCCGAGCACGGGCCGCACGGGCCCGGCACACCCATCGACCAGTAGTTGTCCTTGAGTCCGCGACGTTGGATGCGCTCGGACGGCACACCGATCTCGTCACGCCAGATCGTCTCGGCCTCGTCGTCGTCGAGGTAGACGGTGGGCCACAGCCGCGTCGGGTCGATGCCGTAGCCGCCCTCGTCGACGGGATTGGTCAGCAGCGTCCACGCGAAGGTGATCGCCTCGCGCTTGAAGTAGTCGCCGAACGAGAAGTTGCCTGCCATCTGGAAGAACGTGTTGTGGCGGGTCGTGACGCCGACTTCTTCGATGTCGAGCGTGCGCACGCACTTCTGCACACTGGTCGCACGGTCGTACGGCGGCGTCTGGTCGCCGAGGAAGTACGGCTTGAATGGGACCATGCCCGCGTTGACGAACAGCAGGTTCGGATCGTCGAGAATCAACGATGCGCTTGGCACCTCGGTATGTCCGGCCCGGATGAAGTGATCCAGGAACCGCTTCCGGATGTCATGCGTCTGCACTGCGGATGTCCTTCGTCGAGAATCGCTGATGGTTCGGGGGCGAGTTTACCGGGGCGCGGTTCACCGTCTGCGGGTACGGCTCGCGACTCCGCGGATGATCGAGCGCAACTTGCCCACGCGGGTTACCAGTTCCCGTTCGAAACCGTGATCGGTCGGAGTGTAGTAGTCGACGCCGACCAGTTCGTCGGGCGGATACTGCTGCGGCAGAACACCGTCGGGGTCGTCGTGCGGAAACCGGTAACCGATGGCGTTGCCGAGCTTCTTCGCGCCCGCATAGTGACCGTCGCGCAGGTGGGCGGGCACCGCCCCGGTCTTCCCCGCCGACACGTCTGCTGTGGCGGCCCCGAGTGCGGCGGTCACCGAGCCCGATTTGGGGGCAGTCGCCAAGTGGATCGTGGCCTGCGCCAACGCGAGTCGGGCCTCCGGCATGCCGACGAGTTGCACGATCTGTCCGGCGGCCACCGCAGTCTGCAGCGCCGTCGGGTCGGCCATCCCGACGTCTTCGCTCGCGTGGATCATCAGGCGACGTGCGATGAACCGAGGGTCCTCGCCCGCCACCATCATCCGGGCCAGATAGTGCAGCGCCGCGTCGACGTCCGAGCCGCGAATCGATTTGATGAACGCACTCGTCACGTCGTAATGCTGATCGCCGGACCGGTCGTAGCGGACGGCGGCGCGGTCGATTGCCGCTTCGACGTCCGCGACGGTGATCTGACCGTCCGAGGCGCCGTCGGCGCTCGCCTCCAACGCCGTCAACGCTCGTCGAGCGTCACCGCTGGACACCGCGACCAGATGGTCGAGTGCTTCGCCGGTCATCTCGACCGAGCCGTCCAAGCCGCGCGGATCGGCCACTGCCCGCTCCAGGACCGTCCGTACGTCCCCGTCGGTCAGCGACCGCAGATGCAGGACCAGGGACCGGGACAGGAGCGGTGCGACGACCGAGAACGACGGATTCTCCGTCGTCGCTGCGACCAACAGCACGATGCGGTTCTCGACGGCGTCGAGCAGCGCGTCCTGCTGGGTCTTGGAGAAGCGATGGACCTCGTCGATGAACAGGACGGTCTGTTCGCCCTGCACCAGGCGTCGCCGGGCGGCATCGATGACGGCTCGGACCTCTTTGACGCCCGCGGAGAGCGCCGACAACGCCTCGAAACTGCCGCCCGTCGCCTGACTGATCAGCGACGCCATCGTCGTCTTACCGGTGCCGGGCGGGCCGTACAGCATCACCGACGATCCACCCGAGCCCGCGATCAGCCGTCGAAGCGGCGAGCGTTCACCGAGCAGGTGGTCCTGCCCGACGACCTCGTCGAGCGTCGTCGGTCGCATCCGCACCGCGAGCGGCGCCGACGGAGCGGGTGTCTGCGGCGTGGTGCGACTGCCGGTACCGACGTCGTCGAAGAGGCTGTCCGACCCGGTCATCGGTGCCCGATCACTCGAACCAGAGTCGTTGCAGTGCGCGTTGCACGTCGTGCGCGACGGCGCTCACCGATTCCGCGACGTCGCCGCCGACCGAGTCGTCGGCGTAGACCGCGAGGTCGGCCCACCGCGCGGTCACCACCCGCGGATCGCTCGTGTGCAACGCCCAGTCGTGACCGGACGTGTCCGATTCGAGCATCCAGTAGGTTCCGAGCCACGTCCACAGCGTCCGCGCCGTCAGGAGCAGCGTTGCGAGGGTCACGTCGTCGTTCAGCGCGGGCCACAACGGTCCGGCCTCCGAGCGCCACGCGTCGACCAGCGCCGACTCCAACTCGACCTGATGTTGCAGCGCCTGGTCGGACAGTGCCGACGGGAACGTCGTCAACGCGTATCCGACGTCAAGCGGGGCATCACGGAAAGCGCCCCACTCGTAGTCCATGAACTGGACGCCGTCCTCGTTGATGAGGATGTTGTCGGGACCGACGTCGCACGGACTGAACGCGCGGAAGCGTCCGTCGTCGAAGAGATCGAGTCCCGCATTGAGGACCCGCCGGAACTCGACAGGGACGTCGACGCCGATCTCGGAGGCGACCTCGTCGGCCCGCCGAACGGACGACGACGCCTGACTGCCGATGCCCGCGAGACTCAGCGGGCCTTCGACGGTCCGAGCTCCGGAGCCGCCTCGCCCGCTCACGCGGAGAAGGGCGCGGAAGTCGTCCTCGCCTCCGTAGGTTGCGGCGTGCATCCGGCCGAGCGCCTGTCCCCACGCGCTGACGCCGCGGCGGACCTCGTCGATGTCCGCAGATGCGAGCAGGTCGAGCATGCCGCGGCCGTTGCCCAGGTCGGTCAGGACCAGGATCCGCGTGTCCAGGTCGGATGCGAGGAGTTGCGGTCCGGGGCGCGACGCCGTCGGCAACGCCGTCGCATACCGGTACGACGCGATCTCGCGTAACACCTGGCCTGCTTCGGAGTTGTCGTCAAACGCCTTGACCACGAGGGTGCGGTCGAGGGAGACGGGGTTGTCGGCGACGCGGACGCGCACCACGGTGCTGCGTCCGGACCCGCCGAGATCTTCCGGGTCGTCGATCCGAACCTGACTCCCCGCCCGACGCGCGAGGACGTCCTGCGCCGCGTCGAGCACGGAGTCGATTCGATCGTGTGCCACAAGGGTCATGACTCACTCAGGCGTTGACCGCCTGTCCCTCCTGGGCCGCCTGGCCCTGTTCCTTCTTCGGTGCGGGCTTCGCGTCGATGCCCGACTCCTTACGCTGTGCAGCCGTGATCGGCGCGGGCGCGTCGGTCAACGGGTCGACGCCGCCACCCGACTTCGGGAAGGCGATCACCTCGCGGATCGACGACTCGCCCGCCAAGAGCGACGTGATGCGGTCCCAGCCGAAGGCGATGCCGCCGTGCGGCGGAGCGCCGTAAGCGAAGGCGTCCAGGAGGAAGCCGAACTTCTCCTGCGCCTCTTCTTCGCCGATGCCCATGATCGCGAAGACCCGTTCCTGTACGTCGCGACGATGGATACGGATCGAACCGCCGCCGATCTCGTTGCCGTTGCAGACGATGTCGTAGGCGTACGCGACTGCGGAGCCCGGATCCTCTTCGAGGCCGTCGAGGCACTCCGGCTTCGGCGAGGTGAACGCGTGGTGCACAGCGGTCCAGGCTCCGGATCCGACGGCGACGTCGCCCGCAGCGGTCGCGTCGTCGGCGGGCTCGAACATCGGTGCATCGACGACCCAGGTGAACGCCCAGTCGCCGTCCTTGATGAGTCCGAGCTTGTTCGCGATCTCGCCGCGGGCCGCGCCGAGGAGGGCACGCATCGGCTTGGTCGGGCCTGCGGCGAAGAAGATGCAGTCGCCCGGCTGCGCACCGACGTGTGCGGCGATGCCTTCGCGTTCGGCGTCGGAGATGTTCTTCGAGACGGGACCGGTCAGGCTGCCGTCTTCCTGGACCAGTACGTAGGCGAGCCCCTTGGCCCCGCGCTGCTTGGCCCATTCCTGCCACGCGTCGAGCTGGCGACGGGGCTGCGAGGCTCCACCCGGCATCACGACGGCGCCGACGTACGGCGCACGGAACACCCGGAACGGGGTCTCGGCGAAGTACTCGGTGCATTCGACGAGTTCGAGGTCGAAGCGCAGGTCGGGCTTGTCGCTTCCGAATCGGCGCATGGCGTCGGCGTAGGTGATGCGCGGGATCGGTGCGGTGATCTCGTGCCCGATCAGCTTCCACAGCGAGACGAGGATCTCCTCGGCGAGCGCGATCACATCGTCCTCGTCGACGAAGCTCATCTCGATGTCGAGCTGGGTGAACTCGGGCTGGCGGTCGGCGCGGAAGTCCTCGTCGCGGTAGCAGCGAGCGATCTGGTAGTAGCGCTCCATGCCCGCCACCATGAGCAGCTGCTTGAACAGCTGCGGGCTCTGCGGAAGCGCGTAGAAGCTGCCGGGCTGCAGGCGTGCGGGCACCAGGAAGTCACGCGCTCCCTCCGGGGTGGAGCGCGTCAGCGTCGGCGTCTCGATCTCGACGAAGTCGTGTCCGCCGAGCACAGTGCGGGCGGCAGCGCTCACCTGCGAACGCAGGCGGATCGCACGCGCCGGCCCCTCACGACGAAGGTCGAGGTAGCGGTGGCGCAGGCGCGCCTCTTCGCCGGGCTGCTCGTCGAGCTGGAACGGCAACGGCGCCGACTCGTTGAGAACCACCAGTTCGCGCGCGTTGAGCTCGATGGCACCGGACGCCAGCGCGGAGTTCTCACTGCCCTCCGGACGCGCTTCGATCTCGCCGGTCACCTGCACGCAGAACTCGGACCGCAGTCGGTGCGCGGCTTCGGCGACCTCGTCGTCACGGAACACCACCTGGACCAGGCCCGAGGAGTCGCGGAGGTCGATGAAGACGACCCCACCGTGGTCGCGGCGTCGTGCCACCCAACCGGCGACGGTGACAGTCTGCGAGGCGTCCTCGCGGCGCAACGATCCAGCGAAATGCGTGCGGAGCACTGGGTTCCTTCCTGATAAGGACAAGATGATCTCGTCACAGTCTACGTTTCGGGTCGGACAATGCGACATCTGGATCCGCTCCCGCGACGATGCTCCATAAGGCGCAGCGCACCGGCTAGCCTGACTCCATGACTTTCCAGGGAAGCGGGCCGCTCGACACCAGCGGAGTCTCGGCTGGCGGCGGTGGCGGCGGTGGTCGGATCGCCATGGGCGGCGGCCTCGGTCTCGTCGTGACCGTCGTCGCGCTGCTGTTCGGCGTCAATCCCGGCGACCTCATGGGCGGTTCGGGCTCGATGGGCTCGCAGCAGTCGGCGACGGACCAGTCCGAGCTGCAGCAGCGCATCGAGTCGTGCACGAGCATCGATCAGGCCAACTCCGACGACGTGTGCCGGCTGATCGCCACCAAGAACAGCCTCAACGACGTCTGGCCGACGCTCATGAACGGTTACACCGATCCCGACATGAAGATCTTCTCGGGCGACATCAGCACCGGCTGCGGCGCGGCGTCGTCGGCGATGGGACCGTTCTACTGCCCGAGCGACGAGACGGCCTATTTCGACCCGAGTTTCTTCCAGGAGCTCAAAAGGATGGGTGGCTCGGACGGCCCGCTCGCCCAGGAGTACGTCGTCGCCCACGAGTTCGGGCATCACATCGAGAACCTGACCGGCGTTCTCGCGAAGGGCCAGCGGATGGGCAACGACGGCTCGGTCCGCATCGAGTTGCAGGCCGACTGCCTGGCGGGCGTCTGGGCTCAGCACGCCGACGACGGCCCCGACGCGATGCTCGCTCCCCTGACCGACGACCAGATCGCCTCGGTCATCCAGACCGCGAAGGCGATCGGCGACGATACGATCCAGGGTTCGGGATCGAACCCCGAGGGCTGGACGCACGGCAGCGCGCGCCAGCGTCAGCGCTGGTTCACCACCGGCTACCAGTCCGGCGACCCGAGCCGCTGCGACACCTTCGCCACCGACGACCTGTAGACGCGAGTTCGCTCACTTCCGCCCCGTCCGCGCACACGCGAAGCGGGGGGGGCCCCCCCCCCGGGGGGGCCCCCACGCCTCTACGGTGAGCGGACACCGAGTCTCTCGTAGTGCGCTGCGAGCTTCGGCACCATCAGTCCCCGGCCGAGATCGGACCAGATCCACCGTGCGACGTCGAGGCCGAGTTCGCGGAGTTCGTCCTCGCGGATCTTCTCGCGGATGACGACGTCCTCCGGCGCTTCGCCCTTGCGCATCTCGCGGCGATACTTCACGAGGCCGTCGAACTCGCCGACGAACACGTCACCGATCCCGAAATCGCAGAATGCGCGACGACCCGAGCCCAACCGGTACTCGACCTGCAGATCTGGAACAGGCAGTCCCGCGTCGATCATCTGCGCCCTGCTCCACGACTCCCCGGGCGAATCGGAGCGGTCGTCGGCAAGCCGATAGGCGCGGCGTGCGAGAGCGACGCCGTGTCGACTCGCCGCGAGCAGTCGCTCGATGTCCTCACGGTCGGCCGCGGTCCCCACGGCGCCGTCGAACACCGTCAGTGCCTGCGGGAAGGTGCCGGCCGCGAGAGCGACATCGACCGCGGTCCGCGGCACGCTGGTCACCAGTACCCCGTCCACCTCGACGACGTCCTCATCGGGAAGTCGGCCCGAATGGATGATCCGTCGGGACCGTCTGGACCCTCCGGCGTCCCGTCCGGTCGTCACGTGGACGTGCTCGTGATCCGGGTAGAGCAAGGCAATCCGGTGGATCGCCGCCGCCGAGTCGTGACTGAGCACGGGCCGTCCCGGCCCCGAGGCCGCCGCGACGCATTGTGCGCGGTAGAAGACGTCCGCAGCGTCGTCGCGCCCGGCGAGGTCTGACGCGAGGATGTATCGGCCACGAGCGACAGCCCGCAACTCACCCGCGTGCAGAGCTCTCGCGATCCGCCGCTCAGTGAGTCCATGCTCGAGAGCGAGTTCGCGATGCACGATTCGGTATCGATCGACCGGCCACATGCGAACAGTGAACGGCAGTCTCGACCGAACCGCACCCCCGTTATCCACAGGCGCGCACTCACGCGGCGTCCGCTCACTTGCGATGCGCTCGCTCCTCTCCGGAGGTGAGCGAACGGCCCCGAAGTGAGCGAACGACGCCGAAGTGCGCGAACGCGTCAGCTGTCGAGGCGGCGGCGGACCTGGGCGAGGACGTCGTCGATGGACACCGCCTCCTGCTCGCCGTTGGCGAGGTTCTTGATCTCGATCACTCGGTCGTCGAGTTCGCGTTCGCCGAGCACGAGAGCGAGGCGCGCGCCGGAGCGGTCGGCAGCCTTCATCGCGCCCTTCAGTCCGCGATCGCCGTACGCGAGGTCCACCGAGACACCCGCGGCGCGAAGGTCTCCGGCGAGGTTGACCATCGCCGACTTCGCTGCGGCGCCGAGCGGCACGCCGAAGACCTGGACGCGGCCTGCGCCTGCGACGGAGACTCCCTCAGCCTCCAACGCGAGGACCGTACGGTCGACGCCGATACCGAATCCGATGCCCGACAGCTCCTGCTTGCCGCCGATCTGCTTCATCAGACCGTCGTAGCGGCCGCCGCCGCCGATGCCCGACTGCGCGCCTAGTCCGTCGTGCACGAACTCGAACGTCGTCTTGGTGTAGTAGTCGAGGCCGCGGACCAGGCGCGGGTTGATCTCGTACTTCACGCCGAGACCGTCCAGGTGGGCTTTCACGTGCTCGAAGTGCTCGCTCGCCGAATCGCTCAGGCAGTCGAGCATCAGCGGCGCGTCGGCCGTGGCCGCGCGCACTTCGGGGCGCTTGTCGTCGAGGACTCGCAAGGGGTTGATGCGGGCGCGTTCCCGAGTCGGCTCATCGAGGTCGAGACCTAACAGGAACTCCTGCAGCGCTTCTCGGTACTGCGGGCGGCACGTGTCGTCGCCCAACGACGTCAGATCGAGGCGGTAGCCGGTCAGGCCGAGCCTGCGGTAACCCTCGTCGGCGATCGCGATGACCTCGGCGTCCAACGCCGGATCGTCCACGCCGATCGCCTCGACGCCGACCTGCTGAAGCTGACGGTATCGACCGGCCTGCGGACGTTCGTAACGGAAGAACGGACCCGAATAGCAGAGTTTCACGGGTAGCTGTCCGCGATCCAGACCATGCTGGATGACGGCACGCATCACGCCAGCGGTGCCTTCCGGACGCAGGGTGACCGTGCGACCGCCGCGGTCGGAGAATGTATACATCTCCTTGCTCACGACATCGGTCGACTCGCCGACCCCGCGAGCGAACAGCGCCGTCTCCTCGAAGATCGGCAGTTCGATGTGGCCGTAGCCTGCGCGGTACGCCGCGTCGGTCAGCGCATTGCGAACGGCGAGGAAGTCCGCCGAAGCGGGCGGAAAATAGTCCGGAATGCCTTTCGGCGCGGAGAACTCGCTCACAGTCCGTAACGTCCCTTCTTCTGTACATCGGGCAGATCGACGAGAAACGGATTCCCGGTGCGTTCGGCGCCGATCGTCGTCTGCGGTCCGTGACCGGGCAGGATCACCTGGTCGTCGTCGCGCGGCAGCAGTTTCGCCGCGATCGAGTCGAGTAGTTGCTGGTGGCTCCCGCCGGGCAGATCCGTGCGTCCGATCGATCCGTTGAACAGTACGTCGCCGGAGAAGCAGACCGAGATCCTCTCCCCCGTCTCCGGGTCGGCCGGCAGCTCCGGGGTCAACAGAACGCTGCCGCGCGAATGGCCTGGCGCATGGTCGACGGCCCAGCGGACGCCTGCGACTTCGACGTCCTCGCCGTCGACGAATTCGACGACCTTCTGCGGTTCGACGAACTCGAGGTCGCCGATCATCGACGACAACGCCGACCCGATGCCCATTCCGGGATCGGTGAGCATCGGCCGGTCATCCGCGTGAATGTATGCGGGAATCGAGTACTCGTCGGCGAGTTCCTGCGCGTTCCACGTGTGATCGAGGTGCCCGTGCGTCAGGAATACGGCCACCGGCGTCAGCGAGTACTCGTCGAGCACCGACCGCACATTCGGTGCGGCGTCTTGACCCGGGTCGATGATGACCGCATCTGAGCCAGGACCCTCCGCGACCAGATAGCAGTTGGTCTGAAACGCTCCGGCCGGAAATCCCGCGATCAGCAACAGACGTCACCCTTCTTCTCGTGTCTCAAGAACCATTGTCTCATCGACTGATCAGACCACTGCGATAGCATGGGGCCGCCCCGCGCGGACTCCCGCCGCGGACATCGCTTACAGGAGGTTCCACCAGCGTGTCGACCAACGAAGAGCGTCGCGACGCCGCCCGCCGCAAGCTCGAAGAACGGCTGGAGCGTGAGAAGCAGGCCGCGAAGAAGCGTCGCCTCTCGATGATCGCTGCGGCAGGCGTCGTCGTGGTCGCGATCGCAGCGGTCGGCGGCTACTTCTGGTGGCGTTCCTGGGACAACGACCGACACACCACGTGCGACTACGCCGATGCACCCGCAGATTTCCCGGGCGAGATCAAGAAGCTTCAGGACATGATGCCGCAGATCCCGCAGGAGCAGAAGGCGGGAGCCGAGGCCTTCCTCACGACTCTTCGCGAGGGCGCGGCCAAGCAGCGGACCTCGCCGAAGCCGGAGTCGCGGACTCGGAACACTGGGACCGCGGAGTTGACTCTCGCCACAAACAAAGGCGACGTGGTCGTCGACCTCGATCGCAGCCACGCCGCGTGCAACGTGAACGCGATCATGTCGTTGGCCGACAACGGCTACTACGACAAGACGTCGTGCTTCCGTCTCGCCCAGAGCCCGACCCTGTCGGGTCTGCAGTGCGGCGACCCGACCCGCACCGGTATCGGCACCCCCGGGTGGCACTCCCCGGATGAGGCTCCGGACCACTTGGAGATGACGCCCCCGGACCCGCAGATGGCGCAGATGGGCATGTCCCAGTCGCAGATCACCTATCCGCGCGGAACAGTCGCGATCATCAACTCCAACAATCCGCAGTCGCAGGATCCGGCCGAGCAAGCGAACACCGGCAGCGCGAACTTCATCGTCTTCACCAAGGACTCGACGCTCTCGACACCGCTCTCGGTAGTCGGCAAGGTTTCGTCCGAGGGGATCAAGGTCATCGACCAGATCGCCAAGGAAGGCACGATCATCGGCCCCAACTCCACCAAGGAGAACGGTGTGCCGAAGGCCGACCTCGAGATCACGAAGGCGTCGGTCAGCGACTCCGAGTGACGGCGCGTCCGCAGGCCAGCCGTCTCGGTCAGTCTGCGGAACCGTCAGCCTGCGGAGGTCACTCGGTAGACGTCGTAGACGCCTTCGACGTTCCGGACCACGTTCAGGACGTGGCCGAGGTGCTTCGGATCGGCCATCTCGAAAGTGAAGCGGCTGATCGCGACCCGATCGCGGCTCGTCGTCAATGACGCCGACAGCAGGTTGACCCGTTCGTCGGCCAACACGCGCGTCACGTCCGACAGCAACCGGTGACGGTCGAGTGCCTCCACTTGAATCGCGACGAGGAACACCGCACTGGTCGTCGGAGCCCAACTGACCGGGACGAGACGCTCGGGCTGAGACCGGAGCTCCTGCGCGTTGGTGCAGTCGGCTCGGTGAACGCTGACACCGCCTCCGCGCGTGACGAATCCGAGGATCTCGTCGCCCGGCACGGGAGTACAGCACTTGGCGAGTTTGACGAGCACGTTGTCGATGCCCTCGACGACGACGCCGCTGTCGCCCACGCTCGGTCGGGTTCTCTGCGCGGTCGACGGGGTCGCGCGGTTCGCGATCTCCTCTTCGGCGCCTTCGACGCCGCCGAGCATAGCGACCAGTCGGTGCACCATGCGACCGGCGGGCACATGGCCCTCGCCGACAGCTGTGTAGAGCGCGTCGACGTCGTTGAATCCGAACTCCTTGGCGACCGCCATCACGGAGTCGCCGGACAGAAGACGATGCAGCGGGAGCCCGCCGCGTCGTACTTCCTTGGCGATCGCCTCCTTGCCTGCTTCCAGTGCCTCTTCGCGACGTTCCTTGGCGAACCACTGCCGGATCTTCGCTTTGGCGCGCGGCGAGACGACGAAGTTCTGCCAGTCCTTGCTCGGCCCCGCGTTCTCGGCTTTAGAGGTGAAGACCTCGATGACTTCGCCGTTCTCCAGCGGACGCTCGAGTGCGACGAGGCGCCCGTTGACGCGGGCCCCGATGCAACGGTGTCCGACCTCGGTGTGCACGGCGTAGGCGAAGTCGACCGGTGTCGACCCCGCGGGAAGAGTCACCACGTCGCCCTTCGGCGTGAAGACGAAGATCTCTCTGACTGCCAGGTCGTAGCGCAGCGACTCGAGGAACTCCCCCGGATCCGCGGCTTCCCGCTGCCAGTCGAGAAGTTGCCGCATCCACGCCATGTCGTCGACTTCGGCGACGTCGGTCGCCTTGCGCCCCTTGCCTTTCCGCCCCTCCTTGTAGCGCCAGTGCGCGGCGATGCCGAACTCGGCGGTGCGGTGCATCTCGTGAGTACGGATCTGGATCTCGAGCGGCTTGCCCTCCGGCCCGATCACCGTGGTGTGCAACGACTGGTACACCCCGAAACTCGGCTGCGCTATGTAGTCCTTGAACCGACCGGCCATCGGTTGCCACAACGAGTGGACGACGCCGATCGCGGCATAGCAGTCCCGGACCTCGTCGCAGAGGATGCGCATGCCGACGAGGTCGTGGATGTCGTCGAAGTCCTTGCCCCGGACGATCATCTTCTGATAGATCGACCAGTAGTGTTTGGGTCGTCCTTCGACGTTCGCGTCGATATGAGCCCCGCCGAGAGCATTGTCGAGGTCGGTCTGCACCCGCGCCAGGTACGTGTCCCGACTCGGCGCGCGATCGGCGACGAGACGCACGATCTCCTCGTACTTCTTGGGATGCAGGATCGCGAAAGAGAGGTCTTCCAATTCCCACTTGACCGTCGCCATACCGAGGCGATGTGCCAGCGGCGCAATCACTTCCAAAGTCTCGTGCGCTTTGCGCGCCTGCTTCTCGGGCGGCAGGAAACGCATGGTCCGCATATTGTGCAGGCGGTCGGCGACCTTGATCACGAGCACGCGGGGATCGCGCGCCATCGCGATGATCATCTTGCGGATGGTCTCGCCTTCAGCGGCGCTTCCGAGCGCGACCTTGTCCAATTTCGTCACGCCGTCGACGAGGTGCGCGACTTCTGGACCGAAGTCCTTCTCCAGCTGTGGCAGTGAGTAACCGGTGTCCTCCACAGTGTCGTGGAGCAGTGCGGCGACCAGCGTGGTCGTGTCCATGCCGAGGTCGGCGAGAATCGTCGCCACCGCGAGCGGATGCGTGATGTACGGGTCCCCGGACTTCCGCATCTGGCCGGTGTGGTGCTCCGCGGCGACGTCGTAGGCCTGCTGCAGGACGGCGACTTCTGCCTTCGGATACACCGACCGGTGCAGCGTGACCAGCGGTTCAAGCACTTGCGCCACGCCGCCGCGCGGCGCCGCCGTCATCCGGCGCGCGAGTCGTGCCCGCACGCGCCGGGAACTCAGCGGTGCAGCTGTGTCGTCAGCGCGGCGCGCGGCATCGGGTTCGCTCATGGTGCGAGTCTAGGTCACTCGTCGACGGTGATTCATATCACCCTTGACAGAGGTTGTGCACGCGCAGGTCGCCGCCGCCCGCGGCCTCGATGCGAGCGCGCCCCGGGAAACCGCTCAGTTCCATCACGACCGCGACGTCGGACACCAGAGCACCCATCTGACGAAGCAGATCGAGTGTGGCGCAGAGAGTTCCACCGGTCGCGAGGACGTCGTCGACGACCGCCACGCGTCGCCCGGCGAAATCGATACCGGATGCGGGCACCTCCAGTCGGGCCGAACCGTACTCGAGGTCGTAGTCGACGCCGATGACCGGTGGAGGCAGCTTGCCGCCCTTGCGCACGGCGACGACCCCGATGCCGAGGTGGTGGGCGATCGCGCCGCCGAGCAGGAACCCGCGGGCATCGATGCCTGCGATCAGATCGGCTCCTGCGCACGCGTCGGCCAGTGCCGTCGTTACCGTCCGGAGCCCGTCCGGCGCGGCGAGGACCGGCGTCAGGTCTTTGAACTCCACACCGGGTTCGGGAAAGTCGGGCACGAGACGGGCATGTGCGTCGATCGCCGCCCGAGCCGACTCCAGTCGGTCGCGCACCTCGGCGGTTGCGGTTCCTGCACTCATCCGGTGACTCCCCATCGATCCATGTTCCATCCGGTTCCCGAACGCCCCATGCCGGGCACCACGCGTTGCACCGCGTCAGACGCCTCCCGCCCGCGGACTGCGCCGTAGAGCGGGATCGTCGGCAACTGATCCCACGCCTGGGTGTCGATCGTTCGCAACAGCGGCAGGCGGGCGCTGTCGCTGGCGGTCTCGGACAAGCCGGTGATGGCCTTGCCGACCGCGCCGTTGCGGTACCCGGACAGATTGAGCGGGTCGCCGGGGTACAGCGCGTAGACGGCCGGGATACCGCTTGCCGTGCCCGAGGCCGCGAACGTGTCGCCGGAGGACAGGAGCGCGTCGGCGCCCTTGCCGAGGTCCGTCACAGAGAAGTCCGGTGACGACACGTCTTTCACCGTGAGGCCTGCGGGCGCGCAGGCATCCGAGATCGACTTCACGACGGCGGCCGACGTCTTGCTGCCCGCCGGGTAGCCGATGCGGACGACGGGCTTTCCGCTGCCGCCGTCGCCGGAGTTCCGCTCCTCGAGGAGCGTGCGGGCGCGGGCGACGTTCGACCGCGGGTAGCGGCGACCGAACTGCACGTTCAACGACGGTCCGAGCGAGTCGGCGGGTCCTGCGCTGCGCAGACTCCACACGATCCCGTTCGATCCGTGGTCACGAGCGAGTCGGCTGCGCGGCATGCAGGTGGCCAGCGCCTGCCGGACCTTGACGTCGGAACCGGTGCCGGTCCGCGCGAAGACCAGGTTCGTCACGGCGAGCGGCCGTACGTCGCGTGCCGCGCTTCGGTCCGTGTCGGTGGGCGCGGCTTCGTTCCCGGCCACCTTGTCGGCTTCGGCGACGTCGGCGGTGTCCGCGACGTCGACGACGCCGTCCTCAACCGCCTTGGCTCCGTCGGTGCCGAGTGGCCACACCGTCACGTCGCCCAGGACGGGCTTCTGGCCCCACCACTTCTCGTTGGCGACGAGCCGCAGACCGCGGTCCGTGGTGTAGCTCTCGACTCGGTACGGCCCGGAGGCCACGAACTTCTCGGGGTCGATCTCGTCGCCGGGTTTCAACGCGAAGCCGGTGTTCCACGCGTCGGCGATCTTCGCGATCGCGCGACGGTTCTTGCCGTTCAGCGTCCCGACGACGTCCGGCACGCCCGCGAGACGACCCACGACGTGCGCGGGCAGCAGGGTGCCCGCGCCGAACAGAGCCCGCCATTCGCGGTACGAGCTGTCCTTGTCGAACGTCACCGTCGCGGTCTTGGCTCCGGGTCTGCAGTCCACCTTGTCGATGTCGCGATACCCGGCCCGGGTCGCGGCGTCGAAGCCGCGCGTCATCCCGCCGAGCGCGGAGGCGGCGAGCACGAGGTCGTCGCACACCATCGGTCGGCCGTCGGAGTACACCGCGTCCCGGTTGAAGTCGTAGCGCACGGTCATCGGCGACGTCTCGGTGAGCGTCGCCGTGCCGATGTCGCGGTCGGCGACGATCTGCCCGTCCGGCCCGATGAACGAGAATCCGGGCAGCACGCGCGTCAACGCCATCAGGCCGCCTTCGGCGTATCCGTCCGGAGTGTTCACGTTGTAGTCGGAGACGCGCGCATCGATCAGGTAGTCGATGCTCGACCCCTTCTCGTCGTCACCGCACGCCACCAGCATCGTGCCCGCGGCCGCGAGGGCCGCCGCGAGTGCTGCGACCCTTCGCAGCCGCGACCCGCTCATGCGCTCGCCACCTTCTCTCGGCGCGCGAGCACCTTCGCCGTGTGACGTTTGACGTCCTTGCGACGTTCCTTGAGCGACACCAGCATCGGCGATGCGAGGAACACCGACGAATAGGTGCCGACGACGACGCCCACCAACTGGATCAACGCGAGGTCCTTGAGGGTGCCGACCCCGAGCATCCACACCGCGATCACCATGAGAGCGATGATCGGCAGCACCGAGATGACAGTCGTGTTGATGGACCGCATCAACGTCTGGTTGACGGCGAGGTTCGTCTGTTCACCGTAGGTGCGACGGGAGGTCGCGAACACCGATCTGGTGTTCTCCTCCACCTTGTCGAAGACCACGACCGTGTCGTAGACGGAGAAGCCGAGCACGGTCAGCAGACCGATCACCATCGCCGGAGTCACCTCCCAACCGACCAGGGAGTACGCACCTGCAGTGACGACGACGTCGAACAGGAGTGAGACGAGCGCCGCAGCGGACATCTCTCGGTCGAAGCGGACCGCGATGTAGATGAACACCACGACGAGGAACACCAGGAGCGCGATCACCATTTTGCGGGTGATCTCCGCGCCCCACGTGGAACTCACGTCAGAACTGCTGACGTCGGCGAGCGTCAGCTCGGGTTTGAACGTGTCAGCCAGCGCATGCGCCAGTTTGCCCGCATCCTCCGCCGACATGGTCTCGGTGCGCAGCTGAATGGTCGCGGAACTGCCCGCGCCTGCCGTCTGCACCGATTCCGGTTCCTGACCGAGCGTGTCGGCGAACACCTTGCTCACCGAGTCGGTGGTGATCGACGACGAGACCGCAGGCAACGACACCTGGGTGCCGCCCTCGAAGTCGATGCCGGGCGTGAAACCGCGGAAGACCATCGACAGGATGCAGATCAGCATGATCACGGCCGAGACCGTGTACCACGTCTTGCGCCTGCCGACGATGTCGAAGGCGCCTGTGCCCGTGTAGAGGCGGGACAGGAACGAGCGGTTCTCGGCGGCGACGTAGTCCTCGTCGGCCCAGACTGTAGTTGGCTTCTCGTCGCTCACAGCGTGTCCTCTCCCGCGCCCGACCGCGTACCCGCGGAAGTGCGGCGTCTACGCGCGACTTCCGAGACAGCGCCCAGACCGTTGATGCTCGGTTTCGACAGGAAGGCTGTCCGGCTCGCCAGCACGACCATCGGATGCGTCACCAGGAACACGATCACGACGTCGATGATGGTGGTCAGGCCCAACGTGAACGCGAAGCCCTTGACCTGGCCGACCGCGAGGAAGTAGATGATCGCGGCGGCGATGAAGCTGACAGCGTTACCGGTCCAGACCGTGCGGCGGGCACTCTGCCAACCGCGGTTGACGGCGGACCGGAACGATCTGCCTTCACGCATCTCGTCCTTTATTCGCTCGAAGTAGACGACGAACGAGTCGGCGGTCATACCGATGCCGATGATCAGACCCGCGATGCCCGAGAGGTCGAGCGTGAACCCGATCCACCGGCCGAGCAGGACGATCAACCCGTAGACCATCGCCGAGGCGAGGATCAGCGACAGGAACGTCAAGAATCCGAGCATCCGGTAGTACAGCAGCGCGTACAGCAGCACGGCGAGCAGCCCCACGGCGCCTGCGATCAGTCCGGCCTTCAACGAGGAGAGGCCGAGCGTCGCCGACACGGTCTGCGCGTCGGACGTCTCGAACGACAACGGCAGCGAACCGTACTGGAGCGCGTTCGCGAGTTCTTGAGCTTCGCCCTGCGTGAAGTCGCCGGAGATCTCGGTGGTGCCGATGATCGCCGAGTTGATGGTCGCGGCGCTCACGACCTGGGTGTCCAGCACCGTCGCCGTCGTCTTGCCGACGTTCTTTCCGGTGTAGTCGGCCCACGTCTTCTTGCCGTCGCCCTTGTAGTCGACGGCCACGACCCATTGGCCGCTCTCGTTCTGCTGTGCCTTCGCCTGATCGACGTCGGTGCCCCTGATGATCATCGGCTCGAGCAGGTACACCTGCCCGTCCTTGTCACCGCAGGCGACGAGATACTGGTCGGGCCGGTCGTAGCCGACGAGCGGATCGACGGCGTCCGGCGAACAGTTCACCTTCGCCATCTCGGCCTGCAGTCGCTGCATCTGGGCTTCGTCGGCTCCCGCGGGAGCCTGTCGCGCCTTGCGCGCAGCGTCGATGGCTGCCGTCTGCTCCTCCGGCGTCATCTGGGACACCTTCTTGGCGTTCGGGTCGGCCTTCTGCGGCGTCGCGGGCGTCTGTGTCACGACCGGGCGGATGTACAGACGCGCAGTCTGACCGAGAGAACGGGCCTGTTTGCCATCGTCACCAGGCACGGTGATGACCAGGGTGCTGCCGTTGACGACGACCTCGGACCCACCGACGCCGAGCCCGTTGACGCGCTGCTCGATGATCTGGCGGGCCAGGTCGAGCTGACTCTTCTCCGGGGCCTTGCCGTTCTCGGTACGCGCGGTCAGGACGACTCGGGTACCGCCCTGCAGGTCGATGCCGAGCTTCGGCTCCGCCTTATGGTCTCCGGTTCCGAAGACGATCGCGAAGATCGCGACGAGCACGGCGAGAAAGCCCAGGATCGGAACCCAGGGGGAAGTCTCTCGCTGTGCGGTGCGTCGCGCGGTGAGTGGGTTGTTACTGCTCACGTTGCGGCGGCCTACTTCTCTTCGGGCTTATCGTCACCGGACTCGTCACCGGACGACTTGTCGAGGTTCGGCTTTCCGGAGGTCGAGCCGCCGGCCGCCGACTCACCCGAGTCGAGGCCTTCGAGGCTGTCCGGCACGTGGAAGTCGTCGGCGGAGCTCTCGTCGAGGGCGGCCTCGGTCGACGGATCGGCGACCGTCTCCCGGATCGCGAGACGGTTCCATTCGGTCACGACGCCCGGTGCGATCTCGATCTGCACGACGTCGCCGTCGGAGGAGTCCACCACGGTGCCGAACAGGCCGGACTGGAGTTGGACGCGGGTGCCGGGTCCGACGGAGGACTGCATGTCTGCGGCCGCCGCTGCGCGCTTCTTCTGGTTGCGGACGCTCACGAACATGAACACGGCCATCGCAGCCAGCATCAGCGGGATGATCAATGAGGATGACATGCGCTCCAGTGTGCCAGGCCCGGCGCTCGCACTGTGCAGCGCACACGCCGAGTGAGGCGAGGACCGCACCACCGACTCCGCGGTGACATGTCGCTGAGCAGGCCGAGGGCCTGCACCGTACTCAGTCGAACAGTGTCTCCTCGCGTGCACGCACGCCGTGAACCTGGTCGATGGCATCCGGCGGAGCCTGCAGACCCAGGTGATTCCAGGCCGCTCCGGTCGCCACGCGGCCACGCGGTGTCCGAGCGATCATCCCCGCACGGACCAGAAACGGCTCGCACACCTCTTCGACGGTGGCCGGTTCCTCGCCGACCGCGACGGCGAGGGTCGACACGCCGACCGGTCCCCCGCCGAAACCTCGGACGAGTGCGCCGAGTACCGCGCGGTCGAGACGGTCCAGTCCGAGTTCGTCCACGTCGTAGACGGCCAATGCCGCACGAGCAGCCTCGACGTCGACCCGGCCATCGCCCCGGACCTCCGCGTAGTCACGGACCCGACGCAGCAGGCGGTTCGCGATACGCGGGGTTCCGCGCGAACGTCCCGCGACCTCGGCCGCGGCCTCCGCATCCATGTCGATGCCGAGGATCGTCGCCGACCGCACGAGCACCCGCACCAATTCGGCAGGCTCGTAGAACTCCATGTGGGCGGTGAAACCGAACCGGTCGCGCAGCGGACCGGTGAGCGCGCCCGACCTGGTCGTGGCGCCGACCAGGGTGAACGGTGCGACTTCGAGTGGGATGGACGTCGCGCCCGGCCCCTTGCCGACGATCACATCGACGCGGAAGTCCTCCATCGCCAGGTACAGCATCTCCTCGGCGGGCCGCGCGATCCGATGGATCTCGTCGATGAACAGCACGTCGCCCTCGACGAGGTTCGAGAGCATCGCAGCCAGATCGCCTGCCCGCTCCAAAGCCGGCCCTGAGGTGATTCGGATGGCCGCCCCCATCTCGCTCGCGATGATCATGGCGAGCGAGGTCTTGCCCAGTCCGGGCGGACCCGACAGCAGAATGTGGTCGGGCGTGCTCCCGCGGGCCCGGGCCGCGTGCAGCACCAGTTCGAGCTGTTCGCGGACTTTCGGCTGGCCGATGAAGTCGCCGAGGGTGCTCGGCCGCAGGCTCGCGTCGAGGTCGCGGTCGGCCGGCACGGCGTCCGGCGACAAGAAATCGTCTGACGTTCCGCCGAAGGCATCGGTCATCGTCGAGGTCCGAGTCCGGCGAGTGCAGTGCGCAACAAGGTCGACGAGTCTGCGTCGGGCTGGTGCGCCAACACCGCCGCCACCGCTTGCTGCGCCGCGTTCTCGGTGAACCCGAGCCCGATCAGAGCCTCGGTCACCTGTCCGCCGACGCCGACCGCGGGTGCACCGGACACCGTCGAGCCGACCGGGCCTGCGTCGACCTTGTCGCGCAGCTCCACCACGAGGCGCTCGGCGACGCGTTTTCCGATGCCCGGCACGGCGGTCAACGCCTTGGCGTCCGATTCCGCGAGCGCACGACGCAGACTGTCCGGTTCCAGGACGGCGAGCGTCGCCATCGCCAGACGTGGTCCGACGCCGGTGACCGTCTGCAACAGCCCGAACAGTGCGCGAGCGTCCGGGTCGGTGAAGCCGTAGAGCGTCATCGAGTCCTCGCGCACGATCATCGAGGTGAGCAGTCTGGTGTGTTCGCCGCGAACCAGGCGACCCAGCGTCGGCGGGGTCGCGAGCACGCGATATCCGACACCGGCGCATTCGACGACGGCGTGGTCGAGTGCGATGTCGACGACTTCTCCGGACACGGACGCGATCATCGTGCCGCAGCCTCCTCCTGTGCCGCCTTGACGCGTGCACGATGACGGTCCTGCGCGGCCTTCGCCTGCGCAGCTGCCGCTTCCATCCGCTCGTTGACCGGACCGCGCCAGCAATGGCAGACGGCGAGCGCCAACGCGTCCGCGGCATCCGCAGGCTTCGGCGGCTTCTGCATGCCGAGGATACGGGTGATCATCAGGGTGACCTGCGCCTTATCGGCCCGGCCAGAGCCGGTCACCGCAGCCTTCACCTCGGACGGGGTATGAAAACGCACGGGGATGCCACGTTGGGCTGCGGCGAGGGCGACGACGCCTGCCGCCTGCGCAGTGCCCATCGCCGTACTCACCTGCCGTTGCGCGAACACGCGCTCGACAGCCACCACGTCGGGATGGTGGGTGTCGAGCCAGTGTTCGACAGCACGGTGGATCGCCAGGAGTCGCTCGGCGAGATCCATATCGGACGGGGTGCGGACCACGTCGACGTCGAGCGCCGTGACCTTACGTCCGCTCCCCGACTCCACCAACGCGACGCCGCACCGGGTGAGGCCGGGATCGACCCCCATCACTCGCACCGAGTACCGACCTCCCAGCAACCGCGCCGCGCCTGCCGCAGCGAACGTTTGTTCGATATCGTATCAGTCGTCTTCGAGCTCGGCGAGCACCTCGTCGGTCAGGTCGACGTTGCTGTAGACGTTCTGCACGTCGTCGGAGTCTTCGAGTGCGTCGATCAGCTTGAACACCTTGCGTGCGCCGTCGGCGTCCACGGCGACCTCGACCGAGGCACGGAAGTCGGGCTCCGCCGAGTCGTAGTCCATCCCGGCCTCTTGCAACGCGGTGCGCACGGCGATGAGGTCGCCCGGCTCGCTCACGATCTCGAAGGTCTCGCCGAGGTCGGAGACGTCCTCGGCTCCCGCGTCGAGCACGGCCATGAGGACGTCCTCCTCGCTCTGCCCGGCCTTCTCCATCGTGACGACGCCCTTGCGAGTGAACAGGTACGACACCGAACCCGGATCGGCCATGTTGCCGCCGTTGCGGGTCATCGCGGTGCGGACCTCGCCTGCTGCGCGGTTGCGATTGTCGGTGACGCACTCGATGAGGACGGCCACACCGTTGGGCCCGTAGCCCTCGTACATGATCGTCTGCCAGTCGGCGCCGCCGCCTTCTTCGCCGCCGCCGCGTTTGCGGGCGCGTTCGATGTTGTCGTTGGGCACCGACGACTTCTTGGCCTTCTGGATCGCGTCGAAGAGCGTCGGGTTGCCTGCCGGATCACCACCACCCGTGCGGGCGGCCACCTCGATGTTCTTGATCAGCTTGGCGAACATCTTGCCGCGCTTGGCGTCGATGACCGCCTTCTTATGCTTGGTGGTGGCCCATTTGGAGTGGCCGCTCATGGTGGTGATCCCTTCGGTTTACGCCCGCTCGCCGTGACCGGCCGAGCGGAGTGACTGTCAGATTCTACGCTGCGCGCACCAGGTCGACGAAGTACCCGTGCACCCGGTGATCGCCGGTGACCTCGGGGTGAAACGACGTGGCCAGCACGTTCGCCTGCCGCACGGCGACGACTCGCCCGGCGGCCGGTCCGGTCGGCACCGTGGCGAGGACCTCGACCCCGTCGCCGACGGACTCGACCCACGGGGCCCGGATGAACACCGCGCGCATCGGATCGGCTCCGGGCGCGTCGGTGATTCCTGCGAACTCCAAATCGGTCTCGAACGACGCCACCTGCCTGCCGAACGCGTTGCGGCGGACCGTGACGTCGAGCGCGTCGAGGTGCCGGGCGTCGGGCCGGGTGTCGAGGATGTTCGAGGCCAGCATGATCATGCCGGCGCACGACCCGTAGGCGGGCAGCCCCTCTCGGAGACGAGACACGAGCGGATCGTAGAGGTCGAACACGCCGAGCAGTCTGCTCATGGCCGTCGACTCACCGCCCGGAATCACCAGTCCGTCGACCCTGTCGAGTTCGCTCACCCGGCGGACGGCCAGGACGTCGGCACCGGCCGCTCGCAGGCCTTCGGTGTGTTCCCGGACGTCGCCCTGCAGGGCGAGCACCCCGATCAGTGGACTCACTTGTCCCCGGCCTTGTTCTTCGCAGTCTCGTCGTTACCGGCCGATCGGTCCACGATGACGCTCGCCTTCGTCTCGGGCACTCCGGTCCGAGCGAGTCCCTCCTGCGTCACGGCGGCCACCATGCGACCGCCGCGGTCGTAGATCCGGCCCTGAGTCAGAGCGCGGGCGCCGCTCGCCGACGGCGAGGTCTGGTCGTACAGCAACCAGTCGTCGGCGCGGAACGGCCGCAGGAACCACATCGCGTGGTCGAGCGACGCGCTCTGCAGCATCGCGTCGGGGTGGGCGACCTTCGCCGAGCCCAGCAGCGTCATGTCGCTCATGTACGCGAGGGTGCAGACGTGCAGCAGTTGATCGTCGGGCAACGGTTTGCGATAGCGGAACCACACGCGCTGCTGCGACGCGAACCAGCCGTGGGTGACGAGCTGATCCCCGGGAACCACGCGGACGTCGAAGTTGTCCCACTCCGCGAGCAACGCCTTGTTCGGACCTTCGATGTCTCGGCCGTCGACCAGCGACTCCGGTTCCGGAGCCTCGGGCATCGTGTCCTGGTGTTCGATCCCCTCGTCGCCCGCAATGTGGAAGGACGCCGACATCGAGAAGATCGTCTCGCCGTTCTGCACTCCGTTCACGCGGCGCGTCACGAACGACCTCCCGTCCCGGATGCGGTCGACGATGAACACCGTCGGCTGATCGGGTTTGCCGGGACGCAGGAAGTAGCCGTGGAGGGAATGCACGCGGAACTCGGGAGCGACGGTGCGGGTAGCGGCGACCAACGCCTGTCCGGCGACCTGCCCGCCGAATGTTCGGCGCAGCGAGCTCACGAACACGCTGCTGCGGAAGATGTCGTCGTCGATGCGTTCGACTGCCAGGATGTCCTCGATGTCTGCCACAACTCGCATTATCCCTCAGTAGCTCCGCGCGAACATCGTCCGCCCTGCTGCAGGGAGTCGTACGCGTCGGTAGTGTCGCTTCCATGGCTGAACGTGAGCAGGTCTCCGCCCCCACAACCGACACTCCCGAAGACCCGATCCCCGAGATGTCCGCCGCTGAGGTCACCGCCCAGCTGCGTACCGTCCTTGACGGACGCTGGGCGGCGACGCGAGACGTCGTTCGCGACCAGATCCAGGCCGCAGGCCTGGTCCCGAAGTCGGGCGTGTCGATTCCCGACTACCGCGCGAACATGCTCGACGCGATGCACGCGATGATTCCTCTCGGGTTCCCCGCCGACGGTTTCGCCACCACGCACGGCGGGACCGGCGACGTCGGCGCCGCCGTCACCGCCATCGAGGAGCTCGGCTACGGCGACCTGTCGTTGATGGTCAAAGCAGGTGTCCAGTGGGGTCTGTTCGGCGGCGCCGTCGAGAATCTGGGGACCGAGCGCCACCACGAGAAGTATGTGCGCGGGCTCATCGACTTGGACGTACTCGGCTGCTTCGCGATGACCGAGACCGGCCACGGCTCCAACGTCCAGGCCTTGGAGACCACCGCGACCTACCTGCCCGAGTCGGGCGAGTTCGAGATCAATTCCCCGACGCCGAGTTCACGCAAAGACTTCATCGGCGGCGCCGCCCAGCACGCGCGCTACGCCTCGGTGTTCGCGCAGCTCATCACCGCGGGCCCCGGTGAGGAGCCGACGGGTCACGGCGTGCACTGCTTCGTCGTCCCGATCCGCGACGCCGACGGCAACGACCTTCCGGGCGTCACCACCTCAGACTGCGGACTCAAAGGCGGTCTGCCCGGCGTCGACAACGGCCGGATCGTGTTCGACCACGTCCGTATCCCGAGAGAAGACCTGCTCAACCGTTACGGCGACGTCGCGGCCGACGGCACGTACTCGAGTCCGATCGAATCGCTGAACCGACGGTTCTTCACCATGCTCGGCACGTTGATCCGCGGGCGCGTGACCGTCGGCGCCGCAGCAGGCGCCGCGGGCCGACTCGGGCTGGCTCTCGCAGTGAAGTATGCCCTGGTTCGCAGGCAGTTCGCGGCCCCGGACAGCGAGGAAGAGCTCGTCCTCCTCGACTACCGCACCCACCAGCGTCGACTCCTTCCGCTCGTCGCACGTGCATACGCGTTCGCGGTCGCGCAGAACGAGGTGGTCGCCGAGCTCCACGAACTGCAGTCCGGCGACCCGGCCGACGCCGACCCCGACGAGGTCCGCAAACTCGAGGTCAAGGCCGCGGCGATCAAGGCCGGACACACCGAGCTCGCCTCTCGAGCGATCTCCGAGGCGCGGGAGGCCTGTGGCGGCGCCGGTTACCTCGACGAGAACCGACTTCCCCTGCTGCGCGGCGACATCGACGTGTTCACGACGTTCGAGGGCGACAACCTCATCCTGCGGCAGCTCGTCGCGAAGCAGCTTCTCACCGCGTACGCGGGCGACATCAGCGATCTGGACGCGGTCGGCTGGATCCGATTCGTCGCGTCGACCGTCAAGGACATCGCCTTGGAGAAGACCGCGGCCCGGCAAGTGGTGCAGACGCTGCTCGACGACTCCGACGAGGACCCGGAGAACAGCGACCTCACCCACCCGGGAACGCAGCTCCGACTTCTCCGCAACCGCGAAGACCATCTGCTGCGTACCGCGGCGAACCGGATGCGCCGCGCGCAGGACGACGACGCCGACGCTCAAGAGGTGTTCACTGCGACTCAGGACCACCTGATCAAGGTCGGCGACGCTCACATCGAGCGTGTCGTGTTGGAGAGCCTCGTCGACGTGATCGGCACGGTGACCGACAAGCAGACGCGGACCCTGCTCAAGCGGGTCCGCGATCTGTTCGTCTATTCACTCGTCGAAGACGACCTCGGCTGGTACTTGATGCATCGTCACGTCTCGGTGGAGCGGGCCAAGGCCGTCCGGCGCGGGGTCAACGATCTGTGCGGGACTCTGCGTCCGCATGCTGAGCAGCTCGTCGATGCCTTCGGCGTTCCGGACGTTGCCCTCGACGTCCCCATGATTCGGCACGGCTGACTCCACGCCTGGCCGGTCGCCGCAGGACGGTCACAGCTCTTCGATGTCGATGATGTCGTCCTGAATCGCGCGGGCGACGAGCGCGGCCTTGGTGGAGGCCGGGCGACCGATGTCCGAGTACTTGGCGCGGATCCGCGTCAGGTGGGTGTTGACGGTGCCGAGCGAGATGTGGAGTTCCTCGCCGCACGCGGGCTTCGAGTCGACCATCAGCCAGGTGCGCAGGACCTCGACCTCGCGGTCGGTCAGCGTCGGCCGCGGCAGTTCGGGAGCGATGCTTCCGATCGGATCGCTCTCGGCGGCGACCGGAGCCAAACGTCCACGGCGGCGGAGCGGAGCCTCGACGTAGACGGGGCGGCCGGGCAGTGGCATCACGCGTGAGCTCAGGCGGGCGAGCGCCTCGCGGCGGCGGGCCTCTGCAGTTGGCTGGCGGACTGCTGTGCGGGTGGCGGTCTGGTATCCGGGGGCGGTGTGGATCGCGGCGACGGTCATCTTTCTTCCCTTCCTCGGTGCCCGGGACCGGTCGATCACCGGGCTGATGAGAAGAACGTTATGGTGGTCGCGACCATAACGCGATGGGGAGAACTACCCATGGTTAAATGGCAGGTCAGAAGGCATTTTTCCGAGGTGTCGGCGGGTCGGTGCCCACGGTCTCCCCAGTGCCGATCACCTGGTCTGGCAACCGCGTGCGGCGAGCAGGACAGGTTCTAGGCGCCCGCGGGAGGCTGGGTGTTGCGCGCGTACTCGGCGTCGAGCATCGGGAGGTCGCCGCGTCCGATGAGACCGGTGGACAGTGCGTATTCGACGAGTTTGAGACGTCGGTTCGATGCGAGACGTCCGCCACCTGCCCGCATCCCACCGACACCGATGAGGTCGAGCTTGTCGCAGACGTTGTCGAGTTTGCGGTTGAACTTGGTCAGCGACCACCCGAGCCGCGCAGCGGCTTTCGCCGAACTCGGCAGGGTGCTGGCACCGGTTCCGTCGTGTCGGAGGATCGCCTCGGCCAGCACGAGCACGGCGAGTTTCTGGCTTTCCGTGAAGTTCGGTACGCCGCGCGTGGTGTCGCCGCCGACGGTGGTCGTGCCGACCGGCGGAGCGACCGCGGGCGCACCGGCCTGTACCTGAACCTCGTAGGTCGTCGGTCCGGCGCTGAAGACGATGCTCGTTCTGCCGAACACGAGGGGCATCCGTGCACCGGGTCCGAGGGTCGCAGTGAATCCGAGGTCGGCCGCGGTCACCGTCGCCGACAGATGGGTGCCGAGATTCGTCAACCACCACATGCCGTTCTCGTCGTGCAGGAGCAGGAATCGCCGATGCAGGTACGGATTGTCGTCGACCGTCAGAGTCGCTTCCCGCCCGATGTAGAACGGCTGACCGGGTACCACGGGATACCGTTCGCCTACGAACTCGACGAACGTCGTGCCGTGGCCGGCCGGCTGCACCGTTATCGACTCACCGTCAGTGCGGCGACTGTGACGTTGTCATGTGCTCCGCTTTCCAGCGCGGCCTCGACCAGCGCCGCAGCGGCACGCTCGACGTCGCCGTCGGCCGACTCGACGACGGAAGCGATCTCGGAGTCCTCCAATTCGCCGTCCAGCCCGTCCGAGCAGAGCAGCACGATGTCGCCGGGCACCGCGGCGAACGCGAAGTAGTCGGCGATCGGCTCGGCCATGCCCGCCCCGAGGGCCCGAGTGATCACGTTGCGGCGGGAGTCGACGCGTGCCTGCTCCGGAGTCAGATACCCGGCCTCGACCAGTTCCTGCACCTGAGAGTGGTCGACGCTCACCTGAGTCAGCGCCCCCTGCGAGTACAGGTAGGTGCGCGAGTCGCCGATGTTGAATGCGACCCACGCCGCGCCGTCATCGCCTTCGGCGAGAAGCACGCCCGTCGTCGTTGTTCCCGCTCGACGGCCGGACTCCGATGTGAACGACCCGATCTTCTCCTGCGCCTGCACGAGTAGTCCGGCGACTGCCGTGCGGGTCGTGTCGAAGTCTTCGCCGACTGGAGCGTCGACGAGCGTCACGAGCGCGGCTTCGCTCGCCAACTCGCCACTGTCGTGTCCCCCCATGCCGTCGGCGACGAGGTAGCGGCCCGGCTGGGCCAGCGCGGCGTCCTCGTTGGCTTCACGGACCCGACCGACATGGCAGACCACCGACCAGTCGACAGTGACGTCGCCGACCTGATCACGTCCGGTCTGCGCCTCGTCACGCAAGATGACGGAGTCGTCCATGCTCACCTCTCCCTGAGTGCCCCTGACTCATGAGTCCATAGATTCATCGGCCGCGCTCGGCGACCCGATCCTGCCGTGTCTCGCGGCTCGCTGCCGCAGCACGAACCATGCACGACAGACTAGTCGAGATCGTCGTTGCTCGGTTCACCAACCGCGTTCCGCGAGCCGGTGGGGCTGCGGCAGTTCGTCGACGTTGATGCCGACCATCGCTTCGCCGAGACCGCGCGAGATGTTCGCGAGCATGTCCGGGTCGTCGTGGAACGTCGTCGCCTTGACGATCGCGGCCGCGCGCTGAGCGGGGTTACCCGACTTGAAGATGCCCGAACCCACGAACACGCCCTCGGCGCCGAGCTGCATCATCATCGCGGCGTCGGCCGGGGTGGCGATGCCGCCCGCGGTGAACAGCGTGACCGGAAGCTTGCCTGCCTTCGCGACTTCGACGACGAGATCGTAGGGCGCCTGCAGTTCTTTGGCGGCCACGTACAGCTCGTCCTCGGGCAACGAGGTGAGGCGGCGGATCTCCTGGCGGATCTTGCGCATGTGAGTCGTGGCGTTCGAGACGTCGCCCGTGCCCGCTTCGCCCTTCGAGCGAATCATCGCGGCGCCCTCGTTGATGCGGCGGAGCGCTTCGCCGAGGTTGGTCGCGCCGCAGACGAACGGCACGGTGAACGCGAACTTGTCGATGTGGTTCTCGAAGTCCGCCGGGGTCAGTACCTCGGACTCGTCGACGTAGTCCACGCCGAGGCTCTGGAGGATCCGGGCCTCGACGAAGTGGCCGATACGGGCCTTCGCCATGACCGGGACCGACACGGCTTCGATGATTCCGTCGATCATGTCCGGGTCGCTCATCCGCGAGACGCCGCCCTGGGCACGGATGTCGGCGGGAACCCGCTCAAGCGCCATCACGGCCACTGCGCCCGCGTCCTCGGCGATCTTGGCCTGTTCCGGGGTGACCACGTCCATGATCACGCCGCCCTTCAGCATTTCGGCCATGCCGCGCTTGACACGGGCAGTACCGGTTGCCGGAGTGTTCTGCGGATCAGTGGTCACGGGCGGTGCTCCTTGGTCTCAGGGATCTCAGTGATCTGAGCTGGTCTCGGGTGAGACTGACGCATCAAGTAAACCCGATCGCCGCGCAGGCGGCCAACGGCGGGTCGTCGGATTCGAGACGTGCGCCACGTACGGGCTCATCCCCTGGTCACTCGTTCGGTGATCTCGAAGTAGTCCGGCTGGAGCGCGTGGCCCGCCAGGTGCAGCCATCGGACCATCCGTCGACCGCGGAGCGACCTCGCGTCGCGCACGGCGTCGTTGTAGAAGCGGCGCGCCATCGTGACTCTCGTCTGCGCTTCGGCCAGCTCCGACGTCAGTGCGGCCGAGCGGTTCGCCGGGTCGGTGTGCGCGATGGCCGCCGACAGGAGATTCTCGGCTACCTCGCGGGCCGCCGGGGCGGCGGACTCTGCACTGTCGGCAGCACTCAGGAGTGCGTCGGCCCCCGTGGCCTCGGGCTCGGCCGCAGCGATCGCGCGGGCGACCACGGCGCGGCGCTCCAACGCGCCGAACAATGCTTGACGCGCCAAGTCGACCCGGATGTGGAGGCGATTCAGGCGGGACGCTCGCGTGGCCGACAGGATGGCGAGCCAGACGACACCGAGGACGACTACGGCGCTGATGAGGACGGTCGTGGCTGTGGCGGTCATGCGGTGACTCCGACGGATGGCATCAGTCCGACACCACCACGGGACCCGCGTTGAACGTCACGGTGTCGTAGACGTTCTGGATCTGGTCGGCGACCCGCGACCAGTCGTACAGATCGGCGCGTTCGTGTCCGCGCGCGACGTAATCTGCACGCAGTTCGTCGTCGCGCAGCAGGGTGATGACCTCGTCGGCGAGCGCGGTCGGCGACCCGGTCTTCACCAGGCGTCCTGCCCGACCGCCGTCCAGGACTCGGGAGAAGGCGACGAGATCGCTGGCGACCACAGCGGCGCCCGCGGCCATCGCCTCGACGAGCACGATGCCGAAGCTCTCGCCGCCGAGGTTCGGTGCGACGTACACGTCGCTGCTGCGCAGTGCACGAGCCTTCGTCTCGTCGTCGACCATGCCGAGGAACTTCAGGTGTCCGGCGAGGTCGCCGGCGCGTCTACGCAGAGCAGACTCGTTGCCGCCGCCGACCACCAGGACCTGCACGTCGGGGAACTCCTCGACGATGCTCGGCAGCGCGCGCATCAACACGTCGACGCCCTTGCGGGGCTCGTCGAACCTGCCGAGGAACATCACGGTGCGTCCGGCACGCGGATAGCAGTCGAGCGGCCGGACTCGACCGAACGACGCAACGTCCACCCCGTTGGGGATCTCGACCGCATCGTTGCCGAGAGACTCCATCTGCCAGCGTCGGGCGAGCTCGGAGACAGCGATCTTGCCGCGGATCCTTTCGCGGAACTGACGCAGCATCGAGTCGAAGAGCGCCAACCACATCGATTTCGTGGTGGCCGTGTGAAAGGTCGTGACGATCGGCCCGCTCGCCACCATCAACGAGAGCATCGACAGGCTCGGTGCGTTGGGTTCGTGCACGTGCAGCACGTCGAACTCGTTCACCGCGATCCACCGACGCAGGCGGTGGTAGGCCTTCGGCGAGAACGTGACCCGCGAGACCGAGCCGTTGTACGGGATGCCGAGCGCCGGGCCCGCAGAGTCGACGTAGTCGGGCAGGACGACGTCCGTTCCCGCCGGGGCGAGGACGCGCACCTCGTGGCCGCGGCCGATGAACACTTCGGCAAGTTCGACGACGTGTGCTTGGACTCCGCCCGGCACGTCGAACGAGTACGGGCAGATCATGCCGATCTTCACGCGTGCCTCACTCGATTCCGAGCCTGGCCCGACGTTCCGGAGACCAGTCGGCCTCCCACAGCGGCTGCAGCATGTGCCAGTCCGCGGGTGCGGTCGCGATGTCCCGGGTGAACGTGTCGGCGAGACGTTGTGCGGTCGGTCCGACTCCGCCTGCGGTGTCGATGACGGTGCCGCAGTTCAGATGCGACTTCCCGACCCCGTCGTACCGGTGGTGCACGGCGTGCAGGACTGCTCCGGTCTCGATCGCGAGCTTCGCCGATCCGGCCGGAATGCGGGTCTTCTGACCGAACATGGTCACCGGAACGCCGTTCGCAGACAGGTCGCGGTCGGCCATCAGGCAGACCAGGCCGCCGGCGCGGAGACGTTCCGCGAGCAACGTGAACGGCGGCTGTTCCCCACCGGTGAGCGGGAACACTTCGAAGCCGAGCGATTCGCGATAGGCGACGAACTGGTCGAACAACGACTCCGGTTTGAGGCGTTCGGCGACAGTCGAGAACGCACCGTGGGTCTTCACCAGCCACACGCCCGCGATGTCCCAATTCCCCGAGTGCGGCAGTGCCATGACGACGCCGCGCCCCGACTGAACGGACTCGGCCAGACGGTCCCGGTCGTGGTCGCTGACCGTCACGCTCGCGACGATCTCGTCCGGGTCGGTCGTCGGCAGCCGGAACGCCTCGCGCCAGTAGCGCGCATACGAGCGCATCGCCTCTTCGACGAGCTCGCCCGGAACATCGTCCGGTGTCGTGCCGATGACGCGCGCGAGATTCTTGCGGAGCTGTTCCGGTCCCCCGTTTCGCTTACCGGCTAACGTGCCTGCCGCGTCGAAGACGCCGCGCGCCACCGACTCCGGCGAATACTTGACGGCAGCCCACCCGGCTCGGTAGCCGAAGTCGGATACGACGTCGCCCAGTCCACCCAGCACGCGGTCAGGCCTCCTCAGTCGAATCGTCGGCCGCAGCGGGAGCGGCCGGAATGAGATCACGTGCGCCAGGCGAACAGTAGATCGACCACATGCGTTGTGCGACGGTGATCAGGCTCAGTACGGCGAGCGCCCACATCGCGACGTGGACGGCCCACCACCAGTGCAGGCCGGGGAAGTCGGTGAGGCCGGTGCCGACGAGCACGATGATCAACCGGTCGGGTCGTTCGATGAGTCCGCCGTCGCCGTTGAGTCCCGCGGCCTCGGCGCGCGCCTTCGCGTACGAGATCACCTGAGACGTCACGAGACAGATGATGGTCGCGATCAGCAGGAGTTGGTGCGGTTCCTGAACCGCGGCCCACCAGGCGATGGCGCCGAAGATCGCGCCGTCGGCGATCCGGTCGCAGGTCGCGTCGAGCACCGAACCGAACCGGGTGCCGCCGCCGCGTGCGCGAGCCATCGCGCCGTCGAGCATGTCGAACATCACGAACGCCCAGGTCACGAGTGTCCCCGCGAACAGGTGGCCCTGCGAGAACAGCCAGATCGATGCCGCGACCGTCACCACGGTGCCGATGATCGTCATCAGGTCCGGTGTCAGGCCGGTGCGGATGAGGGCTCGGCCGATCGGCAGTGTCACCTTCGACACCGATGCCCGGCCTTTGATGCTAAGCACTGTGTGGTCCCCCGAGGTCCGTCCACGCCTGCGCGAGAAGCGCGCGTGTGTCGTGAAGCAGTTGTGGCATCACCTTGGTGTCGCCTACGACGGTGATGAAGTTCGCGTCGCCCGTCCATCGTGGCACAACGTGCTGATGCAGATGCTCGGAGAGCGAGCCGCCTGCGGCGGCGCCCAGGTTGAGTCCGACGTTGAACGCGTCCGGATTCGACACGGACTTGATGACTCGGACCAGATGCTGGGTGAACGCCATCAGCTCGTGCGACTCATCGACGGTCAGATCTTCCAGGTCCGCCACCTGCCGATACGGCACGATCATCGTGTGGCCCGGATTGTACGGGTACAGGTTGAGCACTGCGTAGACGGATTCGCCGCGCGCGATGATCAAACCCTCCTCGTCGGTCATTCGCGGGATGTCGAGGAACGGGTGCCCGGTGAGCTCACCGCCGTCGGACGCCTTCTTCGGCGCCGCCGCCGTGATGTAGCTCATCCGGTGCGGCGTCCAGAGTCGTTCGAGCGCCTCGCGCGCCGACCCGTCCGCCGCGGTCATCGGCGCTTCCGCACGAGCTCCAGGAACTCGCGCATCGTGTCGGCGGTCGGCGAGTCGTTGCGGCGCGACTCCTCCCACTCGTCGATCGCCACCACCGCGTCGTCGACGTCCACCCCGTTGAGCTGAGTACCGTCGCGGAACCGGAAGCTCACCGCGTTGGCCTCGACGTCGCGTTCGCCCGCGAGCAGCATGAACGGGACCTTGGCGGTGGTGTGGTTGCGGATCTTCTTCTGCATCCGGTCGTCCGAGTGGTCGACTTCGGCGCGCACCCGGCGGCTATTGAGCCGGTTGATCGTCGTCTGCAGGTGGCCTGCGAACGTATCGGCCACGGGGATGCCGACCACCTGGACTGGCGAGAGCCAGACCGGGAAGGCCCCGGCGTAGTGCTCGGTGAGAACGCCGAAGAATCGCTCGATGGAGCCGAAGAGCGCGCGATGGATCATCACCGGCCGCTTCTTGGTGCCGTCGGATGCCGTGTACTCGAGGTCGAAACGCTCGGGCAGGTTGAAGTCGAGCTGGATCGTCGACATCTGCCAGGTGCGTCCGAGCGCATCCTTGACCTGCACGGAGATCTTGGGACCGTAGAAAGCGGCGCCTTCGGGATCGGGGACGAGTTCCAGACCGGAGCCCTCGCCGACCTTGCGCAGGGTCTCGGTCGCCTCGTCCCAGACGTCGTCCTCGCCGACATACTTCTCCGGGTCCTTCGTCGAGAGCTCGAGGTAGTAGTCGTCGAGACCGTAGTCCTTGAGGAGTTGCAGCACGAAGTTCAGCGTCGTCGTCAGCTCGTCGACGACCTGTTCTTGCGCGCAGAAGATATGCGCGTCGTCCTGTGTGAAACCGCGTGCGCGAGTCAGGCCGTGGATGACGCCGGACTTCTCGTACCGGTACACCGACCCGAATTCGAACAGTCGCAGCGGAAGCTCGCGGTACGAACGGCCACGCGAACGATAGATCAGGTTGTGCATCGGGCAGTTCATCGGCTTGACGTAGTAGTCCTGGCCGGGCTTGCGGATCTCGCCGTTCTCGTCGTACTCGGCGTCGAGCTGCATCGGCGGGAACATGCCGTCGGCGTACCAGTCGAGGTGTCCGGACACCTCGAACAGATTGCTCTTGGTGACATGCGGGGTGTTGACGAACTCGTACCCGGCGGCCGCATGCTGTTCGCGCGAGTAGTCCTCCATCTCCTTGCGGATGATGCCGCCCTTGGGGTGGAACACCGGCAGTCCCGAACCGAGCTCGTCGGGGAAGCTGAACAGATCCAGTTCACTGCCGAGGCGACGATGGTCGCGCTTCTCGGCTTCGGCGAGCCGGTCCAGGTAGAGGTCCATCGCCTCGGTCGACTCCCACGCGGTGCCGTACACGCGCTGGAGGTCGGCCAGGCTCTGGTCGCCGCGCCAGTAGGCGGCCGAGCTGCGGGTCAGTTTGAACGCCGGAATGTACTTGGTTGTCGGCACATGCGGGCCGCGGCACAGGTCGCCCCACACGCGGTCGCCCGTCCGCGGATTCAGGTTGTCGTAGGCGGTGAGCTCTCCCCCGCCGACCTCCATGATCTCGTCGTCGTCGGCTGCGCCCTTGTCGTCGATCAACTCGAGTTTGAACGGCTCGTCGGCGAGTTCTTCGCGCGCCTGGTCCTTCGACTCGTAGACGCGACGAGAGAACTTCTGCCCCGACTTGATGATCTTGCGCATCGACTTCTCGAGCGCTTTGAGATCGTCGGGCGTGAACGGCTCGTCGACGGCGAAGTCGTAGTAGAAACCGTCGGCGATCGGCGGCCCGATCCCCAACTGCGCCTTCGGATTCAGATCCTGCACCGCCTGGGCGAGGACGTGCGCGGCGGAATGGCGGATCACTGAACGACCGTCGTCGGAGTCGGCGGTCACCGGCTCGACGTACTTGTCGGTGTCGGGCGTCCACGACAGATCGCGGAGCGTGCCGTCGGCCTCTCGGACGACGACGACGGCCTGCGGTCCCTTGTTCGGCAGTTCAAGGCCCTCGGGGAGTTCGGTGTCCCGCATCGCTGCGCCAACCGTAGTGCCCGCCGGAACCCGCACGGTCTCGGGAAGGCGAACTCGTTGGACGGACGCGACGTTGTCGGGCACTTGCAGACTCCTGTGTTCCTCGGACTGACGACATGAAACTGTCGAGCCTGATGGTATCGGTTCGCTCCGAGCATCGCCGGACCGCACCCGCACGCCGATCGAGCGGAGTCGAGATCCCCACCTGCCGATCGAGCGGAGTCGAGATCCCCACCTGCTGATCGAGCGGAGTCGAGATCCCCGCTCGATCAACAACACCACCCCGTTCAGCGAGGCGGCGTCGTCAACTCCACATAGCGCGCGAGGTGGCGGTCGGTGCTGCCGTACTCGTACTGCATCGCGGCCAGGCGTTTGAAGTAGTGGCCGATCGCGAGTTCCTCGGTCATCCCCATTCCGCCGTGCAACTGCACTGCGTTCTGACCGACGAAGCGGGCTGCGCGGCCGACGGTGACCTTGGCCGCCGACACTGCGCGCGCTCGTGCCTCCGGGGCGGCGTCCAGTCTGATAGTCGCGAGAAGTGATGCGGCAGAAGCTTGTTCGACCTCCATCAACATGTCGACCATGCGGTGGCTCAGCACCTGGAAGCTACTCAGTGGCACACCGAACTGTTGACGCTGGTTGCTGTACTCGACGGTGTCGTCGAGTACCTTGCGCATCGCGCCGACGGCTTCGGCGCAGATCGCCGCAGCCCCGTCGTCGACGGCCCGCTCCAGCGCGGAGGCCGCCTCGTCGCCGGTGGCGAGGAGTGCATCGCTCGGGACCCGAAGGCCCTCGAACACGATGTCGGCCGCCTGGCGGTCGTCGACGGTGCGAATCGCGTGCGCGGTGACGCCGTCCGCCGCATCGTCGTACGGGAAGACGAAGAGGCCGATTTCGTCGTCGATCCGTGCGGTTGCGATCAGGTGGGTCGCCAGCGGTGCGTCGACGACCAGCGCTTTGGAGCCGTCGAGCACCCACTGGTCGCCGTCGCGCCGAGCGGTGGTCAAGACCGAGGTCAGGTCGTCGGACGAGTCCTCGGCCGCCGCGAGTGCGACGATCGCGTCGCCTGCCGCGATCTGTTCGGCGACGGCGTTCGCGACGTCGGAGCCGATCCGGGCGAGAAGTCCGCCCGCCACGACCACTGTGTTGACGTATGGCTCGACGACGAGTGCATGGCCGAGCGCTTCGGCGATGACCATCGTCTCGACCGGGCCACCGCCCATGCCACCGACGGATTCGGGCAGCGTGGCGCCCAGGATGCCGAGTTCTTCGGCGAACGCCTTCCATGTCTCTGGCTGCCATCCGGCACCTGTCTTGACCGCGGTCCGCGATGCCGCGAGCCCGTACCGGTTGGCGAGGAAATGAGTGAGTCCGTCACGCAGCAACTGCTGCTCTGCGGAGAGGTCGAAGTCCATGTGTGTCAGAGCCCCAAAGCTGCTTTAGCGAGAATGTTCCGTTGAATTTCGTTGCTGCCCGCGTAGATGGATCCAGCGCGGTCGTTGAAGTAGTGCAGTGGCGCGACGGCCTGCCAGGGCTCACCTCCCGCGTATCCGTCGACGGGCGGCGTGAACTCGGCGATCGGCCCGCCCGGCGCAGCGACGTGCGGCTGGTAGGCGCGTCCGTAGCGGCCGGCGGCCTCCATGGCGAGTTCGGTGATCGCCTGGCTCAGTTCGGTGGCGAGCACCTTGCCCATGGACGACGCCGGGCCTGGGTTCTTTCCCGCGGCGACGGTGGCCAGCGCGCGGTACTCGAGGATCTCGAGCACCTCGGTGCGGATGCGGGCGTCCGCGAGTTTCGCGGCGAACAGCGGATCGTCGACGAGGCGCGCGCCGCCGGGGGTTCGTTGCTCGGTGGCGTCGGACGTCAGGTTCTCGAGCATCACCTGGAGTGCGGGGGCGGCCGCGCCGCCACCGCGTTCGAATTCGAGGAGGTATTTGGCGACCGACCAACCGTCGTCGATCGTGCCGAGGACACCCGACTTGGGGACGCGTACTTGGTCGAAGAAGACCTGGTTCTGCACCTCTTCGCCCGATGTCATGACGAGTGGCCGCACTTCGATGCCCGGCGACGTCATGTCGATGAGGATGAAGGTGATGCCCTGCTGTTTGCGTTCCAGGCGTGAGGTGCGGACCAATGCGAACATCCAGTTCGCCTCGGTGGCGTGCGTCGTCCAGATCTTGCTGCCGGTCAGGACCAGATGGTCACCGTCGTCGACGGCCGCCATACTGAGCGACGCGAGGTCCGAGCCGGCTTCCGGCTCGGAGTAGCCCTGGCAGAAGAAGACGTCTCCGGTGAGAATTCCCGGAAGGAAGTAGTCCTTCTGCGCTTCGGTTCCGAACTTCATGATCGCGTGGGCGACCATCCGGATGCCCATCGGCGACAGCGCAGGCGCGCCGGCGAGGGTCATCTCACGGCTGAAGATGTAGTGCTGGGTGAGACTCCACTCGCAGCCGCCGTATTCGACCGGCCACGCGGGTGCGGCCCATCCTCGCTCGTGAAGGATCCCCTGCCACGCCATCGATGCTTCATGGTCGGAATAGACGCTGGTCATCAATCGGCCCGCCCGCTCAAGGTCGGGCGTCAGCTTCTCATCCAGAAAGGCCCGGACCTCGTCGCGAAATGCGATGTCTGCCGGGGACCACTCCACATCCATGTGTTTCCCTTCGACCGGCACCACGCCGGCGTATCTGATAACAACCGTTCTCGGATATGAAACGTCGGCGTCCGAACGTTTGTCAAGACGGCGCGATCGTCGCCTCCGGATCGCTCTCGACCCGTCGTGACCGCTTGGTCCACACCAGCGTGACGGCGATCGTGCCGAGAAGAACGATCGGATAGGCGCCACTCGCGAGCAACTGCAACGGCAGGTGCCAGCCCGCCGTCGGCGAACTGATGAACCCGCGGAACGCCCCGAACACCATGCCGTCGAGGAACTCGCCTCGCGACCCGAGGATCGGCACGACAGTCGGCTGCGTGTACGCGAAGGTCAGAGCCACGATCGCGGCGGGCGCCGTCCACCACGCCCAGGTCACCGGCCGCGCACGGCGCGCCTGGTCGGCGGCGTGCACGGTTGCGACCAACAGGAGTGGCACAACCCAGACCCAGTGGTGCCCCCAGGAGAACGGGCCGACCGCGCAGGACGTCATGCCGGTGATCGAGATCGCGAGGAGGTTGGCTCCGGCTCGGTACGCGACATGCGCCGCCCACAGCCCGAGAACTCCGACGACGAATCCGACGGGCAACCACAGCCACGACGGCGGGTGCGCCACATCGAAAGTCTCGAGCCGTGCGAAGTAGCCGTGGAACGTCTGGTTGGCAGACGCGTCGAGCCGACCGATGCGTTTGGTCTCGGACACCTGGTCGGTCCAGAAGCGTGTCGCTTCGTCGCCGAGAACGAGGACACCGACCACGACGGTCACGACGAACGTGGCGACGGCGATCGCAGCAGCACGGAACCGTCTGGTCGACAGCAGGTCGGCGACGAAGAACAGCGGGGTCAGCTTGATTCCGGCGGCGAGGCCGACGCCCAGGCCACGAAGTCGTTCACTCCGCACGCTCAGGTCGAGGATCACGACCAACGCGAGGACGAGGTTGATCTGCCCGTTCCAGAGGGTCGTGTGAACGGGTTCGAGGACGGTCGACGCGATCGCCGCCAGGACCGTGAATCCCACCAGCCGTGCGTCGACCCGGAATCGCATCGCGTGCATCGAGACGCCGATCACGAGCAGCAGGCTCACGACATTGCCGATGTTCCACAGCAGCAGTGCGGTGTGCGCGCCGAATCCGGCAAGCGGCACCATCAGGAGTCCCGCGAACGGCGTGTACGTGAAGCGCCAGATCTTGTAGACGGGCAGGTCGTAGAGCGGATTCCCGTTCCACACTGCAGTTCCCGCGCCGCGGTACACGCGGGTGTCGATGCCGTTGTGGAACAGTCCGTACACCGGGTCGTTGAACGGTGCTGCCCAGATGTGCCAGCAGACAGCCAGCACCGCGGCGCACGCCGCGATGACGATCAGCGTCGTAGTCGTCGAGCGCATCGACGAGCGGTCTCTCACCACACGATGGTACGTCCACCCCCTGCCTCGGACACGTGCAGACACAGTCGTGACCGAACCTTCCCGTCTGCCCTGTTCGTCCAGGTCATGACGCTCGCCGCGCCGCATTGCTCGCGCCAGTCGAGCCGCCCCCGCCGGTCGAGCCGTTCCGCCGGTCGAGCGAAGTCGAGACACCCCGCCCCATCACCTACCGCGCCGCACTCTCAATGTGTCTTAGCAGCCTGTGCTGAGCATGCGGAAACGTATTGAGAGCGCGACGACGCATTTGAGCGTGCGACAACCGCCCCGGGGGGGCACACTGCACCAACGAAAAACGCCCGACATCGATTGATGTCGGGCGTTTCACCTTGTGGTCCCGGCTGGGATCGAACCAGCGACCTTCCCGGTGTGAACGGGACGCTCTTCCACTGAGCCACGGGACCGTATCGAGTTGTCGCGCAGCAGCTGCAGCGCAGCGCTTCGCACGAGGGATGAGACTACACACTCTCGCGCAGGCACGGCAAATCCCCTCACGGCCTGCCGGATCCGCCGTCGAAGGCCCATTCCAGACGGCGCCCCACCCGGTCAACGAGCTCCTTCATGTGCAGAAACACATAGCTGTAACTCTCTCACCAGCCGATTTGTCATCACGCTGTCTGTACCTATAGTGTTCTGTCCGCTGGCGAGCAGCCCACAAGGCGAGCTCACCAGCATGCGGATGTGGCGCAGCTGGTAGCGCATCACCTTGCCAAGGTGAGGGTCGCGGGTTCGAATCCCGTCATCCGCTCGGAGCGAGTTTCTCGCCTCGTGGTGGCGTGGCCGAGTGGTGAGGCAACGGCCTGCAAAGCCGTGCACACGGGTTCGATTCCCGTCGCCACCTCCACCACAGATTGATCCCGCGCGATTAGCTCAGTGGGAGAGCGCTTCCCTGACACGGAAGAGGTCACAAGTTCAATCCTTGTATCGCGCACCATCGACGAAGACCCGCTCATTCGAGCGGGTCTTCGTCGTTTTCACGCTCTCCTTACCGTTCCTCGGACGTCGAATGCAGGTGCTGTTCATATCCCCGACCACCCGATTTGGCATCGGCGACGACGACCGGATAGAGTTTCTTCTCGCTGGCCGACAACAGTTCGGCCATGCGGTGCGGATGTGGCGCAGCTGGTAGCGCATCACCTTGCCAAGGTGAGGGTCGCGGGTTCGAATCCCGTCATCCGCTCGGAAACGAGTTCGATAAGAAATCTCGTCACGGTGGCGTGGCCGAGTGGTGAGGCAACGGCCTGCAAAGCCGTGCACACGGGTTCGATTCCCGTCGCCACCTCCACTGGAGAACAACTTCACAAGACTTGCGCGATTAGCTCAGTGGGAGAGCGCTTCCCTGACACGGAAGAGGTCACAAGTTCAATCCTTGTATCGCGCACCATCAATGAGTACAGCCCCGGCCTTCCACGGCCGGGGCTGAACTCTTTCTCGTGTCGAGCGGCGTCAGCCGGATCCGACCGGCCTGCGTGACGGCGAGGTCGTTCGGTCCGAGCACCTCCTGCTACGGCAGCGGAGCCTGCCTGTTGTCGAGTTCGTCGACGGCGAACCAAGGACTGGATGCGGCAGTTCGTCGACGTCAAACCGTTGCCATTTCCGCCGTAGTTCCCACGAACGGACTACCGGCGGGCACGCTGCAGGGCGGCCCCGAGCACGATGGCGGAGCCCACGTACTCTGGCGGGTGAAGAACGCCGGTCACCGGGCGATCGACCGCACCGACTCCCTGTGCGCAGGTCGCGTGCCCGACGACCGCTCAGCCCTGTTTCCGGCCTTCGTCGCCCCCGATCGCCCAGTGTAAGGACTTCATAGCCGTGCCAAGCCTCGCGATGCTGTTCCAGAGCCGACTCGACCCGGACCTCACGGGTGAGAGGCTCAGGCAGCAGATGCTCGCCGACTTCCCCGACCTGAAGCCGGACTCGCTGTCCGTCGATGCTCCCGAGAGCGTCGACGAGGACCGTCCGCTCACGCTGTCGTACGACGACGCGTTGATCGCGGTGATGAGCGTTCCGGCCCCGGTGGGCGACGACCTCCACGAGATCGCTCAGTACAGCCGCCTGTGGCCGGATTCGACAGCCGTCCCGACGTCGTACGACGCGCACACGATCATCAGCGTGATCCGTCCGGGCGGTGACGCCGCTTCACATCTGACGGCGATCTCGGATGCCGCGCTCCTGTCGAAGGCGATCGCCTCGGCCATCGCGGTGAGCGACTCCATCGTCGCTGTCTATTTCGGCAGCGCGAATCACGTGATCGTGCCCGAGATCTTCCGAGACCTCACGCTCGAGACGCTCCCCGATCCGATCCTGCCAGCGTGGGTCGCGTTGAACGTCGCTCCGCGCAGCGCTGACGGAGTGATGACCGGACATACCCGCGGTCTGGACATGCTCGGTCTGATGGACATCGAGATCGTCGAGTCGCCCGAATCGGCCGAGGAGACATTCGCGCGGCTCGCGAACATCGCGATCTACCAGCTGCAGAGCGGACCTGTGATCGGCGACGGCGACTCGCTCGGCACCACCGACGACGCCGAACTGTTCGCTCTGCATGCACCGTCTGCGTTGAACCCGGAGAAGACGGTTCTGCAGTTGACCTTCGCTGCCGGCGACGAACAGCCGGTCGCCGCGACCGCCGTGGAGCCCGAACGCAAGCGCGGTTGGTTCCGACGGAAGTAGACGGATTCGACAACGAGGACGGTGGTCGAGAGCATTGTCAGAACTGCACACTATGGTGTGCATCATGGCGATCGTTTCCTTCTCGGAGTTACGTTCCGGCCAACGCCTGTCCGGTCGGTGGCGTGATTCGGTCGATCTGATCGCCGTGACGCCGTCAGGCGATGCGGCGGCAACACTCGTCGTCCGCGATTCCCGGCTCGGCGTCCGCGAAGAACTCGTCTTCGCCGACGATCTCTCGCGGATCGTCATCGAGACCACGTCGGCCACCTCGTGGACGTTCGACGCAGACCCTGCCGCGTTCCGGATCGCCACGGAGGCACTTCGCATCTCGAAGACGGCCGAGCACGACCCGATGGCAGCCGTCGGCACCAGCGACATCTCGCCACTACCCCACCAGATCCGGGCGGTTTACGGCGAACTTCTTCCACGGACTCCGCTTCGATTTCTACTGGCCGACGACCCCGGTGCAGGCAAGACTGTGATGGCCGGCCTGTACGCAAAAGAGCTACAGCTCCGTGGCGACTTGACGCGGATGCTGATCGTCGCGCCCGGCGGACTGGTCGAGCAGTGGAAGGAGGAACTGCTCACCAAGTTCGGAATGGTCACGACACTACTCACCCGAGAGCTGATCAACGTGAGTCCCGGCGGCGATCCGTTCGGCGAGCATCCGCTGATGATCGCCCGCATGGATCAGCTCGCACGCGACCCCGAGTTGATCGGCCATCTCGAACACACCGAGTGGGATCTGATCGTCGTCGACGAAGCGCACCGGATGTCGGCGAGTTGGCAGGGGTCAGATCTGGAGGTTCGGGAGACCGAGCGATTCAAACTCGGTCGGGTCCTGGGTTCGGTCACTCGCAACTTCCTCCTGATGACGGCCACACCCCATGCTGGAAACGACGACAATTTCGAGCTGTTCCTCTCGTTGCTTGACGAAGACCGTTTCGCTGGTCGGCGACGCGGCGACGCATCTGTCGACACCTCCGGTCTGATGCGTCGCATGATCAAGGAGGAACTACTGACTTTCGAGGGGCGGCCACTCTTTCCGGAACGAATCGCAGAGACGGTGCCTTACGAGTTGTCTGCGGGTGAGAGCGAACTGTACGAGGCCGTCACGCAGTACGTCCGCGTAGAGATGAACCGTGCGCAATCGTCACCGGACTCGCCGAAACGCCGCACAGTCGGGTTCGCGTTGACGGTCCTGCAGCGGCGTCTCGCGTCGAGTACTCATGCGGTCTTGCGCAGTCTGATCAGGCGTCGAGACCGATTGGCCTCGCGCCGAGCCGATCTCATCGCCGGTCGCATTCCGGTCGACGACCGAGTCTCACTTCCCTCCCCCGATCTTCTCGACGATCCCGACGAGTTCAGCGCCGAGGAGTTCGAACAGTTGGAGGAGGAGGTCGTGGACGCCGCGACGGCCGCCCGCACCGTCGCCGAGCTGGATACCGAAATCGCAATTCTCACGGACCTCGTCGCCCTCGCCACTCGCGTCCGCGATCGCGGTGACGACCGGAAATGGGCCGAGCTGCGAGGCCTGCTGACCGACCGTGGACTGCTGCGGGATGCGGGCGGGGTGCCTCGCAAGCTGATCGTGTTCACCGAGCACAGGGACACTCTCGACTACCTCGTCGCCCAGATCCGCAATGTAATCGGGTCCGACGATGCCGTACTGACCATCCACGGCGGCACACGACGGACCGATCGGGTCGCGGTGCGCGAGCAGTTCACGAACGAGCCCGAGCGGTTGGTTCTGGTCGCAACCGATGCTGCTGGCGAAGGCTTGAATCTGCAGGCCGCTCACCTGATGGTCAACTACGACCTGCCGTGGAACCCGAACCGGCTGGAGCAGCGCTTCGGGCGCATTCACCGTATCGGTCAGCGCAATGTCTGCCGGCTGTGGAACATCGTCGCGTCGGACACCCGAGAAGGACAGGTGTATACGCGGCTCCTGTCGAAGATGGAACAACAACGAGCCGCGTACGGCGGCAAGCTGTTCGACGTCCTGGGCGAGGAAGCGTTCGGCGGGAAGCCTCTCCGAGACCTGTTGTGGGACGCAGTCCTCTACGGCGACGACCCGGCACGGCTCGACGAGATCGAACGCGTCGTCGACACCGAGGTGGCAGCGGGCTGTGAGGCGTTGGTGTCCGAGCGCGCTCTGGCACGCGAGACCTTGGAACCGCTCGAGCTGGATCGGCTCCGAAGGCAGATGGACGAGGCGACAGCCCGCCGTCTGCAACCGCACTACATCGAACAGTTCTTCGCCAGTGCGTTCGCGACGTTCGGCGGACGGTTGATCAAGCGGGAGAAGAATCGCTTCCAGATCTCCAACGTTCCGGCGTCGTTACGGAACCGTCCGGCCCGTCGCGAGCATGCGTGGCGACCGGTGACCCGATCGTACGAGCGGGTCACATTCGAGCCGACTGCTGTGTCATCGGCGGCCACGCGTGCCGATCTTCTGGCTCCCGGGCATCCGTTGCTCGACACGCTGCTCGACTCCCTGGTGGAGCGCGACCGCAGTCTGCTCGTCGCAGGCTCGACACTGTTCGACCCATTTGACCCTGGGACGACGCCACGCGTCATAGTCGCGGTGACCTCCGAGGTCGTCGACGGAGCGGGCTGCGTAGTCGGTCGGCGCTTCTCGTTCGTGTCAGTGTCGTCGGACGGTTCGGTGATTGACGCAGGTACCGCGCCTCAACTCGACTTGCAGCCGCTTCCCGACCCCACGCTCGCGAAGAAGGCGGTCGACGCGCTCGGATCGTCGTTCACGGACGACGCAACCCGATGGTTGACGGGCACCGGAGTTCCGGCGCACCTTTCGCAGGTCCGCGATCGGATCTTCCCGGAAGTAGATCGGGTGGAGGCGGCCGTGCGATCGAGACTGGTCGAGCAAGTGAACTATCTGGATGCGGAGGCAGCGCGACGCCGCGAGGAGGCCTCGTCGGGGCAGGTTTCGCGCCGGCGGCGCCGGATCAGTCCGGAGCGGCTGACCAGGCAGGCTCGTGAGTTGGAGGCTCGGCTGTCGCATCGGTTGACGGAGTTGGCTGACGAACGGGCGCTGTCGGCGCGTCCACCACGTGTGGAGACTGCGTTTGTCGTGGTGCCTGCCGGATTCGTGGGCGGCGACGTCGGCCGATATGCGAAGGACACGATGCTGACCGATGCACGCGCGGTGGCAGCGGTGTTGGCTGCGGAGCATCGCCTGGGGCGTTCTGCCGAGGAGATGCCGCACAACAACAAGGGGTACGACGTACTGTCGACGTCTGCTCGGTTGTCGGACCGCTCGCGACCGCCGTCGATCTTCATCGAGGTGAAGGGGCGGATCGCGGGTGCGGACAGTGTGACGGTCTCGTACAACCAGGTGATGCACGGTCGGAATTCCGGGAAGAATCACCGCTTGGCATTGGTCGCCGTGAGTCCGGAGGGACCGGAGTTCGACGAGGTGAGATACCTGACGAACTACTTCCACGACGTCGAGTTGGGTGATGTGGACGTGAGCAGCGTCCAACTCGATTGGCCGAAACTGTGGCGGAAAGCCTCGGCGCCGCACTGAGCGGAGTCGGACGACCGCGTCAGAACTGCGGTTCGCCCCATCCCGCGAACTCCGCTTCCTCTGCACCGCGGGCACGGCGGTTGGCCGCCCGGATCTGCATCCGGTAGCGGTGTTTGGCCTGAGTCCGGGTCAGCTCCCGTTGCGGCCCCGGGCCGACCTCGTGTCGCGCTCCGCGCGTCGGTGCGGGATGGTTGCACGGCAGGAGACCGAGTTCGGGCAGGAGCCAGGTGTTGAGCGCTTGACTGCGGACGGTGAGGCCTTCCGGGGTGGTGACCTCTGTCCATATGGTGCCGTTGGCGTCGACGATCTGGTCGTCGACCCAACCTGGAACATGGGTTTTGAGTCCGTGATGGAAGCGGCACTTCGGATTGAGGTTGCACGGACAGGTCGGTCCGCCTGACGCAGGATCGATATGGTCGTACTCCTGGACGTGGTCGAGGTCGCATTCCCACGCCGGTGCGTCGCAACCGATCATCGAGCATTGGCCGTGAAGCGTCCGGACCGCGGTGTCACAGGTTGCGGTCGGTCGGTAACCGTTTCCTGCTTGCGCGCTGCCGTCCATCAGATCTCCGATATCGAGATCGCGCGCGACGGTATCGCTTCGGCCCGCGATCTCGCGTGCGTGGTCGCCGCTGATCGGACCGAACCCGTCGAGGTAAGCGGGAGTTTCAGCTTCGCCGGTAAGGGTTTCGCGGCGGGCGACCACGTGGAGAACGATCTTGGCGCAACGCGCGGCAACCTCGTCGTCGGAGAGACGGGCCGGGCACTTGTCGTTGCCGCACCGGCAGGTGAACTGTGCGCCGCTCAATCGCGCGACGGCTGCGTCCGAACGACGGACTTGCTTGGTGCGGGGATCGTCGGCGCACACCCCCTCAGCGACGGCGTCGAGAGAGCGCATGACGAGGGCAGCGTCCTCGGTGGTCGCGGTGATAGTGATGCCACTGAGTTCGCCGTCGACGGGCGCGGTGATGACCCGCTTGCTGATCTTGGCCGCTTCGCGGGCTGCGCGAGCAGCGTCAGCGTCGTGCTCGGCGACGATCCCGTTGACGATCTTGGTGACGCGGTCCTTGGAGAGTCCTCCCACTCCGCGCAGCCGGTTGGCCGACTCGTGATCGATGACGGCCAGGACGTCATCGTCGAGCACGGCTTCGGTCTGGGCAAGCGCGGCGTGGAACCAGACCGGGGTGATGACACCGTCGCGCATCAGCTTGCCGAGTTCGGGGACTCGCTCGACGCAGGCGATGGCGCGATCGACGAACCGCTCAGCGGTGTACTGCTTGGAACCAGTGAGGACTGCGTATGACGCAGCTGTCTGGCACATCGGATCGTAGACGCGCGAGAAGCTGTCCGCGCCGACCGCGTCAGCGACGTTGACCTTCTTCTGCCACACCCGGTACGCGGCCACATACCGCTGCCACAGCATGAAGCCCTGGAACGAGTCCGCACGAGCTGCGAACTGCAGCAGCGCCGCCTGGTCGGCCTCGACCCCGTCCTCTGATTGAGGCATGGCGATCCGAATCACGATCGAGTCGCCCTCGACCGAGATGGTCGACGCCGCTTGGTCTCTCAGCGTTGTCCTCATGGCGACCTCGTATTCGTGTTCGAACATACATTCGATTCTAATGCGTCGGCGCTGGTAAATCAATAGAAAATTTCCGATCCATCCCCCTCGTTGAGTAATGACAACTTCGTTGTGCAATTCTGTAACGTTCACCTCCACCCCAAGTCTTGAACTGAGGAACCGTGTCGAGTAATGCACAACAAGTTGGTCGTCGTAAGTTGATCGAGGTCAGCATCCCCCTGCAGAAGATCAACGAGGAGTCCGCGCGTAAGCGCCCAACAGCGCATCCATGGAGCATGGCCTACTGGTGGGCCCGGCGACCACTACCCACGACCCGTGCGATCTTGTTTGCCCAGCTCGTCGACGATCCCAAATACCGACCAGATCTCTATCCGACTGTGGAACTCCAGGACGCGGAGCGCGCAGACCTGTTTCACCTCATCGATAGGCTTGCCTCATACGACCGCACCGGTGACGATTCCGCGATCGCAGCGGCGCGAGCAAAGATTCTAGAATCGACGAACGGGAACCCGCCGCCCATACTCGACATGTTCGCTGGCGGCGGTTCAATCCCGATAGAGGCACAGCGACTTGGCCTCGATGTTCTCGCTACAGACCTCAACCCGGTTGCAGTCCTCCTCAACAAAGCACTGATCGAGATACCACCGAAATTCGCCGATCAGCGACCTGTGTTCCCCTGCGCCGCCGATGAAACCATTCAGGACTGGCCCCGCGCAACTGGGCTCGCCGAGGACGTGCGACGGTACGGCCAATGGATGCGCGACGAAGCCGAGAGACGCATCGGCCACCTCTACCCGAAGGCGACGTTGCCAGACGGTTCGGAAGCAACCGTGATCGCCTGGATCTGGGCCCGCACAGTGACCTGCCCCAACCCGGAATGCCAGATCGCAATGCCTCTCGTCCGATCCTGGTGGCTCGGAAAGAAGAAGGCCAAAGAGGCATATGTCGTGCCGGTGGTCGATGGCAAGACCGTTCGATATGAGATCGGACATGACCTTGCCTACGCACCGACGCCGGAAAGCGACGGGACCGTCGGACGGCAGGGTGCGTCATGCATCCGCTGCGGGACCGCTGTGCCGCTCAGATACATCCGCAATGAAGGACAAGCCGGACAGATCCGCGCGCAGTTGATGGCCACCGTTGCAGAAGGACAGAGACGAAGGATCTATCTGGAGCCGACCGAGTCGCATCAGAACGCGGTCGCGATACCCGGGCCGTTGAGCACACCTGACGGCGACCTACCGAAGAACCCACGAGACTTCAAAACTCCGAACTACGGGATGACAACCTTCGCATCCCTCTTCACTCCACGCCAGCTCACCGCACTCACAACTTTCAGCGACCTCGTCGGCGAGGTGCGCGAACTCGTCGTCCGCGACGCACTCGCCCACGGAATGGCGAGTGGGGATCGACTTGACGCTGGTGGAACCGACGCATCTGCGTACGGGGATGCCGTAGCAACATACCTAGGTTTGGCAATCACCCGGTGCACTGATCAAGGATCGACGATCACGACGTGGCACAACAGAAATGAGCAGATCCGCTCGACGTTCGCGCGGCAGGCCATTCCCATGACCTGGGACTACCTTGAGCCAAACTTCTTGGGCCGGTCCATCGGATCGTGGGACGCACATCTCAAATTGGTGACAGGCGCGATCGAGTCATTGCGTCCCACAGTGCACGGAATGGCCCGTCAGGCCAACGCAATCGACACCATCTCGAATCAGCTCATTTCCACCGACCCTCCGTACTACGATAACATCGGCTACTCCGATCTCTCCGACTTCTTCTACGTGTGGCTGCGTCGTTCCCTGAAGGACGTCCACCCCTCCATCCTCTCGACGATGCTCGTCCCGAAGACTGAGGAGCTCGTCGCGAACCCGTACCGCCACGATGGGAAAGCCGGTGCTCACAAGTTCTTCGAGGACGGCTTCCGTGAGGTGTTCCGGCGCGCGCGAGAGAATGCGTTCGACGACTTCCCGATCACCGTCTACTACGCGTTCAAACAGCAGGACGCGGCGAAGTCTGGTCAAGCATCAACCGGTTGGGAGACCCTGCTCGAAGGGATGATCACCTCCGGCTGGCAGATCACCGCCACGTGGCCGATGCGTTCCGAACTCGGCAATCGCATGCTCAGCCAAGGCACCAATGCTCTCGCCTCGTCCATTGTTCTCGCCCTCCGTCCGCGGCCCGAGAACGCCCCGCGGATCGACCGCCGCGGCTTCCTCGCGCGCCTGCGGCGAGAACTGCCGAACAAGCTCCGCGAACTTCAACAGGGCGCCATCGCTCCCGTCGACCTCCCTCAGGCCGCGATCGGCCCGGGCATGGCGATCTTCTCCGAGTACAGCGCGGTCCTCGAGGACTCCGGATCGAAGATGACTGTCCGCACCGCATTGGAGCGGATCAACGTCATTCTCGACGAGGTACTCGGCGAGTTGGAGAACGACTTCGATGCCCCGACGCGGTTTGCCCTCACGTGGTACCGCCAGACCGGGTTCGATACGGGCCGCTTCGGCGACGCCGAGTCATTGGCCAACGCGCGCGGCATATCGCTCAACGCGCTCGAACGCTCGGGAATCGCGATCAAGGGCGGCGGCAAGTTCGGCCTAATCGCTCCTGTCGATCTGGCCGCCGACTACGATCCGTCGACCGGCACCTCGATCAGCGAGTGGGAGGTCGTGATGCACCTCGTCCGCGCACTCGACACCGAAGGCATCCCGGCCGCAGCCGGACTGCTGGCCCGCGTACCAGAGTCCGTCGATCCCGACCTGTGTCGTGAACTCGCATCCCTGCTGTTCAAGCTGGCAGAAGATCGAAAGTCGACCTCGCACGCGAACAGCTTCAACGGTCTCGGTGCCGCGTGGCACGACATCGCGCGGCAAGCGCGGACCTCCGGCGGCGTACAGGGCATGCTGACGTAAGCAACCGTCAGCGGCCCCACCACTCACTGGTAGTTCCACCGCGCCCCCGCTTCGGTCAGAGCTGTCCGATATCCTCCATTCTTGAATGCACACTCAGTAGTGCATTCAAGATTGGAGGAACTGTGGCTGCCAGTAATCGGGATCGGATTCACGCTGCGTTAGAGCTTCTCGGACCCGCACTGAACAGTTTTCTCGACGAGACGGTGGGCGCCGACCTCGACGCTCAAGGATTCGACGGTGGGTGGATTGAGATCCTCCGCGCAGTGAAGTCGCCCAATGCACACTCCGACAAGAAATACAGTCCCCTCGACCCGTACGACAGCCTTCGCATGGTCACCGACAGCGTGCCCTACAAGTTCAAACGCGGCTGGGACCCGATCGGCAAGCGGCTGTCACGCGCGGACACGGGCCGAGCTACTCAACTGCTCGATGTGCGCAACCGCTACGCACATCACGAGCCGTTCTCCAACGACGACGCGGCGTACGACCTCGATACCTGCCACCGCTTCCTCCTCGCGATCGGTGCACCGAAAGAAGCCGCAGAGGTCGCGAGGTTTCGCGACGACGTGCGTGCGATCGGCGCACGACAGGCCGACGACCGCGCTGCGCGCAAGCAGCCGAGTCTGCAAGCCGGGTCCGACAGCTTGCCCGCCTGGCGTCAGGTGATCAGCCCGCACCCGGACATCCAGAGCGACCAGTTCAACGCCGCCGAGTTCGCCGCTGACCTGTACACCGTTGCCAACAAGAGCGGCCGCCACAAGACCGAGTACACCGATCCCGCAGAGTTCTTCGGGCGCACCTACCTGACCGAAGGGCTGCGCGATCTGATCACCCGCAACGTCGCTCGCCTGACCGGCGACGCCAATGCGTCGCCAGTGGTCAACCTGCAGACCAACTTCGGTGGCGGTAAGACGCACTCGATGCTCGCTCTATGGCATCTCGCCTCCGGCGAGCCGAGTTCGTCGTTCGGCGACGACGTCGCACCGCTCGCGCAGCCGCTCGACTCGCTGCCGCACGGCGTCCGCCGAGTCGCACTCGTCGGCAACCAGATGGTGCCGGGCCGCGAGAACGATGAGGACAGTCGCCCGAACATCCGCACGGTGTGGGGCGAACTCGCATGGCAGTTGGGCGGGCGCGACGCATACGAGATCGTGGCTGACGCCGACCGCTCGTCGACAAACCCGGGTTCGTCGTTGCGGGAGTTGTTCGAGGCGTACTCGCCGGCCGTCATCCTGATCGACGAATGGGTCGCTTACGCACGACAACTGGTCAACGCGACAGGGCTGCCGGCCGGCGACTTCGACACCCAGTTCACCTTCGCCCAGACGCTCACCGAAGCCGCACGCGCGATCCCCGGAATCCAGGTCGTCATCTCCATCCCCGCATCTGCGAGTGCCAGCGACAACGATGACGTCAACGACGAGGAAGTCGGCGGCGAATACGGTCGCGAAGCCCTCTATCGATTGAAGAGCGTCGTCGGGCGCACCGCCGATCAATGGCAGCCCGCGAACGCACACGAAAGCTTCGAGATCGTGCGGCGGCGCATCTTCGCCGCCCCCGACGCAGAAGCCTCCGCGACCATCAACAACGTCGCCAAGCTGACCGTCGACTTCTACCGCAAGCATCACACCGACTTCCCATCCGAGGTTCGGGACTCGCAGTACATCGACCGGATCAAACAGTGCTACCCGATCCACCCGGAACTGTTCGATCGCCTGTACCAGGACTGGTCAACGCTCGACCGCTTCCAGCGCACCCGCGGAGTCCTGCAACTAATGAACCGAGTCGTCGGAACGCTTTGGCGCACGCAGGATTCGAGTGCGTTGATCATGCCGGGCACCGTCCCGCTGGGCGACGCCGACGTGGTCTCCGAGATCACCAAGTATCTCGGCGACGAATTCAAAGCGATCATCACCACCGACGTGGCAGGGACCGAATCGGTTCCGTATCGCGTCGACAAAGACAATGAGTACTTCGGCAAGCGGGGAGTCTCCCAGAGGCTGGCTCGATCCGTGTTCATCGCTGCCACACCGGGACTGCACACTGCTCACAAGGGCGCTGAGAAGGCCCGCATCTTCCTCGGCACTGCGCTCCCCGGCGACGTTCCCGGCAGCTTCCACTCGGCACTCGACGCGTTGACCGGGTCGTCGACGTACCTGTACACGGAGTCGTCCCGATTCTGGTACGACACCCAGGCCAACGTCACCCGGGCTGCCCGCGACCACGCCGCCGGGCTCGCACCCGCCGACGTCTGGGCCGAAGTGGAGCGCCGGCTCACCGTCCAGCGAAAGTCGACCAACGACCGGGTCTTCGCGGGCATTCACGTGTTCCCCGACTCGGCAGACGTGCCCGATGAGACCGAGGTCCGGCTCGTCGTGGTTCCCATGGAATACACGCACACCGCTCGCAGTGGTCAGCTCACCGCAGCCCCGTGGGCGGCGAATCTGACCGCCAACCGCGGGAACGCGATCCGCACCTTCAAGAACTCGATCGTGTTCCTGGCCGCGGAGGAGAAACGAGTCGGCGAACTCGACGGCGCCGTCCGAAACTATCTTGCATGGAAGTACGTCGCCGACAGCGCCGACGATCTCGGTCTCGGCGGCCAACAGACCAAGCAGGCCGTCGAACGACGCGGCGCAAGCGATGACATCGTCGATTCCCGGCTCCTTGAGACATTCAGTTGGGCGCTCTACCCCGACCAGTCCGAGGGTGAGGCCACATACCGGATCGAGACCAGCAGCGTCACCGGCAGTTCGACCGATCTCTACCTCCGCACCAGCACCAAACTCGGCGAGGACATCGCGACGACCCGCGCATCGACGACGATCGCGCTCGACCTGACAGGCTCTCTGTCGAGCGCGTGGTTGTCCGGGCACCTCGAGGTCGGCCAGCTTCTCCGGTATTACGCCACGTACCCGTACTTGGCACGCCTGCGGAACCGCGATGTCCTGATCAACGGCCTCTACTCGGTGGCCGACGATCCGATCACCTGGCAGCAGTACGGTTTCGCGTTCGCCGACGGATACGACGAGGCCGCCGGGGCCTACATCGGTCTGCACCTGCCGACCGACGAAGCGACCCTCCACATCTCCGACTCGACACTGATCGTCCAGCCCGACATCGCTGTTCGTCAACGCGACGAGGAGGTCCGTCGAGCAGGGGGACGAGGCAACGGGACGGGAGACGAAGGAGCGGGACACGACGGGTCTGACAGCGCCGGGACAGGCGAGAGTGACAATAGGAAACGCCGCTTCTTCGGCTCCATCGCCCTCGACGACACCTACCCGGCGAAGAGCTTCAACGAGATCTACACCGAAGTGCTCAGCCACCTGGCTGGAGACGGCAGACTCGAAGTCCGACTCGAGGTGACTGCCGAGAATCCAGACGGATTCAGCGACCGCACCAAGCGCACTGTCTCCGAGAACGCGAGTGTCCTCGGATTCGAACAGGCCGAGTTCGAGGAACGCTGAGGTCTCCGGGATGATCCGCGCGTCGCTATCATGTCAGGAGTGAACTCTCCGACCGTCGACATCGTCACCGACCCCGGATACGCAGAGGACGTGGCCGCCGTCGCCGCCGCAACGTTCCCGCTCGCCTGTCCGCCGCACTCGTCCCCAGAGGACATCGCGGCCCACATCGACGCACAGCTATCGCCCGCCAAGTTCGTCGAGTACATCGCCGATCCCGCCAAACAGGTGCTGGCGGCCCGAGACGACGACGGGAGCGTTATCGGTTACGCCCTGATCGTCTACGGGAAGCCCGACAGCGTCGACGTCCTCGCCGCGATCGAGTCGACCGACAGCGGCGCGGCGGCGTTGGCCGCAGGCACGCTCGCCGAGGTCTCGAAGATGTATGTGCTCCCCGACCACCATTCGTCACACAACGCGACCCGACCGTCGCACGCATTGATGCAGGCGACGCTCGACGCCGCACGCAACCACGGAGCCGACTACGTGTGGCTCGGCGTCAACCAACTCAACGACCGCGCACAGAAGTACTACCGGAAGACGGGATTCGCCGAGATCGGCACCAGGACATTCGACATGAACGGGTCCATCGAGCAGGACTTCGTGATGGGCCGGTCGGTGTAGGTCGGGGGTCTCGACTCCGGTTCTCCTGAGCGGAGCCGAAGGGCTCGACCAGCGGACGGGGGCGCTACCAGCGACGGACGGACCTACGCGTCGGCCTCGGCGAAGCGTGACAGGGCCAGGAGACGAGACGTGGCACGCAGGTACTTCTTGCGGTAACCGCCGGCGACCATCTCCGGAGTGAAGATCTCGTCGAGCTTCACGCCCGACACGCTGACCGGGATCTCCGCGTCGTACAGGCGGTCGGCGAGCGCGACGAGGCGCAGGGCGACGGCCTGGTCCGAGGCGGGACGCAGGTCCTTGACGCAGACGAGGGCGACGCCGTCGACGAGCGACTTGTACTTCGACGGGTGCAGCTTGGCCAGATGCGCGACGAGTTCGTCGAACGTGTCGAGAGTCGCGCCATCGGTGGCGGCGGCCTGCTCCTCCAGCTGGGCGTCCGTTGACGGCTCCGGGGCAGGCGGGAGGTCGCGATGCCGGTAGTCCGGACCGTCGACGCGGAGAGTCTCGAAGATCCCCGACAGCTTCTGGATCTCGCGCAAGAAGTCCTGCGCGGCGAACCGTCCCTCGCCGAGCTGGCCGGGCAACGTGTTCGACGTCGCGACGATCGAGACGCCGCGCGCCACCAACTCGGTCAGCAGACGGGAGACGACCATCGTGTCGCCTGGATCGTCGAGCTCGAACTCGTCGATGCACAGCACGCTGTGATCGGCCAGACGCTCGAGGGCGTCGATGTAGCCGAGGGCGCCGACGACGTTGGTCACCTCGCCGAACGTGGCGAATGCTTTGGGGCCCGGCATCGAGTGGTAGACGGACGCCAGCAGGTGTGTCTTACCGACACCGAAGCCGCCGTCCAAATACAGACCGATGCCCTCGGGCGTCGACGCCTTGCGGAACAGACCCTTCTTCTTGGCTCCCGTGCGCACCTTCGATGCTCGAGCGACGAAGTCGCGGGCCGCGGCCACCGCAGCCGACTGACTCGGCTCGTTCGGGTCGGGGATGTACGAATCGAAGCTCACCTCGTCGAACATCCTCGGAGGAACCATTTCGCCGATGAGTTGGTCGGGAGCCAGAACAGGATTCCGGTCGCTCAGTCGTGCCAGCATCCGGTAAGGGTAGCGAGGACATGGATGATGGACTCATGTTCCTCATGCAGAAAGCGACAGACATCACAGAGTCGGACCTGGCCCGGGTGTTCGCGTTCCCCGCCACTTCCGCGCCCACCGTGCGCGCGACCATGGTGGCGAGCATCGACGGGGCGGCGACGATAGACGGCCGTTCCGGCATACTCGGCGGCGACGGCGACCAACTCGTCTTCCACACGATGCGCCGACTCGCGGACGCGATCGTCGTCGGAGCCAAGACAGCGATCCTCGAGGGATATGGGCCGGCGAAGTCGGACGACGACACCCCGCCCCCCACTCTCGTCCTGACCTCTCGCAGCCTGGACATCCCGGACGACTTCACGACCGCGGCAGCCCCGAACGTCCTCATCGCCACATGTGCGTCCGCTCCGGCCGACGCCCGGGAACGTCTGACCGCAGCGGGTGCGACCCTCGTCGACTGCGGAACCGACGACGTCGACCCGGCCGCGCTCGTCGCCGAGTTGGCCTCTCGCGGACTGAACCGGATCGACATCGAAGGCGGGCCGCGGCTCCTCGCCTCCTTCGCCGCCGCAGGCGTCCTCGACCAACTGATCCTCACCGTCAGCCCCACGCTGGCCCTGGGCGACGCACCGCGGATCGCGCACGGCGCCGAGGTCCCGCTCCCCGACCAGGAACTGCCGCTCCCGTTCCGTCTCCCCCGCCCGATGCGTGCCACGACGGTCCTCGGCGACGACGACGGTTTCCTGTACCAACTCTGGGAGACCGTGCGCGACGGCGACGCCACCGCCGGTCGGTAGGCTCGCGGCTATGCCGTCCACGCTCCGCGCACGACTGTCCGCCGCTGTCCTGGCGGCCGCCACCATCACCGTTCTGGCGGCCGGTTGCGCAGTGGGTCCAGACACCGGGCCGGACATCGTCCGCGGCGACCGTCCGGGCGGCGAGGCCACCGAGGCGCCGAAGCTCCCCGATCTCCAAGTCCCGGACCGGGATCTGAACTGGCGGTCCTGCGGAGACAAGCTGACCACGGCGTACGACGTCGCCGCTCCGGCCGGAGTCCTCGTGCAGTGCGCTATCTACGACGCACCCGTCGACCCCGACTCCGACGAGACCATCCGGATCGGCGCGATGCGCGCGACGACGAAGTCGACGCCGAAGCAGGCTCCACCGCTCGTCCTCACCAGCGGCACCGACCTGCCGAGCTCCCGCACTCTGCTGGCGCTCGCCGACGGCGACGGCAAGACGCTCCTCGACCGGCATCCGATCGTCGCCGTCGACTTCCGCGGCACCGGCCTCGGCGCCACCGTCGACTGTCTGACGAACGCGCAGCGGGACGTCATCTCCTCGAACGCCGCAGGTCCCAGACGCGACGTGGAGGCGCGCGCGACCGAGGTCGGGACCGCGGCCAGAGCCGCGGCCGACCTGTGCACCGAGACTCTCTCCCCGAACCAACTCGCCTACTCAGTGAACGCCGCCGCACGCGACCTCGAAGGCCTTCGCGAACGGTGGGGCGTGGACCGACTCGGCCTCATCGGTGTCGGCGACGGCTCATCGGTCGCGCTCCGTTACGCCGCGGCTCACCCCGATCAACTGGGCCGCCTCGTCCTCGACTCGCCTGTCGGCTACAACGTCGCGGCCCGCGAGAGCACCGCCGCCCGCGTCCGCGGCGTCCAGAAGTCGTTGACCACCTTCGCGCAACGCTGCGCCAACGCGGCGTGCGCACTCGGCAGCGACGGCGCGGCGGTACTCCGACGAGTGATCGACGCCGGAGCGTCCGGTGACCTCGACGGCTTGTCCGACAAGCAGGTACTCGACGCCGTCACCACCGCGATAGCCCTCGACGACATGTCACCCGCCGGGATCAAGAAGCTCGGCGCAGCGGTCGCCGACGCCGACCACGGCGACACCGGGGCCCTGCGTTCGTACGCGAGCGCGGCCGCAGCGCTTCGCGGCACCGACGGCCGTCTGGTGGGAAGGTGCAACGACCTCCGCGGGCGGCCCGGTCTGCAAGAGTTGTCCGGTCTGGTCAAGGACTGGTTCGGCGAGGCCCCGATGACCGCACTGACCGGTGCCCTCGACCTCGCCGACTGCGACGGCTGGGGCAGTACCGACGCCCCCGCTGCGCCCGAGTCCCTCGCGGTGAATCCGTTGATCCTCGTCGGCGCCAACGATCCGTTCAACGGCAGCGCCGTCGTCGACCAGTTGACTCAGACCTTGTCTGCGGCGAAGGCCTCCCCGACCGCCGTCACCTGGGACGGTCTCGGATTCTCGGTGCTCGCACACAGCGACTGCGCGGCCGGCGTCCTCGACGAATATCTCGGCGCCGAGCCGATGAAGGCGCCTGCCACGCGGTCGTGTCCGGCGTGAGCGATGGCGTCGGTTCCATGTAGTACGGTTCGCGGGTGAGCGTTGTAGACCGTTACCTGCATCCGCGCGTCGATCCGACGCGTATCGGGCATCTGATCCTCTGGCCGATCAGCATCATGATGGTGATCCACCGGTCATTGATCCTCGCCGTCAACGGTGCACGCACCGACGACTTCACCCCCGTCTACAACGCGGCTCTCGCATTCCTCAACAAGGGTGCGGTCTACAACGAGAACTACGACACGGTCGACCCGCACTACCTGTACCCGCCGTCCGGCTCGCTGTTGATGTCGCCGCTCGCGATCATCGACCCGCAGACCTCCCGGTGGATCTTCATCGCGGTCAGTGTCGTCGCCATCCTCGTGTGCGCGTACCTCCTGACCCGCTTGTTCGGGTACGACCACCGTTCCTGGATCTTCCCAGCGCTGATCTTCGCGTTCTTCAGCACTGAGACCGTCGCGCACACCCTGATCTTCACCAACTTCAACGCGTTCGTCCTTCTCGGCATGCTCGCGTTCATGATGCTGATGCTGCGCCGGAACGACCTGTGGGCCGGTGTCGCGATCGGACTGACCTTCGCCGTCAAACCGATCCTCGCGCCGTTGCTTCTCTTGGTCTTGCTGAACCGTCAGTGGAAGATCTTGATCACCGCGGTCGGCGTTCCTCTCGTTCTCAACGCTCTCGCGTGGCCGCTGTCGAACGATCCGATGGACTTCGTCAAACGGACCGTCCCCTACCTCGGCGAATCCCGCGACTACTACAACAGCTCGATCACCGGAAACGGCGCGTACTTCGGGATCGACGGCTGGCTGGTCCTGCTGCTGCGCATCGCGTTCGTCCTGATGGCCGCATTCAGTCTGTGGTTCCTGTACCGCTACTACCGACGCAGCGACGAACTGATGTGGCTCGCCACGTCGTCCGGCGTCCTACTCTGCACGTTCTTCCTCGTCGGATCGCTCGGCCAGGCCTACTACTCGATGCTGCTGTTCCCGTTGATGGCGACGGTCCTGCGCGCCGGATCGGCGGTCCGGAACTGGCCTGCCTGGCTCGGCGCTTACGGATGCCTGTCGTTCGACGTGTACTACTCGAGCGAATGGGAGCCGTTCGGTCGCTACCTCGAGTACGGCAAGGTCACGTGGGGCTGGTCGCTGCTGATGGTCGCGGTGTTCGGTTCGCTGCTGTTCCGCTACCTCGACATGCGACGCGACGGCGTCCTCGACGTGCCGTCCGATGTCCCGGACAGAACGAGCGACACCGCGCCGCCTGTCGGCCGCGAGCCGACGCCCGCAGCGTGACGTCGCTACCCTGGGACGTATGACGAACGACGCATCGAACGGCCGCGAAGACTTCACCAAGCTCACCGACGCCGACTGGCGCGAACGCTTGACCGCAGCCGAATTCCAGGTGTTGCGGCAGGCAGGCACCGAACGCCCGTTCATCGGCGAGTACACCGACACGAAGGACGTCGGCGTCTACGCCTGCCGGGCCTGCGGCGCCGAATTGTTCCGCAGCGAGACCAAGTTCGAATCGCACTGCGGCTGGCCGTCGTTCTTCACGCCCCTCGCCGGCGAGACCGTCATCGAACGACACGACGACTCGCTCGGCGCCCGCCGCACCGAAGTGCTGTGCGCCAACTGCCACAGCCACCTGGGCCACGTCTTCGCCGGTGAAGGCTACGACACGCCCACCGATCTCCGGTACTGCATCAATTCGATCAGCCTCCGACTCCTGTCCGCCGACGACTGAGCGTCTCGACTGCCGTCACGCTGATCGAGCGGAGTCGAGATCCAATGTCTCGACTCCGCTCGACCAGCGGGACCGTCTCGACTCCGCTCGACAAACGGGACCGTCTCGACTCCGCTCGACAAGCGTGGGGAGCCTCTCAGGGCAGGGCGTTGAGGAGCTTGGCCGGCTCGACGCGCGGACCGGTGAAGAAGGGGATCTCCACCCGGACGTGCATGCGGGCCTCGGTGGCACGCAGGTCGCGCATGAGGTCGACGATGCGGTCGAGTTCGGGAGCCTCGAACGCGAGGATCCACTCGAAGTCGCCGAGGGCGAACGCAGGAACCGTGTTGGCGCGCACGTCCTTGTAGCTGCGAGCGGCCATCCCGTGGTCGGCGAGCATCTTGCGGCGTTCCTCGTCTGGCAGCAGGTACCACTCGTACGACCGCACGAACGGGTACACGCAGACGTATGCGCCTGCCTCTTCGCCCGCCATGAACGCGGGGATGTGGCTCTTGTTGAACTCGGCGGGACGGTGCAGTGCCGCGCCGCTCCAGAACGGATCGCTCGCCCGGCCCAGGATCGTCGTGCGCCGGAACGTCGAGTATGCGGCTTGGAGTTGTTCGATGGTGTCGGCGTGCCACCAGAACATGAAGTCCGCGTCGCCGCGCATTCCTGCGACGTCGTACACGCCGCGCACGACGACACCGGTCTCCTCGACGTCGGCGAGGAAGCGTTCGAAGTCGGCGACCGCTTCGGTGCGGTCGTCCGGCAGTTCTCCGGCGCGCACGGTGAACACCGAGAACATCAGGTAGCGGAGGGTCGAGTTGATTTCTGCGTAATCCAGGCGGCTCATGCATCCATCGTGCCACCGCGCGGATCGGGCATCTCGATCAGGTGAGAGCGTTCACCTGTCCGGCAAGCCGCGACGCCCCGTCGCGAGCGGTCCCGATGCACGCGGGCACGCCGACGCCGCGATAACCTGCGCCCGCGACTGCGATACCGGCGGGCAGCGAAGCGATGGCCGACGACATCGCCGACAGGTGCCCTGGCCGGTAGTGAGGCAGCCCCGTCGGCCACCGTTGCACGGCGGCGTCCACGACGTCGGGCGCCGGGAGGCCTGCCGCACCGAACACGGTTCCGAGGTCGGCGGTCGCGCACGCGATGAGTTCGCTGTCGGTCGCCGTCACTGGGTGTCCGAGCCTTCCGATCGATGCGCGGAGCACCGATCGCCCGTCGGTTCCGGCGAGGTGCGGCCATTTGCGGCTGCTGAGCGTGATCGCCTTGATCGACAGATCGGTGGCGTCCGACGCCACGAGTACCCCGGAGTGCTCCGGGGTCGCCCCGTCGACCGCACAGGCGATGACCGCCGATCCGGCAGCGTCGACCGCCGAGAACGCGGCAGCCGCGTCGGGAGCGATGTCGCCGAGAAGCGTGCCAGCCGCCCACACGGGAACGGCGACGAGCACAGCGTCGTAGCCGGAGCCGTCGATCGTGTCGGCAGCTGAGCCGACGTCCAGGTGGTATGTCGTGCCGTCGGTGTGCACGGCGCCGACAGTCACACCGGTGTGCACGTGAGCGCGGGCCGCCTCGACGAGCGAGTCGACGAGGGTGCGGTATCCGCCGCGCAGCGCGCCGAAGACGGGTCCGTCGCCCGTCGGTCGGGACAACACGTCGGCCACCGCAGCGGTCAACGACGGCGCCCCGGCGTCGAGCGCTGCCGCGAGAGCCGGAACTGCTTCGCGCAGACCGAGATCGTGGGCCCGGGCCGAGTACACGCCGCCGAGCATCGGGTCGACGCTGCGGGACACGACGGCCTCGCCGAAGCGGTCGGCGACCAACTCCCCCACTGCGACGTCCGCGCCGCGCGTCCAATACATCTCGCGATCGGCCTCTGTCTCGACGACGCGACGTTCGGCGTCGTCGACGAGGTCGCCGAGTGCGGCCGCGGTGGCGGGAATACCCATCAGCGCAGGCGACGGCAGCGGGTGCAGGCGGCCGCCCGACCAGACGGCCGGGCGCATGCCGCCCGGCGAGACGACGTCGCCGCCGAGACCGAGTTCGGCCACCAGGTCGCGCGCTTCGGGACGCCGGACGATGAACGCCTCCGCTCCGACGTCGATCGAGAGTCCGGCGACGCTCACGGACGTGAGCGTCCCGCCGGGCGCGTCGTCGGCGCAGAAGACGTCGATGTGTGCGTCGTCGCCTAGGAGTCGGCGCAGGTCGTAGGCCCCGGTGAGCCCGGAGACACCCGCGCCGACGACGGCGACTCGCACAGTCACAGCGAGTGGACGGTTTCCACGGCGTGCGTGACGGCGTCGGCGTCGGTGTTCGGCAACACACCGTGGCCGAGGTTCACGATGTGGCCGGGAGTGCCCGCAGCCACGGCACGGTCACCCTCGGCGATGATCCGAGCCAGCTCGGTCTCGACCACGTTCCGGCCTGCCAGGAGAGCCGTCGGATCGAGGTTGCCCTGGATCGCGACGCCGCGCCCGACGCGCTGGGCCGCGACATCCAACGGGATTCGCCAGTCGACGCCGATCACGTCCGTGCCGACGCGGGTCATCGAGTCCAGCAGTTCGCCGGTGCCGACCCCGAAATGGATCCGCGGCACCTCGTACTTCTCGATCTCGGCCATCACCCGCGCCGAGTGCGGGGCGACGAACGCCTCGTACGCCGCCTCCGACAGCGTTCCCGCCCAGGAGTCGAACAGTTGCACTGCGTCGACGCCCGCATCGATCTGTGCACGCAGGAAGGCGATGGTGAGGTCGGCGAGCCGCCCCATCAGGGCATGCCACAGGTCGGGGTCGCCGAGCATGATCCGCTTGGTGTTCTCGTACGTACGGGTCGGCCCGCCCTCGATCAGGTACGACGCGAGGGTGAACGGTGCGCCCGCGAATCCGATCAGCGCGACGGTCGGCGGCAGCTCGTCGAGCAGACGGCCGATCGCCGCCGTCACCGCGCCGACCGCTTCGGGCTCCAGCCGCGGCAACGCGGCGACATCGGACGCCGTACGGATCGGCGATGCGATGACCGGGCCGGTACCGGGCACGATGTCCAGGTCGACGCCCGCAGCTTTCAACGGGACGACGATGTCGGAGAACAGGATCGCCGCATCGGTGTCGTGCCGACGCACCGGCTGCATGGTGATCTCGCAGACCAACTCTGCGTCGAAGCACGATTCGAGCATTCCGCGGTCGGCACGGATCGCGCGGTACTCGGGGAGCGAGCGACCGGCCTGGCGCATGAACCAGACGGGCCGACGGGACGGGGTCTGGCCTGTGGCGGCGGCGATCAGCGGCATTTCGGTCGAAGTTCGACGGGCACGCACCGTAGTCATGTGTTCACTGTGCCATCTGCACCCGGGACGATCCGGTCACACCCCGGAATCCCGGCGCGCCTCCGCCACACCGGCCTGCACCCGGCTTACCCTGACGGCCGTGACCACTTCTGGAGCCCCGACGGAGCCGGCCGAGTTCCGCGACGCCGTGCAGTCGCTGCATGCTGCGACGGTGCGGCCGGAAATCGAAGTCGGTTCGATCCGTCCCCCGCAACGTCTCGCGCCGTACAGCTATGCACTCGGCGTCGAAGTCCGGCCCCCGGACGAATCGGACCCCAACCAGGTGCCGACGGACTCGACGGGCAACGCGTTCGGCCGCCTCGTCTTGTTGTACGACCCGGACGGCCAGGACGCATGGAACGGCACGTACCGTCTCGTCGCGTTCATCCAAGCGGAGGTCGAGGCCGCGTTGGCCGCCGATCCGCTGCTGCCCCAGGTCGCGTGGAGTTGGCTCGCCGAAGCCCTCGGGGTGCCGGACGGCGACACCGAGTCGACGCCGCCGTTCGGCGCCGATCTGCCTGCCGTCCGGGCCCTCGGCGGCACGGTGACCGCGACGACGTCGGTGCGCTACGGCGACATCGCGGGCCCCCCGCAGTCCCATCAGCTGGAACTCCGCGCGTCGTGGACCGCGACCGGAGCCGATCTGTCGATCCATCTCGAAGCGTTCTGCGACGTGCTGGCTTCGGTCGCGGGGCTGCCGCCGACAGGCGTGGCCTCTCTCGGCTCGATCTGAGGGTTGCGGTGACCGATTCCGACGCAGATCATCCCCCCGAGGTCCCCGTCGTTCCACTGACCGCTCCCCGTGAGGGTGTCCCGCCGGTCGTGTCGACACCGGACGAGTTCGCGTCGGTCGCCGCACGACTGGCCGCCGGAACAGGTCCGATCGCGGTCGATACGGAACGGGCGAGCGGCTTCAAGTACTCGCAACGTGCCTACCTCGTGCAATTACGTCGCACCGGGTCGGGGAGCTTCCTCATCGATCCCATCGAGCACCCGGACGCACTGGCGCCGGTCATCGAGGTGATGACCGGACCGCAGTGGATCCTGCACGCTGCCGACCAAGACCTTCCGTGCCTTCGGGAACTCGGATTCGTCTGCGAGAGCGTCTTCGACACCGAGCTCGCGGGCCGTCTCCTCAACGTCCCGAAGGTCAACCTGGCGGCGATGGTCGCCGAGTTCCTCCATCTCGGACTCGCCAAGGGGCACGGTGCGGCTGACTGGTCCCGCCGTCCGCTGCCCGACGACTGGTTGAACTACGCGGCGCTCGACGTCGAGGTCCTCGTCGAACTGCGCGACGCCGTCAACGCCGCTCTCCGCACCGCGGGACGCGAGGAGTGGGCAGTCCAGGAGTTCGCTGCCGTCCTCGCCCGACCGCAGCCCGAGCCCAAGACCGATCGGTGGCGACGCACATCCGGCATCCATGACCTGAAGTCGGCTCGAGCATTGGCCATGGTCCGCGAACTGTGGACGGCGCGTGAAGAGGTCGCCCGGCGCCGCGACATCGCGCCGGGCCGCATCCTCCCCGACTCCGCGATCGTGAACGCCGTGTCGAAGGGGCCCCGCACTACCGCCGAGCTGACGGCACTGCCGGTGTTCAGCGGTCCTCGCCAACGTCGACAGGCGAACACCTGGCTGGATGCGCTCGAGCGCGCCCGGAACCTTCCGGACGCTGAACTGCCTGCGAAGAAGGCTCCGCAGACGGGCGTCCCGCCGATCAACCGGTGGGAACCCAAGCACCCGGCGCCTGCCGCGCGTGCCAAGGCGGTACGCCCCGCTCTCAAGACTCTCGCCGAGACCATCGGTCTGCCGACCGAGAACCTGTTGTCGCCGTCGATCGTCCGCGACCTGTGCTGGTTCGGCGTCGACGAGAGTGTCGGCGTCGCACAGCGTCTCGCCGACCTCGGCGCGCGCCCGTGGCAGGTGGAGCTCGCAACGGAGCCCATCGAGGCCGCGCTGGCTGCCCCCGTCGACGGATCTCCTACCGGCCGGTTCCGGCACCAGGGTCAGGTCGCAGACGAGAACTCGGCGAGGAGTTCGTCGAGCATCGGCCAGTCACCGAATCCGGAAGCCGGGTTGAGGTGACCGACATCGCCGAGATCGACCAATCTGCTGCCCCACGCCTCGGCGAGGCCCGCACTGGCCCGGTACCGAGCGAGCGGGTCGTCGCGGCTGACCGCAAGAACCGATGGGAACGGAAGTCGGTTCCGCGGGACCGGCTCCCACCCGGCCGCCGACAGGTCGGCGGAACGCGGGTGCGGGCTCGGCCAGACGACGCCGAGATCCGGCGGTGTCACGAGGATCGCGCCGACGACCTTCACGAGAGCCCGCCCGTCACCGGGCCCCTCGGCGTCGGCCTGACTGTCGTTCGCGCAGCTGCGGACCCAGTGAACCGTCGCGAGCACTCCAGCGCTGTGTGCGACAAGCACCACCGGTCCGTCGACGGCTGCGACTGTCTCGCCGATCAGGCCGGCCCGGACCCTGATGTCGTGCCAGTCGTCCGCGGCGGGGAACGGCACAGTCGTCGTGCCGCTGCTGCGAGCGGCAAAGCGTTCCTGCCAGTGGTCCGGTGCGTCACCGCGAAGGCCGGGGACGATCACGACCGTCGGTTCACTCATCGAGCCACCGCCACTGTCAACGCCTGCAGCTTCGCCTGGCCGCGCGGGTGCAGCCTGCGTCCGATGTACATCGCCGTCGCAGCAGGCAGATAGATCAACGGAGCGATCTTCAACGCACCAGACAGGGACACGTGGTCGGCGAGAATTCCGATCAGGAACGGCGCCGCCGCGAGGCCGAGAAGGTTGTTCGCCAACGTCAGGGTTCCCATCGCGGACGCCTGAATGGATTTGTGCGTCAGCGACGCGACCATCGCGGCGGTCGTCCCCGAACAGCCGGCGGAGAAAAAGGCTCCGATAGCGAGCAGGATCAATTGTTCCGGGCCCGTCGGCAACCGGAAGGCGGCGAGGAGAGCGATGCAGGCGATGCCGCAGAACGCGATCCCGACCGTCCACTTCCGCAACGGGTCGGTTCGGCTCACCCGGTCCGCGAGGTACCCGCAGCCGATCATTCCGCTACCGACCAGCATGACGAACACTGCTGCGGTACCCGCCGCCTTGTCGACGCCCATGCCGTACGACTCTTTGAAGAACGTCGGCAGCCAGGTGAGCATCACGGCCGCCATGAACATCTGCAGACCGCTGCCGAGGTACGCGCAGACCACGGCCGGGTTGGTGAACAGACTGGAGAGCGGCGCTCGAGGAGGCTTCGCCTTCGCCGTGATGCTCGGTTCCCGTTCGACGGCGTCGCCGTCGTACTGACTTCGGCGGACTCGGACTTCGGTGACGATCACCTTGAACACCGCAACCAGGAGGAGCCCGCCGATCGCCATCGCGCCGATCGACCAGCGCCACCCGATCTGTACCGCGATCACGCCGCCGATCGCGGTGCCGAACATCGTCCCGAACGAGCCGCCCGCCATGAATGCAGCGGAGAGGGCCGCGTGGACCCGCGGCGCGAACAGCCCGAGGACCAGCGCGATCCCCACGCTGCCATAGGCGGCCTCGCCCACACCGACGAAGAAGCGCGCAATCAGGAGCTGTTCGTAGTTCTGGGCGAATGCGCATGCGAGGGTGGCGAACGACCACACCACCGCCATGACTATCAGGCTGCGCACTCGCCCCCACCGGTCGGCGAGGATCGAGACGGGAAGGGTGAGCAGGCCGACCATCAAGGCGACAACCGAGATCAACGATCCCAGCTGCCCCTTGTCGAGGTCGAGTTCCTGTCCGAGTGGCACGAAGACTGCCGAGAGCACCTGGCGCGACATGTAGTCGGACAGGAGCAGCGCGAAGGCCAGGGCGAAGACGATCCACGGGTAGACCCGTCGGCGGGACGATTTACGTCCCGTCGACGGCTCTGCCATGTGCGACGCGGCGACGCTCGGGCGGGGAGGCATGAGGGCCATTGTTCTCGGATTCCTATGCGTGCTGGGTGAATCCGAGCTGACCGGGCAGGCGATTCGGCGCGTACCCGAGTCGTGCCAGGGTCTCGTCGACCGAGTCGTACTGCTCGCCGATGCGGTAGATGTCGCGCGCCTGTTTGCCGTTGGCGACCTCGCGACCCAACTCCTCGCTGATCCGAACCAGCTGCTTCACCTGGTCGACGGACTTGATCTTCTCACCCTTGCTGCGCCAGATCGTGTCCTCGTTGCCGCAACGGGTGTGCAGTCCCATAGCGATGGCCATTGTGTTGACCGGGAGCACCGATCGCATCAAGGTCTCCAGAGTCAGCATCGCCCCGTCCGGGACGCGCTGCATGAAGTTCATGATGTTGTACGGGTTCGGGCCGTCGAAACCGCCGCCGATGCCGACCCACGTCAAGTTCAACGGACCCATGTACTTCCCGCGGCGGATCAACCGCTCGACCGTCTCCAGCTGCGGGATCGACGACAGCTGGAAGTGCGGTTGGATGCCGTTGGCGGTGAGACGACGCAGATGCTCCTCCACCCACTCCGGGCCGGCTGGCACAGTCATCTCGCGGTAGGTGTCGTACAGTTCGGGGCGCTGCATCGAGGTGCCCGCGATGTCGTCGTCGGTCATCAGCTCCATAATGTTCATCTGGCTGGTGTTGATGGCGATGGTGACCTGGTCCGGCTTGGGATCGAGTTCGGCGAGCATGTGCCTGGTGTCGTCGGACAGCCACTTCGCGTCTTTGCCGTCGCCTTCGGGCGCGAACGAGATGGAACCGCCGACCTGCAAGATCATGTCCGGCACGGCCTCCCGCAGACCGGTCAACAGCTCGTTGAACTTCGAGAGCCGCTTGCTGCCCTTACCGTCTTCTTCGCGGACGTGGATGTGCAGCACCGTCGCACCCGCCTCATAGCAGTCGACGGCCTGTTGGACGTGCTGCTCCATGGTGAGCGGCAGATCGTCGGCGAAGTCGTCGAGCTCCCATTCGGGTCCGTACGGCGCAACGGTGATGACTTGCTTCTCCTGGACCTCGGGGAACAGGGCGTCGTCGTGGAAGTGCATGATCAGTCTCCTCTTGTGTTGAATTCGGGGTCGGGTCAGTACGGTCGGTCGCCGACGATTCCGGCGCGTTCCATGCGTCGGACTGCGGGCCAGTAGTCCTGGACTGCGTAGTGCTGTGTGCACCGGTTGTCCCAGATCGCGAAACTGTCCGGCGTCCACCGCCAACGGACCTGGAACTCAGGCACCGATGCCTGACGGATCAGGTACTGCAGCAGCTCGGCTGCGCCAGGTGCGTAGTCGTATCCGAACCGGACGTTCTCAGGGGTGTGGAAGTTCGTCAGATGAGTCGCGAACGAGTTGACGAACAGGATCTTCTCCCCGGTCTCGGGGTGAGTCCGTACGACAGGGTGCTCGGCGTCGGGGAAGGTCTCGTGTAGTTCGGCACGCCGCTCCGCCGACATCCCGGCGCCGAAGCTGGCTTCGATCGAGTGGCGGGCGCGGAGTCCGTCGATGCGAACCTTGACGTCCGAGGGCAATGCCGCATAGGCGGCGATCATGTCGACCCAGATGGTGTCCCCGCCGACGGCAGGTCCGTCGACGCATCGGAGCACCGAGCCGAAAGGCGGTCGGTCGCGCCAGGTGGCGTCGCAGTGGAAGGCGTTCTCGAAGTGTTCTGGCGGGCTGTCGAGGTCCTTGTAGATACGCACCAGGCCGGGGTGATCGGGATCTGATGCCAGGACCGGGTGAGGTTCGAGGTCGCCGAAGCGGCGGGCCAGCGCGACATGGTCGCCCCGACTGATCCGCTGATCGCGCACGAACAGGACCTTGTAGTCGATCAGCAACCCGCGGAGTTCGGCGAACAGGGTGTCGTCGGCCGCGACGGCTGCGAGGTCGACGTCGAACAGTTCGGCTCCGAGGTGGGCGGTGAGGCGTTCGGCACGGATCCTGCGACGGTGCGTCTCACCGAGATCGGCGGTCTGCGTGAGTGTCATCTGCGCTGCTCCCTTCGATAGTGGTCTGAGTGCCGGTCAGACGGTGAGGATCGAGGAACCGGTGAGCAGACCGGACTCGAGTTCGGCGTGGGCGCGGGCCGCGTCTGCGAGAGGGTAGGTCTGGCCGACCCGGACGCGGATCCGTCCCTCCGCGATGTGACCGAAGAGCTCGCCTGCGAGTTCGGCCCGCTCGGCCGGGTCGGCGATGTAATCGGCCAGACCGGGCCGGGTGACGAAAAGCGATCCTTTGATCGCCAGTTGCATCGGGTCGATCGGCGGGATGGGGCCCGACGACGTGCCGAAGCACACGAGCAGGCCGCGGCGCGCGAGGCAGTCCAGCGACGTCTCGTAGGTGGTCTTCCCGATACTGTCGAGAACCACCGGAACGCCTGCGCCGCCGGTGATCTCACGGACTCGAGCAGCGGTGTCCTCGTCGCGGTAGTACACGATGTGGTCCACGCCGTGGGCGCGGGCGACCTCCGCCTTGTGCTCCGTCGAGACCGTGCCGATGACCGTGAGTCCGAGGAGCTTGGCCCACTGCGCGACGATCAGCCCTACTCCCCCGGCTGCGGCGTGCAGCAGAATCGTGTCGCCCTCGCGGTACTGGTGAATGCGGCGCATCAGGTACGCGGCGGTTAGCCCGCGCATGGTGCACGCCGCAGCGGTCTCGAACGAGATCTCGTCCGGCAGCGCGATCAGGTGGCGAGCAGGCAGCACGAAGTCGGTGCTGTACGCCCCGAGTGGGGAACCGGTGTACGTGTAGGTCACGCGGTCGCCGGGCTCGACACCGGTGACGTCGTCGCCAATCGCCTCCACGACGCCTGCAGCTTCGACGCCCATTCCGTTCGGCAGTGGAACAGGGTAGAGCCCGGTCCGGTAGTACGTGTCCGCGAAGTTGAGGCCGATCGCGTGGTGCCGGACCCGGACCTCACCGGACCCGGGCTCACCGGTCACGACGTCTTCCAATCGCAGAACCTCGGGTCCGCCGATCTGGTGGAAACGGATTGCTTGCGTCATGCAGATCGTCCTCTCGACACGGCCTCGGTGGCCTGGTGTGTGTGATGGACACGACACTATGAGGACAGACACAGCTAAACTGTTCTTGTCGGGACATGTTTCTATTCCTGCTGGGACATCGTTGAGTCGGGTTCGAGCTGGACTGAGGAGGGCGCGCATGAAGCCACTCGCGCGGTACGCGTCGTTGGCCAACTTCGTCGAGCTGGCACGGTCGCTGAACACCGATCCCGTCCGACTGCTGCGCTCGGTCGGTCTCGACCCGGGCGGCGTCGCCCTGCAGGACCGCTGGATTCCCGCGTCGGCGGTCGCCGACCTCCTCGAGCGCACCGCAGTTGAAGCGGGCCGCGACGACCTCGGCACTCGACTAGCCGAACTGCGCAAGCTGTCGCATCTCGGGCCGTTGAGTCTGGTGCTCCGCGAGGAACCCAACATGCGAAGCGCCCTCACCCTCCTCATCCGACATGAGCGCATGTACAACGAGGCTCTCCACACGAGCTTGCAGGTCGCCGACGGCGTGGCGACCGTACGAGTGCACCTCGACCTGGGCAGGCCCGGCGCCGACCGCCAGTCCATCGATCTGGCGGTCGGCGTCCTGTACGCGCTGATGCGTGAGTTGTCGCCGCCGACATGGCAACCCTTGTCCGTGTCGTTCGTGCATTCTCCGCCGATCAATCCCACCACGTCGCTGCGCATGTTCGGCGGGCTCGCGCGACACGACCGGGCCTTCAACGGGATCACCATGCTCGAGACCGACCTCGACCGGCCGATCCGAGAGTCCGATCCGCAACTCCTCGAATACACGAGGCGGATGCTCGACGATGACGCCGGCAATCCCACGTCGGCCGTCGCCAACCGGACTCGGCAACTCGTGGAGATGCTCCTGCCCACCGGCAGGTGCTCGGCAGATCAGGTGGCCCGCAGCCTCGGAGTGGACCGGCGGACTCTGCATCGACGGCTCACGGCCGAGGGCACGACCTTCACCGCCGTTGTCGACGACACGCGTGCGGGGTTGGCTGGGCACCTGGTGACGAGCCAGCGGTACTCGTTCGTCGAGATCGCGGCGACGCTTGGATTCTCCAGCCCGTCGAACTTCTCCCGGTGGTTCCGTGGACGGTTCGACTGCACTCCACGTCAATGGCGCAGGTCCACCGACCCCGAAGACACAGAGGCCGTCGCGGCCGGCGTGCCGCCTACGTCAGATCTTTGACGATCGAATCGGCGAGGTCGACATCGGTCAATCCGAAGTCGACGAGGATCTCTTCGCGCGTCGAGTGCGCCACGAACTGCTGCGGGACACCGCGTTGGCGAACGGGCGTCGACACCCCGGCATCGGCGAGCGAACGCACCACTGCCGCGCCGACGCCGCCTTGGACGCCGCCGTCCTCGAGGGTGACCACCAGTCGGTGATCGCGCGCGAGCACCGCGATCGAGTCGGGTACGGGCAGCACCCACCGCGGATCGACGACGGTTGCGGTCACCGAGTGCGACGACAGGTTGGCCGCCACGTCGAGGGCCAGACGTGCGAACGCGCCGACGCCGACGATGAGCACATCGGCTCCGTCATCGCCGCCGTCCGCGAGGACGTCGACGCCGTCGGACAGCCGGCGTATCGCCGGGATATTTTCGGGGACAGCGCCTTTCGAGTACCGGACCGCCGTCGGGCCGTCGGCGGCGTCGAGGGCTTCGGCGAGTTCCTCACGGACCCGGATCACGTCGCGCGGTGCGGCCACTCGCAAACCCGGCACCAGTGACATCAGCGACAGGTCCCACATGCCGTGGTGGCTCGGACCGTCCGGGCCCGTGACACCGGACCGGTCCAGGACGAGTGTCACCGGGAGCTTCAACAACGCGACGTCCATCAACAGTTGGTCGAACGCACGGTTGAGGAACGTCGCGTAGATCGCGAGCACCGGGTGCATGCCGCCCAGTGCGAGTCCGGCGGCGGAGGTCATCCCGTGCTGCTCGGCGATGCCCACGTCGAACATGCGATCGGGAAAGCGTTCCCCGAACTGGACGAGGCCGGTCGGCCCCGGCATCGCAGCAGTGATGGCCACGACTTCCGGACGCCGCTCCCCCTCGTCGACGAGCGCATCGGAGAACACCGACGTCCAGTCTTTGGCAGCGACCGACATCGCTTTGCCGGTCGCCGGGTCCATCTTGCTGGTGGAATGCATCTGCTCGGCCTCATCGGCCTCGGCCGGCGCGTACCCCATGCCTTTACGGGTCACGGTGTGCACGATCACCGGACCGCCGAAAGCCTTGGCGCGACGCAGCGCCTCCTCGAGCGCGACGAGGTCGTGCCCGTCGACGGGGCCGACGTATTTGAGTCCGAGGTCGGCGAACATCGCCTGCGGAGACACCAGGTCTTTCACACCGCTCTTCATCCCGTGCAGGACCGCGTATGCGGGATCACCGACGAGCGGAAGGCTGCGGAGTCGGCGACGACCCGACGAGAGGAGCCGTTCGTATGCGGGCTGCAGTCGGAGCGCGGACAGGTTCTTGGCGAGACCGCCGATCGTCGGCGCGTACGACCGTCCGTTGTCGTTGACGACGATGACCACGGGCCGATCGCCGTCGGCGATGTTGTTGAGGGCCTCCCAACACATTCCGCCGGTCAGCGCGCCGTCGCCGACGACGGCGACGACGGTCCGGTCCCCCTCGACGGCCGACAGGTGCCCAGGGGTCTTCGACGCCAGTTCGAAGGCCTTCGACAGGCCGTCGGCGTTCGACAACGCGGCCGACGCGTGGGACGACTCGATCCAGTCGTGCGGGCTCTCGGCGCGGTCCTGGTAGCCGGTGAGACCGTCGCGTTGGCGCAAGGTGTCGAACCGACCTTTGCGTCCGGTGACGATCTTGTGGACGTAGCACTGGTGGCCCGTGTCGAACAGGATCGGATCGACGGGCGACTCGAAGACGCGGTGGATCGCGAGCGTCAGTTCGACGACGCCGAGGTTGGGTCCGAGGTGTCCGCCGGTCGCCGCGACCTTCTCGATGAGGAATCCGCGGATCTCGGATGCGAGCTGCTCGAGTTCGGCTTGCGAGCACGCCCGCACATCGGCCGGTGAATCCACTCGATCCAGCACTCCCATGTGCGGTCCCTCCTCAAGAAACGATGATCCCGGCCAGTCTACGGATTCCCGTGTTCGGCTAGCGCGTCAGCACTGCCATCGCTTCGACGTGGTGGGTCATCGGGAACGCCTCGAACCCGCGCCATTCGCGGACTCGGTACCCCTGAGCAGCGAACCGACCGAGATCACGAGCGAACGCTGCAGCGTCGCACCCGACGTGCAGCACTGCGGTGGGCGACGCCGCGACGATCGCGTCGACGACGTCGGCGCCTGCGCCCGAGCGCGGCGGGTCGGACACGACGACGTCTGGACGCTCGAGGTCCGCGAGCGTCGCGGCGACCGCGCCGCGGTGGGTCAGCACCGGATCGTCGGAGAGGGTCCGCTCAGCTGCGGCGAGCGCGCCCGGATCGGTGTCGACGATGTCGCTGCCGGTCACCGTGAAGCCGTGGGCGGCGTCGCGCAGCGCAGCGGTGAACACACCGGCGCCCCCGTACAGATCCCACAGGTGGACGTCGCCGCTGACACCGACCGCGCCGAGCAGGTCCGCGGCCGCAGCCGAGTAGACGCCTGGCGCGTCCCGGTGCGCCTGCCAGAAGCCCGTCACCGGGATCGACCACGTCCGATCGCCGACCGTGTAGTCGACGTAGGCGTCGCCTTCGACGGCGCGGACCGCGCGAGCGGCACTGCGCGCCGACCGGGCCCGTTGGGCGCGGCCGCGCCTGTCCCGTCCCCTGCCCCGCTTGTCCGCACCCACAGGAGCGGCGAGTTCGGCGATATGGCGGCGTCCGTCACTTCCGACGGCGAGCACGAGTTCGGTGCCCGGTGCGCCGCCGAGCGCGGCGACGCCGTCGAGGAGTCCCGGTACCGGAGCCGCGCACGGCTGCGTCACCAGGTCAGTGGACTTCAGGCCGCGGAGACCGACGGTTCCGCCCGGCCCCACCGCGAGACGGGTCCGTACCCGCCACCCGGTAGTCGAGTCGCCGAGCGCGGCGATCCTCGGCGGCGTCGGCGCGTCGGCGCCGAGTCGTCCGATACGGGTCAACACGTCGCTCAGTGCGGTCGCACCGAGTTCGCGAGCATAGGCGGAGTCGACGAACGACAGGTCGCAACAGCCCGCTCCGGCGGCCGCAGCCGGGCACTGGGGATCGACGCGGTGCGTACTGGCGTCGACGACTTCGACGACCGTCGCACGCGCGTAGGAGGCGTGCTTGTCGTCGACGATCCGTGCGCGCACCCGTTCTCCGGGGAGCGCGCCGCCGACGAAGACGACGCGCCCGTCATCGCGGGCCACTCCGGCACCGCCGTTGGCGTAGCCGGTCACGTCGAGTTCGAGATCGGCCATGTCTATTGGTCCTCCGAGGTGAAGCCGCGTCGCACGTCGCCGGGCGCGACGTACTGGGACTGCATGCGTTTGCCACGGTTCTCCGACGACGTCAACTGCCACGGCACGGACGTCACCATCACTCCGGGCTCGAACAGCAGGCGGGTCTTGAGTCGCAGCGCCGACTGATTGTGCAGGATCTGCTCCCACCAGTGACCGACCACGTACTCGGGGATGAACACGGTGACGACGTCGCGCGGTGACTCCCTGCGCAGTCTGCGCACGTAGGTGATGATCGGCCGGGTGATCTCGCGGTACGGCGACGCGACGACTTTCAGCGGCATGCCGATGTCGCTGTCCTCCCATTCGGCGACCAGTTTGCGGGTGTTCCGGTCGTCGACGTTGACAGTCACCGCCTCCAGCACGTCGGGACGGGTGGCACGCGCGTATCGCAGCGCTCGCCGAGTCGGCAGATGCAGGGACGACACCAGGACGATGGAGTGGGTCCGGCTCGGCAGGACTTCGTCGCCGCCCTCGTCGGCGTATTCGAGTTCGCGCTCGACGGACGAGTAGTGCCGGTGAATGAGCTTCATCACCACGAACAGCACGAGCATCGCGAGGATCGCCATCCATGCGCCCGCCGTGAACTTCGTGACGAGGACGATGACCAGGACGACGCCGGTCATGACCATTCCGACGGCGTTGATGATCCGCGACCGGATCATCCGGGCTCGAGCGTCGGGGTCGGTCTCGGTCTTGAGGTGACGTGTCCAGTGCCGCACCATCCCGGTCTGGCTCAGAGTGAACGAGACGAACACGCCGACGATGTACAGCTGGATCAGCGAGGTCACCTCGGCGCCGAACGCGACGACGAAGCCGACCGCGACCAACGCGAGGAAGACGATGCCGTTGGAGAAGGCGAGGCGGTCGCCACGGGTGTGCAGCTGACGCGGCAGGAAGCGGTCCTGGGCGAGGACCGACCCGAGGACGGGGAATCCGTTGAACGCGGTGTTCGCGGCGAGCATCAAGATCAGCGCGGTGACCGTGGCGATCAAGTAGAAGCCCGGCGGGAATCCGTGGAAGACCGCTTCGGCGATCTGCGCGAGAATCGACTTCTGCTGGTAGCCGTCGGGAGCCCCGGCCAGGTCCTTCGTCGGGTCGAGGACGTACTTGGCTCCGATCTCCTGCGCCAGCAGCACGATGCCCAGCAGCAAGATGATCGAGAAGCCGCCGAGCATCAGCAGCGTCGACGCCGCATTGCGCGACTTCGGCTTGCGGAATGCGGGCACCCCGTTGCTGATGGCCTCGACACCGGTCAAGGCGGCACAGCCGGACGAGAACGACCGGGCGATCAGGAACACCATGGCGATGCCGACCAGACTGTCGTTCTCCGCGATGATCCCGTAGTCGCTGGTCTCGGCTTCGACGCTGTCGCCCAGAACGAATATCTGAATGAAGCCCCAGACGAGCATGACGGCGACGCCGACGATGAAGGCATACGTCGGGATCGCCAGGACTGCACCCGACTCCTTGATGCCGCGCAGATTGACCGCCGCGATCAACGCGATCGCGAGCACGCAGAACCACACCTTGTGCTCATGGACGAACGGGATCGCCGAGCCGATGTTCTCCGCGGCCGAGGTGATCGACACCGCGACCGTGAGCACATAGTCGACGAGCAGTGCCGCGGCGACCGTCAGTCCGGCATTCGGCCCGAGGTTCACTGTCGCGACCTCGTAGTCGCCGCCGCCGGACGGGTAGGCGTGGACGTTCTGCCGGTAGCTCGCGACGACCACCACCATCACGACGGCGACGGCCAGCGCGACCCAGGGCGCGAACGCGAACGCGCTGATCCCGGCCACCGACAGGACCAGGAAGATCTCCTGCGGCGCATACGCGACCGACGACATCGCGTCGGAGGCGAACACCGGGAGCGCGATCCGCTTGGGCAGCAACGTGTGGCCGAGGCGGTCGCTGCGGAACGGTCGGCCGAGCAGCAGTCGCTTCGCGCCGACCGACACCTTCGTCATCGTGGACACGGAGCAACAGTAGGCCGTCCCGGCACTGCATACCACCAGGGTGCGTTTTGCCGCGTCGGGAAGTAACGTCTCCCACCGTGCGTGTGATCATCATGGGCTGCGGCCGCGTCGGATCGTCCCTGGCCATCGCCATGTCCGACCGGGGGCACGACGTCGTCGTCATCGACCGGAATCCCGACGCCTTCCGCCGCCTCGGCGACGACTTCAACGGGCGAACGGTGACCGGCGTCGGCTTCGACCGAGATGTCCTCACTGAGGCGGGCGTCGACTCGTGTGACTCCTTCGCTGCGGTCTCCTCGGGCGACAACTCGAACATCATCTCAGCGCGCGTCGCGCGCGAGACGTTCGGCGTGGACCGAGTCGTCGCCCGCATCTACGACGCCAAGCGAGCCGCGGTGTTCGAACGGCTCGGCATCCCGACCGTCGCGACCGTCCCGTGGACCACGGAGCGCTTCGTCGCGGCTCTCGGCGAGACGTCGACCACACCCGTATGGCACGACCCCTCCGGTTCCCTCGTGATGGCCGTCATCGAAGTCCACGAGTCGTGGATCGGCGTCGACGTGAATCGGTTCCAGGAGCGCACCGGCGCCCGGATCTCCTTCATCCACCGTCTCGGCAGGCCTATTCTTCCCGAGCAGCGCACCGTCATCCAGCAGGACGACGAACTGTACGTCGCGACCCTGTCCGCGAACGTCGACAACGCGCGGGCCGTCGCGGCCGCCGAATTCCAGGAGTGAGGTCGTCGTGAAAGTCGCCATCGCCGGGGCCGGAGCCGTCGGCCGCGCCATCGCCCGAGAACTGCTGCTCAACGAGCACGACGTCACACTGGTCGAACGGGACCCCGACCACATCAACGTCGAGGCCGTCCCCGGTGCGACGTGGCTGCACGCCGATGCCTGTGAGCTCGACGACCTCGAACGCGCGCGCCTACAGACCTTCGACGTCATGGTCGCCGCCACCGGCGACGACAAGGCCAACCTGGTCGTCAGCCTGCTCGCGACCACCGAGTTCGCCGTGAGCCGCGTCGTCGCCCGCGTGAACGATCCGCGCAACGAGTGGCTGTTCAACGACGACTGGGGAGTCGACGTGGCGGTGTCCACTCCGAGGATGCTGGCTGCCCTCGTCGAAGAGGCTGTCTCGGTCGGCGACCTGGTGCGGCTCATGACTTTCCGTCAAGGGCAGGCGAACCTCGTGGAGCTCACGCTCCCCGACGACACACCGCTGGCAGGCAAGGCGGTACGCCGCCTGCAGTTGCCCCGTGACGCGGCACTGGTCGCGATCATCCGCGGTCGGCGTGTGATCGTGCCCGAAGCCGACGACTCCCTGGAGGGCGGTGACGAGCTCGTGTTCGTCGCACCGGAGGAAGTCGAGCAGGAACTCCAACGAGCCATGAAGCTGCCCGTCTAGCCCACTCACTTCAGCTCGATCCACTTCACCGGTCCACCCCTCAATCACTGTGGACTGTCGCGGACTTCAGCGGTACTCATCACCGCCACGAGCCGAGAACGATTGGCCCACAGGACTTTCGTCCCTACCGTCTGTGCGCTTCGTCCCGACCTTGCGGCGAGCGAGGAGACGTCTACCACGATGCGTAGTAGACCTGTGGTCGGCCGTGCTCAGATCGATGTGGGCGGTCGCCTCCCGTACCGCCCGCACAGTCTGACCCCACCTGTGAGGAGCACTCCGCCATGATCTCGACCGACGCCCGCACCACGCTCGAGGCGACCCTTCCCGTCGTAGCCGCCCACATCGACGAGATCACCGCGAACTTCTATCCCCGGATGTTCGACGAACATCCCGAACTGCTGTCCGATCTGTTCAACCGGGCCAACCAGAAGTCCGGTTCGCAGTCGGCTGTGCTCGCCGGTTCGATCGCCGCGTTCGCACGACTGCAACTCGAGTACGACGAGGCCACTCAACGAGACATCATCGAGCGCATCGCCAACAAGCACGCATCGCTCGGTATCGTCGCAGACCAGTACCCGATCGTCCACAAGCACCTGTTCGCGGCGATCGTCGAGGTCCTCGGCGACGCCGTGACGCCGGAGGTCGCCGCCGCGTGGGACGAGCTCTACTGGGAGATGGCGAACGTCCTCATCGGCCGCGAGCAGGAACTGTACGAGCAGTCAGGCGTCGCACCTGGCGCGGTGTGGCGAACGGTGACGATCGCCGAACGTGACCAGGTGGCCCCGGACGCGGTCTCGTTCACCCTCGCCTCCACGGACGGCGAACCGCTCCCCGACTTCGTTCCGGGACAGTACGTCTCGGTCCAGGTACCGCTCGAGGACGGAGCCAGGCAGATCCGTCAGTACAGCCTGACCGGTCGGGTCGGTGCGCCGACGTGGCGGTTCAGCGTCAAGCTCGACGGCGAGGTCTCCACGTGGCTGCACGAGCACGCGTTCGACGGCGACGATCTGGCCGTCAGTTCACCGTTCGGCGATCTGACGCTCCCCGACGGCGACGGTCCCCTGGTGCTGGCGTCGGCAGGCATCGGGTGCACTCCGATGATCGGGGTGCTGCACCATCTGGTCGCGACCGGCGACACCCGGCCCGTTCAGGTGATGCACGCAGACCGTTCGCGCGCCAGGCAGCCGCACCGCGGCGAACTCGGCAGACTCGTCGCGCAGTTGCCGGGGGCTACGCTGTACCAGTGGTACGAGCACGGCGTGAGCGCCGAGCCGACCACCCGCATCGGCCTGATCGACCTGGCCGACGTGCCGGTGGATCCGGCGGCCACCGCACTGGTCTGCGGGCCGACCGGGTTCATGTCATCGGTCCGTGACGCGCTCGTGGACCGGTCGCTTCCGGCCGAGCGGATCCAGTTCGAAGCATTCGGAGGCACCCGGTGACAGCGACGTTCGCTCTCGTTCTCGCACTCACGTTCATCTGGCTCGGCATGGTCGCGGCCATCTCGTTCATCGAGGCGCCGCTGAAGTTCCAGGCCCCGGGCGTCACCATTCCGCTCGGTCTGGGAATCGGTCGGCTGATCTTCCGCGCGTTGAACGCCGTCGAGGCCGTGTGGGCGGTCGCGATCGTCGTCGCGGTCATCGTCGGAGACGGTTGGTCTGGCACCACGCTCGCCGCGGTGGGTGTGGCCGTCGCCGCGCTGGTGATCCAGGTCGTCGGGATCCGTCCGGCGCTCTCGCGACGGGCCGACGCTGTTCTCGCGGCCCCGGACGAAGTTCCGAGCGAACGCAGTCACGCCCACCTCTGGTACGTGGGGTTCGAACTGATCAAGATCGCCGCACTGATCACCCTCGGAACGAGCCTCGTTCTCGCCTGAGCGACGACCGACGTCTAGTTCGTCGACGGCCCACGCCGTCGGCGATCTAGCCCTCGCGTGTCGTGCGGAATCAGTCGTCGCCTGCGTGGAGCTCGTACTCGGGGTTGTAGACGACCTTCATCCCGTCGGCAGTGGCGACGCGGCCACGGACTGTGATGCGGCGACCCGGCTCGATTCCGGGGATGCGGTTGCGGCCCATCCACTTGAGAAGGACGGTATCCGTCCCGTCGAAGAACTCTGCTCGTACACCGGAGCTGGTGTTCCGGGAGCAGGTCTCCACCGAACGCAGCTCGCCGATCATCACGGCCTCGTCGCCCCGGCTGCAGTCACGAGCGCACTGAGCGCCGGTCGCACGCTCGGCGTTCGCTGCCGCCGACTCACGCTGGACTCGCTCGTCCTCGACGTTCTCGAGGTCCTCGGTGAGCATCTTGCCCAACCGCTTCAGCAGACCTGTGTTCGCCATCCCCAACCTCCGGGCACCGCATCAGTGGCTTGCCAATAGTGGCTCGCTAATAGTGACTCACTTGCGACCCTCACCCTACGCCCCGTGCACCATGGTCGTATGACCACCGTGATCGTGATGCCCGGCACAGGTTCGGACGCCGACTACGCCGCTCGGGTGTTCGGCCCGGTCGCACGTGCAGCAGGTGCTCGCATCGAATGTCTCGAACCGGAGCCGAACCTCGTGGAAAGCTACCTGACCAGGATCGACGAGATCGCCGACCGCGGTGACCGAGTGATCGTCGGAGGTGTGTCGATAGGTGCAGCGGTTGCCGTCGGATGGGCGTGCGATCCGGTGCGCGCGGCACGGTGCGACGGTGTGCTCGCCGCGCTGCCGCCGTGGACGGGCCGACCCGACGGTTCGCTGGCCGCACTGTCGGCCCGGATCACCGCCGACAACCTCGACCGCGACGGTCTGGAAGCGACCGTCGAGGCGATGGTCGCGACGAGTCCCGCGTGGCTCGGCTCCGAGTTGTCGCGGTCGTGGCGGGCACTGCACCCCCGGGGACTCCTCACCCAGTTGCGCGCTGCATCGACGTTCGTCGGCCCCGCGCTCGACGACATCGCCGGGCTCGCCGCGCCGCTCGGCGTGGCCGTCGCGCCCGACGATCCGCTGCACCCGGCCAATGTGGGCCGTGCCTGGGCGCATGCTGCCCCGCGTGCCGCTGTCGCAGAGGCACCGCTGAGCGAGTTCGGTCCTGCCGAACACGTGCTCGGCGAGGCCTGCTGGACCGCGTTGGTCGCCGCCAGGAACTGCCGCTAGCGGTTGCGGCGCCTGTTGCGCAGACGGGACAGCGCCGATCCCTGCGACGGCGCAGCCTCCGCCTCCGACTCGTCGACGTCGGCCTCCCCGTCGAAGGCTGGCGCGCCGTCGACAGCAGCGCCGTCTTCGTCGGTCGCAGCTTCCGCCGTCTGCGCGGTCGAATCGTCGTCGAGGACGTCTGGCGCCTCACTGAAGACGGTCGCGCTGGCGCTCTGCGCCACCGCACCTCGCGGATGCACCTCGTCCGCGGGCTCTTCCGTCGACGCTGACGCGGATGCACGAGACGGTGCGTCGGTCAACGGCTGGGACGTCGGCTCGGTCGACTCCTCGGCGGCATGTTCGCGCTGCGCGGCCGCGACCTGCTCAGCGAGAACGGGCGGCAGCACGATCGGCAGGACGTCACGCGGCGGGTAGGGCTGATCTCCGCGCCGGACGACGGTCTCGGCGAGCACCGCACGAGCCAGCTGCCCCAGTTGTTCGTCCGACTCCTCCGGACCGCTGGCCACGCACCGCACCATCCAACGGGCGCCGTCCACACCGATGAAGCGGTGGACGCCGCCGGTGACGCGGGCGACGACCTCGCGTCCCCAGTGGCCGTCTTCGATTGAGGTCGTCGCACCGTCCGACCGCAGCGACTCCGCCAGTTCACGAACCACTTCGCGCCACAGGCCTCCACTGCGCGGCGCGGCGAACGCGTGGATGCCGATCCGGCCCACCGGCGTCACGAGGTACACGGCCTCGGGAGTGTGATCGGCCGACATCTCGACCGTCACCTGACCGCCTTCGACGACAGGCATCAGCACCGACCCGAGATCCAGATGCGAATTCGCCAGTTCCTCCGGCGAATTCACGAGGTCGTCGATGTCGTACGGCCCGCCGGCCTCGCCGATCTGATTCGTCTCGCTCATCGCTGTACCTTCCCATCCGAGAGGATCGCGTGGCCGCCACTCGAGCCGTATCCGCCTGCGCCACGTTCAGTGTCATCGAGTTCATCGACTTCAAGCACCTCGGGCAACTCAACACGCTGGACGAGGAGCTGCGCGATCCGATCGCCCCTGGCGATCGTGATCGAGGTGTCGGAATCGTGATTGATCAGACAGACCTTGATCTCACCGCGGTACCCGGCGTCGATCGTGCCCGGAGTGTTCACGATCGACAGTCCGGCGCGAGCCGCGAGACCCGAACGCGGATGAATGAGTCCGACGGTCCCGACCGGCAGCGCCACAGCGATGCCGGTCCCGACGAGTTGACGTCGGCCGGGCGCGAGTTCGAGGTCGGTCGCCGCGAACAGGTCGATGCCTGCGTCGTCCGGGTGGGCACGTGCGGGCAGCGGGAGACCCGGATCGAGTCGTTTGATCTGCAGCGGCGGATACGTGTCAGACAGGTTCGCGTCTGGGGAGGTCTGCGTGGTCACCCCCGCAGAGTACTAGCCGACCGCCCGACTAACCTTGGCTGTGTGACCGAATCTCCTCAGACCGGCTCCGTACGCGGAAATCGTTACACCGAACACCTCACCACGCCGTGGTGGTGGTGGATCGCCGCCGCCGTGGTGACCGCGCTACTCGGCTTCGAGATCCAGTTGGCGGGCTACCACCAGCCGTGGACGTGGGCGGCGTATCCGGTCCTCGCCGTCCTGCTCGGCTGGGGCATCTGGTCGATGGGGCGCACGCAGGTCTCCGTCGACGCGGACGGTTCGTTACGCGCACACAAGGCGGTGCTGCCGCGCGACGTGATCGCTCGCGGCGCGGCGATCGCCCCCTCGGCCAAGAGCGCGGCGATGGGGCGCCAACTCGATCCGGCCGCGTTCCTGATGCATCGCTCGTGGATCAAGTCGATGGTCCTGCTCGTCCTCGACGATCCCGACGACCCGACCCCCTACTGGCTCATCTCCACGCGGCATCCGGAGAAGGTGCTCGAAGCGTTGAATATGACAGACGCCGCACAGGGCTGAAACCCCGTACGGCGTCATCGTCCGTCGTGCCCCTGGTGCGTCACGCACAGTCGACGCAGAGCAGCTCGTTTCCGTGCTGCTCGGCCAACCGGTTGCGGTGGTACACGAGGAAGCAGCTGGTGCAGGTGAACTCGTCGTCCTGCTTCGGAACCACCCGCACCGAGAGTTCTTCGCCGGAGAGGTCAGCGCCCGGCAGTTCGAACGACTCGGCGGTGTCGCCTTCGTCGACATCGACGTCGCCCGACTGCGCCTCATTGCGGCGCGCCTTCAGTTCTTCGAGCGAATCCTCGGCGAGATCGTCGTCGTTGGTCCGTCGCGGCGCGTCGTAGTCAGTTGCCATTGTGTGCCTGCCTGAGTCTTGTGTCGTATTGCTGGTGTCCGGTCGTTCATCGCTGAACTCACCTGGTTTATTCCCGGTAGGCCAATCCTGCTGGGGCGACGCACTTGTGGCCCGTCACACCATCTCAAGTCCCATTCGTTATGACCTTGGGCGACCGTATTCTAGGTAGCGGACCGTGCCCTGTCAACAACGGCGGGTCGATCGATTACCCAGGTGCCGCCCGAGCACTCGGAAACGAGTCGCGAGCAGGTGTGGGCGACACCCCCACGCGAACCCGTTCCGGCGCGCCACCGCCGCCGGAGGGCTCTGGCGCGATTACAGTGGTGCCGATCTCCCCTCACGGAAGAAGGTGCTCAGCGACGTGGTCTCGAGAATCGCCACCGGTTACACGACCGACGCGAAGGGGCGGCCGTTCCACCGTCGTAATCTGCGATCCGGTCTGGTCGTCATCACCATCGTCGCGATCGCCGCGGTCGTGGGCTGGGTCTTCGTGTTCACGGGCGACGAGGCCGAGTCGTATCCCACCGATTGCAACATCGCCGACTCCTCGAAACTGACCCCGGTCAGCGACACCGACATGCTGAGCGTCGGTCCCGCACCCCTCTCGACGTTCAGCGTCCGAGTGCTGAACGCCGCGGCCGAACGCGGCTCCGCCCAGTCGGTGAGCGACGATCTGACATCGCTCGGCTACCGCCCGGCTCAGCCCGCCTACAGCGACGACACCGTGTACACCGACCGCGACCTCCACTGTGTCGCCCAGATTCGATTCGGGCAGGACGGCCAGGCCGCAGCGGCTGCCGTATGGCTGATCGCCCCCTGCGCGCAACTCGTCAACGACGGGCGCAAGGGGTCCGACATCGATCTGACGCTCGGCGAGTTCTACACCACGACACAGCCCAGTCAGGACGCCCAAGCCGCGATCGAGGCGTTGCGGGTGGCCGCCCCGAAGCAGAAGCAGTCGCCGGTCGACGCGTCCCTGCTCGACGCGGTCCACGCCCAGACCTGCTGACTGCCGCAGGCAGCAGCTCTCACTCAGGCAGCGGGCCGGTGGCACCGATCTCGTCGAGAACGGCAAGGAAGTCCACAGCGATCCCCGGGGCCGCAGCGATCGTCGCGTCGCCCTCGCTCGACCGTGAGTCCGCGGGCGGCAGTACCACGTGTGCACCCGCTTCAGCAGCGATCAAGCCGCCCGCAGCCCAGTCCCACGGACTCAGGCCGTGCTCGATGTGCGCGTCGACGGCTCCGGACGCGACCATGCACAGATCCAGTGCGCCCGCACCGATACGACGCAGGTCACGTACTCGAGGCAGCAGTTCCGCCATCAGCCGGCCCTGCTGAGCTCGCCTGCTCGCGTTGTAAGCGAAGCCGGTCGCGACGAGCGCCAGGCTGACGTCGTCGATTGAATTGGCGCGCAGGCGGATCGGTGCGCCGATCGGTTCCTGCTGACTTCCGGCGCACGCATACGATCCGCCGCCCGACCACGCCCAGTACGTGATCTCCCGAGCGACGTCCACGACCGCGCCAGCCACCGAGCGACCGCCGATCTGCGCGGCCACCGAGACTGCGTAGGCCGGAATGCCGTACAAGAAATTGACCGTGCCGTCGATCGGGTCGACCACCCAGCGGACTCCGTCGGGCACGTCGACGCTGCCGCCCTCTTCCTCGCCGAGGATCGCGTCGCCGGGACGCTGCTCCTGCAGCAGTTCCCGGACCAGCGACTCGGTCTCGGTGTCGGCGACGGTCACCGGGTCGGTCGGGGTCGATTTCGCGCTCACGGACGTGTCGTCGGACCGGGTGCCCCACGGGGCGAACAGTTCGGAACGGCGGACGCGGACGTGCTGTGCCGCCGTTTCGGCAACACGGCGAGCGACAACGGAGAGTTCTTCTGCACGGTCAGGGGAACTGGTCACGCAGTCGAGTCTACGGCGGGTCGTCTGTGCCTTAGAGTTGCCGATCAGACACACTGTGTTCCGACCGACACGACGCGCCGAGTCACGCCGATGTTCCCGGCGTGCCGACGTCCGCTCCCACGAAAGTGAATTCACTGATGACCGACGCACCGTCCGGCGCAGCACTCGGGCGCGTTACCTACCTCGGGGCCGACAGCACACACGACCCGTCGCCGCAGATCGGATTCGGAATCGACGTCGGCGGATCGGGCGTCAAAGGCGCGATGGTCGATCTGCGCACCGGGTCGTTCGTCGGTGACCGCCTCCGTCTCGACACTCCGCAGCCCGCGACCCCCGACGCAGTGGCCCAGACGTGCCGGGAGATCACCGACCACTTCGGCTGGACCGGGCCCGTCGGCATCACCGTCCCGGGAGTGGTGCGCGACGGCATCGTGCGATCGGCAGCCAACATCGACGCCTCGTGGGACGGCGCCGACATTCAGGACCTGTTCGGCAAGCACCTCGGCGGGCGCACCGTCGCGGGTCTCAACGACGCTGACGCTGCAGGACTCGCCGAAGTCCGGTTCGGCGGACGGCCCGGACTCGACGAAGGCACGGTGATCCTTCTGACATTCGGGACCGGCATCGGTTCGGCACTCTTCCACGACGGTGTACTGGTCCCGAACACCGAGTTCGGCCACCTCGAGGTCGGCGGCCGAATCGCTGAGGCCCGAGCGTCCGCGAAGGTCCGCAAAGACCACGATTGGTCGTATCGCAAGTGGTCAGGAAAGGTCTCTCGGGTCCTTGCGCACTACGAGCGGATCTTCTCCCCGAACCTGTTCGTCGTCGGTGGCGGCATCAGCCGAAAGGCCGACGTCTGGATCCCGATGCTCACCGTCGACACGCCCGTGATCGCGGCAAGTCTGCGCAACACCGCGGGCATAGTAGGCGCTGCGATGGCCGTTGACGAGGGTCTGCGCATGTGAGCTTCGCGGCGGCGAGAGTTACAATGGAACACATCGGTCCCGCACCGAAGCCTCAAGCCCCTTCACCCACGGCATCACGTTCTAATTCAGGATGCGATCAACCGTGCCGCACGTGAGAACAGTCGAAAGGTTGTACGTGGCAACCACACAGTCACCCGACGCATCCGTCGAAGCAGCAGGCGATACCGCCCCCGCAGCTGACGCCGCCCCCGCCAAGAAGGCCCCCGCCAAGAAGGCGGCGGCGAAGAAGGCCCCCGCCAAGAAAGCAGCGGCGAAGAAAGCTCCTGCTAAGAAGGCAGCAGCGAAGAAGGCCCCGGCCAAGAAGGCGGCCGTGAAGGCGCCCGCGTCGACTGGAGTCGAGGACGCCGACCTTGAGAAGGCGACCGCCGACCTCGACGACGTCGACGCCACCGACATCGATCTCGCCGACGAAGAGCTGGTGGTCGACGACGCGAAGCCCGCCAAGGGCAAAGCCAAGGCCAAACCCAAAGGCAAGGCCGACGACGAGGCGAAGTCCGGCGACTTCGTGTGGGACGAGGAGGAGTCCGAAGCGCTCCGTCAGGCCCGCAAGGACGCCGAGCTCACGGCATCGGCCGACTCGGTCCGCGCCTACCTCAAGCAGATCGGCAAGGTCGCACTCCTCAACGCCGAAGAGGAAGTCGAACTCGCCAAGCGCATCGAAGCCGGCCTGTACTCGACCGAGCGCATGCGCCGCATCATGGAGTCCGGCGAGAAGCTCACCGTCGCTCAGCGCCGCGACCTGTCGTGGATCTCGCGGGACGGCAACCGCGCCAAGAACCACCTTCTCGAAGCGAACCTCCGCCTGGTCGTCTCGCTCGCGAAGCGCTACACCGGACGCGGCATGGCGTTCCTGGACCTCATCCAGGAGGGAAACCTCGGTCTGATCCGTGCGGTCGAGAAGTTCGACTACACGAAGGGCTACAAGTTCTCCACGTACGCGACCTGGTGGATCCGGCAGGCCATCACCCGCGCCATGGCCGATCAGGCCCGCACCATCCGCATCCCGGTGCACATGGTCGAGGTCATCAACAAGCTGGGCCGCATCCAGCGCGAACTCCTGCAGGACTTGGGCCGTGAGCCCACGCCGGAGGAACTCGCCAAGGAGATGGACATCACGCCGGAGAAGGTGCTGGAGATCCAGCAGTACGCCCGTGAGCCGATCTCCCTCGACCAGACCATCGGCGACGAGGGCGACAGTCAGCTCGGCGACTTCATCGAAGACTCCGAGGCCGTCGTCGCCGTCGACGCCGTCAGTTTCACGCTGCTGCAGGATCAGCTTCAGGACGTCCTCGACACGCTGTCCGAGCGCGAGGCAGGCGTCGTCCGGCTCCGGTTCGGTCTGACCGACGGCCAGCCGCGAACTCTCGACGAGATCGGTCAGGTGTACGGGGTGACCCGTGAGCGCATCCGGCAGATCGAGTCGAAGACGATGAGCAAGCTGCGCCACCCGAGCCGTTCCCAGGTCTTGCGCGACTATCTCGACTAGTTTTTCCGGGGCCGAACCCGGGTGTCCTGCGACACACCCGGGATCTCAGGGAACAAATACGCGGCCCCATACGTCTGACAAGGTGAAGCCATGACGGATCGACTCGGATCTGTCATATGAAGGGACGGAGGAAGCCATGCCTGACATCGCAACGCCCGACACACTCGTCTCCACTGGCCTGACCGCCGCCGATCGCTGCGACCGTTGCAGCGCTGCGGCCAAGGTGCGTGCCGAGCTCCCGACAGGCGGAGAGCTCCTCTTCTGCCGTCACCACTACAACGACCACGAGGCGCGCCTCGTCGAAGTCGGCGCAGTGGTGTCGATCTCGGAGTGAGCCGAACCCAGCGCCCTTCACGCGAGACATAGTCGTCGAACGATACGAGGGAGGCGAGCCGATCATCGGCTCGCCTCCCTCTTTCGCTGTCTGCAGCTCTTCAGCCGACTACACCGTCACTTCCACGGCCGTCACTTCCACGCGCGCAGCGCTTGAATCCGCTCGTTGAGTTGGTCTGCGGTCGCCATCGCCGTCGGCGGACCGCCGAGTCGCGAGCGCAGTTCTTTGTGCACCATCGAGTGTGGGCGACCGGTGCGCTGATTGTGCAGTGCGACGAGAGTGTTCAGTTCTTTACGGAGGGCGAGCAGGTTCTCCCCCGTGCCACGTTCGGCGGGGTTCGGTGCGGCCTTCGCCTGATCGTCCTCCCGCGGACGCGCGGTGCTCCGGTTCGTGACCTGCTGCGCCTGACGCTGCTGGAGCAGCGTGCGTACCTGATCGGCGTCCAGGAGGCCCGGGAGCCCGAGATAGTCGGACTCCTCGTCCGACCCCACGAGTGTCGACGTGCCGAACGACGACCCGTCATAGATCACCTGGTCGAGTTCGGCGTCGGCGTGCAGCGACTGGAACGGCTTCTCGTCCTCACCCGGCTCGTCTTCCCGCTTGTTCGCCTCGGTGAGCAACCCGTCGTCCAGCCCGTCGGACTCCCGATGCGGTTTGCCGAGCACGTGATCGCGCTCCGCCTCCAGTTCGCTGGCGAGCTGGAGCAGGACCGGGACCGACGGGAGGAAGACGCTCGCTGTCTCGCCGGGGCGGCGGGACCGGACGAAACGGCCGATCGCCTGCGCGAAGTACAGCGGGGTCGACGCGTTGGTCGCGTAGACGCCGACCGACAGCCTCGGGACGTCGACGCCTTCGGACACCATGCGGACCGCGACCATCCACTCGTCGGTCGAGTTCGAGAAGGTCTCGATCCGCGACGACGACTTGGGATCGTCCGACAGCACGACCGTCGGCTTCTTCCCGGTGATGGACAGCAGGAGATCCGCGTAGTCGCGCGCGTTCTGCTGATCGGTCGCGATCACGAGGCCGCCGGCATCAGGCACCCCGGATTCGCGCAGTCGCGTCAGGCGGCGGTGCGCCGCGGTGAAGACCGCGTAGATCCAGTCACCGTGCGGATCGAGCGCTGTACGCCATGCGCGTGCCGTCTGCTCGGCCGACAGCGGCTCGCCCAGACGGGCGGTGAACTCCTCACCCGCGCTGGTACGCCAGCTCGCCTCACCGGAGTACGCCAAGAACACCACGGGGCGCACGACGCCGTCGCGCAACGCTTCGGCATAGCCGTATGAGCTGTCGGCACGCGATCGCTGTCCGCCGCCCGGCTCCGACTCGTAGGTGACGAACGGGATCGGTGAGTCGTCCGACCGGAACGGCGTACCCGTGAGCGACAGACGCCGCGTCGCGTCGCTGAAGGCTTCCCGGATTCCGTCGCCCCACGACTTGGCGTCGCCGCCGTGGTGGATCTCGTCGAGAATCACCAGCGTCCGATACTGCTCGGTGCGGACGCGGTGCCGGAACGGGTGTGCGGCCACCTGCGCGTAGGTGAGGACGACGCCGTCGAAGTCCGAGCTCGTGGAGCCGGTCGAGTTGGAGAAGTTCGGATCGAGCGCGATGCCGTTGCGAGCCGCCGACGCCGCCCACTGATGTTTGAGGTGCTCGGTCGGCGCGACGACGGTGATGCGCTCCACGGTGCGATCCGCGAGCAGTTCGGCCGCGACCCGCAGACCGAACGTCGTCTTGCCTGCACCCGGGGTCGCGACCGCGAGGTAATCGGTCGGTCGGGACGTCAGATACCTGGTGAGCGCCCGTCGCTGCCACGCGCGCAGCGGCGCCCCCGATGCAATTCGGCGGTCGGCGTCGACATCGGTACTGGTCACCTTGCTCCTGACAGATCGACTTGTGAACTCTCCCCCTGGCATGCGTGTCCGACAGCCTTCGCGAGGCCGCTTCGGTGCACGGATACGAGATTGATTCTAGCCCCTGGCTCAGACACTCCCGCCACGCCATCGGCGGGTCGGTGATCGATCCCGAACCCGCCATCGGCCATGCTTGTCTCATCAGCACTCACGGCACGCAGTACGACGACGACGCCGCAGAGCCCGCATCGGAGGCCTCGGCGTCGGTGTCCCCTACCCGCGACTTCGACGATCCGCCGAGTGGTCCGCGACGACCGGTACTGCGCAGTCTCCCTGCGCTGGCGTGGCGGACGACGGTCAAATGCTGGGACGATTCGATCATCGGCTGGGCGGCACAGGCCGCGTTCTGGCAGGCGTTGTCATTGCCTCCCCTGATCCTCGGTGTACTCGGCAGCATCGGCTACATTGCGGGCTGGTTCGGCCCGGACACCATCGACGTCATCTCCCAGCGCATCATGTCGTTCGCCGAGCGGACGTTCAGCGACCAGGTGGTGACCGACTTGATCGAGCCGACAGTGGACAACGTCCTCAGCCGTGGCCGGGTGACGGTGATGTCGTTGAGTTTCGTGCTGTCGCTGTGGGCCGGGTCGTCGGCGATGTCGTGCTTCGTGTCGTCGATCGTCCACGCGCACCACCAGCATCAGGTGCGAAATCCGGTGTGGCAGAGGATCTTCGCCCTCATCATCTACTTGTTCTTCTTGATCATGGCGATCTTCGTCCTGCCGTTGGTCGCTCTCGGTCCGACCTACTTGCAGAACGTGCTGCCCCAGTCGTGGGGTCCGGCGGTGGCCGAACTCGTCGACTGGGGGTACTTCCCATTCGTCGGCCTGCTGTTGATCGGCGCTTTGTCGGCGCTGTACCGCTTCGCACTTCCCTATCCGCCACCACGGCGTCGCCTGGTTCCGGGCGCGATACTCGCGGGCGTCGGATTCTGGCTCGCGAGCTATGTCCTCCGCGCGTACCTGACGACTCTCGCAAAGACCGGCTACACCTACGGCGCGCTCGCGACGCCTATCGCGTTCCTGCTGTTCACCTACTTCCTGGGCTTCGCGATCGTGCTGGGCGCAGAGTTCAACGCAGCGTGTCAGGAATTCTGGCCGAGCCGCCAGAACAGTCCCGTGATGCGCCACTGGGTGACGACGCAGACCACGGAACTGACCGACACGCTGCGAAACCGGGCCATCACCCGGCGTAACTCTCGCGAGTGACTACTTCTTCATCTTCGCGAAGATCTTCTTGCACTTCTCGCACACCGGCGAACCGGGCTTCGCCTGCTTGGTGACGGGAAAGACCTCGCCGCACAGCGCGACGACGTGATTGCCCATCACCGCGCTCTCCACGATCTGGTTCTTCTTCACATAGTGGAAGACCTTGGGTGTGTCATCGTCTTGTTCAGTCCGCTCGTCGATGTCCGGGCGTTCGATCGTCTGCGTTGCCATGAAGCCATTGTTACTCACTGTGGAACCATGGAGGTATGGCGCACGACGAATCCGACCCGAACACTTTCCTGATCACCGGCGCCGAGCAGGATCAGGACGCGGCCTTCCGTGCGCGAAAGCGACGGTATCTGGTCATGATGAGCGTTCGCGTTCCCGCGCTGATCATCGCATCGATCGTCTACGCGACGACCCAGAACGGATGGATCGCGTTGGCGATCATCGTCGTGTCGATCCCGATCCCCTGGATCGCCGTGCTGCGCGCCAACGACGCCGAGCCGCGTCGACGCGGGGAGGTCGCGACCTACCATTACGGACCGAACCGCGTCGTCGGTTCACCCGAGCTCGCGGATCGTCCCGCACCGCGAGACCGCTTCGACGACGGCGATCACCCGGTAATCGACGCCCAGTCCAGTGACGAGCAGTCGAGTGACCGGCCCGGGTCCGACGAGCGCCGGGGCGTCGACGACGACTGACGACCAGACCGCAGCCTGCGTTCTCGTGCCGCCGCATCAGATCGCGTATCACCGCATCATTGCGTCTTAGCAGCCTCCGCTGAGCATGCGGAGACGCAATGAAGGTGCGTATACGTGCACGAGGCTGCGCAAGCACAGGCGAGGACGCGGAACTATCCCACTGCGAACGGAGAACACCTTGATGGAGCTGAAGACTCCCGCAGAGATCGAGAAGATGGCTGTCACCGGCCAGTTCGTCGGCGAGGTGCTGAGCGATCTGTCGCACCGCGCTCGACCCGGGGTCAATGTCCTCGATCTCGAGCAGCGCGCACGCACGATGATCGCCGACCGCGGAGCCGTGAGCTGTTACTGGGACTACGCGCCGTCGTTCGGCGAGGGACCGTTCCGGAACGTGATCTGCCTGTCGGTCAACGACGCGGTGCTGCATGGACTCCCCCGTGACCACGTCCTCGTCGACGGCGACGTCTTGACTCTCGACTTCGCGGTGACGATCGACGGCTGGGCTGCCGACTCCGCGGTCACCGTCCGCGTCCGAGACGACACCGACCCCAGCACCGGCGCCGATCACCCCGACTCACGGCTGATCGCCTCCACCGAGCGGGCCCTCGACGCCGCGATCGCTGCGATGACACCGGGCGGCCGGCTCGGCGACGTCTCGGCCGCGATCTTCGACGTCGCCCGAGCGGCGGGCTACCGCGTCAACACCGAGTACGGCGGCCACGGCATCGGGCGGACGATGCACGAGGATCCGCATGTGCCGAACGTCGGCCGCGCGGGCCGCGGGCCGGTCCTGCGGCCGGGCATGACGCTGGCACTCGAGCCGTGGTGGTCCGCAGGCGCCGAACGACTGGTCCACGACCCCGACGGCTGGACCCTGCGCTCGGCCGATGGCTCGATGACCGCCCACTCCGAGCACACCGTCGCCGTCACCGACGATGGTCCGCGTGTGCTCACGGCGCGAGACACCCTGCCGGAAACCAGGCGCCCATCCGACTGACTGTCCGCGCCGCATCCGGCAGCGCGGCGGTCAGTGCGGCCGCCATCGCCGAACGACTGCACATCGCGTGGACGTCGACCCGGACATCGGCGTCGTACAACACGTCGAGCAGCGCGGCCCAGCGAGCGAGCGACGGCCGACCGAGATCGCATCGCACGCCGGTCACCGTCATCGCGGCGTACTCCCGGGCGAGCCACAGGTAGTCCGCGGCATTCGTCGGCCGGTCGCACAGATCGGCGAAGTCGATCCGTACCCCGCCGTCGGACCCTTCGACCACCGGGAACGGCTGCGACCCCGGCCGCACGACTCGCTCGCGCCCGGCCGAGCCCCGGCTCGATGCCTCGTGCCACACGCCCGAGTCGAACCCCGAGTCGCGCCCCGCCGCGACGCGCATGTCCTCGCCGTCGGCGAGGGACACGATCGTGAACATCGCCTCGATCGCCTCGATGGTCGGCTCGAAACCCGCGTGAAACAACGGGTTCGGCATCAACTCCGCCGGCAGGCGGTTCGACGTCACGACGATCCGCGTCCCTCGCGCGGCCAGCGTCCGCAACACCCGATCGAGAAACACTCCGTCTGCCGGATCGTGAACGGTGAACTCGTCGAGGCACACCACGTCGACCTGCCGACCACTTCGGCCAGTCACGGCCTCCAGACCCGACTCCCATCCGCCGTGCACGCCGATCCCTCGATGCAGGTCCGCGAAGAACTCGTGCAGGTGTCTGCGCAGCACTCTCGGTCTTCCGGCCGCCCCGCACGCCCCGATCCACCAGTCGACGACGGCAGTCTTCCCGGTCCCGGGCGGCCCGACCACGTACACCCCGACCGGGCGCCCGCCGACCGTGGGCGCCTCAGCGGAGGCCGTCAAGGCTGCCGCCACCCGTTCCTGGGCCGGAGTCAGCGTCATGCCGCGGACAGCGGCGTGCACGGCGACGTCGTCGCGAGTGACCGCCGCCCTCGAGCGCCGCCAGTTCGTCCGGAGTGACCTCATGACCATGACTCTATGTTTATAGAGTCATGGTTGGATAGAGTCCGTGGCCGACCTCACCGCACGCCCCGACCGTCGCACTCGGATCGCCGACGCCGCCCTCGACCTCGCCGCCGACGGCGGGAACCGCGCGGTCACCCACAGCGGCGTCGACCGATGTCTCGATCTCCCGAAGGGCTCGACGTCCTACTACTTCCGCACACGCCGTGAACTTCTCGACGCGGCCCTGACGCACCTCACGGCGACGTCGGCCGCGTCGTTCGAGACCACGCGCCGACCCGACGCCTCATCGGCGGCAGACGCCGCCGACGTCGTCGGCAGATACCTGCACACCCTGACCACCGCGCGCACACGCGACGTCCGCGCCAGGTTCGCGCTCGCACCGGACGCCGCACACGACGCCGACCTCGCGACCGCACTGCGCGACAGTCTGTTCTCCCGCCCCGGTGCACGCGCGCTGTTCACATCGCTGGGCTCGCCCGACGCCGAATCGGACGCCGCCGATCTCCTCGTGTTCTGTGAGGGCGTCGCCGCGACACACCTGTTCAGCGGAGTGTCGCAGACCACAGCGGAATTGACCTCGGCAGTGCGGCGACGCTTCGAACTCACATCTCAGAAACTTCTCAGCGACCGCCGGGAACCTTTTGGTCACCGAGGGCGTTAGACCAGGTGAACGCACTCGAACAGCGCACTCCAGGAGGTCGTATGTCTCGCACGACGATTGCACGCCCGTCCGTAGCCCCTGCCGCCCGCACTCGCCCGGCCCTCACCGAACAGGATCTCGACGCACAGTCGCCGTCTGCCGACCTCGTCCGTGTCTACTTGAACGGCATCGGTCGCACCGCCCTCTTGAACGCCGAGCAGGAAGTCGATCTCGCCAAGGCGATCGAGGCCGGTCTGTACGCCAAGCATCTGCTGGCCACCACGAAGCCGACGCCCGCCAAGAAGCGGGACCTGAAGATCATCGCCCGCGAGGGCGAAGCGGCTCGCGCGCACCTCCTCGAGGCGAACCTGCGACTCGTCGTCTCGCTCGCTAAGCGCTACACAGGCCGCGGCATGCCGCTGCTCGACCTCATCCAGGAGGGCAACCTGGGTCTGATCCGCGCGGCCGAGAAGTTCGACTACGCGAAGGGCTTCAAGTTCTCGACGTACGCGACCTGGTGGATCCGCCAGGCGATCAGCCGCGGTATGGCCGACCAGAGCCGGACCATCCGCCTCCCTGTCCACCTCGTCGAGCAGGTCAACAAGCTGGCCCGCATCCGCCGCGAACTGCATCAGCAGTTGGGACGCGAGGCCACCGACGACGAACTCGCCGCCGAGTCGGGCATCCCGGCAGCCAAGATCGCCGACCTGATGGATCACAGCCGCGACCCGGTGAGCCTGGACATGCCGGTCGGCAATGACGAAGAGGCTCCCCTCGGCGACTTCATCGAGGACTCCGAGGCGACCTCGGCCGAGACCGTCGTCATCGCCAACCTGCTGCACTCGGACATCCGCTCGGTGCTCGGCACGCTCGACGAGCGTGAGCAGGCCGTCATCATCATGCGCTACGGCCTCGAAGACGGTCAGCCGCGCACGCTCGACCAGATCGGACGCGCCTTCGGCCTGTCCCGCGAGCGCGTCCGCCAGATCGAGCGCGACGTGATGGGCAAGCTGCGCCAGGGCGACCGTGCCGAGAAGCTGCGCTCCTACGCCAGCTGACTCCTCCGCCAGCTGACCCCTACGCCAGCTGATCCGAACAGTTCCTGATCACTGCCTGCTGACGACTCGAACTCGTCAACTCAACCGTCTGGGCCCGGTGTCCGCGAGAGTGGGCACCGGGCCGACGTGTATCTGCGCGCCGAGGAGCGCGACGCCGTCCACGGACGCCAGCACCGGATCGCAGCGGACCTCACGAACCTCGGGCACCTCGTCGATCAGCGCAGAGATCCGCAGGATCAGGTCGACGAGCCGATCGGTGTCCACCGGGTCGTCCACCGGCCCGCCGGCCAGAAGCATCGCGGACTGTGGTTCGGCGATGAGCTCGCGCGCGTCTGTCTCGGTCAACGGAATCGCCCGGTAGCCGCGATCGCCGAGCGCGTCGAACAGCCTGCCCGACAGCCCGAAGCTGAGCAGCGGCCCGAACGACTCGTTGTCGCTCACTCCGATCGAGGTACCGAGTCCCTTCGGCGCCATCTTCTGCACGTGCAACACCTCGTCGCCGGTCAGTGACTTCAGTTCGGTGAACGCGGTGAGCACCGCCGTCGCGTCGGGGAGGTCGAGTCGAGCGCCCTCCCGGTCGAGCCTGCCGACCCAACTCGACGACGTGGCTTTGACCGCGACCGGGAAACCGAGTTCACGGGCCGCCGCCGACGCCTCCTGCATGGTCCGGACCTCGCGGAACGCGACGACGTCGATGCCGTAATGCTTGAGCAGGTGCGCCGACTCGACCGCAGTCAGATCGCGCGCACCGTCGGCCATCGCCTCTCGGACGAACGACCGGGCGTCTTCGGCGACCGTTCCCTCGATCGTCGGAATCTCGGCGACCGGGCGCGCCCGCCACGCCGCGTACTTCCAGGCGTGTGCGAGCGCCTTCGCCGCCCGTTCGGGAGTCGAGTACGACGGGATGGACCCGCGGACCGGCATCCCGCCGGGCCCGGGCCGCGACAGTCCGTCCGGCACGCCCTCCACCGCGAGGAACGTCGTGACGACGGGTTTGGTCGGCACCGTCCCGCCGTCTGCGGGCCGGACCGCTTCCATCAGGCCGTGCGCGTAGTCGTCGGCGTCCACGGCCACGGGCGGCACGAACACGACCATCACCGCGTCGACGCCGTCGTCGGCCATCGCGACAGCCACGGCCTCGGACAGGTCGGGCTGCGACACGGCCGGGCCGAGGTCTACTGTTGCGACGACGTCGAGGCCCGATGAGCGCGCGGTCGCTGCGGCGAGCGCGGCGATGACTGACGAGTTTCCGATGATCGCGGTCCGGGGGCCTGCGGGCAACGGCTGATAGGCGAGGATGGTTCCGCAGTCGAACAGTTCGGTGATCGTCTCCACCTGGATGACGCCGGCTTGGCCGAGGACCATCTGGGCGATCGCGTCGTCGCGGCCGGCCTCCCTGGTCCGCGATGCTCGGACCGGTGTCATCGCACCACGTCCCGATTTGATGGCGACGATCGGTTTCGACGACGACACCCGGCGCGCGATCCGCCCGAACTTGCGTGGATTTCCGAAACTCTCCAGATACAGCAGTACGACGTCGGTGCTCTCGTCGGTGTCCCAGTACTGGAGCACGTCGTTGCCGGACACATCGGCGCGGTTGCCCGCCGACACGAATGTCGACAAGCCGAGCTGCCGGTGTGCCGCCGTGTCGAGGATCGCAATCCCCAAGGCTCCGGACTGGCAGAAGAAGCCGACCCGACCGGCTCCCGGAACGCGCGGGGCGAGCGTCGCGTTCAGGGCTATGTCGGCGCTGTTGTTCGCGACGCCGAGCGCGTTCGGTCCGACCAGCCGCATGCCGTGCGCTCGAACTCGCTCGGCGAGGCGGCGTTCGCTCTCCCAGCCCTCTTCGCCGCTCTCACCGAACCCGGCCGAGACGACGACAAGAGTGCGGACGCCCTTGGCCAGACAGTCGCTGAGAACGTCGTCCATGCCTGCTGCCGGGACCGCCACGACGGCGAGGTCGACGGGATCGGGGATGTCGCGCACCGTCGGATAGGCGCGGATGCCGCGTACCGACGGCGGAGCCGGGCTCCGATCGCGGACCCTCTTGCGCACCGGTGCCGCGAACGGCGACACCGACGGCGACTCGACGACGGTGGTGTCGTCGCCCACCGGCGCCGGACCGTTCACCGGGAACACCGGCCCGGTGAACCCCGCCGCGATGATGTTCGCGAGCAGCACGTTGCCGACCTTCTTCGGGTCGGTCGACGCACCGATCACCGCGACTGACTGAGGGCTCAGCAGGTTGGCGATGCTGCGTGCTTCCGACGCGCGTTCACGCGCGTTGCGGACCGACGTCAACGCCTCGGACGGGTCGATCAGGAACTCGACGTGGACGGTGCTTCCGTCGAACGCGCGACTCACCTGGTAACCGGCGTCGCGGAACACCGCGACCATGTTCGGGTTCTCGGAGAGGACTTCGGCCTCGAATCTGGTGAAGCCGTTCTCGGCGGCCACGCCCGCCAGGTGCTCGAGGAGGATCGGGCCGAGCCCGCGACCCTGATGGTGGTCGGCGACGACGAACGCGACTTCGGCCGACTCGGGTTTGTCGTCGGCCGCGAGCCCCTCGTACAGGCCCATCGCGATGATCTCGTCGCCGAGCATGGCCAACAGCGCGACCCGGTTCCGATAGTCGACGGTCGTCATCCGCACGACTTCGCGGGGCGGCAGGGTCGGCGTCGGACCGAAGTAGCGCAGGTACCTGGTCCGTTCACTGAGTCCGTTGTGGAACTCGACGAGGGCGTCGGCGTCGGACGGCATGATCGGCCGCAGGTGGACGACGCCTCCGTCGGAGGCCAGGACGTCGGCGACCCAGTCGCGCGGATAGTCGGTGTCAGTCACGGGGGTCCTCCGGGTCGAGTCCGTGTAGGGGGAACACAGCGCGTCGGGTGGCGAGGATCGCTTTGTCGGTCTGGCGTTGAGCGACCTCACTCACCCCCTCGGGTGGCGGGGCTCCGGTGTCGCCGTCCCACGGAACGTAGTCGACGTCGCCCGCGTCGCCCATCGTCGTCTCCGGCGGCCGCGAGTAATCGGGATGCAGATCGACCTGGGCGGCGGTCGCCGCCGTCATCCACTCCTCACCGATTGTCGTCGCCGGGTCGACGTCGCGGTCGAGGGCCGACGCGATCAGGTGCGTCCACGCGCGCGGCACGACGTCGACGATGCCGTATCCGCCGCCGCCGACCGCGAGCCAACGACCGTCGCAGTACTTATCGGCGAGGTCTCGCAGGGTGCGGACCGCGGCGGCCTGACCGTCCACGGTCAAGGCGAGGTCGGTGAGCGGGTCCGCGGCGTGCGAGTCGACCCCGATCTGGGTGACGAGGATCTGTGGTTTGAACGCGTCGATCATCGATGGGACGACGGCGTGGAAGCCACGCAGCCACATCCGGTCGGTGATCCCCGGCAACAGCCCCAGGTTGACCGACGACCCCTCGGCGCCCGATGCCCCCACCTCCGTCGACCACCCCGTGCCCGGCCACAGCGTCGCCGGGTGCTGGTGGAGCGACACCGTCATCACCCGGGGATCGCTGTAGAACTGGTTCTGGACCCCGTCCCCGTGATGCGCGTCGACGTCGACGTACGCGATCCGGTCGTACCCCTGCTCCAACAGCCATTCGATGGCGATCGAGCAGTCGTTGTAGATGCAGAACCCGGCTGCGTGACCGGGCATCGCATGGTGCATGCCGCCGCCGATGTTCACGGCTCGGCGCACGGCTCCGGACGTGATGGCCTGCGCGGCCGCCAGGGTGCCGCCGACGAGCATCGAACCGGCTTCATGCATGGAGGCGAAGACCGGGTTGTCGTCGCTGCCGAGGCCGAACACTCTCTCGAACAGCGCGTTGTTGGACGCGACTGAGCCGGAGCCGACTGCCCGGACCGCGTCGACGTACGCCTGGGTATGCACCGTCGTCAGGACTGCGTCGTCGACCGGCAGCGGCCCGATCGTCTCGACCCCGTCGAGCACACCGAGGCTTCGGGCCAGGGACATGGTGAGCGCCAACCGAATCGGACTCATCGGATGGGTGTACGCCCACTTGTAGTCGAGGAAATGGTCACTCCAGATGATCGCCGCGCTCACCCCCGCAACGCTAGCCGGTGACGGCGACGGCCGTGGACGCAACGCCCGGTGAGGCAGGAATCGCCATGCGACAGGGACTTTGGGTAGCCTGTGAGGCAGCGAAAGGACGATGGCTGCCGTGAATGATCTGGTCGACACCACCGAGATGTATCTACGCACGATCTACGATCTCGAAGAAGAGGGCATCGTGCCGCTGCGCGCACGAATCGCCGAGCGATTGGAGCAGAGCGGACCGACTGTGTCGCAGACCGTCGCACGCATGGAACGCGACGGACTGGTGCGCGTCGCGGGCGACCGTCATCTGGAACTGACCGCCACTGGCAGGAGCCTCGCGGTGTCGGTGATGCGCAAGCACCGCCTCGCCGAGCGTCTCCTGGTGGACGTCATCGGGATGCCGTGGGAGGACGTCCACGACGAGGCCTGCCGCTGGGAGCACGTGATGAGCGAGAACGTCGAGCGTCGGCTGCTCGCCGTCCTCGACAACCCGACGACGTCGCCGTACGGCAACCCGATCCCGGGTCTCGCCGAGCTCGGCGTCACCTCGTGGTCGGATGACGACTCCGCACTGGTGCGTCTGGTGGACCTTCCCGAAGGAGAGACGGCGGTGATCGTGCGTCGGATGTCCGAGCATGCGCAGGCCGACGGGGACCTGATCGCCGACCTCCGGGAGGCAGGCGTGGTTCCGAACGCTCGCGTCACGGCGACCGTCGGGCCGCGCGCGGTCATCATCAGCACACCGGGACATCAAGGACTGACCTTGTCGTCGGAGATGGCGCACGCGATCTTCGTCGTTCCCGCCTGAGCTATTAACCCAGGCTGATCCGTCAGCCCGCCGCACGATGCGTTGCGGGCGGGAAGCTCACGCCGAGCCGGTGCGCGAGATCGAACGCCAACTCTGCGAGTCCGGCCAACTCCTGTGGACGCATGCCGTTCATGAGCGCGGTGTCGAGGAGGTTCGCCAGCCCGTACGACGGGTCTGCCTCATGCGCGACGTCGAAGGCCGTGGCCGCGAAGGCCCCCGACCCCTCCATGTAGTGCAGGTGACCGAGCAGTGTCGCGGCCGCGGCTCGCGGCGTCCCCGACAGCCGACGCGTCAGATCGAGCCACAGACTCTGCGCCGCATCCCGGTGGACCGTCATGCTGAGCCCGATGGCGGCGTCGCGGACATGGACCGAGACGAGGGCTTCGGCCAATCCGTTGAGCTGCGCGCACGTGAACGACGTACTGCCGCAAGCCCGTTCGAGGACTGCTTCATACACTCGCGCGAGACGCGGAGCGTCGGCATCACTCATCGGCCCCCGCAACGCGGCAGGAGTCGTCGCCGAGCACACCGCGTCGGCGCAGTGCTCGACCGGTGTCATCATCGCGGCGATCTCCGATCGTGAGTGCAGGACCACGCGGCCGGTCTCGAACGCCCGGTGCAGCGCGGCAGGCGACGCCTGCGGATCGCTGAGCGTGCCGTCCGACGCGAACTCGTGTCCGAACACCGTCGCCGCTCCCCGCGCCTGCCACACCGTTCGCCAGTACGCGCCCGCGCGCAACTCCCCTACAGCGAACGCCGCCGCCAGTCCGCCGGTGCCTGCGAACTCGCGCGCCATGTCCCGCGAGATCCGGACGTAGCGTTCGTCAGTCGGTTCATCGCGGTCGTCGATCATGACGGCGATGATGCCGCACGCCCCGTACGACCCGGCCAGGCCGCCGAGATGCTCGAACAGGGACCGCATCGACGCCGACGTGCGTCCGCCGCGGGTGAACTGCAGATCGTGCCGCATCGTGGCGATCACCTGTCTGCGATCGTCGAAACACATGAGGACGATCGACTGTTCCGGAACGAACCCCAACAACGCGGGGACGGCGGCGATCAACGGGTCGGGATCGGCGACTGGCTCGGATCCTTCAAGGCGGGCGGTGAGTGTGATCTTCATGGACCGACGATCCCCAGTCCAGCGCCGCGTCGACACCCCTACTCGCCGGTTGTGGAGGCGACAGGTCGTTGTCCACAGATTCACCTGGCGGTTCGCACCGGTCGACCTGTCAGTCAGTCGCCGAACGCTGTGGTGTACGCCGAGTCGAACAGGTTCCGCGTCGCGGCGCGCTCATCGGGGCCCAGGTCGTTGCCCGAGAAACGGTTCTGCACGTACACCCGGAGGTCACCGTGCTGGCCGACGATCTCGTATACGCGGGCGTACGGGACGCCGTCTGCGCTGAGTGTCCGTCCGCTCTCGACGGTGTCGTCGGCCACGGTGCCGACGTCGGTCACGACTCGTGTGCCCACGGTGCCGCCGAGCGCGAAGTCCGAGCATTCACGCAGCCCCGCCACGTAGTCGTCGAAGGTGTCCGGCACCTGGGCCAACATCACCGTGACCGTGCCGCCCGCCTGTCCACCGGGGCCTACCCGGATCTGGGCGCCGGACACGTCCACCTGCGACGGCGTGCATTCGGCAGGCCGGTTCTGCGACCGCAGCGGCGTGAACGTGATGTCGGCGACGGCGTTGGGAACCTGGGCCGCTGGCACCGCGACACCCGGACCGTAGGGAAACGCGGTCGCGCCGACCGTCCGCGGTGCGAGATCGGGGACCCGGGCCGGGGCGCCGTCGACCGAACACGCCGCCACTGACAGTGCGACCGCGGTTACCGCGATCGCACCTTTCACTCCTGTCACAACACGCACAGGTCCACTGTGCCACGTCGCGAATCGCGGCTGCGGGAATGTCCGATGCGGGTGTCGTGTTGTAGCCGAAGACGCCAGTGCGGGACAATGGACTCCTATTCCGATGGAGTTCTGTCCCCACTGTTCGCATACAGCCAGACCGACCCTCATAGAAAGGGGGCACCGATGGACGAGTCGTCGATGGAGCCGAGTTCCCTGTACGACCTCGAGTTCCCCGCTCCCGCTGTCACCGGCGCCGAAGGCGACGGTCCCGTGTTGATCCACGCACTCGAAGGGTATGCAGACGCCGGCCACGCTGTCGCGCTCGCAGCCGCCCACCTGCGTGAAGCGCTCGACTCCGAACTGGTGGCCACGTTCGACACCGACGAGTTGATCGACTACCGCTCCCGGCGGCCGGTGATGTCGTTCACCGGAACCGAGTTCGACGGCATCGACATGCCGCGGCTCGCCATGCACGCGATCCGCGACAACGACGGCGCGCCGTTCCTCCTCCTGGAGGGCCTCGAGCCCGACATGCGGTGGGAGCAGTTCGTGACTGCGGTCCGCGGACTCGCGCAACGCTTCGGCGTCTCGCAGATCGTGGGTCTCAACTCGATCCCGATGGCTGTGCCGCACACCCGACCGGCCTCGGTCACCGCGCACGGCAACGACGAGGACGCGATCGCCGACATGCACAGCTGGGGCAATGCACTCAAGCTCCCGGGCAGCGCGTCGATGCTCCTCGAGTTGCGTCTCGGACAGGCCGGCTACCGCACGGCCGGGCTGTCGGCACACGTGCCGCACTACCTGTCGCAGACCAACTATCCGTCTGCGGCCGCGGCGCTCGTCGAAGGCCTCGTCAAGGTGACCGGACTCGATCTTCCGGTTGCCGCGCTCGAGAATGCCGCGTCCGAGGTTCGCAAGCAGATCGACGGCGAAGTCGAGTCGAACGCCGAGGTCGCGGCAGTGGTCACTGCGTTGGAGAACCAGTACGACGCGTACATGCGGTCCAAGGACGAGCAGAAGTCCCTGTTGGCGCCCGATGAGTCGATGCCGACCGGCGACGAGATCGGCGCCGAGTTCGAGAAGTTCCTCGCCGAGCACGCGGGCGAGTTCGGCGACACCGACGAAGGACGTGATCAGGCCTGAGCGACACGGACGCACCGCCCGCGCCCATCGAGCCGACCGACGACGAAGACCTCGCTTTCGAGCGATTCGTCGACTGGTGGGCTGCACGAGGGATCGACATGTATCCCCACCAGGAGGAGTCGCTCCTGGAGCTCGCCTCGGGGAGCAACGTCATCTTGGCGACGCCAACCGGCTCCGGCAAATCGTTGGTCGCCTCCGGTGCGATCTACTTCGCATGGTGTCGCGGGCGGCGTTCGTATTACACGGCGCCGATCAAAGCACTGGTCAGCGAGAAGTTCTTCGATCTGTGCAACCAGTTCGGCGCGGACAACGTCGGCCTGCTGACCGGCGACGCATCGGTCAACGCCGGCGCACCCATCGTCTGCGCGACCGCCGAGATCGTCGCGAACATCGCACTGCGCGAAGGCTCCGACAACGACATCGGCGTCCTCGTGTCCGACGAGTTCCACTACTACGGCGAATCCGACCGTGGCTGGGCGTGGCAGGTCCCGTTGGTCGAACTGCCGCCCGCCTCGGCATCCGGTGACGGAACCCAGTTCCTGCTGATGTCGGCGACGCTCGGCGACACGTCGTTCTTCGTCGACGACCTCACGAAACGGACCGGTCGTGACACGGTCCCCGTGACTGGAGTCGAGCGTCCCGTCCCTCTCGAGCACCGGTACGCGATGACCCCGATCCACGAGACCATCGAAGACCTGGTCGAGCGTGGCAAGTCTCCGGTGTACGTCGTCCACTTCACGCAGCAGCAGGCTGTCGAGCGCGGCCAGGCGCTGCTGTCCGCGAAGCTCTGCAGCAAGGAGGAGAAGGCGGCGATCGCCGACGCGATCGGCGACTTCTCGTTCAGCACCGGATTCGGCGGCACCCTGAGCAAGCTGCTGCGGTCCGGGATCGGCGTCCACCACGCAGGCATGCTCCCCCGCTACCGTCGCCTCGTCGAACGGCTCGCCCAAGCGGGGTTGCTCAAGGTCGTCGCCGGAACCGACACCCTCGGCGTCGGCATCAACGTGCCGATCCGCACCGTCCTGTTCGCCGGCCTCACCAAGTACGACGGGCAACGCACTCGTCGGCTCCGCGCTCGCGAGTTCCACCAGATCGCCGGTCGGGCGGGTCGCGCCGGATACGACACCGTCGGCTACGTCGTCGCTCAGGCTCCCGACCACGACGTCGAGAACGCTCGGCTGCTCACCAAGGCCGGCGACGATCCGAAGAAGCTGAAGAAGCTCGTGCGCCGCAAACCACCCGAGGGCTTCGTCAGCTGGGGCGAGCAGACGTTCACGACGCTGATCGACGCGCCCGACGAGGAGATGCGATCGCATTTCCGGATGACCACCGCGATGCTCATGGAAGTGCTCGAACGCCCCGGTGACTGCTTCGCCGCGTTGCGGCACCTGCTCGAAGAGAACCACGAGCCGCGGACGCGGCAGCTCCGGCACATCAAGCACACGATCGCCCTCTACCGAGACCTGTGCGAGACGGGGATCGTCACCAGGCTCGACTCCCCCGCTCCGGACGGCAAGCATGTCGAGCTGTCCGTGGACCTGCCGGAGAATTTCGCACTCACCAATCCGTTGTCGGCGTTCGCCGTCGCCGCGTTCGAACTCCTCGACAAGGAGTCGGAGACATACGTGCTCGACGTCGTCTCGATCGTCGAATCGATCCTCGAGGATCCGCGGCAGGTTCTGTTCGCGCAGCGTCGGGCGGCACGCGACGAGGCCGTCGCCGAGATGAAGGCCGACGGGATCGAGTACGAGGAGCGCATGGAGCGGCTCGAAGAGATCTCCTGGCCCCAGCCGCTCGCCGAAGAGATCGGCTTCGCCTACGAGACCTATCGGCGCGGGCACCCGTGGCTGGCCGGCTCGACGCCGTCGCCGAAATCTGTTCTCCGCCATATGCGCGAGCGATCGATGACATTCGCCGAGTTGATCTCACAGTTCGGTCTCGCACGCAGTGAAGGCGTGGTGCTGCGATATCTCACGGACTGCTATCGCGCGTTGTCGAACGGGCTGCCGATGACCGCGGTGACCGACGAGATCGAGGACCTCACCGACGAACTCGGTGACCTGATCCGCGGCGTCGACTCGAGTCTGCTCGACGAATGGGCGGAGCTCACCGGCGCTCAGTCGTGAGACGGAACGCCGTGACCGCGGTTCAGCCCGCCGCGATCGGCACCGTCACGTCCCCGCTCTGCGCGACGACCGACGTGATATCCTGCGCCAGTGTGCGATACGCGTCCGCACGGCCGGACGACTCGCGGTAGACCAGACCGATCCGGCGCCCGGGTCGCGGTCGGGCGAACTCGGCGACGGCGAGTCCGCCCGCAGCTGTCTCCACCCCTACCGAGGTCGCCGGGATCAGTGTCACGCCTAGGCCTCCCTCGACGCATTGAACGGCTGTCGTCAGCGACGCCGCCCGAGTCTGCTGCAGATCCGGGTCCACACCTGCGCGCTGGCACACGTCGAGCGCCTGATCGCGCATGCAGTGACCTTCGTCGAGCAGCAACAGCGGCAGGTCGGCCAGCAGAGCGGGAGACAGCCGCTTACGCCCCGCCAGCGGGTGCCCCTTGGGCAGAGCGAGGACGAAGTCTTCGTCGTACAAAGTGATCTCGCCAATCCCCGGCATGCCAGCGGGCAATGCCATGACAGCTGCGTCGAGCGAACCGTCCCGCAGTTGCCGGAGCAGGCGATCGGTCTGATCCTCGATGACGAGCAGATCCAGTTCCGGCCTGCGCAACGACAATCCGCGAAGCATGCGAGGCAGGACGTACGGCGCGATGGTCGGGATGATCCCGAGCCGCAGTCGCCCTGACAACGGGTCGAGATCGCCAGCCGCGTCGAGGCGGAAGTCGTCCACGGCGTCACACGCGGCGATCGCTGCCGGCAGCAGTCGCGTCCCCTCGGGAGTCAACATGACACGCCGTGTAGTGCGTTCGACGAGTTGGAGCCCGAGGCCGGTCTCCAGCCCGGCGAGGGCCTGTGACAGCGACGGCTGACTGACGCCGAGTTCGGTTGCCGCCGAACCGAAGTGCAGCGTCCTCGCGACCGCGACGAAGGCCCGTAGTCCACCGATCGACGGCTGATAGCTTTGATTGCTCATACCTATCAATATAGTGCCTGTAATCACGTTTACTTTTTAAGGGGTGATGGGCAGAATGGATGTCAGACGGAGAGCGGCCACCGCCGACTCCGCGGAGAACGAGTTCCGCCCAGATCTGTCGTCCCCGACTGCTCGCGCCGGACCGTTCTCACCGAGCATTCATCGGATTCCACTCAACAAACAAGGAGTACGTTCATGGCACTGCTGACCATCGGCGACCAGTTCCCGGCCTACAACCTGACCTCTGTCATCGGCGGCGATCTCTCGAAGGTGGACGCCCAGCAGCCTGAGGACTACTTCACGACCGTCACCTCCGACGACTACGCGGGCAAGTGGCGCGTGGTGTTCTTCTGGCCCAAGGACTTCACGTTCGTGTGCCCGACCGAGATCGCTGCGTTCGGCAAGCTGAACGACGAGTTCGCCGACCGTGACGCTCAGGTCCTCGGCGCATCCGTCGACAACGAGTTCGTCCACTTCCAGTGGCGCGCACAGCACGAGGAGCTCAAGACCCTCCCCTTCCCGATGATGTCGGACCTCAAGCGTGAGCTGGTCGAGGCCGCAGGCGTGCTCAACGCCGACGGTGTCGCCGATCGTGCGACCTTCATCGTCGACCCCAACAACGAGGTCCAGTTCGTCTCGGTGACCGCGGGCTCGGTCGGCCGCAACGTCGACGAGGTCCTGCGAGTCCTCGACGCACTGCAGTCCGACGAGCTGTGCGCATGCAACTGGCGCAAGGGCGACCCGACCATCAACGCCGCAGAGCTGATGTCGGCCTGATCTCAGGCGTCGTCTTCGACCATTCGACCGTAGAAGGAACATTCACGTGAGCATCGACAATCTGAAGGCCGCTCTTCCCGAGTACGCCAAGGATCTCAAGCTGAACCTCGGTTCGATCAGCCGCACCACCGTGCTGAACGAGCAGCAGCTGTGGGGTTCGCTGCTGGCCACCGCCGCGGCGACTCGCAACGCGACGGTCCTCAAGGAGATCGCGGACGAGGCCGCCGACAACCTGTCGGCCGAGGCGTACAACGCCGCCCTCGGCGCCGCATCGATCATGGGCATGAACAACGTCTTCTACCGCGGTCGAGGCTTCCTCGACGGCAAGTACGACGATCTGCGTCCGGGTCTCCGGATGAACATCATCGGCAACCCGGGCGTCGAGAAGGCCGACTTCGAACTGTGGTCGTTGGCCGTCTCGGCCATCAACGGCTGCCATCACTGCGTCGGCGCGCACGAGAACGTCGTGCGCGAGGCCGGACTCGACCGTGAGGCCGTCTTCGAGGCGCTCAAGGTCGCGTCGATCGTCGCGGGCGTCGGCCAGGCCGTCGCCGCCGCGGAGGCCCTCGGCTGACACGTTCTGACATCTGACTCTCTGCAGCCCCGCAGTAGACAGGAACACACTCGTGCCCCGCCGGTGATCCGGCGGGGCACGAGTGCTTTCTACCGCAGCCGATTCCGGCTAACGTCGGTCCACATGGTCCCCTGGAACCGCATTCAACTCGCGCTGATGTCGCCGCCACCGACCCCGATCCGCGGCTCGATCGTCTCTCGAGAGCCCGAGTCCAAGCATTTCGCCGGCGCAACGGTCGACCACGAGGTCCGCCGCTACTGCACCCGAGCACACCGTGCACGTGTGGCGCGACGGTGCCAGGCTCGCATCGAATCGAACGACGGCGAGCCGCTGTACTTCTGCGACGGCGTCCACAGCTGGACGCCGAGATCTGATCGGGGCTGGCTCGTCAGTCCGGCGTCGCCGCACGGCTATCACGGACCCGGGCGACAGATTTTGACCGTGCGCGGCCCCACAGAGTGGAGCGACGACGACTTCACCCGCCCGAGGAGGAGTTCCGTGCCGAGTTGCGTCGCGAGGATGCGCGTCGGCAAGAGCGAGAAGCGCAGTGGTTCGCCGACAACGTGACACCCGACCCGATCACCATCTCCGTGCCGGTCACACTCGCACCTGAACACGTGCGGCACCTCGACGGTGACGCGATCGTCTTCGGACTCAGGCGGCGGCGCCGCAGGGATAGTCCTAGTCGTCGCTCGACGGCCTCGCTCGAGTTCCGCCTGGGTCCATCCGGGCGGAACACGCCATGCACGGTTCTGGTCGACGGACTTACATGATTGGGCTGTCGGCGCTGGCATGCCTGTCCATGCGGCGACAGTCACGGGACTGCAGAACGCTCTTCATCCGGGCCAGGTCGGACGAGCCGTGACCTTCCCGACCGCGCAACGGTAGCGACACCGAACGAGCCCCGTACGGCGCGGCGTTCACGCGGTACGGGGCTCGTCTTCTTCAGGTGGGCAGCCGCCTCAGGCGGCGGCCACCTCCTCGGTCCTGAAAGAAATCATCTGTCGGACCACCTCCTTTCCCTTGACGTGGTCGACGCTACGCCGGGGCTGAGACGGCCCGCAATGCATTTTCCTGCAGCGGGTCTCTACAACTCGTTCAGAGCCTTGGTGAAGCGATCGGCCATCTCGCCGACCTCATCGGTGGTCATGACGAACGCAGGCGAGATCTGCAGCGCACCCTGCCCGGCGGCTCGCCCGCTGACCCCGTGCTCTCGCAGCTTGGCGATGGCGGCCATCGCCTTGCTCGGGTCGGCGAGCTGGACTGCGGACACCGCACCGAGACCGGTGCGCACCTCGGCGACCGAGTCCAGATCGGCCAGCGGCGAGAACGCCTGCGCCAGATCTGATTCGAGGCGGTTCGCTTCGGCGAGCAGGTTCTCTCGCTCGATGATGTCGAGGTTCGCCAACGCCGCCGCGGCCGACACGTTGTGGCCGCCGTACGTGTAGCCGTGCCGGAACCAGGTTCCGCCTGCGAAGAACGGCTCAGCCACGCGCGGAGCGACGATCAACGCACCCATCGGCACGTATCCGCTGGTCAGCCCCTTCGCGGTGGTCATCATGTCCGGCTGCAGATCGAAGCGCGACGAGGCGAACCACTCGCCTGCGCCGATCCGGCCGAAACCGGTGACGACCTCGTCGGCGACGAACAGCACGTCGTGGTCGCGGCAGATCTCGCGGACCTCGCGCAGGTAGCCCTCGGGCGGGAGGTAGACGCCGCCCGCGCCGATGATCGGCTCGATGAAGAATGCTGCGATGTTGTCGGCGCCCACCCGCTCGATGAGCCCGAGGAGGCTCTTCGCATCGTCCCAGTCGACGGTCTCGGTGTCGGGCAGGATCTGCCCGTACCCCTCCGCGTTGGCCGGGATGCCTGCGAGCGACGTACCGGCGGCGTGCATGCCGTGGTAGGCCTTGGTGCGACCGACGACGATCTTCTTGTTCGGCTTGCCCTGCTCCACCCAGTAGCGGCGGGCCAGCTTGAACGCACTGTCGACCGAGTCGCTGCCACCGAGGGTGAACATGACCTTCGAGCCCGCGACCGGAGCCATCGCAGCCACTCGCTCGGCGAGTTCGATCGTCACGTCGGACGCGAAGTCGCCGAAGTTCGAGTAGTGGGCGATCGTGGACGCCTGCTTGGCGATGGCTTCCGCCATCTCCCTGCGGCCGTGCCCGATGTTCGTGAACCACAGTCCGGCGGTGGCGTCGATATACTCGCCGCCCTTGTCGTCGAAGATTCGAGTGCCTTCACCGCGAGTCACGACGAACGGCCCGCTCGTCGTCACCGCACCCATGTCTGCAAATCCGTGCCAAAGAGAACCCATAGTCCAAATATCGCACGAACGATCAGTCGCCCGCCGGGCGGACCCGCGAAGTCTCACCGAAATGTGAGGCGTTCGATCACCTCTCGCGTTCGGCGAGCGCCGCGAGTCGATCGACGGACGCCAGCAGCTTGTCCGCAGTCGTCGCTCGCGCCCGGACCTGTCGCTTCTCGTCGTTCAGGTCCGACCAGTCGTAGGTGTGGACGACGGTGACGCCGCCGTCGGCGGGTTCGATCTCCCAACGCCACAGATGCCCAGGGGACGGAGCGTCCACCTCGGACGGCCGCCACGCGATCAGCCGACCTTCGGTGAACTCGACGATGTGGTTGCGGCGCACGCCGCCGTTCGTGAGGACCGTGTCGAACGTGTCGCCGACTGCCCGAACACGTTGTCGGGGAGCCGACTCGGCGAGATTGTCGTTACCGTCCCATTCAGGCTGGCGCGACGGGTCCGCGATCAGTTCGAACACCGTCTCGGGTGCAGCCCGGACAGTTCGACGTGCCGACACCACGCGCTGCTCTGTGCTCATGCCGGTAAGCGAATCACGTCCGGCGCAGTGCGGCAACGACAACGTCGATGCGACGAGCCACTGTCTCCGGCCGCTTGGCGTCGGCGACCGAGCGAGCCGCCTCCTTCCGCCGCGTGTAGGACCAGGCGTCGAATGCCTCGCGCACGGCCGCGCCGTCGAGCGCCGACGCGAGCGTGTCCGGCACGACGACTTCCCGCTCACCGTGGTCGAGCACGATCGTCGCCTCGATCTCGTCACCGATGTCGACGCGCAGCTCGACACGCGCGGCCTTCGACAGCCCGATGAGATTCGCACCGCCCATCCGGGCCACACGCAGCCGCGCGCTGTGCTCACCGACCGTCACGACGACCGCCGCCCGTTTCCCGCCACCGAGCTCGGCGACCTGTCGGTCGGACAACTCGATCGCCGTCGCCGGTCCCACCGGTGCGAGCCGAGTGCGCACGACGAGCACACGGCCGCCTCGATTCGCATCGCTCATGCGACCCGATTATGCCGCAGCCGTAGAATCGACGACATCATGTCGTCGCCTCTGACCATCACGTATCCGCCGGAACTTCCCGTCAGCGCCTGCCGTGCGGAGATCGCCGAAGCGATCGCCGACCACCAGGTCGTCGTCATCGCAGGCGAGACCGGATCGGGCAAGACAACCCAGCTTCCGAAGATCTGCCTCGAGATGGGCCGGACCGCCATCGGCCACACGCAGCCGCGTCGCATCGCCGCTACGTCCGTCGCCGGTCGCATCGCCGACGAACTCGGCACCGAGATCGGCGCCACCGTCGGCTACCAGGTCCGGTTCTCCGACAAGAGTTCCACGGACACCCGCGTCAAAGTGATGACCGACGGCATCCTGCTGCGCGAGATCACCACCGACCCGCTCCTGCGCGGTTACGACACGATCATCATCGACGAGGCACACGAACGCAGCCTCAACATCGACTTCCTGCTCGGCTACCTCAAGCAACTGCTGCCCAAGCGGCGCGACCTCAAACTGATCATCACCTCCGCGACGATCGAACCCGATCGTTTCGCCCGCCACTTCGCCGGCCCCGACGATGCCGTCCCCATCATCGAGGTGTCCGGTCGTACGTACCCGGTCGAGATCAGATACCGACCGCTGGCCTCCGACGACGAAGACAACGTCGACCTCGACCAGCTTGCTGCGATCGACGCCGCCGTCGGCGAACTGTGGGCGCGCGGATCGGGTGACATCCTGGTGTTTCTGCCGACCGAACGCGATATCCGAGAGACCGCTGACGCTCTCGGCAAATCCCGCCGCAACGCCGATATCGTCCCGCTGTTCGCCCGACTGTCCGTCGCCGAGCAGCATCGGGTGTTCAGCCCGTCCGATGGACGACGGATCGTCCTGGCCACGAACGTCGCGGAGACCTCGCTGACCGTCCCCGGCATCCGCTACGTCATCGACGCGGGCACCGCACGCATCTCGCGGTACTCGACGCGCACCAAGATCACCCGCCTCCCGGTGGAGAAGGTGTCGCAGGCGAGTGCTCGCCAGCGCGCGGGCCGCTGTGGCCGCGTCGCCCCCGGCATCTGCATCCGGCTCTACTCGGAGGACGACTTCGACGCACGGCCCGAGTACACCGATCCGGAGATCCTCCGCAGCAACCTCGCCGCGGTCATCCTGTCGATGCTGTCCCTGAAGCTCGGCGACATCACCGACTTCCCCTTCGTGCAGTCACCGGAGTCGCGCGCGGTCCGCGACGGCATGGCGCTGCTCTCCGAACTCGGAGCCGTGACCGACACCGACTCGGCGGTCGCCCGTCTGACCTCCGTCGGAAAGACACTGTCGCGCTTGCCCGTCGATCCGCGACTCGGGCGGATGCTCGTCGCGGGCCACGAGAACGGCTGCCTGGACCACATCCTGGTGATCGCCGCGGCACTCGCGCTCCCCGACGTCCGCGAGTTCCCGTCGGACCGACGCGAAGCTGCGCAGACTGCGCACCGTCGCCACGCCGTCCCCGGCTCGGAGTTCATGGGCTACCTCAAGCTGTGGGCGTACTTGCAAGAACAACGGGACGAACTCTCGGGCAACCAGTTCCGCCGTCAGTGCGAGCGCGAGTTCATCCATTATCTCCGCGTGCGGGAATGGTGGGACCTGCACCGCCAGCTCAAACGGACCGTCCGCGACCTCAAATGGCAGACCCCCGAGACGGAAGCCGACGCCACCACGGTGCACAAGTCGATCCTGACCGGCCTGCTCACCAATGTCGGTGCCCGACAAGGCGACACCCGCGACTTCCTCGGTACCCGGGGAACCCGTTTCGCGATCTTCCCCGGATCGACCCTCGCCGCCAAGCCGCCTGCGTTCGTGATGGCCGCCGAACTCATGGAGACCTCACGCCTGTTCGCCCACACCGTGGCGTCAGTCGATCCGGAGTGGGTCGAACAGGCCGCAGGCGACCTGGTCACACGTACGTGCAGCGAACCGCACTGGTCGACGCGACGCGGGGCCGTCATGGCGTACGAGCGTGTCACCCTCTACGGCGTTCCGCTCGTCGCCCAACGCCGCGTCCATTACGGCCCTCTCGATCCGAAGACCGCCCGCGAGATCTTCATCACCGAGGCCCTCGTCGGCGGCCGATGGCGCAGCAGGCACGCGTTCGTCAAACACAACGCGCAGATGCTCAAGGACGTCGAAGACCTCGAGCACCGGTCCCGCCGCCGAGACGTCGGAATGAGCGACACCGAACTGTTCGACTTCTACGACGCCCGCGTGCCGGCGAACGTCGTCTCCGCGCGCCACTTCGACTCGTGGTGGAAGAAGGCGGGACGGTCCGATCCGACTCTGCTCGATCTGACCCCCGAGATGTTCGCGGCCGACGACGTTCCGCAGGCCGCCGAGTACCCGTCGGCCTGGCTGCAGGGCGAGACACGGCTGGAATTGCGCTACCACTTCTCCCCCGGCGCACCCGACGACGGGGTGACCGTCGTCGTCCCTCGCGAACTGCTCGACCACGTCCACGACGGTGGGTTCGACTGGATCGTCCCCGGCATGCGGTCGGAGTTGGCGACGGCACTCATCAAGTCCCTGCCCAAAGGCCTCCGCAAGTCGATGTCCCCGGCACACCGATACGCCGACCTCGCACTAGACCAGTTGTCCGCGAGGTCTGAGCCGCTGGTCCCGGCCTTGGCCCGCGAACTCTCGACGATGACGCGAACATCGCTGGCGCCCCGCGACTTCCGCCTGGAGAGCCTTCCCCCGCACCTCCGGATGCATTACGCCGTCACTGACGCCACAGGCGCGGTCGTGGCCCGCGGTGACCGGCTCGCCGACCTGCGGTCGCAGTTCGCGGCGCCCGGTGCCGCGGCGACGACCGCACAGACCTTCACCTCCTGGACCGCCGACGGTCTCGGAACGCTCGCCGACGAGCGCACCCAGACACTCGCGGGCCAACAGGTCACCCGATACCCGACCCTGTCTGCCGTGCCGGGATCGGGCGTGAAACTCGTCGACGTTCCGACTCCCGCAGCCCGCGACGCGGGAATCGTCGTCGGCGTCCGTGAGCTTCTGACTCGCGCCATCGCTCCGCCCGCCCGACGCCTCGCCTCCTCGCTGCCGCCCGGCCGAAAGCTCGCATTGAGCCAGAGTCCGTACCGTGACGTCGACGCCCTGCTCGCCGACTGCACGCGACGCGCGATCGTCGACGTCCTCGCCGCCCAGTCCGATGTCGCAGCCGTGCGATCGGCCGCAGACTTCGACGCACTCTCGGCGCGAGTGTCTCCGGCGGTGCGACAGACCGCCCCCGCCTACTTCGACGCCGCAGTCGACTCTCTCGCCGAGTACTCGCAGGTGCGGCGGGCCATCGACGATCAGACGGGAACGTTGGCCGCCGACGACGTCGCCGATCAGATCGCGGATCTGGTCTTCGACGGTTTCGTCGGCGTCACCTCGGGTCCGCACTTGCGGGCTCTGCCGCGATATCTGGCGGCCGCGCGTGCACGACTGGAGGCACTGCCTGGGTCAGCGACCCGGGACAACGACGGCACAGCGGTGATCGACCGGCTCGTCGCGGTCTGGAATCAGCGTCTGGCGCAGATACCCCAAGCCCGGCACGATGCGCTCAACGACATGGTGCAATGGCAGCTCGAAGAGCTTCGGGTCAGTCTGTTCGCTCAACAGCTCGGCACGGCAGGAACGGTGTCGGAGAAGCGGATCCGTAAAGCGATAGAGAGCTTCTAAAGCGACCGCAGTTTCTAAAGCGACCGCGTGCTCAGACGCGGGTGCGGAGTTCGTCGATCTCGCGTTGGAAGTCGTCGGCCGACTCGAACGACTTGTACACCGACGCGAACCGGAGATAAGCGACCTCGTCGAGATCGCGCAGCGGGCGCAAGATCGCAAGGCCCACTTCGTTACTCGGGATCTCGGCCGAGCCGGATCCGCGGACGGCGTCCTCGACCTGGTAGGCGAGTTTGGCGAGGGCGTCCTCGTCGACGTGTCGGCCCTGGCAGGCGCGTCGGACACCCTTCATGACCTTCTCGCGGCTGAAGGGCTCGGAGACACCGTTGCGCTTGACGACGGAGAGCACTGCGGCTTCGACCGTGCTGAATCGGCGACCGCACTTGGCGCACGAACGACGGCGGCGGATCGCCAGGCCGTCGTCAGCCACGCGGGAATCCACCACTCGTGTGTCGTCGTTCTTGCAGAACGGGCAGCGCATGCCAAAAGAGTACTCGCAGGGTCGACGTGCACTCACACGCCGGGCCGGTACTACCGGCGCCACGGCACGGGTCCTCAGTACGCGGGAGCGATCAGCGACTGGCCGACGCGCAGGCCGGACGACTGCAGATGGTTCAGTTCGCGCAACTGCTCCACGACGCCTGCGACCGGCAGGTCGGTAGCGATGCGTCGTGCGATGTCCGACAACGACTCTCCGCTGCGGGCGTGAACGACCTGAGTGACACCCGGCGTCCCGGGGGTCGCCGCGTCCTCGTAGTCCGATCCGACGATGGTGAACAACCACACGACGCCGGCCAGGAGCGCACCGACGGCCAGCGCGCCGACCAGTCGGCGACGGCCGATCACCGCATCGATGTTCGAACGACCACTGACCGCGCCGCGCATCACGTCGAGGTCGGCCTCCCGACCCCCGTCGACCGCCGAACGGCGACGCGACCCGCGCTCCGGAGTCATTCTCTGACTCCGAACGCCGACCCGTGCGCGGCGCGGATCACGGCCCGTCGGGCTGCACACCGCCGCGCGACGCTCGGGCCGGACCGGCGCGCGCGAAGCCCCACGGACGACCGGTATATCGCAGGTCATAGTCGTTATCTGCGGACGCTCCGCTCCGCGGCGGCGACGCTCGGCGGTAGTGGAGATCAGTGCCTGACTCATCGTCTACTCCTCATCGATCACTTGTTCGAAGAACCTTTGCTCGACAGTAAACACCACACCTACGACAAAGTCAGCAACACGTCGAACAAATGTTTGAAATCTGTGATCTGGTCGACTATTCTTCAGGTCAGATCGGACCGATGTTCGAACAGTCCGGCAGCCCGTTCCGATCACGTATTCCACCCCGATCACGCACCGCGCGGATCACGCACGATGAGGAAGGACCGACGATGGCCGACACGCCCGATCCACTGCTCTCGACGTCGACACTGGAGGCGTCGCTGACGCAGCGCCAGCGGGAGGTGCTCGAGGTCATCCGCAAGTCGGTCCGCGAGCGGGGGTATCCGCCGAGCATCCGCGAGATCGGCGAGGCCGTCGGACTGACATCTACGTCGTCGGTGGCCCACCAGTTGCGCACCCTCGAACGCCGCGGTCTCCTCAAGCGGGATCCCCACCGTCCGCGGGCGGTCAACGTACGCGATGACAACCGCAATCCCCCGGCCGACGACTCGGCCGAAGACCTTCCGACACCGACCTTCGTCCCGGTCCTCGGTCGGATCGCTGCCGGCGGTCCGATTCTCGCCGAGCAGGCGGTCGAAGAAGTCTTCCCGATGCCCAAGGAGCTCGTCGGCGACGGTTCGCTGTTCATGCTCCGCGTGGTCGGCGAGTCGATGATCGACGCGGCGATCTGCGACGGCGACTGGGTGGTCGTCCGTCAGCAGAACGTCGCCGAGAACGGTGACATCGTCGCCGCGATGATCGACGGAGAAGCCACCGTGAAGACGTTCAAGCGCAAAGACGGCCACGTGTGGCTCATGCCGCACAACGAGCACTTCGATCCGATCCCGGGCGACGACGCCGCCGTCCTCGGCAAGGTCGTCACGGTGATGCGCCGGATCTAGGCCAGGCCGGAGAACCTAACCGAGCGCAGAACGCGCCGCGTCCCGCGCGTCGGATGCACTGGTCGCCGCGAGCGCCGCACGAGCGGCCTCGCGGCACTGCTCTAGCGTCACCTGGCCGAGCTTGAGGCCGACCGCGGACGACGCGGCGGGCGCCGACGACAACGAACGCACTCCGAGTCCGACGAGGACGCACGCGAGCAGCGGGTCGGCGGCGGCCTCGCCGCAGACGCCGACGTTCTTGTCTGCCCGGTCGCCCGCTGCGCCGACCATCCCGATCAACGCGAGGACGGCAGGCTGCCACGGGTCGGTCAACGACGCCAGTTCCGGCGACATACGGTCGGCAGCCATCGTGTACTGCGTGAGATCGTTCGTTCCGATCGAGACGAAGTCGACCTCGGCAAGTATGGCGTCCGCCAGGATCGCCGCCGACGGGACCTCGACCATCACCCCCGGGATCAGTCCGCGATCGCGGACCTGCGCGGCGAACTCACGCGCCTCGTCCACCGTCGCGATCATCGGAGCCATCACCCATGGCACTGACGCGGCGCCGTCGGCGGCCGAGGCGAGGGCGTCGAGTTGGCCACGACGGATCTCCGGATGCGTGAGGGCAGTCCGGTTTCCACGCACGCCCATCGCCGGGTTCGGTTCGAGGTCCGTCTCGACGAATCGCAACGGCTTGTCCGAACCGGCGTCCAGCGTGCGGATGACGACTTTCTGGCCGTCGAACGCGTCGATCACCTCGCGGTACAGCGCCGCCTGCTCGGCCACCGTCGGTTCGGTCGCACGGTCGAGGAACGCCAACTCGGTGCGAAACAGGCCGACGCCCTGCACCGGCGAGTTGGTGGCAGTACGCGCGGAGACCCCGTCGGCGACATTAGCGAGCACCGCGACCGGCACGCCGTCCACGGTGGTTCCGGGTCCGGTCCACGCCGCCGCCTCCGCCGCCTGCTCACGCGAGAGGGCCACCGCCGCAGAGATCACCGACTCGTCGGGCTCGGATCCGATCGTGCCTGTGTCGCCGTCGATGTAGGCCGCTGCGTCCGACGGAATGTCGCCGAGGTCGGCCGCAGCGACGACGCATGGGATCCCCAGTTGACGCGCGATGATCGCCGTATGGCTGCTCGGACCGCCCAGCCGCATCGCGAGTCCGACGACGAGGTCGGGGTTCAGGCCCGCGGTGTCCGCGGGCGCGAGGTCGTCCGCACACAGAATCGCCGGAACCTCCGGAGTCGGAACGCCGGGTTCGGGCTGACCCAGCAGTTCCGCAATCACTCGATCGCGTACGTCCCGCAAGTCGGTGACACGCTCGGCCATCAGGCCGCCGAGGGAGGTGAACATCTCCACGAACTTCTCGGTTGCCGCCGCGGCTGCCGCAGGTGCGGGGCGCCCCGAAGCGATGAGCCCGGTCGCCGTCGAGATCCAACCTCGGTCGCGCGCGAGACCTGCTGTGGCAGTGAGCACTTCGGCGGACACACCGGTGCTGTGCGACGCCCGGTCGGCAAGCCGTGCGCCCACTGTCTCCGCGGCGTCGACGAACGCCTGCTCGTGCGCGGCCCGCTCGCCCTCCGCTATTGCCGGAGCGTCCGCGTCGAACGCCGGACGGGCCCCTACTCGGATCACCGGGCCGTACGCGAGCCCGCCGACCACCGGGGTGCCGGTCACGACGACCGACGCGTCGAACGGGTTGGGAACGGGTGCCGCGGCCGCTGCCGTATCGCTGGACTTCATGTGAGAGAGGTTACAAGAATGTCTTGACTATGCAAGCATTACACGGGTAAAAAAAGGTAGATTCCAATCAAACACAGATGAATCAACACGCTGCGGGTGTCGGGGAAGGACGGTCACATGTATGCCGAGGAACGCCAGCAGGCGATCGCCGTCGAGATCCGTGAACGCGGACGCGCATCGGTGGCCGAACTCTCCGAGCGTTTCTCCGTGACAGGTGAGACGGTGCGCCGAGACCTCGCCGTCCTGCACCGCGCGGGATCGGTCGTCCGCGTTCACGGCGGCGCCGTCCGCCTCGACGTCGCCGCCGTCGTCGACGAACCCGATCTCTCCGAGCGCGAGAGCGCTCACCGGCCCCAGAAGACGGCCATCGGGATCGCCGCACAACGGTTCCTGCCCACTGTCGGCGGCTCGGTCCTGTTCGACGCAGGAACAACGACATTCGCGGCAGCCGCAGCCATCGGGGGCGACGTCCGCCACCAGTTCGTCACGAACAGCCTGCCGATCGCCGCGACTCTCACCGGTCTGACACGGTCGAGCGTCGTCCTCATCGGCGGCCGGCTCCGTCCGAAGACCCAGGCCGCTGTCGGAGCCGACGCCATCGACGCGATCGCGCGGCTCCACACCAGCGTCGGCTTCATCGGAGCCAACGGGCTCACTCTGGCACACGGGCTCTCTACCCCCGACATCGACGAGGCCGCCGTCAAACGCGCCATGATGGCCGCCTGCGACCGAGTCGTCGTGCTGGCCGACTCGTCGAAGATCAACCGTCAGGAACTCGCGGGTTTCGGAGCCGTCGAGGACATCGACGTGCTCATCACCGACGACGGAATCGATCCCGCTTTCGCCGATGCCCTCTCCGCTCACGATATCGAGGTGGTCACCGCATGATCCTCACCGTCACAGCCAACCCGAGCATCGATCGCACCATCGAGCTCGACGGTCCGCTGCACCCGGGCGGCGTGCACCGCACGCGTTCGGTCGGCGATCAACCAGGCGGAAAGGGAGTCAACGTCGCCCGCGCGGTGACTGCCGCGGGCATGGACGCGATCGCGCTGATTCCCGCCCGTCCGAACGACCCGTTCGTCGGGCACCTCGATCGTGTCGGTCTGCCCCGGGCCGCCGTCGACATCGCAGGCGATGTCCGAGTGAATCTGACACTCGCGGCCCCGGACGGCGTGACCACGAAGGTCAATGCACCGGGCGCGAGTATCGACGACGACGAAGCCGCCACGCTCACCGCAACCGTCGTGGAACTCGCCGCAGGCGCGGACTGGCTGGCGTTGTGCGGCTCACTGCCCCCCGGCCTGCCACCGTCGTGGTACGTGGACCTCGTGACCCGGCTCGCCGGATCGGGCGTGCGGGTGGCCGTCGACACCTCGGGCACCCCTCTCACGCTCGTGGCGAGCGCGCGGCCAGACCTCCTGAAGCCGAATGCCGAGGAGCTCGCCGAGCTGACCGGAGCAGACGCCGCCGCGCTCGAGGCCACCGCGGCCGACGGCGATCCGTCGTCGGCCGCCGATGCGTCCGCCCGGCTCGCGGCCGAAACGGGCGGCGTCGTCCTCACCACCCTCGGCGGCTCGGGAGCGCTGTTGGCGACCGGAGACGGCGTGTGGTTCGCGACGGCGCCGACCGTCCGCGTCCGCAGCACCGTCGGCGCGGGCGACTCGTCCCTCGCCGGTTATCTGATCGCCGAACAACGGGGCGGTGACGAGGCTGCTCGCCTGCGCCACGCCGTCTCCTACGGTTCGGCGGCCGCAGCTCTCCCCGGAACCACACCGCCGACACCCGATCTCGTCGACGAGACCGCCGTGTCGGTCACCCGACTCTCCTGAGAACCCAACCCCCCAATCAGAGGTAGAGGCCATGTCCGAACCCATCATCACATCCTCGCTGGTGCTCCTCGACGCCGACGCGGGAGACGACGCCGAAGCCGTCATCCGCAGGCTCGCCGGGCTCGTCGGCGACGATGGACGCTCGTCCGACCCCGCCGACTTGATCGACGGCGCACTCGCCCGTGAGTCCAGTTCGCCTACCGGACTGCCGGGCGGCATCGCGATCCCGCACGCCCGCGCCGAATCGGTGAGCGTCGCGACCCTCGCGATGGCCCGACTGTCGAAGCCGGTCGACTTCGGCGCCGCCGACGGTCCGGCCGACATCGTCTTTCTCATCGCCGCGCCCGCAGGTGCGGGCAGCGAGCACATGAAGGTGCTCAGCGCGCTGGCCCGCGCACTCGTGCGACCCGAGTTCGTGCAGAGCCTGCGCGACGCGCCGGACAGCGACAGTGTGGTCGACCTGGTCACCGAGGCGGTGACGCCCGCCGCGAAGCCGGAACCCGCCGCCGCGCAGGCAGCCCAGTCATCCCCGGCCACACAGTCATCCCCGGCCTCCCAGTCAGTCCCGGCCGCGCAGGCGTCGACGGCGACCGTCGGCGCTCCGCGACGCACCTCGATCCTGGCGGTCACCGCATGCCCGACGGGCATCGCGCACACCTACATGGCCGCCGATGCTTTGAAACTCGCCGCCGACCGGGCCGACGTCGACTTCGCCGTCGAGACCCAGGGTTCATCCGGCACCACGCCGTTCACGGCGCAGCAGCTCGCCGACGCCGACGCGGTCATCTTCGCGACCGACGTGGGGGTCAAGGGGCGGGACCGCTTCGCTGGCAAGCCCCTGGTCGAGTCCGGAGTCAAACGCGGAATCAACGAGCCGGACACGATGATCGCCGACGCCGTCGCAGCGTCCACCGATCCGCACGCGCGGACGGTGTCCGCAGGCGAGTCCGCTGACCGCACCGACGAGACCGAGGGTGCGGGCATCGGAATCGGCGGCCGCCTCAAGCAGTCGCTGCTGACCGGCGTCAGCTACATGATCCCGTTCGTCGCAGCGGGTGGACTGCTGATGGCCCTGGGCTTCCTGATCGCCGGGTACGAGATCGGCAGCAGCACACTGTCGCCCGACATGTCCGACGGCGCGTACGTCGCCTTGAACAACAGCCTGTGGAACCTGCCTGCCGGCGGTCTCGGCCAGTACATCGGCGGGGTGAGCTTCGCGATCGGCTCCACAGCGATGAGCCTGATGGTCGCGGTCCTCGCCGGCTATATCGCGTACGCGATCGCCGACCGGCCCGGTATCGCCCCCGGCTTCACCGCGGGCGTCATCGCGGTGACCGTCGGCGGCGGCTTCATCGGCGGCATCGTCGGCGGCCTGATCGCCGGTGTGATCGCCCTGTGGATCTCCCGGATCCCGCTGCCCCAGTGGGCGCGCGGCCTGCAACCGGTCGTCATCATCCCGTTGATCGCAACGCTTCTCACCGGTGCGATCATGTTCATGCTGCTCTCGCGTCCGCTGTCGTGGGTCAACACCGAACTCGAAGACGCCCTCAACTCGATGTCCGGGACCTCCAAGGTGGTCCTCGGCGTGATCATCGGCCTGATGATGTGCTTCGACCTCGGCGGTCCGGTCAACAAGGCGGCCTACGCGGTCGGCGTCGCCGGACTCGGCGCCGCAGGCGCCGGTATCGCGCAGTGGGAGTTCATGGCGGCGGTGATGGCCGCAGGCATGGTGCCGCCGCTGGCACTCGCCCTCGCCACCGTGGTGCGCCCCGGCCTGTTCACCGAGCCCGAACGCGAGAACGGCAAGGCCGCCTGGCTCCTTGGCGCATCGTTCATCTCTGAAGGCGCCATCCCGTTCGCCGCAGCCGACCCGCTGCGGGTGATCCCGCCGATGATGCTCGGCGGCGCGGTGACCGGCGGCCTGTCGATGGCTCTCGGCGTCCAACTGCGAGCCCCGCACGGCGGCGTGTTCGTCATGTTCGCGATGAACGGCACCTGGTGGAAGTTCCTCATCGCTATTGTCGTTGGCATGGTGGTCGCGATGATCGGCGTGATCGCCGCCAAACAGCTCACGACTCGCGAACCAGAGAAGACCCTCGAGGCGGCATCCTCCTGATCGGCACCGTCCTGACAGCCCCGATAGAAGTCCCGAAGTAGAAAGGCACCATCATGCCAAGCACCACCGTCTCCGTCGGTTCGGCCGTCGGCCTGCACGCCCGTCCCGCCACCATCATCGCCGAAGCCGCCACCGCGCTCGGCGCCCCCGTCACTCTTGCCGCAGGCGGCGGCGACCCCGTCGACGCCGGCAGCGCGCTGATGATCATGACCTTGGGGGCCGAGAAAGGCGCGTCGGTCACCGTGTCGAGCGACGACCAGGCTGCCGTCGATCAGATCGCAGCACTCGTCGCGAAGGACCTCGACGCCGACTAGCTCGACCGTCAGACGATGAGGTCGGCGTACTCCCCGGCCAACGGCGAAGGCATCCGCACATGCAGGCGGGTGCCTTCTTCGTTGTGATCGGTCGTGATCACGTGCGCATGCTGGTGAAGTCGCGAGATCACCTCGCCGCGCGAGAACGGGACCTGCAGGTCCACTTCGACGTCGTTGCGCTGCACGAACTCAGTGACGGCTGCGAACAGTTCCGGCAGGCCCTCCCCGGTTCGCGCGGACACGAAGACTGCGTCCGGGAACTCGGCGCGCAGCGTGGTCACGCGGGTGTCGTCCATCGCGTCGACCTTGTTGATGACGAGCAGCTCCGGCGGCGCGGGCAGGTCGTCCTCGTCGAGGACCTCGCGCAGCACCTGTCGGACCGTCGAGATCTGCAGGTTGGGAAACGGGTCGGCTCCGTCGACGACGTGCAGCAGCAGGTCGGCGTCGACGGCCTCCTCCAACGTCGAGCGGAAGGCCTCGACGAGTTGCGTCGGAAGGTGGCGCACGAATCCGACGGTGTCGGTGAACACCACTTCGTGGCCGTCGGCGAGCTCGGCGCGCCGCGTCGTCGGATCGAGCGTCGCGAACAGCGCGTCCTGCACGAGGACACCGGACCCGGTCATCGCGTTCACGAGACTCGACTTGCCCGCGTTGGTGTAACCGACCACCGTGAGCGCCGGGACTCCGCCGCGTCGTCGGGCCGTTCGTTTGACGGTGCGCGCCGTCTTCATGCCGCGGATCTCCTTGCGGAGCTTGGCCATCCGCTCGCGGATGCGCCGTCGGTCGGTCTCGATCTTCGTCTCACCGGGGCCACGCAGACCCACGCCGCCGTTACTGCCCGCACGACCGCCTGCCTGCCGGGACATCGACTCGCCCCAACCACGCAGCCGCGGCAGCATGTACTCCATCTGGGCGAGCGTCACCTGTGCCTTGCCCTCACGCGAGGTCGCGTGCTGGGCGAAGATGTCGAGGATCAGCGCAGTCCGGTCGATCACCTTGACCTTGACGATCTTCTCCAACGCGGTCAGCTGGGCTGGTGTCAGTTCGCCGTCGCAGACCACCGTGTCCGCGCCGGTCGCGAGGACCACCTCGCGCAGTTCGTGCGCCTTGCCGGACCCGAGGTACGTCGCCGCGTCGGGCTTGGAGCGTCGTTGGAAGAGCGCTTCGAGGACTTGCGAACCCGCGGTCTCGGCGAGCGCCGCGAGCTCGGCCATGCTGGCGCGCGCCTGCGCAGCCGTGCCGGAGGTCCAGACTCCGACGAGCACCACTCGCTCGAGTCGCAGCTGCCGGTACTCGACTTCGGTGACGTCGTCGAGTTCGGTGGACAGCCCGGCGACACGTTGGAGCGAGGCTCGGTCGTCGAGGGCGAGTTCGCCGGTCGTCGGGAGATCCGACAAATCCAGAGAGCTCGGATGATCAGTGTGCGGGGAATCAAGCCGCGAGGAGTCTTCGTCCACGGTGTGCGGGGCCGGAGAGTCGATTCGTGTCATGTCAGTCATACGTAAGACCATTGTGCCCCGTCGAGCAGGGACGACGCACGTCCTTTTATCCGGCGATCCACCCCGGCAGCGTCTCACCACGCGCCACGAGGCGCGACGGCCCCCGCAGGACGGCAGCGTTGTCGCCGACGGTCACGACCACGGACCCGCCGGGCACCGCGATCCCGACGACGCCCTGATCCCGTCCGATCCCGTGCAGCGCAGCGCCTGCTGCGGCGACCAGACCTGTTCCACACGAACGGGTCTCGCCGACGCCCCGCTCCAAGACACGCATCTGAGCGGTGAAGTCGACACCGGCGTCCGACGGTTCGAGCGGCGTCAGTATCTCGACGTTCGCACCGCGGGGGAACGCAGCCTGGTCCAGGATCGCGCCCCTGCTGAAGTCGAGGCCTGCGAGGTCGGCTGCGGTCAGGCCGTCGACGACGCAGGCGAGATGCGGATTACCGACGTCGACGCGTTCACCGGTGAACCGACGCCCGGCCATCTCGACCTCGCTCGGTCCGCCGAGAGCGACGTGCCCCATCGCGACACTGACGTCTGCCGCCGAGTCGTCGACGGAGTGCACGACCACCGGACGCCCGCCCGCCCGCGATCCGACGGTGAACGTGTCGGCGTCGACGTGGCCGGCGACGCGCAGGTAGTGCGCGAACACTCGGACGCCGTTGCCGCACATCTCGGCGATCGATCCGTCGGCGTTGCGGTAGTCCATGAACCAGTCGTCCGAGGCGACCCCGTCGGGCAACGCCGTCAGGACTCCAGCCGACATCAGAGCGCCCGCAGTCGCCACCCGGAGAACGCCGTCCGCGCCGATCCCCCGCTGGCGATCGCACAGTGCGCTCACCAGGTCTTCGGTGAGTCCGAGACGGACCCCGGGATCGTCGAGGACGACGAAGTCGTTCTGGGTTCCGTGGCCTTTGACGAACGCGAATGTCGGCGCAGCAGTCATGCCCGCTATTTTACCCGGTGAACCGTCGCCAACGCGTCGTCGAGGAGTGTCGAGGACGCTGCGTCGAGCCAGACGGCCCGGTGGTCTCGCCGGAACCACGATCGCTGCCGCCGTACGTACTGGCGTGTGCCGATCATCGTGCGCTCCTGCGCCTCCTCGAGTCCGTACTCGCCGTCGAGGTACGCGAGGACTTGCGCGTAGCCGATGGCCTGCGACGCTGTCTTGCCGTCGCGGAGCCCACGCGTGCACAGGCCGACGACCTCGTCGACGAATCCGGCGGCGAACATCTGCGCCGTCCGCGCTGAGATCCGTGCGTCGAGCTCGGCGCGATCGCGGTCGACGGCGAGGATCGTCGTGCCCCATCGTGGCTCCCCGATCCTCGGGGCGGACGCCGCGAACGGCTCCCCGGTGATCTCCACCACTTCGAGTGCGCGCACGATGCGCCTGCCGTCCGAGTCGAGGATCGTGCCTGCGGCCGCCGGGTCGGCGGCGGCGAGCCTCGCGTGCAGTGCGCGAGCGCCGATCCGTGCGAGATCGTCCTCGTAACGCGCCCGCACCGCGGGGTCGGTCGGCGGAAACGCCCAATCGTCGAGCAGTCCTTGGACGTACATCATCGAGCCGCCGACGATCACCGGCACCCGGCCCGCTGCGACGAGGTCGTCGACGACCGCGGTGGCCGCCTCCTTGTAGCCTGCGACGGTCGCCGTCTCGGTCACGTCGAGGACGTCGAACAGGTGATGGCCGATGCCGCGGCGTTCGGCCACCGGCGGCTTCGCGGTGCCGATGTCCATGCCGCGGTACTGCGCCATCGCGTCGACGTTGACTATCTCGCCGCCGAGCCGCTCCGCGAGGTCCAGTGCCAGAGCTGTTTTTCCGCTGGCGGTCGGACCGACCACCGCGATCGGGACGGTCACGACCGGGCTCCGACGCGGCGCCAGGTCGCCACGGTGTAGCCGACCCCGAACGGCGCGCCCGCGTAACGCAGGTCGACGTCGACGGGCGCGTCGCCCCACAGCCCGGCCAGCACCTCGAACACCGGGCGCCCCTCGACGCCGTTCGCTTCGCAGTCCTGCGGGTCGAGCGTCGCGAGCGCGTCGAGTGTGCCGTCGGCGATCGAGGCGTCGATGAGCGATTGGAGACGGTGCGCGCTCTCCCGCTCGCCGCCGCCTGGCGCCGAGGGGCTCAGCATGGTCGATCCGTCCGCGATGACGAGGACGCCGATCGGCTCCGCGTCGGCAGCAATGCGCTCCGCGAGGTCCACGCCGATCCGGCGCGCGTCCGCCGGCGCTGCGCCCGCGTCGACGAGGAGCGGGTCGAGTTCGACCGGTGAGCCCGCCTGACCCCGACACCAACAACCGATGAGCATCGACAACGGCATCGACGCGTCGTCCCCGTCGGGGGCCGCGGCGACCGGCACGTCGACGCCGTACGCCGAGAACCGCCTGGCCGGACCGTCGATTCCGACCGCGATCCACCGGCGCGCCGCCGATCCCAACGACTGCGCGGCGTCGACGACCGAGCGGCGGACCTCAGCGGCCTCTGTCGCGTACGGCCCTGACAATTCGGGCACCACGACGGGTGCACTTGGTACGATCGCAAGCTCAGCCAACACGGCAACGACGCTACCGGCACGGCATCGGCTTTACCCAAATGCCGCAGCCTCGCCCCACTTCCGAGTCTGACCTGCTTGAATGAAGACGAACGTGACCGGCAGCCGTGACGCGCGGCGAGAGACACAGAGGGACACCCGAGATGACCAACCCCCCGCACGGCTCCGAGCCGGCTACTACCCCTCCCAAGCCCGGACCCAAACCGGGTCCTCGACCCGGACCTCGTCCCGGAGCGTCTCCCCTGTCTCGCCCCGCCCCGTCGCCGACCGGCCCCGGTCCGATACCCGCGGTCCCCGTCCACCACGTCGAGTTGGGCGACCCGTCCGAGTACGGCCGCATCGACGCGGACGGCACGGTCTGGCTGATCACCGCGTCGGGCGAACGTGCGATCGGATCGTGGCAGGCGGGAACCCCGGACGAGGGGCTCGCACATTTCGGGCGCAAGTTCGCCGACATGGCCACTGAGGTGGAGATTCTTGAAGAACGCCTGGCGGCTCGATCCGGCGACCCGCGAAAGACCCAGGCCGCGGCGGCGCAGATGATCGATGCACTGCCCACCGCTCAGGTGATCGGCAACGTCGACGAACTCGCGTCACGTCTGTCCAAGATCGTCGCCGACGCCGACGATGTCGCCGAAGCCGTCCGGTCCGAACGCAGCGAACAGCGGGCCGTCGCTGTCGCCCGCAAGGAGGAGTTGGCGACCGAGGCCGAGGCGATCGGAGCCGAAGGCACGTCGTGGAAGGCGGGCGGCGATCGTCTGCGCGCGATCCTCGACGAGTGGAAGACCATCAAAGGAGTCGACCGCAAGACCGACGACGCCCTCTGGAAGCGCTTCTCGAAGGCCCGCGACGCGTTCAACCGGCGCCGCGGAGCCTATTTCGCCGACCTCGACCGGGAACGCGCGGGCGCCAGGGCACGCAAGGAAGAACTCATCGAGCAGGCCGAAGCGCTGTCGTCGTCGACTGACTGGGGTCCTACCGCCGGGAAGTTCCGGGACCTGCTGCAGGAGTGGAAAGCGGCGGGCCGCGCGCCCCGCGACACCGACGACGTGCTGTGGGCACGTTTCAAAGGCGCCCAGGACGTCTTCTTCCAGGCCCGCAACGCGGTGAACTCCGAACGTGACGCCGAGTTCGCCGAGAACGCCAAGGCCAAGCTCGCGCTGCTCGCGGACGCGGAGAAGACGATCGATCCGACGTCCGACCTCGACGCTGCACGCCGCGATTTCCGAGTCTTCCGCGACAAGTGGGAAGCGATCGGCATGGTTCCCCGCGATCAGATGCACTCCCTCGAGGGCCGCGTACGCGCCGTGGAGAAGGCCATACGCGACGCCGAGGACTCGGAGTGGACACGCACCGACCCGGAGGCTCAAGCGCGTGCGGCCCAGTTCGCCGAGCGGGCCGACAAACTGGAAGAGCAGGCAGCGAAAGCAGCCGAAGCCGGCAAGGACAAGGACGCGGCGAAGCTACGCGAACAGGCGGCACAGTGGCGAGACTGGGCAGGAACCGCCCAATCCGCGCTGGGCGACAGGTGAGACGCGACTGACTATTCCGGGTCGGACGACTCGCTGTCGGACGCCCGACCTCCGGACGCCTGTGTGCCGCTTGTCTAGTCGTTCGACTCCTGGCCCTTCACGATCTTCTGGAGCGAGCGTCCGCGCTGTTCGGCTACTGCGGCCTTCTGCCTGCGCTCGTCCTCGAGCGCGAGGTGGTAGTTGGTCCGCGCCCACACGACGCGTGCCCAGTGGAACGTCAGCACGATCATCGTGACCCAACCGAGGATCAGTCCGATGCCGCCGCTCGACGGCGCCGTCATATCGAGCGAGTCGACTCCGACGGTGTTCCTCGTCCACAACGCGAGAACGCCGGCGACCGAAGCGACGGCACTGCCGCACAGGGCGATCCAGGCGATCACCCAGCGTCGGGTGACGAGCGCCAGCATCGAGAAGCCGACGCCGAAGATCAGCAGCAGGTACACGAAGATCTTCGACGGCAAGGCGATGTGCTCGGCGTGCGAGTCGCTCGACATCGTCAGGACGTCGAGTCCGTTGGCCGCGCCCGCATGCGGCAGGATCACCGATACGATCGCGACGAGAACACAGACGGCGACGACGACGGCGCGCGCACCCGGATCGATCTCCCCTGCGACTTTCCGCTCGGCTTTGCGAAGATCGTCTTCGAACTCGCCGAAGACCTCGCGTTCGGCCGCTCTGTCGGCCGGGTTGGAACCCGATGTGGTCATGAACATCCTCCTGTACCGCATGCCGAGACGGCTTCGACGACCGGCGCGGCGCCGATCGTCGGCATGCCGAGTCCGACGCCGACGGGTGCCGTCGTCGGGGTGGTGCCTGCTTCGTGCGCGTCACCGGCGCGCGTGCGGCGGACCGAGGCGACGCCTGCGTCCGCGATGAGATGATGCGGTGCGACCTCGGTGATCGTACTGGTGACGATGTCGCCGGGACGCACGTCGGTGCGGCCGCCGACCGCGAAGTGCACGAGGCGCCCGTCCCGCGCCCGACCGGTCATCCGTCCGGTCGCGGCGTTCTTCCTACCTTCGCCTGCCGCGACGAGCAGCTCGACGTCAGTGCCGACGAGTCTCGTGTTCTCCTCGAGGCAGATCCGCTCCTGCAACGCGATGAGTCGCTGGTAGCGCTCGGTGACGACCTCCGGCGGGACCTGATCGCCCATCGTCGCCGCCGGGGTACCCGGACGCGGCGAGTACTGGAAGGTGAACGCACTAGCGAAGCGCGCCTTCTCGACGACGTCCAATGTCTCTTGAAAGTCTTCTTCGGTCTCGCCGGGGAATCCGACGATGATGTCCGTGGTGATCGCAGCGTGCGGCATCACGTCGCGGACGCGGTCGAGGATCGAAAGAAACTTCTTGGTGCGATAGCTGCGACGCATCGCCTTGAGGACGCGGTCCGAACCGGACTGCAACGGCATGTGCAGTTGCGGGCACACGCTCGGGGTCTGCGCCATCGCATCGATGACGTCGTCGGTGAACTCTGCGGGATGCGGCGATGTGAACCGAACTCGCTCGAGCCCGTCGATGTCGCCGCACGCCCGAAGCAGTTCGGCGAAGGCCCCGCGGTTGCGCGGCGTGTCCGGGTCGGCGAACGACATGCCGTACGCGTTGACGTTCTGCCCGAGCAGCGTCACCTCGAGAACCCCCTGATCGACGAGCGCCTGGACTTCGGCCAGGACGTCGCCGGGGCGTCGATCGACCTCTTTGCCGCGCAACGACGGGACGATGCAGAACGTGCACGTGTTGTTGCAGCCGACCGACACCGACACCCACCCCGAGTACGCGGAGTCACGGCGTGCTGGAAGCGCTGATGGAAATGTCTCCAGCGAGTCGAGGATCTCGACCTGCGCCTCCTCGTTATGGCGGGCACGGTCGAGCAGCGCAGGAAGTGAACCGATGTTGTGGGTGCCGAACACGACGTCCACCCAGGGAGCCTTGCGGAGGACGACGTCCTTGTCCTTCTGCGCCAGGCAACCACCGACCGCGATCTGCATCCCCGGCCGGGAAGACTTGACGGGCGCGAGATTCGACAGATTGCCGTACAGCTTGTTGTCGGCGTTCTCACGGATCGCGCAGGTGTTGAACACCACCAGGTCCGCATCGTCGCCGTCCGGCGCCGCCACGTACCCGGCGTCCTCCAAGAGGCCAGAGATGCGTTCTGAGTCGTGGACGTTCATCTGACACCCGAACGTCCGAACCGAATACGACTTCGTCACTGCACCACTCACAGTTCACAGGTTACGCCGGAGCAACAGTCGACTCGAATCGTGGCGATGCCGACCCGAACACACCGGGATTGGCGGTCCTGCTGTGGTGTCACCACTCCCACAACTACCGTAAGACCCTATGAGCGACGCGAACGTCACACCGATGATCTCGATGAAGAATGTTCAGAAGCACTTTGGGGACCTCCACGTGCTGCGCGACATCGACATCGAGATCCCCAAGGGGCAAGTCGTCGTCGTCCTCGGACCCTCGGGTTCGGGGAAGTCGACGCTCTGCCGAACCATCAATCGACTCGAGCCGATCGACAGCGGTGAGATCCGCATCGGGGGCGAGGTCCTCCCCGACGAGGGCCGCGATCTTGCGCGCCTGAGGTCGGACGTCGGCATGGTCTTCCAGTCGTTCAACCTGTTCGCGCATAAGACGATCCTGCAGAACGTCACACTCGGGCCGATCAAGGTGCGTAAGCAGAGCAAGTCCGACGCCGAGAAGCACGCGCTCGACCTCCTCAAGCGGGTCGGTGTCGAAGTGCAGAAGGACAAGTATCCGGCTCAGCTGTCGGGCGGCCAGCAACAGCGCGTCGCGATCGCCCGGTCCCTCGCGATGGACCCGAAAGTCCTCTTGTTCGACGAGCCGACGTCTGCGCTCGACCCGGAGATGGTGTCCGAGGTCCTCGACGTCATGGTCTCGCTGGCCAAAGAGGGCATGACGATGGTCGTCGTCACGCATGAGATGGGTTTCGCCCGTAAAGCCGCCGACCGCGTCCTGTTCATGGCCGACGGCGCGATCGTCGAAGACACCGATCCGGAGAGCTTCTTCACCGCCCCGAAGTCCGATCGCGCCCGCGACTTCCTGTCGAAGATCTTGGGGCACTGAGATGCGGAGGATATCGATACTCGTCGCCGTCGTCGCGATGCTGGCGACCGCGCTCGCCGCCTGCGGCAGCTCCGATCCACGCAATCTCCTCGACTCGATCCGTGACGGCAAAGTGATCCTCGGCACCAAGTTCGATCAGCCGGGTATGGGCCTTCAGCAGCCAGACGGATCGATCATCGGATTCGACTCCGACGTCTCGGAGTACGTGGTGAACCACATCGCCGACGAGATGGGCGTCGACCGTCCCGAGATCACCTGGCGGGAGACTCCGTCCGCACAACGCGAGACACTCATCAACAACGGCGAGGTCGACATGATCGCCGCGACCTACTCGATCAACGAGGACCGTTCGTCGAAGGTCGACTTCGCCGGACCGTACCTGGTCACGTATCAGGGGCTGCTGGTGCGCGACGACGACGAGACCCTCAACTCCCTCGAAGACCTCAACAACGGTCGCAAGCTCTGCTCAGTGACCGGCTCCACGTCGGCACAGAACGTGAAGGCTCAGCTGCCGGGCGTCCAGTTGCAGGAGTACGACACGTACTCCTCGTGTGTGGAGGCGTTGCGTCGCGGCAAGGTGGACGCGCTCACCACCGACGAGACCATCCTCGCCGGCTACTCCAGCTGGTATCCGGACGAGTTCAAGCTCGTCCCCATGACGTACCTGAAGAGCGCATGCGTGAAAGACGCGCTCAAGAAAGCCGGCGCACCGTTCTCCACCGAGCGGTACGGCATCGGCATGGCGAAGGAGTACCCCGACGCCGTCGAGACCGTGAACCGTGCGATCACCGCTATGCTCGCCAACCCCGCGGGCGGCGGCCCGTCGGCGTGGGAGACCGCGCTGCGCGAGAATCTCGGCGACAAGGAGATCAACACGTTCTTCGACCGTGCCAACGCGCCAGACTCCCAGTACAAGTTCGCCCCCGATGTCGGTGACCTCGAGTTCCTCACCGCTCCGTCGACACCCTGTGAAGGAGTCTCCTGATGAGTGAACTCTGGGACTCGATGGGCCCCGCGCTGTGGCCCGCGTTCTGGGTGACGATCAAGCTGACGATCTATTCGGCGATCGGCGCTCTGATCTGGGGCACCGTGCTCGCCGCGATGAAAGTGTCACCGGTCCCGGTGATGCGCGGATTCGCGACCGTCTACGTCAACGTCGTCCGCAACACCCCACTCACGTTGATCGTCCTGTTCTGCTCGATCGGCCTCTACCAGAATCTCGGGCTGACACTGGCCGCCGAGAACGCGACCTTCATCGAGGACAACAACTTCCGGCTCGCGGTCCTGGCGTTCGTCCTCTACACCGCGACGTTCGTCTGTGAGACGCTCCGCTCCGGCATCAACACGGTGCCGATCGGTCAGGCGGAGGCTGCGCGGTCGATCGGCATGTCGTTCCCGCAGATCCTCGGCCTGGTGATCCTGCCGCAGGCGATTCGCGCAGTGATCGCTCCGATGGGGTCCGTGCTGATCGCCCTCACCAAGAACACGACGATCGCGTCGATCATCGGCGTCGCTGAGGCGTCGTTGCTGATGAAGACCGAGCTCGAGAGTCACGGCAGCCAGATCTTGGCGATCTTCGCCATCATCGCCGTCGGCTTCATGATCCTCACGCTCACCGAGGGCGCACTCTTCGGCTGGGCGTCCAAGCGATGGGTGGTCAGACGATGACACAGTCGACAGTCCTCTACGACGCTCCCGGACCTAAGGCACGGCTGCGCAACCGCATCACGACGATCATCTTCCTCGCGGTTCTGATCGCCATCGTGGTCTACGTCCTCCTCATCTTGAAGGACAACGGCCAGCTCACAAGCGAGAAGTGGAGTCCGTTCGTCACCGAAGGCGGGACCTGGACCACCTGGATCCTGCCGGGGCTGTGGGGAACGCTGAAAGCCGCCGCACTCTCGATCGTGTTCGCATTGATCATCGGCGCCGTCCTCGGCGTCGGCCGACTCTCGGAACACCGGTGGGTCCGCGGCGTCTCCGGCGCCCTGGTCGAGGTCTTCCGCGCTATCCCGGTCTTGATCCTCATCTACTTCGCCTACTACTTCTTCGCGAAGTACGCGATCGTACCGTCGTCGCAGTTGGCGTTCGCCGCTGTCGTCTTCGGGTTGACGTTCTACAACGGCTCGGTGATCGCCGAGATCCTCCGCGCAGGCATCGCCTCGCTGCCGAACGGGCAGTCGGAGGCCGCGAAGTCGATCGGCATGCGCAAGTCGCAGATGATGCGGATGATCCTGTTACCGCAGGCCGTGACCGCGATGCTGCCCGCGCTCGTCTCGCAGATGGTGATCGCCCTCAAGGACAGCGCGCTGGGTTATGCCATCGGCTACATCGAGGTAGTGCGCTCGGGCATCAAGACGGCGTCGTACTTCGGCAACTATCTGCCTGCGCTGGTGGTCACCGCGATCATCATGATCATCGTCAACTACGCGCTGACCTCGTTCGCGCATCGACTCGAGCGCCGACTCCGTACCGGCAAGCGCAAATCGGCGGCGACGAAGGCCGTCGAACTGGCCGACACCGAGTAACTGACCGACCGACCGTCAGGCCCGCCGGGCGGCGATCACGTCCTTCACCACGGACGTGATCACGTCCGGCGGGTACCCGCGTCGGCCGAGTGCCCCGGCCAGCCGCCGGAAGGCCTTGGTCCGGATCGCGGGATCCGAGAGTTCGTCGGCGTCGAACCGCAGCTTCTTGTCGGCGAGCGCGTAGGCGATCTCGCGTTCGGCCTCCGGGTCGATGGTGTCGAGCGCTTCGACGACGATGTCGTCCGCGACTCCCTTAGTTCGGAGCTCGCGGCGTAGGGCGTGGCGCCCACGCGCTGAGTGGGCGTGCCGGGAACGGACCCATTCGTGAGCGAACGCGGTGTCGTCGATCAGCTTCCACTCGTCCAGTCGGGCCAGCGTCGAGGCCACCTCGTCGTCGGTGAAGCCGCGCGCTACGAGCCGATCGTGCATCTCTCGACGACTGCGGGCCCGTGCGCCGAGAAGCCGCAGTGCGGCGTCCCAAGCGGACGGGCCCGAGCCGGTGGACCGAGATTCGCGAGGTTGGTCCTCCCCCATGATCGCTGTCAGAAGTCGACGGGCTCGGGTGCGACGGCTTCGGCGTCGGCCTCCGGGCGGCGTCCGATGCCGAGCTTGTCTTTGATCTTGGTCTCGATCTCGTTCGCGATGTCCGGGTTCTCCATGAGGAAGGTACGAGCCTTCTCCTTGCCCTGGCCGAGCTGATCGCCCTCGTAGGTGAACCACGATCCGGACTTGCGGATGAAGCCCTCGGCGACACCGAGGTCGATCAGCGAGCCCTCACGGCTGATGCCGTGGCCGTACAGAATGTCGAACTCGGCCTGCTTGAACGGCGGTGCGACCTTGTTCTTGACGACCTTGACGCGCGTCCGGTTTCCGACCGCGTCAGTGCCGTCCTTCAGAGTCTCGATACGACGAACGTCCAGGCGCACCGACGCGTAGAACTTGAGCGCCTTGCCGCCCGTCGTGGTCTCGGGCGAGCCGAACATCACGCCGATCTTCTCGCGCAGCTGGTTGATGAAGACCGCCGTGGTGTTCGAGTTGTTCAGCCCCGACGTCATCTTGCGCAGCGCCTGGCTCATCAGCCGAGCCTGCAGGCCGACGTGGCTGTCGCCCATCTCTCCTTCGATCTCTGCCTTTGGCACGAGAGCGGCGACCGAGTCGACCACGAGGATGTCCAGGGCGCCGGAGCGAATCAACATATCGGCGATCTCCAACGCCTGCTCACCGGTGTCGGGCTGCGACACGAGAAGAGCATCGACGTCGACACCGAGCTTGGCGGCGTAGTCCGGGTCCAAGGCGTGCTCGGCGTCGATGAACGCCGCGATACCGCCCTGCGCCTGCGCGTTCGCGACTGCGTGTAACGCGACGGTGGTCTTACCCGAGGACTCGGGACCGTACACCTCGACGACGCGGCCACGCGGGAGCCCGCCGATGCCGAGCGCGAGGTCGAGCGCGACCGAACCGGTCGGGATGACCTCCATCGGAGGCCGCGTGTCTTCGCCCAGTCGCATGACCGAGCCTTTGCCGAAGTTCTTGTCGATCTGCGCGAGCGCGAGATCGAGCGCCTTCTGTCGATCGGGGACGGGTGCCATCGTGGTCTCCTCGTTCTGGTCGGACGTGTCCGTGGTCTGGTCGGGCGGAACGTCGGGGGTCTGATCCGCTTCTGGTGGTGATGTGATCACCGTAGATCCGACCTCTGACAATTTCGTCTCGCCGCCCCGATCGGCCGCCGTCGTGCTGGATCCGCCGGTGATGTTCTTGATCTGTTTGGTGGTCGTACCCTGTTTGGTAGTCATACAAGGTCGGACGCAGCCCGCGGCTGTTCGGTTCCATTTCAGTCTAACGAACAGATGTTCGATAGCAAGCGACACGCCCGGAGATGACGCGTCGGAACCGGGCGGCCTGGCGATTCACCACCGTTCGGGCGGAACGTCGAACTCTCTGCACAGGGCGCGCCACACTTCGCGCGGATCCACGCCGTCGTCGATCGCCTGAGCGCCGGTCCGTCCGCCGAGCTCGGTGAGGACCAGATCGACGAGCAGAGCGTCGGCTCGGAGCCGACCGAACTCGATGCCGGTCAGTTCAGTGAACTCCGTCAGTCGCACGGGACTGGCCTCCCTCCTCGAGTATTCGGTGAGCGATGCGCACGGGGTCGACGGTAGTGGATCGTGTCGACGCGACGCGACGCGCGGCAACGGCGTACGACTCGTCGTCCAGCACCCGGGTCACCGCGACAGCGACTGCGTCGGCATTCGCGGGCCGGACCAGGACTCCGCAGCCGATCCGCGCCACCCGGTTCGCCAGCTCCCACTGATCACCCCCGCCGGGCACCGTCACGACCGGCACGCCTGCCCCGAGGGCCTTTGCGAGCATCCCGTGTCCCGCACCGCAGACGACGACGTCCGCGTGCTGCAACAAGTCATCCTGGCGAGCGGTTCCGGCCACGAACGCCTCGGGCGTCGCGACCCCCGACGGCGGAGGCGTCAGCGCCGAGTACACAAGTCGCAGATCGCGAGTCTGCGACAGCGTGGCAAGTCCGCTGAGCGCAGCAGAGCCCAGGTCGGCTTCGCCGCTCTGCGCCGTGGACGGAGCGACGACGACGAGTGGACCCTCGCCTGCCGGTGGCACGAAAAGGTCGTCGGTCGGCTCATAGGCCGAGGGGCCGATCACGTGGGTGCGGGCAGGCCAGTCGGGTCGATGAACTTCCAGACCCGGCAGCGTCGCGACCAGGTGTGCGGCGGGTCGAGGCTCGTCCGACAATGCGATACCGCGTCGTGCGACCGCGGTCGCTCGACGGCCGACGGCGAGCGAACGGGCCGTCAGTGCGCGCAGTGCGGTGTCGCGGAGACGCCCGCGGACACCGACGCCGACGGTCATGCCCGCTCCGATCGGCGGGAGCGCACGCGACTGCTCGTACAACGGGTGAGGCGAGAGTTCGATCCACGGAACACCCACCAGTTCGGCGGCCCAGCCGCCCGCTCTGGTGATCACGTCGCTGACGACGAGTTCGACTCCCGCTGTCGCCAATTCGGGTGCGAGAAGGAGCGCCATCCGGGCCGCTCGGGTACTGAGCTTGGCCCCAGCGTCATCATCGTCGTCGCCCGGCAGCGCGGCCAGTCCGGGGAGCTCACGGACGGTGACGCCGGAGCGCGCGCCCTCCCCGAGCCATCGAGTCCCGGTGTAGACGATCGCGTCGTCGCCCGCATCGGCGAACCGTGTCGCCAGTCCGAGGGCCGCGAACGCGTGGCCCGCGTCCGAACCCGCAACGACGGCGACGATCGTCAGTGCTTCTCCGTGTCGATCGACGGTGCGGCCTGGCCGGGCGCCGCCTGGCCCGCGGCAGGCTGCTGACCGGCAGACAGCGCGCCGCCCATGCTCGCTCGGATCTGCTCGAGTCGAGCGTGACCCGCCATCTGAACGCCCGCCGCCTCGACCTCGGCCATCCGACCGGACACCGAGCCCTTCGCGAGCTCCGCCGACCCGAGTGCAGTGGCGTAGCGCCGCTCGATCTTGTCGCGCACCTGGTCGAGGTTCGGCGTGTTGCCGGGAGCGGAGAGCTCGCTCATGTTGTTGAGCGACGCGCTGACCTGCTCCTGCATCTTGGCCTGCTCCAGCTGGCTGAGCAGCTTGGACCGCTCGGACAGCTTCTGCTGCAAGGCCATCGCGTTGCGCTCGACGGCTTGTTTAGCGCTTGCCGCTGCGGTCAGCGACTGGTCGTGCAGCACCTTGAGGTCTTCGACGTTCTGCTCGGCGGTGACGAGCTGCGCGGCGAACGCCTCGGCGGCATTGGTGTACTCGGTGGTCTTCGCGGTGTCGCCTGCGGCGGACGCCTGATCGGCGAGCGAGAGCGCCTGACGCGTGTTGCCCTGGAGCTTCTCGATCTCCTCGAGCTGCCGGTTCAGTCGCATCTCGAGCTGGCGCTGGTTTCCGATGACTGCGGCAGCCTGCTGAGAGAGGGCCTGGTGCTGGCGCTGCGACTCCTCGATCGCCTGCTGGATCTGGATCTTCGGATCGGCGTGCTCGTCGATCTTCGAGTTGCCCAGCGCCATCAAGTAGTGCCATGCCTTCACAAACGGGTTCGCCATAACCTTGTCCTCAACTTCTCGTGTTCGATGCTCGGGCGGGCATACGGCTGATCAAGCCGCAGCGAGGGCGGCCGCACCGTCGGCCTGTGGAGCGATGACTTCGACGACGGCGTCGGACGAGGAGACCATCGACACCGGAGTCATGACGCCTGCGACATCGCGCAGCACGTCGCCGATCTCGACCTCGAGCGCGACGCAGATCGACGCGAGCAGTTCACTCGACGCCTCCTTCTGCCCCCGCTCGACCTCCGACAGATAGCCGAGAGACACGCGTGCATCCGTCGACACCTCGCGCAGTGTTCGGCCCTGATCGGTCCGGACCCGCCGCAGCTGGTCGCCGATCGCTTCGCGCAACAACAGTGTCACGTGTGTCCTTCCCGCATTCGGGTCCCGCAGTCAGTTCGTCCCACGGTCAATTCGTGCCGCAGTCAGTTCGAGTAACTCTAGTTCCCAGTCGCCATAAATCTCATGAGCCTGTGACGACGACCCTAGCGGAATTTCGCATCGGTCGCCGCCGCATCGGCGGTGCGTCGCAGGCTGATCGACTGCCAGATGTAGTCGACTCCGGTCAGCAACGTCGCGACGACTGCTGCGATCATGAACACCCAACCCACCGTGTGCAGTACTCCGTGCAACGGCAGTACGAACAAGCCTATTCCGATGCATTGCAACAGGGTCTTGAGCTTGCCGCCGCGACTGGCCGGGATCACTCCGTGCCGAATCACCCAGAACCGCAGGATCGTCACGCCGATCTCCCGGATGAGGATCACGACGGTGACCCACCACGGCAAGTCGCCGAGAATCGACAGTCCGAGGAGCGCGGCGCCGATGAGCGCCTTGTCGGCGATCGGGTCGGCCATCTTGCCGAAGTCGGTGACGAGGTTCCAGCCTCGAGCGATTCGCCCATCGATCTGATCGGTGATCGCTGCGACGGCAAAGATCACGAATGCGATCACCCGCCACAGGTCGGAGCGGCCATCATCGATGAACAATGCCACCACGAAGACCGGCACCAGGACGATCCGGAACATGGTCAGGGCGTTCGCGAGATTGACCACCGGCGGAGCCGCGTGACCGGCTGCTGCACGGCGTTCGGGTTCACTCACGGTGGTAAGCCTATCGGCACGCGGTGTCGCGACCTGCGCGGGGACTACCGCTGTCGGCGACTACTGTTGACTGCCATGTCCACGTCTTCGCCCGCAACCCGTTCCGACGAACCGTCGAAGATCGTGGTTCGACGAGCCAGGACGTCCGATGTGCCACGGATCAAGGAACTCATCGACATCTATGCAGGCAAGATTCTGCTCGCGAAGAACCTGGTGACCTTGTACGAGGCGGTGCCGGAGTTCTGGGTCGCGGAGAGCGACGGCGTCGTGGTCGGATGCGGCGCGCTCCACGTGCTCTGGTCCGACCTCGGCGAGGTCCGCACTGTCGCCGTCGACACCGACTACTCGGGTCGCGGCATCGGCCACCAGGTGGTCGGTCGTTTGATGGACGTCGCCCGCGAGTTGGGACTCGAACGAGTCTTCGTCCTCACCTTCGAGACCGCATTCTTCTCGCGGCACGGTTTCGTCGAGATCGACGGAACCCCGGTCACGAGGCCGGTCTACGAAGAGATGACGCGTTCGTACGACACCGGCGTCGCCGAGTTCCTCGATTTGAGCTTCGTGAAGCCGAACACCCTCGGCAACACGCGGATGCTCGCCCACCTCTGACTCCCGACCACTTCCACACAAGGACCACTTCCAGACAAGGACCAGCCGATGACCATCTTCGCTGTCGAGTACACGTACGCCGAAGCCGCGGCCGGGATCCGCGACGAGCACCGACCTGCCCATCGCGAGTTCCTCGGCGCGCTGCACGAGTCGGGCGAACTCCTGTTCGTCGGACCGTTCACCGACGGTTCCGGAGCAGCCCTGATGGTCGTCGCCGACGACGAGGCCGCGGCACGCGCCCTCCTCGCCCGCGATCCCTTCGCGGCTGCCGACGCCATCGCCGCCGTCAGCCTCCGCGAGTGGAAACAGGTCTACGGCCCCTTCTGACGGGACTACCGACCCACCCGACTCAGCTCCGTGCCCGGCGCTTCGACACCACCAGGCTGGCCACGGTCGTCACGACCAGGGTGCCTGCGATGACCCCCAGCGAGAGCCCCGTCGAGATCTCGGGGACGGCCACCGGCTCACCGCCGTTGACGAAACCGAGCGTGTTCTCGTGCAAGGCGTGCAGTACGAGCTTGACTCCGATGAACGCCAGGATCAGTGACAGCCCGTACGAGAGGTAGATGAGCTTGTCGAGCATTCCGCCCAGCAGGAAGTACAGCTGCCGAAGCCCCATCAATGCGAAAGCGTTGGCGGTGAACACGAGGTAGGGCTCCTCGGTGAGGCCGTAGATCGCCGGAATCGAGTCGAGCGCGAAGAGCACGTCGGTGAAACCGATGACGATGAGCACCAACAGGAGCGGGGTGATCATCCGGCGCCCGTCGACTCTGGTGACCAGCTTGTCTCCGTCGTAGCTGTCTGATGTGCGGAGCACCTTCTTGACGAGGCGCTCCATCCGTGAGTCGCGCTCCTTCTCGTGCGCGGCGGGCTCGTCGCTCTCACGCAGCAGCTTCACTGCGGTGAACAGCAGGAACAGCCCGAATAGGTAGAACACCCAGCTGTAGGCGTCGATCGCGGCCGCGCCGACGGCGATGAACGCCGCGCGCATCACGAGCGCCATGACGATGCCGAGGAGTAGCACCTTCTGCTGGTAGATCCGCGGAACCGCGAACTTGGCCATGATGACGACGAAGACGAACAGGTTGTCGACCGAGAGTGCCTTCTCGGTGACGTAACCGGCGAAGTACTCGCCGCCGTACGTCGAACCCCACTGCCACCACACGACGCCGCCGAAGATCACCGCGATAGTGATGTAGACAGCCGACCAGAATCCCGATTCACGCAGGGTCGGTTCGTGCGGAGTCTTGACGTGGGCGAAGAAGTCGAAGACGAACAGGCCGACGATCACCACCCCGGTGATGATCCAGGCGGTCAACGAGACATTCATGGAATTCCTCCAGCGTGCACTAGTACGTGTGCGATGCCAGAGGTCTCTCCCACCGCGGTGACAGCACCGGCGGCGACGCTCCGGGAGGTCGGCCCGGGATCCGATCGGCGGATCCGAGGCGTCGTCCGTATTGACGGAGTCGTCATCGAGTCGGGGATACTCCCCTCATTGATCATGTGTCAGTCTACGGGCGGGTCGTCGTCCCCGCCACCGTTGATCGAGGCGATGACTCCCGCGAGTTCGTCAGGCTTCACGAGGACGTCGCGCGCCTTGGAGCCTTCGCTGGGGCCGACGACGCCGCGCGTCTCCATGAGATCCATGAGGCGGCCGGCCTTGGCGAAACCGACGCGCAGCTTGCGCTGCAGCATGGACGTCGACCCGAACTGGCTGGACACGACGAGTTCGACGGCTTGCAGCAGATCGTCGAGATCGTTGCCGATATCGGAGTCGATGTCCTTCTTGTCGGAGGCCTTCGCCGCGGTGACGCCCTCTGTGTACTCGGGTTCGGACTGCTCCTTGGTGAACTCGACGACGGCCGAGATCTCCTCATCGGTGATGAACGCGCCCTGCATGCGGATCGGCTTGTTGGCGCCCATCGGCAGGAACAGACCGTCGCCCATGCCTATGAGCTTCTCGGCGCCCGGCTGGTCCAGGATCACTCGCGAGTCCGTGAGAGAACTCGTCGCGAAGGCGAGCCGCGACGGGACGTTGGTCTTGATGAGTCCGGTCACGACGTCCACCGACGGGCGTTGTGTGGCGAGAACCAGGTGGATGCCTGCGGCGCGCGCCTTCTGCGTGATGCGGACGATCGCGTCCTCGACGTCACGCGGAGCTGTCATCATCAGGTCGGCCAGCTCGTCGACGATCGCGACGATGTACGGGTAGGGCTTGTACACGCGTTCGGAGCCGAGCGGAGTCGTGATCTCGCCGGAGCGCACCTTCGAGTTGAAGTCGTTGATGTGCCGGACGCGGGAGGCCTTCATGTCCTGGTACCGCTGCTCCATCTCCTCCACCAACCAGGCGAGCGCTGCCGCGGCCTTCTTCGGCTCGGTGATGATCGGCGTGATCAGGTGCGGAACGCCCTCGTACGGCGTCAACTCGACCATCTTCGGGTCGATCAGGATCATGCGCACATCGTCGGGCTTCGCCCGCGACAGGATGGAGACGAGCATCGAGTTGACGAAGCTCGACTTACCCGAGCCCGTGGAACCGGCGACCAGCAGATGCGGCATCTTGGAGAGGTTCGCGCCGACGAAGTCGCCTTCGATGTCCTTGCCGAGGCCGATCATCAACGGATGCTGGTCGAGACCGATCTTCGGAGAGTCGAGGACGTCCGCGAGGCGCACCATCTCACGGTCGGTGTTCGGCACCTCGATGCCGACCGCCGACTTCCCCGGGATCGGCGCGAGGAGACGCACGTTGTCGGTCGCGACCGCGTACGAGATGTTGCGCTGGAGCTGGGTAATCTTCTCGACCTTGACCGCAGGACCGAGCTCCACCTCGTACCGCGTGACTGTGGGACCGCGGGTGTAACCGGTGACGGCGGCATCGATTTTGAACTGATCGAGCACGGACTGGATCCGGTCGATCATGTCGTCGTTCGCTGCGCTGCCCATCTTGGGCGGATCGCCTGCGACCAAGAGCTCAGGCGGTGGGAGCTGGTAGTCGTCGTCGGAACGCGGCGCTGCGGGGACGGGCGCTGCGGCGGCAGGCGCGTCGGCCACCGGCGCTGCGGCGCGGCGCGGTGCGCGGCGCGGGACCGGTGCGGGTTCCGGCGCGAGCGGACCGATCGGCTCGGTGACCTCCATGTCGGGGACGATCGGCTCGGTCATCATGTCGCCCATGTGGGCGTCACGATCCTCGCCTGCAGTGCGCCGACCGACGGCCGCAGACGGCGACGTCCGTGAGGCGCGATCGTGTGCGGACGCGCGAGTACGGCGGGCGCCCTCCGGCGCGGCCGGGCGTTCGCTGCGGCGGCGCTGCTGCGGTCGGCGACGCTCGTCCGGCGGGTAGTTGTCGTACGGATCGCCGTAGTCGCCGTCGAACGGAGCCTCGTCGACCGGTTCGGCTTCGTCCTCGTCGTCGAGTTCGTCGTCGAACTCGTCCTCGAGTTCCTCGTCCTCGTAGAAGTCCCCGTCCTCGTACAGCTCGTCGTCGTACGGGTCGTAGTCGTAGTCGCGGCTGAGGCCGAGGTAGTCGGCGGCGCCCGCGACGACGTCGCTCATCGTGCGGCCGCTGATAGCAAGGGCGCCGAACGCTGCACACAGCAGGTAGACGGGCACGGACAGCCACACGGTCACCGCATCGGTGAGGGGCCCGCCCACTGCGTATCCGGCGAATCCACCGCCGTGCGCTCGGCCGTCGTAATCGGTCGGTGCGCCTTGCACGAGGTGGGTCATGCCGAGCACGGCGATCCCGAGCAGTACCGTGCCGCCGATGTTGCGGACCCGACGATCGGGGTTCGGTTCCAGACGCATCAGGCAGAGCGCCCACGCGACGAGCGCGACGGGGGCGATGACGGCGAGGGCCCCGATAGCCGCACGTACAAGCGCGTCGACGAACGCGCCGACGGGGCCGAGCGCGTGGAACCAGACGCCTGCGGCGATGAGCACGCCGACCAGCACCAGCGCGAGGGCCGCTCCGTCGCGGCGCGGCGAGGGCTCGTCTTCTCGGTGCGCTCCGATGCGCGCGAGAGAGCCGAGTCCACGGGCGAGCATCGTCCACGCCGAGGCGACGCCGTGTCCGGCGGTGGCCACCGCTGACGGGCGATGCATGTCCTGAGAGCGGTTGGCGCTGCGCGGCGCGGGCCGCCCGGAAGACGCCTTACCTGTGCCGCCCGATGCCGGGCTCCGCCGCTTGGCCACGGGAGAATTGGCAGGCGGGCGCTTGCCCGTCTGCCCGCTAGCTGCGGGCTTCCGGCTCGTGTTCGCCCGGTTGCCGGATCTGCGCGCGGCGGCGTCGCCGCCGCGTGAGGAACCGGCAGCCGCACGACGACGCGTGGTTGCTTCTGAAGCCATGGCCACTACCCTAGTGCCCATCAATCACAACAGTCACACCCGCAACACCCATTCGGGTGCGGTCGTGTCGAATTCGTGACGTTATGCAGGTGTACGGGCGGTGATCTGCCCTACACCGACCGTTCGGCACTCGCTAACGCCGCGACAGCGGCGTCGGGGCCGGTGATCTTCACGTCGACGGGAGCCCGACCGAACGCCCAGAGGAGCAGTTCGCCAGTGCTTCCAGTGACGCTCACCGCATCGCCGCGGCCGACCGTCACGAGTTCACGTCCGTCGACGGAGCCCAGGGTGACGCGGGCAGGCGACGACCGCAGGGTCACTCGAGCCACCATCGTCAATGGACGCTCGAGCGCCTTCTGCAGTCGCGGACTCAGTTTGCGCGGGAGGAACGGCCCGTCCGGGTCCGCTCCCCCACGCAGCAGATCCTCGTGGTGGACGAACATCTCCGAGAGGTTGAGTACGGAGTCGAGCAGCCGGAACGGCGAGTACCAGGGCGGGCCGTTCACAACGAGATCGAGCAGGTCGGGCCACGGCTTCGCCGTGTACTCACGCTCCACCGAACGCGTGTGCCCGGCCAGGAACGGCACGAACATGCCGATCGCCGCATCGGGGCGACGTTCCCGCAGAATCAGGTGGACGGCGAGGTCCCGAGCGGTCCAGCCCTCGCACATCGTCGGAACATCCGGCCCCGACGCGCGCATGGACTCGACGAGCGCCTCCCGCTCGTCCCTCGCCAGCGACATCAGTCGTCCTCGCCCACCGCGATGACGTTCGGCACGATCATCGGACGGCGCCGGTACTTGTTCGCCACCCAGCGCCCGACGGCGCGACGGATTCCCTGAGCGATCCGGTGAGTCTCGGTGACGCCCTCGTTCGCGAGCTCGGTGAGAACCTTGTCGACGACCGCAGCGGCCTCCGACAGCGCAGACGGATCGTCGGAGAACCCACGGCCGCTGACCGTCGGTTCACTGACCGCACGACCAGTCGCGGTGTCGACGGCGACCGTGATCGTGATGAACCCGCCTTCGCCGAGGACGAGTCGGTCCGACAACGTCGACTCCCCGACATCGCCGACCGACAGTCCGTCCACGTACACGTGACCGACGGGCACCCGGCCCGTGATCTGTGCCCGGCCGTCGACGAGGTCGACCACCACGCCGTCCTCGGCCAGCACGATCCGATCGGACGGGACGCCGGTCGCTTCGGCGAGTGCAGCGTTCGCCCGCAGGTGCCGCCACTCACCGTGAACCGGCATCGCATTGGACGGACGCACGGCGTTGTACAGGTACAGCAGTTCGCCCGCGGAAGCGTGACCGGACACGTGGACCTTCGCACTGGCCTGGGTCACGACCGTCGCTCCGCGCTTGGCCAACCCGTTGACCACTGCGAACACCGAATTCTCGTTGCCCGGGATCAGCGACGACGCGAGCACGACGAGATCGTTGGCACGGATGTTGATCTGACGGTGATCGCCGCGTGCCATCCGCGACAACGCCGACAGCGGCTCACCCTGCGACCCCGTGGAGATCAGGACGAGGCGATGGTCGGGCAAGGTCGCAGCGGTGTCCATGTCGACGACCACGCCCTCGGGAACCGACAGGTAGCCGAGATCCTGTGCGATCTCCATGTTGCGGACCATCGAACGGCCGACGAAGGTGACTCGTCGTCCGTGGCGATGTGCGACGTCGACGATCTGCTGGATGCGGTGCACGTGGCTAGCGAACGACGCGACGATGACCCGCTGCTTCGCCTTGCCGATGACGGTGTCGAGGACCCCGCCGATGTCGCGCTCGGGCGTGACGAATCCGGGCACTTCGGCGTTGGTCGAGTCCACGAGGAACAGGTCGACGCCCTCGTCACCGAGTCGCGAGAATCCCGCGAGGTCGGTGAGCCGGTTGTCGAGCGGCAACTGGTCGAGTTTGATGTCACCGGTGTGCAGGACCGTTCCGGCAGCCGTGCGGATCGCGACGGCGACCGCATCCGGGATGGAGTGGTTCACGGCGAAGAACTCGCAGTCGAACCCGCCGTACGACAGGCCGTCGCCCTCGACCACCTGAACGAGGTTGGGGCGCAGACGGTGCTCACGGCACTTCGCGGCGACCAGCGCCAGCGTGAACCGCGAGCCGACGATGGGGATGTCGCCGCGCAGTTTCAGCAGGAAGGGGACGGCTCCGATGTGATCCTCGTGACCGTGAGTGAGGACCACGGCTTCGACGTCCGCCATACGGTCCTCGATGTAACCGAAGTCCGGCAGGATCAGGTCGACGCCGGGCTGCTGGTCCTCGGGGAAGAGGACGCCGCAGTCGACGATGAGCAGTTTGCCGTCGTACTCGAAGACCGTCATGTTGCGGCCGATCTCACCGATGCCGCCCAGTGCGACGACGCGCAGTCCGCCCTTCGGGAGCGCGGGCGGCCGACCCAGCCGATCTATGATGTCGCCGGTCACGCCGATGCCGGTGGCTTCGGCGACGGCAGCCTTGCCGGTCTTCTTCTTCGGGGCGTTCTTGTTCCGGTTCGTGTTCTTGTTCCCGTTCTTGTTCTCGCGCCGGGGCCCGCCGGACTCGTTCCGGCGTGCGCCTGCGTTCTCGGTCTTGGCAGTGCCTGCCTCGTTCACGGCTGCACTCGCGTTCTCTGGAGTCTTGTTCTCTGGCGCCTTGTTCTCTGCGGGCGGTCCTGCCGGACGGCCTGCACGACGACGACGCTGCTGCGATGCGGACATCAGGAGATCACCTCCGCTGCACGCAGATCTGCGATGAGCGCTTCGATCTGCGGTCCGTCCGCGGGCACTTGCGGAAGTCTCGGATCTCCCACGTCGATCCCGGCGATGCGCAGCCCCGCCTTGACCATGGTGACGCCGCCGAGGCGTCCCATGGCGTCGACGAGCGGAGCCATCGACGCGGCGAGGCGTCGTGCCTGCGCCAGGTCGTTCGACGCGACGGCGTCCCGCAGGTCACGGAGACGTCCGGGGACGAGGTGTCCGATGACGCTGACGAAGCCCGAGGCGCCGACCGACAGCCACGGAAGGTTCAGGGCGTCTTCGCCGGACAGGAACTCGAGGTCCGTCGCGGCCATGATCTTCGACGCCGCGTGCAGGTCGCCCTTGGCGTCCTTGACCGCGCGGATGGTCGGCAGTTCGGCCAGGCGCAGGATTGTCTCGGTCGCGATGTGGACGACGGAACGGCCCGGGATGTCGTAGAGCATCACCGGCAGATCCGTGGCTTCGGCGACGGCCTTGAAGTGCGCGTACACGCCGGCCTGCGGCGGCTTGCTGTAGTACGGCGAGACGATCAAGAGACCGTGTGCACCGAGTTCGGCTGAGTCGTGGGCGCGTCGAACTGTCTCAGCGGTGTCGTAGCTCCCCGCTCCTTGGACGATCCGGGCGCGGTCGCCGACAGCGTCGAGCACCACTTTGAGCAGCTCGTTCTTCTCCGGAACCGTCGTGGTCGGCGATTCGCCTGTGGTCCCCGAGACGACGAGGCCGTCGCACCCGCCCCGGACGAGGTGGTCGGCGAGCTCGGCGGCCTTGTCGTAGTCGACCGACCCTTCCGGAGTGAAGGGGGTCACCATCGCCACCGATACAGTTCCGAACGGGTGTTCCACGCGCCCAGCGTCAGCCGAATCCATGCCGCTCAGGCTACCGGTTCCACGGCATCGATCCGGTGTCAGCCCTCAAAAACGAACGGGGATGTCGCGACGTGCGATCCATCGGCGAGTTCGCCGATCTCGAAGTCCCCGAACGCGGTCGGCGCGACCTCGACGAGCCGTCGGAGGCATTCGACGGCGAGCTGCCGGATCTCGACGTCTGCGTGTTCGGTGGCGCGCATCCCGATGAAGTGACGCCACGCCCGGTAATTGCCGGTCACGACGATCCGGGTCTCGGTCGCATTCGGCAGGACCGAACGCGCGGCCTGGCGGGCCTGCTTCCGACGCAGAATCGCGTTCGGCACGTCTTCGAACTTGGTCTCCAGCTCGGCGAGCAACTCGGTGTACGCCTCCCTGGACGCATCGGTCGCCATGACGAACAGGTCCTCGAGACGAGCGTCGCCGCGGATCGCGGGCGGCGCGACGACGTTGGAGTCGTGTTCGGGGACGAATCGCTGCGACAGTTGCGAATAGGAGAAGTGGCGATGCCGGATCAGTTCGTGAGTGCACGACCGGGAGATCCCGGTGATGTAGAAGGTGACGGTCGCGTGCTCGAACAGCGAGGTGTGCCCGACTTCGAGGACGTGGCGCAGATAGCCTGCGTTGGTCGCGGTGCGCGGATTCGGCTTGTCCCAGCTCTCATAGCAGGCTCGGCCTGCGAACTCGATGAGTGCCTCGCTCCCGTCGACGTCTGTGCTCCAGTCGATGTCGGTCGGCGGGTTGAACTGAGTCGCCGCCACCAGTTGCACTTTCAACGGCACCAGCTCGGACACCGGGACTCCTCTCGCAGACTGTGATCCCTCGATTCTCCCTTGACGCGTCCGCCACGATTCGGTCGGGTCCGCCTGTCGTGTCCACGTGCCAGGTACGACGCTCCTCGGCGCGCGCCTGCGCCGTCCGCGGCGCATCATGGTCGTCATGAATCCCCACGCTCCCGGTCGCCGCCCTGCCCGTAATCGTCCCGCCCGCACGCGTGTCGCGATGATCGCGCTGTCCACCGCGCTCCTCGCGTCCCCGATCGCGGCGCCCGCCGTCGCGCACGCCGCACCCGGTGTCATTGCGACGGCGTCGTCGTCGCCGACCGCACCTGATCGCGAGATCGGTCTGGCGGGGACCCAGAACACCCGCACACTCGGCGGCTATGTCGGAACCGGCGGCCGGACCGTGAACGATCGAGTCCTGCGCAGCGACAGCCTGTCGAAGCTCACCGCCGCTGACGTCGAGAAGTTGACCCAGCGCGGGCTGAAGACCGTCGTCGACCTGCGGACCGATATCGAGAAGCGAGTCCAGCCGAACAAGCGAGTGTCCGGTGTCGAGACAGTCGACGCGGACGTGCTCGGCAAGGTCTCACCGGTGGCGCTCGTCGACCTGGATCAGGCGTATCGAGCGTTCGTGACTGACGCCAATGCCCGTGCGCAGATCCGTGCGGCGATCGTCGCGATCAAGGACACCGCAGCCGACGGCGGCACGACGTTGTTCCACTGCTCGGCGGGCAAGGACCGCACGGGGTGGACTGCTGCAGTCCTGTTGACGATCCTCGGCGTCGACCGATCGACGATCGACGCCGATTACCTGGCGTCGAACCACTACCGTCACGCCGACGCAACGGGCCCGCTGAACGGCGTGAACATCGGGTGGCTCAACGCATCGTTCGCGGCGGCCCAGAAGAAGTTCGGCTCGATGGACGGCTACCTCACCGACGGTCTGAAGCTGACCGACCGCGACATCGCGTCACTGCGGGAGAACTTGCTGAACTGACGCGGACCCGACCGGTCAGCCGCGGACGACCGCTCCGAGGCTGCGGTAGGTGTCCTCCCAGCCGTGCACGTGCACGGAGTCGATGCCGAGGTCGGCGACGGGGCGGTCGTTGCCGCCCTCGTCCAGGCGATCGCCGAAGAACAGGATGTCGGCGGTGTCGAGGTGGAGCAGATCCATGAGTCGTCGAGCGCCGAACGCCTTGTCGATCCCCTTGGCGGTGATGTCGACCGACGTCGACCCGCCGCTGCGGACCTCCAGTTCCGGTAGACGCTCTGCGGCGTAGGCGCGCAGCGCCTCCTTCTTGCGTCCGTCAGGGTCCCACGCGGCTTTCGCGTCGACTGGAGCGGACTGTCCCAATGCCGAGAACGTCACCTGACTGCCACGGTCTTCGAGGATCGGCCCCCAGGTCTGCGACTCCCACAGCCCGAGCGAGCGAGCGCCCTCTTCGACGACGCGCATCGCCTCGTCCTTCTGCTTGGCCGACAGGTCTTCGGCGTACACGGTCTCCCACTCGTTCCCCGACCACCGGATGTACCGGGTGCCGTTGGTCGGCATGAGGTGCAGGTTGGCCTTGTGCGCGGAGTCGCCGAGCCGGTCGAGGACCTGGGACTGGAACTGGCCGTATTGGCCTCCGGAGATGATGCACGCCATCGATGTGGCCAGCAGTTCGCGGAACAGGGCAACCATCTCGTCGCTCATCGCGGTCTTCGACGGGGCGAGCGTGTCGTCGAGGTCGAACATGACGAGCTTGTAGCTCTTACCGTCGCGGGTCACTCCATCAGACATGCCGGGTAGCTTACTGGTGGTAGACGGCAGTCGGCCGATGCCCCTGTGTTAGCCGATGACCCAGTCGAACGCCTTCGCCTCCGACCGCGCGCCCTGCGCCGCCTTCGAGCGGGACGCTTCGCCGAGTTCTGCGAGCAACTCCTCCCCTGCACGCACGAGTTCCGCGAGCACCTGCGGGGTCAGGTAGTCGGGCCGCGTCGCGAACAGCAGGTCCTCGGATGCGGTGTTTCCGCTCGCACCGGGCGCGAACGGGCAGCCGCCGAGTCCGGCCAGAGCGCCGTCGACGACCTGCGCGCCGCCGTCGATCGCCGCGAGCGCGTTCGCCACGCCCATCCCCCAGGTGTCGTGCCCGTGGAAGACGAGGCGGCGGTCGCCGACGGGCGCGGTCGCGAACAGGTCCCGAACCTGCCCCGGGTGCGCCTGACCGAGCGTGTCGGCGAGCACCACGTCGTCCGCGCCCGCCGTGCGGGGGTCGGCGACGATCCCGCGGACCCGATCGGGGTCGACGGCTCCATCGAACGGACAGGTGAAGCTGGTGGCGATGCACAGCTGGATCCGACCGCCGGCCTCCTTGACGATGTCGATGGCCGCAGGCATCGCGGCCACCGAGTCCTCGGTGAGACGTCCGATGTTCGCCTTGTTGTGTGCGTCCGACGCGGAGAAGCAGTACTGGACGTTCTTCGCTCCTGCCGCGACCGCCTTCTCGACGTGCCGGGGCGTGGCGACCCAGATCCAACAGCGGTCGAGTTCCTCGGGGGTCAGTGCGGCGACGATGTCGAGGCTCCCCGCCATCGGCGGCACCAGATCCGGTCGGGCCATCGAACCGATCTCCAACTCCGGCACTCCGGCGTGCAGGAGTGTGCGTGCGAGCTCGACGCGTGTCGCCACGTCGAGTGTCTTGCCGGTCAGCTGCAGGCCGTCGCGGAGGGTGACGTCACGAAGGAGGGCGGTGCTCATGACGCGAGTGTATCGAGCGGATCTGCCGGGTCACACGTCGTCGAGAGTGACGACGACCGAGGTCCCCTTGTTCCCGACCTTCGCGACACCGGTACCGGTGCGTTCGACGCCGTCCAGCTCGATGGTGATCGGTGTCGGCCCCGGCTGGAAGTTCCGCCACCACGTCTTCTGAGACGCTGCGGCGACGCCGACGAGGATCGTTCCGTCGCCCTGTCGTCGGAACGCCACAGGCAGCGTGAATCGTTTTCCGCTCTTGCGCCCGGTGTAGCTGATCTGGGTCATCGACTTGCCGAGCAGCGGGCCGATGACCGGCGCCGACAGCAACGGGGTCACGGCGGTGTTGACGACGCGGGCGACTCGCGCGAATGTGCTCATTCCTCGACAGTAGAGGCCGCACCGATGGTCCGCACCATGCATGCGCGAGGCCATCGATCCAGTCCCAGTGACTTCTCGTGCGCGCGTTTGGATATCAGTCCCGGCGTCTCGTCGCATTCGGCGAGGTAATCGAATCCGAGCCGCACGTAGTACGGGCCGTTCCAGCCGACGTCGACGTACGTCGTCAGCGTGACTGCCGATGCTCGCCTACTCATGCCCCACTGCACTGCTCGCTCGATCAGCGCGGCGCCGACCCGTCGCCCTGCGAAGTCGGGATCGACGGAGATCTGTTCGATGTGCGCCGCAGCGTCGACCATCTCGACGAGGATGTACCCGATCGGTCGATCGCCGGAATCGACTGCCACCCAACAGCGTCCGCCGTCGACGTACTGCTCGATGGTCTGTGTGGGCAGCGGGTCGTCCGCGGCGACCAGGTCCATCCCCAGATCCGCGAACATCCGGCCCGCCGCGACCTCGATCCGCTGCGTCGCAGGCACGTCGTCGCGCCGCGCATCGCGTATCTTCACGCGGATCAGCCTAGTCCGCCGAATCGCTGACGACTTCGGCACTTTATTTCGGCGTAGAGCCGAAAGAAAGTGCCGACTTCGTCGGAAGTCTCAACTCACCGCCGACAACGCCCCGGACAGCTCGCCGCGACCGTGGATCACGACGTCGTCGAGGCCACGCCATGCCGCCGTCGCGCGTAGATCTGCCGCCAATCGCTCGGCGACTTCCCCTTGGTCGACCCCGGGCTCGACGTGGGCCGACAGCACGTGCAGGACGCCGGTCGAGCGGTCGGCCTTCAGGTCGACGCGAGCCGCGACCTGTTCGTCCATCAGGTACGGAAGCACGTAGTAGCCGTGCACCCGTTTGTGTTCGGGCACGTAGATCTCGATGCGGTAGTGGAAGTCGAACAACCGCTGGGTGCGCGGCCGGAAGAAGACGAGCGGGTCGAACGGCGACAGCAACGTCGATCGCCGGACCTTCCTGGGGATCCGTGCGTCGCGATGCAGGTACGCCCGATCGCCCCATCCGTCGATCGACACCTCGCGCACGATCCCGGCATCGAGCAGATCGGGCAGCACGGCCTTCACGTCGGCGGTCTTCAAGCGGTAGTAGTCGGCGAGATCGGCGACGGTCCCGACCCCGTGCGCGGCTGCCGCACGAGTGACTAGTTCGCGGTGGGCCTCGGCCCGCGGAATCGAGACGTTCACCTGGTCGCCGACGATCCGTTCGGCCAGGTCGTAGTGTCGGACGAAGTTTCCGTTGCGGGTGGCAGAGAGGTCGCCTGAGGCGAACAACGCCTCGCACACATGCTTCACTTCACCGCGCGTCCACCACGACCCCTTCTCCCCCGGGGTGCGCTCGATCCCGAGTTCGTCTTCGACACTGCGCGGCGTCGACGCTCCGCGCCCGACGATCACATCGCGGACATCGGCAGCGAGAGATCTGTTGCGTGCCAGAACTTCTCGGGTGTATCGGTACCGCCCGCCGCGGTAGTCGTCCATCCGCCACCCGAAGAGCGGCCAGTCGTCGACGGGAATCAGCGCGGCCTCGTGGGCCCAGTACTCGGCGAGCAGGCGTGGAGACCGCGTAGTGTCGCGCCAGGCCGCCGTGTCGAGCAGGGTGTCGTCGTAGGCGCCGAGTCGGCTGAAGGCAGGCAGGTAGTGCGCTCGGGCCAGAATGTTGACCGAGTCCATCTGCAAGAGTCGGGTGCGTCCGAGCACCCGCCGGAAGTGTCGCCGAGTCGGCGGACCGCCGGGCACGGGGTCAGCGAAACCCTGTGCAGCCAAGGCGATTCGACGGGCCTGCCCGACCGACAGGTCGGCCATCAGGACGTTCCACCGATCGTCGGCGAGGTCATCGAGCGGCCCGGCGATAGTCGACGAACCGGTATCGAGTACCGGTCCTCGACGTCTCCCATTCACCCCGAGCCGCGCGGGTCCACACGTCGGCGTCGATCTCCGGGGCGAACGCATCCGCGCCTTCGACCAGGACATCGATCTCAGTGACTCGCAGTTGGGTCGCGAACTCCATTGCGGCCGTATAGATCTCGCCGCCGCCCATCACGGAGGCCACGCCACCGGTCAGGTCGAGCGCTTCAGCTAGTCCACCGACGGTCTCTGCGCCCGGCGCCTCGAACCCGGCGTTGCGCGTCACCACGACGTTCCGTCGACCAGGCAACGGGCGGAACTTGGCCGGCAGCGACTCCCACGTCTTCCGGCCCATCACGACGGCGCCGGTCCCGGTCAATTCCTTGAACCGGGCCATGTCCTCGGGGACGCGCCACGGAATCGTGTTCGCCTTGCCGATCGCGCCGGCGAGGTCCTGTGCCCACACGAGCGAGACGGTCATCGTGTCCTCCGATCTCAGACGGCGACGGGAGCTTTGATCGCCGGATGCGAGGTGTATCCGACCACCTGCACGTCGTCGTACTGGTAGTCGAAGATCGAATCCGCCTTGCGCAGTTCGAGCGTCGGGGACGGGTACGGGTCACGCGAGAGCTGTTCGCGGACTTGGTCGACGTGGTTGTCGTAGATGTGGCAGTCGCCGCCGGTCCACACGAAATCGCCGACTTCGAGACCGGCCTGCTGCGCCATCATGTGCGTGAGCAGCGCGTACGACGCGATGTTGAACGGGACGCCGAGGAACAGGTCGGCGCTGCGTTGATACAGCTGGCAGCTGAGCTTGCCGTCGGCCACATAGAACTGGAAGAACGCGTGGCACGGCGGCAACGCCATCTGCGGGATCTCGCCGACGTTCCACGCCGAGACGATGTTCCGCCGCGAGTCGGGATTGGACGTCAGCGTCTCGAGCGCCACTGAGATCTGGTCGATGTGCTCCCCCGACGGCGTCGGCCAGTTGCGCCACTGCACGCCGTAGACGGGACCGAGTTCACCGTCGTCGGCTGCCCATTCGTCCCAGATCTTGACGCCGTGGTCTTGAAGCCAGGTGACGTTCGAGTCGCCGCGCAGGAACCACAGGAGTTCGTAGACGATCGACTTGAGGTGCACTTTTTTGGTGGTGACGAGCGGGAAGCCCGCCGACAGGTCGAATCGCATCTGATGTCCGAACACGCTCCGTGTCCCGGTGCCTGTGCGGTCGGCTTTCGGGGTGCCGGTCTCCAGGACGAGCCTCAGCAGGTCCTCGTACGGGGTGGGGATGGGCGTGCTCACCTCGCCGAGTCTACCGAGGCGGCAGGCAAGGCTGCACGGCCACGCCGGAGGAACCCTACAGTGATCGCATGACCTATCGACTCGGCGACATCGTCGACGCGCACATGCACCTGTGGGATCCGTTGACCACCCCGCGCGAAGCGTCCGGTCCCGCACGTCTGTACTCGATCGCTCCCCGGCTCCTGGAGAAGGCCTTCGGGGTCGTCGTCCCGCGTGCAAACCGCGGGTTCGTCGGCTCGCCGCAGTGGGTCGCTCAACCGTTCCTGCCGGCCGACTACTCGGCGCTGGCCCGCAGCGACGACGACGCCTACCGCGTCGGGAGCGCCGTGCACATCGAAGCGTCGTGGAAGGCCGAGGGATTCCGAGCCGCCGACGAGTCCGCGTGGATCAACGGACTCGAGTTTCCCGACTCCCTCTCGCTCGGCGGGATCGTCGGACACTTCGACCCACGGTGGACCGACAGCGCCGCGGTACTCGACGCCCACCTCGCGTCGACGCCGAATCTCGTCGGCATCCGTTGCTCTGCCCCGGTCCACCCCGACCCGGGAGTGAAGTCGTGGACAGATGTCCCGAACCTGTATGCGGACACGAGGTTCCTATCCGGATTCGCTGCGATCGCCGAGCGCAGTCTCACCTTCGACGCGTGGGTGTACGCCCACCAACTGCCCGACGTCGTCACTCTCGCTCGCGAGTACCCGGAGACGACGATCATCCTGAACCATCTGGGCACCGAACCCGGTGTCGTCGGACCGCGCGGAGAACGCACGGGATCTTCGAGCGCGCAGCGCGCCGGGATGCGCGATCGGTGGCTCGACGCGATATCCGCCGTCGCCGCCGAACCCAACGTCGTCGCGAAACTGTCCGGGTACGGGATGCCGGTCCTCGGCTACTCGTCGCCGCCGGACCGTGCGGAACTCACCGACCTCTGGCATCCGATCCTGACCTCGACGGCATCGGCGTTCGGCGTCGACCGGCTGATGTTCGGCTCCAACATGCCGATCGACGCTCCCGTCCTGACCTTCGGTGACGCCGTCCAACTCGTCGCCGCAGCCGTCGACGCCGCGCATGGTCCGACTGCTCTTCCCGCCGCGTTCTCCGCCAACGCGCGCCGTATCTATCGGATCCCGTCTCCCCGCTGATCGAGCCCCTTCTCGCCGATCGAGCCCCTTTTCGCCGATCGAGCGCAGTCGAGATCCCTCCTACAGCGGTGTCACCGTCACCGATGTCGTGACCACGTCGTCGACGATGAACCACAACGCGATTCCGCCGTTGTACTCGGTCGTCGCGATCGTCGCGTCGTCGCGCGGGGTGATCGGTCGCAGATACTCGATGACGGCGCGGTGCGGCGCCGCGGTCAGGCCGGGGACTCGGTCGAGGACGGCGTGCACGGCATGCCAGTATGCGACGTTGTTCATGTGCCCCAACGCGTCGAAGTCGGTGGTGCGCAGCGCGAACGTCGTGTAGTCGATCTCGCCGTCCGGGACGTCGCCAGGGGCGGCTGGGTTCATCGCCTTCCATTTGAGGCGAGTCTCGGTGACGTCGGTGTTCCAGTCGTCCATGGACTCGTCGTCGATTCGAGACGGACGACCCTCTCGGGTCACGTTGATGCAGAAGCTCGACGTCTCCACCAGGCCGGTCGGACGATCGGCGTCGGCGAACCCCGTCGCAGTCGGCGTCCCGGTGAGTCGTTGACGCATCCCGACCCATCGCGACGACGTCGCCTCGCACCACCGTTCGATGTGCACGTCGCCGGGCCAGGTGATCGGCTCGAGGACGTCGATCACGTTGCGGCGCACGATCCAGAACGGATTCGTCTTGCCCCACTCCGACTCGTCGATCATGTCCATGGCGATGTTCTGGAGCAGACGCGCGATCGCGTCGTGACGCACCCCCATGTCAGGGGTGACGTCCTCCATCCGGAGTCGGTACGTCCGCTCGAAGAAGCGTGCGTGCGACGGACGGTCGTCGAGTGTGCTGGTGTGCGGCATCTGGGTCCCCTCGATTGCGCTGTCGAGTCGATCGTGTCATGGGCAGCTCGACGCCACGTGTCCGACCGCACGTCTACTGACTCGCGGACCGGCCCAGGGAGAATCTGCCACAGTGGACGCATGGCTCGCCTGCTGATCGTCCACCACACACCGTCGCCGCACTGTCAGGCCATGTTCGAGGCCGTCGTCTCCGGCGCGACGGACCCGGAGATCGAGGGCGTCGAGGTGGTTCGGCGCGCGGCACTGTCGGTGACCGCGACCGACTTCCTCGATGCCGACGGTTATCTCCTCGGCTCGCCGGTGAACCTCGGCTACATCTCCGGAGCGCTGAAGCACGCGTTCGACTGCAGCTACTACCAGATCCTCGACTCGACCCAGGCTCGCCCGTTCGGGCTGTATCTGCACGGCAACGAGGGCTCCGAGGGCGCCGTGAACGCCGTCGACCGGATCACCGCAGGTCTGGGCTGGACCAAGGCCGCCGAGTATGTCATCGCGTCGAACAAGCCGACCAAGGATCAACTCGACGCGTGCTGGGAACTAGGTGCGACGGTGGCCGCCGGGCTCTCCTAGCTGGTTGAGCCGGTGAGGAGCGCTAGCGACGAGCCGAGGCGAAACCTCGCAAGGACCACGGTTTTCCGATCTCGACTCCGCTCGATCAGCGGGAAACGGTCGCTCGATCAGCGGGAAACGGTCGCTCGATCAGCGGGAAACGGTCGCTCGATCGGCGGTAGGAACGCCTCGGCCAACATCTGCTCGTGCCCGGGCATTGTCAGTCCTTCGCCTCGCGGTACTGGCCCGATGCCCGCTTCATCATCTCGCGGGCCCGGGAGCGGTCACCTGCGTAGTCGTATGCGCGCGCAATCCGGTAGGTGCGGACCCAGTCGCTCGGATCGGCCTCCCACTCCTGCTTCACCTGGGCGAACAGGTCGTCCGCTGCGTCGCGCTCGATGCGCCCCGATGGTCGTCGAGGAAGGTCGTCGACATCGAGTTCGCGCCCCCGGTCTGCGACCTCGGCGGCCATCCTCTGGTGCTCGATCCCCGAGCGGAGCGTGGACACGATCATCCACACGCCGAGCAGCGGGAGGATGAAGATGCCGATGCCGAATCCGATCGACACCACGGTCCCGTGCTCGATCATCCGGTACGCCATCCGGCCGAGGATGACGAAGTAGACGCACATAGCGATCACCAGGAAGGCGATCACCGCGACGATCGGCCGCGCGTCGGATTTACGAGTCGAGGACACGTGTCACAGATCCATCAGGTGTTCGAGGCCGACCGTCAGTCCCGGCCGCGAACCGATCTCGCGGACCCCGAGCAGGACGCCCGGAACGAACGAGTTGCGGTCCATCGAGTCGTGGCGGATCGTCAGCGTCTCGCCTTGCGTACCGAACAGCACTTCCTGGTGCGCGACGAGCCCCGCGAGACGAATCGAGTGCACGCGCACGCCGTCGACGTCCGCTCCGCGGGCGCCGTCGACTCCGGTGGACGTCGCGTCCTGCGACGCACCGAGACCCGCGTCGGCACGGGCCGCTGCGATCAACTGAGCGGTCCGGCCTGCCGTACCCGAGGGCGCGTCGGCCTTATGCGGATGATGCAGCTCGACGACCTCGGCCGATTCGAAGAACCGTGCGGCCTGCTGCGCGAAGTGCATCGACAAGACGGCGCCGATCGCGAAGTTGGGAGCGATGAGCACCCCGCTGCGCGGGTCGTCGCCCAGCCAGCCGCGGACCGTGTCCAACCGTTCCTGTGTGAATCCGGTGGTACCTACGACGGCGTTGATCCCGTTGTCCACCAAGAACTTCAGGTTGTCCATGACGACATCGGGGTGCGTGAAATCGACCACCACACTGGTCTCGGAGTCCACGAACGTCTGAAGCGAATCACCTTTGTCGACGCCGACGGTGAATTCGACGCCGTCGCCGGACTCCACTCCGTCGACGATCGCCTTGCCGACCTTGCCGTTGCTGCCCAACACACCCGTGCGGATGGCGTCACCCATGACTTGTAAGCCTTTCGTCGCTGATTACCTCCCAGTCTAGAAGGCGGTCCGCGACCGTGCGGGACACGATCACCGTTACCGGACATTCGACAATATTGATCGATCGATCAGGTGAGGTTAGAGTCACAACGTCGATCAATGAGAACTTGTGTCATTCAAGGAGCCCGATGCCTGACGTCCCACGCCGCACCGTTCTACACGCGACCGCTGTCGGCGCAGCGGCGACCGCCGCCTCGATCGGACTCGGAGCCGGCGCAGTCGACTCCGCCGGGCAGGCGCAGGCCGCGACCGGCTACCTGGTCGGTGCGGGCAAGGGCGATATGACCGGCGCGATCGCGGGCCAGGGAATGATGGGCTACTCCGATCTCGACCAGGTGGCGAACGGCCTGTTGCAACGCACGTGGGCGCGCGCCTACATCGTCGCCGACGCCGCGACCGGTCAGCGCGTCCTGTTCATCACGGCCGACATCGCGTGCGTGTTCACCTCCCACCACAACACGCTTCTCGCCGAGCTGCGCAAGCGTCACGGCGACCTCTACAACGTGCACAACGTCAACATCAACGCCACCCACAACCACAACTCGTGCGGTGGCACCTCGTGGGACTACGCCTACGTCCTGGCGGCGAAAGGCCACCGACACAACTCATTCCGGGCCGAGATCGACGGGCTGCTCGAAGCTGTCGAGCAGGCGCACTCCTCGCTCGCACCCGGAACCGTCGAGCTCGGACACACCGAACTGCACGATGCGAGCGCCAACCGGTCGTACGACGCGTTCACGCTCAACCCGGAACCCGATCGAAAGCATTTCTCGTCGCACATCGACCCTCAGGTCACCGCCATCCGACTCAAGCAGGGCGGCGCGAGTATCGGCGAGATCACCTGGTTCGCCACCCACGGCACGTCGCTGACCGATGCGAACTTCCTGATCGGCCCCGACAACAAGGGGTACGCGGCATATCTGGGAGAGCAGCGCGATCCCGACGTCGTGAGCGCACATGCGCAGACCAACGCGGGTGACATGACGCCGAACCTGTGGGTCCGCAAGATGCATCCGGGCGGCCCGACGGCCGACAATCGGAGCAACCGGATCATCATCGGGCGACGCCAGGACCGCGCAGGGCAGGCGGCTCTCGCAGCCGCCCGGCCGATGACCACCGGAGGAGTCGATTCCGCGACCCGCTATGTCGACATGGCGAACGTCCACATCGACGGACACTTCACACCGCACGGCAAGTCGGCTCGCACTTCCCCCGCGATGATGGGCGCGGCAGCCGCCGCGACGAGCCAGGAGGAGAACACCCGCAGTCAGCTCGGCTTCTTGAACGAGGGCGTGCGGAACGAGTTCGCGATGGCGCTCGGCGCAGGCGCGACGCCGACACCGCCCGCGTGGATCGCCGACAATCAGTCGCCGAAGGCGATCCTGTTCCCTCTCGGCATCCTTCCGCCGCGTTCGTGGATCGAGCAGCGACTGCCGCTGCAGCTGATGCGGATCGGTGATCTGGTCCTGGCCGCGCTGCCGACGGAGTCGACCATCGTCTCCGGCCTGCGCGTGCGGCGGATCGTGGCAGACGCGATGGATGTCCCACTGGAAAACGTTCTGCTGCAGGGATATTCGAACGGTTACTGCCAGTACGTCGTGACTCCCGAGGAGTATGTGTCGCAACAGTACGAGGGCGGCGAGACCTTGTTCGGCCGGTGGACGCTGTGCGCGTACATGCAGGAGATGGATGCGTTGGCGAAGGCGATGCGACGCGGCGCGAAACGCTCGGCCGGGCGGGCTCCCGCCGACCGGGCCGATCTGCAACCCGACCTGCTCGGCGCACAGCCCGCCGACACCCCGATGCCGGGGAAGCGGTTCGGTCAGGTCGTCTCGAAGGTTCCCGCCTCAGCGAAACCTGGATCGACGATCTCCGCGAGCTTCTGCGGCGCTTACCCGAGCAACCGGGTCCGTCGCGGAGCGCGTCGCTACTTCAGTGTCGAGAAGTTCACCGGCACCGGCTGGACGACGGTCTACGACGACGACCACGAGTCGACCGAGATGACGTGGGCGCGGCCCGGCGGAAGCATGTCGGCATCGAAGATGACAGTGACCTGGCGCGTTCCGCGGAACGCGGCTCCAGGCGATTACCGGATCCGCTACTTCGGGGACGTGAAGTCCGCGTCGGGACGCCTACGTCAGATCGACGGAGCGACGGGCCGGATCAAGGTCGACTGACGAGCCGAGCAGAACCGCTCACGCGGAGGCACGAACAGAGACGAACCGGCCCGCGACACATAGTGTGTCGCGGGCCGGTGTCAGTTCTCGTCGGGACTGATCAGGCGTCGACGGCTTCGTCGTCCGATGTCGCCGCAGGGGCGTCGTCGCTGACGAGGATGAGGCTGATCTTGCCGCGCTCATCGATGTCGGCGATCTCGACCTGAAGCTTGTCGCCGACCTTGGCGACGTCTTCGACCTTGCCGATGCGCTTGCCGTTGCCCAGCTTGCTGATGTGGATCAGACCGTCACGGCCCGGCAGCAGCGAGACGAATGCGCCGAACGCGGGCGTCTTGACGACGGTTCCGAGGAAACGCTCGCCGACCTTCGGCAGCTGCGGGTTCGCGATGGCGTTGACCTTGTCGATCGCAGCCTGTGCGGACAGACCGTCAGCAGCGCCGATGAACACGGTGCCGTCGTCTTCGATCGAGATGTTGGCGCCGGTGTCCTCGGTGATGCCGTTGATCGTCTTGCCCTTGGGGCCGATCAGCTCGCCGATCTTGTCCAGCGGGATCTTGATCGTCGTGATGCGCGGCGCGAACGGGCTCATCTCGTCCGGCTCGTCGATGGCCTCGGCCAGCACGTCCAGGATGGTCAGCCGGGCCTGCTTGGCCTGGCTGAGAGCACCGGCGAGGACCTTCGACGGGATGCCGTCCAGCTTGGTGTCCAGCTGCAGGGCGGTCACGAAGTCCTTGGTGCCTGCGACCTTGAAGTCCATGTCGCCGAACGCGTCCTCGGCGCCGAGGATGTCGGTGAGGGCCACGTAACGGGTCTCGGTCTTGCCGTCGATGGTGACCTCGTCGGAGACGAGTCCCATCGCGATGCCTGCGACCGGGGCCTTCAGCGGCACACCGGCGTTGAGCATCGAGATCGTCGACGCACAGACCGAGCCCATCGAGGTGGAGCCGTTGGAACCGAGTGCCTCAGACACCTGGCGGATCGCGTACGGGAACTCCTCGACGCTCGGCAGGACCGGCACGAGAGCACGCTCGGCGAGCGCGCCGTGTCCGATCTCGCGGCGCTTCGGCGAACCGACTCGACCGGTCTCACCGGTCGAGTACGGCGGGAAGTTGTAGTGGTGCATGTAGCGCTTGCTGGTCTCGGCTCCGAGGGAGTCGATCTTCTGCGCCATCTTGACCATGTCGAGGGTGGTGACGCCCATGATCTGGGTCTCGCCGCGCTCGAACAACGCACTGCCGTGTGCGCGCGGGATGACGCCGATCTCCGCCGAGAGCGCACGGATGTCGGTGATGCCGCGACCGTCGATACGGAAGTGGTCGGTCAGGATCCGCTGGCGGACCAGCTTCTTGGTGAGCGAGCGGTAGGCTGCGCCGATCTGGCCTTCACGGCCTTCGAACTTCTCGCCCAATGCTTCGAGCACGTCGCCCTTGAGGGCGTCCGTCGCGTCGTCGCGCTCGTGCTTGCCCGCGATCGCGAGAGCCTCGCCCAGACGACCGGTGGCGAACTCGGCGACCGCGTCGTAGACGTCGTCGTCGTACGGCGGGAACAGCGGGAACTCGCGGGTCTCCTTGGCTGCGGCGCCTGCGAGCTGCTTCTGCGCCTCGCAGAGCTGCGCGATGAACGGCTTGGCCGCCTCGAGGCCCTCGGCGACGATGGTCTCGCTCGGGCCCTGTGCTCCGCCTGCGATCCGGTCGAGCACGTTCTCGGTGGCCTCGGCCTCGACCATCATGATGGCGACGTCGGCGTCAGCGCCGGAGCCGGTCACGATACGGCCTGCGACGACCATGTCGAAGACAGCGCCCTCGAGCTGCTCGATCGTCGGGAACGCGACCCACTGGCCCGCGGTGTTCTCGGGGCGACCCTCGCCCTCACCGGGCAGGGTCGGGATCAGGGCGACGCGCACGGCGCCGACCGGGCCCGAGAACGGGAGTCCGGAGATCTGGGTGGACGCCGACGCGGCGTTGATCGCCACGACGTCGTACAAGTCCTTCGGGTCGAGGGACAGGATGGTCTCGACGACCTGGACCTCGTTGCGGAGGCCGGCGACGAACGTCGGGCGCAGCGGGCGGTCGATGAGGCGGCACGTGAGGATCGCGTCGGTCGACGGGCGGCCCTCGCGGCGGAAGAACGATCCGGGGATGCGACCCGCGGCGTACATACGCTCTTCGACGTCGACAGTCAGCGGGAAGAAGTCGAAGTGCTCCTTCGGAGCCTTCGACGCGGTGGTGGTCGAGAGGATCATCGTCCCCTCGTCGAGGTATGCGACGACGGCGCCTGCGGCCTGCAGGGCCAGACGTCCGGTCTCGAAGCGGATGGTCCGCGTGCCGAATGCACCGTTGTCGATGACGGCAGAGACTTCGGTGATCGACTCGTCGAAGTCTTCGTTGATGACATCAGTCATGTAGTGAGAATCCCTTGTGTTGTGCTGGTCACTGTGTTGTTTCTGGTCGCCCTGCGATTCGGTCGCTGTAGTCGGTCACGAACGTGAGGCGAACAGGATATGCAGTTGCCGACCCACCGCAATGCGCGGCGGATCGGGGTGGATGACGAGATTGAGTGGCCGGACCAGTCGTGATCAGCACGTCGTGTGCTGTGGGTAGACGGCCTTCGATCGAAGCGGCCGGAGTTTTTCACTTCCGACAGCCACTACCGAGGACCGATCTGACGATTCACGACTGCGTATCCGCTGTAGGCAGATCATCACACCGGAGCCATTCTAACATTTCCCCTGGCTAATACACTTCAAGGCCGCGACCTGTGTGACAGGTCGCGGCCTCGAAGAGATCAAAGTCGGCTCGGCGAGCGGACTCGAGCTTGCGTCAGCGACGCATGCCCAGGCGCTCGATCAGCGAGCGGTAGCGGTTGATGTCGACGCTCGCCAAGTACTTGAGCAGGCGACGACGGCGACCGACCAGCAGGAGCAGGCCACGACGGCTGTGGTGGTCGTGCTTGTGATGCTTGAGGTGCTCGGTCAGGTCCTTGATCCGCTTGGTCAGCAGTGCGACCTGAGCCTCCGGCGAACCGGTGTCGGTCTCGTGCACGCCGTACTCGCTGAGGACAGCCTTCTTCTCGTCGGCAGTAAGTGCCATGAGAGTCTCCTTGATTTTCAGTTCCGTGCTCGGTCTCCACCACCAGGCGGAGGGTGCGCCACCACGGACCGCAGCTGACACCAGCGATGAAGTGTACCAGGATCCCGGCGTCTACCGGCAATCGCCGGACGCCGATCGAGTCAGTTGTCCTCGGCAGACAGGATCGTCCGGGTCTGATCGACGTCGTTGCTGATCGCGGCGATCAACGCGTCGATCCCGTCGTACGACTCCATCCCGCGCAACCGGCTGACGAAGTCGACGGCCACGTGCTGTCCGTAGAGGTCGGCGTCGAGGTCGAGGACGTACGCCTCGACGGTGCGGTTTCGGCCGGAGAACGTCGGGTTGGTGCCGACCGACACCGACGCCGCATAACGTTCGCCGATGCGGAAGCCGTCGCCCTCCTTGCCGCCGAGCACGGTGAACCAGGCTGCATAGACACCGTCGCCCGGGATCGCCGCATGTTCGGGCGGGGCCACGTTCGCTGTCGGATATCCCAGGTCACGGCCTCGTCGTTCGCCGTGCACCACGGCGCCTTCGACACGATGCGGCCGTCCGAGCGCTTCGGCGGCGAGTTCCACGTCGCCGGAGGCGATGCACGACCGGATGTACGTCGACGAATACGTGACGGCATGCTCGCCGAACAGCGACACCGCTGTCACCTCGAAGCCGAACCGCTGCCCTAGTTCGCGGAGCTTCGGCACGTCGCCGAGGGCTTTGTGCCCGAACGTGAAGTTGTCGCCGACGACGACTACTGCGGCATGGAGTTCTTCGACGAGAACCTCGTGGACGAACTCTTCGGGCGACTGGGCGGCGACCGTCGGCGTGAACGGGATGACGCAGAACACGTCGACGCCCATCTCTTCCGCGAGGTCGGCCCGTCTACGCAGCGTCGAGAGCTGGGGCGGGTGCGTGCCCGGGCGCACCACCTCGGACGGGTGCGGGTCGAACGTCATCAACACCGACGGCACACCACGTTCGGCCGCAGCCCGGGTCGCTGCGTTCACCAATTGGGCGTGCCCACGGTGAATGCCGTCGAACACGCCGATGGTCACCACACATCGACCCCACCCGGCAGGTACATCGTCCAAACCTCGCCAACGCAACACGGCTCTACAGTACGACTCGACGCGTGACGCGGCACGCCCGCGGTGGAAGCCGTGACACACGGCGGTGGGTAAGGTCATACATATGCCCGACTCTCGACCGGTCGACGAACTCTCGTCTGTGACCCAGGACTATCTGAAAGTGATCTGGACGACGCAGGAGTGGTCTGACGTGAAGGTCACGACCAAGCTACTGGCCGAGAAGCTCGGGGTATCGCCGTCCACCGCTTCCGAGGGCATTCGCAAACTCGCAGATCAGGGCCTCGTCGACCACGCACCGTACGGTGCGGTGACGCTCACCGACGAGGGCAGCGAAGCAGCGATCAGCATGGTCCGGCGACACCGACTCCTGGAGACGTTCCTGGTTCGCGAACTCGGCTACGGTTGGGACCAGGTGCACGAGGACGCCGAAGTACTCGAGCACGCGGTGTCTGAACGCCTACTGCGCCACATCGACACCAAACTCGGCCACCCCAAGCGCGACCCGCACGGCGACCCGATCCCCGGAGTCGACGGCATCGTTCCCGGCGCCGCGGCCCTCCAACTCGCGGACCTCGCGATCGACGAGACCGGTGTCATCAACCGCATCTCCGACTCCGATCCCGAAATGCTCCGCTACTTCGAGGAGATCGGCATCACTCTCGACTGCCGCGTCTGCATCGTCGAGAAGCGCCCGTTCGCAGGCACTGTGACGATCTCCGTCGACGACGGGGAACCGATCCATTTGGGCGACATCGCCGCTCGCGCTATCTTCCTCCACCAGGACTGACACATTTCGCACCAGGACTGACGCGTTTCGGCCCCGCCCTCCCCTCGTCTGCGGCTACCGTCGACATCGTGACCGAAGCCTCCTCGCACAGTCCCGTCGCCGACACCTCGTCCGGCCCGGTCCGTGGCCGAAGTGTCACGACCTCCACCGGCTCGACCGTCTCCGCCTTCCTCGGAATCCCGTACGCCGCACCGCCGGTCGGCCCACTGGCGTTCGCGGCTCCACACCCTCCCGAACCGTGGACTGCAGTCCGGGATGTGACCGAGTACGGCCCGGCAGCTCCGCAGGTCGGATACCCGGAACCCGTCGCGTCGATCCTGGAGAACGTCGTCGCCCCCGGCGACGACTACCTGAACGTCAACGTGTGGACGCCCGACCCGGACGGCGAGGACCTGCCAGTCCTCGTCTGGATTCACGGCGGCGCGTTCACTCGTGGAGCAAATCGGATCGGGATCTATTCGGGCGATACGTTCGCACGCGACGGTCTGGTCTTCGTCGGCGTCAACTACCGTCTCGGCGCTCCCGGTTTCGCATCGCTCGACGGCGCACCGGAGAACCGCGGTCTCCTGGACCAGATCGCCGCATTGGAATGGGTGCGCGACAACATCGCAGCGTTCGGCGGCGACCCGTCTCACGTGACGGTGATGGGCGAGTCTGCGGGCGCGATGAGCGTCGCGTCCCTGCTGTCGTCGCCGCGCGCGGCCGGCCTGTTCGGACGCGCGATCATGGCGAGCGGCAACGGGGTCAGCGTCGCGGCGATCGACGACGCCCGGAAGGTGACCACTCGAACGTCCGAGATCTTGGGCGTGGAACCGACCGCGCAGGCGTGGGCCGAGGTCTCGACCGACGCGCTGTTGGCCGCCCAGACCGAGGTCGCGTTGGCGCACTCACTCAAGCCCGACCCGGCGGTCTGGGGCGAGTCGGTGGTACGGGCCGGTCTCGGCGTGATGAGTTTCCTGCCGGTGATCGACGGCGACGTGCTGCCCGCCGTGCCGGTCGACTCCATCGCCGAAGGCGCCGGAGCGGGCGTCGCGCTGCTCGCGGGGTGGAACGCCGACGAGTTCCACTTCTTCCTCGCACCGACCGGGGTGGTCGCCGCCGTCGACGCGCCGACGGCGAGATCGGTTCTGGCACGGTCCGGCGCGTCCAGCGAGCGATTCGACGAGTCTCTCGCGCGTGGCGTGAAGGCCGGCGACGCATTGTGTGCGGAACTCACGCGCAACGGATTCTCCGCGCCGACGCAGGCGATCGCCGACGCTCGAGCCGACGACCAGACGTTCCTGTACGAATTCGGCCGACACAGTCCAGTGATGGGTATCCGGGCCGGTCACGCGGTCGAGATCCCCTACGTCTTCGATCACCTCGACGACGCACACTCACTCGTCGGCCCTACTCCCGACCACGACCTCGCCACCAGGATGCACGCCGCGTGGACGTCGTTCGCCATGGCCGGCGATCCCGGGTGGGACGTGTACCGCGTTGGCGAAGCGCCGCGCCTGTTCGCGTGAGGAGTTCGCCGAGAGGGTTACGACGTCAGCGGAGTGTCGCCGGACGCACCACCATCACCGAACTCGCTCGGCGTCCCTTCTCTTGGACCAGCGCGATGGCCTGACCCGCCGGGTCGACGACGGTGTAGAGGCCCTTCCGTCCGATCGGCTCCAGCCAGCGGCCCTGGCTGATCGACTCGGCCTCCTCGTCGGAGATGTCGCGAAGCGGGAAGCAGAGCTTGGCCGCGTCGTCGATGCCCATGCTGAGCCCCGGGTCGGCGATGACGTCGTCCAACGTGCGGGCGTGTTCGAGGGTGAACGGCCCGACAGCGGTGCGACGCAACGCGGTCAGGTGCCCGCCGACACCGAGACCAGCACCGAGATCGCGTGCGAGAGAACGAATGTAAGTCCCGGACGAACAGTCCACCTCGACCTCCAGGTCGATGAATCCGTCGACGCGGCGGCTGTCGAGAACGGTGAACCGCGACACGGTGACGGGGCGGGCGGCGAGTTCGAACTCCTCCCCCGTGCGCGCCAACGCGTGCGCTCGCTTGCCGTCCACCTTGATGGCACTCACCCGCGCGGGAACCTGGGAGATGTCACCGGTCAGTTCGGCGACTCCCGCGGCGATCTGCTCGTCGGTCACTGCCGCGGTGTCGAATGTCCCGATCGCTTCGCCCTCGGCGTCGTCGGTGTCGGTCGACTGCCCGAGCCGGACGGTCGCCGTGTACGACTTGGTCGTCAACGACAGCAGGCCGAGGAGTTTGGTCGCTCGCTCGATGCCGAGGACCAGCACGCCGGTCGCCATCGGGTCGAGGGTCCCCGCGTGGCCGATCCGTCGGGTCCCGAAGACCTTGCGCGACTTGGACACCATGTCGTGACTGGTGACTCCGGCAGCTTTGTCCAGGACGAGGAGTCCGGCGTTCTCGATGGATAGCGCAGCCATGTCAGGTCAACGCGATCGTGGTCAGGATCAGACCGTCGGCGACACGCCAGCGGCCGGGAAGCGTGAGCAACGGCGCACCCCCGTCGATCGTCGCGCCGTCGATCAGAATCCTCGACGAGAAGGTGCCACTGACACCGTCTCCCCCGGAGTCCGCGTCCAACTCGAACGTGATGTGGGCGTCTTCGAAACCGAGCCAGCGCTGGGTCAGCGGAAACCACGCCTTGTATGTGGCTTCCTTTGCGCAGAACAGGAGCCGGTCCCAGTGGATCGAGTCGTCACGAGTGGCGAGCACGTCGCGTTCGGCCTGGACCGAGGTGTGATCGAGCACGCCGCCGGGCAGCGCGAGATGTGGTTCGGCGTCGATGCCCAACGATCGGACTTGCATCGAGTACGCGACGACCGCTCCCCGGTAGCCGTCGCAGTGGGTCATGCTGCCGACCACCTGGCTTGGCCATAACGGCATCCCACGCTCGCCGCGCATGATCGGGACCGGCTCGAACCCCAACTGCCCCAATGCCTGACGCGCGCAGTGCCGGGCCGTGATGAACTCACGCCTGCGCTTCTCCACAGCCTTGGCGATCAAGACGTCCTCGGCGGGCATCGCCGTCAGACCGGGCGGGTCGTCGAACGCCTCGGAGGCGCCGACGCCGGCCGGCACGAGTCGCGAAATCATGGCATCAATGGTGCCATGCGCTGGAGTTACGTCGAGCCGCGGGAGGCCTGGCGGTCGCGACGCTCGTCCAGCTTCTTCTGGAACTCGGCGGCGCGCTCCTTGTAGTCGGGTGGCACCTCGAAGCGAAGACCCTCGTGCGGCACGTCCTCGGGCGTGGTGCCGGGGTCGGGAACGATCTGCCGCAGCAGCGGCTCGGGGAGCCCTCGACGCTTCCATTCGCGCGGATACCCGACGGACACCTCTTCGAACCGGACGTCGTCGTACCACGTGGTACGGGGGATGTGCAGGTGCCCGTAAACGCTGCACATCGCGTTGAAGCGCGTGTGCCAGTCGGCGGTCAGCTCGCTGCCGCACCACAAAGCGAACTCGGGGTACATGAGCACGTCGCACGGCTCTCGTCGCAGCGGCCAGTGGTTGATCAGCACCGTCTTCTCGGCGGGATCGAGCGCTTCGAGGCGTCGCACGGTCTGCGCGATCCGGTCCCTCCCCCACGCGTCGCGCGTACCGAAGGGCTCCGGCGACAGCAGGAACTCGTCGGTCGCGACGACGTTCCGGTCGCGCGCGACGGCGAGCGCCTGCAGCGCGGTCACCGTCCCCTCGGGACGGAACGTGTAGTCGTAGAGCAAGAACATCGGGACGATCCGGACCGGACTGCTCCCGTCACGCGGGTCGAACAGCGGGTAGATGTCTTCGGGCGTCACGACGCCGATCTCCCGACACGCCTGCACGAGGTAGTCGTATCGCGCCACCCCGAAGATCTGCAACGGATCCTTCGCCGTGGTGTAGAGCTCGTGGTTGCCCGGCACCCACAGCACCTTCTCGAAGCGGGCCGCGAGGCGACGCAGCGTGTCGACGATGTCGTCGGTGCGTTCGGCCACGTCGCCCGCGACGATCAGCCAGTCGTCCTCACCGGCCGGCCGGATCCGATCGAGCATTTCCTCGTTGCCGCGATGCGACACGTGCAGGTCGCTGATCGCCCAGAGTGTCGCCATGGCAACCATGCTGCCACGACCGCATCCGCCGGCCCGGGTGGGATTACTGTGTACCGATGACACGAGTCCTTGCGGCGAGCGCTGTGATCGTCGACGACGTCGGTCGCGTCCTTCTCGTCCAACGCGGTCACGAACCCGAGAAGGGGCATTGGTCGGTTCCCGGCGGACACGTCGAGGACGGTGAGACGTTCGCTGAGGCTGCGCGGCGTGAGGTTCTCGAGGAGACGGGCCTGCACGTCGAGATCGGCGACGAACTCTGGGCCGTCGACGTTCCGTACGACGAGTACGGCGTGTTCGAGATCCACGACTTCGCCGCCACCGTCGTCGGCGGGACGCTTCAGGCGGGCGACGACGCGGACGACGTGCGGTGGGCCTCGGACACAGATCTGGACTCGCTGCCGCTGACCAAAGGACTCGCGACGTATCTACGTCGTTCCGGCGCCATGTCGTGACGGCAGATCGAACGTACAGCGGATTCCTGTACGTGCACGCCCGCGACGGTAAGGGACGGCCTGCCGCCCTCACGGCACTCGTCGCCTCGGGTGTCGGCATCCTCGGCGTGCTCGCCGCGACCTGTGTGACGGTCGTCGGCTACATCTGCGTCGGGGCGACGATCCTCTCGATCGCTTCCCAGGACAGGGGCGAACCCGTTCCCACCGTCGCCTGCGTGCTCGTCACGATGCTGTTCGCAGCGAACGGAGTGATCTGGTTAGAGGACGTAGTGCACGAGCGCGTGATGAATCGACCGCGGGATCTGGCCGGGTTCTCGACGAGTCGGCGCGATGCGCTCAGAAGGCGAACGACCAGGCGAGGACAGCAAGCGACAACGCGAGCATCCCCAGGCAGTTGAGCCAGAACTCGGATCCGAGGAACCGTGCTCTCAGGTGGGCGATGGTCGCCGCGACGAAGTAGGCGACGACGCCTGCCGTGGCCGCGACGCCGACGCCGTCGTGCCAGATTCCGACGATCAGTCCGGCGGTGGCGAGCAGCTTCACGTAGACCAGCGCCCAGCCCCATTCGAGCGGGAAACCGACTCCTGCGTAGCAGTCACGGATGAACCGTGGTGGGCGGATCGACATGAGTGCATCGCTGCCGATGACGACGGCGAGGACGATGACCGGCCAGATCGGATCAGGGGTGGAGAACATTCACGAGTCCTTTCGCGGGGATCGCAGTATCACTGCTGCGACCGATTCGAGTTCGTTGCGGATCGAGGCGGCATCACTGCCGGTGACGGCCGAGGTCATCACGAGTCCCAGGTAGGCGAAGTAGACGGCGCGGGCGGCGCGGGGCGCGTCCTCGCCGAGGCCCGCGTCGGCGAACACCGCCGCGAAGTCGTAGTGGAGCGCGATCGCCAGCTCGCCGAAGACTTCCGTCGCGGCTCCACCCCGCGCCAAGACCGCTCCGTACTCGCGCGCAAGGGACATATCGGCGTCGAACAGGTCCAGGAACGGCGCGACGGCGTCGCCGATGCGAGTGACTGGATCAGCGCCTGGCGACACTCGGGCGGGCACGTCGCGCGCGTTATGCACCGCGCCGATCCACCCGTCGAAGGCCGCGAGCAGGAGCGCGTCCTTGTCGCCGACACCCATCACCGTTCCGACGCTGACTCCGGCCTCAGCCGCGATCTGTCGCACCGTCGTCGCTGCGAAGCCCCGCTCTGCGAACAGGCGTTGAGCACACTCGACGACACGTTCGCGAGTCTGATCGCGTTGCCCGGCACGGCCGGACTGAACACGTTCACTGAACATGTTCAATACTCTTGCACAGGGCCTGTCAACTGTCCAGAGGTCGGCGTACGGTGGATTTATGAGCGACGCACAGGTGATCATCGGTGGCGGATTGGCGGGCGCGAAGGCAGCGGAGGCGCTCCGCGACCAGGGATACGACGGCGCGATCGTCCTGATCGCCGCGGAGCAGCACCTCCCCTACGAGCGACCGCCGCTCTCGAAGGGATACCTCGCAGGCAGTGACGAGCGCGCGAGCGCGTTCACCTTCGACGCCGACTGGTACCTCTCGCACGACATCGATCTGCGCGTCGGAGTCCGCGCCGACCGGATCGACCGCGACGCACACCAGGTGCACCTCGACGACGGGTCGTCGGTCGCCTACACCAAACTCCTGCTGGCGACGGGATCGGCGTCACGGCACTTGGACGGGGCCGAGGGCGCCCTCTACCTGCGGACCATCGACGAGTCGGAGCGGATCCGCGACGCCATCGGCGAGGGCCGACATCTCGTGATCGTCGGCGGCGGATGGATCGGCCTCGAAGTCGCCGCGACCGCGCGGCAGGCAGGCACAGATGTGACAGTGATCGAACCGCAGAGCAGCCCGCTGGCGAAGATCCTCGGATCTCGGATCGGCGACGTGTTCGCCGACCTGCACCGCGAGCACGGAGTCGACCTCCGACTCGGCGTGGGTGTCGACACCGTCGCTCCCCGTTCGGTCACGACCGACGACGGCGACCAGATCCCCGCCGACGCCGTCCTCGTCGGCATCGGGGCAGTGCCCAATGTCGAACTCGCGCGGGACGCAGGCCTGGAGGTCTCGAACGGTGTGGACGTCGACGCGGGCCTGCGCACCAGCGATCCCGACGTCTACGCCGTCGGCGACATCGCGAACCACGACCACCCCACGCTCGGGCGTCTACGCGTGGAGCACTGGGCCAACGCCCAGAACCAGCCCGCCGTGGCCGTCGCGAACATGCTCGGCGGCTCGCAGGTCTACGACCGTCTCCCCTACTTCTTCAGCGACCAGTACGACCTCGGCATGGAGTACCGGGGACTCGCATCCGAGGAGAACGACGTCGTCGTCCGCGGCGACACCGCGACACGCGAGTTCCTCGCCTTCTGGCTCGACGGCGGAGCCGTCGTCGCAGGGATGAACGTCAACATCTGGGATCAGGGCGACGCCGTCGCCGACCTCATCGCGTCCGGACGAAGGGTCGACGTCGACAAGCTCGCCGACCCGAACGTTCCGCTCGAGTCGGTCTGAGGACTCACCGAATCCAGGCACCGGACCGCACCCGCCAGACCACCGCGGCCAGTCGCGTGCACATGAACGCCAGGAGTCCCGTCCAGATCCCGGCCAGCCCCCAGTCGAACACGAGCGACAGCCAGATCATCGGGAGAAACGCGCACAACGCACCCGCGAGGGTCGCCGTCCGCAGGAAGGCGGCGTCACCACTGCCGAGCAGGACGCCGTCCAACGCGAACACGATCCCGGCGATCGGCAGCATGGCGACGAAGAACCACCACGGCGTGGTGATCGCGTCCAGGACCGCAGTGTCGGAGGTGAAGATGCGCGGCAGCACACCGGCGCCGACCGCCAAGAGGGCAGCCAACACCGCGGACACGGCAAGAGATGTCCCGGTCACGCTCCGCGCCGTGCGCCGTGCGACGTCGAATGTCTTCGCGCCCAACGCCGCTCCCACGAGTTGCTGAGCCGCGATCGCGAGTGAGTCCAGCAACAGGGACATGAATTCCCACAGCTGCAGCACCACTTGGTGGGCGGCCACCTGAGCGACGCCGAAGCGAGCGGCGACGGCCGCTGCCGAGATGAAGCAGATCTGGAAGGACAGGCTCCGCACGATCAAGTCGCGGCCCATCCGTAGTTGCGCGGCGATCATCGATCGGACCGGGGCCAAGCCGGACGGCGCCGCACGGACCAGACGTGCAGCGAACAGGACACCGGTGATCGACTGTCCGACGAGGTTGGCGACGGCGCTGCCGTCGAGCCCCATGCGGGGCAGGCCTGCCATGCCGTGCACGAGACCGACACAGAGCACAGCGCCGACGGCCAGCCCGCTGACGACGTAGTAGACGGGTCGACGCTTGTCCTGCACCCCGCGCATCCATCCGTTCCCCGCCATCGCGACGAGGATCAGCGGAACCCCGAACACCGCGATGCGCAGCCAGCCTGCGGCCTCGGCCGCGACTGTCTCGTCGGGTACGAGGGCTCCGGCGACCCAGGGAGCGAGCAGCCAGGCGAGTACGACGATCACGGCGCCGACTCCGAGAGCTATCCACGTGGCCTGCACACCTTCGGTGACGGCACGGTCTCGGTCACCGGAGCCGAATGCCCGCGCCGACCGCGCAGTCGTCCCGTACGAGAGGAACGTCAGCTGCGTGCTGATGACGGAGAGGACGAGGGTGGCGACCGCCAACGCCGCGAGCTCGGACGCACCGAGCCGACCGACCACGGCGAGGTCGAGCATCAGGTACAGAGGAGGTGCGACGAGCACCACCAGCGCCGACGCGGCGAGCCGCAGCATCAGCGGCCTACAGCTTGGCGCGTAACCGAGCGACGACCTCGTCGGCGGTCCCTGAGTCGGAGTAGCCTGCCGCCCGAGTGTGTCCACCGCCGCCGAGCGAACTCGCGATCGGGACCAGGTCCACGCTCGTCTTGCTGCGCAGCGACACTCTCCACTCGCCCGGAGCAGCCTCCTTGAAGACGGCTGCCACTTCGGCCTCGCGGGCAGTCCGCACGACGTCGATGACGCTCTCCGACTCGTCCCAGGCGAGACCCGCCATCTGGTCCTCGGTCACCATCGCGTAGACCAGTCCGCGTCCATCGCACGCCTGCTCGTCGAGCCTCGACGTGCCGAGCACCGCAGACACCATCTGCAGCCACGAGTACGGATGCGAGTCCAGGAGCACGCGGCTCCACTTCGGAGCATCGACTCCCGACTCGAGGAGTCTGGCCGCGACTGCGAACGACGCCGGACGCGCCCACTTGAACGACCCGGTGTCGGTGACGAGACCCGCGTACAGGCAGGTCGCGATGTCGGCGGTCACCTCCACGCCGAGCTCGTCCAACACACGAAGGACCAGCACAGCTGTGCAGTCGGACTCAGCGTCGATATAGGCGACGTCGCCGAAACCCGTGTTCGACACGTGGTGGTCGATGCAGACTCCGAGGTCCGCCGCGGCGAAGAACTCCTCGTACGATCCGAGGCGGTTGAGAGTCGCGGCGTCGACCGCCACCACTGCCTCCCCCGGTGCGGGAGAGGTCAGCGGCGCGAGCAGTTCGGTGCCTGGCAGGTCGTGAAGCGAACCGGGCAGTGTGTCCGGTTCGGCGAACCCGCACCGCACGTCGACGCCGATGGCCGCCAGGCCGAGCCCCAGACCGAGCGCACTGCCGATCGTGTCCGGGTCGGGACGGACATGACTGATGATCATGACCGAGTCCCGACCACGCAGAGCGCCTGCCACCTCGGCTGCGGACGCCTGCGTCACCCGAGACGGTCCTCGCCCGACGACTCGTCGTCCTCGTGCTTGTAAGGATCCGACTCTCCGGCCGGCTGCGCGTCCTCGGCAGCCCTGGCGACCAGCTCGTCCTGCGCACGTGCGCGAGCCAGGAGCTCGTCCATCGCGCGAGTCGCGTCCGGCACCGTGTCGAGCTCGAACCGGAGGGTCGGCGTGAACCGCACTCCGGTACCGGCTCCGACCTTGGTCCGGAGCACTCCGGTGGCGGCGGCCAGACCGGCCGCCGCCTCCGCGACGTCTGGTTCGGCGTCCACCGAGGCCCCCATCACGGTGTAGAACACCGTCGCGTCGTGTAGATCGCCGGTCACCCGGCAGTCTGTGATCGTCACGTGCGCGAGACGAGGATCTTTGATCTCCGTGCTGATGGCGGTCGCCACGATGGTGGTGATCCGCTTCGCGAGCCGTGCGGCCCGTGCATGATCGACCATCAGCCGTGCGCCTTCTGGAGCTTCTCGGCGACGCCGAGAGTGTCGAACACCTGCGAGGGCGTCATCACTCCCTCGCCTTCTCGACCATCTCGTACGTCTCGATGACGTCGTCGACCTTGATGTCGCTGTAGGTGAGCGTCAGACCACATTCGAAGCCTTCGCGAACCTCGGTGACGTCGTCCTTCTCACGACGGAGCGACGACACCGTCAGGTTCTCGGCGACCACCGTGTTGTCACGCAGCAGACGCGCCTTGGCGTTGCGTCGAACCACGCCGGACTGCACCATGCAACCCGCGATGTTGCCGACCTTCGACGACTTGAAGATCGCGCGGATCTCCGTGCGTCCCAGCTCGACCTCTTCGTAGATCGGCTTGAGCATGCCCTTGAGTGCCGCTTCGATCTCCTCGATCGCCCGGTAGATGACCGAGTAGTAGCGGATCTCGACGCCTTCGCGGTTCGCCAGCTCCGTCGCCTTGCCTTCGGCACGGACGTTGAAGCCGATGATGATCGCGTCGGACGCGGTCGCCAGGTTGACGTTGGTCTCGGTGACACCGCCGACGCCGCGGTCGATGATGCGCAACGACACCTCGTCGTCGATCTCGATGCCCAGGAGCGCTTCCTCGAGGGCCTCGACGGTACCCGAGTTGTCGCCCTTGAGAATCAGGTTGAGCTGGCTGGTCTCCTTGAGAGCCGAATCCAGGTCTTCCAGACTGATCCGCTTGCGGCTGCGCGCGGCCAGCGCGTTGCGCTTGCGCGCATTGCGGCGATCCGCGATCTGGCGTGCGGTGCGATCCTCTTCGACGACCAGCAGGTTGTCGCCTGCGCCCGGAACGGACGTGAAGCCGATGACCTGGACCGGACGGGACGGAAGCGCCTCAGCGACGTCCTCGCCGTGCTCGTCGACCATGCGTCGGACGCGACCGTAGGCATCGCCCGCGACGATCGAGTCGCCGACCCGCAGGGTTCCGCGCTGGATGAGCACCGTCGCCACCGGACCGCGACCGCGGTCGAGGTGAGCTTCGATGGCCACACCCTGTGCGTCCATGTCGGGGTTGGCCCGCAGATCGAGCGACGCGTCGGCCGTCAACAGCACGGCCTCGAGCAGCGCTTCGATGTTCTCGCCCTGCTTGGCCGAGATGTCGACGAACATCGTCTCGCCGCCGTACTCCTCGGGGATCAGACCGTATTCGGTGAGCTGTCCGCGGATCTTCTGCGGGTCAGCGCCCTCCTTGTCGATCTTGTTGACCGCCACGACGACCGGCACGTCTGCTGCCTGCGCGTGGTTCACGGCCTCGACCGTCTGCGGCATGACGCCGTCGTCGGCGGCGACCACGAGGATCGCGATGTCGGTGGCCTTCGCACCACGGGCACGCATGGCGGTGAACGCCTCGTGACCCGGGGTATCGATGAACGTGATCAGACGATCGTCGCCGTTGAGGTGCGTGTTCACCTGGTAGGCACCGATGTGCTGGGTGATGCCGCCGGCTTCCGACCCGCCGACGTTCTCCTTGCGGATGGTGTCGAGCAGTCGGGTCTTGCCGTGGTCGACGTGACCCATGACGGTGACCACCGGAGGACGCTGCTGGAGGTCTTCCTCGTCGCCTTCGTCCTCGCCGTAGGTGAGGTCGAACTTCTTGAGAAGCTCGCGATCCTCGTCTTCGGGGCTGACGACCTGGACGGAGTAGTTCATCTCCGAGCCGAGCAGCTCCAGCGTCTCGTCGTTGACCGACTCGGTAGCCGTCACCATCTCGCCGAGATTGAACAACGCCTGTACCAGTGCTGCCGGGTTGGCATCGATCTTCTCCGCGAAGTCCGACAGCGAGGCGCCACGGGCGAGGCGAATGGTCTCGCCGTTGCCGTGGGGCAGACGGACGCCGCCGACTGCCGGAGCCTGCATCGAGTCGTACTCTTGACGCTTCTGGCGCTTGGACTTGCGTCCACGACGCGGCGCGCCGCCCGGACGACCGAAGGCGCCTGCGGCGCCGCCGGGACGACCACGACCGCCGCCGCCGGGGCGACCGCGGAAGCCGCCGCCTGCGGGAGCTCCACCGGGACCGCCGCCACCCGGGCCGCCGCGGAAACCGCCGCCGCCTCCGGGTCGACCGCCGCCGCCACGACCACCAGGTCGGGCGTCAGGACGTGCCGCGCGCTGCGGCATCGCACCCGGCGAAGGACGCGAGGGCATGTTGCCCGGGGTCGGACGAGGTCCGCCCTGGCCTGCGGGCGCACGACCGGTGCCGCTGCCCGGCTGGCCGGGGCGTCCTGCACCGGGGCGACCGGCTCCGGGACGGGGACCTGCCTGGCCGGGACCCGGACGCGGGCCCTGGGGCCGCGGAGCCGGAGTCGAAGAGAACGGGTTGTTTCCGACACGCGGCGGACGCGGGCCGGGACGCGGGCCCGGACGAGGTCCGGGAGCCTTCGCGCCGCCGTCTGCGGGTGCCGACGGGGTCGGTGCGGACGCCGCGGGAGCCTGCGGGGTCTCCGGCTTCGGAGCCGGAGTCGGGGCCGGAGCCGGCTTGGGTCCGGGACGCGGTCCCGGGGTCGACGGCTTCGGGGCCGAGGCCTCCGGAGTCGGTGCTGCGGGCTTCGCTGCAGCCGGGGCCGCAGGCGCCGGCTTCGGCGCACCGGGCTTCGGGCCGCCGGGCTTCGCCGCTGCCGGCTTGGTGGGCGACGCCTTCGGGGCGTCGGCTCCGGCGTCGCCGCCGGAGAAAGATTCGCGGAGTCGACGGGCCACGGGGGCCTCAACGGTCGACGACGCAGATTTGACGAACTCGCCCTGCTCTTTCAGACGCTCCAGCACTTTCTTGCTGGGTACGCCGATTTCCTTGGCCAGTTCGTGAACGCGGGCCTTGCCTGCCACTGCTCTCCTCACTTGGAGGTCGAGCGGGCTACCCGCTACGACCTCAGTTTATTCGGTCAACGTGCTCATCGTGGAGACTTCACGGTGTGCTCATGTCTTCTGCTACCTGTCCTGATTCCCTACGGAATCGTCTCGGTGATCTCGCCGATCAGATCGGCGAGGTCCTTCGGAATCACGGTGAGACCGCGAACCCGTAGCGCCGGTCCGAATGCCTTACGCCGCACCGCCGCCGACACGCAGTCGGAGTCGCGATGCAGCCAGGCGCCACGTCCCGGCAGCGTCCTCGTCGTATCCACGACCACGGTCTGTGCACGCCCGGGCGCCGATCGCACGACTCGAACCAGGGATGATGCGAGATCGCGGCGTCGGCATCCGATGCACGTACGAACCGGAGCGGTCGACGTTCGAGGAGCCACCGGTCAGTCTATCTCATCGGCAGGGCTGCTCGTCACATCATTGCCGTCGACCACGCCATCTGTGACGACGCCCTCAGTCGGGCTCGCGTCCACCCGCGGACCGCCGTCGCCGCTGTCGGAACGGATGTCGATCCGCCATCCCGTCAACCGGGCGGCGAGTCGAGCGTTCTGACCTTCCTTACCGATGGCCAGCGACAGTTGGTAGTCGGGGACGATGACGCGGGCCGCACTCAACTCCGCGTCGATCACCGTGACCGACAAGACCTTGGCAGGCGAGAGCGCGTTGCCGACGAACACCGCAGGGTCGGTCGCGTAGTCGATGATGTCGATCTTCTCGCCCGACAGTTCGCTCATCACGTTGCGCACGCGCTGCCCCATCGGGCCGATGCAGGCGCCCTTCGCGTTGAGCCCGGCGACGCCGGTGTGCACGGCGATCTTCGACCGGTGGCCCGCCTCTCGGGCGACGGCGACGATCTCGACGGATCCGTCGGCGATCTCGGGGACCTCGAGTGAGAACAGTTTGCGAACCAGGTTCGGGTGCGTACGCGACAACGTGATCTGCGGTCCGCGCATTCCGCGCGCCACGCCGACGACGTAGCACTTGATCCGGTCGCCGTGGTTGTAGCTCTCCCCCGGCACCTGCTCGACCGACGGGATGATGCCTTCGGTCGCGTTGGCGTCGGTACCGATCTGGACGACGACGATCCCCTTCGCATTGAGGCGGGAGTCGGCCTGCACGACACCGCCGACGACCTCGCCTTCGTGCGCCACGAGATCGCCGTAGGTCTTCTCGTTCTCCGCGTCACGGAGACGCTGCAAGATCACCTGGCGGGCCGTCGTGGCGGCGATCCGCCCGAAGCCCTCGGGAGTGTCGTCCCATTCGTGGACGACCTCGCCCGACTCGTCGAGTTCCTGTGCCATGACTCGAACCGCGCCGGACTTCCGGTTCACGTCGATGCGCGCGTGCGGAGCGAAGCCGTCGGTGTGCCGGTACGCGGTGAGCAGCGCTGTCTCGATCGCGGTGATGACGGTCTCGATCGACACGCCCTTGTCTGCTTCGATCAGCCGCAATGCGTTGATGTCGATGTGCATGGTGGATGCTCCTATTCGCTTGTCAGTTCCAGTTGTGTACGACAGTTATGTATTCAATTGTCCGAGTCGGTGTCTGCGGGATCGGTGTCTGCGGGATCGGCGTCTGCGGGGGCACGACGCCGCGCGATCTCGTCGTCGTCGAGTCCGCATGCACGGAGCTCGGCTTCGCCCGGCCGCCGGAAGTCGACCTCCACCACGGCCCGCTGAACGTCATCCAGGTTCAGCTCGATGGTCCGGAGCCTGCCCTTGTCGGCTTTGACCAGCGTGACCGCGTCACCGTCGAGGCTGCCGATCCGCGCGACCACGCTCGTCGACTTCCCATCGTCCGTGTACTCGATCTTCGCGCTGCGCCCCTGGTTGCGACGCCAATGCCGGGGCAACGTGAGCGGACGGCCGATGCCAGGTGTGGTGACCTCGAGGTCGTAAGGCTGCTCGCCCATCAGATCGGTCGCCTCGAGCGCGGCGTCGAGCTCACGACTGAGGTCGGCCAGCGCGTCGAGGTGCGCCCCGCCGTCCCGGTCGACCACCACCCTGATGTCCCGACGCCCGGGCGGAGTCAGCACGACGATCTCTTCGAGGTCGTAACCCGCCGCAGCGAGGACCGGCTCCACGACATGCCCGATGGCCTCGGTCTTGACGCCGCTCATACGCGATGGTCTCCCTCATGTCGGTCTTCGGTGCGCGGGGCTGCGCCGTGCCCACTTTACGTGCGACACGCACGCCGTTCAGGGCCTGCTGAGTGTAGTCGATTCCGGGCACTGGCAGAATTCGACGATGTGAGCGTCCGCCCATCGAACTTCAGCCCCTCCCGACGATCCGTGCTGCGCGGCGTCGCTGTATTGCCGGTGGTCGCCGCCGCCGGTGCCGCGGTCTCCGCGTGCGGCCCTACGACAGACGAGGAACGCGACCTCGCCGAGCGGCTTGTCGAGCATGCGCGCGCCGCGGTCCGCCAGCAGGAGGCCGCTGCGGCGTTGGCTCCGCGCACCACCGAGTACACCGCGGCACTGACCGTCGTGGCACAACAGCGCGGCGAGCACGCGCAGGCGCTGCGCGACGAGGTCAATCGCGTGCATTCGTCGTCGGCGGGCCGGATCGACGATCCTTCCGCGCCGTTGGCGACGGTCGATGCGTTGCGCGAAGCCCTCGTGTCGTCGACGCGCGCCAGCGGCGGCGCCGCCGTCACCGAATCAGGTTTCGTCGCGGGCCTTCTCGCATCGGTCTCGGCGTCCTGCAAGACTCTCGCGGAGGTTCAGCTCGCATGACCCAGAACGATGCCCTCACCACGGCCGTCGACGCCGAGTTCGCGGCGATCTTCACCTATGGGGTGACGACCGCGTTCATCGGATCGGATCAACGGGACGCCGTCGGCGAGTTCAACGCCGCACATCGAGTGCGGCGAGACGCGGTGAACGCCGCCATCGTGTCTGCAGGCGCAGCCGAGCAGGTGCCTGCGGCCGGTTACACGCTCCCGTTCGAGGTCACCGACGACACGACCGCGGTCAAGGCCCTCTTACAAGCGGAGACGACCTGCGCGAGCGCCTACCGAGCACTGGTGGAGCAGGCCGTCGACGCCGATGCCCGCCGACTCGGTGTCGACGGGCTCACCGAATGCGCGACGCGAATCGCGTTCTGGCGCGGCGTGTCCGGCCTGTCGCCCGCGACGGTGGCGTTCCCCGGCGCCGAATAGTCAGCCCCGAACGGCTGCGATCACCGCATCCTGTGCGCCGTCGACCGGAGCTTCGGCGGTTTCGCCGGTGAAGCGGTCGCGGATCTCGACGGTGCCGTTGGCCCAGCCGCGGCCGACGACCACCACGACGGGCATGCCGAGGAGCTCGGAGTCCTTGAACTTGACGCCGGGCGACGCCTTGCGGTCGTCGAGAAGAACCTTCAGCCCGGCGGCGTCGAGTTGCTCGGCGAGTTGCTGAGCACCGGTGATCGCCGCCTCGTCCTTGTTGGCGATGACCAGGTGCACATCGAACGGGGCGACCTCCCGCGGCCAGCGAAGCCCCTTCTCGTCGTGCATCTGCTCGGCGAGGACTGCGACCATCCGCGAGACGCCGAGTCCGTACGAACCCATCGTGACGCGGACCGGCTTGCCGTTCTCGCCGAGAACGTCGAGGTCGAAGGCATCGGCGTATTTGCGGCCGAGTTGGAAGATGTGGCCGATCTCGATGCCCTTGGCCGATTCGAGAACGCCTGCGCCGTCGGGTGACGGATCGCCGTCACGCACGGCTGCGGCTTCGATCACGCCGTCGGGTGCGAAGTCGCGACCGGCGACGAGGTTGACGTAGTGCCGACCCTTCTCGTCGGCGCCGGTGATCCACGAGGTGCCGTCGACGACGCGCGGATCGACGAGGTAGGCGAACTCGGCGCCCTGCACACCCTTGGGGCCGATGTAGCCCTTGACGAGGGCCGGGTTGGCGGCGAAGTCCGCGTCGTCGAGCAGTTCCACTTCGCTCGGCTCGACTGACGCTTCGAGGCGCTTGACGTCGACCTCGCGGTCGCCCGGGACGCCGATCGCGGTGATCTCCCAGTCGCCGCCCGGCTTGCGGATCTTCACCATCACGCTCTTCAAGGTGTCGGCGGCGGTGTACTCGCCGTCGAGGGTCGCGTTCGCCCACGCGACGAGGGTCTCGATGGTCGGGGTGTCACCGGTCTCGTGCGATACGGCGTCGGGAAGACCGTCCACGGGCAGCGCGTCGGGAACGGTGGTGGTGACGGCTTCGACGTTGGCGGCGTAGTCCGATTCGGTGCTCCGGACGAACGTGTCTTCGCCGACGTCGCAGACGGCGAGAAATTCTTCGGACTTACTGCCGCCCATGGCTCCTGCGGTCGCCCGCACGATGACGTACTCGACACCGAGGCGGTCGAAGATCCGCTGGTAGGCGGTGCGATGCTTGTCGTAGGAGACCTGGAGCGCGTCGTCGTCCAGATCGAAGGAGTACGAGTCCTTCATCACGAACTCACGGCCGCGCAGGAGTCCCGCGCGGGGCCGCTCCTCGTCCCGGTACTTCGTCTGGATCTGGTACAGGACGGCGGGGAGATCCTTGTACGAGCTGTACTCCCCCTTCACCAGCTGAGTGAAGATCTCCTCGTGGGTCGGGCCGAGAAGCATGTCTGCGCCCTTGCGGTCCTTGACGCGGAACAGGTTGGGGCCGTACTCGGTCCAGCGACCGGTGGCCTCGTAGGGTTCGCGCGGCAGTAGCGCGGGCAGGAGGATCTCCTGGGCGCCGATCGCGTCCATCTCCTCGCGCACGAGGTTCTCGACGTTGCGGAACACCCTGAGCCCCAACGGCAACCACGAGTACACGCCGGGGGCGCTGCGTCGGATGTATCCGGCGCGCACCAACAGTTTATGGCTCGGCACCTCCGCGTCGGCGGGGTCGTCGCGGAGCGTGCGGAGGAACAGGTCGGACATGCGTGTGATCACGGTGTACCAGCTTAGTTGTGACGGCAGACGGTTCGTTAGGGTGGTCGCGTGCTCGTGATCCTGCCTCCTTCGGAGACCAAGTCCGACGGCGGGAAGTCCGCCCCTCTCGACCTCGAATCGCTGTCGTTGCCGGAGTTGACCGGCGTGCGGCGCCGTATCGCCGACGCGCTGGTCGCGCTGTCCGGCGACCTCGAGTCGTCCCGTGCAGCATTGGGTCTGGGAACGACGGACGCCGCGATCGCCGAGGTCTCGCGCAATGCGGAGCTGTGGACGGCGCCGACCAGGCCTGCTATCACCCGCTACACGGGCGTCTTGTACGACGCGCTCGACTACCCGGGGATGACTCGGGCGTCGAGGACGAAGGCTGCAGACCGTCTGATGATCGGCTCGGCGCTCTTCGGAGTGGTGTCCGCGGCCGATCTGATTCCCGCGTACCGACTTTCCGGCGGCTCCAGACTGCCGGGATTCGGGACGCTGGGGTCGGTGTGGAAACCGGTGCTCTCACCCGCACTGGACGCGATCGACGATTTCGTGGTCGATCTGCGATCGGGGGTCTACCAGAAACTCGGACCGGTCGACGGTGCGGTGACCGCGACCGTCGTCACCGAGTACGCCGACGGTTCACGCAAGGTCGTCAGCCATTTCAACAAGCATTACAAGGGTCTCGTCGCTCACGAGTTGGTGCGGACGCGCCGCACTGTCCGGGACGTCAACGCGTTGGCGAGCGTGCTCTCCGACGCGGGCCAACGCGTCGAGATCACGTCTGGACTGGAGATCACCGTGGTGACCGAGGGCTGAAGCACCTCACGTGACCGACAGCCGCATGGCCACTCGCCCGGGGCCTCCCGGCACGGCTCCCGCCGGGCCCGCCACGGTGAAACCCTCCCGCTCGTACATGGACCGGATACCCGGATAGGCGAAGATCGGGCTCACCGTGCCGACCGGGTCGACGGGGTACGCGTCGACGACGTCGGCTCCGTTGTCGACCGCGAAGTCGACAGCGGCCTGCAGGAGTCGCTGACCGATTCCGCGGCGGCGGCGGCCGCCTCTGGTTCGAAGGCAGTAGACGGTCCACGGGTCGCCGTCGCCTATCGGTGGAAAAGTCGTATGGTCGGCCAGCGCCGCGATGGCACCGCGCCTCGCGACTGCGGCCCACCCGACCACGTCGCCTGCGGTGTCGTACGCGAGGATGCCCGGCGCCGGTCGGCGGCCGCACGAATCGAACACCGCCTGGCGACGTTCCGGAGCGTCGAGCCTCGCGGCCTCCCGGTTTCCCAGGCGGTACGTGAGGCACCAGCACGCGATTGCGTCGGGACGACGCTTGGGTCCGAGAATGGTCTCGACGTCGTCGAAGACGTCTTGGGTGGCGGCGCAGAATGTGAGAGTCGGTTGGTCGGACACGTCCACTCCTCTCCTGCCCCGACCCTACCGCCGAGCTGCTACTTCGCCTGCGGAAAGAACCAACTGTCGCCGTCGGCGACGCCCGGCTCGTCGTCGGCGAGGTCTACCTCGACGACCTCGTTCAGCTGGGCCTTCTGAGCGCGGACCCGACCGTAGCCGTAGGCGGCGGACATCCCGACGACGCCGGTGGTCAGTCCGACCACCATCTGCAGATCGCCCGATTCGGTGCCTGCGTCGGCCGAGATCCGGTAGATCCAGCCGTTGAGTGCGACGACGGCGAGTGCGGCATAGGTCAACGGGACGACGATCGCGACCCAGGTGCTCTGCTTGAGCGGTTCGATACCGGCACGACGCCGGAAGACCTGCCAGACGGACATGACCAGCACCGCGGCAGCGACGAGCGCAGCGGTCACCGCGGGGTGCACGTACCAGGACGCGATCGCGGCGATGAGCAGCAGCGCACCCGTCGCGAGTCCGACGATCCGTGCGGTCACAGCGGTACCGCCCGGTCGGCGTCGTCGAACCCCGCGACCGGACCGATCACGGCGATCGCGGGTGCGATCAGGGCCTGTTCCCCCGCGACCCGGGCGGCACTCGACAGGTCGGCACGGATGAGTCGCTGATCGGGGCGCGATGCGTTCTCGATGAATGCGACCGGGGTGTCGCCGGGACGACCGCCGTCGAGCAGAGCCCGCGCGAAGGCGTCGATCCGCTTGACGGCCATCATCAACACGATGGTGCCGCGCAGCTTGGCCAGCGCGCTCCAATCGGTCAGGGAGTCGGGATCGTCCGGTGCGACGTGCCCGGAGACGACGACGAACTCGTGTGCCACGCCCCGATGGGTCACCGGGACGCCCGCGAGTCCGGGAGCCGAGATAGGACTGGTCACGCCGGGGACAACAGCTACCGGCACCCCGGCGGCGACACACGCCTGCAGTTCCTCGTAGCCGCGGCCGTACACGTACGGGTCACCGCCCTTGAGTCTGACGACGAACTTCCCGGCCTTCGCCCGGTCGACGAGGATCTCGTTGATCTGTTCCTGCCGCATCGCCCTGCCGTACGGAACCTTCGCCGCATCGATCACTTCGACCTGCGGACCGAGTTCGTCGAGGAGCGCGACCGGAGCCAGTCGGTCGGCGACCACGACGTCCGCTTCGGCGAGCAGCCGTCGCCCACGCACTGTGATCAGGTCGGCCGCGCCTGGACCGCCGCCGACCAACGCGACTCCCGGAGCATGCCGCGCCTCGTCGTCGACCGTCAGGGAGGCTCCGTCGGCGAACGCCGCGGTGATCGCGGCACGCGCAGCGGCGGAACGGCGGTGGTCGCCGCCGGCGAGCACGCCGAACTGCAAGTCGCGATGGTGCCCAGACGCCGGGGTCACCGCGGTTCCGGCACTGCCGTCGTCGGCACGGACGCAGAACACGCGCGACGCGGTGGCCTCGTCGACGACTGCGGCATTGACGTCGGGATCGTCGGTGCAGGCGATCGCGTACCAGGCGCCGTCCAGATCGCCCGTCGCGTACGCGCGCTGGTGCACCGTGATCGCAGGCTCCGATTCGACCGTCGGTGTCGGGTCGATCGCGACCACGTGCACATCGGCTCCCGCCGCAACGAGATTCGGGATCCGACGTTGCGCGACACTACCGCCGCCGACGACGACGACTCTGCGTCCACGCAGGTCGAGTCCCGCCAGATAATGAGCTTGCACCATGGTGGTCGAGTTTAGTCGGGGCCCGGGTCTCGACTCCGCTCGACCAGCAGAAGCTGTCTCAACAGACTCCGCTCGACCAGCAGAAGCTGTCTCAACAGACTCCGCTCGACCAGCAGAAGCTGTCTCAACAGACTCCGCTCGACCAGCAGAAGCTGTCTCGTCGCCTCTCGACAAGCGGCTGGCAGGGACCAAAGTCCCGCCCTCACCTGCGGTAATGTGACCGCCATGAGCACAGCGCAATCGCAGTCTCCGAGTCGTCCGGTCCGGGTGTTCCTCGTCGACGATCACGAACTCGTCCGACGCGGGCTGCGTGACCTGCTGTCCACGGCCCCCGACCTCGACGTGGTCGGCGAGGCCGCGACTGTCAACGAGGCTCGGGTACAGATCGCGGCGACCGCTCCGGACGTCGCCGTCCTGGACGTCCGACTTCCCGACGGGAACGGGGTGGAACTGTGTCGCGACGTCCGGGCCGAGAACCCGCTGATTCACTGCCTCATGCTGACCAGCTATGCCGACGACGACGCCCTGCTCGCCGCCGTGCTCGCGGGCGCTTCGGGATTCGTCCTCAAACAGATCCTCGGCCACAACCTCGTCGACGCGGTGCGCACCGTCGGCCAGGGTGGCTCGCTGCTCGACGCGAAGAGCACGTCGGCGCTTCTCGCGAAGCTCCGCCAGGGTGAGCCCGCGGACCCGATCGCGCAGTTGACCGCGCAGGAACGTGAGGTGTTCCAACTCATCGGCGAAGGTCTCACCAACCGCCAGATCGCCGATCGGATGTTCCTCGCCGAGAAGACCATCAAGAACTACGTGTCCCGGATCCTCGCGAAACTCGACATGCAACGCCGCACTCAGGTCGCGGTCCTCGCGACCGAACTCCGCGGCCGCGAGCGCTGAATACGACTGCACGCCGGCGTCACCGCAACGGCGCCGTCCAACTGATCCTCGTCCCGCCCCCGCCAGCTCCACCAACACCGCCACCTCCACCACGGCCACCGCCCGACGACACGACGAAGGCACCGCCGCAGTCGTCGGCGCGCCGCGTCAAGTTCAGCAGACCGGATCGAGTCACCTCTGCGGGAACTCCCACACCGTTGTCGATGACCTCGACGGTCACTTCCTCGGCTGCGACGATCCGAACACTGATCCGGTCGGCGCCCGAATGCCGTAGGGCGTTGGACAGGCCTTCTCGCAGGACCGCTTCGATATGCGGCCACAGCGTGTCCGGCACCATGGTGTCGACCGGGCCGACGAACGTGACGCCGGGCGTGATCGCCGTGTACGCGGCGATTTCGGACACGATGTCGAGCGCTCGACGACGCAGCGTCCGCATGTCCTTCCCGCCGTGCAGGCTCTGCAGGTCGAAAATCGATGTGCGGATCTGTGCGATCGTCGCGTCGAGATCGGTCACGACCTGTTCCATCCGGGCGTCGAGGTCGACGTCGCCGCCCCCGGACCGCATGGCCTGCATCGACATGCCGATGGCGAACAGCCGCTGGATCACCAGATCGTGCAGATCACGGGCGATGCGATGACGTTCCTCCAGAAGGGCCAGTTCGCCGGCGAGTTCCTGCTGCTCGGAGTAGGCGATCGACAGCGACGCGACTCGCGCGACGCCCGCCATCCCGGCCCGCTCCTCGGCCGTCCAGAATCGGCGTTCAGGGTGAGTGAGGACCAGTGCACGGAACTCTTCGGGCTCGCTCTGCACCGGTTGCACGGTCGCCCACCGCGCACCGCCCCGCAACCAACTCCGTTCGTGATCGAAGCTGCGGACCGACACGACACCGCCCGCGGTCTCGACGACGGTCGCGAGATCGGTGATGTCGACGTCGTCGCCGGTGTGTGCGTCCAACCGTGTCCCCGTCACGATGTAGACGTCGACGGCGTCGGTCAACGCAGCGACGTCGCTGCACATGCCGTCGAGGGTCTCGTCGACGGAGACCCCGCGCAGAGGCTCACTGCCTCGGTCGGCGAGAAGCTTCATCCACCGCATGCGCGTCTGCGCGCCCTCGTACGATCGTGCGTTGTCGACGGCGATCCCCGCCGCGACGGCGAGCACGCCGACGATCGTCTCGTCGAGTTCGGTGAACTCGGCCGCGTCCTGCTTCTCGGTCAGGTAGATGCTTCCGAACAGTTCGCCGCGGACGATGATCGGGGCTCCGAGGAACGTGTCCATCGGCGGATGGTTCGGCGGAAAGCCCACGGAGGACGGGTGATCGGACAACCGCGGGATGCGAAGCACTTCCGGGTGGTGCAGCAGCTCCCCGAGAACGCCGCGCCCGACGGGCAGCGGCCCCATCTCGGCGCGTTTATCGGATGCGATCCCGGTGTACACGAACGCCTGCAGACTCAGTTCGGGGCCGCGAACGCCCAGCGCGCAGTACTGCGCGTCCAAGACGGCGGCAGCCACCTCGACGATCCGTTGCAGTGCGGCGTCGAGTTCGAGTCCCTGACCGACGAGGAGAACAGCTTCCAGAACGTCACGCAGGGCGGTGGGATCCTTGCCGTCCTCGGCCGCCAACGCGTCGACCGCCGCCCGCACCTCGATGACGGCCTTGCTCTCGAAGGGTCCCCGATCGGTCATCGAGCCTCCTGTGCCGCCTTCACGAATCGTCCCACGGCGTGTGGCGTGCCCGCCGGATGTACGTGGAGATAGCTCGCGTGGACACCGCGCGTGACGACACCGTCCACGGCATTGCCCTCCGCCCCGCTCCACGCCCACGCAGCCACCCGATCCTTCCCGAACTCGACTGTGCTGCGGTGGAACTCGTGACCGGTGACCCGCTCTCCCGTCCGATAGAGGACGGAGTCGGCGACGGCTACGGCGTCTCGATAGCCGAGCGTGAGGCGAGGCCCGAATGCTCCGTGCGCATCGACGGCGTCGACCATCGGATGGCCGTCGAGCGCCGACGTCAAGTACAGCAGGCCTGCACATTCGGCATGCACGGGCCGACCCGACGCGACGTGCTCGGCCAGGTCACGTCGCAGCCCGTCGTTGGCGGCCAGGTCGGCTGCGTGCTCTTCGGGAAAGCCACCGCCGATGACGACGCCCGCCGTCTCGGCGGGCAGCCGGTCGTGGAGCGGATCGAACGCCACGACCTCGGCTCCCGCCGCAGTCAGGAGTTCGGGGTGCTCGGCGTAGCCGAACGTGAACGCCGACCCCTGAGCGACGGCGACCACTGGGCGACCGTCGACGCGGTAGTCGGCGGTCTCGTCGGCGGCCGACCACGGGGCTGCGGCGGCCGGCGCCGCCGACCGCGCGAGACGCACGACGGCGTCGACGTCCAGTCCGGCCCGGACTCGCTCCGTGATGGCTGCGACGGCCGCGACCGCGTCGGCGCTGCGTTCGGCGGCTGGCACCAGGCCGAGGTGTCGGGACGGGACGCTCAACGCGGTGTCGCGCCGCACGACGCCGAACACCGGCAACCCCACTCGGTCGCAGGCCTGGCGGAGCACCAGTTCGTGCCGGTCCGAGCCGACCCTGTTGAGGACCACCCCGGACACCCGGACCGCCGGGTCGTACGAGACGAAGCCGTGCAGCAGCGCGGCCAGGGACTGGCTGTGGCCGCCCGCGTCCACGACGAGGATCACGGGCGCCCCGATCAGCGCCGCCACGTGAGCGGTGGAACCGACGCCGAGAGTTCCGGGGTCGTCGGTGATCCGACCGTCGAACAGCCCCATGACACCTTCGACGACGGCGATGTCGGCTCCGGTGCAGCCCGACGCGAAAAGCGGGCCGATCCGGCTCTCGCCCACCAGGTTCGGGTCGAGGTTGCGACCCGGCCTGCCCGCAGCCACCGCGTGGTAGCCGGGGTCGATGTAGTCGGGGCCGACCTTGAACGGTGCGACGGTGTGGCCCGCCGCGGTGAGAGCTCCGACGAGACCCGTGGTCACCGTCGTCTTGCCGCTCCCCGAAGCAGGGGCCGCGATGACGACGGCAGGCGTCGCACGTGTCACCACTCGATGCCCTTCTGGCCTTTTCGTCCGGCGTCCATCGGGTGCTTGATCTTCGTCATCTCGGTCACCAGGTCGGCGGCCTCGATCAGCGCGTCGGGCGCGTATCGACCGGTGATGATCACGTGCTGTCGTCCGGGACGGTCGGCGAGCGCCTGCACGACCTCGTCGACGTCGATCCAGCCCCAGTGCAGGGGGTAGGTGAACTCGTCGAGAACGTAGAAGTCGTGCTCCTGTGCGGCGATCCGTCGGGCGATCTCGGACCACCCGGCGCGTGCCGCTTCGGCGTGGTCTTGCTCTGCGTCGTCATTCTTGCGGATCCACGACCACCCCTGGCCCATCTTGTGCCACTGCACGGGGCCGCCCTCGCCGGTCTGCTCGTGCAGACGTCCGAGGGCGAGCATCGTCGACTCCTCGCCGACCTTCCACTTGGCGCTCTTGACGAACTGGAACACGGCGACGTCCATCCCCGCGTTCCACGCTCGCATCGCCATTCCGAAGGCCGCGGTCGACTTCCCCTTCCCGGCGCCGGTGTGGACGCCGAGGACGGGCTGGTTACGACGCTGACGAGTCGTCAGTCCGTCGTTCGGGATGGTCTCGGGAACTCCTTTAGGCATGGTGCTCAGCCTAGGGCAGCACGATCACGCCACGCCGCGCACGCCTGCAGCGAGCCCGGTCTCGGCGAGATCTGCCAACGGCACGTATTCAGCGCCGAGACGGCGGGCGAGGGTCACGGCCGTCCCGAGCTTCACGAACCCCTGCTCGCAGTCGACGACGACGCTCGCCACGCCGCGGCGGACCACCTCGTCGGCGGCGGCATCGGCACGATGTGCGGCGTCCTTGCCCCCGGTGGCTCGACCGTCGGAGACCACGACGAGCAGCGGTCGACGGTTCGGATCGGTGCGGGCCGCGCGGTCGATGACCTCGACGCTGCGGAGGAGGCCTTCACCGAGCGGCGTTCGGCCGCCGGTGCGGACCTGAGCGAGGCGGGACACTGCGATGTCGACCGACCTGGTGGGGGGCACCGCGACGTACGCGTCCTTTCCGCATGCGACGACGACGGCCACCCGGTCCCGTCGGGTGTACGAGTCGCGTAGCAGTTCCACGCACGCTTCTCGTACGGCGGCGAGCCGAGAACGCGCGGTCATCGATCCGGACAGGTCCACGAGGAACACGACGAGATTCGACTCGGTGCCGATCCGTTCGGCGCCGCGGAGGTCACCGGGCTCCAGCGCGGGCATGCCGGCGCCCGAACTGCGACGAGCGGCAGCGAGGACGGTGCCGAACAGGTGGACGGGTGTGCTGGCTGTGAAGTCGACGTCTCGGACGGTCGCGCCGCGCGTGCTGCGCGCCCGTGACCGACGGCCGGGATCACCGTCGCCGACGCCGTCGGCCCGGAACGTCCGGACCCGGGACGAGCCCGAGGCAGGCCGCGACCCGAACTGCGGTCCCGTCGCTCCTCCGCCGCCGCCCGGCGGGTCGGTGTCGGGCCCGTCGTCGTCCGGACCATCGGGATCTGGGCCGCCGGGATCTGTGCCGCCGGGATCTGTGCCGCCGGGATCTGGGCTGTCGTCAGGTCCCGAGTCCGGCCGGCCGGACTGATCTCCGTCCTTGTCTCCGTCTCCGTCCCTGTCTCCGTCTCCGTCTCCGGAAGTGTCGTCGCTTGACGTAGCGTCGTCCGCGGCCTCATCACCTGCGCCGAGTGCTTCGTCGAGTTGCTCCTCCGACATCGACGAGTCGTCGAACGGATTCCGGCGACGTCGGTGCGGCAGAGCGAGTTCCGCGGCGACGCGGACGTCGTCTTCGGTCACCTGCTCCGCTCCGCGCCACGCCGCGTGCGCCGACGCGGTACGGGCCATGACGATGTCGCCGCGGAGACCGTCGACGTCCAGGTGCGAGCAGATGCCTGCGATTCGGCGCAGTTCGGCGACGGGCAGCCCGACCGAGGGCAGCAGCCTGCGGGCGTCGGCGATACGGTCCGACAGTTCGACCTCGACGTCGGAGTGCTCGGCGGCAAATCCGTCGGGGTCGGCGTCGTACGCCATGCGCGAGGTCACGATGTCGACGCGTTCGTCCACATCGCGCGGACCTGCGACGTCGACGACCAGCCCGAAGCGGTCGAGGAGCTGCGGACGCAACTCGCCTTCCTCCGGGTTCATGGTGCCGACCAGCACGAACTTCGCGGCCTGCGTATGCGAGACGCCGTCGCGTTCGACGGTGACCCGCCCACTCGCCGCAGCGTCGAGGAGGACGTCGACGAGGTGGTCCGAGAGCAGGTTGACCTCGTCGATGTAGAGGACTCCGCCGTCGGCCTGCGCGAGCAGACCGGGCGTGAAGTGGGCTTGACCGTCGCGGAGGACACGCGTCAGATCGAGGGACCCGACCACCCGGTCCTCGGTGGCTCCGATCGGCAACTCGACCACGCGGGACGCCTCACCGAGCAACGGAGCCAGCCCGCGCACGATGGTCGACTTGGCGGTGCCCTTCTCGCCGCGAATCAGCACCCCGCCGATCCCTGGGGACACCGCCGACAAGATCAGCGCGAGCTTCAGTCGGTCTTGCCCGACCACTGCGCTGAACGGAAAGTGCGCGCCCGCAGCCGTCATCGTGTCAGGCGTCGTCGGCGGTCAGCTGCAGGCTCTTGCCGGTCCAGTCCCACAGTTCGCGGTAGAGCGCAGGATTGTCGTTGAGCTTCTGTCCGAACGACGGGATCATCTCGGTCAGCTTCGGCTTCCAGCCGTCGAAGTGCGCGGTGAAGCACTTCTCGAGGATCGAGATCATCGCGGGCACCGCGGTGGACGCACCCGGCGAGGCGCCGAGCAGTCCGGCCATCGACCCGTCCTCGGACGTGACGACGGCGGTGCCGAACTCGAGGCTTCCGCCCATGCCGTTCTTGCGGATCACCTGAACGCGCTGGCCCGCGGTGATCAACTCCCAGTCGTCGCCGACCGCCTTGGGCGCGAACTCCTGCAGGTTGGTGACGCGGTCGTTGAGGTTCGCAGCCAACTCCGAGATCAAGTACTTGAGGAGTCCGAACTCCTTGGGCGCGATCGACATCATCGGCAGCAGGTTGCTCGGCTTCACCGACTTCGGCAGGTCCATGACGCTGCCCGTCTTCAGGAACTTAGGCGACCAGCCCGCGTACGGTCCGAACAGCAGGCCCTTGTCTCCGTTGATGACGCGGGTGTCCAAGTGCGGCACCGACATCGGCGGGGCGCCGACCGCGGCCTGGCCGTACACCTTCGCCGAGTGCTCTGCGATGACGTCTTCGTTGGTGCAGCGGAAGAACTCACCGCTCACCGGGAATCCGCCGAATCCCTTGGCTTCCTTGATGCCCGAGCGCTGCAGCAGGTGCAGGGCTCCGCCGCCTGCGCCGACGAACACGAAGCGCGCCTCGACGCGAAGCTTCTCGCCGGTCCGGGTGTTGCGGATCTTGGCGACCCAGCTGCCGTCGGACTGCTTGGTCAGGTTGCGGACCTCGTGCCCGTAGTACAGGTCGGCGTCGCGGCCGACGTAGTTGAGGAGTTGCTGACTCAGCGCACCGAAGTCGACGTCGGTGCCCTGCGTGAACCAGTTGAGCGCCACCGGATCCGAGTAGTCGCGGCCTTGGCCCATCAACGGGAGGCGGTCGGCGAAGACGGCGTCGTCGTCGATGAACTCCATGCCTTCGAACAGCGTCTGGCTCGACAACGCGGCGTGCCGCTTGCGCAGGTAGTCCACGCCCGACGCACCGTGGCAGAAGCTCACGTGCGGGATCGGGTTGATGAACTCGTTCGGGGCGCCGAGCAGACCGTTGTCGACACCGTGCGCCCAGAACTGGCGGGACATCTGGAACTGCTCGTTGATGTTGAGCGCCTTGGTGATGTCGATGTCGCCGTTGGCGTCAGCGGGGGTGTAGTTGAGCTCGCACAGCGCCGAGTGGCCGGTTCCCGCGTTGTTCCACGGGTCGCTGCTCTCGGCGGCTGCCGCATCGAGGCGCTCGAACAGACTGATGGACCAGCTCGGCTCCAACTGCCGGATGAGCGCGCCCAGGGTGGCGCTCATGATTCCGGCGCCGATCAACGCCACGTCCGTCTTGATGACCTTCTGCGACACGCTGCTGCTCTCTTCCGCCCTCGGGGTGCTCTGGTCGTCTCCACGTACCGACGTGGAGACACTCACGGAGGCCATTGTTCACCATCGGCCGTTGACACGTGGCATCGGTGCGCGCAAATGTGTCGTGAGCGACAAGCCTTAGAGTTGGGGTGTGATCACCGACTGGCGACCCGACGAATTCCTTGCGGGCTACGAGGTCCGCACTCTCCCCCTTGCCCCCGATCCCGACGGCGAAGACCCGATCAACGCGCACCTGGTCCGCAAGCCGGGTGCGGTCGACGCGCCGCGCGGAGCAGTGCTGTACGTGCACGGCTTCACCGACTATTTCTTCCAGACCGAGCTCGCCGACTTCTTCCACGACCGCGGATACGCCTTCTATGCGTTGGACCTGCGCAGATGCGGCCGGTCGCTGTCGGCGCACCACCAACCGCACTACACGACCGATCTCGCGCACTACGACGAAGAGCTCAATGCCGCACTCGACATCGTCACCGACGAGGTCAGCGGCATGGGCGGATCGCCGCGCGTGATCGTCGCCGCGCACTCGACGGGCGGGCTCGTCACGCCGCTGTGGCTCGATCGCCTGCGTACCGACGATCCCGAGCGCCACGGCCACGTGATCGGCCTCTTGTTGAACAGCCCCTGGCTCGACCTGCAGGGCGATCCGCTGCTACGGACGTCGGCCGCGGGCAGGCTGATCTCAGCGGTCGGCTCGGTCCGCGGCAGACAGGCGATCCCTCGCCCCCTCTCCTCGGCGTACGGCGACAGTCTCCACTCCGACGTCCACGGCGAATGGACGTACGACCTGGTCCGCAAACCGCTCGGCGGTTTCCCCGCGACGTTCGGCTGGATGACGGCGGTCCGCGCAGGTCACCGGACGGTGCATGCGGGCATCGACTCCGGGGTGCCGACCCTCGTCCTGCGATCGGACAAGTCAGCCTTCCGCGGGCAGTACGATGCGGCCGTCGACACGGCGGACTGCGTGCTGGACGTGAAACAAATAGCCCAGTGGTCTGGTTGTCTCGGACAGCGTGTCCTCGCGGTCGCCGTACCCGACGCCCGCCACGACGTGTTCCTGTCGATCGAACCCGTACGCAAGACCGCGTACGCGGAGGTCGACTCCTGGATGGAAAGCGAGTTCGGACGATGACAGCACCGGAACAGGCAGGCTCGGCCGCACCGGCCGCTCGAGCAGATCACGCCGCTCGGACGGTCGACCTGGCGATCATCGGAGCCGGAAGCGGGAACTCGATTCCCGACGAGCGCTTCGACGCGACCAGCATCGCGATCTTCGAAGAGGGACTGTTCGGCGGGACGTGCATGAACGTCGGCTGCATTCCGACCAAGATGTTCGTCTACGCGGCGGACATCGCAGCCGCTGCACGAGAGTCCGCGAAGTACGGGGTCGACGCCCGGGTCGAGGGCGTCGACTGGCCCGCGATCGTCGCCCGTGTGTTCGGTCGCATCGACCCGATCGAAGCGGGTGGACGCGAGTACCGGGTGGAACGCTGCGACAACGTGACGGTCTACGCCAGCCATGTCGTGTTCGACGGCCGCGACGACGAGACCGGCCGTTACCGGTTGGTGACCGCCGACGGCGAGACGGTGCTGGCCACTGACGTCGTGGGGGGGGGGGGGGGGGGGGGGGGGGGCCCCCCCGGGGGAAGCGGCGGGGGGCGGGGGGGGGGGCCCCGGAG
>NZ_JAKKOQ010000004.1 GCF_021738965.1 Gordonia zhenghanii | reverse complement strand
CGACACCGGCCGTTCCCGGTTGTGCACCGCCGCCGGCGAGAGGGTGCTGCCCACTGCCGTCGTCGTCGCTGCGGGCGCCCGCAGCGACGTCCCCGATGTGATCGCCGAGTCGGGCGTGCCGTTCCACACGAATGCCGATGTGATGCGGCTGCCGGAACTCCCGAAGCGCCTGGCGATCCTCGGCAGCGGATTCATCGCCGCCGAGTTCGCGCACGTCTTCTCGGCGCTCGGCACCCAGGTGACGGTGATCGCACGCGGACCCAAGCTGCTGCGCGCCCTCGACACCGACGTCGCCGACCGGTTCACCGAGGTCGCGTCCCGACAGTGGGACGTACGACTCGACTCACCGGTCGCATCCGCGGCACAACTCGCCGACGGCTCGGTGCGTCTCGAGTTCGCCGACGGCGACGCGGTCGAGGCCGACGCCCTCCTGGTCGCGACCGGACGCACCCCGAACGGCGACCGACTCGGCCTGGACAGCATCGGCATCGCACTCACCGACGACGGACGCGTGCCGGTCGACGCGCACGGCCGGACATCCGCGCGCGGTGTGTGGGCTCTCGGCGACGTGAGCTCGCCCTACCAGCTCAAGCACGTCGCGAACCACGAGCAGCGCGTCGTCCAGGCCAACCTGCTGAAGGGGTGGGACGCCGACGATCTCGACTCGTTCGACTACCGGGCCGTCCCGGCCGCCGTGTTCACCCACCCCCAGATCGCGTCCGTCGGCCTCACCGAGGAGCAGGCGCGCGGCCAGGGCGTCGACATCACCGTGAAGGTGCAGAACTACGGCGACGTCGCCTACGGGTGGGCGATGGAGGACACCGACGGCATCTGCAAGGTGATCGCCGAACGCGGCACCGGCCGCATCGTGGGCGCGCATCTGCTGGGTGCGCAGGCGTCGTCGATCGTCCAGCCGCTCGTGCAGGCGATGAGCTTCGGACTCACCGCCCCCGAGATGGCTCGCGGTCAGTACTGGATCCACCCGGCACTGCCCGAGGTGCTCGAGAACGCGTTGTTGGGGCTCGACGTCTGATCGGGACCGCCGGGGTCCGGATCGGTCGAGTCAGAACAGGCTGGACCTCAGGGACACCTCGCTGGCCACGGCGGGCGCTGCGTTCTGCGGCACCCAGTGGTCGACCCCGGCGATCACTGAGAACCGGTAATCGCCGTAGGCGTACCGGCCGCTGAGTTCGGCCTGTTCGCGGCCGAGCGCATCGTCGGCGTCGCTCCACACCATCGTGGTCGGGATCTCGACGGGCGGGCACGCCAGCTTGGTAGCGATGTCACCGGTGAAGTTGGCGCGATACCAGTTGAGGGGCCCGGTGAGCGCTCCCGGCTCGAGCAGCGGCTCGATCTCCGCCGCGCTCACACCGAACGTGCGCAGGCTCGCGCCGCCGTCGGCCGTCAGGCGGTCCTCGGCGTCGGGTTCGACGAACCACTTGATGTACGTCGACCGGTCCCGCTGGTCGCCGGCCATGAGAGCGTCTCGCATGGCCGACGGATGGCCGGTGCTGACTGCAACGAGGCTGGTGAAGCGATCCGGGTTGTTCGCGGCCAGGTGCCACGCGACGATGCCGCCCCAGTCGTGGCCGACGACCATCGAGTACGCGATGTTGAGGTGTCCGAGGATGGCGAGGACGTCGCCGGTCAGCTTGTCCAACGTGTACGCGTCGACTCCCTCGGGCCGTGCGCCCGGGCTGTAGCCGCGCTGGTCGATGGCGACCGTCCGCAGACCGGAGTCGTGCAGACGCGGGATCACGTCGTCCCAGCACCGCGAGTCGACCGGAAATCCGTGCAACAGCACGGCGACGGGCCCGCGGGCCGGTCCGGACAGATGTACGTCGAAACTCAGGCCGTCATGGTCGATGGTCAGGTGTTCGGTCTCCACTCAGCCAGGATAGGACGGTCGGCAGCCCGGGGGCACCCGCCGACAACAATCTGTGCACAGCTCGCATGTCGAGGTGCGAGGTGACCAAGTCGGCTATCGCGTCGAGTTGAGTCTCACGCACCTCCTTCGCCGACACCCGGGACGCTGGAACGAACCCAGGCTTTCCGACCGCTGCCGCCACTTCGAGCAGGTAGGAACGCCGGAAGTCGTCCGCGTCGAGCAGCCCGTGACAGTGGGTGCCCGCGACGGCGCCGCGCCTGGCCCCTTCCGGACCCCTCTCGTCGTCGACGAGCCACGTGTCCTCGGTGCTGCGAGCAATCACACCGTGGTGGATCTCATACCCGGACACTGCGTCCGATCCGCGGTGCCCGACGAACGGACGCAGCGTCTTGTCGGAACGGAACTCGATGTCGACGTCCAGCACGCCGAGCCCGTCGACGGCCCCCCGACCCGACTCGACCGAGTCGACGATCCGGCGCGCGAGCATCTGGAACCCGCCGCAGACCCCGAGTACCGGCCGGGCCGCCCGTGCGCGCTCGACCACGGCGTCGGCCAGCCCGCGATCGCGGAGCCAGTCCAGGTCGGCGAGGGTCGCTCGCGACCCGGGCAGCACGACGAGGTCGGCGGCCCGTACCGCGGCCGGGTCGTCGACCCAGGTGACGTCGACGTCGGGTTCGCACGCGAGCGCTTCGACGTCGGTGGTGTTGGAGGTGCGGGGGAACCGGATCGCGGCCACCGTCAGCCGCGGGCCGCCGGTGTACGCGACGCGCCCGCCGACCCGTCGCCCCACCGGGGATGCGAGGGAGTCTTCGGCGTCGATCCACAGGTCGTCGGCGTACGGCAGCACACCGAGGGTCGGGCGCCCCGTTCGTTCGCCGATCGTGTCGAGGCCGGGCGCGAGCAGAGCCGGGTCGCCGCGGAACTTGTTCACCACGAAGCCCGCGACGAGTGCCTGATCGGCTGGATCCAGGAGCGCGAGCGTGCCGAACAGATGCGCGAGCGAGCCGCCGCGGTCGATATCGGTGACCAGCAGCACCGGCATGCCCGCCGCGCGTGCCAGCCCCATGTTCGCGATGTCGGTGGCTCGAAGGTTCACTTCGGCGATCGAACCGGCGCCTTCGCAGATGACGACGTCGAATTCGTCACGGAGAGAAGCGAGTTCAGCAGCGACGACCTCGGCTAACTCGGTGCGCCTGGCGTGGTAGTCGGCCGCTCCGACGTCGCCGTACGGCCGACCGCGGACGATGACGTGCGATCGGCGGTCGCTCCCGGGCTTGAGCAGCACCGGATTGAAGCGGGTGTCCGGGAGAAGACCGCACGCCGTGGCCTGCAACGCCTGGGCGCGGCCGATCTCCCCGCCGTCGAGGGTGACGGCCGAGTTGTTCGACATGTTCTGGGCTTTGAACGGCGCGACCCGCACACCCTCGCGAACCAAGGCGCGGCACAGTCCGCCGACGATCAGGCTCTTTCCCGCGTCACTGCTGGTTCCACCGACCAGCAACGCGCCGCCCGGCGTCATGCGTCGGGCAGGGTGAGGACCTCGGCGCCGGTGTCGGTCACGACGAGCGTGTGCTCGAACTGGGCAGTCCAGCGGCGGTCTGCGGTGACGACGGTCCAGTCGTCGTCCCACATCTCCCAATCGAGTCCGCCGAGGTTGATCATCGGCTCGATCGTGAACACCATGCCGGGCTCGAGGACCGTGTCGACCGCAGGTTGGTCGTAGTGAAGCACGACGAGGCCGTTGTGGAACGTCTCGCCGATGCCGTGCCCGGTGAAGTCGCGGACGACGCTGTATCCGAACCGATTCGCATACGCCTCGATGACGCGGCCGACCACGTTCAGCGCGCGACCGGGCTTGACGGCCTTGATGGCACGGTCGGTCGCGATCCGCGTGCGCTCCACGAGATCCCGCGCCTCCTGCGAGACGTCGCCGGCCAGGAACGTCGCGTTGGTGTCGCCGTGCACGCCATCGATGTACGCCGTCACGTCGATGTTGACGATGTCGCCGTCCTGAACGACCGTCGAGTCGGGGATGCCATGGCAGATGACCTCGTTGAGCGAGGTGCAGCACGATTTCGGGAACGCCTTGTAGCCGAGAGTCGACGGGTACGCCCCGTGATCGATCATGTACTCGTGAGCGATCCGGTCGAGGCGGTCGGTGGTGACCCCGGGTTCGACGGCGCGGCCTGCCTCGGCGAGCGCATTGGCTGCGATCTTCGACGCGAGTCGCATCTTCTCGATGGTCTCGGGCGTCTGCACCCACGGCTCGTGGCCTTCGGCGACAGTGTCCTTCCACGCATACTCCGGGCGGTCGATGGAGTCGGGAACGGGCAGGATCGGCGAGACGACGCCAGGAGTCAACGGAGAACGAACTGTCATGTCCCGATTATTTCACGTCACGGTTCGCCGGACGCCCCGGCTCACTCGCCGACCCCGCGGGACCGGACGGTCGCCATCGACCGAGGATAGGTAAGGTGGTCCTAACAGTTCATTCCAGACAGGCAGGCTCGACGGTGGTCCACTCTCCGCGTATGCGCGTGGCGGTACTGCTCGCGGCGGCACTGCTCGCGGTGACGGGTTGCACGACCGAGCCGATCGACACCGGAGCTCTGCAGTCCGAGTCGACTGCTCCCCTGCGAGGGGGGCCTACAGTCGCGCACATCGCCGACGAGGACGTCGTCCCGGTGCAAGCCGATCCACCGGCGCCCGCGAAAGCGGACCGGATCGTCGCCCTCGACCGAAACGGCACGCTCGGCACGATCGTCTACGCGCTCGGTCTCGGATCGCATGTCGTCGGCCGCGACAAGTCGACGACGTTCCCGTCTGCGCTGGGTGTCCCCGAAGTGACCGAGACCGGGCACGCGATCAACACCGAACGCGTCCTCGACACCGATCCGACGATCGTCCTGGCGGGGACCGACGCCAACCCGACGACGGCGGTCGATGCGCTGCGCGACTCCGGAATCGACGTCGCGACCTTCGACTCGGAGCGATCGGTCGCGACCTCGCCGAAACTGATCCGCGACGTCGCGGCCGCGCTGGGGGTCCCCGAAGCGGGCGAGCAGTTGGTCGACCGGACGCAGGCCGAGATCGACGTGGCCGAGCGCTCGATTCCCGACCCGTCCGGTGATCCGACGATCGCGTTCCTGTACATCCGCGGTGAACACCTCATCCTGTTGGCCGGGCCCGACTCCGGCGCCGACGACCTCATCGAACAGCTCGGCGGAGTCGACGCCGGAACAAAGGCGGGCCTGTCGGCTCCGTTCACCCAGGTGAGCACGGAGAAGATGATGCGGGCCGATCCGGACGTGATCCTGGTGATGACACAGGGCGCCGATTCGGTCGGCGGCATGGACAAGGTGCTCGAGATGCCCGCCGTCGCCGAGACGAAGGCGGGCCGCGCCAAGCGGATCGTCGCGATGGACGAGACCCAGATCCTCATGTTCGGTCCGGACACCGGCCAGGTACTGCAGGCGCTCGCGAAGGCGATCTATGTCTGACGGGCCGTCAGCGGTGCGTGCACGGATCCTGCGCGTCTCCCGCAGCCGTACCGCGATCGCCTGCGGAGTCCTTCTGGTGCTCCTCGGCGTGATCGTCGTCTTCTCGGCAGGCACCGGCGCGGTGCACGTCTCCCCCGCCGAAGTCCTCGGCTCCATCGCGCACCACTGGCACCTCGACATCGGGCCGTTGCCGTCGCATCCGAACGGCGAGAACGCGCTGTGGGTCACCAGGTTCCCGCGCATCGTGCTCGGCCTGCTCGTCGGCGTCGCGCTCGGCGCAGCAGGCTGTCTCCTCCAGGGCATGCTCTCCAATCCGCTCGCCGAGCCCGGCATCATCGGCATCTCGTCGGGCGCCGCGGTGGGCGCGTGCCTGATGATCGTGATCGGCGGCACCGGGACCAACGGGTGGGCGATCGCGGGCGCGGCCGGTCTGTTCGGGCTGCTCACCACCTTCGCCGTCTACACGCTGAGCATGCGCGACGGCGCCTCGTCGACCGTGATGCTCGTGCTGACCGGTATCGCAGTGAACGCCTTCGCCCTCGGCATCATCGCGTACCTCACCTATGTCGCGAGCACGGCGGCACGCGAACAGATCGTGTTCTGGCAGCTCGGTTCGCTGGCAGGCAACGTGACCTGGGACCAGGTCAAGATCGTCGCGCCACTCGTGGTCGCGGGAGTCGCGGGCGGCATGGTGCTGGTCCGCAAACTCGACCTCCTCGCGCTCGGCGAGGTACAGGCTGCCGCCCTCGGCATCAATGTCGAGGTGGTCCGGCGCCAAGTGATCGTGCTGGTGGCGATCCTCACTGCCGCGGGCGTCGCATTCACCGGCATCCTGATGTTCGTCGGTCTCATCGTCCCGCACGTGATGCGTCTGATCGTCGGGCCGCGGCACGCGATCCTGCTGCCTGCCAGTGCCCTCGGCGGCGCACTCGTCGTCGCGGCGGCCGACCTCGCGGCGCGCACACTCACTGCGGGCGAACTCCCGCTCGGCATGCTGACGTCACTGATCGGCGGTCCCGCGTTCTTCATCTTGTTGCGCCGACGCAGCGCCGGTGCCGGATGGTGACCGCAACGCGCCCCGGGGCGCCGATCTCCGTCGACTCCGTCACCGTCGAACTGGGCCGCCGCCCCGTGGTGCGCGACGTGACGTTCGACGTCGCTCCGGGCGAACTCGTCGCGCTCGTGGGACCGAACGGGTGCGGCAAGTCCACGCTCCTGTCGGCGATCTCCGGCATCCGGACGCCCACCAGCGGCCGCGTGATGATCGGCGACGACGACGTCGCTCACCTCGATGCCCGGTCGCTCGCCCGCCTCCGGTCGCTCGGCACCCAGTCGAATCGGCTCGACACGCCGTTCACGGTCCGGGAAGTGGTCGAGATGGGTCGCTACCCGTGGACACGCACACCGGAGGCCACACACTCGGAGGAGTTGATCGACGCCGCCGTCGCCGAATGCTCGCTCGACGACCTCGTCGACCGCCCCTTCGCACACCTGTCCGGCGGGCAGCAGGCTCGCGTGTCACTCGCCCGCTCCCTCGCCCAGCACACCCCTGTCCTGTTGCTCGACGAACCGACCGCGGCCCTCGACATCGGGCACAGCGAACAGGTCCTGTCGATCCTGTCGGCGCGCGCGAAGGCCGGGGCGACCGTCCTGCTCGTGCTGCACGACCTGTCCCTGGCCGCCGCCTACGCCGACCGCGTCGCCGTCATGAAGGACGGCCTCGTCCGCGCCGTCGGGCCGGTCCCGGACGTGATGACCGAAGAACTCCTGTCGAGCACGTACGACCACCCGGTGATGGTGTTCGACCATCCGGAGACCGGCGAACGGATGATCGTCCCGCGTCGGTGACGACCCGCCCTCAGTGACGTCTCTCGACGACGAGAGTGGCGATCCCGACAGCGATGAACGCGAGTCCGCCGACCAGGGTGAGCCAGAGGCCGAACCCGACCGAGAAGTCGAAGACGAACCCGAACCCGGTCACCTGAGAGTCACCGACACTCGAGATGTCCACGATCGCGATCAACGTGACGATGACCCCGACGACGACCGACACGATGCCCGCGATCCGCGGAAGCAACTGCTGCCGGGCCGTGAGGAAGATCGCCGCCACCGCGACTGCGCCTGCGATCACCGCGACGATCAGGGTGAACACTCCGTCGCCGCCGCCCTGCGCACCGGACACGGACCCGCCGTCGAACGACACCCACGGAAGGAACGCAGCGACGAACACGACGAACGCGACCACCGCCGTCGCTCCGAGAAACGGCATGAGTCTCGGATTGACCGTTGCGGTCGGCGCCGCCGGAGATGGATACCCGCGCCCGACGTCACCGAAGGCCGCATGCCCGCCCATACCGGGATGTCGACCGCCGGGTTGCTGAAAGCCTGGTTGAGCGCCGGGTTGCTGAAATCCGGGTGGAGACTGGGGCGCGATCGGTAGAGACTGGGGCGGAGCCTGCGGGACTCCTGGTGATGGGTACTGCAGGCCTGGATCCTGGGGATTGGGAGGGGTCGGACCGCTCATGACCTTGACCGCCTTTCGTGACGAAGGTCACATGATCATGTCATGCCGCGGTTGTCTGAGTCATCCGATTAGTGCACTATTCATCCGCGCAGCCTAGTCATCCGTCACGGACGGAAGTCTGCGGGAATCCCGGCGAGGAAGTCCCGGGTGATGCCGACCGCCGCGTCCGATCCGCCGCCGAGGACGATCAGCGTGGCGAAGGCGATGTCGCCCCGGTACCCGGCGAACCACGCGTGCGATCCGCCGTTCACTTCCGCCTCGCCCGTCTTACCGAACACCTCGCCCTGATCGGCGATCGTCGACGCCGTGCCCTCGGTAACCACCGACCGCATCATCGGGCGCAGTCGCGCGTAGACGTCGCCGTCCAGCGAGACGTCCGGCCCGGTCACCTTCGTGTCGCGGCCGTTGATCAACTGCGGCACGGGCAGTCGGCCGGTAGCCGCGGTCGCCGCGACCAAGGCCATGCCGAGCGGGCTGGCCAGCACGGTGCCCTGACCGAAACCGTCTTCGCTGCGCAGCACCAGCTGCGGTTCGATCGGAACCGACCCCGATTCGGCTTCGATGCCTGCGATGTCGTACTCGGACCCGAGCCCCATCGCCGCACCCGCATGCGCGAGGTCGGACGGTCCCATCTGCGATGCCAAGTGCGCGAACGTCGTGTTGCACGACGCGGCGAACGCCTGCTGCAACGTCACCGCGCCGAGCGCGAATCCGTCGTAGTTGGGGATGGTGCGGTCGCCGATGGTGATCTCGCCGGGACAGTTCACCATCGCGTCCGGACGCGACAGATCGGCACTCATCGCGGCGGCCGATGTGACCATCTTGAACGTCGAACCGGGCGGATACTGACCTGCGGTCGCAGGCAGGCCGACCCGGTCGGCGTCGCCGTTCTGGGCGATCGCCAGGATCTTTCCGGTCGACGCCTGGACCGCCACGGTCATCGCCGCATGCCCCTGCACCGCGTTCACAGCACGCTGCGCTGAATCCTGCACCGAACGCGACAGGGTCAACGACACCGCAGGCGCCGGAACACTCGGCTCCTGATGCACGACGTCGGCGACGACTCCGTTCGGATTCACCACGGCCACTTGCCATCCGGGCTTCCCGACGACGTCGGCGCCGACCGTGGCTCCGACCCGCGTCAACACTGCCGACGCGAAACGGGGGTCGCGAGGTTGCAGTACCGACCGTTCATTCAGAACGATGCCCGGCAGGTCGAGTTCCCCGCGAAGTCGTTCGACGTCGCCCGCGGGCAGCACGCCGATCGGCAGGGGCTCCGCAGATGCGGTCGCCTGCTCCGCGAGCCGTTGCACCGACAACCCGGGCACGAACGGACCCATCACCAGCACCAGGCGCGCCGCCGACCCCACGACGTCGCCGCCCTCGATCGCCGCGCGCCCGTCGAACGACACGGAGGTGACGATCCCGTTGACCATCACCTCCGAGCCGTCGGACTCGTTGACCGACGCGCGCGGCGGGCTGAGGTCGCTGAGCAGGAGCCGCTGGTCGGCGCCCAGATGCGGATGGACCGCCGTCGAGGACCACCGGACGGCCCAGCCGGTGTCGCTGCGCCCCATCGAGAGCGTCGTGTCGTACTCCCAGGTCCGTCCGCGCGGCAGTGTCCACGTGTAGGTGACGTCGACGTCCGCGATGTCCTGGTCGAGGTGGACGCGCCCGGTCCGCGCGGACAGCGACTGCGCCGCCAACCCCTCCCACGCGCCAGCCAACACGGTCCGCGCGCGATCCGGCACGGTGGTCTGCGCCGCGGCGGCGTCGACGTCATGGTCGGCGAATGCACCGACGAACGCATCTGCGGCAGCGCGCGGCCCGTCGTCGTCCGACGCGCAGGCAGCGGCCGTCACCACGAGCAGGAGCGCACACAGCACAGCGAGAAGTCGTCGGAGAGGCATCGTGGACGAGAGTAACGGGTCAGTCGACGAGGACTGTGGCGAACGTCCCCACTTCGTCGAAACCGACGCTGCGATAGGTGGCCCGAGCCGCGGTGTTGAAACTGTTCACGTAGAGACTCGCGATCCGCCCCTGGCGAGCGATCGCGGCGGCGACCGCTGCGGTCCCGGAGGCGCCGAGCCCCCTGCCTCGTTGCTCCGGGTCCACCCAGACCCCCTGGATCTGTCCCACGCGGCGGGACATGGACCCGATCTCGGCCTTGTAGACCACTCGCCCGTCCTCGAAGCGGGCGAACACCCGGCGCGCCGAGATCAGCGCAGCCAGACGACGGCGGTACGACCGTCCGCCGTCACTCGCGCACGGGTCGACGCCGACCTCGCCGCGGAACATCTCGACGGCCGCGGGAAAGTAGGCCTCGAGGTCGGCGGTGCGGACCAGTCGAACATGCGGGTCCGGTTCGATCGCGGGGGCTCCGCGCAATGCGAGCAACGGCTGCTCGGGCCGGATCTCACGTGGAGTGCCCCACTCGGACTCGACTCGGTCCCACAGCCCGAGGGCCAATTCAGCATCGCCGACGACCGACGTGCACATACGCGGCGCGCTGAGCACTCGGTCGGCGAAGTAGTCGAGGTCGTTGGCGTCGCCGACGAGCGGCATCAGGTTGGCTCCCGAGAAGCACAGGGACTCCCCCGGCGTCGACGCGCTCCACATCTCACCGCCGAGCAGGCGTGGAATGATCCCGTACGCCTCGATGCGCGCCGCAACCATGCAGGACGCGACCGGATCTGCGTCGAGAGCGCGCGTGACCGCTTCCGCGTCCCGGGCCCCGAGCGGACGGCCGCCGAGCAGTCGAAGCACGTCGCACCTCCGATAGTCAGGTCAGTGACGTCAATCAGGTCAGGGACGACCTCACGGACTCGGACATCAACTGACGGACACCGTCGGTGTCCCGCTACCAGTGTCCTCTGTGCTCTCGGCGATACGCAGCGCTTCGGCGATCAATGTCTCGACGATCTGGGCTTCGGGTACGGTCTTGACGACTTCGCCCTTGATGAAGATCTGGCCTTTGCCGTTCCCCGATGCCACGCCGAGGTCGGCCTCGCGCGCCTCGCCCGGCCCGTTGACGACGCACCCCATCACGGCGACCCGCAACGGAACCTCCATGCCTTCGAGGCCTGCGCTGACCTCGTTGGCCAGCTTGTACACGTCGACCTGCGCGCGACCGCACGACGGGCAAGAGACGATCTCCAGCTTGCGGGGACGCAGATTGAGCGACTGCAGGATGGCGTCGCCGACCTTGATCTCCTCAGCAGGCGGCGCCGACAGCGAGACGCGGATCGTGTCGCCGATGCCGTCGGAGAGCAGCGAACCGAACGCGACGGCCGATTTGATGGTGCCTTGGAACGCGGGCCCGGCCTCGGTGACGCCGAGGTGCAGCGGGTAGTCGCTCTGCGCGGCGAGCTGACGATAGGCCTCGACCATGACTACCGGGTCGTTGTGCTTCACCGAGATCTTGATGTCGCCGAAGCCGTGTTCCTCGAACAGGCCCGCCTCCCACAGTGCGGACTCGACGAGCGCCTCGGGCGTCGCCTTCCCGTACTTCTTGAGCAGACGCGGATCGAGGGAGCCCGCGTTGACGCCGATACGGATCGGGATGCCTGCGTCGCCTGCGGCCTTCGCGACCTCTTTGACGCGGCCGTCGAACTCTTTGATGTTGCCGGGGTTGACGCGGACGGCGGCGCAGCCCGCGTCGATCGCGGCGAAGATGTACTTCGGCTGGAAGTGGATGTCCGCGATCACCGGGATCTTCGACTTCCGGGCGATCGTGGCGAGCGCGTCCGCGTCCTCCTGACGCGGGCAGGCGACGCGGACGATGTCGCAGCCCGACGCCGTCAACTCGGCGATCTGCTGAAGCGTCGAGTTCACGTCGTGCGTCTTGGTCGTACACATCGACTGCACCGAGATCTGATGGTCGCTCCCGACCCCGACGGATCCGACCTGGATCTGTCGGGTCTTCCGGCGCGGCGCGAGCACGGGCGGCGGCCCGGCGGGCATCCCGAGGCCCACGGCCAGCGGTCCGGACGATTCAGTCATTGACATCACTCCTATATTCGCTTGCCAGACTACCGGTCAGAAGATGCGGATCGGGTTGATGATGTCGGCCGTCACGGTCAACACCATGAACGCCCCCATCACCGCGACGACCGCGTACGTCAGCGGCAGCAGTTTGTAGTAGTCGACGGGTGCACCGTCCGACCGCCCGAATGCGCGGCGGAGCAGATTGCGCACCTTCTCGTAGATCGCGATGATCATGTGCCCGCCGTCGAGCGGCAGCAGTGGCACGAGGTTGAACGCTCCGAGGAAGAAGTTGATGCTCAGCAGCAACCCGAAGAACAGGTCCCAATAGCCGCGCTCGACCGCCTCGCCCCCGAGCCTCGAGGCTCCGACGACGCTGACCGGGGTGTCGGCAGCGCGTTCGCCGCCGGTGACGGCGGTCCACAGGTCGTCGATCTTGGACGGTAGCGACGCGAGCGACTTGACGGTCTCCTCGGCGATGTCGCCGGTGAACGAGACGGCTCCGCCCCACACCGACGTCCAGTCGTAGTGGGCGACGGTGACCCGATCCAGGGTCACGCCGATCGCGGGCACCGTGACCGGAACGAGAGTGCCGTCGTCCTTCTCCGTCATGCGCTGCACTTGGGTGACGGGAATCGTCACGTCCATCGTCTGACCGTCGCGGTGCACGGTCAGCCGGGCCGACGACGTCGAATCGCGCACCTTGTCGACGAGGTCGGACGAGTTCGCGACTTCCGCACCGTTCACCGCGACGATCTGATCGCCCAGGCGCAGTCCCGCCTCCTCGGCGGGCGCCGGGCCCGTGCACTCGACCGGATTGCCGGTCGCGTCCGTCGTCGGCGCGACGCAGGAGAGCGCGGTCGCGTGGACCGGCTGGTCACCGAGGATCGGCAGCCCCCATCCCAGTGCCAGCACGATGATCAGGATGAAGCCGAGAATGAAGTTCTGCACCGGACCTGCGATCATCACGACCAGGCGCTTCCACGTCTTCTGCTGGTACATGGCGCGACCTTGCTCGGTGACCGAGAGTTCGTCGTGGGGCGTCATGCCCGCGATATCGCAGAATCCGCCGAGCGGGATCGCTTTGAGCCCGTACTCGGTCTCCCCCACGTGCGTGGACCAGACCGTGGGACCGAAGCCGACGAAGAAGCGTCGCACCTTCATTCCGGTCGCCTTCGCCGCGACGTGATGCCCGAGCTCATGCCAGGCGATCGAGATCAGCAGCGCAGCCGCGAACAGCACGATGCCCAGGACGAAACTCAACTACCGACTCCGCTCAGATCACTTCGAGGCCGCGGCGACCAGGGCTGCCGCACGGTCGCGCGCCCAACGGTCTGCTGCCAGAACCTCGTCCAGAGTACCCGGCTTCGACGACCATTGATCTGCGTCGGCGAGCACGTCGGCGATAGTGCCGACGATCCGCGGGAACCCGATGTCCCCCGCGAAGAATCCGTCGGCGGCGACCTCGTTCGCCGCGTTGAACACGGCCGTCAGGCTTCCGCCGACGGTTCCGGCCTCGCGCGCCAGTGAGATCGCCGGGAACACCTCGTCGTCCACCGGCTCGAACGTCCACGTCGCCGACTGTGTCCAATCGCACGCCGCCGACGACCCGGGGACCCGGTCCGGCCAGCCGAGCGCCAGCGCGATCGGCAGTTTCATACTCGGGGGCGACGCCTTCGCGATGGTCGCACCGTCGACGAACGTCACCATCGAGTGGACGATCGACTGCGGGTGGACGGTCACGTCGATCCGGTCGTAGGGCACGTCGAACAACAGGTGAGCTTCGACGACCTCCAGCGCCTTGTTGACCAGCGTCGCGGAGTTCAGGGTGATCATCGGGCCCATCGACCACGTCGGATGCTTGCCTGCCTGCTCCGGGGTCACGTCCCGGACCTGTTCGGCCGTCCAGCCGCGGAACGGCCCGCCCGATGCGGTGAGCACGAGGCGATCCACTTCGTCCGTCGACCCGCCGCGCAGACACTGCGCGATGGCCGAGTGCTCCGAGTCGACGGGAACGATCTGGCCGGGCGCTGCCGCGTCGAGGACGAGCGATCCGCCCGCGACGAGCGACTCCTTGTTGGCCAGCGCCAGGCGGGCGCCGGTCTCGAGTGCCGCGAGGCTGGGGCGCAGACCAATCGCTCCGACCACACCGTTCAAGACGACGTCGGCCTCGACGGTCTCGATCAGCCGGACCATCGCGTCGTCGCCCGCCAGGACGCCGCCGCCGATCCGGTCGGTCAACGCCGCTGCGGCCGCGGGGTCGGCCACCGCGACCCGCGACGGGGCCAGCCCCGTCTCCGCGATCTGCTGACCGAGGAGTTCGAGGTTGCCGCCGCCTGCGCCGAGGCCGACGGCCTCGAACCGATCGGGGTGGTCGGCGATCACCTCAAGAGCCTGGGTGCCGATGGATCCCGTCGAGCCGAGAATCAATACGCGTGTCCTCACGGAAGCCATTGTGACGCACGCGCGGCCCTCGTGTGCGAGCGGTGAGACCACCGAGCGCGCCACGCTCCACCACATGCATACGCGCCACACCCCGCGGGTTATGCTGTAGCCCGAACTACTACCGGCTGTCATAAGGAGTGGACGTGGCAAGCACTGAGGTCGAACAGATCGATACCGGCTGGGTCCGCGAGCCGGCCGATGCGCCGTCGGCCCGCTTCGGCTGGAGCGGTACCGCACCCCGTACCTACGCGATCGCCGCGTTCGTCTCGGGCCTGATCTGCCTGGCCATGCTGGTCGGCAACCACGTCGGCCACGTCGAGGACATCTACCTCATCGTGATCGCCGTCGGACTGATCGGTTTCGCGGGTTACAAGATGATCCCGCGCAAGGGCGCCTGGCGACGCTAGAAATCGCAGACAGCAGGGCCGGACACCGTATGGTGTCCGGCCCTGCTGCTTGTGTCGGGTCGTAAGGAGAACGGCGTCCTAGCGCTCTTCGGCCGCCAACTGGCCACATGCCGCGGCGATCTCCTGTCCGCGCGTGTCGCGGACGGTGCACGAGATCCCTTGTTCGCGGACTCGACGCACGAACTCGGCCTCGACCGGTTTCGGGCTCGCGTCCCACTCCGAGCCCGGTGTCGGGTTGAGGGGGATGACATTGACGTGCGCGAGACCGCCGAGCTTGTGTCGGAGCTTCTCACCGAGCAGATCGGCACGCCACGGCTGGTCGTTGACGTCCCGGATCAGCGCGTACTCGATGGAGACGCGTCGACCCGTCTGGTCGGCGTAATAGCGAGCGGCGTCGAGCACCTCGGTCACCGACCAACGATTGTTCACGGGCACCAGAGTGTCGCGGAGTTCGTCGTCGGGTGTGTGCAGGGAGACGGCGAGCGTCACGGCCAACCCTTCGTCGGCGAGCCGCCTGATCGCGGGGGCCAGGCCGACGGTCGAGACCGTGACGTGTCGCGCCGAGATGCCAAATCCGTCTGGGGCGGGACGGGTGATCTTGCGAACGGCGTCCACCACTCGCTTGTAGTTGGCGAGCGGCTCCCCCATGCCCATGAAGACCACGTTGGACAGTCGCCCGGGTTCGCCCATGTCGCCGTCGCGAACAGCCCTCGCCGCGGCACGCACCTGGTCGACGATCTCCGCCGTCGACAGATTGCGGTCGAGTCCGCCCTGCCCGGTCGCACAGAACGGGCAGGCCATGCCGCAGCCGGCCTGCGACGAGATGCACAGGGTGTCTCGGTCGGTGTAGCGCATGAGGACCGATTCCAGGAGCGTCCCGTCGTGCAGGCGCCACAGCGTCTTGCGAGTGCTGCCGTCGTCGACCTGCTCGTGCCGGACCGGCGTCATCAGCGTCGGGAACAGCGCCTCGCCGACTGCATCGCGCTTGGCTGCGGGAACGTCGGTCATCTCGGCGACGTCGCCCGTCAACCGGCCGTAGTACTGCTTCGCGAGCTGATTCGCGCGGAACTTCGGGAAGCCCAGATCGGTGACTGCTTTGATTCGCCCCGCCTCGTCGAGGTCGGCGAAATGAGTGGGCGGACGCCCGCGTTTGGGCGCGTCGAAGACCAGCGGCAGAGACGTCATGCCCTCATTCTCTCACGGAGCGCGCACATGTCCGCTCCACACAGGATCACGATGCGCGCAGGATCACAGGAGAATCGTCAGCACCGCCCAGGTGACGAGCGCCGACGGGAGCAACGAGTCGAGGCGGTCCATGATGCCGCCATGGCCGGGGAGCAGGGTGCCCATGTCCTTGATGCCGAGGTCGCGTTTGACCTGAGACTCGACGAGGTCGCCGGTGGTCGCGACGATCACCATCAACGGGCCGAGCGCGATTCCCACCCACCAGGCCGCGTCGAGCAGGAACATCGAACACAGGACCGCGCCGACCGTCCCGACGACGAGCGAGCCGACGAATCCCTCCCACGATTTCTTCGGGCTGATCGCCGGAGCCATCGGATGTCTGCCGAACAGGACTCCGGCGGCGTAGCCGCCGATGTCCGAGCAGACCACCACGATCACGAGCGTGAGCACCCGGAAGTTGCCCTGGTCCTGCGCAACCATCTCGGTGCCGAACGTCGCCAGCATCGGCAGCCAGGCCAGCACCAACACAGACAGCGACAGGTCGCGGACGTAGTTCTGCGGAGCGTTCGAGAGCCCCTGGGCGAACAGCTTCCACACCATCAGCACGAGCACGGTCGCGGCGAACGCGACGAACGACGCCTCGATCCCCCACGGCCACGAGACCCAGATGGTGACCTGTCCGCCGACGAGGAGCGGCCAGAACGGCACCCCGAAGTCGCCGTCGTGCAGTCGCTTGCAGACCTCCCACGTCGCGATCCCCAACGCGACGGAGACGATGCCGTACCAGGCCATCGGCACCAACGTTAGGACCGCGATGAGCACGGCGCCGAGGCCGGCCCCCACCGCGATCGCCGCGGGGAGGTTTCGGCCGGCCTTGGACGTCGTGGGGGTCGTCATACCTCGAGCAGCTCGGCTTCCTTGTTCTTCACGAGCTCGTCGACCGCGTCGGTGTACGAATGCGTGGTCTTGTCGAGTTCCTTCTCGGCGCGGGAGACCTCGTCCTCGCCCGCCTCGCCGTCCTTCTGGATGCGCTTGAGCTCGTCGACGGCCTTGCGACGCACGTTGCGGATCGCGACCTTCGCATCCTCGCCCTTGCCGCGCGCCTGCTTGCCCAAGTCCCTGCGACGCTCCTCGGTGAGTTGCGGGATCGCGACGCGGATGACGTTGCCGTCGTCCGTCGGGTTGACGCCGAGATCGGAGTTGCGGATCGCCGTCTCGATGTCACGCATCAGCGACGGCTCGTAGGGCTTGATGACCACCAAGCGGGGTTCGGGCGTGTTGATGCCCGCGACCTGAGTGATCGGAGTCATCGCGCCGTAGTAGTCGATGACGACCTTGTTGAACATCGCCGGGTTGGCACGGCCGGTCCGGATGGACGCCATGTCGTCGCGTGCGACACTGACGGCCTTCTCCATCTTCTCCTCGGCGTCGAGCAGAGCTTCGTCGATCATGTCGATGTCCTTATCTTGTTGAGAAGAGTCTCTAGGGTGCCGGTTCGGTGCTGACGAGCGTTCCGATCGTCTCACCCGCGACCGCGCGTGCGATGTTGCCCCGTTCGAGGAGGTTGAATACGAGGAGCGGCATGTTGTTGTCCATGCAGAGACTGAACGCCGTCGCATCGGCCACCTTGAGCTCCTTCTCGATCACCTCGCGGTGGGTGATCTCGTGGAACAGCTCGGCGTCCGGGTTGGTGCGCGGATCATCGGAGTAGACCCCGTCGACGCCCTTCGCAAGCATGACGACCTGGGCCTTGATCTCGAGGGCGCGCTGAGCCGCGGTCGTGTCGGTGGAGAAGTACGGCATACCCATGCCCGCACCGAAGATCACCACACGCCCCTTCTCCAGATGCCGCACGGCACGCAACGGGAGGTACGGCTCGGCGACCTGACCCATCGAGATCGCCGACTGCACTCGCGTGATGATGCCGCGCTTCTCCAGGAAGTCTTGCAGCGCAAGGCAGTTCATCACAGTGCCGAGCATGCCCATGTAGTCCGACCGCGCGCGGTCCAGGCCTCGCTGCTGCAACTCGGCTCCCCGGAAGAAGTTGCCACCGCCGATGACGATGCCGACCTGCACACCGTCGGCCACGACCTCGGCGATCTGGTCGGCGACAGCGGCCACGACATCCGGATCCAGACCTACTCTGCCACCCCCGAACATCTCACCACCGAGCTTGAGAAGCACTCGCCGGTAACCGCCGGCCGGCGCACCGACTGGAGCCTGAGCAGTCATCAATCCTCTTCCGCTTCGACGTCGTGGTCTCGGCAGCACTCAGCGCCGCCGAAACCGATCCCATTCATCTTAGAAGAAGGCTCGTCGAATACGCCGACCGGCTGCGAACCGGGTGTCGGAACAACCGAACCGTTGACGTCGTCGCCGCCGTGTGCCACAGTTAAGTAGTCGCTTACTTAAGGAGATGCTTACGTATGGATCGTATCGATCCGCTGAGTGCCACGTTCCAGGCCCTCGGCGACCCGACCAGACGGCAGATCCTCGAGCGACTCGCCCACGGCCCGGCGACGGTGTCCGTTCTCGCCGAACCACTGGCCATGAGCAGACCCGCCGTCACACAGCACCTGAACGTGCTCGAGCACGCCGGGCTCATCGTCCGCACCAAGCAGGGACGTTGGCGGACCTGCGAGATGCGCGAGGAACCGCTCACGCAGGCGCAGGCGTGGGTCGTCGAGCACCGCAGCATCTGGCTCGAACGGTTCGCTCGACTCGAGGAGACCCTCGAAGCACTCGAAGTCGCTCGAACAGCCACCACATCCGAGACAACGGAGAAGGAGTAAGAAAGATGACCACCGACACCGAGAAGCAGTTCACCATCGACTACAGCTTCAATGCCTCACGCCGCCGAGTCTGGGAGGCGTGGACCGACCCGAGCATCGCCATGCTCTGGTGGCATCCGCACGACGTCGTCGTCAAAGAAGGGTCGCTGTACATCGACCTCCGCGAAGGCGGCTCGTACGGCTACACGATGGTGATCCCCGACGGGACCGAGTACCCGACCGTCGGCGCCTACACGAAGATCGTGGAGCCCGAACTGTTGCAGTTCACCTGGGGCGCCGACACGTCGTCCGCCACCGCCGAGGCGATCGATCAAGAGCCGCCGCTGATCACCGTGGAGCTCAGCGAATCAGGCGACGGCACGTGCGACATGCGATTCCACGTGCAGGGCGTCGCCGACGACCGCGGATCCGAGCACGGCATGTACGACGGCTGGGTTGAGGCGTTCGAGGAGCTGACCACCGCGCTCGCACACATCCACCAGTGAAGACGACGAGAGCCCGGCACCCCGTGAAGGAGTGCCGGGCTCTTGTCGGAATTCAACCGATCAGGTCGCGGACCAGATCAGACCTGTCCGACCTCGAAGCGGCTGAACGCGACGACGGAGGCGCCTGCCTCGTCGAGGATCGCCTTGACCGTCTTCTTCGAATCGGTGACCGACGGCTGGTCCACGAGGACGACGTCCTTGAAGAAGCCGTTGACGCGACCTTCGACGATCTTCGGCAGCGCCTGCTCGGGCTTGCCTTCTGCCTTCGCGGTCTCCTCGGCGATACGACGCTCGCCCTCGACGATGTCCGAGGGGACCTCGTCGCGGCTGGCGTACTTCGCCTTCAGAGCTGCGACCTGCATGGCGGCGCCGCGAGCGGCCTCCGCAGCGGTGTCGCCCTCGCCGGTGTACGAGACCACGACGCCGACTGACGGCGGCAGGTCCGACGCACGCTTGTGCAGGTAGACGGCGACCGGGCCGTCGTACGATGCGACGCGCTGCAGGACCAGCTTCTCGCCGATCTTGGCCGACAGTGCTTCGACGGCCTCGGCGACGGTGCCGTCGCCCAGCTTGGCTGCCGACAGCTCGGCGACATCGTTGGTCCGCAGTTCGACTGCAGCACCGAGGACGTCGTCGGCGAGCTTCTGGAACTCTTCGTTCTTGGCGACGAAGTCGGTCTCGCTGTTCAGCTCGACCATGACGCCGTCACGCGCAGCGACGAGGCCCTCGGCGGTGGAGCGCTCAGCACGCTTGCCGACGTCCTTGGCGCCCTTGATACGCAGCTCTTCGACAGCCTTGTCGAAGTCACCGTCGTTGTTGGCCAGTGCGTTCTTGCAGTCGAGCATGCCCGAACCGGTCATTTCGCGCAGACGCTTGACGTCCGCCGCGGTGTAGTTCGCCATGTGCGGCGATCCTCCTTCTTAGGATTCTTCGGTGTGACTAGCCCGCCCCGTCGCCTCGTCGCTGTCCGCAGGGAACCTACGGACAGCGACGGTACGGCGAGGAGACTATGCGGTCACTGCCTATTCTGCGGCAGGAGCAGCCGGAGCGTCGGCCGGAGCGGCAGCGGCCTCGGCCGGAGCGGCCTCAGCTGCCGGAGCGGCCTCAGCTGCGGGAGCGGCCGGAGCGGAGGCCTCGGCGAGCAGATCCTGCTCCCACTCGGCGAGCGGCTCGGCGCCGGCTTCGGGCTTCGCGTCGCCCGAGCCCTGGCCGGCACGCGCCTGCACGCCCTCGGCGACGGCCGATGCGATGACGCGGGTCAGCAGAGCAGCGCTACGGATCGCGTCGTCGTTCGCCGGGATCGGGTAGTCGACGACGTCCGGGTCGCAGTTGGTGTCCAGGATCGCGATGACCGGGATGTTCAGCTTGCGAGCCTCACCGACGGCGATGTGCTCCTTGTTGGTGTCCACGACCCACACGGCCGAGGGAACCTTGGCCATGTCGCGGATGCCGCCGAGGGTGCGGACGAGCTTGTTCTTCTCACGCGTGAGCATGAGGATTTCCTTCTTGGTGCGACCCTCGAAGCCACCGGTCTGCTCCATGGCCTCGAGCTCCTTCATACGCTGAAGGCGCTTGTGCACGGTCTGGAAGTTGGTGAGCATGCCACCGAGCCAACGCTGGTTCACGTACGGCATGCCGACGCGGGTCGCCTCTGCGGCGATCGATTCCTGCGCCTGCTTCTTGGTGCCGACGAACAGGATGGTGCCGCCGTGAGCGACAGTCTCCTTGACGAACTCGTAGGCGCGGTCGATGTACGACAGCGTCTGCTGCAGGTCGATGATGTAGATGCCGTTGCGGTCAGTGAAGATGAAGCGCCTCATCTTCGGGTTCCACCGACGGGTCTGGTGACCGAAGTGTGCGCCGCTGTCCAGCAGCTGCTTCATGGTTACGACAGCCATGAATGTGTCCTCTCTTGCAGTTTGCCGTCCTCCCCCAAGTCGGGTTCGGACCCTGGCGCCCGCAATCGCCTGCACCCGAACCGATTTCAGGGTCCGGGACCGCGCAGGACGACCGGTAGACCTTCGCTTTCGCGAGAGGTCCGCGCGGACGCGCGAAGTCACCCAGGCATACCCGGGTGCGTCGGAAAGACTACTCCAATGCGGCGCGACCAGGCAAATCAATGCAGTTCGCAGTAGGTGCGGCGAGTTGCGGAACCGTGCGAAGACCCGGTGCGTCTGACCTTGTATGAGATCGGTCCGGCCAGGTGTCGTCACGCGTCGAGTTGCTTCCGTGTGGCTCCCGACGGCCGTCTGCCTTCTGCTCGCTCTGCCGTTCGGGTCTACCGCGACCTCCGAGCCCGGATCTGCGTACCGCTGGCCGTTGGCGCCGACGCCCCAGGTGGTACGTCCTTTCGACCCGCCGGCACAGCGCTGGCAGGCCGGCCACCGCGGTGTCGATCTGGCGGCCCGCGCCGACGACGCCGTCCTGTCGGCGCGAGCGGGCACCGTGAACTTCGCGGGAAGCGTCGCGGGCCGTCCGACTGTGTCGGTGATGCACGCCGACGGAATCCTCACCACGTACGAACCGGTGGTGGCTCGGGTGCGTCGAGGCGATCACGTCGGGCGCGGCGAGGTGATCGGACTGCTCGCCGCCGGTCATGACGGGTGCCGGGCGTCGGCGTGTCTGCACTGGGGCGCCCGGCGTGGGCGCGGACGCGACGCCGTCTACCTCGATCCGCTCGGCCTTCTCGGCGTCGTGCAAGTCCGGTTGAAGCCGCTCACGCCCGCGGATGCGCCTGGTCGTGCACGGCCCGCAGACGCTCCACGCTGACGTGCGTGTAGAGCTGCGTCGTCGCCAACGACGAGTGTCCGAGAAGTTCTTGGACCACGCGCAGATCCGCCCCGCCTTCTAACAGGTGAGTGGCGGCGCTGTGCCGCAACCCGTGCGGACCGATCGAGGAGCCGTCGCCGTCGTCGGTGGCGCGGTGCACCACGCTGCGCGCCATCCGCTGGTCCAGCCTGCGTCCTTTGACCCCGACGAGCAGCGCCTCCCCCGACTCTGCAGTGGCCAGGGCCGGACGTCCGCTGCGCAGCCACGCGGTGAGCGCCTTCTCGGCGGGTCCGCCGTACGGAGCCGACCGCTGTTTGTCGCCCTTGCCGATCACCCGGACCACGCGACGGTCCCGATCGACTTCACCGAGGTCCAGTCCGCACAACTCCCCGACTCGGATCCCGCATGAGTACAGGAGTTCGACGATCAGCCGGTCGCGGAGCGCGACGGGATCGGTCGGGTCGGACAGCTCGGGCCGGGCCGCGGCATCGACGGCCGCCGCTGCCGCCTCCGGGTCGAGGACGTGCGGGAGGACGCGGTGCGACTTCGGAGCCTGCAGCCGGGCAGCCACGTCGGTCGCGAGGATCTCTTCGCGAACGGCCCACGCGCAGAACGTCTTCGCCGACGAGACGCGTCGTGCGATCGACGTTCTGGCCGCGCCTCGCCGAGTGTGTTCGGCGAGCCAGGCACGCAGCAGCGCGAGGTCGATGTCGGCGAGTTCGACGCCCCGGGCTCCGGCGAAGCTGATCAGTCCGCGTACGTCGCCGGTGTACGCGCGCACCGTGTGGTCACTACGCGCCTTCTCGTGGCGCAGGTGATCGGCGAATGCGCTTAGGACGTCGGCCATGATGCCCAGGGTAGGCCAGCGACTGCCCCGATCGTGGGAGCAGTGTTCAGACGTTCGACCAGGCTTCTTCGTCCGCCGCGATCGCAGCCTTCTGGTCGGCCTTCCACAACCGGAACCCGTCCTCGGTGCGTCCGCGTCGCCAGTACCCGGAGATCGAGGCGCGCGCTTTGCCCACGCCCCGCTCCTTGCGGATGTATGGGCGGAGGTTCTTCATGACGGCCTGCGCCTCGCCGTGGATGAAGACGTGCGGCTCGCCGTCGAGCCATTCGGCGTCCTTCACCGCGGTGATGATCGGCGCATTGTCGCCTGCGACGTCGTCGGGCGCGTCGTCTGATCCGTATCCGCGGTGGATCCAGGTGATCTCGGCACCGTCCGGGGCGGACAGTTCTACCTCGTCGTCGGGTCCCGCCACTTCGATGAAGACCTTCGCGACGGCGTCCGCGGGCAGTGTCGCGAGCGCTGCGGCCACCGCGGGCAGGCCTGCCTCGTCGCAGGCCAGCAGATGCCACGGGGCCGCCGGATCGGGACGGTAGCCGCTGCCGGGTCCGAGGAACGTGATCGTCTCCCCCGGCTGCACATGTGCCGCCCACGGGCCCGCGAGCCCTTCATCGCCGTGCACGACGAAGTCGACGGCGATCTCGCGCGCCACCGGATCGTGGAAGCGCACGGTGTAGGTGCGCAGTACCGGTCCGTCGCGGTCGGGTTGTGCGAACTGGAACTTGACGTACATGTCGGTGTCGTCGGTCGCCTGGAAGTCGTCGAATCCCGGATCGCCGAACCAGATCCGACGCATGTGCGTCGTCAGGTCCTCGGTGCGCAGCACCGTCATCGTGTTCTGTCGCTTCGCCATTGCGCAGCACCTCCTTCTTAGGTAATCCTAACGAACTGTGCTCTCGAACGTCGGGGCGGGCCGCACGGCGACGGTGTACAACTCTCCCTATGCCTACTCCGACAGCGCCGATCACGCGGACTCGGGCGGCCACGGTCGGGGCCGCGGTTGTGCTGTGCGCCGTCCCGATCGCCGCGTGTTCATCCGGCGGCGACGCTCCCGCCGGCGTCAGCGTCGAACTGCGATCGACGCCCGACCACGGGGCTACCGGCGCAGTCCCCCGGCTGGCCTTGACGGTGCACAACGACTCCGACGCTCCGTGCGCTGTTCCCAAGCACGGCATCGGCAGCGCGATCGTCACGTCGGTGACACGTGACGGGACGGACGTCGCGTCGTCGTCCCGACCGATCCCCACGTTCGCGCCCTCGATCGACGCGGTGCGCGCCGCCCTCACCGCGTTGCCACCAGGCGAGTCGCTCGCCTTGGACGTCCAGACTGCGACCGATCCGCCCGCGGTCGAGAGTCACGTGATCGACGCCGACGGGACGTTGATTCGAACCAGTTGGTCCCTCACGGAGCGCGGCGCGTACCGGATCACGGCCGCGCTTGCGACGCCACCGGCCGCGGCGCGCGACGATCTTCCGCCGCTCTGTGCCCCGACCGATCCGTCGACGGCGACGTTCACCGTGCAGTGACGGCGCCCCAGCGGTCGAGTCGCCGCGGCCCGTGGTCAGATCGTCACCGACGCAGTCGCCACAACCCGCCGTCCTCGTCGACGAGACCCGCGACGTCGAGACCCGCCAGCGCACTGCGCACCGCGTCGACGGGGATTCCCGCGCTGAAGGAGATCTCGTCGATGGACATCGATTCATGGGCGGGCAGAGCTTCGACCACGCGGAACTGGTCCGGCGGCAGCCCGTCGGTGTCGCGGAGCCGCGCCGGTCCACGCGTGTCTTCTCCGTCGGGTGCGACCAGCGACGCGACCCCGTCGACGTCGGCGACGAGCGTCGCCTGACCGTCCGCGATCATCGCGTGCGCGCCGACCGACGTCGCGCTCGTCACTGGTCCGGGCACTGCACCGAGCGGGCGACCCAGTCGAGTAGCCCACGCCGCGGTGTTCGCCGCGCCCGACCGTCGACCGGCCTCCACGACGATCGTCGCACCCGACAGCGCAGCGACCAGGCGGTTGCGCGTGAGGAATCGGTGCTTCGCTGCCGTCGTGCCTGGTGCGTATTCGGAGACGATCAGACCGCGTGTCGCGATCTCGTGCAGAAGCCGTGCATGACCGGTCGGATAGTCGCGGTCGATCCCACAGGCGAGCACCGCCATCGTGCGACCGCCTGCGGCCAATGCGCCGCGGTGTGCGGCTCCGTCGATCCCGTACGCGCCACCGGACACGATTGTCTTCCCGTGGCCGGCCAGGCCGGACGCGAATTGGCCTGCGACGTATTCGCCGTACGACGATGCTGCGCGCGAGCCCACGAGCGCGACGGCCACGTCACCCGACGACGCCAACGTCCCCGGACCTCGCGCCCACAGTGCGAGCGGGCCGCCGCCACGCGCGGCCGTCGATGCACGGTCCAGGACTGACAACGGCCAACCGGGCCACTCCTCGTCGTCGGGAGTCACGAGCCGTGCGCCGATCCGGTCGGCCGTGTCGAGGTCGCGGTCGGACGTGTCTGTCGCATAACGGGCCTCGGTCGCCGCGAGCGCCGCGAGATGACCTGTCGGAGCCTTCCGATCGCGAACCGCTGTCGCCGCATCGATGGCGCCGATCGCCGACACGAGCGCGATCACCGACGCCGACGGCGGCTCCGCGGCCGCTGCGAGATACGCCCACGCTCTGCGCTCGGCGTCGTTCATATCGGTCATCTCCCGGTCCCCCGATCTCGATACATCAATGCTTGCGCGACGTCGTCGGTGTCGGGGCGCTCGCTGCCGCGTAGGTCGGCGAGTGTCCACGACAGACGGAGTGCGCGATCCGCGCCGCGCGCGGTGATCCTCCCCTGTCCGAGGAATGCTTCGATGGGCCGCATCGCTTCCGGCGCAAGGCGATACCGCCGCCGCAGCGCACTGCCCGGTACTTCGGCGTTGGTCAACCAGCCGTGCTCGGCCCACCGTTCCTGGGCCGCCGCGCGCGCGTGTGCGACCCGGGCGGCGACGACCGCCGTCGACTCCCCTTGTTCAGTCATCAGTGCGGTGTTTCCGGGTGGCTCCATGTGGACGCGGATGTCGACCCGGTCCATCAACGGTCCGGACAGCTTCCCGAGGTATCGACGGCGGACGATGGACGTGCACACGCAGTCGACGTCGTTGGCCGGCGCGCACGGACACGGATTAGCGGCCAGCACGAGTTGGAAGCGCGCCGGGTACGACGCCGTGCCGTCGCGGCGTGACACCCGGACGACGCCGTCTTCGAGTGGCTGCCGCAGCGAGTCGAGGACCTTTGCGCCCATCTCTGCGCATTCGTCGAGGAACAGCACGCCGCGATGGGCCCGCGACACGGATCCCGGCCGGGCCATCCCGGTCCCGCCGCCGAGGAGCGAGGTGATGCTCGCGCTGTGGTGCGGCGCGATGAACGGCGGCGTCTCGATGAGTGGCCGGTGCGCGGGGAGCATGCCCGCGACCGAATGAATCGCCGTCACTTCGAGCGACTCGTCGTGGCCGAGTGGCGGCAGGATGCCGGGCAACCGGCAGGCCAGCATCGTCTTCCCGATTCCCGGCGGGCCGGTCATGAGCACGTGATGAGCTCCAGCCGCAGCCACTTCGAGTGCGTGCCGAGCCGCGGGTTGCCCTACGACGTCGGTCATGTCGGGGATCGGAGCGGGCGAGGGCCCCGATTCGGTGTCGGACACCGTGTCGAGAGCGCGATCCCCGGCGAGCCATGCGACGACGTCCGACAGCGAGTCCGCGCCGCCGATGTCGAGTCCGTCGACGAGCGTGGCTTCGCGAACGTTCCCGACCGGGACGACGGCACGCCGGAAGCCCGCAGCGCGGGCGCCGAGGAGTAACGGCAGGACGCCGCGCACCGGCCGAACCCGTCCGTCGAGCGCCAGTTCGCCGACCAGGACCGTCTCACCGAGAAGCGTGGTCTGCGCCTGACCCGTGGCGATCAGCACCGAGATCGCCATCGGCAGGTCGAACCCCGCACCGGACTTCGGCAGGTTGGCCGGAGCCAGCGCGACGACGATCTTCTTCTCCGGGAACTTGGCGCCGCTGTTGCCGATCGCCGCACGCACTCGGTCCTTCGCCTCGCGCAGCGACGTGTCGGCGCTCCCGCTGATGATGAACCCGGGCAGCCCGTTGCTGATGTTGGCTTGAATCTCGATGACGTCGGCGGCGAATGCGTTCAGACCCACCGAGTGGACCCGTCCCAAGCCGCTCATGACCGTGTCCTCACTCGACGACGCCGGCGTGGTGTGCCAGCGTCGCGCGTTCGAGGTCTTCGGGATCGGCGAGGTCGAGCCGGATCGACACGACGTCGAATCGAATCACCGGCCAGTACCGCTCCTGTTCGGACAGCCACTGCCGCGCGACGAGGCGCATGGTCCGCAATTTCTGCGGCGTCACGGCCGCGACCGGATCGCTGAAGGTCCGACTCGCCCGCGTCTTCACCTCGACGATGACGAGCGTGTCGCCGTCGGCGGCGATCAGATCGAGTTCGCCGTACCGCGTCCGCCAGTTGCGGTCCAAGACCTCCCACCCGAGGCCTGCGATGTACTCGGCGGCGACATCTTCACCGAGCCGACCGATTTGTCTGCGCCGGTCCGGGCGCTTCGTCGTGTCCCCCATGCGCAGACAATGACTGACAGACCCGACGTGCGGAAGATGATTTCAGCCAGATCCGCCAATCTGTGGAGAACGCAGAATCCATCCACAAATTCACCTGGACGCTTAACCCTCTCGTTGGTGTCACCTGGTGACACCAACGAGAGGGTCAAGCGAGATCGTCGATCACGGCTCGTCGGGTAGCCGCAGCTCCGCGCGCTCGAGTTCTTCGACGTTGACGTCCTTGAAGGTCACGACGCGCACCTGTTTGACGAAACGAGCCGGGCGGTACATGTCCCACACCCACGCGTCGGTCATGTGGATCTCGAAATACACTTCACCGTCGTTGCTTCGCGGGATGAGATCGACGCCGTTCGCGAGGTAGAAACGGCGCTCCGTCTCCACGACGTAGGTGAACTGACCGACGATGTCCTTGTACTCCTTGTACAGAGACAGCTCCATCTCGGCTTCGTACTTCTCGAGATCTTCAGCGCTCATCATGCAAGCCTATCGCGGACGTTTCGGTACGAGAGCCGGTGCTCTCCCGACGGACCGAGCGCGTCGAGTCGCGCCATGTGGCGAGCCGTGCTGTACCCCTTGTGAACTGCGAAATCATAGCCGGGGACCGCGTCGTCCATGGCGACCATGATGCGGTCACGCGTCACCTTCGCCAAGACGGACGCGGCCGCGATGCACGCCGCTGTCGCGTCTCCGCCGATCACCGGGAGCGAGGGTGCGGGCAGTCCCGGAACCTGGAACCCGTCGGAGAGCACGTAGCCCGGTCGCACGTCGAGCCCTGCGACTGCGCGACGCATCCCCTCGATGTTCGCCACGTGCACGCCGATCCGGTCGACTTCGGCGGCAGGCACCACGACGACGCTGTGGCTGACGGCATGCCGGTGCACCGCGTCGAACAGCCGCTCACGCGTCGCCTCGGACAGTCGTTTGGAGTCGTCGAGGTCGGCGAGCGATTTGAGTTGCGTCGGACCGAGCACACACGCCGCGACGACCAGCGGCCCGGCGCACGCGCCGCGTCCTGCCTCGTCGACGCCTGCGACCGGTCCCAGCCGGTGTCGCGCAAGCGTGAATTCGAGAGTGCGTAACGACGCTGCTTTGCGGACCGGTGAACGCGGCGGCCAGCGGTCGGAACGAGTCGTCGTGGACGAAGTCATCTGGAATCGGGGCGGTCTGTCGGGGTGGATCAGCTCTGCGGGTCGTGGTCGCCCACGCCGCCGATCCTCGAGAACGGGAACAGGATGAAGCGGACCTTGCCGCGGATATCGTCGACCGGCACCGTGCCGTGGTACTGGTCCTCCTGGTGGAAGCGCGAGTCGGCAGAACTCGACCGGTTATCGCCCATGACCCACACGTTGCCGTCGGGAACCTTGAGCGGGCCGAAGTCGTCGCCGTAGCAGGACCCGCCGCCGAGGATGCCCTCGGTCGACGTGTTGGTGTCGACTTGAAGATCCTTGTCGATGTACGGCTCGTCGAGCGGCTTCCCGTTGACGGTCACGCCCTTGCCGTCGGCGTTGTGGCATTCGACGGTCTGGCCGCCGGTCGCGATCACTCGTTTGACGAGATTGTTCTCGTCTGGCGGCGCCAGCGCGACCCACGACAGGACGTCTTGAATCTTGTGGATCACGGGATTGGACGATCGGGGCGACTGCCACGTGCCGTCCCACGACTCCGACGGAGCCTTGAACACGACGACGTCGCCGGGCTGCGGCTCGCCGAACCGGTACGCCATCTTGTCGATCACGATGTGGTCGTTGCTGCACCCGTAGCAGCCGTGGAGCGTCGACTCCATCGATTCGGACGGCACGACGTACTGACGGAAGAGGAACTGGGTGAACACGAACATCAAGACCAGGACGATCGCGACGACGATCGCGATCTCCTTGACGATCTTTCCGAAGCCCGAAGACTTCGCGTCGTCACCTGTGGCGTCGCCGTCCTTGATCACGAATTTCGGCTCGTCGTCGGTACTGTCATTCACTCGGTCAGCGTAGCGGCTTCACGTGTGAGGCAGCGAAAAGACCCCGATCACTGCGAGCGGCAGCGGTCGGGGTCTTTGGCTTAAGCGACTCAGATCAGCGCTTTTCCTTGATCTTGGCAGCCTTGCCGCGCAGATCGCGCAGGTAGTACAGCTTGGCGCGACGCACGTCACCGCGGGTCAGAACGTCGATCTTGGCGATGTTCGGGCTGTGCACCGGGAAGGTACGCTCCACGCCGACGCCGAACGAGACCTTGCGGACGGTGAACGTCTCGCGCACGCCGCCGCCCTGGCGACGGATCACGACGCCCTTGAACACCTGGACACGCTCTTTGGAGCCCTCAATGACCTTGACGTGCACGTCAAGGGTGTCGCCAGCGGCGAAGTCGGGGACGTCGTCGCGCAGCGACTGCTTGTCGAGGAAGTCGAGGGTGTTCATGTCTGGATCCGTTTCGTTCGGCTGGACAGAGGAACCTGGCGGCCCTGCTCGCAGGAGGCCTGCAGCGGGTTCGACCGGTTCGTGCCCGAATCATTGGTCTTCGTGCGCTGAGCGCGACAGACGCGTCGGCACAGGCAACCTGAAACATTCTGCCAGATCTCCGCTCGGAGACGAAATCGCCTCGGTGCCCGGCCCGTGAGGTCCAACCACAGGTCAGGTCACAGGGTCGGGTCGAGTTCCTGGTCTGCGTCGTCGCGGACGCCGCCGACCTCACCGTCCACCGCGACGTCACGCTCGTCGCCGGACTCGACCGGCGGTGGCAGGACGGCAGGCGTGACGAGCGGCGCGGTGCCGAGGAGCAGTTCCCCCTCCCTCGCCGACCGGAGGTAGTCGGCCGCGGTGTGCTCCTCGTCGTCTTGTCGGCGAACCGCGCCGGGCCCCATCGCCGGGCTCGCTCCCGTCCCGCGAGACGCCGCACTCGCCGCCGACGACTGCGCCGCCGTGGGCGATCCGTAGGCGATCGGTCTCGCCGTCCCCGCCGTCTGGGACTGTGGGGATCCGGCCGCGACCGATGGCGACGCCGTCCCACCGAGCCCCGGAATCGGCATTCCTCCGGGCACGATCGTGCCCGGCGTCGTCGGCGAGAGCCCGTCTCCGTCTCGCACAGGGGTAGAGACCGTGCGCGCCGACGTACCGACCACGGAGCCGGACACGCCTGATCCTGCTGGCCCCGATCCGCCCGGACCCGGTCCCGTCGGACCCGATCCCGCAGGCGCCGAACCCGTCGGACCTGAGCCGGTCCCGGCGGTGGCGGTCGGCGACGTCGCCTGCCCCACACCGTTCGACGCGGCATCGCCGGCGGTCGACGGCGCCGATGACGGGCTCGCGGCCGGCTGCGGTGCGGCCGGGTCCGATCCTGCTGCTCCGAGCGTCGACGCTCCGGAATCGTTCGACACGCCCGCACCCGACGCCTGGACGGCGCTCGTTCCCGGCACAGTGGGCACGGTAGCCGCCGAATTCGGGTCCGAGGTCGTACCCGGCCCGCCGGTGCGTTCAGCGCCCGAACTCGGCCCGCTCGGGTCGGCGATCCCGGTGGTGCTCGACGACATCGGAATGTTGTAGCTGCCCGCCATCATGGCGTGCACTGCGGTCCGCGCTGCGATGCGTATCTCGGGCGTCCGCGTCGCCCCGGTGAGCGCTGCGATCCGCTCGCGCTGCGCGATGCTGGCCGCGAGAGCGCCCGCCGCATCGTCGAGTGCGCCTGCCCCGGACTCCAATCCCGCGACCGACGTCTGCACGTGTGTTCCGAGCGCCACGCCGGCAGTCGTCGATGCGTCGGCCGCAGCGCCGGAGAGCACGCCTTGCGACGCGAACACTGTGACGAGCCGCTCGCCGACGGCTTTCGCCGCGGTGACGATGCGACGGATCTCTGCGGCGTCGCCCGCCGCGGCGCCTGCGTCCATGGAGTCGATGCGCGCCAGAGTCTGCTCGATGTCCGTCCACACGGTGCCCACATCAAGTCAGACGCACCGGACCCGAATTCGGTTCCACGACACGCGGAGGACTCTCGGGGACGATCTCGGGGATTGGGGCCGCGCTACTCGTCGGGAAGGAGGTTGGGACGACGTTCCCTGGTGCGCTCGAGCGACTGTTCGCGTCGCCACTGAGCTACCTTGCCGTGGTCGCCCGACAACAGAATCGGCGGGACTTCGAGGTCGCGCCACAGTTTCGGACGGGTGTAGCTCGGGCCTTCGAGAAGGCCGTCCGAGAACGAATCATCTTGGTGCGACTGCGGATTCCCGATCACGCCGGGAATCAGCCGGGTGGTGGCCTCCACCATGGCGAGTACCGCGACCTCGCCGCCGATGAGGACGAAGTCGCCGAGCGAGACCTCCTCGACACGGACGCGGCGCGCCGCGTCGTCGAACACTCGCTGGTCGATGCCTTCGTAGCGTCCGCACGCGAAGACGAGATGATCCTCGGCGCTCCACCGCTCTGCGGTCTCCTGGGTGAAGGGCCGCCCGGCCGGAGTCGGAACGACGAGCAACCCGTCGTCCGGGCACACCGCGTCGAGCGCTTCGCCCCATACCTGCGGTTTCATCACCATGCCTGGTCCGCCGCCGTACGGGGCGTCGTCGACGCTGTGGTGGACGTCGTACGTCCACTGCCGCAGGTCGTGGACACCGAACTCGAGGAGACCTGCCTCCACTGCCTTGCCCAGCAGCGCGGCCTTCAGTGGTTCCAGATACTCGGGAAAGATCGTGACGACGTCGATCCGCACGCGATCAGTCCCGATCCGAGACTGCCGCGTCGAGGTCGAGGAGGCCTTCGGGCGGATCGATCTCGATGAGCTCGGGGGTCACCGTCGGCACCATGGCGCGAACGAACGGCACGAGGACTTCCCGCTTGTCGGCGGCGCGGACGGCGAGGACGTCGCCGCCCGGCAGGTGGAGAATCGACTCCAGTACGCCGACGTCGACGCCGTCGACGGTCACGACTCGTGCGCCTTCGAGTTCGTGGTCGTAGAACTCGTCCGGATCGTCTCCCGAATCGACGTCCGCGGCATCGACGACGAACAACGTGCCGCGCAGTGCGTCGCCCGCCGTGCGATCAGCGACGCCCTTCAACGACAGCAACAGCCGCCCGGAATGATTCCGGGCGGCTGTCACCGTGTATTCAGTCGATCCTGCGCTCTTCGGAGCACGCCCGATCAGGCGTGCGCCGACAGCGAATCGGGTCTGCGGATCGTCGGTGCGGACATCGACGACGAGTTCCCCGCGGACACCGTGCGTCTTGACGACGCGACCGACGACGAGATCCATCGAGACGGACTCGTCAGCGATCTGTGTCGACGATGTCGACGCGCATCCCGCGGCCACCGATACCGGTGACGAGGGTGCGCAGAGCGGTCGCGGTGCGACCGTTGCGACCGATCACCTTGCCGAGATCCTCGGGGCTCACATGAACCTCGACCATCCGGCCGCGGCGACCGGTGATCAGGTCTACGCGAACGTCATCGGGGTTCGCGACGATTCCGCGGACCAGGTGCTCTACTGCGTCAGCGACGACAGTGCTCACGCCTGCGCCTTGTCCTCGCCGGACTTCTCGTCAGCGGCCTTCTCCTCGGCAGCAGGAGCCTCGGCGGCTGCGTCGTCGGCCTTCTCCTCGGCCTTCTTGTTCTTCTTCTTCGCGGTGGTGGCCGCGGCGGCAGGCTCGTTCTCGGCTGCGGCGAGCGCGGCGTTGAACAGGTCGAGCTTCGAGGTCTTCTCGGCCTTGGTCTTGAGGGTGCCCTCGGTGCCCGGGAGGCCCTTGCTCTTCTGCCAGTCACCGGTCACCTTGAGGATGGCGGCGACGGGCTCGGTCGGCTGTGCGCCGACACTCAGCCAGTACTGAGCGCGCTCCGAGTCGACCTCGATCAGCGACGGCTCTTCCTTCGGGTGGTACTTGCCGATGGTCTCGATGACGCGGCCGTTGCGGCGGGTACGCGCGTCAGCGACGACGATGCGGTACTGGGGATTGCGAATCTTGCCCAGTCGGGTCAGCTTGATCTTGACAGCCATGTCGGCGTCTCCTTGTGTCACAGCGCAATTCAGCGACCCGACGATTGTCGACGAGCCCGGTTTTGCGATCTCTTACGGGGTGACCGTCGGCCGGCCGTGGCCGGTTCGACGAACCAGCGTTGAATTCTGCCAGAGTCGAGGCGCTTACCCAAACCGGGCCGCCGCCGATCCCGATTCCCGAAGTCTCCGACATGTCGTTCACATGCGCGAATCCCGTCTCGCCGACCGATGCCGGTAGCGTGGCACCGAACATCGGCGCTTCGACGGAGAGCGCCGCGCGACGATCCGGAGACCAACGAGCCCATGCTGCACGCTTTGTCGTTCGCATTCATCGACTCGGTCAACGTCCTCCTGATCGGTGTCCTCGTCGCGCTCGCGATCATGGCCGCCCCCGGCCAGTACCGGCGGATCTCTCCCCTGCTGCTGCTCGGCGACTGGCTCGGCGTCCTCGTCTTGGCCCTGATCGTCCTCCTCGCCTTCGACGGACTGCAATCGATCGTCGATGCGGTGATCTCGTCCCCGCTGTTCGGCATTCTGCTGATCTTGACGGCCCTGCTGACGGCGGTCCTGACCTGGCGCGGCGGCGACTCGTCCGATCTCGTCGACCGAATCCTCACCCCACTGCGAAGTCCGTCGCCGCTGACGGTGTTGGTCGGGTTCATCCTCGGTGTCATCCAGTCGGCGACGTCCGTCCCGTTCTATGCCGGGCTCGCCGTCCTGTCGGCCAGCGACGTCGACACGCTGCACCGCTACCTGGGCCTGCTTCTGTACGCGACCGCCGCGCTGAGCCTGCCGTTGCTCGCCGGACTCGCCCTGGTCGTGGTGCGGGCTCGACCGCATTCGTGGATCGGCCGACTGTTCGCCCGCGCACGAACCAATCGAGACCAGGTCACCCGCTGGGCCGGCTGGCTGGTCACCGTGCTGCTTCTGGTGATCGGCATCGCCCAGATCCTTTCCTGAGGGGGTCGCGGCTCCGCTCGACCAGCAGGGTCTCGACTCCGCTCGACCAGCGAAGCTGTCTCAGCAGACTCCGCTCGACCAGCGAAGCTGTCTCGCAGACTCCGCTCGATCAGCGAAGGTCTCGACTCCGCTCGACCAACGAAGGGCGCTCGACCAGCGGGAAAGGCCTAGGCCAGTTTCTCGCCCGAGCACACGATGTGGACGGGGCGACGCAGCGTGGACAGGTCCTCGCCGGGGTCGGCGTCGAGGACCAGGAAGTCGGCGCGAGCGCCCTCAACGATGCCCGCGACGCCCAGCCAGTCGCGGGGCCCGGTGGACGCCGCGGCGACCGCCTCGGACGCCGAGAGCCCGATTCCGGTCAATGCGTCGATCTCGTCGACGATCCGCCCGTGCTCGATGGTGCCGCCTGCGTCGGTGCCCGCGTAGATCCGCACGCCGGCCTCACGCGCCTTGCCGATCACGTCACGACCGCGCGCATACAGCGAGCGCATGTTGGCCTGATAGTCGGGATACTTGTCGGCGCCGTCTGCGATCTCGGGGAACGTGTCGAGTTGAATGAGCGTCGGCACCAGCGCGATGTCGCGGCGCACCATCTCGTCGATGAGGTCTTCGTCGAGTCCGCTGCCGTGTTCGATGGAGTCGAAGCCCGCACCGATGATGTCGGGCAGCGCATCGGAACCGAAGACGTGCGCGGTGATGCGGGCGCCGTTTTCGTGAGCGGCCGCGACGGCGGCGTCGAGTTGCCCGCGCGTCCACAGCGGCCGCAGGTCGCCCACGCTGCGATCGATCCAGTCGCCGACGAGTTTGACCCACCCGTCGCCTGCCCTCGCCTGCGTCGCCACTTCCTGGGCGAGCGTGTCGGGGTCGTCGAGCTCGACGCCGTAGTCGCGCAGATACCGCTTGGGGCGCGCGATGTGCATCCCCGCCCGCAGAAACTGCGGACAGCGAGGATCGTCGTCGAGCGGGTGGGTGTCGACCGGTGAGCCGACTTCGCGGATGAGCAACGTCCCCGCGCGCACGTCCTGGTACGCCAGTCCGCGCGCCTGGTCGATGGTCACCCCGAGCCCCGGGGCGATCCCCACGTGGTTGTGGGCGTCGACGAGGCCGGGAACGATCCAGCCGCCGTCGACGGCGGTCTCCGCTCCCGCGATCTCCTCCATCGAGATCACCCCGTCGGACACCCAGAACTCCAGCGGTCGACCGGTGAACGGGTCGGTGCCTGCGAAACGCTGCGGCACGGCTCAGACTCCTATTTCTTCGGGAACTTCAGCTCGTCGAGGTCGATGCCTTCCAAGCCGGGAGGCAACTGGTCGAGCCCGGGCGGCATGTTCGACAGGTCCATGCCCGCGGGCAGCCCCATCCCCGGCGGCATCCCCGGGAATCCGCCGCCGCGCATCCCCTTCGGCGGCGTCGGTCCGCGCCCCTTGCCTTTGCCCTTCTTGCCCTTCTTGCCCTTGCGGTTGTTCTTCCGCTGGTTGCCGCCCATGCCCATCCGGCCGGACATCTGCGACATCATCTTGCGCGCCGAGAAGAAGCGGTCGACGAGCTGGTTGATGTCGGTGACGGTGACACCCGAGCCCTTGGCGATGCGGATACGACGCGACGCGTTGATGATCTTCGGGTTCTCGCGCTCGGCCGGCGTCATGCCGCGAATGATCGCCTGAATCTTGTCGAGCTGCTTGTCGTCGACCTGCGACAGGGCATCCTTCATGTCGCCTGCGCCCGGCAGCATGCCGAGCAGGTTCCCGATCGGACCCATCTTGCGGATCATCAGCATCTGCTGCAGGAAGTCGTCGAGAGTCAGCTCGCCTTGGCTGATCTTCTCCGCGGTCCGCTGCGCGTCGGCCTCGTCGAAGTGTTGTTCGGCCTGCTCGATCAGGGACAGGACGTCGCCCATGCCCAGGATGCGGCTCGCCATCCGGTCCGGGTGGAAGACGTCGAAGTCTTCGAGCTTCTCGCCGGTCGACGCGAACATGATCGGCCGACCGGTGATCTCGCGAACCGAGAGCGCGGCGCCGCCGCGGGCGTCGCCGTCGAGCTTGGTGAGGACCACGCCGGTGAAGTCGACGCCCTCGGCGAACGCCTGCGCCGTGGCGACCGCGTCCTGACCGATCATCGCGTCGAGGACGAACAGCACCTCGTCCGGGCTCGTCGCGTCGCGGATGTCGGACGCCTGCCTCATCAGTTCGGCGTCGATGCCGAGTCGGCCCGCCGTGTCGATGATGACGACGTCGTGCTGGCGCGATCGCGCCTGGTCGAGCCCGGCCTGCGCGACGGCGACCGCGGCCTGTGAGCCGTCGACTCCGAGGTCGCCTGCGCCACCGACCGAGGTTCCTGCGTGCGGTGCGAACACGGGGACGCCCGCGCGCTCACCGACGATCTGCAACTGCTGGACGGCGCCCGGACGCTGCAGGTCACATGCGACGAGCAGCGGTGTGTGGCCTTGACCGGCGAGCCAGTGCGACAGCTTGCCCGCGAGCGTCGTCTTACCGGCGCCTTGCAGTCCGGCGAGCATGATCACCGTCGGCGGTGTCTTCGCCAACTGGATACGACGGGTCTCGCCGCCGAGGATGCCGACGAGTTCCTCGTTGACGACCTTGACGATCTGCTGTGCCGGGTTCAGCGCCGCCGAGACCTCGGCGCCCTTCGCCCGCTCCTTGATCCGGCCGATGAATGCGCGGACGACGGGCAGTGAGACGTCGGCTTCGAGCAGTGCGAGCCGGATCTCCCGGGCGGTGGCGTCGATGTCGGCGTCGGTCAGTCGACCTTTGCCGCGCAAGTCCTTCAGCGCACCAGTCAACCGGTCAGAGAGGGATTCGAACATGCCTCCATCTTTCCACGTGCGAGGCGATCGGTGGCGGCTGCCTCACCCGGCGACGATCATCCGGGCGATCGCGTAGGCCATCCACACACCGACCCCGAGCAGGACGACGGGATGGGTGACGGCCTCCCGGAGGGCGAACGGGCCGCTGCCCCGCGCACGCCGCACGCCCATGACGACTGCCGACACCACGGCGAGAACGACGACGAACGGGCCGAACGCGTGGGCGGTCACTGCGGCCGAGAAGTCGCCGTGCATCGTGTAGACGAACGCACGCGTCAGACCGCACCCCGGACACGGCAGGCCGGTCAGATGCCGGAACGGACAGATCACCGGACCGTCCTCGACCGCAGACACCGGAATGCACGCCGCCGCGACGACCGCTGCCGCCCCGATGGAGGCCAACACCGTCGACTCGGCGACGCGCACAGTTCCGGTTCCCAATCGACAGCCCTAACGCAGTGCTCGGCCGTCGACGTCCGGGACGTTGCGCATTGCGATCAGGACCAGGTCGATGAGCGACCAGATGCCGCACCCGCCGAGAGTCAGCAGCTTCGCGACGCCGAGGCCCGTGTAACCGAGGTAGAACCGGTCGACGCCGATTCCACCGAGGAACAGAGACAGCAGCAGCGCGGTCATCCACTCTTTGTCCGAGAACACGCCGGGCAGCGACGACGCGGGCTGGTACTGCTGTCCGGTCGACGACCGGACGCCGTCTTCGGGCTTGAGCTGGCGGGCGCTCGCCATTTGGGCGAGGGTCGGGATGTCGAACGGCCCCTGCTCCTGGTCGAACGTACGGACGTAGAAGGTTCCGCCTACACCTGGTCCCGGAGGCATGCCGCCGGGGAACTGCGGCTGTCCACCGGGGTACTGCGGTGGCGGCCCCTGATACTGCTGGCCGCCGGGAATTTGCTGGCCGCCCGGGTACTGCTGGCCGGGCTGGCCGTCGGGGTACTTCGGGCCGCCGGGGAACTGCTCATTGGGATCTGTCATAGGTCAATGATCACCCACTCGGACGAGGATCCAACCACCAGAGCGGCGGGTTAATTCAATCAGACGACAGGTCGTCGCCCATCGGTTCAGCACACCGCCAGGACGGCCTTCGCCAGGGCCTCTCGAGCGTCGTCCGATCGCTCGGGAAGGGTGAGGCAGAAGGTGTCCACGGCCGTCGCGCCCATCGTCGCGACGCTCGCCCATGCGATGTCGAGACCCGCCTGCTCGAGTTCGCCTGCGACCCGCGCGAGGAGACCTGCGTCGTCGCGGCTCCGCAACTCCAGCAAGTCCTGCCCCGGCTGGTCGGCGCCCAACCACCGCACGCGCGGCGGCGCCGCGATCCGTGACGCCGGAACCGCCGCGTCTCCGACTCGAGCCGCGGCCCCGCGCTCGGCGGTCCGTTTCGCGAGGACGGCGTGAATGTCGAGACCCCCGTCGACGGCCGCTGCCAGTCGCTGCCGCAGCAGGACCGCATCGGGCGGAGTCCCGAACGTCGGCATCACGACGAAGGTGTTGACGGCCGATCCGGCGTGTGTCCGGACCGTCGCCGAGTGCGCCTGCAGATCGGCCAACGCCAGGACCGCCGACATCTTCGACAGCACGCCCCGACCGTCGGGCGCGATCATCGTCACGCTCGTCATGTTCGGACCACCGGCGCGCGCCGAGTGCACCTGGACGCCACCGGCCTCGGCGAGGGCCGAGATCTCCGGGGCGAGCGGTTCGGGTCGAGGAGTCTCGTGGCCGCCGAGATGGTCGACGACGCGGTCGACGAGGCCGCCGATGAGCGTCGCCTTCCAGTCGTTCCACACACCCGGACCGGTGGCCCGAGAGTCCGCTTCGGCGAGGGCGCCCAGCAGTTCCACGAGGACGCGGTCGCCGCCCACCTGGTCGGCGACCCACGCGATGGTCTCCGGCGCGGTCACGTCGCGGCGGGTGACCACCGTGGGCAGGAGCAGATGGTGCCGGACCAGTTCGACGAGGATTCGCCGGTCGTCCGGCCACAGACCGAATCGGTCGGCGATCGGTCCGACGAGGTCGGCGCCGATCACACTGTGGTCGCCGCCCCGCCCCTTCCCGAGGTCGTGCAGCAACGCGCCCAACAGGAGCAGGTCGGGCCGCGCGACACTCGTCGTCAGGGCGCCCGCGTACGCGACCGCCTCGAGAAGATGCCGGTCGACGGTCCATGAGTGGATGGCGTCGCGCGGCGGCAGATCCCGGACCGCGGGCCACTCCGGGAGGATCGTCTCCCACAGTCCCGTCGCGTCCAAGGCCTCGACCGCGCCGACGACGTCGTCACCGGAAGCCAACAGCACCAACAGATCCGACAGGTCTTCGGCCGACCACGGCGTGGGGATCGCGGGCGCGTAGTTGGCGAGGCGAGCGAGCGCCTGGCCGTTGATCGGCAGGCGGTTGCGTGCCGACGCGCTCGCGACTCGTAGAACCAGCCCGGGATCCGTGCTCGGCATCGCGTTCTTCGCGAGCACCACCTCACCGCCGTGTTCCACGACGCCTTCGTCGAGCGGCCGACGCAACGGCATACGGCGCAGCTTGGACAGCCCGCGCCTGCCGACGGCGTTCTGGGCGGTCCGGAAACCGGCGTCGACGGCGTACGACGTCGTCCGTGCAGCGTGGGAGATGACCCGCGACAGGTCGAAGCGATCGCCGACGTCCAGGGCTGCGGCGATCTCGTCCGCGTCCTGTGCTCGGACCTGGTCGCGGGCTCGGCCGGCCACGAGGTGGAGTTCGGTCCGGACGGCGAGCAGATCGCTGTACGCCGTTCGCAACGGCGACTCCACGCGTCCCGGGTCGAAGCGCCCGAGTCCGTCGGTCAGTTGAGCGAAGGCCAACGCGTCGAGCAGTTGGATGTCGCGGAGACCGCCGCGTCCGTTCTTCAAATCCGGTTCGGCACGGTGCGCGATCTCGCCGGTCCGATCCCATCGGGCCCGAGCACTGTCGATCACTTCGGGCAGTCGCATCCGGGCCTCGGCTCGCCACAGACCACGCACCGACGACGTCATCAGCGAGGCGAGATCCGCGTCGCCGGCGATGAAGCGGGCGTCGAGCAGACCGAGCGCAGCCGTCACGTCTTCGCGCGCGACCTTCATCGCCTGCGGGACGGACCGGACGCTGTGGTCGAGCCCGATCCCGGCGTCCCAGATCGGGTACCAGAAGCCGTCGGCCACGTCGGCCAGCCGATCGGGGTGGCGGTCGTCGTGGACCAGGACCAGGTCGACGTCTGAGTATCCGACCATCTCGCGCCGCCCGAGACTTCCGACCGCCACCAACGCGAACCCGCCGCCGTCGACGACGCCGAGTTCGTCAGCGCGACCGGCGAGCCAGGCCTCCACGTGGTCGGCGAGCGCGTCGCGCAACGCCTGACCGTGCAGATCGCCCGACGCGAGCAGCGACGTCCGTCCGGCCGCGAGCGCCTCGGCGCTAGATCGCGTCGGGTCCGCGTTCACCGGTTCGCACCCGGATGATCGTGTCCACCGACGTCACCCAGACCTTTCCGTCACCGATCTTGCCCGTACGTGCGGATTCGACGATGGTCTCGGTGACCTGATCGAGGAGGTCGTCGTCGACGATCACCTCGATCCGCACCTTGGGGACGAAGTCGACGGCGTACTCGGCGCCCCGGTACACCTCGGTGTGGCCCTTCTGCCGTCCGTACCCCTGCACCTCGCTGACGGTCATGCCGACGATCCCGATCTGTTCGAGTGCGGCCTTGACGTCTTCGAGCGTGAACGGTTTGACGATTGCGGTGATCAGCTTCATTGTTTGACCCTTCCCTCTACTTCGAGCCTAATGCGCGAGTCACATGCGGCTGCAACATGTTCGGCGGAATCACGCGGTCTCATATGCACTCTCCGCGTGCTCAGCTGCGTCGATGCCGGTCAGTTCGGCTTCCCGATCGACCCGCCATCCCAGTGGCTTCAGAACGAATGCGATGGCCGTCGTCAGCACTGCGGTGAACGCGAGCGCGACGAGTGCGATGACAGTCTGAACCGCCAACTGTCGGGCGTCGTGACCGTAGAGCAGGCCGCTGTCCTTGGCGAGCAGACCGACGCCGACGGTGCCCCAGAGTCCGGCGACCAGGTGGACGCCGACGACGTCGAGCGAGTCGTCGAAGCCGAACTTGAATTTGAGGCTGATGGCGAGTGCGGCCAGGGCGCCTGCGATCAGACCGAGGAGCAATGAGCCGACCGGAGTCAGCGCGCCGCAGGCGGGAGTGATGGCCACCAGTCCGGCGACGACGCCGGAGGCGGCGCCGACGCTGGTCGCGTGCTTGTCGCGGAACCACTCGACTGTCAGCCAGCCGACCATCGCGGCAGCGGTCGCGGCGGCGGTGTTGATCCAGACGAGTCCCGCGGTGGCGTCGGCGGCGAGTTCCGAACCCGAGTTGAAGCCGATCCAGCCGAACCACAGCAGAGCCGCGCCGAGCATGACGAACGGAATGTTGTGCGGGCGGTACGCCGTCCGACCGAAGCCACGGCGACGTCCCACGACGAGTGCGAGGACCAGACCTGCCATACCGGCGTTGATGTGGACCACGGTGCCGCCCGCGAAGTCGATCGGCACGACGTTCGCCTCCCCGTCGGTAGACCCGAACATCCAGGACGCGAACCCGTCCTCCGAACCCGCCAGGAGTCCGCCGCCCCACACCATGTGCGCCAGCGGGAAGTAGACGATGGTGGAGAACAGCACGCTGAACACGACCCACGTCCCGAACTTGACGCGTTCGGCGACCGCACCGCTGATCAGTGCGACGGTGATCACCGCGAACGTCAGCTGGAACGCCATGAACACGATGGCCGGGATGCCGGTGGTCCCCCAGACGACGACCTGTGTCTCGCCGGCGACCTCGCGGGTCTGCGTCAGCTGGTCCGAGCCGAACAACGCGAACGGGTTCGCGAAGATGCCCGCGATGTCGCCGGTTCCGGTGAGTCCGTTGCCGAACGACATCGAGAAGCCCCACAGGATGTACACGATCGTCACCGCGCCGAGTGCGGCGAACGACATCATCATCATGTTGAGGACCGACTTCGCTCGGGTCAGTCCGCCGTAGAAGAACGCCAGTGCCGGTGTCATCAGGAGCACGAGTGCCGCGCTCATGATGACCCAGGCGGTGTTCCCGGTGTCGATTGGGCCGAACACATCGTCCGGCAAAGCTGCATTCACTTGGCGCAGGCCTCCTCACTCGTCGCTTGTCGACGTGTGAGGACGACTTTGTCGCTCTCAGGTTGCGCTGTCGGTCTCCCCGTGTTTCGCGGGCGTCAACCGTGAGCGCTGCAGGTTTCCAGTGCGTTACGCGCCTTCTGCGAGGTCCGTCATGCGCGCGCAGCGATCGCGGCCAGGTCCAGACGCGAGTCGAGCACGCCGTACATCTGTCCCGCGTCCTCGAGCCTGCCCGACACGAATGCGTCCGACACGGACGCTGGCGCCTGCCTGATCAGGATCGACGCCTGCAGCGCCAACGCCAACGATTCAGTGAGACGACGCGCGACGGCTGGGGCGCCCGCCGGGTCGGCGGCGACCTGCGCGACGAGCTTCCGCGTGCGTTCCACGTGCAGGTCGTAGGCGCGGTGCTCGCCGAGCGCGAGCTCGAACTCGCTGTCGAGGGCGTCCACCGACAGCGGGTCGCGGACCATCGCGCGTAGGACGTCGAGCGCGATGACGTTGCCGGACCCCTCCCAGACCGCCATGACGGGCTGCTCGCGGAATCGCCGTGCGAGCGGGAACGCTTCGGTGTAGCCGTTGCCGCCCAGGCATTCCAACGCCTCGTAGGCGTGGTTGGGGCCGCGCTTGCACACCCAGTACTTGCCGACGGCCGTGGCCAGCCGCCGGAACGCCTGCGACTGCTCGCTGTCGTCGTCGTAGGCCGCTGCCAGACGCATCGCCGTCCAGGTGGCGGCTTCGGCTTCCACCTGGAGATCGGCGATCACCGCGGTCATGGCGGGCTGGTCGATCAACGACGCGCCGAAGGCGGAGCGATGCCGGACGTGCCAGGCCGCTTCGGCGACCGACTGGCGCATCCCCGCGGCGCTGCCGAGTGCACAGTCCAGTCGCGTCTGGTTGACCATCTCGATGATGGTGCGGACGCCGGAGCCCTCGTCTCCCAGCCGCCAGCCGATCGTGTCGGCGAACTCGATCTCCGACGAGGCGTTCGCCTTGTTCCCCAGCTTGTCCTTGAGTCGCTGGATAGCGAAGACGTTCCGTGTGCCGTCGGGCAGCGTGCGCGGCACCACGAAGCAGGTCACTCCGGGCTCGGTCTTCGCGAGGACGAGGAAGGCGTCCGACTGTGGTGCCGAGCAGAACCACTTGTGTCCGGTGATCCGGTACGTCCCGTCGTCGTTCGCCACCGCGCGGGTGGTGTTGGCCCGCACGTCGGACCCGCCCTGCTTCTCGGTCATCGCCATGCCGAAGATCGCGGACTTCTTCGCCGGGTCGGTCAGCGACGGGTCGTAGTCGCGCGACAGCGTCCTCGGGATCCACTGCTCGGCGAGTGCGGAATCCACGCGCAGCGACGGGACCACGGCGTGCGTCATGCTGACCGGGCACGCGTGGCCGGGCTCGATCTGACCGAACTGCGTGAACATCGCGGCCCGCGCGACGTGGGCGCCGTTCCGGGGTTCGTCCCAACAGCTGGTGTGCGCGCCGTGCGCGATGGCGTCGCCGATGATCCGGTGATAGGCCGGGTGGAACTCGATCTCGTCGACCCGGCGCCCCCACCGGTCGTGGGTGTGCAGGACCGGCGTGATCGTGTTCGCGAGGTCGGCGTCCCGCTGGAAGTCGGCTCGTCCGACCAGCGCCCCGGCTTCGGCGAGGTCGACGCTCGCCCAGCCTGCGCCGTACGCGTCGACGGCTTCGACCATCGGCAGGTTGGTCGTGTATTCGTTCACGTCGACGCGCGGCGGCGCCTGATTGAAGACCTCGTGAGTGGCGGTCATCGCTTCTCCTTCTGTGGCGGGACGGCGCCGAGCGCGCGGAAGCAGAACGCCCGGGTAGTGGCGAGCAGGACGTCGGGGTCGTCGCCCGCGAGCGGCGACGTGTCGGGATTCAACGCTCCGACGAGCGACTCGGCAATGGCGCCGAGCAGAGCCGACGCGGCCACGCCCGCATCCTGGTCGACGAAGGTGCCGTCCGCGATCCCGTCGGCGATCACGCCTGCCCCGAGCGCGCGGTACCAGCGGCGCAGACGGAGGCGTTCGGCGTCGACCGTCGGGATCACCGGTTCGAACAGCAGGGACCACGCGAGGCGCCTGCCACGCAGGGCGCGGTCGGCGAACGTCGAGACCAGCGCGTCGAGTCGGTCGGCGGACCCTGCCGTGGCGTCGACTGCCGCCGCCACCTGCGCGTACTCGTGCTCCGCACTGTCGCGGAACACCTCGGCCAGGAGGGCGTCCCGATTGTCGAAGTACGAGTAGACCGATCCGACGCTGACGCCGCTTCCCGCCGCGATCGCCGCGACCGTCGCCGCCGAGAAGCCCGCATCGGCGACCAGACGGCGAGCGGACGCCAGCATAGCGGCACGTCTAGCGTGCGCGCTGCGCCGAGTCTGCTCGGTCGGGCGATACGGCACGGTCGCCTCCTGCGGTGAGAAATGAAACTCTGAACTCTGTTTCAATTCTTACCACGTGCGGGCGCGGAGGGTGACGAGACGAGTCGAGCTACAGCAGCGCCTCGACGAAAGCCTCCGGCTCGAACGGCGCGAGGTCGTCGGCGCCTTCGCCGAGACCGACCAGTTTGACCGGGACCCCGAGCTCTTCCTGAATGCGGAACACGATGCCGCCCTTGGCCGTGCCGTCGAGCTTGGTGAGGACGACGCCGGTGAGCGAGACCACCTCGGCGAACACCTTGGCCTGCATCAGACCGTTCTGTCCGACCGTCGCGTCGAGGACCAACAGAACCTCGTCGACGGCGACCTTCTTCTCCACGACGCGCTTGACCTTGCCGAGCTCGTCCATCAGGCCCGCCTTGGTGTGCAGGCGGCCCGCAGTGTCGATGAGGACGACGTCCACACCGTCGTCGATTCCCTTGCTGACCGCATCGAAGGCGACGGACGCCGGATCCGCGCTTTCCTTGCCGCGCACGATGCCCGCGCCGACCCGCTCGCCCCAGGTCTGCAGTTGGTCGGCGGCCGCCGCACGGAACGTGTCGGCCGCACCCAACGACACCCGACGACCGTCCGCGACGAGGACGCGCGCGAGCTTGCCGGTGGTCGTCGTCTTACCGGTGCCGTTCACCCCGACCACCAGGACCACGGCGGGGCCCTCCGCATGCGGCAGAGCCTTCACCGACCTGTTCAGTTCCGGACGCAGTTGTTCCACGAGGATCCGCTTGAGGGCAGCACGCGCATCGTCTGCGGTCCGCACCTTGCCCGCAGCCAGTTCTTCGCGAAGCTTCTCAACGACGGTCGCCGTGGTCGCCGTGCCGAGGTCTGCCATGACGAGCGTGTCCTCGATCTCCTCCCACGAGTCCTCGTCGAGGTCGCCCGCGCCGAGGAGTCCGAGAACGCTCGCGCCGATCGCGCCCTGCGACCGCGACAGCCGGCCCCGCAGGCGGGACAGGCGACCCTCGGTCGGCTCGATCTCGTCGAGCTCAGGCTCGGGAGCGGCTTCGGGTTCGGGGGCAGGCTCGGGTTCGGGCTCGGTTGTGGGAACGACCCCCGCTTCAGGTGCCGTCCCCGTCTCGTCAGCCGGAGTCTCCGCTGCCGACCCGGCCTCTTGTGTCCTCTCGTCCTGGGGCGCGACGTCGGTCGGCATTGCCTGCTCCGACTCCCGCGTGGGAACAGGGTCAGGTGCCGGCGCAGCCGGCGGCACAATCTTCGGCTCGGTCGCTGGCTTCGGCTCCGGTCGCTCCAGCGTCGCGGATCCGCTACCGCCCTGGCTGAAGTTGAATCCCGATCCCGCCTGATAGCCGCCGGATCTGTCGACCTGCCGGGTGGTGCCGTCGGCCGCGTCCATCTGGTCGGTCGTCTTCTCGCTGATCGAGATCCGCCGTCGGCGGTTGATCACGTAGCCGGCCACGCCGATCAGAACGATCAGTGCGACCACTCCGACGATGACGCCGATCAGGACTTTAGTACTCACAGGGAGGATGCCTTTCAGGTGGAGGTTGCGAGGTCGACTCCGCGGAGCCGTTGCGAGATGACCTGGGTGATTCCGTCGCCGCGCATGCTGACGCCGTACAGGGCGTCGGCGACTTCCATGGTCGCCTTCTGGTGGGTGATGACGATCAGCTGCGACTTCTCCCGCAACTGTTCGAACAAGCTGATGAGGCGACGCAGGTTCGCGTCGTCGAGAGCGGCTTCGACTTCGTCCATCACGTAGAAGGGCGACGGTCGGGCACGGAAGATCGCGACGAGCATGGCGACCGCCGTCAACGACTTCTCACCACCGGACAGCAGTGACAGTCGTTTGACCTTCTTGCCGGGAGGACGCGCCTCCACCTCGATGCCGGTCGTCAGCATGTCCGACGGGTCGGTGAGCACCAGGCGCCCCTCCCCGCCGGGGAACAGCGTGGAGAAGACCTGTGTGAACTCCTTCTCGACGTCCGCGTACGCATCGGTGAAGACCTGCAGGATGCGGGCGTCGACGTCGGCGACCACGTCGAGGAGATCGTCGCGGGCCTTCTTGACGTCTTCGAGTTGGGTCGAGAGGAACGTGTACCGCTCCTCCAACGCCGCGAATTCCTCGAGGGCAAGCGGATTCACTTTGCCGAGTGTCGTCAGGTCCTTCTGCGCCTTCTTCGCGCGGGACTCCTGCGTGGCCCGGTCGTACGGCATCGACGCAGGCGCGACGACCTGCTCGCCACGCTCCTTCGCCTGCTCGTACTCACGAAGCTCCAACTCGGACGGCGGCATCGGGACATCGGGGCCGTACTCGGCGACCAGATCGTCCGGCGCCATCGCGAACTGTTCGAGGATCTGTTCTTCGAGCTGCTCGATGCGCAGCGCCGCCTGTGCTTTCGCGATCTCGTCGCGGTGGACGGCATCGCGCAGCTGGTTCATGGTGGCGGTCAACTCGTCGACGAGTCGCCGCAACTCCTCGGCTTCGGCCGTTCGCGCCGCCTTGACCTGCTCGAGTTCGTCGCGTCCACGCGCGGCGTCGTCGGCGGCCCGCGCGACGGCCTGCGCGACCGACTCCCCGGCATCGACGACTGCGCCTGCGACGCCTGCCGCATAGCGTCGGGCTGCGTCCTGCCGCTTGATCCGCTCGCGGCTGGCGCGCTCGTTGACCGCGGCGCGGCGGAGACTCTCGGCTTTGCCGCGGACCGAGCCGAGACGTTCTTCGGCGGTTCGCAGAGTCAGTCGGGTCTCCACTTCCACCGACCGCGCCTCGGCGACCTCGGCGGCCGCGGCCTCGCGCATCTCGCTGTCCATGTCGGTGGCGGCGCCCGGGTCGTCGTTCTCGTCGCGCGCACGGGCCAGGCGTTCTTCCACTTCGGTGAGCGCGGTCAGGTTATCCGCGCGCCCTTCTTCTGCGAGACGCCGTTGGCGCGTCAGCCGGTCGGCTTCGGCGCGCGCGGCCCGAATCTCCATGCCGAGTCGGCCGAGTTGTTCGTACGCGGCCCCGACGTTCGCATCCGACTCGTTGAGGGCGGCGAGCGACCCCTCGGCAGCCTCGTGCGCCTGTTCTCGGGCTGCAGTCGCCGCGCCCAGTTCGTGCCTGGACTTCTCGACGGTCTTGCGAGCCGTCTCCAGGTCGGCCGCCGCGGTATCGATGGCGGCCTGCACTTCGAGGGTCGACGGACGCGTGGACGATCCGCCTTCGACGGCTGCCGCAGACATCCGGTCGCCATCGCCGGTCACCGCGACGAGTCCGTGCTCGATCGCCAGCGCGAGTCCCTGCTCGGGGTCGTCGACGATCACGACGTCGCCGAGCAGGACGTCGACCGCTCCCCTCACCGAATCCGGCACGTCGACGACGTCGCGCGCCCACACGACGCCGGATGGGACGTCGGGACGGTCGCTGCGCGCGCGCCCGGAGAGTCCGCCGACGATCAGTGCTGCGCGACCGCCGTCCCCGTCCCGGAGCGCGGCGAGCGCCCGGACCGCGGTGACGCCGTCGACGGTCGCGATCGCGTCGACCGCCGGTCCGAGAGCCAACGCGACCGCCGTCTCGTACCCGTCGTGCACGGTCAGCAGGTCCGACAGCGGGGACAGGAGTCCGTCCGCGGCATTCTCCTGCAGCCAGGCGCCGCCGTCACCGCGTTCGAGCCCCATCTCGAGGGCCTCGATCCGCGCGGTCAGGGACGCGATGGCGTGCTCGGCGTCGCGCTCGGTCTTCTCCACCGTGGTGACGGTCGAGCTGGTCGCCTCGAGCGCCGCCATGCAGCGTTCGTGGTGTTCGTCGAGGCCCTGTTCCCGCGACTCGAGTTCCGCGGTGACCGCGGCCTGCTCGTCGAGTCGGACCTGAGCGGTGTCGGCGCGCTCGTGCGCGGCTTCGATCGCGGTGGTGAGCCGGTCGGTCTCCGCGTCCACCGACTCGACTTTGGTACGCAGATTAGCGGCTTGCCCTTCGAGCCGGGCAAGCCCCTCGCGCCGGTCGGCGACGGCTTGGACCGCAGCCATGTGCGCCTGCTCGGCAGCGGCAGCGGCCTGTTCGGCAGCCTGCAGGGCAGCGGTCGCGTATTCGAGCCGTCCCGCGGCCTCTTCGACGGTCTCCTGGTGTTCGGCCTCGGTCATCGCGGCACGCTCGGCCTGCGCTTCGAGCTCTTCCGGGTCCGGTCCGGTCGGGGCGGCGGCCGGACTCGCCAAGTGCGTCGCACGCTCACCAGCCACCCGGCACGTGCCGTCGACGCGCTCCCGCAGCGTCGACAACTGGTGGAACACGCGTCCGGCTTCGGCGGCCGCAGGCGCGACCTGCGCCAGATGCTCTTGCGCCGCGGTCAGTGCGGTGGTCGCCTCGTCGAGCTGCGCGGCCACCTCGTCCTGCCGCGCACGGATCTCCTGCTCGGTGCTGCTGTGCTCGGCCATCTCCGAGCGTCGGACGACGAGGTCGTCGGCGGCCAAGCGCAGACGGGCGTCACGTAGGTCGGCTTGGACCGTCGCGGCCCGACGCGCGATCTCGGCCTGCCTGCCGAGCGGTTTGAGCTGGCGACGGAGTTCGGTGGTGAGGTCGGTCAGTCGCGCGAGGTTCGCCGCCATCGCGTCGAGTTTGCGGACTGCTTTCTCTTTGCGGCGGCGATGCTTGAGGACGCCGGCCGCCTCCTCGATGAAGGCACGGCGGTCTTCGGGCTTGGACTCGAGGATCGCCGACAGTCGTCCCTGGCCGACGATGACGTGCATCTCGCGGCCGATGCCCGAGTCTGAGAGAAGTTCCTGTACGTCCATGAGCCGGCAGGAACTGCCGTTGATCTCGTACTCGCCCGCACCGTCGCGGAACATCCGGCGCGTCACCGATACTTCGGAGTACTCGATCGGGAGGGCCCCGTCGGAGTTGTCGATGGTCAGCGTGACTTCGGCGCGGCCGAGGGGCGCACGACCCGAGGTGCCCGCGAAGATGACGTCGGCCATCTTTCCGCCGCGCAGCGCTTTGGCGCCCTGCTCGCCCATCACCCAGGTGAGGGCGTCGACGACGTTCGACTTGCCCGACCCGTTCGGCCCCACCACACAGGTGATGCCGGGCTCGAACCGCAGCGTCGTCGACGACGCGAACGATTTGAAACCCTTCAGGGTGAGGCTCTTCAGGTGCACGACCAGCGAGTCTACCTGCGGTGGGTCATCGCTCGACGAACCCGGCGTGGTCTCCGCGCGCCGATGCGAAGTCCTCGACGACGAGGTCGACGCGACCGGGAGTCTCCCCCGAACGCAACGCGGCGACCAGTGCGTCGAGCGCTTCGGGCGGCCCCTCGGCCACGACGTGCACCCTGCCGTCGGCGTGGTTCGACGCATAGCCGACCAGACCGAGCTCCAGCGCTCGGGATCGAGTCCACCACCGGAAGCCGACGCCCTGGACGCGCCCGTGCACCCAGGCGCTCAGCCGCTGCGACTCCCCCACGGGCTCAGTCCGTCTCGATGGCCAGCTCGACCTGGGCACCGGCCTTGATGGTCCGCCCGACGGTGCACACCTTCTCGACCGCCCGCTCCACGACGACCAGAAGTCGTTGGGCGGCTTCGGGATCGAGCTCGGAGAGGTCCACTTCGAGGGTCTCCGACAGCACCGGATACACCTCGTTCTCGCGGTCGGCGGCACCCGAGACCCGCACGGTGGCGTCGTAGTCGTCGCCGAGACGACGCGAGAGCGGCTTGTCCGACGACATCCCGGTGCAGGCCGCGAGTGCGATCTTCAGCAGTTCGCCCGGAGTGAACACACCGTCGACGTTCTCCGAACCGATCAGCACCTCGGCGCCGCGCGAACTCTGCCCCGTGTACCGCCGGGTTCCGGTGCGCTGCACCCACAGATCAGTCATGTCTGACCAGACTCCTCATGTCTTTCAAAACGAATGCTTCCCCCGTCGACAACTGCCTGCTCCGAGAGTTTGTTCCAACATACGGTCCGGAGTCTCAGAGCACGTACTCGAACAGATGGAACCGGCTCAAGTCCGTGCCCTCGTAGGCCACCGTGTGACATCCGAGATCGGTGAATCCGTAGCGCTCGTACAGCTTCCGCGCAGGGATGTTCTCGACGTAGGTGTCCAGCCGGACGGCCTTGCAGCCCTGCTCGCGGGCGACGTCGAGCGTCGCGTCCACCAGGAAGCGCGACACGCCCTGGCCGAGGCGGCCGGGGACGACGCCAAGCGCGTGGACGACGAGCACCTCGTCTGGCGCTGCCTCGACGGCCCACGCCGCATTCTGGTAGGCGTCCACGGCGTCGTGGTTGAGTACCGTGACCCCGGCGACCTCCCCGTCCTCGCCCAACGCGAGGTAGAGCTCACCGGCCGCGACCCAGCCGACGACCTCGTCCGGGGTCGGATGGTTCTCGGTATGCCAGTGGGGGAAATCAACGGTCTCGGCCAGGTGGCCGACGATCCGCCGGTAAGCCTGCTGCGCGGCTGCGGTGTCTCCGGACTCCGCTCGTCGGAAACTCAGGGTCGTGCTCAAATGGGTCCTTCTGTTGTTCGCGCTCAGCGCTTCCGCTGACACACCGGGCAGAAATGGCTCGACCGGTTCATGAACGACTCCCGTTTGATCGGGGTTCCGCACCGGGGGCACGGCTCGCCGTCCCGGCCGTAGACGTTCAGGCTCCGGCTGAAGTAGCCGGACTGCCCGTTGACGTTCACATACAGCTCGTCGAACGACGTGCCGCCGACTTCGATCGCCTCGGCCATCACTTGCGTCGCCGCGTCGACGACGCCCGCCAACCGAGCCTTAGACGTGCGGCCGGTCTTCTGCGCGCCGTGTACCTGTGCGCGCCACAGTGATTCGTCCGCGTAGATGTTCCCCACGCCGGACACGACGGTCTGGTCGAGCAGCGCGCGTTTGACCTCGGTGTCCTTGCGGCGCAGCACCGCCACCACTCGCTCCGGGTCGAACGCGTCCTCGAACGGGTCGGGCGCAATGTGCGCAACAGACTCCGGCACGGCTCGTCCCCCGACGGTGACCAGGTCGTCGATGTGCCAGCCACCGAAGGTCCGTTGGTCGACGAACCGGAGTTCACGACCGTCGTCGAGACCGACTCGGATACGCAGGTGCTTCTGATGCGGGACGTCGGCGTCGGTGATCAACAGTTGCCCGCTCATCCCGAGGTGAACCACGACGGCGACCTCGTCGGTCGCATCGGCTCCGGTGAGCCACAGGTATTTGCCTCGCCGCTCGACCGCGTCGAATCGCTTGCCGCGCAGTCGGTTCTCCAGATCCGTGGCGCCGCCGACATGCCGTCGGACCGCCCGCGGATGCAGAATCGACACGTCGGCGATCCGCCGCCCGGTGAGGTGCGGGGCCAGCCCGGACCGGATGGTCTCTACTTCGGGGAGCTCGGGCACGAGAAGCTAGCTGCTCGACGCAGCGCCGTCGTCCGCGCTGCCGACGAAGTCGGTGGCCTCGCTCAACTCACGCCACGCGAGCGCTGCCGCATTCTGTTCGGCTTCCTTCTTGGTCCGTCCACGGCCTTCGCCGAGCTCTCGTCCCGCGACGACGGCGACCGCCGTGAACTCCTTGTCGTGGTCGGGCCCGGTCGAGGTCACCTGATAGTGCGGCTGTCCGGCATTCTTCTCAGCCGACAGCTCCTGCAACGACGTCTTCCAGTCCAGGCCTGCGCCGAGTTCGCCTGCACGGGCGATGATCGGCTCGAACAGAGTCATGATGACTCGCTTGGCCTCCTCGATGCCGTGATCGAGGAACAATGCGCCGAACACCGACTCGAGCCCGTCGGCCAGGATGCTCTCCTTGTCGCGGCCGCCCGTCAGCTCCTCGCCGCGACCGAGGTGGATATGCGCGCCGAGACCGCCTTCGCCGAGTCCGCGGGCGACGTCGGCCAATGCGTGCATGTTGACGACGCTCGCGCGGATCTTGGCGAGCTCGCCTTCCGGCCGATCGGGAAATCCGACGTACAGACGTTCGGTGACGACGACGCCGAGCACCGCGTCTCCCAAGAACTCGAGCCGTTCGTTGGTCGGGAGCCCGCCGTTCTCGTACGCGTACGAACGGTGGGTCAGCGCCAGGGTCAGCAGCTCAGGGCCGATCTGGACACCGAGCGCGTCGAGCAGGACGCCGGGATCGGGTTGTTTGGTCATTCGCGGTCGTCCGGAGCCGGGTCGACCAGCTTGTCAGCGAGCTTGGCCCACCGAGGATCGATGATGTCGTGACCGTGGTCTGGTTCGGCGTCGGCGAGCCGTACGCCGCACACCTGACACAGACCAGGACAGTCCGGTCGGCACACCGGCGTCAACGGGAGCTCCGTGGCGATCGCATCGATGATGGTCTGCTCGAGGTCGATCTCCTCGTCGACGATCCGCTCGACGTCTTCGTCGTCGGTGGTCTTGTCGGTCTCCGAGTCCAGATATGCGAACAGCTCGGTCAGGTACACCGACACCGAGTCGTCCATCGGATCCAGGCAGCGACCGCACTGCCCCTGAGTGCCTGCACTCACTGTCCCGGACACGAGGACGCCCTCAGTGACCGACTCCAGTCGCAGGTCGAGCCGCACCGGAGAGTCGGCCGGGATGCCGATCATCTCCGCACCGATTCGATCGGGAGTGGTTACGGTGCGGTCGACCTCGACCATGGACCCGGCACGCCGCGGCACGCTGCGGACATCGATGACGAACGGTTTGACACTCACGTTCAGTGATTTTACGCGAGCACTCAACCGCTGTGTCAGCCCGCCATCTGCGCGGGACTGCGGTCGTCCTCGTGCGCGACGTCGACGCTGTGCGGGTACTCGACGTAATCGTGCATGCCTGCGCCGGTGCGAAGCTGCTGTCGACCGCGATTGACCGACCGCAGAGTTCCGGTCAGGACGTCTTCGAAGTCGGCGAGCTTGTCGTCGACGTAGATGTCGCATTCGCCGCGCAGGCGGTCCGACTCGGCATGTGCAGCGTCGACGATTCGCTCGGCCTCGCTCTTCGATGCGGCCACGATCTCCGAGTCGGAGACCAGTCGCTGCTGTTCGGCGATGCCGTCGGCGACGGACTTGTGGTAGCTGGAGTCGCCTGCCTCGACCACCCGTGCGGCTTCGGCGCGGGCACGGCCGGTCACGGCTTCGAACTCACGGTTCGCGCTGGTCTCCAGACGCTGAGCCTCTTCGGCTGCGGCGTCGACCGTGTGCTGCGCGTGGATGCCCGACTCGGCGACGATGCGCTCGGCCTTGGCCTCGGCTTCGGCCAGGATGCGATCCGACTCCGCCTTGGCGTGCGCGAGCATCGCCTCCGAGTCGTTCTCGGCTCCGGTGATCAATCGGTCGGACGTCTCACGAGCATTGCCGACGAGGGTGTCGCGCTCGTCCAGCACGTCCTGTGCGTCGTCGAGCTCGGCGGGCAGCGCATCGCGCAGATCGTCGAGCAGTTCAAGCACGTCGCCCCGAGGGACGAGGCAGCCTGCGGTCATCGGGACGGTGCGCGCCTCTTCCACGAGAGCGACGAGCTCGTCCAGCGCTTCGAATACGCGGTACACGGTTACTCCGATCCGGCACAAGGCCTTGACGTCAATGAGGCCATTGTGCCGAATGTTGCGCGTGTGACTGGAGAGGCTGGGTCGGCGTGTCGGTATCTACGTTGTGGGCTGTTCGGCGGGGTCTCGACTCCGCTCGACCAGCATGGGGGCTCGACCAGCATGGGGGCTCGACCAGCGTCACAGCCGTCAGACGGACTGGACGCCGTCGATCTTGCCGCGGAGGGCGGCGTGGATGTGCGGCGCGAGGTACGGGGTGACGTCGCCGCCGAGCTTCGCGACTTCCTTGACCAGGGAGCTCGAGACGTGGGCGAACTTCGGGTCGGTGAGCATGAACAGCGTCTCGGCGTCGGCGAGTTCGCGGTTCATCTGCGCCATCGGCGTCTCGTAAGCGAAGTCGGTCTCCGACCGCAGACCCTTCACGATGGTCGGCAGGTCGTCGTCCCGGACCAAGTCGACGAGCAGGCCGGACCAGGACCGGACCTCGACGTTGGGCAGATCGGCGCAGTCACGTCGGATCAAGTCGATCCGCTCGTCGATCGAGAACATCCCCTGCTTGTTGGGATTGACCACCACCGCGACCACCACGCGGTCGAAGCGAGCCGACGTGCGCTCGACGACGAACCGGTGACCGAGGGTGAACGGGTCGTACGAACCGGGGCACACCGCAGCACTCATGACGGCGAATCTACCCGCTGCAGCAAGTGCACCACCGAGTCGCCGTACTTCTTGTCCACCACGGCTTCCAGTCCCACGGGCAGCTCGACGGGCCCACTCCGAGATCCCCGTTCGACCACCACCCAGGCGTCGTCCGCCAACGCGGGAACAAGCATCGTCAGGACTGCCGCGACGTCGTCGGACGTCACGTCGTAGGGCGGGTCGATGAAGACGAGATCGAACGGGCCTGCAGTCGAGGCGAGGAACGATTCGACGCTTCGGCCCACCACACGCACCCGACGTCCGGCCTGACAGACGGCGACGTTGTCGGCGATCACCTTCGCCGCACGACGGTCGGCTTCGACGAGCACGGACGACTCCGCGCCGCGCGAGACGGCTTCGATGCCGAGCGCACCGGTCCCCGCGTACAGGTCGGCGACCCGCACACCGTCGAGGTCGGTGCGGGCGCCGAGCATCGAGAAGACCGCCTCACGGACACGGTCGGACGTGGGTCGGGTCGTATCGGCTGGCACGCCCAGACGGCGTCCTCGGAACTCTCCGGCGATGATCCTGGTCATATCGGTGAACCATCGTATCCTCGAAGCATGCGCACGCGCGTCACTGCTTGGACTCCGGCACCGCCGACCCTCGCCGACACCGACCCCGTCGGACGCGCGAGCCTCGCGACCCGCGTCTTGGCCGGGCGACGGACCGTCGTCCTCACCGGGGCCGGAGTGTCGACGCCGTCGGGCATCCCCGACTACCGCAGCCCGGACGCCGTCCCCCGCAACCCCATGACCATCGAGCAGTTCCTCTCCTCGGCCGACTTCCGTCGCCACTACTGGGCGCGCAACCATCTCGGGTGGCGCCACATGGACGCGGCGACCCCGAATGCCGCCCACCGCGCGATCACCGATCTGCAGCGCGCGGGCGTCGCAACCGGAGTCATCACCCAGAACGTCGACATGCTGCATCTCAAGGCCGGCTCCCGCCCGGTGCTCGACATCCACGGTTCGTACGGGCGGGTGATCTGTCTGTCGTGCGGACACACCCAGTCACGTCATCTGCTCGCCCAGTCTTTAGAAGAAGCGAACCCGGGTTTCGCCGACCGAGTCCGTGGTCGCGGAGCCATCGAGGTGGCACCCGACGCCGACGCGGTGCTCGACGACACCTCCGACTTCACGATCGTCGACTGCGCCGCGTGCGGCGGCGTCTTGAAGCCCGACATCGTCTACTTCGGCGAGAGCGTCCCCCGGCCGGTCGTGGACCGTGCGTTCGCGATGGTCGACGACGCCGACGCCATGCTGGTCGCGGGCTCGTCGCTCAGCGTCATGTCCGGGCTCCGGTTCGTTCGGCATGCGGCCCGTTCGGGCAAGCCCGTCGTCATCGTGAATCGGGGCCGCACCCGCGGCGACGACGTCGCCGCGGTCAAGATCGATCACCGGTGCGAGGCGATCCTGCCGATGCTCGTCGATCTGTCACGAGCGTCTGCTCGGCACGTTTCGAACGCTTTCGTGTGATTTAATGCACAACCCGTGGTTGGCCTGCACAAAGCACAGGCTTTATCGGGGCTCCTGCGCCGATCGTGTGACATCGATGTGACCGCTGGCTAACCTTGAACACGTCATGAACCCGGAATCAGAGACTCAGTTCGATTTGAACGACGACAACGGTGTCGCCTACCGGCGGCCCCGGGTTGACGATGGAATCAGAATGTGGGAGATCGCTCGCGACTCGCAGGTACTCGATGTGAATTCGAGTTACGCCTACGTGTTGTGGGGCGCAGACTTCTCCGACACCTCCATTGTCGCCGAAGTAGAGGGAAGGGTCGTAGGCTTCGTCACCGGATACCGCCGACCGCAGGCCGATTACGCACAGATGGTGTGGCAGGTCGCGGTCGACTCCGATCAGCGCGGTAAGCGGATCGCCGGAACCATGTTGCGTGAGCTGTTCAAGCGCAACGCCGGGTCGGGCGTGACCGCGATCCACACGACGATCAGCCCAGACAACGAGGCGTCGCAGGCGCTCTTCGCCGGGGTCGCCCGCGAACTCGGGCTTGAGTTCACCCGCGAACCCTTCCTCAAGGCCGAACTCTTCGGCGATTCGCACGAGCCGGAAGATCTCTACCGGCTGTCGCCGGCGTCCAAGTAATCACGACGCCGACAAACTGTAAGGACAACTACACAATGACGCAGAAAAGCTCCGTGACGGAAGACATCTTCACCACGTACGAATCACAGGTCCGCTCCTACTGCCGTAACTGGCCGGCGATGTTCGACACCGCCAAGGGAAGCTGGATCACCGACGTCGACGGCAAGCGTTACCTCGACTTCTTCGCCGGTGCAGGCGCACTGAACTACGGGCACAACAACCCGACCTTCAAGGAAGCGCTGATCGACTACATCTCGCGCGACGGCATCACGCACGGCCTCGACATGAACACCGTGGCCAAGGGTGAGTTCCTCGAAGCATTCGCGAGCAAGATCCTCGCACCGCGAAACCTGGACTACGTCGTCCAGTTCCCCGGACCGACCGGCACCAACGCCGTCGAGTCCGCGCTCAAGCTGGCCCGCAAGGTCACCGGGCGCGAAGCCATCGTGAACTTCACCAACGCGTTCCACGGCATGACCCTCGGCTCACTGTCGGTCACCGGCAATGCGATGAAGCGCGCAGGCGCAGGCATCCCGCTGGTCCACTCGACCCCGATGCCTTTCGACAACTACATGGGCGGCGCCCACGAAGACTTCAGCTGGTTCGAGCGCGTCCTCAACGACGAGGGCAGCGGGCTCAATCACCCGGCCGCCGTGATCGTCGAGACCGTTCAGGGCGAAGGCGGCGTCAACGTCGCCCGCGCCGAGTGGCTCCAGGGCCTCGCCGAGCTGTGCAAGCGCCAGGACATGCTGTTGATCGTCGACGACGTGCAGATGGGCTGCGGCCGCACCGGCGACTTCTTCTCGTTCGAAGAGTCGGGCATCACCCCGGACATCGTCACGCTGTCGAAGTCGATCGGCGGCTACGGCCTGCCGATGGCACTGACCCTCTGCCGTCGTGAACTCGACGTCTGGGAGCCGGGCGAGCACAACGGCACGTTCCGCGGCAACAACCCGTCGTTCGTGACCGCCAAGGCCGCCATCGACACCTACTGGTCGGACGACTCCTTCGCCGAGCAGACCAAGGTGAAGGGCCAGCGCATCGCCGATCGCTTCGACGAGTTGTGCAAGCGCAACGAAGGCATCAAGCGTCGTGGCCGCGGCATGATCCAGGGCCTCGCATTCGAAGACGCCGAGAAGGCGGGCAAGGCCTGCGCCAAGGCGTTCGACAGCGGAATGTTGGCCGAGACGTCGGGACCGTCCGACGAGGTCATCAAGCTGCTGCCGCCCCTGACGCTCAGCGAGGACGAGCTCGAGCAGGGCATGGACATTCTGACCGCATCCGTCGAAGAGGTACTCCGATGATCGTTCGCACCACCCAGGAAATCACCGGCACCGACCGTGAGGTCGCCGACCCCAAGGGCAATTGGGTCTCCAAGCGCATCGTGCTCGGCGGCGACCGCGTTGGCTTCTCGTTCCACGAGACCACGATCAAGGCCGGCTCGGTCAACGAGTTCCACTACGCGAACCACATCGAGGCCGTGTGGCTGGTGGAGGGCGAAGGCGAACTCCTCGATCGCGAGACGGGCACCACCTACCCGCTCGCCGCGGGCACCATGTACATGATGGACAAGTACGACCGCCACACCGTCACCGCGAAGACGCAGCTCCGTATGCTGTGCGTCTTCAACCCGCCGGTCGTCGGCACCGAGGTGCACGACGAGAACGGCGTGTACCCGTTGGTGGAGGTTCCGCCGGTGGAGGACGCTGCGGGCAAGCACCGCGCCTGATCCGACGAGACTGACGACGAACGAGCGCGTCGCGGCCACTCGATACGAGTGGTGGCGACGCGCTCTTTCTCGTCTCTACGCAGGCACGAGGTGATCGGCGTGGATGATCGGACGTTGCAGATCCGACGGGAGGTCGTCGGTCGACTTACCGATCGTCCGTGCGACGTCGTCGGCGTCGTACCCCACCACTCCCCGGCCGCGAACGCGCCCGGCTAGGTCGACGAGGTCGACGACGTCTCCACTGGAGAAGTCACCGTGCGCCGCGACGACGCCTGCGGCGAGGAGCGAACGCCGCCGCAAGCAGACCGCCGTGACCGCACCGTCGTCGAGGACGAGTCGGCCGTGCGACTGCGCAGCGTGGCGCACCCAGAACCGGCGCGCCGACAGACGTTCCGGCCGCGCGGCGAACGCCGTGCCGACCGTCGCTCCGCGGAGTGCGGCGTCGGCGTCGGACGCTGAGGCCAACAGCACCGGCACACCCGAGTCGGAGGCGAGACGAGCCGCAGCGAGCTTGGACGCCATTCCGCCGGTCCCGAGAGCTCCGCCTGATCCGGCGATCACGCCGTCGAGGTCGTCGGGTCCGTCGACCTGCTCGATGAGGCGCGCCGGTGTGCCGTCGGGCCCCGGTTTGCGGGGGTCTCCGGTGTACAGCCCGTCGACATCGGACAGCAGAACCAGTGCGTCGGCGCTCACGAGATGCGCGACGAGAGCCGCGAGTCGGTCGTTGTCTCCGAACCGGATCTCGTTGGTCGCCACGGTGTCGTTCTCGTTGACGACGGCCACCGCGTGCAGCGAGCGCAGGCGATCGAGCGTGCGCTGCGCGTTCGCGTGGTGCCCACGATCGGAGAAGTCGTCGGCGGTCAACAGCACCTGGCCGACCACGCGACCGTACCGGGCGAACGACGTCCCCCACGCGTGCGCGAGCGCCAACTGGCCGACGCTCGCGGCCGCCTGTTTGGTCGCCAGATCGGTCGGCCGCTTACGCAGGCCGAGGGGCGCGATCCCGGCGCCTATCGCGCCCGAGGACACCACGACGACGTCCGTTCCGGACTGCATTCGGCCTTCGAGCGCGTCGACGAGCGCATCGAGACGGTCTCGGTCGAGTCCGGTCGTCATGTCGGTGACCGCAGACGAACCGATCTTGACCACGATGCTGCGTGCGGACGCTATGCCGCGGCGGACCTCACTCATCGTCCTCGAGCGAGTCGTCCCCGAGCGCATCGTCGCTCTCCCAACCGAGTGCGTCCGTGGACTCGTCGTCGGAGCTTCGACGACGCATCTCGCGAGCGACCTTACGTTCAGCGGCGCCGATGCGATCGGTGCGATCGAGACGGATATCGGTCCCTCGACCCGTCAGCGGCACCTGTTCGATGCCCGGCGTCGTCGGCTCCCAGTCGAACGTCACGCCTGCGATGGTCACGCCCGCGCCGGGCTGTGCGCCCTTCTTGACGAGTGCTGCCTCCACACCGAGTCGGTTGAGGCGGTCCGCGAGGTAGCCGACGGCTTCGTCGTTGTCGAACTGCGTCTGCCGGATCCACCGCTCGGGGCGAGCACCGCGAACGATGAAGCCGCCCTCGATCGCCGGATCGGCTTCGACCGTGAACTCGCCCTGGTCGACGGCCTTGGGCCGGATCACCTGACGGCGCGCGACGGGCTTCGCGTGCGCGGCACGGTACTCGCGGACCATCTCGCCGAGCGCGAAAGTCAACTCCTGCAAGCCCTTGTGCGCGACGGCGGAGATCCGGAACACCGGCCAGCCGCGTTCGGCGATGTCGGCTTCGACGAGCTCTGCGAGTTCGTCGGCCTCCGGGATGTCGACCTTGTTGAGCACGACGATCCGGGGCCGGTTCGCGAGATCGCCGAGCGAGTGGTCGGCGTCCAGTGCGGGCTGGTAGGCGGCGAGTTCGGCTTCGAGCGCGTCGATGTCCGACAACGGGTCGCGCCCGGGGTCGAGCGTCGCGCAGTCGACGACGTGCGCCAGAACCGCGCAACGTTCCAGGTGGCGCAGGAACTCCAACCCGAGCCCGCGACCCTGCGATGCGCCCGGGATGAGACCCGGAACGTCGGCGACGGTGAACACGTCGGCGCCTGCGGTGACGACACCGAGATTCGGGGTCAGGGTCGTGAACGGGTAGTCGGCGATCTTCGGTTTCGCGGCCGAGAGCACCGAGACGAGCGACGACTTGCCCGCTGAGGGGAAGCCGACGAGCCCGACGTCGGCGACCGACTTGAGTTCGAGTACCAGTTCGCGCTCCTCCCCGGGTTCGCCGAGGAGCGCGAAGCCGGGAGCGCGGCGTGCCTTCGACGCGAGGGCCGCGTTGCCGAGACCGCCACGACCACCCTGTGCGGCGATGAATTCGGTGCCCTCGCCCACCATGTCGGCGAGGATCGTCCCCTTGTCGTCGAGGACGACGGTGCCGTCCGGGACCGCGAGTACCAATTCGGTCCCGGTTGCCCCGCTTCGGTTTCCGCCCTCGCCGGGACGGCCACTGGTGCCGCGAGCGTGCGGACGGAAGTGGAAGTCCAGAAGCGTGTGCACCTGCGGATCGACGATGAGGCGTACGTCGCCGCCGTTTCCGCCGTTGCCGCCGTCGGGGCCGCCGAGCGGCTTGAACTTCTCGCGGTGAACCGACGAGCAGCCATGCCCGCCGTTACCGGCGACGACATCGATCTTGACGCGGTCGACGAAGCGCGACACGGCGTCTCCTTCCTAGGATGAATCTGTAATGGCCATCACGAGACAGGCCAGAAAAACGAAGCAGGGCGGGTCGGGGTTCTCGATGACCCTGACCCGCCCTGCTGCAGAGCTGAGTTGTTACCAGTTCGACCGGGTCGTCAGACCGAGGTCGGCTCCGGAACGATGTTCACAGTCTTGCGTCCGCGCTTGGTACCGAACTCCACCGCGCCCGACTCGAGAGCGAACAGCGTGTCGTCGCCACCGCGTCCGACACCCACGCCGGGGTGGAACTTGGTGCCGCGCTGGCGGATCAGGATCTCGCCCGCGCTGACGACCTGGCCGCCGAAGCGCTTCACGCCGAGTCGCTGAGCATTCGAATCGCGCCCATTGCGCGAGCTGGATGCACCCTTCTTATGTGCCATTGTTCATTCCTCCTGGGGAACTAAGAAAAAGTGGAGCTACTACTTGATGCCGGTGACCTTGAGGACCGTCAGGTTCTGACGGTGGCCCTGGCGCTTGTGGTAGCCGGTCTTGTTCTTGAACTTGTGGATACGGATCTTCGGGCCCTTCACGTGCTCGAGGATCTCGGCGTCGACCGACTTGCTATCCAGCTTGTCTGCATCGGTGGTGAGGTTCGCACCGTCGACGATCAGCGCCACAGGCAGCGACACGGTGCTGCCCTGCTCGGCGTCGATCTTCTCGACCTTCACAATGTCGCCCTCGGCGACCTTGTACTGCTTACCGCCGGTCTTGACGATCGCGTACGTTGCCATTCCCGCTGTCCTCTTACTCGTCTCATAGGGCCGAATCCGCAGGCCAGTCCTGCTCATCAGCGAATCTTTGGTGTGCTGCAGCTCCGATAACTCTCGGAGCAGCTTCCGCGCCGTGCGCGCACGTCAGCGCGCGTCTGCGGAAGGCGACTTGTCAAGGCTACGGGACCGCAGCCTATCGGGTCAAACTCATCGGCCGCGCGTCGGCGGCCGTCCCGCGACGCCGCTCACTGCTCTGACGGCGGCGGCCCCGCCGCGCGTCGCCCGGTCCGCCTGCGTGGTGTCCGCGTGACGGCGACGACCGGTTCGGCGGTCTGCGCCGCGACCGTCGTGACCGGCTCGTCCGACGTCACCGTGATCGGTTCCGGTGCGATCGCAGTCGGTGCCGACGTGCGTCGCACCGCGCGACGGCGACGCGTCACCGTCGTCACCGGCGCAACGGGTTCGGACTCCGGTGTGGCGGGCGCAGGCGTGGTCGGCGCTGGTGCCGCCTCGACGACCGGACTCTTCTCGGCGTCGGACGTGCTGGCTGCGTCTGTCGTGGCAGCGGAGTCCCCATCACGAGAATTCCCGTCACGAGAGTTCCGGTCCCGCGAGTTCTTGGTTCGCGAGTTCCGGCTGCCCGAGTTCCCGACGCCCGAATCCTTGGCGCCCGAGTCCTTGGCGCCCGTGGTCTCCGCTCCGGAATCGTTCGCTCCGGAGTCGGCCGCCTCGGCGTCGTCGTGGTGAGCCATCGCTCGGAACAGCGGGTGCTCGGCCGCAGGCTTGTGCGGGGCCTCCTTGGGCTGCTCCGATGCCTGCCGTGCCGACGACTCGGTGTTGCCGTTGCCGCCCTTCTTACGCCGCGAGCGCCTGCCACTCGAATCCGATCGGGACCCGTCGTCGGACGAACGGACCTCGACCGGGTTGGCGTGCACGATGACGCCGCGGCCCGAGCATGCGGTGCAGGTCGTCGAGAACGCTTCGAGCAGGCCGGTGCCGAGGCGCTTGCGCGTCATCTGCACGAGTCCGAGCGACGTGACCTCGGAGACCTGGTGGCGAGTACGGTCCCGACCGAGCGCCTCAGTGAGACGACGCAGCACCAGGTCCCGGTTGCTCTCGAGCACCATGTCGATGAAGTCGACGACGATCATTCCGCCGATGTCACGCAACCGCATCTGGCGCACGATCTCCTCGGCCGCCTCCAGGTTGTTGCGGGTGACGGTCTCTTCGAGGTTGCCGCCCGACCCGGTGAACTTGCCGGTGTTCACGTCGACCACAGTCATCGCCTCGGTGTGCTCGATGATCAGCGTTCCGCCGGACGGGAGCCACACCTTACGGTCGAGGGCCTTCGCAAGCTGCTCGTCGATGCGGTGCACAGCGAACGAGTCCGGTGCGTCGGCGTGCGCCTTGGTGAACTCCTCGACGCGGTCGAACAGGTCCGGCGCCACGTCACGGACATACCCGGAGACGAGCTTCCACGACTTGTCGCCTTCGACGACGAGTTTGGCGAAGTCCTCGTTGAACAGGTCCCGGACCACGCGGACGAGCAGGTCCGGCTCCTCGTACAGGGCGCGGGTGGTGCCCGACCCCTTCGCCTTGTGCTCGGTGGCTGCGGCCTCGATGGTCTTCCACTGCGACTCCAGGCGTTCGACGTCGGCCGCGAGCTCGGGCTCGCTGACGCCTTCGGACGCCGTCCGGATGATGACGCCTGCGCCGTCCGGCACGACCTTCGAGAGGATCTGCTTGAGTCGCTTGCGCTCGGTGTCCGGCAGCTTCCGACTGATTCCCGTCGACGAACCGCCCGGCACGTACACCAGGTAACGACCCGCGAGCGAGATCTGCGTCGTCAGCCGGGCGCCCTTGTGTCCGACCGGGTCCTTGCTGACCTGAACGAGAACGTTATCGCCCGGTTTGAGCGCCTGTTCGATCTTCCGCGAGCGACCGTCGAGCCCGGCGGCCTCCCAGTTGACCTCACCGGCGTAGAGGACGCCGTTGCGTCCGCGACCGATGTCGACGAACGCCGCTTCCATACCGGGCAGCACGTTCTGGACACGGCCCAGGTAGATGTTGCCGACCATCGACTGCGATGTCTCGGTCGTGACGAAGTGCTCCACGAGGACGCCGTCTTCGAGGACTGCGACCTGCGTGTAGTCCTCGGTCGGCGCGGAGTGCGAGTCGTGCGAGTTGACCGCCGAGTTCGCATTGCGCTCACGGACCACCATGACCCGCTCGACGGACTCGCGACGTGCCAGGAACTCGGACTCGGTCAGGATCGGCGGACGACGACGCCCGGCGTCCCTGCCGTCCCGACGGCGCTGACGCTTGGCTTCGAGACGAGTGGAACCCGAGATGCCTTGCACCTCGTCGCGGACGCGCTTGGTCCGCGGCTCACGCTCGTGGACCACCGTGTTCGGCGGATCGTCGGTCGGGGTCGAGTCGTCGCCCTCCCCGGTGCCACGGCGGCGGCGACGGCGGCGACGGCGCTTGCTCGTCGGCGACGAGTCGTCGTCCGAGTCGCCGTTCGACGACTCCTCGTCCGTGTCGTTGTCGTCAGAGTTCTTGTCGGCCGCGTTCTTGTCGGCACCACTCTTGGCAGCCGAGTTCTTGTCAGCGGAGTCTTTGGCGTCGGCGTCGTTGGCGTCGTTGGCGGAGCGGTTCTCGTCACCCGACTTGGTGCCGTTGCCGTTCCTGCCGCCGCCGTTCCGGCGGCCGTTCTTGTCCGCAGACGAGTCGCCGTCGGCACTGGACTCGGACGCGTCGCTCTGGCCGTCGTCGGAGCCACGGTCGTCGGCGTCCCGGTGGTCGCCGTCCTCGGCCTGATCTCCACGCCCGCGACCACGCCCGCGACGCCCACGGCGCCTGCGCCGCGACCTCGACTCGGCATTCGACCCGTCCGAATTCTCGCCGTCTGAGTTCTCGCCGTCTGAGTTCTCGCCGTCTGAGTTCTCACCGTCTGAGTTCTCACCGTCTGCGGAGTCACCTGCGGCGGTCTCACCGTTGGCGTTCTCGTTGTTCGCGGGTGCGGAATCGCCAGCGGACGCAGCAGACCCGGTCTCGCCGGTCTTCGGCGCGTTCCTCCGCGGCGACTTCTTACGCTCAGGGGTCGAATCCGCAGACTCGCTGTCTGCGGACTTCTTCGCCTCCGGCTCGTCCCCTTCGGGCTTCGCGGTCTCGTCGGGCTTGGTCGTCTCGTTAGGTTTGGCCGTCTCGTCTGGTTTGGCGGCCTCGGCCTTCTTCTTCGCACCCTTTGCGCCGGACTCCTCCGGCTCCGCGGCCAGGAACAGCGGCGCAGCGACGTCTGCGGCAGACGTTGACGCCGACGGCTCGACGACCTCGACCGCCGAGAACAACGACGGCCCGTCCGGTGTTGACTCCGACGGAGCCTCTGCTGCTGGTACATCCGGTGCGAGGGCACCGAAACGCGCTGCGACGCGCATGGCGTCGTCGCGCGAGATCGACGACTGCGCGGTGCGCGCCGTCACCCCTAACTCGCCGAGGTGCCCCAACACGTCCCGGCTGGTGGAACCCAGCAGTCGGGCGAGTGCGTGCACGCGGAGTCGTAGGGGAATGTCTTCCGCCGAGAGATGCGCCGAATCGGCGTTCACCGGCGACCCGTTATCGGTCACGTGGTCTCCTTGAGACCCCCGGGCGCGTCGAAAGAGCTGTACGACGCGGCCACGCGAGGGCCTTCCCAATGTGTGCCGGTCGTCGTGCGACCGGGTGTTGTGTGGTCTTCGCGTCTGAACTTCGACGCCTTGCTGTGACGGTTCCCATGCGACCACCGCTCACCCGGACCCTGTGGGGTGCAACCGATGGCGGGCGGGCCGCTAGCGTTCCGTCGAGCCCTCGAAGTCAAAGTGTGACTCCGCGGACCCAGTCAAGTATCCCACACAGACGGGGCGCTACCCGCACAGCATTGGAAAAGTAGTCCTCGCGCGCCGCGGCGCACGGGTGTTTCAGGAGTTCAGAGCCGGGAACCAGAGTGCGATCTCGCGTGCGGCAGACTCCGGCGAGTCCGACCCGTGCACGAGGTTGAACTGGGTCTCCAGTCCGAGATCACCGCGGATCGTGCCGGGAACGGCCTTCTCGACGGGGTCGGTGCCGCCTGCGAGCTGACGGAACGCCGCGATCGCGCGAGGGCCTTCGACGACCGCCGCGACGACGGGCCCGGAGGTGATGAACTCCAGCAGCGACCCGAAGAACGGGCGCTCGGCGTGCTCGGCGTAGTGCTCGGAGGCCAGCTCGGTGGTGACCGCCCTCAGTTCGAGAGCGGCCAGGGTGAGGCCCTTGCGTTCGATGCGGGAGATCACGTCGCCGATTACGCCGCGCTGCACACCGTCGGGCTTGATGAGTACGAGAGTCTGTTCAGTCACCAGCACACTCTAACAACGGGTGCGCGGTGCCGACTCACGTCACCGGGGGCAGTACTCCGGTTCCACGGCGTAGAAGCCGTACGTGAACAGGCCTCCGTCACGCGGACCGCCGACGATCACCTGGACGCACGCTCCGCGCTCGGCGACTGCAGCGTCCAGCTGGCCGCCGAGGACGTCGGCCATCGCCCGGTTGTCGTCACGGTGCCCGACGGGCAGGTTCGCGATGATGTTCTGGGGCTGGCGCTCGGCCATCCACCGGGTGGCAGCAGGCGTTGCGATGTACCCGAACGAGCCGTCGGCGACAGGCTGCGGAACACCCGGCTTGTTCGCCTGCTCCTCGACGGACATCGTGCTGGTCGACGGGGCGGTGCTGGTCGGGGCGCTCGTGGACGGGGTGACTGTTCGGCTCGCATCGGCATGAGCAGGCGCCGCGATCAGGGTCGTCGCCGTTCCTGCCGCCACTGCCAGGAGCGCGAAACGTGCGATCGCACGGTGACTGCCACCGCGACCGTTGCCGTCGTACCGAAATCCCATTGAGCGCACCTGTCTCTCGCCTCGGCGAGGTCGTCGAACTACCGAGTGTAGTCGAGGCATTCTGTCGAACAGTCGACGCCGCACGCGAGCTTCAGTTCAGGCGTTGACTCGGAAGCAGCCCGTGTTCGATCCGTCGGGCGACGTCGCGTCGAATGTACGCGATGTAGACCCAGACACAAAGAAAGATCACACCGATCACGGCGAGTGACCAATGAAACAGTCCGCCGACGATGAGCACCAGTTGCAACGCCAGGATCGTCGGCAGCGCCCACGACCGCGAGCACATCCCGGACAACGCGATGAACGCCACGGTCAACGCACCGAGGAGCAGTCCGGACCCCCACGAGAGACCTCCCCCGATCTTCGCGACGATCGGGAACGCGAGCAGGACGATGATGACCTCGAGGATCAGCGTTCCGGCCATCACTCCCCGGAACCCCTTCCACGGATCGGTGGCGGGCGGGTTGATCCCCGGTGGCAGGTTCGAGGTCATGACGGGTCCTTCCCGAAGAGTGTGCGTCCCGCCCCCGCCGTGACGACCGACCCGGTGATGACGACGCCCGCGCCGGACACGGATCCGCCTTCGCCGTCCTCGGCGAGTTCGACGGCCCGCGCGACGGCGTCGGGCAGGAACGCCACGGTCTCGACGCGCTCGTCGCCGAAGATCGGACGGGCGATGTCAGCGAGCGTCTCGGTGTCGAGGGCGCGCGGCGAGCCGTTGTTCGTGAGCACGACGGAGTCCAGCACCGGTTCGAGCTCGGTGAGGAGCCCTCGCGCATCCTTGTCGCCGAGCACGCCGACGACCCCGATGAGTCGACGGAAGTCGAACTCGGACGTCAACGCTTGAGCGAGCGCCTTCGCCCCGTGCGGATTGTGGGCCGCGTCGATGAAGACACTCGGGGCGTTGCGGAGGCGTTCCAGTCTGCCCGGCGTCGTGACACCGGCGAATGCTTCACGGACGGCGTCGACGTCGAGTCGACGGTCGGAGCCCGCACCGAAGAACGCTTCGACGGCGGCGAGCGCGAGCGCAGCGTTCTGCGCCTGGTGCGCGCCGTGCAGCGGAAGGAACACCTCGTCGTACACTCCGCCGAGCCCCTGGATGGTCAGGAGCTGTCCACCGACGGCAGTCGCCGAGGACAGCACACTGAACTCCGAGTTCTGCCGGGCCACGATCGTCCCCGCGTCGACACTCGCGCGGAGCAGGACGTCGGCCACCTCGGGTTCCTGCTGGCCGATTATCGTCACCGGGTCGGCTGGCACGATCGCGTCCGACGGCCCGGGCTTGATGATGCCGGCCTTCTCCCCCGCGATCGCGGTGAGCGTGTCGCCGAGGTAGTCGGCGTGGTCCATCGCGATCGGCGTGATCACAGCGACCTGGGACTCGATCACGTTGGTCGCGTCCCAGCGTCCGCCCATGCCGGTCTCCACGACCGCCACTTCGATCGGAGCCTCCGCGAACGCGGCGTACGCCATCGCGGTCAGCACCTCGAACTTGCTCATCCGCGGACCGTCCTGGGCCGTCGACGAGTCGTCGACCATCGTGATGAACGGCTCCAGCTCGCGATAGGTGTCGATGTAGAGGCGCGGGCTGATCGGCGCGCCGTCGATCGCGATCCGCTCGGTCGCCAGTTGCAGGTGCGGGCTGGTGATGCGGCCGGTCCGCCGGTGGAACGCCTGCAGCAGAGCGTCGATCATCCGGGTGACCGACGTCTTGCCGTTGGTCCCCGCGATGTGGATGGACGGGTACGCGTGCTGCGGGTTTCCGAGCAGCTCGAGCAGTGCGGTGATGCGCGTGAGCGACGGCTCGATCTTGGTCTCCGGCCACCGCGTGTCGAGTTCGGCTTCGACTGCCGCGAGCTCGGCGAGTTCGCTCGCGTCCGCCATCAGGCGCCCAGCGCTTCGAGCTTGGCCTTGAGGCGTGCGACGTCGGCCTCGGCGAGGTCACGCCGAGCCTTGATCTTCTCCACGACCGCGTCCGGAGCCTTCGACAGGAACTGCTCGTTGCCGAGCTTCCCGGTGGTGCCCGCGAGTTCCTTCTCCGCTGCGGCGAGGTCCTTGGCCGCGCGCTTGCGTTCGGCTTCGACGTCGACCGTCCCGGACGTGTCGATCGCGACGTTCGCGGTTCCCGCCGACAAGCGCACCTCGACGGTGGCCGTCGCCGTGAAACCGTCGTCGGCCGCTTCGAGTCGCGCGAGCGAGTCGAGCTGGCCGCGGAGCTCCGCGAGACCGAGTTCGTCGAGGCCCTCGACCACGGCGGCGACACGTTGTCCGGGCTTGAGACCCTGGTCGCTGCGGAAACGGCGCACCTCGGTCACCAGCTTCTGCAGGTCGTCGATGCTCTGAGCGGCGGCCACGTCGATCGGCTGCCCGGACGATGCGGGCCACTCGGCGATCACGACGGACTCGCCGCCGGTCAACGTCTTCCACAGGACTTCGGTGACGAACGGCATCACCGGGCTCAGTGCGCGCAGCAGCTTGTCCAGGACGGTGCCGAGCACGAGCGCGGTGCGTTCGGCGCGCTCCCCGCCCTCGGCCACCTGGACCTTCGACAGCTCCAGGTACCAGTCGCAGACCTCGTCCCACGCGAAGTGGTACAGCGCCTCGCACGCCTTCGAGAACTCGTACGTCTCGAAGCCCGTGTCGACGTCGGCGAGGACCTCGTCGAGGCGACCGAGGATCCAGCGGTCCGAGATCGTCAGATTCTCGACGTCGAGACCCTCACCCGCAGCGGGGACCCGCGCTCCGTTCATCAACGCGAACTTGGTCGCGTTGAACAGCTTGGTCGCGAAGTTGCGCGAGCTCTGCGCGTGCGACTCGCCGACCGAGATGTCGCTGCCCGGATTGGCGCCGCGCGCCAGCGTGAAGCGAAGCGCATCGGCGCCGAAGCGATCCACCCAGTCGAGCGGGTCGATGCCGTTGCCTTTCGACTTGCTCATCTTGGAGCCGTGCTCGTCGCGGACCAGGCCGTGCAGGAAGACGTCGGTGAACGGCACGCGCGCCGAACGATCCGTGAGCCCGGCGATGTCGAGTCCGCCGACGTAGGTGCCGAACATCATCATGCGGGCGACCCAGAAGAACAGGATGTCGTAGCCGGTCACCAAGACCGACGTCGGATAGAACTTGTCGAGCTCGGCGGTCTGCTCGGGCCAGCCCATGGTCGAGAGCGGCCACAGACCCGACGAGAACCAGGTGTCCAGGACGTCGGGGTCCTGCTCCCAGCCTTCCGGCACGCTCTCGTCGGGACCGAAGCATTCGATCTGGCCGTCCGGGCCGTACCAGACCGGGATGCGGTGGCCCCACCAGAGTTGACGCGAGATCGTCCAGTCGTGCATGTCGTCGACCCACGCGAACCAGCGGGGTTCCTGGCTCGTGGGATGGATGACGGTGTCGCCGCCGCGGACGGCGTCGCCTGCCGCGGTCGCGAGCGAACTGACGTCGACCCACCACTGCATGGACAGGCGCGGCTCCACCGGCTCGCCTGCACGCTCGGAATGGCCGACGCTGTGCACGTACGGGCGGACCTCTTTGACGATGCGCCCCTGCTCGGCGAGGGCTTCGCGCACGGCGACCCGAGCCGCGAACCGATCGAGTCCGTCGAACTGGGTTCCCGTGCCCTCGATGACGGCCGTCTTGTCCATGATCGTGATCATGGGGAGTTTGTGGCGCTGCCCGATCGCGAAGTCGTTCGGGTCGTGGGCCGGGGTGATCTTGACTGCGCCGGAACCGAATTCCGGGTCGACGTAGTCGTCCGCGATGACCGGGATCTTGCGGTCGAGGAACGGGTGGTCGAGCTCAACGCCGATCAGGTCGGCGTAGCGGGCGTCCTCGGGGTGGACGGCGATCGCGGTGTCGCCGAGCATCGTCTCCATTCGCGTGGTGGCCACGACGATGTGCGGCTGCGAGTCGTCCATCGAGCCGTAGCGGAACGAGACGAGCTCACCGTCGACGTCCTGGTACTTGACCTCGATGTCGGAGATGGCGGTCTGCTGAGCAGGCGACCAGTTGACGAGCCGTTCGGCACGATAGATCAGTCCGTCGTCGTACATCTTCTTGAAGACGGTGTGGACGGCACGGGACAGACCTTCGTCCATGGTGAACCGGTCACGGTCCCAATCGACGCCGTCGCCGAGGCGTCGCATCTGGCCTTGGATGGTGCCGCCGGACTCGGCCTTCCACTGCCAGACACGATCGATGAACTTCTCTCGACCGAGGTCTCGGCGGCCGACGCCTTCCTCGGCGAGCTGCTTCTCGACGATGGTCTGGGTCGCGATGCCCGCGTGGTCCATGCCCGGCAGCCACAGCACCTCGTACCCCTGCATCCGCTTACGTCGCGTGAGGGTGTCCATCAGCGTGTGGTCGAGTGCGTGACCCATGTGCAAGGAGCCGGTCACATTGGGCGGCGGCAGCACGATCGAGTAGCCGGGCTTGTCGGACGAGGCGTCGGCACGGAAGTATCCGGCGTCCACCCAGCCCTGGTACAGGGCCGATTCGTGGTCGGACGGGTCCCAGGTTTTGGGCAGGGCGTTGCTCAGCTCGGGGTTGCTCACCCTTTGATTCTAGGAAACGCCGGTGGCGCGTAGTCGGTGCAGGTCCTCGGGGGCGTCGACGTTGGTGAGCCAGTTCTCATCGCTGACCGTCACGCGGCGCGTCGCAACGGCGTCGACGGCCGCTCCCATCCGTAGTTCCCCGGCGTCCACCAGCTCGTGGAGCCCGCCCACAGCGCGGGTGCGGTAGACCCCGGCCATCGGGTGGTCACGCTGGCTGTCGTGCGCGATCACGACGTCGATCGACTCGGTGAGCCCAGCGAGGAGTTCGTCGACGAGGCCTGCCTCGATGAGCGGCATGTCGGTGGCGCAGACGAAGGCCACGTCGGCACCGGCTGCGTCCGCCGCATGCAGGGCGGCGACGAGGCCGCCGAGCGGCCCGCTCCCCTCCTTCTCGTCGGTGACCCACTGCAGATCCGACTCGTTCGACAGTTCGCGGTAGGCCTGCGACGTGGCGGGGGCCGCGACGAGGACCGGGGAACACCGCTGCGCGATCGTGTCCGCTATCCGGGTCAGCATCGTCACCCCGTCGAACTCCAACGCTGCCTTGTCCTGCCCCATCCGGCGCGAACGCCCGCCCGCGAGAATGATTCCGGCGACTGTGTCGTAGCTCATGCTGACCACCGTAGCGGGAGCGTCGCGCACGCGACGCCGCTTCGCTCACCTTGCCTGCACGGCGCGGTCCGACGAACGCGAACACGCGTGAGGCGTCGACTCCCGCTCCATGTCTGGACATAGAGCGGGAACCGACGCCTCACGCGTGTACGGCCCTGCAGTGGACTCTGCGGCGGGTTACGCCGACTTCTCGGCGGGACTGTCGTCGTCCTTGCGCGGGACGACGGTGGGGAGCACGTTGTCGCGGACCGTCTCCCCGGTCACGACGACCTTGGCGACGTCGTCACGGCTCGGGATGTCGTACATGACGGGAAGCAGGACTTCCTCCATGATCGCTCGGAGACCACGCGCACCCGTGCCACGATGGATCGCTTGGTCGGCGATCGCCTCGAGTGCCTCGTCGGTGAACTCGAGCTCGACGTCGTCCATGTCGAAGAGCTTGGTGTACTGCTTCACCAGTGCGTTCTTCGGCTCGGCGAGAATCGAAACGAGCGCTTCCTTGTCGAGGTTGCGCACCGACGCCACCATCGGCAGACGCCCGATGAACTCAGGGATCAGACCGAACTTGATCAGATCCTCCGGCATGACCTCGGCGAAGTAGTCGCTCGTGTCCGTCGCATCCTTACTCGGCACCTCTCGGCCGAAACCGATGCCGCGCTTGCCGATCCGGTCCGCGACGACCTTGTCCAGGCCGGCGAACGCGCCGGCGACGATGAACAGGACGTTGGTGGTGTCGAGTTGGATGAACTCCTGATGGGGATGCTTGCGCCCGCCCTGCGGCGGCACCGACGCCTGCGTTCCCTCCAGGATCTTCAGCAGCGCCTGCTGCACGCCTTCACCGGACACATCGCGGGTGATCGACGGATTCTCACTCTTGCGAGCGATCTTGTCGACCTCGTCGATGTAGATGATGCCCGTCTCGGCCCGCTTCACGTCGTAGTCGGCTGCCTGGATCAACTTCAGCAAGATGTTCTCGACGTCCTCACCGACGTAACCGGCCTCGGTGAGGGCGGTCGCGTCGGCGATCGCGAACGGCACGTTCAGCATCTTGGCGAGAGTCTGCGCCAGATACGTCTTACCGCACCCGGTCGGTCCGAGCATCAGGATGTTCGACTTCGCCAGCTCGACCGTCTCGGCAGTCGAGCGCTTGTCGCCCTTCTCGCCGGCCTGAATCCGCTTGTAGTGGTTGTAGACCGCCACCGCGAGCGTCCGTTTGGCCGTGTCCTGTCCGACGACGTAGTTGTCGAGGAAGTCGCGGATCTCCGCAGGCTTGGGAAGCTCGTCGAGCTTCACATCGCCACTGGTCTCGGCGAGCTCCTCCTCGATGATCTCGTTGCACAGGTCGATGCACTCGTCGCAGATGTAGACACCCGGACCTGCGATGAGCTTCTTGACCTGCTTCTGACTCTTACCGCAGAACGAGCATTTGAGGAGGTCACCACCGTCTCCCATTCGGGCCATGTGGCCACACCTACTTTCTCGGGGGTGCTGTGCGCGTCACCGTGAACGGTACTCGCGCGTGGGCGGGTTCGAAGGAGAAGAACACGACTTACTTGCGAGCCGACTTCTTGCGGTAGTCGAACACCTCGTCGATGATCCCGTACTCCTTGGCGTCGGTGGCCGTCAGAATGTTGTCGCGGTCGGTGTCCTTGCGGATCTTCTCGGTGTCCTGCCCGGTGTGGAACGAGAGGATCTCGTCGAGACGCTTACGGATGCGCTCGATCTCCGCAGCCTGGATCTCCAGGTCCGAGACCTGCCCCTGGTAGGCGCCGCCGGTGCGCGGCTGGTGGATCAGAATGGTCGCGTTCGGAAGCGCAGCGCGCTTGCCCGGCGTGCCGCCTGCCAGCAGGATCGCAGCGGCTGATGCAGCCTCGCCGAGGCACACGGTGACGACGTCGCAGTGGACGTACTGCATGGTGTCGTAGATGGCGAGCATGTCGGGGACGCTGCCACCCGGCGAGTTGATGTACATCGTGATGTCGCGGTCGGGATCCTGGCTCTCCAGGACCAGCAGCTGCGCCATCACGTCGTTCGCGACGGTCTGGTCGATCGGCGTGCCGACGAAGACGATGCGCTCCTCGAACAGCTTCGCGTACGGGTCGTACTGGCGCTGACCGTTCGGCGTGTTCTCGATGAACGACGGCAGGATGTAGCGGGCTTCGATGCTCTTGAGCGCCAGCGCGGCATCGGAGATGCCTGCGCGGACGTCGGCGGGAAGAGATGAGTTCATGGTGTCTCCGTAACCGGTGAAGGGTGTTGGGCGGGTGGCGTTCACACGCCGGGACGGGTCACGTGCGTCACAACGTGGTCGACCAGGCCGTAGTCCTTGGCTTCGGATGCGGTGAACCAGTTGTCACGGTCGGCGTCGGCTTCGATCCGCTCGAGCGACTGACCGGTGAACTCGGCGTTGAGCCGGTTCATCTCGCGCTTGGTCGCTGCGAACTGCTCAGCCTGGATGGCGATGTCCGACGCGGTGCCGCCGATGCCTGCGGACGGCTGGTGCATCATGATCCGCGCGTGCGGGAGTGCGTGCCGCTTGCCCTTGGCGCCTGCGGCCAGGAGGAACTGTCCCATCGACGCGGCCATGCCCATCGCGTAGGTCGCCACGTCGCAGGGTGCGAGCTGCATGGTGTCGAAGATCGCCATGCCCGCGGTGACGCTTCCGCCGGGCGAGTTGATGTAGAGGTTGATGTCCTTCTCCGGATCCTCTGCGGAGAGCAGCAGGATCTGTGCGCAGAGCCGGTTGGCGATGTCGTCGTCCACCTGGGTTCCGAGGAAGATGATCCGCTCGCGAAGCAGGCGCTCGAACACTGAATCAGTCAGGTTCAGGCCGGCGACGCCCGAGCTCATGGAGGGCGTGTCGAGATTGCTCACTTGTTGTCCCTATCTGTCGAAAATGATGGCCGTGCTCACGCGAAGGTGTGCGGCGTTGTCACCGAGGTTAATCAATTTCACCCCTCGAATTGTTCCGCCGACACCCCGTATTCGCTCACAGCGGAACAATGTCCGTCCGTTCGAACACTCGACCCGAACAGCACGACAGCCGGGACGCATTCGCCGTCCCGGCTGTCGAAGTGTGCCCAATGCAGGGCGTGCGGATCACGCGTCGGCGTCGTCGCCTTCCGTGGCGTCCTCGTCGTCGCTGCCGCCGAAGAACGCGTCGGTGTCGATCGTCTCGCCGTTGGTGTCGGTGACCGTGACCTTGCCGATGACGTCGGCGAGCGACTTGTTACGTCGCACGTCCGCGTACAGGGCGCCGATCTGGTTGGCGCTCTGCAACTGCTGGATGAACTCCTGCGGGGCGACGCCGTAGCGCTGGCTCTGCATGAGGATCTGCTGGGTCAGCTCGTCCTGGCCGACCTCGGTGCCCGCCTCGTCGGCGATCGAGTCGAGCAGCAGCTGCGTACGAACCGACTTCTCCGCGTCGGTGCGGCTCTCGGCGTCCCACTCTTCGCGGGTCTTGCCCTGCGCCTCGAGGAACTTGTCGACCTGCGCGTCGTCGTGGCCGAGCGCGTGGACCAGCTGGTGCTGGACGCCTTCGACCTCGGCGTCGACGACTGCCTCGGGCAGCGGGAACTCGACGGTCTCGAGGAGCTGATCGAGGACGGCGTCCCGGATGGCTGCGGCCTGCTCGTACTTCTTCGAGTCGGCGACCTGGTCCGAGAGGCTGGCGCGCAGTTCCTCGGCGGTGTCGAACTCGCTTGCGAGCTGAGCGAAGTCGTCGTCGACGGCCGGGAGCTCGCGCTCCTTGACCGAGTTGACGGTGACGACGACGTCGGCATCGGCTCCGGCGTGATCGCCTGCGACGAGCTTGGTCGTGAAGTTCTTCTTCTCGCCGTCCTTGAGCCCCTGAAGTGCCTCGTCGAGACCCTCGATGAGGTTGCCGCTGCCGACCTCGTGCGAGAGGCCTTCGGTGGTGGCGTCCTCGACGGGCTCGCCGTCGACGGTCGCTTCGAGGTCGATGGAGACGAAGTCGCCGTCCACTGCGCCGCGGTCGACGCCGACCAGCGTGCCGAAACGGGCGCGCAGGTTCTCGAGCTCTTCTTCGATGTCGGCGTCGGAGATCTCGATCGGATCGACCTCGACCGACAGAGTCGAGAAGTCGGGAAGCGCGATCTCCGGGCGGATGTCCACCTCGGCGGTGAACTTGACCGGCTCGCCGTAGACGAGCTCGTCGACGTCGATCTCCGGCTGGCTGATCGCCTTGATGTCGGCCTCGGCGACAGCCTCCGAGTACTTGTTTGGCAATGCGTCGTTGACGACCTGCTCGAGGATCGACTGGCGGCCGACGCGCGCCTCGATCAGCTTCGCGGGCGCCTTGCCGGGACGGAATCCCGGGATACGGATCTGCTGAGCGAGTGCCTTGTACGCCTGGTCGAAGTCACCGGAGAGTTCCTCGAACGGAACCTCGACATTCAGCTTGACTCGGGTCGGGCTGAGCTGCTCGACGATGCTCTTCACGGGGTAGAACTCCTTAGATCTTACGGACGACTCGTGATCGTCGGGATGACAGGATTTGAACCTGCGACCCTCCGCTCCCAAAGCGGATGCGCTACCAAGCTGCGCCACATCCCGCGGTCGGGTCCGTTGTACGGACACGGCCAAACGCACATAGTACGGCCACCCGGGTCGCAGACACGAACTCGGGACTGGTTTTGAAGTTCCGCGACCGACTGCTGTAGTGTTTTGCCTCGCACAGCAGTGCAACGCGGGTGTAGCTCAATGGTAGAGCCCTAGTCTTCCAAACTAGCTACGCGGGTTCGATTCCCGTCACCCGCTCCAGACGAGAACGACCCCGGTCCGCAAACATGCGGGCCGGGGTCGTTTCCGTTTCAAAGCCCTGACCGAGAACCTCGACTCACACACCCAGCACACATCCAGCACACATCACGGACACCACGCGCCCCAGATATAACAGCCGGGAGACGAGCATCACCGCTCGATACACCACTATTCGGACAAACCCCTCGTTTTCCTCGGCGTTTTGAGTTGGCGCGAAGGCAACGGTTGTGTAACGATGATGTTCGAGCGTCCACGGGGGTGGCGTGTCGTTACGACGAAACGAAGGTAGAGACGACGTGTTCAAGAAGAAGAGTGCGAGCCGTGCGGCTCGCCTGACCGCTATCGCAGTCAGCGTGGCGGCCCTCGGCGCAGGCGTTCCCGCCGTCGCCAGTGCGACGCCTGTCACCGTGATCCCGGGCCTCCCGCCGGTCGAGGTTCCCGAACTCCCCAAGGTCCCGAACGTTCCTAACGTTCCGAACCTCCCGAAGCCGGATGCTCCGAAGACCAAGGAGACGCCTAAGCCGACTCCGAAGTCGACGACCCCGAAGGCTCCGGCCATTCCGGCCATGCCGAACGTCAAGTCGGAGACCGGCTACGTGGCGCTGGCCTCGGACCGCACCCACCAGGTCTACTGGTGGAAGGACGGCAAGTTCATCAAGCAGATGCCTACCTCGATGGGCACTGACAAGCACCCGACCTCCAACGGTGTGTACTACACCAAGGAGAAGTACCGCGACATGTACATGGACTCGTCCACGTACGGTGTCCCGGTCGACTCCCCTGAGGGCTACCGCACGTACGTCGAGTACGCGACCCGTATGTCCTGGGACGGCATCTTCATTCACGCCGCACCGTGGTCGGTCGCACAGCAGGGCGTCTCGAACGCCAGCCACGGCTGCCTCAACGTGAGCACCGCGAACGGCAAGTGGGTGTACGACAACGTCGGACGCGGCACTCCGATCGTGGTCCGCGGCACCGTCGGCGGCCAGTACAACGGCGGCTAGTCAGTACGACGACTGCGCCTGCCGCAGACATCGACCGGGCCCCTTCCGACACTCGTCGGTAGGGGCCCGGTCTCGTCAGTAGGTCTTTGTCTTTGTCTCCGCTCGGGCGGCGGTCAGGCGACGAGCGCGACGTTCGCTCGGTGCATGGTCGCCTCGACCTGCATCCACTGTGCGAGCACCTGGCAACCGGTGATCTCCGGATCGGTCAGCGGCGCACGACGGTACGGCTCGCCGTCGTAGGAGACGTGGCGTCCACCGCCCGGATTGGTCAGTCGCCACATTCCGACGGCGATGGTCGACGGCAGGTAGCCGCGTACTTCGCGGACCGCCGCGCGAAGACGATGTGCGTCGCGCCGCCACTGGCGCGGCGTGACCGACGTTCGCTCGGCATTCTGCATCCGGCGAGAGAAGACTGCGCCCCACATGTCGGCCACCCAGCGTCGCACGTGCAGAACCGACAGCGAGTCCGTGAGATCGGCGACGTCCCGGATCAACGAGTCGTCGGACGCATTGCAGATGACATCGTCGGGAACACCGACCCAGCACGCGGGCACCGCGCCCGGAACCTCGGCTCCGGGGCCTGCGACGCCCCAGCCCGTGCAGCCCTCGACGACACCGGGCGGCTGGTGTGGATCGGCGACGAACCCGACGGCGAGTACGCGTCCGACGAGTGTCGTCGACGCTGGATGTGCGAGGAACGTCCGGATGACGGCAGCGCCCTGCGAGTATCCGATCACCATGACGGGACCGTCTGCGGCTCGCACAGCCCGCGCGAGTGCGGCCACACCGCACGCGACGCTGTCGACATACGCCATGCCCTCTCGGCCGGCAGTCGGTCCGTACGCTGCGGGATACCCCACCCAACGACTGGTGAATCGATGGTCGAGAGTCGAAGTGACGGCCGCGAGCATTCCAGTGACCTCGGTGCGATCGTCTCCAGGATGCGATTCGCCGGTACCGCCTACTGCCAGAACAGTGATCGGTGCGCCAACCTGCTTCATGCTCTCCATCCTGCACCTCGACTCTGACAACTCCCCGCCCCAAAGGCTGAGGGTGCGCTGAGACATATAAATCGCCGGGATGTGGGATCTCAGGATGTCAGGCCTGGCAGGTCGGGCACCAGAACAGATTTCGGGACTCCATCTCCTGCGCGGCGATCGGGTTCCCGCAGACACGACACGCCTCCCCCGCCCGGCGGTAGACGTAGGTCCGCGGTCGATCTGCGGCGTACGACGGCGCACCGTGATCGTCGTCGGGACGGATGACGTGCATCTTGCCGCGACGCACCCCGATCGGCATGAGGAACAACAGGTCTGCCCACAGGTCGTCGAACTCGGCGCGGGAGATCGTCGTCCCCGGCCGGTGCGGGTCGATGCCCGCCCGGAAGAGCACCTCGGCACGGTAGACGTTGCCGACTCCGGCCAGCACCTTCTGGTCCATCAGGAGCGCACCGATCGCGCGACGCGACGTCGAGATCGTTCGCCACGCCCGTTCCGGGTCGGCGTCGCTGCGCAGCGGGTCGGGGCCGAGTCTGGCCACGAGGGCGTCGAGGTCGGCCGGCGTGTACAGCTCGCACGCGGCCGGTCCGCGCAGATCGGTTCCGACCTCGGACCCTTCGATCCGCATCCTGACCTGTCCGACGGGCGGCGCCATCGGCGTCGGCTCTTCGCTGAACGCCCCGTAGATGCCGAGATGGACGTGCACCATGAGGCCGCCGTCGATCGGGCCGAGCCGGTCCGACGTGTATCGGTGGATCAGGTGTTTGCCCCATGCTTCGGCGCGCCGGAACACCAGCCCGTCGAGGCGGCCCGCCTCCGGGGAGAACCGCCCCTGCGGACTCGTCACGCGAACCCGCTGCCCGCCGAAGAATCGCTGCTGGCGCCGCGCGAGGCGGTGGAGTGTGTGGCCTTCGGGCACGACTGCCCTACCTGGTCAGCGCGGCGGCGCGGGGAGTTCCGGTGCGACGCCGGTGGTCTCGTACTCGGCGAGGATGTCGATGCGGCGCTGGTGCCGCGCCTCGTCGGACCACTCGGTGCTGATGAAGGCGTCGACGATCGCGAGGGCTTCCTCGGTGGTGTGCATACGTCCACCGATGCCGATTAGCTGCGCATTGTTGTGCTGGCGGGCGAGTTGAGCGGTCTCGACGCTCCACGCGAGAGCGCACCGGGCGCCCTTCACCTTGTTGGCCGCGATCTGCTCGCCGTTTCCGCTTCCGCCCAGCACGAAACCGAGGCTGCCGGGGTCGGCGACGACACGCTCGGCGGCGGCGACGCAGAACGCCGGGTAATCGTCCACCGCGTCGTATTCGTGAGCGCCGCAGTCGACGACGGCGTGCCCTGCGGACGTGAGATGTTCGGCGATCTGGTTCTTCAGTTCGAATCCAGCATGGTCGGCCCCGAGGTAGATACGCATGGCGTCACTATAGTTTGGAGGGGTGGAGAACGCTGAACCGATCCCCCGCACTCGCCTCCCTGGCGCACCGATCCCGTCGGTGCCCGACGTGGACGACTCCGTCGTCCCACTCGAGCCTGCGCCCATCGGGCCGGACACGGTGTGGCAGCCGCCTGCCCTGTATGCCCGCGAACCGCGTCGTCACCCGTGGGAGATACCTGTCCTGGTGATCGCGGTCCTGGCGTCAGTCGCCGCGTACGGCCTGGTCATCACGCTCGTGGCGCTCGGAATGATCAGCCAGTTCCTGCTCATCCCACTGGTGCTGCCGCTCCTTGTCTTCCTCGGCCGCGGACTGGGCTACGCGAGCATGCGAGCCAACGCCGTCCAGGTGACGCCGACGCAGTTCCCCGACGCGTTCGCGATCGTCGTCGAGGCCGCGGCGCGGTACGGGATGGAGTACGTCCCAGACGCTTACGTGATGAACGGCAACGGCCAGGTCAACGCATTCGCGTCCGGGCACGGGTTCCGCCGGTACATCGTCGTCTACTCCGACCTGTTCGAGGTCGGCGGACGCGCCCGCAGCCCCGAGGCTCTGAAGTTCGTGATCGGTCACGAAGTCGGCCACATCGCCGCCGGGCACACGTCGTACTGGCGTCAGTTGTTCAGCAGCCTGATCATGAGCGTCCCGATCCTCGGCTCGCTGCTGTCGCGAGCGCAGGAGTACACGGCCGACAATTACGGCTACTATTCGCGGCCGGACGGAGCGGCCCCGATGATCGGACTGCTGTCGTCGGGCAAGTATCTGCTCAGCGCTATCGACTTCGACCAGTTCGCCGACCGCGCCGTCCACGAACGCGGCTTCTTCATCACCCTCGTCAACGCACTGTCGGCGCATCCGGTCTTGACGTGGCGGGCAGCGGCGTTGCGCGACCGCACCCGCAGCGGTGCGATCCTCTTCCGGCCGCGGGCATTCGTCCGCGGCACGGGCAGCGGGCACGTCACCGCCGTGCCCGCCCCGCACGCCCCCGCTCAGGTAGCCGCAGGCTCGCTGCCGAACGGACTGTCGGAGACGGGTACGTACTGACCTGTCGGGCTCAGTCGAAGACCGGGTCTTCGGTGCGGCTGCGCTTGAGTTCGAAGAAGTGCGGGTACGACGCGAGAGCGACCACGCCGTCCCACACCTTGCCCGCATCTTCGCCGCGCGGGATGCGCGAGAGGACCGGGCCGAAGAACGCGACGCCGTTGACGTGGATGGTCGGAGTGCCCACATCGTCGCCGACCTTGTCCATGCCCTCATGGTGGCTGGCGCGGATGGTCTCGTCGAACTCGGTCGCGTCGACCGCGTCGGCGAGATCGGCCTCCAGGTCGGCGGCCGCCAACGCGGTGGCGACGAGGGACGGCACATCCCGGTTGCCGTTGTTATGCAGTTCGGTCCCCATCGCGGCGTACAGCGGGGCGAGCACCTCGTCTCCGTGACGCGCCTGCGCGGCGGCGAGCACCCGGACGGGACCCCACGCGTCCTTCAACATCTCGCGGTACGAGTCCGGGATGTCCTTGCCTTCGTTGAGGACCGCCAGGCTCATGATGTGGAAGCGGACGTCGAGGGTGCGCACCTGTGCCGCCTCGAGGATCCAGCGCGAAGTGATCCAGCACCACGGGCAGAAGGGGTCGAACCAGAAGTCAACGCGATCGTTTTCAGCCATGCCTCCGATTCAACCACCGTGAGCCACGTCCGGCCACGAACGTCGTCGCCCCGCCCCGCGCGGTGCGCCGCCGATCACTAGAGTGGGCCGAGTGAGCGCACCGAATCTGACACGTGACCAGGCGCAGCAGCGCGCAGCACTCCTCGACGTCGACGCGTACGTCGTCGACCTCGACTTGACCGACGGGTCCGGCGGCCCGGGCGAGGCGACGTTCTCGTCGTCGACCACCGTCACCTTCCGCGCGACGGCAGGGTCGTCGACGTTCATCGACTTGATCGCTCCCCGCATCCTGTCGGCGACGCTCAACGGCGTCGAGCTCGACGTGGCCGGGTACGACGAGTCCGCCGGTCTGACACTCCCCGACCTGGCCGCCGCGAACACGCTGCGAGTGGTCGCCGAGTGCGAGTACTCGAACACCGGCGAGGGTCTGCACCGATTCGTCGACCCCGCGGACGGCGCCGTCTACCTGTACTCGCAGTTCGAGACGGCAGACGCGAAGCGGATGTTCGCCTGCTTCGATCAGCCCGATCTGAAGGCCCGCTTCACCACCACGGTGACCGCACCGTCCGACTGGCAGGTCATCACCAACGGCGAGCCCGTCGGCGAACCCGAGGCGACGTCGTCGGGCTCGGTCGTCCACCGGTATGCAACCACCGAGCTGATCAGCACGTATCTCGTCGCGCTGATCGCAGGCCCGTACGCGAAGTGGACCGACGAGTACACCGACGAGCACGGCACCATCCCGCTCGGGCTGTACTGCCGTGCCTCGCTCGCCGAGTTCATGGACTCCGAGCGGCTGTTCACCGAGACCAAACAGGGCTTCGGCTTCTACCACCGGATCTTCGGGGTGCCGTACGCGTTCGGTAAGTACGACCAGTTGTTCGTCCCCGAGTTCAACGCGGGAGCCATGGAGAACGCGGGAGCCGTCACGTTCCTCGAGGACTACGTCTTCCGGTCCCGTGTGACTCGTTACCTGTACGAGCGGCGCGCCGAGACGATCCTGCACGAGATGGCTCACATGTGGTTCGGCGACCTCGTCACGATGACGTGGTGGGACGATCTGTGGCTCAACGAGTCGTTCGCGACGTTCGCCTCGGTTCTCTCTCAAGTGGAGGCCACCGAGTACACCAACGCGTGGACCACGTTCGCGAACGTCGAGAAGTCGTGGGCGTACCGCCAAGACCAGCTGCCGTCGACGCACCCGATCGCAGCAGACATCCCCGATATCGCAGCAGTCGAGGTCAACTTCGACGGCATCACGTACGCGAAGGGCGCGTCGGTCCTCAAACAGCTCGTCGCGTACGTCGGGCTCGATCCGTTCCTCGCCGGGCTGCGGGACTACTTCGCGGCCCACCGATTCGGTAACGCGACGTTCGCGGATCTGTTGGGCGCGCTGGAGAAGGCGTCCGGTCGCGACCTGTCGGGCTGGGGCGGCCAGTGGCTCAAGACCACCGGAATCAACGTGATGCGTCCCGAGTTCGAGACCGACGCAGACGGCCTCATCACGTCGTTCGCCGTCCTGCAGGACGGGGCCGCCCCGGGTGCAGGCGAGACGCGGGTGCACCGGATGCGCGTCGGCGTGTACGCCGCGAACGACGCCGGACGGCTCGTCCGCACCGAGTCGGTGGAGCTCGACGTCGAGGGATCGCGCACCGAGGTGCCTGCGCTCGTCGGCAAGCACCGCGGCGCACTGATCCTGCTCAACGACGACGACCTGACGTACGCCTCGGTCCGGCTGGACTCGGAGTCGCTGGCGACGGCCACCGCTCGGATCGGCGACATCGACGACTCGATGCCGCGCACGCTCGTGTGGTCGGCGGTCTGGGAGATGACCCGTCAGGCCGAGATGAGCGCCCGCGACTTCGTCGAACTCGTCAGTCGCGGTATCGAGACCGAGACCGAGGTCGGCGTCGTGCAGCGCGTGCTCATGCAGGCGACGACCGCTCTCGAGGCGTATGCGTCGCCCGAGTGGGCGGCGTCGACGGGATGGCCACGGTTCGCCGAACGTCTCCTGGAGTTGGCTCGCGGCGCAGAGGCCGGATCCGATCACCAGTTGGCGTTCGTCAACACGCTCCTCGCCGGGGTCACGACCGACGACCAGCAGACGGCACTGCGTTCGCTCTTGGATGGCGCCGAACCGTCGTCAGTCGGACTCGACGGCCTCGTCGTCGACGACGAACTGCGGTGGCGCCTGGTCAAGGCGCTCGCGACGCACGGCAGCATCGACGACGCGGTGATCGCCGTTGAGGCCGAACGGGACAACACTGCGGCAGGCGCCCGGCATGCGGCCGCGGCACGCGCCGCGTTCCCGACCGCCGAGGCCAAGCAGACGGCCTGGACCACGGCGTTCACCGACGACGACGTCCCCAACGTGACGGTCCGTTCCATCGTCGAGGGCCTCACTCGCCCCGGACAGTCCGCTCTCCTCACTCCGTTCACGCACCACTACTTCGACTCGATCGTCGACGTGTGGGCCCGCCGCACAAGTGAGGTCGCGCAGACCGTCGTCATCGGCCTCTACCCAAGTTGGGACCTCAGCGACGACGCGATCGCCGCGGCCGACGCCCTCCTCGCCACCGACCTCCCGGCGGCGCTGCGCAGGCTCATCGTCGAGGGCCGCGACTCGGCACAGCGCGCCATGCGTGCCCGGGCCTTCGACGCATCGCAGGCCTAGCCGGACTGACGACTGCGGAGCAACGGCTGCGGCCCCCGACCTTGAATAGGTCGGGGGCCGCAGCCGTTGAGATGTCTTAGGGACGCACGTATTACGGGCGCGCGACCGCGGTCGCCATGACGCGCAGCGCCGAGACGAGACCGTCGATCAGGTCCCCTTGCTTGAACCCCGAGAGCGCAGCCTGCACGCCGAGTTCGGCGACACGGTCGTTGACACGACCTGCGACGTCCGAACCGGACACGACTGCGACGTCGCGCGTGTTGGGCGAGACGGCGATGAGCGCACCGTTGTACGGCTCGGGAGCCTCGGCGAGGGCTGCACGCGCACCGCCGATGACGTCGGTGCCGAGGTCGCCGATGAAGACCGAGAAGCGCACGAGGGCGACTTCGCTGGTCTCCTTGAGCGTGTCGTCGAGAAGGATCAGGTCGTCACGAGAGAACGGCGGGGTGCCGAAGCCGTCGCGCGGCCACAGAGCCGCGGAGACGCGCCCACTCGACGTGACGACGGTACCGACCGGCAGCGATCCGGCGTCGACCTGTGCGATGTCACCACTTGCCACTTGCAGATCCTCCCTCGGTGTCGCCCGGCGAGGTGTGCCGTGCGAGAGTCATCGGATCGATCTCGGTCGCGGAAAGCAACTCGGGAGCGCGATCCCACCGCTGATCGAGCGTGTATTCCTTTGGCTGTGGGCGCTTGACGCTCCACGAGAACAACATCGACACAACGCAGAGCAGCACTGAGATCACGCACAGCACGACGACCGTCATCCCGACGGGGACAAGAAGCTGGTCCACACCCCACCCTTTCGACTCGCGCCTGAATTGAGAAGCGCATACGACCTGCCGTGTGCAGATCACTGGTGACCAATTTATCGCACCGCCCCGCCGTTGTCCCCATAGGGCCTACAGAGCGTCGTAGACGTTTGCGGTCCGTCAGCACCCAGTCGCGGCGATCATGGACAATGGGGCTCGTGAGCACCTTTTACGACGAGGTCGGCGGCCACGACACGTTCGCGCGGATCACCGCGCGGTTCTACGAAGAGGTGGCCGACGACGAGATCCTGCGCCCGATGTACCCCGAAGCCGATCTCGGTCCGGCCGAGCGGCGGCTCCGCATGTTCCTCGAGCAGTATTGGGGCGGACCGCACACCTACTCCGACGAGCGAGGACATCCGCGACTCCGGATGCGGCACGTGCCGTACCACGTCGGTCCGATCGAACGCGATGCGTGGCTGCGCTGCATGACGATCGCGATCGGTTCCATCGAGCCCGAGGTCCTCGACGAGGATCACCGCGCGCAGCTGATCGGCTACATGGAGATGGCTGCGAACTCGTTGATCAACAGTCCACTCTGACGAATATGGAAGAATCGCGACGGTGAGCGAACAGTACGTGACCAATTACGGGCCCACAGACGACTGGTGGCGCAACGCCGTCGTCTATCAGGTGTATCCGCGATCGTTCTCGGACTTGAACGGTGACGGGGTCGGCGACCTCGCAGGCGTCATCGACAAGCTCGGCTACCTGGAGTTGCTCGGCGTCGACGCGATCTGGCTGTCGCCGATCATGCGGTCGCCGATGGTCGACCACGGATACGACGTCGCGGACCCGCGGGACATCGACCCGCTGTTCGGCGACCTCGCCACTTTCGACAAGCTCGTCGCGGAGGCTCACGACCGCGACATCAGAGTCACGATGGATCTGGTGCCCAACCACACGAGCGACCAGCACGAGTGGTTCGCTCAGGCGCTGGCCGCGGAGCCCGGCAGCCCCGAACGTGACCGATACTTCTTCCGCGACGGACTCGGCGACGATGGCTCGCAGCCGCCGAATAATTGGACCAGTGTGTTCGGCGGCCCCGCGTGGAGTCGCGTCACCGACGAGGACGGCGAGCTCGGGCAGTGGTATCTGCACTTGTTCGCACCGCAGCAGCCCGACCTGAACTTCGAGAACCCGGATGTCCTCGACGACCTTCGCGCCACGATGCGGTTCTGGCTCGATCGCGACGTCGACGGCTTCCGGATCGACGTCTCACACGGGATGGCCAAGCCGGCCGATCTCCCGGACATGACCGACGCAGTGGAGATCCTCCGACACACCGACGACGATCCGCGGTTCAACGATCCGGGCGTCCACGCGATCCATCGCGAGATCCGCGCCGTGATGGACGAGTACCCGGGCACCGCGAACGTCGGCGAAGTGTGGGTGTCGTCCAACGACGCGTTCGCCGAGTACGTGCGCCGCGACGAACTGCACCTGGGATTCAACTTCCGGCTGGCCACCGTCGACTACGACGCAGACCAAGTCCGGGAAGCGATCACCGAGTCGCTCACCGCGACCTCCTCGGTCGGCGCAGTCCCGACGTGGACGCTCTCGAACCACGACGTGCCGCGCGAAGTGACTCGGTACGCGCCCGACCCTGCCGAGTCGGGCCTCAACGGTGGCCAGGCACTCGCGATCGGAGCACTGCGTGCCCGCGCGATGGCCCTGGTCGAGTTGGCGCTCCCCGGCACCGTCTTCATCTACAACGGAGCCGAGCTCGGGCTCCCGAACGCCGACCTGCCCGACGACGCCCTCGTCGATCCGGTGTGGGAGAACTCCGGTCACACGGACCGTGGCCGCGACGAATGCCGAGTCCCGATGCCGTGGGAGGGTGCAGAGCCGCCGTTCGGCTTCAGTTCGACGCCTGACACCTGGCTCCCGGTTCCCGCCGACTGGGCCGGGCTGACCGTCGAAGCGCAGTTGGAGGACATCTTCTCCACCCTGTCGCTATACCGGCAGGCGTTGGAGTTGCGGTACGCACGTCCGGAATTCTCCGGCGACACCGTCGAGTGGTACGGCGCGCCGGACGGCTGCATCGCGTTCCGCCGTCCCGGCGGCCTGATCTGCGCGATGAACGCATCGACCGAGCCGATACCGCTGCCCCCGGGCCAGGTCCTGTTGGTCAGCACTCCCCTCGACAACGGTCTGCTCCCGCCGAACACTGCAGCCTGGCTCATCTGAGGTTCTCCCCCTCAGCTGGTCGAGCGAAGTCGAGACCGAAAGTTTCGGTCTCGACTCCGCTCGACCAGCGTGGTGGCTCGACCAGCGTGGTGGCAGGGTCTCGACTCCGCTCGACCAGCGTGTCGACTCCGCTCGACCGGCGTGTTGGGGCTCGACCGGCGGCAGCAGGCTCAGCTGACGTTGAGGCTCAAGACATTTCGGCGACGGTAGACGGAGCCGAAGCGGGCGTCGAGACGCAGCCAGGCAGACGAGGCGCGAACCCGGACGGGCTCGTCGGATGCGATCGCGTCGATCGGTGAGTCGCCGGTGATCTCGTGCCCGGCCGCGTCGCGGACGAAGCCCATCGAGGTCAGAGCGAACACCGCGCGCATGCTCACGTCGACCGTCACGTCGCCGCCCGTCGCCGACAACACGTTCTGGTCGAGGAGCGATGACGCCATCCCGAGCGCACCCGACTCGTCGCGGGCGACCTCGGCTCCGCGTCGAGCGAGGTCGATCACCTCACGGGCGGGCACGTCGTCCACGTGCACGAAGCCGGAGACTCCGGGCAGTGCCCCCTGCCAAGCGATCGTCGGCATGGTCCCGACGTCGAGGACTTCGTCGCCTGCGGCCAACGACGCCGCGATCGACGCAGCGTCGGCGACGACGTCGTTCGGCGTCACCGAACCGAACACCGATCGCGTTGCGAGGACGTCGAATCCGGTCCGAACCCACAGGCCGACACGGGCGTCGTCGCGTTCATGGACACGCAGCACGCCGCCTTCGTCGGCCCGGCGCGCGCGTGCGACGAAAGCCGAGATGTCCGAACGGTCCGATGCACGATACGGCGAGATTCCGCGGCCTGGCGCGGTCACGGACGCACGAACTCGGTCAGGTACGCCTTCTCTTCCGGGGTCATCCGGCGAGGTCGTTGGGTGTCGATGTCGAAGGAGACCAGTTGTGTGCTCGCGACGACGGCGGGCTTGGAGTCGGGTGCCGCACCGTAAGGGCGGACCTCGTAGCCGACGGTGAAGTCGACTGCCCGCAACCGCTGCACGTACATCGTCACCGAGATCGGCGACTCGTCGTGGCGGATCTGCCCCTGATACTTCACGTGCAGGTCGGCGACGAGGCAGCCGCGACGCATCAGTGCCGTCGGCTTGTCGTCGTAGAACAGCCACGGGATCCGCGCCTCTTCCAGAAGCGTCACCATCCGTGCGTGATTCACGTGCGCGAACACGTCCATGTCCGACCAGCGGACCGGCACCGTGACGACGTATCCGTCGTCGGTGCGATGCCCGTCGTCGTCGAACAATCGCCGGTCAGGCTGTGCGCCCCGCTGCTCCACTTCCTCAGACTCCCCTCGTCGACTCACCCGATCACACTACGCAACGCGCGCACCGCCACTGACAGGGTGGCGATGTCCCAGCGCGCTGCCGCGGTCAGATCGTCGAGAGTCGCGCCTGCGCGAGCCAGCAGCGCCGTCCGGCCTGCCGACCACTCCGCGATCTTCTCGCTCGGCGATTCGTCGGTCTCACTCATCGACAGAATCGAATCGGTCAGTCCGCGAACCACAGTCAGCAGATCGTCGTGAAGCGCGACCCGCGCGAGCAGATGCCACCGGTCGCCGTGGTCGAGTCCGTCGACAGCGGCGAGGAGGCGGTCGATTCCGAAGTGGTCGAGCACCGCGAACAGCAGCTCCCCCACTTCGGACCGATCCCGGTCGGCGATGTCGGCGATGTCATGGACGTCGAGCAGATGCACCCGATGTTCGCTCTCGGCGACGGCACGTGCCACGGCGGGATCGGCTCCGGCGTCTCGATACGCCTGCTCGACGACGTCCTCGCCGTCCCGACGCAGCCATCCGCCGAGGTCCGCTGCCGAATCGGCGACGTCGGAGTAGCGGGTGATCTCGGCAGCGATCGCCAACGGCTGAGGGCGGTGCGCCAACAGCCAGCGCGACGAGGTCGCCAACAGACGGCGCACGCGACGGGTCATGTCGTCGCCGACCGCCGCAGGCACCGGCTGCTCGCGGATCGCGTCGATCAGACCGGTGATACCGAAGACTCCGTCGGCGACGACGAACGCCCTGGCGCCCTCGCCGGTGTCCGCGCCGGTCGACTCCTGGATCGACAACAGGTGCCCGATACCGCCGTCGTCGACGATCTGATTCACCAAGCTGGTCGTGACGATCTCGCGGCGCAACCGGTGATCGGCGATCCCGTCGGGAAACCGTTCCCGGATCGCGGGCGGGAAGTACTCGGCGGCCAGCGGAGTGAACAGATCGTTGTCGGGGAGGCTCGTCGCCAGCAGCGTCCCCTTGGTCTGGAGTTTGACGTGCGCCATCGTCGTCGCGAGTTCGGGGCTGGTGAGTCCGCGACCGAGCTCGCCGTGGCGGCGCGCACGCAGTTGCCGGGGATGCGGCAACGCCTCGAGTTCCAGGTCGACCCCGCCGTCGGCGAGTTCCCCGAGGAGCCGAGCGTGCAGTTCGACGTCGTCGTCGGCCGTCGCCCGAGCCAACCCCAACTCGGCGTTCTGCGCGATGTTGTCGGCCAAGACGAGGTCGGCGACGTCGTCGGTCATCGACTCCAGGAAGTCGACACGGTCGTCGGCGGCCAGTGCCCCGGAGGCGATCTGCGAATCGAGCAGCACCTTGATGTTGACCTCGTGGTCCGAGCAGTCGACGCCCGCCGAGTTGTCCATGGCGTCACTGTTGATCCGCACGCCGGACAGGTCTGCTTCGATGCGCCCATGCTCGGTCACTCCGAGGTTGCCTCCCTCCCCGACCACTTTGACGCGCAGCTGCGCACCGGTCACGCGGATCGGGTCGTTGGCCTTGTCGCCGACCTCGGCATCGGCTTCGTCGCTCGCCTTCACGTAGGTGCCGATACCGCCGTTGAACAGCAAGTCCACCGGCGCCAGAAGCACGGCGCGGATCAGTTCGGGCGGTTCGAGTTCGACGACGCCTTCGACCAGCCCCAGAGCGTCACGCATCTGCGGGCTCACCGGTATCGACTTCACATCGCGTGGCCACACACCGCCGCCCGGCGAGATGAGCGACGTGTCGTAGTCGGCCCACGACGACCGCGGCAGCCGGAACAACCGGTCACGTTCGCCATACGACGACTCGGCGTCGGGTTGGGGGTCGACGAACACGTGGCGGTGGTCGAACGCGCCGACCAGCCGGGTGTGGCGGGAGGCCAGCATTCCGTTTCCGAAGACGTCGCCGCTCATGTCCCCGACGGCGACCGCGGTGAAGTCCTGCGACTGCACGTCGACGTCCATCTCGCGGAAGTGCCGCTTCACCGACTCCCACGCGCCGCGGGCGGTGATGCCCATCGCCTTGTGGTCGTAGCCGACCGATCCGCCGGAGGCGAACGCGTCGCCCAGCCAGAACCCGTAGTGCGCCGACACTTCGTTGGCGATGTCGGAGAACGACGCGGTCCCCTTGTCGGCGGCGACCACCAGATACGGGTCGTCGCCGTCGCGGCGCACCACTCCGGGTGGGGCGACGACCGCCCCGGTCGTCGTATCGAGGTCGTCGGTCACCTGCAGCAAGGACGCAATGAAGGCGCGATAGCATTCGATCGCCTCGTCGCGAGTCGCCGGGCCGCGACGGACGACGAAGCCGCCCTTCGCCCCGACCGGAACGATCACGGCGTTCTTGACGGCTTGTGCCTTGACGAGGCCGAGTACTTCGGTGCGGAAGTCCTCCAAGCGGTCGGACCACCGGAGGCCGCCGCGTGCCACGTCGCCGAATCTCAGGTGAACGCCCTCCACCAGCGGCGAGTGCACGAAGATCTCGTACTTCGGGCGGGGTTGCGGCGCCTGCGGGACGTCGCCGGTCTGCAGCTTCACCGCGATCGTCGGGCGGGTCCATCCGTCGGACTCCGTGTAGAACGTGGTGCGCAGCGTCGCGCGGATGAGTGCCGCGAACGCCGACACGACGCGATCGGCGTCGAGGCTGAGGATCGCCGCTATCTGCGCGTCGAGCCGCTCGGACGCCTCGTCGCGTCGTGCGTCGTCATGACTGTCGGGGTCGAACGACGCCGCGAACAGGTCGACGAGCGCCTCGGTCGCGGTGCGCTGATCGCCGAGTACCCCGGCGATGTGCGAGAGGCTGTAGCCGAACCCGCACTGTCCCAAGTACCGCGCGTAGACGCGGAGCATCGCCACCCACCGCGAGGTGAGGCCGGTACGGAGCACGAGTTCTCCGAGCCGGTCGACGTCCGCGTGACCGAGCCACATCTGCTCGAACGCGTCGGCGACGCGAGCGGGCAGGTCGGGCGTCCGGTCGGCCTCGATCCCAGGGGCGGGCGCCACGGTGAACTCGTAGACGCGAACGGTGGGCTCGGCCGGGCGATCGATCGTGTACGGATGCTCGTCGACGACGGTCAGTCCCAGACTCTGCAGCACCGGAAGCACATCGGTGAGTGCGGCTTCCCGGTCGCACAGGTACAGCGTGAACGTCCATACGCCGTCGGCGTCGGGCGAGTCGTGGTCGTCGGGTAGGTCGACCCGCACGTGCAGGTCGCCCGCCGCGAGTGACGCCGCGATCGGGAGGTCGACCGCCGCAGCGGCGGGGTCACGACCGTCCCGATACCGTTCGGACACCTGTTGCAACAGGTGCAGCGAATCTGTGTCCGCAGCGGCGTGATCGCGTACTTTGTCGTCCCACGTACGAACTGCGTCTGCGAGCTGTCGCTGACAGGAGATGCCTTCGGCGTCGTCAAGGACCACTGGGTGTGGAACGTGCATGAGCAATTGCAGTTGGGCGAGCGGCGACTGCGACAAGCGCGTCGCGAACTCGGTCTCCTGGCCGCCGTGAGCGGCCTTGATGATCTCCGTGAGCCGGATGCGGACGGCCGTCGAATACACCTCTCTGGCCATGAACACCATGGCCGACACCGTGTGCCCGTCGACTCCTGGACGGACCTGGAACCGTGGGGTGCGCGCAGCCTGTGCGTCGAGGAGTTCGCCGACGCGCGCGGTGAGGTCGGCGGCGTCGGCGGCGAAAAGTTCGACGAGCGGGAACGCCTGGAGCAGGTCGACGGCTGCTGTACCGCCGTACGAGTCCGCGGTGAAGCCGAGCCCGTCGAGCACCCGAGCAGTCGTGACGCGCACGCCGGGGACGTCGTGGATCGACTGGTGCGCCCCCGCCCCGGTGATGATCCCGAGGAACTGGTGCTCCACACCGTCGTCGGTGACGCGCAGGAGGGTCGGGAACTGACCGCGCAAGAGGCCGGTCGGCAACCACGCCCGATCGACGTCGACGCCGGAGTCGGCCGTCAACGGAGTCGGACGATGAGTCGCTCGGGCCCGCCACACTCCGAGGACCTCGCCGCCGTCCGGATCGACTGTCGCAGCACGGTATCCGACGCCGACGAAGTTGCCTCGCGACGCGAACCATTCCAGGAGTCGCACGTCCTCGGGATCGGCTCCGTGGTCGGCGATCGCCGCGGTGACGTCGGTGAGTCGGGCGCGCATCGTCGCGGTGTCGTCACGGACCGACATCGCCAGGGACGCCGCTGCAGCCACCGACGATTCGAGCGCGCCCAGATCGGCGTCGGGCTCCGGTGCTGTGATGACGGTGATCCACGATTCGGCGATGCCGTCCTCGTCGAAACTGACGAGTCGGCCCTGCGCATCACGCTCCACGGTCAACTGAGGGTGATCGATCGCGGTGATCGCGTAGCCGGCGTCACCGACTGCGGTCAGGATCGACTCGACGAGAAGCGGAACATCGTCGAGAACCGCATGCACGTCGATCCCGCCGCCGTCGGCACGGGCCGCCGAGACCAGGATCTCGCCCGGCGATCTGGTGTCCCCCACCGCCAAGTGCCGTTCGAGTCGGCGATCGATCTGCTCTGCCGGTACATCGCCCGCTCCTGCGCGGTAACGTGCCGCGAGTTCGGATCTCACTGATGCCCACACCCTCTCATTGACTGCCCCAACCCTACGGCGGGCGACGCCGCCTCGTCGGAGCATCGGCGAGGTGGACAGGCCACATCGCCGAGCGGGTCGATCAGGTCCGAAACGGGCCAGTCGTCACTGCTGGGTGTCGTTGAGCAGGTCGATCAGTTCGGGGATCAGCGAGACTCCCCACGCGATGAGTGCGACGACCGCGCCGATCACCGCGATCAGCACGAGCCAGGCCGCCATGCGCCCGAGCACGTTCCGGTGACCAGGAGCGCCGACCAGTAGTTTCACGAATTCGACGAGCACGTCGATGAGTCGAACCAGAAGCATCATTGCGGGCTCCCCTAGGTCATGGTGACGTTCGAGAACGTCAGGACGGGCCAGCACACGATCGAGCCGAGGAACGAGATGACTTGATCCACGGGATTGTCGATGTCGGTCAGATGCGACGTGTGGGTGAGCGTCCAGATGACGCCGACGATCCCGTACGGGATCCCGATGAGGATCAGTGCGCCGAGGAACTCGGACACCTTCATCTCGTGGTCGAGTATCTTGCTGATCTGATTCCACACCGGAGGGAATCCTTTCGACGGTCGCGCGCGGCTAGGTGGGCAGACGTGCAGGCTGGGCCCGGTCAGATCAGATCCTTGTTCTTCTCGATCTTGTGGCGCAGGTCTGCCATGTTGAAGTAGAAGCTGCCGAAGCGCAGCGGGCGCGGCAGGAACCGGTTGACGAAGCCCACGAACAGGAAGAGGTTTGCGAACCGTCGCTGATCGACGGCTCGCCACCGTAGGCCGATCTTCTCCCGGAACAGCGGCGGCATCATGCCGATCGACAGGAAGCGCAGAAGGCCGCGCAACGGGAGTCCGAGCATCGGAGTGATCATCTTGAGGTCGATGAGGTCGTTGATGAACTGGATCTGTGTCTCGTCGTAGGAGATGCGCTCACAGGCGACGTTCCAGTAGTGGTCGAACTCTCGGCGCGTGCTCGGCCACATCTCCTCGGTCACCTGCAACGTCGTTCCGAGACTGCTGGCGCCTGCGTAGAACTGTTCGGCCTGCTCGTCGTCCATCTTCCCGTGCAGGAGTTCATGCGCGTCTTCGAAGCCGATGTAGAGGCAGGCTGCGACCCACATCTGGAGCTCGCGGTTGAACGCGTTGTACTTGACCGGCGAGTTCTCGTCGTCGCGCACATGCCGATGCGCAGTGTTGATCGCGTCTCGGTATGCGTCGCGCTCATCCTGCGTACCGAGGACTGCGACGGCCAAGTAGGTCGCGGTGGTCCGCAGCCGCTTCCACGGGTGGTGCATGAGCGCGCCGGACTCGACCTTGGACTCCATCACGCCGTAAGCCACTTCGCGCCAGCCGAGTTGCATGGCCACGTTCGCCGCCGACCCGGCCGCCGCCCAGAAGTCGAAGGCGTCCTGCAGGTCCGCGCGATGGTATTCGTCGTTTGGCTTGCGCTGCGGCGTCGTGATCTCGATCCGAGTGTCGGCGACGGTCAACGTCGGCACGGTGTCCCGCCAGTCCGGCACGTACCCGCGCCGTCCACGCCGCGTGCTCTCCGGTTCGTCCGTGGCGTCGTCGCCGACCACACTGCGAGCCATCGAGCCCTCCGCCTGAATGCGAGTGTCAACACCGTCCATAGTGTTACACACTATTATTATTTGTATCATTCAGGCAAGGTTTCGGCCCCCGACCATTCATCCCGCCCCTACGACGCGAAATTCCCCGCTCGGCGGCGGCGACCCCTGAGAAGGGGATGCCGACTCCGAACGGGGAATCGTAGGACGCGGACGCCCTTAGAGCGCTGGGCGTCAGTCGCGCGTGAGCTTGCGGTGCGTCACGCGGTGCGGGCGGGCCGCTTCCGCGCCGAGACGCTCCAGCTTGTTCGCCTCATAGGCTTCGAAGTTGCCCTCGAACCAGAACCACTGACCCTCGGCGACGTTGCCCTCCCACGCGAGGATGTGGGTACAGGTCCGGTCAAGGAACCACCGGTCGTGCGAGATCACGACGGCACATCCCGGGAACTGCTCGAGCGCGTTCTCCAGCGAGCCAAGGGTCTCGACGTCCAGGTCGTTAGTCGGCTCGTCCAACAGGATCAGGTTTCCGCCCTCTTTCAGGGTCAGCGCAAGGTTGAGCCGGTTGCGTTCACCGCCGGAGAGCACCTCGGACCTCTTCTGCTGGTCGGGTCCCTTGAACCCGAACGCACTGACGTACGCCCGCGAGGGCATCTCGTTCTGGCCGACCTCGATGAAGTCGAGTCCCTCGGAGACGACTTCCCACACGGTCTTCTTCGGGTCGATGTTGGCGCGGCCCTGGTCGACGTAGCTGAGCTTGACCGTCTCGCCGACCTTCACCTCACCCGAGTCGGGCTCTTCCAGTCCGACGATCGTCTTGAACAGCGTCGTCTTACCGACACCGTTGGGGCCGATGACGCCGACGATGCCGTTGCGCGGCAACGTGAACGACAGATCCTTGATGAGGACGCGGCCGTCGAAGCCCTTGTCGAGGTTGCTGACGTCGACGACGACGTTGCCCAGACGCGGCGGCGTCGGGATCTGGATCTCCTCGAAGTCGAGCTTGCGGTGCTTCTCGGCCTCCGCCGCCATTTCCTCGTATCGGCCGAGGCGGGCCTTGTTCTTGGTCTGTCGGGCCTTCGATCCGGACCGGACCCACTCGAGCTCCTCCTTGAGGCGCTTCTGCAGCTTCTGATCCTTCTTGCCCTGGACTTCGAGGCGCTCGGCCTTCTTCTCCAGGTACGTCGAGTAGTTGCCCTCGTACGGGTGCAACTGGCCGCGGTCGACCTCACAGATCCAGCCTGCGACGTGATCGAGGAAGTATCGGTCGTGAGTGACGGCCAGGACGGCGCCCTCGTAGTTGGCGAGGAACTGCTCGAGCCACAGCACCGACTCCGCGTCGAGGTGGTTAGTCGGCTCATCGAGGAGGAGCAGATCGGGCTTGCTCAGGAGCAGTTTGCACAGCGCGACGCGGCGGCGCTCGCCACCGGACAGGTGCGTGACGGGCGAGTCGCCGGGCGGGCAACGCAGGGCGTCCATCGCCTGTTCGATCTGACTGTCGAGGTCCCAGGCGTCCGCGTTGTCCAGGTCTTCCTGGAGCTTGCCCATCTCGTCCATGAGTTCGTCGGAGTAGTCAGTCGCCATCAGTTCGGCGATCTCGTTGAAGCGGGCCAGCTTGACGCCGATCTCGCCCATTCCCTCTTCGACGTTCTCCTTGACCGTCTTGTCCTCGTTGAGTTCCGGCTCCTGCATGAGAATGCCGACGGTCGCGTCGGGATCGAGGAACGCCTCACCGTTCGACGGCTGGTCGAGGCCGGCCATGATCTTCAGGATCGACGATTTTCCGGCGCCGTTCGGGCCGACGACGCCGATCTTGGCGCCCGGGTAGAAGCTCATGGTGACGTCGTCGAGGATCACCTTGTCGCCGTGCGCCTTGCGCACCTTCTTCATCGTGTAAATGAACTCAGCCATAGCGTTTTATACTCCTACCTGCATGGATGGTGTTCTCGGGTGTTCGTGAGGTCAAGCATTCAGTGAGCGTCGTCAAGGCAGAGTGCGAGCGGTGGCGCTTTCAGCATCGGACTCGACTACGAAACTGGGACGCCACCACCCTATCCGGTCAGTCCTTGCGAACCTGGTGGACGGTGCGCCGCGAGCCATAGAAGTGCGCCACGAGTTCACGAGTCGCCACAGCGAGCAGGATCAGCGCGAACGCGGCAATTTTCGGCACGCGCGGATCGACGCCTGTCGTATGATCGAGTGTCCACAGAATCAGCGCTCCACCGACAACGGGTGCCGCGACTACGACGATGCCGACCGATGGGCGGCGGACGATCACGGCGTGGACAAGTGCCGCGATCACCGTGACAGCTAGCGCCGCGAACGAGATCGACGTCAAGGCGTTCGAGTCGGTGAACGAACCGCCGATTACATCGACTCCCTGCGCATCGGAGTAGCGGACAGAGACGCCAGAAGTCGGCATCGCCAGCGCTGCCATGAGTTGAGCGATGACGAACACCCACCATCCCGCACGCCCGATCATTACGACAGTAAGAAACATCACAGAACGACCCTACCGAAGCGATGTGTGCTGTATGTTTGCCACACCCGTAAGGGTCGCGCCGATTCTTTGGGGGACGGTGCGTACATATGCACAATCAAGAGGGGGCCGACCATGGGGTCAGTCAAGAAATTCATCGCCGGGGCATGCGCCGCGGCAGCCATCGGAACACTCGGGGTCACCGCCACGAGCGCGTCTGCGGGAGAAGCCGGTGCGGTGCAGGTAGTCCAGAGCCGGAACTACGTCATGATCTGGCTCACCGCCAGTGAAACCAAGCAAGCCGCCCACATGGGACTTGCAAACTTCCTGAACCAACCCGTCGTCCGCCAGCACAGCACGGTCTCAGTAGAGCCCGATTCTGTGTACCAGCCGGTCGCCGTGCCCGGCAAGGACAAGAAGATGATCTACACGACCCCGCAACGCCTGGTCAACGAGGCCGCAGCGCACCGGGGCGGGCGCGCTGGCATCGGTATCCACACCAGCCGACCAGACAGGCCGATCACCATCGCCCAGTACTGGCCGTAGTCACCAACAGACGGTTCACCCGAACCTGTCCCTAGAACTGTGCCCCGCATTTCATATCGAGATGCGGGGCACGTCCACGCCCACCCACACCGCGAACGACGAGACCGATCCATGAGAACACCACTCGCCAATAGCCACTTGTCGATCCACGAGCGCCAGCACCGGAACCAGGCCACCACCTGGTGCACATTCCACGATGTTTGCTTTACGATTGCCTGAATCTGTTTCCGTTGCGGATCTGAGGATCATCGAACGACGAGATTCACAGCCTGTGGTCGGCCATTCGAGAAGCTTGGGTTTTTGAGGACACTGTCTACGGACAGTGGGGCTTGCATATACTCTCTCGCCCGCATGCACTTCGCGATCAAGAAGATGATGGAATCCGGAGGCGACAACTACAGGGAACGGACCGCCCAGCGTCCCTAGTTCACCTGCTGCCGGTCGTGCGGTCACGAAGATCTCGACGTAGCAGCTTCCCCACCGACGAACGTGGCAGGGCATCGACGAAAACGACGTCCCTGGGCACTTTGTGCCGTGCGAGATTCGCCTTCACATACTCACGCACCTCACCTGCGTCGAGATCCGCACCCGCCGATCGCACAACGAATGCGGCGAGTCGCTGCCCGAAGTCGGCGTCCGGGACCGCCGCGATCGCGGCTTCCGCGATACCGGGGTGGCCGTACAGCAGTTCTTCGACCTCGCCGGGAAAGACGTTCTCCCCGCCCGAGACGATCATGTCGTCGTCGCGGCCGTCGATGAAGAGTCGGCCGTCGGCGTCCCAGTGTCCGACGTCGCCACTCGACAGCAACCCGTCGATGACCTTCTTCTGTCCGCCACCGCTGTACCCCGTGAACGACAGCAGTCCGCCGACGTAGATCGTCCCCGTCTCATACGCGGCGTCGATACGACGGTCGTCGGAACCATAGAGTCGCACCACCGAGGTCACGGGCGGTCGGCCGACGGTCCCAGGCGAACACGCCAGATCGTGCGGGGTGGCCACGGCCACGACCCCGACTTCACTCGCCCCGTACAGGTTGTAGAGAACATGCCCGAACCGCTTCGTCGCCTCGGCAGCGACGGACACCGGGAGCGCGGATCCGGCACAGAAGATGACCGAGACGCTCGACGTGTCGAACCGGTGCAGCACATCGTCGCCGAGCGCGAGGATTCGGCTCAGCATCGTGGGCACGAGTACGACAGTCGTGCACGCGAATTCGTCGATCAACCACAGCGTCCGCTCCGGATCGAACTTTCCCATCAGGACGTTCGTCGTTCCCAGAGAGACTGACAGGAGAAACTGGCTGAGCCCCGTTCCATGGAACAACGGCGCCGCAAGGATGGTCGTACCGCGCGCAGGCAGCGGTATGCGGTCTAGGAACTGCGCTGCAGCGAGGGGTGAGCGGACAGTTCGAGGCGCCCCCCTTCGGCGTCCCCGTCGTTCCCCCGGTCAGGATGGTCAACGAACCCGGTCGTGGCAGTCGGCCGACCCTCGGAGACCGTGAACCTCGGGTGATGCACGCATCGAATCCGTCGTCGATCCCACCGATGACGAGTCGCTCGGCTCCGACATCGGTCGCCCGATCAGAGAACTCAGCGTCGTGGGATCAACAGATCGACCCGTTCCCGACGACAGACCTCACGCGTCTCGACGGCGCTCATCCCGGTATTCATCAGAACAAGCCCCGCACCGGTCTTCGTCGCGCCGATCATCGCTTCGACCATCGCGCAATGATCGCGGCACATCACCGCGATGGTGGTCCCCGAGCCGCGTCCGTCCGCGACCAGCGCCGCGGCGACGTCGTCGGTCCTGCAGTCCAGTTCGGTGAAGGTGACCGACCGTTCCTCATCGACCAGCGCTGTCCGCGCACCGTATCGCCGGACCGCGATGCGGAGCGCTCCAGCGACCGGGCCGTGCGTTCGAAAGTCTCTGACCGCAGCGAGCATCGACCACGGGCGGGCCAGGTCGACCATCCCGGAGCCCGCTATGACGTTGGCGGCACGCACCTGTTCCGTCGCACCGCCGACGGCAGTGACGATTCCTCGGGTTCGCTCGGCGATGTTCACGACACCGCCTCCGGGTCGCCCGCGATCTGCCGCCCCAGGAACTCGAGCATCGTCCGAGCCAGCCAGTCCGGATACTCCAACTGTGGGCAGTGCCCGGCCTGCGCGTGCACAGCCAGTTCGCTTCCAGGAACCCTCGCGTGAAGCGCCACGCTCGCGGAGGTGGGGATGAGCCGATCGTGTGCGCCGTGCACCACGAGGGTCGGGCACTCGACGGCTGCCGTGGGATGCCAGGCCTTCGCCTCGCACGCTATCCGATGAACGAGATCGGCGTACTGGCATAGAACGGCCGATGAGTCGACCGAAGCCACCCACCGGTCGACGACGCTGCGCTCGACGTGCGCGCGACGGTGGTAGATCAACCCTGGCACCGTCGCCCGAATCAGTGCTTGCACGAGTGAGAGAGGCAGCCGGTCGAGGATCGGCGAACACGCCACCAGTTCCAGCGCACGCGACTGCGCCAACCTCATCGGTCGATGGTCGGCCAGGAACGGGTCGTCGACGGCCACAACAGTGCTCACCCGGTCCGGTCGCCGAGCAGCAGCGCGGATGGCCGCTGCTGCACCGAGAGAGTTGCCGACGACGGCGACCTCGCCGTACTCGTCGATGACGTCGTCGACGAAGCAGTCCCATTGCGGCATGACGGGATCGGCCGTGAGTGGCTGCGTGACGCCGAAGCCTGGCATGTCGAACGCGACCGCTGTATGCCCTGCCTGTTCGAGACGCGTCAGAACACCGCGCCAGGTGTCCGCGCTGTCACCGAACCCGTGGAACGGGACGAAGGTGGCGCTGCCGCCGCCCACCGCCAGCGTTCGGGTATCGATGTCGCCGAAGCGGCGACGAGACTCCACGATCATGAGTCCCGCCCCGTGCCGAGCAGGCCCTTCGCGACGAACTCTTGGGATTCGGACCGCGAGACTTTCCCGTCGGCTCCCTGAGGCTCGCCGGACTCACCCTGATCCACGCCCGTGACCTGGGATCGGCGCTCACCCGCGTCACCGATTTCATCTCGGTCACCATGGGAGTGACCCTCCGCACTTCTGTCGAATCCGGAACCGCGACACTGAGTGCGGAGACCCCGATCGCTGAACGGTTCGACCCAGTCCTCGCCTTCGTGGCTACAGCGGGAGTTCAACGACTAGCGGCATGGTTGATAGACGCGCCGATACCAGCGATCCGGGTGGAGTATCCATTCGATGGAAGTCACCTCGCGAAGGACTACGAACAGATATTCGGAACCCCCGCAACGTTCCATGCGACCAGAGTGTCCATTTCGTTCAGCGCGAGCCTTCTCGAGCGTCCCGTCGTCCGCACTGAACCCGACATGGATGACCTCGTTCGTAATGCGCCCGGATCTCTCTTCTATTCGCGTGGGGCGCCGACGACCCTGACATCGCGAATCGAGCGCATCCTGGCCAACCGCAGTTCCGGGCCGTGGATCGATTCAACGGACCTCGCCGGCTTTCTCTATATGAGTGCTCCTCACATGCGGAGAACGCTACGAGCCGAGCGCCTTCCGTCGCGCGTTTCGCAGGTGGACCGGGCACGCCCCGATCGATTACCGCAATGATCGGACCAGCGCGATCGAATGACACGCGGTCACACCGAGTACAGGATTACAGTGTCATGTGTCACACTGGGAACCGCTTCGGCGTCGTCGTCCGTTGCATCTACAGCCCGGGGCGAAAGCCACCAGGGAAGAACCCATGAGGGACGAACTACGAGAGGTCGACGGTTTTGAGCACTCGTCTGCGGATCAAGATCTGGCACCGGAAGCAGCGTTACACGATCCGGAGCCACCGCAAGCTCAACATGTTGTACCGGGTCGGCGTCGCCGTCGTCGGTACCGTCCTCTTTCTGGCGGGGCTCGTGATGATTCCCTTGCCGATCCCCGGCCCCGGGTGGGGTGCGTTCTTCCTCGGCCTCGGCGCCCTCTCGACTGAATTCGCGTGGGCTCACCGAGTCACGTCGTTCATCTTCGCGTTCTTGCGCCGTGTCGGCCACATCACTCACGCGGTGTGGAATCGCTTCGACGCCGCCGTCCATCGTCGTGTCGAGCGGATCACCGGTGCACGCCTGGTGCAGACCTGGCTCGACTTCCAGTGGTCGTTCCAGACCCCGTACGCCCTCGCGTAGCAAGCGCCTTCTCTACTTCTCTACTTCTGACGTCCCCACTTCGTCGTGGGCCGTCGTCGCCGACTCGCCTTCGGTCACGTCTGCGTCCACGTCCGTATCCGGAGCCGTCGGCGCGTTCATTTCCCGCAACATCGCGTTGTAGCTCTCGAGTTCGGCGTCCTCGTCGCGCGCTTCCTTGCGGTCGAAGCGGCGGGCGACCTTCTCGTCCTGCCTGCGCCATTGGACGAGGAGCGCGAGCATCACGATGACGAGCGGGAACTCTCCCGTCGCCCATGCGATGCCGCCACCGACTCGTTGATCTGCCGCGAGGTCGAGCGCCCATGGATGCTCAAGGCCGCGGTAGTACTTCTCGGCGATGAGCGCCGTCGTCATCATCAACGCGACGCCGAAGAAGGCGTGGAACGGCAGCGCGCCCATCACCACTCCCAGCTTCGCGACGTGACTCGTCTGGCGTGGCGCCGGGTCGATGCCGATCACCAGCCAGTAGAAGAGGTAGCCGCTGATGAGGAAGTGGATGTTCATCAGCAGGTGCGCGGAGTGGTGTTCGACGACGACGTCGAAGAGCCCGCCCAGGTACAGCACGTAGAAACTGCCGACGAAGAAGATCACGACGATCGCCGGGTGCGTGACGAGCTTCGAGAACTTGCTGTGCAGAGCGGTCAGAATCCATTCACGCGGGCCGTCCGGGTTACCTCGGCCTGCGGGCGGGATCGCTCGCAGCGCCAACGTCATCGGTCCACCGAGGACCAGCAGCACCGGAACGAGCATCGTCAGCATCATGTGCGACATCATGTGACTGCTGAACAGTGCAGGCGAGTACCGACCGATGCCCGACGAGGTCGCGACCAGGAGGCTCAAGCACCCGAGGAGCCACGCCGCGGTCCGGCCGACCGGCCAGGCGTCGCCGCGCTTATGCAGGCGCCACACGCCGCGCAAGTACACGATCGCCATCACAAGGGCCGCCGTGCCGAAGATCAGATCGAACCGCCAGTCGAACAACAGGCGCATGAGAGTCGGCGGACCGTCGAGGTCGTAGCCGATCTTCAACGCCATCGGTGTCACGTCGGCCGTCGCCAGGTCCGGGGGCGGCGTCCGCGACAGTCCAGCGGCGAATCCGAACGCGATCGCGAACACGATCAGCTCGACGGCGGCGAAGCGGACGAACAGCGACTTACGCGGCTCGTCGGAGCCCTCGAGCTCGGCGACGGTGATCCTGCGGTGCAGTCCGCCGATCGCGCCCGCCACGACGAACGCCAGCGCCTTTCCGAGGACGATGAGTCCGTACGTGGTGGTGAACAGCTGCCCGATCGGCATCCGCACCAACGCGTTGACGACACCGCTGATCCCGACCACGATCAGGCACCAGAAGGCCACCCGTGAATAGCGCCGCACGGCGAGTGTTCGCCACCGGCCGTTGCCGAATGCATAGGCGACCACTACGAGCAGTCCGCCGGTCCACACTGCGGCGGCGACGATGTGCAGGATCAGACTGTTGGTCGCGACGTCGTGTCCGCCGCCCGCCGAGGAGTGCCCGGCCAACGCCGACGGCATCAGCGACAGGAACGCCAGTCCCAGGACGACGAACGTCCAGCCCCACTTGAGTGCTGCGCGCGCGACGATCGCCGCGAGAATCGCGAAGATGGCCGTCCACAACCAGTACCGCGCATCGGCGACCTGCCCGTAGGCGGTGAACAGGTTGTCCGGCTTCAACGTCTCACCGAGCGGATAGCCGCTCACGTTCGAGATCGTCAACGGGATCATCACGAGCGCGCAGAGCGCCCACACGAGCATCGCCGCGTAGGTCCACCGGACGGCGCGGAATCCACCGACGTCGAGGTGGCCGCCGCGCTGCGGCGGAACGAAGAACGCCGCGAACATCGCTCCGCCGAGACCGATCGCAGCGCTGAGCTGTCCGACGGCGGTGACGACGGGCACGCCGTAGGTGGTGAGGACGCCCGCATCGGGCACGCCTGCTAGCCGCAGCGCTGTCGCCGCGGACGCTGCTGTCACCAATGCGCCTGCAACAGCGCCTACGACCAGCATCGCCGCGACGATCACGCGTCGGGGCCCCGACGGATCAGTGAGGTGGTCGCGGTCGATCACATGAGCGGAACCAGGCTCGGTATCGGCCGTCGCAGACGTCGTTGACATACGTCCATCGTAGGACCCGATATACTTACTTCTCGCCGGCGCTCCCACCGCGACGGCGAATGCCCCCGTAGCTCAGGTGGATAGAGCAAGAGCCTTCTAATCTCTAGGTCGCAGGTTCGAATCCTGCCGGGGGCACCCTACGACTTCAGACGGCGCCGATATCCCGCACCGGAACCCAGTTCAGCCGATCCATTCGACGAGCATCTCGGTGACCGCCGGGGCGCCGAGCAAGGTGAAGTGGTGCGCTCCCGGCAGGTGCAAGCCGTTCTCCGGGTCGAACCCGATGCGTCGCGCCTTGTGCGAGCCGCGAGCACTCGGAGAGAGCACCAGGCCGTCGCCGATGACCCGGCCAATCGGGTTCTGCGGCGATCGGGTGACCGTGGCCGACACGAAGTAATGCTTCGCCTGAGGAAGTAGTGGCACTTCGGCGGCGACGGCCTTCCCCAGGGCGTCCGGATCGCGGCCGACCCAGTCCTCGTCGACGAGACTGCCGCCGCGCAGGTCACGGATGCCGACGCTGCGGCGCCGCAGCAGGCCGCCGAATGCGGAGGTCTCCGGAAAGAACGAAAGGCCTGCACTCGCGTAGTGCGCGAGATTCTCCAGCGGAGCCCCGAGATGCGGCGTCCCGAGACTCACCGTCGTCGTGACATCGCGGACCCATTCCCGGCCGTCGAGATCGGCCTGGTGCGCCGCGCTGCGGAGTACCAGGCCGCCCATCGAATGGCCGATCAGAACGATTCGTTCTACCGGCACCGGCCAGTTCCGGACCAGTGCGTCGAGCTCACCGGCGATGTCGCGCCCATTCACCGACACCCGCCTGCCCGTGTTGTAGCGGAGGTGCGCGGCGGTGAAGCCGCGCTCGGCGAGCACCTGCTCGTAGTGCGGACCTTCTCCGTACCGGAACGCGTGCTCGGTCTCCATCAATCCGTGCGCGAACACCACCAGTGTTCCTGTCGCCTCCGGGAAGGCCGCGGCCGCCCCGGATGCCGTGCAGTCCACCGGCTGTCCGTCGACGCGAACGCTGACGGCTTCCTCCGTGAGAGGTGAGCGCCTGCCCTCGAGTTCGTCCCCGATCAGACCGTTGACCGCTGCGATGACCGCCGATCCCGCCACGGTCTGGGAGACCGATGCCTTCAGCGGAAGGTCGGCGACGTGTCGGCCGACGACACCCGCCGAATCGACCCCGGCCCGCACCGCGGTGTAAACGCCATCGGTGATGACATCGTGCATCACCTTGACCGGCGTAGCCGACCGACGCGTGAACAGGCCGACCCCGCGGAACACCCGATCGGAGATCGCCCGATGCGTGTGGTGGATCCCACCGGTGGCACGACCGGTCTCCGACAACAGCAGACCGACCAGCTCCCGGACTTCTCTCCGGCGCACGTCACGATCATTCATGACGTGTCAGTGTACACCTGTGCACTGATATTCGCGGGTATCCGACGCCCCGCGCTCCCGGTGTTCAAGCCAGTGACGCTATACCCTGGTCTTCTGGAACTTTCCGACGATCCACAACAAGATCACCGAGCCCAGCACCGCTGTGAAGAGCGTGAACCACCAGCCGCCGCCCGCAGTGTCCAAGAAGAAGCTCAGAATGAATCCGCCGAGAAGCGCTCCGACGACGCCCACGACGATGTTCATCAGGAACCCGGAACCGCCGCCGTTGACGATCTTGCCTGCGATGAGTCCAGCGATCGCGCCGATGACCAGATAGCCAATCCAGCCGACGTTCGTCAGTGTGGATGATCGGGCGAGAATTTCTGTCGCTGCCAAGGTGTTCATGACTTGCCCCCTCTAGTGAAGTGACTTGCAGCACTCACCCTATCGGTCAATCAGATGAATCTGCACCGACTCGCCGTCGAAGTGCACCGAAGTGAGATCCGCGACGGTGTGATCGGCCCCGTAGCCGGCGACGTCCTCGCCGACGCCGATGACCGTCGCTCCGGCTGCGAGTCCGGCGGCGATACCGGCGCGGGAGTCCTCGAACACGACACACCGAGTCGGATCTACGCCGAGGATCTCCGCTGCCCGAAGGAATCCGCGGGGACTCGGTTTGGATTCGGTCACGTCGTCGGCTGTCACGGCGACGTCGGGGACGACGAGCCCGGCCGCCGTCATGCGTGCTTGCGCCAGCGGCAGGGTCGCGGACGTGACGAGGGCGTGTGGGACGTCGACGAGCGCAGCGAGCAGCCTGGCCGCCCCCGGGATCTCGACGATCCCGTCAGTGTCCGAGATCTCCGCGGCCAGCAGTTCCTCGTTGTCGGCGAGATTCTCTTCGGCGGGACGGTCCGGCAGGAGTTCGGCCATCACCTCGTGGCCTTGCCGACCGTGCGACATGCGCAACACTGTGTCGACGTCGAGACCGTGCGCAGACGCCCACCGCCCCATCAGCCGGTCGACGACCGCATCGGAGTCGACGAGCGTTCCATCCATGTCGAGCAGAATCGCGTGCGCGGGAATCGTCAGCATGACTCCAGTGTCCTGGAGAACGCGCGTCGCGACGCGACGGTTGCCAGATGCGCGCGGACGGCCACGTCCGGAACTAGGACACTCGACCGGATGAGGGCTTCCCACACGGCCGCTGGCCTCCCGTTGACTACGCGTCCGATGAGTTCGGATTCGCGCACCACAGCCCGGATGCGGCGCCGACGGACGCTCGCGTACCGCATCGTCGCCAGCGGGAGATCGTCTCCGGTACCGATGCATTCGGCGAGTGTCACTGCGTCTTCGATCGCCTGGCAGCCGCCCTGCCCCAAGTGCGGCCGCATGGGATGCGCAGCGTCGCCGACCAGCACCACACGTCCGCGGTGCAGCACCGTGGCCGTCGGTCGGTCGTACAGGTCGTTGCGCAGTAGATGGTCCGGATCGGTCGCGGCGACCAGCCGCGGCAGCGGATCGGCCCATCCGTCGACGAGCCCGCGGACGTGGGCGGCCTCGTCGTCGAAGGACGTGCCTGCAGGCAGCCGCGCAGTAGCGAACCAGTATGTGCGGTCGGCGCCGAGCGGGACCAACCCGAACTGGCCCTCGCGCCCGAGTACCTCACCGGCGAGGACCGGATCGAATCCCGCATCGGCGATGCCGCGCCACGCCGTATAGCCGGCGTATGTGTGCGGCAACGGGCCGTTGAGCTCACGGGCGAGCACCGACCGCGTGCCGTCCGCGCCGACGACGAGGTCGGCGTCCAGCCCGGCCGAGCCGTCGACTCTCGCCCCGAACTGCACTGTGTCCGGCGGGAGCATCCCCGCGAGGACGTCCCGCAGGGTCGCCCGCTCGATCACGACGAGCGGTTCGCCGAGCGCAGCGACGAGCCGGTCCGGGTCCGGTCGTCGAATCCAGCTCCCGTCGCGCCACCGCATCGCACCCGCGGTCACCGAGCCGCCCGACGCGCGGACGGCGTCGCCCGCACCGATACGGTCGAGTGCCGCAAGCGCATTGGGCCACAAGCTGATCCCGGCTCCCGCAGACGTGTCGTCGCGTGCTTCGAGCACGCGCACGTCATGACCCTGGCGGTGCAGCGCAATGGCTGTCGTCAAACCGGCTATGCCACCGCCCACCACGATCACGCGCACGGGGGTCACCGTCCTTGATAGACGCCGGCGCGCTTCTCGAGCATCGCCGCGATCGCTTCCTTGTGATCCTCTGTCTGATGGGCGATGCCCTGCATGGCGGCCGACATCTCCAACAACTGGTCGAGCGTCTGCTGCGACGACTCGCGCAACAGCTTCTTAGCCATCCGCACGGCGATCGGCGGGTTCACCGCGACGCGCTCGGCGAGCCTGCGGGCCTCCCCGAGCAACTCGTCGGGCTCGACAACGCGCGAGACCATTCCCCAGTCGAGCGCGGTGGCGGCGTCGACGCGGTCGCCGGTCAACGCCATCTCCGCCGCTCGCGCCGGGCCGATGATGCGCGGCAGGAACCATGCGCCGCCGTCACCCGGGATGATCCCCAGCTTCACGAAACTCTCCGCGAAGAATGCGGTGTTGGACGCGATCCTCAGGTCGCACATCATCGCCAGGTCACAGCCCGCGCCGACCGCCGGACCGTTGACGGCGGCGATCACCGGAACCTCCAGCCCGTACATGGCCCGCGGAATCCGTTGGATGCCATCGCGATACCCGACTCGCTGATCGTGCGCGGCACCACCGAACAGGCCTTCGCCCGCTTGCATAGCCTTCACGTTTCCGCCTGCCGAGAACGCCGATCCGGCACCGGTCAGAATCACCGCGCGGACACTCTGGTCCGCGTTGGCCCGAGCGACGGCGTCGATGATCGCGTCGATGATCGGCTCGTCGGAGATCGCGTTGCGCAGGTCGGGGAGATTGATGGTCCAGGTGACGACGTCGCCGTCGCGTTCCACCAGCAGTTCGTCGCTCACAGCAGCTCCAGGATCGTCGCGTTGGCCATTCCGCCTGCTTCACACATCGTCTGGAGGCCGTACCGAATACCGTTGTCGCGCATGTGATGCACGAGTCTAGTCATCAGAATGGCTCCCGACGCGCCGAGCGGATGGCCGACCGAGATGGCTCCGCCGAGCGGGTTGAGGACCTCGTCCGATGCGCCGATCTCCTTCTGCCACGCCATCGGAACCGGAGCGAACGCCTCGTTGACCTCATACGCTCCGATGTCGTCGACGGACAGACCCGACCGGTCGAAGGCCTTACGCGTCGCCGCGATGGGCGCCGTCAACATGATGACCGGGTCGTCGCCCGCCAGGACGGTGGTGTGCACGCGCGCGATCGGCGTCCAACCGTTGGCCGCAGCGGTCTCGCTCGACGTCACGAGCAGTGCGCCCGCGCCATCGGAGATCTGCGACGCGTTGCCCGCGGTGATCATCCCGTTCGGGTCGAACGGTGTCTTGAGGCCGGCGAGCTTCTCCGCGGTGGTACCCCGGCGAAGCCCTTCGTCCTGAGTGAGGTCGCCGATCGGAGCGAGTTGGCCGTCGAACGCTCCGGCGTCTGCGGCTGCCGCTGTGCGCTCATGCGACCGCGCCGAGTACTCGTCGAGTTCCGTGCGGGTCATCCCCCACCTCGTGGCCACCATCTCGGCGCCGATCCCCTGATCGAACCGCTCGATCTCGTAGCGATCGAGCACCGACTGCGGAGTGGGCGTGCCGCCTTTGCCTGCGGTCCCCATCGGCACGCGCGACATCGACTCGACGCCGCCGGCGATCGCGACGTCGTACTGGCCGGACATCACGCCCGCGGCGGCGAACGCGACCGACTGCTGACCGGACCCGCACCGCCGGTCGACGACGACCGACGGCACCGACTCGGGCCACCCCGCGGCGAGGACGCCGAGGCGGCCGATGTGGCCCGCCTGGTCACCGACCTGACTCACACAGCCCCACACCACGTCGTCGACGACGGCGGGATCGAACCCGACGCGATCGGCGAGTGCGTTGAGGACGTGCCCGGACAGGTCGCCCGGGTGGATGTCAGACAGGGCACCGTTTCGCTTGCCGATGGGGGTACGCACCGCATCGACGATCACTGCATCACGCATAGCCCCATCCTCTAGCACTGTTGACACTCGCGTAACACGAAACGGCGCAATCGGAAACATGTCACATCGACCATCGGGGCATGGACGATCCCTCGCGCACCGTGCCGACTGTGTGCGGATACTGCGGGGTCGGATGCGGACTCACGCTGCGGATCGACGGCGACCGAGTCGCGGCGTCGACCGGGACGCCTGATCACCCGACAAACCGCGGACGACTCTGCACCAAAGGCGCGACGACGGCCGAGATGCTCTCCGCGCCAGGACGTCTCATGTCCGCTACCGTTGACGGCACCCGAACCGGAATCGACGACGCGATCACCGAGACAGCCCGACGCCTCAGCGCGATACGCGACGAGCACGGCCCCGACTCGATCGCCGTCTACGTGTCCGGACAGATGACGACCGAAGCCCAGTACCTGGCGAACAAGCTGACGAAGGGGTTCCTCGGGACCAACCAGATCGAGTCGAACTCGCGGCTGTGCATGGCGTCGGCGGGCACCGGTTACAAGCAATCGCTCGGCGCGGACGGACCGCCCGGCAGCTACGACGACCTCGACCACGCCGACCTGTTCCTGGTGATCGGGTCCAATATGGCCGACTGCCATCCGATCCTGTTCCTGCGCATGATGGAGCGTGTCAAGGCGGGGGCCCGCCTCGTCGTCGTCGATCCTCGACGTACCGCGACGGCCGCCAAAGCAGACCTGTACCTCCCGATTCGCCCGGGGACCGATCTGGCACTCCTCAACGGCGTGCTCCGGTCGATCGTCGAGTCGGGTGGGGTGGACGCCGTGTTCGTCGCCGCGCACACCTCCGGGTGGGAGACGATGGCTCCGTTGCTCGACGACTATCCGCTCGACGTGGTCGCCGAGACGACGGGACTGCCCCTCGACGACCTGCGCACCCTCGCGCAATGGATCGTCGACGCGGACGACTGGATGTCGTTGTGGACGATGGGCCTCAATCAGTCGACACACGGCACCTGGCACACCAACGCGCTCGTGAACCTGCACCTGGCGACTGGAACGATCTGCCGCACCGGGTCGGGACCGTTCTCGCTGACCGGGCAGCCGAATGCCATGGGCGGTCGCGAGATGGGATACATGGGGCCCGGGCTGCCGGGCCAACGCACCGCGCTCGACGCGGAACACCGGGCGTTCACCGAGAACCTGTGGGGACTGCCCGCCGGGGCGATCCGCGACGATGCGGGCGGCGGCACCATCGACATGTTCGAGCGGATGGCCGCGGGCGAGATCCGCGCCGCCTGGATCATCTGCACCAACCCGGTGGCGTCGGTGGCAAACCGGAGCACGGTCATCGCCGCGCTCGAAGCGGCGGACCTCGTCATCGTCCAAGAGGCCTTCGACGGCGCCGAGACCACCGCGTACGCCGACATCGTGCTGCCCGCCGCCCTGTGGTCGGAGACCGACGGCGTGATGGTGAATTCCGAACGGACCCTGACGTTGTGCCGACCCGCACTCGCTCCACCCGGCGACGCTCGTCCCGACTGGAGGGTGATCGCCGACGTCGCGACCGCACTGGGTTTCGGCGAGGCCTTCGACTACCCGGACGCGTCATCGGTGTTCGACGAGTTGAGCGCATTCCAGAATCCGACGACCGGATGGGACGTGCGAGGTGCAAGCCACGAACGGCTGCGCGAGGGACCCGTCCAATGGCCTGCTGCGCCCGGCTGCGACGCCCGCAATCCGATCCGATACCGCGACGGCGCCACGCTGCGCTTCCCGACCGCCGACGGTCGAGCCCGATTCCTGCCACGCCCGTTCCTGCCGCCCGCCGAATTGCCGGACGACGAGTACCCGGTGCTGCTGACCACCGGCCGCCTCGCCCACCAGTGGCACACCATGACCAAGACCGGTCGGGTCGCGAAGCTCAACAGACTCGATCCGGCCAGTTTCGCCGAGCTGCACCCGGACACAGCTGCCGAGCACGCCATCGTCGACGGCGACCGCGTGACGGTCGCGTCCCGCCGTGGGTCGGTGACCGTCCCGGCCCGAGTGACGGCCGACATCGCACCCGGCTGCTGCTTCGTCCCGATGCACTTCAACGATGCGTCGGGGCCGGAGCTGGCAGTCAACGCCGTCACCAGCGACGCCGTCGACCCCGACTCGCTGCAGCCCGAGTTCAAAGCGTGCGCGGTGTCGTTGACGCCCGTGCCCGCCGAGCCTGTCTCCAGCCCGCCAGACTCCACTACACAGGGGGATCCATCTGTGACCGCTCTCGCGTCCGTTTTCGGCGGAGCTCCGACGCCCTCGACCGACGCCGCGGAGTCGGCGTACCTCTCCGGTCTGGCAGCAGGCATCGCGGCGAACCCGCCCGTGGACGCCGTACCGGTGATCCCGGTGACCGCTCCCCTCTCATCCGCCGTCCGGGCGTGGGCCGACGGAGTACTCGCGGGCTACTTCTCGCGCTCGGCCGTCCCAGTCGCCGCTCCGGCTGTCGCGACGACGGGGCCGCGCCTCACTCTCGTCTGGGCATCGCAGACCGGTACCGCCGAGGAGTTCGCCGAACGCGCCGTCCCCGGCCTGACCGCGGCAGGCTTCACCGTGTCGTCTCGCTCCGCGGCCGAGGTCGGTATCGACGAGTTGACCGGCCCGGTGCTGTTCGCGGTGTCGACCACGGGTGACGGCGATCCTCCCGACAACGCGACCGCGCTGTGGACGCGATTGACGGTAGCGACGTCCTCGGACGTGGCCGATCTGCGATTCGCCGTACTCGGCTTCGGCGACTCCTCGTACGCGGACTTCTGCGGGTTCGCTCGCAAACTGGACGGCCGACTCGAACTGCTGGGCGCGGACCGCATCGTCGACCGCGTCTCGTGCGAGCCAGGCGACGACGCCGTCGCCGATGCCTGGGTCCACACCGTGACCGAGGCACTGTCCGTGGAATCGGATGATCCCGTGGAGACTGTTCCACCCGTGGACTATTCGCGCCGGAATCCACTCGCTGCGCGACTCGTCGCCAATGAACGCCTGTCGGGAGACGGCTCGGCGAAAGAGGTGCGGCGCTTCGCTTTCGAGCTTCCGCCGGACACACTCACCTACCAGGCAGGCGACGCGCTCGGCGTCGTCCCGACGAACAGTCCCGCACTCGTCGACGAGTGGCTCGCGGTGACAGATCTGGACGGCGATCTGCCCGTCGACGCGGCAGGCGACACGATGCCGTTGCGGACCGCGCTCGCCGACCACTTCGAGATCGCGCGCATCACTCGAGACCTCGTCGGCTTCGTCGCCGACCGTCATGACGATCCGCATCTGCGGAGCCTGCTCGAACACCGGGACGCATTCGACGAGTGGGTGTGGGGTCGGCAGTCGGTTGACCTGCTCGCGGCGTATCCCGTCGACGCGGAGATCGCCGACTGGCTCACCGTCCTGCGGCCACTGCAGCCACGTCTCTACTCGATCTCGTCCAGTCCGGTCCACACCCCCGACCGGGTGGAGGTGACGGTGTCGGCAGTCCGGTTCCACGTGGGTGAGGTCCTACGCGGCGGCGTCTGCTCGACGTATCTCGCCGACGCGCCCGAGCCCACTCCCGTCAAAGTGTTCGTCCAGCCCAACAAGCATTTCGCCCCTCCCGCGGATCCAACGGCCCCGATCATCATGATCGGACCTGGTACCGGCATCGCCCCGTTCCGCGGTTTCCTGCACGAGCGCGGGGCCACCGGCTCCGCGGGCGACAACTGGCTGTTCTTCGGCGAGCAGCACCGTGCCACCGACTTCCTCTACGAGGAGGAGTTGACCGAGTTGCGCGACGTCGGTGTCCTGACGCGTCTCGACGTCGCCTTCTCCCGTGACCAGACCGACAAAGTGTACGTCCAGGACCTGATGCGCGAGCACGCCGCCGACCTCTGGGCATGGCTCTCGCGCGGCGCGTACGTGTACGTGTGCGGCGACGCGTCGAGGATGGCCCGCGACGTCGACGACACGCTGCACCAGATCATCGCCGAACAGGGCCGCCTCGCTCCCCGCAGTGCCGACGCCTACGTCGCCGCTCTCGCCGCCGAGCATCGGTACGTCCGCGACGTCTACTGAACGCCGGATCTCGACTCCGCTCGATCAGCGGGCGGAAGCTCGATCAGCGGGCGGGAGCTCGATCAGCGGGCGGGAACCTCTGCCGACGCCCTCACACACCGCGCCGTAACACGGTGAGGAGGCGGTGACTCGGAAGCAACCCGAAGCGCGATCGACGGCAACACCGCGTCCATAACGTCGTCGACATGAGCAGAACAGTTGCAGTCATCGGGCACGGAATGGTCGGGCACCGTTTCGTCGAAGCACTCCGCACCCGCGATGTGGACGCTTCGTGGAACGTCGTCGTGATCGGTGAAGAACACGAGCGCGCGTACGACCGGGTCGCGCTCTCGTCGTACATCGGCGGGTGGGAACGCAACTCGCTCGCATTGGCGGGCAACGACTACAGCGGCGACGACTCAGTGCGCGTCCTGTCCGGTCGTCGGGCGGCGGGCATCGACCGCGACACGAGAACGGTGCGCCTCGACGACGGCACCACAGTCGACTACGACGCGGTGGTCTTGGCCACCGGCTCGTACGCGTTCGTCCCGCCGGTGCCGGGGCACGACGTCGCCCACTGTCACGTGTATCGAACCCTCGACGGCCTCGACGCCATCCGGGCCGACGCGGACGCTGCGCTCGCACGCAGCGCAGGCGACCAACCGGTCGGCATCGTCATCGGCGGCGGTCTGCTCGGCCTCGAAGCCGCCGACGCCCTCCGCCGTCTCGGCCTGCGCCCGCATGTGGTCGAGATGAATCCGCGTCTCATGCCGCAGCAGGTCGACCCGGCGGGCGGCGAGCACCTGACTCGGTTGATCGGGGCCCTCGGGATCGACATCTCGCTGGAGACCGGCACCTCCTCGATCGCACCCGCCGGCGACGACCTCACCGTGACGTTCTCCGACGAGTCCACCGTCACGGCGGCGCTCGTGGTCTTCGCGGCCGGTGTCCGTCCCCGCGACGAGCTCGGTCGCGAATCCGGCCTCGACACGGCCGAACGCGGCGGCGTCCTCACCGACACCGCATGCGTGACCAGCGACCCCGCCGTGTACGCGATCGGTGAGGTCGCGGCCATCGACGGTCGCTGCTACGGCCTCGTCGGCCCGGGCTACGCGAGCGCCGAAGTCGTCGCCGACCGACTGCTCGGCGGCGACGCCTGCTTCCCCGGGGCCGACATGTCCACCAAGCTGAAACTCCTCGGCGTCGACGTCGCGAGCTTCGGCGACGCACACGGACAAGCGCCTGGCGCCCTCAATGTCGTCGTCAGCGATCCGATCAACGGAACGTACGCCAAACTCGTCCTGTCCGACGACGCATCGACCCTCCTGGGCGGTGTCCTCGTCGGCGACGCCTCCTCGTACGGCGTGCTCCGTCCGCTCGTCGGCTCGTCGATCCCCGGTGACCCTGTCGCCCTCATCAGTCCGGTCTCCGACGGCGCCCCGGCGCTCGGGGTCGGCGCGCTCGGTGACGACGCCCAGATCTGTTCGTGCAACGACGTCTCGAAGGGGACGCTGTGCAGCGCGATCGCCGACGGCGCGTGCGACGTCGCGGCCCTCAAGAAGTGCACGGGCGCAGGCACCTCGTGTGGGTCGTGTGTTCCGCTGCTCTCGCAGATCCTCGCCGACTCGGGCGTCGAACAGTCGACGGCGTTGTGCGAGCACTTCGACGTCTCCCGCGCCGAACTGTTCGAGTTCGTCCAAGCCAGCGGCATCCGCACCTTCTCCGGACTCGTCGAGCGTTTCGGCTCCGGCACCGGCTGTGACATCTGCAAACCGACGGTGGCGTCGATCCTCGCGTCGACGAGCAGCGACCACATCCTCGACGGCGAACAGGCGTCCCTGCAGGACTCCAACGACCACTTCCTGGCCAACATCCAACGCAACGGAACCTACTCGGTGGTGCCGCGGGTGCCGGGCGGCGACATCAGCGCCGAACACCTCATCCTGATCGGCGAGGTCGCCCGCGACTTCGGGCTGTACACGAAGATCACCGGCGGTCAGCGCATCGACATGTTCGGGGCCACCGTCGACCAGCTCCCCGACATCTGGCGCCGCCTGGTCGACGGCGGGATGGAGTCCGGGCAGGCCTACGGAAAGTCGCTGCGCACGGTGAAGAGCTGCGCGGGCTCGGACTGGTGCCGGTACGGGCAGCAGGACTCGGTGCAACTCGCCATCGATCTGGAGCTCCGCTACCGCGGGCTGCGATCACCCCACAAGCTCAAGATGGGCGTGTCCGGCTGCGCCCGCGAATGCGCGGAGGCGCGCGGCAAGGACGTCGGCGTCATCGCCACCGAGAACGGCTGGAATCTGTACGTCGGCGGCAACGGCGGTATGACCCCCAGGCACGCGCAACTCCTGGCAGGCGACCTCGACACCCAGACGCTCATCTCCTACATCGACCGATTCCTCATGTACTACATCCGGACCGCCGACCGTCTGCAGCGGACCGCACCGTGGTTGGAGGGGCTCGACGGCGGTCTCGATCGTCTGCGCGCCGTGATCGTCGACGACAGTCTCGGTCTGGCCGCCGACTTCGAGGCCGACATGGCCCGGCACGTCGACGGATACGAGTGCGAGTGGAAGGGCGTCCTCGACGACCCGGACAAGTTGTCTCGATTCGCCTCGTTCGTCAACGCCCCGAACGTGCCAGACCCGACCGTCTCGTTCGGCGAGAGCCACGGCCGCAAGGTTCCCGTGCTGCTCGGTGAGCCGACTGTGAGGAGCAACGCATGACCATCAACTTCGACCTGCACCGCTGGACCCGCGATTGGACCCCGGCCTGCGCGTACGACACGCTGCAGCCGCTCCGAGGGGTCGCCGTCCTGCTCCCCGACCACGGCCAGGTGGCGTTGTTCCGACTCGCTGACGACTCGCTGCGCGCCGTCGGCAACATCGACCCCATCGGTCGGGCCGCCGTCTTGTCGCGCGGCATCGTGGGCGACCGCAACGGCTTCCCCGTCGTCCAGTCACCACTCAAGAAGCAGGCGTTCAGCCTGATCGACGGGCGGTGCCTCGACGCGGACGGCGTGAAGATCCCGGTCTTCGCGACGCGCATCGGGATCGACGGGACCGTCTTCGTCGCGAACTCTCCGCTGGTCGGGTTCGGCCGACGCCCGGAACCGGTCACGGTGGACGCAGTGTCGTGACCGTACTCCTCGTCGCCCACGGCACCCGCAATCCGCACGGAGTCGCACTGATCGGCGACCTCGCCGCCGTGATGCGCGACCGCCTCGCCGAGCGTGTCACGGTCTCCTTCGTGGACGTACTCGGCCCGAACCCGTCCGAAGCACTCGCCGGTCAAGGGCCCGACCCCGTCACGGTCGTCCCCGCATTCCTCGGGCGCGGCTACCACGTCCGTCGAGACCTCCCCGAGTATCTCGGACGCCGCGGGCTCCCGCCGACTCGCGTGACCGACTCGCTCGGCCCGTCCGGCGAGGTCGTCGCGGCGCTCGCCGACCGTCTCCACCGGGCCGGACGTCGGGCCGGTGACGCCGTCGTCCTGGCGGCCGCCGGGTCGTCCGACCCGACAGCGCACCGGGATGTGGAGTCGGTGGCGGCGGCACTCGCCCTCGTCCTCGGCGCGCCGGTCGAGGTCGCCTTCGCCGCGCCATCGGCGAAAGCTCCGCAATATCCGGCGGTGAGCGACGCCGTCGCCCGACTTCGGCGCCGACACGCTCGGGTCTCGGTCGCCTCACACCTCCTCGCGCCGGGTCTGTTCCAGACCCGGCTGGAGCACTCGGGCGCCGACGTCGTCGCCGCGCCGTTGGGTCTGCACCCGCTGATAGTCGAGCGCGCGTGTGCGCTGGCGCGCAACACCGCACTCGTCGCTGGCTGAGCCTCGCTGACCTTCGCGTCAGCGGTACCACTCAGTCGATCGCCAGCCGGTAACCACGCTTGACGACCGTTCCCACGATCTCGCGGGCGCCCAGCGCGGTCCGCAGCCGGCCGACGGCCACCTCCACCGCGTGCGCGTCCTCGCCTGCCGCGGGAAGCAGGTCGAGCAGGTCCTGCCGTGACACGACGTCGCCGGGTGTCGCGGCCAATGCCTTCAACACGGCCAGCCCGGTCGCCGACACGTCCCGTACCTCGCCGTCGACCACTGCGGACGACGCATGCACGCCGAGACGGTGACCGGCCACCGCGATGTCCGGGGCCCCGGCAGGCAGGTCCTCAGCCATGAGTCGAGCGAGTGCGCCCAGCCGCATCCGGTCGGGCGCGACGCTCGGAACACCGTCCGCGTCGAGCGGCGCCGAGGTGACGGGCCCGACGCTGTAGGCGGTGATCGGGCCACGCATCGCGGCGACCAGCCGGTCGCGGACACCGAGTTCGCTCGCGCGCAGCAGGGTCGACGCGACGGCGGGAGCCGAGGTGAACGCGACCGCGTCGACGCGGACGTGGACGATGTCGTCGATGAGCGCATCGAATGCGGCCGCATCGCTCGGCCCCTCCCATCGGTAGACCGGTACGCCGACGACCAGTCCGCCGCGCGCGGTCAAACCGTCGAGGAATCCGGGGTTCGGATCCCACGAGTGCGTCGCGCCGTGCAGTTGCACGGCGACTCGCCTCTCCGCGAGGTCGTCGGCGGTCAAGTACTCGAGGACCTCTGCGGACGACTCCGATACCGGTGACCACTCCTCGCGCAGACCCGCGGCACGCAGCGCACCGGTAGCCTTCGGTCCGCGTGAGATGACGCGTGCCGACCCGAGTGCTGCCAGCAGGTCGTCGGCCATTCCCCACTCGTCGGCGGCTTCGATCCAGCCGCGAAAGCCGATGCCCGTCGTCGCGATCACGAGGTCCGGGGGCGTGTGAATGAGGCTGCGCGTCGCGTCCAACAGCCCCCGATCGTCGGCCAGCGGAACCATCGAGATCGCGGCGGCAGACACTACGCGAGCACCGCGACGAGTCAGCAGCGCGCTGAACTCCTCCGCGCGGCGTGCCGCGGTGATCGCAACGGAGAACCCCGCCAGCGTAGGCGGGGTTCCCTGATCGGAGCGTGAGGTCATGAACTCATCGTTCCAGACACGCGGGTGTCTTCCAGAGCAGGCGTCGTCGCAGGCACTGCGACGTACGCACGCCAAGTGACGAGCGCGGCGACGGCATAGAAGGTGGCGAACACGCTGAACGCCCACACCGGCGAACCGCCGTCACCCGATTGGTACGACTGCCGCAGCACCAGGTTGATGCCGACACCGCCGAGTCCGCCGAGCGCACCCGCGATACCGATCACCGCGCCGGACATCGACCGCGAGTAGGCGGCCCGGCCTGCAGCGTCGAGGGGAAGGTCGCGCGACGCTGCGTCGAACACCGACGGGATGATCTTGTACACCGAGCCGTTGCCCATGCCCGACAGGATGAACAGAAGCACGAACGCGATCGTCATCACGACCAGTGATCCGTTGCTCGCGATGAGGATCGCCGCTGCGCCGATCATGCCGACGAACACCGCGAGAGTCACGGTGCTGCCGCCGAACCGGTCGGCCAGCTTGCCGCCGTACACGCGACTGATCGAACCGAGCAGCGGTCCGATGAAGGCGATGGACGCTGCGTGCAGCGCAGCATCGGTGGCCGACTGGCCGTCAGCGCGGAAGTTGATCGCCAGCACTTGCGCAAAGGCGAACGAGAAGCCGATGAACGAGCCGAACGTACCGATGTACAGGAGCGAGATGATCCAGGTGTTGCGGTTCCGGGTCGCGGCTCGCATCGCGGCCGTGTCCACCCCCGGCCCCTGCAGATTGTCCATGTATACGGCGGAGCCGATGCCTGCCACCACGAGCGCCACTAGGTAGAACGCGCACACCCAGTACGGCTCGGTGTCGCCAGCCCAGGCAAGCACGAGGAGTCCGAGGAGCTGCACCGCGGGCACTCCGAGATTGCCGCCGCCCGCGTTGAGGCCGAGCGCCCAACCCTTGAGTCGCTGCGGGTAGAACGCGTTGATGTTCGTCATCGACGACGCGAAGTTGCCTCCGCCCAGTCCGGTGAGCGCCGCGCACACCAGGTACATCCACAGCGGCTGCCCCGGGTTCGCAAGGAGCACGATCGTCGCCGACACCGGGATCAGGAGGACGACGGCGGAGAAGATCGTCCAGTTCCGACCGCCGAAGCGCGTGGTGGCCATCGTGTACGGGAACCGCAGGAGCGCGCCAGTCAGTGTGGCGACGGCTCCGATCAGGAACTTGTCGCCGGTCGAGATGCCGTACACGTCGGTTGGCATGAACAGCACCATCACCGACCAGAGCGACCACACCGAGAAGCCGACGTGCTCGGCGACGACCGACCAGATCAGATTGCGCCGGGCGACGGCGGCTCCGCCCGCCTCCCACGCCACCGTGTCTTCGGGGTCCCAGTGCTCGATCGTGTGGCTTCGTCCCACGAGGTGCCGCCTCTCGTCGCGCCGACGGCGCATCCGCCAGCTGATTCGTCGAACCTACGAATCGCGTGTTGCGCACGAGGGCAGGCGCTGTCACCGCGAAGTTATGAACACCTCGCAGTGTGTCGAACCCGGGTGTGAGGACGTCCAGGAAACCGGCAGGGAATGACCTCCTGATCGTCCAGGAATCACTCCTACCTTGATCTGTGTGGCACCGAGAACCCCCCGGAGTCACACCCCCGAAAGAGATGCAGTCCGCATCTCCTGTCACGAAGGAGAAGCCGCATGGCAACCCCGAACAAGAACCGTCAGGCCGGCCGCGGCCAGCAACAGCAGCATCACTCGACGCCGCAGCGTCGTCGCCGCGTTCGTCAGTGGGACCGCCGCAGCCGCCGGTGGACCTGGATCTGGCGCTGATCTTCCGGCCCCGCCCGTAACCCCCGCGCGTGCGTCGGGCTCGTCGACGAGCCCGGCGCACGCGGCGTTCCACCCGAAGGACCCCACCCGTGAACCGTCACGCCGTCACCCGATTCCTCCCGTTGCTCCGCGGTCATCGACGACCGTTGATTCTGGCGGGCGTGCTGTTCGTCGCCGCAGCGGCGTGTGACGCGGCGGGCGTCTTCGCTCTCGCCGACGTGGTGGACACCGCGCTCGCCTACTCGTCGCTCATTGCGCTGATTCCGCTTGCCGCCGTGTGGATCTCGGTGACGGCGGTGTCATCGGCAGCCGACTACGTCGGCCAGGTGATGGCGGCGCGTGAATCGGAGAAGATCGTGTTGGCGCTACGCGACCGAGTCTTCGCGCACGTGCAGCGGCTCTCCCCCGCGGCTCACCGTCGACGCGGCATCGGCGACCTGGTGGTCCGTCACTCCAGCGACCTCGAGGCCGTCGAACACGCGATATCGTCCGGTCTGCTCGCCGCGGTCGTCGCCGCGGTCAACGCCGTCGCCCTGGTCGGTGCGGCGTGGTGGATGAGTCCGATCCTCACGCTGGTCGCACTCTGCTCGGTACCTCCGATCTGGGCGTTGTCGGCCTGGTACGGACGGCGCCAGAGCACGCACACCTGGCGCGAACGCGATGCCGAGAGCGCGCTGGCCGACACCCTGCAGTCGGCCTTCACCGGGCACGAGGTGACGATCGCCTACAACCGCGAGAGGGTCGAACAAACCGCACTGCACCGGCGTGGACAGGACGCGATGGCGGCGCGCGTCAGTCTGGCCCGAGTCGAGGCCGGGTTCGGCTCAGTCCTCGGCTTCGCGCAGATCCTGGTCACGCTCGCCGTCGCTGTCGTCGGCGTCTCACAGGTACGGTCGGGACACCTGACCGTCGGCCAACTCATGGCGTTGACCGGATATCTGGCCATGCTGTACCCGAAGCTTCAGGAGATCGCCGACGTCCGCCTGTCGCTGGCCGCGACCGGCGTGAGCGCCGCCCGCATCGGCGAGCTCCTCGACGAGCCGCCGCACTCCCCTGACGTCGACGGCGCTCCCGATCTCAGTGCGCCACACGGGGTCGTCGAGTTCCACGACGTGGTGCGCAGCCGCGGCGACCGAGTGGTCCTCGACGGCGTCGACCTCGCCTTGTCACCGGGCTCGATCACCGCCCTCGTCGGTCGCAGCGGCGCCGGAAAGTCGACGATGGCGAGCCTAGTGGCGCGGATGGACGCGCCGTCGGCGGGAATCGTCCGGATCGACGGCGTCGACGTCGGCTCGGTCACCGCCCGCTCCGTCCGCGACGCGGTCACACTGCTCCCCCAGACCCCGATGATCAAACCCGGATCTGTCGCCGACAACATCGCCTACGGAGTTCCCGACGCCACTCGCGCGGACATCGTCGCCGTCGCCACGGCGGCGGGCGCCGCCGACTTCGTGACTGCACTCGACGACGGCTACGACACGATTCTGGCCGCTGAAGGGCTGGAGTTGTCCGGCGGTCAACGCCAACGTCTGTGCATGGCGCGCGCACTGTTGCGCGACACCCCGATCCTGATTCTCGACGAGCCGACCGCGGCCCTCGACGACGACACCGTCGCCGGTCTCGTCGGACCGCTGTGCACGTTGGCCGCCGGGCGAACCACCCTGCTCATCACGCACGACGCGCGGATCCTCCCGCTCGCCGACGACGTCTACGAGCTCTGCGACGGCCGGTTACGCGCCGGGCACATCGAGCACGCCGATCGCATCGTGCATGATCGTGCCGAAGTAGAGGACGCCGTCGCGTTCGACGACGCCCGTGACGAACGAGAAGTCGGGATCGTCGATGTGGACGTCGTGCACGATCTCGCCGTCGAATCCGATGCCGAGGGCCCACACCGTCTCTTCGGGAGCCGGCCCCACCCGCTGCGGGGCGCGCGCCAGGACCTTGCGAGCCCGCGACGGCAGCTTGAACAGCGATTCGAGGACGGCGTTGCGCGGCGACGCCAACGCGACCCAGACCAGCCCGTCGCTGCCGATCGACATGTTGTCCGGATAGCCGGGCAGGTCGTCGACGAACAAGTCGGTGGTGCCCGCGGCATCGCCGGTCAGCCAGTAACGAGTGATCCGAGCGGCACCGGTCTCGGCGACCAGTAGATACGACTCGTCGGGCGCGAGCACGACGCCGTTCGCGAACTGCAGCCCGCCGAGGAGCACGTCCACTCGACCGTCGACGGACCGTGCCAGGAGACGGCCGGTGCCCGAGTGCTCGATGAGGTCCGAGCGCCATTTGTCGATGGTGAAGCGCTGCGTCGACGAGGTGAAGTACACGGTTCCGTCGGACGCGGTCGTCGCGTTCGACGCGAAGTGCAGCGGTCGTCCGTCCACTGTGTCGGCGAGGACCGTGGCCCGACGCTCCCCGGCGTCGAGCAGCAGAAGTCCACGGTCGTGATCGCAGATCACGACCGATCCGTCCGCGCGCACGTCGAGTCCCAATAGGTGACCCGCGGTGTCGGCGAGTATTTCGACGTCGCCGGTGTCGGGATCGACGGCGAGAAGTCGGCCATCGGCGAGGCCGGTGCCGATGCGGCCGTCGGACAGTACGACGACGTCTTCGGGCGCTGATCCGGGAAGCGAGATTCGACGCAAGCTGGTCACGGCACATTCTTAGCAGGGTTCGGACGGCGGCGCTGTCGCTCGCCTAGCCACACCCCGAATTGATATGAACATCGTTGCATAACACTTTGTTGCACTGCTACCGTGACGATATGGCTTTGGAACATGCCATCCTCGTGTCGCTGTCCGAGCGTCCGGGAACCGGCTACGAGATCGGGCAGCAGTTCGTGCGGTCCATCGGATACTTCTGGTCGGCGACGCACCAGCAGATCTATCGGACCCTGAAGAAGCTGCACGACGACGGCTTGGTGAGCTTCGAATCAGTCAGCCAGGACGGCCGCCCGGACAAGAAGGTGTACACGATCTCCGACGCAGGACGTGAGGTCCTGTCCGAGTGGGTCGTCACCCCGACTCCACTGCCGCCGTTGCGCAGCGAACTCGGCGTCAAACTCCGAGCCGCCGAGTTCGGCGATCTGTCGCAGGTCGTCAAACAACTCGAAGAGCATCGGGCCGAAGCCGCTGCCTCGCTCGAGCTCTACCGCGGATTCGAGCGCGACTACTACCCCGAACCCGACGCATTGCACGGCCGCAAGCTGCACCAATACCTGGTGCTTCGCGGTGGCGTACGCGTCACGCAAGGAACTGTCGAGTGGTGCGACGAGGTCCTCGCCGGACTGCGTCGCGAACTCGACTCACAGATCTGACTGTCGCCCGATCCACGAGTGGACAGCCCCGAGAGAGAAAGGTCCAGCCATGTCAGCCCCGACGGCCGAACCCAACACCCATTACCCGCTTCTGTTCGAGCCGTTGCAGATCGGCGGCACGACATTGAAGAACCGTCTCGTCATGGGCTCCATGCACACGGGTCTGGAAGACCGCCTGTGGGACACCCCCAAGCTGGCCGCCTACTACGCCGAGCGCGCCCGAGGCGGCGTCGGCCTCATCATCACCGGCGGGTTCGCGACGTCGCGCACCGGTCTGCTGCTGCCGTTCGCAGGCAAGATGACCAACCAGGCAGACGTGATCCGCCACCGTGAGTTCACCAAGGCGGTCCACAACGAGGGCGGCAAGATCGCCTTGCAGATCATCCACGCGGGCCGCTACGGGTACACGCCGTTCAAGGTCGCCGCCGGCAGCGCACCGTCGCCGATACATCCGTTCAAGCACGTGCAGATGACCGAGGCGATCATCTGGCACGTGATCCGCTCATTCGGGCAGAGCGCCAAACTCGCTCGCCGCGCGGGATACGACGCGATCGAGATCATGGGCGGCGAAGGCTATCTGATCAACCAGTTCCTGTGCCCGCACACCAACGACCGCACCGACAAGTGGGGCGGGTCCACGGAGAACCGTCAGCGCTTCCTGCTCGAGATCATCAAGGCGATCCGCGAGGAGGTCCCGCGCGACTTCCCGGTGATCCTTCGCCAGTCCGTCGCAGACTTCGTCAAAGGCGGCCAGACGTTCGACGAGATCGCGGGGCTCGCGAAGCGCGCCGAGGAACTCGGCGTCGACGCGATCAACACCGACATCGGCTGGCACGAGGCACAGGTGCCGACGATCGTCACGTCGGTTCCGCGCGGTGCGTTCGTCAAGTTCACCGAGCGTCTGCGCGATGTCGTGTCGATCCCGTTGATCGCGTCGAACCGCATCAACACGCCTGATCTCGCCGAGGAGATCCTCGCGGGCCGCAAGGTGGACGCCATCTCGATGGCGCGTCCGCTCCTGTCGGATCCGGACTTCGCGAACAAGGCTGCGTCCGGTCGCGCCGACGAGATCAACACGTGCATCGGCTGCAACCAGGCGTGCCTGGATCACGCTTTCGTCGGCAAGAAGGTGTCGTGCCTGCTCAACCCGCGTGCCGGCCGTGAGACGACACTGACGCTCGGCCAGACGCGCCGCGCCAAGCGGATCGCTGTGATCGGCGCCGGTCCGGCAGGGCTCGCGGCGGCCGTGTCCGCGGCCCAGCGCGGCCACCGCGTCGACCTGTTCGAGGGCGGTGAGCACATCGGCGGCCAGTTCTCGATCGCCGCCCGCATCCCGGGCAAGGAGGAGTTCAACGAGACGATCCGTTATTACACTCGCCAGCTCGAGGTGAACAACGTGAACGTCCGACTGGGCGTCAAGGCGTCCGCGCAGGACATCATCGACGGCGCGTTCGATCAAGTCGTCGTGGCGACCGGCGTCGTCCCGCGCATCCCGACGATCGACGGCATCGATCACCCGATGGTCATGTCGTACGCGGAAGCCGTCCTCGGCCATCGCGAGATCGGCAAACGCGTCGCGGTGATCGGCGCGGGCGGTATCGGTTTCGATGTCACCGAGTTCCTGACGACCGACGAGTCGCCCACTCTCAATTTGAAGGAGTGGGAGCAGGAATGGGGTGTCACCGAGGATCTCGACACTCCCGGCTTCGTCACCAAGCATCGCCCGCTCCCGGCAATCCGCCAGGTGTACATGGTGCAGCGCAAGCCGGGCAGCCAGGGCAAGACCCTCGGCAAGACCACCGGCTGGGTTCACCGTGCGACTGTCAAAATGAAGGGCGTCGAACAGATCTCGGCCGCGACCTACGACCGGATCGACGACGACGGCCTGCACATCACCGTGCACGACAAGCAGGGCAACGTCACCGGAACTCGAGTCCTCGAAGTGGACAACGTCGTCGTCTGCGCGGGCCAGGAGTCGGTCCGCGAACTCGTCGACCCACTGACCGAGGCCGGCATCATCACTCATGTGATCGGCGGTGCCGACTTCGCCTCCGAGCTCGACGCCAAGCGCGCCATCCGCCAGGGCACGGAAGTCGCCGCCGGCATCGAGTGACCCCTACTGCTTGCTGATCGAGCGTTCTGCTTGCTGATCGAGCGTTCTGCTTGCTGATCGAGCGGAGTCGAGATCGCCCTCGACTCCGCTCGAGCCCACTCCGTCGATCGAGCCCTTCCCCGTCGATCGAGCGGAGTCGAGATCCCCCCGCGCCCAGATATCATGTCCCTCATGCCTGTCCCTCCTCGTCACACAGCCCGCGCCGTCGTCACCGGAGCGTCGTCCGGAATCGGGATGGCGCTCGCACGCGCACTCGCACGTCGTGGCCACTCGGTCATCCTGGTCGCGCGACGCGGAGAGATCCTCGAGGCGCTCGCCACCGAGATCCGCAGCCGTTTCGACGTCGATGCTGAGGTCCGCGCGGTGGATCTCTCCGACCTGGACGCCGTCGCAGTTCTGTGTGACGAATTGCGTGGCCGCGAGGTCTCGGTACTGTGCAACAACGCCGGAATCGCCACCTTCGGCCCCGTCGCCGAGGCCGACCTGGACTACGAGCGCGCGCAGGTCCGCTTGAATGCGAACGCCGTCCACGACTTGACGCTCGCGGTTCTCCCCCAGATGGTCGAGCGAGGTACGGGCGGGATCCTGATGGTCGGGTCGGCTGCGGGCAATATGGCGATCCCGAACAACGCCACCTATGCGGCGACCAAAGCGTTCGTCAACACCTTCAGCGAGTCGCTGCGCGGCGAACTCAAAGGCACCGGTGTCCGCGTCACCCTGTTGGCTCCCGGGCCGGTTCGGACGGCGACACCGTCGGCCGACGAGGAGTCGATCGTCGACAAGATGGTGCCCGACTTCCTGTGGCACTCCTCCGACAAGGTCGCAGAGATGAGTCTGGACGCGTTGGCGCGCAACAAGATGCGCATCGTGCCCGGCACGCTCTCGAAGGCCATGTCGGTGGCGGGCGGGTATTCGCCCCGCGCGCTCGTCGCCCCGATCGTCGGACACTTCTACGGCAAGCTCGGCGAGGGCGACTGACACCGACGACCCGCATCGGGCATAGAGTCGATCGCGTGCAGGACAAACTCGTGTGGATCGACTGTGAAATGACCGGCCTCGACGTGGGCTCCGACAAGCTGATCGAGATCGCTGCGCTCGTCACCGACAGCGACTTGAACATTCTCGGCGACGGCGTGGACGTGGTGATCCACGCCGACGACGACGCCCTCGCCGCGATGCCCGAGGTGGTTGTGAAAATGCACGCCGCTTCCGGACTCACCGAAGAGGTCAGGGCGTCGACGGTGACACTCGCCGAAGCGGAGAAGATGGTCTTGGACTATCTGCGTGAACACATCACCGGCGACGCCGCCGCTCCGCTGGCCGGCAACTCGATCGGGACCGATCGCGGCTTCATCGCACGCGACATGAAGGAACTCGACTCGTTCCTCCACTACCGCATGGTCGACGTCAGCTCGATCAAGGAGCTGACCCGTCGCTGGTTCCCGGCGATCTACTTCGGTCAGCCGCCGAAGGGGCTCGCGCATCGCGCCCTCGCCGACATCCGCGAATCGATTCAGGAGTTGCGCTATTACCGCGCCGCAGCGTTCGTGCCCGCGCCGGGCCCTGATGCGAAGACGCTCGAGAAGGTCGTCGCCGACCTGCCTCCTATGTGAGGCTCGGTCCGCCGTCTGCGCCGCCAAAGATCTCGGCGGAACACGCAGGTCAGAAACCGATTGGAATTTAGCGCTTGGAACCGGATAGAGTATGAGCCTGGCTCGGCCAACAGCGTGTGAACGCTGAAAGTCGGTGCCGATGGTGGCTGTAGTTCAGTTGGTAGAGCACCAGGTTGTGATCCTGGCTGTCGCGGGTTCGAGTCCCGTCAGCCACCCCGCAGGTGGGAGACCCTTTCTAAGGGTCTCCCACCTTTTGCATTTCTGACCGTTGCGACCTTATGCCCTGATCCGGTGGAAGTAGAACTGCCAGACAGGTTCTCCGATCTGAAATGCTCACCGCTCATCCCGCAGCCGCGTCAACTCCCTGATTCGAAGTAGGGTGCGATCTCTCGGACGAAACCCCTTGCGCCAGAGGCGGCGAGAGATTCGAGAAACTCCTCGGTGGTTGCCGGTGGGTGGCCGCGTTTGTCGGCGGTTTGGGCTACGCAGGCGACCGCGCGTGCCGGGTCTCGATGGAGTAGATCGAGGAGGAACCGGTCGGAGCTGCGCGTGTGGAGCCCCAAAGGCTCCAAGACGGCCGGCGGAAAGTGTTTGATGTTATCGGTGACGATAGCGGACGCGTGGCCTCTCACTGCGGCTGCGACAACATGCCGGTCGTCGGGGTCTGGCATCCCCGTGATCGCCGCTTCGAGTGGCTCCCAACCTTCCACACAGGCATCCTCGAATACGTCATTCATGAAGCCGACGCGAAACCCTGCCACTATCCCTTGCGCTCCTCGGCGATCTGGTGGCGAGCGGTGCGTATCGCACTGTGGTAGTCCTCGGCGGGCACCTCGTACAGGGCGCTCTCCTCCGCGTCGTCCACAAGAGCTTGTAGCGCCTTGCGGCGGTCGACGGTGCGCTGTGACCGATAGTCGAGTAGGTCGCCCAACTCTACGCGCCTGTGGCGGCTGCCCTCGACGGTCTCGTGGGGGATTTTGCCGCTCTCTAGGAGCTTGATGAGTGTGGGTCGGCTGATGCCGAGGTAGTCGGCGGCTTCCTGTGTCGAGAGCTTCTGATCGACTGGAGCGACAACGACCGCGCGGTGAGCACGCATTGCTTCTACGATCTGCGTAAGCGTGCTGTAGACCTCTAACGGGAGGGGGATTTGCTCCCCCTCGGGACCGACGAGGGCTGCGGGCTCGTCGTGGTGGTCGAGGAACTTTGACAGGTCCATTAAGGCGTCGAAATTCGCGGCGTCTGTCGGAGGGAAGAACGTTCCTTTTCTGCGGGGTGCGGTGGCTGTGCTCATGCATCCAGTTTGCCGACTAATCGAAATAAACGCAACGCCCTAGGCCTCGGGGAGTCCGGCGGAAAGGGGTTGCCGGGGATCATCGTCCACGACCAACACCACCCCAGCCTCGCTCGATGTTGCACCATGGACGTGACACACCCGAGCGTCCGGAGGCATCCCATGACGAGCACCGATCCGAAACTTCCTAGCGTTGCGATGGGCACGTGGGCGTGGGGCGACAGCGGAGAGTCCGGCGACGGGATCTTCGGCAGTCGCATCACCGAGGCCGACGTGCAGGAGATCGCAGATCGGGCGCAATCGAACGGCTTCACTCTGTGGGACACAGCGGCGATCTACGGGATGGGCAGGTCCGAGACCGTGCTCGCCCACGCGTTGCGCGACTATCCGCGGGACGAGTACCAGATCTCGACGAAGTTCACTCCCCGGATCGCAGGCGCAGGCCAGAACCCCGCCGCCGACATGCTCAAGGAGAGCCTCGCCCGACTCGGCACCGACTACATCGACCTGTATTGGATTCACAGCCCCGCCGACGTGGCGCGGTGGACTCCACATCTGATCCCGCTCCTGCAGTCCGGCAGAGTCAAGCGGGTCGGCGTCTCCAATCACAATCTCGCCGAGATCAAGCTCGCGGACCAGATCCTTGGCGAGGCAGGCTTCCGGGTGGACGCCGTCCAGAATCATTACAGCCTCCTGTACCGCAATTCCGAACGAGCGGGCATCCTCGACCACTGCGCCGAACACGGCATCGACTTCTTCTCGTACATGGTGCTCGAGCAGGGGGTACTCACCGGCGTGTACAGCCCCGACCATCCACTGCCCGAGGGCAGCAATCGGGCCTCCGTCTACAATCCGATGCTCCCCCACCTGAAGGCTCTCACCGACCTTCTGACGTCCATCGGAAACGGCAACGACTCGTCCGCAGCCGACGTCGCGACAGCGTGGGCGATCTCGAAGGGGACCGTCCCGATCATCGGAGTGACGCGACCGGAGTACATCGGCGACGCCGTCAGCGCGAGCGGCCTCACGTTGAGCCGCGCTGAGATCGACGAGATCGAGTCGCTCGCCGACAGCATCGGCGTCGACACTCGCGGCGCCTGGGAGAACGAGATCTGACAACTGTCCACCCCAACGGAGACGTCCTCTGACGTTCACAGGAATCCCGCAGCTGCATCCCAGCCACGGCGAATCCTGGTTCCGCATCCTCGGTAGTCGATGAGGATTCAGAGAGGACACCCACCGATGACCGCACTGCTCCACCGACCGGCGCCTCCCCTGACCGCCGACGACCGTCTTCCAGACGAGAAGACGCCCCGCACTCCCGGATGGTGGGGGCCGCCTGCTCTGGCCGCGCTCCTCGTCGTCACCGGGGTTCTGTATCTGTGGAACCTCTCGGCGAGCGGTTACGCGAACACCTTCTACGCGGCGGCTGCCCAGGCCGGGTCGCAGAGTTGGACTGCGTGGTTCTTCGGCGCACTCGACTCGTCGAACTTCATCACGGTCGACAAGCCGCCCGCCGCATTGTGGGTGACCGGCCTGTCTGTCCGGATGTTCGGTATGAACAGTTGGGCCCTCCTCGTGCCACAGGCGTTGATGGGCGTCGCCGCCGTCGGACTCGTCTACGCTGCGATGCGGCGAACGTTCACCGATCGTGTCCATGGGACGGCAGCCGGTCTCATCGCGGGCGGTGTGCTCGCATTCACGCCGGCAGCAGCTCTGATGTTCCGCTTCAACAACCCCGACGCACTCCTGGTGCTCTTGATGGTCGCGGCCGGGTACGCCCTCATCCGCGCTGTCGCGACGAACTCCACTCGTTGGCTGGCGGTCGTCGGAGTCGCACTCGGCTTCGCGTTCCTGACCAAGATGCTGCAAGGGCTCCTCGTACTGCCCGCGTTCGGGCTCGCCTACCTCCTGCTCGCGAACAACACGTGGCTCAGACGTGTCGGCCAACTCGCGATCGCCACGGTGTCGCTGATCGTGTCGGCAGGCTGGTTCGTCGTCGTGACGATGATCGTCCCGGCATCGGCCCGCCCGTACATCGGCGGATCTGCGGACAACACCTTCATGGACCTGATGCTCGGCTACAACGGCATCGGCCGTATCAGCGGCAACGAAGGCGGCGGTGGCGGTGGTGGTGGCGGCATGGGCGGTGGCGCTGCCGGAAGCTCGTTCGGCGGCGAGACCGGATTGTCGCGCCTGTTCGGCTCGGAGATGGGCAATGAGATCTCGTGGCTCCTGCCCGCCGCTGTCGTGGCCCTCGTGTTCGCGGCCTACCTCGGAGCACCGAGTGTGTGGCGACGCCCGTTCGAGGGCGGTCTGTCGCGCGGGGAAGGCGCCGCTGTCGTTGCCTGGGGCGGGTGGCTGATCGTCACCGCGATCGTGTTCAGCTTCATGAGCGGCACCATCCACCCGTATTACACGGTGGCTCTCGCTCCGGCGATCGCCGCGCTCGTCGGTCTGGCCGCCGTGTTCGCGTGGCGGAAGCGCAATCAGTGGGACGGCCGCCTGGCGATCGCCGGGATGCTGGCCGCCGCATCGGCATGGTCGATAGTCCTGTTGAACCGCAACGACTTCGGACCGACGTGGTGCCGTTGGCTGATCGGTGCAGTAGCGATCATTGCGATCGTCGCGCTGCTGGTCGGCGGGCGGCTCGGGTGGCGCAAGACCGTCGGTGCTGCGATCATCGCGGGCTCGCTCGCCGGCTTCGGCGGGACGGCGGCGTTCTCGATCGCCACAGCGGCGACCACCCACCAGGGCTCGATCCCGACCGCAGTACAGACCTCGCTCGAGTCCGGCGGCATGGGCCCCGGTGGGGGTCACGGTGCAGGAGGCCCCGGTGCAGGAGGCCACAGTGCAAGAAGCCACAGTGCAGGTGGCTCACAGCGTCCCGGCAACGCAGCAGGCGGCGGTCCCGGCGGGGACGGCATGTCCACCAACGCCGAACTGGCGGCACTGCTCCGAACCACATCGACGAAGTGGGCCGCGGCGACCGGCGGTTCGCAGTCCGCGGCAGGCATCGAGATCGCTACCGGCAAGGCTGTGATGGCGATCGGCGGGTGGAGCGGCGATCCCGCTCCGACGCTCGACCAGTTCAAGGAGTATGTGCAGTCCGGCCAGATCGCCTACTACATCGGCTCGGGCTCGAGCAGCGGACACGGCGGGCCCGGCGGAAACTCGGAGATCTCGACCTGGGTGGCAGCCAACTTCACTGCGACGACGGTCGGCGGGACCACGGTGTACGAGCTGAGCTGATCGCCCCAGATCGGATCAGCGGGAGATTGTTCTCGCGCATCTGTCGATTTCGGCGCATCCCATCCGTCACCATGGTGTCGGACCGATCGGGTTCGACGAATCACCAAGGAGGAAACATGAAGTACGCATTGCTTCTCATGGGACACGTCGACGACCCGGCGTGCGGCGAAGACGGCGGCGCGAAGCCGGAAGAGTTCTTCGCCTTCGATCAGGAGATCACCGCCGCCGGCGTGGTCGTGAGTTCGTTCGCCCTGGAGGACGAGCGGGTCGTCGTGCACACCGATGAGTCCGGTGAACGCGTCGTCGCCGCATCCGGCCCGTTCGCGGAGGTGCAGGAGTTCGTCGGCGGTGGCTACATCATCGACGTCCCCGACGTCGATGAGGCAATCTCGTGGGCCCGGCGCAGCCCGGGGTCGGCACCGGGCGGACACGTCGAGATCCGTCCGCTCGCCCCGTACTGACCGGGCAGCTCTGACTGATGGATCACGAGACGCAGCAGGCGCTGGCGGCCGTCGACCGAGACGACCGCTCGCGCCTGCTCGCGGCGTTGACCCGCAGGTTCGGTGATCTCGACCTCGCCGAAGACGCGCTTCACGACGCCTTCACGAAGGCCCTGACCTCGTGGCCGACGTCTGGTGTCCCCAACTCTCCGGCGGCGTGGCTGATGACGACCGCCAAGCGCAAGGCGCTCGACGTCGTCCGACGCGATGCGGTCCTGGCAACCAGGCTCGCCGAACTGCACATCGAGTCGACGCGGCGCTCACCCACGCCCGAACCGACCGATCGAGCCGTGGTCCCGGACGATCGGCTCGGCATGTTCTTCGCGTGCACGCATCCGGTGCTTCGCCCGGAGGACCGGATCGCGGTGACGCTCCGCTTCGTTGGCGGACTGACCACGTCCGAGGTGGCTCACGCACTCCTCGTGCCGACGCCGACGGTCCAACAGCGAATCGTGCGCGCCAAGAAGCGGATCCGATCCCTGAGTGTTCCCTTCACCCCGCCGGAGGCCGACGACCTGCAAGATCGTCTGGGCGCCGTCCTTCGCGTCGTCTACCTGATGTTCTCCGAGGGCTTCGTCCGCTCCGCCGGCGACGCACACGTCAGCGACGACCTCGCCGATGAGGCGGTCCGGCTCGCCAGGATCCTGCACGGGTTGCTCCCCCGCGCCGAGACCAGCGGCCTGCTCGCCCTGCTCCTGCTCACCCACGCTCGGCGACCGGCTCGACTCGCCGCCGACGGGTCACCGGTGCCGCTGGCCGATCAGGACCGGACACTGTGGGATCGGATGCTGATCAACGAAGGAGTCGCCCTGGCCGAACGCGCGGCAGGATCCGCCGACGCCGGACCGTACGCGGTGCAGGCGTCGATCGCCGCCGTTCACGCCGAGGCCGCTGTCGCCGCCGACACGGACTGGCAACAGATCGCAGTCCTCTACCGCATTCTCGAGGGCTTCGACCCGGGGCCGGTGGTCCGAGTCGGGCGGGCCGTCGCCGTAGGTCGGGCCTTCGGCGCCGACCGCGGACTGCAGATGCTCGACGCGCTCGCGACCGATCCTGTGCTCGAGAAGTACCGCGGCTATCACATCGCCCGCGCCATCACGCTCGCCGAACTCGACGACCACGACGGCGCGGCCGCGGCATACCGTCGCGCTCTTGATCTTCCTGGGAACAATGCCGAGGACGCTTTTCTCGCGGCCGCCCTCGACTCCGACATACCCTGAGGACATGAAGCGGAGTGCACTCGCCGTGGCCGTGTCCGTCCTCGCCCTCGCGCCTGCGGCTTGCGCCGCCGACGAGCCGCGCACCCGTCCGACGTCCGCGGTGCGCGCAGACGCTGTCGTCGCCCAAGATCTCGACTCGCCCTGGTCGATCGCGTTCTACGGCGCGACTCCCCTGGTCAGCGAACGGGATTCTGCGCGCGTTCTGGAGCTGGACGCTGCCGGTACGCCACGGGAGGTCGCCGTGATCGACGACGTCGAACCGTCGGGTGAAGGCGGACTGCTCGGCATCGCCGTGCACGAGGACTTCCTGTACACGTACTTCACCGCCGACGACGAGAACAGGGTGCAGCGGTTCCCGATAGCTGGCGACGCCGGGGCACTCACGCTCGGCGAACCCGAGACCCTGATCGACGACATCCCGGCGGCGTCCAACCACAACGGCGGCCGGATCGCGTTCGGCCCCGACGGCATGCTCTACGTGACGACCGGCGACGCAGGCGAGGCCGAGAACGCCCAAGACTCCTCGTCCCTGTCCGGCAAGATCCTCCGGTTGACACCCGACGGAGCCGTTCCCGACGACAACCCGTTCCCCGGCTCGCCCGTCTACAGCTTCGGCCACCGGAACCCGCAGGGCATCGCCTGGGCCGACGACGGCACGATGTACGCCTCCGAGTTCGGGCAGGACACGTGGGACGAGTTGAACGTGGTCGAGCCGGGCCGCAACTACGGCTGGCCCGACGTGGAGGGAGTCGCCGATCGCTCCGGTTTCGTCGACCCGATCCAGCAGTGGTCGCCGTCGGAGGCGAGCCCGAGCGGCATCGCCGTGGTGGGCGACGACATCCTGATCGCGAATCTGCGCGGCGAGAGTCTGCGCCGCGTTCCGCGGAACGGACGCGACACGTCGACCGAGACGTTCACCGATCTCGGCCGTCTTCGCGACGTCGTGGTGGCCCCGAACGGCGAGGTATGGGTCGTCACCAACAACACGGACGGCCGCGGCGACCCGGCCGACGGCGACGATCGGATCATGCGCGCGCGGTGAGCCCGCCGCCACGAACTAACGTGCACAGCATGCCCGACGACACGACTCACCTCTGGTACGTCAGCTACGGCTCCAACCTGTGCACGGACCGACTCGCCTGTTACCTGCAGGGCGGCCGACCCGAGGGCGGACTCCGCACGTATCCGGGAGCGCGTGACACCACCGAGCCGCTGGATGCCCGCGCGACGACGCTGCCCGGCCGGATCTTCTTCGCAGGCGAGTCCACGACCTGGCGCGGCGGGATGGCGTTCTACGACCACGAGACACCGGGGCCGACGCCCGCAGGCGCATATCTGATCACGATCGAGCAGTTCGCCGACCTCGCCGCGCAGGAGTCCGACCGCGAGCCGACCGACGACAGCCCGCTCGAAGCAGCGCTCCGTGATCGCACGGTCCTCCACATGGACGGCGACACCCACGTCGTCGACGACGGCCTCTACTCGCGACTGGTCCGCGTCGGCACGATCGACCGCCTGCCCGCGCTCACCGTAACCTCGAATCCGGGGATCGCCGACGTCGATCACACCCGCCCGAGCGCGCCATACCTCGCGATGATCGGCCGGGGGCTGCGCGAGACCCACGGCTGGGACGACGACACCGTCCAGCGGTACTTCCAGGCGTGCATCGAGGCGACTGCCGCCCCCTGAGCGCCCGTGTTGATCATTTGCCGTCGCTGGGCCTCTCGGCGACGTTAGGGTCGGATCCGTGAGCTCCCCCGCAGATCGCGTCACTTTCCGTGTCCTCGTCTATTCGGACGATTCGGGCACGCGACGCGAAGTGATCACTGCGCTCGGAACCACGCTCCACCCCGATCTTCCCGACCTCGAGTTCGTCGAAGTGGCGACGGCGCCGATGCTGTTGACGCGCCTCGACGAAGGCGTCGTGGACGTCGCGATCCTCGACGGCGAGGCCGCTCCGGCGGGCGGAATGGGGATGGCCCGACAGATCCGCGACGAATACGATCCGTGCCCGCCGCTGGTGGTGTTGATCGCCCGACAGGCCGATCGGTGGCTGGCCGACTGGTCGCGCGCCGACGCGGTCGCCAGCGTGCCCGTCGACCCGATGGAACTGTCGCGTACACTCGTCGACCTTCTGCGCTGACACCGCGCTCACGTTCTCCCAGCGCACACGCATCGCCGCGCCCAGATAGCCGAAACCTCCCACGGCACACACCATTCCGCGAGTAGGGTGTGGTTCAAGTCACAAGAAACCGATCGACGCCGAAGGCAACCCCTACGACGCCGTCGAGACCGTGTGGAGGGCTTGAAGAATGAACGCGTACGGACCGATCCTGGTGCTCGCTGCGATCGCCTCGGCTTTCGCTGTCGTGTCCGTGGTCATCGCGTCCGTCGTCGGACCCCGTCGTCGCAACGCTGCGAAGCTGTCCGCGTACGAATGCGGCATCGAGCCGCTGCCGCCTGCCGCGGACCTCGTCCAGCGCTTTCCGGTGAAGTACTACCTGACGGCGATGCTCTTCATCATCTTCGACATCGAGATCGTCTTCCTCTATCCGTGGGCCGTCGCGTCCGAGAGCCTCGGCTGGTTCGGGCTCATCGCGGTCGCCCTGTTCATCGTCAACGTGTCCGTCGCCTACGCCTACGAGTGGCGGCGCGGCGGACTCAGGTGGGATTGATTGTGGGAATCGAAGAGAAGCTTCCCGGCGGTCTGCTGCTGACCACCGTCGAGAAGCTCGCCGGATACATGCGCCGCGGATCACTGTGGCCCGCGACGTTCGGGCTGGCGTGCTGCGCCATCGAGATGATGGCGTCGACGTCGGGACGCTACGACATCGCACGGTTCGGCATGGAGGCGTTCCGTGCGTCGCCGCGACAGGCCGATCTGATGATCGTCGCAGGTCGTGTCAGCCAGAAGATGGCTCCCGTCCTCCGTCAGATCTACGACCAGATGGCCGAACCGAAATGGGTCATCGCGATGGGTGTGTGCGCCTCGTCGGGCGGCATGTTCAACAACTATGCGGTGGTGCAGGGCGTCGACCACGTCGTCCCGGTGGACATCTACCTTCCGGGCTGCCCGCCGCGACCGGAGATGCTGCTCAACGCGATCCTCACCCTCCACGAGCAGATCGGGCAGATGCCCCTGGGCGTGCACCGCGAGGAGGCGATCCGTGCCACCGAGGAAGCCGCACTCGCGTCCAAGCCGACGATCGAGTTCACGGGACTCCTTCGATGAGCGGGGAGCTCTCCACCGGGCGCGACGGCCCGGAGGTCATCGCTACCCGGCGCGGGTTGTTCGGCGCGTCCGACTCCGGCGACACCTCCGGGTACGGCTGTCTGGTGGCCCCGATCACGGTTCCCGGCAACACCGAGCGCCCGTTCGGCGGCTACTTCGACGAGGTGGCCGACGCCCTCGCTGACGGTCTGGCCGAGCACGGCCTCGCCTTCGACGACGCGGTGCCCAAGTGTGTGATCTATCGGGACCAGATGACGATCCACGTGCACCGGACCCACCTGCAGGCGGTGGCTGCGACGCTGCGGGACGACCCGGCACTGCGCTTCGAACTGTGCCTCGGCGTCTCCGGCGTCCACTACCCGGAGGAGACCGGCCGCGAATTGCACGCCGTCTACCCGCTGCGGTCGATCACCCACAACCGGGCGGTCTCACTCGAAGTGACCGCACCCGACGACGACCCGCACCTTCCGAGCCTGTTCCGGATCTATCCGACGACCGACTGGCACGAACGGGAGACCTACGACTTCTTCGGCCTGATCTTCGACGGCCACCCGTCGTTGACCCGGATCGAGATGCCAGACGACTGGGACGGGCACCCGCAGCGCAAGGACTATCCGCTGGGCGGCATCCCCGTCGAATACAAGGGCGCCACCATCGCTCCTCCTGACCAGCGGAGGTCGTACCACTGATGACCGACACCTTCACCGTCACCGGGAACGACTGGCAGGACATCGTCACCGCAGTCGCCGACCGGGCAGCCGAGAGCACGGGGGACGAACGGATCGTCGTCAACATGGGACCGCAGCACCCGTCGACGCACGGCGTGCTGCGCCTGATCCTCGAGATCGAGGGCGAGACCGTCACCGAAGCCCGCTGCGGCGTCGGCTTCCTGCACACCGGGATCGAGAAGAACCTCGAGTTCCGCACCTGGACGCAGGGCGTCACGTTCGTGACCCGGATGGACTATCTGTCGCCGTTCTTCAACGAGGTCGCCTACTGTCTCGCCGTCGAGAAGCTGCTCGGGATCACCGACGACATCCCGCCGCGCGCCGACGTCATCCGAGTGATCCTGATGGAACTCAACCGGATCGCCTCCCATCTGGTGGCGCTCGCGACCGGCGGCATGGAGTTGGGCGCCGTGACCCCGATGTTCCTCGGCTTCGGGGCGCGCGAGGAGATCCTCGACGTGTTCGAGGAGATCACCGGGCTGCGCATGAATCACGCGTTCGTGCGCCCCGGCGGGGTCGCCGCCGACCTTCCCGACGGCATCGCCGACCGCATCACGGCGGTCTTGGACCGGCTGCCTGCGCAGATCGGCGAGGTCGAGGCACTGCTGAGCGAGAACTACATCTGGAAGGCCCGGACCAAAGGCATCGGCTACCTCGATCTCACCGGATGCATGGCGCTCGGTGTCACCGGGCCGGTGCTCCGCTCCACCGGCCTCCCCTACGACCTGCGCAAGAGTTCGCCCTACTGCGGCTACGAGGACTACGACTTCGACGTCGTCACCGACACCACCTGCGACTCGTACGGGCGGTACGCCATCCGCATCGAGGAGATGAAGCAGTCCATCCGCATCGTCCGCCAGGCCCTGGACAAGCTGGAGCCCGGGCCGGTGATGGTCGCCGACCGCAAGCTCGCATGGCCAGCCGACCTTGCCGTCGGACCGGACGGCTACGGCAACTCCCCCGAGCACATCGCCGAGATCATGGGCACCTCGATGGAGTCGCTGATCCACCACTTCAAACTCGTCACCGAAGGAATGCGCGTGCCCGCCGGACAGTGCTACGTGTCCATCGAATCGCCGCGCGGTGAGCTCGGCGTCCACATGGTGTCCGACGGCGGGACGCGCCCCTACCGGGTCCATTACCGCGACCCGTCGTTCACCAACCTGCAGGCCGTCGCGGCCATGTGCGAAGGCGGACTGATCGCCGACGTCATCACCGCCGTCGCCAGCATCGACCCGGTGATGGGAGGAGTGGACCGATGAGTGCCGAACCACTGGACCGGCGGCCGCTGCCGCTCGTGTTCTCGACGTCGGAGCCGACGCCGCCGATCGAGTTCAGCGGACCGCAGGCCTACCCGACCGACGTCGTCGAGACGTTGCGGCCCCAAGCCGAGGAGATCGTCGCACGCTACCCGCAGTCGAGGTCGGCGCTGCTGCCGCTTCTTCACCTGGTGCAGAGCGTCGACGGCTACCTCACCCGAGCGGGCATCAGGTTCTGTGCCGACCAGTTGCGACTCACGACGGCGCAGGTCGCATCCGTCGCCACGTTCTACACGATGTACCGGCTCGAACCGACCGGCGACTACCTGGTCGGTGTCTGCACCAACACGCTGTGCGCAGTGATGGGCGGCGACTCGATCGCCGCGCGCCTGACCGAGAAGGTCGGCGTCGAGGACGGGCAGACCACCGAGGACGGCGCGATCACCGTTGAGCGCATCGAGTGCAATGCGGCCTGCGACCACGCGCCGGTGGTGATGGTGAACTGGGAGTTCTTCGACGAACAGACTCCGGAGTCCGTCGACGCGCTGGTCGACGACCTGCGGGCCGGAAAACCGCCTGCACCGAGTCGCGGCGCATCGTCGCTGTGCACGTTCCGGCAGACCGCACGACTCCTGGCCGGACTTCCCGAGACCGGTGATGCGTCATGATCGCCATCGACCTCCCCACGCCGGGCGCCGAGCCCGCCGAGGCGCCCGTCCTCTCGCGCCACTGGTCCGACGACGAACCGTGGTTGCTGCGAAACTATGTGCACCGCAACGGGTACCAGGGACTCAAGGTGGCCCTGCAGATGGCTCCGGACGACGTCATCGACATGGTCAAGGCCTCGGGTCTTCGCGGTCGCGGCGGTGCAGGCTTCCCCGTCGGCACCAAGTGGTCGTTCATCCCGCAGCGCGAAGAACGGCCTAAACCGCACTATCTGGTGGTCAACGCGGACGAGTCCGAGCCCGGCACCTGCAAGGACATGCCGCTCATGTTGGCGACGCCGCACATGCTCGTCGAAGGCGTGATCATCGCGGCGTACGCGATCCGTGCCCGACACGCGTTCATCTATGTGCGAGGCGAGGTCGCATCCGTCATCCGCCGGCTGCGGGACGCTGTCGCCGAGGCGTACGAGATCGGGGTGCTCGGGAAGAACATCTTCGGATCGGGCTTCGACCTGGACCTCGTCGTCCACGCGGGGGCAGGCGCCTACATCTGCGGCGAGGAGACCGCCCTGCTCGACTCCCTCGAAGGACGGCGCGGCCAACCGCGTCTGCGGCCGCCGTTCCCGGCGAGCGAAGGCCTCTACGCGAGCCCGACCGTCGTCAACAACGTCGAGTCCATTGCGAGCGTCCCCGCGATCCTGCGCAACGGCGTCGACTGGTTCCGCGAGATGGGCACCGAGAAGTCGCCCGGCTTCACCCTGTACTCGCTGTCCGGTCACGTGACCCGACCCGGCCAGTACGAAGCGCCCCTTGGCATCACGCTCCGCGAACTCCTGGAGCGAGCGGGCGGGATGCGCGCGGGACACGAGCTCAAGTTCTGGACGCCGGGCGGATCGTCGACGCCGATGTTCACTGCCGAGCACCTCGACGTCCCACTCGACTACGAGGGAGTCGCCGAAGCCGGGTCGATGCTCGGCACCAAGGCGATCCAGCTGTTCGACGAGACCACGTGCGTGGTGCGCGCGGTGCTGCGCTGGACCGAGTTCTACAAGCACGAGTCGTGCGGCAAGTGCACGCCGTGCCGCGAAGGAACGTACTGGCTCGTGCAGATCCTGCAGCGCATCGAGGACGGGACGGGGACCCAAGCCGACATCGATCTCCTCGCCGAGACCACCGGCAACGTCGTCGGCAAGAGTTTCTGCGCGCTCGGCGACGGCGCGGGCAGTCCCATCACGTCCTCTCTGCAGTACTTCCGCGACGAGTACGACGCCCACCTGACCGGCGGCTGCCCGTTCGACCCCGCATTGTCGACGGTGTTCGCGAACGGAGGCTCGGCATGACCGACAGTGTTCCCGACAGCGATCTGGTGACCCTCGTGATCGACGACGTCGAGGTCTCGGTTCCCAAGGGCACGTTGGTGATCCGTGCCGCCGAGATGATCGGGGTCGACATCCCCCGGTTCTGCGACCACCCGCTTCTGGATCCCGTCGGGGCCTGCCGCCAGTGCCTCGTCGAGATCGAGGGCATGCGCAAGCCGATGGCGTCGTGCACCACTGTGGTCAGTCCCGACATGGTGGTCCGCACCCAGCATTCCTCGCTCGAGGCCGCATCGGCGCAGCGCGGTGTGATGGAACTGCTGCTCATCAACCATCCTCTCGACTGCCCGACCTGTGACAAGGGCGGCGAGTGCCCCCTGCAGAACCAGGCGATGTCGGCGGGACGTCCCGTCTCGCGGTTCGGTGGAACCAAACGGACCTACACGAAGCCGGTGGCTCTGTCCTCCGAAGTCCTCCTCGATCGCGAGCGGTGCGTTCTGTGCGCACGCTGCACCCGATTCTCCGAACAGATCGCGGGCGACCCGCTGATCGAGCTCGCCGATCGCGGTGCGCTGCAACAGGTCTCGGCGTACGCCGATGACCCGTTCACGTCGTACTTCTCCGGGAACACCGTGCAGATCTGCCCGGTCGGCGCGCTGACCGGCGCCGCCTACCGGTTCCGGTCCCGCCCGTTCGATCTGACGTCGTCGCCGAGCGTCTGTGAGCACTGCGCATCCGGATGTGCGCAACGCACCGACCATCGACGCGGAAAGGTGTTGCGCCGCTTGGCAGGCGACGACCCCGACGTGAACGAGGAGTGGAACTGCGACAAGGGTCGGTGGGCGCACGCGTACGTCGACGAGCCCGACCGGATCTCGACTCCGATGGTGCGCGGCGACGACGGCGTTCTTGCTCCGGCGTCGTGGCCGCACGCACTGACCGTCGCCGCGAGGCGTCTCGCCGACACTCGCGCCGGTGTCCTCGTCGGTGGTCGCGCCACCGTCGAAGACGCGTACGCCTACGGCAAATTCGCCCGCGCCGCGCTCGGGACCTCCGACGTCGACTTCCGCGCGCGCCTGCAGTCCGATGAGGAGACCGATTTTCTGGCCGCGCATGTCGCGGGCACCGGTGTCGGCGTCACCTACGCCGACCTCGAAGCCGCCCCGGTCGTCGTACTCGCCGGGTTCGAGCCCGAAGAGGAGTCGCCGATCGTCTTCCTGCGCCTGCGCAAAGCCGCACGGACCCGCGGACAGCGGATTCACACGGTCGCACCGTGGCTCAGCGGCGGCGCGCAGAAGATGTCGGCGACGCTGATCGACTGCGTTCCGGGTGATGAGGCCCGCGTGCTGCGCGGGGCCGCGGTCACCGAAGCTCTCGCCGAGCCAGGCGCGATCCTGATCGTCGGGGAACGCCTCGCGGGCAGCCCGGGCGCTCTGACCGCCGCCGCCGAGTCGGGCGCAAAGCTGGCCTGGATCCCCCGCCGCGCAGGTGAGCGAGGAGCGCTCGACGTCGGCGCGGCGCCCAACCTGCTCCCCGCCGGACGACCCGTGTCGTCGGCGCAGGCCCGCGACGAGATCGCAGGCGTCTGGGGCGTCGAGATCCCCGAGGAGCCCGGGCGGTCCACGTCGAAGATCCTGGACGCTCTCATCGCAGGCGACCTCGATACCGTCGTCGTCGGCGGCGTGGAACTCGACGACCTTCCCGATCCAGCCGCAGCCGCCGATGCGATCCGCGCGGCATCGTTCGTGGTGAGTCTGGAGCAGCGCGAGTCGGCGACGACTGCCCTCGCCGACGTCGTCCTACCGGTGGCGGCAGCACCCGAGAAGTCGGGGACGTTCGTCGACTGGGAGGGGCGTCCGCGACCGTTCGCCACCGCGCTGCCGGTCGAGTCAGGAAGCGTCTCCCTGTCGGATCACCGTGTGCTGCACGCACTCTCGGCGGAGATGGGAGTGAACCTGAACTGTGACGACGCCGAGTCGATCCACGACGAGTTCGCCCGGATCGGCGCCTGGTCCGGTCCGCGCCACGTCACCGAGCCGGTCCCGCCCTCGACTGCGAGCGAGTCCGACACTCGGCGAGTGGTCGTGGCCTCGTGGCGGATGCTCCTCGATCTCGGCCGGATGCAGGACGGCGAACCGCACTTGGCCGGAACGGCGCGAGAGCCGGTCGCACGACTCGCGCAAGTCACTGCCGACCGATTCGGTCTCACCGACGGACAGCCGCTGACGGTCTCGACCGAACACGGCTCCATCACTCTGCCCCTCGAGATCACCGAGATGCCCGACGGAGTCGTCTGGCTGCCGATGAACTCACCGGGCTCCCGCCTGTATCCGACCCTGCGGGCCTGCGCAGGCGACGCCGTCGACGTCGAGGGGGCTTCATGACAACAGCCACCGACTACCCAACGCTCGCCGACTTCGGTTACGACCCGTGGTGGCTGATGCTCGCGAAGGCGATCGGCGTGTTCGCCTTCCTCGTCGTCACCGTCCTCGCCGGGATCCTCATCGAACGCAAGATCATGGCGCGCATGCAGCGGCGTCTCGGACCGAACCGGGTGGGTCCGGGCGGTCTCCTGCAGTCGCTGGCCGACGGCGTGAAGCTCGCGTTGAAGGAGGGCATCACGCCGGCGGGCGTGGACAAGGTGATCTATCTTCTGGCCCCCGTCATCGCCGTGATCCCCGCGTTCACCGCGTTCGCCGTCATCCCGATGGGACCGGAGGTGTCGGTGTTCGGGCACCGCACCCCGTTGCAGCTGACCGATCTACCTGTCGGCGTGCTCTACGTCCTGGCGATCACGTCGATCGGCGTCTACGGGATCATCCTCGCCGGCTGGGCGTCCAGCTCGACGTATCCGCTGCTCGGCGGTCTGCGCTCGACGGCCCAGGTGATCTCGTACGAGATCGCGATGGGCCTCTCGTTCGCCTCGGTGTTCCTGATCTCGGCGACGATGTCGACGTCGGAGATCGTCGGCGGACAACAGCATCACTGGTACATCCTTCTCGTGCTCCCGGCGTTCGTGATCTACCTGATCTCGATGGTCGGCGAGACCAACCGCGCGCCGTTCGATCTCCCCGAGGCCGAAGGCGAACTCGTCGGCGGCTTCCACACCGAGTACTCGTCGCTCAAGTTCGCGATGTTCATGCTCGCCGAATACGTCAACATGGCGACGGTGTCGGCGCTGGCCACCACCCTGTTCCTCGGCGGGTGGCAGGCCCCATGGCCCATCAGCGTATGGGACGGCGCGAACTCCGGTTGGTGGCCGCTGCTGTGGTTCACCGCCAAGATGTGGTGCTTCCTGTTCATGTTCTTCTGGCTGCGGACGGCCCTGCCGCGTCTGCGTTACGACCAGTTCATGAACCTCGGGTGGAAGGTGCTGATCCCGGTCGCCCTCGGCTGGGTCCTGGTGGTCGGCGTCATCGACCAGGCCACGCGCGGCCAGTCCGACCTCGTGACCTCACTGATCCTCGCCGCCGCCGGGATCTGCGTCACCGCTCTGCTGATCTACGCGATCGCCTCCATCAGCCGGTCGAGCGACCCCTCCCGCCCGTCGAGCGACCCCGCCCGCCGGTCGAGCTCCTCCTCCCGCTGGTCGAGCGGAGTCGAGACCCCTCGCCCGTCGAGCGACTCCCCACGCCGGTCGAGCGGAGTCGAGACCTCCCGCCCGTCGAGCGACCCCTCCCGCCGGTCGAGCGGAGTCGAGACCTTCGACCCGATGGCAGGCAGCTTCCCCGTTCCACCCCTACCCGGCCAGACGCTGCCGGAGGGTGCTCTAGACAAGAAGATCGCGGTCGATCAGAAGGGAGCCCCGTGATGCCCGAGATCCCGGACAACCTGAAGCCAGTCGCCGGTTTCGGCACGACGTTCGCGTCGATGTTCCGCAAGCCGACCACCGAGCAGTACCCGGAGGAACGCAAGCCCGCACCGCCCCGCTACCACGGGCGGCACCAACTCAACCGGTACGACGACGGGTTGGAGAAGTGCATCGGGTGCGAACTGTGTGCGTGGGCGTGCCCGGCCGACGCGATCTTCGTCGAAGGCGCGGACAACACCGAAGAGGAGCGGTACTCGCCGGGCGAACGGTACGGGCGGGTGTACCAGATCAACTATCTGCGCTGTATCGGCTGCGGTCTGTGCATCGAGGCGTGCCCGACGCGGGCCCTCACGATGACCGGCGACTACGAGATGGTCGGCACCGACCGCGACGACATGATCTACGAGAAGGACCGCCTGCTCGCTCCGCTCACCGAGTCGATGACCGAGCCCCCGCATCCGATGGCCGAGGGGTCGCGTCCCGAGAACTACTACCGCGGTGAGATATGACGACGACGCTCGCCGCGGGACTCGCGTCGACCTCTGGCACTGAGGCAGTCACTTTCTGGATTCTGGGCGTCATCGTGGTGATCGGTGCGCTCGGCGTCGTCCTGAGCCCGAAAGCCGTGTACTCGGCGGTGTTTCTGGCGATGACGATGATCATCTTCGCCGTCTTCTACGTGATGCAGGGAGCATTGTTCCTTGGCGTGGTCCAGGTTGTTGTGTACACGGGCGCAGTGATGATGCTGTTCCTGTTCGTTTTGATGCTGATCGGCGTCGACTCGTCCGATTCGCTCGTCGAAGCCGTTCGCGGACAGCGCATCGTCGCGATCGGACTGTCGCTGGGGTTCGGTGTGCTGCTGGTGGCGGCTATCGGGTCGGCGAGTATCGCGCCGTTCGTCGGGGCTCCCGATTTGAGTCACGGCACGGCGCCCGGTGGCGGCAATGAGAACATCCGAGCACTCGCCGAGATCATCTTCGTCCGCTACCTGTGGGCGTTCGAGTTGACCGGCGCGCTCTTGATCACGGCGACGCTCGGCGCGATGGTGCTCGCCCACCGCCAGCGAACGGGGCCGGTTCAAGGCCAGCGTGAACTGTCCGTCGAGCGGTTCAAACGAGGCGGTCAGGTCACGCCGCTCCCCGCGCCTGGCGTGTACGCCCGCCACAACGCCGTCGACATCCCCGGTCGTCTGCCCGACGGCAGCCCGTCGCGTCTATCGGTCAACCAGCGTCTCACTCCTCGCGTCGTCGGCCCGTCGGGCAATGCCATCACCGCTGCCCCCACCGCTGGTCGAGCGACGACGAGACCTGAGCCCCGCGCCGAGGAGCCGCCCCGATGAGCCCCGCGGCCTACCTGTACCTCGCGGCCATCGTCTTCGCGATCGGCGCAGCGGGAGTCTTGTTGCGCCGCAACGCGATCGTCGTCTTCATGTGTGTGGAGCTCATGTTGAACGCAGCCAATCTGGCGTTCGTGACGTTCGCTCGCATGCACGGCAGCTTCGACGGTCAGGTCATTGCCTTCTTCACCATGGTGGTGGCCGCAGCCGAAGTGGTGATCGGTCTGGCGATCATCATGACCATCTTCCGTACTCGTCGGTCCGCTTCGGTGGACGACGCCGACCTGTTGAGGCGGTGACGGCATGGATCAAGCACTGACCGGACATCTGCTCTGGCTGATCCCCGCGCTGCCCGCGTTCGGCGCGGCGCTGGTGCTGATCGTCGGTCGTCGGACGCAGGCGTGGGCGCATCTGGCGACCACAGCGCTCTCGTCGACGTCGGCGGTCCTCGCGATCGTCATGTGGATCGCGATGACGGGCCGTGACGCCGCCGACAAGGCTGCGTCGAGCGACCTCTACTCGTGGGTCCCGGTCGGCGACCTCCAGGTCGACTTCGGGATGCGCTTGGACCAGTTGTCGATGTGCTTCGTCTTGTTGATCACGGTCGTCGGATCGCTCATCCACGTCTATTCGATCGGCTACATGCGGGACGATCCGGACCGCTATCGATTCTTCGCCTATCTGAATCTGTTCGTCGCGGCGATGCTGATCCTGGTCTTGTCGAACAACTATCTCGGGCTGTATCTGGGCTGGGAGGGTGTCGGCGTCGCGTCGTACCTGTTGATCGGCTTCTGGCAGCACAAGCCGGCCGCCGCCACGGCAGCCAAGAAGGCCTTCGTGATGAACCGGGTCGGCGACATGGGTCTGGCGATCGCCATGATGCTGATGTTCTCGACGTTCGGCTCGGTGAATTTCGACGACGTGTTCGCGCAGGCGTCGTCGGCGAGCGAGGCGACGCTGACGGGCATCGGGTTCATGCTGCTGTTGGCGGCGTGCGGAAAGTCGGCGCAGGTGCCGTTGCAGGCGTGGCTCGGCGACGCGATGGAGGGTCCGACACCGGTGTCGGCACTGATCCACGCGGCGACGATGGTCACCGCTGGCGTCTATCTGATCACGCGCTCGGGGCCGATCTTCGATCTCGCACCGAACGCGCAGACCGGCGTCGTGGTGGTCGGCGCGGTGACGCTGCTGTTCGGGGCGATCGTCGGCTGCGCCAAGGACGACATCAAGAAGGCGCTCGCCGCGTCGACGATGAGCCAGATCGGTTACATGGTGTTGGCTGCCGGTCTCGGTCCGGCGGGCTACGCGTTCGCGATCATGCACCTGCTGACGCACGGCTTCTTCAAGGCCGGTCTGTTCCTGGGCGCGGGCTCGATCATGCACTCGATGGACGACGAGACGGACATGCGGCGGTACGGCGGACTGTGGCGGGTCATGCCGATCACGTTCGCCACGTTCGGTCTCGGCTATCTGGCGATCATCGGGATCCCGCCGTTCTCGGGCTTCTTCTCCAAGGACGGGATCATCGAGGCCGCCCTCGCCGCAGGCGGCACGCGCGGCGTCGCACTCGGCGCTGCGACGATCATCGGTGCGGCGGTCACGGCCTTCTACATGACGCGCGTGATGGTCATGACGTTCTTCGGACCCCGTCGGTGGCGGGACGAGGCTCACCCGCACGAGTCCGGTGCGTCGATGACGGCTCCGATGATCGCGTTGGCCATCGGCTCGGTGGGCGCGGGCGGACTTCTGGCGATCGGTGGGACGCTGCAGGACTGGCTCGCGCCGGTCGTCGGTGACGCGCCCGAGCATCATGCGGGGATCCCGGTGTGGGTCGTCACGGTGATCGTGCTGGTGTGCGTCGTCGCGGGTGCGGCGGTCGCCTGGTTCCAGTACGGGCGCACCCCGATCCCGGCGACGGCCCCGGACGATGTCTCGGCGCTTACGCTCGCCGCACGCGCCGACCTCTACGGCGACGCGTTCAACGAGAGAGTGTTCGCCGGCCCGGGCGCCGCCGCGACCGCCGCACTCGTCGCCGTCGAAGACCGTGGCCTCGGTGCGGTGCCGTCCGGCGTGGGCTCCGCGGTGACCGGAGCGTCGGAAGTTACTCGGCGCGCGCAGAACGGGTTCGTGCGGTCGTACGCACTGTCGATCCTGGCGGGCACCGTGGTGATCGCCGCCCTGACTCTGGTGGTGAACGTACTGTGACGATGCCCTGGCTCACTGTGTTGTGGCTGCTGCCCGCCGTCGCGTCCGTGGTCGTGATGCTGCTGCCCGCCGAGCGTGCGGCGCGGGCCAAGACGACGGGCGTCGGAGCGTCGTTGATCGTGCTCGTCTGGGCGGTGATCCTGGCGTTCCGCTTCGATTCGGGTGGCGGGCGCTTCCAATTGACCGAGGACCTGAGTTGGATTCCGGAGTTCGGCGCGCGCTACTCGCTCGGCCTCGACGGTCTGGGGCTCGCGTTGATCCTGTTGACGGCTGCGTTGACTCCCCTGCTGCTGCTCGCGGGATGGCGGGACGCCGACTCGCCGGGCAGCGGGCGTCGCGCGAAGTCCGTCCACATCTACGTCGCGCTACTCCTCGCCGTCGAGGCGATGGTGTTGATGAGCTTCGTCGCCACCGACGTCTTGCTGTTCTACATCTTCTTCGAGGCGATGCTCGTCCCGATGTACTTCCTGATCGGCGGTTTCGGGTCCGACGGTCCGGGCGTGCGCCCCGAGCGGTCGCGCGCGGCGGTCACGTTCCTGCTCTACAACCTGCTCGGCGGCCTGGTGATGCTCGCCGCGGTCATCGGGCTGTTCGTCGTCGCGGGCGACTTCGACTTCGTGTCCATCTCGCAGGGCGTGCGCGACGGCTCGCTGGACATGTCGTCGACGACGCAGAACCTGTTGTTCGCGGGATTCGTGTTCGCGTTCGCGGTGAAGGCTCCGTTGTGGCCGCTGCACACGTGGCTGCCGAACGCCGCTGTCTCGACGACTCCTGCGGCGGCCGTGATGATGATGGCGGTGATGGACAAGGTCGGCACGTTCGCGATGCTGCGATTCTGCGTCGGCCTGTTCCCCGACGCGTCGGCCACCTTCGCGCCACTGTTGTGCACGCTGGCGGTGATCAGCATCGTGTACGGCGCGGTGATGGCGATCGGTCAGCGCGACGTGATGCGCTTGATCGCCTACACGTCGATCTCGCATTTCGGTTTCATCGTGCTCGGCGTCTTCGCGTTGACCTCGCAAGGGCAGAGCGGCTCGGCGCTGTACATGGTCAACCACGGCGTCTCGACAGCCGCGCTGTTCCTGATCGCCGGATTCCTCGTCAGCAGGCGAGAAAGTTCGTTGATCGCCGACTACGGCGGGGTCCAGAAGATCGCGCCGGTATTGGCCGGAACGTTCCTGGTGGCCGGTCTCGCGACGTTGTCGCTCCCGGGTCTCGGCCCGTTCATCAGCGAGTTCCTCGTGTTGATCGGCACATTCGTGCGCTACCCCGTCGCCGGGATCATCGCGGCCATCGCACTCGTGCTGTCGGCGGTCTACATCCTGTGGACGTATCAACGCATGATGGGCGGTCCGGTGCGGGAGTCCAGTTCGACGATCACCGACCTCGGGATTCGGGAGAAGGTTGTCGTCGTGCCGTTGATCGCTGCGCTGCTCGTCCTCGGCTTCTATCCGCGACTGATTCTCGACTTCGTGAATCCGACCGTCGACGCGAGCATCTCGTCCGTCCATGGAGGTGACCGATGACCGTCGCTCTCGATGCACCGAGTATCGACTATTTCCGACTCTCGCCGATGCTCATCGTGTTCGGCGTCGCAGTGGTGAGCGTCCTGGTGGAGGCGTTCGTCTCATCGTCGGCCCGCTACCGCGTGCAACTGGGACTATCGTGCGCGGGTCTCGTCGCGGCGATGATCGCACTCGGCTTCGTCGCGACGTCGGCCACCGACGACTCCCCCGCGACGCGCACGTTGATGAGCGGAGCCGTCCTCGTCGACGGTCCGGGACTGTTCGTGCAGGGCGTCGTGCTGCTCGTCGCTCTCGGCGCGGTCGCATTCATGGGCGAGCGACGTCTCGATCGCGTGTGGGCGTCCGTCGAGGTCCGCACCGCCGCCGGTGAACGGATCGCTGTCGGCGGAGGACCCGACGAGGTCACCGCCGGACACGACGCCGATCTGCCTGCCGACGCCTTCACTCCGTCGGGCGCGACGGTGCCCGGCTCGGGTGACGAACTCGCCGCAGGGCGCGCGGGTTTCCTGACGACCGAGGTGTACCCGCTGACGTTGATCGCGGTCGGCGGGATGATGCTGTTCGGATCGTGCGGCGACCTCCTGACGATGTTCATCGCGCTCGAGGTGCTGTCGCTGCCGTTGTATGTGCTGTGCGGGTTGGCGCGTCGTCGCCGGTTGCTGTCGCAGGAGGCGTCGCTCAAGTACTTCCTGTTGGGGGCGTTCGCATCGGCGATCTTCTTGTTCGGCACCGCCTTCGCGTACGGCGCGAGCGGGTCGCTCTCGTTACGCGATGTCGGCGCCACGCTGTTGACCGGCGACGAGCGGACCTTCGGGATCATCGCGTTGTGTCTGATCGCCGTCGGCCTGTTGTTCAAGGTCGGAGCCGTCCCGTTCGGATCGTGGGTGCCCGACGTCTACCAGGGCGCACCGACCCCGGTGACGTCGTTGATGGCGTCGGCGACGAAGGCCGCCGCGTTCGGCGCGCTCCTACGCGTGCTGCACGTGGCGTTCCCGGACCTCGCGGACGTCGCACGTCCGGCGTTGTGGACGGTGACGATCGCGACGATGGTGATCGCGACGGTCATGGCGGTGACCCAGAGCGACGTGAAGCGCATGCTCGCGTACTCCTCGGTGAGTCATGTGGGCTTCGCTCTCGTCGGCGCCATCACGATCACCGCGGACGCGTTGGGGGCGACGCTGTTCTATGTCGCCGTCTACGCGGTGTCGGCGTTCGGCGCGTTCGCCCTGCTCTCGGTGGTGCGCGACTCGGCAGGCCGTGAGGAGGCGAATCTGTCAGCCTGGGCGGGCCTGGGCAGGCGGCATCCGCTGGTCGGCGCGATGATGTCGCTGCTCTTGCTTTCGTTCGCCGGGATCCCGTTGACGGGTGGTTTCATCGCGAAGTTCGCGGTGTTCTCGGCCGCGGGCGAGGCCGGGTCGTGGCCGTTGGTGATCGTCGGTGTCCTGTGCAGTGCGGTCGCCGCCTACTTCTACGTCCGCGTGATCGTCGCGATGTTCTTCGCCGACCCGCCCGACGACGCGCCGACCGTGTTGACACCCAGCTTGCTGACTACGATCCCGATCGCCGTGAGCGTCGGCCTGACCCTGCTGCTCGGTATCTTCCCCCAGTGGCTCCTCGACCTGACCAGCAATATCGCAACTTTCATCGGCTGATGCTCTTACCCGTCCATTTACGCTGGTCGAGCGGAGTCGAGACCACTTACGCTGGTCGAGCGGAGTCGAGACCACTTACGCTGGTCGAGCGGAGTCGAGACCCCCGAAGGAGCCCTCATGACATCCGAGCAGACCGCGCTCGTCGAGCGCCTGCGTGAATTGTTCGGCGCCGAGCCGACACTCCGTGAGGTCTCGATGTTCGGCGGCCGAGCGTTCATGGTCAACGAGAAGATGGTCGTCAGTGCGTCGAAGGACGGTTCACTCCTGGTGCGGGTCGACGCCGATCAACACGACGCGATCCTCGCCGAGGACGGCGCGACCCAGGCGACGATGGGGGCCAATCGACGGGATATGGGTCCGGGCTGGATCGACGTGTCTCCGTCCGCCCTCGCCGGCGACGGCCTGGCCCACTGGTGCGACGTCGCACTGGCGTACAACCGCGGCGCATAACTACTCGCTAGTTGATCTCCATCTCGTCGGCGATGGCCGAGATCTCGCGTGCTGCGTTGTGATCCTTCTCGGTGACCGTGTCCCCTGCATCGTGCGAGATGAGGGTCAGCGTGACTTTCGGGTAGCGAAAGTCGATGTCGGGATGATGGTTCGCGGCTTCGGCAGCGTCGACGACTCGTGTCACGAAGTCGAGGCCGCGAACCATCGATCCGGTCTGGAAGGTGGCGACGAGACCGTCAGCGGTCTCGGTCCACCGTGGGTCGGCGGTCGCATCTGAAGTAGCCATGATTCGACCATGCCATTTCCCATCGACGATGGCTACGGAACGGCGACGAACGCCTCGTCTTCGAATACGCCGAGTCCGATGCGGATCACGCCGGTGGCGTTCTTCGGGATCGCGATCTCGACGTTGCCGGTTGCAGTGCCGCCCTTGTACAGCTCGCCTTCGAGCGCGTCGGGAGCCACGGCCATCGAGTCGGACTGGTTGTAGGTCTTGCCGTCGTCACCGACGAAGGCGACTGAGATGAACTCGGCGAAGTCGGAGCCGTCACCCGTGTGGGTCACGGTCAGATTCACCAGCGCATACTCTTGGCCGGCCTTGGGCTCGTCATTGAACTCGTTCTCCGCCATCACCTGTTCAGTGGCGTCCGGCGTGAACTTGTTGACGACGACGGTCCAGTCCTTGCCGGTGAGCGTCGCACCGATCTCGGCCGGGTTCTCGCGGGATCCTGCGTCGTTGGACTGCTCTTCACCGTTCTGCGACACGGTCGCGGTGTCCGGAGTGAACGCGTCGTCGACCGCATCGCTGACGACGGTCAGGAACACCACTGCCGCGACGATCGTCCCGATGACGGAGATGACGATGGCAGAGATGGAGGTGCCCTTCTTCTGCCCCGCCTGGAACAACCCGACGATGCCGAGGATGAAGGCGACGGGCAGGAGGATCCAGCCGACGATCAGCGCGCCGGGGATGCATCCGAAGACGAAGCCGATGATCGCCGCGATCAATGCGATGCGGCCGACTGTGTTGCGGCGCTTCTCGGTTGGCGGCACCGGCGGCATGTATCCCTGCGGCGGGAACTGAGCCTGGTACTGCGGCTGGGACTGGTACTGCGGCTGGGACTGAGCGGGATCGGGGATGGTCATCGTTAAGCCTTCGTCAGCGGGAATCACCCGAAGGATTTTCGGGCATCCGCAAGGTATCGCCCAGGTACGACAATTCTGGTTCGACTACGACTCAGGGCTCCGAACGATCGCCCTGACAGATGTCGCTTTCCGCACCCGTGCCGAGCGCACTCCGCTCCCCCGCGATAGTCAGCGAACGATACGACCACACGTCGTCGCACCAGCCCAGATCGGAGGCCATCAGCCACAGTTCGGATTGCGGGTCGGACGCGCCGCTCTGCTGACTACGACTCGTCGCGACAGCGTCCTCCCCGCCCCACGACTCCCATGTGATGCCCCCGAACGTGCTCGACGCGGTCGAGTTCATCGAGATGCTATCGGGTCTCACTGTCCCGAACCCCGACGCGTACTGCTGGTAACCGTCTCGACCCAATACGGGGGCGGGCGTGAAAGCGGTCGAGATCGCCGCTGGCGCTACAGATTCCGACTCGGACCGGCTCGGATCGCCATCGACCCCAGTACAACTCGCGACAACCAGGACGACAGGGATCAACGACAATGCCCACCTCAGTTTTCCAGCCATAGCGGGACGGTATGCCCGTCGGCGGGTCGAGCCGACGGTTCTCTCCAGAATTGGACCGAACAGGGTAACGAACTGCCTACGCGGCCGCGCGCAGCTCGCCGCCCATCTCGTCGCGGGCGGCCTTCCACGCCCACGCCGCGTACAGCACTTCGGTGGCGTACCCCAGATCGAGTCGCCCGCCGTCGGTTTGAGTCACCGCGTGCGGATCAACGTGGGGATTCTCTTCCCACCCGGCGGGCGTCGAGTGCAACGGAGCCTCCGCGAGGAGGTCTCCGTGCGTTCCGCGGAACGCGAACCGCTGGCCACCGAGAGCTTCGATCGAGAACAGGCCGTTGTGGAGCGCGCGGTGATGCTGACTGCAGAGCAGGACCAGGTTGTCAGCATCGGTCGTACCGTCCTGCGACCACGGGCGTACGTGATGAACGTGCAGGTGGCGAGTCCGGTTGCAGCTGGGTGCACGGCAACCGTGGTCGCGCATCAGAACTACCCGAACGAGGGCCGCGTTCGGGACGCGACGCTTGCGGCCCCAGGTGAGGACCGGCCCCAAACGGCGCCCGCCGACGGTCATGACGTCACCCACGCCGTGCTCGACGACGCGTTGCGCGGAGCCGCACTCGATCTCATCGCGTTCCGCGGAACGCAGCTCGGGCCCTCCGTCGACGGTGGCCACCCCGTCGACCTCGTGGAACAGCACTTCTCCACCGACCGCGACTTCGGGAAGTGCAAGGCCGCTGATGACGGCGTCGGACTGCGCGAGCAGTGCAGGCGCGACGTTGTAGGGAACGTTCTGCCACAGGTCCCGGCGCAGTCGCGGCTCGACGCCGGAGTCGGCCGACGCCTCGGCCACATCACGCGCCGCAGCGATGTCGGCCTCGCTCGGAGTAGCGTCGCCGGTTGTACGCGTGCGCTCATACTCGGCGTGCACCACACCGGCGAGGAAGTGCGCACCGTCGACTGCGGTGAGGCGGGCGGTGACGGTCAGCGTGCCGTCCAGTTCCCACCGCCAGTGGGCGACGGATTCGGCGACCTCCGGCTCAGGGTACGTGCCGTCGTCGGTCAGGCCGTCTTGCTTTCGAATCGCGGAGACGAGGCGCTCGACTTGGGCTGCAGTCGCGCAGAGCGCGAACTCGGTGAGCTCCTCGTCCCGCTCCGGCGAGGCGACGCGACTGATCGCGCGGACCTTCGAGTACGAGAGCTTCCCCTCATGGAACTGCGCGTCGAGCAACGGGAGTTCCGGCAGCGCACGAGCGACGCGGACCTGCTCCTGCGCAGCGCGGAGACCGACGCCGGTCTGCCACGACAACCAGTGCGCGCACGACCGAATACCGTCAGCCGCCCAGAACTCCTTCGCGTCGAACTCGCGAACGTAGTCGAGCACGATCGCCTTCATCGCCGTCATCTGCGACGCGAACCCGACGATCCGATCGGCGAGTTCGTCTCGCGACAGTGTCGTCGGATCTGCGGGACGGAAGATTGAGACTGTCATGGCTACCTCCAGGACTAGAACACTTGTTCGATATCCTTAAGGTAGCTGCTGGGTACGACAATTCTCGCTCGCAAAAACGTTCCGCGGAACGCGGTGTTATCTGTCAGGACAACTACGCCGACTCCGCCACGACTGCCGATTCTCTAACGGATCGCAGGGTCGGACGCTCGGAGGACGTCCACTCGTTCCGACGGGACGGAGGACTGTCAACCAAAATTCTGGCCAACCGCCGACAGCATAAGATCCACTACTCCATCGCTCCGATCAGCGCCTCCGAAATGACCCCGGTCGCCTTCTCCAACGCAGCCACCGCCTTCGCGATCAGATCCTTGTTCACGCGCGCGGACGGTCCGGAAATGCCGATGGCCATCGGAGTGGGAGCGCCGGGCACTGCCATGGCCACGCAACGCACGCCGACTTCGAGTTCCTGGTCGTCGATCGCATAACCGTCGGCACGGACTCGTTCGACGTTCGCGAACACCGTCGACAATGTCGATGCACTGTGCTGCGTCGGCGCCGGGAGGCCGGACTGAGTGACGAGCTTGAGAATCCGGGCGTCGTCCAACTCGGCGAGCACGGCTTTCCCTACCCCGGAAGTGTGCAGACCGACTCGCTTACCGATCTCGTTGTTCGTGCGCATCGTGTGCAGCGACGGGACCTGACCGGTGTAGATCACCATGTCGCCGTCGAGCACCGCGAGGCTCGCCGTCTCCGACAGTTCGTCGACTAACGACTGCAGCACCGGCCCCGCGACCGCGCCGAGTTGCCGGTTGGCGACCTCCCCTAGTCGGATCAGCCTCGGCCCCAACGCATACCGCCGGTTCGGCAACTGCCGGACGTAGCCGATCCCGACCAGAGTCCGCAGCAGGCGGTGGATGGTTGGCGGCGGCAGCGGCGATTCGGCCGACAACTCGGTGAGCGAGCACTCACCGCCCGCTCGGCCGATGAGCTCCATCAACTCGAAGGCACGCTCCACTGACTGCACACCCGACGATTTCTCCGCCATGTGAACCACTTCCGGCCGACGACTTTGATTCCATTGAACTGCACCACAGATACTTCCGCAATACGGAATACATCAAGCCTACTATCGGAGCACTGTCCTGTACTTTCCCGGCCCCACAAACTAAACTCCACGATGTGGAATTACGATTCCGCAAGTCTTCCCCAACGGCGAGGAGAGCCACCTGTGACACGACACCTCGAGGACGCGGTGCTCGCCGACGTCGACCGTCGCCTGGCAGATGCCGATACAGCGCTCGCGATGCAGTACCCCGGCGACGACGGACGACGGCAGCCGATCCACACCGTTTACGTCCCCGGTGACCGCTACACGGCGACGACGCCCGCAGACTGGAGCTCCACCGCTCTCGAGTCCGCCCGTACCGCAGGCGGACTCGACGCCGTCGCATCGATGGTCGGTGTCACCGAAGGGACCGACTGCGCGCCCGACACGCTCGCGACTCTGGTGCAGCACAAACTGTCCACCGAGCCGATCGAAGACCTCCGCGTCGACTTCGAGGACGGTTACGGCACGTTCGACGACGAGACCGAGGACGCCGACGTCGAGCGGGCGATCGCCGCGCTGCGCACCGCAGTCGACGCGGGCACGTCCACCCCGTTTGTCGGCGCCCGATTCAAATGCTTCGAGGCCAACACGCGGGCCCGCGGCCTCCGCACTCTCGACATGTTCGTCAGCGGGCTCGTCGAGTCGGGCGGGCTGCCCGACGGCCTGACCCTCACGCTCCCCAAGGTGACCTCGGTCGACCAGGTGGAGGCGATGGTCGCCGTCGCCGCGGCCCTCGAATCCGCGAACGGTCTGCCTGCCAACAGAATCCAGTTCGAGGTTCAGGTCGAGACTCCCCAGGCGATCCTCGGCTCCGATGGACGCGCGCCCGTCGCGCAGTTCGTCCACGCCGGTCAGGGACGCGTCAGCTCGTTGCATTACGGCACCTATGACTATTCGGCGTCGCTCGGCATCGCCGCCGCCTACCAGTCGATGGAGCATCCGGTCGCCGACCACGCCAAGAACGTCATGCAGCTCGCCGTGGCCGGAACAGGCGTCCACGTGTCGGACGGCTCCACGAACATCCTTCCGATCGGCGACGCCGACAACGTCGCGACGGCGTGGCGACTGCACGCCCGCCTCGTCCGACGGCATCTGGAGCGCGGGATCTACCAGGGCTGGGACATGCATCCGGCCCAACTCGTGACCCGCTACCTCGCAACCTACGCGTTCTACCGAGGCGCGTTCGGCCCCGCCGCGGCACGCCTGCGCAACTACGTCCACAAGCTCGACTCCACCGTGATGGACGAGCCCGCGACCGTCCGTGCCCTCGCCAACGTGATCCACCGCGGCGCCGTGTGCGGAGCGCTCACAGTCGACGAGATCGAGACCGCCGCCGACCTGCCCATGACAACCGTGCGCGACATCGCGCTCGGCCGCCCTACCAGGAGTGACCAGTGACCACAGCGTCGTATTACACGCCCCGCGGCGGTCTGCCGCCGCAGACCGACCTGCTGACCGACCGCGCGATCGTCACCGAGGCCTACACGGTGATCCCGCGCGGCGTCCTCTCCGACATCGTCACCTCAGTCCTCCCCGAGTGGACCGACACGCGGGCCTGGATCATCAACCGTCCCGTCGCGGGCGGAGCGACCACCTACTTCCAGGCGATCGTCGAGGTCAAACCGGGCGGCGGCGCGCAGCGACCCGAGCCCCAGCCCGAGGTCGAAGGCTTCCTGTTCGTCACGTCCGGAGCACTCACCGTCGACGCGGCTGGCCAGTCACAGACGCTGACCGAAGGCGGTTTCGCCTACCTCCCCGCGGGCACCGACTGGTCGGCGCGCAATGACGGCGACGCCGACGCGTCGTTCGTGTGGATCCGCAAACGCTACGAGGCGATCGACGGCCACACCCCCACGGTCAAGTTCGGCAACGAGCAGGACATCGAGCCGTCGGCCATGCCCGGCACCGACGGCAAGTGGCGAACCACCCGCATGCTCGACCCGCAGGATCTCGCGTACGACATGCACGTCAATGTCGTCACGTTCGAGCCCGGCGCGACGATCCCCTTCGCCGAGACGCACGTGATGGAACACGGGTTGCTCATGCTCGAAGGGAAGGCCGTCTACCACCTCAACGGCGATTGGGTCGAAGTTCAGGAAGGCGATTTCCTCTCGCTGCGCGCCTTCTGCCCGCAGGCCTGCTACGCAGGCGGCCCGTCGAACTTCCGCTACCTGTTGTACAAGGACGTCAACCGCCAGATCATGCTCTGATCTCGCAAGACTGAAATAGCTCCGCAAGACGACGGAACCGGGCGCCTGGGAGGCGACGCCCGGTTCCGTCTTCGTTTGCGCGCTACAGCTGGAACGGCCAGCCGGTGACCTTCTTCTCGCGGGGAGTCGCATAGGTCCGCACCTTGGACGTCGACAGCCCCATCCGTACCAGACCCTCGGCGATCGTCACCGCCGCGCGGACGCCGTCGACGATCGGGACGCCTGTCGCCGCCGTGACCCTCGCTTCGAGTTCGGCCATGCCGCCGCAGCCGAGACAGATCACTTCGGCGTGGTCGATCTCGACCGCCTCGCGCGACTGCGCGACGATCGCCTCGACCGCGCGCTCGGGATCGGACTCCAACTCGAGCACGCCCAGCCCCGACGCACGCACCGACGCGCACCGAGCATCCAGACCCGCGAGCTTGAGCCGGTCCTCGATGAGCGGGACCGTTCGGTCGAGCGTGGTGACCACCGAATACTTGTGACCGAGGTACATCGCTGTCGACGCCGCGGCCTCGGTGATGTCGACCACCGGAACGTCGAGCAGTTCTTGCAGACCCTCACGTCCGTGCTCGCCGTACCCGGCCTGGATGACGGCGTCGAACGGCTCCGGGTACGACGTGACAGCGTCCATCACGGCGATCGCCGCGAGGTAGCTCTCGAAGTTTCCCTCGCACGAGTCCGCTCCGAACCGCGGCGTGATGCCCACGATCTCGGTCCCGGGCGACGCAACGCCGCGTGCCGACTCAGCGATCGCGTCGGTCATCGACGCGGTCGTGTTCACGTTGGCGACAAGAATTCGCATGACGTTCCTTCTCTCGAACTAGTGAGTGCTGGCCACAGCGATGGGCTCGCCCGATACGTCGGCGAAGGGTCCGCGGCGGTCGGCGACCGCGAGGTACACGATCGCACCCACACCGGCGCCGATGAACCAGGAGAAGTCGGCGACCGATTCGAAGGCCGGAACGAACGCCACGAGGAGTGCGATCACCGCAGTGATGACCAGCGCGACGATGGCGCGCGGATTCACGCCCTTCACATACGCGTACTCGCCGTCAGGGTGCGAAGTGAACAGCGCAGGCACGTTGATCTTGGCGCGACGCACCAACCAGTAGTCGGCCATCACGATGCCGAACAACGGACCCAGGACGGCGCCGAGACCGCCGAGGAAGTACTCGATCACCGCAGGCGAGTTGTAGAGATTCCACGGCAGGATCACCAGTCCGATCACCGCGGAGACGAACGCTGCGCGACGGAAGTTCAGATGCCTCGGAAACAGGTTGTTGAGCGCGTAGATCGGGGCGACGAAGTTAGCCATCATGTTGACGGCCACCGTCAGGATCAGCAGCGCCAGGCACGCGAGGACCAACAAGAGCGTGTTGGGCACTTCCTGCACGATGTCGGCAGGCGATTCGATGATCCGACCGTCGATACGGAACTGCGCGCCCGCGAGCGTGACCACGATGCCGCCGAACACGAGCATGTTGAGCGGGATTCCCCAGAAGTTGCCGCGCACGATGGAGCGCTTCGACGTCGCGTTCCTGGTGAAGTCACAGAAGTTCAGGACGAACGTGCCGTAGATCGCGACCCAGAGGCTCGCGCCGCCGACGATCTTCAGCCACATGTCGCCGCCGGTCAGCGAGTCGGGCGTCGACCACGCGATTGCCCAGTCGCCGTTGCTGAGCATCCACACCGCGAGCGCGATCATCGTGACGAGGATGACGGGCCCGGCGAACGCCTCGTATTTACGGATCATCTCCATGCCGTAGCTGACGATGATCACCTGCACGATCCACAGCGCCACGAAAGAGATCCATCCGAGGGTCGACAGACCGAGGAATTCGTTGGCGTCCAACGTGGTCGCCGACGGAATGAGCGCGACGATCATGATGCGGAGGACAACCGAGGCCAAGTAGGTCTGGATGCCGAACCAGGCGATGGCGACCGCGCCGCGAATCAATGCGGGCACCTGGGCACCGCGGACACCGAACGAGATGCGGCTCATCACCGGGAACGGGACACCCGTCTTCTCCCCCATGAAACCGGACAGGTTCAGGAGCAGGAACAGGAAGACGCCGCCCAGTCCGAGCGCCAGCAGGATCTGCCAACCGCCGAGCCCGAGCGCGAACAGTCCGATCGCGAACGAGTAGTTGCCGAGGCTGTGGACGTCGTTCGCCCACAGAGTGAAGATGTTGTACGTGCCCCAGCGTCGGCCTTTGTGCTTGGTCGGCGCGAGATCGCCGTTGTACAGCGACGGACTCACGTCCTGCGACGGGGTGGCATCGTCACGATTGGCCTCGTCGACCAACCCGGTGGACTCTGTGCTCATGGATTCGCCTGTCACGGTCGGAGTGGCGACAGCAGCCGCCACTAAAATTCCACCTTGTGGAAACTATCTTCCACAAGTTCGATAAGTAACGCGCACATAGACGCCTTCTGTCAAGCGTCACGGCCGATTGACGGTGTCACTGCTCACATCTAGTATCTTCCGATAAGTAGAGTTTCTATTCCACGATGAGAAATTATTCTGCTGTTGAATCACGCTGCAGCCAAGGAGTCCCGTAGATGAGCACCGCCGCCACCGAGCAGCCGCGTCAGCCGACCTTCGATCTGGTCGTCCGTGGTGAGCGCACGCTCACCACGGCTGGCATCGTCGCCCGTGAGATCGGAATCCGCGACGGCCGCATCGTCGCAATCGAGCCGCTGGGCAGTGGGTTGACCGGAGCCCAGGTCGTGGAGCTCACCGACGAGCAGGTGATGATCCCCGGGCTGGTCGATACTCACGTCCACGTGAACGAGCCAGGGCGTACCGAGTGGGAGGGCTTCGACTCGGCCACCCGCGCCGCAGCAGCCGGCGGTGTCACCACACTCATCGACATGCCGCTCAACTCGATCCCGCCGACGGTGAACGTCGAGGCACTCGACGCCAAGCGCGCCGCGGCATCGGGCAAGACCCACATCGACGTTGGCTTCTGGGCCGGAGCCGTCCCCGGCAACACCGACGACCTGCGGGGTCTTCACGACGAGGGCGTCTTCGGCTTCAAGTGCTTCCTCCTGCACTCCGGCGTCGACGAATTCCCGCACCTCGAAGCCGACGAGATGGAGAAGGACATGGCCGTGCTGGCCGGGTTCGACTCCCTGATGATCGTGCACGCCGAGGACTCTCGCGCCATCGACCACGCCCCGACCGCAGAGGGCAACCAGTACTCACAGTTCCTCGCCTCGCGACCGCGCGGCGCGGAGAACGTGGCCATCGCCGAGGTCATCGAGCGCGCACGGTGGACGGGAGCGCGCGCCCATATCCTGCATCTGTCGTCGTCGGACGCCCTCCCGATGATCGCGACGGCCCGCCGCGACGGCGTCAAGATCACCGTCGAGACCTGCCCGCACTACTTGACCCTCCTCGCCGAGGAGATCCCGAACGGTGCAACCGCGTACAAGTGCTGCCCGCCGATCCGTGAGGCGTCGAACCGGGAACTGCTCTGGCAGGGGCTGCTCGACGGCACGATCGACTGCATCGTCTCGGACCACTCGCCGTCGACCGTCGACCTGAAAGACGTCGAGAACGGCGACTTCGGCGTGGCGTGGGGCGGCGTCGCCTCGCTGCAGTTGGGTCTCTCGCTGATCTGGACCGAGGCCAAGCGCCGCGGCGTCGAGCTTCCGCAGGTGATGGAGTGGATGGCGGCGAATCCCGCCGCGCTCGCCGGGCTGAACCGAAAAGGCAAGATCGCGCTCGGCTGCGACGCCGACTTCGCGATCTTCGAGCCGGAGTCCGCCCAGGTCGTCGACGTGAACAAGCTGCACCACAAGAACCCGATCACCCCGTACGACGGCCGCGCTCTCGCGGGCGTCGTGACGAGCACGTGGCTGCGCGGCGAGAAGATCGACTTCCAGAACGCGCACGGCCGGATGCTGCGGCGCGGCGACGTCTAGTTCGACGCGACGGGTAGCGTCGAACCTCGTGCATCTGCTTCTCCTCTCGCTCGGCGACGGAGCCATCGAACGCTTCGTCGCCGACACCGTCGGAAAATCGCCGCGCGACACCACGATCGGCCACGTCTCCGGCGCGGGTCGAGAGTTGTTCTCCGACCGAGGTTTCCGGGTGGTCGACTTCGCCGAGGATCCCGACGCGGTCGATGCGGTCTATGTCGGCGGCGGCAATACCTTCGCGATCTGGCACGAACTGCGAGCCGCCGGCACGGACCGCTTGCTCGACCGCCTGATTCGCGGCGGTCTCCCCTACATCGGACTCAGCGCCGGATCGGTCATCGCGGGCCCCGACATCGAGCCGTCCGGACTGCTCGACGATCCCGCCGCGGCACCAGGACTCGAGAGCACCACGGGCTTCGGCTGGATCTCAGACGTGCCGATCCCCCACGCGGGCGGAATGCTTCCGGCGTACCCGTCCGCGTTGATCGACCGGACATTCGCCCAGTTCGGCGACCGCTTTCCGCTGCTCGCACTCGACGACGATCAAGCGTTGGTCGTCCACGACGACGAGCAACAGGTCATCGCTAGTCCGTGAGACTCCAGTCGCGCGCGAAGACCGCCATCCTCACCACGTCTCGGTAGGCGCCGTCGGCGTAGAACTCTTCGTGCAGCGTTGCCTCGGCTTCGAACCCGGCCTTGGTGTAGACGTGGATCGCTCCGGCGTTCTCGACGTCGACCAGCAGGTACACCTTGTGCAGGTTCAACGTTCCGAACGCGTAGTCCAGGACCAGCTTCGTCGCGGTGTGCGCGTAGCCGCGTCCCTGGTTTCCCGGGGCGACGACGATCTGGAACTCGCACGTCCGGTGCAGCGGCGAGATGTCGACGAGTTCGACGATGCCGACGTCTGCACCCTCGTCGCTGATGACGAACCGTCGGGCGGAGCCGTCGCCGCGACGGCGCTCGAACTGTGCCTGCACGTCGGCGCGCGTCAGGTAGGGCTCGACGAACCAGTACCGAGTCGTGGCCGGGTCACTGAAGAGTGCGTGCAGAAACTCGGTGTCCGACGCTTCCTGCGCCCGGAGGGTGACCGTCATGCGCTCAGCGTACCGAGCTTGCCCTCAGTGGTTCAGCCGTCGGCAGCCAGACGCCACAACGACGTCCGCTCCCGACTGCGCGCCGTGTGGAACCGATCTGACGAGTCTTTCGATCGACGGTGAGTCGGCGTGGTGTCGAGCCGGTCGACGACGCGCAGTCCCGCGGCGGCGAAGCGCTGCGAGAGGTGATCACTCGCACGTTCGCCGAGGTGCTCGGCCAAATCGGAGAGGATGAGCCACCCCTCCCCGCCCACTGCCAGGTGAGCCGCGAGACCGTCGAGGAATCCGTGGAGCATCTGCGAGCCTTCGTCGTAGACGCCCTGTTCCAGGGCCGAGGTGGGTCGTCCCGGAAGCCACGGCGGGTTGCACACGATCAGGTCTGCTCGTCCCGACGGATACAGATCGGTCAGGGCGACGTCCACCTGGCCCCGATAGCCGAGGCGTTCGATGTTGGCTCGACTGCATTCGACCGCGCGCGGATTGATGTCGGTCGCGGTCACTCGTTGCATTCCTCGGCGGGCCAGGACTGCGGCGAGTACGCCAGTCCCCGTACCGAGGTCGAACGCCACCCGCGCACCGTCGGGCAGCGGGGCCCGAGCTGCGAGGTCGATGTATTCGCCGCGCACCGGCGAGAACACGCCGTAGCAGGGGTGGATTCGGGCGTCGAGTGCCGGGATCGACACGCCCTTCTCGTGCCACTGGCGGGCACTGAGCACGCCGAGGAGTTCGGTCAGCGCGATGCACATCGCGTCGTGCGGTTCGCCATACGCGTCGACGCACGCCTGCCGGACGTCCGGCGCGCGGCGCAGTCCGAGATCGTAGCCGCCGTCGAGCTGCACGGTCAGCGCGCCCAGGACGCGAGCCCGTTCAGCCCGCTGCGCGCGGTGGGCCGCGAAATCGGCATGGTCGCCTTCGCGTCGAGCGGCGGCGCGGTCGATCCGTCGCCCGATCGCCGTCAGCAACTGGCGGGCGTTGTGGTAGTCGCCGCGCCACATCAGTCCGGTGCCCGAGAGCGCGAGCCGGTACGCCTGGTTTGCCGTGGTGTCGTCGCCGACGACGACGACACGCGACGGTGCGGCCGCACCGGACTCCGAATGCCACCGAGCCGAATACTGGCGGTCGTCTTCGGTCCAGGTCATCGTCGGCATGAGGACAATCCTGCTGTATCGGGTCTCACTCGACGACGGGCGGCCCGGCCAGCCGCGTCATCACGTCTCGCCACCCCGCCTCTGCATCGGAGTCGACGCCGGTGAACACCGACTCCAGCAGGTCCAGTTGGGCGCCGGTCAGTCGCGCTTCGAGACGCGCACCCTCCTTCGAAGCAGTCAGGCGTCGCACGCGCCGATCGTGTGAATCCGGAGCGACTGAAACGAATCCGAGGGACTCCAGTTCTCTGATCGGGCGGTTGATCGCCTGCTTGGAGACGTCCAGCACTGTCCCGAGTGCCCCGACCGAGACGCCGGGCTCACGCCGGACGAAGTAGAGGATCCGGTGGTGCGCGCGACCGAGGTCGTACTCGGCGAGAATCTGATCGGGCAACGACGTGAAGGCCCGGTACCCGAAGTAGAGGGCTTCGACCGCACGGCGGAGCTCCACCTCACGATTTGAGTCAACCATATTGACCTATCTTGTCTCCGCCCCCACAATTAGGTCAATAGCATTGACCTACTGCTGGAGGTTCAGCGTGTTCTCGCAGCGTATCGAAGGACTCCGACCGTCACCGATTCGGTCGATCCTCGAAGTGATCGACCGGCCCGGGATGATCTCGTTCGCGGGCGGCCTGCCCGCCACCGCGACGCTTCCGGAGTGGTCTGGCAGCGTGCCGCCCTCGGTCCTGCAGTACGGCCCGACCGAGGGCGAGCCCGATCTACGGGAAGCCGTGTCTCGGCACTTAATCGATCTCGGCGTGGATGCGCCGGTCGAACGGGTCATGATCCTCAGCGGCAGCCAACAGGGCATCGACCTCGTCGCGAAACTCCTCGTCGACCCCGGAACCGTGACCGCTCTCGAGGACCCGACCTACCTCGCGGCTCTCCAAGTGTTCCGCTTCTACGGGGCGCAGTTCGTCGACGTCGCCGAACGAGCTGCCACGCCGGCACGGCTGGCCTACGTGGTTCCGACGTTCGGTAACCCCACCGGCGCGTGCATGTCCGACGCCGACCGCGACCGGTTGGCTCAACGCTGCCTGCGCGAGGACACCGTTCTCTTCGAGGACGACCCGTACCGTGACCTCGTCTACGAGCCGTGCGACCGCACGCCGATCGCGGCCCGTATGACAGACGGCTCCTGGATCTATCAAGGGTCGTTCTCCAAGACGTTCGCACCGGGCCTGCGCCTCGGCTTCATCGCCGCGTCGCGCGACCTGTTCGACAAACTCGTCATGATCAAGCAGGCCACTGACCTCCACACGTCGCGGCTGTCGCAGCACATCGTCCTCGACGCGCTCACCGACCCCGGCTGGGCCGCTCGGCTCAATCGTCTCGCCGACTTCTACCGCGAACGGCGCGACACCTTCGACGCTGCACTGGCCCGAGAGTTCGGGGACGTCGCGACCTGGGAGACGCCGAAGGGCGGATTGTTCTTCTGGCTTCGGCTCTCCCCGCGCGTCGACACCCGCCCGCTGCTCGCTACAGCGATCGAGCGCGGCGTCGCGTTCATGCCCGGAGAGGAGTTCTCACCGAGTCGGCCCGAACTCGGAACAATGCGACTGAACTTCAGTCACGCACGAGCCGACGACGCCGAGCGCGGCCTCGCGGTCCTGAGGCAGGTAATGTTTGCCCAGTTCTAGGCGACGTCGACCGACAGGAGAAGCCCGCGGTGCAGGAAACGGTGTTGACCGCGGTGCGCAGCCCTCGACTCCTGACGAGAGAGACCCTTGCCGGCGTCGTCACGGCGCTCGCGCTGATCCCCGAGGCGATCTCGTTCTCGATCGCAGCGGGCGTCGATCCGCGCATGGGACTGTTCGCGTCGTTCACGATGGCCGTGACGATCTCCATCGTCGGCGGCCGCCCTGCGATGATCTCCGGCGCCGCCGGATCGACCGCCCTCGTCATCGCCCCCGTCGTCCGCGACCACGGCGTCGACTACCTCATCGCGACAGTCATCCTCGCCGGACTGCTGCAGATCGTGTTCAGCGTGTGCGGAGTCGCGCGACTCATGCGCTTCATCCCGCGCAGCGTGATGGTCGGCTTCGTCAACGCGCTCGCGATCCTGATCTTCTCGGCGCAGATCCAGCACATGTTCGACGTGCCGTGGATGGTGTATCCGATGATCGCCATCGGACTGGCCATCATCGTCGGGCTGCCCAAGCTCACCACCGTGGTGCCGTCGCCGCTCATCGCGATCGTCGTGCTGACCGCCGTCGCGATGGCGTTCGGAATCGGGGTGCCCACCGTCGGCGACGAAGGCGAACTCCCCAGTTCCCTGCCCCACTGGCTCGTGCCCGACGTCCCGTTCGATCTCGAGACGTTGAAGATCATCGCACCGTATGCGGCAGGGATGGCGCTCGTCGGCCTCCTCGAGTCCCTGATGACCGCCAAGCTCGTCGACGACATCACCGACACCCATTCGGACAAGACCCGCGAAGGCTGGGGTCAGGGTGTCGCGAACGTGGTGACCGGATTCTTCGGCGGCATCGGCGGCTGCGCGATGATCGGCCAGACGATGGTCAACGTTAAGACCGCCGGCGCTCGCACCCGCGTCTCCACCTTCTTGACGGGCATAGCGCTCATCGTGCTCGTGGTCGGCCTCGGCGACATCGTCGGACAGATCCCGATGGCTGCCCTCGTCGCCGTGATGATCATGGTCTCGGCCACCACCTTCGACTGGCACAGCGTCCGCTTGTCCACCCTGCGGCGGATGCCCAGGAGTGAGACGGCCGTCATGGTGATCGCGGTCGTCGCAACGGTCGTGACGAGCAACCTCGCGATCGGCGTCGTCGCGGGCGTGATCGTCGCGACTCTGCTGTTCGTCCGGCGGGTCGCCCACTTCACGAGGGTGACTCACACCGACCGCGTCGACGGCGACCAGACAACCCGCGTCTATCACGTGCGCGGTGAGCTGTTCTTCGCGTCCAGCAACGACCTCGTCTACCAGTTCGACTACGTCGACGATCCCGATCACGTCGTCATCGACCTCTCGGACACGCACGTGTGGGACGCGTCGACCGTCGCAACGCTCGACGCCGTTGAGACGAAGTACCGCGACAAGGGCAAGGTCGTCGAGATCGTCGGACTCAACGAGGCGTCCGCCGAGCGGCGAGACCGACTGTCCGGCCAGTTGGGCGACTGACTCAGTCGGTCAGTCTGCGACGCCCTGGCGGACGGCGTCGAACGGGAGGTGTCCGCTCACGCGGGCCTTGATCGCCGCCCCCGTGAAATCCTTCGCGCGACGCGCCGCATCGACGACCGACGCCCCCTTGGCGAGCTCGGCCGTCAACGCCGCAGCCAGCGTGCAGCCCGCGCCGGAGACCCGCTCGCCGCCGATCTTCGGCGCGCACAGCACCGTCACGTCTTCACCGTCGAACAGGACGTCGACCGCGTCGTCGCCGGGCAGTTCGACGCCGCCCTTGGCCAAGACGTACTGCGGCCCCTGCGCACCGATGCGGCGGGCCGCCTCAGCGAGTTCGTCGACGGTGGTGATCTCGTCCATCCCGGACAGGGTCTGCGACTCGAAGAGGTTCGGAGTGACCACCGTGGCGTGCGGCAACACCTTGGCGCGCAACGCCTGATCGGTGTCGAGCGCCGCTCCGGGTTCCTGCCCCTTGCAGATCAGGACCGGGTCGAGGACCACGTGACGCCACGACTGGCGGCCCAACGCGTCGGCGACGACGTCGATCGTCGCGGGCGTCCCGAGCATGCCGATCTTGACGACGTCGAGGTCGTACGCGCTCGTCGCGGCTTCGATCTGGTCGGCGATGACTCCCGGCTCGATCGGCACGAACCGGTGTCCCCAGTCGTTCGCGGGATCGAACGACACGATGCAGGTGATGGTGCCGAGGCCGAACACCCCGGACGCCTGAAACGTCTTGAGATCTGTCTGGATTCCGGCGCCGCCGGTCGCTTCCGAGCCGGCGATCACATATGCGAAGTCAACCACGACTATCGAAAATACCCTCTTCGACCCGTGCGTCGTCACCCAGCGGCCTCGTGATGGACCACCGCGGGGTGAAACGGCACACCGACATCCGCCACGCACCGTCGGTGAACCGGTACTCGTCGTTGTACTCGCCGATCGACACGGTCTCGGTCCGCTCGACGGTGTTCACCTGGCGGAACCGCAGCGACCAGCGGCCGACCGCCGTGTCGTGCGCGGTCAGTTCGATCTCCGGGTGCGACCCGTGGTGCATGTCGAGCACCGCGTAGTGGCCGTCGACCTTCTTGCACGCGACGTTCCGGAAGATCTCGACCATCGGCTTCACGTCGTCGAAGCTCCCGAGTGGACCGTAGTCGATCACGGCGCCCTCGGCGATGAACGATGCCCCGAAACCCTCGGGATCCTTTGCGTCGCAGGCCCGCCAGTACCCGTGTTTGAGGCTCTTGATCGATTCGATCGCCTCGAGTGCTGCGATTCGGTCGTCGTTGGTCAGCATGCCTCCCGTTCTACACGTCGCCGAATCCCTCGCTGCGGACGCCCCGGCGCCTGGAAACTCCCGGTGCCCTGACTCGTCACAGCGAGCGCGAGATGACTTCCTTCATGATCTCGTTGGTGCCGCCGTAGATCATCTGGACGCGGTTGTCGGCCCACATGCGTGCGATCGGGTACTCGTTCATGTAGCCGTACCCGCCGAACAGCTGCAAGCAGGTGTCAGCGACCTGCATGGCGCGGTCGGTCGTCCACCACTTGGCCATCGCGACCGTCGGGATGTCGAGTTCCCCGCGCAGATGCTTCTCGATGCAGTCGTCGACGAAGACACGTGCGATGTGCGCCTCAGTCGCCACCTCAGCGAGCTTGAACTTGGTGTTCTGGAACCCGAACACCGGCTTGCCGAATGCGGTGCGCTCCTTGGTGTATTCGACCGTCTTCTCCAGCGCGACTTCCATGCCCGCGACCGATGCGACGGCGATGATCAACCGCTCCTGCGGCAGCTGCGTCATCAACTGGATGAAGCCGAGACCTTCTTGGTCGCCGAGGAGGTTCGACTGCGGGACTCGCACGCCCGAGAAGTTGAGCTCCGCGGTGTCCTGGCCACGCATGCCGACCTTGTCGAGAATGCGGCCACGACTGAAGCCCTCACGGTCGGTCTCCACCAGGATCAGCGAGATGCCCTTGGCGCCCGCCGCCGGATCCGTCTTCGCGACGACGATCACGAGGTCTGCCTGACCGCCGTTGGTGATGAAGGTCTTGGAACCGTCGATGACGTAGTCGTCGCCGTCCTTGACCGCCTTGGTCTTGACGTTCTGCAGGTCCGACCCCGTGCCGGGCTCGGTCATGGCGATGGCGCCGACGACCTCGCCGGAGGCCATCTTCGGCAGCCACTTCTTCTTCAGCTCTTCCGAGCCGTACGCCAGAATGTAGTGCGCGATGATGCCGTTGTGCAGGCTCTGCCCCCACGACGAGTCGACGGTGCGGGCCTGCTCTTCGATCAGGACGGATTCGTGGGCGAATGTTCCGCCGCCGCCGCCGTACTCTTCCGGAATCGACATGCAGAGGAGTCCGACTTCGCCTGCCTTGCGCCACAGGTCGCGATCCACGTGGTGCTGTTCGATGTAGCGCTCCGTGTTGGGAGCGATCTCCTTCTCGCAGAATCCACGCGCCATCTCACGCAGCGCGGTCAGGTCCTCAGTTTCCCAGGAGGGACGAGCCATGGTGTCCATACCAATCGTCAGTGACTTTTTTCTATCGAACGCGATACTAACACCACTCAATGGCAGAGTCCGGCTGAGGATGCCTCAGCCGGACTCTGTTCATATGTTCACTTATGGTCGGGTGGTCGCCCGTCAGGGTTTACGCGTTCCCCTTCGACCACGTCGACCACGGGATGTTCCAGTCGCCGAGACCGTCGGTCCCCGGAAGCTGCTCGCCGACGGTACCGGTGACAGTCACGGGATCGCCTCGCAGCGTGTTCCGCACGACCCACAGCGCGTCGGCGGGGCTCAGATTGAGGCAACCGTGCGACGTATTGGTGTTGCCCTGCGCCCACACCGACCATGGGGCCGCGTGCAGGTAGATGCCGCTGTAGGACATCTGGGTCGCGTAGTCGACCGGCGTGCGGTATCCGTCGGCAGAGGTGTTGGGGACACCGTAGGTCGCGGAGTCCATGATGATGTGGTCGACGCGGTCGCCGATCGTGTAGATGCCGTTGTTGGTCGGTGCAGCATCCTTGCCCATCGACGTCGGCATCCGACGGATCACCTTGCCGTCACGCTTGACCACGACGATCTTGTCGCTGTCGTCGACCGACAGTTCCAGGTCGCGACCGATCTTGAAGCTGGACGATGCGTTGTCCTGACCGAAGGTCCCGTCACCGAGATCGATGCCGAAGATGTTGACCTTCACGTCGACCTTGGTACCGGGCTTCCAGAACTCCTTGGGCCGCCAGCGGACCTCTTGGTTGCTGATCCAGTAGAACGCACCCTCGGTCTTCGGGTTTGTCGTGACCGTGATGGCCTTCTCTGCGGCCTCCCGATCGCCGATCGCCTCGTCGAAACGGACGCCGACAGCCTGCGCGACGCCCACGGTCTCGCCGTTCGGAGGAGTGATGTAGGCAGCGGTCTGGTTCTGCGGAGAGCGAGTCGTGAACTTAGTTGTGCTCGTCGTGCTGCCACCGACACCGGATGCCGTCGCGTTGACCGTGTAGCTGCGGCCATAACCGAACGGCTCGGTGCTCGTCCACTTCGCACCGTCGTCGCTGACGTCACCGGAGATGAAGCCACCGCTGGCCTTCTTGATCTTGACGTCGGTGATAGCACCCTCGGTCGCGTTCACGACGATGGGCTGCCCGGGTTGGATGTCGACCTCGTTCTTGCCCAATGCCTCGCCACCAGTGTCCGTGACGGAGATCGCAGGCTTGATCATGTCGGCGAACTCACCGTCCGCCTGGACCTCGCTGCCGTAGGTGGTGCCGCAGGCCGACAGGAATGCCATCGTCCCGACCAGCAACGCGACCATCGACGCCTTGACTCCAGGTCTGCGTCGGCCACTCCGAGTGATGCCCATCTTGCTCCCAAACCTCTTCTAACCGTTCCCGACTCATGGTCATGGGAACCCGAAAGCGGACCGTGTTCCGGTTCTCGTCGATTGTACGAGACGCCGACCGTATTCCTCGTCGCCGAGGACGGCGTGACGGCTCCGCCACGCGCAGCTGCGGCGTCGTCCATTTTGTCGTTACCGAACCCGGCGACGTTACCGATCGACGAAAGCCTCACTACCTCGATGAATCGTCATCGACAATACCCAATACCTCCGACATCGACCACCGCGACGACGCTTGGATCACACCGGTGTGACTCATTCGACCGAATGGGTTGTGACGTCCACTAGAGGTTGAAAGTTCTGCTCGCTTCAGCCGACGTACGCGGCGATCTGCTGCTCGGCGATCGAATGCAGTTTCTCTATTCCGAGGTTCAGGTCGACCAGATGCGAGTCGAACAGCGGCAGTTCGTTGAAGTGCTGAGGGATCACCGAGTGGGCGATGAGCTTGCGGAAGCCGAGGTGGTCCTCGCAGTTCAGGTTCCACCGTCCACGACCGGTGGTCCAAGTCGACGACGATGTCGGCAGATCGCCGGGGAACGTCGACACCTTCATCAGGAATGCGATCATGCTCGCCGCGTACGGCCTGCTAGGGACCGTCGCCGCGGCCGGAGTCCGGTCACCGCTCAATCGGTCGGGGTCGGTGCACGCCACTTGGAAGGCGGGTCCCGTCGGGAGATTCATTGGCGAACTCAACGCGTCGAGACCACTGTTGCCGAACAACGACGGTAGACCTATCAGCGCGGTCGAGTACGCGACCACACAGCCGGTCTCGGCACGCCTGGTACAGATGGGAATATTCCGGAAGTCACCACCGGTGGTCCGTCCGCGGGCGGTCATCACGTTGCCGCCCATGAGGAACGCGCCCACCATCTTCTTACGCAGTTCAGATTTCGGGTCGATTTCCTCACGGATCAGCTTGCGCAGCATCATCGAGCCCTGGGAATGACCGATGAAGATGACCGGCCGCCCGTTGTTGTCTTCGCGCAGGTACTTCTGCCACGCCTGCTTCACGTCCCCGTAAGCAGTGTTCGGCAGGTCGCGGTTGCCGACCCAGGACGCAACCATCGACGGACTCAGTCCCCATAGCGTCATCTGACGGTAGACCGGTGCGTACACGCGACACAGATCGTTGAACGACGCGGCCTGAAAACGCGCGATCGACTGAACCGTCGGGACCACCTTCTTGTCCGCCAGGATCGACGGCTGATCGGTGACCGTCGGGTAGACGTAGAAGCAGTCGGCCTTTTTCGCCGAGTCCGGCACGGGCGCAGCCGGGGTCCGTTTGTCGGTTAACTGGTCGGTCCTGTCGTTCTTCAGGTCACACGGATCCAGTACCCCCGGTTCACACAACCAGGCAACCGTCGATTTGGCGGCTGCGGGACCGGCGCCGATCGGGGCCACCAATCCGCCGGCGACAGCTATCGATGCCAGCAGTGTCACGATTCCGCGAATACCTGGACGACGTGCCGACATGTGAGCCTCCCCGACGGTCGATGTCAGGAGAGTCAATCATCTCCGTCGTCGCAGGTCTCGCGAATCATCGAGACAGATCAGACCGGATGGAACGCGCCAGCAGCTCCGAAATCAGTTCCGCCTCTCGACGTTCTCGGTGATTCTTCGCAACATGTCGGTCAGAATCCTGATCTCGTCGTCGTCGAGTCCGTCGAGCATCTGCAACTCGCTCTCGACCCGCCGCGGGAACTGCTCGTGCACCAGTTCGCGACCCGCATCGGTCAGCGACAACAACACGACCCGGCCGTCGCGCTCGAGTCGCTCACGCTCGATCAGTCCCATCTTCGCCAACCGCTCGGCGTGCTTGGTCGTCGATCCGGCTGACGCCCCAGTCACCGAAGTGACTTCACTCGCTCGCAACGGATGATCACTGCGGGCAAGCGCACTGAGTACGTCGAACTCGGTACGGCCGATTCCGCTGGCGTCGAGTTCTCGCTCGAACCTCGCCAGAGCGAGCGTGCTGATCCGCGTGATGCGCCCGATGACGTCGATCGGCCGCACGTCCATGTCGGGAAACCGCTCAGCCCAATCGCTACGGGCCCGCTCGACATAGTCGGGTCCGTCCCCGGGGATACGTGACGCCATGTGACGAACTCTACCCACCGAGACGGATTAATTCATAGTTATTTTACTTGTGAAGTATTATTCTGGAGTCATGCACGATGACTCGTCCTCCGTCCGCCAGCCCCGGCTCAAGCAGTCGGGACGGCTCTGGCCCACGTCGCGTCGCCCGCCACGTGGCGGAGCGCGTTCGAGATGCGCCGGGCCGACCCGACGACGGCGCTCGCACTGCGCGTCGGCTTGGTCGGCATGATCGCGCTCGTCGGCTGCGGACTGCTCGGGTTCACCGAGATCGCGGCGTTTACCGCCCTCGGCACATTGAGTTCGGCCTTCCTCCGCTACGAGCCGTACCGTCGCCTCGCGCCGAGACTGGCAGGCGTCGTCGCACTCATCGTGGCCTGCGCCGCTTTCGGTGCAGCACTCGGCGCGCTCGGCCTCAACGTCTGGACGCAGGTCGTTCTACTCTCAGCCACAGGTGGGATCGTCTTCTGGTTACTGCAGGCATTCCGGATCACCGGGCCCGGAGCTGCCATCATGGTCTTTGCGGCCGCAGGCGCGGCAGGCTTCGCCCAGGACGCTCAGGACGTCGGCGAGGTCACGCTCGCCATCACCGTTGGCGCGGTCCTCGGCTGGATCGTCGCGATGTGGCCTGCGATTCTGCATCCCCACAGTCCTGCCCGAGTCGCGGTGGCTCGTGCGCTGTCTGCTGCGGCAGCAGTCGAAAGTGGCGACGTCGCAGCCGAACCCGCAGCGCGCCAAGCCATTTCGACTGCCCGGGAGACGATCGCCCTTACCCCGCACCGGCGTATCGACGCACACACACGAGAATTGCTCGCTCTGGTGGACGCCGCCGAAACGGTCGTCGACAGCGGCTCACGAGACACTCTCGATCCCGCGCACCGCGACTTCGCCGACCTCGCGGTACGCCTCCGTCGGATTCGTTCCGACTTCCCTGTTCCGGCCAAGTCTGAGCGCGAGATCGAAGTCGAGGACATCAAGGCTCACCACCCCGGTCCGGCGTTCCGCGCCGGGTTCCACCGTCTCGGCGACCGCACCATCCTGCTCGACGTCGCGCGTCTGGGCATCGCCTGCCTGATCGCCGGACTCCTTGCCGCAGCCCTCGGGCTGGACCACCCACTGTGGGCCACCATCGGCGCGCTCACCGCGCTGCAGGGCGCTCACTATCACCACACAGTCCAGCGCGGGATCCAGCGCGTCCTGGGCAACGCCGCGGGCGCCCTCGTCGTCGTCGGCATCTTCGCGCTTCATCCGGGCTACTGGCCGCTGATCATCGTCGTCATCATCTGTCAGACATGCGGCGAACTCTTCGTGACGCGCAATTACGCGCTCGCCCAGATCTTCATCACCACGATGGCACTGATCTTGACCGGGCTCGGCGCGTCCGGTGGCGCCACCATCGCGGCCACCCGCGTCGCCGACACTCTCATCGGGGTGGTGATCGGCGTGATCATCGCGGCAGTCACTATCAAGAACGACGACCGGCATCATCTGACGACGTGACCGGCGAACGGGCGCGCTCGTTTCGCTTGCGGTACGTCAGCACACGAAAAATCCCTGTGATCCGCGCTTGTGCGGATCACAGGGATTTGAGTGCGCCATCAGGGACTTGAACCCCGAACCCGCTGATTAAGAGTCAGCTGCTCTGCCAATTGAGCTAATGGCGCTTGGCCTTGCGAGAAGAAACATTAACAGCAGGATCGGAGATAACCCAAATCGCCTGGTCGACGGCGGGACTGAGCGTTAACGCAGTGGTCCGCCGGTCTGCGAACAGACCGGCGGACCGGGGGTCTCGACTCCGCTCGACCAGCAGGGTTGAGCTCGACCAGCAGGGCGGTCAGCGGAAAATCTTGACGATCACCGCGACGACGAGAGCACCGACTCCGGCGGCTCCGTACTTGACGGCGGGCTTCTGTACGACGGCCATCGCCTTCGTCTTCGCCTCGCCGGCCAGTCGCTGCGGGTTCCCCTTCACCGCAAGCTGATCGAGGGTCTTCGCGAGCTCCTCGCGCGCCTGCGCGATGTCCTTCTCGATCCGTTCGGTGTCACCGGCCACGTTCGTCCTCCAGTACTTTCTGACATTTCAGGGTTCGTCTTCGGGTTGAGCCTACAAGGGATCAGTGTCACTGCGATCGGATAGCCTGGCGGTATGTCTGAGAACGCACGACTCGCCGTCGGTGACAAGGCCCCCGATTTCACTCTTCTCGACTCCACCGAGAAGCAGGTGTCCCTCTCCGACTACGCGGGACGCAAGGTGATCGTCTACTTCTACCCGGCAGCGATGACCCCCGGCTGCACCAAACAGGCATGCGACTTCCGCGACAGCCTCGCCGAACTGAACGGCCAGGGCATCGACGTCATCGGCGTCTCCCCCGACAAGCCGGCCAAGCTCGCCGAGTTCGTCGAACGCGACGAGCTGACGTTCCCGCTCCTGAGTGATCCCGACAAGACCGTCCTCACTGCGTGGGGCGCGTTCGGTGAAAAGAAAATGTACGGGAAGGTCGTCCAGGGCGTCATCCGATCGACGTTCCTCATCGACGAGAACGGCGTCATCGCCGCCGCGCAGTACAACGTGCGCGCCACCGGGCACGTCGCGAAGCTACGTCGCGACCTGTCGATCTGACCTTCTCGGCATGACCCATGCTGACTCACCTGAGCCCCTCGTCCCGCGTAAGCGACCGACGCAGGAGCGGAGTCGACGCACCTTCGAGACGATCCTGTCGTCGGCGCGCGACGTACTGATCGACGTCGGCTTCGACTCGCTGACCTGTGAGCAGATCGCGCAACGCGCCGAGCTCCCCATCGGCACCATCTACCAGTACTTCGCCAACAAGTACGTGGTCGTGTGCGAACTCGACCGCCAGGACACGACCGCAGTCAGCGAAGAGCTGTCGGCATTCGCCTCGGAGATCCCGTCCCTTCAGTGGCCGCAACTCCTCGAGAAGTTCTTGGACCACCTCGCCGAACTGTGGCGCACCGACCCGTCGCGTCGAGCCGTCTGGCTGGCCGTCCAGTCGACGCCCGCGACACGCGCGACGGCGTCGATCACCGAGAAGATCCTCGCCGAACAGGTGTCCCGCATCCTCGCACCGCTGACTCCGACGTCCCAGCGCGACCGACGCCAGATGATGGCCGAGGTCCTCGTTCACGCCGCGTACTCGTTGCTCAGCTTCTCCGTACAGGCGCCGCACGACCACGCAGAAGTAGTCGGCGAGCTCAAACGGATGCTCGCCGGCTACCTCTTACTCGAAGAGTCGGTCGACCGCGACTGACCCGGCCACACGCCGAGTCCGACTAGCCGTCGGTCGCCTCCTCCAGGATCGCGACGGCGCCTGCCATGTCGCCGTCGTGCGTCAACGACACGTGAATCTTCAAGTGGCCGATCGCATTCGCCAGATCGCCGTGCAGACGCACGCGAGGCCTGCCGAACGAGTCCGACTGGATCTCCACCTGGTTCACAGCGGTGTCCGGCAACAACGGCGCGAGACCGAACCTGCTCGACGACCATGCCTTGATGACCGCTTCGCGAGCCGCCCACCGGGCCGCCAGGTTCCGGGCGCCGTCACCGCTGCGGTCGGCCACGTCACGCCGTTCACCGACCGAGAAGTGGCCGATGAACGTCGATCCCGGCGTGGACAACTGCTCACTGAACTCGGGAACCGACACCATGTCGATCCCCACTCCGACAATGCTCATCGGACGTACGTGCCTTCCTCAGTCAGACGCGACTCCGGATCGAGCAGCAACGCCGACTCGGCCGTGTGCTCGTCGGCGTCGCCGAACCGACGTCCGTCCGGACGCTGGTAAGCCGGTTCGCCACCGCACATCGACGACAGCAGACGCTGGCGGCCGTCACGCAGACGGGCGGCGGCCGCGCGGCGGTAGCCGCCGCGACTCGACTCGTCGAGCGAGGCGACGAACGCCTCGGGATGGACGACGGCGATGAGGCCGGACACGTGGCCGAAGCCGAGGCTGGTGAGCAGACCCGCCTTGAGCGGGAACTTCTCACCCATCCGCAGGGTCTCCCGCGGCCACACCAGGTGCGGGTACTCGGCCATCTTCTCGTCCACACAGTCCAGGCTGCGGTTGGGCGGAAGGACGCCGTCGCGGAGCACCTGGCACAGCCCGATCAGCTGGAAGGCGGCAGCGCCGCCCTTGGCGTGACCGGTCAGCGACTTCTGCGACACCACGAACAGCGGCGCTCCGTCGCCTCGACCGATGGCTCCGGCCAGTCGCTCGTGCAGCTCGGACTCGTTCGGGTCGTTGGCGCGAGTGGATGTGTCGTGCTTGGACACGACCGCCACATCGTCTGCGCTGACGCCCAGCGAGGCGAGCGACGTCGCGAGCGGGGACGACGCCTCGCCGCGGGCCGCGCCCAGAGCACCGAGCCCGGGAGCCGGGATCGACGTGTGAACGCCGTCGCCGAAGCTCTGCGCCCACGCCACCACACCGAGAACAGGCAGACCCAGTTCTGCGGCGACGTCGCCGCGAGCCAGGAGCACGGTTCCGCCACCGGCGGACTCCACGAAGCCGCCACGGCGGCGGTCGTTCGCTCGGGAGTAGCGACGTTCGTCGATCCCCTTGGCCTCCATGTCCGCCGAATCGGCGGTGGCCGACATGTCGCCGAATCCGACGATGCCCTCGATGCCGAGGTCGTCGAATCCGCCTGCGACCGCGAACAGCGCCTTGCCGAGGCGGATCTTGTCCGCGCCCTCTTCGACGGACACCGCGGCCGTCGCACACGCTGCGACCGGGTGGATCATCGCACCGTACGAGCCGATGTACGACTGCACGACATGCGCGGCGACGACGTTCGGCAGCGCCTCCTGCAGGATGTCGTTGGCCTTCGACTCGCCGAGCAGCGTGTCGACGTACAGCGACCGCATCGACGTCATGCCGCCCATGCCGGTGCCCTGGGTGTTCGCGACCAGACCGGGGTGGACCCAGCGCATGAGCTCGCTCGGGCTCAGACCTGCGGTGAGGAACGCGTCGACGGTCGCGACGAGGTTCCACAACGCGACCCGGTCGACGGACTCGGCCATGTCGGGCGAGACGCCCCAGCGGACCGGGTCGAAGCCGGTCGGGATCTGACCGCCGACGGTCCGCGACAGCTCGAAGCGACGCGGGACGCGGATCTCGGTGCCCGCCAGGCGAGTCACCGACCAGTCGCCCGACTCGGTCGCCACGATCCGAGTGCGCTCGGGATCCGCGGATGCGAACGCACGGGCCGCAGCCTCGTTCGGCACTGTGAAGGTCAGGTCGTCGTCGAGGAACACCGACTCCAGCAGCGGAGCGGAGTTGTCGACCATCGCGCCTTCGTCGGCGTAGGTACGGATGCCGCAGCGTGCGACGACCTCGTCGTGGTAGCGGTCGGCGATCTCGGATTCGGCGATCCGATCGCCGGACGCCACGTCGTACCAGCCCGGCTTCGGAGTCTCCTCCCAGGTGACGAGTCCCGTGTTCCAGGCGAGCTCGAGAACGCCTGCGGCAGAGAGCTTCTCGTCGACCTCCATCTCGAAACGCGTGCGCGAGGAACCGTACGGTCCCACTTCGCCCGCGCCGACGATGACCACCATGTCCTCGGGCCGTGCCGTGATCTCGGGCCACGCGTGCGCAGTCGGGAGATCAGCGCGGGCCGGGGCGGGAAGTGCGGCGACCAGTGAATTGCCGGTCACTCCCGGCTCATCCGCATCGGTCTCGTCCGCGACAGCCGCCTCTGCAGCCTGTGCCGCCAATGCCTTGAGGTCGATGTTCGGGTCGAGTCCGGCCGTGAGGTCGGCGATGACCGGCTCACGACGCGCGTCGCTGCGGGTGCTCGCCGAGCAGAGTGCGACCAGTTCGGCCGCCATCTCGTCGGTGCTCCAGGTGCGGACGCCTGCGGCCTCGACCGCGGCGACCATGCCATCGTTGGCGCCCATGAGTCCGGTGCCGCGCACCCACCCGATGAAGGCGTGCGCCAGCGTGGTGCGCGAGCCCCACGACTCCTCGGCGCCCCAGCGGGTGACGACTGCGTCGAGCGCGGCCTTGGCTTCGCTGTACGCGCCGTCGCCGCCGAACATCCCGCGGTTCGGCGATCCCGGAAGCACCACGTGGACGCGCGAGTCGAGATCATGGTCGGCGCCGATCGCACCGAGACCGGCGATCAGACGCTCCACCGACCACAGCAGGACCTTCATCTCCAGTTCGGCACGACCGCCGACATCGGCGAGGTCGCCTGCGACTCGCGGAGCCGCGAACGGGAACAGCAGGGTGGGTGTCATCGCCTCCTTGATGACTCCGGTCGTCGCACCGAGGTTCTCGGTCTGCTCGGAACCGATCCACTCGACGACGGCGTCGACGTCGACGTACGACGCGAGGTTCGCGGGGACCACCCAGAGTGCAGCGCCCACGGCGGCGTGATCGCGGTAGAGCTTCTTGTAGAAGGCGAGTCGCTCGCTCGTCAGCCGCGACGTGGTGGCGACGACCGTTGCTCCCCCGCCGAGCAGCTTGCCGACCACCGAGGCCGCGATCGAGTCCGGCGAAGCGCCGGTGACGACGGCGACGTCGTCGGCGAACTCTCCGCGTTCGGTCGATTCCGCGGCGTCGGCGATCGCCGAGAACAGGCGGGCGTGCACGCGGAAGCCGCGGTGCAGTGCCTTGCCCTGCCACCAGGTGGCGTGTTCCGCGACCGTCGTGCCCGCTCCGCGCAGTCGCGCGACGATCTCGTCGTGATCGGCGTCGACGACGGCTTCGTCCTCGAGCCACAGACGCGCGAGGTCTTCGCGAGCGCTGGCCCAGCGGTCGTCGAGCAGCACCGCGCGCTTCTCGTCGAACGAGGGGGTGACGGTGCGGACCCAGTCGGCGCCGAGCTCGTCGCTGATGCGTGCCGCGGCGACGGCGTTCGGGTCTTCGACGACCTCACCGGCCGACTCGAGGTCGACGAGGCCGAGCTTGGCCAGGATCGTGTTGGCGGTCGTCGCGAGGACGCCGTCGGGACCGGTCACCTGGTCGGCGAAGGCGTCGAGCGCAGCCGAGTCGACGGCCCCACCTTCCGACGACGACGCTGCGGGCAGTTCGACGGCCACGCCGCGAGCCGCACCGACCGAGCGGACGGCACGGTCGACGAGGGCGTCGAGGTCGGCCGCCGTGGCGACACCGCCGTCGAGCAGGTCGCCGAGGTCGCCGCCGCGAACGCTGGCGCCCTCACGTGATCCGAGAGCGACGGCGACGAGCGTGTGCTGCGCCCAGCCGCCGCCCAGCTGCCACGTGTCTGTGACGCGGTCGGTGATGTAGGCCTGACGCTTGCCGGTGGGGCCCGCGACCTTGCGGATCTGATCGCCGACCGCGTCGGTCAGCACATCACCGAAGGGCTTGTAGCCGCGAGCGAGTGTCTCGACGGTCGTGGCGAGCGCCGTCATGTCCGCTTCGGCAGCGCCGTCGATGGCTCCGAGGCCGAGCTCGCCGCCGATGTCGAGAAGCAGCTGGTTGCGACGTGACGAGACGCCGTCGCACAGCGACTCGATGGTGTCGACCGTGCCGATCTGAGCGGGAGTCATCTTGGTCCAGAGCGCGATCACGGCACGGACCGCATCGGCGGGTCCGAACGCGATGTCGGCGGGGCGGGGCCCTGCCGCGGCGGCGACCGGTGCTACAGGCGCGGCTGCGACGGGAGCGGCCGCCGGGGCCTCGGCTTCGGCGGGAGTCTCGTCGGCGATGTCCTCGTCGACGGGCTCGGGCGCGCTGTCTTCGGCGCGCAGGAGCTGCTCGTCCGACTCGACGTTGAGGACCTCGGTGACCGCGGCTCCGTACGGCGCGAGCTTCAAGGTGTTGCGGGCCAGACCTGTCAGCGTCGGAGCCGACTTCACGCCGACCTCGACGAATCGCTCGACGCCCACACCACCCTGCTCGACGCTCGAGAACAGGAGGTCCTGCGTCTCGATCCACCGGACGGGGCTGGCGAACTGCCAGGCCAAGAGCTCGATGAGGATGACGCGGGCCAGCGCGGCAGGCGTGGCCTCCCAGGCGTCCCAGTCGGCGAGCACCGCGTCGAGCGGCTCGGACGGGACGAGGTCGGCGATCTCCTGGACGAAGTCGCGGCCAAGGTTGAACAGCCGCGGGACCAGGTTCGGGATGTAGTTGCCGACGAGGATCTCGGGGTCGATGACCTCGGGCAGCAGTTCGTCGAGCTTTCCGCGGAACTCGGGCACGCCGGCACGCAGGACGGTCGAGTGGAACGGCACGTCGATTCCCGGGACCAGGATGAACGCTCGTTTGCCGCCGAACTCGGCGCGGCGACGATCGATGTCGTCTTCGAGCAACTCCAGGCCGCGGACGGTGCCTGCGATGGCGTACTGCGATCCGAGCAGGTTGAGGTTGACGACTTCGAGGAACTCACCGTTCTCTTCGCCGAGCGTCTTCACGTAGCTCTCGACGTCGGCGTCGGCCAGACCGAACTGGCTCGGACGGATCGCCGCCAGCCGGTAGTCGCTGCGCCCCTTCGCATCACGCGGGACGAGGTGGTGCATCGCGCTGCCGCGTTGGAACACGACTTCGAGGACTGCTTCGAGCGGAAGCACCCCTGCACACGCGGCGAGCGCGTTGTACTCGCCGACCGAATGACCGCAGGTGATGGAGTCTTCGACGAAGGCGTCTGCCTCGCGGAGCTCCGCGATCTGCGCGACTCCCAAGGTTGCCATCGCGACCTGGGTGAACTGCGTCAGGAACAGGACGCCGTCCGGGTGGTGGTAGCGCTCGCCTGCGGCGATGAGAGTCGTGGGGTTGTCGCGGACGACGGCGAGGATGGAGAAGCCGAGCGCCTTGCGGGTGTGCTTGTCGGCACGGTCCCAGATCTCGCGGGCCGCAGCGCTGCGGGACCGGGCGTCCAAGCCCATCCCCTTGCTCTGGATGCCCTGTCCGGGGAACGCGTACACCGTGCGCGGCGCATCGAGGAGCGCGGTCGCCGCCATCACGAGTTCGCCGTCGACCTTGGCGGTCACTTCGACCACTTCACGGCCGTGGTCGATGCCGACGCGGTCCACTCGGATGTCGACGGTGTCGGCGAGACGGACCATGCCGAGGTAACGGGCGGTCCAGCCGCGCAGCGCACGCGGTGCGGGCACCGGCTGCGCCACGGACGCCGCGGTGACGACCTGCTGCGCGACCGCCGACAGCCACATGCCGTGGACGATCGGATCGCCGAGCCCGGCCAGCCGCGCGGCGAGCGGATCGGTGTGGATCGGGTTGCGATCGCCCGACACGACGGCGAAGCCGTTCATCCGGGTGGGAGCGGTGACGGTCGCGGACCGCACGTGCTTGCGGGTGCCTGCGCGCTCGTCGTCGATCGCGCCGCCTGCGCGGACCGGGTCGGCCAGCGTCGCGTCACCGATGCGGTTGCGGATCGCGAAGCGCTCGACGAGTCGGGCGACCGGGACGGAGCCGTCGGTGACTGCCACCTCGATCTCGACGACACGCCCCACGTCGGCGTCGGTGACGCCGAGGCACCGTGCCTCGACGGTCAAGTCGGTGTCGACGGTCGGCAGGGCGCCCGCCAACGAGATCGCGTGGTCGAGGTGGACGAGGTCGAGCAGACCTTCCACGACCGGCACGCCGTCGTCGGTGGCGACCGCGCCGATCACGCTGAAGACGGTCGGCCAGCACGCGACGACCAGAGCGTCGGGCACGGCGAAACCGTTCGGCGACGACGGCGTCACCGCGCGCAGCACACTCGGCAGGGTCGCGCTGGTCGCACCGCTGTGGTCGGCGACCGAGTCGGCACGCCACGCGACGGTGTCGGTGGCCGCGCCGTCGGTCACGGCGGCGAGGCTGCCGCCCGCGGCGACGGTCAGCAGCTCGCGCATCGCGCCCGCTGCGGAGACCGTGCCCACGCGCGGACTGCCGCCGTCGACCACCTTCAGGTCGCCGATGAACGGGATACGGAGGACGGTGCCGGAGACCGGCACGGTCAGATCCAACCGGATCTCGTCGTCGGCGGCTTCGGCGGCCGGAACGTAAGCGATGACCGCACCGTTCGGGTGCTCGGCGCGCTCGCCGTCGACGATCGTCCACTGCTCGCGGTCGCCGAGGAGGGCGATCGGGTTGCGGACCTGGCGGCCCGCCCACAGGACGTCTTCGGCTTCGATGAGGATGCTCAGCGGGCTGGACTGCTCGACGAGGCCGCGGCGACGCCGTCCGGCGACCACCTCGGGCTCGGCGCCCGACGAACGCAGGTCGGTGATCACCTGGCGTTCGAAACGATTCAGCAGATCGCCGACCGGTTCGTCGACCTGGGTGATGCCAGCGACGGCGACGGTGCCGGGGATGATGCACACCTCGTCGGCGGAGTACCGCGCGTCGTGGGCCTGCCACAGCGAGTCCGAGCGCCACCAGCGGCGCACGTCCTTGTCGATGACGGGGACGAAGTTGACGGGCTTGCCCGGGGTCCGGCACAGCTCGAGGAAGAAGGCGACGTCGGCCGGGTGCAGGATGTCGGCGTCGACGGCGGGGAACGTCGCGGCGATCAACTCCAGCGCGGCGTAAGGATCGGTGACGCGATCGTCGAACAACGACTCGAACTCACCGTTGTCCAGTTCGTGCATGCGGGCCTCGGTGCGACGCAGCATCTCGACGAAGCGCGACTCCCAGGTGATGTCGGCCCACGCGTACGGATCTTCGGCCGCGCCGACAGCGAGCTCGGCGTAGCGCCCGAGCCATTCGCCGTAAGTCATCTCGGCGACGTCGCCGAAGTACGGCTTGGCAGTGCGCGCCATGGCGGCGATGATCTCGTCCCGCCGTTGCGCGACCGCGTCGCCGTCGCCTGCGACCTCGTCGAGGAGTCGGCCGCAGCGCGACGCGGAGTTGTCGATCTCGTGGATGTCTGCGCCGAGCTGACTGCGACCCGACGCCATGCCGCCGGTCGCGTGTCCCGCGCCGACCCAGTCCGGGCAGCCTTCGGTGTCGGCGAGGAGCTGCTTCACCTCGGGTGCGGTGGTGGCCTCCAGGGTCGCCATCGCGGCGGTGCCCACCAGGATTCCGTCGAGCGGCATCGCCGGGTAGCCGTAGGCCGTCGACCATGCGCCGGTGAGGTACTCCGACGCGCGTTCCGGCGTGCCGATGCCGCCGCCGACGCACACGACGACGTTCGGGCGGTCGCGCAGTTCGCCGTACGTGGCCAACAGCAGGTCGTCGAGGTCTTCCCACGAATGGTGTCCGCCAGCGCGGCCGCCCTCGATCTGGACGATGACCGGGAACTGCGGGGTCTGCGTCGCGATGCGGACGACGGACCGGATCTGGTCGACGGTGCCCGGCTTGAACGCGACGTAGTGCAGGCCCGCGTCGGTGAACTCGGCGACGAGGTCGACGGCCTCCTCGAGCTCGGGAATGCCCGCGGTGATGATGACGCCGTCGATCGGTGCGCCCTGCGCACGCGCCTTCTGGACGAGCCGCTTGCCGCCGAGCTGCAGCTTCCACAGGTACGGGTCGAGGAACAGCGAGTTGAACTGGACTTGGCGGTTCGCGTCGAGCAGGCCGGTGAGCTTGTCGACGTTGGCGGCGAAGATCTCCTCGGTGACCTGTCCACCGCCGGCGAGCTCGGCCCAGTGGCCTGCGTTGGCGGCAGCGGCGACGATCGCCGGGTCGACGGTGGTCGGCGTCATGCCGGCCAGGAGCATCGGGGACCGACCGGTGAGGCGGGTGAACGCGGTGTCCACGCCCACGCGGCCGGTGGGCAGCGACACCAGTCGCGGAGCGAAGCTCGACCATGCGGCTGCGACGGCCGGGGCGCTGCCGGGCACGAACAGGCTGCGCTGGCCGCGACGGGTCGCGGCGGCCACAACGCCGACGCCCTGGCCTCGAGCGACCGATGCGGCGAGTCGTGCACCGAGATCGGTGGGTCCGAAGTCGATGATCCAGGTGGCTCCGGAGCCGACGACGTCGCCGATCTGGTCGACCCAGTCGACGGGCTCGACGAGGATGCGCGTGGCGTGCCGACGCGCGAACTCCACATCGATGCCGCAGCGCTCGGCCCACTGCGCGACGAGGTCGACGGCGGGGCTCAGATCGGGGTGGTGAAACGGCACGGTCACCGGCAGTTCGTCGAAGACCGGTGCGAACGGATTGCCGCCGGTCTTCTTCGCCTTGCGGTCAGCCGCATCGGATTCCGCGCGACGATCACACAGCTGCGCGAAGCCTGCGAGGTGGCGGGGTGCGCCGGAGACGACGATGGAACGTCGGTTGTTGACGATCGCCACAGTGGGCAGTCCGACAGTGCCTGCGGGCAGGCTCGCCGCGTACTCGGTGAGCATCGTGTCGATCTCGTGCGGGGAGACACCGGAGACGGCGACCATCGGTGCGGTGCCCTCGTGGTGTCCGTCGGCCGTCCCGGACAGTCCCTCGCGACGAGCGATGAGAGTCGCGGCCGCTCCCATCAGCTGCGCGACGGCGAGCAGTTCGGCGTCGTCGTGCTCACGCGCGTGCTCGGCGGTGTCGACGGCGTCGATCGCGAGCAGTCCCTGCGAGTGGCCGATCACCGCGCTCGGCGGCAGCGTCCGCGTGTCGAGGCCCTGCTTGGCGAGATTCGCGATGGCAGCGATCTGGGTCAGCAGGATCCCGGGAAGCGACAGGTGCGCACTCGCCAGCTCGGCGTCGTCGGGCACCGACTCCTCGTTGTCGAGGGCGACCAGCCACTCGACGGGCGTGAAGCGGTCGCTGCCTGCGGCGGCGAGTTCGTCGGCCACCGGCGCGAGGCGACTCGCGGTGTCGGTGAGCGTCGTCTCGACGACACGACTGAGGTCGGCGTCGGCGACGAGTTCCGCCAGCCCGGTCAGCCACGGTCCACCCTGTCCGCCGAAGCCGATCGCGTAGCCCTCGCCTGCGCTGAATCGGTCGATCAGACTTTCCGACGGCTCTGAGTTGGAGGTGCGATTGCTGAAGCGGAACTGGTCGAGGGTCACTGATACTCCTGTCGGCCTACGTGTGGGAACGCGACCATCCTGACACACGAACATGAGGAAACCCTCACGTTTTGTGGTGACCCGTAGGTATACCCGCCGGTAGACCGAGGGGTAACCGAATCGACCTGCAGCGAGGAATTATTCGGTGATTGTGATCACAAGGCCTGCCGCGTCCACGTCTGAGTCATCCGCTGAAACGACGACGGCGTGCCGTCGGGGTCTCAGACGCCCTAGCATCCATGTAACAGTCCACCGGCGGACCAGACATTCCGGCCTGGCGCCCACGGGGGAGAAGAAGGAGACCGTTTCATGAACCGTCCACACCGTTTGATCGCAGGCGGATTCGCCACCGCGATCACGGCAGCCATGGTCCTGACGGGCTGCTCCAGCAGTGACGACGATCAGACGAAGCCGGCATCGGATGCGGGAGCGGAGTCCACACTGGAGGCGGCCGCGACCGCGACGCAGGCGCTGACCGGCGCCCACGTCGTCCTCTCCGTCGACGGACAGTTGCAGAGCATCAACGCCACGAAGGTCGACGCCGACATCGAGACCAAGCCGAAGCTCGAGGGCGAGGGCACCACCACGCTGAACATGGGCGGCAAGAGTGTCGACGCCCCCTTCGTCTACATCGACGGCACGCTCTACACGAACGTCGACGGCGCCGGATTCCAGGACTACGGCGACGGACGCTCGATCTACGACATCTCCAAGATCCTCGATCCCGAGGCAGGCGTGGCGAACATCCTGCGCAACGTCGACGGCGCACAGGAGGCCGGCGAGGAGACCATCGACGGAACGGCGACCACCAAGATCACCGGAACCGTCACCGGGAAGACCCTGTCGGGCCTGACGTCGACCGCTGCCGAAGGGCCTGGCAGCGACGGCACGTACGACGCCACCATCTTCATCACCACCGGCGACAACCAGGTGGCTCGCGTCGTCGTGAGTCCTACCGAGCGCGTCACCATGACCGTCGACCTGAACGAATGGAACAAGAGCGTCGACGTCGAGAAGCCGACCGATGTCCAGGCTCCGACCAAGAAGCCGGACGCACCCAAGTCGGGCGAGCCCACTCGCGACAAGACCAACTGAGCCCAGTACCGAGCCAGGAGAAAGTAATCATGAGCATTCGCACACGCCTCGTCACTGCGAGTCTGATCGCCCTCGGCGTCGGTTCGGCATTGACGGTCCCGTCCTTCGTCGACCCGGCACCCGCCGATGCCGCCTCGTACTACGGGGCGATCGCGCTCTCTCCGAGCACCGGGCAGACCGGCCGGTCGTGGGACTACCAGGACCCGTCGAAGGCCGCCGACACCGCGATGAGCTACTGCTACTACGACGACTGCCACATCGTGGTCCAGTTCAGCAACGGCTGCGGTGCGATCGCCCAGAGCTCTACCTACTGGGGTTACGGCAGCGGGCCGAGTCTGGCCGAAGCCGAGTCGTACGCCCGGTACAACGCCGAGGGTGGCTACATCTACGACTGGGTCTGCACCTCCGGGCACAGCTGATGACTCACGACGCGTGCGTCTTCTGCGACATCGTCGCCGGGCACGGTCCGGCACATGTGGTCTACTCCGACGACGACGTGGTCGCCTTCCTCGACCGCGCACCCGTCGCACGAGGCCACACCCTGGTCGTCCCGCGCACGCACTCGTCCGGCCTCGCCGATCTCGATCCGTCGTTCGGGACTCCCCTGTTGTCGGCGGCACAGCGGATCGCGAACGCGTTGAAGGGATCCGAGTTCGGCGCCGACGGGGTCAACCTCGCGCTCAACGACGGCCGGGCCGCGATGCAGACGGTGTTCCACACGCACGTCCATGTGGTCCCACGCCGGTCGGGTGACAAGCTGACGTTCGCGAAAGGGTTTCTCACTCGCCGTCCGGGTGATTTGGAATCGACTGCGGCGCAACTCCGTACGGCGATCGCGGCGCAGAAATGAGCACCGCGGGCCTCGACGGCGCACGCGACCTGCTCGACGCCGCGTCGTCGATCGTCGTCTTCACCGGAGCCGGGATGTCCGCGGAGAGCGGGATCCCCACCTTCCGCGACGCGTTGACCGGGATGTGGGAGAACCACGATCCGATGACGCTCGCCTCCCCCGAGGGGTGGGCGAACGACCCCGACCTGGTGTGGGCCTGGTACGCCGACCGCGCTACTCGAGTGCGGTCGGTGACGCCCAACGCGGGACACCTCGCGGTCGCCGAACTCGGCCGACGCCCCGGCGTCACCGTCACGGTCGTCACCCAGAACGTCGACGATCTGCACGAGCGGGCGGGCAGTGTCGTCACAAGCCATCTGCACGGCAGCCTGTTCGCGCCCCGATGTCAGGACTGCGGACGAGCGGAGTCGCCTGACGTCGCGGTGGCGAACCCTCGACCGGCGTGTCCGCTGTGCGGTTCGACGCTGCGTCCCGGTGTCGTCTGGTTCGGCGAGTCTCTGCCGTCGGGCGACTGGTTGCGCGCCGAGAACGCCGTCGGCGAGGCGGATCTGATGATCGTCGTCGGCACGACCGGTGTCGTCTATCCCGCCGCCGAACTCCCCGAGCGCGCCGCTGCGGCAGGTGTGCCGGTCGTCGAGGTGAATCCGGATTCGTCTGCGGTGACTGCGCTCGCGAGCGTACGGCTCGCCGGGCCTGCGGCGCAGATGCTCCCCGATCTCCTCATGGACCGGCGACGAGGAGTGGACGGGCGATAGTATTCGCGCGTGAGCGACGACGAGCGGCCCGACCTCTATCCCGTCGACGACACGATTCGATTGGAACTGGAGTTCCTCACCGCATTGATCTGGGCTCCGGATCCCGTGACGGCCGCGGCCGTTCACGCGATGATCGGCACCGAACGGTCTGACGGCACCGGCCTTCCCGTCGACGCAGCGTTGTTCCTGAGGCCGGCCCACGCACGTGTCTTCGCCAACGTCGTCGCCCGCGTCGGAGACGGCGCACCCGTCACCCCGACACTGTTGGCCGAAGGCCTGACCGACCCGAAGGCGCGGGCGGGTCTGCGTGAGGTGCTCCTCGAGATCGGAGCACCGACCGGACAGGGACCGCTGCCGGGCGGAGCCGACGTGCCGCACCTCGCGATCGCGGTCATCGACCACTGGTACCGGCGCGGTTACACCGCGCTGCTGTCCCGGATGGCGTTGGCGTGCGAGGAGTCGCCGACCGACGACCTCGCGGACAGATGGGCCGAGCTGACGATTCATCAACAGACCGCGCATCGTTGCCGCGTCGAGGTCCGACGACGGCTCACACAGGTGTGAGCTCCGGCGCCTGCACCGACTCCTCCACTGGAGCCTCCCGGCGCCGGGACACGCCCAGAAGCAGGTAGCCGGCGACGATCCAGCCCGCGAGCACCGACCAGGCAGCGAAGGACCCTGCCCCGTCAAAGAATGCTGCGCTGCGCAGCGCCGTGCCCGTTGCACCGAGGGGCAGCAGTTGGCCGAGGTCGCCCCAGATCCAGGGGAGGAACTCCGGCGGTGCCGCGATTCCTGCGAGCGGCATGCCGACCAGCATGAACAGGAGAGCTGCCACGCCGATCCCCCGCACTCCGGTGAGCGACACCAGACCCGCGACCGGCGCGGCGATCGCCAGGATGCCCGCAGCCAGCACCAGCCATTCGAGTGCGAAACTGCCGGACAGCACGCCGATCCAGGTCGCGACGCCGATCGCACTCGCCGCCACCAGAGCAGCGCCAACGGGCAGAACGGCCGCGATGATGCGTCGACGCCGACCGACCAGCGCGGCCGCGGCGCCGAGGGCCGCGCCCGCCATGAACACCGGCATCACCATCGAGCCGAAGCCCGCACCCCGCGGGTCGCCGTCGGCGGCCGGTGCGACGTCGACGACCGTCGGCGTCGTACCCGACTGTGCTGCAACGCCCGCCCCGATCTCGACCACCATCGTCGCGACTGCTGGGCTCGCGCCGGTGGCGATCACCGTCTGCGGCGCCCCGCCGAGGACGAATCCGCCGTACACGTCGCGGTTCTCGGCTGCCGTGCGCAACGCATCGACGTCGGCGAACGCCTCGACCTCGAAGGCCCCCGGCTGACGTTCGTCGAGCATCGCGTCGACGGACTCCGCTGCAGACTGCGGCCCGACGACGCCGATCGGCAGATCATGCGGGGCCCCCTTCGATGCAGGAGAGATGAACATCAGCAGCACCAGTGGAATCACGATCGCGAGACCGACGACGACGCCGACCAGATTGCGGACAGTCGACGACATGTCCAGCCTCCAAACTATTTCAACGTATGTTGATCGACACGGTACGACGATGCGGTGAACAAGTCAACACACGTTGAAATAGGGGTAGACTCGGCGATATGACCGAAGGCTCTCCCCGTCGCCCCGGACGGCGCGCAGGCGACTCCACCACCCGCGACGACATTCTGCGCGCAGCGCAGAAGCTCTTCGGGCGCAACGGATTCAAGAACACGTCGATGCGCGCTGTCGCCGCCGAAGCCGGAGTGGACGTAGCGCTGGTCCCCTACTACTTCGGAAGCAAGCACGGCCTTTTCGTCGCCGCTCTCGAGGTACCGGTCGATCCGGCCGAGCAGGTCCGGCGAGCGACCGACGGACCGCGCGACCGGCTCGGCGAACGGATGATCACCGAGTTCACCGGCGTCTGGGAGGGCGCGCAGACCGGCAGTGCGATGCAGGGCCTGCTGCGGTCCGTGGTCAACGACGAGGGCCGCGCCAACTCGTTCGGCGAATTCGCGTCGACCGAGATGGTTCCGCTCGTCGCCGACTCCGCAGGGGTCTCTCTCGAGACGGCGCGCGTCGCCGTGAGCATGCTGTTCGGCGTGGCGACGATGCGCTACCTCATCCGGGTACCGCTGTTCGCCGACCTCACCCGCGAGGAGGTGATTGCCCTGTGGGGCCCTCAGCTGCAGCGAGTGATCGACGCAGACTGACGACCCCGACGAGGCCGCTCGGGACTAACCCCGACCGCGACCCGCGACCCGCGGCGAACGCTTGTTGTAGCCGTCGCGCTTGTTGTACTTCTGGCCTCCGCGGCCCCGCGGCGCACCCATGTCGACGCGGATGTCGATCGGGGTCTTGCCGATCCGCGTGTGCTTGAGCAGGTTGAGGGTGGCCGCGTCGAGATCGTTCGGGAGCTCGACGAGCGAGAAGTCGTCGCGGATGCTGATGTTGCCGAAGTCTCCGCGCGTCAGCCCGCCCTCGTTCGCGATGGCTCCGACGATGGCGCCCGGCGACACCTTGTGCTTGCGACCGACCGCGATGCGGTACGTCGCGAACTGACCGCCGCCTCCGCGCGGGGCACGATCACGCTGCTCGCGTTCGGGACGGTCACGACGCTGGCTGGCCGGCGGGTCCGGAGCCATCAGGAAGGCTCCGTCGCGGGACTCGAGCGCGAGTGCGGCGGCGATGTCGGCCATCGTGACGTCGTTCTCGCGGGCGTAGTTCTCCACCAGGCCGCGGAACATGTCGAGATGGTCCGATCCGAGATTCGCCGTGATCGAGTCCGCGAACTTGACCACGCGCTGAGCGTTCACATCGTCGACGCTGGGGAGGTCCATCTCCTCGAGCTGCTGGCGCGTATGCCGTTCGATCGACCGCAGTAGATGGCGTTCCCGCGGGGAGACGAACAGCAACGCGATTCCCGATCGTCCGGCACGGCCGGTACGTCCGATGCGGTGCACATACGACTCGACGTCGTGCGGGATGTCGTAGTTGACGACATGCGAGATCCGGTCGACGTCGAGACCGCGGGCGGCCACGTCGGTCGCGACCAGGATGTCGAGCGAACCGTCCTTGAGCTGGTTGATGGTGCGCTCACGCTGCGCCTGCACCATGTCGCCGTTGATCGCCTGCGCCGACAGTCCACGCGAGCGCAGCTTCTCGGCGAGCTCTTCGGTCGCCGATTTGGTGCGCACGAACAGGATCATCCCGTCGAACTGCTCGACCTCGAGGATGCGGGTCAGCGCGTCGAGCTTCCGGTGGTGCGAGACCTGCAGGTACTTCTGCGTGATGTTCTGCGCGGTACCGGTCTTCGCCTTGACCGTGACCTCTTGCGGGTCGTTGAGGTACTTGCGAGCAAGGCGACCGATAGACGCGGGCATCGTCGCCGAGAACAGCGCGACCTGCTTGCGGTCGGGAGTGTCCGCAAGGATGCGCTCCACGTCTTCGGCGAAGCCCATGGTGAGCATCTCGTCGGCCTCGTCGAGCACCAGGAACTCGAGCTGGGACAGGTCCAGAGTCCCCTTGTCCAGGTGGTCGATCACGCGGCCGGGCGTTCCGACGATCACCTGAGCGCCACGCCGGAGCCCCGCGAGTTGGACGCCGTAGCTCTGTCCGCCGTAGATCGGCAGGACTTTGACCTCGGGCATCTTGCTCGCATAGCGGGCGAACGCCTCCGAGACCTGGAGGGCGAGTTCGCGCGTCGGCGCCAGGATGAGGGCCTGCGGCTTACGGGCGGACGTGTCGAGATTCGACAGGACCGGGATCGCGAACGCCGCGGTCTTACCGGTGCCGGTCTGGGCCAGACCGACGACGTCACGCCCGTTCATCAGGGGTGGAATGGTCGCCGCCTGGATCGGCGACGGGGTCTCGTATCCGACCTCATCGATTGCCGCACGCACACGGTCGTCGATACCGAAGTCGTCGAACGTGGGGACCGGGGTGGAACCGCTGGTGGAATCGGAAGCGGCAGAATCAGGGTTTTCGGTAGTCATCGCCTATAGATGCTACCCCGAATTAGGCCTGTGACACCCCTCACCTCTGTCTACGGTACTGTGCGACTCACATATCCAGCGCCGTCTGAGTTGCGCATTTCCGCCGAAGGGGATTCATGATGCAGGAGTACGCCACTCCCTCCATCGCCACCGTCGACCCGAACACGACGACGATCACCAAGCTGCAGGAGTACCGCTCGCAGCGTCCCACGCTGCCGCTGTTCAAGCGCCGCACCGACGCGGGCAACTGGGTAACCGTGACCGCATCCCAGTTCGCCGACGAGGTCGACGAGATCGCGAAAGGCCTGATCGCAGCGGGGGCCAAGCCCGGCGATCGGATCGCACTGCTGTCGGGCACACGGTACGAGTGGAGCGTCATCGACTACGCGATCTGGCGCACCGGCGCCACGACGGTCGCCATCTACGAGACGTCGTCGCCCGATCAGGTCGAGTGGATCCTCACCGACTCCGGCTCGTCGATTCTGATCGTGGAGAACGCAGGTCACCGCAGTAGGCACCAAGAAGTGATCGCCGCGGCGCCCGAACTGCGTGAGACCCTTGTCATCGAAGACGGCGCACTGAACTCGCTGCGCAAGCGCGGAGCCGACATTCCGTCGTCCACGCTCGACGAGCGCGAGGCGAACGCGAAAGCCGCCGACGCCGCGACCCTGATCTACACGTCGGGCACCACCGGCCGGCCCAAGGGCGTCGTACTGACGCACCAGAACTTCCTCGAGGAAGTCGTCGCGACGGCAGAGGCCGTCGGCAGCGGTCTGCAGGAGGGCAAGTCGACGCTCCTGTTCCTGCCGCTGGCCCACGTCTTCGCCCGCGTCGTCGCCGTCGGCTGTGTCGAGAACGGGGTCATCCTCGGACACACCAACGACATTCCGAATCTCGTCGCCGACCTCGGCGTGTTCAAGCCGAGCTACGTCCTGTCGGTGCCGCGCGTGTTCGAGAAGGTGTACAACTCGGCCGAGCAGAAAGCGATCGACGGCGGCAAGGGCGCGATCTTCGCCAAGGCCGTCGACACGTCGATCGCGTACAGCCGGGCCACCGAGTCGGGAAGCGCGGGACTGGCGCTCAAGATCAAGCACGCGGTCTTCGACAAGCTCGTCTACACCAAGCTTCGTGACGCGCTCGGCGGCGAGTGCGAGGGCGCGATCGCAGGCGGCGCGGCGCTCGGCGACCGCCTCGGCCACTTCTTCCGCGGCGCAGGCATCCCCGTGTACGAGGGCTACGGACTGTCGGAGACCACGGCAGCGGTCACCGCCAACAACGAGGAGCACAGCCGCATCGGCTCCGTGGGCCGACCGGTGCCCGGCGTGACGATCAAGATCGCCGAGGACGGCGAGATCCTGCTGCGCGGCGGAATGGTGTTCTCCGGCTATTGGCAGAACGAGCAGGCCACCGCCGACTCCATCCGCGACGGCTGGTTCCACACCGGCGACATCGGACGTCTCGAGGACGGCTACCTGTTCATCACCGGCCGCAAGAAGGAGCTGATCGTCACCGCGGGCGGCAAGAACGTCTCGCCGGCACAGCTCGAGGACTCGATCCGCGCGCACCCGCTGGTGAGCCAGTGCCTCGTCGTCGGCGACAAGAAGCCGTTCATCGCAGCGCTCATCACTCTCGACCCGGAAGCACTCCCCGGGTGGTTGGAGCGTCACGGCCTCCCCGCGTCGACCCCGCTGTCGGAGCTGACGAGCAACGCCGACGTCCGCGCCGAGTTGGACGCCGCTGTCGCCGAGGCGAATTCGAAGGTCTCCAACGCGGAGGCGATCAAGAAGTACTCGGTGCTCGACACCGACTTCACGATCGAGAGCGGTGAACTGACACCGACGATGAAACTCAAGCGCAACGTCATCCATGACTCGTACAAGCAGGCGATCGCCGACCTGTACACGTGAATCGATCTGATCTGACACCGTTCGCGGGGTCACGCTCCACCGTCCGGTGAGGCGCGACCTCGCGATCGATGCGTTGCGAGGCTTGGCCATCTGGAGCATGGTCAGTCTTCACTTCGCCGACGGCACCTGGGCTGCTGAGCCGACGCACTCATTCCCGTACATGGACGGGATGAGTGCGTTCGTGTTGCTGTCCGGACTCGTTCTCGGCATCGTCCACCGACGGTGGACGCAGCGATTCTCGTTGCGCTACAGCCTGACTCGCCTGGCCCAGCGGATCGCGGTGCTCTACGTGTGCCAGGCGGTGATCGGATTGATCGCCGTCTGGGTGGCATCGGCGATGACCGGCCGTGAGTTCCGCGAGATCGCGGTGCTGCCGTACCGCCCCGACGTCGGGTCGAAGATCGAGTGGGCGTTGACCCTTCGGTACCTGCCGAGCGGCGGAAACATCCTGCTCATGTACCTGATCATGATGGTGATAGCGGTCGGAGCAATCGCGCTGCTGGTGCGCGGACTGTGGCCGGTCGTCGCCGCGGCGTCGATCGCGCTGTACGTGGCCAGCCACCTGTGGCCTGCCTCCTGGATGATGATCCACTCGGCGCCCGACTGGTACGGCATCCAGAACTGGGCGGCGTGGCAGATCGTCTTCATGCTGGCCCTCGTCGTCGGCTGGCAGTGGGAGACGTGGCGGATGCCTGAGCGCATCGACAACGCGCTCCCCGTGCTGATCGCGGTGTCGGTGGCGGTCGCGTTCACCATCGAAGACGTGATTCGGTCCCCCGACGTCCTGCCCGACGCCGAGTTCCTGATCGACAAGGTGCGCCTCGGCCCGATCCGGGTCGTCGTCGCCTTTCTCGTCATGACCACCTTGTACGGCGTGCTGACCCGAGTCCTACGCTGGACTCGTCGCGACGTGCTGCGTCCGCTGGTCTCGACCGGCGCCCGCAGCCTCGACGCCTACGTCATCCAGGCGACGTGCCTCCTGACGATTCCCGCGGTGCTGATCGAGCGCCCGTGGTCGCAGGGCCTCGCCGTCGGGCTGGCTCTCGGCGTCTACGCGGTGTGTTGGGCGTGGGCCGAGGCCCGCACCCGATTCGGGATCGACAAGCTGCACCGACTGCCCGTCCGGGCCGCGCACGCAGCGTCGACCCGGGTTCGGCGAGCAGAGAGGGTGTCATGACAGCGCATCAACAATCCGACAGGAATCAACAACCGGGGAATCAACGACCCGACCGGCGCGATCCGTCGACCGTCGGCGAACAGACGTGGAGTGTCCACGGCGGCAACCATGCGCCCGGTTCCGATGCGGAGGGCTCCGCGATCCGGGTGCCGATCACGATGGCCAACTCGTACCGGCTCCCTGAGGATCCGTCCACGATGGACTGGTCCAATCCCGAGCATCTGACCTATACCCGCAACACCGGCGTCAATCAGATCGCGCTGCAGAACAAGTTGGCGGCGCTCGACCGCGGTGAGGACGCCGTCGCCCTGGCGTCCGGTGTCGCCGCTCTGCACGCCGTGTTCTTCGGGCATGTGTCGGTCGGCGACCACGTGGTCGTCGCCGATGCGACCTATGAGGCGACGTACAAGCTGTGGACCTCGCTGCTCCCGCGCAAGTACGGGATCGAGGCCACGTTCGTCGACATCGCCGACCTCGACGCGGTGCGCGGGGCGATGCGCCCGAACACCCGACTGATCGTCACCGAGGTGATCGCGAACCCGACGACCAAGGTCTCCGACATCGCCGCGCTCGCAGAGATCGCGCATGCGGGCGACGCGCTGCTCGTCGTCGACTCGACGTTCACTCCCCCGCCGTTGTTTCGTCCGCTCGATCACGGAGCCGACCTCGTCGTGCATTCGCTGACGAAGTACATCAACGGTCACGGCGACGCGATGGGCGGCGCCGTCGTCGGCCGCGCCGACGCCGTCGAGCCGATCCGGTCCGAGGCCATGGTGGACGTCGGCGGGGTCATCTCACCGTTCAACGCATGGCTGATCATGCGCGGTTCGGTGACCTTGCCGCTGCGACTTCGGCAGCACCAGGCGTCGGCACTCGAACTGGCCCGGTTCCTGGAGGCTGATGAGCGAATCGCCTACGTCGCGTACCCGGGACTCGAGTCGCATCCGCAGCACGAGGTCGCGGTCCGTCAGTTCGGCGGAGTCGCGGGCCCGGACGCGGGCTTCGGCGGGATCATGTCCTTCGCGTTGACGGGCGACCCGGACCTGCAGAACCGCTTCGTCGCCGCCTTGCGCGTGATCACGTCGGCGGTCTCCGTCGGCCACGACGAGTCGCTGATCGTCCACGTGGGAACCACGGGTCCGCGCGTCGCCGCGTACCCGGAGGGCTTCCGGAAGTACGGCCACCTCCGCTTCTCGGTCGGCCTGGAAGACGTCGCCGACCTCCGCGCCGACCTCTCCGCCGCGCTAGACGCTGTTTCCTGAGCCGCTGCGCTGGTCGAGGCGGGTCCTCCGCTGGTCGAGCGGAGTCGAGACCCCCGTGCTGCGCTCGGCCACGCGCCGCACGGTCGCTTCGTCGACCACCACCCCGACTGCGTCCGGAACCCGCGTCGCCGCGAGCACGCATAGGCCGTGCACGGCCGACCAGCAGGTCAGCGCTTGCTCTACGTCACCGATCTGATCGGCGAGGGCGCCGAACCAGGTACCCGTAGTCTCCCGTAGCCGACCACCGGCTCCGTCGAGGACGTCGTGACGAAAGATGAGTTCGAACATTCCGGGCCGCTCATTCGCGAAGCGCCAGTACGCGACGGCTGCGTCCCCGACACCGACTTCGATGGCCGGTCGGAGGACTGCGTCGAGGTCCGCGACGCCTTCGGCGGCTATCGCCGCCAGAAGTGCGTCGAGCGTGGCGAAGTACCGACGCGGCGCACCGTGGGAGATGCCGACCCTAGCCGCGACGGCCCGCACCCCGACGTCGCGGAACCCACCTTCGTCGACGATCGCGACACCGGCCGCGACGAGACGTACTCGAGTGTCCTCAACCATGTTGACAGTGTCTACCGGCTCGCCCACACTGTCGAGTAGACACCGTCTACCAATTCCCTCGATTCATGGAGGCCTCGTGCCGGCCACGCCCCATCTGCTGTATCCGCTCTGCAAGCATGTGCTTCTCGGTCCGGCTCTGCGTCTGCGGCTCGACCTCGTGGTGACCGGTGCAGACAAGGTGCCTCGGCACGGGCCGGTGATCATCGCCGCGAATCACCTCGCGGAGATCGACTCTCTCGTCCTCCCGCTGGCGATTCGGCGGCGGCTCTCGTTCTTCGCCAAGGCCGAATACTTCACCGCGCCCGACGTCCGCGGCCTCGCCTCGCGCGCCTTCGTCAGCGGCACCGGACAGATTCCGGTGGACCGCTCGGGCGACGCCGCTGCGCTCGATGCCGCCGAACGCGTCCTCGACCGCGGGGACGTCTGGGCGATCTACCCGGAGGGCACACGATCGCCGGACGCACGTCTTCATCGTGGCCACACCGGGGCGATGCGCGTCGCAGCACGCGTGCCCGAAGCACAAGTGGTCCCCGTCGCACTCCACGGAACCGCCGAGGTCAACCCGCCCGGCACTCGGCGAGTGGTCCCCGGCCGTGTCACCGTCCAGATCGGCGATCCAGTCGACGCGTCGACCCTCCTCGGTCCCGACCGCGACGTCCGCACGGGCACCGACCGCCTGATGGCAGCGATCCGGGAGCTCGGCGACCTCGACTACGTCGACGAATACGCCCGACGCTGACCGGATGTCCGGTGCCGAGAAATTCAGGCGGGACAGGTGGGTCGGAGGGAAATATTCCCTCGGAGGGCCCTGAGCCGCCTGAATTTCCAAACATCTGCAGCCGCTGTCACTCGACGACGAACAGGATTCCTCGCCCGATCGCCTCGCGAACGCTCGGCATCGCTGCTTCCGTGAGCGCATCCGCGTCGACGCCGTGGAACTGCGCCAACAGGGTGATCAGTGCGCCGAGTGGCACTTCGCCCCGGCACCCCGCGATGAGCGCGGTGAGTACTTCGTCCACGCCGAGGACAGCGCCCGGGCCGCCCGGCCGGGTGACCGAAGCACCGACTTGCTGCCAACCGTCGTCGCCGGGCAACGACTGAGACTCGAGGAAGACCGGCGACGTCCGTAACCGAGCTGCCAGCAGACCGTCGTCCGTCGTGGTCCGCAGGAAGTCGCGGCGGGAGAACCAGGCCTGCGCCTCGAAACCGGTGACCTCCTGGCCTGCCGCAGCGATCTCCTCGATGACGACGTCGGCCGACCTGTCCTCGACCGGCTTACGCAGGGTCACCGACCCCATGCCGATGCCGACGATCCCTTCGCGTTCGAACCAGTCGAGCCAGTCGGCTCCGCGCCGGGCCGCATCCGCGGACGACTCTCCCGCATCCGAGACCCATAGCGAGATATAGGAGATCGGGTCGGCGAGCTCGCGTTGCACGACCCACGCGTCGAGCCCGCTCGCCTCGACCCACGAGCGGACCCGGTGGTCCCACTCGTCCTCGTCGTAGACGATCCAGTTGGCGAGCAGCTGGGCGACGCCGCCCGGCTTCAGATGGGTTCCGGCGTTCTCGATGAGCTGACGACTCACTCCGTCGCCGACGATGCCGGAGTCTCGATAGATGTAATCCTGCGCTCCAGTGCCGACGACGAACGGCGGGTTGGACACGATCAGGTCGAAACTCTCCCCCTCGACCGGGTCGAACAGGCTGCCCTCCCGGAGATCCCAGGCCGTTCCGTTGAGACGTGCGGTGGCCGCCGCGAGCGCTAGCGCTCGCGGGTTGGTGTCGGTCGCCACGATCTCGCCGCAGTGGCCGTTCATATGGAGCGCCTGAACACCGCAGCCGGTCCCGAGATCGAGCGCTCGCGCGGCAGGCGTGCGAATCACTGCCTGCGCCAACGACATCGATGCGCCGCCGATCCCGAGCACATGATCGTGGGCAACGGCTCCGGGCCGCATGGACGCGTCCTGATCGGCGACGACCAGATAGTCGGAGTCGTCACTGCCGTGCGGCCGGATGTCGAGCAGCGCGCGGATCCCGTCCTCATCGCGGGCGAGGACCTCGCCGTCGACGAGCGCATCCACGGCGACCCCGGCGAATGCCGCGTCGACCTCCGACTCCGGTTCCGTCGAACCGAGGAGGAACAGCCGGACCAACGTCGCGAGCGCCTGCTTGTCCACGGGGACTCGGCGGGTCGCACGCAGGGCCGGCCACCACGTCCCGTTCAGAAGCGCCTGCCCCGCTTGGTCGCCGAGGAGTCCGTCGATCCCGTCCGACGAGAAGTCAGCTGCGCGCAGGGCATTGCCGAGCGCATCGACGAGGGCGGAATCAGCCAGAGGGTATGCCGTCACGGCCCGAGACTACCGGTACAGTGTTCATGCACACGCGCGCCGTGTGCATGCGCGAGTGGCGGAATTGGCAGACGCGCTGGATTTAGGTTCCAGTGTCTCAGGACGTGGGGGTTCAAGTCCCCCCTCGCGCACAGGTGTCGACACTCGGGCCGCGCCGATCTCGCGCAGCCTAGATCTCGACCATCCGGTGTTCCGTCGCAGGCGATCTGCGCCCACGGATCGCGATCAGTTCTCGCGCATGACGGTCCAATGCGACGTCCCTCGGCAGTTGCGGAGCCCAGGGCACGACGTCTGTCGCGTCGCCCGCGGTGTCGAGCGCAGCGAGAACGGTCAGGCTATGAGCCGCAAGCAGTCTCGTGTGCGCGCCTTCGCGCGGCCAGTGCGCGTAGACGTGGACGGCGACGTGCATCGTCTGGCGGCCGGTGTGAATCAGACGCGCGCTCACGTCGACCACCTGACCGATGTGAATCGGCCGGTAGAAGCGGACACCGCCCATGTACACCGTGACCGCCTCCCCCGACCACCACCGGACCGCGCACAGGTAGGCGGCGTCGTCGATCCACCCCATCACGCGGCCACCATGCGCCTTGCCGCCCCAGTTGACGTCGGTCGGCGCCGCGAGGAATCGGGTCGACGCCTCCTGCGCTGCGGTCGCGCCGGAGTAGTCGGCCCCGGCCATCGCCGTGGTGATCCTGCCGCGGATCTCTGAGCGGTCGCACGCGAATCTGTCCCGGGCGACGTCCTCGGCGCGCATCGGCACCCATTGGCGCACCGGCGTCGGAGCCCCGCCCTCGTCGACGGCGACGAACACGAGCAGGCAGCGGCTCGCCTGGGTGAAGGTGCCGACACGTGGATCTGCCGACCGCACTTCGCATTCGATGTGCATGCTCGTCCGTCCGGTGTGGATGAGAGTGGCCGTGACCTCGACGAGGTCGCCGGAAGCGATGTCGCGGCCGAAACTGGTGTTTCCGACGTACGCGGTCACGCTGTATCCGCCCGACCACGCGGCAGCGCACGCATAGGCGGCCTTATCGACCCATTCAAGGATCCGGCCGCCGCGCACGCCACCTCCGATCGTCGCCACATCTGTCGGCGCCGCCATGAAACGCAGCGTGATCTGACGGTCGTTCATCGTCGATGTCCCTCCGGTCGGTTGGAACAATCGTGGTGACGTCGGCGAACGCACTGGTCGGCGGGTCCCGCATGCGAGGAATCGGTCACCTACGGGTAACACCGACGACACCGGAGGCGTCGAGTCGGTGCGAAGTTGACTTCAGCAGCGCTCGCTACCGACAGTGGACGTGGCATCCGGGGAGATTCTCGCGGGTGGGAAGGCGTTTGTGCAGCAGAGAAAAAGGATTGCGATCATTGGCGCGGGGCCGAGTGGCATGGCCGCCCTGCGCGCTTTCAAGTCGGCGGAGCGGGACGGCGTCGACGTGCCCGAGATCGTCTGTTACGAGAAGCAGGACGACTGGGGCGGCCAGTGGAACTTCACCTGGCGCACCGGAACCGACCACTACGGCGAACCCGTGCATTCGAGCATGTACCGCAACCTGTGGTCCAACGGCCCGAAGGAGGCGCTTGAGTTCGCGGAGTACACGTTCGACGAGCACTTCGGTCGGCCTATCTCCTCGTATCCGCCGCGTGAGGTCCTGTGGGACTACATCGACGGTCGCGCGGCGCAGTCGGGTGTCAAAGACAGTGTGTTGTTCGCACATGCCGTTCGGCGGACCGAGTTCGACGACGAGACACAGACATTCACCGTCACCGTGGACGACGTGAAGAACAAGAGAACGCTTACCGAGGTGTTCGACGAGATCATCGTCGCCACCGGCCACTTCTCGTTCCCCAACGTCCCCGACTTCGACGGCATCGAGACCTTCCCCGGTGAAGTGATCCACGCGCACGAGTTCCGCGGCGCCGAACGATTCGCGGGTCAGCGTCTACTCCTCATCGGCGGCTCCTACTCGGCCGAGGACATCGGCATCCAGTCGCACAAGATGGGCGCGCGGCACGTCACCATGAGCTACCGGTCCGGCCCGCAAGGCTTCGCGTGGCCGGAGGGCGTCGACGAGGTGCCTCAGGTCGCCCGGTTCGACGGACCGAATGCGACGTTCGTCGACGGCTCCTCACGCGAGTTCGACGCCGTGATCCTGTGCACCGGCTACCTGCACCACTATCCGTTCCTGCCGCACGAAGCCCAGATCGATTCGCCGAACAATCTGTATCCCACCGGCCTGTACCGCGGCGTGACGTGGCAGGCGAACCCGCAGATCCACTATCTGGGCGCGCAAGATCAGTGGTTCACGTTCAACATGTTCGACGCGCAGGCGTGGTTCGTACGCGACGTGATCCTCGGCCGCTTCGCACTCCCCGACGCCGACGCCCGCCAAGCGCACATCGACGAGTGGCTGACCGCCTACGCCGAGGTGGACGACGACCCGGCGGCCGTCCGCTTCCAAGCCGCCTACATCCGCGATCTCATCGAGCAGACCGACTACCCGATGTTCGATCTCGACGAGGTCGTCGACACCTTCCTCGCGTGGAAGAAGGACAAGAAGACGAACATCCTCACCTACCGCGATCAGCCGTACCGGTCGGTGATGACGGGAACGATGGCGACCATCCACCACACCGCGTGGCTCGACGAGCTCGACGACTCCCGCGAGCGCTACCTGTCGGCCCAGCCGACTGCGGACGAAGCGCAGGACGCTCCCGACCCGGTCTAGCTGTCGGGAACGTCACGTCGGCGCTGCTCTGCCGCTGTACCGAGGCACGTTGCGTCCCGATCGCGACACTCCGGGGCCGCCATGGATGCATCCAGTGACACGATTAGGGCACGGTGGAGGTCATGTCCGCCATCACCCGCCGCGCGACCGCGTTCGCGGGCGCCCTCATCGCGCTCGCCTTGCTCGCCGGAACGTTCGCTGTGTTCGTCCAGTCGTACCCGGGGCAGGCGTCCGACGAGCAGACGATGCAGTCGTGGGCGGCACACTTCGGGAGTGACACTCCGACCAGCGGGTGGCTCGGTGATCATCAACTGGCGGTACTGGCGGGCATCGGTCTGGTGCTCGGCGTGATCTGCGCCGGTCGCCGGTCGGCACGTCTCGCCGCGCACGCCGCGATCCTGGTGATCGGCGCGGTCGTGGCCGCGATCGCGCTCAAGACCGGCCTCGAGCGGCCTGCGCTCGGCGTCGGCGCGGCGAACAATTCCTTCCCGTCGAACACCGTCGCCGCCTTCGGGGCCGCAGCGTTCGCACTCATCGCGGTCAGCCCGGCACGGATCAGGCGTCTCGTGACCGTCTGTTCGCTCGTGGGTGCGACCGCGGTGTCGGTCGCCGTCGTCGGACTGCAATGGCATCGACCGTCGGACGTGATCGGCGGTTGGCTGGTCGCGGTCGCCGCGGCGTTCGCCGCCGAATGCGTCCTCCCCGTTCGGGGACCGTCGACGAGCCCGACGGCCGCCCCTAGCCTGGATCGAGGCGATGCTGTGAGGCAGGTCGCTTCTCCGCGACAGGTACCGTGGAGGTCGTGACCGATGCATCGCCCCCCGTCCAGAAACGACATCGACCCGCGTTGATCGCACTGGTCGTCGTCGCTGCTGGTGCCTGCCTCGCACTCGCGTGGTGGCAGTGGGGACGCTTCGAATCGACGTCGGGCAGCTTCCAGAATCTCGGATACGCCTTGCAGTGGCCCGCTTTCGCGATCGCCGTCGTCTACGCGTATCGACGGTTCGTGGTGATGGAGGCCGACCCGGACGGATTCGTCGAAGAGACGGCCAGACGCGGTCCCACCGAGATCCCCGATGGGGTGCTTCCCCCTCGTCCGGATGCGGCCGATCCGACACTCGCCCCGCTCGACGATGCGCCGGACGACCAAATGGCCGAGTACAACCGGTATCTCAGCGAACTCAACGACCGGCGCGACGACGCGTGACTGCACCGAAGGATCGATACGTGACGGACAATAATCTCGACTCCCCCACGCCCGAGACGGCTGCCCCGGTCTCCGAGGCCCAGAAGGACCGAGTACGCGGCGCCCTGCTGCGCTACCGCGTGCTCGCGTGGATCACCGGTGTCTGGCTGCTCCTGCTGGTCGCCGAGATGATCGCCAAATACGGCTTCGGCGTCGACGGCTACGGCTGGGTCGGTGTGGCGCACGGCTGGATCTACTTCATCTACCTGATCATGACGGTCGATCTGAGCATCCGCGTGCGCTGGCCGATCGGCAAGCTGATCGCGACCGCCATCGCCGGAACCATCCCGTTCCTGTCGTTCTACTTCGAGCACATCCGCACGCGCGACGTGAAGGCCCAATACGACCTCTGACCGGGGTACGACCCGTGATCGGTCGCTAACCCGCGAGTTCGGCCAACGCAGGCAGCAACTGCACCAACGCCTGGTGCCGATGACTGCGCGCGTCCTTCTCCGCCGGGCTCAACTCGCCTGCGGTACGCCCGTCGGCCGCGTCGTCCGGCAGAAACAGCGGGTCGTAGCCGAAGCCGCCGCCCCCGCGAGACTCCTGCACGATCGCACCGCGCCATTCGCCACGCACGATCTTCTCCGAGCCGTCCGGCAGGACGAGGGCGCAGACCGACACGAATCCGGCCCCACGGCGTTGCTGCGGGACGTCGGCGATCTGCGCGAGCAACAGTTCGTTGTTCGCGGCATCCCCCTTGCCGCCGCTCCACCGCGCAGACAGGATGCCCGGCATGCCGTTGAGCGCGTCGACGGTGATCCCGGAGTCGTCGGCGAGCGACGGGAGACCGGTGCGGGCCACCGCTTCACGCGCCTTGATCAGCGCATTCTCCTCGAACGACGCCCCGTCCTCGACGGGCTCGGGATATGCATCGACGTCGCCGAGTCCGAGCACGTCGAGGCCGGTGATCGCAGCACCGTCCACCATGCGCCGGAGCTCGGCGAGCTTCTTCGCGTTCCCCGATGCCAGCAGAACGCGTGTCGTCACTTCGACGCGGTGGGCAGCACGCCCGGGTACGGCTCGGCGAGTGCGTCCTGCTGAGCCTGCACGATCTGTTCGATGCCTGCCGTCGCGACGTCGAGCATCGCATCGAGGGTGCGGCGCGGGAACGTCGCGCCTTCGCCGGTGCCCTGAAGCTCGACGAGGGTGCCCGCATCGGTGGCGACCACGTTCATGTCGACTTCGGCGCGCGAGTCCTCCTCGTACGGGAGGTCCAGGCGGACCCGGCCGTCGACGACGCCGACGCTGATCGCTGCGATGACGCACGACAGCGGCTGCGGGTCGTTGAGCTTGCCTGCCGCGCCGAGCCAGGTGACTGCGTCGGCGAGCGCTACGTACGCGCCGGTGATCGCTGCGGTACGGGTGCCGCCGTCGGCCTGCAGCACGTCGCAGTCGATGGCGACGGTGTTCTCGCCGAGCGCGGCGAGGTCGATGCACGCACGCAACGACCGGCCGACGAGGCGACTGATCTCGTGGGTGCGGCCGCCGATCTTTCCGCGCACTGATTCACGCTTGTTCCGCTCGTGGGTGGCCGCGGGCAGCATCGAGTACTCCGCGGTCAGCCAACCGAGGCCGGAGCCGCGTCGCCAGGACGGGACTCCTTCGGTGACCGACGCGGTGCACATGACACGCGTGTTCCCGAACTCCACTAGAACCGATCCCGCCGGATGCGAGGTGAATCCGCGGGTGAACTTGATGGGGCGCAACTCGTTGTCGGCCCTGCCGTCTTCTCGTGTGCTCACCCTCCCGAGTCTATCTGGACCGGCACGAAGTGCACGGGGCGGCGCGTCGCCCGGCTACCGGAACCCGGACTCGAGGAGCGCAGCCTGGTCCGCGAGCGCGATCGCCAGACCGCCCGCCGTGGTCGGGTGCAGCGGCGCTGCTCCATCTATCGCCTGCACGAACGGACCCTTGGCGCACACCCCGTGACCTGCGAACGACGGCTGCGCGGTCTGGAACGACGACGCGCGGGCACCTTCCGCGAGGACGGTGTTCATCGACTGCAGCCATCCGCGGAGAATCTCTTCCTTCTCCGCCGTGATGCCGAGATCCCGTACGCAGTCGGTGTCGCCCGACAGCGGGTCGTAGTACTGGTTGATGACGACGGTCGGCGGATTCGGCAACGACCGCAACTGGGTGAGCAGGACCAGGTAGTCGCGGGTGAACGCGCTCAACTGCTGGCGGAAGTACGCGTCCGCCGCGGCCCCGCCGCAGTCGGGCAGCGTGGCGCACAGGCCGATCATCTGCGACCAGCGGACGTCGTTCGCGCCGACACTGATGATCAGCGCACCCGGCGCTGCCGCCAGCGCTCGCGCCAACTGTGGCGGCACCTGTTCGCCGCCTCGCTCCTGGTCGCCGAGCAGCCCTTCCCGGATCGTCGCGCTGCTGCAGGCCAGGTTCGTGACGCCCCAGCCCGTGGACTTGTCCAGTGCGGCCGCGAACGATCCGCTGGTCCGCTCGCACGCGGTGTCCTCGGGAGTCGGATCGGCCAGTGGCGAGTTCCCGATCCCGGCCGCGGTGGAGTCCCCGATCACCACGACTTTCCCCGCCTCGCCAGCCGGAGCCGCTCGCGGTGCGGGCGTCGCTGCGGGTGCGGCGCCGACCAGTGAGGCGAGGGAATCGATCTCCCGCAGTTGATCGGCGGTGGAGAACGCGGTGGCGACGAACGCGCCGACGTTCACCGTCACGGCGATCAGTGCACCGACCACGACGAACGTGATCGACGGTCGCATCGGTCGCCGCTGCCATCCGGCGACTGCTCCGAGCAGCAGCACCGTCACGGCCAGCACGATCAGCACCTGCAGGATCAAGTAATCGCGCCAGCCCGTGACGAGCGCGTCGGTCAGCTCGCTCTGCGCCGCAGAGCGCGTGGACTCGTCGCTGTCCGGGCCGGCGAGGCCGGTCAGCTGCTCCGTCAGTTGGAGGTCGGTCAGCTCCAGGCGCGGCCTGATCGGCCCCGAGAACTCGACCGTCGTCGGCAGTTCCTGCCCGAACAGGTCGACCTGTCCTGGACCGCTCCATGACCACGACGGAGCCGTCGCCCCGACCCGGATCGTCTGACCGACCGCCTCGACCGTCTGCATCGGCGTGAGCCACAACGCGACGGCGATCGCGATGGCGGTCGCGACGACGATGAGCAGTACGTCGATCAATCGCTTCGCCATACGTCGAGCTTCTCACGACCCGCGCGACGCGGCAGCAGCCGACTAGAGGGGCGAGCGGACCTCGATGACCTGTCCCTGATGGACCAACTGGAGCGGTCCGGGGTATTCGACGGACGCCTCGTCGATGATGGCGTCCGAGTCCGTCCACGGAACGACGTGCGTCAGCGCCAGGGAGCGCGCCGCTGCGCGAGCAGCGATCCGGCCTGCCTCGGTCCCCGACAGGTGCAGATTCTTCGGGCGATTGTCCGGGTCGTGTGTCCACGACGCCTCGCACAGGAACAGGTCGGCGTCGCGAGCGAGGTCGACGACCTCGTCGCACACGCCGGTGTCGCCGCTGTACGCGAACACTTCGCCGTCGGGTCCGGTGATGCGCAGCCCGTAAGTACTCGGCGGGTGATTCACCTTGAACGGCACGATGTGCAGACCGTGGAGGTCGACGGCTTCCCGGTCGACCCATTCGCGAACGTCATAAGTGTCGGAGATGTCGTCGACCCGACCCGGATACTCCGACGACCCCGCACCGATACGCAGCGCCGTGCCGGTCGGTCCGTACAGGAACGAGCGCTCGGTGGCGCACTCCGGAGCCCAGCGACGCCAGACGAGCATGGCGGGCAGATCCATGCAGTGGTCCGCGTGCAGATGACTCAACAGAACCGCGACGTGATTCGGGTTGGCGTGCTGCAACAGCTCACCGAACACGCCGTGCCCGCAGTCGATCAGCACCGGCTGGTGGCCGTCGGCTTGAAGCAGGTATCCCGAGCATGCGGCCCCGGGGCCGTTCACGCTCCCCGAACACCCGAGCACCGTCAATCGCATACGCCCCACTTTGCCATGCTCACCATAGAATCGAGCATCGAACCGCACCCGCGTGATCGACCGATTGACGCACGCTCGAAGCGAGACAGCTCACAGAAGGATCGTCAGAAGTGCGTCACATGGCCGATCTGAGGACCGAGGAACCGCTTCGACAACTTCGCGAAATTGGCGGGATCGCCTGTCGCCGAAAACAATCGGTGCGCTTCGCGCCCGGTGTGTGAGTTGAGCGAATCCGACTCGGTCAGGACGCGAAAGGTGTCCTTCGCCGTCTCCTCGGCACTCGACACCAATGTCACCTCGTCGCCCATCACCAACTGAATGACACCCGACAGCAACGGATAATGGGTGCATCCGAGAACGACTGTGTCCACACCGGCTTGTTGCAACGGCTCGAGGTAGCCCTGAGCCAGTTGGAGGATCTGTCTGCCGCTCGTGACACCGCGTTCGACGAAGTCGACGAATCGTGGGCAGGCGACGGCGGTGATCTCCATGTCCCGGGCCGCCGCGAACGAGTCCTGGTAGGCGCGGGACGCGACGGTCGCCTCGGTGCCGAGCACGCCGATCTTCCCGTTTCGGGTCGCGGCGACGGCGCGTCGGACGGCGGGCAGGATCACCTCGATCACGGGGATCGGCGCATACCGTTCCCGTGCGTCGCGCAGCATCGCGGCCGACGCCGTGTTGCACGCGATCACGATCGCTTTGACTCCGCGGCGCATCAACTCGTCGCCGATCGACAGCGCGTGTCCGCGGATCTCGGGGATCGTCAACGGACCGTACGGGCCGTTCGCGGTGTCGCCGATGTAGACGATGTCCTCGTCGGGCAGCAGGTCGATCACCGCACGCGCGACAGTGAGCCCGCCGACACCTGAGTCGAAGATCCCGATGGGTCCGTGATTCAGGACAGTCCTCCCAGTTCGATGGCTTTCGTGCCGCCTGCCTTCTCCGCGCCTGCCGACGTCGCGACCATCCACGCCGCGAGCACACCGCCGACGGCCCCGAACAGATGGCCTTGCCACGACACCCCGGACGTCCCGGGAAGGACACCCCACAGGATGCCGCCGTAGATCACCGCGATCACGACACCGCCGAGGACCTGCCAGACATCGCGGTTGAACAGGCCGCGCACGATCAGGAACGTCAGCCAGCCGAAGACGATTCCCGACGCCCCGACGGTGATCGACGCGGACGGCGCCGTCAGCCACACGCCGACACCGGACACTACCCAGACGACGCCCGTCACCACCAGGGCCCGGCCGCTCAACAGCACGAAGAAGCCGAGCACCAGGCCCGGCAGCAGGTTGGAGATCAGGTGGGCGAAGTCGGCGTGCAGGAACGGTGCCCAGATGACGCCGAGCAGACCCGACCACGTTCGGGGTTCGATGCCGTGCGTGTCGAGCCGACCGTCCAACACGACGTCGAGCAGTTCGACGGCGAACTGCACTGCGGTGACGACGGCCAGAATGATGACGATCTGCAGCCAACGGTCCCACGGCTTGGCGACCTCGTTGTTCTGCGGAAGCGGTGCGCTCACTCGTCCCCCGGCCCGAATGCGTATCCGCCGGCGAACGCCGACGCGACGACGTCACGGTAGGCGGGGATGCCCGCCACGGCGCTCGCGCTGACCACGGCCGACACGATGGCGCGTTGGACGACGGTCGCCGACGCCTCGGCGAGGGCGGCGACCACCGCGATATCCGACTCCATGCCGGGCGGGATGTCGGCGGCGGCGTCCGGGTCGGCGGTGCGTTCACCGGTTGCGACTGCGAACAGCGTGTCGCCGTCGAGCGGCGAGTGCGCGGGGCGGACCGCCCGCGCGAGTCCGTCGTGCCCGGACATCGCCAAACGCCGCACGGCGGGCACCGACAGCGTCGCATCGGTCGCGACGACGCCGATCGTCGTGTTCAAGACCGATCCCTTCGCCTCGAGTGCGCGCAGGCGAGTCAGTTCGGCTGCCGCGGGCCGACGGAGCCCGTGATGTGTCAGGTCTTCGGCGCCCCACGGCAGCCCGGTCTGCGGGTCGACCACCTGTCCGACGGGGTTGGCGACGACGAGTGCGCCGACCGTCAGTCCGCGGGCGGGCCCGTCGGTCACGGTGAGCGAGGCTGTCCCCACACCACCTTTGAGGGCTCCGGCGCGCGCGCCTGCACCGGCGCCGACCGACCCGACGGCGAAGTCAGCGCCCGCCGCAGCGAGCGCCCGCTCGCCGAACTGGGCGTCTGGCCGGTTGTCCCAGCGTCCGACGGGAAGATCGAAGATCACGGCCGCGGGGACGATCGGGACCACGTGCCCCTGGCGGTCCATCGGCAGTCCGATTCCTGCGGTCTCGAGGCCGCGCATCACGCCGTCGGCCGCCGACAGTCCGTACGCACTGCCTCCGGTCAGGACTATCGCGTTGGCGCCTCGCACGCTGTTCCCCGGTTCGAGGAGATCGGTCTCCCGAGTGCCGGGGCCCCCGCCACGCACGTCGACGGCGGTGGTCGCGCCGTCGGCGACAGTCACGACCGTGGTGCCTGCCGCCCACCCCGAACCGGGCTCGGTCGCGGTCGCGACGACGACGTCGTCATCGATCAGATGGTGGTGCCCGACGCCGATCCCAGCGACGTCGGTGATGCGGTTGCCCACTCGAGACACGAAGAGCCCGTCGGTCATTCGACGTCCCAATCGGACTGCGTCCACTCGTCCGCCATCAGCGCCTCGACGAGCAGCCCCTGGACCACCGACAGCCAGTCGTAGACATCGCGGTGCGCGGCCTGCGGATGATCGGGCGGAAGCCGCAGCGGCTGATCGTCGATCCCCAGCATCGCGCCCAGCGCCAACCGCACGTCGGTGAGGGCCGCCAGCCAGCGATCGGCCTCCTCCTCGGTCAGTCGGATGTCCCCGCCGTCGGGCGGCAGGGTCTCAAGGACGGTGCGCGCGGCGTTGAGTTTGGCGTCGATGATCCGCGGCTCGTTGACGCTGCGCAGCCCACCGTTGAGGTCGGAGGAGAGGGACGCCGCCGTCAGTTCGTCCTCCTGGTCGGGCCGGTGGAAGTCGGGCAGCAGCCGCCCCATCGTCACGTCCTCGGGGGCGCGTGTGTGGCCGGTCGAGATCCCGGTGATGGCCGACAGTTCGTCGCTCGGCGCCGAGTCGACACGTTCGACGAGCAGCTCGGAGATCGACTCGATCATGGAGGCGAGCAGCTGGCACTCGTAGCTCTCCAGGTTGGAGCAGATCCGCACCTGGGTCCCCGTCCCGGTCCGACGCCACGTCCTCATCGGCGCCGCCTCACGAGTCGTGCTGCATCGTCGCCCAGAGACCCGCCGCATGCAGTTTGCTGACATCGGCCTCGACCTTGGTGCGATCGCCCGAAGAGACGACCGCCTTGCCCTCGTTGTGCACTTGCATCATCAGTTCGCGAGCCCGCGCCTCCGAATAGCCGAACAGTTTCTGGAAGATGTACGCGACGTAGTTCATCAGGTTCACCGGGTCGTCCCACACGACCGTCACCCAGGGTCGATCCGTTTCGACCACGGGTTCTGCCACCGCGGTACCGGTGCTCGTGCCCGGCGTCGACTCATCGCGCACCATGAGTAATAGGGTAGCGAATGTGACCGGTACCGCGCTGCTGACAGACCACTACGAGCTGACCATGATCTCCGCCGCCATCAAGGCCGAACGGGCCGATCGGGCGTGCGTGTTCGAGGTGTTCGCCCGTCGACTCCCCGACGGACGGAGGTATGGCGTCGTCGCCGGAACCGGCCGTGTCCTGGAGGCTCTCGAGGAGTTCCGGTTCTCCGACGACGAGATCGCGGCCCTGCGCGGCGTCCTGGATCAGCCGACCCTCGACTGGCTCGCCGGCTACCGATTCTCCGGCGACATCGATGGTTACCGCGAGGGCGAACTGTATTTCCCCGGCTCCCCCATCATGACCGTGCGCGGCGGCTTCGCCGAGTGCGTGGTCCTGGAGACGGTGATCCTGTCGATCCTCAATCACGACAGCGCGATCGCGTCTGCAGCTTCCCGGATGGTCAGCGCGGCCGCCGGCCGGCCGATCATCGAGATGGGCTCGCGTCGCACCCACGAGCGGGCGGCCGTCGCCTCGGCGCGCGCAGCGTACGTCGCAGGCCTGACCGCCACCAGCAATCTGGAGGCCGCCCGGACCTACGGAGTCCCGAGCGCAGGCACCGCCGCGCACGCATTCACCTTGTCGTTCGCGACGGCCGACGGAAGCGGCGAGAAGGCCGCGTTCGCCGCCCAGGTCGACGCGCTCGGCACCGGAACCACTCTGCTCGTGGACACCTACGACATCACGCAGGGCGTCGCGAACGCGATCGGGGCGGCGGGCCCCGAACTCGGCGCGGTCCGCATCGACTCGGGCGACCTCGGCGTCCTCGCCCGGCAGGTACGCGCACAACTGGACGACCTCGGCGCCACCAACACGCAGATCGTCGTCTCCGGCGACCTCGACGAGTACGCGATCGCGTCCCTGCGCGCCGAACCCGTCGACACCTACGGCGTCGGAACGTCGCTCGTCACTGGCAGCGGGGCTCCGACAGCGGGGATGGTCTACAAACTCGTCGAGGTGGACGGCATTCCGGTCGCCAAACGGTCGAGCCACAAGGAGAGCCACGGTGGAGCCAAGCGCGCACTGCGCGCCGCCCGCGACACCGGCACGATCGTCGAGGAGATCATCGTGACCGGAGCAGGCATGGCAGGCGACGGACCGGTGAGCGGTCTCGGTAGCCTGGGAGTGAGAGATCTGCAGATCCCGCTGGTGCGTGGTGGCCGCGTCGTCGATGACGTGCCGACGCTCCCCGACGCCCGCGAGCACCTCGCACGAGGTCTCGTGTCCCTCCCGTGGGAGGGGCTGGGTCTGAGCCACGGCGATCCCGCAGTGGGCACCCGACACGTCAGCCGACCGGAGAAGTAGATGTCCAGCAACCGAGCTCTGATCGTCGTCGACGTCCAGAACGACTTCTGCGAGGGCGGCTCCGTCGCCGTCACTGGCGGAGCCGCCGTCGCCGCAGGCGTCAACTCGATCAGCGGCGACTATTCGACGGTCGTCGCCACCCGCGACTACCACGTCGACCCGGGATCGCACTTCTCCGAGGACCCCGACTTCGTCGACTCGTGGCCGCCGCACTGCGTCGCCCGGACCGACGGCGTCGGATTCCATCCGAGCCTGAACACCGAGCAGTTCCAGGCCGTCTTCGACAAGGGCGCCTATTCGGCCGCGTACTCCGGGTTCGAGGGCGTGGACGCCGACGGGACCTCGCTCGCCGACTGGCTGACGGCCCACGGCGTCAAGGCGGTCGACATCGTCGGCATCGCCACCGACCACTGCGTGCGCGCGACCGCGCTGGACGCAGCCCGCTTCGGCTTCGGCACGCGCGTGCTGCTCGACGTCACTGCGGCCGTCTCCGAGGCGACCACGCAGACCGCGCTGCGCGAGCTTCGCGAAGCCGGCGTCGAGGTGTCCGGCACGCTTCTGCACACCGGCACGCCCGCCCAGTGAGCGTTCCAGAGGTCCCCGAGCTCCTCGATCACGCGGTGTCCGAACTCGGCGGCACCCGCCGCGACGGACAGGTGACGATGGCGAGCGCCGTCGCAGCGGCGATCGACGACGGCGAGCACCTGGCCGTGCAGGCAGGCACCGGCACCGGTAAATCGTTGGCCTACCTGGTCCCGTCCATCCGGCACGCCGTCGAATCGAACGAGACGGTGGTCGTCTCGACTGCGACCATCGCGCTGCAACGTCAGCTCACCGAACGCGATCTGCCGCGTCTGGCGTCTGCGTTGACGAAGCCGCTCGGCCGGGAGCCGCACTTCGCGATCCTCAAGGGGCGCGCGAACTATCTGTGTCTGAACAAGCTGCACTCGGGCGTCGCCGACGAACCCGACAGCGAACTGTTCGACGCCTTCGAGCTGTCCCGGACGGGCCGTGAGGTCACCCGGTTGCGCGAGTGGACGTCAGAAACCGAGACCGGCGATCGCGACGATCTCCCCCAGGGCGTCTCCGACCGCTCGTGGCGACAGGTGAGCGTCACATCGCGAGAGTGCCTGGGCGCCAACGCCTGCCCGTACGGCGAGGACTGCTTCGCCGAGCTCGCACGCCGTAAAGCCGGAGCATCCGACGTGATCGTCACCAATCATGCGATGCTCGCGATCGACGCGATGAGTCCGGCGACGATCCTCCCCGAGCACCGGGTCGTCGTGATCGACGAGGCGCACGAACTGGTCGATCGCATCACCTCGGTGACGACCGAAGAGATCTCCGCTGCGGGCGTCACCATCGTCGCGCGCCGTCTCGGAAAGCTGGTGTCCGACGAGACGGCTGATTCGTTGGTCGGCGCAGGCGAGCAGCTCGGCATCCTCCTCGAAGCGACCCAGAACGGCGAGTGGACCCGGCTGCCCAACGGCGCGGGCGAGATCCTCGCGTCGCTGCGGGATCGGCTATGGAATGCGCGCAGCGAGATCGGACCGGCCAAACCCGGTACCGATCCCGAAGCCGCCGCCGCCCGCCAGATGGCGATGTCGGCCACCGAGTCCCTGCACGACAGCGTGGTCCGCACGCTGACCGTGTTCGGCGAGTCCGACATCACCAAGCGTTTCGACGTCGTGTGGAAGTCCGTCGACGACTTCCGCAACAACACGCGGCACACTCTGCGGATCGCGCCGTTGTCGGTGGCCGGCCTCCTGCGAACATCGCTGTTCACCGACTCCACGGTGATCCTCACCTCCGCGACGTTGACGTTGGGCGGCAACTTCGACGCCCTCGCCCGCACGTGGGGCCTTCCGGCGCACGGCGGCGACGCCGAAGGCGCAGGCTGGCGAGGGTTGGACGCGGGTTCGCCGTTCGACTACCCGAAATCGGCGATCCTCTACGTCGCCGACCGCCTCCCGCCTCCCGGCCGCGACGGCATCGCTCCGGCGACCCTCGACCAGATGGTCGAGTTGATGACGGCGGCCGGTGGGCGGACCCTCGGCCTGTTCTCGTCGATGCGGGCGGCGAAGGAAGCCGCCGAGAAGCTCCGCGACCGCGTCGACTTCCCGATTCTGTGCCAGGGCGACGACACGACGTCGACCTTGATCCGGACGTTCTCCGACGACGAGCAGACCTGCCTGTTCGGCACGTTGTCGTTGTGGCAGGGCGTCGACGTCCCGGGACGATCCCTGCAGTTGGTGATGATCGATCGCATCCCGTTCCCGCGCCCCGACGACCCCCTGCTGTCGGCGCGCCAGCGCGACGTCGATGCCCGCGGCGGCAACGGCTTCCTCACCGTGTCGGCCAATCACGCCGGACTGCTCTTAGCGCAGGGCGCCGGTCGACTCCTTCGGTCGACGTCCGACCGCGGTGTGGTCGCCGTCCTCGATCCGCGCCTCGCCACCGCGCGGTACGGCAATTACCTCATGGCGGGACTGCCGCCGTTCTGGAAGACGCGCGATCTGACGGCCGTCACGGCCGCACTGGCGAGGTTGGCGCCGAGCCGATCATGACCGACTGGATCGGCCGGCTGCTTGCCGGGACGCATCCGAGTCCGCACCGGATTCTCGGTGCGCACCACGACGGACCGGCGGTGCACGTGCACGCGCTGCTGCCCGGGATGGTCCACGGCGAGTCCGTCGCATCCACCGGGGCCCGGACTGCACTGCATCACGTCGGCGGCGCGCTCTGCCAGGCAGATCGTCCCGGCGACGAGTACTGGTACGAAGTCGACTACGGTTCCGGACCGGTGATCGTCGACGACCCCTTCGCCTTTCGACCGCGGTTGACCGACTCCGACCGAGACGTCGTTCGGCACGGCGGAGACCGGATCGTCGGGGTCCTCGGGTCGGTTCCCGGCCACCGCGACACCGCCTCCGGGCGACGAGTCGACGGCGTCGACTTCGCCGTGTGGGCGCCGAACGCACGCGGTGTCACCGTGTTCGGCGACTTCGACTCCTGGGGCGGCCAGCAGTTTCCGATGGCCCGTCGCGACGGCGTGTGGGAGCTCTTCGTCCCCGGCGCGAAGGTCGGCGACCGCTACAAGTACCGCATCGTCGGGGCCGACGGGCTGACGCGCGACAAAGCCGACCCCCTCGCCCACCGCACCCAGTGCCCACCGGACACCGCGTCGATCGTCGACGCACCGTCGAGGTATCTCTGGGGCGACGAGGAGTGGATGACGGCGCGCGCACACGACGATCCTGCCCGCAGTCCGTTGAGCATCTACGAGGTACACCTCGGATCGTGGCGGCCCGGTATCGACTATCGACGCGCGGCGCACCTGCTCGCAGACCATCTCGTCGAACTGAACTTCACCCACGTCCAACTGTTGCCGCTCACCGAGCACCCGTACGGACCGTCCTGGGGCTACCAGGTCGGCTCGTTCTTCGCGCCGACCGCGCGATTCGGCGACCCGGACGATCTGCGCTATCTGGTCGACTATCTGCACTCGCGTGGGCTCGGCGTGATCCTCGACTGGGTGCCCGCCCACTTCCCGAAGGATCCGTTCGCCCTCGGCGAGTTCGACGGCACCGCCCTCTACGAACACGCCGATTCGTTACGCCGCGACCAACCAGACTGGGGCACATACGCTTTCAATCTCGGACGAGACGAAGTCCGGGGCTTCCTCCTCGCCAGCGCCCGGTACTGGTGCGACGAGTTCCACATCGACGGACTGCGGGTGGACGCAGTCGCGGCCATGCTCTACCGCGACTACTCCCGGAGCCCCGGGCAGTGGCGGCCTGCCGCCGACGGCAGCCACCGCAACGAGGAGGCCGTGGAGTTCCTCCGCGAACTCACGGACACGATCCATCGGACTGGCCGTGGTGTCGTGATGATCGCCGAGGAGTCCACCGCGTGGCCCGGGGTCACTGCGCCGACGTCCGATGGCGGCCTCGGCTTCGACTTCAAGTGGGACCTCGGGTGGATGCACCGCACCCTCGACTACGTCGGCGCGCCTCCCGACCAGCGCGGCGCCGCCAACCCGCTGCTCCTGGACTCCCTGACCGGAGCTGTCCGCGAGCGTCACGTGCTGCCACTCAGTCACGACGAGATGGTGCACGGCAAAGGCACGCTGACCACTCGAATGCCCGGCGACCGACGCGCCGACCACGTCCGCGCGCTGCTCGCCTACCAGTGGGCGCACCCCGGTAAGAATCTGCTGTTCATGGGACAGGAGTTCGGCCAGGTCGACGAGTGGTCCGATGATCGCGGCGTCGACTGGGGCGCCCTGCACGGCGACGACGGCCCCGTCCATCGCGGCATCGCACGTCTCGTCGGAGACCTCGGGCGGGTCATGCTCGACCACGGCGCTCTGCACCGCGGCGACGCCGACTCCGCCGGGCTGGAGGTCATCGACACGAGCGACACCGAGAACGCGGTCGTCGCGTTTCTACGACGCGACCCCGACGGGGACGATCAGATCGCGTGCCTGTTCAACTTCTCCGACGAGGACCTGTACGACTACCGAATGGGTCTGCCGTGCGGCGGACGTTGGAGCGAAGTGCTCAACACCGCGGCCCTCGACTACCGAGGCTCGGGCGTGGGAAACCTCGGTTCGACCGAGGCACACGAGAGCCCGAGCCACGGACGCCCGTTCAGCGCCCAGGTCACCTTGCCCGCACGTTCGTCCATCTGGCTCGCCCCTCCACCTTCGTGAGCGAGACACCTACCGCTGGTCGAGCGAAGTCAAGACACGGTCTCGACTCCGCTCGACCAGCATACGGAGGAGTCAGTACAACGCGGCGGCGAGTTTTCGACGCGCCGAGACGACGAACGGCTCGGACGGGTCGAACAACTCGAAGAGTTCCAGCAGTCGGGTGCGTGCTCGCGCCTTGTCGTCGCCGTCGGACACGCGCACGACGTCGATGATCCGATCGAACGCCTGCTCCGGACGCTGACCGAGCAGCAGCACGTCGGCGGCCGCCAGTTGGGCGTCGACGTCGCCGGGCTCCGCGGTCTCCAGGACCGTCGGATCGTGCTGCTTGGCGCGGATCGTGAACTCGACGTTCCGTGCGATGGCCGCGGCTTCGACGTTGCCCGGTTCGAGCGCGAGGATCGCCTGGTAGGCGGCCAATGCGCCCTCGAGGTCGTCGGAGTTCAGCAGTTCCTCGGCTGCGACCATCCGCGGATCGTCCTCGGGTTCGGGCTCCGGCTCGGCGTCGGGACTCGGGATGCCCATCTTGGACGTGATCTCGTCGAGCCACGCACCGACCTGCTCGACCGGCTGGCGACCGTCGAAGGCCGACACCGGCTGTCCGCCGGCGAGCGCGATGGCGATCGGCACGGACTGCGCACCGAAGGCCTGTGCGACTCGCGGTGCGACGTCGACGTCGACACGCGCCAGTGTCCACGCGCCAGCGGCCCGGACGGCGAGTTCCTGGAGAAGCGCAGCGAGTTGGACACTCGGCTCGCTCCACCCCGCCCAAAGCAGGGTGATGACGAGTTCCCGGTCGGATCGCGCTACGACGTCCGACTCGAACGTGGCCTCGGTGACGTCGATGATCGACGCCCCTTCAGGCGCCTGCCCCGGGGCACCCGGTTCGACACCGGGCTGCGGGGCGGGCGCAGCGGCCCGCGACCGCTGAGCTTCAGCACGTTCTTTCAGGACGGACAGATCGACGGCACCCGACATGGTGCTCGCCTGCTGCATCGCCGCCGCTGCGGCCTGCCGACGATTCATAGGACTGCTCACACTGCCAGTTTGTCACGATCGACATCGTCGTCGCCACGTGCTGTCGCACCATGCGACAGTTCGCCGAGGTGACCGTTGCGTCGAGCCCACACCTCGAACCACACCGAGAAGAACGGCGGAATCGCGGCGAGGCCTGCGAGGACGAGAGTCTTCAGATTCCACTTCAATGCGTATGCGGCCCACAGGGTTATCACCAGGTAGGCGACGAACGCTGCGCCGTGCGCCATGCCGGGGATTCGCACCGCGGTGTCGAACCCGCCGCCGTACTTGAACGCCATGCCGATCAGCAGTGCAGCCCAGGTGATGGCTTCGACCACCGCGATGAAGCGGAAGCATTTGGCCGGAGTGGTGAGAGTGAAGAAGTCTTTCATCGCGATCACGCCTTCGGGACGCGGACGATCAGGGCGTCGCCCTGGCCACCTGCACCGCACAAAGCTGCCGCCCCGACGCCACCGCCGCGACGAGCGAGTTCGAGAGCCAGGTGCAGCGCGATGCGGGCGCCGGACATACCGATCGGGTGGCCGAGAGAGATCGCGCCGCCGTTGACGTTGACGATCTCCGGGTCGACGCCCAGGGTCTTGGTCGATGCGAGGCCGACCACCGCGAACGCCTCGTTGATCTCCAGCAGGTCGAGATCGGCGGGCGTGATGCCCTCCTTCTCGCAAGCCGCGAGGATGGCATTGGCAGGCTGCTGCTGCAGCGACGAGTCCGGACCCGCGACGACGCCGTGGGCGCCGATCTCGGCGAGCCAGGTAAGACCCAGCTCCTCGGCCTTGCTCTTACTCATGACGACGACGGCGCACGCACCGTCGGAGATCTGGGACGCGTTGCCCGCGGTGATGGTGCCGCCCTTGGCGAATGCCGGACGCAGGCCGGCCAACGACTCGGCAGTGGTGTCGGCGCGCACACCCTCGTCGGTGGTGAACGAGACCGGGTCGCCCTTGCGCTGCTGGATCTCGACCGGGACGATCTCGTCGTCGAAGACACCGTTGGCTGCTGCCGCAGCAGCCAGACGGTGGCTGCGCGCGGCGAACTCGTCCTGCTCTTCGCGAGTGAAACCGTCGGTCTCGTTGCCCTGCTCGGTGAGAGCGCCCATCGGCTGATCGGTGAAGGCGTCGTGCAGACCGTCAAACGCGGTGTGATCCACGAGTTCGGTGTTTCCGTACTTGAAGCCGCCACGGCTGCCCGGGAGCAGGTGCGGAGCCTGCGTCATCGACTCCTGGCCGCCTGCGACGACACAGTCGAACTCACCCGCGCGGATCAACTGGTCGGCCAACGCGATCGCGTCGATGCCCGACAGGCACATCTTGTTGATCGACAGCGCCGGAACGTCCCAGCCGATGCCCGCCTTGACCGCGGTCTGGCGAGCAGGCATCTGACCGGCGCCTGCGGTGAGGACCTGGCCCATGATCACGTAATCGACGACGGCCGGGTCGACGCCGCCACGTTCGAGAGCACCCTTTACTGCGACCGCCCCCAGGTCGACGCCCGAGTGTCCCTTCAGCGATCCCATGAGGCGCCCGAGCGGCGTGCGAGCGCCGGAGACGATGACGGTGGTGTTGTCGGACATTCAGCCAACTCCTAGTCGAGAACAGTGCGTAGTCCCCTCCAAGCTACCGTTAGGGGATGACTAACTCAGCATCCGAGCATGTGAACAGCACCACCCCGAACGACGGCGCTCTGGCGGCTGTGGGCGACCTCGTCGTCGGCATCGATCACGTGGGCATCGCGGTCGCCGACCTCGACGCGTCGGCCGCGTGGTACCTCGACAACTTCGGTTTCGAGAACCTCCACGAGGAGATCAATGAGGACCAGGGCGTGCGTGAGGCGATGGTCGGCCCGCGCGGCGGCTCCGGCGCACTGATCCAGTTGCTCGCACCGTTGAACGAGGAGTCGACGATCGCGAAGTTCCTCGACCGCAACGGTCCGGGTCTGCAGCAGATGGCGGTGCGTGTCACCGACCTCGATGCCGTGTCCACGCGACTCACCGACGCGGGCGTCCGACTCCTGTACCCGGAAGCCAAGCGCGGGACCGCTGATTCGCGCATCAACTTCGTGCATCCGAAGGACGCCGGCGGCGTTCTCCTCGAGCTCGTCGAGCCCGCGCAGCACTAGAGCCGAGACACCCCTTTACCAAACTGCGACAAGACACAGGGCGGCGGGTCCGTAGTCTCGCGAGTTCGCCGTCCTACAATCGAGGCATGTCTACTCCTGGTCAGCGTCAGAGCCCGTTCCCCATCGTCATGCGCGGCTACGACCGCGACCAGGTCACCGACCATCTCCGAAGGCTCGACGCCGAGATGCAGATGATGGCGGCCGACCGCGACTCCGCGCATGCGAGCGCCGACGAGCTGCACGACCGGCTCGAGCACGCGCGCGCCCAGATGCACGACCTCCAACGGGAGGTCGACACCCTCTCGGTGCCGCCGACCACGGTCGCCGGCATGAGCGATCGAGTCTCGCGCATGCTCCAGCTCGCCACCGACGAGGCGGCCGAACTCCGCGCCACTGCCCGCGACGAGGCCGACGAGACCTTGAGCATCGCCAGGCAGAACGCGCACCAGGAGCGTTCGGACGCGTCCGCAGAGGCCGCGCGGACCAAGGAGCTCGCACAGGATCACGCCGACACGTTGATCACCGACGCCGAGAAGCGTGCCGCCGACATCGACGCCGCGGCCGAGCAGACCCGACGGGACGCCGAGCAGGCGCTGTCCGATGCTCGCAGCCGGGCACAGGAGATCCTCGACGAGGCAGAGTCGGAGGCGGCTCGCCTCCGCGGAGCGGCTCACTCGATCTCGATGAACCGCCTGGCCCGATCCCGCGAGCTCGCGGGGGCCGCCCACGACGCACACGGGCAGATCCTCGATCATCTGGACGCCCTGCGACAGCACCTCGTCGATCTGCCGGAGGCGCTGACGCTGTCGGGAGACGAGCAGGAACTGGTGTCGCTCAACGACTCCGACGATCTAGAACTCCTCAACCGCACGCTCTCGGGCCGAGACCGTTTCACGGCGGGCGACGCCACCGATGCAGAGGAGACGACGTCCGACGACGCCCCTTTTGACGATCCTCGGGCGACCGAGGCTACCGACGTCCTGGACGCCGTCGACGACGAGTACTCGCTCGGAGCCTATGACGAAGAGCGCTTCGGCGCTTCGGGTCGCGGCACGAACGGGCACACGTCGGCGAGCGCCTGACTCGGCTCAGAAAAGCCGGAACTCGGTACTCTCGGTGCCACGGAGCTTGTCGTAATCCAACGTCACACAACGGATTCCACGGTCGGTCGCCAAGGTCCGCGCCTGCGGCTTGATGATCTGAGCTGCAAAGACTCCAGACACGGGCGCGATCGTCGCATCGCGGTTGAGGAGCTCGAGGTAACGGGTCAGCTGTTCGACGCCGTCGATCTCCCCGCGACGCTTGATCTCGACGGCGACCGTCGCGCCGTCTGCGTCGCGACACAGGATGTCGACCGGCCCGATGGCGGTCATGTACTCGCGGCGGATCAGCGTGTAGCCCTCGCCGAGCGTCGTCACATGTTCGGCGAGGAGTTCCTGCAGGTGTGCTTCGACGCCGTCCTTGACCAGCCCGGGGTCGAGCCCGAGTTCGTGCGACGAGTCGTGCTCGATCGACGCGACGGTGATCCGCAGCTGCTCCCCCGCCTTATTCGTCACCACCCATACCGCCTGGGCCTCGACCCCTTCGGCCGGAGCCTCCTCGGACATCCAGCACGGCGGGCTCATCCAGTTCAACGGCTTGAACGCTCGATCGTCCGCATGGATGCTCACCGAGCCGTCCGACTTCACGAGGATCAGCCGCTTGGCCATCGGCAGGTGCGCGGTCAGGCGGCCGACGTAGTCGACCTGGCAATCAGCAATCACGAGTCTCACAGTCGCCGAGTGTAGGCGATTCCGGTGACGTCGAGAGCGGCCGGGGACGTCAGGAGCGAGCGGGGACCAGCGCCGTCAACAGTCCGTCCAACTGTGCCGCCAGTTCGACCTCGGCACCGTGCTCACCCACCGCGGACCGGCGGACCGCCCGCTCGAAGGGACCGTCGAGCGCCGCGTAGACACCAGCGGAACCCAGGAGGGGAGCGCTGCTCGCGAGCTCGGCGTACCGCGAGACCACGCGCCAGATCATCGCCTCGAGCTCGGCGTCGATCTCTCGCACCCCGTCGAGGAGCGACGGCTCGAACAACGCTTGGATCCGGAGGTCGTACCAGAGCTTGTGGGTCGGCAGATCGCCGGCCATCGTCGCAACCAGTCGCTGCACGAATCGTTCGCGGAGCGCCTGCGCATCGTCGACGTCGTCGAGGATGTCGTCGTACGCGGCGACGCACTCGCTCTTGTAGAGAGACACACAGTGCGAGATCAAGTCGAGCTTGTCGGAGAAGTAGTAGTGCAGGACGCCGTGGCTGTACTCGGAGTTCGCGGCGATCTCACGCAGACTTGTCCCCGCGTAGCCGAGCTCGGACAAGGTCTTGAACGCTGCCCGCGCGAGCTCGTCCCGCTTCGCCGCCAGCTTGCTCACCCGCCGGCCGACGCCGCGCTCAGCAGGAGGCCCGGCTTTCACGACCGCCTCACTCGTCGCCTCGGCTTCGATCGTCATCGGTCCTCCTCTGGCGCTCGACGTCTCATCCGAGCATATCCGGCGCAGCAACCCGAAGACGTGTCGCCCCTCCTGATCTTTGACAATCGTCCAGTTTTTCTCTTGACGGTCGTCCAGACTTCGGTAGTGTGACACACACCACTAGACGGCGACAAGGGAGCGACTCATGAACGCATTCGACCTCACTGGACGGCGAGCACTGGTGACCGGCGGGGCCCAAGGCCTCGGCGAGGGCATGGCACACGCCCTCGCGGCCGCAGGCGCCACGGTGGTGATCGGCGACCTGCAGACCGACGCCGCGGGCGCCGTCGCCGACTCACTGGGTTCCGGACACGGAGCCGTGTCCCTCGACGTCACCGACGACGAGAGCTGGGCGGCGGCGATCGCAGCCGCGACCGAGCAGCTCGGCGGACTCGACGTCGTCGTCAACAACGCGGGCGTCGAGATCAGCGCACTGATGACCGAGATCTCCGCAGACGACGTCCGGCGCCAGCTCGACGTGAACGTTCTCGGCACCGCCCTCGGCATCAAGCACGCCCTCCGGACGATGCGGCCGGGCGGCGCAGCGGGCGACGGCGGCGTGATCATCAACGTCGCGTCGGTGGCAGCGACCATCGCCTTCCCCGGCATCGCGATCTACTCGGCGACCAAGTCCGCAATCGACCGGATGACGCGAGTCGCCGCGATGGAGGCGGGAAAGCTCGGGTACGGGATTCGCGTCAACTCCATCTACCCGGGGCTGGTCCCTACTGAGATGGGCGCGGGCCTCGCCAGCGACATGGCCGAGCTCCGACTGTTCGGTTCGGCGCAGGAGGCGGTCGAAGCCGTCGTCGGGCTCACGCCGAGCGGCCGACTCGGCGAAGTCGCCGACATGGCCGACGCCGTGGTCTTCCTCGCGTCCGACGCCGCCCGATTCGTCAATGGCGCGGGCCTGCCCGTCGACGGCGGCATGGGCATGTGAATTCCCCGCGCACGTCCCGTCACTGACAACCGACCACTTCTCTCACACGACCCAAGGAGATCTCATGAGCACCAAGCCCGTCGTCGTCTACGGAGCATCCGGCTACACCGGACGCCTCGTCTGTGAATTCCTCCGCCAGTACAACGTTCCCTTCACCGCCGCGGGCCGCAGCACGGCCACGCTGACCGAGTCGATGGACTCGCATGTGCCCGGCATCGAGACCGCCGACTACGAGGTGGTCGAGACCGAGCACACCGTCGCCGCACTCACCGACCTGTTTCAGGGCAGCTCCGTGGTCCTCAACACCGTCGGCCCCTTCATGAAGCTGGGCGATCCCGTCGTCGAAGCCGCTCTCGCGGCGGGCGCGCACTATCTGGACACCACCGGCGAGCAGGATTGGCTGATCCACTGCGACGAGGAGTTCGGTGCCCGCTTTGCTGCAGCGGGCCTGCTCATCGCACCGGGCACCGCCCAGATGTACACGACCGGTGAGATCGCCGCGCAGATCGCGCTCGAGACACCCGGCCTCGACACTCTCGACATCGCTGTCTTCTGGGGCGGCAGCCCGACGATCGCGTCCACCCGAACGATTCTCGTCAACGCCGCTGGCGGTGCCGCGTACCACCTGGAGCAGAACGAGTACGTTCCGTTCGACCCGGCCCAAGGCCTTGTGCCGTTGATCGTTCCCGGCCAGCACGAGCTCGCGCAGTCGCTGCCGTGGGGTGGAACGTCGCATCCAGTGTGGTTCAAACGGGACCCACGCGTGTCGACGTGCAAGGCGCAGGGCGGGGTGTTCGACGCGGCGCTCATGCAGAACGTCCCGGTGATCGTCGCCGACGCACTCGAGGCGACCAAGGACATGACGCCAGACGAGCGCGACGCCGCTCTGGACGCCGTGGCCGCGCAAGTCATGAGCTCGATGCCGCCCCGCGAGAACCGGCGGACGCACAAGTCCCTCGACTCGGTGCACGCATCGGGTCCGCTCGGTCGCGCGCACGTGGTGATCCACGGCAACAACAACTATCAGCAGACCGGACTTCTCCAGGCCTACGCGGCGTACAGCCTCCTGCAACGGGCTCCACACCGCGTCGGACTCGCGTCCGCATGCCAGGCTTTCGGGCACCGCGAGCTCGAAGGCGTCCTCCGGTCCTTCGGGTTCATCTCCCCACCGGTCGTCACGGTCGCACAGTGAGTGCGCTCATCGTCCCGGGACTCCCCGAGAGTCGAGCGGCTACCGCACCGGACGCTCCCGCGCTGGCCGACGGCCGAGTCGGCATGACGAACGCCGAGTTCGCCGACGCCGTGCGGTCCGCAGCCGGGCGGCTCGCTCAGGCCGGTGTCCAGAGCGGCGACGTCGTCGGTCTCCTGCTCCCGAACCGTGTCGAACTGGTCGTCGGACTGTTCGCGGCGTGGCGGATCGGTGCGGCGGTGACTCCCGTCAATCCCGCACTGGCCGTACCCGAGATCGAGTTCCAGACCACCGACGCCGGCGTGAAGACGCTGATCGTCGAATCCGACACCGACCTCCGCGTGACGTGTTCCATGCTCCACTGCGTCGATCTCCTGACGCCGATCGACGGAACAAGGGTTCCGGCGGTCGACGTGGACGGCTCGGACATCGCTCTCCTGATCTATACGGCGGGAACCACCGGGAAGCCCAAAGGTGTGATGACGACGCACGCCAACATCGATGCGATGACCGCGACGTTCGTCGACCATTTCGCATTCCACGACGCCGACCACAGTCTCCTGGTTCTCCCGTTGTTCCATGCGAACGGAGTGGTGCTGGGAACGCTGAGTCCGCTACGCGCGGGCGGACAGGCGACCATCATCGGCCGCTTCCGACCCGACGAGTTCTTCCCCGCTGTCGAGCGACACCGTCCGACGTACTTCTCGGCGGTGCCCGCGATCTACGCGATGCTGACGGCCCTGCCGTCCGACATACGACCAGACACCTCGTCGTTGCGCTTCGGCATCTGCGGAGCGGCGCCCATGCCCGCCGATCTGATCCGTCGTTTCGAAGAGCGCTTCGGTGTGCCGATCGTCGAAGGCTACGGGTTGTCCGAGACAACGACGGCCTCCGCCTTGAATCCCGTCGACGGGGTTCGGAAGCCCGGAACAGTAGGACTGCCGCTCACAGGTCAGCAGATCCGGATCGTGAACGATCGTCTCGAAGACCTGCCGCCTGGTGAATCCGGGGAGATTCTCATCGCGGGCGACGTCGTGATGGCTGGGTACCTCAACCGTCCAGAGGCGACCGCAGACACGATCGTCGACGGATGGCTACGCACGGGCGACGTCGGGTATTTCGACGCCGACGGCTATCTGACCCTCGTCGATCGTGTGAAGGACATGATCATCCGAGGCGGAGAGAACATCTATCCGAAGGAGATAGAAGCGGTCGTCTATACCGACGCCGGCGTCTATGAAGCAGCGGTCATCGGGCGTCCCCACGACGTCCTCGGCGAAGTCCCGGTCGCCTACGTCTCTCTGCGCCGAGATGCCAGCACGACGGTCAACGATCTCTACACCTTGTTGCGAACACAACTCGCGTCCATCAAAGTCCCCGTCGACATCATCCTCATCGACGACGTCCCGAAGAACCCCGTCGGAAAGATCGACAAACCAACGTTGCGAGAAACAGACTCCAACGCTCCCCGTTGATCGCCTACCCTCTCCTTCGTCGATCAAGGCCCTTCTTCGTTGATCGAGCGGAGTCGAAATTCGCCGTTCGCACGTAGTGAGGGTAAAGCGCAAACCCGCCAACCACGTTGATCGAGCGGAGTCGAGATCCGCTGTCCGCACGCAGTGACCTACAGCGCGGCCCGCACCGCACGCTGATCGAGCGGAATCGAGATCCGTCGTACATACGAGGGTCTCGACTTCGCTCGACCGGCGGGTCAGGTGTCTTCTTCGTTGATCGAGCGAAGTCGAGGTTCGTCGTACGCACGTAGTGACCTACAGCGCGGCCCGCACCGCACGTTGATCGAGCGGAGTCGAGATCGATAAGCGTGTAGATAGTGGTAGAGCCCCCAACACACGAGTGTGTTGGGGGCTCTACGATGTTTAGTTCGGCGGTGTCCTACTCTCCCACACTGATTAAAGTGCAGTACCATCGGCGCTGGAGGGCTTAGCTTCCGGGTTCGGAATGGGGCCGGGCGTTTCCCCTCCGCTATAGCCACCGAAACAATATGAAACTATCAACCACCACCAGCAATCGAAAAGATCCTGGTGGTCGTGTGTTGTTTCAGAGGTAGATAGTGGATGCGAGACAACCAAAAGAAGGTGAAGAAAAAGTTCTTCGCTTCTCTACAATGTTGTTGAGTGTTGTTAGTAAGTCCTCGGCCTATTAGTACCAGTCACCTGAACACATTACTGTGCGTACAGTTCTGGCCTATCAACCCCATGATCTGTAGGGGGCCTTACCCACCCGAGGGTGGTGAGAAACCTCATCTTGGAACAGGCTTCCCGCTTAGATGCTTTCAGCGGTTATCCCTTCCGAACGTAGCTAACCAGCAGTGCCCTTGGTAGGACAACTGGCACACCAGAGGTTCGTCCGTCC
>NZ_JAKKOQ010000036.1 GCF_021738965.1 Gordonia zhenghanii | reverse complement strand
CGTGGGTTCAGGTGGTGGTTGCAACGCTGGTTGTGTTAGTTGCTGTTGGTTGTTGATAGTAGTTCGTTGAATTTTTCTGCTGGGGTGGCGAATTCGTGGACTTGACGGGGGCGGCGGTTGAGTCGGTCGGCGACCTCGCGGAGGCGGTCTTTGTCGTGCACGCTCAGGTCGGTGCCTTTGGGGAAGTATTGGCGCAGCAGGCCGTTGGTGTTCTCGTTCGTGCCGCGTTGCCAGGGGCTGGCCGGGTCGCAGAAGTAGACCGTCGCTGTTTTGGAGATCTCGACGTGTCGGGCCATCTCGCAGCCCTGATCCCAGGTCAACGAGCGCCGCAGATGCGCGGGCAATTCACCGAGGGTAGCGATGATCGCATCACGCACCTCGGGTGCGGAGTGCCCGTTGGGCAGGTGCAGCAACATCGTGAACCTGCTCGTGCGCTCGACGAGTGTCCCGATCGCTGAGCGACTGTACGGGCCGACGATCAGATCGCCTTCCCAATGCCCGGGAACGGCCCGGTCAGCGACCTCGGGAGGCCGCGCGCTGATATTGACCATCGGGTCGACGAATCGTTCCCGCGGGGTGCGCTGACCACGGGGTTTACGGGCTGCTCGGCCCGAACGCAACCCAGCGGCGAGTTGCTTTTTCAACTCGCCGCGCCCCTGTAGGTAGAACGTTTGATAGATCGTTTCGTGACTGACGTGCATGGACTCATCATCGGGGTACTCGCGGCGTAGCCGGCCAGCGACCTGCATCGGGGAGTGATCCTCGGCGAGCATCTGCTGTACGCGGGTGTGCAGGCGCGGGTTCACTGCGGGGTCGAGTTTGCGTGGGCGCGGGCGCCGCCGGCGAGCGGCCGCACCATGATCGGCCTGATACGGCAGGTAGTGCCCGTTGACGCTGTGGTTACGGACTTCGCGGCTCACGGTCGATTTGTGTTTACCGATCGCCGTACCGATCCTGGCGTAGGACCAGTGGTGGATCAGGCCGTCGGCGATCACCAGCCGATCGGCCAGGGTCAACAATCGGCTCGGAGAAGACAGCGTGCAGGGATTCACCTGCTCAGTGATAGCCGACTGCA
>NZ_JAKKOQ010000035.1 GCF_021738965.1 Gordonia zhenghanii | reverse complement strand
GGTCTCGACGCTTCTATGTGTGGTGTCAAGCCGCGGTGGGTCTGTGTTGGGTGTTTGTCGTGGTCTCGGCGGTGGTTGTGCTGCGTTCGCAGGTCTTGAAGATTTCGCGTGCGATGTAGCGTTTGAGTAGGCGTTGGATGGCGCGTTTGCCGGTACCGGCGGCGACGCGGTGAGCGATGTAGGCCTTGGTGCGTTCATCACAGCGCGCGCGGGTCATCATGATGGTGTGGAGCGCGGCGTTGAGTTGGCGGTCACCGCCGTAGTTGAGGCGGTGGGTGAACGAGCCGCCACTGCCGATCGGGATCGGTGAGGCCCCGCCCATCGACGCGAAGTGCCCCTCGTGGGGGAACCGCCCGATATGCGACCACGCGCACAAGATCCGCGCGGCCGAGACCGGCCCGACTCCGTCGACCGTGAGGAGTTCGGGCATCCACTTCGCGGTGATCTCACGCAGGCGGCGGTCGTTGACCTTCAGCTCGGCATCGAGCGCGATGATCCGGGCCGCGGTCTCGACCGCGCTAGCGATCACGGCGGGATCGGCGTCGGCGTGGACGTGGCCGGCGGCGATCTGCTCGATCATCGCGGGAGTCAACGCCCGGCGGGTGTCGCTGATCAATCCCAGCATCCGCACGATCGCGTTCAACGCGTTGATCCGGGCGGTGCGGTCCTTGTTCGCGATACGCCGCACGGTCAGCAGAACCTGCAGGCCATCACGCATTTGGCCGCGTCGGGGCTGCGCCAGATCGGTGCTATCGCTGCCGGTGACGGTCTTCGCGGCGCGGACCGCGTCGATCGCGTCGGTCTTACCGCGCCCACGGCGCGCGGTCTTGGCCGCTGGGTGGACCTCGACCACGCGTACTCCCGCGGCCTGGAAGGTGCGGGTCAGTTGTTTGCCATACGATCCGGTGCCCTCGATCGCCGCGATCCATGAGGCGCCCTCGACCTGTTCCTCGATCCACACGAGGGCGGCGTGATAGCCCGCGGCAGTGGCCCGGAACTCGCGTGGCTGGCCCACCTGAGCTCCGGTCTGCGCATGCACGATCGCGTACACATGGTTACGGGCGTGGGTGTCCACGCCGATGACATAGGAATGGGTTTCTGCGACACTGGGCATCGGTGATCTCCT
>NZ_JAKKOQ010000034.1 GCF_021738965.1 Gordonia zhenghanii | reverse complement strand
TGTCAAGACCCGGGTTTGTTAGAGACCGATCATTTGTTCTGTAGTGCAGGTTCAGTCTCGGTAGTAGTGTGCTGCTGCCAGTAGTGGTCCTCGATCTCGGTCGGTGGCCGGTGATCGAGCTCGCCGTGCAGACGACTGGTGTTGTACCAATGGACCCATTCGGCAGTCGCGATCTCCACGGCGTTCGTCGATCGCCACGGCCCCTTCCGGTAGATCAACTCGTGCTTGTACAGCGAGTTCAAGGCTTCGGCCATCGCGTTGTCATAGGAGTCCCCGCGCGAGCCGACCGAGGCGACGGCGCCGGCCTCGTCGAGGGCCTGCGTGTAGCGAATCGCCCGGTACTGCACGCCGCGATCGGAGTGATGAATTAGGCCGGTGATGTCGTGGCCGGCTCGACGACGCAGCCACAAGCCCATCGCCAACGCGTCGATCGCCAGGTCGGCGAACATGCGGGTCGAGGTCTGCCAACCGACGATCATCCTGGAGAACACGTCCAATACGAACGCGATATAGACCCAGCCGACGTCGGTCCGGACGTAGGTGATGTCGGCGACCCACAGCTGATTCGGCGCAGTCGCGCAGAACGCGCGGTCGACGAGATCAGCCGGGCGTTCGGTCTCGGCGGCGGGCTTGGTGGTGCGCGGAAACTTGCCGCGCACCACGCCACGTATCCCCAGCTCCCGGCACAGTCGTTCGACCGTGCACTTGGCGACCGGGATGCCTGTGCGAGCGAGATCGGCGCGGATCTTGCGGCGTCCGTAGATGCCGCCGGAATTTTCGTAGACGTCCATGATCTGTACCTTGAGTTCCTTGTCTCGCAGGGCTCGGGCCGATGGGGCGCGGCCACGGGCGGCGTAGTAGGTCGATGGCGCGATCGCGCATCCTGCCTCGGTAAGTGCAGTGCAGATCGCCTCAACAGGCCATCGATGACGGTGTGCGTCGATGAATTCGACGATCAGCGGCGTGGCCGGTCGAGCTCGGCCGCGAAGAAAGCCGACGCGGTCTTCAAGATCTCGTTCGCCCGCCGCAGTTCGGCGACTTCCTTCTCCAACTGGCGGATCCGTTCGATATCGGAAACGGTCTCCACACCAGGTGTCGCCGTCTGTCCTTCCTCGACGCGGCGGACCCAGTTCCGCAGGGTCTCAGGGTTGATGTCGAGTTGCTTGGCGATCCGCGCCAACGCTCCTGGCGCGGTCTCCGGATCCTTGCGGGCGTCGATGGCCATCCGCGTGGCACGATCCCGCAACTCCTTCGAGTACTTCGATGGGCGAGGCATGAAACAAGTGTCCCTTCCGGTAAAACCTGTCTCCATCAAACCCGGGACGATTCA
>NZ_JAKKOQ010000033.1 GCF_021738965.1 Gordonia zhenghanii | reverse complement strand
GGACGGTCCTATAGTTCGTCAAGCCCGGAGTAGGTCGGTTTTGAGTGCGCTGAAGGATTCTCTGACGAGGGCGCGTTTGAGGCAGCGGAGTATGTCGGGGGTGGACAGTCCTTGAGCGCGTCGGCGTTTGGCGTATTCGCGGGTGCGTGGGTCTGAGCGTAGGCGGCCCACGGCGACGAGGTGCAGGGCTTTGTTCGCTTGCCGGTCTCCGCCGCGGTTGAGTCGCACGCGGTGAGTCTTGCCTGAGGATGCCGGTAGCGGGGCCGCCCCGGTCAGTTTCGCGAACGATGCCTCGGAGGCGAACCTGTCGAGGTTCTGCCCGGCACAGATCAGTAACGCCGCGGCGGTCTGCGTGCCGACCTGGCGTGCAGCTACGAGGGTCGGCACGGTCTGCTTGACGAGAGCCGACAGTGCTGAATCGGTGTCAGCGATCTGCTCCTCGAGGTACTGGACACGACGTGCCAGGGTGCGCAGAGCGTGACGGACCGCGTGGGCGGGCTCCTCCAGACGTGCCGGGTCCGGGCGTAGCGCGGCGGCTTTACTCACCCGAGCCGCGGCGGTCAGGGGCAACAGTATGTCCCGGATCTCGTTCGGGGCGGTGGTGACCAGATCACGCAGTTGCAGCAGGGCCGCGGTCCGGGATTTGACCGCGCCGTCCCGGGCGAGGTTGAGGGTGCGGATCGACTCCACGACACCGGTGGAGACCTTCGGTCGCGCGGTCGCGGTACCAGCAAGCACGGCGCGGGCCGCGGATTCGGCATCGATCGGATCAGACTTGCCTGCCCGAGCCCGCACGGCCTTCGCGGGACGGTTGACCTCGATCACCTCGTGCCCGCCGGCCAGCGCGGTGCGGGTCAGTCCGGCGCCGTATGAGCCGGTCGACTCGATCCCGATCGCGCCGATCGTCCCGAGTGTCTGCGCCCATGCCAACAATGCGTTGTCCCCGGCCTGTGAGGCGGGGAACTCCTGGTCAGCGATGACGCCGCCGGTGTGGTCGAGTGCGACGGCGTGATGAGTGCGCTGATGCGTGTCGACTCCGACGATCACTTCGTCGTCTTGCCAGGACATGCCAGTAGTGCTCATGCTGTTATGTGTCTCCAATCCACCCGAGTGGTGTTGGATGACCGCGCCCGGGTCGGGTGGACACGACAGTGATGAGCCACTGGACATGGTCCTATTAAGTCACACCCGCCCGGCTCGGGCACCCGAGTTTTTCCAAGCCAGGCCCCCGGGAACGGGTTCGACACGTCCCCTTCACGACAACCACACAGGCGTCAGTCTCGACTCAAGTCAGAACACGCCCCCGAGGACCCACCCTCCATCCTCACTGTCTCGACTCCGCTCGACCAGCGGACCGGGGCTCGAC
>NZ_JAKKOQ010000032.1 GCF_021738965.1 Gordonia zhenghanii | reverse complement strand
GGTCAAGCCCCTTGTAGTGGTGTAACTGGTTTGTGATCCTTCGTTGGTGATCAGGCGGGTAGTTCCATCAATGGATCGGTACTCACCTCCGTCTGCGGGTTGGTGTCGGGATCGATGGTCAGAGTGAGTCGGCACCGGCTCAGGACTTCGAGTCCGAGGTAGCGGCGACCTTCGGCCCATTCGTCGGTCTGTTCAGCCAGGACGGCGCCGATGAGGCGGATGATGGCGTCGCGGTTGGGGAAGATACCCACGACGTCGGTGCGGCGGCGGATCTCTCGGTTGAGCCGCTCGGTGGGGTTGTTCGACCAGATCTGGCGCCACACGTCGTCGGGGAACGCAGTGAACGCGAGCAGGTCCTCGCGGGCGTCGCCAAGGTGGTCGGCAACTTTAGGTAGTCGGTCTTCGGTGTACTCGATGAGTCGGTCGAACTGGGCATGGACGGCGTCCGCGGTGGGCTGGTCGTAGACGCTGTGCAACATCGCTTTGACCGCTGGCCACATCGATTTCGGGCACACCGCCATCAGGTTCGCGGCGTAGTGGGTGCGGCAGCGTTGCCACGCGGCTGCGGGCAGGTTCGCCGCGATCGCCTCAATGAGACCGGCATGGGCATCGGAGGTCACCAGGCGTACTCCGCCCAGTCCGCGGGCGACCAGGTCGGCGAAGAAAGTGTTCCACGAGGCTGTGGTCTCGCTGGTGGCGACCTGCATGCCCAGGACCTCGCGGTGCCCGTCACCGTTGACGCCGGTGGCCAGGAGCACGACCGCCTTGACGACCTGCTTGTTCTCGCGGACCTTGATCGTTAATGCGTCGGCGGTGACGAACGTGAACGGCCCCGCCTCGTCGAGCCGGCGATGACGGAACGCTGCGACGTGTTCATCAAGGTCTTCGGCCATCCGCGAGACCTGCGACTTCGACAACGAATCGATACCCAGGGTTTTGACGAGCTTGTCCATCCGGCGAGTGGACACCCCGGCCAGGTAGCAGTCCGCGACCACGGTAATCAGCGCCGATTCCGCGCGTTTGCGGCGCTCGAGCAACCATTCGGGAAAGTAGGTTCCTGAGCGCAGCTTCGGCACGGCCACCTCGACAGTGCCCACGCGGGTATCGAGGGGCCGGTGCCGGTAGCCGTTGCGGTAGTTGGTGCGGTCGGCCGACCGGGCGTTCCATTCGGCACCACATACGGCGTCGGCATCGGCAGATAGCAGGGCGTTGATCATCGTTTGCAGCAACTCGCGCATCAGATCAGGTGATGCATCGGCGAGGGCTTGGCTTAACAGGCCGGCAGGATCGACAATGTGGGGTGCGGTCATCGTGATGACTCCATTCGAGAGTGCTGTGAGAGGTTCACTCGAAGGATCACACGGTGACCGCTCTCGTGCTGGCAGCCACACGCTGCCGGCGACAGTCCTGGTCACCGAGTTACACCACTCTATGGGGCACTACT
>NZ_JAKKOQ010000031.1 GCF_021738965.1 Gordonia zhenghanii | reverse complement strand
GGCAACGCGGCACGAACGAGAACACCAACGGCCTGCTGCGCCAATACTTCCCCAAAGGCACCGACCTGAGCGTGCACGACAAAGACCGCCTCCGCGAGGTCGCCGACCGACTCAACCGCCGCCCCCGCCAAATCCACGAATTCGCCACCCCAGCAGAAAAATTCAACGAACTACTATCAACAACCAACAGCAACTAACACAACCAGCGTTGCAACCACCACCTGAACCCACGTGATCGAGCGGAGTCGAGATCCCTCTAGCGCTTCGACCAGCGGACGGCAACGAGACCTCGCAGCATGCCTAGCGCTCTCGACTCCGCTCGACGAGCGAGTGGGAGCGGCGGCAACAGCTGAACCCATACACTCGGCAGCACCGCCGGATGCCGAAGGAGACCCCATGCCGGACTACGGCCACGACCCACGATTCGGCGTATTCGTGACGCCGACGTCCGCTTCTCCCCTCCGTCCTGTCCAACTCGCGGTCGTCGCGGAGCAGGCCGGGCTCGACCTCGTGTCGATCCAGGATCACCCGTACCAGTCGAAGCTATTAGACGCCTGGACTCTGCTGTCGTTCATCGCAGCGCGCACGGAGCGGATATCGTTGTCCGGCAACGTCATCAACCTTCCGCTCCGACCGCCCGCGGTACTCGCTCGCGCCGCAGCATCGCTCGACCTTCTATCGGAGGGTCGGCTCGAGATGGCCATAGGTGCCGGCGGGTTCGCAGATGCGATCGAAGCCATGGGCGGACCTCGTCGTTCGCGGGGTGAAGCTCGCCGCGCACTCGCCGAGGCGATCGACGTGATGCGCGAACTATGGGACACCTCAACGCGGACCGGCGTGCACTTCCTCGGTTCCCACTACACAGTCGACGGCGCGAAGCGCGGACCACAGCCCGCTCACCCGATCTCGATCTGGGTCGGCGGGTACGGCCCACGCATGTTGGAGATGATCGGACGCAAAGCGGACGGATGGCTGCCGTCACTGTCCTTCCTTCCGAACGGTGTCGACGACCTGATCGCGATGAACGCCCGGATCGATGCTTCCGCTGAGCGCGCGGGGCGCAATCCGGGGGACATCCGCCGAATACTCAATGTCGGAGGCGCGTTCGACGATACCCGGGACGGCCTTCTTTCCGGCGGTCCCGAGTCATGGGCGGCCGACCTAACGACGCTCGCGACCGATCACGGCGTCTCCGATTTCGTGTTCGCAACCGACGATGCCGACACGATCCGGCGGATCGGTGCCGAGGTGGCGCCCACGACGCGGGAGAGCGTGCACGCTGCTCGCGGATGAGCGTCGCAACCGACGGGTGGCGGGGTCTCGACTCCGCTCGACCAGCAGGGTCGGCGGGCGACGCTGTTGCGTGCGTTGCGGTCTCGACGCTTCTATGTGTGGTGTCAAGCCGCGGTGGGTCTGTGTTGGGTGTTTGTCGTGGTCTCGGCGGTGGTTGTGCTGCGTTCGCAGGTCTTGAAGATTTCGCGTGCGATGTAGCGTTTGAG
>NZ_JAKKOQ010000028.1 GCF_021738965.1 Gordonia zhenghanii | reverse complement strand
TCTAGTGGTGTGGGTGGGTAGGGGAGCGTCCTGCATCCGTGGAAGCGCCGGAGTGATCTAGGTGTGGAGGGTGTGGGAGTGAGAATGCAGGCATGAGTAGCGAAAGACAAGTGAGAAACTTGTCCGCCGAATGACCAAGGGTTCCTGGGCCAGGTTAATCCGCCCAGGGTGAGTCGGGACCTAAGGCGAGGCCGACAGGCGTAGTCGATGGACAACGGGTTGATATTCCCGTACCCGTGCATCCGCGTCCAATGGCGAATCATCTGTACTAACCACCCAAAAGCCACTGTTTGGCTCCTTCGGGAGCCAGCTGGTGGTGGCTGCGTGGGACCTTGGGTGTAGTAGTCAAGCGATGGGGTGACGCAGGAAGGTAGCTGGGCCAGTCAGTGGTTGTACTGGTGTAAGCCTGTAGAGCGAGGCATAGGTAAATCCGTGTCTTATAGAGCTTGAGAGGTGATGCGTAGCCGTTGTGGTGAATTCAGTGATCCTATGCTGCCGAGAAAAGCCTCTAGTGAGTTGGTGCATGGCCCGTACCCCAAACCGACACAGGTGGTCAGGTAGAGAATACTAAGGCGATCGAGATAACTGTGGTTAAGGAACTCGGCAAATTACCCCCGTAACTTCGGGAGAAGGGGGACCACGGCCGGTGATGAGTCTTGCACTCTGAGCTGGTGGTGGTCGCAGAGACCAGAGAGAAGCGACTGTTTACTAAAAACACAGGTCCGTGCGAAGTCGTAAGACGATGTATACGGACTGACGCCTGCCCGGTGCTGGAAGGTTAAGAGGACCGGTTAACCGCCTTGTGTGGTGAAGCTGAGAATTTAAGCCCCAGTAAACGGCGGTGGTAACTATAACCATCCTAAGGTAGCGAAATTCCTTGTCGGGTAAGTTCCGACCTGCACGAATGGCGTAACGACTTCTCTGCTGTCTCAACCACAGGCTCGGCGAAATTGCAGTACGAGTAAAGATGCTCGTTTCGCGCGGCAGGACGAAAAGACCCCGGGACCTTCACTATAGCTTGGTATTGGTGTTCGGTACGGTTTGTGTAGGATAGGTGGGAGACTGTGAAGCTATCACGCTAGTGGTGGTGGAGTCGTTGTTGAAATACCACTCTGATCGTATTGGGCTTCTAACCTCGGACCCTGATCGGGTTCAGGGACAGTGCCTGGTGGGTAGTTTAACTGGGGCGGTTGCCTCCTAAAGTGTAACGGAGGCGCCCAAAGGTTCCCTCAGCCTGGATGGCAATCAGGTGTTGAGTGTAAGTGCACAAGGGAGCTTGACTGTGAGACGTACATGTCGAGCAGGGACGAAAGTCGGGACTAGTGATCCGGCACCGGCAAGTGGAAGCGGTGTCGCTCAACGGATAAAAGGTACCCCGGGGATAACAGGCTGATCTTCCCCAAGAGTCCATATCGACGGGATGGTTTGGCACCTCGATGTCGGCTCGTCGCATCCTGGGGCTGGAGTAGGTCCCAAGGGTTGGGCTGTTCGCCCATTAAAGCGGCACGCGAGCTGGGTTTAGAACGTCGTGAGACAGTTCGGTCTCTATCCGCCGCGCGCGATTAGAAACTTGAGGAAACCTGTCCCTAGTACGAGAGGACCGGGACGGACGAACCTCTGGTGTGCCAGTTGTCCTACCAAGGGCACTGCTGGTTAGCTACGTTCGGAAGGGATAACCGCTGAAAGCATCTAAGCGGGAAGCCTGTTCCAAGATGAGGTTTCTCACCACCCTCGGGTGGGTAAGGCCCCCTACAGATCATGGGGTTGATAGGCCAGAACTGTACGCACAGTAATGTGTTCAGGTGACTGGTACTAATAGGCCGAGGACTTACTAACAACACTCA
>NZ_JAKKOQ010000027.1 GCF_021738965.1 Gordonia zhenghanii | reverse complement strand
AAAGCCAACCCCACCAAAATGTAGGGCGGCAAGACTCCGCGAAGTCATACCCGAAGCGCCAGCAACCATCCTCCCCCAACCAGCCTCCGGCCAGTCACCATCTATTAGAGACTCCGCTCGACCAACGGAGTGGGCTCGACCAGCGGCTGAGGCCCGACCATCGGGTGGGGCGCGGCTAGCGGGCGCGCGGATGCGCGGTGGCGTACACCTCGCGCATCGTATTGACGGTGACCATTGTGTAGACCTGCGTCGTTGTGACCGACGAGTGCCCGAGCAGCTCTTGGACCACGCGGACGTCGGCGCCGCCGTCGAGGAGATGGGTCGCGAAACTGTGGCGCAGGGTATGCGGGGAGACGTCTTTGTCGATGCCCGCGCGCTCTGCGGCGTCGACGAGGACCTGCCACGCACTCTGCCGAGAGAGCCTGCCGCCGCGGATGTTGAGGAACAGAGCCGGAATGCCCTTCTTGACCAAGGCCGGCCGTCCACGCACCAGGTAGGCGTCGAGCGCACTCAACGCTGGACGTCCGACGGGCACGATCCGTTCCTTTCCGCCCTTTCCTCGTAGAACGACTGCGCGGTGCTCCACGTCGATGTCGTCCACATCCAGTGCGGTGACTTCGGAGATGCGTGCACCACATGAGTACAGCAACTCGAGCAGTGCCCGATCGCGAAGTGCGCGAGGACCTTCCGGCACACTCGCCGCCTCAAGGATCGCGAGGACGTCATCTACCGGCAACGACTTCGGGAGGCGTTGGGCCGGCGTCGGAGGACGAACGGCGTGGGCCACATCGTCGTCGACGACTCCTTCGGCTGCCGCGAACTTATGGAACCCGCGTGCCGCGATGAGGGTGCGCGCCACCGAACTGTCGGCGAGCGCGGGCAGGTCGTTGTCCGGGTCGCCGCGACGCAGCGCGACGAGGAAGTCACGGACCGCGGCCTCATCGACGTCACGCAGATCGGTGACGCCTCGACGTGCGAGAAAACCGCGATACCGCAACAGGTCTCGGCGATACGACGCGATCGTGTTCGCCGCCGATCCCCGTTCAACGGTCAAATGGTCCATGTATGCGTCGACGAGATGCTCGACGTCCGAGACCGTCACGTGCGGCGTGCGACGAACGCGGTCGGCTCGTCGGTCCACGGCTCGTCGGTCCCCCGCAACGACACACCGCGCGTGTTCGAGGCGGCCGCCGCCAACACGCCCGCAACAGCCGTCGCGTTGACGATCTCACCGGACAGCGCGAGCGACACCGCCTCCGCGAGCGGAACCCACTCGACGACCAGATCGGCTTCTTCGTGTTCGCGTTCGGCGGCAGGCAGATCGTGCAGTCCCTCCGCGAGGTACACACGCAGTGCCTCATCGGTGAAACCCGGTGAGACGACGAGGTCTACGAGCACCGACCACCGGTCAGCCGCCAGATCCGCTTCCTCGGCGAGTTCGCGTCGCGCCGCATCCAAGGGTTGCTCTCCGGGCCCGCCGTCGAGCAGACCGGCAGGCAACTCCAAGAGGCGTCGCCCCACCGGGTGACGGTACTGCCGGACCATCGCGACCCGTCCGTCGTCGTCCTTGGCGACCACTGCGACGGCTCCGTGGTGTTCCACGACTTCCCGTTGCGCAGATCGTCCGTCCGGCATGTCGACCTCGTCGAGGCGGAGCGCCAGGATCGCGCCCGAGTAGACGGTCTCCGACGCGGAGACGGTGAACTCGTGCGATCCCGGCGTCGACGTCACTCCCCGGTCCCCTGCTCCGCGACGTCTCCGGCGTCCACAGCATCTGCATCGGAGTACTCGCCCGCGTCATATCCGTCGAGCTCCACGGGCAGGCGGGTGGCACGCTTGTATCGCAATGCTGCGTCGATGAGCGACTTGAAGAGCGGATGCGGGCGCGTCGGACGGCTCTTGAGCTCCGGGTGTGCCTGCGTGGCGACTAGGAACGGATGCACGCTCTTCGGGTATTCGACGAATTCGACGAGGCGCCCGTCGGGCGACGTGCCCGAGAACTCCAGACCGGACTTCGCGACGACCTCCCGATAGGCGTTGTTGACCTCGAAACGATGACGGTGCCGCTCGCTGACCTCGGTGGTCCCGTAGGCCTTCGCAACCTGCGACCCTGCGGTCAGCGCCGCGGGATAGGCGCCGAGACGCATCGTGCCGCCCAGATCGGCCTCGCCCGCGACGGCGGCTTCCTGGTCGGCCATCGTTGCGATCACCGGCGACGGCGTCTCCGGATCGAACTCGGTCGAGCTGGCGTCGGCGAGCCCCGCGGAGCGCGCAGCCTCGATGACGACGCACTGCAGGCCGAGGCACAGGCCGAGCAGCGGGATGCCGTTCTCGCGGGCATAGCGGATGGCGCCGAGCTTGCCCTCGATGCCGCGGATCCCGAATCCGCCGGGGACAAGCACCGCATCGACGTCGCGCAACGCCGTGTTCGCGCCTTCTGCGGTCTCGCAGTCGTCCGACGGCACCCATTTGATCTCGGTGCGCGCATGATTGGCGAAGCCGCCCGCGCGGATCGCCTCGGTCACCGACAGGTAGGCGTCGGGCAGGTCGATGTACTTGCCGACGAGCGCGACGTTCACCGTCTCGCGCGGATTGTGGACTCGGTCCAGCAGGTCGCCCCACACGGTCCAGTCGACGTCGCGGAACGGCAGTCCGAGTTGACGGACCACGTACGCGTCCAGCTGTTCGGAATGCAGGACCTTCGGAATGTCGTAGATCGACGGCGCGTCGGGCGTCGAGATGCACCCGTCGATGTCGACGTCGCACATCAATGCGATCTTCTTCTTCAGTCCATCGGACACCGGGCGGTCGCAGCGCAGAATCAACGCGTCCGGCTGAATGCCGATGCTGCGCAGAGCGACGACCGAGTGCTGGGTCGGTTTGGTCTTGAGTTCTCCCGACGGCGCAAGGTACGGAACCAGGGAAACGTGAAGGAAGAAGACGTTGCCGCGCCCGAGGTCGTGCCGGATCTGTCGCGCCGCCTCGAGGAACGGCTGCGACTCGATGTCGCCGACGGTGCCGCCGATCTCGGTGATGACGACGTCCGGGGTCTCGCCGTTCGCGTCGGCGTCGTGCATCGCCAACATCCGCGACTTGAGTTCGTCGGTGATGTGCGGGATCACCTGGACTGTGTCGCCCAGGTATTCGCCGCGTCGTTCCTTGGCGATGACCGTCGAGTACACCTGGCCGGTCGTGACGTTCGCCGACCCCGAGAGGTTGCGATCCAGGAATCGCTCGTAATGGCCGATGTCGAGGTCTGTCTCGGCACCGTCCTCGGTGACGAAGACCTCACCGTGCTGGAACGGATTCATCGTCCCCGGATCGACATTCAGGTAAGGATCGACCTTCTGCATGGTCACGCGAATGCCGCGTGAAGTGAGGAGCTGACCCAGGCTCGACGCCGTCAGTCCCTTACCCAAGGACGAGGCGACTCCGCCGGTGACGAAGATGTGCTTGGGGGCGACGCGCTCTGAACGCAGTGATCGCAAATGATTCTCCCGTCGGGGTGTATCAGGATTGCCGAATACCTGATGACCTACGGGACTTCAGCCTAACAGCATTCGCGCCGAAATCCCGCCGACACCCTCACGCGGCGGCGAGAGCATCGTGTCACTCAGCAGGTTTTGCGCCCACCGTGATCGCTGTCGCACCCGGACCGGTGCCATAGGCGCCCGAACGGCCGTCCAGTTCTTCGCCGAGCGCCATGATCGTCGTCAGACGCCCCATCTCCTGGTTCACGTCGTCGACGGTGGTCACCGCGTTGCTCAGCGACGGATCGGACCGGATCACTCCGATCGGCGACCCGCCGTCGGCCGACCCCGTGCGACCGACGAGCGCACCCCCCTGCGCCCGCATCGCCATGGTCGAGGCCAGACGCGCGACGAGTTGCCCCTGCGCGCCCGAATCCTCCGACATCTCACCGCCGGTTACCACGAGCACGAGGTCCGCGGGTTTGATCGTCCCGTCTGGGTAGTCGATGAACTCGCCGCCGCGAAGTGCTTGGAGAGCGGTCTCACGATCCGACCCCGACGCGGGCTTCTGGCCTTCACGGTTCAACAGCGCGACGCCGAGCAGGTCGCCGAGTCGCGAGCCCGAGTCGGTGTACTCGATGCGTAGCTGCGCACCCGCCGGGATCGACTGGTCGATGACGGTGCGCAGCTTCGACGCACTCTGGTCGCCAAGTAGTTCGTGGGTGAGCCCGATCTGGCCGGCGAACGTACCGTCGGCATCGTTGACCATGGTCTTGAGCGCGTCGACGTCGGCTTCTGCCGCGTCCGGCGTCGTAACCACGAGGACCGACTGGTCCTTCAGCAGGTTCGCGGTGATCCGCCCGGCGATCGCCGAGGTGAAGCTGTCGTTGGAGTTGACCTGCGCTGCGAGGTCGTCGCGCTCGTTCTCGAGGTTTCCGATCTTGTCACGGTCGGTTCCAGTGAGCGCGTTGACGCGGTCTCCGATGAACCCCGACCCGAGGAACAGACCGAGTGCGAGCGCGAGGAAGACCGCGATCAGCGAGATCGCGTGTTGACGCATCGTGATCATTCGCGGTTCCACACCCCGGTGACCCAGTCGACGAGAGCGTTCCACTGGTCGGCGATCCAGCCGGTCACGTCACTGCCGCCCTGCGTGATGACAATCGCCGCGATGATCGCGATCAGCGCCGCCAGCATCAGCATCGCGATCGCGCTCCCGCTCACACGGCTCCGGTACAGAGTGGCGACGGCCTTGGCGTCCACGAGTTTAGGTCCGACCTTGAGTCGAGTCAGGAACGTCGACGGAATCTCGTCGCGGAGCTCACGGTCGAAGAAGTCGTTGAGCGTGCCGCCGAGACCCGCCGTCACGATCAGGTCGGCCCCGTGGAAATCAGTGAGCAGCAACGCGAGATCTGCGGCCGAGCCGGCAGCCGGGAAAGTCGTGGCGCCGACGCCGAGGTCCTGGATGCGCTCCAGTCCCGGCGCGTGACCGTCCGGATCGGCAGGCAGCACCAGTTCTGCACCGGATTTGAGGGTGTCGGTCGCGATGCCCTCGGGGTCGCCGACGATCAACGACGGACGGTAGCCCGCCTTCATCAACGTGTCCGCGCCGGTGCCGACACCGACCATGATGGGCCGGTACTCCTTGATGAACGGCTTGAGTGCCTTCAGATCCGCCGCGCGGCCTGCCCCCTCGGCGACGACCACGACGTGGCGTCCTGCCAGGCTGACTTGCACGTCAGGGATGCCGACGCCGTCGATGAGGAGGGGCGACTCGCTGCGAATGAACTCGATGGAATTGCCTGAGAATGCTTCGAGATGATCGACGAGGCCGGTCTTGGCGTCGAGCATCCGGTCCGCGACGATGCGCTCGTCGAGTTCCTCACCGCGAGCGACCACGCGTTCACCGACGTAGAGACGACCGTCGTTCAATCGGACCTTCTGGCCGTCTTTGAGACGTGAGAACACCTCGGGCCCCACGGCGTCGAGGATCGGGATGCTCGACGCAGCGAGCACCTCGGGACCGAGGTTCGGGTACCTGCCGGTGATCGACTGCGACGCGTTCACGACGGCGCCGACTTCAGCGTCGATGAGCGCGTCTGCGGTGACCCGATCCAGGTCGACCTCGTCGAGGACGACGATCTCGCCTTCGCCGACGCGCTCGAGGAGACGTTTGGAGTTCTTGTCGATACGCACGACCCCGATCAGGCCGGGCAGCTCTTCGGTGTTGCGTGACAGCAAAGCAGGCATCCTCATGACAGCCATGGTGGGCCGCCCGCCGCTGAATGGCACGGAGGCGCGCCGTAACATTGGCAACTTTTGTCACACGAATAACATCGTTGGTGTTGTCGGGTGAGGTCCTACTCGGCGTCTCGAGCGGCCTCCGCGGTCTCCAGGAGCTCTTCGGCGTGTGCGCGCCCGGTCTCGGAGTCACCGAGGCCTGCAAGCATCCTCGCGAGCTCGGACACTCGCTCGTCGCGAGTGAGCGTCGTCAGCGTCGATCGTTGACGCCCCTTTGTTCCGCCGCCGTCCTTGCCGATCACGAGATGGTTGTCAGCGAACGCCGCCACCTGAGGAAGGTGGGTCACCACGATCACCTGGTGCCGACGGGCCAGACGTGCCAGACGGGCACCGATCTGAACGGCCGCTGCCCCGCCGACGCCGGCGTCGACCTCGTCGAAAATCATGACGGAACCCGAATCAGGCTCGGCGAGAACCACTTCCAACGCCAACATCACTCGTGAGAGTTCACCGCCGGACGCCGACTTGGCGATGGGCAGCGGCGCGGCGCCCTTATGCGCGACGAGGCCGAACTCGACTTGGTCAGCACCGTGACCGCCCGCCGTGGTCGTCGTCCCGCCGCTGTCGATCGCCAAACGGGGATCGTCGGCCGCTTTCAATGCGACAGTGACAGCCAGTGCGCTGCCGCCCATGGCGAGACCGTCCAGCTCTGCAGACACCTTGGTGGACAACGACTTCGCGGCCTTCGTCCGCTGCGTGTGCAAGGTCGACGCGAGGGCTGCGACTTCGTCGCGGATGCTGTTCGCCTGCGCCTCGAGTTCATCGATCCGCCCCTGCGGGTCGGCGATCTCGTCGAGACGCCGTTCGGCATCGTCGCGCCACTGCAGGACTCCGTCGACGTCGGCGGCGTACTTGCGGGTCAGCGACTTGAGTTCGGCCTGCCGGTTCAGCAGTGAGTCGAGATCGGCAGCGTCGTCGGGGAGTCCGCCGAGGAAGCCCGTCAGTTCGGCGCCGATGTCGCCGACGACTACCAACGCCTCTTCGATCCGCGGACGCAGATCCTGTAGCGCTTGGTCGGACGCGGTCTCCAACAACGACCGGACGGTTCCGAGTGCGTCAATCACCGAACGTCCGTCCGAGCCTGCGACGATGCCCTGCGATTGGGATGCCGTCGAGCGGATGTCTTCCAGGTCGGTCAGCGTCCGTACTGTCTCGACGATCTCGGCGTCCTCGCCGGGAAGCGGTTTCACCGCGTCGATCTCGTCCAGTCCGAACTGCAGCCGGTCGGCTTCTTGGGCGAGTTCGCGTGAGTCTGTGCGTAGCCGGTCGAGTTCGTCGAGAACGCTGACCCACCGCTCGCGCGCCTGCCGATACTTCGCGAGGGTCTTCGCTGCGGGTGCGCCCGCGAATCGGTCGAGTGCGGCACGCTGCTGGTCGCCGCGGATCAATCGGAGTTGATCGTTCTGGCCGTGAATCGCCAACAGTTCACCGGTCAGTGCTCCCAGCGTCCCGACGGGCACGCTTCGCCCGCCCAGATGCGCACGGGAGCGGCCGTCGGAGTTGACGGTCCGGACCGCGATCACGGTCTCATCGTCGTCGACTTCGGCTCCGGTCTGCTCGAGGACCTCGGCGATCGTGTCGCCTCGCTCGGAGGGCAGTCGGAACCGACCCTCGACGACGGCTTTCGCGTCGCCGCTGCGTACTCGGCCTGCGTCGGCTCGACCGCCGGAGAGCAGGCGGAGACTCGTCACGATCATCGTCTTTCCGGCACCGGTCTCACCGGTCAGCGCGGTGAAACCCGGGTGGAACTCGGCGGATGCCGATTCCAGGACGCCCAGACTCGTGATCGAGAGTTCTTCGAGCACGTGTGTTCAGCTCCTCCCCCGCCAGCCCGTCACAGGCAGCGAGAACTTGGTCACGAGGCGGTCGGCGAACGGTTCGGAGTTGATCCGGACCCATCGTAGAGAGTGCGGTGCACGGGAGACTTCGATGCGCGAGCCTGCCGGGACCTCGATCATGCGCCGTCCGTCGTTGACGGCCACGCCGTCGCGCCCGTCGCGGTGGATCTCGACGGCCACAGTGGACCGCGGACTCGTCACCATCGGGCGTGCGAACAGCGCGTGCGCATTACTCGGGACGACGAGGATCGCCTCGAGGTCGGGCCACATCACCGGCCCACCCGCGGAGAACGCGTACGCCGTCGATCCGGTAGGGGTCGCGACCAGCAGTCCGTCTGCGCCGAATGCCGACACCGGACGACCATCGACTTCGGTGACCAGTTCGAGGACGCCGTTGTGCGAGCGGTTCTGGATCACGACCTCGTTGAGGGCCCACGTCCGTGCGCGAGGCTCAGTGTCGCCGGGGTCGGTGACCGTCACGTCGAGCACCATCCGGTCCTCGACCCGGTAGCGACCCGAGATCAGCATGTCGAGGACTTCGTCCACGCGATGAGACTCGGCCTCGGCGAGGAAGCCGATGTGGCCCAGGTTGATGCCCATCAGCGGGACGGATGCCGGATACGCCAACTCCGCGGCACGCAGGAACGTCCCGTCGCCGCCGAGGACGATCACCAGCTCGCATCCCTTGGCCGACGCCGAGTCGGCACGGGTGACTTCGACGCTCACACCGGTCGCGCGGAGACGCTCGGGATTCACGGGATGCGTGGGCTCGTCGACGGGTTCAGCCGAGGCCCGGGTGTCGTGGTCGACGATCCGCAGGGCCACTCCGGCTGCGGCGCACCGTTCCGCGATGACCATCAGCGTCTGGGTGACGGTCTCGCGGCCCGTGTGCGCGACCACCAGGAAGGTCCGCTCAGTCATGGGGTCTCCCTCCCTTCCTCGTCCTCATGCAGGTCCGTCGGCGACGGCCTGCGCGATCATCGCGCGGACGTCGTCGCCGATCGGCAACGGCTCCACGGTATCGGCCGCGGCCCGATCCGGCATCGCGCGGGTCTTGCGGAGCCAGAGGAAGAACTCGACGTTCCCGGAGGGGCCCGGCAACGGGCTCGCCACGACCGCTTTGGTCTCGAGACCGAGCGACTGCGCTGCGGTCGCCACGTCGGCGACCACTTCCGCCCGTAGTGCGGGCTCGCGGACCACACCGCCGGTTCCGACCCGCTCCTTGCCGACCTCGAACTGCGGCTTCACCATCGGCAACGCGTCGCCGCCGAGCCGCAGGCAGGAGGCGAGCGCAGGCAGCACCAGTCGTAGCGAGATGAACGAGAGGTCTCCGACGATCAGATCTACTTCCCCGCCGATCGACTCCGCGTCGATGTGTCGGACATTGGTCCGATCGTGGACGTGGACCCGGCCGTCTGTCTGGAGCTTCCACACGAGCTGTCCGTAGCCGACGTCCACCGCCTCGACCTCGCGTGCGCCACGGCGGAGAAGCACGTCGGTGAAACCTCCGGTCGACGCTCCCGCATCCAGACAGCGGCTCCCGTCGACCGTCACACCGAGCGGCTCGAAAGCCTCCAACGCCCCCAGTAGTTTGTGAGCGCCGCGAGACGCCCAGCCGTCTGTCTCGGGTTCGGTCACCAGTACGGGCGTGTCCTTGCCGACATTCGTAGCGGCCTTGGACGCAACGGTGCCGTTCACCTTCACCTTGCCTGCGGCGACCATCTCACGCGCCTGCTCTCTCGACCGCGCGAGGCCTCGCCGGACGAGTTCGGCGTCGAGTCTGGCTCGCGCCGCCATCAGTGCGGACCCTCGTTCGCGACTGCGGAAACGTCGGAATCAGCCACGTCCGACGTCTTCCAACGCGTGCGCCAAGGCGTCGTGTGCTTGTGTCAGCAGTTCTGCCTGTCGCGCGACGGCTCCGAGGTCGAACTCGTCGCCGACGACGCCGCGGACCTGATCGACTTCTTCCAGGAGGTCGCGGACCTCGCCGGTCACCGGGTGATCGGCGGGATCGCCCGGCTCGGCGTTCAGCCGGGCGGCCTGGGCCGCCAACGCGGCAGGGTTCGGTGCATTCATGACCTGTCCAGGCTAACGCAGCGCACTGACACCGGCCGTCGCCAGAGCCGTAGCGGCCACGTCGTCCTGCGCGGCGATCTTCAAGGCACGGTCGCCGACGTCCGCAGTCCAGACGGCATGGGCGAGGGAGGCGATCAGGCTCGTTGCGTCGTCGGCTCCGCTGCTCGTCACCGTGACGTGCTCGTCGATGACCTGGATCCGCCAGCCGTCATGGGGTCCGATACGGGAGGTGTCGCCATCCGCGTCGAGCGCGGTGAGATCGGTTGAGACGTACGTCGGGCGGCTCTCCGGAGTCGCCGCGAGCAGGTCGAGCACCGTGGACACCCCGGTGAGTACGAGGAGGCTGTCGAGCCCCACCGCCTGAGCGCCTGCAATATCGGTGTCCAGGCGATCGCCGACGACGAGCGGCCGACTCCCCGTAGTCCGAGACAGTGCGTCGCGCATGATCGGCGCCGCGGGCTTGCCTGCAACCAGCGGTTCTGCACCGGTCGCCGACCGGACCGCCGCGACCATCGAGCCGTTGCCGACGAGCAGACCCCGTTCGTTCGGCAGTGTCGTGTCGACGTTGCACGCCACCCAAGTCGCGCCCGCCCGAACGGCGAGCGCCGCTTCGGACAGTTGCGCCCAACCGGTGTCCGGCGAGTGTCCTTGGACCACAGCAGCCGGCTCGTCGTCGGCTGAGTCGACGACGGTGAATCCGGCCGCTGCCGTCTCGTCGCGGAGTGCATCGGCACCGACGACGAGGACGCGACTGCCGGTGGGGACTCGCTGCGCGAGGAGGCCTGCGCCGGCCTGCGCGCTCGTGACGACCTGCTCGGCGGACGCAGTGAACCCGAGTGCAGTGAGATGTTCGGCCACTGCCTCCGGTGAACGGCTTGCGTTGTTCGTCACGAACAGCACCGAACCGCTCGTTTTGTTCACCGAATCCACGGAGTGAGGAAGGGCCGACGTTCCGGCGTACAACGTGCCGTCGAGGTCGTAGAACAACGCATCATAGGACGTCGCGAGACTACTGCCACGCTGGTCGTCGCTCGCCTCCTCGTGCGTCTCGGCAGTCCGTCCGGCAGATCCGTTGACACTGGAGTTCAAGTCCATGAGACGGAACTCAGCGTCCGTGAGATCGTCGACGTCTGCCGCAGCGGCGTTCTGGAACCACGTGAGCGCCTCCGACCGACGACCGGCCGACTCCAGTGCCGATGCGTACGCGTAGAACAGTCGCGCGGCGTCGTCACCGATTCGACCGGGTCGCAGATCGCCGGCTTCGAGTGCCTTCACTGCGCGCTCCGGATAACCGAGATCCAACTGTGCGCCGGATCCGACGATCAGCATCTCGAGCGCATCATCGCCGGTGAGCGCTCGCGCCTCCGAACTCTCCGAGATCTCGACCGCGCGCTCGGGCCTGCCGAGACCGCGCTCGGAGTCGGCGATGAGCGGAAGCAGTGCGTCGCCACCGGCCATCCGTCGAGCAGCCCGGAGCTCAGTGATGGCCTCCTGCCACTCGCCTGCGTTGTACGCAGCGATTCCGGCCGTCTCCCGCACCACGCCAACGCGTGCGGCACGTGCTCGTGCCGCACGGGCGTGAGCGAGAGCCGCGTCCGGGTCTTCGCTCAACAGTTCCGAGACGAGAATCAGATGACGCGCGACGCGGTCAGCCGTCGCCCGATCCAGTCCCTGAAGGTCCCGCCGGATCTCCGGATCGAGATCCGAAGCCCGCACGTCGTCAGGAAGAACCGGATCCGATCCGTTCACCGGACCGTCTCCGTTGTGTCGCTTGCTCATGACTTCCAATCTATCGCCTATATCGCACGCATTACGCGTCCGAAAGCACGACTGCGCTATATGTGTCGGTCTCGACTCCGCTCGACCGGCGGGTTGGGTGTCTTCGTCGTTGGTCGAGTTCCGTTGTCGGCACGCAGAGAGCTACAGCGCGGCCCGCCAACCACGTTGATCGAGCGGAGTCGAGATCCGCCCGTACGCACGCAGGTCTCGACTTCGCTCGACCACCAGAAATAACAGTGTGTGTAGATAGTGGTAGAGCCCCCAACACACGAGTGTGTTGGGGGCTCTACGATGTTTAGTTCGGCGGTGTCCTACTCTCCCACACTGATTAAAGTGCAGTACCATCGGCGCTGGAGGGCTTAGCTTC
>NZ_JAKKOQ010000026.1 GCF_021738965.1 Gordonia zhenghanii | reverse complement strand
ACCGACTCAACCGCCGCCCCCGTCAAGTCCACGAATTCGCCACCCCAGCAGAAAAATTCAACGAACTACTATCAACAACCAACAGCAACTAACACAACCAGCGTTGCAACCACCACCTGAACCCACGGACCGCGACCTCGAACGAGACCTGGACGCTGCTGTCGGAGAACGACGCCTGACCCTGCGCCTCGGCTTCGGACAGGTCGCTGGACGGCCGTGCGAGACGGCGTGGAAGATCGCGACGGCGTTGACCGCCAACGGGTGGCCCGGCCCCTTCGTCCGCTGCCCGAACTGCCCACCCGGATAACGCTGTAGATCCTTAACGCTGTAGATCACTGCCACTATGTGGCAGCAAACTACAGCGTTGATCCTCAACCGTCGTGAAAGACGCCGTCCAAGTACTCGCCGATGTCATCGACGGCGGTCCGCCCGAGGCCTGTCACACCCGCGAGGTTGGCGACGAAGCCGTGGATCTGGCCGTCGTACCGCCGGGCCTGGACCGGAACTCCGGCATCCGCGAGACGCTGTGCGTACGCCTCGCCCTGATCACGGAGCGGGTCGTACTCGGCGGTGACGACGAACGCCGGCGCGACACCAGTGACGTCGTCGGCGAGCAGTGGGGACGAGCGCCAGTCCTTCGGATCAGACGGGTAGTTCTTGCCGAACCAGCGCAGCAGGTCCTTCGTCAGGAACTTTCCCTCGCCGTGCTCCTTGAGCGACGGATACGGCTTGGAGATGTCAGTCGCCGGATAGATCAGCACCTGTGCGGCAAGAGTCGGACCGTTGTCGCGGGCGTCGATCGCAACGACCGCCGACAGGTTGCCGCCCGCACTGTCGCCTGCCACCGCGATCCGCGCCGGATCGCCGCCCAACTCCACCGCGTGTTCGCCGACCCAGCGGGTCACGGCGATCGCGTCGTCGGACGCGGCCGGAAACAGATTCTCGGGCCCCTTCCGGTAGTCGACGGAGACGACTACCGCCGACAGCTGGTTGCACCAGACCGAACACGGTCCGTGCACCGATTGCGGCGTGCCGACCACGAATCCACCGCCCGGGAAGTACACGAGAACGGGAAGCGGCCCGTCGCCCGCCGGTGTGTACACACGGACTCCGATGTCGCCCGCAGGCCCGGGAACCGTGCGTTCGGCGATGTCGGCGACCTCGACCGGAGCCAGCCCCGACCGGTCGCTCATCGCGTCGAAGGCCTGCCGTGCCCGCTCCACCGTCATCTCGTGCATCGGCGTCCCCTTCGCCATCGCATCGAGCAGAGCCTGCGTGTTCGGATCGATCGGCATGAAACCTCCAAGGCGACGAGACTGCGTTCGAATCCCAGTCTGCACCACGGTCGGTCGTGACGTGCCGCCGCTTAGGGCATGGAGCGAGCCGACGGTCGAGATCCTGTGCGCGCGTTGTGGTCTCGACTCCGCTCGACCAGCGGAGGGAGGCTCGACCAGCGGAGGGAGGCTCGACCAGCAGACGCCCCCGCTGATCGAGCGGAGTCGAGATCCCTGGTCGAGCGTTGTGGATCAGTCGAGCTCGGGGACCCGGGTGGCGCGGGCGTAGATCTCTTCGCCCGCCGCGAGGTTCAACGCGTTCTGGTCGCCGCGGGTGATCTGGGCGAGGAACTCCTCCCCCGTCGTCGCCGCGCGCAGCTCGACGCGCGTCTCGAACCCAAGGTTCACCACGCGCATGATCTGCGCTTTGACGACACCGGTGTCGAGGGATGTGTCGGGCCCGGGGAACACCATCTCCGGGGTCCGACCCAGCCGGATGTCGTGCGGGCGGACCAGTTCGCCGTTCAGCTTCGATATCGAACCGAGGAACGACGCGACGAACACGTTGTCCGGGTGGTCGTACAGCGCGTCGGGGGTGCCGATCTGCTCGATGCGCCCCTTGTTGAGGACCGCGATCCGGTCGGAGACGTCCAACGCCTCCTGCTGATCGTGCGTGACGAGAACAGTGGTCACGTGGACCTCGTCGTGCAGGTTCCGCAGCCATTTGCGCAGATCCTCGCGGACCTTCGCGTCGAGCGCGCCGAACGGCTCGTCCAACAGCAGCACCTGCGGGTCGACGGCGAGAGCGCGTGCCAGCGCCATGCGCTGACGCTGACCGCCCGACAACTGCGCCGGGTAACGCTTCTGAAAGACCGTCAGTCCGACGATCTCCAACAGGTCGTCGACCTTCCGCTCGATCTCGACCTTGGGCCGCTTGCGGATCTTCAACCCGAACGCGATGTTCTCCCGCACCGTCAGATGCTTGAACGCCGCGTAATGCTGGAACACGAAGCCGATGTCGCGCTGCTGCGGCGACGCCTTCGACACGTCGCGACCGTTGATCTTGACAGTTCCCGAATCGAGAGTGTCCAGACCCGCGATGGCTCGCAGCAGGGTCGACTTGCCGGACCCGGACGGCCCGAGCAGCGAGGTCAGCGACCCCTCGGGAATGTCGATCGACACGTCGTCGAGCGCCGCGAACTCCCCGTACCTCTTGTTTGCACCGATCACCGAGATGGACATGTCAGTTCTTCTCCTCTTCGACGATCGCCGAACTCGCGTCGGCCACCCGCCCTTGGACGCGTCGTTCGATGATGGTCATGGCGACGAGCACGACGATCGCCACCAGCATGAGCAGAGTCGCGGCCGCGTATGCGCCGAACTCGTTGTAGTCGTCGGTGTACCGCGAGTGCACCAACAGGGTCAGGGTCTGGGACACGCCAGGGAAGTTCGACGACACCATGGTCACCGCACCGTATTCGCCGAGCGCACGGGCGACCGTCAACACGACGCCGTAGGTCAGGCCCCATCGGATGGCGGGGAGGGTGATGCGCCAGAAGGTCTGCCACCCGGTCGCACCGAGCGTGACGGCCGCTTCCTCTTGTTCGGTCCCGATCTCCCGGAGCACCGGTTCCACTTCGCGGACGACGAACGGCAGCGTCACGAAGATCGTCGCCAACACCATGCCGGGCAGTCCGAAGATGATTCGGATGCCGAGCGACTCGAGGCCGCCGAACCAGCCGTCGGCGCCCCACAACGCGATCAACGCGACACCGACGACCACCGGCGACACCGCGAACGGCAGGTCGACGATCGCTTGCAGGACGCCCTTGCCGCGGAATCGTCCGCGGGCCAGCGCCAGCGCTGTCACCACACCGAAGATCACATTGAGCGGGACGACGATCACCACGATCAGCAGTGACAGCTGCAACGCCGAGATCGCGGCAGGCGTGGTGATCCATTCCCAGAACTGGCCGAAGCCGTGCTCGAAGGACCGCCAGAAGATCAGGCCGACCGGCACGAGCAGGAGGACGAACAGGTAGATCAGTGCGATGGTACGCAGGCCGAGCCGCGTCCATTTCGAGACGATCATGACTCCGCGCCCTCCCGGCGTGTCTGGATGCGCGAGACGACGCGCAGGACGAACAGTACGACGAAGGCGATCACCAGCAGCGCCACCGAGACGGCCGCCGCGTTGACGGGCTCGTCGACCTCGATCTGCTGTTGGATGTACTGCGAGGACACCTGAGTCTTGCCCGGGATGTTGCCGCCGATGAGGACCACCGAGCCGAACTCGCCGATCGCCCGAGTGAACGCGAGGCCAGCGCCGGTCAGGATCGACGGCAGGAGCGCCGGAAGGACGATCTTGGTCCAGATGACGCGGTTGCTCGCGCCGAGCACCGACGCCGCCTCCTCGACGCTGTGATCGAGTTCCATGAGTACCGGCTGCACCTGGCGGACCACGAACGGCAACGTCACGAATGTCAACGCGATGATCAGGGCGGGCTGGGTGGCCGACAGGTGGATGTCGATCGGACTGTCCGGCCCGTACAGCGAGAGCAGAACGAGGCTCGCGACGATCGTCGGCAGCGCGAACGGCAAGTCGATGATCGCGTTGACGAATCCCTTTCCGGGGAAGTCGTCGCGCACCAGGACCCACGCGATCAACGTGCCGAAAAGGACGTTGATGATCGCCACGACGAGCGACACGAGCACAGTGATGCCGAGCGATTGCAACGCGGGCTTCGCGACGATGGCGTCCCAGAACCCGGCCGGGCCGTCGTCGAACGACTGCACGGCGATCGCCGCCAATGGCAACAGCACGATGATGCTCAGCCACAGCCCGGCGACGCCGACGGTCAGACCGGTGCTCGATCGCCGAGTCTGACCAACCCCGCCGCGGGGCTCGGTGGTCTCTGCGGTGCTCAACTGCCCGCCTCCTCGTCGTAGATGGCGGTGATGGCCCCGTCGGACCCGAACAGTTTCTTGTCGACGGCTTTCCAACCGCCGATATCGTCGATGGTCGTCAGACGGCGGATGTCGCCGGGAAAGTCGCCGCGAGTCTCGGCGGCGATCACCGGATTCGTCGGGCGGAAACCAGCGTCGGCCCACAGTCGCTGCGCGGCGGGAGTGAACAGGTAGTCGACGAACGTCCTGGCCGCGTCGATGTCCTCGCTTGTGTTGACGACTGCGACGGGGTTGTCGATGCGGAAGGTGTCCGACGGGACGACGTAGTCGACGCGTTGTGACGCGGTCGCGTCGCGGTTTCCGCGCTCGAGCATGATCGCTTCGTTCTCGTAGCTGATCAGCACGTCGCCCTGTCCTTGCTGGAACGTCGTCGTCGCTTCACGGCCGGACTTCGGGAGTACGTGGATGTGATCGCGCACCAGTTCCCGGACGTAGGCCAGACCTGCGTCCGGATTCTTCCCGACATCGCTCTTCGCGGCGTACGGCGCGAGGAGGTTCCATTTGGCGGACCCTGAGCTGCCGGGGTTGGGGGTGACGACCTCGACCCCGGGCTTGAGCAGGTCGTCCCAGGTGCGGATGTTCTTCGGGTTGCCGTCCCGGACGACGAGCGAGACGACCGAACCGAAGGCCACCGACTTGTTCGGGTGCTGGTCTTCCCAGTCCTCGTCGACGACACCTGCCTTCACCAGTCGCGTCACGTCGGGGGCGACGGAGAAGTTGACGACGTCGACGGGCAAGCCCCGCGCGACCTTGCGCGACTGGTCGCCGGAAGCTCCGTAGCTCTGCGAGAAGCCGATGTCGTGGCCATCGGGCGTCTCCCGGAAGGCCGGGATCACCGTGTCGAAGCCGACTTTCGGGACCGCGTAGGCGGCGAGACCGATGTGCCTGCTGCCCGACGAGATGTCGATGCCGCCCGGCTCGTCTGTGGATCCGCCGCCGCAGGCCGCGACCGACGCCACGAGTGCGACGGCGACGGCGAGGCAGCCGATGGTCCGGCGCGGGCGCCGCACGCGCCTAGGTGTCTTCTCCGAGTTCACTCGATGACGCTAACAACGGGGCGACCTGCACCTCAACGCAGAACGCTATTGCGCTCACACTGATTCGAACTGTCGCGTTCGAGCCCGTCATGAGCATCCCCCGCCGACGTCCGTCTCATTGAACTGCCTGCGGTCAGCGCAGGATCAGCCAGGCGATGACGACGAGGATCAACAGCGCGACGAGCGCCATGGTCACTTTGGAACGGAACACGACTAGATCCCCAATCCGTGATCGTCACCGACGTCGCGCCGGGCGAACACTGAGAACGCTTTGCCGACAAGGTAATTGACCCCGAAGGCGATGGCTGTGGCGAGCGGGATGGCGATCAGCAGGAACACCACGAGCTGTGGGATGAAAGGGAGCCCGGTGAGCCACTCCTCCACCGAGTCCCACCACGCCAGCGCACCGCTCATGCCGTCACCCTACTCGCCGGTCGCGGCGAGTCCGCGCCGCGCCAACAGGGGGCCGATCTGTGCGTCACGACCGAGCATCGCCGCGTGCGCGCGCACCGGGTCCACGCTGTCGCCGCGCGAGAGGACGGCGTCGGCGAACGCGCGACCGAGTTCACGGTCGAGCCCGCCGCCCGCCAGGAACCACTGCTCGGTCTCGGCGTCGAGGACCTCCGACCAGACGTACGAGTAGTAGCCCGACGAGTAGCCGCCCGCGAACACGTGGTTGAAGTACGTGGTGCGGTAACGCGGCGGGATCAGCTCCGACCACAGTCCGGCCTCACGCAGCGCCTGCTCTTCGAATACGAGGACGTCCGCCGGGATGTCGTCCGGGCCGAGTCGATGCCACGCCAGGTCGAGGGCCGCAGCTGCCAGGTATTCGATGGTCGAGTGCGCGGTCTCGGTGGCCGTCGCCGCGCGCACCGCGTCGAGCAGGTCTGCCGGTGCGGGCTCACCCGTGCGGAAGTGCCGAGCGTAGCCGCCGACGACATCGGGGTGCAGCGCCCACATCTCGTTGACCTGCGACGGGAACTCGACGAAGTCACGGGGAACCGACGTGCCAGACTGCGACACGTAGTCGACGTCCGACAGCAGACCGTGGATCGCATGCCCGAACTCGTGGAACACGGTGATCAGCTGATCGAGGTTCAGGAGGCACTTCTCGCCGGCCTCCGGCTTCGTCAGGTTCGACACATTGACGATGATCGGCGACGTCCCGAGGCTGTGGGACTGGTCGACGACGTTGTTCATCCACGCACCGCCCCGCTTGGACGGTCGCGCGAAGAAGTCGCCGAGGAACAGCCCGATCCCCTCCCCGTCCCGCGCGACCTCCCAGACGCGGACGTCCGGGTGGTAGCCGTGCAGGTCGGGGCGTTCAGTCATGGTCAGTCCGTAAAGTGCGTTCGCGGCGGCGAACACCCCGTCGCGCAGGACCGACTCGAGTTCGCAGTACTGCTCGAACTCGTCGATGTCGACGTCGCCGCCCGACCGCTGCGCCGAGGCGAGCGCGAACGTGACGTCCCACGGCTCCAACCGGGCTCCGCCGCCGATGCGCTCGAGTTCCTGAGCACCTGCGGCCATCGCTGCGCCGCCGAGGTCGGCGAGCAGATCGGCCGCGGCCTTCGGACTCGGAGCCGTCTGCTCGGCGAGCACGTACTCGGCGTGGTCGGCGTATCCGAGGAGACGTGCCCGCCGTGCGCGCAGTTCGACGATCTCGCGAACGAGGTCGCGGGTGTCGAACTCGTTGCCGCGTGCGCAGCGGGTGATCGACGCGTCGAACACGCGGCGTCGTACGTCTGGGCTGGTCAGCTTCGCCACACTGCCCTGGCTGGACGGCAGTTCCAGGGCGACGAGCCAGCCGTCCCGACCCGCTTCGGCGGCGGCCCGTCGTGCGGCCGCGATCTCGCCGCCGGACAGTCCGTCCAGGTCGGCGACGTCGTCGAACAGGACGGCCGACGCGTTCGTGTCGTCGAGCAGGCGTTGACCGAAGTCGGTGGTCAACGTCGCCAGCCGCGACGACCATTCCCGCATCTGACCCTGGCCCGCGTCGTCGAGCGCAGCGCCTGCACGGACCGCGTCCCGGTACCGCTGTTCGACGAGCCGTCGCTGCGGCTCGGTCAGCCCCGCGTCTTCGCGTGCCGCGTGGACCGTTTCGATCCGCGCGAACAGTGCCTTGTTCATGGCGATCGCGTTGCTGTGCTCGGTGAGCCGGACGGCGAGAGTCTGCGCGATCTGCGCTCGCGCAGGGTTGGTGTCCGGGCCCTCGAGGTTGAAGAAGATCCCGCTGACACGTGCCAGCGCACGACCCGAGTTCTCCAGCGCTTCGACGGTGTTGACGAAGGTTGCAGGCTCGGGATCGGCCGCGATGGCGTCGATCTCAGCGAGATGCTCGGCGAACGCGACGTCGTACGCCGGCAGGAAGTCGTCGTCGGAGATCGACGCGAAGTCGGGCAGACCGTAGGGCAGGCCGGAGTCGGCGAGGACGGGATTCACAGCGTCACTTGCCTTTCGGCTTGTCGCCGACGGCGTCCGTCGAGAGCGCCGCGACGAACGCCTCCTGCGGCACCTCGACGCGCCCGATCGTCTTCATGCGCTTCTTGCCTTCCTTCTGCTTCTCGAGCAGCTTGCGCTTACGACTGATGTCACCGCCGTAGCACTTGGCCAGGACGTCTTTGCGGATCGCGCGGATGTTCTCGCGCGCGATGATCTTCGAGCCGATGGCCGCCTGGATCGGCACCTCGAACTGCTGGCGCGGGATCAGTTCCCTGAGCTTGTTCGTCATCTTGTTGCCGTAGCCGTACGCCGCGTCCTTGTGGACGATCGCGCTGAACGCGTCGACGGCCTCGCCCTGCAACAGGATGTCGACCTTCACGAGATCTGCGGCCTGTTCGCCTGCCTCCTCGTAGTCGAGGCTGGCGTAACCACGGGTCCGCGATTTGAGGGCGTCGAAGAAGTCGAAGATGATCTCGGCCATCGGCAGCGTGTACCGCATCTCCACGCGCGTCTCCGACAGATAGTCCATGCCACCGAGCTCGCCGCGACGCGTCTGGCACAACTCCATGATCGAGCCGATGAACTCGCTCGGCGCGATGACCGTGGTCTTCACGATCGGCTCGTAGACGTTGCGAGTCTTGCCGGTCGGCCAGTCGGAGGGGTTCGTGACGATCTGCTCGGTGCCGTCCTCCATCTCCACGCGATACACGACGTTGGGCGCCGTCGAGATCAAGTTCAGGTTGAACTCGCGCTCGAGACGCTCACGGGTGATCTCCATGTGCAGGAGTCCGAGGAAGCCACAACGGAAACCGAAGCCGAGAGCCACCGACGTCTCCGGCTCGAAGGTGAGCGCCGCGTCGTTGAGTTGCAGCTTCTCGAGGGCTTCGCGAAGCACCGGATAGTCGGAGCCGTCCACCGGGTACAGACCCGAGTAGACCATCGGCCGCGGCTCGCGGTAGCCGGTCAACGGCTCGGCGGCGCCGCCGCGCGCGCTCGTGACCGTGTCGCCGACCTTGGACTGGCGGACGTCCTTCACACCGGTGATGAGGTAGCCGACCTCGCCGACGCCGAGTCCCTTGCTCGCCTTCGGCTCCGGCGAGACGATGCCGACCTCGAGGAGTTCGTGCGTCGCGCCCGTCGACATCATCGCGATCTTCTCGCGGGGGACGATCCTGCCGTCGACCACCCGGACATAGGTGACGACGCCGCGGTAGGTGTCGTAGACGGAGTCGAAGATCATCGCGCGGGCCGGGGCGTCCGAGTCGCCGACCGGTGCCGGGATCTGCCGGATCGCGGCGTCGAGCAAGGCCGGAACGCCTTCGCCGGTCTTGCCGGAGACCCGCAGGACGTCCTCGGGTTCGCAGCCGATGATGTGCGCGATCTCAGATGCGTACCGTTCCGGATCGGCGGCGGGCAGGTCGATCTTGTTCAGGACTGGGATGATCGTCAGGTCGTTCTCCATCGCCAGATACAGATTGGCGAGAGTCTGCGCTTCGATGCCCTGCGCCGCGTCGACCAGCAGGATGGCGCCCTCACAGGCTTCCAGTGCGCGGGACACCTCGTACGTGAAGTCGACGTGCCCCGGCGTGTCGATGAGATGGATGACGTAGTCCTCGCCGTCCATCGTCCACGGGAGCCGCACGTTCTGCGCCTTGATGGTGATGCCGCGCTCGCGCTCGATGTCCATGCGGTCGAGGTACTGCGCGCGCATCGCCCGCTCTTCGACGACGCCGGTCAGTTGCAGCATGCGGTCCGCGAGCGTGGACTTACCGTGGTCGATGTGCGCGATGATGCAGAAGTTCCTGATCGAGGCAGGATCGGTGAACGTCGTATCGGCGAAGCTGGGAATCGAACTCACTCCTCGGGCGGCGGGGCCGGGATGGAACCGGCACACAGATCACCCTCCAGTTTCGCACGCCGACCCGGCAGGCGACGATTCTCCGATCTGCCGCCGGTAGTGTCGGTCGCGTGACGAACGCCACCACCGTGACTGCCGACGCCGTCGTCGCCGACCTCGAATCACCCGACGATCCCGTCGGTCTGGTCGTCCTGGCGCACGGCGCGGGCAGTGACCGACAGTCGGTCCTCCTGCGAGTCCTGAGCGAATCGCTGACTGCGCGCGGGTTCGCCGTCGCGCGGATCGACCTCCCCTACCGCCAGCAGCGACCGAAGGGACCGCCGTCGCCGTCGAAGGCCGCCGCCGATCGGGACGGAATCCGCGCGGCGCTCGCGGTGCTGAGGTCGACGCTCGGCACGGGCTGTCCGGTGATCGTCGGCGGCCAGTCGTACGGCGGGCGCCAAGCGTCGATGGCCGTGGCCGAGGACTCGACTCTCGCCGACGGACTGCTCCTCACGTCGTACCCGCTGCATCCGCCGGGCAAGCCGGAGAAGGCCAGGACCGAGCACCTCCCACAGATCGCGCCGCCGACACTCATCGTCCACGGGCGTTCGGACGCGTTCGGGACGTCCGACGAGTTCACCGCGGTCCTTCCGACGTTCGGCGGGCAGGTCCGGCTGATCGAGATCGAGAAGGCCGACCACAGTCTGCGACCTGACCGCAGCGGCGTCGGCCCGACGACGGCCGACGCGGTCGAGGCGTGGCTCGTGCCCGCAGCACGCGAGTTCGGAGCAGGCCGATGACCCACGACCGGACCGGTGAGAAACCGACCGGCGATCTGGCCCGCAGCATCGCATACGCCCCTGATCTCGACGGCAGCGCCGACCCCGGCGAGATCGTCTGGACGTGGGTGCCGTTCGAGGAGGACGCGAGCCAGGGTAAGGATCGGCCCGTCCTCGTGGTCGGCCGCGACGACGAGCACCTGTTGGGGCTCATGCTCTCGAGCAAGGACTATCACCGGGGCGACGACGACTGGCAGTCCATCGGGTCGGGCAGTTGGGATCGCGAAGGCCGCGAGAGCTTCGTGCGACTCGACCGCGTCCTGCTCGTCGCCGAGCACGGTATTCGCCGGGAGGGCGCTGTCTGCGACCGGAAGCGGTTCGACGGCGTCGCCGACACGCTGCGGAATCGCTTCGGCTGGAGCTGAGCTACCGCCGCAATGCCTGCGAACGACGCCGGACGGCGCGGACGACGTTGCCCAAGCGCGTCTTCAACCGCACGGGCGGGTCGACGATCGCCGACACCTTGACCCACTCGGCGATCGCATCGAGCGCCGCGTCGAAGACTTCCTCGTCGGTGACCGGAGCCGAGTCGGTTCCGCCGGATGTCACCCGCAGATCGTCGACGGTCCCCGCCACCGGGTATCCACCGTCGACGATCGCCGACACGAGTTCATCGGAGTAGTCGGCCACCCAGTCGAGTTGCCCTGGGGCCAGCCCGATGGGCGCACCTGCGTCGATGTTCGACATCACCTCGTGGATGAGGACGTGTTTCACGAGTCGCTCGTAGCGGCTCCATTCCACGTCGGTCGGCTGGAGGCGAGTGTTGAGCCGCCGGAGGAACTCGGTCTGCGACGCCGACAGCGAACTGTTGTCACGCACCGGAGCCTCGGGCAGGCGTGCCGGGTCCACGTCGACCACGCGCAGGAAGCGCTCCCACAGCCCGTCGCCGGGCTCGGCAGCCCCTTTCGCGGGGACCGTCACGACATGCACCCGCTCGGCTCCGACCACCGCGGACCAGTCGGCGAGGATGCGCCGGTAGTCCTGGAACTCCCAGAACGGCTCGTCGCCCGGCGCGTCTGGGCCTGCGCTGATCGATGAGAGGAACTCGTCGAGGCTGGCACGACGCTGATTCTTGACGTTCTCCTGCCAGACCGACGGGACCTGTCGACCGAGGTCGCGCACCGTGAGGATCGCGTGGACTTCGTCGGCGAACGAGAGGTCGGCGACGAGTTGCCGGATCCGGTCGGGGCCTGCGTTCGCGAACAACTCGTGCGAGACGAGGGAGCGTTGCGGCCACTGGCGCATCTGCTCGACCATCGCGGGCCATGCGCCTGCGTGCTCGGGTCGCGCCCAGTCGAGGTAGCGCTCGGGTTGCAGATGGGTCGCCGCATGGAAGTGATCGTCCATGTTGACCCCCGGATACAGCAGACCCGCAGCCATCGCGTGATCTCGGTTCTGCCAGAGCCGACCCTGAACGTGCGTAGTGCCGGTCTTCGGCAGACCGACGTGGACGTAGACGACAGACATGGCTCCACCCTATTAGGATCACGATGATTTCAACTCAGCCGCCTCCACGGTCCCCGGAAGCGGCCCGCGTCACGGATTTGGGTGCTCGCACGCACGCTGGTAACGTTGACCGCTGTTGCACTCGTCGCCGACCTCTCGGTCGCGGAGCGCTGCCCAGAACACACGACGGTCGGCCGGATGGCCGCTGACAAACGACGAGAAGGAATTCGCGTGGCAAACATCAAGTCGCAGATCAAGCGGAACAAGACCAACGAGGCGCGCCGTCAGCGCAACCAGTCGATCAAGTCGGCTCTGCGTACTTCGATCCGAACCTTCCGCGAGACCGTCGCGACCGGCGACAAGGACAAGTCGTCCGAGATGCTGCTCGACACGAGCAAGCAGCTCGACAAGGCCGCGTCGAAGGGCGTCATCCACAAGAACCAGGCCGCCAACAAGAAGTCGGCCATGGCTCTCGCGGTTAACAAGCTCTGATTCTCCGGCCCTGAGTCTTCTCCGGCTACTGAATAGTCGCTGGCCGCACGGCCTGGTCGACGTCAGATAGATCTTCATAGCAGTACCCAGACGACCCCGACGGTGTTCACGCGACCGTCGGGGTTCTTCTGGTTACCGACCCCGGCGCGGCCGTAGCTGTGCGACCCGGGACACTGCGTGTTCGAGCGCGTAGTCCATGTCGGCCGCCTGGCCTTTCACATCGCCGTTGAGTTGAGCGACGACGAGCATCGCCTTCCCGATCGACGCCGAGTCCCATGCGCGAGCCTGACCCTGGATCTTGCCGACGCGGCCTGGCGGCATGCCGAGTTCGGAGGCGACCGAGTACTTGTCGGCGCCGCCCATCGACCGCACGCGCGCGATGCCGAACACCGCTTCGGCGAGGGCGTCGGCCAGCAGGACCCGCGCGGTCCCGTGATGCTGAGCCCACGCGAGTGATTCCATCGCTCCGGCGAGATCACCGGTGACCGCCTTGTCGGCGACTTCGAACCCGGTGACTTCCGCACGACCGGTGTAATACGTGCGGACCGCTGCGGCGTCGACCTTCCCGCCGGTGTCCGCGACCAACTGGTGACAGGCCGCCGACAACTCTCGCAGATCCGACCCGACCATGTCGGTGACGAGCTCGACGACCTCGGGGCTCACTTTGACGCCGATCTCCCGGAACTCGGCACGCACGAAGTCGACACGCTCGTTGGGCCATTTCGGGGCGACGCACACGAACTCCTGCGCCCCCTCCTTCTTGAGGAGACCGACCATCGACTTCTGGCGTCCGCCGCCGGAGTGGATCACGATCATGGTGATCCCTTCCGGCACCGATTTCGCCGTCGCCACAATCAACCCGGCCGGTTCCTTGCCTGCGGCGTCGGCCGCTTCGATGACGACGATCCGCTCGTCGGCGAACAGCGACGGACTGAGGAGTTCGGCCAGTTCGGGCGCCGTGACCTCACCTGCCCGCACGCGGGTCACCGGCACGTCGACGCCCACCGCGCGCGACTGCTCCGCGCTGATGCGCGAGATCACGCGACCGGTCAGGAAGTCGTCGTCGCCGAGGAGAAGAAACAGCCGATCGCTCACCCGTCCATCCTCCCATCCACCCGCCGACGCGTTGGAGGCCGCCGGGCCGTTCGCCACCGAGGACCGCCTGAGCGTCGGGCACGACGTTCGCGCCAGACATTCGGAAATGGGTTCGTACTGATGCCCACCGGGAGACTGAGTATGTCCACACCACCGATGCCGGTCACCGCGGCACACTGCTCGCACGGTCAGCCGATTGGGCGGTCACTCGGCACCTGAACCCACGAGGGCTCACGTGGATCGATCAGCACGTGTTCGGGCTTCAGCTGGCTGTCGTGGCTGATCGGGCCGAAGCTGACCGCGTGGGGCGCGTTGAACGCGTACACACTGACCCTGAGGCGGTGTCCGGGGTTAAGAAGCGCGTCGGTGCCGAACATCCCGATGTCGAGGAACTGTTTGGATCCCGGCTTCACGGTGTCTCGGTGGAAGGCGTCGAGGCGGTAGATGGGATCGACGACGTCCCCGTTCGGTGCGTACTTCGACGCAGCTCTGTCGATCTGATTGCGGATGGATACGGTCATCGATCCGGTCGTGAGGACCGTGGACGTACCGTTGGGCGCCACGTCGCTCACGACGGCAGCGTAGAACCCGTCCTTAGCGTCCACCTGAGTGCGCACGTGCACATTGATCGCGCCGGTGATCGAGGTAGCCCGTCCTACGCGAGGAGAGGTGAAGGTCAGTGCACCCCGCTCAGCGATGCGGTTGTCTCCTGAGCAGAAATCGAATGGACTGAAAAGACCGGCCTGATCGCGGTTCGCGTCACCTGAGCACAGTGTGGTGATTCCCGGTCGGACCGTCCATTTGGCCGTCTTGACCGGCGAGGCAGCAGACAGACTCCCATCCCGCACCGCCGTCGGTGACGTGCGACTCCGCGTCGACGTCAGATACAGGCGACGGTATTCCTGCCCGGCACGAGGAAAGGCGCGAGACTGGACCCACTTCCCACCCTGCTGGTGACTGGTCACTGGGGCGTACTGGTCTATCCGATTGTCAATTCCCTTGATCCATTTATCGAACCAGGCCCGCTGCAGCACGTCCATCGAAGGCGGTGTCAAGACCCGGGTTTGTTAGAGACCGATCATTTGTTCTGTAGTGCAGGTTCAGTCTCGGTAGTAGTGTGCTGCTGCCAGTAGTGGTCCTCGATCTCGGTCGGTGGCCGGTGATCGAGCTCGCCGT
>NZ_JAKKOQ010000003.1 GCF_021738965.1 Gordonia zhenghanii | reverse complement strand
TGGGTCTCGACTTCGCTCGACCAGCGGGTGGGTCTCGACTTCGCTCGACCAGCGGGTGGGTCTCGACTTCGCTCGACCAGCGGGTGGGTCTCGACTTCGCTCGACCAGCGGGTGGGTCTCGACTTCGCTCGACCAGCGGGTGGGTCCTCACTCGAACTTGCGTTCTATAGACGTGACTCGGTTGTGACCGCGTGAGCTTGGCGCGGACGCAGTTTGTTCACTACTGTCACAGGAGTCCCACAAGTCACACGGGCCACAGGAGATGTATCTGAGGTCCCGCCCAAAGGGGTTTGCAGTGCCGAATGTCCGACCGAGCCGCGCCAAGAAGAGAACTCTCACTTTCGCCGCACTTGGGCTGGCCCCTGCGCTGGTCGCAGGCGGCCTCCTCGTCGGCGGCACCGACCTCCTCGACGGAGACGTCGGCCTCGCTGCTGATTCGTCCATCACCCTGGTCGGGCACGGACACGGTCACGGCCGAGGTCTCGGACAGTGGGGCGCGTACGGCTACGCCAAGAAGGGGTGGTCTGCGGATCGAATCCTGCGTCACTATTACGGCAACACCACCGCGGGGAAGGTGGGCAAGTCCGACGTCACGGTCTCACTCAGTGAGAAGAAGTCGGTCAGTGTCCATGCGGCAGCGGGAATGCGCGTAGGTGGCCAGACGGTGGCTCCCGGGCAGGCGGTCAGCCTGTCCGGGGGTAACGCCACGATCACCCGAGGGTGTGGCGGCCCCGTCGTCAAGACGGTCCCGGCAACCCAGGTCGATCCGATCAACACCGCGCCGAACCGTCCCGCGAACGAACTCCTCACCTTCTGCGCAGGCGACGAGGCATACCGCGGATCCGTCGGCCTCGGCTCGTCGGGTGTCGTCAACAAGCTGCACGTCGACGACTACGTGAAGGGTGTGATTCCGAAGGAGTCCATGCCGTCGTGGGGTGACACCGGCGGCTTCGAAGCGCTCAAGGCGCAGGCGGTCGCCGCCCGGTCGTACATCCTCGCCGGCCTGGAACAGGGCCGCAAGATGGACAACACGCAGTCGTCGCAGATGTACCACGGTGCGGGCGGTGAGGATCCGCGCACCAGTCGGGCGGCCGACGCAACCGCCGGACAGATCCGACTCCTCAACGGCAAGCCGGCTCTCACCGAGTTCTCGGCGTCCACCGGTGGCTACACCGCGGGCGGAGACTTCCCGGCGGTCGTGGATGCGGGCGACTCGATCTCCCCGACCCACAACTGGAAGGCGACGGTCAGCGCCGGGAGCATCGCGTCGGCCTTCGGCGTCGGCTCCCTCAAGAGCTTCGAAGTCAGCGAGGCCAACGGCCTCGGCGACGGCAGCGGCCGCGCCGTCAAGGTCCGGGTGGTCGGCACCAACCGGACGGTGGAAGCGACCGGCGACCAAGCGCGCACCAAGCTGCAGCTCAAATCCGACTGGTTCTCGGTACAGGGCCAGAAGTCGATGCCGAAGATCGTCAAACCGAAAGTCGGTCCTGAGGCGCCCGGCGGCGGTGGTGGACTCCTCGATCTCTCGCCGCTCACGGATATTCTGAACAAGGTCGTCCCGGGTCTGTCCGCGTTCGGCATGCCCGGCGACATCGACGGAATCACCAGTCAGATGCAGCCGCTGATCCAGAAGCTGATCGAAGAGGGCACGAAGGCACTCGACCTGAAGGCCGCGGCACTCGAACGTCCGGTCAACCGGGAACGCAGCGACAACAGCCAGGGATCAACGGGCACCGTCAGCGCGCCCGAACTCATCACCGACGGCCACGGAATGCAAGGTCTCGTCCAGGTGCTGGAGAACGGCGTCCTCTACTTCAGTCCGTTGACCGGCGCGCACGCCCTGTTCGGCGACGCACTCACCGACTACCTGGCCCAGGGCGGCCTGGAGAAGCTCGGCTACCCGAATCGCGACGGGCTGCACTGATCGACACCGGACTGACGATCGGCGCTGGGGTAAGACCGCCCAGCGCCGATCGTCAAGTTCTGGGCCGATCAGTCCCCGTGTGATCCGACCGACTGTGATCTGCCGCCCGCCCGACCGTGTGCTCGGCGAATACTCAGGTTCAGTCCGTTACCCTGACCTGTTGTGACGAACAACAGTGAATTCGATCTGATCGTCGTCGGCTCCGGGTTCTACGGCCTGACCGTGGCAGAGCGAGCAGCGACCCAGCTCGGACAGCGAGTGCTCGTCCTGGACCGGCGCGACCACATCGGCGGAAACGCCTACTCCGAGGCCGAACCCGAGACGGGCATCGAGGTCCACAAATACGGTGCGCACCTGTTCCACACATCCAATGAGCGGGTGTGGGAATACGTCAACCAGTTCACGGACTTCACCGGTTACCAGCACCGCGTGTTCGCGATGCACGACGGCCAGGCCTACCAGTTCCCGATGGGGCTCGGACTGGTGTCGCAGTTCTTCGGTCGGTACTTCTCGCCGGACGAGGCGCGTGCGCTGATCGCCGACCAGGCGTCGGAGATCGAGTCGACGGAGGCGGCGAACTTCGAGGAGAAGGCGATCAGCCTGATCGGCCGCCCGCTGTACGAGGCGTTCATCAAGCACTACACGGCCAAGCAGTGGGAGACGGACCCCAAGAACCTGCCCGCAGGCAACATCACCCGCCTGCCGGTCCGCTACACCTTCGACAACCGGTACTTCAGCGACTCCCACGAGGGTCTGCCCGTCGACGGCTACACCGCGTGGCTGGAGAACATGGCCGCCGACGAGAAGATCACCGTGCGTCTGTCGACCGACTGGTTCGATGTACGCGACGAGCTGCGTGCAGCGAACCCGGACGCGCCCATCGTCTACACCGGCCCGTTGGACCGCTACTTCGACTACTCGGCAGGCCGCCTCGGGTGGCGGACCCTCGAGTTCGAGACGGAAGTGCTGCCGACCGGGGACTTCCAGGGCACGCCCGTCATGAACTACAACGACGCCGATGTCCCGTTCACGCGGATCCACGAGTTCCGCCACTTCCACCCGGAACGCAAGGAGTACCCGTCCGACAAGACGGTCATCATGCGTGAGTTCGGCCGGTTCGCCAAGGACGACGACGAGCCGTACTACCCGATCAACACCCCGGACGACCGCGAGATGCTCGCCGCCTATCGCGAACTCGCGAAGACCGAGACCAGCGACAACAAGGTTCTGTTCGGCGGCCGCCTGGGCACATACCAGTACCTCGACATGCACATGGCGATCGCCAGTGCCCTGACCATGTTCGACAACACGTTGGCCCCGCATCTGCGAGACGGTGCGCCGCTGACGTCGGGAGCGGAGTAGATGAGCAACTCGGAGACGGGAACCAAGAGCGCGGCCGTCAGCCTTCTGCAGCGGGTCATCTTCCCGCGGCCGGGCGAACCGCTCGACGTGCGGTCCCTCTACCTGGACGAGGCGGAGACCAACAGTGGGCGCGCCCATGCTCCGAGCCGGACGAGCGTCAAGCTGGGAGCGGACTCGGAAGCGAGCTTCGCCACCTACTTCAACGCGTTCCCCGCGTCGTACTGGCGGCGCTGGAGCGTCCTGGAATCGGTGGTCCTGCGAGTAGAAGTCACCGGCACTGCTCGCGTCGACCTGTACCGATCGAAGATCGACGGTTCGCGTATCGGCATCGGCGGCGACCTCGTCGAGATCGGCGAGGACGGAACCGGAGTCATCGAACTCGAGACCGATCTCGGCCCGTTCGAGGACGGCGGCTGGATCTGGTTCGACGTCACGACCGACACTGAGACCGAGATCGTGTCGGCCGGCTGGTACGCGACGATCGAACCCGCCGGGAACGACCGCGCGGGCGTCACCGTCGGCATCCCAACCTTCAACCGCCCGACTGACGCCGTCGCGGCACTGGCCGCGCTCACGTCCGACCCGCTCGTGGACGGTGTGATCGACGCCGTCATCATGCCCGACCAGGGCACCAAGAAGGTCGTCGACGAGCCCGGATACACCGACGCCGCGACTGCGCTCGGCGACCGCCTGCGCATCTTCGACCAGGGCAATCTCGGCGGATCCGGCGGGTACTCGCGCATCCTCTACGAGGCGCTCCGCCTCACCGACAGCCCGTACATCCTGTACATGGACGACGACATCATGATCGAGCCCGACTCGATCCTGCGTGCCCTCGCCATGTCGCGGTTCGCGAAGAGCCCGATGCTCGTCGGCGGCCAGATGCTCAACCTGCAGGAGCGCAGCCACCTGCACTGCATGGGCGAAGTCATCGACCGCAACAAGTTCATGTGGACCGCGGCACCGCACGTGGAGTATGACCACAACTTCGCCAAGTACCCGCTCACAGACCGCGAGAACTCGCAGCACCTGCACCGACGCATCGACGTCGAGGGCAACGGCTGGTGGATGTGCATGTACCCGCGCGAGGTCGCCGAGACGATCGGACTGCCTCTCCCGCTGTTCATCAAGTGGGACGACTGGGAGTTCGCGCTCCGCGCGGCCAAGGCCGGCTACCCGACGGCGACCGTCCCTGGGATCGCGATCTGGCACATGGCGTGGAGCGACAAGGACGACGCCATCGACTGGCAGGCGTACTTCCATCTGCGGAACCGGCTCGTCGTCGCATCGATGTACACCGACGGTTCCATCGACAGCATCCTCAAGTCGATGGCCAAGGCGACGGCCAAGCACCTGCTCTGCCTCGAGTACTCGACGGTGGCCATCCAGAACGAGGCGATCCGCGACTTCCTCGCCGGACCCGACCACATCCGATCGATCCTGCCGACCGCACTCGGCAAGGTCGCGGGCATCCGCAAGCAGTACTCCGACGCGGTGGTTCTGCCGTCCGCGCAGGAACTGCCGCGCACGTCCGGTGAAGCCACCGGCTTCGGTGTCAGTGTGCCCACCGGGCCCGTGGCCAAGGCAAAGACTCTGGTGAAGGCGATCGCCAACAACGCGCGGCCGGCCGATCCGCGGCACCACGAGGTGCCGCAGGCCAACTACCCGCCGATCGAGGCGCGCTGGTTCTCCCTCGGCCGAGTCGACGGAGTCACCGTCACGACCGCCGACGGTCGCGGAGTCGTCTACCGCAAACGCGACCGCGACACGATGATCGCGCTCGGCCGCGAGTCTGCAGACCTCGTCAAACAACTGCGGGAGCGCTTCGACGACATGCGGACCGAATACCGTGACGCGCACAGCGATCTGGTGAGCAAAGAGAGTTGGGCCCGTGTCTTTGGAATCGACTAACGGCCGGGAATCGACTGACGGCGGGGAATCGACTGACGGCCGGGAATTCACCGACTCGCCCGCGACCGGCGAGGCGGCACTGCTCGTCGCCGTTCAGTCGGCGATCGCCGATCGACCCGGCGTGCTCTCGGGTGCGCGCGGACTCTCCCATTTCGGTGAGCACTCGCTCGGCTGGCTCGCGCTGGCCGGAGCGGGAGCCCTCCTCGCGCACCGTCGTGGCGACACCGTCGCGCGGCGCCGGTACGTCGAAGCGGGCGCAGGCGCGTTCACGGCGCACGCGGCGTCGGTCGTCGTCAAACGGATCGTGCGTCGTCGACGTCCGAACCACCCGGACATCCGAGTTGGCGTCGGGACGCCGAGCAAACTGAGCTTCCCGTCGAGCCACGCGACGTCGACGACCGCGGCAGCGATTCTGCTCGGTCGGGCCGCCGGACTGCCGATGGTCGCACTGCCCGCGGCGCTCGTGCCGCCTATGCTCGTTTCACGTTTGGTGCTCGGCGTCCATTACCCTTCCGATGTGGCTGCGGGAGCGATCGTCGGGGCGCTCACGGCCGGAGCGGTCATCGTCGCCGACGCGAAGAACGAGGAGCAGTAGATGAGCGAGGAGCCGAACGACACCGGCGTGACAGGTCCGCCGAAGAGTCTTCCGGCAGGACTGATCAAGGCGATGCGTCCGCGTCAGTGGGTCAAGAACGTCCTTGTGCTGGCGGCGCCGATGGCGGCGGGCAGCGACACGTTGACCGACGGTGCGGCCATGGGCCGCGTCGGCATCGCCTTCGTCGCCTTCTGCCTCGTCGCATCGTCGATCTACCTGATCAACGACGCGCTCGACGTCGAAGCCGACCGGGCGCACCCGACCAAACGCTTCCGCCCGATCGCAGCGGGAGTCGTACCGCGCAACCTCGCATTCGTGCTCGCCGTAGTACTCGCAGTGGCCGGGGTCGGCATCGCTGCTCTCGCAAACTGGCAGACCGCCGTCACCATCGCCGTCTACCTGGGCATCCAGCTCGGCTACTGCTTCGGCCTCAAGCACCAGGCCGTCATCGACGTCTGCATCGTCTCGTCGGGCTTCCTGTTGCGCGCAATCGCCGGCGGCGTGGCCGCCCAACTGCCCGACGGACTGTCCCAATGGTTCCTCCTCGTGATGGCCTTCGGCTCGCTGTTCATGGCGGCGGGCAAGCGCTACGCCGAGCTTCAGCTCGCCGAGCGCACCGGAGCCAAGATCCGCAAGTCGCTGCAGTACTACACGACTACCTACCTGAGGTTCGTCTGGACGCTGTCGGCGACCGCCGTGGTCCTCTGCTACGGACTGTGGGCCTTCGACGCGAGTCACGAAGAGAACGTCTTCTATGCGATCTCGATGGTTCCGTTCACGATTGCGATCCTGCGGTATGCCGTCGACGTCGACGGCGGCCAGGCCGGCGAACCCGAAGAGGTCGCGCTCGGCGACCGCGTCCTGCAGGCGCTCGCGATCGCGTGGGTGATTCTCGTGGGTGTGGCCGTCTATGTCCCGGTCTGACACTGAACGTTCGACGCCTGGGAGCTCGCCGACCGGAGGCTCGGCACCGCGTAAGCGGCTGATCGGCCCGGTCGCGAGCTTCTCTGTCGGGGCGATCGCGGTGACCGTCCTGTTCGCGATCGGCGCCTGGCAGCGACGCTGGATCGCCGACGACGGTCTGATCGTCCTGCGCACCGTCCGCAACCTGCTGGCCGGTAACGGTCCGGTCTTCAACGCAGGAGAACGCGTCGAGGTCAACACGTCCACGGCGTGGACCTACATCGTGTGGTTCTTCTCGTGGGTCACCGGAGCCGAACAGACCGAGTACGTCGCGCTGTGGGTGGCCCTCGTCCTGTCTGTGTCGGCGATCCCACTCGCCATGTACGGCACCGCGCGCCTGTACGGGACGACGGTGACGTCCGCGGGCGTCGGTCTGCTCCTGCCGCTCGGCGCAGTCGTGTACATCGCGGTCCCGCCTGCCCGCGACTTCGCGACGTCCGGTCTGGAGAACGGTCTGACGATCTTCTGGGTCGCGGCGCTGTGGTGTCAGCTGGTGGCGTGGGCGCACCGTCGCGGCACCGAGCCGACGACGTGGTCGCGTACCGCCTTCCTGCTCCTCTCGTTCACCGCCGGACTCGCGCCGCTGGTCCGTCCCGAGGGCGCCGTGCTCGGTGCCCTCGTCCTGCTGGTGCTGTTCTGTTCGCCGATCGGCGTGAAGATGCGGATCGCGATGGTCGTCGTCGCGGGCGTCCTCCCGGTCGGGTACCAGATCTTCCGCATGGGCTACTACGCGGTGCTGGTGCCGAACCCGGCCATCGCCAAGGACGCGAGCGGATCCAAGTGGTCGCAGGGACTGGAGTATCTCGGAAATCTCTTCGGTCCGTACGTCCTGTTGATCCCGGTGATCATCGCGGTGGTCGTCGGCGTGATCCTGGCGGTCCTCGCCACAGTGGGCCGTCCCCGTTCCGACGAACCGATTCGTGTCGCCGAACGCGACGAGGACGTGCCCGACGTCCTCGACGACCACGCTGCCCCATCGACGCGCGAGCGTTTCACGAAGCGGTCCGCTTCGTTCTCCGCCGGGCTGCAGAGTCCGCGCGCGGTGGTCGCGACCATGGTGCTCGCGGGACTCGTTCTGTCGGTGTACTGGGTGCGCCAGGGCGGCGACTTCATGCACGGTCGCGTCCTGCTCACCCCGCTGTTCATTCTGTTGCTGCCGGTCATGGTGGTCCCGGTCGTCGTTCCCGCGACGCTGCGGACTCGAGACGCACGCGTGCGGCTCGGTGCCGCGGTCGCGGTGCTCGCCGGTGTCGGAGCCACCGTCTGGTGGGGCGTCGCAGTGCACGCGAACACGCTGCCCAACGCGGGAACCACGATCGGCCGCAACGGCATCGTCGACGAGCGGACGTTCTACACCACCAACATGGCGAACGAGAACCCGGTGACCGCCGAGGACTATCTCGAGTATCCGCGCATGCGGGCGATGGTCGAGAAGATCCGTGAGGTGCGCAAGACGGGCGGAATCATTCTGCCGTCGCAGAACTACGACGAGTGGTACGTCGCCGCACTGCCGGACACGATGCCGCCGGAGACCACCGTCTACTTCCTCAACCTCGGTATGACGAGCATGAACGCGCCGTTGGACGTGCGGGTGATCGACCAGATGGGCTTGGCGTACCCGCTGGCCGCGCACACGGCCCGCCTGGAAGACGGCCGGATCGGACACGACAAGGACTTGTCGAGCGCCTGGGTCGTCGCCGAGTCAGGCGGTGTGACCAACAGGCCGGGTCTGCCTGCGTACATGTCGAGCGATCAGGTGAAACTGGCGCAGGTCGCGCTGACCTGTCCGGACACTCAAGAGCGGTTCAAGTCGTATCAGGGGACGTGGAGCTTCGCGCGGTTCAAGGCCAATCTGTCGGACTCTGTGCACTTCAACGGCTATCGGATCGCGCGTCAGCCCGAGTACGAGATCTTGCGCTGCGGTCTGCAGGAGCCGACGAATCTGGACGAGAAACAGCCCAGATGAGTCGGTCGGCGTTGATGAGAGGTAACACAACGCAGCCTGTGATCTATATGAGTGACAGATGTGACAATGGCTTGCCGTTGTTTGTCTCGAAACGGTAACGTCCATTCGCGGTTGATCGATAGAAGTGACAGAGTTCGACCCCGTTCGGGGCGAGCGCGAACCGAACGGCTGGAACCAGTACCGACACGCGTGATTAGAGTCACAGCGTTTGGGTTGGGGTGTTGCTCTAGATAAGCTTCGTCCATCCGATGTGGATGTGGCGTGTGTGAATCGCGAGCGGCACCGGCCGACAGACGGTCCGCGGGCAGAGGAGCTGCCCACGGGTCGTGAACAACGTTAGGGAGATTTCAGTCAATGCGTGAAGCGAAGAGCACGCGGCGCCTCGGGCGCAAGCTGACGGCGGTAGTCCTCGCGGTCGTCACCGCAATGAGCTTGATGTCCACGTCGATCGGCTCGGGCAAGGCCGAGGCGGCACCGGGCTTCCAGGAGTTCTGGATCGACGCCTGCGGTATGCCGACCAACGGTGCGTTCGGCAACAAGTCGATGAAGCCGGGCAAGGTCAAGGTCCGCGCCTGGAAGAAGGGCGGCAACAAGCGCACGGTGATCCTGCTCGACGGCATGCGCGCGCGGTACGACCGCAGCGGCTGGGAGATCGAGAGCAACGTTCAGAACCTGGTGAACCACGGCGTCAACGTCGTCGAGCCCGTCGGTGGCCCGAACAGCTTCTACACCAACTGGGATGCTCCCTCGAACTTCAACGGCCAGAAGAAGCGCTACATGTGGGGCTGTGTCATCGACAACCGTCTGGTGCCCGCCCTCCGCAATAAGGGCTTCGGAAGCAAGGGCGGCAAGTACGCGATCATGGGTCTGTCCATGGGCGGTAGTGCCGCGCTCGTCCACGCTGCCAAGCGCAAGGACCTCTACTACGCTGCAGGCTCGCTGTCGGGCTACAACTTCCTGACCGCTCCGGGCATGCGCACCATGCTCCGCGCCGCGATGCTCGACGTCGCCCCCGCCCCGTGGAACATCGACTCGATGTGGGGCCCGCCGTGGAGCCCGCGTTGGGCCGCGAACGACCCGGCACGCATCATCAACCAACTGCACGGCCTGAAGCTGTACATCGGTGCGGGCAACGGTCTGTTCGGGCGCTACAACTACCCGCAGAACATCATCGACGACTTCTTCAAGGGCACGCCGCTCGAGCTGCTGGCGTTCGCTCAGACGAAGGCCTTCGAGCTGAGTGCGACGGTCCAGGGTCTGCGTCCGATGACCTACTACGCCAACGGCACCCACGCCTGGGGCTACTGGCAGGACATGGTCTGGAACGCACTGCACCGCGGCTTCTTCCGCTGACCCGAGTCTGACTCGCTTCGAACGAGGCGCCTCCCGTACGGGAGGCGCCTCGTTTTTCCGTGTCTTCGTTCAGGTGCCGCGCGGGATCGCTGTGCCCCGCCTGTGTGACCCGTTTCAGTAAAACCCCAGGTCGCTACGAACCGAATGAAACATTAGTCACACAATTCACACGAGTAACAGCGTGGCGCGCACAAAACCCTCTACCTTCAGTGTAGAAATTTCTCAGACGCGCGCGCAGAAGTGCGTGCAGAGACTGACCCGGGGCACCTCGAGGAGCACGAAGTGAAGATCTGGAAGACGGCGGCGATGCCGCGCAAGGTCGTGGCGGCCGTGGCCATCGCCGCGAGCGCGACACTCGTGGTCGGCGGTGGGCCCGTCGCCCACGCCGACCCGAAGCCCGCGCCGACCACGCAGGTGGCGCCGAAGACGCCGAAGAAGGCGCCGAAGACGAAGAACTCACGTCCGGCGCCGAAGAAGGACGACGAGCGCAAGCCTGCGCCGAAGAAGACCGAGCCCGCGACGGTCACGAAGGTCAACTGGTACTCGGCGCACCGCGCCGCAATCTGGGTGCACTCGCCTGCGATGAACACCGACATCCAGGTGCAGCTGCTGCTGGCCCGTGACTGGTTCGCCAAGCCGAAGGAGAAGTTCCCTCAGCTGACCATGCTCGACGGTCTGCGAGCGCAGGACGATCAGAACGGCTGGATCCTCAACACGAACGTCGAGCAGTTCTTTGCCGACAAGAACGTCAACGTGGTCCTGCCGGTCGGCGGTGAGTCGAGCTTCTACACGGACTGGAAGGAACCCGACCGCGGCAAGAACTACAAGTGGGAGACGTTCCTGACCAAGGAACTGCCGCCGATTCTGGAGAACGACTGGCGTTCCACCGACGTGCGTGCCGTAGAAGGTCTTTCGATGGGCGGTTCCGCCGCGATGATGCTCGCGGCGCGCAACCCCGGCTTCTACAAGTTCGCCGGCTCCTTCTCGGGCATCCTGCAGATGACGTCGTACGGCATGCCGGAGGCGATCCAGTTCGCGCTGCGCGACGGCGGTGGCTACGACTCGTCGAAGATGTTCGGCCCGCCGAGCGATCCGGCGTGGAAGGAGCACGACCCGTATCTGCTCGCCAAGGAACTCAAGGGCACCAGCCTGTACATCTCGTCCGGCAACGGCGTCGTCGGCCCGCACGACAAGCCGTCCGACATCCCGATGCTCGCGACCAACTACTCGGGTGTCGGTCTTGAGGTCCTCTCCCGTGTCACCAGCCAGCAGTTCGCCTCCAAGCTGAACCGGCTCGGGATCCACGGTCAGGCCGTCTATCGCCCGTCCGGCACCCACACGTGGCCGTACTGGCAGTTCGAGATGGTCCAGGCGTGGCCGCAGGTGGCCGGGGCACTCGGACTGTCCGGCGACAAGGTCGCGTGCACCGTCGGCGGCGCGTTCAAGAAGGCCCCGCAGATTCGCGGTCTCGGCGGCTGCCTCACTCCCGAGTACGCGGTGCCGGGCGGTCGAGCACAAGACTTCCGCAACGGACGCATCTTCACCGGCCCGAAGGGGCCCAAGGTGGTCGGCGGTGCGATCGGCGGCGTGTACGTGCCCGCGATGGAGCGCCTCGGTCTCCCGACGTCCGACGAAGAGACCGGACGTAACGGAGTCAAGTTCAACACGTTCGAGCGAGGCAAGATCGTGTGGACGCCGCAGTCCGGTGCCCGGGTCGAGTGACCGCCGATTTAGTGATATGACCCACCACCTGCCTGAACGCTCCCTGAGTATTGCCCGTGGCTTCCTCGTGGGGATCGGTTCGCAGGCCTGTTTCACCAGATCGTGCCGGTAAGGTCGCAGACATGAGTGTGAAGTTCTTCCGCCTCGCGGCGATCACCGGTGCAGCGCTGATCGCCGTCGGCGCGCTGGCGGCGTGCAACGACTCGACGACCACCAGTGCGCCGATCGGCACCGACGCCGTCACCACGACGTCGGTCGACGGATCCTCCTCGTCGAGCGTGTCGAAGTCGGCGGACGACTCGGAAGCGTCCAAGGAAGCCGAGGAGGGCGCATCGCGCGCCAGCTCGTCCGCGCCGGAGACCAAGCCGAACTCGTCGACCAAGGTGCCGAAGAACTTTCCCGGCGTCACCACGCCGAGCGGGACCAAGCTGACCGATTCGGAGAAGGCGTACCTCGCCGATCTCAAGCGTCAGAAGGTCGAGTTCATGGGCGACACCGACAACAACGTCGCGCTGACCATGGGGAAGTACGTGTGTGCCCAGCGTGAGCAGAAGACCGACTCGACGATGATCAAGGCGTTCGTGACGGCAGCGATCGGTCCGATGACCGATAACGAGGCCCAGGCGAAAGACCGTGCAGGCAAAGTGATCCGCTCCGCGGACCGGAACCTCTGCTGAGCGGGTGAGCAAGAGAAAAGCCAGTCGGAAGAGCGGGTCGCCGTTTCGGCGGCTCGGCAAAGCCGCACTGATCGTCGCGGCCCTCGCGATCGCGGCCCTCATACTGATCGTGATCCTGGTGGTCGTGCTTCTCAAGCCCGCCCCTCCGGAGCCGGGCGGGCCGCCGACCGCTCCGCCGAAGTCGAGTGCGCCGGAGCGTCCAGACACCCAGCCTGCCGACTGCTCGGACGTGCTCGCGCTCGTCGTGCCGGGCACGTGGGAGTCCAGCGCACGCGACGACCCGCATGATCCGACCGCCAACAAGCGTTCGCTCATGCTGAAGGTCAGCTCGCAGTTGCAGGAGAAGTTCCCGGAGAGCACGGCCGACGTGTACACGGTGCCGTACATGGCGAAGTTCCGGAACCCGGCCGACATCGGCGACCGACAGGCGACGTACAACACCTCGCGTGCCCAGGGGAAGCGCCGCGCCGAAGAGAAGATCAGCAAGACGTCGGAGCACTGCCCGCTGACTAAGTACGTGCTCATGGGCTTCTCCCAGGGCGCCGTCATCGTCGGCGACATCGCATCGGACATCGGCAACGGCCGCGGCCCGTTGCCTGAACAGGATCAGGATCTGGTCCTCGGCGTCGGACTGATCGCCGACGGTCGTCGACAGTCCGGTCAGCAGAACGACGTCGGACCGAGCCCGAAGGGCGTCGGCGCCGAGGTCTCGCTCGGCGGCGTGGGGTCGCTGATTCCCGGCACCACGATGACCGGTGCACGATCGGGCGGATTCGGGTCGCTGCAAGAGCGCACCTACTCGATCTGCGCGAAGGGCGATCTGATCTGTGAGGCTCCGACGGTCACCTCGCCGTTGAAAGCCATCGGCCAGTTCGCGAATGCGGCTACCAACCCGGTCCACGCGATGTACGCGACCACTCGTTACTGGGAACTCGACGGCGACACGGCAACGCAATGGATGACCGCCTGGGCTTCGGGTTTGATCCGCGAACAGACCTGACGCGCGGGTAATATCGCCGCTGTTCACGCCGTATGGTTGGGAAGGCGTGGTGTACCTGCGGTAACCTGCTCGGGTTGAGGCCCCGGCCGACCGGCGGGGGCCCCTGAAACGAGGAGACGTTGCGTGAGTACACCCGACTCGACGACGCATGACGCGGCCGGGCTGCGTAAGTTTCGGTTCGGTGCAGGCGGCGAAGGGAACAAGGACGAGGGCGGAGCCCGTAAGTTTGTCAAACTCGCCCAGACCGCCGAAGAGTACGGGTATGACACGTTCGCGATCCCGGATCATCTCGGCAACCAGGTCGGTCCGCTCGCGGCGCTGGGCGCGCTGTCGCAGGCGACCAGCACCATTCGGCTCGCGACGTCCGTCCTCGCCAACGGCTTCCGCCATCCCGCCGTCCTCGCCAAGGAGGCGACGACCATCGACGTCCTGTCGAAGGGCCGTCTGGAACTCGGCATCGGCTCGGGTTGGATGAAGGAGGAGTTCGACAAGGCAGGCATCGAGTTCGGCTCGCCGGGGGAGCGGATCCGTCGACTCGACGAGTCGTTGACCATCCTGGACCGTCTGATGCGCGGCGAGACCGTCGATTTCGACGGCGAGTTCTACACGATCAACAATCTGACGGGCACCCCTCGGCCGCGTCAGGGACCGCGACCGCCGATCGCCGTCGGTGGCGGCGGGCCGAAGATGCTGGCGTTGGCGGCCAAGCACGCCGACATCATCTCCGTCGCGACCGGGACCACGAAGGACGGACTGCTCCGTCTGTCGGATATGACGATCGAGAAGACCGTCGAACGAGTGGACCGGATCCGGCAGGCTGCGGGCGAGCGGTTCGACGAGATCGAACTCAACTGGACCATCGCGACCATCGTCGTCACCGACGACCGGGTCGCGACGGCGGAGATGGCACTCAAGGCCCTCGAACAGGGGTATCCGCCGAACATCGCGCGCGACGTCGAACTGAGCGTCGACGACATCCTGGCGTCGCCGTATCTGGCGTTCGGCACGTTCGAGGAGATCGCCGAACAGATCCGTGAGGTCCGTCGCCGGACCACGATGAGTTACGTCGGGATCTTCCCGACTCAGATGGATGCTTTCGCACCCGTCATCCCGCTTCTGCGGGGAGAGTAGAATCAACGAGGTTTTGCGTGTGAACGGGGACCGGCGCGGATGCAACCGCGACGTCGAGCACGTGACGAAGACACCGAACACCGCGGTCGCGAGCCGCGGACAGGAGTAATGGATGCTGAACACCGAGCTCGAGCAGTTCCTCGACGCCACCGGCAATCTCCGTTTCGAAGACGATGCGACTCTCGTCGACTATGTCGAGCGCAACGTCCGCGAGAACGGCGACACTCTCGCTTACCGCTACCTGGACTTCAGTCGTGAGCGCGACGGTGAGGCGATCGACCTGACGTGGGCGCAGTTCGGCAAGCGGCTGCGCGCCGTCGCGGCCCGCCTGCAGCAGGTGACGAAGCCGGGCGACCGTGTCGCGATCCTCGCGCCGCAGTCGCTGGAGTACGTGATCGGGTTCTTCGCATCGCTGTATGCGAGCACCGTCGCGGTTCCACTGTTCAGCCCGGACGAGCCCGGACACACCGACCGCCTCGTCGGCGTCCTCGCCGACTGCACGCCTGCCGCGATCCTCACGTCGACGAAGTCGGCGGAAGCGGTCCGCGACTTCTTCTCCGACCGTCCGGCCAAGGAGCGTCCGCGCGTCATCGCCGTCGACGCGGTCCCGGACTCGGTCGGTTCGGCGTGGACTCCGCCGGAGGCCAGCCGCAACAACCTCGAGTCGGTCGCGTACCTGCAGTACACGTCCGGTTCGACGCGCGTGCCCGCAGGCGTCGAGATCACGTATCAGGCAGTGGCGGCCAACGTCCTGCAGATCTACGACTGCATCGAGATCGACCGCAATGCGCGCGGCGTCACCTGGCTGCCGATGTTCCACGACATGGGACTCCTCACGGTGATCCTGCCCGCGCTCGGCGGCCGATACATCACGATCATGAGTCCGATGGCGTTCGTCCGTCGGCCCGGCCGGTGGATCAAGGAGTTGGCGGCAGACGCCGACCACTCGCCGACCTTCGCCGCCGCACCGAACTTCGCATACGAGCACGCCGCCGCGCGCGGGTTGCCGAAGGACGGGGAAGAACTCGACCTGTCGAACGTGATCGGACTGATCAACGGCTCCGAGCCGGTCACCGTCAGCTCGATGCGCAAGTTCAACGAGGCATTCGGGCCGTACGGACTGTCGGAGAAGGCCATCAAGCCGTGCTACGGCATGGCTGAGGCGACGCTGTTCGTGTCGGCGACGCAGCGGGACAACAAGGCGAAGATCAGTTACGTCGACCGCGACAAGCTGAACGCGGGCGAGTTCGTCGAGGTCGACGAGAACGCCGAGAACGTCGTCGCGCAGGTCTCCTGCGGTCAGGTCGCGCTGAGCGAGTGGGCCGTGATCGTCGATCACGACACCGCGACCGAGCTCCCCGACGGTCGGGTCGGAGAGATCTGGCTGCACGGAATCAACATGGGCGTCGGCTACTGGAACAAGGACGAGGAGTCCCGCGAGACGTTCCAGAACGTGCTGACCAACCCGTTGCCGGAGGGCAGCCATGCCGAGGGCACGGCAGACGGCAGCACCTGGATGCGCACCGGCGACTACGGCGTCTACCACGACGGCGAGCTCTACATCACCGGCCGCGTCAAGGACCTGGTGATCGTGGACGGCCGCAACCACTACCCGCAGGATCTCGAGAGCAGCGCCGAAGACGCCAGCGTAGCGATCCGCCCGGGCTTCGTCGCGGCGTTCGCGGTCCCGGCCAACCAGCTGCCCGACGAGGTCTTCGAAGGCGATTTCAGCGGACTGACCCGAGACCCGGACGACGCGTCCGAGCAACTCGTCATCGTCGCCGAACGCCCGGGACGCAAAGCCGACCCGCAGGAGGTGGCCGACGCGGTCCGCGCGACCATCGCAGGCCGCCACGGTGTGATGGCCCGCGACGTGCTGTTGGTGCCGAACGGTTCCATTCCGCGCACGTCGAGCGGCAAGATCGCCCGCCGTGCCACGAAGACCGCCTACATCGACGGGACGTTGCGCGGCGGCTACCAGCAGACCGCGTTCCCGGACACGGGCGAATAAGTCATTCCAGCAGCCCGGTGCGTCGCGAATGCGGCGATGCACCGGGCTTGTCTGTTACCACGCGTCGGGGGCCGAGCAGTAGGGTGAAGAACGATGTCTGAGAACACTCCCACCGGTGCGTCCGGTGTCCCGGAAAACGCAGGCGAGACCGCAGGCGGCCTGACAGTCGACGAGTTGCGAGACTGGCTGCGTCAGTGGGTCGCGACCGCGATCGGTCAGTCGGTGGAGACGATCCCCGTCGAACGTCCGATGGAGGAGTTGGGACTCTCGTCGCGCGACGCCGTGGCCCTCGCCGCCGACGTCGAAGACAAGACCGGTGTCATCCTCAACGCGACGGCTGTCTACAACCACCCGACGATCGCCTCGCTCGCCACCCGCATCATCGAGGGTGATCCGGAAGCCGACCTCGACGTGGAGGCCGACCGCTACTGGGAGCGTGAGCGCGACGACGCAGACGACATCGCGATCGTCGGTATCGCGACCCGCTTCCCGAAGGCCGGTGACACGCCGGAGTCGACGTGGCAGGCCCTGATCGGCAATGTCGACGGCATCTCCGATCTGCCGGATGAGCGGTGGGGCGAGTTCAAGGCCGACCCGCGACTGGCCGAAGCCCTCGAGAACGGCAACGTCCAAGGCGGATACCTCGACGACGTGGCAGGTTTCGACGCCGACTTCTTCCAGATGTCCCCGCGCGAAGTGGAGAACGTCGATCCGCAGCAGCGCCTCGCGTTGGAGTTGACGTGGGAGGCCCTCGAGCACGCCCACATCCCGGCCAGCGATCTGCGCGGCGGACAGGTCGGCGTCTTCATGGGCACGTCGACCAACGACTACCAGCTTCTCGCGACTCTGGGTCTCAACGAGGGCGCCAGCGAGACGGCGGCGTACGCGTTGACGGGCACCGCGACGTCGATCATCGCGAACCGTGTCTCCTACTTCTTCGACTTCCACGGGCCGTCGCTGGCGATCGACACCGCGTGCTCGTCGTCGCTCGTCGCCGTCCACGAAGGGGTCCGCAGCCTGCGCAGCGGCGACTCCGACGTCGTGATCGCGGGCGGCGTCAACATGCTGATCACCCCGGCGGCCACACTCGGCTTCGATCAGATCGGCGCGATGGCGCCCAACGGACGCATCAAGGCGTTCTCGTCGGACGCCGACGGCATGATCCGCTCGGAGGGCGGCGGCGTGTTCGTCCTCAAGCGGCTCGCCGATGCGCGCGCCGACGGCGACCGAGTACTGGCCGTCGTAGCCGGCAGTGCGGTGAACTCGGACGGTCGGTCCAACGGCATCTTCGCCCCGAACCCGGAAGCTCAGGTCCAGGTCCTGCGGTCCGCATACCAGGATGCGGCGATCGACCCGCGCACCGTCGACTACGTCGAGGCGCACGGTACGGGCACGGTCCTCGGCGACCCCATCGAAGCGGATGCGCTCGGACGAGTCGCCGGCCGCGGCCGTCTGCCCGGGTACCCGATGCTCCTCGGTTCGGCGAAGACCAACTTCGGCCACATGGAAGCCGCCGCAGGTGCGGGCGCTCTCGCGAAGGTCGTCCTCTCGTTGCAGAACGACGAGCTGCCGGCGTCACTCAACTATGTCGGACCCAACCCGTACATTCAGTTCGACGCCACCAATCTGAAGGTCGTCACCGAGAACTCGCCGTGGCCGCGGTATTCGGGTCACGCGATCTCCGGCGTGTCCGGCTTCGGCTTCGGTGGCACCAACGCGCACTTGGTGGTCCGCGAGGTCCTGCCGGCCGATCTCGTCGAGACCGTCGATGCAGGCGCTGACACGACGTCGGTCGCGGCTGCCCCGGTCGTCGACGCCGATGACGATGACGACGAATACTTGACCGAGGCCGAGCGCGCCGTGCTCGCCGCGCAGGCGGCACGCGCTCCCGAACCCGTCGCCGTCGCCGAGACCGATCCGGCTGACGGATTCGCGCCGGCCGCGGTCGAGGGCGCCGTCGTGCCGCTCGTGATCTCCGGCTTCCTCGCGTCACGCCGACGCAAGAGCGCCGCCGACCTGCTCGCGTGGCTGGAGTCTGACGAGGGCAAGACGACCCCGCTCGTCGACATCGGCCGCACGCTGGCGCACCGGAACCACGGTCGTACGCGGTCGGTCGTCATGGCGCGGACCTACGAGGACGCCGTCAAGGGCGTGCGTGCCGTCGCCGACGGCAAGGCGCTGCCCTTCGTGTACACGTGCGACGCTCCCGATGCCGCATCTGCGGTCTGGCTGCTGTCCGGATTCGGTTCACAGCACCGCAAGATGGCCAAGCAGCTGTACACCGAGAACCCGGTGTTCGCGAAGTACGCCGACCGCGTCGACGCGATCATCGAGCGTGAACTCGGCTACTCGATGGTCGAGATCTTCCTCGACGACGAGCAGACCTACGCGATCGAGACCGCGCAGATCGGCATCTACCTGATCCAGGTGGCGCTGGCCGACACGATGGCGCATCACGGTGCGACGCCCGGCGTGCTCGTCCCGCATTCGATGGGCGAGGCGTCGGCGGCCTACCTCTCTGGCGGACTCTCACTCGAGGACGCGACTCGGGTCATCTGCCAGCGTTCGCGACTGATGGGCGAGGGCGAGTCGATGCTGGTCGGCGACGACATCCGTCTGATGGCTCTCGTGGAGTACAGCGCGGACGACATCAACGACGTCCTCGTCGACTTCCCGGACTTGGAGATCTGCGTCTACGCCGCGCCGACCCACACGGTGATCGGCGGGCCGGAGTCGCAGGTCGACGCGATCGTCGAGCGGGCCGAGGCCGACGGCAAACTGGGTCGCAAACTGCAGACGAAGGGCGCGAGCCACACGTCGCAGATGGATCCGCTGCTCGGCGAGCTGTCGTACGAGATCACCGGCATCGAGCCGCAGCGTCTGAACGTCGGTCTCTACAGCTCCGTCGATCGGGAGGCTTTCTACCGGGCTGGCCACGAGCCGATCCACACCATCGACTACTTCCTGAAGGGCCTGCGCCACAGCGTCTGGTTCGCGCAGGCCATCGCGAAGTCGGTGGAGGCTGGGCACCGGACGTTCGTCGAGCTGTCGCCGAACCCCGCAGTGCTCATCTCGGTCGCCGCGACGACCTTCGGTGCAGGCGTACACGACGCGGAACTCGTCGAGACGCTCCGCCGCAAGGAAGACGAGAGTTACGGCCTGGTCAACGCGCTGATGAAGCTGTACGTCCACGGTCATCCGGTGGACGTGGCGTCGCTGTTCGGCTCGGGCCAGGACGTGTCGTTCGCGAACATTCCGCGTACCCGCTTCGACCGCAAGCCGTACTGGCTGTCGGCGACCGTCGCGAGCGGCTCGGGCACCGGCACAGTCCCGGGTGCGCACGTCGGGCTTCCCGACGGGCGTCACGCGTGGTCGGTGAGCGCGTCGGCGGTCACCGATCCTCGCGAGTTGGTGCTGGCCGCGGCCAAACACGTCCTCGGATCGGACGCCGCCGTCGCGGCGACGGAGTCGGTGCGGCCGATCCCGTCGCAGGGCACGGTCACGACGACGTTCACCCGCCATCCCGGCGGTGGCGCGATCACCGTCCACGCCGACGCGGACAGCGCGCACGCCCTTCTCTTCGAGGCCGCGGTCACCGGTTCGGCTCTCTCCGCTGGTGGAGCGGATCCCCTTTCCGCTGGTCGAGCGGAGTCGAGACCTGATGCCGAGCTTTCCGCCGCTGGTCGAGCGGAGTCGAGACCCGACAACGTGATCGTCGAAGACGAGATCGTCGACGACATCGGCGACAAGTGGAGTCCGGAGTCGGGCCAGAGTGTCGGCGATCGTCTGGCGATCATCGTCGGCGAGTCGATGGGCTATGACCCGGAGGACTTGCCGCGGGAGATCCCGCTCATCGAGCTGGGCCTCGACTCGCTCATGGCGGTCCGCATCAAGAACCGTGTCGAGTACGAGTTCGACATCCCGCAGCTCCAACTCCAGGCGATGCGTCAGGCCAACTTCGGCGACGTCGAGAAGTTCGTGCAGTTCGCGGTGACCCACCGCGACCAGCTCGACACTCTCAACGAGCAGGTGGCCGCAGGCGGCGAGCTCGACACCGCAGCCCTCAACGATTATATCGACGAGGAGCTCGCGAAGGAGGCTGCGGCCCCGGCCGAGCCCACCCCGTCGGTCGAGCCTTCTCCGCTGGTCGAGCGGAGTCGAGACCCCGAGCCCACCCCGTCGGTCGAGCGGAGTCGAGACCTCGAGCAGAGCGAGCCCACGACGCCTGACGCCGAACCGACGGATCTCTCGTCGCAGGCCGCGGTCGCCGAGGCCGCCGGGTCGGATGTCCCGCCGCGTGATGCCGCGGAGCGTCTGACGTTCGGTGCGTACGCGGTGGTGACCGGGAAGTCGGCGGGCGGCATCTTCAACAAGCTGCCGGTGCTCGACGAGGAGACTGCGCAGAAGCTCACGGATCGTCTCAACGAGCGGACGGGCGGCGAGGTCGACGTCGAGGACGTCCTCGACTCGGAGACCATCGAAGAACTGTCCGACTATGTCCGTCAGCAGATGGACGACGCGGGCGACGTCGATGGCTTCGTCCGGTATCTGCAGGTCCCGTCGAAGGACGGGAAGCCGCAGCACGTGTTCGACACGACTGCGGGCGACCCGGCTCCGATGCTGTTGTTCCACCCGGCGGGCGGCAACACGACGGCGTACGAGGCGCTCGTGAAGCGTCTGCCCGACGATGTGCCGGTGATCGGTTTCGACCGGGTCGAGGGAACGATCGCCGAGCGCGTCGAGCAGTATCTGCCGAAGCTCCGTGAGATCGCGCCGCACGGCCCGTACGTGCTGGTCGGTTGGTCGCTCGGCGGCGGACTCGCGTACGGCGCAGCGCAGACGTTGTCGGCGGCAGGCGAGGAGGTCGCGTTCGTCGGCCTCATCGACGTGGTGCGGCCGAGCAAGGATGTCCCGGACACCCCGGAGAACAAGCGGGCCCGACTGGAACGTTGGAAGAACTTCGCGGTCAAGACCTATGGTCTGGACGAGAACATCCCGGTGCCGATGGATCGTCTGGTCGACGCGGACGACGACGAGCAGTTCGCGATCATCATGGAGATGATGGCGATGTCGGACGCGAAGATCCCGGGCGGCATCATCGAGCATCAGCGGACGTCGTTCATCGACAACCGCGTGTTGAGCAACATCAAGCCGACGCGCTACGACGGCAAGGTGGTCTTGTACCGCGCCGACAAGATGCACGACGGTGCGATCGAGTTGGAGCCGCAGTGGGCGGAGATCGACGAGGACGGCCGGTGGGGCGAGGTCGTCGACGATCTGGAGATCTTGCACATCGGCGGCGATCACCTCGGCATCGTCGACGAGCCGCACATCGCGAAGGTCGCATCGGACTTGCGTAAGCGTATGGAAGAACTGGAGACGCCGTGACTGATAACCCGACAGCAGGCAATACGACTGCAGGCAAGCTCGCCGAGCTTCGGCAGAAGCTGGCGGTCGCCGAAGAGCCGGGCGGCGAGCGGGCTGTCGCCAAACGCGCCAAGAAGGGCATCCTCTCGCCGCGTAAGCGTCTCGAGCTGCTGTTCGACGAGGGCACGTTCGTCGAGGTCGGCGCGTTGGTCAAGGCTGCGGGTGCGGACGACAGCGGGTTCGGCGACGGTGTCGTCACCGGCCACGGTCTGGTTCACGGCCGCCCGGTCGCTGCGTTCAGTCACGACCAGACGGTGATGGGTGGCAGCGTCGGCGAGATGTTCGGCCGCAAGGTGTCGGCGCTGATGGAGTGGGCAGGCAAGCTCGGCTGCCCGATGGTCGGCATCAACGACTCGGCGGGCGCCCGCATCCAGGACGCGGTCACCTCACTGGCCTGGTACGCGGAGATGGGTCGCCGCAACGATCTGCTGTCCGGTCTGGCCCCGCAGGTGTCGGTGATCCTCGGCAAGTGCGCAGGCGGTGCCGTGTACACGCCCGCGAACACCGACATCCTCGTCGCCGTCGAGGACAAGAGCTACATGTTCGTCACCGGACCGGACATCTTGAAGGCGGTCAACGGCGAGGAGATCTCGGCGGAGGATTTGGGCAGCGCTCACAATCAGGCGCGGTGGGGCAACATCCACCATGTCGCCGAGGACGAGAAGGCCGCGTTCGAATGGGTTCGCGAGTACCTCCAGTACATGCCGTCGAGCGTGTACGAGCAGCCGCCGGTCATCAACCCGGGCCTGGAACCGGAGATCACCGAGTCGGATCTGAGCTTGAACGAGTTCATGCCGGACAGCGACAACGCGGGTTACGACATGCACGACATCATCCTGCGGTTGTTCGACGACGGCGCATTCCACGAGGTCGCGGAGATCTTCGCGCCCAACATCCTGACCGGTTTCGCGCGCGTGGACGGCCACAGCGTCGGCATCGTTGCGAACCAGCCGAACGTGATGGCCGGAACCTTGGACACGGACGCGTCCGAGAAGGCGACCCGGTTCGTCCGCATCTGCAACGCGTACAACATTCCGCTGGTGTTCTTGGTGGACACTCCGGGAATCCTGCCGGGTGTCGTCGAAGAGCAGAAGGGCACGATTCGTCGTTCGGGCAAGTTCTTGTACGCGTACGTCGAAGCCGACGTGCCGAAGGTTACGGTCGTCCTGCGCAAGGCCTACGGCGGCGCGTACGCGGTGATGGGCTGCAAGCAGTTGGGCGCGGACATCAACTTCGCGTGGCCGACGGCGAAGATCGCGGTGATGGGTGCCGAGTCGGCCGCCGTCATGCTGACTCGCCGTCAGACCGAGGGACTGTCGGTCGCCGACGCCGACAAGGTGCGCCGCGACTTCATCGACTTCTACAACGTGATGATGGCGAACCCGTACCTGGCCGCAGAGAAGGGGTACATCGACGCCGTCATCGAGCCGTCGCAGACTCGCCTGCAGCTCCGTAAGGCTCTCGCCCAGTTGCGCGACAAGACGGTCATCCGCACCGAGCGCAAGCATTACCTGATGCCGATCTGACCTGACCCTCGCTGGTCGAGACTGGTTCCGCTGGTCGAGCGGAGCGTTCCGCCGCTGGTCGAGCGGAGTCGAGACCTTTCGTTGCTTCACGTGTGGATCGTTACCCGAATCGGGTAACGATCCACACATGTAGTCGGCGCCGGGCACTACTTGAGTGAGACGTCAGCGCCGTCGGAGAACATGGAGTCGTGTAGTTCCATCGATGCGGGCTTCGCATTCTTCGGCATGTCGAAGACGAGTTTGATGCTCACAGTGTTGCCGGGGTTGATGCTGTCCCAGATTGCGATGTCACTGCCGCCGAGAGCGACCTGCGCGGTGGTGTCGGTCTCGAACTCGCGACCCTGTGAATCCTTCAGCTTCTGGTCGCCCGGGCTGAACGACTGCGCCTTGTCGCCGATGTTCTTCACGGTCAGGGAGACGACGACGAACTGGCCCTGGGCCTGTTCATTGAGGTAGGGGTTGTCGCCTACTTCAGAAAGTCCGCTCTCGACGTCGGTCACCACGAACTCGAACTTTCCGTCGCGAACGGGCGTATTCATGGCCGCGGCATCGGAGCCGTTGTCTGTCTGCTCTTCGTTCCCGGCGCCGGTGCCGGCGTCGACGGCGTCGACGGCGTTGGCGGTGTCTCCGGCCGACGAGGAGTCTTCACCGCCGCCACTGGTCGCAGCGATGATGATGATAAGGACGACGATGGCACCGAGTATCCACGGCCATTTCTTGGTCTTCTTCTTCACCGGCGGCGTGTAAGGCATCCCGCCCTGCGGGGCTTGCTGATACTGGGCATTCGGGTACTGGCCGCTCGGGTACTGGTGGGCCGGGTACTGGGGATTCGGGTATTGGGCATCCGGATACTGGGGGTCAGTCGGGGTCGGGCCGGAAGGGGGAGCGTTCGTCACTCGGTATTCTCGATTCTGACTGTGTCACGCATAGGGGGATAACGTGACGCAAGCCTAGCGAGGCATTTATTACGAATATCACTATCGTCTGAATGATGTACTTTGTTCGGACTACGAGAACTGGTCGTACGACAGCTTCACCGCCATGACGACCACGACGACGAGCAGCGCGTAGCGGACGATCTTGGTGCCGCTCCCGAGGACGAGGCGTGAGCCGAGGACCGAGCCTGCGATGTTGGCGACGGCGAGGATCGCGCCGAGCAGCCACATGACGTGTCCCTGCGATGCGAAGACGGCGAGCGCGCCGACGTTGGTCGCGGTGTTCGCGACCTTCGCTATCGCCGCCGACTGCAGGAAGCTCTGATGCAGAAGAGCGGTGAGGGTGATGATCAGGAACAGCCCGGTTCCGGGGCCGAACACGCCGTCGTAGAAGCCGATCACGGCGAGGGCTCCGACCGCGACGACGAAGCGGATACGCGAGACCGGTTCGCGTGACTCGTGGGTCGCCCCGAACTGCGGACGCAACGAGACGAAGACGCCGACCGCGAGCATCAGGACGATGACGAACGGCCGCATCACATCCGAACTGACGGCAGACGCAGCGAGCGCGCCGCCGACCGCGGACAGTCCGGCGACGGGAACACTGATCGCCACGAGCCGACGGCTGACCGTCACCTTCCGCAAGTACATGAGCGCAGCTGTCGCCGTGCCCCAGACCGCGGTCAGCTTGTTGGTGCCGAGGGCGGTGGCAGGCGCTGCGGCGGGGAACGCGATCAGCAGTAGGGGGAGGAGTACGAGCCCGCCACCGCCGACGACGGCGTCGATCCACCCTGCGACGAGCGCTCCGCCCGCGAGTAGCGACAGCAGCGGCAGGCTCGGTAGGTCCACGGCAGTCAGACTACCGAGGTCTCGACTCCGCTCGACCAGCGTGATCGCCCAGCGTCGGCCGAATGATCGTGCTTAGCTTTGCCAATGGACACCATCGACGGTCTGCCCGTGCACCCGCTCATCGTTCACCTCGTCGTCGTCATCGTGCCGTTGGCGGCACTCGCCGTGATCGTGGCCGCCGTGTGGCCGCGCGCGAGGGCCTGGATGGGGCCGATGCCCGCGATCCTCGCGCTCATCGGGCTGATCGTGACCCCGATCGCGACCACTGCGGGTGAGAACCTGGAGCATCGGCTGGGACTGGCGTCCCCTGCGGTCGAGGAGCACACGTCGGCGGGCGACGTCGTGATCGTCGGGACCGGATGCCTGTTCGGCGCCGCCGCACTCCTGTACTTGATCGGCTTGCCGCTGGTGACCGAACGATTGAAGCTGTCGCCGTCGGTCGTCAAAGCCGTCGACGTCGTCGCGCGAGTCCTCGGTGTCGTCGCGGCGATCGCCGCGGTCTACCTCGTCTTCCGAGCGGGCGACACTGGAGCGCGCGCCGTCTGGGGCGTTTAGTCCGAGACTTACGACCACATAGTGGTCGCAAGTCTCGGATCACGTAGACCAGTCTCGGAGTGCGCAGTCGGGCGCGGCGCACGGATGGGGTCTGCCGGTCCATCCCTCCTGAGCGAGGACGAGCGCGATCTTCAGCGCCGTCGAACACTTCCGCTCGAGGACTTGCCCCCAACCGACGCGTACCGTTCGACGACCGGCGTGGACGGCCGCGTCCAGATCGCGTTCCAGGTCCAGATCGCGTGACACGGGGTCGACGTGCCCGAGACGACCGTCCAGTTCGACGACGAGGCCGAGGTCGGGATAGTCGGCGTCGCGGAACCCGGGCCGACCGACACCGGTCGGAGCCTGCCGGATGGGCGTCGGGAGTCCGTGTGCGCGTTCGACGTCCGTCAGATAGGCATGTTCCAGCACCGAGCATGCGCCCTGCGCGACGTCGGTGAGGACCTCGCGCAGGAAGGGCGCCCGGCGAATGCGACCGCGCCGCGCGAGCGCCTCGAGCAGGCGGTCCGCCGTCGTGATCCGGCTCTGCACAGCGTCGGACAAGTGCGCGACGGCACGAAGTTCGGTGCATGCGCCGGATGCGACGTCGAGGACCGTCTCCTCTGTCCGTACGCGTGGCGGGCTGGTGTCGAGGGTGACGTCCGACAGGTCGGCGCGGTAATGGACGACGACGCCGGATCTGCGTCGCACGTTGCGGTGACCGTCGACGCTGACGTGGATCGGTCCGCGGGAGGTGCCGTTGCCCGACACGGCGTCCAACGCCGAGTCATGGCTCAGCGCCGACGGCGTGGTGTCCAGGACCGCGCACCACGCGCGTTGAATCCAGGTCAACTGGCCGGTGTGGGCGACGTAGACGCCGCGGTGGACGGCGACCCATCGTTGGCGACGCAACTGGCTGTGTGGATAACCCGCTCGTCCGAGACTTGCGACCACTATGTGGTCGCAAGTCTCGGGAGGCCAGCGGCAAAACCGGGGACTAGCCCCGACCGCGCCCAG
>NZ_JAKKOQ010000002.1 GCF_021738965.1 Gordonia zhenghanii | reverse complement strand
CCCCGGGGGGGGGGGGGAACCCCCGCCGGCCCGTCCGTGGCCACCAATTTGGGGCCCCAAGTCTCGGACGGCAGGCGTCAAACGCGGTCAGTAGCCCTTCGCGCGCATCGGAGCGGGATTCTCGAGTCCGCTCACGGTGTGCGAGCCCTTGATGATGTCGGCGGGCTTAGCATCGGGGACGAGTGGGAAGTAGCGTTCCAGCCCGCCCCAGTCGCGTCCCCAGTTGTTGCGCAGGTACGTCGGGACCAGCGTGTACGAGAGCAGCGCGTCGGTGATTCCGAGCGGGCCGCCGTTCACGCCGTCCGACCAGGTCTGCGTGTTCTTCCGGGTGGCCTCGGCGTCGGGCATGATCCGCCACTGAGGCAGTTCCAGGAGGCCGTAACTGACGGCCATCGGGCGCTGGCACGGGAACACCAACCCGGGCATCCAGTCGATGAACACCGGGTCGGTGCGTCCGACGACGTCGTTCAACGTGGCGAGCGCAGGCAGCCGCGGCGGGGTGATCGCCACCCACTCCTGGACCGCCATCGCGTCGTCGACCACGTGCAGGCGCACCACCGTGGCGCGCGGGGGCGCGGTCGTCAACTCGAAGCGAAGCGTCCGCCAGTTCGACGACGTCGCGAACGCGTCGTGCGGAACCTGCGGAGCTCCCACCGGCACTACGCGACCATCGCCGCCGATGCGACCGTACTCGGCGACGACGCGCCGACCCGGCGTGAGCACCTCGAACTCGTCGAGTGATGCGATGGAGCCAGCCGCGGCGACTGTCAGCAACGGTCGTTCCTCGCCGGCCTGGTCGGCCTGCACACCCATGTCATACCACCCGGTGGTGAGCTCGCTCGCCCGCCGAGAGCCGTAGCTGCCGAGCACCGGAACCGTCGCCGGATCCAGGCCGTACGGAAGTTTGACGGCCTCCGCAGACGGGATCTGCTCGGCCGACGACTCGGCAGCGGGATCGTCGGACGTCGCGTCGTCGATCTCCGAGTCCACGGAGTCGCCGCCCGCGGTCGGCGGGGTGATGACGTCGTCGCTGGACTCCTCGTCGCTGGAACGACGCTGATCGAGGGGGTCGATGAGCACATTCGACGGGATGCCTTCGGCAGTGAAACCGGTGTTGTCGGCCCCCAACGCAGCCTTGGCCGCAGGCGCGGGTCTGCCGTCGACGGCGGCAGGCCGCAGCACCGCCTTGTTCGGGTCTGCTTCGACGAGGACGTCGTTTGCGAGTGCGCACTCGTCGCCGGTCAGTGCGCGAGCGTTCGACGTGGCCCACGACCAACTGTCCCGCTGCACCCACGCAGCCTTCACGAAGGAGCCGAGCATGATGAGGACGACGATTCCCGCGATCACCGGGATCGGCGAGAACGTGAACTTCAGCAGGCCGGACTTGCGGGCTCCGGTACGGAGGTCCTCGTCGGTGAAGTCGTCGCGGAAATGAAACCACAGTCCGACGGCGGCGACGACGAGAGTCGCGGCCAACATGACCCAACTGAGTTTGACGCCTGCGATCTCGATCGGCCGGTCCCACCACGGGATGCCGTACGACCCGACGTACCACCACATGTTGGTTCCCGCCGTCGCGACCGCCGTCACGAGCAGAACGGCTGCGGCGAAGAATGTGCGGTTGCGGCGCGACCGCAATAGCTTGGGCGCCATCATCGCCGTCGTACCGGCTACGAGGATCGCGCCGATGGCCGCATAGATGCCGAAGTGGTGCGTCCACTTGGTCGGGGTGAACGACGTGAAGAACATCGTGCCGATCATCACGCCGATGAGCCGCCAGAACGGTCCGCGTGCGACGCCGGCCGGACGCCTGCTCGACATGAGCCGGAAGATCGCGACGACGAGCGCCAAGATCATCACCAAGATGCCGAACCGGCGCGGGAAGGTGCCGTCGCCGGTGTCCAGGACCAGCCAGTAGTACCGCGTCGGTTCGCGCCACCACTCCTCGGTGGGGCCGACCTCGGTCGCGACCTTGTTGCCTTCCAACAGTGGGCCGAGGGCCTGCGAATAGAAGATCATGAAGAGCACGGCGGTGCCCGCGGCGAGCACCGGTGCGATCAGTGCGACGAGACCGTCGCGTCTACGTCGAGAGACGATGCCCTTGACGAGTGGACGCAGACCGGCGATCAGGGCGGCGGCCGCCATTAGCCCACCGGGCGCGAGTGCCAGCGTGAATCCGGCGGTGACCGTCGCGATCGCGAACGGAAGCAGACGTTTCGTGGCGATGGCTCGTTCGACGCACACCCACGTGAGCAGGGCGCCCACCGCTTCTGCGGGCTCGGGGCGGATGCCGTTGTTGTACGGCATCCAGATCGCCAGGAACACCATGGCGCCCGCCCAGACGGCGGCCGTCGAGTTCCGGACCGCCCGACCGAGGCGCGGGATGGCTTCCCGGCTGATGATCCACCAGCCGAGGAGCCCGAGGAGGAAGGCGGGGAGCCGCAGCCACGGAGTCGCGACCGAGATGTGCGTCATCCACGACAGGACCTGGAAATGCCATCCGAACGGGTCTTGCGGCACTCCGAAGTAGCGGAAGTAGTTGTCGGCGTATCCCGCTTCACCGGTGATGCGGGCGACGGTGATGTTGTAGCCGTCGTCGGAGGTGTTCCCACCGATCAGCCACCATGCGGCGAGCGTGAGGAACACGACGACGTCGGGGCCGCGGATGGTGAACCAGCCGCGCGGCAGGAACCGGCGGTGGCCGCGTCCGTCTCGCGCGTCGAGGACGCCGAGCGCCACCAGCGACAGCAACGTCATCACGATTCCGATGACGATGACGGCCAGCTTCAGCGGGGTCGGCGAGTTGATGAAGCGAGTGTCGACCGTCGCGTGCAGTGACAGCCCGTCGCGCGGCGCGTCGGACGGCAGATCGGAGAACACGCCGACGATCTGCGGCCGCATGTCGGGAGACGCGTTCCGGTACCGCATGGTCTGGGCACCGGTCGCTTGCGTTCCGGCGGTCTGATCGGCAGGCAGCCCGGTGATGTCGGCGCTCACCCCGTCGGCGCCGCCGGTGAAGGTGAACGCGCAGTCCGGCGACGACTGGGCGACGCGTCGGTCGACGGACAGCAGTACGACGTCGCGGACCACCATCGAGACGGTGTCGGCGCTCGCCCGGACGAACATCCCGCGGGCCGTCGCCTCCTGTCCGTTCGCGGGCAGCGTGGACATCAGGTCGCCGCCGCCTGCCGGGAGCTCCCGCGCCAGCGAACACGGAACGGACGTCGACATGTCGATCGGCACGAACGACACCATCGGCGCCGTCACGTTCGTGACCTCGTCGTTCTGCGGCCACGCGAGTTCGGCGGTCTTCTGGTCGATCGGCAGGATCGGCGTCAGGATCGCCATCAGGAAGCCGATGAGGCCCGCGACGGCGGCGACGAGGCGCGTCGCGCGGTAGCCGCCTGCGCGTGGACTCCACCACCGGCTCGAGGCGGCGGGAGCGTCGGTGAGATCAGTCATTGTTCGGCTCCAGGCGAATCGATCCGGTGCGGTGCCAGCCCCACTGGGTGACGGGTTCGGTGTCGACCCGAGCGGTGGCGGCGTCCGGCGACAGCGGTGTCAGTCGCTCCACCGATCCCCAATCCTCGTGCCAGTCGTCGCGCAGATACGTCGGCACGGTGACCTGCGACGTCGTCGACTCGACGATCGACAGGGGTCCGCCGCCGTCGGCGGCCATCCAGGTGCGCGACTGCGAGTTGGCGGTCACGAAGTCGGGGAGGATCCGCCACCGCGGGACCTGAGTGACGCCGTGCGGGAACGTCATCGGGTTCTGGCACGGGAACTGCGCTGCCGCCATGAAGTCGACGAGCGTCGGATCGGTGGACCCGACCATCTCCTGCAGGGTGCGGAGTTCGGGGGCACGTGGCGGTGTGATCGCGATGAACTGCGCAGGCCCGAGGTTCGTGTCGGCGAGGTTCAGGCGCAGCACGGTGGCCGCAGCCGGGACCGAGGTCATCGGGACGCGCAGGTTGCGCCACGGGAGGTTCGGGGTGATCGGGCCTGCATCGATCGGGACGACGTCGCCGCCGACTTGGACGAATTCACCGTCAGGGCCGGGCTTGCCGAACTGCGCGACGAGCTTCTGGCCGAACCGCCAGTGACCGTCGCGGTCGATGGTCGACACGGCGCCCGCCGTGGAGAACGCGATGATGGGCGACGCGTCCCGTGCGGGCAGCGTGTACCAACCGGTGGTGAGGTACGCGTTGGCCGGGAAGCCGTAGCTGCCGAGCACCGGGGTGGTTGCCGGGTCGAGCCCGAACGGGAGTGCGTGCGTCGATCCGTTGACTGTCCGCGGGCCGGTCCCTCCGGTGGTGCCTGCGCCGAGCCCACCGATGATCGAGAACGGCTTGGACACCGATCCGCCGACGTGCATCTGCCCGGCTCGCGCACTCGACGGGGTCGGGGTGAGGTCGGCGGGGATGCCCTCGGGGGAGAAGCCGACGGCGTCGCCGGTGAGCGCCGCGGTGGGCGTCGCATTCTTCGCCGGTACCAGCATCCCCTTGTTCGGGTCGGGTTCGGCGAGGACCTGATCGGCCATGCCGCAGGTGCCGCCGCCGAGCGAGGCGACGTTGTTGCTGAACACGGTCATCGCCGGGCTACGGGTGACGACGGCTTTGCCGAACACGGTGAACGTCGCGACGACCATGAGGCCGGCGATCAGCACCAGCGGGGTGTGCGCGAACATCAGACGGCGTCGGTCGCCCGCGCTGTCGGGCTGCCCCGCATCGTGGTGGGCGAGACCCTTGTTGGCCACGTAGTCGTTGCGCAGGTGCTGCCACAGCGCGACGGCGACGGCGACGACGGCCAGTGCCAACAGGATCGACGAGATCTGGATGCCCTTGAGGGCCGGAGCCATGTCGAACCAGGTGATCCCGAAACGGTAGGCGTACGGCCAGGCGTTCTTACCCGCCGCCGCCGCGGCCAACGCGAACAGCAGTCCCACCGACAGCAGCGACAGGTTGCGCGACGACCGTGCGCCCGCTTGAGCGATCGCCAGGCAGGCGACGGCGGCGAGCGCGGCTCCGAACCCGGCGAAGACACCGAAATGGATGGTCCACTTCACCGGGGAGAGAAAGAACAAGAGGAGGGTGACGCCGAACGCGCCGATCAGCCGCCACGTCTGGCTCGACGCGACGCCTGCGATGCTGCGGCGACGGAGCAGGACGGCTGCCGTCACGATCGCCGCGACGAACAGCAGGAGCACGGGGATGCGTCGAGCGAGGGCGCCGTCCGGGGTGGTGACGGTCAGGAAGAAGTAGCGCAGGAACTCCTGGTGCCACGGGATGATCGGTCCGGTCTGATACCGGGTCTTCATCGCTTCGAGGACCGTCATCAACGTTTGGTCGCGGAACACGATCACCGAGACGACCGTTCCGGCGGCGATCATCGGTGCGAGCAGTGCCAGGAGGCCGGCTTCGCGTCGGCGGTCGAGCAGGACGTGCAGGAGCGGGCGGGCGGCCACCAGCAGGATCGCGACGCCGATGACGCCTTGCGGCGCGAGGGCGAGCATCCCGGCGGCGAGGGTCGCGGCGAGCGCGGCCGGCAGGAGGCGGCGACGGGTGATCGCCGACTCGGTGGCCCACCAGGTGAGCAGTGAGCCGAGGACGATGATCCCCTCGGTGCGCAGGCCCGAGCAGAAGGGGAGCCAGAACGCCAGGAACACGGCGGCCGCGGTGGCGACGGCCCACGCCCTCGACCCGAACCGGCCGATCAGTCCGGCCGCGCCGGATCCAGAGAGGAGGTGGGGCAGCACGATTCGGGACAGCACGAACCACGAGGCCAGGCCGGCGACGAGGATCGGCAGATGCATCCAGACGATGGTCGTCGACACCTGCGACCACAGCGACAGGAAGCTGTAGTACCAGTCGAACGGCGCTTCGGCGATCCCGTAGAAGCGGTAGTAGTTCGACAGGTAGCCGGACGCGTCGGCGGCCCGCCCCATCGTGAGGATGTAGCCGTCGTCGGGCGCCGCCGCACCCAGGAACGTCCACACGACGAGCACGACGGTCACCACGGCGTCGCTCAGACGCGGACGGATGTGCGCGAGCAGCGTCTTCGACCTGGCGAGGAGTCGACCGGTGTACCCGTTGGACCGGTCCAGGCACCACAGGGCGAACAGGGCGAGCAACGCGGCCAGCACCGTGATCACCATGACGACCACCTTGAGGATCGACGGCGAGCTCTCGTACCGGTTGTCGACGTCGATCCGGGCGTGCATTCCGGCATCGGCCATCGCGGTCACCTGCGGCGTGCTCAGCGATGTGAAGAAGCCGTCGATCTGCGGGCGTGTACTCGGGTCGAGGTCGCTCGCCGGTCCGAGTCCGGTGAACTGGGCCCCCGTGGCCGAGGCCGACGAGAACACGTGCAGTTCGCCGCATCGTCCCGCATCGATGTCGGCCCGCGACGCGCTGGCCGCGACGTTCGCGCGCATGGAGACGGTGACTGACGTACGGTTCGCGGTCACGGCGAGCGTCCGCTGCGATGCACCCTTCGCTTTGGCGGGCATCGTCGACAGGACGGTGGCGCCCTCGGCAGGCAGCGTCGCGAGTGCGGCGCACGGAATCACCAGGTCGACGGACTGCGCGGTCTGTGCGATGAGCGGGGCGACCACCGATGGATCGTCTGCGTTCACATCCTGGCCCTGCGGCCAACTGACCGACGCAGACGTCTGGGAGACGGGGAGCAGCGGGACCAGGACGGCGGCGATCACCGCGATCAGACCTGCGACGACCGCCAACAGCCGCGCCGTTTGCGAGGAGAGCGGGCTCGAGGGAGGTTCGACGTCGGGGTCGGACGGAGCTGTGGTCGGCACTGGCACGGAACTTGACGTTAGTCGAGAGTTCGACGACCTCGCTAAACGGGCGTCGACGTCGGGCGAGTCCTCTCGACCCGACGGCCTCGACGCCCTCAGACGGGTTCGGCGGCGAGAACCGGCGCGAAGCGTGCGCCGGAGGTCGGGCGCGCGGACCCCGACTGGCCGGACTCGGCGAGGAACGCGACGAGGTCGGCGAGCGTTTGAGCGGAACTGCGCGGCCGGTAGCCGAGTCGTTCGGTGGCCTTCGTGATGTCGACGGTCGGCTGCGCGACGAGGGCGGCGATCGACGCCCGAGAGACGAGGTCCGAGCCGAGCAGCTGGCTGAGAGGTTCGGCGAGCGGGACGATCGCCTTGATCACCCACAGCGGGATGGCCGCCAGCGCGCGGAATCGGCCGCACAGGCCTGCGACGGTCCGCATCGCGTCGAACAGACGCACCTGCTCACCGCCCAGGAGGTAGTTCTCCCCGGTGACGCCGTGCTCGGCGGCGAGGGTCAGACCGATCGCCACGTCCCGGACGTCGACGAGGTCGAAGGTGCCGTCCGGGAACAACGGGACCTTGCCCTGGGCCGCGTCGCGAAGCATGCCGTTGATGCGGGACAGTCCGTGGTCGACGGGGCCGTACACGCCGGTCGGATTGCAGATCACGGCGTCGAGTCCGTCGGCGATCACCTCGCGCAACGCCTGCTCGCCCGCCCATTTGGAACGGTCGTAGACCGGGAGCTTCGGATCCTCGGAGCGGGCGCAGGTCTCGTCGAGGACGCCCCCACCGGTGTTCTCGCCGTCGATGTACTGGTCGAAGGAGTGGATGGAACTGCAGTGGACGAAGCGGCGCACGCCTGCGGCGAGTGCGGCGCGCGCCGTCGACGCGACCCCCGCGGTGTTGACGCGCCAGGCGAGCTCGTCTTTCTGCTTGAGCGTGATCATCGCGACCAGGTGATACACGGTGTCGACGCCTGCGAACGCCTCGGCGAGGCCGTCCTGGTCGAAGATGTCGGCGGAGCGCCAAGTGACCTGCGGATGGTCGAGTGCGTGTGCAGGCGACACGCGGTCGATGGCGACCACGTCGTGGCCGTCGGCGACGAGCCGATCGACGAGGTTCGTACCGACGAAGCCTGCTGCTCCGGTGACTGCGACCTTCATGAGCGTCCTCACTGTTCGACGAATGCGAGTCGCGTTCAGCGAACCGCAAGAACTGGAACATGTTCTAGTTCGTGACTGGGCTCACTATAGGGCACCGTGCGATGCGTGCCAACCCCGAATCAGCAGGAGGCGGATTCAGCGGCGGATCGGCGCGGGGCTCCACAGGCCGCTGCGGGTCTGCGTGCTGTAGTCGATCTGAGCGGGTGAGGCAGGGTCGTACGGGCTGTAGCGTTCGAGCGCGCCCCAGTCACGGCCGATGTCGCCCTTGAGATAGGTGGCGACGGTCTCCGCGCGCTGTGACACCTGGAGCCAGCCGAGTGGCCCGCCGCCGAGCGCGCCCTGCCACGTTCCGACCGCGGCCGCGAGGTCCGCGCCGGGCCGGACCCGCCACTTCGGCGTCTCGACGACGCCGGCGTGGAAGTTGTACGGCCGTTGGCACGGGAACACCAGACCGGAAGTCCAGTCGACGTGGACCGGATCGGTGTCGCCGACAGTCTCCTGCAGCGTCGTCAACTCGGGAATGCGCGGCGGGGTGACCACGATGAAGTGGTCCTCCGACAGGTTGTCGTCGTCGGCGACGATCCGGATCGCGGTGGTCTCCGAAGGAAGCGAAGTCGTGTCGAGGCGAACGTTGCGCCAGCTGGGACGCGGTCCCGGATCGATCATCTGGTGTTCGCCGCCTACCGTGAGCTCGCCGTCGCGCGTCGCATCGTCGACGTCGTCGGTCGTGTACTCGACACGGAGCTCGCTCGACCCGAACACGCCTGCGGCCGAGAACGTGACGAGTGGGCGGTCATGGAAGTCGGCAGGCACCCGGTACCAGCCGGACGTGAGCTCGGCGGGACTCTGATCGGTCTCGGAGTAGCTGCCCATGACGGGGGTCATCGCCGGGTCGAGCCCGAACGGCAGGACAGCGTGCGAGCCGTTGACGCCGGCGGTCGTCGAGACCCCGCCGCCGGTGCCGCCGCTGTTGGCGATCAGCAGGTCGGGGTCGATTCCGGCTCCGGAGGCGAGGACGCCGAGGGAACCGGCAGGCGCCATGGTGTCGAGGTCCTCACGCACGCCGTCCGCAGTGAACCCGCGGGTCTCGTTGCGATCGGCGCCGGCCGGGGCGGTGGTCGGTCCCGCGAGCGGATCGGTCAGGGACGTGTCCACCGGCGTCAGTCGGTAGAGATTCGGGTCGTCCTCGACCCACACCTTGTCGGCCATCCCGCACTGCTTGCCCGCGAACGCCTCGAGGTTCGAGCGCGGCACCGAGTACGAGTCGCTCTGTCGGATACCGGTCATCGCGGCGGTGACGAGCAGGAAAGCGACGATCACGGTGGCTGCGAGGCCCAGCGGCGACGCGGTGAGAGTACGAGTGAGGCGTCGTATCGGTCTCGGTTGATGCTCCGGTTCCGGGTCGACGCCGGTGAACGGTTCGCGGAAGTGGAACCAGAGAGCGAGTGCGAGCAGCGCCAGGGCCGCGTAGAGGAGGATCTGGCCGAGCGGGACGCCTGCGACCATCACCTGGGACGTCGCCCACGGCATGCCCCACGCCGAGGCGTAGAAGTAGGAGTTGGGCGCGGTGAACGCCAGGGCCGTCACGAACACGACGAGTGCGGCGAAGATCGTGCGGTTCCGTCGCGAATGGGTGGCGCTCGTGCTCGCGGCGATCGCGGCCAACGCGGCGAGTGCTGCGGCGAGTCCGGCGAACACGCCGAAGTGGTGCGTCCACTTGGTCGGGGTGAACATCAGGAACAGCAGCGAGCCGAATGTGATGCCCACGATGCGGCGCGAGGGGCCGAGGGCGGTGCCGGGGATCCGCGACTTGCGGATGAGGACGGCGCCCGCGACGGCCATCGCCAGGAACATGGCGACGACTGCGAACCGTCGGGCGATCGACCCGTCGGCGGAGAACGCGAACAGCGATGAGTAGCGGTCGATCTCGTTGTACCAGGCGAGCGACGGCCCGAGATCGGTCTTCATGGTCGAGCTCGCGGTGAACGCGGCGAGTGTAAGTCCGGAGAAGACGACGAAGACGACCAGGACGCCCGCGGACACGATCGGGGCGAACAGGCTCAGATACGCGGCGACGGGGCCGGACCCGGTCTGCCGTCGGACCTCTCTGGCCCGACGGACGACTGCCAAGAGCATCGGTCGGGCGCCTGCGACGAGCGCCGCGACTGCGAGCACACCGGTCGGGCCTGCCGCGATGCTGAACGCGCCTGCCGTGCAGGCGACCGCCGCAGGCAACAGCCTGCCGGTCGCGATGGCGCGCTCCACCGAACACCACGTGATCAGCGCTCCGAGGCAGATGATCGGTTCGGGCCGCAGCCCGTTGTTGAACGGGAACCAGGCGACCAGGAAGACGGCCGCAGCCGTCCACCCGACCGCAGGCCGGGCGAGTGCGGCGCGGCCCAGGCGCGGGAGGATCTCGTGGCTGACGATCAACCAGACGATGATGCCGCAGAGCAGGGCCGGGATTCGCATCCAGACGCTGGCGACCGAGACATTGCTGAGCCAGCCGAAGACTTGGTAATACCACCCGAACGGGGCCTCGGGCGCACCGAACCAGCGGAAGTAGTTGGCCGTGTAGTCGCTGTCCTGCGCGACCCTCGACATGGTGAGCAGGTAGCCGTCGTCGGACGTGTTCGGGCCGATGATGTGCCACACGAGAAGCAGTCCGACCACCGCGTAGTCGCGCGGCTTCAACCGCCACCAGCGGGCCGGGAAGAATCGGCGGTGTCGGCGGCCGTCGGTCGCGTCCAGCCGGGACAGGGCGATCAACGAGAGCACGACGGCGAGGACGCCGACGATGATCGCCGCCCATTTCACGGCGGTCGGGGTCGTGCTGTAGCGGGAGTCGATGACGACATGTGCCGTCAGCCCCGGGATGTCGGCGGCGGGGCCGCTGAGCTCAGTGAACAGGCCGGTCATCTGCGGACGCTGGTCGCCGACCGCTTCGCCTTCAAGAGCCTTACCGTCGTCGCCGGTCAGCCCGGTGAACTCGGCCGTCACGGCGTCGGACGTCGCATGGACCTCGATGTCCTGGCACGTTCCGGACCGCACGTCGGCGAGCGGAGCCGACACCAACGGCATGTTGCGGTTGATGACTTCGACGGTGCGGGATGCCTCGGGCGTCGAGCGCTCCCCGGTCACCCGAACGAACAGACCGCGTTGCTGTGCCTTCTCCGCGGACGGCGACGTGGTCGCCAGGAGGACCGACGCGTCGGCGGGCAACCGGTCGACGGCGGAGCACGGGACGGTCGCCGTCAGGTCGATCGGTGCGTACGAGATGAGGGGAGCGGAGACCGATCCGACGGTCTCCTGCTGCGGCCAACTGATCTCCGCGACAGTCTGCTGAACCGGGAGCAGCGGCGTCGCCAGAGCGAGGAGCACGCCGAGCAGACCGGTGACGATCGCGGTTATCTGCGCCCGACGGGCCGTGATGGATGGCACAGAGGGTCATCCTAGTGCTTGCCTGTCGGGGCCCGGTGCCTGAGCCGGGCCCCCGATGCAGATCAGACGAACTCGGTGTCGTCGACCGGGGTCAGTGGCGTCGTGTCTCGGTCGGCTATGTGCGCCGGTCGAGGGGTCGCGGCTCCGAACGGCGCGTCCGGAGCGTTCTTGACACTGTTGAAGACGAGGAACACGTTGGCACGCGAGTACGGAGTGATGTTGTTGCTCGATGCGTGCATCGAGTTCGAGTCGAAGAACAGCGCGTGGCCCGCGGGGCCGGTGAACTGTTCGATCCCGAACTCGAGGCCGAGATCGGTGACGGTGTCGTAGGACGGCACCCCGACCTTCTGCTCCTGCAACGATTCACGGAAGTTGCCGGCGGGAGTCTCACCGACGCAGGGGACGAAGACGCGGTGCGCGCCCGGCATGAGCATGAGCCCGCCGTTGAATGCGAAGTTGTCGGTCAGCGCGATCGACAGGCTGACGGTGCGGGGAGTCGGCAGGCCGTCTTCGGCGTGCCACGTCTCGAAATCCGAATGCCAGCCGAAACCGGTGCCGACCATGCCGGGCATCGCGTTGATCCGCGACTGGTGGATGTAGACCTCCGAGCCGAGGATCTGCCGCGCGCGATCGAGGATGCGCGGCGTACGGGCCAACGCGTCGATCACCGGGCTGTGCCGGTGGACGGCGAAGATCGACCGCACTGCGTCACTCCCACGCTCGCGCACGACCGCCCCGGACGCGTCGACGTGGGGGTCGACGGCGAGCCTCGAGAACTCGGTCCAACAGCTCTGGATCTGGGCGGGCGTCAACAACCCGTCCTCGATATGGAATCCCTTCGCGTCGTACGCCGCGACCTCATCGGCGGTGAACGGGCCTGCAGCCTCGCCCCACACGGTCGGGTCCGGTCGGCGCATCATCGGGGCGGGTTCGGTCAGTCGCGTCGGGTATCGGTCGTGCAGAGTCGTCGCGGTGGTCAAGGATCCTCCCTTCAGGACTGTGTATGGGCCGGCGGCGGCCGACCCCGCCCTCCACCGCTACTCGTTTTTGTGAGTTAAGTCGAGTTCACCGACCACTGCCCGCCGCCGCTGGTCGAGCCCTCGTGTCGTTGGTCGAGCCCTCCTGTCGTTGGTCGAGCCCTCCTGTCGTTGGTCGAGCGGAGTCGAGACCCTCGCGCGACGCAGCGTGCGGTCTCGACTCCGCTC
>NZ_JAKKOQ010000001.1 GCF_021738965.1 Gordonia zhenghanii | reverse complement strand
GCTGTGTGTGGGGGGCGGGTGGTCGACCCCCGGGCGCCCCGCAGTAGGCAGTCTCGACTCCGCTCGACCAGCGGGTAGCGCTCGACCAGCGTCTGGAGCAGCGCTCGACCAGCGGCAGGCCGCCCTCGACTACGCTGGTCCCCATGTCTTCCGATCTGCCGATCCTGCTGCTCAACGGCCCCAACCTGAACACGCTGGGGACCAGGCAGCCGGACGTGTACGGGGTCGAGACGCTCGACGACGTGGTGCGTCTGGCCGAACGGGCGGCCGCCGACGCGGGATTGGGGCTGCGGGCCTTCCAGACCAACCACGAGGGCGAGATGATCGATGCGATCCACGCCGCGCGCGGCGAGGTCAGCGGCATCGTCATCAACCCCGGCGGTTGGACGCACACGTCGGTGGCGCTCGCCGACGCCCTGGTGATCCCGGAGGTCCCGATCATCGAGGTGCACATCAGCAACGTCCATGCGCGTGAGCCGTTCCGTCACCACTCGTACATCTCGCCGATCGCGGCGGGCGTCGTCGCAGGCTGCGGGATCGCGGGTTACGAGTTCGCGGTGCGACGGCTGGCGACGCTCGTCGCCTGATCGAGTGTGTCCCGCGTCCCACTATGGCTCTCGATGGGAGTGGCGGCCCGGTCCTCGGGTAGGCTTTCACTATTCGGTGCCAAGCACCGTGCGTCGTAGAACGCCCCACGCAGACCCCGACTCGATCGCGGGTGCGTGCAATTCATACGGCGAACCGACACGCAGACCACGCGTGTTCGCCAACCGATCCGACCTCTACGGCGCAGCTGTGCCGTGCTGGGGAGATCCCTGCCAGTAAGGCTATTCATGACTACGTTCGTTGATCTCGGCGTGCCCGTTCCCGTCGCCGATGCACTCGCTGCCGACGGTAAGGCGTCCGCCTTCCCGATCCAGGAGAAGACTCTTCCTGACACGCTCGCCGGACGTGACGTCCTCGGCCGTGGCAAGACGGGCTCGGGCAAGACCGTGGCCTTCGCCGTGCCGCTCGTCGTTCGCCTCGCGGAGGCCGGCGTGCGGCGCCGCTCCGGCCGACCCACCGGCCTCGTCCTCGCTCCGACCCGTGAGCTCGCGACTCAGATCGCCACGCAGATCGAACCGCTCGCCGCGACCGTCGGCCTGCGCGTGACCACCGTCTTCGGCGGTGTGAAGCAGGCTCGCCAGGAGCGCGCGCTCGGTGCAGGCGCCGACATCGTCGTCGCGTGCCCCGGCCGCCTCGAAGACTTGATGAAGCAGCGGATCGTGTCGCTCGACGACGTGCAGATCACGGTGCTCGACGAGGCCGACCACATGGCCGACCTGGGATTCCTTCCCGTCGTGACCCGCATCCTGGCCGCAACTCCCGCCAAGGGCATGCGGATGCTGTTCTCCGCGACGCTCGACAACGGCGTCGACAAGCTCGTGAAGCGTTTCTTGGACCACCCGGTCACCCACTCGCTCGAGGACGCGACGTCCCCGGTCGCGCAGATGACGCACCATGTGTTCCGCGTGTCGGGCGCCACCGAGAAGACGCAGCTCGTCCACGAGCTCGCGTCGGGCACCGGTCGTCGCATCCTGTTCATGCGCACCAAGCATCAGGCGAAGAAGCTCGCGAAGAAGCTGACCGCCGACGGTATTCCGGCAGTCGACCTGCACGGCAACCTGTCGCAGGCGCAGCGTGACCGCAACCTGGCCTCGTTCGCCGCTCCGGACGGCGCGAAGGTCCTCGTCGCCACCGACGTCGCTGCACGCGGTGTCCACGTCGACGACGTGGAACTCGTCGTTCACGTCGACCCGCCTGCTGAGCACAAGGCGTACCTGCACCGTTCGGGCCGTACGGCGCGTGCCGGTTCGTCGGGCGACGTCGTCACCATCTGCCTGCCCGACCAGTGGGGCGACTTGCGCAAGCTCCTGCAGAAGGCCGCGATCAAGGTTCCGGGTCAGCAGGTCACCGCATCGTCTCCCGAGGTCCGCGAACTCGTCGGAGAGCACGCACCGCTGCGGCAGGCTCCCGCACCCGCGGCGCCCGCCCAGCAGCGTTCCGGCCAGGGCCGATCGGGGCAGCAGCGGTCCGGTCAGGGCGCGCGCGGATCGCGCGGCACCGGCCGCGGTCGCCGCGGCGCTCCCCGCCAGGACAACGGTGGCTCCCGCCAGGACGGTGGCCGGTCGAACCAGTCGTCGCGCGGCGACCGGTCGTCGGCAGGCTCCACCCAGCGTGAGCACACGTCCGCTCCGAACCCGCGTGGCCGTCGTAGTGCGCGCCGTCCCGCAGGAGCCCCCGGCGGTCGCTGACCGCTACTAGGCAGGACTTTTCAACCCGAGTTCTCGGACCGCCACGGTCCGGGGGCTCGGGTTGATTGCTTTGGGGTTGACTGCGTTGGGGTTGGAATGCGTTGGGGTGTGCGAGCTTTCGAGCCTGGTCCGGTGAGCTCAGTTAGTAGTGCGCGTCAGGGCCTGTTCGACGAAGGTCTCGACGGTGCCACACAGCATCGGGCCGTGACCGGGCATGACGACCACCGAGTCGAGGTCGGCCAACGCGGCGACGGACGCTTCATTGGCGGCGACGTCGTGCGTGAAGGTGTGGTCGAGGCATTGTGGGCCCGACCGCTTCGCGATCGGGTGCCCGCTGATCATCGAGTCGCCCGAGATCAGGACTTCGCCGTCGCCGGAGAGGAATGCGCTGTGCCCGCGAGTATGGCCGGGAGTCGGGACCGGGACCGGTGATCCAGGCAGCGTCGACGGATCGAGGAACGCCTGTGTGTCGGGGATACCGTCCTTGTCGAGTGCGCCCAGTCGGACGATGCGGCCGAGCCAGCCGACCACGGCGGGGCGGTAGGCGAGCGGAGCGATCGTCGACGCGTCGGCCTGCTCCAGGTAGTCCCGTCGTGCGTGCGTCACTTCGGCGGGGTCGGCGAAGACGTCGAATGAGTAGGAGCGTCGCAGGCGTGCAACCCCGCCGAGATGGTCGACGTGCGCGTGCGTGAGCAGCGCGCCGCGGATCTCCTGGGGTGCACTGCCGATCCGGGTCAGTGCTTCGAGGACTGCGTCCGCGTGCCCGGGGTAGCCGCCGTCGACGAGGGTCACTCCGGACTGGTCCTGCAGGATCACCCAGTTGACCGTCGCCGTCGACACGAAATGCGTTCTCGCGTCGTTGTGCGTGATGGTCGTGATCTTCAGATCCGGCATGGGATTCAGCCTTTCTTGACGACGAGGACGAACGGCCCGACTTCGGTCACGGTGAACATCGGGTCGTCGAACACCGTCGGCGAGAACGTGACCGCGTAGCGACGCACATTGGGGTCGTTGGGGAACACGTCCTCGGCTAGTCGCAGAGTGTATCCGTCCGCGCTGTACCGGAAGAGGAACGCGTCGGGGCTGCGCCACGGCGTGGCGGCCATCGCCGTCGTCAATTCCTCCGTGGTGGTGGCGTTCGACCACTCCTCGATGGCTTGAGCGCGTTTGGTGAACTCGGCGAGCGGATTCGCGTAATGCGAGGTCAGCCCTTGGAAACCCCAGTAGGGATACAGGGATAGGAACCCGAAGTCGGCGGTCAGCACCACGTTCTGGTTCGCAGGCCGTCCCGTCTGCTCGCGGATCAGGCGATGCAGTTCCGGATAGTACGACTCGGCGCCGGCCGGATGCTGGTCAGCGCGCTGCCCGTACCCGTCGGTGTCGGTGTAGGCGGTGGTGATCTCCGACGACAGATGACTGGGAATCGACTGGGCCAGCGCTACCGCGACGATGCAGGCGAGCACTCCGATGACGGTGCGGACATCACCGAACTTGGCGACCGCGGCGCGCGCGAGTTCGATGACCCCGAGGATCCCGGCGGCCGCCAGGACGACGGCGGTCACCGCTTCGAGTCGGAACGAGAGCAGCGTCGAGCCGATTGCGCTTCGGGCCAGCGAGATGCAGGTGATGCCGACGACGCCGATCAACGTCCACCCGAACGCGAACGCGATCGTGCGTTTCACGGCGCGCAACAGCACCCACACCAGGCCGATCGACGTGAGGACGCCGACCAGATTGAGCTGGAACATCGGGAGACCGAACACCGCGCCGTTCTCCGGCAGATAGTGTTCGGCGGCTCCGCTGGGAGCGGACGTGCTCGAGGCGCGAGCCGCCAGGTACGGCGTCCACACGATGAGTGCGACAGCGCCTGCGACTGCCCCGATCACGACGAGGCGGACGATCACCGCCAATTGTTCGGCGCGACGTTCCGAGGTGCCGGGGACGGCCAGATTGCGGTGCCGCAGATGCGATTGGACGAGGTAGCCGAGCGCCATCAGCACTGCGGTTCCCGCGAACAGGCCCGTGTACAGCGTGTACACACAGGCCGAGACGCCGATGAACAGTCCGGCGGCGATCACCGAGAGCCAGCCGGTACGACCGAGTGTCGTCGGGCCGTCGGTGAGTCGTCGTCGGCCGCGCAGCGCGGACGCCGTCACCACCAACATCGGGACGCCGACCAGGATCAGGACTGCGGCGTACGGCTCCGGTGACGCGTAGACGAGCGTGACCGCAGCCGACGCGAGGCCGATCGCGGTACCGGTCGAGACGCCGACCATTCGATTCCACAACGCCGTGCCCAATGCCGCCGCGACAGCGATCGACAGCACGGCCCAGAGTTTGTAGGCCTCCCAGCCGGGCATGCCGATCAGGCTGGCGAATCGTCCGCCGAACCAGAACCAGCCAGCCGGATAGTAGGGGGCCAGCCCGTCGTACGTCATGTCGGCGAGGTGCGGGCTGTCGGTGAGCCTGGTCAGGTACTCGGTGCGGAACTGTTGGTCGGCCGAGAGCCCGAACAGGTACAGCTTGGTGGCGCCGAGCGGCATGCCGAGGGTCACCGTCACCAGTCCGGCCGATGCCAGCGACGACAACCATGACGTCCACGACCGTGAACGCCCCGAACGGTAGGCGACGACGGCGATCGCGGCCAGTACGATCACGAAGGCCTGACCGAGGGTGGTCAACGATCGTGACACGTTCGAGGTGTTGAACGCTGGCCAGTCGACGGCCCCGATCACCTTCAGACCGGCGAACGAGGCGACGGCGGCCAGGACGACGGCTCCGCCCAGTTCGACGACGTCGCGTGCCCGCGGGTTCTTCACGAACTCGCGACGGGCCGTCTCGGGTGCCTCGACTGTGGACTGCACGGGATCAGATGGGCAGCTTGCGGAAGATCGGGCGCGGCACGTGACGGAGCGCCATCATGACGAACCGGAACGGGCCCGGAACCCAGACGATCTCCTTGCCCTTGGCGACGGCGGCCACGGCCAGGCGGGCCACGTCTTCCTTGTTGACGGTCAGCGGAGCCTCGGCGACGTGCGCCGACAGGCGAGTGCGGACCTGACCCGGGCGGATCACCAGGACGCCGATGCCTTCGGGGCGCAGCGCGTCGCCGAGCCCGAGGTAGAAGCCGTCCAGGCCTGCCTTGGTGGAGCCGTACACGAAATTGGAGCGGCGGACGCGCTCGCCTGCCACCGAACTCATCGCGATGATCTGGCCGTGGCCCTGCTCGCGCATCTTCTCGCCGAGGAGGACGCCGACCGAGACGGCGGCGGTGTAGTTGATCCGGGCTTCCAGGACCGCGAGCTTCTGATCCTGCCAGGCCTGCTCGTCGTCGCCCTGGATGCCGAAGGCGACGACGGCCACGTCGATGTCGCCGGCGGAGAACGCCTTCTCGATGACGTCGCGGTGGGTGTCGGTGGCGAGCGCGTCGAACTCGATCTGCTCGACCGCCGACGCTCCGGCGTCGGTCATCTGCGCGGCGGCGGCCTCCGCAGCCGGGTCGCCGGGGACGGTCGCCAGGACCACGCGCATCGGGCCCTTGGTCAGGTACTCGGCTGCGATGGCCAGGCCGATCTCGGAGGATCCGCCGAGGATCAGGATGGACTGCGGAACGCCGACGGCGTTGAACATTCGTATCTGCTTTCGTCAGTGATGTGTGGGCTCGGCCCGCTCGCCGGACTCCGCGTGGAGCCGCAGCGGGTCAGACCAGTTCGAGGCGACGGCCCATGTCGGACATGAACACCTGGTCGGGGTCCACGCGGCGGCGCGTCGCGATCCACTCGTCGACCCTCGGGTACATGGCGTGGAAGGTCTCGGCGGTGGTCCGCGAGTCCTTCGCCGTGTAGAGGCGGCCGCCGATCTCCATGACGCGACGGTCGAGTTCGGAGACGAACTCATGGAGGCCGCGTTTGATCGGGAAGTCGACGCAGATGTTCCAGCCGGGCATCGGGAAGCTCAGCGGAGCCTGATTGCCCTCGCCGAACAGCTTGAAGACGTTGAGGAAGCTGACGTGCCCGGATGCCTGGATGTCGTAGATGATGCCCTTGAACTCTTCGACTGCCTCGGGCGGAACGATGAACTGGTACTGCAGGAAGCCCTTCGATCCGTAGGCGCGGTTCCAGTTCCCGAACAGGTCGAGCGGGTGATAGAACTGCGTCAGATTCTGGACCTTGCCTTCGTAGTTCCCGCCCATGCGGTAGTACGCCTCGCCGACCATCGAGAAGCTCAACTTGTTGGCGAGTCCGTTGGGGAAGACGTCCGGGAAGTTGACGAGCGTCGGCGCGTCGAACTTCAACGGATCCTTGGCGAGCTTGTCCGGCAGTTGGTCGAGTCGGGCGAGCGATCCGCGGGAGAACGTTCCGCGGCCCAGGCGCGGCGGCTTGCTGATCGCGTCGAACCAGCCGGAACTGTAGGCGTACTTCTCCTCCGAGCCGTCCATGTGGAGGGCGATGGTCTCGTCGAGGTTGTTGGTGACGGCGCCGTCCGCGATGAAGTAGGCGGTCTCGGTGCGCGTCATCTTGATCTTGGCGCGCAAGATGATGCCGGTCAGGCCGATGCCGCCGACGGTCGCCCAGAAGATCGACGCGTCCGGATCGTCGCCGCTGCCCTCGGGGGTCAGAGTGAGGATCTTGCCGGAGGCGATCAGCAGGGTGATCTCGACGACGTGGTTGCCGAAACTGCCTGCGCTGTGGTGGTTCTTGCCGTGGATGTCGCAGCCGATGGCTCCGCCGATCGTCACCTGGCGGGTACCGGGCAGGACGGGGACCCACAGCCCGTACGGCAGCGCGACGCGCATCAGGGTGTCGAGGTCGACGCCCGCGTCCAGATCCACGATCGCCGTCGCGCGGTCGATGTCGTAGATCCGAGTGAGCTGCGACATGTCGATCGTCAGGCCGCCGGAGTTCTGGGCGTTCTCGCCGTACGAACGGCCGAGCCCGCGCGCGATCACTCCGCGTTTGAGATACGACGGCTTGTCAGCGTCCTGATCGGCGACGCGTGCGACGGCGTCGGCGATGACCTCGGGATACGGCGTGGTCAGCACATGCGCTTCGGTGGGCATTGTGCGACCCCAACCCATCAGAGTCCGAGTCTGGATTGGAAGAAGGTCTGAGTTCGTCATCGTCAATAGAGGTTACCCGCTGGTCTGGTCGGTGCGTCGTCGATGTGATGTCCGTCGTCTACATTCGTCTGAGAGGTCGGAAATACGAGGCCGGGGAAGGACAGCCATGATCGTGGTCGGGTACGCGGGCGGTTCGCACGGCCGAGCCTGCCTGGAGCACGCCATCGACGAGGCAGCGGCGCGCGGCACGAGTGTCCTGGTGATCAACGCGGTGCCCGAGGGCGGCCGGGGCAGTTCGAGTCGAGGTGCGCCCGTCGTGGACGCCGACGAGATCGCGCAGGTCCAAGAACGGCTGGCCGCGTCCGACGTCCGGTTCGAGATCAGACAGCAGATCGGCGCCGTACCTGCCGAAGAACTGCTTCGCGCCATGGACGACCCGGACGCGCAGGTGCTCGTGATCGGGATGCGTCGCCGCACTCAGGTCGGGAAGCTGTTGCTGGGCAGTACATCCCAGTACCTGCTGCTCGAATGTCAGAAGCCGGTGCTGGTGGTGAAACCGCAGCGTCCTACCGCATGATCCGCGTCAGGAACGGCGTCGAGTCCTTCATCGACGCGAGCACGGTTCCGGAGTGGTCCTGCGTCGGATAGACGTGGAAGTCGACGGCCTGTCCGGCGGCGCGCATCTGTGCGTACAGCGACAGCGCGGACGGCGCGGGCACGTCGAGGTCCTTGAGCCCCTGGCCGAGGAAGATCGGACGGTCGTAGCCGGCGTACGGGGTGCCCATGTAGTCGACGAGCGCGGACTGGACACCGGGGATCGATGCCAGGGGGCGGGTGAACCACGAGTTGATCTTCGCGCCGTCGAGCGCCGCTTCGAGTTCGGGGTAGCACAGCTTTCCGGCGAGTCGGACCACCCGTTCTCCCGCCGCGCTGAGCGTGCGGTCGACGTGCAGGTCGCTGCGGGCGTCGGTGAATCCGGCGACGATGTATGCGGCGTAGGTGGTCAGGCCGGACGGCAGTGCGATCGGCGGGAACTGGGGGCCCGCCTGCCACACGATGTGCTCGATATTGGCGGGCGCACCGGTCGCGACGACGCCGCGGTAGTCCAGTCCGCTGCCCTTCGACAACGCAGTGGCGCGTCGAGCTGCGTTGAGAGCGGCGCCCGCGCCCTGCGACTGCCCGACGATCGCCCACGTCTTCGACAGCGGCAGACCGGCCTGCTGTGCGGCGATCACGGAGTCGACGGTCGACGTCGCCGACACCTGTCCGCTGAGGTAACTCATCAGGCCGGGGGTCCCGAGCCCGACGTAATCGGTGGCGACCACCGCGTAGCCCTGCTTCAGCCAATGCCCGAGGTACTCGGTGTCGCGGTCGCTGCGAGGCTGGGCCGATGGCGCGCAGGTGTCGCCTAGTCCGACCGTGCCGTGCGCCCACGCGATCGTCTTGTAGCCGCCCGCGGGTGCGGGGCGCTTGGGGAGGAACACCGCGCCGGTGCTGACCGCGGGCTTGCCGTGGACGTCGGGCGACGAGTAGAGGATCCGGTAGGCGTCGCCCGCGGCGGGCAGGGTGACCGACTCGTCGAGCCGGGTCTTCGAGATCAGCGTTCCGTGTTCGCCGATCGGGCCGTCGTAGTGCCGTGCGTCGAGGCCGGACCACACCGGAGCCGGTGTCGCATCCGCATGGGCAGTGGGCGCGGAGAGGGTCATGCCGGCCGCTGCGGCACAGGCCAGCGCGACGGCGGAGAGGCGGCGGGGCGAGCGGCGGCGGGGCAGCCGGGGCGATGTGGCGACGGTCATAACCGTGGACATTATCCGGCGAGCTGGAGATCGGCGAAAATCAGGCGGAATACGCTGCTCCGAGGGAATATTTCCCTCGGAGTGCCGTATCCGGCCTGACTTTTCTCGCAGCGGCGTACCGCGGACGTGCGCAGGGGCGGGCGCGCAGACCGATAGGCTGACCGGGTGCCAGACTCTGCGCCCGACGACGCCGACCGCGTTCCGTTCCCCGTGCACCCCGCACACGGAGACTTCTCGACGCGGCATGCTCCGATGCCGATCGAGCTGCCGTTCGACGACGAAGAGGCGTCGACCAGCGTCGACCTCAAGACCCAGCTGGTCCGATTCATCGCGACCGGTGCGCTGTCCGCGGTGTTCGACTTCGCGCTCACCCTGCTGTTGCAGGACGTGGTCGGTACGCCGTACTGGCTCGCGAAGGCGTGCGGATTCATCCTCGGCACCACCATCGCCTACCTCATCAACCGCCGGTGGACGTTCCGCGCGGAGCCGAGCGCGGCCCGCTTCATCGCGGTGGTCGTCCTGTACGCGGTGACGTTCTTCGTCAACATCGGGTTGTACACGCTGCTGATGCACGAGTGGGGCTCGGCGTTCATCGCCTCGGCCGGCGCGTTCGTCATCGCACAGGGCGTGGCCACCGTCATCAACTTCGTCGTTCAGCGCACCGTCATCTTTAAGATCAGGTGACATGACCGCGATGCTGCGTGACCACCGGGGAGTTCCGCAGTCCCTGCCCGCCTACGTCGTCCTCACAGTGCTCGCGTTGGTCCCGGCGCTGTCCGCGGTCAGCGCGCTCGTTGCCCAGGTGACGCCGCTCGCTCCGAGCCTGATCGTGCCTGCCGCGGTCGTCGCCGTTGCGATCGGGCGGTTCGGCGTCAGTCGAATCGTGACGACCGTCCACGCGGTGTGTGCGGCGCTTGTCGCGCTTCTTTCCATGGTTCGGCTGAGGCCGACTCCTCCCGATCGGCGGCCGCTCGGCCTGGCCGACACCTGTCGCCGCGTCGAAGCGGTTCTGCTCGCGGGTCCGCGAGCCCCTGGAGTGCGGGCTGCCTGAAGCCCGTTTCTCACTCCAGGAGGTACCTAATGCTGTCCGTTTCGGACGCAACGCGCCGTATCGGCGCCCAGACCCTGTTCGCTTCTCTGTCGTTCACCGTCGAGCGAGGCCAATGCGCCGCCGTCGTCGGCCCGAACGGCGTCGGCAAGAGTTCCTTGTTGCGCGCTGTCGTCGACGACGAACTACTCGACGACGGTTCAGTTCTCATCGAAGGTCGGGCACCCGACGACAGATCGCCGGAGTTCCGACGTCGTGTCGCGGCAGAACTCGGCGAGCAAGCCGTCTTCTACGATGCGACCGTCGGTGAGCACCTTGCGATGCTCGCCGGGTCGCACGGGATCGATCCGGACATCGAGGCCGCGCTGAGCGGAGCGGGGATCGGCGAATTGCGCGACCGGTTCCCTCACACGCTCTCGACCGGGCAGCGTCAACGCTTCGCGCTGGTCGCCGTGTTCATTCGTCCTGCGCGTCTAGTGGTTCTCGACGAACCGGAACGCGGGCTCGACGTCGCAGGGCAGGAATGGGTCGCGGACGAGTTGGATCGTCTTACCGATGAGGGTGCCGCAGTCCTGATCGCGACCCACAGCCGTGAACTCGTGGAGCGTTGCGCGGACGTCGTCGTGGACCTCGCATCGTGAGACGGCGCGAGAACTGGCTGCGGCGCAACAATGTGTCGGCTGTCGACCTGCTGCTGATGGTGGGAGTCGGCGGCGGGTTGGCGGTGGCGGTCTTCAAACCGACGAACGTGGCGAAATTCGTCGAGCCGTCAGCGATGTTCGACGACTATCAGGTCGCGGTCATCGCCGCGTTCGCGACGATGACGGCTCTCGTCGTCGGACGGTTCGCGGTCACGTGGGGACCGGTCCGAGTCGATCGGGCGGTGTTGAAGTGGGAGCTTTCCGGTCCCGCGTCGAGGCACCGACCGTTGATACGACGACTGGCGGTCACTGTCGGGTGTGCCGTCATGGCGGACGTCGCCATCCATGGAGCGCTCGCACTGCTGATACCCGAATCGGCCACCATCCTGCTGGCCCTCGGCGTGGGTCTTGGTTTCGCCGCAGTCTGTGCCGCGTACATTGCGCAACTCGTCAGGGACCGCCGCATGGGAGCGAGCGGAGTGCCTGGGTTCGCGAGGTTGTCGCCGGGGCGGTTGCACCAGCGGACGTTCGCACCGCGCGACGGATTCGCCGCCGCAGTCGGGCTCGGGATCAGCATGATGGACGCGAGTTGGATCGCGGATGCTCGAATCACGAGGTGGCAGCGCCAAACCGGTTCCAAGTCACGCGGGCATCCCCGGACAGCGGAAGGCGCGTTCGTCCGGATGGACCTCCGTCGGCTCAGGCGGCACCCAGAGGCGGCGGCTCGGTGGACGTGCTGGACGGCGGTCGGCATCGCGGTACCGGTGTTCGTTGACTTCCATGCCGTTCCGTTGTTTGTAGCGACACTCGCAGTGTGGTCGGCAGGGGTCGCCACGGCAGGTGGCCTGACATCGGTCTCGGATCGGGTGCTTGCGAGATCGTTCGGGGTCTCCGATAGAGACCTGCGGCGTTGGCACTGTGTGGTGCCTACGATCGCCACCCTCGTGTCAGCGACAGCGGTCGCTGCCGCTTCGTCGGTGAGTCTATTCGGTAGCGCGTTCCTGATCGTCGGCACGGTCGCGTCCGTGCTCCGTCGCGCAACACGACCTCCGCTCCCGTTCGATGCGCCGATGGTGATAGAGCCGCTGATGACCGGGGCTGCCTTTCAGCCAGCGCTGCTCTCTACCCAACTGCGGGGTCTGCTGCTCGCCGCCGTAGTCGGTGTCATCGCGGGTGCGCTCCCATGATCAGGGGCAGTCGCAACAATCGCAGCAATCGCAGCAGTCCTCACAATCGGCGAGGGGTTTCTTGTACTTGTCCGAACAATGATTCCAGTGGTCGGTGCACAGGGCGGGGCCGCAGAATGTGACGCCGGTGAACGGCAGAATGCGTTGATACCAGGACCGGTTCGGCGGGAACGGCGGTGGATACGGTGCGTGTGCGGGCCAGTCGGCGGGCGGGTGCGGCGGCCAGGTCTGCAGGCCCGCGCCGATCGCCGCGATCTGCCGACGTTCGCCCGCGTGGCGGCGTCGTCGTACGGCCTGCGCTACGCCGTCGATGAGCAGCGCTTTCAACAGACGATCGTCGTGCAGCGTGAGGTCGCGGTATCGCTCGGCGATCCGGTCAGCGGACAGTTGTGCCCGGTCGAGGGCCTCGTCGTCGCTCGTGCCGGTGGCTGTCAGCGGGTTGAACGCCCCGTCTGCGTCGTCGCCGGTTCGGTCGTCGATCGCGTCGAGCAGGTGCGCGAGGCGACCGTACTCGGATCCGATGTCGGCAAGCACGTGCCGATTGTCGGGGACATCCGCGAGGTCGGCGCTCGCGGCGAACACCGTCGCGCATGCGTGGGCCGTCGGCCCGGTCAAGGCGTCGAGGTCGTTCGACGACGACTCGAGATCGGCTTGTCGGTCGAGCGCGGTCAACACGGCCGGGACATCGAGGACGTCCCCGGTGCGAGCGGCCTTGCGGTGCAGTGCTCGTCCGGTGACCCGAGCCGCGCGATCTCGTGCGGGCGCGGCGGGCGCTAGGGCGAGTCGCTGTTCGGCTACGACGTCGTCGGACTTGGCCGCGGCCAGGGTGAGCGACACCGACGTGGCAAGGCGGACCCCCGGCTCGGTGGCCGTCACGACGTCGGCGCGTCGCATGCTCCGGAAGGCGCACGGACCCGCGGTCCGCGTGACGGCAGACGGCGCACGCTGGGCCGCGGTCAACACCGACACCATGACGGCGTCGGTGTTCGTCGTGAGACGAGCCGTCTGCCCGTGGCCGTCACGCAACGACAGGCACAATCCGCACATGTGCGCGCGCCACTCGTCGCGCAGATCGTCGTCGAGCACATGCCGACAGGGCTGGAGTATCCCGAACATCGGTTGAAACTAGCGCGTGGTCGGCGGATGTGCGGGACCGCGCATTCAGGCGGCGTACGCGTGTCGGCTCAGGAGAACTGGACGAGCGCGGTGCACTTGCCGAACACACGCTTGCCGTTCACCGTGGCGCCGAACGTGATCAGGCCGCGTTTGGTCTCCGGGTAGAGCGTCTTGATCTTCGCGGTGTACTCCACGACGGCAGGCTCGGTCGGCGGCACGTAGACGGCGCTCGAGAACCGGGCGCTGAGCTCGCGGAAGGCTGCCGGGTCGCCGACGAACGACGTCAGGTAGCCGGCGGCGGTGCCGAGCGTCAGCATGCCTTGGGCGACACAGGTGTCGAGCTTCGCCGCTGACGCGAGCTCGTCGCTGTGGTGGATCGGGTTGGGGTCGCCTGCCACGCCGACGTAGTTGACGAGGTCGCCACGGGTGAACCGCTGGGTGCGCGGCGGAATCTCCTGCCCCTCGGTCACCGAGTCGAACGGAATCGCGCCGAACGAGTGCGGAGCGTCCTCGGGGATCTCGGCGGCCTCGGTCGGCACCAGCGGCAGGATGTGCGAGGCGGTCGGCGAGAACATCACCTTGTCGACGAGGTTCTGGAACTCGGGGGACAGGCCGTCGCCCGTCTCGCCCGGGCCGGCGAGCGTGGTCCACGACTCCTGCATGACGCCCTTGTCGAGGTCGCGGATCACGGTCTTCCCGGTGAACAGATCGGCGCCCGCGACGGACTTGTACGAGTCCAGGGACACATCCGACTTGAGTCGGTCACCAGCCGTGATCGGCTTGTGGAACACGAAACGCTGCTCCACCTGCAGGACGCCCGACTTCAACGGGTTGCCGGGGATGCTCTGCTCGAACAGCTGGGCCTGCGCCTTGGTGCCGTCGAGGACGACGATCGTCAACGGGGCGAGGAGCCGATCATGACCTGCCGCAGCCGATTTGGCGTCGTCCCAGTGAACTGGGTTGTCGTCGTGCAGTGCGCGGGCGAACTCGCGGATCTTCTCGCGGCCGACTTCGTAATAGTCCTGAGTGGTGAACACCTTGCCGATCTCTGCTTCGATGGCCCTGGTGCGTTCGGTTCCACTGCTCGTCATGGGAAGTCATCCTACCGAGCGGTACGAGATCCAGACACCGCGCGTCTGTGTTATTGCCCGTCATTGACCTTTGCGATCACGTTCTCGCCGTACCAGTCGAGATGTTCGATCTTCTTCTCCAGCGGCTCGGTGTCGGCGCCGAGGATGTACGGGAGGCGGAAGCCGACGATCACATCGGTGATGCCCTTGTCCTCGAGACGTCGGCAGCCGTCGACGGTGTAGGCGTCCATCGAGATAACGTGGATCTCGAAGGGATCGTTCTCTTTGCCCTCGGCCTTGCGGATCGCGGCGATCTTGTCGAGCAGGTCGTCGAGCTCTTCGCCCGGTCCGCCGCCGTGCATCCAGCCGTCGCCGCGGATCACGGCGCGCCGCAGTGCGGGATCGGCGTGGCCGCCGACGAGGAGAGGCACCGGCTGAGTCGGCGTCGGTGACATTTTGATGCGCGGAATGTCGTAGAACTCGCCGTGGAACTCGAAGTATCCACCGGAGGTGAGACCGCGGATGATGTCCATGCACTCGTTCATCCGCTTGCCGCGGCGTTTGAAGTCGACGCCCAGGATGTCGTAGTCCTCCGCCCACGGACTGGTTCCGACGCCAAGCGAGAGCCGGTTGTTCGTCAGGCAAGCGACCGAGGACGCCTGTTTGGCTACCAGGGCCGGCGGGCGGATCGGCAGTTTGAGGACGAAGGGCAGGAAGCGCAGGGTCGACGTCACCGCGCCGAGGGCGGCCGCATGAATGAACGGCTCGATGAAGTCCTTGTCTTCCAAGAACTCTCGTTTGCCGTCCGGTGTGTACGGGTAGGTGGAGTCCGACTCTTCGGGGTATGCGATCGAGTCGGGGATCGTCATGCCTGCGAAGCCGGCTTTCTCGGCCGCCTGCGCGAGCGGCGCGTAGTAGCTGACATCGGTCATCGCTTCAGCAAAGGTGAATCGCATGCCCCTCAGGGTAGAACACGTTCTAATTCTGTGGAAGGGGTCGGCGCTACGGTCGCGTGAACCGTTCCTCTCGGCCCAGCTTGCGCACGTGCATCCACTCGCGGAAGCCTGCGACGTCGCGGCGCTGGACGAGGAAGAACCACGCGAAGCGTGCGTACTCCTGGGGGAGGAGCTTGCGCATCCCTGGCTGGCTCATCAGATAGCCGCGGTTGCGGTAGGTGAAGTAGCGCTTCACCTCGTTGTCCGGGTACTGGGTGTGCATACGGCCGCCGAGGATCGGGCGGAACTCGTCGCTTCCGTCCGGATGTAGGTACGCCGTCTTCAGGCAGGTGCCGAAGGCGATGCCCGAGCGTGCGAGGCGACGGTGCATCTCCACTTCGTCGCCGCGGAAGAACAGCCGCAGGTCGGGGACGCCGATCCGCTCGAGCGTGTCCGCGGAGAACAGGGCGCCGTTCATCAGCGATGCGATGCCGGGCAGGAGGTCGTCGGACGACGACTCGCCGGGGGCGAACAGTTCGGACCGCTTACGTCGCCAGACGAGTCCGCGGCGGAGCGGGAAGGCGAGGGCGTCGGGGTCTTCGATGTTCACGACGACCGGCGACACCTGGCCGAGTTCACGGCGGTCGGCGCAGTCGAGCAGGGTCGATAGGACCGCGGGGCCTTCGGGCCGGCCGTCGTCGTCGGCGCACCACACCCAGTCGGCGCCGAGTGCGAGCGCGTGCAGCATGCCGAGCGCGAATCCGCCTGCGCCGCCGAGGTTGTGCTTGGACGGCAGATACGTGGTCGGGACCGGTTGGGAATCGACGAGCGCGCCCACGGCCGGATCGTCGTCGTTGTCGACGACGATCAGGTGGTCGACGGGCCGGTCCTGGTTCGCGACGACTCTCAACGATTCGGCGAGGAGTTCGGGCCGGCGATGCGTGACGACGACGGCTACGACACTGCTCACTTCGCGGCACCGCCGTTCTCGGCGAGGACTTTGCGGACCTGGGCTGCCGCGTCGGGCCCCTGGTAGGACTGGACGACTTCCTCGATGCCGCCGTCCATCCGGATCTGGCCGTGATCGATCCACAGCGCGCGGTCGCACAGTTGGGCGAGGAACTCGTTGGAGTGGCTGGCGAACACGAGGATGCCGGAGCGTTCGACGAGCGCCTGCAACCGGACGCGAGCCTTCTTCATGAACTCGGCGTCGACGGCGCCGATTCCCTCGTCGAGGATGAGGATCTCGGGATCGATACTGGTGACGACGCCGAGCGCCAGTCGCACTCGCATGCCGTTCGAGTAGGTGCGCAGCGGCATCGACAGGTAGTCGCCGAGCTCGGAGAACTCCGCGATCTCATCGGTCTTCTTGAGCATCTCCTTGCGGCTCATGCCGAGGAACATGCCGCGGATCAGGATGTTCTCGTACCCGGAGATCTCCGGGTCCATGCCGACGCCGAGGTCGAACACGGGCGCGACGCGGCCACGGACCTTGCACGAGCCGCGAGTCGGCTCGTAGATCCCGGACAACAGTCGCAGGAGCGTCGACTTGCCTGCACCGTTGTGGCCGACGAGACCCACGCGGTCGCCGTGCTCCAGATGCAGGTTGATGTCGCGAATCGCCTCGACGACGACGGTCTTGGACCCGTTGGACCCGATGACACCGCCTGCGGCGCCGATGACGGCCTTCTTCAGCGAGCGGGTCTTGGCGTCGAAGATCGGGAAGTCGACGCACGCGTCCCAGGTGTCGACGCGGATGTCGGTGTTCTCTGGCACGGATGTCTCCTAAACCCAGTACGCCACGCGGGCGCGGTAGTTGCGCATCACCATGAGCGCGGCGGCGCACCCGAGCGCGGTGCAACCGAGCACGATGCCCCAGTGGTAGAACTCGACGTGCTTGCCGAGTAGTGGTCCGCGAGCGATCTCCAAGTAGTGGAACATCGGGTTGAGTTCGACGAGCTTCATCCGGCTCGACCCTTCGCTTCCGACGGCGTCGAGAGTGTCCGCCGACCAGATGATCGGCGTCATGAAGAAGACCAGCCGCACCGCGGTGGTCAGAAGCTGGCCGATGTCGCGGAAGCGGGTCGACAGGATCCCGAAGACGATCGTCGCCCAGGTCGCGTTCAATGCGAAGAGCGCGATCGCGGGGATGACGAGCAGAGCAGACCAGTCGATGTCCTGCGGGAACACCGCGAACACGATCGCGTAGATCACGATGTTGTGCGCGAAGATGATGATGCTGCGCCAGACGACGCGGTACACGTGCACGCTGATCGGCGCAGGGATCTGTTTGATCAGGCCTTCGTTGGTGGAGAAGACGACCGATCCGTCGAGGATCGACGTCTCGATGAAGTTCCAGAAGATGAATCCGAGAAGCACGTACGGCAGGAACGTCTCGATGTCCTGGTTGAACAGCTCGCCGTAGAGAATGCCCATCGCGACGGCGGTGACGCCGGTAGCGATGGTGATCCACAACGGTCCAAGGACCGAACGCTTGTAGCGCTGCTTGATATCCGTCCAGCCCAGGTGCAGCCAGAGTTCTGAGGTTCGGAAACCTTCGACGAGATCCTGGATGCCCCGTGCGAACGTTCGCGAATCCGAGGTGGGCGGGGGCGGCGGAATGCTCCGACCGGCTACTCCGCCGTCATTGGCTACGGCTGACACAACGCAACAGCATACCGGCGGGTCACAGATATTGACCGGTGCTGTGGTTGTCGGACATGTCACCGGCTCCGGGCGGGAGTACGCCCTGTCGCATCTGCTCGAGTTGCCCGCGTGCAGCCATCTGCTGGGCGAACAGCGCCGTCTGAATGCCGTGGAAGACGCCTTCGAGCCATCCGACGAGCTGGGCCTGCGCGATACGCAGCTCGGCGTCGGACGGGGCTTGCTCGTCGGAGAACGGCAGCGCCAGTCGGTCGAGTTCCTCACGAAGTTCGGGGGCGAGCCCGTCCTGCAGTTCGGCGATCGACGTGCGGTGGATGTCGGCGAGCCGGGTGCGGCTCGCGTCGTCGAGGGGAGCCGCCCGCACCTCTTCCAAGAGTTGCTTGATCATGGTTCCGATACGCATCACCTTGGCTGGCTGCTCCACCATGCCCGCCACCGGATTCGACGGTGCGTCACCGTGCTCGCCGCCGGTGGCCGAGAACTCGATGACCGGTTCGTCTGGTGTCGCCGACGGGTCGGACGACAGTGGGTTGCCGGGGCCTGTTGTGCCGAACATCTCGGGAAGCATGGTCCCCATTGTGCCGCGTGCGTCGTCGTCCTGACGTGATCGGTGAGAGACGGGTGTCTATCGTTGGGGCCATGCCGTTCGACATCGCCTCCGTGAGAGGCCTGTTCCCCGCCTTGGGCGACGGCTGGATTCACCTCGATTCGCAGCGCGGAATGCAGATACCGGACGCTGTCGCGTCGGCCATCTCCCGCGGCGTGCGGTCGTATCCGGTCCTCGGCGGCAGCCTGTCCAAGCAGTCCCAGGAGGCTGCCGCGACGACGGCGCGCGCGCGTCAGGCGATCGCCGACCTACTCGACGCCGATCCGTCGTGCGTCGTGTTCGGCCCGTCGCGCGGTGCACTGGTCTCGGCGCTGGTCGAATCGCTGTCGGTGACGTCGTGGATCGGCGACGGCGTCGTCCTGTCGATTCTCGACGACGAGGAGAACATCGTCCCGTGGCTGCGCGGTGCGGCCCGGCACGGCTCGCCCGTCCGGTGGGCGCAAGTCGACATCGAGGACGGTTCGCTTCCGCCGTGGCAGTTCGCCGAGTTGATCTCCGACCGCACGAGTGTCGTGTCAGTGGCGTTGGCTTCGTCGACGACGGGTGCGATCACCGACATCGGACAGATCGCCGGGCACGCGCGCGCCGCGGGAGCTCTGATGGTGGTGGACGCGACGAGTGCGGCGCCGTTCGTCCCGTTGTCGATGAGTGAGATGGGCGCGGACGTGACGCTGGTTAGCGCCGAACGGTGGGGTGGACCTCGGATGTCCGCGATGGTCTTCGCCGACCGCGCTCGGATGGAGTCGTTGACCAACGTGTCGATGGATCCGCATGCGATCGGTCCCGCGCGACTCGAGCCGTCGCCGACACCGACCGCGTGGCTCGCCGGCCTGGTCGCGTCGGTGGAGGTGCTCGCCGGTCTGGACTCCGCGGCGGCCGGTGACCGTCGCCGCCGACTGATGACGTCGATGGACGGCGCCTACGAGTATCTGCAGCGTCTCACCTTCTATCTGGTGAACGCGTTGGACAGTCTGGGGCACGTCCACGTGATCGGCACGGACACGCACCGGGTTCCGCTGGTCAGTTTCCTGGTGGACGGCGTCAGTGCCGAGAAAGTCGTAAGTCGCCTGAACGACAACGGAATCAGTGCTCTGCACGATGTTCCCAGTCGCGCCCTGGAGGCGATCGGCGTGGCCGACGCCGGCGGAGCAGTCACTGTCGGGTTGGGCGTCTATTCCACTCCATACGAGATGGACCAGGTGGCGAGGGTGCTCGGTTCGTTCGGCTGACCGCGAGTGTCGGCGGCCACTTCGATTGGGTCGGATTGACAACTCGACCGTATTGTTGCATCTGAAAGTTTGGAGTGTCAGGGGCGGAGGGGACTGCAGGTGTTGCAACAGAATGAAGCCGATGGGGGGCTCGCGCCGGTTCTCGACGGCGCAGAGCGTGATTTGTGGCAGCAGTTCGTCACCGGCGGGTGGGTCCTGTATCGGGCGCTGTTCAACCAGATCGATTCGTCCGCAGCGTTGAGCAGTGCCGACTGGCGAGTGCTCGAGGTGCTTGCGGCCGCGGAGGGCCTGCGGATCAGCGATCTCGCAGAGGCGACGCAGATCCCGGTGAGCACGGTGTCGCGGCAGGTGGTCCGTTTCATTGAGAAGGGATACATGGCCCGGTTGGAGAACGTAGACTACGACGCTCGCCAGAAATGGGTGACCATCACCGACGCAGGGCGCGAGATGGTGCAGCCGATCCTCGACGAACGCGACCGCGCCGTCCGCCGCCTCGTGATCGACTCCCTGTCTCCCGACGAGTTCGACACCCTGTGCCGCACCTTCGGCAAGATCGGCGAGCGAATCGCCCGCGAAGGTCTCTAGGCCTCATCTTCTGCCGGTCGAGCTCCCCCGCTGGTCGAGCGGAGTCGAGACCCCATCCCGCTGGTCGAGCGCAGTCGAGACCCCGTTCCGCTGGGGTGGATTCACGTGGTCGAGCGGAGTCGAGACCTCGCGACCGACCCCTCACCCCAACGTCAACAGCACCTTGCCGACGGCGTCTCCGGAGTTCAGTCGGTCGTGTGCGGCCTCCGCGTCGTCGAGTCGGAACGTCGAGTCGATGACCGGGGCCACGTCGCCGCTCTCGATGAGCGGCCAGGTCCGGGCGACGGTCTCGGTGACGATCATCGCTTTGGATCCGGGGCCGGTGACGGGGCGTGCGCGCAGCGTCGTCCCGATGACGGACGCTCGTTTGGCCATGAGTGCCCCGATGTTGAGTTCGCCTTTCACGCCGCCTTGCATGCCGATGATGACGAGGCGTCCGCCGGGCGCGAGTGCTTTGACGTTGGCGCCGAGGTATTTCGCTCCGATGATGTCGAGGATGACGTCGGCTCCGCCGTGCTCGGCGAGCACCGTGTCGAACTCTTGCGTCGTGTAGTCGATGAGGATTTCTGCACCGAGTTCGCGACAGCGACCGAGTTTCGCTTGATTGCGTGCGGTGACTGCCACTCGTGCGCCGAGCGCGTGCGCGAGTTGGGTTGCGTGCGTGCCGATTCCGCTGCTGCCGCCGTGGCTGAGGAGGAGTTCTCCTGGTGCCAGGTGCCCGGTCAGGACGACGTTCGACATCACCGTGCACGACACTTCGGGGAGTGCGGCAGCCGATACGAGGTCGACGCCGCGTGGGACGGGCATCAGCTGCGCGACGGGAACGGCGACCTTCTCCGCGTAGCCGCCGCCTGCGAGGAGTGCGCAGACTTCGTCGCCGACCGACCAGCCGGAGACATCGTCGCCGATCGCCGAGATGGTGCCCGACGCCTCGAGGCCGAAGACGTTCGACGCTCCCGGCGGCGGCGGGTATTTCCCTGCACGCTGCATGATGTCGGCGCGATTCACCCCGGCGGCCGCGACGTCGACGATCACCTCGCCGGGCGCAGGCTCGGGGTCGGGCAGGTCGACGATGTCCAGGCTCTGCGATTCGGGGATAGCGCGCATGAATCCAGTCTTCCACCGATCCGGCCGGTGGGCACGGGCGCGATCAGGGTGCGATAACCTTCTGTGCGGGCAGGCGTGGAGCCTGCCCGATGGAAGCGTGGCAGAGCGGCCGAATGCACTCGCCTTGAAAGCGAGCGTGGGTGAAACCACCGGGGGTTCAAATCCCTCCGCTTCCGCAGCAGGTCATGAGTCGCGAGAACGTACGATCTCGCGACTTTTTCGTTTTCCGGGGCGGCGACGACGGCGCGCTTGTCTTTCGTCGCTGTCAATGTGGTGGGCCAACGGGTCAATCCGAAGATCGGCGCTGTCCTCGGCCGCCGGTGTCACGCTGTGGAGCACCACTTTTCAATCACTGTTTGAAAAGTGGCGTACTCTACGTTTCATGGCTAGAACACGTTCCTATTCGCACCTCCTGAGCCCCGGCTCGATCGGCCCGATGTCCCTACGCAATCGGGTCGTCCTGCCTGCGATGGACATGAACGTCTGCGTCGACGGAGTCGTCGAGCAGGAGGACATCGATCACTACGCGGCCCGTGCGGCGGGTGGTACCGGCTTGATCATCACTGGCGCGGCGGCGATCGCGTACCCGGTTGGCGCCACCAGCACAAAAGAGCCGGGGCTCTCCGAGGACCGATTCATTCCCGGCCTCGCTGCGTTGGCCGACGCGATCCACGAGCAAGGCGGCAAGCTCTGCGTACAGAGCACCCACCACGGGAAGGTCGCCCGCATCGACACCCTCAACGATCGCCCTCTGTTGGTGCCGTCGAAACCCGACTACACCTACGACATGAGTGCGCTTGCCGACAGCACGCACGAAGAGCTCGGCAAGATGGCCGCGGTCATCGGCGGCAAACCCGGCTCTACTCATACCGCGACCGCTGATGACATCGCCTGGCTGATTCAAGCCTGGACCGCCGCCGCTGTGCGCTGCCAGAAGGCAGGTGTGGACGCCATCGAGATCCATTGCGCGCACGGCTACATCCTCGGCGCATTTCTCAATCGGATCGACAACCTTCGCGACGATGAGTACGGCGGCAGCCTGGCGAACCGGGCCCGGCTCGCGTGCGAGGTCATCGCCGCGGTCAAGGCCGCCGTCGGCGACACGATGGCCGTGCTGGTGCGGGTGGCCGGTGCGGAGTTCGGGCAGGAGCGCGCCCTCACCAACGACGAGGCATGCGCCGCGTCGGTCCTGTTCGAGGAGGCGGGCGCCGACGCGATCCACGTGACCGGGTGGGGCCGTAATCCGTTCGCCAACTTCACCGATGGGCCGCTGCCGAACAAGGTCGCGGCGTATCTCGATCTGGCTGCAGAGATCAAGAAGCACGTCGAGATCCCGGTCATCGCCGTCGGACGTATGCTGCCCGACGTCGCCGAGGAAGCGATCGCGGCGGGCCGAATCGACTTCGCTGCGATGGGGCGCCAGTTGCTGGCCGACCCGGATCTGGTGAACAAGTTGGCCGCTCACACTCCCGAACAGGTCCGGCCGTGCATCAACTGCTACGTGTGCGTCCAGGAGAACTTCTGGGACGACACCCCGCTGTGTGCGGTCAATCCCGCGCTGGGCAACGAGACGATCCTTCCCCTGCAGCCGGCCGACGCGCGGAGACACGTCGTCGTCGTTGGCGCCGGACCATCGGGTTTGGAGGCCGCCCGCCTCCTCACGCTGCGCGGACACCGCGTCACCGTGGTCGACAAGTCCGACCGGCTCGGCGGCACCCTGTGGTTCTCGACGCTCACCACCCCGGACAACGAACGTCTGCTCGACTGGCTGACCGCCGAGATGAAGCGGCTGAACGTCGACATCCGACTCAACACCACTGCGACGGCGCAGTCGATCCGCGAGCTCGCCCCCGATCATGTCGTCGTCGCCACCGGCGCCGTGCGTCCGCGTCCCGATATTCCCGGCGGCGACCTACCGCATGTCCACACCGGCGACACCCTGCGAAACCTGTTGCTCGGCAACGCAGAAGCCTCTGACGGCTCGCTCACCCTCCGCGTCATAGGCAAGCTGGGCAAGCTGTCCGGCGTGACCAAGAGTCCCGCGGCCATCCGCAGACTGACCCGGTCGTTCCTCCCGATGGGCCACGACGTCGTCGTCATCGGCGGATCCTTGGTAGGCCTGGAACTCGCCGAGTGGCTCGCGGAACGCGGCCGCAGCGTCACTGTTCTCGAGGCGGGCGTGCCCCTCGGACTGCCGATGGCGATGCCGCGACGGTGGACGGCGGTACGTCGTGCGGTCGAACTCGGTGTGCAAGTGCACAGGAAGGCGACGGTCGACCGGATCACGCGCGACGCTGTCGAGTTCAGCGTCAAGGGCGAAGCCCGCACTGCGCCAGCCACTTTGGTGGTCTACGCCGCAGACACGACCTCGGGTGCACCGCTGGCACAAGAGCTCGCGCAGACGGGAATCCCCGTCGAGGTTGTCGGCGACGCCGGACAGGTCGACTACATCGAAGGGGCGATGCACTCGGCTTGGAAGTTCGCCACCGCGTACTGATCTCTGCGGCGTCGGTGGTGGGATTACCCTCTGATCGGACGGATCGGAAGACGGCGACGATTCACACGAATAGAGTCGATCGGTATGGGCTGTATGCGATTTCGCTCAGGGCAGCGCTCCACTCGACGAGGTCGATTAGTCTCGGGCTTGGCCGCAAGCCTGGCTGTCGTCCTGCTGGTGTCGGGCTGCGGTTCCGACGACGGTGACCGTCCGGCGGACGAGTCGCAGGGTTCCATTCCGGCTTCGTCGCCGGCCGATCCCGAACTGGCAGCGCAATTGCCCGAGAAGATCCGGACGTCGGGCACGCTCACGGTGGGCACCAGTGCACCGTACGAGCCGATGGTCTCCATCGACGAGAACGGGAAGCTGACCGGCTTCGACATCGACGTTCTACACAGAGTGTCCGACGTGCTCGGGCTGAGACTCGACGTCCGCCAGACTCGCTTCGAGGAGATCCTCCCGGGAGTGGCGAGCGGCGCCTACGACGTGGGATCGCGGGGCTTCTTCGACACCTTGGCTCGGGAACGGCGGCTGGACATGGTGACGTACTTCCGTGGCGGCAACCAGTGGGCGCAGCGCTCCGGCGAGACCGTCGACCCGAACAATGCGTGCGGGCACAGCGTGGCTGCGGCCAAAGAGACGGTCCAGGAGACCGTGGAGTTGCCGGCCAAGAGCAAGGCGTGCGTGACCGTCGGGGACAAGCCCATCAAAATCGTCCCGACCGCCACGCAGGCAGATGCGGTCCGCGCGGTCACCCAAGGGTCGGCCGATGCGGTATCCGCCGACTCCGTGGTGATCGCAACGGCCGTCCGGCGAAGCAACGGGTCTCTGGAGACGGCAGGCGAGGTCTTCGACACCCAGCCGTACGGCTTCGCGATCGTGAAAGAGTCGCCCTTCGGCGATGTGCTGAAAGGCGCGGTCCAACGCGTGATCGATCGCGGCGAGATGACGTCGATCGCCCAGAAGTGGGGACTCGACGGCGTGATCAAGACATCGACGGTCAACGGGGCGACCATATGATGACGCGTACCGGCAGGCGGCTGGCCGCGATGACCCTCGTCGCAGCGCTCGCGTTGACGAGTTGCTCATCGGGCGATGACGAGTCGTCCGACGTCACGCCGGCGACACCCGCGGATCGCGGCGCTGCGGAGCAGGCGTTGGCGAAGGTCGAGTCGTCGTCCGACGTGACCGTGAACCGGTACCTCTACCCGACGAGGACAGGCGATCGCGACGACCGTCAGAACTGGGCGGACGTCTATCTCCCGCCGGGGGAGCACGAGGACAACAGCGTGCCGCTCGTCGTGCTGATTCACGGCGGCGGATGGCAGTCCAAACTCGGAGCCGACGTCTTTGTCGCCCTGTCGCGCAGACTCGCCGAGCGCGGTCTGGCCGTCTACAACCTCGAGTACCGGCGGGTCGGATCCGGCGGGGGATGGCCCACCACGTTCAAAGACGTTGCGGCCGCGGTCGATTTCGTCCCCAACGTCCAAGCTGCGGAGCCCGAGATCTCGATGGACAACGCCGTCGTCGCGGGGCATTCGGCGGGCGGACAGTTGGCGATGTGGTCGGGGACCCGTCACAACCTCGAACCCACCGAGATCGGAGCGAAGCCGACCTTCCGCCCGACGTACGTGATCTCGATGGCGGGCACCCTGGACATGCGCCAAGCGGTTCTCGAAGGCAATCCCCGTGCTCGACGGGCGATGGGCGGCCTGCCCAGCGAGGTGCCCGACCATTACAAGTCGGTGAGTCCGATCGAGAACATCGACCCCGACATTCCGATCATCGCGATGACCGGCACCGCCGACAAAGTCGTGGCGCCCAGCATGTCGGAGAAGTATGTGAAAGCGGCCAAGAAGGCAGGCGGCCGCGCATCCCTCGTCGAGTTCCCCGGCGTCGACCACACGCGGATCGTCGCATCGGATTCGGAGACCTTCCCGCAGATCATCGAGACGATCAGCCGAGCGGCACACGACGCGCACCGGAAGTGAATGGTAGGGCCTGCCTCCGCTGACGCTCAGGCCAAGGCGTCGATCTCCCGCGCGAGGTTCTCGCGGGCCGCAGCCTCCCACCGCTGCCGCGCCTGGGGAGAACGGAACAGGATGTCGGCAGCGACGAACTCAGCGAGGATAGTGCGCCGGCCAGGGCGGAACACCTCATCGGGCACGAGGTGAAATTCGGTGCGAACATCGGCGGCGTACTCGTCGTACCGCGCAGGATCGGAACCGAGGACGGACAAGTCTGCGTCCGACAACGCGATCCCGTTGCGGTCGTCGGGCGAGGTCGGCGGAGTCACGTTCGTTGTCCGCACTGCGCGTCTCGTAGACCGCATCGTGGAACCACGCGGCGAGGACGACGGGCCGCTCCCGAACGAGAGGCCCTCGTCATGGAGCAGCTGTAGCGCCGCGAGCACCTCGTCGAGGTGACGCCGATTGTGGTGGCGACGGTGCGGCTCGTCCCACCGCGCCGTCAAGTCTGCTTCGATGGCTTCCGGAATCTCGACGTCCATGCCGCGATCGTAGTGAGCGGGGCACCGGAAGGCTCCCTTCGTCGTTCAGGTGAACGGCAGCGCTAGGGTCGGGCGGGCCGCCGTTCGGCAGGCCGTCTGGATGCATTAGATTTCTCGGAATGAATCGTGGACGGGTCGTCGTCGCTTCCATGGTCGGAACAACCATCGAGTTCTTCGACTTCTACATCTATGCGACCGCAGCGGTCCTCGTCTTTCCGACGCTGTTCTTCCCCAAGGGAGACGACACTGCTGCGCTCCTCGCGTCGTTCGCGACCTTCGGTCTGGCGTTCGCCGCTCGGCCGATCGGCTCGATCCTGTTCGGTCACTTCGGCGACCGCGTCGGTCGTAAAGCGACGCTGGTCGGTTCGCTCGTCACGATGGGCGTCGCGACCTTCCTGATCGGCGTCCTTCCGACGTTCGAGCAGGCCGGGTATCTCGCACCGGCGCTGCTGGCGGTGATGCGTTTCGCGCAGGGACTCGGGCTGGGCGGCGAATGGTCCGGCGCTGCACTGCTCGCGACCGAGACCGCAGAGAAGGGCAAACGCGGCTGGGCCGCGATGTGGCCGCAGCTCGGCGCTCCGTTCGGCTTCTTCCTCGCGAACGGGCTGTTCCTGATCATCATGGGCGTGATGGACTACGACTCCACGGCAGCCGAGCCGAACCACGGATTCATGGCGTGGGGTTGGCGGATCCCGTTCCTGCTGTCGTCGGTCATGGTGATCGTCGGCCTGTATGTGCGATTGAAGCTGACCGAGACGCCCGTCTTCGCGAAGGCCGTCCAAGACGGCAAGAAGGTCAAGACTCCGCTCGGTGAAGTGATGCGCACGGCCTGGCGGCCGTTGATCATCGGCACGTTCGTCATGGTCGCCACCTACACGCTCTTCTACCTCGTCACGACCTGGGTCGTGTCGTACGGAACCGGCAAGGTCGTCGACAAGTCGGGCGTGAAACTGTCCATCTCGTACATCGACTTCCTGCAGATGCAGCTGATCGCGGTCGTGTTCTTCGCGATCTTCGTCGTCGTCTCCGGTCGTCTCGCCGACCGCGTCGGCCGTCGCCGCCTCCTCATCGTCGCGACGGTCCTGATCATCGTGTACGGACTCACCTTCAAATGGATCCTCGATCCGGCGAACACCACGCAGGGCACGATGCTCGCTGTTCTCATCGTCGGACTCACCCTGATGGGCTTCACCTTCGGCCCGATGAGTGCTGTGCTTCCCGAACTCTTCGCCACGAACGTGCGGTACACGGGCAGCGGTATCGCCTACAACTTCGCATCGATCCTCGGCGCGGCGATCGCACCGTTCATCGCGACCTGGCTCGTCGCCGACTTCGGCGTCGGATGGGTCGGCGTCTACCTCGCGATCGCGGGCTGCTTCACTCTGGTCGCGTTGCTCGTCATGAAGGAGACACGCGACGTCGACCTCGATCGCGCGTAGCGGGATCCGGTAGTTCGACGTAACGGCAGACCACGCGCCGGTAAGCCGATAGCGTGACGCTGTGACCAGGCCATCGACTCCAGAACGGACGGTGTGGCGAGGTCTAGCCAAGTTGTGCGCACTGGCGGTCTGTGCCGGCATCGGTATCGGGTTCGTCGGCGGCGCATTCCGATGGTGTCTGAACCACGCCAACGCCTGGCGGGGCGAACTGCTCGACTGGGCGGGCGGTGCGGGTGGTCCCGCCTGGTTGGTACCGGTCGCGGTGACCGCGGCCGGAGCGGCGATCGGCGCATTCGTGGTTCGGTTCGTGCCGCTGGCGTCGGGGAGTGGCGTGCAACAGGTGGAGGCCGTCGACCGCGGGCTCGACGATCCGCCACCACTACGCGTGGTGCCCGCCAAGTTCGTCGGCGGACTCGTCACATTGGGAACCGGACTGACCTTGGGGCGGGAGGGCCCGACCGTCCACATGGGAGCGGCGATCGGCGCGTGGATGGGGCGGCTCGGCCGGTCCAGCGACGACGACGTTCGCATCCTGACGACGTCGCTCGCAGGGGCGGGGCTCGGAGTCGCGTTCAACGCGCCGATCGGTGGCGGGTTGTTCGCGTTGGAGGAGGTCGCGAAGTCGTACCGGATGCGTTTGGTGCTTCCGACGATGCTCGCGGTCGGCGTCGCGGTCGGCTGCGCACGCATCCTGATCGGCGACGATCCGGACTTCGCAGTCGTCGACGTACGAGCGCCGTCGGTCGTGGTACTTCCGATCTTCATCGTCTTCGGGTTGATCACCGGAATCCTCGGCGTGTTCTACAACCAGGTGATCCTGACGTTGTTCGACGGCGTCAGACGTCTCACGGCCGTCCCGATGGAACTCAAGGCTGCGGTCATCGGTGGCCTCGTCGGCGGACTGCTCGCCTTCGATCCGGACACCGCCGGCGGCGGCGACGCACTCACCCAGGGGTTGCTCGACGGCGCACATCTCGCGCTGCCGACCATTGCGATCCTGCTGCTGGTGCGCTTCGTCGTCGGGCCGTTGTCGTACGCGGCAGGCACGCCCGGCGGGCTGTTCGCGCCGCTGCTCGCGGTCGGCGCACTGTGGGGCGTCCTGTTCGCAGCCCTGGTGAACGTCGTGGTGCCCGCAGACTACGACGACTGGACCGTCGCGCTCATCATCGTCGGAATGTCGGCGTTCTTCGCCGCCGTGGTCCGCGCACCGATCACCGGCATCGTCCTCGTGATGGAGCTGACCGCGGTCACGACGGTGACCATTCCGATGCTGGCAGCAACCGCCGCCGCCGTGCTGATCGCGAACGCGGTGGGTTCGCCGCCGATCTACGATTCGCTACGGGACCGGATGCTAGCGGGACGATCAGGCCCGACCGGGCACCCGGGCACGACGGCCTGACGCACCGATCAACCGGCGACTCGCCGGGCGCCGGGGCCGGGTACAGCATGGACGTCCCGACGGTCATCGATCCGGTGGCCGGCGTCGCAGTGCAGTTCGAGGTCGACGCGTGCGCCGCAGTCGGTGTGCCGGATCTCGAGTGACGGCCCTTCCTGTCCGGCGCGATGGGCGTCGCCCCAGGCGCGCAGCGACAACAGGACGGGCTGCAGGTCGAGCCCCGCGTCGGTGAGTCGGTACTCCTTGCGGCGTCGGGCGCCAGGGTCCGCGTAGTCCCTCACCTGCAGGACTCCCGCGTCGACAAGCTTGCGGAGTCGGTGTGCGAGAACCGAGTCGGAGATACCGGTATGCGTCTTGATCTGGTCGAATCGGCGGATCCCGTTGAACACTTCACGCAGGATCAGCACGCTCCATCGGTCGCCGATAACATCGAGCGTGCGCTGGACCGAGCAGTTGTCGGTGTCGTAGTCGAGCCAGTTCACACTTCGAATCCTAGCTGACTTCGCGATTGACAGGCAGCTGGTTCGACATCTAACTTCGAATACAGAAGCCAGAAAGTGGCGGAGGTACCGATGATGGGAGAACACCATGGCCGACAGTTCCGGAATGCCCGACGTGGGCATAGATGCTGCAAGTGAGTTCTTGAAGGCATCCGGGCTCGAGGTGACGGTCGCGACCGGCACGCGGGTGGAAGGCCACGTCGATCTCGACGAACGTCATCACACGCCGTGGGGCGTCGTGCACGGTGGCGTCTACGCGACGTTCGTCGAGAGTGCGGGCAGTATCGGTGCGAGCGCCGCGGTCGCCGATCGCGGTCAGTTCGCAGTCGGCGTGCACAATGCGACCGACTTCCTGCGGCCGTCGAAGGGTGGTCGGGCGACGGTTGTGGCCGAACCGATCCAGCAAGGGCGGACCCAGCAGCTCTGGCTCGTCGAGGTCACGGACGATTCGACGGGGAAGACGCTGGCCCGCGGACAGCTGAGACTGCAGAACGTTCCGCTGCCAGAATAAGTGCTCATCGGCGTACCGTCGACGATGCGATCATCGTCGCGGCGCACAACGAGCCGACTGCGCCGACCGTCAGGGCGCAGAACGCGAGGCGGAATGCCGTCGGCAGGTCGCCGGTGTGCGACGCAATGATCACCGCGCACACGGCACCGCCGAGTGATCCTCCGATGCGCTGCAAAATGTTCACCTGGGTGATCGCGTCCGAGAGCTCTCGCGACGACACCGCAGCATAGGCGGTGACGCCCGCGGGTATCGCGACGAGACTCACCGAGATTCCATAGGCGACGAGGGCGAGTTGGACGGCAGGCGTGGGGAGTCCGAGCGGATCAAGTGCCAGCGGCAGCGTGGTCGTCACAGCGAGCAGGCCTCCGACGATCGCGGCGGGGGCGGGTCCGCGTCGGTCGATCCATTGTCCGGCGAGCGGCGCGGTGACGGCGGTGGCCGCAGCGACGCCGACGAGACTGATTCCGGCCTGGAGCGGGCCCTGGCCGTGACCGAGTTGGAAGTACAACGCGTGGACCACGCCGCTGCCGAAGACGAGTGCGCCGGAGAAGACTGCGGCGGTCGAACCGGCGCGGAACGCGGGTAGGCGATACAGATTCAGATCGAGCAACGGGTGCGACGTCCGCCGGGTGGCGACGACGAACGCGGCGAGCGACAGCGCGGCACCCGCGCCGATGGCGACAGTCGTCGGATCGATGCGGCCTGCGTCGCCCCACCTGGTCGTGGCCAGCACTAGAAGTGCCAGACCTGCGCTGATGGTGGCCAGACCCGCCCAGTGCAGCGGACCGGGGTCTGACGATCGACTGCACGGCATCACCCGGCGGCCGAGCGCGATCCCCGCGATGCCGATCGGAATGTTGATCGCGAACAGCCACGGCCACGTCAGCGAGTGCAGAACGAGTCCGCCGACGAGCGGGCCGATCGCGGGGGCTGCGCTCACCGCGATCCCGAGCACGCCCATCACCCGCCCGAGGCGGTGCGGGCCGACTGCCGCTCCCAAGATCGCTTGCCCGGTGGGGATCAGGACGCCGCCTGCCAGCCCTTGAGCGATGCGAGCGGCGATGAGTCCTTCGGGAGTTGACGCGACCGCGCAGGCGAGTGACGCCGCGGTGAAGAATCCGAGGGCGGTCAGCCAGACGGGGCCGGCGCCGAACCGTCGGCCGAGCCATCCGGCCATCGGTAGCGACACGGCGAGCGCCAGGAGGTATCCGCTGACGATCCACTGCGTCGTCGACAATGTCGAGCCCATCTGCGTGGTGATGGAATCGAGACCGATGTTGACGATCGATGCATCGAGTCCGCTCGCGAAGGCGCCGAGGACGACCACCCAGCAGAGTCTCCAGGTGGCTCGATCGATGCGGTCGGACGTGGCCGGTGCGGTCGTCGGTGTCATGGCCGGGCCCCGATTCGCAACGGCCGCAACGCTGTCGACCAGGCGAGGACTTCGTCGATCATCCGGTCGAAGACTGCGTCGGCGCGGGGGCCGGGAGAGACGGTTCCCGGTTCGGTGATGTTGTCCAGATCGAAGTCGGCGGACAGGCTCAGGCCGACGCCGCTCCGGACGCAGGCGATCTTGACCTCGGCCAATGTCAGACGCAGGGCCTCCACTGCGCGAACGCCGCCGTCGAGTCCGTAGCTGACGAAGCCCGCCGCTTTGTCGTTCCATTCGGCGTACAGAAAATCGATCGCGTTCTTCAATGCTGCGGGCATCGAGTGGTTGTACTCGGGTGTGACGAAGACGAAACCGTCGAACTCGCCGATCGTGTGCGCCCAACGCTTCGTGTGCTCGTGCGTGTACTCGCCGACGGCAGCTGCGACCGGTTCGTCGAGCAAGGGGAGCGCGAAGTCGGCGATGTCGACGACAGTGACGTCGGCGCGATCGCCGAGGACTGCCGCTGCCTTCGCCTGCGCCCATTCGGCGACGAGGCGTGAGCGTCGATTCGGCCGGGTGCTCCCGGTGATGACGGCGATGCGGACGAGGTCCGATTTCTGGGGTGTCGGGTGTGTACTCATAGCCTCAATGTACAACGAGCATTGCACTTAGTACAATGGTTAATGTACTTCGGATCTGAGGGGCGACATGCGTGCAGATAAACAGCGAGACCTGCTCGACGGGGCGCTGCGCGTCTTCGCGCGGGACGGATTCAGTCGCGCGTCGATCGGAGTGCTGGCGTCGGAGGCCGGTGTCTCGACGCGGACGATCTACAACCAGTACGGCAATAAGGAGGCACTCTTCCGTGCCGTGATCCTGGACAGTGCGACAGCGGTCGCGGAACGCCAGATCGCTCGCGCGGCAACGCTTCTCGATCGGGTCGACGATCCCCGAGCCGACCTGGTGGCGTTCGGCGAAGCCTGGGCGACGCCCGAGCCGGAGACCGCGCTGCACTTCGCCATGGTCCGACAGGTCAATGCGGACGCCGAGCACATCGACCCGACCGTCCTCGCCGCCTGGCAGGAGGCGGGCCCTCGTCGGGTCCGGGACGCTATCGCCGAGCACTTGCGCAGGCATGCCGACCACGGGGTGTTCGCCATCGATGACGAGCGGATCGCTGCGCTCCATCTCGTCCAGTTGACCGCGGGGTCGGTCGACTCGGTGGCCGGGGTGAGCTCGGCCGAGATGGTTCGGGCGGGCGTCGATGTGTTCCTGGCTGCGTACGGCACGCAGCGGGGGCAGCAGGGGCGGGGGACAGCAGGGAGGTAGCGGCGCGTGAGTGGTACCGCTCAGGCAAAAGGTCGGTCTATAGGTCTTCCTACAGCCGCATACGTACCACTCACGCGCGACACGGGAAGTAGTGCGAGGCCGGCTCGGACCGTGATAGATGTGACCGCATGAACTCGTTGCGTGTTGCCGTCGAACCGGTACCTGACCGCCCGCTCGTCTCGGCCGTCGAGGAGACGGGCGGAACCGTGGTTCCGCTCGCTGAGGCGCGGGTCCTGGTATGGATCGGCGGTCCGGACGGGTTCCCGGAACTTCCCGAGACCATTCAATGGGTGGCGCTCAGTACGGCGGGTATCGAAGGGTTCGTCGACGCCGGAGTCCTTGACAAGGAGCGGATCTGGACGAATGCGTCCGGCTTCTATGCGCGCGGCGTCGCCGAGCATGCGCTCGCGCTGCTGCTCGGCGGCACCCGTCAGATCGTCCGGTCGTCCAAGACCCGGTGGGCGAAGGACGCTGTGGATCCGGCTGTGCGGACATTGCGTGGGAGCACCGTCGCGATCGTCGGAGCCGGCGGGATCGGACGCGAACTCACGCCGCTGCTGAAGGCCTGCGGGGCGCGGGTTCTCGCCGTCAACAGGTCCGGCCGACCGGTCGACGGAGCCGACGTCACCGTCGCGTCGGATCGGATGGACGAGGCGTTGACACAGGCGGACCACGTCGTCCTCGCTGCTCCCGACACCCCGGAGACGCAGCAGATGATCAATGATCGGACTCTCGCCCTCCTCAAGCCGCACTCGTGGATCGTCAACGTGGCGCGTGGTCCGCTCATCGACGAAGCGGCGTTGGAGCGCGCGTTGACGGCGGGAACGATCGGCGGAGCAGCCCTCGACGTCACCGATCCGGAACCGCCCGCCGACGATCATCCGCTGTTCGAGTTCGACAACGTCGTCATCACGCCGCACGTCGCCAACCCGAACGGTCGCCTCACCGAGGAGATGGCGCCGTACCTCGCCGAGAATCTGCGACGATTCGCGGCGGGGGAGGAACTGCTCGCGCTCATCGAGGTGGGACGCGGCTACTGAGCCGCGGACACGCGGTCAGATGATCTGATCGAAGCTCTTCTCTTCAACGCGGCGAGCGATACGCCATCCGTCGGCGGTTCGGATGAACTCGTCGACGTACCAGATCCCGCAGTACAGGACCTGTTTCGGCTCTTCGGACAGGACCATCGGGTTGAAGCACATGGTCCGTCCGGTCGCGGCGTCGCCGTCGACCTTGAGGTCGAAGTTGCCGAGCAGGTGGACGTATGCGGGGAATCTAGGAAGGATGTCGGCGAGCCACGCCTTCACTTCGGGAAAGCGCCCCTGCGTGCCGCCGGATGCGCTGTAGTCGATGAAGGCGTCCGGGGTGAACAGTCGGTCGAGGTCGTCGAAGCGACGCGAGTCGATGGCGGTCGAGTAGTCGATCATTAACTGCTGGATCTCGAAGCGGTCCGAGATCTCCTGCAGATCCATCACGTGTCTGGTCCCTCCGTCGGCGCAGTGCGGCGATCGCACTGCCGACCAGCGTGGCACGTTCGGGCACGCAGGTCAGCCGAACCTGCTCATGAGTCGGTCACTCGGACTCGGCGTCTGCCTCGGCCTGTTCCCGTGCGCGACGACGATCGGCGTGCAACGAGCGGACTCGTCGCTCCTCACGCAGCACCTCGATGTGCTGTTCGCGTTCGGCGGCCAGCCAGTCCGGCATCTCTTCGAGGAGTGCGTTGATCTGCTCGGTGGTCAGGGCCTCGGTGATCTCGCCACGAATCAGCCCGGAGTTCGAGATGCCGAGCTTGCCTGCGACGAGATTCTTCGGATGCGGACCGTTCGCGCGCAGATCGAGCAGCCACTGCGGTGGATCTGCCTGCAGCGCAGTGAGTTCAGAACGCGTGATGGCGCCGTTGCGGAACTCGGCCGGGGTCGCCGGCAGGTACACGTCAAGCTTCTTGGCGGCGGTGGCCGGTTTCATCGACTGCGAACTCATGACTTCAGGGTATCGGGCGGTAGCCTCGATCCGTGAGTACGGCCGACACCCCGCAGCGCTTCCGCCTCGCCTACGTGCCCGGCGTGACGCCGGCCAAGTGGGTGCGAATCTGGCGAGACCGTCGCGAAGACGTGCCTCTCGAGCTCGTCGCGCTCGACGTGGCCGCGACTGCTCCGGCGGTCGCCGACGGCACTGTCGACATGGCGATCACGCGAATTCCGGACGCGCTCGCGCACACCGATCCCGGTCCGCACCATTGCATCTCGTTGTACGAGGAGACGACGGTCGTCGTCGTGCCCAAGGATCATGTGTTGACGGCGGGCGACGAACTCACGCTCGACGACCTCACTGACGAACATTTCCTGTGGCCACTCGACGAGCCGCTCGTGGTGTCCGAGCGTCCCGGAGAATCGGTCGATCATCGGCCCGAGACCACCGCGGATGCAATCGAACTCGTCGCGGCGGGGACCGGTCTATTACTCGTCCCGCAGTCGTTGGCGCGGCTGCACCACCGCAAGGACCTCGTCTACCGTCCGGTGGTCGACGCGGCGACCAGCACGGTCGGGCTGCTGTGGCCGGACCCGACGGCGGCGCTGGCCGATGACTTCATCGGCATCGTCCGCGGCAGGCGTGCCAGTTCGTCGCGCGGCGAGGCCGAGCCCGCGCCCAAGCGGTCGGCAAAGGAGAAGGCCGCAGCCAAACGCGCCGCCCGTGAAGCCGCAGGGAAGGTCCCGGGCAAGAGTAAGCGCAGACCCGCCCCTGGTCGGCGCCGGAGTCGCTGAGCGCGCACGCTGATCGAGCGGAACTCCTCACGCTGATCGAGCGGAGCTCCTGCTGATCGAGCGGAGTCGAGATCCTCTGCGCGCGTTGCGGTCTCGACTCCGCTCGACCAGCGGTGTGGGGCTAGACCAGCAGGAAGGGCTCGACCAGCAGGCGGGCTCGACCGCCTACCGCCGTGATGCGCACACGTGGAACTCGGGGAAGCGGTGGAATCCGGCGGCGGGGCGACTCACCGTCCGCCACAGTTCGTCGAATCCGGCCTCGGCCAACGCGCCGACGATCGTGTCGGGGTGCCAACGCCATGCGCGGGCGACGGCGTGGTCGAACTCTTCGACACCGGGATCGTCGGTCGATTGTCCTGCCACGAGCAGCACCGACCCGGGACGTAACCGAGACGCCCAGTCGTGCAGGCAGACTCGAGCTTCGTCGGGCACCACATGAATGAGGCTGAAGCGCGCGAGCACGCCAGCGGCTGCGCCGAGATCGATACTGCGCAGCGTCGCGTCGTCCTGGGCGAAGGTCAAGTCGGGGTGCGACAGTCGGGCCTGATCGAGCATTCCGGCGCTCGGGTCCACTGCGCTCACCGTGAAACCAGCATCCGTCAGATGGGCCGCCACGTGCCCGGTCCCGCAACCGACGTCCACGATCGTCTGGCCGAGCCCGGTTCCGCGGACGTGCTCGGCGACCGCATCGACGGCGGCGCGTTCGACGGGGGAATGGAAGGCCTCTGGAAACAGGTCCGCGTACGTCTGGGCCATCGCGTCGTAGCCGGGCTGTCCACCGGTCATCGGATGTCGGCCTTGGCGATTCGCACGAGATCGGCGGCTGGCCCGGTCAATTCACGAGGCGGCCGCCAGACTGCGCGAAGTGATCGCGAAAGGTCCAGTCCGGCGACATCAACAGTTCGCACGGTTCCGGAGCGGGCGTCGTCGGCGATCGCGAGCGTGCTCAGGACGGCGGGTCCGACGCCTGCTGCCACCGAGGTGCGGATCGCGGCGCTGCTGCCCAGTTCGAGCAGTGGCTCGGCCCGTCGGTACTCGGATAAAGCCTCGTCGAGCGTCGTCCGGGTCCCCGAACCGGGTTCGCGGACCAGCAGTCCGGTGGCGGCGAGTTCCTCGGCGGTCACCTGGCGTCGTCGCCTCGTCCACGCGTGCTCGGGCGGCACGACGAGGACCAATCGGTCGCGGGCGACCACCGTGCTGCACAGCTTCGACGGAACAGTCGGGGACTCGACGAATCCGAGGTCGCATGCGTCGTTCGCCAGCGACACGAACACCGTCGACGAGTTCTGAACCCGAAGATGGACGGTGACCTCGGGGAACCGGCTACGGAATGTGCCAAGCCACCGGGGGAGGAGATGCTCGGCGACGGTCATCGACGCGCCGACCGTCAGTTCGGCGGTGTGATCGACGTGCAGGCCGGAAGCGACGTCGAGCAGGCGGGTCGCGTCGTCGACGGTGCGTCGAGCCCAATGCACCAGCACGGTGCCGTGCGGGGTGAGCTTGGATCCTGCGGTCGCACGTTTGAGCAGCGGGACGCCGAGCTGTCGTTCGAGCCGCGCGATAGACCGACTCGCGTTGGGCTGGGCGATGCCGCATGCGCGTGCAGCCGCGCTCAAGCTGCCCTGGTCGTCGACGCCGACGAGCAGCTCTAGCGCGCCGAGGTCGAGCGATCGTAGATCCACGCGGTCACCTTAACCTGCGAAGATGGGTCTCCGACATGGCTTATGCATATCAGGACGATATGTGTCCATGTAGATGAGCCGGCTACCTGTTCCGCGTCGGACCTACGAGGCTGGACACATGACGATTTTCAATGCGCAGGCCTCCGGCACGGCGGCGGGCCTTGCGCTCGCAGGCCTGGGCACTGCGGCCGCGGTCGCGATCAACGTCGTGCTGCCCGCTGTCAGCCCACTGTTGATCGCGATCATCCTCGGGGCGGTGTGCGCCAACGCGGTGACGCTGCCTGCCGCGGTGAAGCCAGGATTGGCGATTGTGTCGAAGACCGTGCTGCGCATCGGCGTCGCCCTGCTCGGTCTGCAACTGGTGCTCGGCGACATCCTGGGTCTCGGTTTCGGCGTGATCGTGATGGTGGTGGTGATCGTCGCGGGCGGTCTCGGTGGAACCCTCTACATCGGCAAGTTGCTCGGAATCCCGTTCACTCAGCGCCTGCTCATCGCGTGCGGGAGTTCGATCTGCGGCGCCGCGGCAGTGGCCGCGGTGGACGGTGTGATCGACGCCGACGAGGAAGACGTGGCGGCCGCCATCGGATGTGTCGTCGTCTTCGGGACGCTGATGATCCCGGCGCTTCCGTTCCTGGCGAACGTTCTCGGGCTGTCGGACGCCGAGGCCGGAATGTGGGCCGGAGGATCGATTCACGAGGTCGCGCAGGTCGTGGCGGCAGGCGGTGTGATCGGCGGCAGCGCACTCTCCGTCGCAGTGGTGGTGAAGCTGGCCCGCGTCGTCCTCCTGGCCCCCGTTCTCGCGGTGATCAGCGTTCGGCAGCGGTCGGCGGTCGGGGGCGGCCAGAAGCGTCCTCCGCTGGCTCCGCTGTTCGTTCTCGGATTCCTCGCCTTAGTCGCGTTGCGTTCGATCGGCATCGTTCCGCCCCCCGTCCTCGACGTCGGCAAGGAGATTCAGGTGATCGCTCTGACCGGGGCGATGTTCGCACTTGGCACCGGTGTCCGGTTGTCGCTGTTCCGGTCTGTCGGGTCTCGGCCGTTCATTCTGGCGGCTTGCGCGACGGTGCTCGTCAGTGTTCTCGGGCTGGGCGGTGTGCTCGCTGTTAGTTGATGAGAATCGGGCGATACGGAATTGTCGGACCCCGCTGCTAGTGTTTAGTCAGAAGGTGAGAACAGGGTCTGACCAGCAGAGAAAGGGGGTGATTCCGGTGGAGAACTCGATGCCTGTGGGCGAGGTGCTTCCGGAGTCGCCCGCCGCGCTGTTCGCGTTGGCCGATGCGGTGGCAGCGAAGCTGGCCGAGGTCTCGTTCTCGTCCCTGTCGAGTGAGGAGTTGCTCGTCGCAGCTGAGACGAACGAGCAGACGCGTTCGCGAAATGAGGCTGCGACGACGAGTCTGATCATCGCGCTGTCGGATCGGTTCGCATTTCAGGCCAAGGGCTATCAGACCGTGCAGAAGTATCTGTGCAATGGTCTGCGGCTCGGGGTGCGCGAGACCGCGGTGCGGACCAAGCTGATGTTCGCAACGGGCGAGTTCCGGTCGATCGTCGGCGATCTCCTGCCGCCCCGCAATCCGGCGGCGGCGCAGGCGCTGCGCGAGGGCGCGATCACCCGCGGGCACGTCGCCGAGATCGACGCGGTGATGGACAAGATTCCGGCTCGGGTCGACGCGGAGACCGTCGCGGAGGCCGAAGGGCAGTTGACCGAGATCGCGCGCACGTTGTCGCCCGAAGGCGTCCGCACTGCGGGCGCTCGGCTGCTCGGGCACCTCGACCCCGACGGGGAATTGACCGACGACGCCGACCGTCGGCGCACGCGCGGGTTCACCGTCGCCCCGCAGGACGCTCGCCTGATGTCGAAGCTGCAGGGCTCGATCACTCCGGCGCTGCGCGCGAAGCTCGACGTGATCCTGGGTGCGTGGGCAGCGCCGGGAATGAACAATCCGGAGGATCCTGATTCGCCGCACGGCGCGATCGATCAGGAAGGGCTCGACGCCGCGGTGCTCGACGCCGCGCGCGAGCGCGATACGCGCACGACTGCGCAGCGCAATCACGATGCGCTCGCGGCGATGGCCGACTTCGTTCTCGGGCATAGCGGGCTGGGTCGCCCGACGCGGCTTCCCGCCGAACTCGTGGTCACGGTGACCGACCAGGAGCTCGCCGCTGAAGCCGGCGTCGCGCTGACGGCGACGGGTGCTCGCATTCCGGTCGCCGAGCTCGTGGAGCTGGCTGCGCATGCCACTGCTCATCTGGCGGTGTTCAAGAACCACACGAGTGAGGTGCTCCACCTGGGTCGTGGCAAGCGTTTCGCCTCGAAGGCGCAGCGTCTGGCGATGTTCGCCCGCGACCGCGGATGCACCGGGCCGGGATGCGACGTTCCGTTCGCTCGGACGGAGGCGCACCACACGACGCGGTGGGAGAACGGTGGCCGCACCGATGTGGACAACCTGGGTGCCGCGTGCGGTAAGCACAACCGCGCCGAGGGCGCCGGCCCCGGTAAGTGGGAGACGGCTGTCCTGGGGTCGGGCGCCGACACGGGGCGGGTCGGTTGGCGGCCGTCCGGATCCGCCGATCGGTGGCAGGTCAACCCGATTCACCACGTCGGGCAGAGCCCGGGGCTGTTGCCGCACGGTCCGCCCCGTGGGGCGGGCTCGGCGATCGAGGCCATGCTCTCCCGGCTCCTCGACGCAGTCTGACCTGCCGCGGCGGTTCACCGCCGTGGCAGATCACCTTGCGCTTCGTGCAAGAAATCGCCGCTGACCTTCAGCGCGGGCGCCGAACTGTCGCCGCCGACTACGAGAGTCGCGAAGGCGAGGTCTCCGACAATGCCTGCGAACCAGCCGTGGGAGTGCTCGTTGTCGCCGAACTCGGCCGTTCCGGTCTTGCCGCCGAGACCTGGGATATCCCGCAGACTCGTCGCCGTACCCGATGTGACGGCCTCGCGCATCGCCGACCTGATAGGCGTGGCGATCGAATCGGGGATCGTGTGCGGTGCCGTGTCGGCCGCGGTCGGGAGGCCGTCGATCAGCGTAGGCGTCACCGTCTTTCGTGCAGCGAGCGACGCTTCGACAACAGCCATGCCGAACGGAGTGGCTGTGACTGCGCCTTGTCCGATCCCGCTCTCGACCTTCTTCGAGGGAGTGTCCGCGGATGGCACCTTGCCGGTGATCGTCGTCAGTCCGGACACGGTGTAGTCGATACCCAGACCGAAGGTCTGGGCGGTGTTGCGCAGAGCGGTGTCGCCGAGCTTCGTCGACAGACCGGCCATCGTCGTGTTGCACGAGCGGGCGAACGCGGTGTGCAGCGGGACGGTCCCGAGGTCGAACTCGTCCTCATTAGGAATCCGCCGATCACCGAACGTCTGCGACCCCGGGCACGCAAGGCGAGCGTCGCCCGTTGTGACGCCGGCGTCAAGGGCGCTGGCCGTCGTGATCGTCTTGAACGTCGAGCCCGGAGCGTACAGGCCGGTCAGAGCGATCGGGCCTTGTTCGTCGGCGGCCGAGTTCTGGGCGACCGCGACGATCCCGCCCGTGGACGGACGGATCGCAACGAGCATCGTCGGGCGCTTGGATCCTCCGACGGCGTCGTTCGCGGCCTGCTGCAGCGCGACGTCGAGCGTGGTGCGTACCGCGTCGGGGGTCGTGCCCGGGAACGACTGGACGTCGCTTGTGGGCTCGCCATCGGCGTTCACCAGGCTCACCGCGGCACCCGCAGCCTTGTCGACGACCGTCCGCCAGTGTTCTTCTAGTCCGCCCGTGGCCGGTGATCGGAGGTTCTTGTGGGCAGTGAGGAGTCGTCCCTCGTCGCGGGTGGTCACACCGGAGATGCGGTCGAGGGATCCGACCCGTTTCGCGTCCTCCTCGCGGAGTGTCACGACAGTGTGTGCGCCTTGCTTGCCGCGGAGTTCCGCACGGATCGACGACGCAGAGACCTCCGGTGCGACGGACTTCAATCGTCGGGCCAGTGCTGTCGCCGACTCCGGCTTGCTCGCGTCGAGGGACACGACAGTCACTTCCTGCCAGGTGAGGAGCGGGCGGTTCTGTCGGTCGGTGACCGGGGTGTCGTACGTCTTGAGGTCGCTGTAGAGCAGACGTCCGCCCGCTTGCAGCTTCCGGTGAATGACGGTCGGCGACCACTGCACGAGGTCGCCGGAGGTCTCCACCGGTGTTCGATAGGTGACGGTCCGATCCTTCGGTAGTTTCCAGGTCCACGTGAACTCGGTGTCGTCGTCGTTCACCGCGACGTCCGCGGTGGCCGTTCCCATCCCGTCGAACGTGTCGGTGATGGTCTTCTGCGCAGTCTTCTGCGCCGACGTCGTCTCGGCGGCTGCGACCGGATCGTGCCGGGTCAGCGCATCGGCAAGCTGTTGTGCCGGCGAGTCGTCTGATCCGCAGGCGACGGCGAGGCCACCGACGAGGATCGCGACCGCCGGGATCGCGATGTGACGCGCCCGTCTCAGCACGGCTGCCTCAACTCGGTCACGGCGGCCCGTGCGACGTCGCCGATCGCACGATCGACGACAGGCAGCTCGACACCGGCACGCGCGCTCATCGTGAAGACTGCTACCGCGACCGGGTACTCGCCCGGGGTCTCGACGACGGCGATCTCATTGCGGATGACGCCGATTGTTCCCGTCTTTCCGGCGACGCGCATCGGCGCGGGAAATCCGGACGCGATACGCGACCTCACCACCTGTCTGCGCATCGTCTCGCGGACGAGGGCACAGGATTCGTTCGACGCCGCGGTGTCGTTCCAGATCTGCGCCAACAGGCGCGTGCAGTCGACCGGCGACCCGGCTGCCGAGTAGGCGACGCCGTAGGCCGAGACCTGGACGTCCGTATCTGGATCTGCGAGCACGGCGAAGGCCTCCTCGGTGGTCGTTGTCCCGGTCTCGGCGCGCAGGCGTCGGTACTGCTCGCTCACGCCCTCGACGACCCTCGTGTCATCCAGGCCGAGTGCCTTGATGTCGGCGGCGAGTCGGTCGACACCGACCGCGTTCAAGATGATGTCGGCGGCGCCGTTGTCGGAGACCGTCATCATCGAGAACGCCAGGTTGCGAAGGCTGGTCGTCGTGGGGTCGGGCAGGATCGACACGCCAGTCGGTCCCGAGGTCACCGACTGGGGGTCGGTCGTGACGCTCTGTGCGAGGTCGATGCCGCCGTCATCGGCCAGTCGGCACAAGGAGACCAGCAACGCGGTCTTGTACACCGACGCCAGGACCACCGGTTCCGTGGCGCGCCATCCGTACGAGCCGCCGTCCGGGGCGAGAGACCGAGCATGCAACCAGCCCGCGCATCCGGCATCGGTGAAGATGTCGGTGACGACGCGGTCGAGACCGTCCGCGGTCATCGCGTCGACCGAGACAGTCGCCACAGGTCCGATGCGAGTTGCTCGGCCAGGTCGCGGTGCGTCGTCGATCGGTAGACCACGTGAAGTCGTATCCGCAGGCGATCCGGGTCCACCGGCATCACCGAGACGCCGGAGACCGTCCCGAAGGCGCTCGGATCCGCAGTCACTGTGAACGCGCGCCCCGACGCGATCAATGCAGTGGCCTCCAGGACCGACGTCGCGGCGGTCGTGCGAGGGTCCACTCCGGCCGCGCGCAGTTCGTCGATCAATTGGTCGAAGCCCGCAGGATTCGTCGTGCGCGGGGCATACGCCAGCTCCAAGTCCGACAACTGTGCGAGGCGGGGACGATCGACGGTCGAGGCGGGATGTGACGACGGGATGACGATTGCGCGCGAGAATCGGATCGACGCCGTCGACTCGAGTCCGGAGACGAGCGCCGGATGTTCCACCACGGCCACGTCGAGCAGTTCCGATGCCACCCGTTCGATGAGGCCGACTGTGGAGCCGACTGTCGGAGCCTGCTCCCTGGATCGATCCGAGATGCGGCTCGCGCACACAGCGGCGACCCGGCGGCCGCACTGATCGGCTACGCCCCACCGCAGAGTCTGTCGTGCGTCGTCGAATCTGCGGGCGTCCGCGGTCAGCCGTTCGGCGTCGCCGACGAGGAGTCGGGCTCGCGGAAGCATGGCTCGACCCGCGTCGGTCAGTTCCGCTCCGCGTTGAGTCCTCCGGATCAGTTCCACGCCGAGCTCGCGTTCGGTCCGTCGCAGGATCTGTGACACGGCCGGTTGAGACAGCGCCACCCTCCGGGCCGCCGAACCGAAGTGGCCCTCTTCGGCGACGGCGACGAACACCCGCATGTGGCGCACCATGTCCATGTTCTGAATCTAACCTCTCGATCGAGGCGGCTGGGTCCGGACTGTCGGTGTCGTGAACGCCGATGCCCCCGCGTGTCTGCATACGGCCAGGTCAGCACGTGGTGCGTCTCGGACGCCAATACACGTGCGCGCCATCGTCGATCACTGCCCGTTATCGCCCCAGCCCAGCGTGGTGCGAGTGGCACAGAATTCGGTCCGAGGCTGTCGTTCCCGCCGACATTCGTTGACGTGGCCCGCACCACACTTTACGATGTGACAACACTCAAAAATTGTATGACGTAAAGGTGTTGGGATGAGACTGGAAACTCGGGCGGTCGTGCTCGGCGGAAGCATTGCAGGAATGTGTGCGGCGGGTGCCGTCGCTCCGTACTTCGACGAAGTACTCGTCCTCGAACGCGATGTGATTCCCGACGACGCGGAGCACCGCCGCGGCGTGCCGCAGAGCAAGCATCCGCACTTCCTGTTGAACTCCGGGCGTCGCGCGATGGACCGGATCTTCCCCGGCTTCGAAGACGCACTCATCGAAGCGGGCGGCCTGCACATGATGCCGTCGCAGGCGGCAGCGCATTGCGAGGGCTCCGGGTGGATTCCCCGCGGCGAGAGCACCATGTCGATGGTCTACTCGTCACGACTGCTCATCGAGCGGACCCTGCGGACTCGACTCGCGGAGGTGACGAACGTCGACGTCGAGGAAGGTGTGTCGGTCGTCGGGCTCGAGACCGCCGATGCGGACAGTTCGTCGGGGCGGGTCACCGGCGTGTGGGTCACCGGTCGCGAGACCGGTTCCGACCGTGAACTCGTGGACGCGGACCTCGTCATCGACACCCTCGGCCGCGGCTCGCAGGTCGCCAAGTGGCTGACCAAGGCCGGCTGGCCGGAGGCTCCGGTCCAATCCCTCGATGCAGGTGTCACCTACACGTCCCGCTGGTATCAGAAGCCTGTGGACCTGCCGGATTCGTGGTGGTGGGCGCAGATGTCGGTGATGCCGACCGCCCAGACCAGTCCCCACCCGCCCGAGCACGACTTCCTCTGCCAGATCTTCCCGATCGAAGACGACCGTGTCCTGGTGACCATGGGCTCATGGGGGCACCCGATGCCGCGTGAGGCGGACGACTTCGTCGACACCGTCCACCGACTTCGCGCGCCCGCGTTCGGTCGAGCTGTTGACATGTGCGAGCCGATCTCCGACGTGTTCGTCACGCGTTCGACGGGCAACCGTCGTCGTCGCTACGACCAGCTGGAGAATCCGCCAGCCGGCCTCGTCGTGATCGGCGACGCCATCTGCGGTTTCAACCCGTTCTATGCGCAGGGCATGAGTTCGGCGAGCAAGTGCGCTGTACTCCTCGACGAGCATCTGGCCGGTGCGGCGACGATCGACGGCGCGTTCACCAAGAACTACTTCGCAGCGCAGCGGTCGCTCCTCGACGACATCTGGACACTCGCCCTCGCTCGTGACCAGGGGTACGCCAACGCCGAAGGCACCGAGATCGCGCCGAAGTGGCGGCAGCAACTGGCGTTCCGGGCTGCGTGGCCGCTGTTCAATCACATCTCGGCGACCGTTCGCGAAGACGCGAAGGTCGAAGAGCACTTCACCGCCGTCTTCAACCTCGACGAGTCGGTGACTGACATGGTGAAGAGCCCACGAGTCCTGTTCGGCCTCGTCCGACACGGAGTGAAGCGACTCCTCGGCCGGACTCGCCTGCCCATGGGGTTCGACTGCGAACTCGACCCGCCGTCGGACATCTGGCGGGACGGAACCGCGACCCCGGGCGGGCGCGCCCAGGTGATCGAACGCGGCTCCGACCCGCGGTCGCTGGCACGGGCGTAGGGAGCGACGATGGCTATCTGCGATCCGGACACTCCGGCATACGTCATCACGCGGTACCTCGGCTTCGTATGCGAGGACGCGAACCCCGTTGTGACCCTGCGCAACCCGTTCGAACTCGAGAATTGGACGCTCCCGATCCTCGAACTCGTCATCGTCATCGGTGCGATCCTCGCGCTCGTCCACGCGATCCGCAGACTCCGCCGTGACGGTGACCCGACGAACCTCGCACTGTGGATCGGCTCGCTCGTCTACCTGTTCATCATCGAACCGCCCCTGTACTTCCCGGAGTGGTTCGGCATGCAGGACGCGATGGGATTCATGTTCGCGCACAACGTGTTCACCGTCGACCTCATGTACGACCGGCTGCCGCTCTACATCGTGTGCTTCTACCCGGCGATGAGCCAGGTGGCCTACGAGATCGTCCGCGCTCTCGGCTTCTTCGACGGCCGCAAATGGTCCGCGTTGCGTGGAGCGGTGGTAGTCGGGCTCGTTTACCAGACGTTCTACGAGATCTTCGACCAGCTCGGCCCGCAACTGAAGTGGTGGGAGTGGAACGTCGACGAACCGTTCTACGGCGCTCGCCCCGGCGTCCTCGGCAACCCGTCGGCGGTCCCGCTGTTCGAATCGGTTCCGTGGAGCAGCGCGTGGCTGTTCGCGACGGTCTCGTTCGCCGTCCTGACCTTCATGTGCGTCGTGCTCGTCAAGAACCCGACGACACGGGGTCGATCCGTCCGCGGCTGGTCGTTGACGTGGCGGATCGTCGTCGCGGGCGTGGTCGCGGTGGTCTCCATGCCTCTCCTGTCCATCACGACCGCGGTGTTCGGACGAGGCGACGGCGCGAACACGACCGCGCAGACCATCGTCTTCGCGATCCAGGTGTTCGGTGTCTGGGTGGCGGGACTCGCGCTGCTCGCGTGGCAGGTGCGCCGCAAGGACTCCTCGACCGAGGCGGCCCGCGAGGCGGCGCCGTTCCTGCGGTTCTTCCCATGGCTGTTCCTCGGGGTGCACGCCGTGCTCTGGATCGTCGCGCTGCCGTCGTACTTCGGGGCCGTGGACGGGGTGACCGGTGTCGATGCGTCGCCGGAGTCCGGGACGCCGACGGGCAGCCTGCCGTATGTGATCGGCTGCTATGTGGTCGCCGTCGGTGTCCTGATTCTGGCGCTTCGCCGCGGACGACGTGCTCGTGTCGAGCTGGCCGCACCCGATCCGGCGGAGACCGAGACGCCGTCGGCCGTGTGAGAACATGGCCGGTGTGAGGACTCGTGGTTGGCAGGGGGATCTGCCGCAGAGCGCCGATGAGGCTCGCGATCGGATTCTGCAGGCCGCCACGCGATGCGTCGACCGGTTCGGGTTGCAGAAGACGCGACTGGGTGACGTCGCCGAAGAAGCCGGGGTGACCCGTCAGACGGTGTACCGCTACTTCTCGTCGGTTCACGACATGCTCTCGGCCGTCGCCGCGGCCGGGGCAGGCGACTTCCTCGACCGGATGGGCGAGGAACTCGCGTGGGTCGAGACCGTCGACGACGCGATCACCGAGACGATCCTCTACTGCCTCCGGAGACTCCCGGACGAGCCCGCACTCGGGTTGATGCTCCGCGAAGGCGAAGGGGAGCTCTTCACCCGCGAGGCCACTTCGTCGGGTGCTGTCGCGCTCGGCGCGGAGATGCTCCGGCGGTTGAACGTCGACTGGGAACGTGAACGGTACGACAGCCACGCACTGGAAGGGCTCGCCGAACTCGTGATGCGGATCTGGCTGAGCTTTCAGCTCTACCCCAACCATCCGCCCCGGTCCGACGACGAACTGCGAACGTTCATCCGGACCTGGGTGTGCCGCTGAGTTCCGTTATTCGAAGTCGGCGCCGACCTTCGGCGGCGACGCCTCGAGGAGCGCGTTCTCGTCGTCGCTGAACGTGCGCGAACGCGACAGGAACCGGACGCCTTCGGGCGCCTCCAACGAGAATCCCGCGCCTCGTCCCTTGACGACGTCGAGGATCAGCTGGGTGTGCTTCCACAGCTGGAACTGGTCGCCGTTGATCCAGACACGGACCGAGGGGAGCGGGTCAGGGAGATCGATGGTGCCGACCAGCACGTCCCGCTGGCCGATCCGGTACTCGCCGACCGGATAACACATCGGCGCGGAGCCGTCGCAGCATCCGCCCGACTGGTGGATCATCAGGCCACCGTTCAGTTCGGTGAGCTTTGTGAGGAGATCGACGGCGGACTCCGTCGCCGTCACGCGATCAGGGGCCTTCGACATGCCGTCGTCCTCTCGTTGTCGGGGTGGTTTCAGCGTAGGGGTCTCGACTCCGCTCGACCGGCGAAATGAAGAGCGGGAAGTGGTGCTCGCCCGGGCCGGGATCGCCGGCCCGGGCGAGAGACTGCGGGTGTCTCAGAAGAAGCCCTTGGCGCTCTGCGCGTAACCGACCAGGAGGTTCTTGGTCTGCTGGTAGTGGCCGAGCATCATCAGGTGGTTCTCGCGGCCGACACCGGACTGCTTGTAGCCGCCGAAGGCCGCGTGCGCCGGGTAGTCGTGGTACGTGTTCGTCCACACACGGCCCGCCTGGATGTCGCGGCCCGCGCGGTAGGCGACGGCTCCGTTTCGGCTCCACACGCCCGCACCGAGGCCGTACAGGGTGTCGTTCGCGATCGAGATCGCCTCGTCGTAGTCGGAGAACGACGCGACCGAGAGCACCGGGCCGAAGATCTCCTCCTGGAACACACGCATGTTGTTGCTGCCCGCGAACACGGTCGGCTGAATGTAGAAGCCTCCCGACAGGTCGCCGCCGAGGTCGGCGGGCTCGCCGCCGGTGAGGACCTTCGCGCCCTCCTCCTGACCGATCGCCAGGTAGGAGCGGATCTTCTCCCACTGGTCGCTGGACGCCTGTGCGCCCATCATCGTGTCGGTGTCGAGCGGGTTGCCCTGCTTGATCGCGGCCACCCGCGCGACGGCCTTCTCCATGAACTCGTCGTACATGCCCTTCTGGACCAGCGCGCGGCTCGGGCAGGTGCAGACCTCGCCCTGGTTGAGGGCGAACATCGAGAAACCCTCCAGCGCGCGGTCGAGGAAACCGTCGTCGGACGACATGACGTCGTCGAAGAAGATGTTCGGGCTCTTGCCGCCGAGTTCGAGGGTCACCGGGATCAGGTTCTCGCTGGCGTACTGCATGATCAGGCGGCCGGTGGTGGTCTCACCGGTGAACGCGATCTTGCGGATGCGCGGGCTCGACGCCAGCGGCTTGCCTGCCTCGACACCGAATCCGTTGACGATGTTGAGGACACCGTCCGGCAGCAGGTCGGAGATGAGGCTCATCAGGTAGAGGATCGACGACGGCGTCTGCTCGGCGGGCTTCAGGACGATGGCGTTGCCCGCGGCGAGTGCCGGCGCGAGCTTCCACGTGGCCATGAGGATCGGGAAGTTCCACGGGATGATCTGGCCGACGACGCCGAGCGGCTCGTGGAAGTGGTAGGCGACGGTGTCCTGATCGATCTCGGAGATGCCGCCCTCCTGGGCGCGGATGGCGCCGGCGAAGTAACGGAAGTGGTCGACGGCGAGGGGGATGTCGGCGGCGAGCGTCTCGCGGACGGCCTTTCCGTTCTCCCACGACTCGGCGACGGCGACCTTCTCGAGGTTCTCCTCGATGCGGTCGGCGATCTTGTTGAGGATCACGGCGCGCTCGGCGACCGACGTCTTGCCCCATGCGGGTGCTGCGGCGTGAGCGGCGTCGAGCGCGAGGTCGACGTCTTCGGCGGTCGAACGTGCGACCTCACAGAAGGTCTGGCCGTCGACCGGCGACGGGTTCTCGAAGTACTGCCCCTTGACCGGCGGAGTCCATTTGCCACCGATCCAGTTGTCGTAGCGAGACTCGAAACTCATGACCGAACCGTCGGTACCCGGCTTTGCATAGACCGTCATTGCGGACTCCTTCTCATGTCACGTTGCGGGGTAGTTAGTGATGTGTCACACACGATAGGGCCGCGATGGTTGCAGTGACGTTGCAACGCGAACCCTGACTGCGGCCGATCACTCACGTAAGACTCAGGCGGCATGGCTTAGCATCGACGCGATGCCTACTCCGGATACAGCGCGCGCTCGGACGTACGCGATCATCGCGGCTGTCGCCGGTGTGATCGCGATCGCAGCAGCGGTAGCGACACCGTTCCTGCCGGTCACGCAACACGACGCGACTATCGACTGGCCCGCTGGACAGCGACTCGACCCAGCCAACGGGTCCGTCGTCGCGCCCCTCGCCACGCAGACGCCCGCCGCGCTCGACGTGACGGTCGGCAGCGACACGCTCAGGCACGACGAGTCGACGACGATCGTCGCGACCATGCCGTCGTCCGCCGAAGGATTCCGCGACAACGCACTCGTGGTCACGGCATCGTCGAAGGGGGCGTCGGTCGTCGTGCGCGGCACCGAGGTCACGTCGGCCACTCGTGCCGATCTAGACCGGGCGAAGAGTCTCCACGTGTGGACCGACGGTCCGACGGTCTTCGCGCAGTTCGTCGGACTCGGGCCCGCCGTCACGAACGAGGACGCACAGAAGCCTCTGGTGGCAGGAGTGTTCACCGGGCTCGACGCGAACCAGGTCCACGCTGCACAGCAGGCCGGACTGGCCGTGCACGTCGACGTCGACAATCGGTTCGACGTGACGCCGACCGTCCTCAAATGGCTCGTCCTGATCGTCGGGGTGATCTCGGCGCTCGTCGCGCTGTTCGCCGCCTATCGCCTCGACGTGCTCGGCGGATACCGGCACCGGTTCGCGCCTGCCGGTCGCTGGCGACTGCTGATCCCGCGCGTCCCGGACGTCCTGGTGACGGCAGCGCTCGTCGTCTGGCACTTCCTCGGCGCCGGATCGTCGGACGACGGCTACATCCTGACGATGGGCCGCAATGCCGACCACGCCGGATTCCTCGGCGACTACTACCGCTGGTTCAACGTGCCCGAAGCACCGTTCGACTGGTACTACTCGTTCCTCGGCCACTGGGCCGAGATCTCCACTGCAACTCTCTGGATGCGACTCCCGGCGCTCATCGCGGGCCTCGTCTCGTGGTTCATCCTGTCCCGCGTCCTCCTGCCGCGTCTCGGGGTGGCTCTGCACCGCTCCCACCTCGCGGTCTTCACTGCAGCCGCAGTGTTCGTCGCGTTCTGGATGCCGTTTGCGAGCGGGTTGCGCAGCGAGACGGTCATCGTCCTCGGCTCGCTTCTCACGTGGTGGATGGTCGAGCGCACCGTCGCCACCCGCCAATTGCTGCCCGCTGCGCTCGCCGCACTGTTCGCCGGACTGACGCTCGCCGTCGCGCCGCACGGAGTCATTGCGATCGCCGTCCTCATCGCGGGCTCTCGCCCCATGCTGCGCGTCGTCCGTGCTCGCCGCCGCGACGTCGGGCTCCTCTCGCTGGCCGCACCGGTCGGCGCCGCGTTCGCGCTCGTCGTGCTGGTGGTGTTCCGCCAACAGACCATCGCCGCCGTCGCCGAAGCGATCCGGGTCCGATACACGGTCGGCCCGACCGCAGCGTGGTACCAGGAACTGCTTCGCTTCTACTTCCTGACCCTCTCGCACGACGACGGAGCTCTCGCCCGCCGCCTCCCGGTCCTGATGTTGATCCTCGCGCTGCTCGCGACCCTCGCAGTGCTGTTGCGCCGCAAGCACATCCCGGGGATCGCCCGCGGACCGGTGTGGCGTCTGGTCGGCGCGACCCTGTTGACCGTCCTGCTGTTGTCGTTCACGCCGACCAAGTGGACCGTCCAGTTCGGCATCTACACCGGCTTGGGGTCGGCGCTCGCCGCTGTCGTCACCGTCGTGATGGCCCAGCAGGCTCGCCGCAGCGCCCGCGACTTCTGGATCTACCTCGCCGCCCTCATGCTCGCGTGCGCCGGAGCGACGGCAGGCGCCAACGCGTGGGGCTGGAGCTTCGACCTCGGCATCTCGTGGTCCGACAAGATCCCCGGCCTGGCCGGGCAGCCGATGCCGACGATCATCCTGGTCCTCACCGGTCTCTGCTTCCTCGCCGCGATCTGGTGCCATGTGCGCCCGCCGCGGCCGGTTCCAGAGCGGTCCGGGTGGCGCTCGGGAATTCGGTCGGCTCCGATGCTGATCATCGTGGTCGCGCTGCTGCTCGCCGAGTTCGCGCTGTTCGCACGAGCTGCCGTCGACCGCTCGGACACCTACTCGCACCTGTCCGCCGACCTGCAGTCGCTCACCGGCGACACCTGCGGCATGGCCGACGACGTCCTGGTCGAACCCGATTCGAACAACGGCATGCTCGCCCCGCTCGGCGCGAAGGACGCGTCGAAGGCGTTGGCGGGCGAATCGCGCGGCTTCACCCCGAACGGCGTTGCCGACGACCTGGTCCCGGAGAACATCGGGATCGGGGCAGGCACCATCCACACCGGTCGCAAGGTGTCGCGGTCGTTCTCGGTGACCCTCGGAACCCCGGGCACCACCGGCGGCCGCGGCCCAGAGACCGTCAACGGATCGACGGCGGCTCTGCCGTTCGGCTTGAACCCCGCCACCACTCCGGTCCTGGGCAGCTACGGGTACGACGACGGCACCGCGACACTGACGTCGTCGTGGTACGGACTGCCCGCCCGCGACGTGTCGCCGCTCCTGGTCATCTCGGCAGCGGGCTCGATCCACTCGATCGACGAGGACGACGCGTCCCGCCCGGGCCGGTCTCTGATTGTCGAGTTCGGGCGCCCAGGCGCGGGCACCGACTTCGAGAAGGTCGGCCAAGTGACCCCGGTCGACCCGGACTGGGGAGCCAACCGGCCGTGGCGCAACCTGCGGATCCCGATGTCTCAGGTGCCGCGGGACGCGACGGCGATGCGGATCGTCGCCGACGACTCCAACGTCAACCCCGACGAATGGCTGGCCTTCACACCGCCGCGTGCACCTCGGCTCGAGACGCTCGACAAGGTGGTCGGTCACGAGCAGCCGGTGCTGCTCGACTTGTCGGTCGGCGCCCAGTTCCCGTGCCAGCAGCCGATGACGGCGCGCAACGGCGTGTTCGACGTGCCTGCCTGGCAGATCTCCCCCGACCAGATCACCGCCGGATCGAAGTCGAAGTCGTGGCAGCACATCTCGGGCGGCGGCATCGAAGGGGTCGTCGACTCGGTGACTCAGCCGTCCACCGCCTCGACCTATCTGGACAACGACTGGCATCAGGACTGGGGCGCGCTGATCAAGCTGACCCCGTTGATGCCCGACGCGCCGCAAGCGAACCTGACCACCGGAACGAGCACCGGCTGGGGCTGGCACCGCACTGGACCGATCAGGGCGGTGGCCCCGAATGAGTGAAGTGGATGACGTGAAACCTGCCGACCAGGACGCTGCCGATCAGAATGCTGCCGACCGGTCGAGCGGACCGAGTGCGCGCACCGTGAAGATCGCCAAGATCGTCGCAGTGGTGGCCGGAGCCCTCGGTGCACTGCTCGCCGTTCTTGCACCGATCCTGCCGGTCTCATATACGCAGACCGAACTGAACTGGCCGCAGGCCACCGAGCAGGGTTCGTCGCCGGTGGTGCAGAGCGTCGCGGCGCCCAACGTCTCGTACGTTCCGGTCGACATGGACCTCGCGGTGCCGTGCCGGCTCGCCGCGGACCTCCCGGCGGCAGGCGGCGTGCTGCTGTCGACGGTGCCCGCGGCCGGTGAAGAGGCCGGAACCGTCGGTCTGTTCGTCCGCGCGACCGCCGACCGGATCCTGGTGACGCAGCGCAACGCCGTCGTCATGAACGTGCCGCGCGCGGATGCGCAACGATCGGCGGACTGCCGGATCGTGGTGCACGCCGACACCGACGGCACCAGCGGTGCGGTGGAGGGCTTCGCCGCACCCGACGCGCAGACCACGTTCGACGCGCCGGACCCGAACACTCGTCCGCAGATCATCGGCGTCTACACGGATCTGCCGAAGACGGCGTCGACCGACGGTCTGAGCTTCCACTCGACCGTCGACACCCGATTCATCTCCAGCCCGACCACGCTCAAGGGTGGGCTGCTGATCCTGGGCGTCCTGCTGACGCTGCTGTCCATCGCGGCGCTCGCAGTCCTCGACGCCCGCGACGGGAAGAAGCTGCGTCGCATGCTGGCCCGCGGCTGGTGGCGACCGAAGATCCCGGACGTGCTCGTGACCGCCGTCCTCGCCGTCTGGCTGTTCATCGGCGGCAACACCGCCGACGACGGCTACCAGGTGACGGTCGGACGAATCGCTCCGGGCGCAGGCTATCTGGACAACTATTACCGCTACTTCGGTGTGCCGCAGGACCCGTTCGGCTGGCATTACCAGTACTTGTCGTTGTGGATGCAGGTGAGCACCTCGGTGCCGTGGCTGCGACTGCTGCCGCTCCTGTTCGGCCTCGCGGGCTGGTTCCTGATCAGCCGGTTCGCCTTGCCGCGACTCGGCCGCGCGGTCCGCACGTCGCGCGCCGCGTACTGGGCGGCCGCGCTCGCCTTCCTCGCGGTGTGGCTGCCGTTCAACAACGGCCTGCGCGTGGAGCCTGCGATCACCGTCGGCATCCTCGCCACCTGGATCCTCGTGGAACGCGGTATCGCGACCGGCCGTCTCGTCCCGTGGGCGCTTGCGATCATCGCCGCAGCGTTGACCTTGACGATCCATCCCGTCGGTGCGGTCGCCGCGGTGGCGCTGCTCGCCGGGCTCCGTCCGCTCGTCGCCCGGCTGCGCACGCGCAGCGGGCGCGACGGGTGGCTGCCGATGCTGATGCCGCTCCTCGCCTCCGGACTGGCGGTCCTCTACGAGATATTCGCCGACCAGACGATCGCGTCGATCATGGAGGGTGTCCGCGTCCAGGGCATCGTCGGTCCCACCAATAAGTGGTGGAACGAAGGCATGCGCTACTACGTGCTGCTGAACCCGACCCCCGACGGCTCGATCGCACGGCGTATCGGCATCTTCGTGACGATCCTGGCGGTCCTGCTCATCGTCCTGGTCCTGCTGAGCCGGCGACGGGTGCCCGGTGTTCCGAGTTCGCCGCTGTGGCGGCTGATCTCCGTGGTGGCCGGCGCGGTCGTCGTGCTCGCGTTCGTCCCGACCAAGGCCACCCACCAACTGGGCGCCATAGCGTGTCTCACGGGCGTACTCGCGGCGGCCGCCACCGCGATGGTGCGGCCCGCCGTGTTGACGCGGCGCTGCAATCGAACGTTCTTCGCCGCGGCAGCCGCCTACGCGCTCGCCGTCGCATTCGCCGGCCGCAACCAGTGGTGGTACGTCGGCAGCTACGGGATCCCGTGGTCGGACGACACCCCGCACATCGGGGGCGTCGGCCTGTTCTGGCCGATCCTGCTGGTCGCGGTCGCCATCACACTGCTCGGCGTATGGCAGTACTACCGCGACGATCAGCTCGACCAGTCCGGGCTCGAACCCGTGCCGCCGCGGACCGGCCTGATCGGTCGGATGCCGACGTACTCGCTGTCGATCGTGTGCTCCATCGTCCTGCTGTTCACGTTCGCATCGTTCGGGAAAGCGGCGCTCGGCGATTCGTGGACGTGGACGAGTTCGAACGCGGACTCGTTCCGCGGCAAGCCGTGTGCACTCGCCGAGGACGTGCTCGTCGAAGCCGACCCGAACGAAGGTCTGCTGTCGCCTGCTGACGTCAAGGGACAGCGCGGCGTCGGCGTCGCCGCAGCGCTGGCGGGCCGATCCGAAGGCTTCGCCCCCGACGGCGTGTCCGCCAACCTCGACGCCGACTCTCAGGACTCCGAATCCGACAGCGACGGTTCGAGCGGGGCCATCCAGCAGTCCAGTGACGACGACTCCAAAGACACGTCGAACGACTCGGGTTCAGCGGACACCGGCGGCGGCAACGTCGGTACGCGAGGAGTCAACGGCTCGACGGTGAAGCTGCCGTTCGGGCTCGACCAGAAGCGGGTCCCGGTGCTCGGCACGTACGGCGCGCCCGGCGGTCGCGGCAACCTCACCTCCGACTGGTACGCGCTGCCCGAGCGCAGCGACGACGCGCCGCTCGTCACCATGTCGGTGGCCGGTCAGATCGAGTACATCGACGACTGGAACGTGGTCAACAACGGACAGAAGGTGCGCCTGGAGTTCGGTCGCGTCGAATCCGACGGATCGGTGAAGACAGTGGCGTCGATGACGCCGTTGGACGCGGGTGGAGCGCCCGAATGGCGAAACCTGCGCTTCCCGTTGAAGGATGCGCCTCCGCGTGCGACGACGGTACGAGTCGTGGCCGACGACGTCTCGCCCGCCCCGAACCAGTGGGTGGCCGTCACGCCGCCGCGGGTCACGAGTCTGACGACGTTGAACGCGTTGGTCGGCAGCGAGGCTCCGGTCCTGCTCGACTGGGAGGTCGCGTTGGCGTTCCCGTGCCAGCGGCCCGCGGCAGCCGTCAACGGGGTGCTCGAGGTGCCGCAGTGGCGGATCACTCCCGACGCCGAGGGCGAGCGCGTGAACTCGCAGCGCTGGATGGCAGGCGACTACGGCGGCCCGCTCGGCATCACCGAGAACTCGCTGCGGTCGATCACCAAGCCCGGATACCTGCGCAACGCGTGGGCCAAGGACTGGGGGACCCTGCGTCGTTACGTCCCACTCGTTCCGCAGGGCACCGCGCAGTTGGACGTCGGCGAGGCCAAGCACGGCGGGCTGTGGACCCCCGGGCCGATGCGGCCGTACAAGAACTCGGAGTAGCCCGGATTCCCCGCGGGCGGGAACGGTTCGGTCACACGCCGAAACGGCGGTTCAACAACCGGACCCGGCCCGCGGCGATCGCGGCGTCCGGGTGACCTGACGGAAGGGCGCGACGCAGTGCCGTCCACGCCTGGAAGTCGTCGTGGCCGTGCGGTGAGGCCGCCCACGCCTGCAGCGCGGTGAGGTCCCGACTGGCGAAGACCGCCGATCGCAGGTCTTCGCGGATCTCGTCGAACGCGTCGCTGATACCGGGAGCCAGCGAGTCGGCGAGGAGACCGCCGCGCCCGAGCGACGCCACGGCCGCGCGTAACTCCCCGGCGGCGATGCCAGCGCGGACGTCGGTGACGTCGGATGTCACGTGACCGGTGAGTCGGTAGGGGCGGGAGGCGAGCACGTCGCCGACTTCGCGGCGGAGCCGGGAGATCTCGGCGCGAACGGTGACCGAGCCGAGGTCGTCGTCGGACAACAGGTCGGCGAGGCGGTCGGTCGACAGGCCGTCCGGGTGCAAGTGCAGCAGGAGCAGGATCTCGGCGTGCCGGGGCGACAGCACATTCCTGGTCCGGCCCGGCGCATGCCACACCGGTTCGCCCGCGAGCACGGTCAGCCGGGAGGCGAGTACGGCTGCGGGGGAGAGATCGACGGCCAGCGAGCGCAGTTCCCGCTCCACGGCCGCCACCACGGACCGCACGGCGGCGAGCGCGAACGGCGCCGCAGCCGCGTCCCCGCCCGTCACGTCGATGGCCCCGATCACCTCGCCGGTCGTCGGATCGTGGACCGGAGCGGCCGCGCAGTTCCACTTCTGGACTGGGCTCGCATAGTGTTCGGGCCCGATGATCTGGACGCCGCGGTCCAAGTTGAGGGCGAGTCCCGGCGCGTTGGTCCCGACCTGCTCCTCGCTCCAGAGAGTTCCTTCGACGAAATTGATCGTCGCGGCCTTGCCGCGCGTCGATCGATCGCCGTCCACCCAGAGGAGGCGGCCGCGCCGGTCGGTCAGGGCTACCACGACGCCGGCGTCCGCGATGTCGTCGAGCATGAGCGAGGTGATCAACGGTCGCACTTGGGCCAGCCGGTGCTCGGCACGGTATTCGGCGAAGTCGCTGTCGGACATGGCGTCCGACGTCACGTCCGCGGCGTCGGTCACCCCGCGGCTGCGTGACCGGACCCACGACTCCTGGACCAGGGAACGCACCATGCCCTCGGGCGGATTGACGCCAGCCAAGAACTGTTCGTAGGCACGCCTCACCCGGGTGACGGTCGCCTCGCCATCCGACATCGCATCCTCCGGTCGCACTCTGCCCTCAATTGTGCCAAACACTTCGTGATCGGCGTCACGTAGCGTCGTGGCCCCTGACAGACGTCATGGTCAAGAGGTGACATCTGCGCGAGGTCTCGAGGCCTCCGGAGCGGAATCGTGAAGGTATGAACCCAGACTTCACGAACCCAGACTTCACGAACCCAGCACCGGCGATTCACGTCACGCAACTGACCAAGCGTTTCCACGGACCGAAGGGCTCCGTGGTCGACGCTGTGAAAGGGATCGACCTCACCGTCCGTGCCGGAGAGGTCGTCGCATTCCTCGGACCCAACGGCGCGGGGAAGACGACGACGATCGACATGATCCTCGGCCTCACCGCCCCGGACAGCGGTGAAGTCCGCGTCTTCGGGCGTCCGGCCCGCCGAGCAGCGCGCGACGGACGGGTCGCCGCAGTCATGCAGACCGGCGGTCTGATGGACGACTTCACCGTCGGCGAGACGGTCGACGTCGTTGCGTCCCTGCACGATCGGACGGCCGACGTCGACGCCGTGATGGCGCGGGCGGGCATCGGCGATCTCGCCGACCGCAAGGTGTCGCGCTGTTCCGGCGGCGAACAGCAGCGTCTCAAGTTCGCGCTCGCTCTGCTGCCCGATCCGGACCTGATCGTCCTCGACGAGCCGACCGCCGGGATGGACGTCGAGTCGCGGCGCACGTTCTGGGCCGCGATGCGTGCCGACGCAGGGCGTGGCCGGACCGTCGTGTTCGCCACCCACTATCTGGAGGAGGCCGACGCCTTCGCCGACCGGATCGTGATGATCGCAGGCGGCTCCATCGTCGCGGACGGCTCGACCGCCGAGATCCGCACCCGCGCCAGCCGCCGCATCGTGTCGGCCGTCCTCGACGAGGCCGCCGTGCCCGGACTGCGCCGAGTGTTCCCCGACCTGGAGGTGCGCGAGCAGCGCGGCGGACGCCTGTATCTGTCGCTCGCCGACTCCGACTGCCTCGCCCGCCACCTGCTGACCAGTACCGAGGCGCGCGACGTCGAGATCGCTGCGCACAATCTCGAGGACGCGTTCGTCACGCTGACCGCCCGCAGCTCGAACTCAGCAGCCTGACCTCACCGGCTCCACAAACCAGCTCGACCAGATCTCGAAAGGATCCGACATGTCTGTCCCCACCGGCGCCGTGATCGCGCCGACTTACCTCAAAGCCGATGTCCGCCGCGTACTGCGGAATCGTCGCGCGATGATCTTCACCATCGCGATGCCCGCACTGCTGTACCTGGTCTTCGGCGCCACCCAGTCGAGCGAGGACAGCGTCGGCGACGGCAACGTCGCGTTCTACGTCCTCGTCGGCATGGCCGTCTACGGCGCGGTCCTGGCCGCGGCGTCCAATGCGGCGTCGGTCGCCATCGAACAACAAGCGGGGTGGACGCGCACCCTCATGATGACGCCGCTCAAACCGTCCGGGTACGTGTCGACCAAGATCGCTCTCGCCCTCGCGACGAGCGCACTGCCCGTCGTGATCCTGGCCGTCGTCGGCGCGGTCAGCGGCGCCAGCGCACCCGCCGCCGTGTGGATCGCGTGCCTCGGTATCGGCTGGGTCGGTTCGGCGTCGTTCGCGGCACTCGGTCTCGCGCTCGGCAGCGTCTTCAAATCCGACGGTGCGATGCAGGTCCTCGGCGGCATCCTCGCTCTGCTGGCGTTCGCGGGCAACGTGTTCGTCCCGTTGAGCGGCGCGATGCTGCGGATCGCCGAGTTCACTCCGATGTTCGGTGTCGTGTCGTTGGCGCGCTATCCGCTCGACGACGGTATGACCGTGTACGGAACGGTGATCCCGCTGTGGGTGATGATCGCGAACACCGTCTTCTGGGCCGCGTCGTTCGCCGTCGCAGCAGCGTTCTTCTACTCTCGCAGTAGCAACCGCCAGTAGGAGGACCGTCGATGAGCCCGAGCTTCGCCGGTTCGATCCTCTCTCGCGAGCGGATCGCGACGCTCCGGGACGACGACCGGATGCCCTGGCGCCAATGGCGTTGGGTGTTCGGCGCCGTCTGGATGATCTTTCTGCTCTACCCGGTGATCGCGGTCGCCACGTCGGACAACTCGATTCTGGTGCGTGTTCTGGGGTTCGTCGACCTCGGGGTGTTCGCGCTGGTCTACCTCGTCGCCTGCATCCTCTTGATGAACTCGGCGCCGCGCGGTGACGCCGACTACGACCGGGCCCGCTGGTACATCACGATGACGTTGATCGTCCTGGCCGGACTGATGTTCCCGATCATCCACGAGAGCGCGTTCGGCCTCGCAGGCTTCCTCATGGCCGTGGTGTCGTTCACCGCGCCCCGACGGGTGCAGGTGATCGTCATCGTCGGTCTGATCGCGGCGGTGTACCTCGTGCCGGTGCTTCTCGGCTGGGACGTCGACTTCGGGACCTTCGCGATCATGGTCGCGATCGGCACTACGATGATCGCGATCAGGGCGGTCAGCGAACGTGAGTACGAGCGGTCGGCGAGCCTCGATCGGCAGCACGAGCTCAACTCCCGACTGGCGGTGGTGGCCGAACGTGAGAGTGTGGCGCGCGACGTCCACGACATCCTCGGGCACTCGCTGACGGTCATCTCGGTGAAGACGGAGTTGGCCGGACGTCTCGTCGATCTCGATCCGGAGCGCGCGAAAGCAGAGATCGCGGAGGTCAACGCGCTCTCCAGAGAGGCGCTCGCCGAAGTGCGCTCGACGGTCGGCCGTCTGCGGGTGCCGGAACTGCCGACCGGTCTGGCGTCGGCCGCCAGCGCGTTGTCCGCGGCGGGGATCGTCGCCGACGTGCCAGACCCCGCCGACGTTCACACCCCGTATGCGACGTTGTTCGCGTGGGTGCTGCGCGAAGCGGTCACCAACGTCGTCCGGCACAGCGGCGCGTCGTCGTGTCGAGTCCGGATCAGCCGCGGCGAGATCACCGTCGCCGACGACGGTGACGGCTCGGCGATGCTCACGTACGGGACCGGACTGCGTGGCCTGTCCGAACGGGTCGCCGACGCAGGCGGTGTGCTGAGGGTGGAGTCCGATGCGCACGGGACGGTCGTCTCCGCGACCGTCACCGGCTCGACCCCCGCCACCTCGACCCCCGCCGTCTCGACCCATGATGGGATGAACCGATGAGTGAGACGATCCGGCTGCTGCTGGCCGACGACCAGGCTCTGGTCCGCGGCGCGCTCGCCGCACTCCTCGACCTCGAGTCGGATCTGCAGGTGGTCGCTCAGGTCGCCCGCGGCGACGAGGTCGTCGACGCGGCGCGGAACGCCGGAGCCCACGTGTGTCTGCTCGACATCGAGATGCCGGGCCTCGACGGCATCGACGCGGCGGCACAGGTGTCGGCGACGCTCCCCGGCGTGCGGTCGTTGATCGTCACGACGTTCGGTCGGCCCGGTTACCTGCGGCGTGCCATCGACGCGGGAGCGTCCGGGTTCGTCGTCAAGGACACGCCCGCAGCGGAGCTGGCCGACGCGGTCCGTCGTGTGCACGCGGGGCTGCGCGTCATCGATCCGATGCTCGCGACGGAGAGCCTCACCAGCGGTGAGAACCCGTTGACGCCGAGGGAGTCGGAAGTGTTGACCGAGGCGCGCTCCGGCGGGACCGTCGCCGTGATCGCGGGACGCGTGCACCTGTCGCAGGGGACGGTTCGCAATCACCTCTCGTCCGCCATCGGGAAGACGGGGACGTCGACGCGCGCCGAGGCGGCGCGGGTGGCGCACGAGCGGGGCTGGATCTGACCGTGTCGACCGGTGACGCCCGGACGTCCGCCCGCAGGCCCGCGCTCACCGGCATCCGCACGATCGCCGCGCTGACCGTCTGCCTCACCCACGCGGCGTTCTGGACCGGGCAGTACACCGACGACTACGAGGGGCGGCTGTTCGCCAGGTTCGAGGTCGGGGTGACGATCTTCTTCGTCCTGTCCGGGTATCTCCTGTTCTCGCCGTGGGTGCGGGCGTTGCAGTCGGAGACCGGGGACCACCCCAGCCTGGGGAGGTACGCCTGGCATCGGGTGCGCCGGATCGTTCCCGCATACGTGATCACCGTCGTCGTGGTCTACGTGATCTTCGTGTTCCGCACCGACTCGTCCGACCTCGGTCACGGCTGGTCCGGACTCCTCCGGAATCTGACGTTGACCCAGGTGTACGGGTTCGGGCACCTGCACGCCGGTCTCACCCAGATGTGGAGTCTGGCAGCGGAAGTCGTCTACTACATCGCGCTGCCGTTGATCGCGTGGCCGCTGGCCCGCTATGTGTGCCGGGATCGCTGGCGGCCGGATCTGCTGATCGCGGTGCTCGTCGGCCTGCTCCTCGTCTCGCCGATCTGGACGCTGGCGACGCACGAGGACGGCGTGGACCCGACGGCCCGGCTGTGGGCCCCGACGTTCGCACTCTGGTTCGTCGCCGGAATGCTCCTCGCCGTGCTCGGCCGGCTGGTGCGCTCCTGGCCCGCCGCGCCGAGCGTCGCCGCGGCGGTCGTCGCCTTCGCGGTGTCGGCGGGAGCGTTCGCGGGCGAGCCGACGATCGTCCCGAACGATGCGGGTGCGGCGATCGTCAAGCACCTGCTGTACGCGGTGGTGGCCGTGGGGCTCGTCGGTCCCCTCGTCGTCGACCCGTCCGACTGGTGGTCGAAGCTGTGCGGGTCGCGTCCGATGGTGTGGTTCGGGGAGATCTCCTACGAGTTCTTCCTCGTCCACGTCATGGTCCTCGAGCTCGTGATGGACCTGCTCGGCTATCAGGTCTTCACCGGATCGGTGCTCCTGGCGTTTTTGGTCACCACAGCGATCAGCGTCCCGATCGCCTGGGTGCTGCATCGGGCGACGTCACCGCTGTGGCGAGTCGCGAGCAGGTGACGCGCACCTCCTCGCGTGATCTCCGCGCGCCGGTAGCATGGTGTCATGTCTGCACCCGATCGTTCGGTCACCGCCGCCGACCTACGGCAATGGACGAGCGAGGCTCGGGTACCTGGACAGCCGTCCGAACTGTCCGATCTCGCCTGCCTGCTCATCGCGTCCGGGTACCTCACTCCGACCGCGCGGGGGACCGTCGTCCGCCGGGCGTCGGCGAACCTCCCGTTGCCGTCCCCGTCGAACGGCTACAGCGAGCTCCGACGGGTGCAGCGCAGCATTCTGCACGCTGAGAAGTACCTCGGCACCACGGTGCTGCCGAGTCTGGTCGTGCCGGTCGTGCGGTCCCGCCTCGCGGTGCTGAGCCGTCGCCGCGAGGACGCGCGGCGGTCCGTCGTCACGGCGAAGGGTGTGATGCCGAGTGGAACCCGTGCGGTGCGGCGGGAACGGCGCGAGAACGTCTACCTCGAGATCGCCGAACGTGAACAGCTGTTCTCCGGCCTGCTGTGCACCCCTGTCCCGTACCGTCCGACCGGAGCGCGTCGGGCCGGATCGGACGTGTTCGACAAGTTCGTCGGCGTCGTCGGGCAGGTCGGTGGCCGCGGCCCACGTCGACAGGTCGAGGAGATGGCGGCGCAGGTCTTCGGTCCGGACGCCGTGGCGCCCGGGACCGCGTCCCGCGGTGCGTCGTTCGCCGACGGATACGAGACGCTGCTGTTCGTCGCGGGCCACTACTACGACCGGATCCGCACCAATCCCGCGTGGATGTCCGATCACTTCGAGATGCAGCGCGTCCAAGTGAACCTGCACGCCGAGCTCGCTGAGATCGCGTCGGACGTCATCGCGCTGCGCGCCCTGCGCGTGGACCTCGATCAGGCGAAGAACAACGGTGGTTTCGACGCCGGGTTCATCGCGCACATCGAAGCGCGGGAGAGCGCGTTGCGTCCCGTGTGGTCGGAGTTGATCGACCGGGTCCTCGCGTTCAGTGAGATCGCGGCGACCGTCGAGTCAGCGGCCTCCGAACTCCGACTGCTCGACGAATTCGATCGGGCGTCCACCATCGACGAGCGGATCGACCATCTGCTGGCTCGGTCGGGCGAACGCGAACTCGGCGCCGACAACACCCGCAGGCTGTCCCAACAGGTGCGCAGCGGCGAAGAGCAGCTGCGTATCTATCGCGACGTACTGCAGGGCAGCATCGCGCAGCTGGGGCCCGGCGTGCGACGGGAACTGCCGCAGCGCTACGAGCCGTAGGTCACGCCGCGCCCCACTCCTTCAGATAGGCCTTCTCGGTGTCGGTCAGTCGCCGCAATCGGTGGTTCTCGATGTCGACGACCGCCATCTGGGTGCTCGCCGTGCACGCGGGCCGCCCGGCGTCGTCGGCGAGCGCACCGCGGATCTCGTAGCCGATCGTGAAGTCGACCGAACGGTGGTGCTTGATCCACATGCCGATGCGCAGCGGGGAGTCGTCGTGGCGCAACTGCCCCTGGTACCGGATGTCGACGTGGACGATCATGGCGCTCTTGATGAGGGGCGCGTACTCCTCGCCCGCGCTGAGGAGCCACGCGATCCGGGCCTCTTCCATGAGCGTCACCATGCGCGCGTGATTGATGTGCCCGAACGCATCCATGTCTGACCAGCGGACGGGAACCTGAGCGACGAACGCGAATGCAGCGGGGGCCATTCGCCGAGTCTAGCCAGGTCGGGTGCGGTCAGAAGCGGCGTTCCAGGCGCTTGACCGTGCCGAAATAAATCGGACATTCGTTCTCAGGTCAGAACAGGTACTCTTAGCCACCATGTGGTCCATTCGATCTACCCGATCTGTCGCAGTCGCGGCCGTCGTCGCTGCTGCGGCGATGCTTGCTCCTACTGCGATCGCCCAGGCTTCTCCCTCGAAGAAAGACGTCGCACGGATCGTGGCGCTCAAGAAGGTGTCGACGCACCGGGTCGATCTGAGTGTGGACTCACCGTCCATGGGCGAGAAGGTGAAGGTCACGGTCCTGACGCCCGGCGGCGACGCTCCTCGCCCCGCTCTGTACATGCTCGACGGCTCCGAAGCGGGCGAGAACGTCAGCGACTGGATCACCAAGGGTGGCGCCGGACGTTACTTCGCCGGGCGCAACGTCAACGTCGTGCTGCCGGCAGGCGGCGCGGCGTCGTTCTATACGAACTGGAAGCATGAGGACAAGGTCGTCGGGAAGCCTCAGTGGGAGACCTTCCTGACCAAAGAGCTGCCGCCGCTGATCGACGCGAAGTTCTCGGGTTCGGGTCGCAACGGCATTCTCGGACTCTCGATGGGCGGACAGTCGGCGTTCGCGCTGACCACCCGGCACCCGGACCTGTACCAGGGGGTCGCTTCGCTCAGTGGATGCCCGCCGATCACCGGGCCTGCCAACGAAGCCTACGTTCGCGCGACCCTCGGCCAGACCGGAGCTGACGCCGTGAACATGTGGGGACGGCCGGGCGGTGCGACGTGGCGGGCGCACGACCCGGCGTACCGGATCGACACTCTGCGCGGCAAGGCGATCTTCCTGTCGTCCGGCTCGGGTGCTATCGGCCCGCTGGACCTGAAGGCCGACATCGACCCCAAGGACGGGCCCGAGGACGCTCAGATCGCTGCCGGTTCGGCCCTCGAAGTCGGAGCCAACCGCTGCTCGCTCGAGTTCGCTGCACAACTGCGCGTCAAGGACATCCCGTTTCAGTCGAACTTCCGCCTGATCGGCACGCACCGGTGGGACTACTGGAAGCAGGATCTGCCCCGCGCCTGGCAGGCTCTCGCCCCGGCTCTCTAGGGCCGAGCTTCCGCGCCCGCTAGTCGAGACCCTGCTCGCCGGGAAATTCAGGCCGGATACGACCTTCCGAGGGGATACTTCCCTCGGAAGGTCCGCTTGCGCCTGAATTTCCTGAGAGGCGAAGGGGTCGAGACTCAGCGCCGCGCCCACTCCTGCGCGAACGCCAGGAACACATCGTTCTCGCTGGGTTCGGTGACCGTGACTCGCACGCCCTCGCCCGCGAACGGACGCACGATGACCCCGGCCTCGGTGGACGCTGCGGCGAACGGCGCTGCGTCGTCGCCGAGGGCGAGCCAGACGAAGTTGGCCTGGGAGTCGGGCACCGAGTAGCCGAGGTCGCGTAGACGTGCGGTGACGCGCGTCCGCTCGGTGACCACCGCGTCGGTACGGGCCAGGAGTTCGGCCTCGGCGCGTAGCGACGCGACGGCGGCGGCCTGGGCAAGACTTCCGACGCTGAACGGGACGTGGATCTTGCCGAGCGCGGTGATCACTGCGGGGTCGCCGACCGCGTAGCCGACGCGTAACCCGGCGAGTCCGTATGCCTTCGAGAAGGTCCGCAGGACAACGAGATTCGGGTATTCGCGGCGCAGTTCCAGTGCGTCGTAGGCGAGGGGGCCGTCGAGTCGCGTGTACTCGAAGTAGGCCTCGTCGAGGGCGACGACGACGTCGCTCGGCACTGCGTCGAGGAAGTCGCGGAGAGCCTGCGCCGCAACGACCGTGCCCGTCGGGTTGTTCGGATTGCAGACGAAGATCAACCGAGTGCGGTCGGTGATCGCCGCCGCCATCGCTTCGAGGTCGTGAACCGCCTCGCCGGTCAGTGGCACCTGGACGGGTGTCGCACCCGCGACCCGAGTGGCGAGCGGGTACGTCTCGAACGACCGCCACGCGAACAGCACCTCGTCGCCGGGGCCCGAGGTCGCGGTGATCAGGTTCTGGCACAGGATCACGGACCCGCACCCGACCTGGATCTCGGCGGGGGTCACTGCCACGGCTTTGGCGAGTTCGTCGGTGAGTTCCACCATCCCGTTGTCCGGGTAGCGATTGGCGGTCGACGCAGCGTCGGTGATCGCAGCGATGACGCTCGGCAGCGGGGGATGGGTCACCTCGTTGCTCGCAAGCTTGATCGCGCCGGGAAACGTTTTGCCCGGAACGTAGGCGGGCAGGGACTCCAGATCTGGTCTCATACGCGGTGTCACCCCTTGAATGTATGCCTGACCAGGGCAGCGACGCACATCCGGTCGCCGATTTGCGTCTGCGAGAGGTGCCTGTGTAATGTTTTGCCTCGGCAGTTCGGAATAGGAACTCCGCTGGAGGCGTGCCAGAGCGGCCGAATGGGACTCACTGCTAATGAGTTGTCTCGCTAAAACGGGACCGGAGGTTCAAATCCTCTCGCCTCCGCCGACCGGGGTCACGCCCTCGGAAGAATTGAATATCGGATCGGGTACACTCGATCCGGGCACGCGCCCGTAGCTCAACGGATAGAGCACCTGACTACGGATCAGGAGGTTTGGGGTTCGAATCCCTACGGGCGCACCACAATGAGCAGGTCAGAGAATTTCTCTGACCTGCTCATTGCATGTCAGGACTTCTGTGCGCGGGCGTTCACGTCGTCCGCTGCGAGCACTGGGCTCAGCTCCGGTCGCTTCGGCGTCCGGCCGTCGCCCAGCGAGCGGCCGCGCAGCTTCCGCACGATCCACGGGGTGAAGAACTCGACCAGCCAGCGCGCGTCGTCGACGGTCCGCCGTACGGGGTTCGGCTCGCCTGCGATGCCCAGCGGCCTGCCCCAGTGCGGGTCGGACCCGGGCAGATCGAGTGCGTGTGCGGCGCCCGCTGCGAAACGGTCATGGCCCAGGCTAGACGCGTGCAGTCGGTCGGTCGACCAGGATCGGCGGTCCCGCAGAACGGGCGCGGCGAAGAGGTCGACGAGCACGAACCCGTGTCGCCGTGCGAATCCTCGCATGATGTCGTTGACCTCGAACAGTCGTGACTCGAATGCGCGGCCGAGTGGGTTGATCTGGGCGATGTCCGGGAACGTGGAGACGATCACCGTCGCACCGGTCGCGGCGAGCGAGCCGTAGATCTGTTCGAGGTCGGCGTGGACGACGTCGAGGTCGGCTCGGCCGATCACGTCGTTCATGCCCAGCGGTGCGGCGACCAAGTCGGGCTTCATGGCGAGCGCGGGCGCGAGTTGCTCGTCGAGTGTGTTCCGGGTGTTCTTTCCGCGGATCGCCAGGTTCGCGTAGCGCAACTCCGGATTGATCTCCGCCAACTGCGCGGCGAGACGGTCCGCCCATCCGCGATACGTGTCGGGGCCTGCTTCATCGCACATGCCCTCGGTCTGGGAGTCGCCGATAGCGACGAATCTCGAGAACTCCATGCACCCGATCGTAGCGATCGAACGATCGAAGCCTCCGCAAGCTTTACAAAAGTATTGGAATGTATAGACAGGTGACGTGACAGCGGTTAGTGTCAAGTTTATGAGAGGTGAACCGAAGGAGCGAACGATGGCGAACCCGACAGTCGACGACGGACTCGTCGACGCGACGCAATGGCGAGACAAGAAGCGGCACCTCTGGTTGCTGGGGCTCGTTCCGCCGACCGCGGTCTTCCTGGCGACCGGGCTGATCGCGCTCATGAACTGGCTATCGGGCGTTCTCGACTGGGGCTGGCTCGGCGCCGTCTCGCCGATCTGGTGGTGGATCGGCCCGATGCTGATCTACGTGCTCCTGCCGATCCTCGACGTGTTCTTCGGCCCCGACGGCCAGAACCCGCCCGAAGAGGCTATGGAGGAGTTGGAGGCGGACAAGTACTACCGCTACTGCACCTACGTGTACATCCCGTTCCAGTTCGCGAGCCTCGTCTTCGCCGCCTACCTGTGGACGGCAGGACCCGGCGGACGCTTCGGCGACCTCAGCTGGCTCGGAGTCGACGGCGGATCACTCGGCCTCGCCTCGAAGATCGGGCTGACCTTGTCCATCGGGCTGATGGGCGGCATCGGCATCAACACCGCGCACGAGCTCGGCCACAAGAAGGTGTCGATGGAACGGTGGCTCTCGAAAGTCACGCTCTCGCAGACCTTCTACGGCCACTTCTTCATCGAGCACAACCGCGGCCATCACGTCCGGGTCGCCACTCCAGAGGACCCGGCTAGCTCGCGGTTCGGCGAGACGTTCTGGTCGTTCCTGCCGCGCAGCGTGGTCGGCAGCCTGAAGTCGGCGTGGTCGCTGGAGGCCAACCGGCTGCGGAAGGCGGGCAAGCCCGTCTTCCACCAGAGCAACGACGTCCTCAACGCGTGGGCGATGTCCGTGGTTCTGTGGGGTGCGCTCGCCGCGATCTTCGGCTGGCAGGTCCTGCCGTTCATGGTGATCCAGGCGATCTACGGCTTCTCGCTGTTGGAGACCGTCAACTATCTCGAGCACTACGGTCTGCGTCGTAAACAGAATGAGCGGGGACGCTACGAGCGCACCGCGCCGTCGCACAGCTGGAACAGCGACCACATCTGCACCAACATCTTCCTCTACCACCTGCAGCGGCACAGTGATCATCACGCGAACCCGACACGTCGCTACCAGACGCTCCGCAGCTTCGACGAGGCGCCGAACCTGCCGTCCGGCTACGCGAGCATGATCACGGTCGCGTACTTTCCGCCGCTCTGGCGCAAGGTCATGGACAAGCGGGTCATCGCCCACTACGACGGCGACCTGACTCGCGCCAACCTGCAGCCGGGCAAGGAAGCGCGTCTGCTCGCCGCGAACGGGCAGGCGTGAGCATGGCCGCCTACTACTGCGAAGTCTGCGACTACACGTACGACGAGTCCGTCGGCGCGCCGCGCGAGGGGTATCCGGCGGGCACGGCGTGGGCCGATGTCCCGGACGAGTGGCCGTGCCCGGACTGCGGTGTCCGGGAGAAGGCGGATTTCATCGAGGGCAGGAGCACGACATGAACTACAAGCTGTACCAGTGCGCTCAGTGTGGATTCGAATACGACGAGGCGGAGGGCTGGCCGGAAGACGGCATCGCGCCGGGCACTCGGTGGGACGACATCCCGGACGACTGGAGTTGCCCGGACTGTGGAGCAGCGAAAGCCGACTTCGACATGGTCGAGGTGGCGCGAGGATGACCGACGGCGTCGCTGTCGGCTCGCCGTAGGCTGGATGCCGTGAGCACTCCGACCCGGGACCGACAGTCGTACGCGTCTGCGAGCAAACAGCTCCTACGGAACTCGCTGCTGGACGGTCTGCGGGAACTCCTGGTGGAGAAGGACTGGGCGCGGGTGACCATGAGCGACGTCGCTCAGTTCGCGGGCGTCAGCAGGCAGACGGTGTACAACGAGTTCTCCTCGCGCAACGGCTTGGCGCAGTCGTATGCGCTGCGGCTCGTCGACCAGTTCACCGAGGAGATCGCGACAGCGGTCGAGTCGACGTGTGACGACGTCGAAGGCGCGTTCACCGTCGGCTTCGCCGGGTTCTTCGCCAGTGCCGCAGAAGATCCCATGATCGCGTCCCTGGTGAGCGGCGAGGCCAAGCCCGACCTCCTCAGACTCATCACCACCGATTCGGCTCCGCTGATCGAAGCGGCGACGGCCAAGCTCGACACTCTCCTGCAGCAGTCATGGATCGCGATGCGGGCCGCCGATTCGGGTCGGATCGCTCGGACGATCACCCGGATGGCGCTGAGCTATGTCGCGATGCCGCCGGAGGCCGACTTCGACGTCGCCGCCGACCTCGCCTGCGTGATGGCTCCGGCGATCACACAAGCGAGGCGCTGACGGCGCTGACCGTCAGGAAGCCCCAGACTCAGGAAGCCCCAGACTCAGGAAGTCCCAGACAGGAACGCTGACACCGACGCCTCGAACGCCGCTTTCGCCTCGATCATCACCCAGTGCCCGCATTTGGGGAAGATGTTGAGCTGTGCGTCGGGGATGAGTCGCATCGGGACGAGCGCCATGTCGGGCGGGCTCACCCGGTCGTCGCGCCCCCACGTCAGCAGCGTCGGGCACTTCACCTTGTGCATCATCGCCCAGTAGGGCGGGAAATCGGCGTCGGCGAGGAACTTCTGCTGCATCTCGAACGCCGCCGAGCCGTACATCATCGACGCGGTCTTCGCCGCGTCCGGATTGATCGCCGCCTCCCACCGTTCCTCGAGCAGATCGTCGGTGACGAGCGCGCGGTCGTAGACCATCGAATTCAGCCAGCGGACGAGCTTGTCGCGGTCCGGTGCATCGGTGAACTCCTGGAGCAGGCGGAGTCCCTCGGAAGGGCTGGAGCTGAACAGGTTCGGGCCGACGCCGCCGATCGTGACGAGTTTCGACATGCGGTCCGGGTGTTTGATCGCGAGGTTGATCCCGACGACTCCGCCCATCGAGTTGCCGATCACCGCGGCGGAGGGGATGTCGAGCGCGTCCATGAACCGGATGACCGAAGAGCCCGCGGTCAGGACCGGGTGTCCTTCGACGGCGTCGGACACCCCGAATCCAGGGAATTCGACGATGTAGCAGTGGTGGGTCCGGGCGAAGAACTCCAGGTTTCCTCGGTAGTTGCGCCACCCGGTGACACCCGGTCCGCTGCCGTGGAGCAGCAACAGCACGTCGTCGTTGTGCTCGCCTGCCTCGTGGTAGCGGATCACTCCCTTGTCGGTGGCGATCTCTCGGCGGGTTCCCTCATATGTCACGTCCATACGAACAGAATAGAACGTGTTCTATTTCCCTGCCGGGAGTACCCTCGAGGGAATGCAGATCGATTCTTCGGTACCGGTCGTCGCAGCGGGTCTGATCGGCGGCTATGCCGCTGCTCGGTATACCGGTCGACGTGAACTGGGCGGCGTGGTACTGGCAGTAGCGGGCGTGGCCGCCGGCAGGTCGTGGTCGACGCGCGGCCCCGCGGTGACCGGCGGACTCGCGGCCGTCTATCTCGGCGCGTTCGGAGCGTCGCACCCGCTCGCGAAGAAGATCGGAGCCTGGCCGTCGGTCCTCGCCGTGACCGGCGCCGCGTCGGGTGCGACCGCAGCTGCGCTCGCCGCCGCGGACGGACAGGTGCGATGAACCGGTACGTGATGGGGCAGGGTCGGCGCACGCCGCGCGGACTCGCGGCGCTGTGCCTGTTCGCGACAGCACTCTTGGCGGCGGCGTGCTCAGGCGGCAGCGGCAGCGGACCCTCGGAGCCGCCGGCGAAGGTCTCGCTCGCCAGCCCGGCGAAGAAGGTCAATCCGACCGACGAGATCGTGGTGCGCGCGAGCGGCGGCGACCTCGAGACGGTCACGGTCGCCAATCCCGCGGGCAAACAGGTCAAGGGCGTGCCCACCGAGGGCGGCGCGGCCTGGCACACCACCGAGGACCTCGGATACGGGACCACGTACACAGTGGCGACGGACGCGGTCAACAACGACGGCAGACACACTCGCAAGACGTTCGAGGTCTCGACCATCGACCCGGTCGACACCGCGTACGCGAATGTGGTGCCTGCGCCTGAGATGGTCGCCGACCAGGGGATCGGGGTCGGACAGCCGATGGTCTTCCAGTTCACCAAACCGGTGACGAACAAGGCCGAGGTCGAGAAGCACCTGTCCGTGACCACCACCCCGGAGCAGCCCGGAGCCTGGTATTGGACCGACGACCAGAACGTGCACTACCGGGCCAAGGACTACTGGCAGCCCGGAACCGAGATCCATATCGAGGCGAACGTCTACGGAGTCGACCTCGGCGACGGGATCTACGGGGCCGAAGACAACTCCGTCGACTACACGGTCCACGACTCGTGGGTCGCCAAGGCCGACGGCTCGACCGAACTGCTCACCGTCTTCCACAACGGCGAACAGGTCAAGCAGATGCCGATGAGCCTCGGTGATCCGAGCACGCCGTCGCACGAGGGGCCGCACGTCGTGTCCGAACGGCTGGACAAGGTCGTGATGGACTCGTGCACATTCGGCGTCTGCCAAGGCGATCCCGATTACTACAAGGAGACGGTGTTCAAGAATCTCCGCATCTCCAACGACGGCGAATTCGTGCACGCCGCACCGTGGTCGACCGGACAGCAGGGCTCTGCGAACGTCTCGCACGGCTGCGTCAACCTGAGCAACGAGAACGCGCAGTGGATGTTCGACCATTTCAATATCGGGGACGTCGTGGAGATCACGAACTCGGGCGGACCGGAGCTTCCCGTGTGGGACACCTACGGCGACTGGTCGGTCCCGTGGAACACGTGGAAGGCCGGAAACGCCGACCAGTGACGCGCGTCAATCCTTCGACAGCTTCGACGGGAACCAGATCCGTCGTCCGACGTCGACTGTGACCGCCGGGACCAGGAGTGATCGCACGATCAGCGTGTCAACGAGGACACCGAACGCGACCAGGAACGCCACCTGAGCGAGGAACAGCAACGGGATAACCGCGAGCGCTGCGAATGTCGCTGCGAGGACGATGCCCGCAGCGCTGATCACTCCGCCGGTGCTGGTCAGCGCCGACAGCATGCCGGCGCGCGTCCCGAGACGTCGCGTCTCTTCGCGGGCTCGGGTCATCAGGAAGATGTTGTAGTCGACGCCGAGAGCGACGAGGAACACGAATGCGAACAGGGGCACGACCGGATCCGCGCCGGGGAATCCGAACGGGCCGTTGAACAGGAGAGCGCCGACCCCGAGCGTGGTCGCGAACGACAGCACGGTGGTCCCGAGTAGCAGCAGCGGGGCCACGATCGATCGCAGCAGCAGGATCAACACCGCCAGCACGACGATCAGGACGAGTGGGATCACGAGGTTCCGGTCGTGGCGCGCGGTGACCAGGGTGTCGAGGTCGAGGGCGGTCGGACCGCCGACCAGGGTGTCGTGACCGCCGACGGCGTCTCGGATCGCGACGACCGTGTCTTGCGCGGTGAGTGAGTCCGGGTCGTCCGCGAGGACCACTTCTACGGCGGCGCGACCATCGCGAACGACCGGCGCGCCGTCCTCGACGAGGACCTGGGCGGAAGCGACACCCGATACCTGCCGGACGGCGGACGTAGTTCGGTCTGCGTTGCCTGCGGGCGTGACGATCCAGGTCGGCGAGCCGGAGCCTGCGTCGAAATGAGCGTCGTGCAACTGCGCGCCGGTGACGGAGTCGGCGTCGCCGAGGAAGAAGTCGGTCGTCGCGACGCCGTCGGCGCGGAACATCGGAGCGAACGCCGCGCCGATCACCAGGACCACGAGTGTCGCCGCCCACGTGCGCCGGGGCTTGGCCGCGACGACGTCGGCGACGCGCTTCCACAGCGGATGCGGTTGGCCTGTGTCGTCGGTCGTCGGACGGCGGGGCCAGAATGCGGTCCGACCGAGCAGCGCGAGTGCCGCGGGGAGGAAGGTCACCGACACCAGTAGCGACGCCGCGACGCCGATCGCCGCGACCGGCCCCAGGCTGCGGTTCGAGTTGAGGTCGGAGAACAGCAGGCAGAGCACGCCGAGGATCACAGTGCCCGCCGACGCGGCGATCGGCGGCAGAGTTGCGCGCCATGCGGTCACCAGGGCTCGACGCGGATCGTCGTCGGTGGTGAGTTGCTCGCGGTACCGCGCGACCAGCAGCAACGCGTAGTCGGTGGCGGCGCCGAAGACGAGGATGAACAGGATCCCCTGACTCTGTCCGTTGAGTTCGAGCGCACCGCTGTCGGCGAGGGCGTACACGATTCCCGAGGCGAGTGCGAGGCCGAACACCGCCGACAGGAGCACGACGATCGGCAGGATCGGCGATCGGTACACGAGCACGAGGATGATCAGGACGAGGATTCCGGCAACCAGCAGCAGGATGCCGTCGATTCCGGCGAACGCTGCGGACATGTCGGCGGACTGCACTGCCGGACCTGTCAGCGAGGTGCGCACTCCGGGCGGTGGTTCGGCGAGAGCGTCCTGCAGTCGTTCGACAGCGTCGGACGGTTTTCCGTCGGTGGAGACCGGAACGATCAGCTGAGCTGCCTGGTGGTCGTCGGAGACCAGGGGAGGCGAGAACCGTGGCGCGAATCCATCGGTCCCCTGCAGCGGCGCGAGAGCGTCGGACAGGTAGGTCGAGTCAGCATCGGTCCACCCGTCTGCGCGCTCGGCCACGACGATCGCCGGAAAGTACTCGGTGTCGGTGAACGCATGCAGCAGTTCCTGGACCTGAGTCGATTCGGCCGACGACGGCAGAAACGAGCTCGCGTCGTCGGTGGACACTTGGCTCAGTTGGCCCGCGAGCGGCCCGGTGACTCCGGCGATCACCAGCCAGACGAGCAGAGCGACAGCCGGAACGACGATGCGAAAAACCCTGCGCGAGGCCATGGTGACTGTCTACCAGTACGACGAGCCCGCGCTAAACGAGTCCTACTCACGCCGATCGAGCCGTACCCACGTTGATCGAGCCTGCCCTCACGTTGACCGAGCCTGCCCCCACGTTGACCGAGCCTGCCCCCACGTTGATCGAGCCTGCCCCCACGTTGATCGAGCGGAGTCGAGATCGTTTGTGGCTGGGTCTCGACTTCGCTCGACCAACGGGACAGGCCTCGACCAACGGGACAGGCCTCGACCGGCGGCGACTACCAGATGTGCACCCGCTCGGCGGGGTCGAGGTAGAGGGCGTCGCCGGGGGTGACGTCGAACGCCGAATAGAACGAGTCGACGTTGCGGACCACGCCGTTGCAGCGGAACTCGGGCGGGCTGTGCGGGTCGATCGACAGACGGCGGATCGACTCGGCGTCGCGCGTCTTGGTCCGCCAGATCTGCGCCCAACTGAAGAACACCCGCTGCTCGCCGGTGAGGTCGTCGATGACCGGAGGTTCGCCCGAGCCCTCGGTCGCGATGCGGTAGGCGACCAGTGCGATCGACAGCCCGCCGAGATCGCCGATGTTCTCGCCGAGCGTGAACTCGCCGTTGACCTTGTACTTCTCGTCCAGCCCGTCGGGGGTGAACTGGTCGTACTGGGCTGCGAGGGCGGTGGTGCGCTTGCTGAACTCGGCGCGGTCGTCGTCGGTCCACCAGTCGACGAGGTTGCCGTCGCCGTCGTACTTGGCGCCCTGATCGTCGAAGCCGTGCCCGATCTCGTGCCCGATCACTGCACCGATGCCGCCGTAGTTCGCGGCGTCGTCGGCGGCGGGATCGAAGAACGGCGCCTGCAGGATCGCGGCGGGAAAGACGATCTCGTTCATGCCCGGGTTGTAGTAGGCGTTGACGGTCTGCGGAGTCATGAACCATTCGTCCCGGTCCACCGGTCCGCCGATCTTGGCCAGTTCCCGCGACGTGTCGAACGACGATGCGCGACGCAGGTTCCCGATCAGATCGTCACGGTCGGCCTGCAGCGTCGAATAGTCGACCCACTTCGCCGGGTAGCCGATCTTCGGCGTGAACTTGTCGAGCTTGGCCAATGCGCGTTCCCGCGTGGCGGGCGTCATCCAGTCGAGGTCGGAGATGTTGCGGCGGTACGCCTCGACGAGGTTCGCGATCAGCTCGTCCATGCGGGCCTTCGCCGCAGGCGGAAAATGTTTCGCGACATAAAGTTCACCGACCGCGAAACCGGCAGCCGACTCGACGAAGCCCACACCGCGCTTCCACCGGTCGCGGATCTCCTCGGCCCCGGTCAGCGTGGTCCCGTAGAACGCGAAGTTCTCGTCGACGAACGCACTCGACAGGTAGGGCGCCACCGAGTTCAGCAGCTTCCACTGCAGCCAGGTCTTCCACTCGTCGAGGGGGCGCGACGCGACGAGCTCGCCGACTCCGCTGAAGAACGACGGCTGGCCGACGATGATCTCGGCGAAGGTCTCGTCGCTCGGAGCGTCGACGCCGGTCAGCCATGCGGCGACGTCGAACCCAGTCGTACCGTCGGTGAACTCGGCGAGGGTCCGCAGGTTGTAGGTTGCCTCGGCGTCGCGACGGCGCACGACGTCCCAGTGATGGCCGGCGATCTGCGTCTCCAGGTCGACGACAGTCGCCGCCGCGTCCTCGGGAGAGTCGATGCCTGCCAATTTGAACATCGCGGCCACGTGCTTGCGGTACGCGGTCAGCGTCTCGGCGTGGTTCTCCTCGCGGTAGTACGACTCGTCGGGCAGCCCCAGACCGCCCTGGCCGACGTGGACGAGGTAGCGGTCGGATCGGCGGGCATCCGTGTCGACGTAGAAGCCGAACAAGCCGCGGACGCCGACTCGCTGGAGGGAGCCGAGCGTGCGGGACAGGTCGGTGCTCGAGGCGATGGTCGCTATCGCCGTCAGATAGTCGCGGACCGCTTCGAGTCCGAGGTCTTCGATCCGTTCGGTGTCCATGAACGATGCGTACAGGTCGCCGATCATCGTCGACGTCGCGTCAGTCGGCTTCTCCGCGCACTCCTCGACGATCGCGCGGACGTCGGCTTCCGCATTGTCGCGCAGCACGTGGAAGGCTCCGTCGATGCTGCGGTCACCTGGAATCGTGTGCGACTCGAGCCACTTGCCGTTCACGTGGGTGAAGAGGTCGTCGGCGACGCGCACCGCGGGGTCGACCCATTCCAGGTCCAGTCCTGAGATCTGTTCGGTAGTCACACACTCCATAGTGCACGGTCTCGGTGTGGAAGGGTCTCGACCCTTCGGTCAGCGAGGGTCTCGACTCCGCTCGACCAGCGAAGAGGCGCTATTCGCCGAGGCGCTTGGACATCGACCAGATCAGGACTTCGGAGTCGGTGGTCGCGGTGATCGTCGAACCGCCGAAATCGGTGGCGCGCAGGGCGTCTGCAGTGTCGAGACGATCGCCGTCGACGGTGACGGCTCCGGCGGTGACGAACAGATGAGTGAAGCGGCCGGTGGGGACCGTGGCCGCGCCTCCGGCGTTGAGTCGGACCGCGTACAGAGTGGCACCCGAATTGGCGATGCGGATCGCGGAGTCGTGGGCGCGATCGCCCGACGCGATCGGCACGAGGGAGCCGGGTGTCAGGTCGGCGGTGACGTCCCGTTGCTCATAGCTGGGGTCGAGTCCGTTCTCGTCGGGCCACACCCACATCTGGATCAGGTGGACCGGGTCGGTCGAGGTGGCGTGGTCGTTGCGTTCGGAGTGCAGGACGCCGGTCCCCGCGCTCATGCGCTGGGCGAGTCCGGGGTGAATGAGGCCGGAGTTTCCTTCGGAGTCCTGGTGGACGAGCGATCCGGACAGGACCCAGGTGAGGATCTCGGTCTCGGCGTGCGGGTGGGTGTCGAAGCCCTGCCCGGTGGCGATGGTGTCCTCGTTGTGCACCATCAGGACGCCGTGGTGGGTGTTAGTCGGGTCGTAGTGGTCACCGAAGGAGAAGCTGTGCGACGAGGTCAACCATGGTGTCTCGGTGGCGACACGATCGGTGGCGCGCAGAATCATCGAAGACATACCTCTATTATGCGGACAGGGCCTCGTTCGGCCGTGCAGACGGCGGCGATGCGCGATCGTGACCAGAACGATTCGGTAATGTGAGGTCCAGTGCGGTGAAACGCATGTGAAAAGAGTGAAAATTGGTGTCATGGTGTGGAGGGGAAACAGTGCTGCGGCGGCGATAGTCGCTGCCGTGACACTGACGATGGTCACGGGGTGTGGGTCGGGGGACGACACCGACGTGGCCGGAATCGTCGGCAGCTTCGCGGGCGCGATCGAGGCCCAGGACGTCGACGCGGCGTCCGGGCTGACGACTGCGCCTGCTCCCGCTGCCGAGACACTCAGTGCGACGTTCGCGGGAATGGGCGCCAAGACGATCGAGACCACCGTCAACAAGCCGGTCGAGTACAGCGACGGCACGGCGTCGTTCACCATGACGACCACGTGGGAATGGCCGGGCCAGGGATCGTTCGAGACCAGCACGTCCGGCACGGCACGCGAGTTGTCGAGCGGGTGGAAGGTCCAGTGGGAGCCCGGACTCGTCTACCAGAACATGCCGGCAGGATCACGGCTGCAGAAGGTCCGCACCGACGCGACGCCTGCGCCCACCGTCGACAGCCGCACCGGCAAGACGTTCATGAAGATGGTGCCCGTCAACGAGATCACCTTCGATCCGAAAGCCGCAGGCCGTAAGTCCGGCGCGGCGATCTCCGCGCTGGCCGACGCCATCGAGCCGATCGCGCCGCTCGTCACGGCATCGGTGATTGGCAAGAAGGTCGACGAGGCCGACGGCCGTTCCGTCGTCGCCGTGACGGTGCGCGAGTCGGATATGAAGATGCTTGCGTCCGAGCCGGAGAAGATCACCGGCGTAACAATCAGCCCCGTCGGCAAACTGGTGATGGACGACCGCCGACTGTCGAGCCCGCTAGAGAGAGGTCTGACCAACTATTGGACCGCGGTGCGCGACGCGACCGCAGGCTGGCAGGTTCAACTCGTGACGCCGGGAACCCGGCCGAAGCGATTGGCAGGCAAACAGGGGCCGCCGGCCGAGGACATCCCGACCACCGTCGATCAGAATCAACAGTTGGTGCTCCGCAACACCGTCGTCGAAGTGGCGCAGCCTGCGACGGTGATGACGTTCGACGCGTCAACGGGCGGCATTCTCGCCATGGCCAGGAACGACGCCGCCACGCGAAGTGACGTGGAGGCAGGTGCCGCCTACGCCACCGGGTCGACGCTCGATCCGGTGTTCGAGGCGGTCGACCGCGCTTCCAAGGGCGACTCCGGCGCCGCTAACGACATGCTCTACCGGTTCGGCCTCGGAGTTAAGTTCACCGCGCCGGGCGTGAGCCTTCCGCGTACGGCGACGACCAAACCGAAGGTGTCGGGCGCCAGCTTCAAACCGAACGACTACAAGTCGACCATGTTGAACATGGGGGCGCTCGGCGTCGCGTTGTCGCGGGCGTCGGACGGTGCGACCGACGCCGTGGCCCCGTACATCATCAAGGGCGCGACGACGAAGGTCACCGACGGCAAGCTCGAGCATTTCGAACCGGAGGTGGCACGCGAGATCCTGCGATCGATGGCGGCCATCGCGAAAACCGGTGACGCGAGCGACCTGACCGGAGCTCCGGGGCTGCGCGCCCTCGTCGGAACCAACGGTCCGCAGGGGCCCGGCTGGTTCGTCGGCCTGCAGGGCGGCAGGGTCATCGTGATCTACTGCGAAGGCGAGACCTCGGGCACTGCGGCCCTCCAAGTGGCGCAGAAGTACTTCAAGGTGTTGAACAGCAGCTAGCGCGGTTCACGACCTGCGCCGTGCGACGAGAGCCGCGATCGAACGCCAGCCGAGGAGCAGTATCCCGGTGGCGACGGATGCGACGACGATGAACGACGTCGCGGTCCCCTGATCGGCGAACACTCGGAGAACCATCCCGACGACGACAGTCGACACCCATACGACTGCGCCGGCCGGCAGCAGCCGTCCCGGAGCGAACCGCCTGCCCGTCGCGACGACGGTGACGCACCATCCGAAGAAGGCTCCGACCAGGAACGGCCATCCAGTCGTCAGGAATCCACTGACCGTCCCCGCTTCGTCGTGGTTGCGCCGACCGATAGCGACGAATACACAGATCGCGACGATGTCGGCGACGGCGGCCAGTGCGACGATTCCGACGGAAGTCCGGTGCGCTGGGGTCCGGTGCGATGCGGTCGTGTCACGGGAGGTCATGTCTCCACGGTAGTCGGAGCATGGGGCGCGCCGATCTCACGCGGGTGAGCGACCGTCATTCGGGTCGCCGTCGGTATCGGTGGCGTCCGTCGCCGTCGCCGTCGACGGCCCGTCGTCCTCCCTGGCGATGCGGGCGCGGTCGTCGGCCATCTCCTTGTCGAGCGTGACGTCCGACTTGAACGCCCCGCGGTAGCGCACTGCGATCACGACCCAGCCGACAACGGCGACGAGGATGTAGCTGACGACGCGGTAGATGAGGACCGCGGTGAGGGCGAGGCCCGCGGGCATGCCTGCCGAGGTGAGCGCCAACTGAATGGTGATGTCGACGACGCCGATGCCGCCGGGCAGCAGCGGGATCGCCGTGCCGACCGCCTTTCCCGCAGCGTAGGCGACCATGAGGCCGGCGAATGACGGATGGGCCTCGACGGCGTAGCACGCGAACGCGAGGCAGGCGACGTCGGCGACCCAGTTGAAGAAACTCCACCCGAACGCGATCGCGCCGTCGCGCCGGTTCAGCTGGACGGCTTCCAACTGTTCGATGATCTGTTTGAGTCGAGCCGTCCCGTGGTCGGCCGCCTTGTCCCTGACGTTGTTGACCCAGCCGAGGACGCGGAGACCTGCGTTCTCGAGCATCTGCGGGTGACTGGCCAGGTATTGGACGGCGATGGCGAACACGAGGAAGCCTGCGATGCTGAAGATCACCGAGAAGGGGCTGGTCTTGGCTCCGGCGAGCAGCGCGCCACCCAGACCGAGCACGGCCAGGCCTGCACCCGCGAGCAGACCCGACATGACGACCTGCCAGGACGCGATGACCGGCGTGGCGCCCCACTTGCGACTCTCCCGGTAGACGAACGCGGGGGAGAGAACCTGGCCGCCGGGCATGGTCTGCGACACCGAATTGGAGGCGAGGATGACCGCGAGTGACTCCGCTTGACTGACTTTGACGCCTGCCGAGCGCATGAGAGCCCGTTGCACCTGCGCGTAACTGTCCATCGACAGGCCAGCGGCGACGATACAGGCGAGCACCCACTCCCAGCGGAGCTCGCCGATGTGCTCCCACGTGTCCCGCAGTTTGGGCCAGACGAAATAGCCCTCCACGCCGAGGACGACGATGACGACGACGATCGCGCCCCACCGAAGCCAGAGACGCCACGGCCGACGCTTGCCCGACGGCGAATCGGGGGCGTCGGCCGTGGCGTCAGCGTCGTCGGGCATGACGTACACCCTACGGGCGGTCAATCCTCATCTGACTGATGACCCCGACTGCGACGCAGGAGTTCCTGAACGCTGATCTGGTTGCCTTCGTTCCCGCGGTCCGGCCGCAGTTCGCGGGCCGACCGCGACTCGGCTGACTGTTCGTCGTTGTCCGAAGCGGGCTGCGGTGTCCCAGTCTGCGGTGTCCCAGTCTGCGGTGTCCCGGTCTGGGGTGTCCCAGATCGGGGCGGTCCAGATCGGGGCGGTCCGGATTGAGACTCCGGGGCAGGCCGCCGACCCGACGTGGGCGGTGCCGGCGTCTGGGGCGTCGGCGGCGCCTGCCGGGGGCGAGGCTGGGGAGCTGTGGGCCTCGGCTGCGGTCCGCGTGGGGCCGGTGACCCGGTGGCGCGCTGCGCGGGCGTGGGACGTTGCGCGGGCAGCGGTTGCGACGTCGGACGCTGCGGACGCACGGGTTGTTGTGCGGGGGCGACCCGACCCGATGAGTCGGGTGTCTCGACCGGTGCTCCCGCTCGTTGCTGCGGTCGCGGCCGCAGGTCACGGGAGGTCTGGCGGACACCGCCTGCCCCGAGTCGCCAGGAACCGGTGTCCGGGCCGTCGCTCTTACGCTTGGTCGACGCCTGCGCGGGCGCCGGTGCGGCAGTCCGTGGTCGGGCGGCATTAGCCCCAGCGGCAGGCTTAGGCCCAGCAGGTTTAGGTGCAGCAGGTTTGGGTGCCGCTGTCCTCGGGACGGCCTTCGCCGCGGGCTTCGCAGCGGTCTCCGGGCCCTTGGCAGGCGCGTCGTCGGAGATTAGCTCGTCCAGCGTGCTCTCGGTACCGTGCGTGTCGCTCGCGTCGACGTCAGAGCCTTCGTCGCGACGACTGAGCGCGCGGCGCGCGCCAGTGGGCTCGGCACGCCCGGCGACCGGCCGTTCGCTGATGCGCTTCATCGACGTCGTCGGAGCCTCCGCTGCGGCCACCACGCCGCCGGACGACGCGCCGAGGGTCGCGAACGTGCTGTTCTCCTTCTCATCCGGCTCGTCGCCGAGGGTGGTCTCGCCGAGTCCGATCTTCTGCTGCAGACGCTGCATCCAGCGCGGCGACCACCAACAGTCGTCGCCGAGCAGTTTCATGACGGCAGGCACAAGTAGCATGCGGATCACGGTGGCGTCGAGGATCAGCGCCGCGATCATGCCGTACGCGATGTACTTCATCATCACGATGTCCGATAGACCGAAGGCTCCGGTGACGACGACGAGGATCGCCGCGGCAGCGGTGATGATTCGGCCCGTGTTGGCGGTGCCGACGCGGATGGCCTCCGTCGTCGACGCGCCGTTCTGTCTGGCCTCGACCATGCGAGAGAGCAGGAATATCTCGTAGTCGGTCGACAGCCCGTAGATGATCGCGATGATCAGCACGAGGATCGGCGCGAACAGCGGGCCGGGCGTGAAATTGGCGATCGACGAGCCGTGCCCGTCGATGAAGATCCACGTCAAGATGCCGAGAGTGGAACCGAGGCCGAGAGCCGTCATCAACGCGGCCTTGATCGGCAGGATCACCGACCCGAACGCGAGGAACATCAGGAGTCCGGACACCAATACCAGCAGGATCGCCATATACGGCAGCTTGGTCATCAAGCCGTCGATGGAGTCCTGGGTGAGGGCTGGAGTGCCTGCGACGTACATGCGCAAGCCCTGGGTGTCGATGTCGCGCAACGATGTGATGGCATCGGGGGCGTCGTCGCGGTTCTGCAGGCCTGCCGACATCTGGGTGACGCCGAGCCCGTTCTGCTCGTTGCCGTAGATCCCGTCGAGCGCGCCGCCGTCGGCGTCGGGCGAGAACGGTTTGGTGAAGCCGGGGATCGTGTTCGCCTCGTCGGCGATGGACTGCAGTTTGGTCGCGACGTCGTCGCCGTTCTGGTCGTAGACGACGACGAGTTTCAGCTCTTCGGTGCGCTCCGTCGGGAACAGTTCGTCGAAGTGCTGCTGAGCGATACGGTTCTGGTTGTCCGGCGGCAGAAGCTTCTCGCTGAGCCCGGTGAACGCGATGTTGCCGAACGGGATGATCAACGCGAGCAGGAGCAGGACGGTCGGGATCGCCGTCTTGAGCGGATGCTTCATCACCCAGGACGCGAGCTTGCCCCAGAACCCGGCCTCGACCTCTTCCCGGGTCTTGGTGCGGTTCAGGAACGGCAGACTCAACGCGTCGACGCGACGGCCGAGGATCGCCAGAATCGCAGGCAGGACCGTGATCGACAGGATCGCGGCGAGCCCGACGGACGCGATGGCGCCGTACGCCACGGATTTGAGGAACGCCTGCGGGAACATCAGCAGACAGGCCAGCGCGGCGACGATGATGGTCGCCGAGAAGACGACGGTCTGGCCCGACGTCATCACGGTTCTTCGGATGGCGGCCTTCGGCGTGTACCCCTCGGCCAATTCCTCACGGAAGCGACTGACCACGAACAGCCCGTAGTCGATCGCGATACCGAGACCGATCAGGGTGATGACGGACTGAGCGAAGATGTTGAGCTCGGTGGCCTGCGCGATCAGCTTGGTGATGCCGAGCGAACCGGCGATCGTCAGACCGCCGATGAAGACCGGGAGGATCGCGGCGACGACGCCGCCGAACACGAACAGCAGCATGATCGCGACCACCGGCAGCGCGATGACCTCGGCGCGGTGGATGTCCGCGTCCATGCCGTCGCTCATCGCGCTCGCGATCGGCTGCAGGCCGGCGAGTTCGAATTGTGTGCCAGGCAGTTCGTAGCGTTCGTCGAGACCGTCGAAGAACGGTTCGATCGACTTGTAGTTCTTGAGGATCGTGGTGTCGTCGTTGCCGTTGACACCGATCGAGATGAATCCGTGCCGACGGTCGTCGGTCCACATCCGGTCGCGTTTCTGATCGGCCGCGATCTGGCTGGCACCGTTGTCGGCGGAATCGAACGGGCTGATCAGGCCTGCGTGGTCGTCGTCGACTTCACGGCTGACGACGTCCGGGTGCTCGGCGATCAAGTCGTCGGTCAGCTTGAGCATCTTCTGTCCGAAGGCCTCGTCGTCGATCGACGTGCCCTCGGGTGGCGTGATCAGCAGGATGACGTCGGACTTGTGGTCGCGACCGAGGGCCTCGTCGGCGACGACCGAGCCGGTCACGGACTCGGACTGGGGATCGAACCAACCGCTCTGCGACAGGTGTTTCGACAGGTCCATGCCGTACAGACCGAGGCCGCCCATCAGTGCGATCAGCACAGCGATGACGGCGTAGCGCATTCGGTACACGAATGAGCCGATGGATCCGAACACGCCGGCTTCCTTCCTTCTCGCGAACACTCGAAAGTGCGATTGTCTCAGCTACACCTGAGAGAATGCGGCTACTACCAGGGGCGAAACGCTCAGGTTTCGGTACGTGACTCTCATCTTCACTTGAGGAGTGCACTGAGCGGACGGAACGGGGTGAGCCATGCGCCGTCGTCGGGCAGCGAGTCGAGACTGATGCGCGGGAGGGGCTCCCGGAACACGCTGGCGATGTCCTCGAGGTCGACAAACTCCAGTTCATCGGCGGCGAGTGCCCAACTCGCGTGCTCCCGGAAACCGATCACCGTGACCGGGACGCCTTCGGCGGCGATCTCCAGCAGCGGCTCCCGGAACGCTTGCCCGTCTGCGGAGGCGACGATCACACCGGCGAGGCCGGGAGAATGTCGTCGCACCTCGAGGTGGTTGAGCATGTCTTCGTCGACGTCGCTGTCGTCGGTCAGCTTGGGCTTCGCGAAGACGGCGTAACCGACGTTTCGCAGGGCCTCGACCCACGGTCGAACGACATCGGCGCTTCCGGGCGCGATGTTCGTGAACACCGTCGCCTCGGGCTCGACGTCGGCGTGGGTCGCTGCCCCGATCGCGGCGGTCCGTTGGAGTACCCAGCGACCGAGCGCGTCGAAGCGGGGACGGTGCGCGGCGGTGGGACGGCCGCCGAGGAGGCTGCCGAGCCCCATGTCCATGTTGGGGGCGTCCCAGACGAGGAGGACGCGCCGCGTCGGGCTGGTTCCGGTGATCGATTCGGCGAACTCGGGGGCGGTCATGAGGGGTCCTCCTGGCTTTGACCGCTCGCCTGGACGCGCGGGTACGGCTTAACGTAGACGAACTCGTTGACCTCGCGGCCTTCTACCTGGGCTCGCCCTTCGAACTTAGTCGTCGGCCGCTCCAACAGGATGGGCGAATCGAAGGTCAACGGCACCACGTGAGCTCGGTCCGGATGCTGGGTGGCGAGCAGTTCGGCGATCCACAGCGCGTAATCGGCGTGGTCGGTCGCGATGTGCAGCACGCCGCCGGGGGCCAGTCGGTCGGCGATCAACTCGATCGTCCCCGACTGCAGGAACCGACGTTTGTGGTGGCGCGTCTTGGGCCACGGGTCCGGGAAGAACACGCGGACACCGGTCAGGCTGTTCGACGCCACGAGTTCACTGAACACGACGGTCGCGTCGCCGCGGATCATGCGGACGTTCTCGAGGCCGCCGCGATCGACGAGGCCGACGAGTTGGGCGAGACCCGGCTGGTAAACCTCGACGGCCACCACGTCGACGTCGGGCTCGGCTTCGGCCATCGCAGCCGTGGAGATACCGGTGCCGCTGCCGACTTCGATTACCAGCGGAGCCTTCCGGCCGAACCACTGCGTCTGGTCGAGCGGAGGCTCGTCGTCGGCGGCGTCCTGCCCGGTCTGCAGATCGCGGCCGAGCGTCGGCCACAGCGTCTCCCAGTTGCGCCGCTGACCGGTGGTCAGCGAACCGCGGCGGAAGCGGAAGCTCGTGACGCGTGGGTACAGACGCGAGTTGTCGCGGCTGGCGGACGGCTCGTCGACGGGGTTCTCGTCGTTGTTCACCGCTCCATGGTGTCGCACGTCGGGCCGTTATCCACAACCGACACCCGGATGTCTGCAACCGGCGCCGTCGGCCATCGGCGGCGGGTAGCGTCGGGTTCGACTCTCGGGGGAGGCGTCCAGATGGGGGAACACCAGACGTTCGCGGCGGCCAGACGGCGGCGTATGGCGCCGCTCGCGGTAGCTGTCAGCGGGCATCCAGGCGTTGGCGCGCACACCGTGGCGGCCGCCTTGCGGTCACGGTTTCGACTGTGCTGCACGGTGATCGGCGACGCGGACCCGCCGGGCGGGGCTGACCTCCTCGTCCGCGTGATCGGCTCCGGAGCACGCAGATGCGACGTCCGCGCGTGTAGCGCGCAGACGCCGCTGATCGTCGTCGCGGGCAAGGCCGATGTCCGCGACGACTCCCGAGCCGAGGCCGCCGCGGCAGCCGATGTCCTCGGCCGTCCGGTCGTTCCGGTGTCCGCGCTCTGGGCGTCGGCGACGGTCGGCCCGTCAGCGCTCGCCGTGCTGCGCGCCGCCGAACCCGGCGACGACGTCGTGAGGAGTTACGGAATCCGCGGGGTCGCGGCGGCGCAGGACTGGTTGGCCGCAGAGCCACAGCTGTCGGGTGCCGACATCGCGACGAGGCTGCACGACGCGAGCGGGATCGACGCCGTCGCCGATGCCGTCCGCGCGGTGTCCGGGGAAGTCGCGTCGCTGCGGGATCGCCGACTGTGCGCGGATCTGCGACTGCTCGCTGCGCGCGGGGCGGCACGCGAGGGCGCCGAACAGGCGCTCGTGGGGGTGCACCCATGAGTGAGTGGGCCGGCGACGGCGGGGATGCCTGCGTGCACGTTGTGGGTGTGGTCGGCGCTGATCCTGACGGTCTCGCAGCCGCCCTCGGCGGAACCTCGTCAGGCTGGGGCACTGTGCGAGACAGGGGCACTGCGAGAGAAAGGGACGCTGCGGGGCGATGCGTCGTCGTCGCGCTCGATCTCTCGTGCGAGCCGGGCGCCGAAGAACGCGACCTGCTGGCCGACCTCGCCGATCGCGGGGTGTCGACTGCGCTCGTGGCCACCCGGGTGGACCGGTACCCGGACTGGCCCGACCTCGTGGCGCGCGCTCGGGTGATCCTCGATCCGGACCGTCGCCTCGCACTGTTCGCCGTCTCGGTCGAGACCGGCGGCGGTCTCGACGATGTGCGGCGCTGGTTCGCCGGCGTCGAACCTGGGGAGTCGACGCCGGTGCGCCCACCGACCGAGGTCGTCACACTCGGCACGACGCGGTGCGCTGGAGGCGCAATGAGACGGCCGCCCGTCGGACCGTCCCGCGCCGACCGGTTGACCGGGGTCCGCGCGGGCGTCAGTGCGGCACGCGCGGATGTGGTCACCGCGGCTCGCGAGAGCATCCAGGGACTCGCCGTCACCGCCGATCGGGAGTGCGCGAGAGTGCGCCGCCGCGATGTCGACGAGTACACGCAGTGGCTGAGCGACGCGATGGCGGCCGTCGACGTCGCTGCGGATGCGCTGCTCGCCGAGCGACTCGACCGGGTGCGCGCCGTGGCGGCCCTCGGCTCGCCGGAGATCGGCGGTCCGAGACCGTCGAGTCCGCACGTGAGGGCGCGCACCAGTGGGGCGGTCGCACCGCCGCCGGAACGACGTCCCAATGCGGAGGACGCGGTGATGCTGCTGTTCGGAGTCACTGCCGGGTTCGGCGCCGGGCGGGTTCTCGTCTCGCCGATGGCGCAATGGGCCGGTCTGGGATGGACGGGGACGGCGCTCACCGCGCTGACGGGACTCGCGGTGGCCGCCTGGATCGTCGGCGTGCGTCGGACGGCCTCGACCCGCACCGCGCTGCGGCGGTGGACGGCGGACACCGTGACCTTGCGGCGGACTGCGTTGGAGCACCGGTTGGCCGCACAGTTGAGCGACGTCGAAGCCGCCGTGGGGCGAGAAGCATGGAACCGAACGCCCGCGCGGAACGTCTAACCTTATAGAGGCTCACGGAAGGCACGATGGAGGACTGGTTCGGCATCGAATCCGCGGACGGCGACGTCGCCGACGCTGGATCGTCTGCGGCCGCGCACGCGGGCGACGACCTCTGGATCTACGACGACGGACAATTGTGGGACCTCGGCCCCGCCGAACTCGATGCCGACGCCGACGGCGTCCCCGACTCGATAACGACGGAGGCCGCGGGCGACCCGGTGATCCTCACGGACACCGACGGAGACGGCCGGGTAGACCGAATGACACGGCTGGACACGGCCGGTCGAGTCACCGTCTCGGATGAATGCGACGAACCGCTCCCATGGAGACCCACGTCACTCGGCCGCCTACCGTGACGAATTCCTCGCCCAACCGAGTGCCGAAGTGCTGTGTACAACGCGTATCCTCGACGTCAACTGCGCCTGGACGGAACTACTGGCGTGGGCATTGCCGTTACTGAGGAGATCCGCATGACCGCTGCGACCATTCCGGGCCTCGAACCCGGAAACGCCCCGACGACACACGCCGGACTGCTGGAATGGGTGGCCGAGGTCGCCGAACTCACGCAGCCCGACAAGGTGGTCTGGTCGGACGGTAGTGACGAAGAGTGGACTCGCCTGTCCGGTGAGCTCGTCGAGGCCGGCACCATGGTGAAGCTGAACGACGACAAGAAGCCGAACTCGTTCCTGGCACTCTCCGATCCCGCCGACGTCGCCCGTGTCGAGTCGCGCACCTTCATCTGCTCCAAGACCGAGGAAGCAGCCGGACCGACCAACAACTGGGTCGACCCGGAAGAGATGCGCACGACGATGACCGAGCTGTACCGCGGCTGCATGCGTGGTCGCACCATGTACGTCGTCCCGTTCTGCATGGGACCGCTCGGCTCGGACGATCCGAAGCTGGGCGTGGAGATCACCGACTCGGCGTACGTCGTCATGTCGATGCGCGTCATGACCCGCGTCGGCCCGAAGGTCCTCGAAACCCTCGGAACCGACGGTTTCTTCGTGCGGGCACTGCACTCCGTCGGCGCTCCCCTCGAGCCAGGCCAGGAAGACGTGCCGTGGCCGTGCAACCCAGAAAAGTACATCGTCCAGTTCCCCGAAGATCGCGTGATCTGGTCGTACGGCTCGGGCTACGGCGGCAACGCGCTGCTGGGCAAGAAGTGCTACGCGCTGCGCATCGCGTCGGCGATGGCGCACGACGAGGGCTGGCTGGCCGAGCACATGCTGATCCTCAAGCTGATCTCGCCCGAGGAGAAGGTCTACTACATCGCGGCCGCGTTCCCGTCGGCCTGCGGTAAGACCAACCTCGCGATGATCCTGCCGACCCTGCCGGGGTGGCGCGCCGAGACCGTCGGCGACGACATCGCCTGGATGCGCTACGGCCAGGACGGTCGCCTGTACGCCGTGAACCCCGAGTTCGGCTTCTTCGGTGTCGCACCGGGGACGGGCATGGACTCGAACCCGACCGCGATGCAGACCATCGAGGCTGGCAACACCCTGTACACGAACGTCGCCCGTACCGACGACGGCGACGTCTGGTGGGAGGGCATCGGCGAGGCGCCCGACCACCTCGTCGACTGGCTCGGCAACGACTGGACGCCGGACTCGGACACCAAGGCCGCGCATCCGAACTCGCGGTACTGCACCCCGATGTCGCAGTGCCCGACGCTCGCTCCCGAGTGGGACGATCCGCAGGGCGTGCCGATCTCGGCGATCCTGTTCGGTGGACGTCGCAAGACGACGGTTCCGCTGGTCACGCAGGCCCGCGACTGGGAGCACGCCGTCTTCATGGGTGCGACGGTCGGTTCGGAGCAGACCGCTGCCGCAGAGGGCAAGGTCGGCACCACTCGCCGCGACCCGATGGCGATGCTGCCGTTCCTCGGCTACCACGTCGGCGACTACTTCGAGCACTGGCTGAACATCGGTCGCCGCAACGGCGCCGAACTGCCAGCCGTGTTCTACGTCAACTGGTTCCGCCGCGGAGCCGACGGCCGCTTCCTGTGGCCGGGATTCGGCGAGAACAGCCGCGTCCTCAAGTGGATGGTCGACCGCATCGAGGGTCGTGTCGAGGGTGTCGAGACGCCGATCGGCATCGTCGCCAAGCCCGAAGAGCTTGACCTGACCGGGCTGGACGTATCGGTCGACGACCTCGCCGAGGCGCTCGCCGTGGACACCGACGAGTGGCGCGACGAGCTGCCGAGCATCGAGGAGTGGTTCTCCTTCGTCGGCGACAAGCTGCCGACCGCGCTCCGCAACGAGCTCGACGGCCTCCGCGAGCGCCTGAGCTGATTCAGCGGCAACTTGCTGATCGAGCGGTACCTCTGTTGATCGAGCGGAGTCGAGATCTTCTCGGCTCCGCTCGTTCTATTTCACTGCCGTTTCGCACCGTTGTCTCACAACACAGTTCGTCCGTATCGTCTGGCGAACGGTCGCCCTGAACAGGGCAGATCAGCGGCGGGGAGGTACCCGCATGTGAATCACGATCGTCCTCAGGGAGATTCCGGATAGCGCTTCGCCCCAGTGTTTGGAACTCTTGACGTATGACACACGCAGCCGTTGCCCAGGATGAGCAGTTCGCCGCACGCGCCGAGGGCGTGGTCAAGACGTACGGATCGGGCGACACCGTCGTCCATGCGCTGCGTGGCGTGAGCATCGGGTTCCAGACGGGCGAGTTCACCGCGATCATGGGGCCGTCGGGTTCGGGCAAGTCGACGCTCATGCATTGCCTGGCCGGTCTGGACACCGCGACGGAGGGGACGGTGCGCATCGGGTCCGTCGAACTGGCCGGATTGTCCGACAAGGAGATGACCAAGCTGCGGCGCGACCGCATCGGCTTCGTGTTCCAAGCGTTCAACCTGGTGCCGACGCTGACCGCGGAGGAGAACATCACGCTCCCTCAGGGCATCGCGGGCCGCGACGTCGACCGCGAATGGTTCGACACAGTGATCGGCAGGCTCGGCATCAAAGACCGGTTGAGCCACCGTCCGAGCGAATTATCCGGCGGCCAGCAGCAACGCGTCGCGTGTGCCCGCGCCCTCGTCGGACGACCAGACATCATTTTCGGCGACGAGCCGACCGGCAACCTCGACTCCCGCTCGTCCGGGGAGGTCCTGGACATTTTGCGTGCGGCGACCGACGAGTTCGGGCAGACCGTCGTCATCGTCACCCACGACCCGCGCGCGGCGGCCTACGCCGACCGGGTCGTGTTCCTGGCCGACGGCGCGCTGGTCCGCGAATTGCGTAGGCCGACCGCCGACGACGTCTTCGAGGTCATGAAGCACCTCGACGACGCAGCGCCCGGCTCCGCGACTACCGGGCAGCAGTGATCATGGCGTCCTCGGTGATGCGGAAAGTCTCTGTCCGCAGTCTCTCCTCACATAAGCTTCGGCTCGTCCTCACCGTCTTCTCCGTGGTGCTCGGCACGAGTTTCGTCGCAGCGGCGCTCATCTTCACGTCGACGGTCTCGTCGGCGTTCAACTCGATCTTCGACAACGCTGCGCGCGGCGTCGCCGTCGAGGTGACGGCTGCCGACTCGCAGTCGCCGGGCGTGCCCGTCGACGTCGTCGACCAGCTCCGGAAACAGAAGGACCAGCTGGGCATCGACCGCATCGTCGAGAACGTCAGCGGTCCCGTCACCGTCGCCGACTCGTCGGGCAAGGCGATCCAGACCGGTGGGGCGCCGAGCGTCGCGTCGGCGTATCTGCCACCGGACCAGGGCATCGGCGACTCGAACACCGTCGTCGACGGTCGGGCGCCGGCGAAAGAGGGCGAGATCCTGATCAACAAGGACGCGGCCGACAAGGCCGGTCTGCATGTCGGATCGACGACGACAGTCGTGCTCGGAACCGGAATCTCCGATCCCCTGCAGGTGACGGTCGTCGGACTCTCCGACATGCCGACGTCCACTGGCGGCTTCGTCGGCATCGCGTTCGACAAGGACACTGCGAACCAGTACTTCTCCGACGGCGAGTACGTCTCGGTCGTCGACATGACCGCTAAGCCCGGCGTCTCGGACACCCAGTTGCGGGACGCCGTCCACGGCGCGCTCGGCGACGCGAAGACCGTCGACGACCTGTACCAGGTCCGCACGGGCGACCAGGTGCGGGAAGACCAGAAGTCCCAGATCGATCAGTTCCTCACGATCATTCAGGCGGTGTTCCTCGCCTTCGCTGCGATCGGGCTGCTCGTCGGAACGTTCATCATCTACAACACCTTCTCGATGATCGTCGCCCAGCGAAACAAGGAGTTGGCGCTGCTCCGCGCGATCGGCGCGAGCCGGAAGGACGTGTCGCGGTCGGTGCTGTTGGAGGCGTCGATCGTCGGCGTGATCGGCGGGCTCGTCGGCCTCGGCCTCGGTATCGGTGTGGCGGCGCTCCTGCTCGCGTTCACCGAGTCGCAGGGGCTGCCGTCCAACGGCATTCAGATCGGTGCGACGGCAGTCATCGCCGCACTGTTCGTGGGCGTCGTCGTCACCATGCTCAGCGCGTGGATACCGGCGCGTCGTGCATCGCGCATCCCGCCGGTCGAAGCCATGCGGTCGAGCACCGTGGAACCCGGAGCGGGCTCCCTGCGCAAGCGGACGCTCGTGGCAGCGATCCTGGGCGTGCTGGGCGTCCTCGCCCTGGTGATCGGCGGGCTCGGCGAAGGCACCGCACGCGCGTTGATCGTGGGCCTCGGTGCGGTCCTCGCGGTGGTCGCTGTGGTGCTGGGCGCGCCGGCCTTGTCGCAGCCGTTCGTCGGCGCGCTCGGGGCGCTCTTCGCCAAGCCGTTCGGGACCGTCGGCAAGCTCGCCCACACCAACGCGGTCCGCAATCCGCGCCGTTCGGCGGCCACTGCGTTCGCGTTGACTCTCGGGCTGATGCTCGTCGTCGTCATCGGCACCATCGGCACCTCGTTCAAGGGGACCGTGAACAGCGCCGTGGACAAGGGCGTGACCGCTGACTTCATCATGTCGTCGACCAACAACGGGCCGTTGCCGATCGGCGTCGCCGACACGGTCCGCGCGAAGGTCCCCGACGCCGGGGTCGTCATCAGTCAGGCAGTGGCGACCGCGAAGGTCGACGACAAACCCGTCTGGATGACGGCTGCGCTCGGCGGATCGCTCAACGACGTCGCCGTCGTCAACGCTGTCCAAGGCAGCATCGACGTGCCGGGCGACGGCCTCGCGATCGACGAGTCGACCGCACGTGATCAGGGGTGGAAGCTCGGCCAGAAGATCACACTGACCGCACCGACCGGCGACGCAGTGCCCGTCACGATCACCGGCGTGTACGAGGACAGCGAAGTGGTCGGACCGCGGATCGTCGGCAAGGACGCCTATCTGAAACTGGTGCCGGTCGAGTCGATGCGACAGGCCTCACCCATCTGGATCAAGGGCAAGCCCGGCGTCGACGCCGACGAGTTGCGCACCCAGATCGAGGATGTGACGAAGCAGTATCTCGTCGTCCAGATCCAGGACCGAGAAGAGTTCAAGAGCACGGTGTCGTCCACCATCGACCAGATGCTGGTGACCTTGTATGCGCTGCTCGCGTTGTCGTTGGCGATCGCCGTCCTCGGCATCGTCAACACGCTCGCCTTGTCGGTGGTGGAGCGCAAGAAGGAGATCGGCATGCTGCGCGCCGTCGGTATGGCCCGGTCGCAGGTCCGCCGCTCCATCTATTTGGAGTCGACGTACATCGCCGTGTTCGGAGCGTTGCTCGGTGTGGTCCTGGGGCTGGCGATCGCGATCCCGCTCGTCCGGACTCTGGCCTACTGGGGACTCGAAGGGGTCGTCATTCCGTGGGGGCTGATCGGTGGGACGCTCGTCGGAGCCGCGGTGGTCGGTGTGGTCGCGTCGCTGTGGCCTGCGATCACCGCTGCCCGGACTCGGCCGCTGGAGGCGATCGTAGAATCGTGACAGCTCGACTGGACAGGTCGGGCGATCGCGACCACCAGCACGAGGTGCAGACATGAGCAGACCGAACACCAGACGGACGGTGGTGCTCTCGATCGTGACGTTCCTCGCGCTGGTCGCGGTGGTCGTGGTCGCGGTGCTCATCGTTCGGGACAGGACGTCCTCGCCCGAGAGCGCTGCCCCGACGACGGTCGTCGTCTCGTCGCCGACCTCCACCACGTCCACGCCGACGTCCACTTCCACGTCGACGCCGACCTCCACTCCCGAATCGACGCACACCCGGCCGACCGGGGAGCCGGGCAGCGTGACCTACCAGCTCACCGGCGACGGGGAGGTTGTCGGCGTCACGTACCGATCGGGCAACAAGAAGCAGGTCGTCGTCATCACCGGGACCCCGTGGCAGCAGAAGACGACGCTCAAGGGCAAGCACGCGGAACTGTCTGGCATCGTCGTCCGCGGCCGGATCACCTGCACGATCATGCAGGGCGAAGAACTGTTGGCGTCGTCGACCTCGGGCGGCGGACCGTTCTCGTGCAAGGGCAAGCTGCCGCACTGATCGGCGTCTCCGGTAGCTGGTTGAGCAGCGCCCCTTTGTAGTTGGTTGAGCGAGCGAAGCGAGTCGAAACCCCCGCTACCGCTTCACCATCACGAGCACGAGATTGGTCGCGCCGACTTCCCGCACGCCGGGGACCTTCACTACCGGCCACGCCCACCGCGGCAGGTAGCGGGGGAAGGCGAGTCGTAGCGTCGCGTCGGGCGCCGTGCGCGCCCAGCGCAGACCCGCGGCTGCGGTGATCGGGAACAGTGACTCGCCGAACAAGTTCTTCGGCGGATGTCCGTGCCGACGCGTGTACATGCGAGCTGCGCGGTGGCCGCCGAGATAGTGGGTCAAGCCCATCTCGTGGCCGCCGAACGGGCCCCACCACAGCGTGTAGCTGAGGACGATCATGCCGCCGGGGCGGGTCACGCGGACCATCTCGTCGGCCATCTCCCACGGCTGGTCGGTGTGCTCGGCGACGTTCGACGAATAGCAGACGTCGACACTCGCCGTCTGGAACGGCAGATGCTGGCCTTGCGCGCGGACCGCCGTCCGGTGATCGAGGCCCGCCGCGTGCATCTCGCCCGCATCGGGTTCCACCGACAGATAGGCGGCGCCGCGGGCGGCGAACGCATCCGCGAAGAAGCCTGGCCCTCCGCCGACGTCCAGGACGGTGGAGCCGGCGATCGAACCGGGGTGCAGATCGGCGATCGTGGTCGCGGTGTCGTCGGCCAAGGCGCCGTAGAAGCGGTCGGGATCGGTCTGCTCGTGACGGAACTCGCGAAACAGTCGTACCGAACGGGCGACGGTGGCCCGGCGCGCGAAGCTCGACGGCATCGGTCTCGACGGCGGCATCGCTCTAGCGTCGCATACCCTGGATCGGGTGACCCCGCCGACCGATGTGCTGCTCCTGTGTTGGCGCGACACAGGTCACCCGCAGGGCGGCGGCAGCGAGCGCTACCTCGAACGCGTCGGAGCCGAGCTCGCGCGCCGAGGGGCCCGAGTCACGTTCCTCACCGCGGCTTATCCGGGGGCTCCGCGTCGTCAGACGTCCGCGGGAATGCGTGTCCTCCGCGGCGGGGGACGTCTCACCGTCTATCTGCGTGCCGCCGCGACGCTCGTCGCCGCACGATTCGGTCGAGGCAGACTCGCAGGCTATCGACCGGACGTCGTCGTCGACACGCAGAACGGAGTCCCGTTCTTCGCGCGTCTGCTGGTCGACGCCCCGACGGTCCTCCTTGTTCATCATTGCCACCGCGAGCAGTGGCCGGTCGCAGGCCGCATGCTGGCGAGGATCGGTTGGTTCGTCGAATCCGAACTGTCACCGTGGATCCACCGCTCGAGCAGCTATGTCACGGTGTCCGAGCCGTCGGCCGTCGAACTCGTCGAACTCGGCGTCGACCGCGGCCGGATCACCGTGATCCGCAACGGCGTCGACCCGGTGCCCGACGGTGTGAACGGACAGCGGAGCCACCCGGGTGTCCGGCTGATCGCGGTGTCCCGCCTGGTACCGCACAAGCAGGTAGAGCACGCATTGCAGGCCGTCGCCGCTCTCGCCGCACGAGGCGTCGACGCGCACCTGGACGTCGTGGGCGGGGGCTGGTGGGACAACGAACTACGCTCCGCTGCAGCCGATCTCCGGATTCTCGACCTGGTGAGCTTTCACGGTCACGTCGACGAGGCACGTAAACACGAACTACTGGCGTGCGCCGACCTCCATCTGATGCCGTCCCGGAAGGAGGGGTGGGGGCTGGCCGTCGTCGAAGCCGCGCAGCACGGTGTGCCCACCGTCGGATACCGCAGTTCCGCGGGACTGACCGACTCGATCGTCGACGGTGTGACCGGGGTACTCGTGGACGATCTCGACGAACTCACCGATGCGGTCGCAGCGCTCGTCTCCGACCGCGACCGGCTCACCCGACTCGGCGACGCTGCGAAGAAGCGTTCCGGCGACTACTCGTGGGCGTCGACCGCCGACGGCTTCGAAGAACTGTTCCACGGCCTCTAACCCTCTCGTAGGTGTCACCAGGTGACACCTACGAGAGGGTTAAGAAGGTTGGAAACGGCGGAAGCGGTACAAAGTGGCAGCGATGGCGCCGGAGACGAGGGCGGCGAACCACACGGCGAGAGCGGTGATCGCCGCGATCCAGGTCGAGGTGCTGGGCGACGGGGCGGGCGCGGCGCCCGGGATCGCGAACAAGCGGAGATGGTTGGTCGTGACGACTTCGTCGGCGTGAGCCGCGAGTTGCGGCGGCGCGCTCGACTCCTCGCTGACCACCCAACCGACGCCGAGTGCGGCGAGAGCGGCGGGATCGCCGCCGGCGTCGAGGGCAGTGACGACATCGGCGGTCCGTCCGGTCGGTGCATCGAGTGGCTCGCCGTCGACGATCAACGTCCCGTCGACCATGACGGGGGCGTCGATCATCCGGGGGAGCACGGACAACGACGGTCCGTGCGTCCACGACAGATTCCGGACCGTCTCAGTCGGCCAGAGAGCGACCGACGTCCCGCCGCCGTCGCCGATCGCCTCGGTGACCTCCGCGTAGTCGGCAGGGATCTCGATGGATCGGACGTGACCGCCGACACCCCACGCGAGGTCGGGCAGCGGCGCGACGATCAGGAGTCCGACGGCGGCTGCCGCGAACCCGCCCGGGACCAGCCGACGGAGCGCGCCGACGGCTGCCGCGCAGGCGATCGCGGTGAACGGGGCCGCCAACGCCAGGTATTTCTGCGCATCACGCAGCAGTCCTGCGCCCGGAACGTGAGTCATCAGCGCATCCATCACGCTCAGACCGGGGCCCGTCGAGGCGAGCGTCACGAGGAGGACGACGGTCACGGCGAGTAGGCCGAGCGCGAGGACCGGGCCCGTCGGCTCGCGGCGCTCCCGCAGCAGGGCGAAGGCTCCGGCCGCGACCACGGCGAGGAAGACGACCGTGGCGACGGCAGCCCACCAAGAGGATCGGCTGCCGGGCACGGCGTCGGCGTTCCAGATCCCGCCCAGGCCGAGAGCCGTGCCGAGAGAACCGAGGCCAGGTTCGGACCGCAGAGCGAATGCGCTTGCGCCGCCCGATGATCCGGCCGAGTCGGACACTGCCGCCGCGACGAGCCAGGGCGACGCCGTCACCACCCAGCCGACCAGGCACAGCAGCGTCGTGCGCAGCCCCGGGCGCACCGCGATCGCAGTCACGGCCGCGACCGCCAGCGCCAGAATCGAACCGGTCGGCGTGAATCCTGCGACCGCGAACAGTCCCACGAGGATCAGGATCGGCCGCAGGGAACGCTCGCGCGCGAGGTTCAGGACGGCCAACACGATGGGGCCGAGCGACGCGTACCCGATCAGCAGGCTCCAATGGCCCTGCAGAAGCCGTTCGGCGACGAACGGATTCCAGATCCCGACGACCGCCGCGACGACCGCGCCCGCGGTGCCTGCGTGCGGCACGAGGCGCCGCGCGAGCAGACCGTATCCGACGCCCGCACCGAACACCGCGGCCGTCGTCAGGAGCGCGAGGACCCAGCCGCCGTCGACCACACGCGACGCCAGCCCGAGGAACGCGTCCTGTGGGACGGCGCGCGGGGCGGAGCCGTCGATGCCGAATGCGGCAGCCGACAGCGAGAACTGCGGCACCGAGACGGCGTCGCGGTATACGAGAAAGCCGGGAAAGAGCGGCCCACAGATCAGCGCGGTGAGAAGGGCGCTGATCAGGTAGAGCATCGGATCAGTAGTGGAAGGTGTCGGTGGAGGCGTGCGACTGGTCGGAGACGCCGTAGTCCTTCGACACGATGTTGTACGAGCGTGCGAGGTCGAGGATCTTCGTCGCCCGCGCGATGCGCGGCAGGTCCGAGCCGTTGCGGATCTCGCCGCCGTCGGCCTCGAACTCGGTGAAGAACTCGCGTGCCCAGCTGATGTCGTCCAACGAGGGCGACAGGCCGTCGTTGACCGCCGCACACTGGTCGGGGGTGAGGCAGATCTTGCCGGTCATGCCGAACTCGGAGCTGACGGCCGTCGCCTCGTTGAGCTTGAGGGGATTCGATCCGACAGTCGGCCCGTCGATGGCCGACGGCAGACCCGCGGCCTTCGCCGCGATGGTGAACCGTGAGCGAGCGTAGGCGAGCGTCGTCGGATTGTCGCCGAAGCCGGTGTCGCGGCGAAAGTCGCCGATGCCGAAGGCCAGGCGGAACGTGCCCTTGGCCGATGCGATCTCGGTGATGCGCTCCAGTCCGCGCGCGGTCTCCACGAGTGCGACCACCGGGATGTTCGGCAGACGCCGCGCCGTCTCCGTCACATGGTCGACGGATTCGACCATCGCGAGCATGACGCCGCCGATCGACGTCGACGCGAGGGCGTCGATGTCCGCCGACCACCACGGAGTGCCGAAACCGTTGATGCGCACCCAGTCCGCGTGTCCGGCGCCCAACCAACGCAGCACGTTGTCGCGCGCGGTGTCCTTGTCCTTCGGCGCCACGGCGTCTTCGATGTCGAGGACCACGATGTCGGCGCGCGAATGGGACGCGGCTTCGAAACGGTCGTGCTGGGCGCCGTTCACGAGCAGCCAGCTGCGCGCGAGTACCGGGTCGATCCGGGATCCGATGTCGGTGGGATCGGGCGCGGTGAATTCGGTGTCGTACATCGACTCTCTGCCTGGTGTAGTGCTCTACGGGTGGTCCGGCGGATGCCGCCGCGCAAGTCTACCCGCCGGTACGGGCACACTGGTTCCATGACGATCACCGCGCGTGCGCAGCGGCCGGGTGGCTCCGTGCGCGCACTCGGCGCGGTCACCGTCGGGACATTGCTGGCGAACCTGCTCGCCTACGTCGTGCAGGTTCCAGCGAGTCGTGTGCTGGGACCCGACGGCTTCGGCGAGTTCTCGGTTCTCAACGCGGCGATGCTCGTCCTCTCGGTGCCTGCCCTGGCGCTGCAGGCCGTGGTTGCTCGCGAAGTGGTGACGGGAACGTCGCGCCGTCGTCTGTGGCGATTGACCGGCGTCGTCGGCGTGCTCGTCGCGATCGGCTCCGCGGTCGGCGTCGGGGTGATGATGCAGATCGCGCACACGTCCTGGTCGACGACCCTCGCCGCGTTAGCCGGAGCTGCACCGCTGGCAGTCATTGCAGGCGGGCAGGGTTTCCTCCAAGGCACCGGGAGATTCGGTCTCCTGGGCGGCGTCCTCGCCGGAGTCGGCGTCGCCAAATCGGTTCCGGTCGTCGTCGCGCTCGCCCTGGGCGCAGGACCGACCGGCGCGCTCGCTGCGGGGACCGTCGGCACCGTGATCGCTGCGGTCGCCGTCGCAGGCGTCGCGGTCGGCGGCACCCGCGCTACCGATGCCGGTCGGTCTCCCAGCGACGGCCGGGCCCGCCCACCGGTCTCGATGGTCGACGTGCTGTCGGCGTCGAGCGTCCAGTTCGTGATGATCGTCGCGGTGTCGGTGGATCTGCTGCTGTCCCGGGCGGTCCTGTCTGCAGACGACGCCGGTGTGTACGCGTTGGGCGCCGTCGCGACCAAGGCCGCGTTCTGGTTGCCGCAGGCGATCGGCGTCGTCGTCTACCCTCGGTTGGCCGATCCAGTCCGATCCGCCGACGCGCTGCGTCGTGCAGTAGGGGTGCTCGCCGCAATCGGGTGCACCGTGACCGTTCTCGCCGCGGCCTGCGGCCCGCTTGTTCCGGTGGTGATCTCGGACGATTACCGACCGGTCGCCGCGTGGATGTGGCTGTTCGCGCTGACTGGATCGCTGCTCGCTGTGCTGCAGTTGATGCTGCTGGCCGCGATCGCGCGTAACCGCGCACGTGGCGCCGTTCCGGCCTTCGTGGCGCTCGTCGTCGAAGTGGTGTTGATCGTGACCGTCGCCGACTCCGTGGTCACGCTCGCGACCATCGCGGCGGGTGCGGCCGCGGTCGCCGTTGTCGCGACGTGGGCATGGGTTCGGTCAGCCGACGGCTGACTTTCGAATCCCGCCCCTACCGGCGTCGCCGATCACGCACCGTGACGACGATCCCGAACGCCAGCGCCGCGAGTCCGAGTGTGCCGAACACGATCGGCAGGATCAGCGTGGTCAGGACGACGGGCCAGTCGCGAGACGATGCGGCGTCGGCTGCGTCCTGGAGGCTCTCCCGATCGCTGCGCACCGTCGTGTCGACGTTGGTGAGGACGAAGTCGGCGAGCTCCGGTGAGTTCGATGCGATCGTCGGGGTGAATCGGTACTCCTCGACGATCCGGACCCGCTCGTCGATGATGACGCCCGTCGTCTCGTCGACGAACAGGTCGCGTTCGGACCGGTGGTGCAGGGTCGCCGTCAACGGCCGGTCAGGGCGGATTCCGGGGAACGTGCCGAACCACGACGCGGGTCGCGTGATCACCGCGCGCGTGTCGGACCGGGACAGGTCCGTGTCGGGGATCGACGCCGTGAAATGCAGGGTCTCCCGGCCTGCGATGGTCTCGGTGCCCTTGCGCACCAAAGGAACCGAGGTCCGGCTCACGATGTCGAAGTACCGCAGGTCCGAACCGGAGAACTCGAAAGGCAACAGATACGTGAATCCGGTCCGGTCCGGGAGTTGCACGGCCCCCTTCTCGTCGTCGTACTGGACCTCGGACGGCTGCCCGGTGGGCAGGGCGGTGCGGCGGTCGATCGTCACCCGGTCGATCGTCGCCGCCAGCGTCTGTTCCTTGCACACGTCGTCGGCGTCCACCGACTTCCCGTCGACGCTGTACTCGCTGACACCGAGCGACGTGCCTGCCTGCAACGTGACCACGTCCGAGTCGGCCGGGCGGACCGCGACGATGCGTCGTCGCTGCTGGACTTGAGCGTCGAGCACCTGCGCGTGCGGCTCGTCGATGGAGCAGCGGTTCAACACGCGTGAGCCGTCCGAGCCGTCGGCGACCCACGTCAGATCCACGTCGAGGGGCACCTTCTTCAGCGACTCGCCGACCACCGGGCCCACCGCGATCGCCGCGGCCAACAGCAGCGCACCGAGGAAGAACGCCACCGGTGCCAGCAGATCTCGCGCACGCAGACGGGGCGACGGGGTCTCGGTCATGTCGTCGACTGTAGGGCACGCTCCTGAGCGGGACGGTTACTGTGTACCCGACGATGAATGACCGGACATGACAGCTGCGAGTGCGCCGACCAGGCGCTTCTATCCGCAGCTCGAGGGGATGCGAGCCGTCGCCGCACTGGGCGTCCTCACCACGCACGTCGCCTTCCAGACTCGATCACTGCACTGGCCGGTGATCGGCCCCGTACTCGGCAGGCTGGACCTCGCCGTCGCGCTGTTCTTCGCGTTGAGCGGGTTCCTGCTGTGGCGGCCGTACGCGAGCGCGGCCCGCGGCCAGAACGACCCGCCGAACGTGCGCCGCTATCTCCGTCACCGATTCGTCCGCATCTGGCCCGCGTACGCGATCGTCGTGACCGCGGTCCTGTTGCTGCTGCCGCAGGCGCGCGACGCGTCACCGACCGTGTGGATCGCCAACCTGACGCTCACCCAGGTGTTCGTCCCGCTCACCCTGGCGTCCGGACTCACCCAGATGTGGAGTCTGTCCGTCGAGGCCGCGTTCTACCTGCTGCTTCCACTCATCGGGTACGGGCTGCTCGCGCTGCGGGGGCGACGTGCGCGTCGACGGATCCCGTTGATCCTCGGCGTCAGCGCGCTCAGCCTCGGGTGGGCGTGGCTGGCGAACCTCCTGCCGCTCGCCGCGGGCGTCGAGGGCAAGAACTGGGTCTTCGGGCATCTGCCGTGGTTCGCGGCCGGATTCGTCCTCGCGGAGATCGTCGCCGCTGTGCGCGCCGGAGAGATCGATACGGCGTCGCCGATCATCCGGGTGTCGACCAATCGGCCGCTGATGCTCGCGGTCCTGGTGATCGCCTACGGCCTCGCGTCCACACCGCTCGCCGGTCCCGTCGGCCTCGCGCCCATGAACGATCCGCAGTACGCGGCCAAGATGCTGCTCGGCGGCCTCGGCGCGTATGCGATCCTCGCGCCGCTCGTCCTGCGCGACGACCGGTTCCGGTTCCTCGACTCGCCGGTCATGGCCGCCCTCGGACGGTGGTCGTACGGCATCTTCATCTGGCACGTCGCCGTACTCGCCTCGGTGTTCGGCCTGTTCGGGATCCCCTCGTTCGACGGGCACTTCGTCAGTGTCTGGCTGCTGACCGTCGTCGTCACCGTGCCGGTGTCGGCCGCGAGCTACACGTTCGTCGAAGAACCGTGTCGCCGAGCCCTCGCTCGGCGGGAGAAGCGGGGGAGCCACGCCGAGAACAGGGCCGCGGACACTGCGACCAGTGCTGCCGACTGAGGCAGGACGTCGTACCCGGAATAGTCGGTCCCCGAATTCCACGGACCAGTCGCGAGCGCGACCGTCGCGACCGACATGGCGCCGAAGACCAGCGTGACGCGCGTCGTGGGCGAGGCATAGGCCACGAAGACGCCCGTGACCACTGCTATCGCCAGACCCCACGGTCCGGTCAGCAGATAGGCGGCGGCGAGCGGTGAGGCGGCCGCGAGAGCGAGGCGGAGCGGGGTGTCGACTTCGGTTCTCCTGAGCGGGGTCTCGGCTGCGGTTCTCCTGATCGGGGTCTCGACTCCGGTTCTCCTGAGCGGAGTCGAAGGGCTCGACCGGCGGGAACGGCTTGACCGGCGGGAACGGCTCGACCGGCGGGAAGGGCTCGACCGGCGGTGAGGGCTCGACCAACGGTGAGGCCGCGGGAGGAAGGCCGCGGCGAACAGGGCGGAGACGAGGAGGAAGCCGACGAGCAGGGCCCAGCGGTACGGGGTGTCCGGGTCGAAGGTCAGGGCCACGGTCCCGGCGGCGCCCGCGGGGACGATCCACCCCTGCTGCCAGCCGTTGACGACGACCGACTCCAGTTCGTCGCCGTCGATGCGGGCGTGCCAACCGGGGTTGGTGCTCTCCGGGACCGACAGGATCCGGGGCGAGTCGGCGGCGTGGACGAGCACGTCACGTGACGTCGCGTCCCACGATCCGGTCCGCGCGGGCACGCTCTCGCCGACCGTATCGGGGCCGGACGTGCGGAGTTCCAGCGAGTCGACGGTGAATGCGTCGCCCGGGTTGGCCGTCACTTCCTGCTCGCCCGCAGGCAGTCGCAGCGGGGTGCCGGGGCACACAGTGGCGACGACCGGGTCGCCGTCGCGCAACGCCCGCGCCGTCGTCGACACCTGCAGTCGCTGGACTCGTCCGCCCGCTGACAGGCCGAGACCGAGGGGGCCCTGTGGATCGGTTCCGCACCCGATGACGATCGGCCGGTCCAGATCGGGGGACGGTGCCGGCACGGTCGGCAGCACCGCGATCTCGGCGATGCCCGCGGGCGACTGCCGGGCGAAGCCGAGGTCGTTGACGTCGATCAGATCGCTCGTCTCATCGACCGTCACGACGATCCGATCCGTCCGCGCGGGTGTCAACTGCACGGTCCCGTCGTCGCGGACCCGGACGGTCTGTTCGTCGTCGCCGAGGTCGACCCTCACCCGGGTGGGTCGCGCTGGATAGTCGTCCGGGAGCGTCAGCTTCAACGCGGACACCGTGCGCACGGTCGGCAGATGCAGGGTGAGGGACGGTTTCGTCGGCTTCTTCTGGCCGGTCGCCGTCGGCGTCTCGGGTGCGGTCCACACGGTGCGAGGATCGCCGTCGACGGCAGCCGAAGCGTTGCCGCGCGGGTCGGTGACGTTCGACGCGCCATCCGCGGCGACGACGCCGGGGCTCGCCAGGAGGTCATTGAGGGCTCCGCCTGCCTTCGGCCGCAGCACGACGCTCGGCGTCACCTCGGTGTCGGTCGGAACGGAGAGGGTGCGTCCGAACGCTCCGGGCGCCTCTGGTGCGATTCCGAGCGTCGGGGCGCATCGGACGCGGTCGTCGTCCCACACGCATTCGGCGCGGCTGCCCAGCTCGTTGTGCAGCACCCACGCGTCGACGCGGTCCGCTGCATCGAGTTCGGGGAGAACCACACGGTGTCGGACCGAGTAGTCCAGTCCGGTGTCGGCATCCGAGAGGGTGACGTCGGCGAGCGCGAACTGGTTGCCAGCCGTGTCGTTCGAGGTGCGCGTCGCGCGGATCTCCACGCGCTTCGTCTCGCCTGCGGGCGCGACGATCCTGGTGGGGACCCCGGGTTCCACATCGGTGACCACCGTGCTGCCCGCATCTGTGGTCACCAGCAGCGACGATACGTCGGGGCCGAGCGCTTTCGCCGTCGTCACCGTCAACGCAAGGCCTCGGCGCGGCTGCGTGAACTCGAGTGCGACCCACCGCCCGACCGCGGACTCGAGGCCGCGGCTGACCCACGCGGTGTTCGCGTCGCCGTCGAACGCCGCCGTCGTCGATGCGGCGGGCACCGTCCGGCCCGGCTGGGTCGCGTCTGCCGCCGAGCCCGACGAGGTGACCCGCACCTGTCCCGGTTGGTTGTTGAGCAGCCATTGGCCCTGGACGGGCGCCGCGCCGTCGACGGGGTAGTCGGCGACGGCGTTCTTGGTCAGCCGCGGATCGCCGGGCGCTCGGATCGACGACGAGTGGTCGTCGACGCGACCGAAGTCGGTCTCCCGGTCGGCGGGAGTGTCGGTGACGGTCCGTCCTGGTCCGTCGCCGACTCCGGCGCGACGGGCGTCCGGCGTGAGGAGCGCGGTCCCGAGCGCAGGGCGGCCGGTGCGGGCTCGGGCCTCGTTGATCGCGGCGAGCGACTCGGGGCCGCCGTCGACGCGCGGCGCCTCGTCGAGGGGAGTCAGCAACGGCCCCAACGAGCGACCCGCCCCGACTCGATAGACGGTCACCGCGGGCATCGTCGGACGCAGACCGTCGTCGAGGACCACGCCGTCGACGGTCGGCGGAGCCACCTCGGGGCCGAACTGGGCGACCCGATCGACGCCGGGTGAACGGCGCAGAGCGTCGGCGACGACGATCGGTCGCGCCGACCGTGACGTCTTCGGGTCGAGGTCGGCACGCAGTACGACGTACCCGACGCCTTGCGCGGTCAGCGTGTCGGCGAGTGCTGCGGAGCCGCGTCCCGACACGAGTGCGCGCTGAACGGAGTCCATCGCGCGGATAGCGCCCGGCGGCGTCAACGGGATCGCGTCGCGCACCGCCCACGGAGCGTCCGATAAAGCTTGGAGTGGTTCGTCGCGGGTCAGGCCCCAGATCTGGTCGGCGAACGGGGCTCCCGGGACGACGAGGGCGCGGGAGTCGTCGGCGTGCTCGTCGAGCCAGTCGGCCGTCTGGTGCCAATAGTCAGGAATCGCGTCATAGCTGGACGCCGGTGCGATTCCGCCCGTCCAGGCCAGCGAACCGGTGCCGAACGCCGCCGTCACGACAACCATCGCCGCGACTGCCGGACGAGCCCAGCCGTTGGCCTTCGACGGCGCCGCGGCCAGCGCGTGGAACGGCACCCGCCCGAGCAGATGTGCGACGCCGACGACCAGTGGCAGTCGGACCAGCGGCTCGAACTTGTGGACGTTGCGCAGCGCTGCGCCGCTGCCGTCGAGGAAGCTCCGCACGGTCTCGGCGATCGGCGAGCCGAGCGCGCCCGGGTAGCCCAGGCAGATGCATGCGAGGCCGATCACCAGTAGGACCAGCCACCGTCGGCGGTGGGGCATCGCGCGCATGGTGAGTCCGGCGAGTCCCGCTGCCGCCAGCACTCCGGTCGCGAGGACGGCCGCCGACTCGGACACGAGTACGGCGCCTGCCGCGCGCTCGCCCGAGACGAACGGCGTCCACGACGACGTCCCGCGTAGCACCTCGGTCAGCGATGTCCACTCGGTGGTGACCTGAGCGGACTCGATGAAGTCGAGGAACGGCGGCGACACCCGCGCCGACATCAGCAGTGGAACCACCCACCACAGGCAGGCTGCTGCGAGAGCCGGAATCCAGAAGCAGGCGAACCGCAGGCCGATTCGGCGACGATCCCGATCGTGCGAGGCGGTGGCTGCGAGCCACCACAGGACGGCGACGCTGACCGCTGCGCCGGTCGCGACGGCGTTGACCGCGCCCATCAACGCGACAGCGCACGCCGATCGTGCGGCCTCCCGCCATGCCTGCCTCGTCGACCCAGTGCTCGTAGACCCAGAGTCGAGTACGCGGATCACCGGCAACAGCACCCACGGCGCCAGCATCAACGGCAGCGTCTCCGACGAGATGGTGCCGATGGTCGTCAGGACGCGCGGTGACGCGACGAACACGCAGGCGGCGATCAGGCGTGAGCCGAACGATCCGATTCGCAGTGCTTCGGCCACGCGGACGACGCCGACGAACCCCACGGTCAGCAGGACGGCCCACCAGAGCCGTTGGATCACCCACGGTGGGACGTGCGCGAGATCGCCGAGCGCGAAGAACGCGCCGTGCGGGAACAGGTATCCGTAGGCCTGGTTCTGGATCTGACCCATCGGCATCGTCGACGACCACAGGTGAGTGGCCCGCGCGAGGAAGCCGATCGGATCGGCCGTGAGGTCGAGTTTGGTGTCCGGAGAGATCGTGCCGGGTGCCTGCCAGAACGACACGAGCGTGAGGATCAACGCGGTGACGCCGATGCCGCGTCGCGTGAGAAGCCGGTCGTGACTCACTGATCTGCCAGGACTTGTCGGGACGTCAGGAGTCGGATGTCAGGGGTCTGGACGTCAGGAGTTGTCGGCCCCGGAGCCGCCGCGGGAACCGTATTCGACGGAGCCCTGAACGAACCCGTCCTGGCTGTTGAAGCTATTGACGTCGGTCGCAGGCTTCGTCTCAGAGGCGAGCACACCGCCCAGAAAGACGCCGCCGACGCCGACGACTACGCCGACGACCGCGGCGATAATCCCGTAGATCAACCGGTCGCGAACCATGAAGCACAAGGTACCACCCGAGAATCGGAGGCTCGGCGTGCGAAACTGGTCGCATGCGCGCTTCTCGTCGCTTCATCGCCGCCGTCACGGCTGCCGGCCTGTTGTCGGCCGCCGCCTGCAGCAGTTCCGAACCGGAGGCCGCACCGCCGTCGTCGACGACGACCACGACCGCGCTGTCGAGCCATACGTCGACGCCAGCGAGCACCTCGGCACCTCAGGCCTGCGGCGCATCGGACCTGAAGTCGATGTCGTTGCGGGACAAACTCGCTCAGCTTCTGGTCGTCGGCGTCACCGGGGCGGCAGACGCGAAGCAGGTGGTGTCCGAAGAGCACATCGGCGGCGTGTTCGTCGGCAGCTGGAGTGATCTCGGCATGCTCTCCGACGGATCCGTGAAAAGACTGTCGAAGGCGCAGAAGTATCCGCTGATGGTGACCGTCGACCAGGAGGGTGGCCGTGTGAGCCGTCTCTCTCAGCTGGGCATCGACATGCCGTCCGCCCGCGTTCTGGCCCAGACCAAGACGCCCGCTCAGGTTCGCGCCCTGGCGAAGGACGCAGGCCAGGACATGCGCAAGCTCGGCATCACCGTCGACTTCGCGCCGAGCACCGATGTCAGCGACGAGGACGACGACGAGGTGATCGGCGATCGCTCCTTCTCGAACGATCCGGCCGTCGTCGCCGAATACGCGGAAGCCTTCGCGAAGGGTCTCGAAGACGCCGGGATCATGCCCGTCTACAAGCACTTCCCGGGACACGGCCACGGATCGGGCGACTCGCACACCGGAAACGTGCAGACGCCGCCGCTCGACTCGCTCATCGGAAGCGACTTGGTCCCGTACAAGACTCTGTTGAAGGATCCGGGCGACGCAGGCGTGATGGTCGGTCACCTGATCGTCCCCGGCCTGACCGGTCCGGAGACGCCGTCGAGCATCAGTCCGCGCGCGATCGGCATGCTCCGCAAGGGAACGCAGTACGGCGGAGTCCCGTTCGACGGCGTCGTGTTCTCCGACGATCTGTCCGGGATGAAGGCGATCAGCGAGAAGTACCCGATCGAGGTCGCGGTCCGGAAGGCGATCAACGCGGGATCTGACGTCGCGCTGTGGCTGACCACGGACAAGGTCGGCTCCGTCCTCGACTCGCTCGAGAAGGCGGTGGCCGGCAAGAAGCTGTCGCGAAAGCGTGTCGACGAGTCGGTCGTCCGCATCCTCCGCGCTAAAGGCGTGATCACCTGCTGACGCAACTTACTGGATGGTAAGTTCGAAGGCATGGTGAGCGGGACGAAGCGGCTGCCCCGTGCAGTCCGCGAGCAGCAGATGTTGGACGCGGCGATCACGGTGTTCGCCGAGCACGGTTACTCCGACAGTTCGATGGATGCCATCGCCGCGCAGGCGCAGATCTCCAAACCGATGCTGTACCTCTACTACGGCTCCAAAGACGAACTGTTCAGTGCGTGCATCGCGCGCGAGTCCGGTCGCTTCCTCGACGCGATGAGCGCAGGATTCGATCCCGAACTGCGACAACGTGATCAGGCGCGGACGCTGGTCCGCGAATTCCTGCGATACGTGTACGAGAACGCCCAGTCGTGGCGCGTCCTGTACCGCGTGTCGATCGGGACCGCGGCGTTCGCCGACGTCGTCATCGAGAGCCGTCAGGCGATCACCCGGATGATCACGGACCTGATCCGCCGCGGCACCACCGTCGAGGGTGCACGGGACATCGACTTCGAGCTCACCGCGGTCGCGCTGGTCGGTGCGGGCGAGGCCGTTGCCGACCGCATCTCCGACGGCGACATCGACCTCGACGACGCCACGGAACTTCTGCTCGGCATCACCTGGCGCGGTCTCGTCGGCGTCGGCTCGTCGTTCGACGACGAATCCTGAAGACCTGAAACGACTTCGGCACTTTCTTTCGGCCTGGCGCCGAAAGAAAGTGCCGAAGTCTTTATAGCTGGAGGCTCAGCCGCGGGGACGAACTGTCGCCGTCAGATGCGGATAGCCCTTCTTGCGGTTGAGCAGCGACACGTCATAGCCGCCGTCGACCGCGGTGATGTACTCGTTAACCTTGGCGGGCAACAGGATCGGTTTGCCGAAGCGCACCGAGTAGGTGACTGCGCCGGGCAACGAGCCTTCGACATTCGCCAGGGCCGTCGCCGCCGACCACATGCCGTGCGCGATGGCCTGCGAGAAACCGAAGGCCTTGGCCGACAGATCGGCCATGTGGATCGGATTCCGATCGCCGGAGGCCTCCGCGTACTTCCTGATGAGACCCAGGTCCACCGAGACGATCCGGTCGGGCGGCGGCGGAGTGGCGTCCTTGGGGGCCGGGCCGCGTTCGCCACCGGACAGGCTCGTCCGCTGCTGCTTGAGGAACGTGCTGGTCTGGACTGCGACGCGTTCACGACCGACGAAGAACTCGGAGACCATGTCGACGAGGATGCCCTTGCGGTGCTCGCGCAGGTTCTCGGCGTGCGTCTCGACGGTCAGCGGCTCGTCGACGCCGATCGCGCGGAACCGCTCGATCGTGTTCTCGACGTGCACCGATCCGATAGCTCCCAGCGGGAACTTCGGGTCGACCATCACCGTCATCGCCAGCGGGAACGACAGTACGAACAAGTACGTGACCGGGACCGTCGCGCCGAACGGCAGTCCAGTCGCGTGGCAGTACCGCTGCAGTTCGCCGCGGTCGATCGTGATGTTCTCGAGCCGGTAGACGGTGTCCGGAACGGCGGCGTCCGCGGCGACATGAGCCGGTTTGCCGATGACCGGCAACATGGCGCCGACGGCCTTCGGGTAGATCGTCGCCGGTCCGGGGACCGAGGTGAGGGTGACGGTGGACATCAGGCGCCCAGCAGGCTCTGGCCGCACACGCGGACGACGTTGCCGGTGACCGCGTTGCTGGCCGGGTTCGCGAAGTAGGCGACCGTCTCGGCGACGTCCACGGTCTGACCGCCCTGCTGCATCGAGTTCATGCGACGGCCCGCCTCACGGGTGGCCAGCGGGATCGCGGCGGTCATCGCCGTCTCGATGAACCCGGGAGCGACCGCGTTGATCGTGATGCCAGCCTTGGCCAGGATCGGGGCGTAGGTGTCGACCAGACCGATGACGCCTGCCTTCGAGGTGCCGTAGTTGGTCTGGCCGCGGTTGCCCGCGATGCCTGCGATCGACGAGACGTCGATCACGGCGCCGCCCTCGCGGAGAGCCTTGCGCTCGACGAGCTCGTTCACGAGAGTCTGCGGAGCGATCAGGTTGACGCCGATCACCGAGTTCCAGCGGCCCGAATCCATGTTGGCGAGCAGCTTGTCGCGGGTGATGCCTGCGTTGTTGACGATGATGTCGAGGCCGCCGTGACGCTCGAGGACATGCTCGGCGATCTTCTCGCCCGCGTCGTCGGCGGTCACGTCGAGCGGCAGTGCGGTGCCGCCGACCTTGTTCGCGGTCTCCGACAGGGCCTCGCCTGCAGCCGGGATATCGGCGGCGATCACGTGGGCGCCGTCGCGCGAGAGGACCTCGGCGATGGTGGCGCCGATGCCGCGGGCTGCACCGGTGACCAGCGCGACCTTGCCTGCGAGCGGCTTGTCCCAGTTCTCGACCGCAGTGCCCGCGGCGTCGCCGACGCGGATCACCTGGGCGTCGACGTACGCGGACTTGCCCGACAGCAGGAAGCGCAGTGTCGACTCGAGGCCCGACAGGCCGGTCTTGGCCTTGGGGGAGACGTAGACGAGCTGGGCGGTCGCACCGTTGCGGAGTTCCTTGCCGAGCGAACGCGTGAAGCCTTCGAGCGCACGCTGCGCGACGTGCTCGTCCGGGGTCTTGGTCAGCTCAGGCGTGGTGCCGAGGACGACGAGGCGAGCGGAGTTGCCGGTCGAGCGCATGATCGGGGTGAAGAACTCGAACAGCTGCTCCAGTTCGGCGGGCTTGGTGATGCCCGTCGCGTCGAACACTGCGGCGCCGAGCTTGTCTGCGCCGCGGCCGGTGGTGTTGTTCTCGACGAGAGCGTAATCCTCGCCTGCGGAGAGGATCTCGCGGATCGGCTCGACGAGGCGGCCGGAACCGCCCAGCTGCACCGGGCCGCCCAGCGGCGCCTTCGACGCCGAGTAGCGGCGCAGGGTCGGGGGCTGGGGGAGACCGAGCTGGCCAGCGATGAAGCCGCCCGGGCCGGAGTTCACGAACGATGAGTAGAGATCGGTACTGCCTGCCACGACGGACTCCTTTGATGGGTCGAATACTTTTCGAGTCGGTACCTGTGTGGTGACCATAAGCGGACACCGGTGAGTCGGGTATCGCTGCGCGCTGTGACGTTCGCCGCACAATCTACCTGCGTCGTCGCACTTCTCGCGGATACCGCCTCGATCATGTGCTCGCCCCGGTCACCGGGGTCGACAATGAACTTACTCTGGAGTAAGAATGATGACAAGAAACGGTCCCATCAGGCAGGGCTAAGGGCGCTGCCGTTTTCACACAGGAGATCCCAGTGGCCTCGTACACGCCTAAAAAGCCCGAACCCCGCAAGCCTCGTCCGGTCGCCATCCTCGGCGGCAACCGCATCCCCTTCGCCCGTCAGGACCGCGGCTACGCGACGGTCAGCAACCAGGAGATGTTCACCGCAGCTCTCGAAGGCCTGATCAGCCGCTTCAACCTGCAGGGCGAACAGCTCGGCATGGTGGCCGGCGGCGCCGTGCTCAAGCACTCGCGCGACTTCAACCTGATCCGCGAGTCGGTTCTCGGCTCGAGCCTGTCGGCGTACACCCCGGCATTCGACCTGCAGCAGGCCTGCGGCACCGGCCTTCAGGCGATCACCGCAGTGGCCGACGGCATCGCGAGCGGGCGATACGACGTGGCAGTCGGCGGCGGCGTGGACACCACGTCCGACGCCCCGATCGCCGTCTCCGACGACCTTCGCCGTCAGCTCCTCGAGGTCAACCGGGCCAAGAGCACCGCAGACCGCATCAAGGCCGCTCTCGGCCTGGCTCCGAAGCTCGGCATCGAGATCCCGCAGAACGGCGAGCCCCGCACCGGCATGTCGATGGGCGATCACGCCGCCATCACCGCCAAGGAGTTCGGAGTCAAGCGCGCGGACCAGGACGAGCTCGCGGCCGCCAGTCACCAGAAGATGGGCGCGGCGTACGCCCGCGGCTTCTTCGACGACCTGGTGACGCCGTTCAACGGCCTGACCCGCGACGAGAACCTGCGTCCTGACTCGTCGGTCGAGAAGCTCGCCACGCTCAAGCCGGTCTTCGGTGTGAGCCTGGGCGACGCGACGATGACCGCGGGCAACTCGACCCCGCTCACCGACGGTGCGTCGACCGTGCTGCTGGCCAGCGACGAGTGGGCCGCAGAGAAGAAGCTCCCGGTTCTGGCGTACCTCGTCGACACCGAGACCGCCGCCGTCGACTACGTCAACGGTCCCGACGGCCTGCTGATGGCTCCGACGTACGCGATCCCGCGCCTGCTGGAGCGCAACGGACTCACTCTGCAGGACTTCGACTACTACGAGATCCACGAGGCGTTCGCGTCGGTGGTGCTCAGCACCCTCGCGGCCTTCGAGTCGGACGAGTACTGCCGTGAGCGGCTCGGCCTCGACAAGGCGCTGGGATCGATCGACCGCAGCAAGCTGAACGTCAACGGCTCGTCGCTCGCGGCAGGTCACCCGTTCGCTGCGACCGGCGGCCGCATCATCGCGCAGGCCGCGAAGCAGATCAAGGAGAACGGCGGCGGTCGCGCCCTCGTCTCGATCTGTGCGGCAGGGGGCCAGGGCGTCACCGCCATCGTCGAAGGCTGATCTGCTCGCGGCTGAGTGAGTGACAGACACGTTCGCCGGTCCGACCACACGGTCGGGCCGGCGAACTGCATCTGCAGGTGAGGTTTCTCACCTGACGGCGATTTCGCTTGGCGCCACGAATCAAGGGCTTGATTCAATGGTCGGCATGAGTGTTCAGAGCGAGGCGACGAGGTCGCAGTCAGACGAGAGTCCGAAGCAGAGAACCGGACCGATCGCTGCGGTCGCCTGCGCGGGAATCTTCGTCGGTTACCTGCCGATCATGGCGGCGACCGTCGGGCTGTCGGAGATCGCGCGACAGACTCAAGCCAGTGCATCCGACCTCGAGTGGGTCGTGTCGATGCTCGTCCTCCCGATGGCCGCCCTCATCCTGGCGTTCGGCGCGTGGGCCGAGAAGTGGGGACGCCGCCGGGTGCTCGTGATCGGACTCGTCCTCGCGTTGATAGGCGGCCTCGTTGCTACCTCCGCAGGGTTGGTCGACGGCGGCAACGCCATCTATCTGATCTGGGTCGGGCAAGGACTCGCAGGTGCAGGCGCCGCCGCGCTGATTCCGACGACATTGGCGATCATCAGCGTCGCCGAACCTGATCACCGTCGACGCGCTGTGCTCATCGCTGCCTGGTCGGGTGCGATGATGGCGGCGATGGCGGTCGCCGTGTACGTCTCGGCCGCGATCCTCGACTCGGTGGCCTGGTACTGGCTGTTCATTCCCGTTGTCGTCGCTGCTGCCCTCGTGCTCGTGTTCGGCGTGCGGTTTGTTCCGGAGAGTCGCGGCGGCGACGGCACGTCGATGGACGTTCCCGGACAGATCCTCACCGCAGTCGGTGTCGCTGCACTCGTATACGGCGTGATCAACGGCGGTGCAGAAGGATTCTCGAGTGTGAACTCGTCGGTGGCGTTCGTGGTCGCGGTCGTGGCGTTCGGCGGGTTCATCGTCGTCGAACTGCGATCCGATGCGCCCCTGCTCGACCTCCGCGTGTTCGCCAACGTCAACTTCTCGATGTCGGCGCTGGTCGCGACGATCGCGATGTTCGCGTATCTCGGCGTCAACTTCGGTCTCGCGCTCTACTTCAGTGCCCTCGACCTGAGCCCGATGGCAGTGGCGAACCGATACATCTTCCTCATCGGCGGGTCGGTCCTGGGCTCGAACATCGCCGGTCGTGCGCTGCACCGTTTCAACGCTCAGTCCGTTCTCGCCTCAGCCTGCGGATGGACCGCGGTGTCCATGCTGCTCCTGGCGTTCATCGACAACGACGCGCCCGTCTGGCAGTCCGATCTGCGCCTGATCCTCACGGGCATCGGGATCGGCGGGGTGTTGGCCACTGTCACCGCGGCAGCCGTCAACGCCGTCCCGTTCCGTCAAGCGGGAATGGCGAGTGCTGCGATCAACGCCGTTCGACAGACGGGTGGCGCGCTCGGACCGGCGGTCTTCTCGATCATGTCCGCGTCCTGGGCGATCAGTGCGTTGCCCGACAAGCTGACTGACGCGGGTGTCGACGGCGCACAGTCAGCGGCCGTCCAGCAGACGGTGGACGCACAGGGCATCCAGCACGGCGGGGCCGTCGCGCAGGCTCAGTTCCCCGACCTCGAGCTCCACGGCGCACTGAGTGCTGCCCAACTGCACGGATTCAGCCTGACCGCGATCGCGGCGGCCGTCGTGTTCGGCATTCTGTGCACCGGTTGCACCGCTCTGCGGGTCGTCGGACGTCGGTCCGCGGCCGAGGAGACCGTGAGCCTGCCGTGACCCGACTGTCCTCAGGGAACGCCGACGACCCGGCCTTGAAGTTCGCGCTCATGATCCGCGATCTCGACTTGGCGCTGTTCCGCAAGGCTGCGCCCGGTCTGGCCGAGCTCGGGCTGTCGCAGGCACAGATCCCGGTGCTGGCTGCGATCGACGAACTGCCGGGCAGTACGGGTTGCGAGCTGGCGGAGGCCACGCACGCGACGCCCCAGGCGGTCAGTCAAGTGCTGACCAGGCTCGCCGAATGCGGAATGGTGCGTCGAGAGTCGCTCGGCGGGCGGGCGATGGGGCACCACGTCACAGACGACGGGCGGACGGCGCTGCGCGCGGCGCGCACGAGACTCGCGAGCCTCACCGAGAGTTTCCTCACCGGACTCGACGAGGACGAGCGACGCGTCATGATCGACGCGATGTGGCGAGTCCTGCAGATGATGACAGGCGATGACCAGGACGAAGCTGACGTGTGACGTCTATCGGGAAAAACCTTCGCCGAGTGTGTAACGTCCATCGAACTCGGAGCTATAGACCTGGTAGCTCCGGCTGAACCGCCAGACCCCCGACCCGGCGGTTCAGCCGGAGTCTTGCTATCCGCATATGATCGAACTGCTGTGAAATTACGACGACGCGAACGCCGCGCGGGCGCCCGATGGTGGATCGTGCGAGGACTCCTCGCCGCGATCCTGCTCGTCGGCCTCGGATTCGCTCTCGACTACGCGCTCGGACACGGTAAGACCGCTCGCGGTGTGCACATCGCCGAATTCGATCTCGGCAATAAGACAGATGCGCAGGCGCGGGAGATCCTGAACCGCCTCGACGTCGTCGCCCACGGACCGATCACGGTGCGGACGTCGTCGGGGACGGCGACTATCGACCCGCAGACATTGGGCGCCAAGTTCGACGTCGACGCGACGCTCGACGTACTGAAGACGCAGCCGCGTAACCCGCTCACCAGGGTGTCTGCATTGTTCGGCGCTCGCCGCGACGTCCATCCCGTGGTCCGCATCGACCGCGCCGCGTTCGACGCCGCCCTCGACAAACAGAAGCCGGTCCTCGAGAAGGCCGCCGTCGAAGGGGGAGTGCACTTCGACGGCATCACGCCGGTCGCCGAGTACCCGGCCAAGGGGATGCGGATCGATCGCGACTCGGCGTTGCACTCAGTCGAGGACGAATGGCTCGCAGGCGGACCGATCGATTTGGCCATGGAGCCGTTCTCGCCGACGGTGTCAGCGCAGACGGTCGACGCCGTCGTCGCCGATCAGGCTCGCACGGTCACGTCGTCGCCGGTCCGGCTGGACGGTCGCGGTCGGACGATCTCGGTGGATCGTCGGGATCTCGGCGAACTCGTCAGCTTCGTGGCCGACGGCCGCGGCGGACTGAAGCCGCGGGTCGACCGCGCGGAGGCCAAGAAGGTACTCGGCGATCGCACGGCGCCGACCGAATCCGAGGCGGTCGATGCGACGTTCCGGATGTCGGGTGGGTCGCCCCAGGTCGTGCCGTCGAGCGACGGAGCCCGAGTCGACTGGCGCAAGACGGCGTCGACGATCGCCACGGCGGCCCTCGCCGACGACCGTTCCGAACAGCTCCCATACAAGATCCGTAAGCCGTCGCTCGACACCGCCGCGGCGCGGAAGCTCGGTGTCACCGAGGTGGTCTCCGAGTTCACCACCGGCGGTTTCAGTGGACCGTCGGGTGAGAACATCCGGCTCGTCGCAGACGAGGTGGACGGCGCCGTCGTACTGCCGGGAAAGACCTTCTCGCTCAACGGCTACACGGGCACGCGTGGGACGGCTCAGGGATATGTCGAGTCGGGAATCATCGACCACGGACGGCCGTCGAAAGCCGTCGGTGGCGGTATCTCCCAGTTCGCGACCACTCTGTACAACGCCGCGTACTTCGCGGGGCTCGAGGACGCAGGCCACACCGAGCACGCCTACTACATCTCCCGGTATCCGGAAGCGCGCGAGGCGACGGTCTTCGAAGGGCTGATCGACCTGCAGTTCACGAACAACACGTCGCACGGGATCTACATCGAGACGCAGTGGTCGTCGTCGAACATCACCGTGCGGATGTGGAGCACCAAGACGCTGGACGTCGACTCGGTGACCGGCCCGCGAGTCAACGCGACCTCTCCGGAAGTAGTGAACGTGCCGGCGGGCGACGACTGCGTCCCGAGTAGCGGCGCGGGCGGTTTCACCGCCTCGGACACCCGGATCATCAGTGACCACAAGTCGGGCAACGAGATCTCCCGTCACACCCGCACGGTGAAGTACGCTCCGGAACCCATCGTCCGCTGCCGCTGATCGAGCCCAACTGACGCTGATCGAGCGGAGCGCCGTCCTGAGCGAGCGAAGCGAGTCGAAGGGTCGAGATCCCTACCGCTGATCGCGCCGCCACCCACCCTGTGTCGCCTGTCACCGATTAGTTAAGCTCCGAATATGGAACTCACTGGATCAAGTGCAATCGTCACCGGTGGCGCGTCCGGCATCGGCGCGGCATCGGCCCGCCGTCTCGCCGCACGAGGCGCCAAAGTCGTCATCGCCGACCTCAAGGCCGAAGACGGCGAGGCTCTCGCCAAGGAGATCGGCGGCGTCTTCGTCTCCGTTGACGTCACCGACACCGAGCAGATCGAAGCTGCCGTCAACAAGGCCACCGAGCTCGGCCCGTTGAAGGCCGTCGTCAACTCGGCTGGCATCGGTTGGGCGCAGCGCACCGTCGGTCGTGACGGCGAATTCGCGTCCGCTCACAACCTGGACCTGTACAAGAAGGTCATCGCGATCAACCTGATCGGCACGTTCGACTCGGTCCGCCTGGCCGCCACCGCAATGAGCCGTAACGAGCCGAACGAGAACGGTGAGCGCGGCGCGATCGTCAACCTCGCCAGCGTCGCGGCGTTCGACGGCCAGATCGGTCAGGCTGCGTACTCGTCGTCGAAGGGCGGCGTCGTCGGCATGACCCTGCCGGTTGCGCGTGACCTGTCGGCAGTCGGCATCCGCGTCAACTGCATCGCTCCCGGACTCATCAACACCCCGATCTACGGCGAAGGCCCGGACGCGGAAGCGTTCAAGGCGAAGCTCGGCGAGAGCGTTCTCTTCCCGAAGCGCCTCGGTCTGCCGGACGAGCTCGCCTCGATGGTCGAGGAGCTCATCACCAACTCCTACATGAACGCTGAAGTGATCCGCGTCGACGGCGGCATCCGGATGCCACCGAAGTAGTTCGGAACCAGCCGAACACCTAGAATGGCCGCCGCTGTCTCGACAGCGGCGGCCATTCGTATTTCATGACAACTGCCAGCCCGCGTGCGCGGCGCGCTCGTGCCAGCCCGGAGGGATCCACCCGGCCGTGATGAATTGCGGGTGCTGTGCGTGTCGGGCTCGTGCCCAGATCGTGAATGCCAGTTCAGCCCAATCAGATTCGAGGATCCACGCGATCGGTCCGTCTACCGACTGGCCCGCGAACTGAACCTGGCCGGGGCCCACCAACGTCATGGAGTGGATAGAGCCGAAGTCCCACTGGAAGTACTTGTACGGTGTCGCGAAATGAAGGTGGTGAGTGCTGACCCAGCCGACGGCGCCGGTGCCGAAGACGAAGCCGTTCTGGTGCACGTACGATCCGTTGCCTGCAGCCTCGAAGTTGTACAGGCGAAAGACGCCCTGGGCGAGCGCCCGTTCATCCCGCGCGAGCGCGAAGGGAGTGCCGAGCTGCGGCAGACTACTGAAGTCGCCGCGTTCGATGACCTGATTGATGTGGGCGGTGTGCCAGATCGCGATGTCGTGAGCGTGAAGATTCTGCGGCGGCTGCATTCGGTCGTTTCCTCGGGTGTCGTGCGCGCGGACGGTGTCTCCTCGTACTGCCTGGAGGCTATCGAAGCCCTCTGACTGCAGAACGCACGGTGCCCGGGGGGCGGCGCCCGATACGCTTGCGGCATGCGAAATCTGGTGCTGTCAGTGATCGGTGACGACCGTCCGGGCCTCGTGTCGGCGTTGGCCGACGCCGTCGCGGGGAACGGCGGAAACTGGGAGCGGAGTCAGCTCACACAGCTGGCCGGAAAGTTCGCGGGGATCGTCGTCGTCGCGGTGCCTGCCGAACGCGAGGACGGGCTCGTCGCGGCCGTCACCGGACTCGACGGTCTTCTCGAGGTGGCCGTCCACTCGGGCGGTGGCGGAGCCTCCCAGGACGACGAGTGGTCAGCGATGCGGATCGAACTGCTCGGGACGGACCGGGCGGGCATCGTCCACGAATTGTCGACGGCGTTGAGTCGGAGCGGAGTGACGATCGAGAAGCTGACGACCGGCACCCGCGACGCGCCCATGGCCGGCGGGACGCTGTTCGAGGCGACGATCGAGGTGCGGGTCCCGCCGAGCGCGGAGCTAGCCGAGATCCGCGCCGATCTGGAGCGCATCGCCGCCGAACTGCTGGTCGATCTCGAGTTCGACACCGAATAGTTCGCAAGGTCAGCCGTCGGCATGGGCGGGCACGGCATCAGGCTCGGCGCTGATGGAGTGCGGCCGTCCGGCTGCCCACCCACACGCGGCGAGTGCAGCCATGAGCGCGGTCAGTGCGACTATCGGCACGGTCCATCCGCCGGAGACGCTGTGAAGGAGTCCAGTGGCCACGGGTCCCAGGGCGGCGATCAGGTATCCGATCGACTGCGCCATGGTGGACAGTTGTGCGACGGTTGCCGCATCTCGGGCCCGGAGGTTCATCGCGGCGAGCGCGAACGATAACTGTCCGCCTTGCCCGAGCCCGAGCAGGACCGCCCAGCAGAGTGCGAGATGTTGTCCGCTGACGAGCACTCCGGTCAGGCCGAGGACCGAGAGGGCGACGACTGAGACCGCGAGCAGTCGCTGATCGTGTAGGCGTGCGGCGACGATGGGAACGATCAGCGCAGTAGCGATGCTCGCGAGGCTGAGGACTGTGAGGACGAGGCCTGCGGCCTCGGCGCTGAGTCCACGATCGCGATACAACGTCGGCAGCCATGCGATGAGCGAGTACGCCAGGAGCGATTGCACCCCCATGAAGCCGGTGACGGCCCACGCAGTCGGAGACTGCAGGAGTCGGCGCCCCGACGTCGGTGCAGTCGCGTGTCCGTGCGGTGACGTCGTCGGCACTCGGCGGTGACGGATGGCGACGGCCGCCAAGACCAGGACCGCGAGGGTCGTCGGCAGGGCCCACGCCAGGAGCGTCGTCCGCCATGAGTGGAACACGTGGTCGGCAAGCGGCACAGTCGCTCCCGATGCCAGACCTGCCGACGCACTGACGAGTGCGGTGAACAGTCCGGTCATGACGCCGATTCGGTGGGCGAAGTACCCTCGGACGAACACTGGGCCCAGCACGTTGGCGACTGCGATGCCTATGCCTGCGATGAGGGTTCCCGCGAGCAGGTACGCCCACGCGTCGATGCCGCGTGCGGCGGTACCCGCGGCGACCAGAAGGAGGCTCGCTGTGAGTACCGTCGGCACCGACCAATGACGAAGCGCGCGGGGGGCCAGCGGGCTGAACAGTCCGAGGCAGGCCACCGGTCCGGTGGTGAGCAGGCCGGCACTGGCGGGCCCCAGATCATATGCCGTCCGAATATCAGAGATGACGGCAGACGAGCTGCCGAATACCAGGCGAAGATTCACTGCTAGCAAGACCACTGCAGCAACGGCGAGCGGAGCGCCCACGGCTGTCAGGTGGTGAGGTCGGTCGAATGTCGTTGGCCTCGTTCCCGCACGCCTCGTGTCAGCACTCATACTGCCCCTTCTCCTGACTGACTAGGAGGCGGTCATCCCGCCGCTGTTGCAGTCGACGATGGCACTGATACCTCGGCCGTGCAACCGCAGAGGCAACATTATTACCTCATGGGTATTCCGGGGTAGGGTGATGACTGTGGCAGGCAGAGAACGTCGTGACGACAGTTGGATCGGTCGACGCGTGGGGCAGCACCGCAGGGACCGCCAATGGACGCTCGCCAGCCTGGCCGACAAGGTCGGTCTGTCGACGACGCAGCTCTCGCGAATCGAGTCAGGCACTCGCCAGCCGTCTGTCGGTACCTTGATCGAGATCGCACATGCTTTCGGGGTGTCGCTCAGTCAACTCGTCGACGAGCAGTTCCAGTCGAGCTATCACGTCAGTCGCGCTGACGAGCGTGTGTACACCGCCAGTGCAAACGGCTTTCTCGCCTCGCTGAGCGGCGCGTTTCCTGGTCTGCAAGCGATTCATCTGACCATCGCCAGCGGTAGTGACGACACTCCGGACGCCCATCATGACGGCGAGGAGTGGCTGTACGTCCTGGTCGGCAGCGTCAATACGCGGATCGGTTCCGATGTCATGGCTCTCGGCGTCGGCGACGCGATCCACTTCCCCTCCCGCGTGTCACATCAGGTGTCCAACTCGGGGCCGGGACCTGCCGAAGTCCTCCTCGTCTCGACCGCCCATACGACGTAGCGAAAGGCACGCCAGGGCCGGGCTGATTTGTTCGTGAGAAACGAAGAGAGCCCCCGCCGGGTTGCGGCGGGGGCTCTCCTTCAGCTTCTTATCGGCTGGTGAGGACCGATCAGAAGGCGGCTTCGTCGAGCTCCATGAGCTCGTTGTCGACGTTGTTCTCGACGATGTGGCGGACGGCGGTCAGCTGCGGGAGCATGTTCTTCGCGAAGAAGCGGCCCGAGGCGACCTTGCCCTGGTAGAACGCGACGTCGTCGCCGGTTGCTCCGTTGTCGAGCGCGGCCTGTGCGACGACGGCCTGACGCAGCAGCAACCAACCGATGACGAGGTCACCGACGGACAGCAGGAAGCGGACCGAAGCGGTGCCGACGAGGTACAGCTGCTTCGGATCCTCCTGGGCGCCCATTAGCCAGCCGGTGAGCTTGGCTGCCATCGACTGGACGTCGTCCAGTGCGGTCTTGAGCAGTGCGCGCTCGTCGGCGAAGCCTTCGCCGCCGTCGATGAACGACTGGATCTGTCCGGCGACGTGCGCCAGAGCCTGGCCCTTGTCGCGGATGATCTTGCGGAAGAAGAAGTCCTGCGCCTGGATCGCGGTGGTGCCCTCGTACAGCGAGTCGATCTTCGAGTCGCGGATGTACTGCTCGATCGGGTAGTCCTGCAGGAAGCCCGAGCCGCCGAGTGTCTGCAGCGATTCGGTGAGCTTCTCGTAGGCGCGCTCGGAGCCGACGCCCTTGACGATCGGCAGCAGGAGGTCGTTCACCTTGTGCGCGAGCTCGGCGTCGGCGCCCGACACGATCTCCGCAGCAGCCGGATCCTGGTGCGACGCGGTGTACAGGTACACGGTCCGCAGACCCTCGGCGTACGCCTTCTGGGTGAGCAGGGCGCGACGCACGTCCGGGTGGTGGGTGATGGTGACGCGCGGTGCGGCCTTGTCGGTCATCTGGGTCAGGTCGGCGCCCTGGACACGCTCCTTGGCGTACTCGAGGGCGTTCAGGTAACCGGTCGACAGCGTCGAGATGGCCTTGGTGCCGACCATCATGCGGGCGTGCTCGATGACGTCGAACATCTGGGCGATGCCTGCGTGGACCTCGCCGACGAGCCAGCCCTTGGCCGGGACGTCGTGCAGGCCGAAGCTGAGCTCGCAAGTGGCCGACGCCTTGATGCCCATCTTGTGTTCGACGTTGGTGACGAATGCGCCGTTGCGATCGCCCAGCTCACCGGTCTCGGCGTCGAAGTGGAACTTCGGAACGAAGAAGAGCGACAGGCCCTTGGTGCCCGGTCCGGCGCCTTCGGGGCGTGCCAGCACGAGGTGGAAGATGTTCTCGGTCATGTCCTGGTCGGCCGAGGTGATGAAGCGCTTCACGCCCTCGATGTGCCAGCTGCCGTCTTCCTGGCGAGTCGCCTTGGTGGTGCCCGCGCCGACGTCCGAACCGGCGTCGGGCTCGGTCAGAACCATCGTGGCGCCCCAGCCGCGCTCGGCGCAGATGGTGGCCCACTTCTTCTGCTCGTCGGTGGCGTTGTCGTAGAAGATGTTCGAGAAGCCCGAACCGGCTGCATACATGAACACCGGCGGGTTGGCGCCCAGGATCATCTCGCCCAGCGCCCAGTACAGCGACCGCGGAGCGGGCAGGCCGCCGAGTTCCTCGTCGACACCGACCTTGTCCCAGCCGGCCTCGATGAACGCGTGGTACGACTTCGCGAAGCTCTCGGGGATGGCGACGCTGTGCTCGTTCGGGTCGAAGACCGGCGGGTTGCGGTCAGCGTCGGTGAAGGAGTCGGCGATAACGCCCTCGGCAAGGTTCTTGACCTCGCGGAGCATGTCGACGGCGGTCTCATGATCGAGATCGCCGAACTCCCCGGACTCGAGCACCTTGTCGAGTTCGTACATCTCGAAGAGGTTGAACTGGAGATCACGGAGGTTGGACTTGTAATGGCCCATGAGAACGTTCCTAACCGGTATTTGGGAGGCTGTCCGGCTATGTTACTTGCCGGTAACAGTTGACACGTTATCGTTCGGTCCTTGCGGAGGCAACTGTGTGAGATGTGGTGCTGCTAACAAATGCAAGCGGATGTCGCGCTCTTCGCTGATCAATGGCTGCGCAGGTAGGCGAGGTCGTCGGCCACACCGTCCGACGGGGTCTCCAAGACGCCTGGTGCGTCCGCCGTCTTCATCAACGCTGCGAGGACCTCCGGTGCGATGTGTCCGGATTCGATGTTCGCGTGCCGGTCGCGACCGGAGTCGAACTCGTCCCGCGAGTTGTTGAGGTGGATCAGGTCGATGCGGCCGGTGATCGCCTTGATCCGCTCGGTGAGCCCGACCAGATCCTCACCGCCCGCCCAGGCATGGCAGGTGTCCAGGCAGAATCCGGCCTCGTCGAAGTCGCCGACGGCGTCCCACAGTCGCTCGATCGACTCGAGAGTGCGGGCCATGGCGTGCGATCCGCCCGCCGTGTTCTCGATCAGGATCGGGACGCCGAAGCCGCCTTTGTCGGCCTGCCGCTCGAACAGCTTTCGCCAGTTGGCGAATCCCTCCGCGGCGTCCTCGCCGTCGCGCAGATGCCCGCCGTGGACGACGAGGCCGATGGCGCCCAGGTCCTTCGCCGCAGCGGCCTGCTGTTCGACCGCTTTGCGCGACGGCATCCGGAGCCGATTGTTCAGACTCGCGACGTTGATCTGGTAGCTCGAATGCACGACGACGTCGATCGGCGACTCGCGGATCTCCTCGGCGTGCGGATGGGTTTCCGGCTTGTTCCACTTCTGGGGATCGGTCACGAACATCTGGAAGATGTCGATCCCGAGTTCGTTCGCGGTGGCGACAGGGTTCTCGTCCTGGCGAAGATGTGCTCCGATACGCATGAGTCAACGATATGGGGTTCGGAGCGGTCGCGGGTGTGTCTAGACGTTGCGGTCGTCGCCCGCGGAAGTCGACGGCAGCGTCACGTTCTGGAAGTCGATCATGGCGCGGGAGTTGTCGACGGCGGTCACCAGGCCGACGCCGTACTGGCCTCGTCTGTCGAACAAGGTCGCGGTGCCGACCGAGACGCCTGCGTCCTCGAGATGACTGTCGGACTCGACGCCGACCCGGTCGCCGACCGGCAGCCTGCTCAACGCCACCGTCAGGTCGCAGTTGATGAATCCGATTCCGCCCTCGCCCCAGTTGGTGGCCAGGCTGGTGCTCTCGGCCGAGATCACGGCGCGCTGGAACGGCGTGAGCGGCTCGTCGGGCAGGACGCGGATCGGGTGGCTCCACAGGCGGCGACGGTTGCCGTTCTGGAAGGACCCCATGTCCTGGCTCCAGTCCGTCTCGGCGTCGGAGAACCAGGTGAGCTGGTCGGCGTCGGTCGACTCGGGGACGGCGATCGGTTCGTCGGGACGTGACCAGCGCGCGCCCGGGGGATTGGAGCCCTGCTTGAGGAACACCACGTTGCCCTGGGCGACGAGCGTCGCCGTCGTGTCGTCGCTCGCATGCTGGTGGATACGCACTTGCACGACGCGGATCCGGCGGCCGTCGCGGAGTACTTCGGTGCTCATGCTCGTCGGGACGCGGTGAGCGGCCTTGAACAGTTCCAGGGTGAACCGGGCGGGCAGCCATCCGTCGCGCGAGTTCTCACGTTCGGCGGCGTACGCGGCGAGGGCGCACACTGCCGGACCGTTCAACGAGTCCGGGCCCCACAGGCTCGACGCGAAATCGGTCGGGTCCGCGCGACCTGAGTCACCCGGAGTGAAGAACGACGGCTGCGACATATTCTGTGACGTTACGCTTGGCGTATGACTGTCAATTCGGCCCCGTCCGCTTTGCCCGACGCAGCGGTCAACGCTGTGCGTTCGTTCCTCATCACGACGTCGATCGTCGGCATCGCACTCGGTGTCGTCGCCCTCGTCTGGCCGGGCGCGACGTTGGCTGTGGTCGCCGTCCTGTTCGGTGCGGCCCTAGTGGTCACCGGACTGCTGCGACTGTTCGTCGCGTTCGCGACGACCTCGGCTCCGTTCGGAACCCGCATGCTGCTCGCCGCATTCGGTGTCATCGTGCTCGCCGCAGGTGTCCTGGCGATCCTCAGTCCGGCTGAATCGTTGACCCTCCTCGGGATCTTCATCGGTGTCGGTTGGATCTTCTCCGGGCTCCAAGATCTGTTCGGCGCCCGGATGTCCGCCTACGTCGCACCCCGGTGGCTGGTGATCCTGTCGGGCGTCGTGTCGGTGCTCGCCGGTATTGCGATGATCGTCCTCCCGGCCGTTGCGACGCTCGGCGCTATCTTGTGGATCCTCGCGATCATGCTGATCGCCGTCAGCGTCGCGACCTTGTTCACGCTGCCGGCCAAGCGGAAGGTCTGATCCGGCCGGGCCGGCCGATTACCGACTCACGCGGCGACGGCCTGCGGCGACAGCGAGTCTGCTGTGACCGAGATGCGGGCACCGTCGTCGGTGAGCGCCCTGGTCCACCGACGTAACGCGGTGACGAGTTCTTCGGCGTGCCGCAAGGAGACGCCGTCGACGAGACCCGAGTCGGCGAGTTCGGTCGACTCGTGCGACTGCGCGGCCGCGGTGCCGAGGAGAAGGTCTGCGCCGGATCGGTCGGAGTCCCACATCGCGTCGGCAGTCGTGATGCACAGTGCCGCGACGGGATCGGCCTGATGAAGGTGGACCATCGCCCACCCCCAATGGCGGGCGACGTCTACGGTGTCGCTGCCGCCGCGGCCGTGGGTGCGCACATATTTGGCATGGAGTTCACTGCACAGCAGATCTGAATCCGTCCACAGTTCGAGGTGGGACATGCATCGCACGCAGTCATGCAGGGCAGCAAGGTATTTCACCGAATAGGGGCCTTCTCTGCGAGACCGGATCTCGCGGAGGACCGAGTAGTCGGCGAGCGCACCGGTGAACTCACCTGCGTCGTACAGGTCTCGGGCGTGACAGTTCAACTCGTCGAGCATGGCTCCATTGTGCCCTGGATCACATGTCGGTGCTGGCGAATCGCACCTCTCAGGTCGTGACCTGCCCGATCCGGCGCCGACACAGCAGTGCACCCGTGGCGGTCGTCGCCGCACCGGCGACCGCGAACACCAGTCCGTGCGCTGGAGCCATCTGGTCGGGAACGGTGAGCAGGTCGAAGACGGATCCGACGACGGCGAGCGTGACGACCAGGTCTGTGACTCTCCGCCAGGAGCGGTCCGCACGACCGGTCAGGCGCCGCGCTGCGAGGACGAGAGCGATGATCGCGGCGGCCGCGATCATCCAGTTCAGGCGGACCGAATGCAGTTCGATCGCCGGATCGTCGGCAAACCCGAGACCGGTTACGTGCTGTGCCGGCCGGGCGACGCTCCCATACCACGGCATCAGGTACGAGCCGAGTGCCGCGAACGCCCCGACGCCCATTACGACGGCGTCGGCGGGGATGACGGCGGACGACCGCTGTGCGGGTGCGACGATCAAGGCCTGCCTCCGGGTCCGGTTTGTCCTGTCAGGCGACCGTAAACCGAACTGGCGCATGGGTCCGGTGCGTGAATGACATCCTGGAGGCATGACCGAGCGAGGCGATCTGAGTCGTTGGGCGCTGGTGTCGATCGCGGCGGCGGTCGCGACGATCACGCTCAAGACCGTCGCCTGGTGGATCACCGGGTCGGTCGGCCTGTTGTCGGACGCAGCCGAGTCGGTCGTCAACCTCGTCGCCGCAGTCGGTGCGTTCATCGCGCTGCGGATCGCGGCTCGACCATCCGACGACGATCACAACTTCGGGCACTCCAAGAGCGAGTACTTCTCAGCGGTTCTCGAGGGCGCGATGATCGTCGTCGCCGCAGGTTTCATCTGCTATTCGGCGGTCGAACGTCTCATCAACCCTCGTGAACTCGAGTCGGTCGGCATCGGTCTCGGGCTCTCGGTGATCGCCAGCGTCGTCAACGGACTCGTCGCGTGGAAGTTGATGTCGGTCGGACGGAAGTTCCGGTCGGCGGCGCTGGAAGCCGACGGCAAGCATCTGCTGACCGACGTCTGGACGACGGCCGGCGTGATCGTCGGGGTCGCGCTCGTCGCGCTCACCGGGTGGGCGCGACTCGACGCCATCGTCGCCATCGCGGTCGCGATCAACATCGTCGTGGTCGGCTGGCGCCTGGTGCGGGATTCGACGATGGGCCTGATGGACACCGTGATCCCCGAGGCCGACCGCGCCGCCGTCGACGCGGTGCTCGAATCGTTCCGGACCGACGGCGTCGACTTCCACGACGTCCGCAGTCGGGAGGCCGGACACCTGCGGTTCGTCCAACTGCACATGTTGGTGCCCGGGGACTGGACGGTGCGCCGCGGACACGACCTCGCCGAGGCGGTCGAGGCGGAACTCCGTGCAGCCGTCGACGACGTTCGGTGCACTATTCACATCGAGCCGATAGACGATCCGCGCAGTTACGAGTCCTGGCGTCGGTGACGACCTACGCTGAAGTCATGAACGACTCGGACGAGTACGGCGACGGGTATGCCGCCGACGACAGCGACCAGCTCCAACCGGAGGACACGCTGCTCGACGAGGAGGTCGGCGACATCCTGGATCGCGGCTACTCACCGCCCGACTACGAGCCTGCCGGACACGAACACGAGACTCTCGACTCGCGTCTCGCCGAAGAAGTGCCCGATGCGTCCAGCGGCGACGACGACTACGACCCGGACTTCCCTGAAGACGACGACGCGGGGGACCAGCGATCCGGGCGGCTGGTCTCGTCCGACGAGCACTCCAACGTGTTCGGCGTCGATGCGGGCGTCGACGGTGCGGGCGCGAGCGCCGAAGAAGCGGCCATCCACATCAGGGAGTAGATCGACCTGCGGATACGGACCCGGCTCTGATTCGATAACGTTTTCCCATGGATCGTGACCGGATGCTCGAAGTCGGTGTCGGCCTGGTGTCGCGTTTCGGGGCGAAAGCGTTGAGCCTGACATCGGTCGCTCGGCACGCCGGAGTGGCGCGTGCGACTGCGTACCGCATGTTCGGCGGACGCGATGCGCTCGTCGATGCGATCGTCTCGCACGAACTCGATCAGCTACGACAGCATCTGACGACCTGGGGCGCCGACGAACCTGACGTAGCCGGAGTCGTCCGGGCGCGCGTCGTCGGGTCGCTCGAGTACATCCGTGCCCACGAAGCCCTCCAGTACATGCTGCGGGAGGAACCCGAGGAGATCGTCCGAGCGATCATCTCGACCGATGAGACACGTCCGAGCCTCGTCCAACGCGTCGTCGACGTCAGCATCGTCGACGTGACAGACGCGGAAGCGTCGGCGCTGTACCCGAATCCGCGTGCGGCAGCTGAGTTCCTGGTGCGGATGGTCTACTCGTGCATGTTGGTGCCCGGCAGTGCGATGTCCGACGACGAGGTTGCCGATCTGGTGGTGCGCGCCGTCGTTCGGTGATCGTCGTTCGGTGATCGCTGTTCGGTGATCGCTGTTCGGTGACTCCAGTCTGCTGCGTGTCGATCTGAGGCCTACCGCTCACCTCGTCGCGGGCGCCTTTTGTCGATTCTGCTCGACGACCTGCCGCGCATGCTCGGTCGAGAGGACGCGATGGCCGATAGGCTGGACGCCATGACAGGCTCTGGCGCCCGCAGCATCTACGTAGCATCGGCCGAAGGAGACACAGGCAAGTCGACGGTCGCGCTCGGGGTCCTTGCCCTGCTGGCCGCGACCGGTGGACGTGTCGGCGTGTTCCGTCCCATCTCGCGAGCCGACTCCGGTGAACGTGACTACATCCTGGATCTGCTTCTGCAGTTCACGTCGGTGGACATCGCGTACGAGGACTGCATCGGAGTCACCTACGACGACGTGCACGCGGACCCGGACGCCGCGATCGGTGAGATCGTCGCTCGGTTCCACACCGTCGCGGATCAGTGCGACAACGTGCTGGTGATCGGGTCGGATTACACGGACATCGCGTCGCCGTCCGAACTCAGTTACAACGCCCGGATCGCCGCGAACCTGTCGTCGCCGATCATCCTCGTCGTCAAAGCGCTCGACAGAGAGCCCGCCGAGATCCGTTCGCTCGCCGAGATGCTGATGGTCGACATCAAGAACTCGCACGCGTCGACTGTCGGCATCGTCGCCAACCGCTGCGACCCGGCATCGCTGATCGACATCGCCAATGGGTTGCGGGACACGGGCGTCCGCGCGTGGGCTCTGCCCGAGCACCCGTTGTTGACGGCTCCGACGATGGGCGAACTCCAGGAAGCTCTCGACGCCACCCTCTACAGCGGCGACGGCGATCTGCTCGACCGGGAGGCTCTCGAGGTGATGGTCGGCGGCATGACCGTCGAGCACATCCTCGAGCGACTGAGCGAGTCGATGGTCGTGATCGCGCCCGCAGATCGGTCGGACGTGCTACTCGCGCTCGTGAACGCCAATGCGGCCGAAGGCTTTCCGCGACTGGCCGGCATCGTCATGAACGGCGGCATGCGTCCGCATCCGATGATCGAGGGTCTCGTCAAAGGGCTGCATCCGACGCTGCCGATTCTGATGAGCAGGCACGGCACGTACGAGACGGCACGTATCGCGGCGGACACCCGAGGCCGTATGTCGTCGGGATCGGCCCGCAAGATCGACGCCGCGCTCGCGTTGATGGAACGACACGTGTCGGCGACCGAACTCGTCCACGAACTGAATCTGCACGTCCCGGAGGTCGTCACCCCGCAGATGTTCGAGTATCAGCTGATGACGCAGGCGCGGTCGGATCTCAAGCACATCGTGCTACCCGAGGGCGGTGACGACCGCATACTGCGCGCCACGGATCGGCTGCTGCGGCGACGGGTCGCGAAGCTGACGCTGCTCGGAAATCCCGAGTCGGTGCGTCGCCGCGGCAATGAGCTCGGCATCGACCTCACGGACGTCGACGTCATCGATCCGACGTCGTCTGATCTGATCGACGAGTTCGCCGACGTCTACACCGAGCTGCGCAAGCGCAAGGGAATGACGCGAGAGAGGGCGTTGGAGGCAGTGCGCGACGAGTCGTACTTCGGGACGATGTTGCTGCACACCGACCGCGTCGACGGCATGGTGTCGGGCGCCGTGCACACGACGGCTCAGACGATCCGGCCTGCATTCGAGATCATCAAGACGGTGCCCGGCGTCTCCACCGTGTCGAGCGTGTTCTTCATGTGCCTGGCCGACAAGGTCCTCACCTACGGCGATTGCGCGGTGGTCCCCGACCCGACAGCTGAAGAGCTCGCCGACATCGCGGTCTCGTCGGCGAGTACCGCGGAAGCGTTCGGGATCTCGTCGCGCGTTGCGATGCTCTCGTACTCGACCGGGGGATCGGGTTCCGGTAAGGACGTCGAGAAAGTCCAGGCCGCAACGGAACTCGTGCGTGAACGTGCACCGGAACTGCTCGTCGAAGGGCCGATCCAGTACGACGCCGCGATCGAACCGAGCGTCGCCGAGACGAAGATGCCCGATTCGCCGGTCGCAGGCCGCGCGACGGTGCTGATCTTCCCGGACCTCAACACCGGCAACAACACGTACAAGGCGGTCCAGCGCAGTGCAGGAGCCATCGCGATCGGACCGGTCCTGCAGGGTTTGAACAAGCCGATGAACGACCTGTCGCGCGGCGCGCTCGTGTCCGACATCGTCAACACCGTCGCGATCACCGCGATCCAGGCGCAACAGCTTTCGCTTGTCGAGCGGAGTCGAGACAAGGGAGGAGTGGCATGAGTGAGGTCATCGCCGGGTCCGTACTCGTGGTGAACGCGGGTTCGTCGTCGCTGAAGTATCAGGTACTCGACCCGAAGACCGAGGAGGTCATCGCGGACGGCCTGGCCGAGCGGATCGGGGAGCAGGCCGCATCGATCAAGCACTGGTACCGAGGCGCCGAAGTCCGCCGTGAGTTGCCGCTGCCCGATCACGAAGCGGCGATCGCCCTCGTCGTGGACTTGTTCGCCGAGGAAGGCGTCGACATCGCGGAATCGGGGCTGGCGGCAGTCGGTCACCGCGTGGTGCACGGCGGCCGCAGCTTCTTCGAGCCGACGTTGATCACCGAGCGCGTGCATTCGGAGATCGAGCGGATCTCTTCGCTTGCACCCCTGCACAATCCGGCCAACCTGACCGGTATCGACGCGGTGACCGCGCTTCTTCCGGACGTACCCGCGGTGGCGGTCTTCGACACTGCATTCTTCAGCCGGCTGCCCGACGAGTCGGCTCACTACGCACTCGACGCGGAGGTCGCCGCCAAATACGCGATCCGCCGCTACGGCTTCCACGGGACCAGCCACCAGTACGTGTCGCAGCGTGCCGCAGAGTTCCTGGGCCGCAAGGCGAGTGACATCAACCAGATCGTTCTGCACCTGGGTAACGGAGCCTCGGCGTCGGCGATTCGGGGAGGCGTCCCGGTCGACACGACGATGGGCATGACACCGCTCGAAGGCCTCGTGATGGGGACCCGTACCGGCGACATCGACGCGGGCATCGTCTTTCACCTGGCGCGGGTCGCCGACATGTCGATCGAAGACATCGACGTGCTCTTCAACAAGCGGTCCGGACTCAAGGGGCTGTGCGGCGAGAACGACTTCCGCGCGATCCTCGAACGCGTCGAGGCGGGCGACGACGAGGCCGCGAAGGCGTACCTCGTCTACCTCCACCGTCTGCGTCGGTACATCGGCGCGTACATGATCCAACTGGGCAGGGTCGACACGATCGTGTTCACGGCAGGCGTCGGTGAGAACGCCGCGCCGGTGCGCGCCGACTCGTTGGCAGGCCTGGAGCGCTACGGCGTGATCATCGATCCCGAGCGCAATGCGATCCGCTCCGACGAGCCTCGTCTGATCTCGACCGACGACTCCGAGGTCGCCGTCCTGGTGGTGCCGACGAACGAAGAGTTGGCCATCGCCCGCGCCGCCGTCGCCGTGACCAGCTGAGCTCCCTGTTCTCGCCGGTCGAGCCCTTTTCTCACCGGTCGAGCCCTTTCTCGCCGGTCGAGCCCTTTCTCGCCGGTCGAGCCCTTTCTCGCCGGTCGAGCGGAGTCGAGACCACTACGGAGTGTCTCGCCGCCGGAAGCCAGCCGTGCCCACGGCTAGGAACGCGAGAGTGAACAGGCTGATCCAGATCAGACCGAGCCCGTTCGACGAATCGACGGCGACGTCGGGGACATGCCAGAACGGGCTGATGCCGAGGGCCCAGTCGGGGAGCTTGAAGCTCGGTCCCAGCAGTGTGAGGACGAACGATGCCAGCACGCCCGCCCAACTTGCGATGCGGACCGCAGGCCGCGCACCGATGACGGCGACCGCGAGCGCGACGACGGTCCACACGGCTGGAAGCGTGGCGAGGGCTTGCCGGATCACGTCGCCGAAGTCGAGGCCGAGGTCGGCGAACGAGACGAAGACACCCATGACCGCACCTGCGACGAGGACGCAGACGGCGGGGATGCCCAGTGCAATCAGAACGTTGCTGCGCAGGTAGCCGATTCGGCTGACTGCGGCGGCGAGCACTGGCTCTGCGCGGTCGTCGAGCTCTTCGGCTCGCACCCGATTCATGGTCTGGACTCCGCAGATCGAGGCGATGATTCCGGCAAGGCTCAGGATGGTCACGACGAACGCGCTCGACAGATCGTCGGGCGACGCCGCACCCGCGGCGAAGACCTCGGTGAGTGCCGGGTTGGACGCGAAGATGTCCTTGACCGATCCGGTGAAGTAGCCGAAGACGACGCCCAGCCCGATGAATGCGATCGACCAGGAGATCGCGGGCGAGCGATTGAGGCGGACGGCGAGCCCGAACGGGCTGCGAATCGAGCCGCGTGCGGGACCGGGTCGAGCGGCGACCAGACCCTGCCCGAAGTCACGTGAGCTCTGCAGTGCGAACGCGACCGCGACGAGTAACACTGCGAGGATCACTGCGTAGACCAGCGGCAACCAGTGGTCGCCGCTCGCCGGACGGGTCTCGGTGACCCACCCGAGCGGGTTGATCCACGACGTCCACGAGGGGGCGTCGATCGAGTAGAGGAAGCCGCGCAGGACGAACAGGACGCCGAGTACGGCGACCGCGATCGAACTCGCGGTGCGGGCGTCGGCGCCGATCTGCGAGGTCACGGCTGCGACTCCGGCGAACGTCGCGCCCATCGCGGTGAAGCCTGCGCCCAAGACCATCGACGCCCCCCAGGAGCCGCCGCACAATACGGTGACGACCCCGGTCGCGACACCGGCGATCACCGACATCAGCACACCCGTCGCGACGGCGGTCAGCAGCCGGGACTGGCGGCCGAGGACGCCGGAGGCCAGGAGTTCGGCCTGGCCCGAATCCTCTTGTCCGCGACTGGCTCCCACGACGATGAAGATCGCGCCGAGTGCCACCGCGAAGCCGCCGAGCGCGAGGCTGCGCCACGCGTTGAATCCGTCGACGGTGCTCAAGTCGAATGCCGGTCCGAAGATGAGGCCGAGGGCGGGGTTGGAGCCGATCGTCGTCGCGAACGACATCCGCTCGGACAGATCGGGGAACAACAGCGGATACACGATCACCGACGAGACCGAGAGGGCGATCGGGATCAGAATCCATGGCGCGAAGGAGCGGACTTCGTTACGGAGCGACGCCCGCAACAGTGGCCCGGCCCCGGCGACTTGCGTGGACAGCGCCATCACTGCGTGTCCTTCGCGTCGTTCTCGTACAGGCGTAGGAACAGACTCTCCAGGGAGGGCGGTGCGACGTCGAGTGAAGTGAAGCCGAACGGGGCGAGCGTCGCCATCGCCTCGTCGATCCGCTCGGTGTCGACGGTCGCGGTCAGACGGTTGCCGTCGAACGTGGCCTCGTGCAGAACTGACACCTGCTCACGGGACGGCACGGTCTTGAGCGTCGCGTGGATCGTCGTGCGCGCATGACCACGTAGCTCCTCAAGAGTGCCGGTCTCGACGATCTCGCCTGTCCGGATGATGCTGAGTCTGTCGGCGAGGGTCTCGACTTCGCTCATGATGTGGCTGCTCAGCAGGACGGTGGCACCCCGATCGACGGCCTCACTGACGACGTCTTGGAACACGTTCTCCATCAGTGGATCGAGGCCGCTCGTCGGCTCGTCCAGGATGAGGAGTTCGACGTCGGAGGCGAGGGCGGCGACGATCGCGACCTTCTGTCGGTTTCCTTTCGAGTACTGGCGGCCGCGTTTAGTCGGATCGAGCTCGAAGCGTTCGATGAGATCTCTCCGTCGGTTCTCGTCGAGGCCGCCACGCAGAGATCCGAGGAGGTCGATGGCCTCGCCGCCGGACATCCCCGGCCACAACGACACGTCGCCAGGCACGTATGCGAGTCGGGAGTGCAGATCGACGACGTCGGTCCATGGGTCGCCGCCGAGCAGTCGGATCCGGCCTGCGTTGGCCTTGAGGAGTCCGAGGAGGACTCGGATCGTCGTCGACTTACCTGCCCCGTTGGGGCCGAGGAAGCCATGGACTTCGCCGCGGGGGACGGCGAGGTCTACGCCGCGCAACGCCTCGAACTCCCCGAACGACTTGCGGAGTCCTTGTATGCCGATGACCAGGTCGTCGTCTGTCATTTCATCTCCAGAGTCGCGGGTACACAGCAGACTATTCCACGACCGTTGAAATAAATCAACAGATGATGAATTGCTGTCTGGCCGAAGGTGCGGAGGCTCAATCGGTGCCGACTTTCACGCAGGAATGTGCACCATCGACGAAGTCGGACGTCTGCACGTGCAGTTGGCGATAAGGTCAGCGTCGTGCCTGGTGAACCTGGTTATTCCGACGGACCGCGTCGCCTGACTCTTCGCGAGGAAGACGACGCCAAGGTCGCTCCTGCTGTCCGGGCCACTGCCGCGTGGACGTGGCGGCTGCTCGTCATCGGCGTGGGCGTCGCGGTCGTCGGGTGGCTGTTCCTGCGATTCGAAGACGTGCTGTTCCCGGTGGCGTTGGCGCTGCTGTTCACTGCGATGCTGCGCCCGGTGGTCCAGTGGGCCACCGGTAAGCGGGTGCCGCGGGTGGTGGCCGTCCTGACAGCGGTGATCGTCACGATCCTGATCGTCCTCGGACTGCTGGCGTTCGCCGTGCAGCAAGGCGTGGCGTCCGGCTCCGAGCTGGTGGCCGAGTTCGCCGAGACGGTGAACGACGCTCGGAGATGGCTGATCGACAGCGGACTTCCCGTCAGCGACAGCACCATCAGTTCCATCTCGACGGATCTGATCCACTGGGCTAAGACCAACGAGGCGACCCTGGCGTCGAGCGCTCTGGGTACCGCCGAATTCGGTGTGCGCCTCGGCAGCGGCGCGTTGCTCACCGTGTTTCTGCTGATCTTCTTTCTGTACGACGGCCACCGGCTCTGGGGTTACGTCACCCGGCTCGTCCCGCAGGGCAGCCGCGAGCAGGTTCGGGGCGCGAGCGCCGCAGGATTCCGAACGCTCGAGGCCTATGTCCGGGCGACGGTCCTCGTCGCCGCCATCGACGCTGCCGTGATCGGGATCGGGCTGGCGATCCTCGGTGTCCCGCTTGTGCTGCCACTGGTTCTGATCATCTTCCTCGGATCGTTCATTCCGATCGTCGGATCGTTCGTGTCAGGCTCGCTCGCCGTCGCCGTCACATTGACGACGCAGGGGTGGGTCAATGCCGTCATCGTGCTGGCCATCTTGGTGTTCGTGATGACGTTCGAAGGCCATGTCCTGCAGCCGTTCGTCCTCGGACGTTCGGTGAGACTGCATCCGGCGGCCGTCATTCTCGCGATAGCGTTCGGTCTGATGCTCGCCGGTCTCGTCGGCGGACTGCTCGCGGTCCCGCTGGTCGCCTTCCTCGACACCGCGTTCACGTGGCATGCGGGCAAGGCGGCTCCGCCGCCACCGAGCGAAAGTCGCTTCACGAAATGGCTTCGCGGGTGGCTGGGGTTGCACCATCGTCCGCACGCGTCGTCGCCCGAGTGACGGACTCCGACCGTCCTTCACGCTCGCGACCGCCTGCTACGAGCCGCGTTACCCGTATGTGGTCACGGGGCTCGTAGGAGAGAGTTCGACGAGGATCGGCGGCGCTGATCGCGTGCGGCATACCGGTCCTGGAGTCGTTGGCCGCCAGCCAAGTGCAGTCGATCGTGATCGCCGTCGTCGGCTCGGTCGGCTACGCGACACAGGGGAGCATCGACTGGAAACTTGCCGTCCTGATCAGCGTCCCCGAGCTGGTCGGCGTATTCGTCGGCTGGCGGATCGCACACGCGCTGCCGAATCGCGTGCTGAAGATCGCGCTGGTCGTGGCATTGCTCGCGCTTGCGCCGTACCTTGCGCTGGCTTAAGCGGGGGCGTGGGGTTGGGCGACGAGGGTGTCCGAGATCTGCGCTTGAGCTCTGGCGGCGGAGGATAGGGGAACCGTCACTTCGTTCCTCCCGAATCCGCTCAACCAAATAAAGCTGTGGACCCCGTCTTCGTTCCTCAGACGGGGTCCACAGCTTTGGCGGAGGATAGGGGATTCGAACCCCTGAGGGCTATTAACCCAACCCGCGTTCCAGGCGAGCGCCATAGGCCACTAGGCGAATCCTCCACCGAGGATGCTAGCCGGTACCGGCTACCGATCACAAAACGCGACCGCTACACTGGTCTACGGATCCCGCGCGGCGTGCATCCTGTGAACTCCCCCAGGGCCGGAAGGCAGCAAGGGTCAACGGGCTCTCTCGGGTGCGCGGGATCCCCTATTTCCAGGCGTATACAAAGTTGCAGCCGGGACTGGCTTGCGCGAGAGGTTCACGTTGAACTTTCACTCGATGAGTGTCGAAGAACTCCGCCACACCCAGGAAGACCTGCAGAAGCGTTACGAGACGCTGTGCGCTGCAGGCCTGAAACTCGACCTCACCCGCGGAAAGCCGGGCACCGACCAGCTCGATCTGGCGACTCCGATGCTGTCCCTGCCGGGGGACGACTACCTCAGCCCGGGCGGAACCGACTGCCGTAACTACGGCGGCGTCACCGGACTCGCCGAACTCCGCGAACTGTTCGGCGAACTGTTCGCCACCGGCGCGGACCGCACTCTCGCACTCGGCAACGCCAGCCTCGAAGTGATGCACGACATCGTCGTGTTCTCGCTCCTGCGCGGGAACGTCGACTCCGAGCGCCCCTGGTCAGCCGAACCCATCAAGTTCCTGTGCCCGGTCCCCGGTTACGACCGCCACTTCGGTATCACCGAGCAGTACGGCATCGAGATGATCAACGTGCCGATGAACCCCAACGGGCCCGACGTCGAAGCCTGTGCCGAACTGCTCGCCGCGGACCCGTCCATCAAAGGCATGTGGCTGGTCCCCACCTACTCGAACCCGACGGGCTACACCGTCACCGACGACGTCGCCCGCCGGCTCCTCGCGCTCGACGCCGCACCGGACTTCCGTATCTTCTGGGACAACGCGTACGCCGTCCACACCCTCGTCGACAACGCTCCGGAGCCGCTGCCGATCCTCGACATGGCGGCCGAGGCCGGGCAACCCAACCGTGTCTACGTGTTCGGCTCCACCAGCAAGATCACCTTCGCCGGGGCAGGCGTCGCCGCCTTCGCATCGTCGAAGGCCAATCTCGACTGGTACGAGAAGCACATCTCGGCAGCCACCATCGGCCCCGACAAGATCAACCAGCTGCGCCACCTTCAGTTCTTGCGGGACGCCGACGGCGTCCGTGCCCACATGGCGCGTCACCGCGAGATCATCGCACCCAAGTTCCGTCTCGTCCTCGACATCCTCGACGACCGCCTCGGCACCGCGAAGATCGCCTCGTGGACGACGCCCGAAGGCGGCTACTTCATCAGCCTCGACGTGATCGACGGCACCGCGGCCCGAACGATCGAACTCGCGAAGGACGCCGGGATCGCGCTCACCGCAGCGGGATCGGCCTTCCCGTACAAGACGGACCCGCACGATCGGAACATCCGCATCGCGCCGACGTTCCCGACGACCGACGAACTGCGCACCGCGATGGACGGTGTCGCGACCTGTGCACTGCTGAGCGCGACCGAGGTCCTGCTCGACGCCCAGTAGGCAGGCCATGTGAAGCTCGAACGCTCCACGCCCGCGCTGATCGGGTTCGTGATCGCCGGGGCTCTGTCGCTGTGGCTGCAGTACGTCATCGTCCCTTACAGCACGCCCTACTGGGGTCTCTTCGACAACTTCCTCGACCTCGACGTCTACCGGGCAGGCGCGCAAGTCGTCCTCGACGGCGGCGACCTCTACGACGCGAAGCTCCTCGGCCAGATGGACTTCACGTACGCGCCGTTCTCGATGGCGCTGTTCGTCCCGTTCGCGCTGATGTCGGCGACGACCGCGCACGCGGTGTGGACGATCGGGATCTTCGTCGCGCTCTACTTCGTGATCGTCCTCGGATTCCGCAGCCTCGGCCACGACGTCACGTGGCGGCTCCGCGTGATAGCCGCGTCGCTCGTCGCAGCGTCTGCCCTCCTCGAACCGGTACGGTCCACCATCTGGTTCGGGCAGATCAACGTCTTCCTGATGCTGCTCATCGTCGCCGACCTCATTCGCCCCGAAGGCAGTCGGCTGCGCGGTCTGGGCGCCGGACTGGCTGCGGGCATCAAACTCACGCCGATGCTGTTCGTCGTCTACTTCGCAGCTGTCAGACAATGGAAGACCGTCGTCGGCGTCATCGGGGGATTCGTCGGCTCGGTGCTCGTCGGCTTCATCGTGCTGCCGGCCGCCTCGTGGAAGTTCTGGACCGACACCGTGTTCGACTCCGACCGGGTGTCGTCGCCGCAGACCGTCGGCAACCAGTCGATCCGCGGCGGGATCGCCAACGTCTACAGCACGGATCATCCGAGCACTGTCATCTGGATCGCGTCGGCTGTGGTGGTCCTCGCGCTCGTCATGACGGCCGCCGTCCTCGCACATCGCCGAGGACAGGAACTGCTCGCTCTCTCGCTGGTCGGAATGGCGTCGTGCACGGTGTCGCCGGTCTCGTGGGGACACCACTGGGTGTGGTTCGTCCCGTTGCTCGTCGTGGCCGTCCACCACCTGATCGACGGCGCCGGTCGGTGGCGCCGAGGACTCATCGGCGCTCTGACGGTCCTCGGAGTCTTGGCGACGGCAGCGTGGAGGACGCACCTCGCCTACCCGATCTGGTACGCCAACCGGAGCGTCGAAGAGGCGTACCTGACGGGCCTGTTCTTCAAGCACGACCTGGACGTCATCGGCTGGTTCGCGGTGCAGCCGTACAACGTGCTCCTCGTCGTGGTCGCGACCGCCACGATCGGGCTCTGCCTGCGGCCGTCCGCGAGCACCGATCCGCCTGTCACCGCTGTCGGTGACCGCCGGTAGTGTGCACGTGTGGCCCTCTATCGCACGTACCGTCCGGCGACGTTCGCCGAAGTCGTCGGCCAGGAGCATGTCACCGAGCCGTTGAGCCGAGCTCTCGACGCCGGACGCATCAACCACGCATACCTGTTCTCGGGTCCGCGAGGCTGCGGTAAGACGTCGTCGGCACGAATCCTCGCGCGCTCCCTCAACTGTGTGCAGGGCCCGACGTCCACACCGTGCGGAACCTGCTCGTCGTGCGTCTCCCTCGGTCCGGGCGGGCCGGGCAACCTCGACGTCGTCGAACTCGACGCGGCCAGTCATGGCGGCGTCGACGACACCCGCGATCTCCGCGACCGTGCCTTCTACGCGCCGGCCGAGTCGCGCTACCGGGTGTTCATCATCGACGAGGCGCACATGGTCAGCTCGGCCGGCTTCAACGCGCTCCTCAAGATCGTCGAGGAGCCGCCAGAACATCTGATCTTCATCTTCGCGACCACCGAGCCCGAAAAGGTGCTCACCACCATCAAGTCGCGGACCCACCACTACCCGTTCCGGCTGCTCGCCCCGCCGGTGATGCGCGGACTGCTCGAGAACATCTGCTCGCAAGAAGGCGTCCTCGTCGCCCCCGAGGTGTTCCCGCTGGTGATCCGGGCAGGCGGCGGATCCCCGCGTGACTCGCTGAGCATCCTCGACCAACTGCTCGCGGGCGCCGGCGACGACGGCGTCACCTACGACCGAGCGCTCAGCCTCCTCGGAGTCACCGACTCTGCGCTGATCGACGCCGCGGTCGACGCTCTCGCCGCGAACGACGGAGCCGCCCTGTTCGAAGTGGTGGAACGCGTCGTCGACGCCGGGCACGATCCGCGGCGCTTCGCCATCGACCTGCTCGACCGTTTCCGCGACCTGATCCTCCTGCAAGCCGTGCCCGACGCGGCCGAGCGCGGACTCGTCGAAGCGCCCGACGATCAACTGGCCCGGATGAAGGCGGTGGTCGAGCATCTCGGCGCAGCCACCCTGACCCGCTACGCCGAGGTCGCCCACGCGTCGCTCGGCGACATGCGGGGGACGACGTCGCCACGCCTGCTCCTCGAGGTGATGTGCTCGCGGATGCTGTTGCCCGCCGTGTCTGCGGACGACGCAGCTCTGCTCCAGCGCATCGAGATGCTGGAACGACGCCCCGCCGGTGCGGCGCCCGCGGCGGGTGCCGCAGCGCAGCCGGCGCCGGACGGCCCCGCCGCCGACGGACAGGAGCCGCGCTTCGTCCGGCCGTCGCAACGCAAGGCGGCCGACCAGGCCAAGGAGACGGTGGCTCAGGCGCAGGTCAAGTCGGAGACCGAGGTTCGGGAGCCTGGGGTCCGGGAGCCTGACGTTCGGGAGCCTGAGGTCCAGCAATCCGAGCCGATTCGAGCGTCCGAGCCCGAGCGGACAGCGGAGCCCGTCGAAAGGGCCGAGCCCACACCGGCCCCGGCGGTCCGTGCGCCAGAGCCGACCGCGCCGGAACCGCCGCAGCCGGAACGTCGACCCGAGCCGGAGCCGGAGCCCCAGCAGCAAGAGGCCCGGCAGCCCACCGCTCCCGAACCTCGTCGCGAGCCGTCGCGGCCAGAAGCCCCCCGAAGGCCGGCGGCGATGTCCGATCCGTATGACGACATTCCGCTGCCGCCGGAGCCGCCGTCGGACATCCCGCCCGAGCCGTACGAGGCGCCGCGTCGTGCCCCCGAACCGGCCGTCGAACCCGAAGCGCAGCAGGCACCGGTCGCCGAGGGTTTGACCGTGCCCGCAGTGTCGGCGAGGTGGCCCGACATTCGAGCCGCCGTCCGTCTGCAGAGCACGGTGCTCGAAGCCATGCTGTCGTCGGCAGCAGTCCACGACGTGGTCGGAACCGAGATCGTGCTCGGGCATCCGCACACCGCGCTCGTCGGCCGACTGTCCGACGAACGTGGCCTGCGCGCATTGACGAACGCAGTCGTCGACGTCTTCGGTCCCGGCCACAGCGTCCGCGTCGTCCAAGCGTCACCGGACACGCCGCCGCCGTCGAAGGCCGGGACTGCTCCCGCCGAGCAGGCCAAGCCGCGTCAGACGTTCACCAGACCGAGCCGTCCGCGTGAGGAGCAGGCTCCGGAACCGGAGCCTGAGCCGGAACCCGAACCCGAGCCGCTCACCGCTGACGAGGACCTGACCGACTCCGAGCGCGACGAGATGGTCGCGCAGGCCCAGAGCACGGCTGCGGACCCTCGGCTCGACCCCCACCAGGTGGCCGTCGACCTGATGACATCCGAGTTGGGCGCCCGACCGCTGGAGTGATCTCGACTCCGGTTCTCCTGAGCGGAGCCGAAGGGTTCGATCAGCAGTGGCCGAGCTCGATCAGCGAGAGCGAACGACTACGGCTTCCACCAGGGACGCAAGGGGAGCAGGTCCGTCTGATCGGCGGGCAGCTTCGTCGCGAGAGCATGGTGCAGTTGGACGATGTTTCGCTCGAAGCCGATCCGGCAGCCTGCCATGTAGAGGCCCCATAGACGTGCGGTGCCTTCGCCGACCTCGGCGACCGCCTCGTCCCAGTTCGTGACGAGATTCTTGTTCCAGTCGCGCAGGGTCATCGCGTAATGGGTGCGGAAGTTCTCTTCGTGCAGCACTTCCAGGCCGGGCACGTTCTGCATCTTGGCGATGATCGTGCCGCTGCCGGTGAGTTCGCCGTCCGGGAACACGTAGCGGTCGATGAACGGGCCTGCCTTGCTGCGAGCGCTGTTGTCGGGACGCGTGATCGAGTGATTGAGGATCATGCCGCCCTCACGCAGCTTGTCACGCATGAACGTGAAGTACTTCGGGTAGTTGGCGACGCCGATGTGCTCGGTGAGCCCGATCGACGAGATCGCGTCGAACCCCGTCTCGGTGACGTCACGGTAGTCGCTGTGGCGCACCTCGCCGAACTCGGTGAGCCCTTGATCGACGATCGCCTGCTGCGCCCACTCGGCCTGCTCTTTGGACAGGGTGACACCGAGTGCGTGGACACCCTTGCGCGCCGCGTAACGGACCATGCCGCCCCAGCCGCATCCGATGTCGAGGAGTCGGTCGCCCGGCTTCAATCGCAGCTTGTCGAAGATCAGCCGGTACTTGTTGTCCTGCGCCTCCTCGAGGTCGGTGTCCGCATTCGGGTAGACGGCGCACGTGTACGTCATCGAGTCACCGAGGACCAACTCGTAGAACCGGTTCGAGACGTCGTAGTGATAACTGATGACCTCGGCGTCGCGATCCTTGCTGTGCCGGAATCCCTCGGCGTACCGGCGCCACTTCGGGAGCGACTCCTGCGGTGGCGGCGCAATCGGCTTGAAGTGCTCGACGCCGAGGTCGCGGACGAGCTGAGCCATCTCCAACGGGCTCGGCTTGGTGAACTTGAGGTCGCTGGCCAACGCCTGCAGGGTGTCGTACGGGTCGCCGGGATGGTTGCCGGTCAACTCGAGGTCACCCGCGACATATGCGCGAGCGAGTCCGAGGTCGCCGGGCGCCGTCACCAGGTAAGTGGTCCCGCGCGGCGTCTTCAGATTGAGTCCGTACTCGGCGTCCTCGGGTCCGGCGGCGCTGCCGTCGTACGCCGTGATCCGGATGTTGAGCTCCTGGCCGACCAGTTTCTCGAAGATGTTCGCTAACTTCACTTCTGCTTCACCGTTTTCTCATACAAGCCGAGGAGCCGCGCCTTCGGGTCGTACTGCGACTTCAGTTCGCGGTACGCGGCCCCGCCGTACATTTCATAGAATTCGTCCTCGGGATAGAACGACTCCGAGTACAGGGACTTGTGTCCGCCGAGCTCGTCGACCTTCTTCTCGATCCGCCGATTGGTGTACCCGGGGCTGCCGGGGGTGACGGGCACGGCGGACCAGAACCCGAAATTGACGTAGGTGCGGCCGCGCTCCAACGGATACAGCGGCCAGGGCTGCGCGTCGGCGGAGCCCGCAGAGGGCTCGGCCAGGCGCAGCGGGCAGAGCCAGATCGGCTCGATGGGCACTTCGGCGAGGAACCATTCGGCGAAGTCGGCCGCGGCGTCGATCGGGACCTCGATGTCCTGCACGACGCGCTCGTTGGCGGGCAGCCCCTTCCGTGCGTTGATCCGGTCGCCGATGTTCCAGCGGTGGTCGTAGCCGATCAGCTTCCAGTAGAAGCTGCTGCGCAGATACTTCTTCGGCCAGAAACGACGAACCTTCGGGTTCTGCGCGCCGAATGCACGCGAACACCAGAACCAATCGGTATCCCACCGCCACAGGTAGTCGCGGATCGTCAGACGGTCTCGCTTCGGGGTCTCGGTGTCATCGTGCTGAATCGACCGGTAGTAGATCTCGCCGTGGGTGTAGTCGTTGACGGGGCCGCGCTCGTCGGTCTGTCGGCCCAGGACCAGGTAGCTCTCGTCGCCGCTGAAGACGACGCCGTCCAGGTAGTCGACGGGCTCGCCCTGATATTCGCGGTCGGCGATGATCGCGGTCATGGTGTCCTGCAGGGTGCGCAGATCGGTGAACCGGACGTGGCGCAGTTCGACGAACGGTTTGACCTCTTCCAGAGTGATCGCGAGACGCACCGAATAGCCGAGGGTTCCGTACGAGTTGGGGAAGCCGGAGTACAGGTCGCGGTACTCGTTGTCCGGCCGTGCGACGACGAGTTCGCCCGCGCCGGTCAGGACTTCGATCTCCTGAACGGCTTCGTGGGGGAGCCCGTTCCGGAAGGACGTGCTCTCGATACCCATCCCGGTGACTGCTCCGCCGAGCGTGATCGTCTTGAGTTGGGGGACGACTGTCGGGGCGAGCCCGTAGCGCAGCGTGGCGTCGACGAGCCTCTCGTAGGTGCACATCCCCGCGACCTGCGCAGTCTTGGTGGCGGGGTCGACGGAGATCACTTTGCCCAGGCCTGAAACGTCGAGGCCGGGCACGTCGACGTCGGCACGCTTGCGGAAGAGGTTCGAGGTCTTCTTCGCCAGACGGACGGTCGATCCCTCCGGGATCGCGGCGTAACTGGCGACGAGCCGCTGCACTCCATCGGTGAACTCAGAGCCTTGATACTCCAGACGATTGACAGCCACAGAACCAGGCTAGACCCAACCCCAGTACCGTGGTTCACGCACGGGTTCCTGCCTCAGGCCGCCGGAACCCACCCAGGCATGAAGTCCATGAAGAGGAGTCACCCACCGTGGGACAGGTCACCGCTACCACCACCGCTCAGATCGCCGCGCCCGCGCAGACGGTCTTCGCCGCGCTCGCCGATTACGCGCAGGTTCGTCCGACGATCCTGCCGTCCAACTACCGCGACTACCGCGTCGACGAAGGCGGCCAGGGCGCGGGCACCGTCGTCCACTGGGTCCTGCAGGCCACCGAGAAGCGCTCGCGCGACGTCCTCGCCGACATCACCGTCGCCGGTGACCGCATCACCGAGACCGACCGCAACTCGACGATGGTGACCACCTACACGGTGACGTCGGTCGGCGACGCCGCACAGGTCGAGACCACCACCAGCTGGAAGGGTGCGGGCGGCATCGGCGGCTTCTTCGAGAAGACGTTCGCGCCCAAGGGCCTCAACCGGATTCAGACCGAACTGCTCGACAACCTGAAGTCTCGTCTCGAGAAGTGATCTGAGCAGGAGAGGACGCAGACGCGTCAAACCACTGGCCACCCGGGACGGCGTCGACGCCACCCGGGTGGTTCTTCGTGTGAGCGACGAGGACTTGAGCGTCGCGCAGATCCTCCTGCGCGCTCCTGTCCTGGCCGGGTGGTCGATCGACGATGTACGCCGACGTGTCGAGGCGGGCGAAATCGTCGACGCCGACGGCGCCCCGATAGATCCGGACGCTCCGGTCGTGCGACCGGTCCCGGTGTACCTCTATCGGGACCTGCCCGACGAGCCTGCGGTTCCGTTCGAGATGCCGGTCCTGCACGTCGACGATCGGCTGATCGTCGTCGACAAGCCGCACTTCCTGGCGACCATGCCGAGGGGCGCGCACGTGACACAGACGGCTCTGGTGCGTCTGCGTCGATCCTTCGGCGACGACGTCGCGCCCGTCCACCGGTTGGACCGACTGACTGCGGGCGTCCTTCTGTTCACGCGGCGTCCGGATGCGCGTGCGGCGTACCAGGATCTGTTCGCGCAGCGCCGCGTCACGAAGGAGTATCGGGCACTGGCCCTCGCCGATCCGGCGCTCACGGCGGGAACTCGCGTGCAGAACCGGATCGAGAAGGACTCCGGCGATCTGCGTGCCCGCGTCGTCGACGGTGAGGTGAACGCGATCAGCGACATCGAACTCGAGTCCGTCCGCGACGACGGGCTCGGGCTCTACCGACTCGCGCCGTCGACCGGCCGGACGCACCAACTGCGCCTGCACATGGCAGGCCTCGGCGTCCCCATCGTCGACGACCCGCTGTACCCGGAGGTCGATCGCGAGCGCGTCGCCGCAACCGTCGACGATTTCACTCGGCCGCTCCGTCTTCTCGCATACAGCGTGGCGTTCGACGATCCGTTCACCGGGGAACGACGACGCTTCACAAGCGCTCTGACGCTCTGACGCCTGCCGTAGCCTGCAGGCATGGCGATCTTCGGTTCGTACGAGCGGCACCCCGACCTCGGATGCGAGGCCGTCGTGTTCTTGGACGAGGAGTCCGACGCGTGCGTCCAGTTGCAGCGGGACCTGCCGGGCGGTCCGCGCGCCGACGAATACTGCCTGACGACGGGGGCCAGCGCGCCCGTGTACGGCGCAGTGACTCAGTGGCGGCGTGTCGGCGACCGGTTCGAGTTCGCCCTGATCCCCAGGGCTGCACGACTGTTCGGCGACGAGGTGATCTCGTTCGCCGTCGTCACCGACGGCGACGCGACCGTCGACGAACTCGCCGAACACGTCGAGCGACTGCTTCGTTAGCGGGACCGACTACCCTGGACCATGTGACTGACGCATTCGATCCCAGCGCACTGCTCGGCGGTGGCGACGGCGACAACCCGATGTCTGGACTCCTCGCGCAGGTGCAGGAGATGCAGACCAAGGTGCTCGCGGCGCAAGACGAGATCGCGAACACCGAGGTGACCGGTCAGGCAGGCAACGGCCTGGTGAAGGTGACCGGTAACGGTGTCGGTGAGGTGACCGCCATCGAGATCTCGCGCGACGTCGTCGACCCCGACGACATCGACACCCTGCAAGATCTGGTCGTCGGCGCCCTCGCCGACCTCGCGCACAACCGCGACACCCTCACACAGGACACGATGGGTCCGCTCACCGGCGGAATGCCCGGACTCGGCTGACTGGACATGTACGAAGGGCCGATCCAAGACCTCATCGACCAGCTCGCGAAACTCCCCGGGCTGGGGCCGAAGGGTGCTCAGCGGATCGCATTCCACCTGCTGGCAGGTGAGAAGACCGAGATCGACCGTCTGACGGCCGCTCTCGTCAAAGTGCGCGACGACGTCACCTTCTGCGATGAGTGCGGCAACATCGCCGCCGATCGACTGTGCCGCATCTGCGGCGACTCGCGTCGCGACGGGACCAAGATCTGCGTCGTCGAAGAGCCCAAGGACATCTACGCGATCGAGCGGACCCGCGAGTTCGACGGTCGGTACCACGTCCTCGGCGGAGCGCTGGACCCGTTGTCGGGCGTCGGCCCCGACCAGTTGCGGATCCGGGAGCTCCTCAAGCGTCTCGCCGAGCAGTCCGACGGTTCCGTGGTCAGCGAGATCATCGTCGCAACCGATCCGAACACCGAAGGCGAAGCGACCGCCACCTACCTGCTCCGCATGCTCAGAGACTTCCCGGGCCTGTCGGTGACGCGTCTGGCCTCCGGCCTGCCGATGGGCGGCGACCTCGAGTTCGCCGACGAACTGACGCTCGGGCGTGCGCTCTCCGGCCGACGCGTCCTGGCCTGACGCGTGCCGCACGACTGGGCGGCCCGGTGGGCTCGGCTCGCCGACGAGGTCGCGGTACGCGACGGACTGACCGCGGGACTCATTGCCATCGACGGCCGCTCCGGTTCGGGCAAGAGCACGTTCGCCACGGAACTCGTCCGCGCGCTCGCCGGCCGTGGACGCAGGTCCGTCCTGATCAGCACCGACGAGTTCGCGACGTGGGACGACCCGGCGTCGTGGTGGCCGGAGCTGGAGCGGGACGTCATCGGAGCGTTCGAGAAGCGACACGACTACGTCTTCCGGCCGCGGGTGTGGACCGACGGCGTCCCCGAGATCGGTCCGTCGGTGTGGATCAGGTGGCAACCGATTCTCATCGTCGAGGGGGTGACCGCTGCGCGGCGCACCGTCGCCGACCGACTGACGGCTGCCTATTGGATCGACGGACCGGAGCCGCAGGAACGGTTGGAGCGCACCGTCTCCCGCGACGGAGAGGCTGCCCGCGCGCAGTTGGCCGCGTGGCAGCAGTTCGAGGACGGTTGGTACGCCGTCGACGGCGCCTGCGATCGGTGTCGAGTCCTCGGCATCGATTAGCGCTGCGTGCGCCGGTGCTCACGCCGTGCGGTATAAGTAGTCCGAACGAACTCGCCTGCCCACGAGGAGTGATTCCCGTCTTCCGCTCAATTCGATGCGCATCGGCTGTCGTCGGCGCCGTCGCCGTCACAGCAGGACTCCTCTCCGCGGCGCTTCCAGCCGTCGCAGACGCAGCACCCCAGGCGCTGGCATGGGGGTCGTGCGACCCGATACACGGCGCGTCCGCGGACACCCAGTGCGCGACGCTCCGCGTCCCGCGCGACTACTCGAAGCCGAACGGTCCGACGATCTCGGTCACTGTCAGCAAGCTCCCGGCGACCGGCGCCAAACGAGGCGTCCTCGTCGGCAACCCCGGCGGCCCCGGCGGCGACGGGATCGGCATGTTCACCGCGAGCGCGCCCTCCGCGCAGATGCGCCAGGAATGGGACCTCGTCGCCGTCCAGCCACGCGGGCTGATCGGATCGACACCGGTGAACTGCGACAAGGTCGACGCGTCGACCGCGTCCGGCGGAGCCGGAGCGCTGAACCGCGAGCGCTGCGAGAAGAACACGCCGGGATACACCAAGACGCTGACCACTGAGACCAACGCCCGCGACATCGAGCAGGTGCGACGAGCACTCGGCGTCGAGAAGGTCAGCCTGTACGGGATCTCGTACGGGACCTGGCTGATGTCGACGTACGCGACGCTGTTCCCGTCGCACACCGACCGGCTCGTCCTCGACTCGGCGATGGACCCGAAACGCGCGTGGGGCGAACTGCTGCAGGATCAGACGGCGGGCTACAAGGCCCGCGCGCACGCCATGATGGCGTGGATCGCCGACCACGACGACGTGTACCACCTCGGGAAGACGCCGCTGGCCGTCTACCAACGGTGGAGCGTCCAGGTGGAGCGTGAAGCGGGCGTCCCGCCGTCGTTCGGCGCTCCGCCCGCGCGCGTCGGCGACGTTCCCGCCGGTCTGAAAGCGGTTGCACAGCAATACATCGACGGAGTGAACCTCACTGCAGACGCGCGAGCGCGCATCGAGAACCTGGTCGCGACCCTGTCGACCGGCAAGGTGCAGGCGACGTCGCCGCTCCTCGGGATGACCCGTCAGGTGGCGCCGAGCCGCAACTACTGGCCGATGGTCGCCCTGCGAATGACCGGAAAGAGCACGTCGGAGAAACCATCTGCGGACATGGTCAGGCTCGTCACCAACTCGCAGGACATGCAGTCGCTCATGCTGTGCAATGAGGACTGGTCGGCGAAGGACCCGTTCCTGACCCCGGCCGCGATGCTGCAGAGCCTCGTCACCGGCGACGTCTTCGAGACTGCGGGCCTGACCTACAAGTCGGGGATCGGCTGCGCTGGCTCCACCCCCGTCACCTCACTGATCCCGTTGCGGAACAAGCTCGCGGTTCGACCGTTGCAGATCCAGAGCGTCGGCGACCCGCAGACCCCGTACGGTGCGTCGATGGCCACCCGGAAAGCGATGGGCGCGCATCTCATCACAGTCGGCGGCGGCGACCACGGTCAGCTCGGACGATCGAACAAGCCGCTCGACGCCGCGATCGCGGAGTACCTGCGCACCGGCCGGACAGCGGTGACCAAGGTGCCGCAGGCCCCGATCACCGCTTCGTTGACCCAGTTGCCGTAGCTGGTCGAGCGGAGTCTGTTGAGACAGCGTCGCTGGTCGAGCGGAGTCGAGACCCCCTACCGACCGACAGCCAACCGTTCCCGGCGCAGCCGGTCCACCTGCGGGAGATCGAGCGGCGTGAGGTCCGCGCCGGTAGCCCTCGACAGCAGGTAGTCGGCGAACTCCGGGTTCCGGGCGAGGAGAGGACCGTGCATGTACGTGCCGATCACACTGCCCTGGACGACACCTTCCACTGCTTCGGCTCCGCCGTTGCCGACACCGTGACGCACCCGGCCCAGTGGCTTGGCCGCGGCACCGAGAATCGTTGCACCGCGGTGGTTCTCGAAGCCGGACAACAGCTGCGTCAGCCCGTCCAGCGTCGGGTCGGTGATGAGTTCGCCGATCGCCCGGGTCTCCCGCGGCGTCGTCGTCACATCGAACATGCTGATGCCCGAGACGCGTTCGCCCCCGGACGTCTCGTACCAGTGGCCGAGCACCTGGATCGCCGCGCAGATCGCGAGAATCGGAGTCCCCTTCTCGGCGGCGCGCTGCAGACCCGGATGTTCGGTCAGATGCCGCGTGGCGAGCCGTTGAGCCGCGTCTTCGGCGCCGCCGAGCGTGTACACGTCGAGCGAGTCGGGGACGTCGCCGTCCAACGTCAACTCGACGATCTCGGCGTCCATCCCGCGCATGCGTGCTCGCTGGCGCAGGACGAGCGCATTGCCGCCGTCACCGTACGTGCCCATCACGTCCGGCAACACCAGCCCGATCCGCAGCGTCGACTCGCTCATCGATCAACCTCCCCGCTCGCTTCGCTCCCGGCGCCTGGCCGGACGGGCCCGCTCGCTTCGCTCCCGGCGCCCGCACGATCCAACGCGATCGCCAGATCACGGAACGCCGTGTAATTCGCGAGGACTTCCACCCGCCCCGGAGGACACGAACGGATCGCGGCCAACGGATCGTCGACCACCGTGTGCTCGGCGCCCGCATACAGCAGCCGGACCGACAGGTCGGCCGCGCGCTCACCGGCCGCGATCACCGTCGCGTTCTCGAACGCTTCGAACCGCACATCCCACAGCCAGGAGAGGTCCTCGCCGTCCGGAACCTGTCCGTTCAATGCGATGACCAGGCCGTCGGCGTCGTCGTCGACCATCGACAGCGCCTCTTGCCACCCTGCCGGGTTCTTCGCCAGCAGAGTGCGGATCCGATGATCGCCGAGGCGTTGGACGCCGTACCGGCCGGCGATCTCGCCGACCGTCCCGACCGCCGACGCCGCAGCCGAAGGATCGACTCCCATCGCCACGGCCGCCGCGATCGCCTGCGTCGCGTTGCCGCGGTTCGCGCGGCCCGGGACCTTCAATGTCATCGGCGCCTGGAAACCGTTCGGGCCGTGCACGTTGTCGTCGTCGAACCACCACTGCGGGCTCGGGCGACGGAACGTCTCGTCTCCACTGGAGAACCAGTCGTCGCCGCGCCGGACGATCGGCTCGCCCGACCGCGGACAACCGACCGAGTCGCCGACCCAGCCTGCGCCCGCCGCAACCCAGACGACATTGCGGGAGTCGAACGCGGCCGACGTGACGAGCACGTCGTCGCAGTTGGCGACGATCACCGCATCCGGGTGTGCGGCGACCGCGGCGCGGAGACGGCGTTCGATCACATTGATCTCGCCGACGCGGTCGAGTTGGTCGCGCGAGAGGTTCAACAGAGTGATGACCTTGGGCGACGTGTTGTCCGCGACCTGCGGCACATGCAGTTCGTCCACTTCGAGCGCACACAACTGGGCGTCCTGGTGGAGGCTGAGGGTCGCGATGATGCCCGCGTCCATGTTGGCGCCGTCGTCCTGGGTGGCGACGTCGCCGAGCGTTGCGAGCGCAGCAGCGGTCATCCGCGTGGTGGTCGACTTGCCGTTGGTGCCCGTCACCAGGGCGGTCTTCTTGCCCGCGGCGAGACGACGCATGATCTGAGGGTCGATCTTCTCGGCGACGAGCCCGCCGATCATCGATCCCTTGCCGCGGCCGGCGGTGCGCGACGCCCACCGGGCGGAGGCTGCGGCGGCGAGCGCGGCGCGGGTGCGAAGCGGTAGACGCGAGGCTGCTGGCATCCCACGAGTTTCCCACACTGTGCGGGGCGTGCACGGAGCGCACCGCGCCAGCGTTTCTCCCGACACGACGGGGTCCGCGGATCTACGCTGACTCGACGACAATCATCGACGAATCGGGGCACGGGCATGGCGGACGGCGGGGCGACCCCAGAGATCGAATCGATCCACGGGGACGGCGAAGGGTCCGCGAAGGGAGTCGTCCGGATCGCATCCGTCGCAGCTCTCGGCGGGCTGCTCTTCGGATACGACAGCGCGGTGATAAACGGCGCCAACTCGTCGATCAAGGAGCACTTCGACGTCGGCGACCTCTACCTGGGTTTCGCCGTCGCATCGGCGCTGCTCGGAGCGGCCGCCGGTGCGATGCTCGCCGGGCGTATCGCCGACCGGATAGGCCGCCTGCGCGTCATGCGGATCGCCGCGGTGTTCTTCTTCGTCAGTGCATTCGGCGCAGGCCTCGGCGACATGGTGATCGACGATCTGTGGACGCTCGTCTTCTTCCGCGTGATCGGCGGCGTCGGCGTCGGCATCGCATCGGTGATCGCCCCCGCGTACATCGCCGAGACATCGCCTGCGCACCTTCGCGGGCGGCTCGGCTCACTGCAGCAGATGGCGATCGTCCTCGGTATCTTCGCGTCGCTGCTCGTCGACTGGCTCCTCGCGCACTTCGCGGGCGGGGCGAGTGAAGACCTGTGGCTCGGACTCGAGGCGTGGCGCTGGATGTTCATCGTCATGGCGATCCCGGCCGTCGTCTACGGCGTGCTCGCCAGCACCATCCCAGAGTCGCCGCGCTACTTGATCTCCCAGCACAAGATTCCGGAGGCTCGCCGCGTCCTCACACGACTGCTCGGCGAACACGATCTCGAGATCACGATCAACCGAATCCAGACGAGCGTGGCCACCGAGCGCAAGTCGTCGTGGCGAGACCTGATCCGGCCGACCGGCGGCGTCTACCCGGTCGTGTGGATCGGTCTGCTCCTGTCTGTCTTCCAGCAGGCAGTCGGCATCAACGTGATCTTCTACTACTCCAACATCTTGTGGGAGGCCGCGGGCTTCGACGAGAGCCAGTCGTTCATGATCAGCGTCATCACCTCGGTGATCAACGTTCTCGTGACGATCGTCGCGATCGCCCTCGTCGACAAGATCGGACGTAAACCACTCCTGTTGATCGGTTCGACGGGAATGTCGATCACCCTCGGCACCATGGCGGTCTGCTTCGCGACGGCCGATGTCGTCGGTGGAGATCCGATTCTCGGCGACATCGCCGGACCGGTCGCGTTGGTCGCTGCGAACCTGTTCGTCATCTTCTTCGGAATGAGTTGGGGCCCGGTCGTCTGGGTGCTGCTCGGCGAGATGTTCCCGAACCGCATTCGCGCTGCGGCGTTGAGCCTGGCAGCAGCCGGCCAGTGGGCCGCGAACTGGGCGGTCACGATCTCGTTCCCCGGGCTCAAGTCCTTCGACCTCGGCGTGGCCTACGGGATGTACACGGTCTTCGCAGTCCTGTCGTTGATGTTCGTCGCACGATTCGTCAAAGAGACGAAGGGCAAGACCCTCGAGGACATGGACGAGATGTCCGGGATCGAGTGAGTACCGTCACCGACCTTGTCATCGACTGGTGATAAGTTCTCCCGTGTGAGTCGAGCTACAACGGTCAACCTGTCCTTGCAATCCCGCGTCCAACGGTCGGCGATGAGGACGCTCGCTCGGATTCCGCTCGACGTGTTCGCGCGGAAGACGAGGGTCAACTCCGACGGCGAACGGTTGGCGCCGGAAGCTGCAGTCGTTGCCTTCGCATCGCGGCACGTTCCGGGGGCGGCGCTGATGAACGGCGACGTCAACGATTCTCGCGTCCTGCTCGACCAGACGTCCGTCGCGTTGGCGGAAGACTTCCCGCCGTTCGCGATCGAAGAAGACCTCTCGATTCCGTCGGCCGCCGGTCCGATTCCGGCGACTCGATATCGGGTCGATGAGAAGGGCGCACGCGGGCTCATCGTCTTCCTGCACGGTGGCGGATTCGTCGTGGGCAGTCGTGCGAGCCACGATTCGCTGGTTCGCGCGCTCGCGGTCGGATCGGGCGCCGACGTGCTGTCGGTCGACTACCGGATGGCTCCCGAGCACGTGTTCCCGGCCGCCGTCGACGACTGCGTCGCAGCGTTCCGGTTCGCCGTCGAGAAGGCTGCGGACTGGGGGATCGACCCGCGGAAGATCGTCGTCGCAGGCGATTCGGCCGGCGGAAACCTCAGTGCCGTCATCGCCCAGGAGGTGCGCGACGACGCCGTCCAGCCGTGTCTTCAACTGCTGATCTATCCGGCGGTCGACCTGTCGACGAAACGTCCGTCGTCCCATGAGTTCGGAACGGGTCTCTTCCTGACCTCGGCCGATATGGACTTCTTCACGCGCACCTATCTGCCGTCGCCGGAGATGCTGGACGATCCGAGGGCGTGCCCGTTGAAGGGCGACCTCACCGGGCTTCCGCCCGCCCACGTTGTCGTCGCCGGTTTCGATCCGCTTCGCGACGAAGGGCTCGAGTATGCGAGTGCACTCGAGCGGGCGGGCGTCGCCGTGACCCTCGAACGTGCGAGCGGCATGATTCATGGATTCGCCAACATGGGCCTGGTCAGTCCCATTGCCCGCGCTGTGGTCGGCCGGATGGCCGACGCTGCGGCGCGCGCGATGGACTCGGTGAGCTGACCGGAGAGAAACTCAGGCGCGAGAAGGGCCTCCGAGGGAACATTTCCCGCGGCGGGGCCTCGCGCGCCAGGTCGTCACGCCCCCCACCACACCCCGCGCGCCCCTCCGCCCCCCGGAGAAAACTGGCCCCGCGGCCCCCCTTCTCGCGCCTGAACTTCACGGCAATGACGTGTCTGCGCGGACGGCGACGACTCGCGGCATAGTCTGCGCGATCACCGCGCCGAGTGCGAGGAGACCGATCATGCCGAGCATCGCGGCTCGGTAGGCGTCGTCGAATCCGGACGATTCGGCCACCGTCGAGTAGACGGTGCCGATGACGGCGGCACCGACCGCCACCGACAAGGCTTGGACCGTATTGAACACGCCCGACGCCGCACCGGCCTGTGCCACCGGGACGTCGTTGAGGACGAGAAGTCCTGCGGCGCCGACGATCAGACCGAACCCGAGACCGGCGATGATCAGTGCGACGGTGAACCACGCCGCCGGATGCGCCGACTCGTTCGCGACGATCATCGAAGTGATGCCGGTGATCAACACGACCGCGCCGACCTGGAGGACGTGCTTGCCGAATCGTTGGGCGAGAATCGTCGCGGACAGGCCTGCCGCGATCGGTACCGCGATGGAGAACGGAATCCACATCAACCCGGTGTGCAGAACCGACCAGCCGTGCGCCAGTTGCATGTGCAGCGACTGGACGAGGAAGTAGCCGCCGGTGGGGATGAACAGCGCGGCGAATGCGAGCACGCCGTTGCGGAAGGACGCCGTCGCGAACACCGACGGCGGGACCATCGGAACGTAGCCTGTCCGCTCGGCGATCCACTGTCGGTAGGCGAAGAGGACGAGCCCGGCGACGCCGGCCGCGATGACGATGAATCCCCATGCGGGCCAGTCATTCTCCGGACCGAGCGTGATCGGGGCCATGACGGCGGCGAGGGATCCGCCGAGCAGCGCGACGGACCCGAGTGTGATGGGAGCAGGTCGGTCCGCGTGGGTCTCCGGGATGAACGCGCGAGCCGCGATCACCGCGACCACCGCGATCGGGACGTTGATGAGGAACACCGGCCGCCACGACAGTCCGAACCAGTCGCCGTCGGTGATGACTGCGCCGAGGACCGGGCCGGCGACCGCGGCTATGCCGATGATCGACGTGAAGAGCCCCATCGCGCGGCCTCGTTCGGCCGGCGGGTACAGCACCTGGATGTTGGTGAGGACCTGCGGCACCATGAGGGCGGCTGCGGCGCCCTGGACGAGTCGGAACACGACCAGCTGTTCGGGGGTCCCGGCGAGGCCGCAGGCCAGCGATGCCGCGCCGAAGGCGACGAGACCGAGCATGAAGAGTTGTCGCCGACCGAACCGGTCGCCGAGTCGTGCGCCGAGGACCAGTCCGATCGCATAGGCGAGCGGATAGCCGGCCACGATCCACTGCAATGCGGTGGCCGAGGCGCCGAGGTCGTCGGCGATGGTGTGCAGCGCGACGTTGACGACGGTCGCGTCCATGAGTTCCATGAACGACGCGGCGAGCAGGCAGACGAGTGCGATCGTCCTGGCCCGGCCGCCGATGGCAGGTGGATCGTCGGGTGGCGACTCTAGAGCGACGGTTGCGGTCATCTGTGTCTCCTGAGGTGGGTCCGGATGCTGTCACCGGTGACGCTACGAACCGATGTGGTCAGGAACCGTCCGCTACCTCGATCGAATAATCCGGTCAGTATCTGTCCGTTGTATGCGGCATGATCGGATCATGGCCGATACGACGACGAGGACGCTGAAGCTGCTGGCGCTGCTGCAGGCGCATCGACTGTGGGCGGCCGCCGACCTCGCGGCGCGGTTGGACACCACCGAGCGCACCGTCCGACGAGACGTCGAACGCCTTCGTGAACTCGGCTATCCGGTCGAGTCGGTCCGCGGAGTGGGAGGCGGATATCAGCTGTCGCCCGGCGGGTCGCTGCCGCCGCTGGTGGTCGACGAAGAAGAAGCCGTCGCGATCGTCGCGGCCCTGCGCAGCGCTGCGTCGGGGCCTGCGGCAGGACTTGCCGAGGCGTCGGTGCGGGCTCTTGCCAAGGTGACCCAGGTGCTGCCGCCGAAGCTGCGTCGTCGCGCAGATGCGTTACGGGCGATGAGTGTGACGGCCTTCGACGGCTCCGAGGCGCCCGCCGTCGAGGCAGAAGCGCTGACGACGACGGCCCTGGCCTGCCGCGATGCGACCGAACTGACCTTCCATTACGCGCCTGCCGCACGGTCGGGGAGCGCTGCCGGACGTCGTCGGGTCGAGCCGTTGCGGCTGGTGCCCGTCGGGCGTCGCTGGTACCTCCTCGCGTACGACCTCGACCGGCAGGACTGGCGGACGTTTCGGCTGGACCGGCTGCACGACGCGCGTCCGGAGAAGCGTCGGTTCAACCCGCGGCGAGTGCCGGGCGACGACCCTGCGGCGTACGTCCGCACCAGTCTCCGCGCGGGTCGCGAACAACATGCGGTGGTGGTCCTCGTGCACGCCGACGCCGATCTGGTGAGAACGCGGATCGGTCGTCACGCCGAGGTCGCCGATCACGCCGACGGCGCGCTGGTCACGATGCAGATCGACGACGCGCGCTGGATCGGCGTGGCTGTCGGCAGCCTCGACGCCGACTACGAGTTCGTCGACGTTCCGCCCGAGGTGCTCCACGAGTTGCGGGGCAGGAACGCGCGAGAGGCTCGGGCACTGTACTTGGCCGGTTCCTGAGGTCTATAGCACTAACGCTGTAGATCACTGCCAGTATGTGGCAGCAATCTACAGCGTTAACGTGTTCAGCGAAGCGCTACGGCGCCCAGGTGCGGGCGCCTTCGGCGGCTTCCTCAGCAGGAGCCTCGACGCGGTTGGCGCGGTTCACGGCAGAGACGACGGCGCGGAGGCTCGCGTTGGTGATCGACGGTGCGATGCCGACGCCCCACACGGTCTCGCCGTTGATCTCGGTCTCGATGTACGACGCGGCGCTCGCGTCGTCGCCCGCGGTCATCGAGTGCTCGTGGTAGTCCAGGACGCGGATGTCGTAACCGACGGTGCTGAGCGCGGACACGAACGCAGCCAATGGGCCGTTGCCGGTGCCGCTGATCTCCTTCTCGACGCCGTCGACCTTCACGACTGCCTCGATGCGATCCTCACCAGCGTCGCCCTCGGCGGTGTGGAGGTTCTTGCGGACGCCCTCCAGCGGGGTCACCGGCTCCAGGTACTCCTGCGAGAAGACGTCCCACATGGCCTTCGGGTTCACCTCGCCGCCCTCGCCGTCGGTGATCTTCTGGATCTCGCGGCTGAACTCGATCTGCAGGCGACGCGGCAGGTCCAGGCCGTGGTCGGCCTTCATGATGTAGGTGACGCCGCCCTTGCCGGACTGGCTGTTCACGCGGATGACGGCCTCGTAGCTGCGACCGACGTCCTTCGGGTCGATCGGCAGGTACGGAACCTGCCACAACAGGTCTTCGACGTCCTGATCGGCGGCGTCGGCGTCGACCTTCATCTGGTCCAGGCCCTTGTTGATGGCGTCCTGGTGGCTGCCGGAGAAAGCGGTGTAGACCAGGTCGCCGCCGTACGGGTGACGCTCGGGGACGTTCAACTGGTTGCAGTACTCGACGGTGCGGCGGATCTCGTCGATGTCGGAGAAATTGATCTGCGGGTCGACGCCACGGCTGAACATGTTCATGCCCAACGTCACCAGGCACACGTTGCCGGTGCGCTCGCCGTTGCCGAACAGGCAGCCCTCGATACGGTCGGCGCCGGCCATGTAGCCGAGTTCGGCGGCTGCGACGCCTTCGCCGCGATCGTTGTGCGGGTGCAGGCTCAAGATGATCGAGTCGCGGCGGGCCAGGTTGCGGTGCATCCACTCGATCGAGTCGGCGTACACGTTCGGCGTCGCCATCTCCACCGTCGCGGGCAGGTTGATGATCATCGGCCGCTCGGGGGTCGGTGCGATGATCTCGGTGACCGCGTCGCAGACCTCCTTCGCGTAGCTCAGCTCGGTGCCGGTGTAGCTCTCCGGCGAGTACTCGTAGCGCCAGTTGGTGTCCGGGTACCGCTGCTCCTGAGCCAGGCACGACTTGGCGGCGTCGGTGGCGATCTTGGTGATGGCGTCCTTGTCGGCGCGGAACACCACACGACGCTGCAGCACCGACGTCGAGTTGTAGAAGTGGACAATCACATTGGTCGCCCCGGCGCAGGCCTCGTAGGTGCGCTTGATCAGTTCGGGACGGGACTGCGTCAGGACCTGAATGGTGACGTCGGCGGGGATCGCGCCGTCTTCGATGATCTCGCGGACGAAGTCGAAGTCGGTCTGGCTGGCCGACGGGAAGCCGACCTCGATCTCCTTGTAGCCCATGCGTACGAGCAGATCGAACATCCGCCGCTTGCGGGCCGGGCTCATCGGATCGATCAACGCCTGGTTGCCGTCGCGCAGGTCCACTGCGCACCACGCGGGAGCGCGATCGATCACCTTGTCCGGCCAGGTGCGGTCGGGCAGTGCGACGTTCTCGACCTCGTCGGCGAAGCTGCGGTAGCGGTGGGCGGGCATTGCCGAATTGCGCTGGGGGTTCCAGGTCGGCTGGCCGTCGGGAATGGGGCCGGACGGCGTGATGATGCGGCTCGGTCCGGAAGTGAAAGCGTCAGCTGGTGCCATGATGGTCAATCTCCTGATCAGAACAGATGATGGGGTTGACCGGCGCGTAAAGAGGCCCCGCGACGGAGGGCCGGTCGATCAGACCCCGCCGCGGCAGCCGAGAAGAAGCAATGCACGCATGAATCTCATGTTAGCACCGGTTCGGGTCCGCTCGCCGAGGCACCGCGCATCGCGACGGCGACGACCACGCCGACCACGAGGAGAAGGCCGCCGCCCGCGACCGCTGCAACGTGCAGTCCGTCGACGAAGGCCGCGCGGGCCGCATCGGCGACGGGGCCGGCGTCACCGGACTGCTTGAGCGTCTCCCCGAGGGAGTCGGCGAAGCCGTGCCCGTCGTCGCGCGCGAGGAACACCGCGGTGGCGAGTGACCCGAGGAGCGCGAGGCCGAGTGCAGTGCCGAGTTCGAAGCTGGTCTCCGAGACACCCGATGCGGCACCGGACTTCTCGGGCGGCGCCGACCCGACGACTACTTCGCTCACCAACGAGAACTGGACGCCGAACCCGATGCCGGCGACCGCGGTGATGACCATGAAGACCCACAGCGGGCTCGACGTCGACAACGACACCAACGCGACGGCGGCGAATCCGGCGAGGAGCACTGCGCCCGCCAGTGCGAAACGGACGCCGACCAGCCGCGTGACCCGATCGGCGTAGATCGAGAACACGGCGACCGTCACCGCCATCGGGATGCCTGCGAGGGCGGCGGTGAGGACGTCGTACCCGAGCACGGACTGCAGGTACACGTTCGTCAGGTACGCGAGACCGCCCTGCGCCATCATGCCGACCAGGGCGACGGCCAACGCTGCGCTGAATCCGGCGTTGGCGAACAGCGACAACACGAGAAGTGGTGTGGCAGCGCGTTTCTCATGCCGGATGAACAGGGCGAGCATCGCGAGTCCGAACAGACCGGTGGCGACGGCCGTCGGGGTGGGGCCGTGGACCGCGAACGTCTTGACCGAGTAGACCACCGGCAGGATCCCGGCCAGCGACAGCACCACGCCGAGGACGTCGAACCGTTCTGTCTGACGGGCGCGGAACTCCGGGAGCAATGACGGGCCGGCCAAGAACAGGATCGCCAAGACCGGCACGTTGATCAGAAACACGACGCCCCACCAGAAGTGGTGCAGGAGCGTGCCGCCGATCACCGGGCCGATAGCGGCGCCGCCTGCGAACGCGGCCGTCCACACGCCGATCGCACGCGCACGTTCGCGGGCGATCGGAAACATGTTGGCGATCAGGGAGAGGCTGGCCGGCATCAACGTGGCACCGCCGAGACCCATCAGTGCGCGAGCCGCGATCAGCAGGATCGGGTCGGTCGCGAACGCCGCGAGGACCGAGGCTCCGCCGAACACCGCTGCGCCGGTCAGGAGGATTCGCCGGCGTCCGATCCGGTCGCCGATGTTGCCCATCGTGATCAGCAGTCCGGCGATCATGAAGCCGTAGATATCGAGGATCCAGAGTTGCTGGGTCGCCGTGGGTTCGAGCGCATCGCTGATCGTCGGCATCGCGAGGTACAGCACCGAGAAGTCCATCGACACGAGGAGAACCGGCAACTGCAGGACGATCAGGCCGAGCCAGGTGCGACGGGTTGCGCCCTGGTCGGGGGCCGACGGACCTGGCATGAGCTTCGCTCCTGAGGATCAGGACTGGCTGGGCCGCACCGACTGGGTGCATTGGCTGGGGCGTTCTGCCCGTGGCAAGAGTACTTGTGGTCGTCGCACTATCGCCACGGCGCGCACCGTCGAATCACCTCAGATGGCGAAGTCGAAGACGGTCAGCATGTAAGCGCCGAACCAGGCCGATACGAGAGTCACGCCGACCGAGGTGGAGATCGCGGCGAGACGTGACGAGCGGGCGAGCCGGATCGCGAGCGGGATCAGGATGACGAACGCGGGCAGCATGAGTCGCGGGCGAGACGGCATGAGGCCGCTCGAGAGCAGCACCGACGCACTGACGAGCGTCGCGTACATCAGGACGGGCCACGGCAGACGGTCGACGAACGACCAGACGAGCAGGACGATGGCCGCCACGATCACGAACGCGGTCAAGACCGCGACCGCGTCGAGAGAGCCGGTGAACGTGTCGTAGAGGAACGTCACGACGGCCTGCCCACCGTCGAACGACGTGTCCCAGCCTTCGGTCTGAATCCGGAACCAGCCGGACGGACTCCCCGTCTTGGCCCAGACCACGCACAGATACCCGAGGTAACCGAGCGGTGCGATGATCCCGGCGATCCAGGCGCGGAGGCCTTCGTGATGGGTGATCATCGCGGCGAGCATGACGACGACGATCACCGCGATGCCCGTCGGTCGGACCAGTCCGACTGCGAATGCGCTGAAGCCGGCGAGCAGCCATCGCTCTTCGAGAACACCGACGAGCGCCCATGCGGCGAGCGCGCAGAACAGCGCCTCGGTGTACGTCATCGAGAGGACGATGCCCATCGGCGCCGCGGCGAACAGGACGACGAGCAGCAAGCCGGTGTTGCGCGCGGTGGTATCGGAGATACCAGGGCGGAGGCGTTCGGCGCAGATCGCGCCGAGTCGCGCGACCCCGACTGCAGCGACGGCTCCGAACAGGACATTGAGGGCGATCCCTGCGCCGAAGGGGCTGACGAAGGGGAGCTTTGCGAACAACCCGACCAGCCCCGGGTACCCGGGAAAGAATGCGTATGCCGTCGTATCCGTGTGCACGCCTTGGGCATCGGTGCCCGACTCGGGCACGCCCTCGTATCCGTAATCAGCGATGTCGAGCATCCACACGCCGTCCCAGCGGGACAGCAGGTCGGTCAGGCCTACGTCGTGAATGGCCCCGAACCAGGCCAGAACGACGACGCCGACGAGACGTATAGCGAGGTACACGGTGACGGCAGTGGCGGCCGGATGCCATCGGAGGGCGGGAGTCATCCCCGCAGATCTTACGGACAGGCCGGACGTAGCCGACGTCACACAGGGCCGCAGCGTCTGCGCAGCGGTGTCCGCGCCCGGTAAGATCGTCGCCTGACCGAATGTACGACAAGGAAGGGTGCACGACGTGGCACTGGTGGTCCAGAAGTACGGCGGCTCGTCTGTGGCAGATGCCGAGCGCATTCGTCGCGTCGCCGAACGGATCGTGGAGACCAAGCGCGCGGGCAACGACGTTGTCGTAGTCGCGTCGGCGATGGGTGACTCCACCGACGAACTCCTCGATCTGGCACAGCAAGTCAATCCCGATCCGCCGCAGCGCGAAATGGACATGCTCCTGACGTCCGGCGAGCGCATCTCGAACTCGCTCCTGGCGATGGCGATCGAAAGCCTCGGTGAGGACGCACAGTCGTTCACCGGGTCGCAGGCCGGCGTCATCACGACGTCGAGCCACGGTAAGGCCAAAATCATCGATGTCACGCCCGGTCGTGTCCAGAGCGCTCTCGACGACGGCAAGATCGTGCTCGTCGCCGGGTTCCAGGGCGTCTCGCAGGACACGAAGGACGTGACGACTCTCGGGCGCGGTGGATCGGACACGACCGCCGTCGCCCTCGCGGCGGCGCTCGAAGCGGACGTCTGCGAGATCTACACCGACGTCGACGGCATCTACACGTCGGATCCGCGCATCGTCGCGAATGCGCGACGCCTCGACAACATCTCCTTCGAAGAAATGCTCGAGATGGCGGCGTGCGGCGCGAAGGTGCTGATGCTCCGGTGCGTGGAATACGCGCGCGCCTACAACGTTCCGGTTCATGTGCGCTCGTCGTACTCGACAAACCCGGGCACAATCGTGTCCGGCTGGATGGAGGACATCCCCGTGGAAGAAGCGATTCTCACCGGCGTTGCGCACGATCGCAGCGAAGCTCAGGTGACCATTGTCGGCATCGAAGACAAGCCGGGGTACGCCGCCAAGGTGTTCCGCGCCGTCGCCGACGCCGAGATCAACATCGACATGGTCTTGCAGGGTGTGTCGAAGATCGACACCGGTAAGACCGACATCACCTTCACGCTGCCGAAGGAACTCGGCGAGCTCGCGGTGACCGAACTCGGCAAGCTCAAGGACGAACTCGGATTCGCCGAGGTCCTGTTGGACGAGAAGATCGGCAAGGTGTCCCTGGTCGGCGCGGGTATGAAGAGCCACCCCGGCGTCACCGCGACGTTCTGCGAGTCGCTCAGCGAAGCGGGCATCAACATCGAGTTGATCTCGACGTCGGAGATCCGCATCTCGGTGCTCGTCGACGACGACGACCTCGACCGCGCCGTGCAGGTGCTGCACGCGGCGTTCGACCTCGGTGGCACCGAGGAAGCCGTCGTGTACGCGGGGACGGGCCGGTAGTGATGAGCGTGCCGAACTCACCAAGCGACAGGAGACAGTGATGGGCGTCAAGCTCGGAGTAGTCGGCGCGACCGGCCAGGTCGGTGGCGTCATGCGCCAGATCCTCGCGGACCGGAACTTTCCGGTGGACGAGATCCGGTTCTTCGCGTCGCCGCGCTCGGCGGGCAAGAAGCTGCAGTGGGGCGACGAGGAGATCGTCATCGAGGACGCGACGACGGCCGACCCGACGGGTCTGGACATCGCGCTGTTCTCGGCTGGCGGCACCATGTCGAAGGTGCAGGCTCCCCGGTTCGCCGCGGCGGGCGTCACCGTCATCGACAACTCGTCGGCGTGGCGCAGCGATCCCGATGTGCCGTTGGTGGTCGCCGAGGTCAACGGTGAACTCGCGAAGACCCCGCCGAAGGGCATCGTCGCGAACCCGAACTGCACCACGATGGCGGCGATGCCGGTCCTCAAGGCCTTGCACGACGCGAAGGGCCTCAAGCGTCTCATCGTGTCGAGCTACCAGGCGGTCTCCGGCAGCGGATTGGCTGGCGTCGCCGAGCTCGCCGGTCAGGTGCGTAACGGTGTCGACGAAGCCGAGAAGCTCGTGCACGACGGCAATGCTGTCGACCTGGGTGAGCCGGTCAAGTACGTCGCGCCGATCGCGTTCAACGTCGTCGCACTCGCAGGCGACTACGTCGACGACGGTTCGGGTGAGACCGACGAGGACCAGAAGCTGCGCAACGAGTCGCGCAAGATCCTCGGCCTGCCCGAACTCCTGGTGAGCGGCACCTGCGTGCGCGTGCCGGTGTTCACCGGTCACTCGTTGTCGATCAACGCCGAGTTCGACGAGTCAGTCACGCCCGACGAGGCGCGCGCCATCCTCGCCGACGCGGCAGGCGTCAAGGTCGTCGACGTTCCGACTCCGCTCGACGCGGCAGGCGGGGACGTCTCACTGGTCGGACGCATCCGACAGGACCCGGGCGCTCCAGACGGCAAGGGACTGGCACTGTTCGTCTCGGGCGACAACCTGCGTAAGGGTGCAGCGTTGAACACGATCCAGATCGCCGAACTGCTGGTGTGATCTGAGTCAGTTCGTTGAGCCTTCGGGGCGGTGACCGCAGTGCGGTCACCGCCCCGAAATCGTTTGCGGGCCCCACTTATCGCCGCGGCGGTGTCCGGCGTTACAGAATTCGGGAAACGTGCGCTACATTGCACGCATGAGAAAATACTCGGGAGTAGTCTCACGATCTGTCATGGCGTCTCGACGGACTGTCGCCGCCGGATTGGTCGCCGTCGTCGCGGCCGCAGGGGCCATCGCAATGGGCGATGCGGGAACTGCGGACGCGGCGCGAAACTTCTACACGCCGCCGTCGAAGTACGACGCGACGCCGGGCTCGGTGATCCGAAGCCAGCACAGCGACCTGCTGCTGCAGATCCCCGGGGTCAAGGGGCAGTGGCCGGGTACGGCGACGCGGATGATGTACACGTCGACGCTCCAGAACGGCAAGCCGACGGCGGTCACGGGCACGGTCGTCGAGCCGACCGCGAGATGGACCGGCAAGGGTGAGCGCCCGACCGTCGTGGTCGGCCCGGGCACCGTCGGGCAGGGCGATCAGTGCGCAGGCTCGAAGATGATGAACTTCCCACTCACCGTCGACGTCACCAAGCCGAGCATCGGCGTCAATTACACGGCGCCCGAGATGTACCTGATGCTGCTGAACGGCGTCCGCGTCGTCATCACCGACTACGTCGGCATGGGCACCCCAGGCGTCCACACGTACGTGAACCGCCTCGAGTCCGGTCACGCGATGCTCGACGCCGCGCGCGCCGGGCTGAAGGTCGCGAAGGCGTCGAAGGACGCGCCGGTCGCGTTCTCCGGTTATTCGCAGGGCGGCGGAGCCGCAGCGTCGGCCGCGGAGCTCGCAGCCACCTACGCGTCGGACCTGAATGTGAAGGCCACCTACGCCGGTGCGCCGCCCGCCGACCTGTCGAAGGTCATCACGAAGATCGACGGCACGTTCATCGCGGGCGGGATCGGCTACGCGATCAACGGTCTCGACGCCCGCTACCCGGCGTTGGACGCGATCCTGAAGAAGGAGACCAACGCGCAGGGCAAGCGCGCGCTGCACGACACCGCGACCCAGTGCATCGGCGACTCCGGCCTGGCGTTCGGCTTCCAGCGGACCAACCAGTGGACGCGGACCGGCGAATCGCTCGCCTCAGTGATCAAGCGATACCCCGAAGTCCAGAAGATGATCGACGACCAGCGCATCGGATCGCTCAAGCCGAACGCCCCCGTCCTGCTCTCGACCGGGGTCAATGACGACGTCATCCCTACCGGGCAGGTCGTCACCCTGTACAAGGACTGGCACAAGCAGGGCGCCGACGTGAAGCTCACCCGTGACTACACGCCGCCGATTTTCCCCGGCCTCGTCGTCAACCACGCGGTCCCGATGCTGACCAAGCTGCTTCCGGCGACCAGCTTCCTCCTGACGGAGTTCAACCGCTGATCGGTTGCCTAGCTGGTCGAGCACCCGTAAGCGGCGTGAGCGGGTGTCCGGTTGGGAACTCTACTGGCGCGACGATGGTGTTACCAGTCACAACAGTCGACAAACGTGCGCTACATTGCACGAATGAAAAAATGCTCGGGAGTAGTCTCACGATCTTTCAGGGCGTCTCGACGGACTGTCGCCGCCGGTCTGGTGGCCGTCGTCGCGGCCGCGGGGCTCATCGCGGTGGGCGATGTGGGAACTGCGGGCGCGGCGGGGAACTTCTACGTTCCGCCGTCGAAATACGACGCGACGCCGGGTTCGGTGATCCGAAGTCAGCACACCGATCTGATGCTGCAGATCCCCGGTGTCAAGGGGCAGTGGCCGGGCACCGCGAAACGGATCATGTACACCTCGACGCTCCAGAACGGTGAACCGACCGCGGTGACGGGCATCGTGGTCGAGCCGACCGCGAAGTGGAAAGGGAAGGGCGAGCGCCCGACTCTCGTGATCGGACACGGCACCATCGGGCAGGGCGACCAGTGCGCGGGCTCGAAGATCATGAACTTTCCGTTGAAGGTCGATGTCACCAAGCCCAGCCTCGGCGTCAACTACACGGCCCCCGAGATGTACCTGATGCTGCTCAACGGCGTCCGCGTCGTCCTGACCGACTATGCCGGCATGGGCACTCCTGGCGTTCACTCGTTCCTGAACCGGGTCGAGACGGGCCACGCGATGCTCGACGCCGCACGAGCGGGACTGAAGGTCGCGAAGGCGCCGAAGGACGCGCCGGTCGCGTTCAGCGGCTATTCGCAGGGCGGCGGAGCGGCAGCGTCGGCCGCAGAACTCGCGCAGACGTACGCGTCGGACCTGAATGTGAAGGCCACCTACGCGGGTGCGCCGTCTGCGGACGTCTCGAAAGTCATGAACAAGCTCGAAGGCACCCTCATCGCCGGTGCGATCGGTTACGTGGTCAACGGTCTCGCCGCCAGGTACCCGGAGTTGGCGCCGGTCTTGAAGAAGGAGCTGAACAAGCAGGGCAAGCGTGCCCTGCACGACACTGCAACTCAGTGCATCCCCGACTCGATTCTGGCCTTCGGCTTCGCACGGACCAATCAGTGGACGCGGACCGGCGAACCGCTCGCCTCGGTGATCAAGCGATACCCAAAGGTTCAGAAGATGGTCGATGACCAGCGCATCGGGTCGCTCAAACCGAACGCTCCAGTCCTGCTCTCGACCGCAGTCAACGACGACGTCGTCTCGACCGGACAGGTCGTCACCTTGGCCAAGGACTGGCGCAAGCAGGGGGCGGACGTGACACTCACTCGCGACTACACGCCGCCGATCTTCCCCGGCCTCGTCGTGAACCACGGGATTCCGATGGTGTTCAAGCTGCTTCCGGCGACGAACTTCCTCCTGACCGAGTTCAACCGCTGAGGTCGCGGCCTTCCCATTGATCGGGCGTTCTTCCCGTTGATCGAGCGTTCTTCCCGTTGATCGAGCGGAGTCGAGATCGGTCTCGACTCCGCTCGACCAGCAGGGAGACTGCTCGACCAGCAGGGAGACTCGCGACCAGCAGGGAGACTCGCGCATTACCGTTCCGCCCGACGGCGAAACGTGGTCCACTCGATCGCGTGAATCGTCTGATGAGAGTCCTGTCAGCGGCGGTGGCCGCCGCGGCGTGTTTCGGCGTCGCTCCAGCGGCAGCAGCGCCGCCCGCGGGGACGGTGCCCGGCGTCGCCACCGCGTGGACGTCGCTCATGCACGGCGACGCGGCGTCGACCGACAGCACGCAGTTGCGCGGCCCCGGCAAGTCGGGTCATCTCGCGGCGTCGAGTGTCCCGGGCGGAGTGTGCGCGGCGACGTTCGTGGGAAGCGACGGCTATCCGGTCTCGCTGTGCACGGCGTACCTCGCGGGTGATCCGCCGCAGGTCGCGACGCCCGTCGTCACCCTCTTCGACCCGAAGTCGGCACGAGTCGTCGCCACCCTGCCGCTCACCAAGGGCGGGCTGCTCGGCGGCGTCTACGGATACCTCGACGAGAAGAACCGAGTCGTCGTCGCCGACGGCAGTGGGTCGATCGTGCATGTCGGGCATCACCGGACCTCGCACGGGTGGCGACTACGCATCGACCGCCGCGTCGACATCTCGAAGGAGATCGGCGCCGACCAGGTGGCCGGGCTCGCCCCCGACTTCGACGGCCGCACCTGGTTCGCGACGTCGAAGGGCGTCGTCGGGACCGTCGGCCCGCAGGGGCGGGTCGCCGCGACACGTCTGCCGCGCGGCGAACAACTCGGCAACGGGCTGACCGTTCGGCGCGACGGCGTATCGGTCCTCACCACCCACGCGCTGTACGAGATGCGTGCAGGCGACGACGGTGTCCCGCGGCGGGTGTGGCGGCACGCGTACGACCGCGGTCCGGCGCGTAAGCCGGGCCAGCTCACGTGGGGATCGGGTACCACGCCGACCTATTTCGGACCCGGCGGCGACAGTTGGGTCGCGATCGTCGACAGCGCGAAGATCCCGCGGCTCTACGTCCTGGACGCGGACACCGGCGCCACTGTCTGCTCGATGCGGGCGTTCACCCGATCGCCGCAGGGGACCGAGAACTCGCCGATGGCGTGGGGCGAGCGTCTCGTGATCCCGAGCACGTACGGCTACCAGTACCCACCGATGGCAGTCACCGGACCGAGCCGGCCGGCCACGGCTCCGTTCACCGGGGCCATGACGAGGATCGACGTGGTCGACGGGAGGTGCACGCGGGTCTGGGAGAACTATCGCGACCGCATGGCGACGCTGCCGCGGCTCTCCCGCGCTGACGGGCTCATTCACGGTCTCGCGTACGGACCGTATCGGCCGGGTCCGCAGCAGGTCGGATCGGTGAACTACGTCGGCGTCGACTTCCGGACCGGAGCGCGGGTCGTCACCCGCAAAGTCGGTGATGCGCCGATCGACGAGCCGCTGCAGCTGACCGGCATGATCGGGCCGGGAGGTGTGCTCTGGCAGGGGACCGCCACCCGAATGCTTAAGATCGCCCCATGACGTTCCCCGACCACGACCCGGACCGGATCCCGACGCAGGCCGAGCTGGATGCCGAAGACCTGGCCGAGATCGCCCGTCAGTCCAAGGACGCCGACCACCGCGACCGCTACCCGACGCGACCCGTCGACCCGGGCCCGCCGCCCGTTGCCCTCGTGCGCGACGCCCGCGTCGCGTGGCTGCTGTCGTCGGTCGCCGGACTGATCTGGGTGGTCTACGGATTCGTGAATCTGTCGGCGACGACGTCGCGGCTCGCGGACCGGTTGCAGCCGGGCCTCGAAGACGTTCCCGACGTCGACTCGGCGGAGAAAGCGCATTCGCTCGCGCAGTTCTGGCCGCCGGCCTTCCTCATCGGGATCCCGATCGTCGTCGCCGTCTCGTGGCTGATGCTGGTCGGCATCGCGCGCGGGCACAGCCGCAATCTGCGGAACGTCTACTTGGCCACCGTCGTCGTCATCCTGCTGTTCGTGCCGGTGTGTGCAGATCTCCTGTTCAACTATCCCGATTCGCCCCGATGGGTGTGGGCCATGGCGTGGGTCCAGTTCGCGCTGCTGATCGTCTCCATGCTGATGACGTTGCGCCGCAGCGTCGGACGGTGGCTGCCCAGCACGATGCGCGTGCGTTCCATCCGGGTCGCGCCCGGCGGGTAGGTTGGAGATCGCGCGCCGCGAACCGTCGGCGACGACACGCGAGAACAAGGAGACACCCATGACCGTGAGCCCTGTGTACCGAGTTTCGTCGACGTCCCGTGGCGGCGGCCGTGACGGTGAAGTGGTGTCCGAGACCGGACGCATCGACCTGACTCTGGCCCCGCCCGTCGAGATGGGTGGCAACGGCGACGGCAGCAACCCCGAAGAGTTGTTCTCGGCCGGCTGGGCGGCATGCTTCATGGGTGCGTTGCGCCTCGTCGCAAAGAACGCGAGCGTCACCGTCCCCGAGGGCACCGAGGTCAGCGTGACCGTCGGCATCGGCAAGGACGACACCGACGACGGATTCGGCCTCACTTCCGACATCTCGGTCTACCTGCCGGGCCTCGAGACCGCACAGGCCAACGAACTGGCGCTCGCCGCACACGGCTTCTGCCCGTACTCGAAGGCGACGCGCGGCAACATCGCCAGCACCGTCACCTCGCGTGTGTGAAACACGTTTCAATTCCTGACCCGCTGGCGGTAGGTTGTCCCACGTGAATAGTTGGGCATTTTCAGCAGGCATCGGCCTCTTCGCCATGACCGTCGCGACGATTGCGTTCGTCGCCTACCGCCAGCGGGAGTCGGCGTCGCTGCTTCGCGACGCCGAACTCGCGCGGAGTCTGCGTGAACTGGCCGACGGCGACGCCGTGCGGCTCGCAGCGGTCGACGAGTTCGAGACGGTCGTCTACCGCCGCCTCTTCTACAGTTCGGTGATCGGGCCGCGTCTGCGCAGCGTCGCCTGGGCACTCCTCGGCGCGGTCCTTGCAGGCGCAGGCGCACTCGCGCTCGACAACCTCGACGGACTCGTCGCGATGATCCTGTGGGGCGTCCTGCTGGCAGTCACCGTCGTCTTCGCACTCGCCGCGCTCGGATTCGCCGGAGCCGCAGCGTTCCAGGCCGCAACCACTCCGCGCGTGACGGTCGATTATTCGGAGCCCGCTGAGGTGCAATGACGGACCAGTGGGCGGGCCCTCGAGCACATCCGGGCATCGTCACTGCGGTGATCCTCCTCGTCGGGGCGCTGACCGCATCGTCGGTCGCGGTGTCCGGCGGGGCCGCATCACAGTCGAAGTCGGTGGCGCTGAAACAGCTGACCGTCGTCCGCGACTCGGGAGTGTCCGGCGCGGTGCTCGCGAGCCGCACCCTCTTCGATTCTGCGCCGACCGTCGTCGCATTCGGCGCCGGCGCTTCTGGCGCCGATGTGGGGCGAGCCCGGAACCTCGCTGCGGAGAACCACGTTCCGATGTTCGAGGTCGGCGACGATGTGACCGCCGTCAAGGACGAACTGACGCGACTGCACACTACCGGTGTCTTGGCGGTCGGCGACGTTCCTGATCTCGGGGTCCCGGTCTCCGACGACGACCCGACCCCGGCGGTGGCCTCTGGCGCGGCAGGACAGGATGCGCTGGTGCTCGTCGCCGGGGGACCGGACGCGCTCGCTACAGCCGAATCGTCCGGCGCGTCGGTCGTGGGGCTCCCGGTCGGCGACCCGCGTGCGAGCGGCGAGGCCGTCGCCGCGCTGAAAGAACATCCGGAGCGCCCGGTCCTCGCGATCGGCGCATTCGGCGACGAGAAGACGGTCGCGACGCAGATCGACGCGGCGCGGACCGTCACCGAACTTCCCGGCGGCGGGCAACTCATGTTCCCCGGCCGCCGCATTGTCGCGCTGTACGGTGCACCAGGCACCGCTGACCTCGGTCCGCTCGGCGCGCAGGACGTCGACGCGTCGATCCGTCGTGTGAAACGGGCCGCGCGCCTGTACGACTCGATCTCCGACGCTCCCGTCGTTCCGGCCTTCGAGATCATCGCGACGGTCGCGTCGGCCGCTCCCGGCGACGGCGGCAACTATACGAATATGACTGATCCGGCCGCGCTGCGTCCGTGGATCGACGCGGCGGAGAAGGCTGGCGTCTACGTGACGCTCGACCTGCAGCCGGGGCGGATGGACTTCCTCAAGCAGGCGAAGAAGTACCGCGACCTCCTGCGCCGCCCGCATGTCGGGTTGGCGCTCGATCCGGAGTGGCGCTTGAAGCCCGACCAGCAGCATCTCACGCAGATCGGTTCGGTCGATCCCGCCGAGGTCAATCGGACCGCGGACTGGCTGGCTGCCCTCGTTCACCGTGACAACCTGCCGCAGAAGGCGTTCGTCCTGCACCAGTTCGACGCTGCGATGCTCGGCGACCGCAAGCTGCTCGACACGTCGCACCCCGAACTCGCCACCGTGATCCACGCCGACGGGCACGGGACACCACCGGTCAAGATGCAGACATGGCGCCGCATCGTCCGCGGACTGCCGCCGAACGTCTGGCTCGGTTGGAAGAACTTCTACACCGAAGACAGTCCGACCTTCTCTCCCCGTCGCACCCTCCGCGTGAACCCGGAACCCTGGTTCATCTCCTACCAGTAGGTCCTCGGCCCCTGGTCGAGCGGAGTCCCTGCTGGTCGAGCGGAGTCGAGCCCCCCTGCTACGAGCCGCGTGACCACATACTGGTCAAGCGGCTCGTAACAACGGACATCGGCTCAAGACCTGCTCTGGCCAGCCGATTTAATACTTCGAAGGTCGTCGTTGTACGCTGTATCAGGTTGAACACGGGGTGTGGCGCAGCTTGGTAGCGCGCTTCGTTCGGGACGAAGAGGTCGTGGGTTCGAATCCCGCCACCCCGACGCAAGGTTGAGATTGCAGAAGAGGCCCTCGGGCTGCGGAGACGCAGACCGGGGGCCTCCTCGTTTCGCTCTCGTCAGTCGTAATCGACGCAGAGCGACGAAGACGTCGGACGCGCCTGGCACGTGAGGACGTAACCGGCTTCGACCTGTCCCCTGTCGAGTGTGAAGTTCTGGTCCATCGTCGCGGTACCGGACACCACCTTGGCCGTGCATGTCCCGCACGCCCCGCCCATACAGGCGTATGGGGCGTCGAGGCCACCCCGGAGCGAGGCTTCCAGGATCGAGTCTCCGGATGCCACCTCGACCTCGTGGTCGATTCCGGACAAGGTGACGGTCGCGGTGGCGGCGGTGCCACCGTCCGGATCGCCGCTCCGTTGGACGCCGTGGAACAGTTCGATGTCCACTCGGTCGTCCGGAACGCCCTGCTCGATCAGGCTGCCGTAGAGGGTGGTGGTCATCTCCGCGGGTCCGCACAGGAACCAGCTGTCGACTGAACGCAGATCCTCGCGCAGAAGCTCGGTGATCAGGTCGATATCGATTCGCCCCCGAAGGTCTGCGGGGTGGTTCTGCTCAGCAGACCGGATGTGAACTACGCGAAGCCGATCCGCGTAGCGGTACTCGAGGTCTCTGAGCTCGTCGAGGAACATCGTCGTGTCGGCGCTCCGGTTCCCGTAGAAGAGCGTGCAGCGCGTCTCGGTCTGGATTGCTAAAGCGGTGCGCACGATCGAAAGGATCGGTGTGATACCGCTGCCACCGGCGACGGCGACGATGTGATCGCGCGCCAACTCATCGAGTTGTGGCCCGAAGTTCCCGGTCGGGGTCATCACCTCGAGCGAGTCTCCTGCGGAGAGTGATTCGACTGCGTAGTTGGAGAACACTCCACCGGGAACGCGCCGAACAGCGATGGCGATGTCGCCTGACGCTGCCGGTGTGCACAACGAATAGTTGCGGCGAATCTGTTCACCGCCAACGGTGTGCCGGATGGTGATGTGCTGTCCCGGTCGGAAGGCGAACTGGTCGCGGAGATCGGCGGGCACATCGAGAGTGAGCTCGATGCTGTCTGCGGTGAGGTGCCGCACCTCTGCGACTGGGATGGTGTGGGCGGTCGCTTTGGTGGCGGTGGAGCCGGCGGGAACCCTCAGCGGTAGCAGCGGAGCCAGTTGTCCGTTGAGGCGTTTCCACTCGTCGTAGCTCCCGGCGTCCAGTTCCTTGCCGAATGCGGTGATGAGTGCCGCATCTCGGTCGAGGTAGGCCTGCTCGTTCTTTCGCCACGCCGCGACGTATCGGTAGAAGGGGATGGAGGGGTGAAGGTGGTGGACGAGATGGTAGTTCTGCGACAACAACAACGGCGTGAGAACCCATTCGCCGCCGACTCTGTTTCGCGTTGCGCGGTAACGGTTCTCGCGCTGTGTGTCCGGTAGATCATGATGAGGGAGCCAATCGAACCACCAGGCCAGTACGAACATCGCGACTCGTTCGGGAATCAAATAGACCACGGCCAGTGTCCACAGGTGCCCGGTCATCGTCGCGCCGACGATGCAGGCGACTGCCAGTGCGGCGAGGCCGAACGTTTCGATCATCTCTCCTCGTGGGCGCCGCTTGATGTTCCTGAGAACGAACCCGACGTAGGGGAGATCCATGGCTGGGAACCGAAAGGGCAACTGCCACCGCGGACTGCCGCTGATGAAGTGATCGGGATCGGAGGCGCCGTCGTTCGTGTTTCGGTGGTGCGAGATGTGGATGAAGGAGAACGACTTGAACGAGATCAGCGGAGAGACGAAGAACATCGCGACTCGGCCGAAGGCAACGTTTACCCAGCGCCGAGTGCTGATCGAGTAGTGCGACGCGTCATGAAGAACGGTGAACAACACGAAGATCGATGCGGCGCTGAGGGCGATGGTCGCGACGCTGGGTAGCGCACCGGTGAGCGCCGCCCACGCGGAGACGCCGAAGGTGCCGATTCCGAGTCCGAATATCCCGACGATCGGCCAGGAGATGGCAGGCACTCGTTCGCCGGTATCGGGTAGGGGTACAGCGGCACTGTCTGTGCCACCTCGGTGTTCGAGCATGTTCGCCATCGTTGACACTCCTCCGTGCTGTGTGACTCGACGCTAAGCGCGTGGCGACAGGGGAACAAGGCCGCCGCCGCACACTGAGATGTGCTCTGCGCACATTTTCGAGGTGACTTCGGCGCATTCAGTGACAGCTAGAGCAGAATCGACTGTGCTGATTGCTAGATTGTTCTGGCGACATCGCTGGAGAGGCGAGTACGGTTCCTGCTGTGGTGAATTATCCCCGTCAGCGGTGCGACTCGTGAGCGGCCCACGACGCGAACCGGTCCTGGCGGGCGGTCAGGCTAAGGCTCTAGCGACCTCCCTGCAGGCCAACGCGTCTGATCTGGCGGACGCGATGCTGGACTACATAGTCGTCCGGCTTCCGGAGGTCGTCATCGACGACGAGATCCGTGGCCTCACCCTCGGCTCCTGCTCGTCGAACATCGAAGCGGCGCTGTCGATGGTGCGACACGGTATCGATGTGTCGGCCGCGCGGGCGCCCGTGACCGCCCTGGAGCATGCACGAGCCATGGCTGCACGAGGCTACAGCGTCGATGTCATATTGCGGTTCTACCGGCTGGGTCACGAGTTTTTCGTCGAGCAACTCAGCGAAGGGCTCGACGCTGCCGGCTACGGTGCGGCCGAAGCGCTCACCGTGTTCTTTGAGCTCGAACGGTTCTTGCTGAGGTACATCGACCGCATCTCGAGTCAGATCGCCAGCGAGTACATCGCCACTCTGAGTCGGCAACAGAACGAGGCGCGGATCGAACGGGCGGACATCGTGAGGGAACTCCTCGCAGACGAGCCCGTCGACCCAGCCCGAGCCGAGCGCGTCCTGTCGCACCGCCTGACGGGTCGGCATCTCGCGCTGATCTGTTGGTCCGACGAACCCGGTCGCGATCTCGAAAACGTCGTTCAGAAGACGGCGTCAGCTCTCGGCGCCGGTCGGCCCCTCACTGTCTCGGAAGGTCCGACGACGGTCTGGGGATGGATCACTGTCACCGGTCACGTGCTACCGCCTGCGACGAGTACTGGCCGGCTGAACGATCACGACTCGTACGTTCACATCGCATTCGGGTCGGTCCATATCGGCGCGGCTGGGTTCAGGACCTCCCATCTCGAAGCCACGCGGGCACGGCGGATCGCCGAGATCGCAGAACGACCCGCGCCGGCAACTGTCCATTTCCGCGATGTGTCCCTGGCTGACGCGTTGTCGTATGACCTCGACGCTGCACAGCGATTCGTCAAAGCGGAGCTGGGTGATCTCACTGCGGACGGGGCGCCCGAGCGAGACGAGCGCGCGACGCTGTTGGCGGTGCTCAACGCGCGAGGAAGTCTGGCGAAGGCTGCCCAGGCTCTCGACATCCATCGCAATACTGTTTTGCAGCGATTACGGCGAGCCGAGAAGAAGGTCGGTAGATCTAGCGCGGACCGGGTCGCGGAGACTCACGCAGCCCTAGTACTCGTCGACGTACTCGGGCGGCGCGCCCTGCAGAACGACTGGTGAGTCTTGGCGGCTGCAACGTCGTCGATACGTCGGCACCCGAATGTTCTGCTGGCACCGTGTCTTTCGGATGTCCGGGCAGGAAGACGGCGGTGACGATCGCGCCGAGCAGGGTGACTCCTGCGGCGACATACGAACCGGCGGCGAGACCGTCGAGAAACGCGCTGTCTGCTGCATCAGTGAGCGTCTGTGCCGTTCGACCGTCGCCTGCCGCGCCTATCTGATCAGCCGCGACCATTGCTGCCCCGATCGATTCCTCGACTGTGGCCTTCACGTCGGTCGGCAGACTCTGCGCGACGCCGGAGTCGGCGAAGCCGGACGAGTACAGCGAGGCGTAGACGCTGCCGATCACCGCGACGCCGAGGGTGCCGCCGACCTCGCGGGTGGCGTCGTTCATCGCGGATCCGATGCCTGCCTTGTCGCGGGGGACCGCGCCCATGATCGCCTCGGTCGCGGGTGCGGAGGTGAGACCCAGCCCGAGTCCGAGCGGGATCATCTGCAGGGCGATCTCCAGGTAGCTGGTCGACTGACTCACGGTCGCGATCCACAGGAACGCGATCGTGAAGAGTGACAGGCCGGCAGTCACCACGACTTTGTTGCCGAGGCGGACCGCGAGAGCTGTTCCGAGTATCGATCCCACGGCGATCGAGGCGGCGACCGGGATGAACTTCAACCCCGTCTCGAGAGGTGGGTATCCCCGGACGAGTTGGAAGTACTGAGTGATGAGGAAGATGAATCCGAACAGTGCGAAGTAGGCGAACGTGACCGACGCGCTGGCGGCGGTGAACCGCATGTTGGTGAACAGCTTCACGTCGATCATGGGCTCGTCGCGAGCACGTTCCCAGAACACGAGGAGCGCGAACAGCGCGATTGCGAGGACGAACCCGGTCACGGTCATGGCGTCCGCCCAGCCGCGGTCCGGGGCTTCGATCACGGTGAAGACGAGCGTTCCGACCGCGAGTACCGAGAGCACTAGGCCGCCGTAGTCGATTCGCGGTGTCGCCGGGTCGCTCGAGGTGGTGACGACGGACGCGGCTGCGACGACGGAGACTGCCGCGGCGATCGCCAGAGCGAGGAACACGCTGCCCCACCAGAACGACTCGAGCAGCCAGCCGCCGAGAATCGGGCCGCAGGCCACCCCGAGTCCCGTTGTCGCGCCCCAGATTCCGATGGCCTTCGCCTTATCGGCGCGCTCGGTGAACACATTCGACAGGATCGACAGCGTCGTCGGGTAGACGAAGGCTGCTCCGAGTCCCATCACGGCCTGCCAGAAGATTAGCTGACCTGCAGAGTCGGCAAACATCGCGCCGATCGCGCCACCGCCGAAGATCGCGAGGCCGCCGATCAGCGCACCCTTTCGCCCGTACCGGTCGCTGAGGCTCCCGAACGCCAGGACGAACGTGGCGAACAACAGGTTGTAGGCGTCGACGATCCATTGGAGTTGGCGGGTGTCGGCGCGCAACTCCACGGACAGGGATGGGAGGGCGACGTTGATCGCGGTTGTCGCGAGGCTGATGGTCAGGGTCGCTGCACACAGTACGACCAGAACGAGGCTGCGCGGCTTGTGGCGCTGATTGAGGATCGTGTTCACGACTTTATTATTTCAAGCACTACCTGATTATTGTCAAGTGTAGAATCGCGGTCATGAAGTCGTACGGAGAATTCTGTGCACTGTCCCGAGCACTGGACGTGATCGGCGACCGGTGGACCATGCTGGTGGTACGCGAACTCCTCATCAGTCCTAGTAGGTATTCGGACCTGCAGAGATCGTTGCCGGGAATAGCGACGAATCTGCTGGCTCAGAGATTGCGGAGTCTTGAGGAGGCCGGCGTGGTGACTTCGAGGGAAGAGCCCGCGCCGGTCGCGGCACGCGTCTACTCGCTCACCGCATGGGGGCGCGAGTTGCGGCGACCGTTGGTCGCGATCGCCCGCTGGGGTGCGCCGCTGATGGAAGTCGAAGACACCGAGAAGCACAGTCGTGGCCGGTGGCTCGTCTTCGCTGTGATGGCCCTGTATCCCGACGCGTTCGCCTCTGATCGCCCCGGCCCCGAGTTGACCGCGCGGATCGACATCGACGGCGACACGCTTCTGCTCGTCGCAACCGGCGACGGCGTCTCGGTCTCGGTGGTCGACACGACGGTCTCTGCCGAACTTCTGATCGACGGATCCTTAGACGAAGTCTTCCGGCTGTTGTCCGGGGAACGCACCGACCTCCCGCGCGCACGGGTCGCAGGCGACGCCGATGCTCGGGATCGCCTCGCGCAACTCATTTCGCATGCATTCACCCACGGCTACGGACTCGGCGAGTTCCGCGGGGAGACGCACGGCCCTGGCGCTCACCCGGTGTCCGCACAATGACCCTCCCCGCCCTGGGCACTCCGCATCGCCCCAGCAAGAGAGCTAAGGCTAGCATTACTGCGATGCCTACGACCCTGGAGATCGTGCGCGGCCGTACACCCGGATCCAGCGTGCGACGCAAACGGATGATCGGTCTGCTCGCGCTGGTCGCGAGCGTGGCCGTCATGGTCGTCGCGTCGCTCCTGATCGGTTCCAACGCCATCTCGCCGTCGTTGGTCTGGCACGGACTCTGGCACTCATACATCGGTGACGGGATCGCCGAGAATCCGAGGCTGAACGAGGCCGCCATCATCGTGCAGACCGAGCGCATCCCGCGCACGCTGCTCGCACTCATCGTCGGAGCCGCGCTCGGCGTCGCAGGCGCGCTCATGCAAGGGCACACGCGCAATCCGATCGCCGATCCCGGACTGCTCGGCATCACGCAGGGCGCGGCGCTCGCCGTCGTGGTCGCGATCTTCGTCGGCGGCATCACGTCGCCGCTGCAGTACATCTGGTTCGCGTTCGCGGGTGCGGCGGTCGCGTCCGTCGTGGTGTTCGGGCTCTCGAGCATCGGCGGAACGGCGGCGTCGCCGTTGACGCTCGTCTTGGCGGGTACCGGTGTCTCGTTCTTTCTGAGCGCGATGACCTCCGCGGTGGCGTTGAACGACAATCAGTCGCTCGAAGCCCTCCGCTTCTGGAACGCGGGTGCAGTCGCCGGACGGGGCTACGACGTGATCGGCGTCGCGGCGCCGTTCATCGTGCTCGGCCTGTTGCTCGCGTTCGCCAACGCGCCTGCGGTCAACCTGCTCAATCTCGGCGACGACGTCGCCCGCGGACTCGGACAGAACGTCACCGCGGCCCGTGGCGTCGGCCTCCTGTCCGTGACGCTCCTCGCCGGGGCAGGCACTGCGGCCTGCGGAAGCATCGCGTTCCTGGGACTTGTCGTCCCGCACCTCGCGCGGTACCTCACCGGCCCGGACCACCGGTGGCTTCTCCCGTACTCGGCCCTGGCGGGAGGGGTCGTGCTGCTCGTCGCCGACATCGTGGGGCGAGTCGTCGCGCGGCCGAGCGAACTGGAAGCCGGAATCGTCGTCGCACTGGTCGGCGCACCGTGCTTCGTCGCGCTGGTCTGGTGGCGACGGGCGGTCCGACTGTGATCGATCTGAGCAAGCACGAGCCGATCCCGGACGACGTCGCTCCCGCGCCGCGTCCACGGCTGCCCATCGGGATGCGATTCGGCGGGGTCGTCAGCTTCGTCTGGCGTCCGCGGCCGGTGATCGTCACCGTGATCGCCGCCGTCGGCGCGTTCGTCTTCTTCTGCATGAGCATCCGGATGGGCGACCTCCCACTGTCGTTCACCCAGGTCGTCGAGACCCTCATCGGCCGGGGCGACGCACTCAGCACCTTCATCGTCAACGACCTGCGTCTCCCTCGTGCGTTGATGGCGGTGATCGTCGGCGCCGGGCTCGCGATGTCCGGCGCGATCGTGCAGTCGATCTCGCACAACCCGCTGGCCAGCCCCGACATTCTCGGAATCAGTGCGGGCGCAGGCGTCACCGCGGTGTTCCTGCTGACGGCGGGCGGCGCCGCGACCGGCGTCGTCCGCTACGGGATGCCGGGGATCGCGCTCGCCGGCGCGCTGATCACCGGCGTGCTCGTGTACGTGCTCGCGGCGCGCGGCGGCATGAACGGGATGCGCTTGATCCTCATCGGCGTGGCCGTCAACGCTCTCATGCATGCGCTGATCACCTGGATGATGGTGCGCGCCGACATCGATCAGGTCGGCCAGGCGCAGACGTGGCTCGTCGGATCCCTCGACGCTCGTACCTGGGACCAAGTCATCGGGACGGGTGTTCTCACCGCGATCGCAGCGGTCGTCGCGATCGTCGCCGCGTTCGCGCTGCGCGCCGTGCAACTCGGCGACGACGTCGCACAAGGTCTGGGTGTCGGCTTGGGTCGAACCAGGGCGGTGCTGCTCATCGCGGCGGTCGTCCTCGCCGCGGCCGCGGTCTCCGGTGCTGGCCCGATCGCCTTCGTCGCATTCGTGTCGCCACAGGTCACGATGCGGCTGACCGGCCTGTCGTCGCCGCCCCTCATCCCATCGGCTGCCGTCGGAGCGTTCCTGCTCGCCGGTGCCGACCTCGTCGCACGGACCCTGCTGCCCGTGACGCTGCCGGTCGGCATCGTCACGGCTGCAGTCGGCGGCCCGTTCCTCGTATACCTCCTCATCCGACAGAACGTCAGGAGTTCCCGGTGACCGATCTCTACCTCGACAAACCGCGGCTCGGCGCACGATCAGTCGCATCCGGATACGGGGGACGACCCGTCATCGGCGACCTCGACCTCGACGTGCCGACCGGCGTCGTCACCACGATCATCGGCCCCAATGGCTGCGGAAAGTCGACGCTGCTGCGGACCCTGGCACGCTTGATCAAACCGTCGTCGGGATCGGTGGTGCTCGACGGCAAGGACATCGCCGACTACCGGACCAAAGAGGTCGCGACCAAGCTCGGACTGCTTCCGCAGTCGCCGATCGCGCCCGAGGGTCTCACCGTCGCCGATCTCGTGGCGCGCGGCAGGCACCCGCACCAGAGTTGGATCCGGCAGTGGTCGTCCACCGACGAGGACATCGTCGACGCCGTCCTCACCCAGACCGGCATCCGCGACCTCGCCGACCGCACCGTCGACTCGCTGTCGGGCGGTCAGCGGCAGCGAGTCTGGATCTCGATGACCCTCGCGCAGGGCACCGACCTGATCCTGCTCGACGAGCCGACGACGTTCCTGGACCTCTCGCACGCGCTGGACGTCCTCGACCTCGTCAACGACCTCCACGAGGAGGGGCGAACCGTCCTGATGGTGCTGCACGACCTCAACCTCGCCGTCCGCTACAGCGACAACCTCGTCGCGATGAAAGACGGCGCCGTCGTCGCGCAGGGGCCGCCGTCGAAGGTGATCACCGAAGAGCTCCTCTTCGAGGTGTTCGGGTTGCGATCGCGTGTCGTCGAGGACCCGGTCAGCGACCGTCCGATGATCGTTCCCATCGGACGGTGCCACACAAACCTCTGACGACGACCCCTCCCGGGGCCGCGGGCGAGGCCGATCAGACGGGCACGCCCTGCAGACTGGGCAGCTGAAGGTCGACGTCGGCGTCGTGCCCGCCGTTGGAGACGGCGGTCAACGTCAGCAGAGTCGCCTCGGGACGGCAACTGAAGCGGGCGGGCGCGTACGGCGACGTGCCCAGGCCGGCACTGACGTGCAGCGCCATGTCCGCCCCCCAGCGGGACAGTCCCTTCACGCGGGACCGGTCGAGTTGGCAGTTCGTGACGACGGCGCCGTAACCGGGGACGCACAACTGGCCGCCGTGGGTGTGTCCGGCCATCACCAGGTCGTACCCGTCGTAGGCGAACGAGTCGAGGACGCGCGGCTCCGGCGAATGCGTCAACCCGAGACGTACCTGGGCGAGCGGGTTGGGACGTCCGGCGACGGTCTCGTAGCGGTCGCGTTCGATGTGCGGGTCGTCGACCCCGGCGGCCGCGACGCGGACACCGGACACCTCGATCTCGCGGACGGTGTGCGTCGCATCGAGCCAGCCGCGCTCGGAGAACGCCGCCCGCAGATCCTGCCATGGGAGCGGCTCGCCATGCCTCCGCTTGTGGTTCTTCTTGAAGTATTTGAGCGGGTTCTTCGGCTTCGGGCCGAAGTAGTCGTTCGATCCGAAGACGAACAGGCCCGGTCGCGACAACAGCCCGCCGAGCGCTTGGACCACGGCAGGAACCGCATTCGGGTGCGCGAGGTTGTCGCCCGTGTTGACCACCAGATCGGGTTCGAGCGAGTCGAGTTCGGAGATCCACGCCTGCTTCAAGTGCTGGTGCGGCGTCATGTGGATGTCGCTGATGTGCAGCACGCGCAGCGGCGACGACCCCGCCTCCAACAGGGGAGCGGTCACATGACGGAGCGCGAACGCGTTGCGCTCGATCACCGTCGAATAGAGCAGGCCTGCCGCTGCGGCGCCCGCCGCTCCCGCGGACAGTCGAGCCAAGTTCGTCGCGGAGACGCCTGTACCGGAACCAGAATCCATGCCTCCACGATAGCCTTGCCCGCGGCGTGGATCAGGTCACTCGTCCGGGACCTCGATCACCACGGGCCCCACACCAGGGACTTCGACCGTCTTCTCGGTCGATCCGCCGCCACTGTCGCCGCCGTCGCTGCCGTCGTCCTTCTGCGGGGCGCGTCCATTGCTCACATACATCGCGATGGTGCTGCCCGGCATCGCGCTGTCGGACGGTGCGGTGAACACCACAGTGCCTTGGGGGCGCCCGCTGTCGACCTCCATCTCGTTGATCTTGAACCCGGCCTCCTGCAGACGTGACGTCGCCTGACTGGCGGGCAGACCCTTCACGTTGGGGATCCGTCCCCGGTTACTGCCTGCCACGTACGCGGGGTCCTTCGGCGGCATCGCGACCGGACCGAACTTCGTCGCCACCGGTTTCACCGCGTTGTACCAGGTCCGAGCTGGCTCGAAACCGCCGTAGACGTCGCCGTCGTAGCACTGGCGCAGCGGCGCGGTGCAGATGCCGGCCGGGGTCGGGCCGTCGTTGTAGACGTACGACGCGGCGGCGAGTTGGTTGGTGAAGCCGAGGAAGCCCGCCGAGCGGTGCGCTTCGGTGGTGCCCGTCTTGCCGGACAGCGGAAGCGACCAGCCGGTGGATGCGGCGGCTGCCGCCGACGTGCCGCCGCCCCGATCGTCCTCGCTCATCGCGTTGGCCAAGGTGTTGGCGAGGCCCTTGTCGACGACCTGCTCGCAGGCGGGCGGCGTGAACGGGACCGGGACCATCGCCGGGTCGCCGTTCTCGTTCATCACGCGGTTGCCGTACTTGTCGCGCTTGACTTGTTGGATCGACTGGATCGGGTTCGGTGGGCACCACGTGCCGCCGGACGCGAGAGTCGCGGCGACGTTCGACAGTTCGAGCGCGTTGACGGCGAACGGACCGAGCGTGAACGAACCGAAGTTACCCTTCTTGATGTGCTCGGCGAGGCTCTGGTCGCCGAAGCCCGACGTCCCGGGGGAGTTGTAGGAGCGCAGTCCGAGGCGTACCGCCATATCGACGGCGGGCTTCACGCCGACCTGCTGGAGCAACTGCACGAACGTCGTGTTCGGCGATGTTGCGAGTGCCTGCGTCACCGATGCGTTCGGCGGATAGGGGCCCGCGTTCTTCACGCAGTACGCGTTGACCGGGCAACCGTTGAGGCCGTTGCTGTCGCCCATGCCGTAGACGGCGACGCTCGGCGGGATCGCCAGCACCGAATCGGTGCCCAGCCCCTTCTCCATCGCGGCAGCGGTGGTGAACACTTTGAAGATCGAGCCCGCGCCGTCGCCGACCATGGAGAACGGCTGCGGCGCGACGGTCTCGTCCTTCGACGCGTCGAGCCCGTAGTCACGGCTCGAGACCATTGACACCACGTCGTGCGACTGCTTGCCCGGACGGATCAGACTCATCACATTCGCGATGCCGTCGGTGTGGGGATTGGCCTGTGCCTTGGCCGAGCGCATCGCCGAACGCTGGACTTCCGGGTCGAGCGTGGTGCGGATGACGTAGCCGCCGCGCATCACTGTCTGCCGCGAGATGCCGTTGTCGGCGAGGTACTGCAGGACGTAGTCGCAGAAGAATCCGTCGTTTCCGGCACCGATGCAGCCCTGGACGGGAGTGCGCGGGGACGGCAGCACGCCGAGGGGCTTGTCCTTGGCCGCGGTCAACTCCGCTTTCCGCTCCGGGAAGTTGCTGATCATCGTGTCGAGGACCGTGTTGCGACGCACGGTGGTCGCTTCCGGAGCGGTGTACGGGTTGAGCGCCGAACTCGACTGGACCATGCCCGCGAGCATCGCCGCCTGCTCGACGGTCAGTTCCTTGGCCGAGTGGCCGAAGTAGGTCTGCGCCGCCGCCTCGATTCCGTATGCGTTGTTGCCGAACGGGACGACGTTCAAGTAGCGGGTGATGATCTGCTTCTTCGCGTCCTGCTTGGCGGCTTCGTCGTCGAGTCCCTGCTCGCGCTTGGCCTGCTCGGTGAGCGTCTGCTCCAACGTCATCGCCATCCGGACTTCGCGCAGCTTGCGGGCGGGCGTCGTCTCGATCGCCGCCTGCCGCTCGGCTTCGGTTCGCGCGAGGACCAGCAATTGATAGTTCTTGATGTACTGCTGGTCGAGCGTGGACGCACCCTGCTGCACTTCACCCGACGACGAGTTCTTCAACGCTGCGCGGATGGTGCCGCGCCAGTCGACGCCGTCGTGCTCGAGGAACCGCCGGTCCTCGATCGAGATTATCGCGCGGATCATGTCCTGGGAGATGTCGTTGTAGCCGACCTGATAGCGGTACTGGTCGAACAGTGTCGCGATCGGCTTGCCCGCTGCGTCGGTCACGGTGGTGACCTCGGGGACGGTGCCGCCCAGCAGTTCGGACGAACTGTTCTCCACTGTCGCCGCGGCTCGGTTGGTCAGGACTCCCACCCCACCCGCAATGGGGAACAGGAGTCCGGCCACCAGGACGCCCGCCATCACGCAGGCTACGGCCAGGCCGACTAGGTTCGATGTCTTCCGCACGGTCGCCAGGATACGTGTGAATGCGATCTCACCGCAGTAGCGACCTGGCCGATCGGCACATCGACATCACTCGTGTACCGCCCCCGACTTGATTTGCGATAGACGTCTCAATACTGTGGGTGACGTGAGGTACCCCACAAAAGCGTGAATTGTAGGGTGGAGTCACGGAAGAGATCTTATGCGCGCACCGAACTCCGGTTCGTGTCGATGGGTTTGTGAAAGGTGGGATCGTGCAATGACTCTCGCACCGTTGCCGTCCGGAGATACTGACACCCGACTAACGTGGGTCGCGCAAGCGCGATGCCGCGGCGGAGACCCCGACGACTTGTTCGTTCGAGGGGCCGCGCAACGTAAGGCCGCGACGATCTGCAGGCATTGCCCGGTACAGATGGAATGCGGAGCCGACGCACTCGACAATCGGGTGGAGTTCGGTGTCTGGGGCGGCATGACTGAACGTCAGCGTCGTGCCCTGCTCCGCCAGCACCCGGAGGTCACCTCCTGGGCCGCGTTCTTCGAGGCACAGAGGCGCAGGCAGCGCATCGGCGCCGTCCCCGACCAGAACTGACCGACAGCCCGGCGCTCACGCGCCGGGCTTTGCTTTGTGCCGAGTCAGATCTGTGCCGAGTCGAGTCGAGTTCTGTGCCGCGTCGAGCAGCTTCGTCAGCCGCGGCTGACGATCTGTTCGGCCACCGCGCGCAGCGCATCGGAGTCGGCCACCTCGAACGGAAGCGCAGGCACCCCGACGATCGGAACGCTCGGGTGCGACGACGTGAACCGTTGCAGCAGATGGACTTCCCGCTTGGCTGTCGCGGCACGGTCGACGTGGACCTGCAGCACCCCGCGGGTGAGCTCGTCGTCGACCTTGTCCAGGACGGATTCGGCTGCCGGCGTAGACAGTGACGTCAGATTCGGGTGCGTGCGGTTCACGATCAGGCCGGCCAACGGCATGGTGTCCTTCGACAGACGGTCGACGAAGAACGATGCCTCGCGCAGCGCGTCGGCCTCGGGGGACGCGACCACCACGAACTGGGTGCCGGGCCGTTTGAGTAGCGCGTAGGTCCGTTCGGCTCGTTCGGAGAAGCCTCCGAACATCGAGTCCAAGGACTGCACGAACGTCGCGACGTCGCGCAGGATGTCTCCGCCGACGATCGTCGAGATACCGCGCATCGCGATGCCCATCGCACCGGTCACCACACGACCGACCCCGCGGCCGCCGCCGACCAGCATCTTCATCAGGCGGCCCGACAGGAACGACCCGAGGCGCTGCGGCGCGTCCAGGAAGTCGAGAGCGTTCCGCGACGGAGGAGTGTCGACGATGATGAGATCCCAGCGGTTCTCGTCCAGGAGCTTGCCCAGCTTCTCCATCGCCATGTATTCCTGCGTGCCGGAGAACGACGATGCGACGGTCTGATAGAACGCGTTGTCCATGATCGCTTCGGCGCGCTCGGGCGTCGAGTGCTCGACGACCATGTCGTCGAAGGTACGGCGCATGTCGAGCATCATCGCGTCCAACGAGCCGCCGCCTGCGGCGGCGCTCGCGATCGGCACGGGCTGTGGCTCATTGGTGAGCTCGGTGACACCGAGGGACTGGGCGAGTCGTCGCGCCGGGTCGATCGTCAAGACCGCGACCTTGCGGCCGTTCTCGGCGGCATGCAGAGCCATCGACGCTGCCGTCGTCGTCTTTCCGACGCCGCCGGATCCACAGCAGATCACCACGCGCGTGTTCGGGTCGGCGAGCACCGCACCCATCTTCAGGTCGGGCATCAGACCCCTGCTTTCTTCAACACGTCGACGAGTTCGTACAGACCGCCCAGATCCATGCCGTTCTCGACGGACGGGAGTTCGATCTGTGGGGTGTCGACGTCGTCGAGTTCGGCACGCGCCACCTGCTGCGCCTGGGTCCGCGACGCGTAGTCGACCGTCTCGGTCAAGAGCCCGGACAGATCGTCGTCCGTGACGGTGACTCCGGCCTCGGTCATCGAGGTCCGCACTTTGTCGGCGTCGATCCGGCCTTCCGCGATCGCGTCGAGCTGATCGTCGGGGAGGTAGGCGGGTTCGACGCGGTTGATGAAGACCGCGCCGATGTTCAGCTCCTTGGCCCGCAGCTCGTCGACGGCTTCGATCGTCTCCTGGATGGGCATCGCTTCGAGGAGCGTGCACAGGTGGATCATCGTGTCCGGGGAATGGAGGAGTTTGGCGACGCCGTCGCTCTGCTTGCGGATCGGTCCTGTCTTCGTGAGATCTCGCATCGCCGACGTCACGTCGAGGAAGTTGCCGATGCGTCCGGTCGGGGGCGAGTCGACGACGATCGAATCGTAGAGCCGGTGCCCCTTCTTGTCGAGGGCGATGACCCGCTCCTTGATCTTGCCGGTGATGACGACATCGCGCAGCCCGGGGGCGACGGTGGTGACGAAGTCGATCGCGCCGACGCGTTTGATGGCGCGGCCCGCGAATCCGAGGTTGTAGAACATGTCGAGGTACTCGAGCAGCGCGTACTCGATCTGCAGCGGGAGCGCCCACACGGATCCGCCGCCTTCGAGGGTGGCGACCTGGGTGTCGACGGGCGGCAACGGGTGGGTGTCGAAGAGCTGCGCGATGCCTTGGCGCTCCTCGCATTCCACGAGTAGGACGCGTTGGCCGCGCGACGCCAACGTCAGCGCGAGCGCGGCGGCGACCGTCGTCTTGCCGGTGCCGCCCTTGCCGGACACGAAATGCAGCCGCGCCTGGCGTGCCTGCTCGGACCACTGACTCGTGGGACCGTCCGTCACATGTTTCTCGACCACGTCGTTCACCTTATCGGCCCCGCCTACGGGACAGTTCGTTAACCGATAAGGTGAGCGACATGACAGCACCGACATCCTGGGAGTACGCGACCGTCCCCCTGCTCACGCACGCGACCAAACAGATCCTCGACCAGTGGGGATCGGACGGATGGGAGCTGGTCACCGTGCTGCCCGGTCCGACCGGTGAGCAGCTCGTCGCGTACTTGAAGCGCCCGAAGGGCTGACGGCGATGAGTGGACAGTGGACCGCTCGCCTCGCTGAACTCGGCATCACGTTGCCCGCCGTGGTGGCGCCCGTCGGTAGCTATACGCCCGCGCTCCGCGTCGGCGACATGGTCTACACATCGGGTCAGCTGCCGGTGGTCGACGGTTCGCTTCAGTCTGTCGGCAAGGTCTCCGAGGGCGCCGAAGGCGTCGTCCGGCCGGACGAGGCGAATGCCGCCGCCCGCCAGTGCGCGTTGAACGCGTTGGCCGCAGTCCACGCCGAAGTCGGTATCGACGCGGTAGTGCGTGTGGTCAAGGTGGTCGGCTTCGTCGCTTCGGCGAACGGGTTCACCGGCCAGCCTGCGGTGATCAACGGGGCGTCGGACTTGATCGGCGAGGTCTTCGGCGATGCAGGTGTGCACGCCCGGTCGGCCGTCGGCGTGGCGGAGCTCCCGTTGGGTGCTCCCGTCGAAGTCGAGCTGGTCGTCCAGGTCGCGTGATCCGGCGATGACCGACACCGATCTCGTCCATCCCGCCTACGGTCGGGCTCGGCAGGTGACGCCGTTCGCATGGGTCGTCCTGTGCGAGAACCCCGGCATGATGACGCTCGACGGAACCAACACGTGGATTCTCCGGGCACCGGGCGAGGAACGGGCGGTGGTCGTCGACCCCGGCCCGCGGAAGCATCGCGCACACCTGAAGAACGTCCTCGACGCAGCGGGTGAGGTGGAGCTGACGCTCTTCACGCACCGGCACGAGGACCACGTGGGCGCGCTCAAACGGTTCCGGAAGATGACGGGAGCGCCCACACGCGCGTACTCGTCGGACTTCTCCGTCGGTGCGCCGCGGTTGGCCGACCGGGAAGTGATCGAAGCTGCGGGACTGCGTATCACGGTGGTGCACACACCCGGCCACACCCTGGATTCGACGAGCTTCCTCGTCGAATGCGACGGGCAGCGGGCGATCCTGACCGGTGACACCGTCCTCGGTTCGGGGACGACCGTCCTCGACCCCCAGGACGGGACGCTGGGCGACTACTTCCACTCGCTGAATCGGCTCATCGTCGACTCCTCGGACGTGCCGATGCTTCCCGGACACGGTCCGGACCATCCCGAGCTCGGCCCCGTCGCGCGCTTCTACAAGCAACACCGGGAAGAACGTCTCGACCAGATCCGTGCAGCGCTCGACCGTCTCGGGAAGACCCCGCAGGAGGCGAAACCGATGAAGGTCGTCAAGGCCGTCTACGCGGACGTCGACGAGGAACTGTGGCCCGCGGCCAAGATGAGCGTTAAGGCGCAGTTGCAGTACCTGCGGACGCTCTAGCTTCCTCTCGCTGATCGAGCGGAGTCGAGATCCACCCCCGACGAAAAGACCTCGGTGCCGGGAGTCCGCACCACCGAAATGGTGTGAACTCTCGCCACCGAGGTCTTTCAGCTGTGGCCGAGTGGAACTCCGGTCAGCGTGCTCGGCGAGCGAGACGCTCCGAGTCCGCGATGAGGACGCTCTTGCCTTCGAGTCGCAGCCAGCCTCGCTGAGCGAAGTCGGCGAGCGCCTTGTTCACGGTCTCGCGTGAAGCTCCGACGAGCTGCGCGATCTCTTCCTGCGTCAGGTCGTGGGTGACGCGCAGGGCGCCGCCCTCCTGAGTGCCGAAGCGCTGCGCGAGCTGAAGGAGCTGCTTGGCGACACGGCCCGGGACGTCGGTGAAGATGAGATCCGCGAGGTTGTTGTTGGTCCGACGCAGGCGACGAGCGAGAACCCGCAGCAGCTGCTCGGCGATCTCCGGGCGGTCCTTGATCCACTTCTTAAGCGCTTCGCGGTCCATCGTGACGGCGCGGACCTCGGTGACCGTAGTGGCCGACGACGTGCGCGGGCCCGGGTCGAAGATCGAGAGTTCGCCGAACATGTCGGACGGACCCATGATGGTCAGCAAGTTTTCGCGGCCGTCCGGCGAACGCCGACCCAGCTTGACCTTGCCGGAGAGGATGATGAACAGGCGGTCGCCCGGTTCCCCTTCGTGGAAGATCACATGACCGCGAGGGAACTCGACCGGCTGCAACTCTTTTGCGAGTGCCGCTACAGCCGTGGGCTCAACCCCCTGGAAAATGCCTGCCCTGGCGAGTACTTCTTCCACCTAAAGAACCTCTCTTGTTCCGAACGCACGTTCAGTGATCAACACTACTTGGGAAAAGCATAGTTGTTGAATTGATCACGTGTGCGGCAGGCATTCACAGTGGTGTGCAATGTCTGAATTGCCGGGTGTGTCAACTGGCCCGGTTTCGGGCGTCTGAATCGGCTGGGATGACCGGCTGACCGGTCTCGTCGTTGCTTCGACGCTGACGTAGTTCGTCCAATGCGGCCGGGAGGCCGTCCTTAGCGAGGTTGCTGAGGTCGGTCTCGTCGGCGGTGTCCAGGAACTCTTCCACGTGAGCCCGTCCGACCGACAACCGGTCGAGACCGTTCTGCACCTTCTCCATGGCGAGTGCGAACAGCATCAGCACCGGAGGGAACAGAAGTACGGCCAGTCCTTGCATGGTTCCCCAGTCAACACCAACAGTCGCCTCGTGGGAAACGTGGAGCGCGGACGTCACCGAGTTGTGACCACATCGACGCTCGCGGCGCGCTCCGAAGCCCGCAGGCGTGAACGGCAGCTAACCTGGATTGTTGTGAGCAGCCGCAAACCGGAGACCCGACTGGGACTGGTCCGACGAGCACGTCGGATGAACAGGACCCTGCACGTGGCTTTTCCGCACGTGTACTGCGAACTCGACTTCACCACGCCGCTCGAACTGTCCGTCGCGACGATCATGTCCGCGCAGTGCACGGACGTCCGCGTCAACCAGGTGACGCCCGCCCTGTTCGCGCGTTACCCGGACGCGTTCGCCTATGCGAGCGCGGACCGCACCGAACTCGAAGAGATGATCCGGTCCACCGGCTTCTACCGGAACAAGGCGAACTCCATCATGGGGCTGGGGCAGGCGCTCGTCGAACGGTTCGACGGCGAGGTGCCCGGCACCCTGAAGGAACTCGTGACGCTGCCGGGGTTCGGACGTAAGACTGCGAACGTCGTGTTGGGCAACGCCTTCGGAGTTCCCGGGATCACCGTCGACACGCATTTCGGACGGCTCGTCCGGCGCTGGAACTGGACCGACGAGACCGACCCGGTCAAGGTCGAGCGCGTCGTCGGCGAGCTCATCGAACGCAAGGAGTGGACCGACCTCTCGCATCGCATCATCTTCCACGGACGGCGTGTCTGCCATGCGCGTAAGCCTGCGTGCGGTGTGTGCGTGCTCGCCAAGGACTGCCCGTCGTACGGGGAGGGGCCGATCGATCCGATGGAGGCCGCAGCGCTCGTGAAGGGTCCGGAGACCGACCACCTGCTGAGACTCGCGGGGGTGACCGAGTGAGTCACTCAGACGACGCGAAGAAGCTGGGCGTTGCGAAGAAAGTGCTGGCCCAGCCGGGGATGCGCGCGATGATCGCGTTCGTCGTCGTGGTGGTCGCGCTCGTGGTCGCGCTCTGGCCACGCGGCGGCGACGAGCCGTCTGCGTCGTCGCCGGCGTCGCAGACTCCGACGTCCGGGGTGACCGACGCAGGCGCGTCCGCCGATGAGATCGCGCAGGCGCGGACGGCAGCGGCTCTCGCTGCGTGCCCGAGCGGGACCGGTCCGGCTGCGGGCGCACTCGCCGGAGTCTCCGCGCCCTGCATGGCCGACGGGCAGGTGATCGACCTCGGGGCGGTCACCGCAGGCAAACCACTGGTGATCAACATGTGGGCCGTGTGGTGTCTGCCGTGCCGGCGGGAGCTCCCGCTGTTCGACGAACTCGCCGCCGCGTCGGGCGACCGATTGAACGTTCTGGCCGTGCACGCCAAGGAAGGCGCGGAGAAGGAGTTCTTCGTGCTCAAGTTCCTGCAGGAGCTCAATGCGCATCTTCCGGTGGTCACCGATCCGCGGGGCGACATCGCACAAGCCGTCGCCGCACCGCGCGTGTTCCCGTCGACCGTGATGATCCGGGCGGACGGCACTGTCGCCGCAGTGCTTCCACGAGTCTTCGACACCTACCAGGACCTCACCGCTTCGGTCCGCGACCATCTCGGCGTAGACGTGGGGGCGACATCATGAACCGAAACGACTCGACGATCCTGGTGCCGCGATCTGACGTGCCCGAATGGATGCGAGCGATCACCGACGACGTGTCCGTCGTCAACGAGAAGGTGCTCGCGCGCGGCGGTGACCGGGCACGGATCGCGGACGACTTCGTCGCGACCCGCTCGGCTGCCGTCCTCGTCCTGTTCGGCGGCTCGTTCGCCGCGGCAACGGACCATCCCGGTGGCGTCCCCGCCGACGCGGACATCCTGCTCACCGAGCGCGCGTCGACGATGCGCACTCATGGCGGACAGATTGCGTTCCCCGGCGGGGCCCGCGACCCCGGTGACCAGTACCCGGTCGGGACTGCGATGCGCGAAGCCTGGGAGGAGACCGGCGTGACCGCCGACGGTGTCGACGTCCTCGCGACGCTGCCGAGGTTCCCCGTTCCGTCTGGCTTCGAGGTGACGCCTGTGCTCGCGCACTGGTCGCGGCCCACCGAAGTGCGTGTGGTCGACGAAGGGGAGACGGCGCGGGTGACCCGAGTGAACCTGCGTGAGCTCTTGAGTCCGGAGCACCGACTCCAGGTGAGTCGGGAGATCCCGGGCATGCCGACGTACAAGGGGCCTGCGTTCGTCTACGACGGAATGCTGGTCTGGGGGTTCACCGGCGGGCTGCTCGCAGCGATCGCCGAGACCGCGGGCTGGGATGTGCCGTGGGACCGCGACGACGTCCGGCCGCTCGAGGAGATGATCGCCGCGACCGGCGGCCGCCAGGTATCCGGATTCGCTGTGGAGCCGCCCCGGTGAGCGGGGCCGTGTGGGTCGACCTCGTCATCCTCGTGGTCGCACTCCTGGCCGCGTTGAGCGGCTATCGGCAGGGTGCTGCGGCGTCGGCGCTCGCGTTCGTCGGAGTCGTCATCGGTGCGGTCGCGGGCGTCCTGTTGGCTCCGGTCGTCATCGAACGGTTCGACGACCAGCGACTGCGACTCGTCGTCGGCGTGATGCTGATCATCGCGCTGATCGTGATCGGCGAGTTGTCGGGCATGGTCCTCGGGCGAGCCGCGCGCAGCCACATCCACTCGCCGACGCTCCGCCGGGTGGACAGCGGTGTCGGCTCGGTGCTTCAGGTCATCGCGGTACTGGTGGCCGTGTGGCTGCTCTCGTTCCCGCTTCGAAGTTCCGAACAGGTCCGGATATCCGATGCGGTGGAGGGCTCGAAAGTCGTCCAGAGCGTCGACGCGATCGCTCCGCAGTGGTTGCGGAATCTGCCGAACGAACTGACCGAACTGATCGACTCCTCCGGCATCAAAGAGGTCATCGGCCCGTACGGCCAGACGCGCGTCGCCAACGTCGACGCGCCCGACGCCGCCCTGGCCGACCTCCCCGTCGTACAGCAGGTCGAGCCGAGCGTCCTCAAGATCACCGGCGTCGCACGCAGTTGCGGACAGTCGTTGGAAGGCAGCGGGTTCGTGGTGTCGCCCGAACGCGTCATGACCAATGCGCACGTCGTGGCGGGCACGGACTCGCTCAGCGTCGAGACCGAAGACGGTGGGCAACTCGACGCGAACGTCGTCTGGTTCAACTCGCGCACCGACATCGCCGTCCTCGACGTGCCGGGGCTGCGTGCCCCCGCCCTCGACTTCGCGACCGAGGCCGGCGACACCGGCGACGACGCGATCGTCCTCGGTTATCCAGAGAACGGTCCGTTCACGATCACGCCGGCACGGATCCGCAACACCGTCCAACTGAACGGTCCCGACATCTATCAGCGAGCCAAACAGGTGTCGCGCGAGGTGTACACGGTGCGCGGGAGTATCCGGTCCGGTAATTCCGGCGGTCCGATGATCGATCGTGACGGGAACGTGTTCGGTGTGGTGTTCGGGGCGTCCGAGGATCCGGCGGACGACACGGGATTCGTCTTGACCGCCGAGCAGGTCCAGAACGATCTCGCACAATCGGAGAAGCGGTCGGGCTCGGCGACGGTGGACACGCAGCGCTGCGTGTCGGCGCACTAGACGCGGGAGTCGGGCACAGAGGTGCTCTGACGGTCAGGCGCCCAGATGCTCGAGCACTGCCGCGTTGACCTCGTCGGGCGCTTCCTGGTGCAGGAAGTGGCCCGCGCCCGGGATCGACCGGTAGGTGAAGTCGCGGGCCCAGTGCGCGCTCTCGGCCATCAGCGAGTCGAGGATGTATTCGTCTTCCCGACCGCGAAGGGCGAGGAACGGGTGATCGAGCCGCTTGTCCATCACTTCCATGAACCGCCAGCCGTCCGGCCGGAACTGGGAGCGGAACGCCCACCGACGGTATTCGAGGCTGCAATGGGCGACGCCGGGGATCTGGATGGCGAGCCGGTTGCGTTCGATCGCTTCGTCGAAGTCGGCGGTCTCCTGCCAGTGCCTACCGGACCGGCTTCGGAAGTATTCGTCGATGAACGCGCCGTTTCGGCGGGTGAGACGTCGCTCGCCGATCCGGGGGAGTTGGTTGTGCAGGAACGGAGCGAGGAACGACGAGCGTTCCTCCGCGTTGAACAGCACGCCCTGCCGGAGCGCCCGCGGGTGCGGCGACGACAGGACGACGACGCGGTCGATGGCGCGCGGATGCAGAGTCGCGGTGGCCCAGCAGACCAGCCCGCCGTCGGCGTGTCCCACCAGGGACGCCGACGAGTGCCCGAGGGCGCGGATCAGTGCGTGCGTGTCGCCCGCCAGCGTCCACCCGTCGTATCCGCGCGGCGGCTTGTCGGAGTCGCCGTAACCGCGCAGGTCGACGGCGACGGCGCGGTACCCGGCGGCGGTCAACGCGGGCAGTTGGTGGCGCCAGGTCCACCAGAACTCACCGAAACCGTGCAGCAGTAGGACCAGCGGCCGGTCGGCGATGGACCGGTCGCTCTCGACAGCGTGGAAACGGAGCCCGCCCGCACGCACATCGAAGTGCTGCCACGGCCCGTCGAACCGGATGTGAGTGGGATCCGGCGGCGTCGTGTTCAAACTCGTCGGTTCTTCAAACTCGTCGGGGCAGAGTCGTCAGCGGCTCATCGGATCGTTCGCGGGCGGGATCTGCGGGTGCGCGACGCCGCCGGTCGACGACTTCTCGCGCCCCGGCACCACACTGCTGATCTCCGACAATGACTCGATGGTCTTCTCAGGTTTACGGAGCTTCCGGAACAGGACGTACCCGATGATGATCGCCACGATGGACACGACCATCAGAATCAAGAAGACGATCCCGAACGCGGCCCACGTCGGCAGCCACAGGTCGAGCAGGAAGCCGAGGAACACGAAGAAGAACAGGCTCGCGTAGAGCAGCAGGACGGCGGCGCCGACGATGAGTCCGGTGCCTGCCCCTGCCTTCTTCGCTTCCTTGACGAGTTCGGCCTTGGCGAGTGCGACCTCGGCCCGGAACAGCGTCGACACATTGGCCGACGCGTCCTTGACGAGGTTGCCGATCGTTGGTTCGCCGTCCTTGCCGAGATTGGCATCCGACATCGGAATCGACGGGACGCGCGGAGCGTCGGCGGGCTGCGGAGGCCAGGTGTCCTGTTTGCCGCTCACGAGTTCTCCCTTGCTGAACGTTGGTCGGGCTTCATGTTGCCATGCCGCCGGTTTCGTACCGACGCCCACACGCGGTTGGGGCGCTCCCGATGTGATTCGGGTGGCCCCTTCAGACCTACTGCGCCCGCTGGGAGCGGATCGCTTCGAAGACCGACGGGTCGACGAGGGTCGAGGTGTCGCCGAGTTCGCGGCCCTCGGCGATGTCCTTGAGGAGCCGGCGCATGATCTTGCCGGAACGCGTCTTGGGCAGCTCGGGAACGATGTTGATCTCGCGCGGCTTGGCGATCGGGGAGATGTCGACCGCCACCTGCTGGCGCAGTTCGGCGATGAGGTCGTCGCCCGGCGTCGCGTGCTCCATGAGGATCACGAATGCGACGATGCCCTGGCCGGTGGTCTCGTCGGCGGCGCCGATCACGGCGGCTTCGGCGACTGCGGAGTGCGCGACGAGCGCGGACTCCACCTCGGAAGTCGAGATCCGGTGGCCGGACACATTCATCACGTCGTCGACGCGGCCAAGGACCCAGAGTGCGTGGTCTTCGTCGAAGCGGGCGCCGTCGCCCGCGAAGTACCAGCCCTGCTCCTCGAACCGTGACCAGTAGGTCTCCTTGAAGCGCTCCGGGTCGCCCCAGATGCCGCGCAGCATGCCCGGCCACGGACGGTCCAGAACAAGGTAGCCCTGCTCGCCGTCGGGCGTCGGTACGCCCTTGTCGTCGACGATCGCCGCGCTGATGCCGGGCAGTGGGCGCATCGCCGAACCCGGCTTGGTCGCGGTGACTCCCGGCAGCGGGGAGATCATGATTCCGCCGGTCTCGGTCTGCCACCAGGTGTCGACGATCGGGCAGCGGCCGCCGCCGATGACATCGTGGTACCAGCGCCAGGCCTCGGGGTTGATCGGCTCGCCGACGCTGCCCAACAACCGGAGCGACGACAGGTCGTGTGCGTCGGGGACTTCGCGTCCCCACTTCATGAACGTGCGGATCAACGTCGGCGCGATGTAGTACGTGGTGACGCCGTACTTCTCAATGATCTGGAAGTGACGGTTCTCGTCGGGCGAATTCGGGGTGCCCTCGTAGATCACCTCGGTCGCACCGTTCGAGAGCGGCCCGTACACGAGGTAGGAGTGGCCGGTGACCCAACCGATGTCGGCGCCGCACCAGAAGACGTCGCGCCCTTCCTTGTGATCGAACACGTTGTGGAAGGTGTAGGCGGCCTGCGTCAGGTAGCCGCCCGACGAGTGGACGATGCCCTTCGGCTTGCCCGTGGTGCCCGAGGTGTACAGCAGGAACAGCGGGTGCTCGGAGTCGAACGACTCCGCCTCGTGAACGGGGGACTGTTCGCTGACCGTGTCCTCCCACCACACGTCGCGGCCGTCGACCCAGTTCAAGTCCGGATCATGATTGGTGCGGCGGACGACGATGACCTTCTCGATCGACTTCGCGGCGTCGGCGCCGGTGCCGAGGGCTTCGTCGACAGCCTCCTTGAGCGGGGCTGGCTTGCCACGGCGGAACTGGCCGTCGGTGGTGATGACGACTTTCGCCTCGGCGTCGTCGACGCGTGAGCGCAGCGCGGCCGCGGAGAATCCGGCGAACACTACCGAGTGAGTCAGGCCGAGGCGGGCGCACGCGAGCATCGAGATGATGGCCTCGGGGACCATCGGCATGTAGATGGCGACGCGGTCGCCCGCGACCAGTCCGATCGACGATAGGTAGTTCGCTGCGCGCGAGACCTCGTCTTTGAGTTGGCTGTAGGTGATGTCCCGCTTGTCGTCGACGGGTTCGCCGATCCAGTGGATGGCGACCCGGTCGCCTTTGCCTGCGTCGACGTGGCGGTCCACGCAGTTCACCGCGACGTTCAGTTCGCCGCCGACGAACCACTTCGCGAACGGAGCGTCGGACCAGTCCAGAACCTGACCGAACGGTGTCGTCCAGTCGAGGCGTCGCGCCTGCTCGGCCCAGAACTCGTCGGGGTTCGCCTCCGCGCGGTCGTACATCTCGACGGTCGCGTTCGCGTTGTCGGCGAACTCTTTCGAGGGTGAGTACAACTTGCTGGCTTCGGTCATTCCTCAACTGCCTTTCATTCTCGGACTGCCGCGCTTGGGAACACGCTGGGCACCGTGCGCAGAGTTGCCTGGCACCGGATACCGCTCACTTGTGAGGGTAGTCACCACCCGTTGCATGCGCGTAGCGGGGAGCGGTCGCGCGAGCGCCTCGCGCGATGAGCGGTCGGCGAGGCGCGACGGGCGGACGGCTCGGCGCCGTCGGAGTGGGCCCGACTATCGTGGCGGGTGTGAGTGCTGATCCGCTGGCCCCGTTGCTCGACTTGCCCGATGTCCGTCATGCGGCCGAAATGGCGCGCGACGCGCTGGGCGTCGTGCACCGCCATCGCGCGAACCTCCGAGGGTGGGACAAGACCTCTCGTGAGGCGTCGTGGCGAGCAGGCCGTTCGTCGGCGGCCATCGAAGGCGGCAGCGTCGAACTCAAGCGCGACGCGCAGTTCGACGATCCGATCACCGAAGGTGCGATCCGGGTGGCGCAGGCGCTCGACACCGACGGGATCGACCAGTTCGTCTCGGTGTTCCGCCGTGCTCCCGCGCAGGCTCTCGCCCGACTGCACACGCTCGCCGCGGCGGGCCTCGTCGACGACCCGAACCTACTCGGACGTCCACGAGCGGAGCCGCACATCGCGCAGCGCCTGGACTTCCTGGGGCAGGTGATCACCGGGGGATCGACCGTTCCCGCGCCGGTGCTGGCCGCCGTCGTGCACGGCGAGTTGCTCTCGTTGTCGCCGTTCACCGAAGGGAACGGTGTCGTCGCTCGTGGCGCGTCCCGACTGGTGGCGGCGTCGACCGGGCTCGATCCTCACCTGCTCGGCGTACCCGAGGTGACGTGGCTGAAGCGGATCAGCGACTACCGCGAGCTGTCGACGACATTCGCCACCGGCGACCCGTCGGCCATCGGGGAGTGGATCGTCCTCTGCTGTGAGGCGATGGAGACCGGAGCGGTCGAAGCCCTGTCGATCGCCGACGCGGTCTCCGGCTGATCGATCCCGCTCGGCACATCGGGCCCCACACACGATTGCGGGCGGCACCTGTGGTCGATTGTCATCTCGACCAGGTACCGCCCGCGAGCACGGACGAAAGTTACCAGGCGTGCTGGGTGGGTTGTGTGGATCGCCTCGGCGTTCCCACGTTCAGCTCGATGTGTACTCGAAAGACAGTAGAACCTTCCCTGTGTGAGTTCACGAGTACGGCCCGTGGGTTCGCAGACGCACAACGCTTCTGCCAATGCGGCGTGCTCCGCGTGGGTGCTTGCCGCCCGTGCTGGGAATCTCAGTGCCGGGGGTTCAGGCCTTCTCTGCCGGTCTGAACGTGGCCGTCTCTGTGATTCCGTAACCCATTAATACCCTGTGACCGTCGTCACTGCAAGGGTTTCGCGAGAATCGATCAGGCGGCGTGAACTCGCAGGTGACGGGCCTGTAGGTGGTGGTAGTAGACCGCCGCCGCGGTGATCGCTCCGATCCCCGTGGCGCACAGAGCGGTTCGTCCCACCGTGGTCGGACTCGGCCGTCGCGTGGCTGCGGCGGGGGTCGCGAAATCGAGGGTCTCCCACCCCGATTCGACCGCGCGCCGGCGAAGCGCTTTGTCGGGATTCACCACGGCGGGTCTGCCTACGGCGTCGAGCATCGGAAGGTCGGTCACCGAATCGGAGTAGGCGTAGCAGCGGCTCAAGTCGTAGCCGTGCTCAGTAGCCAACTCTTCGACGACGGTGGCCTTCTCGTCGCCGTAGCAGTAGAAGTCGAGATCGCCGGAGTAATGGCCGTCGACCACTCGCATGATGCTCGCGCGCACGATGTCGACGCCGAGGAGTTCGCCGATCGGCTCGACCATCTCGATGCCCGACGCCGAGATCAGCACGACGTCGTGCCCGGATTCCTTGTGTTGTTCGATGAGTTCGAGCGCTTCGGGGAAGACGACGGGGCGCACGACGTCGTCCAGGGTCTCGGCGACGATCGCCCGTACCTGCGCTGCGTTCCAGCCGGTCGACATGTCGGTCACATGCTTGCGCAACCGGTCGACGTTGTCGGCGTCGGCGGCGGCCAGGAGGAACTGGAGTTGGGCGATCGCGGAACGGAGCATCGTCCGGCGAGACAGGAGGCCGCCGTCGTAGAATGGCCTGGTGAACGCCAGGGCGCTGGAGCGGGCGATCACCGTCTTGTCGAGGTCGAAGAAGGCGGCGATACGTGTCGGATCTGCCTGGCTCACGTTCGACATCGTACATCGTCACGATGTGATCCACGGAACAAGAAAACGGCAATAGTTGGGCTTGCAATCTTCGCGGCGGCGAGGGTAACTTGGGATTTGTCCGGCAATGCCGGAAGCGTTCAGCCCGACCCCCCGGGGCTGAACTGCTGATGACCCCGGCCTCCTCCCCCCTGGCCGGGGTCGTCTTCTATTTATAGGCCGTCTTATGTTTGTGGCTCAGATATTCGTGGGCGGATTCGCAGAGAACACTCCTGGGGCTCGTTGATTTCGGGCCTATTGAGACGTTTCGACAGAACAGTCGCGATTTGACGCGTAGGTTCGATCCCGCCGAGTGCCTGCTCGGGCCTGTCCACAGGGGTCGCACATGAAGATCGTCAAACACTCGCTGATCGCGTGCTGCGCAGCGTTGCTCGGTGTCGTCGCCCTCGTGGCGCAGGCGAGCGCCGCGCCGAACGAGAAGCTGCCAGAGAACTACAACTTCCTGAGCGGGATCTCGTACGAACTGCAGCATCCCGGCCAGTCGTTGCCGGGGTCGAACGATTTCGACTGCACGCCATCGCCCGAACATCCGCGACCAGTGGTGCTCGTGCACGGGACGGGCGGAGCCAAAGCCACGAACTGGGGTCCGTATCCCGCGATGCTCGCCAACCGCGGATACTGCGTCTTCGCACTCACCTACGGCGCACTCCCCGGACTGCCCTGGCCGTTCACCGCGATCGGCGGGATGGGCAAGATCGACGTCAGCGCGGGACAACTCGATCGATTCGTCGACAAGGTTCTCGAAGCGACGGGCGCGGAGACCGTCGATCTCGTCGGTCATTCACAAGGCACCTATATGCCGACCTATTACGTGAAGTTCCTCGGCGGAGCGCAGAAGGTCACCAAGTACGTCTCGCTCGCGCCACTGTGGCATGGCTCGGGCTCGACCTCGCCCACGACGCCGCTGTTCATGAAGCTTCTCGGTGGCCGCGACATGCCGATCTGCAGCGGCTGCGGCGGAATGATGGCCGGATCGCCCATGAACGAGAAGATCTGGAGCGGTGGCAGTCCGTACGTGAAGGGCATCGACTACACGAACATCATGACCAGGAACGACGAAGTCGTGGTGCCGTACACATCCGGCTACGTGAAGCCGCGGGCAGGCGAATCGGTGAAGAACATCGTCGTCCAGGCGACGTGCTCCACGGATCACAGCGAACACGTCGGCATCGCGAGTTCGCGGCGGGCCGCCTACTTCGTCCTGAACGCGCTGGATCCGGAGCACCCGGTGAAGGTGCCGTGCGAGAACGTCGCTCCGATCACTGGTCAGCGATTCTGACCTGCACCGATACCAGGCTGTGGATAACGCACTTCCCGATGGAGGGTGATCGTCGCATCATCAGGGCATGACCGACGTCCTGCTCGTTCTCGCCGCCGACGAACTCCACGCCGACCTCGCCCGCTGTGCCGCGGCGGCCGGCTACACGATGGTGGTCGGCGACGCCGCGTCCTGCCGTCACGACTGGCTGCGGGCCCGCGCGGTCGCCGTCGACGCGGGCGCGTCGGCGGTACTGACCGAACTGCATCCGCCGCGCCGTCCGGCAGTCGTGGTCGTCGGCCCGTCCGAAGACGACACGCGGCGGTGGCAGACGGGGCTCGCTCTCGGGGCACAGGGCGGATTCGTGCTGCCGCACGAGGAGGCCGGCCTGGTCGGCGCGCTGTCGGAGTTCCGCCGCCCGGTCCGTCGACCGGCAGGCGCCGTCGCCGTGATCGGCGGGCATGGAGGAGCGGGCGCGTCGTCGTTGGCCGCCGCTGTCGCACTGGTCGCCGCTAGCTCCGGACAACGGGTGCTCCTTCTCGACGCCGACCAGTCCGGCGCGGGCGCCGACCTGATCCTCGGGGTCGAGGACGAGCCGGGGCTGCGGTGGTCGAACGTCACCGGCGAGAGCGGCGCGATCGCCGGTCCCGCGTTGCGTGCAGCGCTGCCGGGGTCGGGCCGGATCAGCGTGATCACGTCGGCTCGCGACGACGTCGAACCGTTGCGCCCGGACACGGTGTTGGCGGTCGTCGACGCGGCACGCAGCACCGGTGACGTCGTCGTCGCCGACGTGGGACGCGAGCCGGGACCCGTCGCAGCGGGACTGGTCGACAGTGCTGACTTCGTCGTCGTGGTGACCACGGCGTCGGTCCACGCGGTATCGGCGACCCGGCGTACCGCCGCGCGCCAGGTCGGCGACCGGGACGCCGTGCTCGTGGTGCGAGGGCCGTCGCCCGGTGGACTCCGGGCGAGTGACGTGGCGAGAGCGATCGGGCTGCCGCTGCTCGGCGGATATCGGCCCGAGCGTGCGCTCGCGCAACGGTGCGAGACGTCCGGCCTCCGCCTGCGACGTCGCAGCCCACTGACCGCGGCGGCGCAGGACGTGTACCGCAGGCTGCACGACGGGGCAGTGCAGTGACCGCGGCGGCGCAGGACGTGTACCGCAGGCTGCACGACGGGGCAGTGCAGTGACCGCGGTCGGACGCGCCGACCTGCTCGAGCGTGTCCGCGACCGATTGGCGACGCAGACCAGCGATCCGGAGCCAGCAGTGATCGCCGATGCGATTCGAGCCGAGTCGGGTGGGCTGCTCGGCGACACCGACCTCCTCGACGTGCTGCGGTATCTGCAGACCGAGATGGTCGGTGCCGGAAGGCTGGAGGGGCTGCTGGCCGATCACGGTGTCACCGACGTCCTCGTCGTCGGACCCGGCCGGGTGTGGGCCGATCGTGGGGACGGACTGGAGCTGACCGGCATCCGATTCGACGACGAGGCGTCGGTGCGCCGACTGGCCGATCGTCTGGCTCTCGGCGCAGGTCGCCGGTTGGACGACGCTCAACCGTGGGTCGACGGGCAGTTGTCCGGTGTGGGCCGCCGGGATGTCACGGTGCGCCTGCATGCGGTGATCCCGCCCCTGGCCGTCGACGGGACCTGTATTTCTCTGCGCGTCCTCCGCAGCGCGACGCAGACGTTCGATGCTCTCGTCACGTCCGGAGCCATCCCCGGTGAAGCCGCCGATCTCGTGCGGGACGCTGTCGGAGCCCGGCTGGCATTCTTGATCGTCGGCGGTACCGGATCCGGCAAGACGACGCTCTTGAACGCGCTGCTCGGGCAGGTCGACCCGGTCGAGCGCGTCGTCACCGTCGAGGACGCGTCCGAGCTCGAACCGCAGCATCCGCACGTCGTGCGCCTCGTCGCCCGCAATGCGAACGTCGAAGGCGTCGGCGACGTGCCGGTCCGCGACCTGGTTCGGCAGGCGCTGCGGATGCGGCCGGATCGGATCGTCGTCGGCGAGGTCCGCGGCGCCGAGGTGATCGACCTGTTGATCGCACTCAACACCGGGCACGACGGGTGTGCCGGCACTCTCCACGCGAACTCGACGTCGGAGGTCCCCGCGCGGATGGAGGCGCTGGCCGCACTGGGCGGTATGGACCGGGCGGCGCTGCACAGTCAGTTGGCTGCCGCGATCCAATTGGTGTTCGGACTCGGCCGCGATCGTGACGGGCGTCGTGGACTGCTCGAGATCGGAGTCCTACGGCGCACCGACGACGGGCTGACCACGATCGAGCAGGCGTGGTCGCGCAGATCGGGATTCACCGCGGCGAGGGCTCGGATCGACGCGTTGATCGCCGACCGAGGACCGCAGTGAACGCCGTGCCGCTGCTCATCGCGGGTGGAGCTGCGTTGCTCGTGTGGCCGGGGTCGGGCGCCCGAGCACGGTTGCATCTGACGCACGACGGCCTCGCCGGGCATCGCCTCGACCCGGTGTGGATCTTCGCGGCTGCGCCCGTTCTCGTCGCGGCTGTCATCGGCGCCGGACCAGGGATGGCGACCGGAATCGTGGCGGTCACCGGGATCGGGTTGCGTCGCCGGTCGGTGCGGAGGGCCGAGCGGGACGGCCGTCGTGACGAACTGCGGCGGGCGCTCTCGTTCATGATCGCCGAGATGTCGGTCGGCGCGCCGGTCGTGCTCGCCTGCCGTTCCGCGGCAGACGAACTGGCCCGCGACGGACCGTCTGCGGTGTCGGCCGAACTCGCACGAATGGCTGCTCGCGCCGAGCTCGGCGGCGACCCCGCCGACATAGCCGGCGGTGAACACGGTGGCGCACAGTGGGATGCCGGCGTGGATCGGTTGGCAACGGCGTGGGCGGCGTCGTCGACCCGCGGCTTGCCGATGGCTGACCTCCTGGCCATGTTGCGGTCCGACCTGTCGGCCCGCGCAGATCATGCGTCGCGGACTCGTGCCGGTCTGGCGGGGCCTCGCGCGACCGCGATGGTGTTGGCGTTGCTGCCGATCTTGGGCATCGGTCTTGGACACTTGATGGGCGCCGCACCGCTGGCCGTGCTGGTGTCGCCGGGGATCGGTTCGATTCTCTTGGTGGTCGGCGCCGCGCTCGCGTCGGCAGGAGTCTGGTGGACGAACTCCATCACCGAGAAGATCCTGCGATGACCGTGTTGATCGCCGCGATGTCGGCGGGTGTCGCACTATGGGTTTGGCCGTCGCCGCACTGGGCGCTCGCGCGGGTCGTCGTGCGCCCGAAGAAGGTACGGGAACCACGGTGGCTCGGCAGGTCCCGAAGTGTTCCGGACCCGTTCGACGTCGCGTCGACCTACGACCTGTTCGCGGTCTGTCTACGCGCCGGGCTGCCGGTGTCGGCGGCTGCGGAGGTCGCGGCAGAGCACGCCCCGCCGGTGATCGGCGAGCCGTTGGCTCGAGCGGCCGACCTCCTCGCGCTCGGCGCCGACGGGCAGACGGCGTGGGCGTCCGACGCGGGTGCGGAAGATTCATTCGCTGAACTCGCGGCGTTGGCGCGTCGTGCCTCGCGGGTCGGTGCGTCGCTCGCGGACGGCGCCGCCGAACTCGCATCGGCCACGCGTCGTCGGGCAGCCGATGACGCGGTTGAGGCAGCGGAGAAGGCCGGGGTCAAAGTGAGCGGGCCGCTCGGCCTGTGCTTCCTGCCTGCGTTCGTCTGCCTGGGCATCGTGCCCGTCGTGGTCGGTCTCGCCGCCGGAATGCTGACCGCGGTGTGACCCTGTGGAATCGCGCGGAACCGAATGCAGCGGGCGCGCGTCTGACCTTGTGAAGGCTCGAAACCGCGGGCCGACACACGAGGGGGAAGTCATGAGCACGAGTCGGGGGACACGAGATCGATTGACGCAGCGGTGGGTCGAGACTCAGACGCTGACCGGACGGCTGATCGCCGACGAATCCGGAATGTCGACGGTCGAATATGCGATCGGCACCGTCGCTGCAGCCGCGTTCGGTGCACTGCTGTACACGGTCGTGAGCGGTGACAATATCTTGTCCGCACTGACCGGGATCATCTCCAGGGCGTTGAGCACGTCGGTGAGCTGACATGTCTGTCAGGCTCCGCGGGCGCGACCTGTTTGAGGACGAGCGAGGCATGGTGACCGTGGAAGCCGCGTTCGCGCTTGCGGCGATCGCCGTCTTCCTGGTGACCGGGGTCGGCGCGGTGACCGGGGTGGTGACTCAGATCCGGTGCACCGACGCCGCCCGCGAGGTGGCTCGGCTCGCGGCAGTCGGAGACGAGTCGGCGTCCGACGTCGGCCGGTCGGTCGCACCCGGCGGCGCCCGGATCTCGGTGTCGGCTGCGGCCGACACGGTGACCGTCACCGTATCGGCCGACCTGCCGATGCTGCCGATGGCGACGGTGTCCGCGCGAGCGGTGGCGGCGGTCGAACCGAACGGTGCTGACGGTGCGGATTCGTGAGCAGAAATGCGTGAGTGACGAGAAGGGATTCTCGACGATCACGGGCGCCGCTGTCATCGCCGTCCTCGCCGCGATCCTCCTCGCTGTGCTCTACGTCGGCGCCGCCGTCCTCGCTCGACATCGCGCACAGTCTGCGGCAGATCTGGGAGCGCTCGCGGCCGCGTCTGCGCAGGTGTCCGGGCGGGGTGATGCGTGCGCGGTCGCTGAGGATCGGGTGTCGGTCCAGGACGGTTCGCCGTCGGTCGCCGACTGTGTGGTCGACGGTCAGGACGTCGTCGTTCGCGTTGTGGTGCGGGTACGCCTGGGAGGTTTCGGCGTGCGCGCCGCGACGGCTGCGGCGCGGGCCGGTCCGGTCACGATCGGTAGCGACGACCGATAGGCGGCGACCATGCGAACCCACGGATGCCTCTCCGTCCAGGCGTTGACTCTCATGCTCATCGGGCTTTTGCGCATGCCGGACGCTCGCCGGCCGGGCTGTTCGCGCTGTCCCACGGAAGTCAACGGACGCCGCGGCTTGCACCGCGACGAGCCCCCGGCCAACGAACAGGGAGCTGGACAGGGTTTGTCGCCATGCAGCGATCCAGGAAGGAGTTCGGTGTCGTCGTGATCTCGACGTTCACTCGGCCAGTGGGGCACCGCTGTTACCCGCCAGGCGCTCGTCGTACCACCCCAGTGGAACACTCCAAATATGGACCGGTCCTGGCCCTGAGTTCTCTGACGATTCGAGTCTCTCCGCATACTTGACCGCTGCGGATCTATCGTCGAACGCGCTCATTAGTTCGGGAGAAGTATCGGGATCCCATCCGACCTCATGCGCGTCTTGCGGGTGCCCGCCATCGAATACTATGTGGACAGGCTGCCCCTGCGTGAGACCGGCTCGCCGGTGCTGAACCAGTTCGGCTAACTCTGTCCAACAGGCGGCGTGGCCGTGGTCGATAACCCGCGCTATCCGCGACGCGTCAGCGGAGTCGGCAGCTACACCTGCGAAAACCTCATCGTAGGTCGATTCATTTTTCGCGAAAATAACGTGGATGCAGCTCGTGTCGCACGTATTCTGCATCACTACACCTCGCACCGTTCTTTGAACTCGTCGGTGGTCACCTTTGCATACATGGACTTGACCCGGCCAGGATTCGAGTTTCTCCGATCGTCTCACCCTTGAAGCTCGTGCCGACGAGTCCTGTGCATCGAGAGTCGGCACGGACAAGGATGCGGCCGCCGCACGTGGTCGACGGCTAGGACGCCGTCGTTCGCGTCGTGGGTGCGTCGGGGAGGTTTCGGTGTACACGCCGCGACTGCTGCCGCGCGGGCCGGCGCGGTCACGACCGGTAGTGACGGCCGATCAGGCGGAGGAGTTTGATCGCGTGCGCTTTGTCGAGGGGTTCGTTTCCGTTGCCGCACTTGGGTGATTGCACGCAGGACGGGCATCCGCTGGTGCACGCACAGGAGGCGACGGCTTCGTCGGTGGCGGCGATCCAGTCGTCGAACGCTTCGTGGCCGCGTTCGGCGAAGCCCGCCCCACCGGGGAATCCGTCGTAGACGAAGACGGTCGGCAGGCCGGTCTGTGGATGGACGTCGGTGGACAGGCCCCCGATGTCCCATCGGTCGCACGTGGCGACGAGGCCCAGCATCCCGATCGCGGCGTGCTCGGCGGCGTGCAGTGCGCCGGGGAACTTGTCGGGAGCGATCCCGGCGGCGACCAACGCGTCGGGTTCGACGGTGTACATGACGGCGCGCGTCGACAGTTGTTGTTCGGGCATGTCGAGTGCCACTTGGTCGAGGATCTCACCGGTGAGGGCCTTCCGAAGGAACCCGACCACCTGACTGCTGACCGTGACTTCGGCGAAGCCGACGGTGACCGGACCGAACGTCTGCTGCTGCACGACCCGGTCGATGACGACGTCGCTCACCTCGCGCGCGGTGGTCGTCCAGTCGGGCTCCTCCGGATGCGCGAGGGCGAGGCCCTCGTCGAGGGATAGTTCGTCGACGACGAAGCTCTCGCCCTGATGCAGGTACACCGCACCGGGGAACACCGACGTCATGGCGCGCGTGGCGTCGACGGTGCCGAGCAGCCGAGAGGTGGTCGTGTCGACGATGAGGACCTGACCACCGATGCCGCCGCGGATGTCTATGTCGCCGTGCGGGTCGAGGCCCGGCGCGGGATACCAGCCGGCCTTGCGACGTTTGAGAAGTCCGTCGTCGACGAGACCGACGATCACCTCGCCTGCGTGCCAAGAGGCGGCTTCGTCGTCGGTGATGGGGAACTCGGTGGCCGCGCACAGCAGATGTGGGCCGAGCACGTACGGGTTGGTCGGGTCGGTGACGGTCGCTTCGACGGGCCGCTTGAGGAGAGCGTCGGGATGGTGAACGAGATACGTGTCGAGCGGATCGTCGCGGGCGACCATGACGACGAGCGACCCCTCGCCGCGCCGTCCGGCACGACCCGCCTGCTGCCAGAACGAGGCAACAGTCCCCGGGTATCCGGCGACGACGACGGCGTCGAGACCGCTGATGTCGACGCCGAGTTCGAGGGCGTTGGTCGTCGCGACTCCGAGTAGTTCGCCGTCCGAGAGCGCCTGCTCGAGTTTGCGGCGGTCGTCGGCGAGATAGCCTGCGCGGTACGCGGCGACTCGGTCGACCAGTTCCGGTGCAGATTCGGACAACAGTTGGCGAGCCTTGACCGCCGTCACCTCCACTCCGCGACGCGACCGGACGAAGCACAGCGTCCGGGCTCCTTCAATGACGAAGTCGGCGAGCAGCCGAGCGGCTTCGGCGCCCGCCGCGCGTCGGACCGGGGCCCCGTTCTCACCGTCGCGGCCGGTCCCGGACAGGATTTCGGGGCCGCCGACCGGGGCAGGGCTGCCGTCGACGAAGCCCGGCTCCCACATCGCGACGGTGCGTTCGCCGTGCGGTGAGGTGTCGTCGGTGATCGCGACGACGTCGTCGCCGATCAACCGCGACAGCGCCTGCGCCGGATTCGAGACGGTGGCGCTCGCCCCGATGACGACCGGGTCTGCGCCGTATCGGCGAGCGATCCGCAATGTTCGCTGCAGGACAAGTGCGGTGTGCGAGCCGAACACGCCGCGATAGTGGTGGCACTCGTCGACGACGATGTACTTCAACTTGCTGAAGAACTGGCGCCACTTGGCGTGCTGCGAGCAGATCCCGACGTGCAGCATGTCGGGGTTGGTGAAGATCCAGCGTGAATGCATCCGCGCCCACTGTCGGAGCTCGGAATCGGTGTCGCCGTCATAGGCGCTCGGCTGCAGATGACTCAATGCGGGAACGCCCGCGATGATTCGGGCCGTCGCCCTCAGTTGGTCCGCGCCGAGAGCCTTGGTCGGCGACAGATAGAGCGCGGTCGCGTTGGGGTCCTGAGCGAACGTGGTGAGGATCGGGAGTTGGTAGGCGAGCGACTTTCCCGATGCGGTGCCGGTGCACACGCAGACGTTCCGTCCGGCGTGGGCGTGGTCGGCGGCTTCGATCTGGTGACGCCACGGTCGGCGCAGACCGTGCTCGACGAACGCGCCGCGAACCTCGGGGTGGACCCACTCCGGCCAGTCACTGAATTCGGCTGTGCGCGTGGGGATCACTGCCATGTGAGTGAGAGGCGAATCGGCGTCGGAATCGGTCCCTGCGAGGGTTCTGCCGAGCAGTTCGCTGCCGTAGGTGGCATGCTGCATCGACGTCGCTCCAAACGGTTCCGGGGTGGGTGCGCGAACCTACTCGCGAGGCCGGTCATACGTGGTTTCCGGGGAGTTAGATTCGGTGCGCGATAACAGTATCGCGCGGGCGCGAAACATGGTTAGCTAAAAGCGGTCGCACCCTCCGTCTCAGGGACGGAGTCAGTTGCGAACGTGGTACTGCAGTCGGTTCCATCGCCGTATGGCGAGGTCTTGTCGAGGTATGGCGGTCGGAACAGGCCCCCGCCGGGGACGCTCCGTGGCGGGTGATGAGAAGTTAGGAATGCAGTAGATGGCACAGGGCACTGTGAAGTGGTTCAACGCGGAGAAGGGCTTCGGCTTCATCGCGCCTGACGAGGGTAACGACGACGTGTTCGTCCACTACTCGGAGATTCAGGGCAACGGCTTCCGCACCCTCGAAGAAAACCAGCGCGTGGAGTTCGAGGTCGGCCAGGGCACCAAGGGCCCGCAGGCCACCGGAGTTCAGGCAGTCTGATTGCGCACGCCCTCACGGGCGTCACAGACTTACGAGACAGCACTCCCGGCACCGCTTCGGCGGGGCCGGGAGTGTTGCTTTCACTGCTGGGAGTGTTTGCTGCACAGCGCAGTAGGATCAACGTGTGAGCCAGATGTCGCTGTTCTCTGCGGACACCGAAGACCCCGTGATCGACGATCTCGCGGGTCTACTCGCCGGGCAGGGGCAGTCCGTGCACACGAGCCTCGGCGCCCGGGTGTCAGTAGTCGTGAACGAGCAATGGCGGGCCGACGAGATCGCGGCCGACATCATCGAGACCGGGCTGGACGCGCAGACGCTGATCTCCGAGGAGGGATCGCCGATCGCGCGCACCGAAGCCAACCCGCGGATCACGGCGCTGCACCGCAGATGGGCGAGCGGTGCTGTGAAAGCCGTGCCGGACGGTTGGACGCCGAGCGCGCGTGCTCTGCGACTGTGGGTGCTCGCGTCGGGCCGGTTCGACGGCCAGCACTACGTCCTCGGCGTGGACCCGAGCGCCCCGGACACCCACGCTCCGCTCGCGACGGCATTGATGCGCGTCGGCATCGCACCCACCCTGATCGGTGCGCGCGGAAACAGTCCCGCTTTGCGGGTGTCCGGGCGTAAGCGACTCACCCGACTCGCCGAGACGGTGGGAGTCCGGCCAGGCGACGCTCCGGACGGGGTGTGGCCTGGGGAGTGACCGGCTGCCTCTTCTTTCGATTACCTGGGGTGGAGTGCAGACGGCGCCATATATAAGGTACAACGGCATCGAAGCGTTACAACGGAACCGAACACCGAAACAACGGCATCGAACAGCGAAACTCCAGACCGAAGGGCTCTTAAGTGGCCGCCACTGACAGTGCTGACCCCGCCATCCGGCGACTCGTCATCGTCGAGTCTCCGACCAAAGCGCGCAAGATCGCGGGGTACCTCGGCGCGAACTACGTCGTCGAATCGTCACGTGGACACATTCGGGACTTGCCGCGAGGCGCCGCCGACGTGCCCGCCAAGTACAAGGGGCAGCCGTGGGCCCGCCTCGGCGTCAACGTCGACGACGGGTTCGAGCCGCTCTACGTGGTGTCGGCCGACAAGAAGTCGACGGTCTCCGAGCTTCGGGCGTTGATGCGTGACGTCGACGAGCTCTACCTCGCGACGGACGGTGACCGCGAGGGGGAGGCCATCGCCTGGCACCTCCTCGAGACGCTGAAGCCGAAGATCCCCGTCAAGCGCATGGTGTTCCACGAGATCACCGAATCGGCGATCCGTGCCGCCGCCGAGAGCCCGCGCGACCTCGACATAGACCTCGTCGACGCGCAGGAGACCCGCCGCATCCTCGACCGCCTGTACGGGTACGAGGTGTCGCCGGTCCTGTGGAAGAAGGTCATGCCGAAGCTGTCGGCGGGCCGCGTGCAGTCCGTCGCCACCCGTGTCATCGTCGAACGCGAGCGTGAGCGCATGGCGTTCGTCTCGGCCGACTACTGGGACATCGCCGCGACGATGGACGCTGGAGCCGACGCCAAGCCGCAGACGTTCTCCTCGCGCCTGGTCAACATCGGTGAGGATCGGGTCGCCACGGGACGCGACTTCGGCGCGGACGGCAAGATCAAGAAGGCCACCGGTGTCACCGTGCTCGACGGCGCCCGCGCCGACGCGCTGGCCGCCGGGCTCGACGGCGCCGCGCTGACGGTGACGTCGGTCGAGGAGAAGCCGTACACCCGTCGCCCGTACGCACCGTTCATGACGTCGACCCTCCAGCAGGAGGCCGGCCGCAAACTGCGTTTCACGTCCGACCGCACGATGCGCATCGCGCAGCGGCTGTACGAGAACGGCTACATCACCTACATGCGTACCGACTCGACGACACTGTCGGAGTCGGCGATCAACGCGGCCCGCGCACAGGCCCGCGATCTGTACGGCGACAAGTTCGTCCACTCCTCGCCGCGCCAGTACACACGCAAGGTGAAGAACGCGCAGGAGGCTCACGAAGCGATCCGCCCCGCAGGCGAGTCGTTCCGCACCCCCGGGCAGGTGGCGTCGGCGCTCGACACCGACGAGTTCCGCCTGTACGAACTGATCTGGCAGCGCACCGTCGCCTCCCAGATGGCCGACGCACGCGGCACCACGATGAGCCTGCGGATCGGTGGCCGCGCCGCCACCGGCGACGAGGTCACGTTCGCGTCCTCGGGTCGCACGATCACGTTCCCCGGCTTCCTGTCCGCATACGTGGAGAGCGTCGACGAACAGACTGCCGACAAGTCCGACGACGCCGAGAACCGGCTGCCGAACCTGACCGAAGGCCAGTCGTTGACGGCGACGTCGCTCGTGGCCGACGGCCACTCCACCAACCCGCCTGCCCGATTCACCGAGGCGTCGCTGGTCAAGATCCTCGAAGAACTCGGCATCGGCCGCCCGTCGACCTACGCGTCGATCATCGGCACCATCCAGGACCGCGGATACGTCGTCAAGAAGGGCAACGCGCTGGTCCCTTCGTGGATCGCGTTCGCCGTCATCGGCCTGTTGGAGGGCTACTTCAACAGTCTCGTCGACTACGACTTCACGGCATCCCTGGAAGACGATCTGGACCAGATCGCGTCCGGCGGTCAGGACCGGACTCGGTGGCTCAACGAGTTCTACTTCGGTGACGAGAGTGCGACGTCCGACGATGACGACGCCGCAGGCGCCATCGCACGTCACGGCGGGCTCAAGAAGCTCGTCGGCGTCAACCTGGAGGGCATCGACGCCCGCGAGGTCAACTCGATTCGATTGTTCGACGATTCTGAGGGACGCCCGGTGTTCGTCCGGGTGGGACGATACGGGCCGTACCTGGAACGCAACGTCGCAGGCCCGGACGCCGAGCCGGATCTCAAGCGCGCCAACCTGCCGTCAGACATGACGCCGGACGAGTTGACGCTCGAGGTGGCCGAGAAGCTGTTCGAGACGCCGCAGGAGGGGCGGGAACTGGGCGTCGACCCGGTGACCGGTCACCGGGTCGTCGCCAAGGAAGGACGTTTCGGACCGTACGTCACCGAGATCCTTCCGGCCGACGACGAGCCCGACGACGGATCCGCGGGCGCTCCTGTTCCGACGGTCCCGGCGGGGCCGACGCCACGCGACGGTGGGGGAGTCCCGGCAGGCGACGCAGTCGTCGCGCTGGACGACGTCCCGGCGGGCGGCGGTGTCGCGACCGCTACGACTACGGCGAAGAAGACTGCCAAGAAGACCGCGAAGAAGACAGCCAAGAAGGCTGGTCCCAAGCCGCGGACCGGCTCGCTGTTCAAGACGATGGACATCTCGACGGTCACTCTCGACGACGCGCTGAAACTGCTGTCGTTGCCGCGTGTGGTCGGCGTGGACCCGGAGTCGAGCGAGGAGATCACCGCCCAGAACGGACGGTACGGTCCGTACCTGAAGAAGGGCACCGACTCCCGGTCGTTGACGTCCGAGCAGCAACTGTTCGAGATCACTCTCGACGAGGCGCTCAAGATCTACTCCGAGCCGAAGCGTCGCGGTCGTGCGGCCGCTGCGCCTCCGTTGCGCGAGCTCGACAAGAACGATGCGGTCAGCGGCAGCCCGATGGTCATCAAGGACGGCCGTTTCGGTCCGTACGTGACTGACGGGGAGACCAACGCGAGTCTGCGCAAGGGCGACGAGGTCGCCAGCATCACCCCCGAGCGGGCGATGGAACTGCTCGCCGACCGTCGCGCTCGCGGCCCGGCCAAGAAGGCCGCCAAGAAGACGGCGAAGAAGAGCCCGGCCAAGAAGACGGCAGCGAAGAAGACAGCGGCCAAGAAAACCACAGCAGCCAAGAAGACGGCAGCTAAGAAGACGACCGCCAAGAAAACGGCGGCTAAGAAGACACCAGCGAAGAAGGCAGCCCCCGAGAAATAAGGGCAGCACCTGCCGTCCGAGACTTGCGACCACATAGTGGTCCGAAGTCTCGGACGAGGTGGGTCAGTCCGACGACGTCGGGGAGTTCACGGCGATGTCGGGGCGGGCCAGCAACGTCTCGATGCCGCGACCGCGGAGCTCGACACCCTCGCCGATCGCCCAGTGCGCGGCCTCGGCGTCGCTGGCGAGGAACGCGGCACGCGCCGACCCCAGGACACGTGTCGGCTCGTCTTTCGCGAGTTCGGTGAGACGCGCAGCCTCGTTCACCGGGTCGCCGATCACGGTGTACTCCAACCGCTGCTCGGAGCCGATGTGCCCGGCGACAGCCTTGCCTGCAGACACGCCGATGCCCATGTCGACGTCGCCGAGACGTCGATCGAGCTCCACCCGCAGGTCGCGGGCGGCGGCCAGCGCAGCACCCGCGAAGTCCTCTTGATCGAGTGGCGCCCCGAAGATCGCGAGGGCAGCGTCGCCCTGGAACTTGTTGACGAAACCGCCGTGTCGTCCGACGACTTCGACGACCACCTGGAAGAACTCGTTGAGCAGTTCGACGACTTCGCGGGGCGGACGGTTGACGGCCAGGCGGGTCGAGCCGACGATGTCGACGAACAGGACACCGACGTAGCGTTCCTCGCCGCCCAGCTCGGTCCCGGTCTCGATGGCGCGTCGTGCGACGTCCTCGCCGACATAACGACCGAACAGGTTGCGCAGCTCCTGCCGTTCCCGGACGTCGGACACCATGTCGTTGAAGCCGGCCTGCAGTGAGCCGAGGTCGTTGCCGTCGTACACCTTCACGGCCACGTTCAGGTTGCCCGCTCGGACTTGGGCGAGGGCGATCCTCAGTTGTTTGATCGGGTCGGTGATCGACCCGACGAGGCGGGTGATGGCGAGGAGTCCGAACACGAGTGACGCCGCTGCCATCCACAGGATGGGGCGTTGCAGGCCGACGGCGTCGGTGTCGATGTAGTCCAGGCGTTGCATCGTGATCAGTGCGACGATCACGAGCATCGGGACGGCCACAGTGACCGCCCAGAACGAACTGATCCGCGCCGTTATGCCGGGCGCGTGGACGCTGTCCGGGTCGTTCGCCATCGCGGCGACCGTGATCGGCCGGAGGACGCGCTCGGACTGCATGAACGAGAGCACACCGGTCACGAGCCCGCCGACGACGCTCGCGAGGGCGACGAGGATCGCGTCCTTGCCCGAGGAGTTGCTCCAGTTGATGAGGGACAGGAGTACGCCGCCGACCGCCCACAACGCCAGGTTGGTGATCGTCAGCAAGGTGGGCAGTCGCAACGCACGGCGACGAGCGGCAGCGTCGTCGAGTCGGGAGCGCCGTCGGTGCCAGATCAGGACGGGGAAGCTGAGCCGAGTGATCACGTACATCCCGACGGCCACCGCGATCACCAGGTAGACGGCGAACGAGAGTTGGTTGAAGGCGTCGGCGTCGCCGATCGAGAACGAGTCGGCGGGCGGCATGCCCCAGCGCAGGAACGCGAACGTGAACAGCGCACCGATGAGATTCGCACGCAGGAGATCGAGGGCAAGGATCGGCCACGGCGTATGCGCCAGCCAGCGCAGCGTATGCGCGGGCTTGGCGAGGCCCAACCGTCGTGCAACCACGAACTCCACGGTAGCCGTCTGCTTGCAATTGTTAAACGTCTTGCGATTGTTCAGTCGTCTGAACTGGGGCTTAGGCTGACGGGTGTGACTAATGTCTTCGACCGCATGACCGGGCAGGACACGCTGGCCGCTGAGCTGCGCGACGCCGCGACGTCGGCGCGAGCGGTGGCCGCACGCCTGGAGGAGGCCGCCGACGGCGCGGTGTCGATGTTCGCCGACGATCCGGTGGACGAACTTCCGGTTGGTGTCCGTGAATCGATGACCCACGCTTGGCTGTTCACCGGTCCGCCGGGAAGCGGTCGATCGGTCGCTGCGACAGCCTTCGCTGCGGCCCTGCAGTGTCTGGACCCGATAGCGGTCGGGTGCGGCGAATGCCGAGCCTGCACGACGGTGCTGAGCGGGACGCACGGGGACGTCCGGCTCATCCAGACCGACGGACTGTCGATCTCGGTCAAGCAGATTCGTGACATCGTGTCGCTGGCCGCCCGCCGCCCGACGACGGGCCGCTGGCAGATCGTCCTCGTCGAAGACGCGGACCGACTCACGGAGAACGGCGCGAACGCCTTGCTCAAAGCCGTGGAGGAGCCGCCGCCGCGGACCATCTTCCTGCTGTGCGCCCCGTCGGTGGCACCGGAGGACATTGCGATCACCCTTCGCTCGCGCTGCCGACACGTCGCGCTCACCGCGCCGCCGAGCGACGACATCGCCAAGGTCCTGATCGAACGGGACGGCATCGACCCCGAGCCCGCGCGGTGGGCGGCGTCGGTGTCGGGCGGGCACGTCGGCCGCGCCAAGCGGCTGGCCACCGACCCACTCTCGCGCGAGCAGCGGGAGCAGGCGTTGGGCCTCGCGCGGGCGGCGACCCGCGACTCGACGGCGTTCGCGGCCGCCGACAGACTCGTGCGGACCGCGGTCGAGACCGCGGATGCCATGAGCACCGAGTCCGACGCGGCAGAGACCGAAGAGCTGATGACAGCCCTCGGGGCGGGAGGAACGGGGAAGGGGACGGCCCGGCCGCCGCGAGGCACGGCTGGCATCATCAAAGAACTCGAGAGGCGGCAGAAGTCGCGGCGTACCCGACTCACGCGCGACGTCCTCGATCGTGCGCTCGTCGACCTCGCCGCACTGTTCCGTGACGCGTTGTCGAGGTCGGTCGGCGCGCGGGTCACGTTGATGCATCCCGACAAGGAGCACGATGTCATCGACTCGATGGCGAGTTACGCGTCGCCCGAGAAACTCCTCGCCTGCATCGAGGCGGTCCTCGACTGCCGTGAGGCCCTCGACATGAACGTGAAGCCGAAGTTCGCCGTCGGCGCGATGGTCGTGAAGCTGGGTGATCAGTTGAGCGCGCGCCGCTAACCGGTCACCTCAGTTGCGGGGCCACCTTGTCGGCGACGAGCGCGAGATGGTCCAGGTCCTTCAGATCAAGGACCTGAAGGTATACACGGGTGACGCCGATCTCGCGGTACGCGGAGATCTTCGCGACGACCTCGTCCACGCTGCCCGCGGCCCCGTTCTCGCGAAGCTCGTCGGCTTCGCGGCCGATCGCCGCCGCGCGACCGGCGACTTCGGCGTCACTCTCGCCGCAGCACAGGACGAGAGACGCCGAGTAGACGAGGTCGTCGCTGTCGCGGCCGATCGTCTGGCAGGCATCGCGGACACGGTCGTACATGGTGGACACGGTCGACGTGGGCGCGAACGGGACATTGAACTCGTCGGCGAAGCGTGCCGCCAACGCAGGCGTACGACGTGGTCCGTGACCGCCGATGATGATCGGCGGGCGCGGCGACTGCGTCGGCTTGGGCAGTGCGGGCGAGTCGGCGACCGAGAGGTGCTTGCCGGTGTAGTCGAAGGTCTCGCCGATCGGTGTGCGCCACAGGCCCGTGACGATCTCGAGGGTGTCCTCGAGGCGGTCGAAGCGTTCGCCGAGCCCGGGGAACGGGATGCCGTACGCCGAGTGCTCGTCGGCGAACCAGCCTGCGCCGAGCCCGAGGTCCACGCGTCCGTCGGACATCTGATCGACCTGTGCCACCGAGATGGCGAGTGGTCCCGGATGACGGAACGTCGCCGATGTGACGAGCGTGCCGAGCCGGATCCGTGAGGTCTGCAACGCGAGCCCGGCGAGGGTCAGCCATGCGTCGGTCGGACCGGGCAGCGGGTCGCCGTCGCCCATCGCCTGGTAGTGATCCGAGCGGAAGAAGGCGTCGTAGCCGAGGTCTTCGGTGGCGCGGGCGACGGCGAGAAGGTCGTCGTACGTCGCGCCCTGCTGGGGTTCAGTGAAGATGCGCAGGTCCATGACAGGTCATGGTCGCAGACGTGGGCGCAGGCCGCTCAGTGAGGTCAGGCGTCCTCGGCGACGGTCTCGGCGGTGCCTTCGTCATCGTCTTCGGCGAAGACATCGTCGCCGCCTGCGCCTTCGAGGACTGTGAGCTCGTTGTCGATGGCCGCCGAGACCTCTTCGGCCTTGTGCTTGAGCTTGTCGATGAATTCGGACATGGCGGGCTCCTCGGTGCAAGACGGGCTAGTGCACTCGATTGTATTCGTGCGGCGACCGTAATCTGGTGACGCCGTAGTTTCGAACACGTCGGACAGGAGATCAGGTGGTGACGCAACGACCATTTCGAACGGTCGATCTCCTGATCGTGTTCATCGGCGGCGCCGCGGGAACGGCACTGCGGTGGCTGGCCGAGGAGGCGTGGCCTGCGCACGACGGGCAGTGGCCGGTCGGGACATTCGTCGTCAACGTCGTCGGCGCGTTCGTCCTCGGCGCTCTTCTCGAGTCGTTGGTCCGACGTGGACGCGATCACGGGGTGCGTCGTCAGATCCGCCTCGCCGCGGGCACCGGCTTCTGCGGCGCGTTCACCACCTACAGTGCGTTCGCGTTGGAGCTGAGCCTGTTGGGCAAGGGCGGGCACGTCGTGCTCGCAGTGGTCTACGCGCTGGTCAGCGTGTGCGGCGGAGTCCTTGCCGCGTGGCTGGGTGTGCATGCCGCGCGGCGCGGTGTCGCGCTCCGGGGCGGCGTCGCATGATCCCCGTGTTGGTCGTGATCGCGGGTGCTCTCGGCGCAGTGATGCGGTTCGTGGTCGACGAGATGAGCAGGCGACGGTGGCCGGGCGCGTTCGGCGGTCCCGTGTTGGCGATCAACGTGACCGGGTCGCTGCTCATCGGCGTGACCGCGGGCATCGTGATGTTCCACGGCGCGTCGTCGGACTGGCAGGCCGTGGTCGGCACCGGCTTCTGCGGCGGCTATACGACGTTCTCGACGTCGGTCCTCGACACGCTCCGGGCGGGAGGGCGACGCGGGCTGATGTACGCGATGCTCACGCTGATCGGGTCTGTCGGAGCGTGCGCGATCGGTTTGGCACTCGGGTCGGCCGGGTGAGTGGCTGAACGCGGTTCACGCGAGCGACGCGAGGACCGCGGGTGTCACGAATCGCTCGATCGTCGCGCGTTCGTCCGGCCCGCCGGGCACCACGAGCAACGACACGATGACCCGAACGATCCAGCGCGCAGCCGCGACTCCGGACGAACTGTCGTCGCCGACGAACGTGTGCGCCAACGTCTCGATCACCGTCGACGAGAGAGCGAGTTCGCTGGCCAGCCCCGCACCTTCGGGCGAGAACCACGCCGAGAGCGCGGGGTCGTCGCGGACGGCGGCGAGAGCGAACACGATCGCCTCGGTGAGCCGGTCGGCGGGATCGGGCAGGTCGGCGGTCCGATTCGCCACTGCAGCGCCGATAGTGAGGGCGACCTGCTCGACGTACGCGAGCTGCAGCGCGGTGCGGCCGTCGAAGTGTCGATACAGGGTGGCGCGGGAGCAGCCGACTGCCGCCGCGATGTCGGACATCGACGCGTCGGGGCCCTGACGGGCGAACAACTCCCCGGCGATGGCGAGGATCCGGTCCTTGGCCGCGGATCGTCGTACCCCTTGAGTCCAGCCTCGATCGCTCATGGCGTGAACGGTACCGACGTCGGACGGCGTACGTAGTTGCCGCCTGCCCATTCGATGCCGTCGACGTCCACCTCGAAGTGCGGGCACCGCGCCAACAACTCCTCGAGCGTGATCACGGCCTGCATCCGCGCGGCCGCGGCGCCGAGGCAGTGGTGCATTCCGTGGCTGAACGTCAGGATGTTGCGGGGATTGCGTCGGACGTCGAGCCGTTCGGCGTCCGGGCCGTACACGTGCTGGTCGCGGTTGGCAGATCCGTAGCAGAGCAAGACTTTCCGGCCTTCCGGGATCGTGACGCCGCGCAGGTCGACGTCGCGGGTCGTGGTGCGCGCGAGCCCCTGGACCGGAGAAGTGAGGCGCAGCAGTTCGTCGACTGCGTCGGGTATCGACGCAGGGTCTTCTAGGAGCACCGTCCGCTGATCGCGGTCGGTGGTCAGGAGTGCGGCTGATCCGCCGAGCATGCCGGTCGTCGTGTCGTTTCCGCCCGCCACCATCGTGAACGCGAACGCCAAGACGGACAGGAGGCCCGCCGGGTCGGTCTGGGGGTCGTCGGCGATTCCGGCGGCGACGAGGTGCGAGACGGTGTCGTCGCCCGGTTCGATGCGACGGCGTTCGATGAGCTCGGCGAAGTATCCGGTGAGTTCGAGCACCGCGTCTGCAGCCGTGGTCATCGCGGCGCCGAGGTCGCCGCCGGGATCGGCTCCGACGATGGACGCGGTCCACGCGTCGAACCGTGTCCGGTCCGACTCCGGGACGCCGAGATAGTGGGCGACGACCATGCTGGGCAACGGTTTGAACAGCTCTGCGGCGATGTCACCGCCGCCGCGTGAGCGCAGCGATTCGATGCGTTCGACGACGAACTCGCGCACCAGCGGCTCCAGTGTCGTCACCTGGCGCGGGGTGAACCCGCGTGAGACGAGTCTGCGGAACTCGGTGTGCGACGGCGGATCCAGCATCACCATCGGCGGATTGTCGGCGAGGCCGATCGTCGCCAGTTCGCCGTAGGTCACGGTGAGTCCCTGCGCCGACGAGAACGTGCGCCAGTCCTTCGCCGCAGCGGTCACGTCGTCATGGCGGGTCAGCACCCAGTAGTCGCCGGCCGGAGCCGAGGGCGGCACCACGTGGTGGACGGGATCGTGCTCACGCAGCGCCGCGTACATCGTGAACGGGTCCCGCCACGACTCTCCGGAGCGGAGCGAGAAGGTCGGAGACGGAGTATCGCTCATGTGTCGATAATGAGACACATTATAGAATGTGTCAACACGTTCAGTCGGCCGGGTGGATTCGGTCAGTTCGCCCGTGCAGCGCGATCTGCTGTGACGATCTGGTCGAGCAGGCCGGGGAAGACCTTCTCCAAGTCATCACGACGCAGCCGCGTCATCCGGCCGTTGCCGACGTCGCGCTGCCAGACCAGTCCTGCGGTCCGCATGACTTTGAAATGGTGGGTGCGAGTGGACTGCGCCCATGGCATGCCGAACGCGCTGCAGAACTGCTCTGTCTCATCGGGCTGTTCGGCGAGCTGGACGATGACACTGCGTCGGTTCTCGTCGGAGAGTGCGTGCAGAATCCGCGACAGGTCGAACTCGTCGAGGTCTGGGTGGCCATCCTTGTCGGCCATGACGACCACGTTCCCTTCCTATGATCCCGATACCTACGGTGTCCATGGTAGCTATGTGCGATCGGAGTCTCCGCGGTGATAATCGGCCGATCGGCACCGTCGGGCGTTCTTGCCGCGGACGAGGACGATAGCGAGGGACAGGACGACGAGAAGCGCGACGAGGCAGATTACGGTGGTACTGAACGCGGTCTGGTACGTGTCGGGCTGGCCGGGCTGCCCGGCCGCGGTGTCTTCTGCGGCGCCACCAGTGAGGTGCTGTCCGACGATCGTGGACAGGACGAAGGCGTATGCGGCGACGAGAATCGCTTCGCTGCCGATCCGGAAGAAGTTGAGCAGTCCCGCCGCGGTGCCCGCACGTTCGGCGGGGACGACGGCGAGTGCATGGCCGTCGACGAGGCCGACCGGCAGACCGAACCCGAGACCGATCAGGATCATCGGGGCGATGATCCAGATGATGGACCGGTCCTCGGCGAGCAGCAGGATGCCGACGTTGCCGAGCACGAGCGCGGCGAGGCTGGCGTACACGACTGATCCGACGGTGACCGAGCGGACGTTGTTCACCAGCTTGGCGACAGCGATCGGAGCGAGGAGGACGGGGATTGTCATGGCGAGCATCGTCAGTCCGGCCGCACCCGGGCTCATCGCTTTGATGCCGCTCAGTGCGGACGGGAGGTACGTCAGCAGAGTGACGAAGCCGATCGATCCGGCGACGGGCACCAGGCACATTGCCAGGAACTCTCGGTTGCGCAGGAGTGACAGGTCGAGGACTGGCGGGCGCTTGCCGTACTGAGGGACGGTGGTGTTGTTGCGCGGAAGTACCCGCGAGCCGACCGCTGCGAGCGCGAGAACGGCGGCCTGGACGAGGAAGACCCCGCGCCAACCGATGCCGGCGACGAGCAGGCCGGAGATGGTCGGCCCTAGTGCGAGGCCTAGGCCGTTGATGGTTCCGAACAGGGCGAAGGCCTTCGTGCGGGCCGAGCCTTCGAAGGCGCTGGAGAGCATCGAGCTGGCACCGACGAGGATGGCGGCTGCGCCGATGCCTGCGACGGCGCGTGCGGCGTCGAGAAGCAGGAGCGTCGTCGCGGCGGAACTGACGACGGTGCCGAGTGCGAAGACGGCAGCGCCGAAGGCGAAGGTTCGGCGGTAGCCGATGCGGTCGCTGAGTGATCCCCATGCGAGGACGCCGAGCGCGAAGGCGACGTTGAATCCGTTGACAACCCATTGCAGGGCGGTGGGCTGCGCGCCGAGGCTGCCGGAGATCTCCGGCAGGGCGATCGCGGTGCCGGAGATCGACATCGGCGTGACGAACTGAGCGACGAGCACGATCGGCAGTGTCCAGCGGCTTGGCGCAGGAGTTGTCCCGGTGGTGGAGGCGTGCGAGGTGGCGGTCACAGGGGTACTCACTTTCTCGTAGGTACTAGAAGTGCAGTAGCTACTATGCACTATGTACCTAAACAAGTGAGAAACAAGAGAAGTGGGCCCGCTTCGTGGACGTGCCAGGCACAGAAAAAGCCGATCTCCCGCGAGTGGGAAACCGGCTTCTGCCTGATGCTTTATGGAGCCGCCTAGGAGAATCGAACTCCTGACCTATTCATTACGAGTGAATCGCTCTACCGACTGAGCTAAGGCGGCGCGCTGCCTCGCGGCAGCCTGGACCATGTTACAGACCGGATAGTGGTCGGAGCAAAACGGCTTGTGGATGGTCGAATCCGTGCCTCGTCAAGGTCGGTCGGAGCCTCGTCGCAACGTCTCCGAGGCGACGAGCGACCGGCCGTCTGCGTCGGTCAGATCGATGTCGAAGACGTCGCGGAGCAGCGTCGGAAGTTCGTCTACCGGCACCTCGCGCGATGTCTGCGTCCCGTCGGGTGCGGCGGTCGTCAGCGTCGAGTCGTCGAGCGTGTGATGAGCGTCGGCGGCGAATCGTTGGACGAACGGCCGAGTGGTGAACGGAGAACGCGGCGACGTCGACACGAAATGACTGCCGACCCGGTAGTCGATCGGGAACTGCGGATTCGCAGTGAATGTGTGGCGGTCGACCCAGTCGTCGCCCACCCGCTGCCACAGAATCCACCGGTCGGTGCCGAAGACGTCGCCGACCGGCTCCGAGGTCAGGCGGAGTCGCCAGCAGTCCTGGTCGACGTCGGTGCCGTCGACCAGTTCGATCGGCTCCAGCGGGCCGCGTCCGAACCCGACGTCGCACAGGTATCGGCGTCCACCCGACTCCACGACGATCACTGCGTGCGTCGGAGGGCGAGACGACCAGTCGCCGCCGAGGGTGACCCGTCCGCTCAATGCCGTGAACCGGAACCCGATCCGCTCCAGCGCCGCCGCGAACACGGTGACGTGCTCGAAGCAGTAGCCGCCGCGCCGAGAGCCGATCAGCTTGCGCTGCAAGGATTCCAAGTCGAGCGGGATGCCCCGCCCGAGCATGATCTCGAGGTTCTCGAACGGAATCGACGTCGTATGGCCGCGATGCAGCGCCGCGAGAGTGTCGAGCGTCGGCGACGGCTCCCCGGTGACGCCGATTCGGGCGAGATACGCGGGGAGGTCGAGGTCGTCGCTGTGCCACGTGGTCATGAGGTCCATTGTGGGGGTTTCGATCGGCGAGGGTCTCGACTCCGCTCGACCGGCAGAAATGGGCTCGACCGGCAGGATGGGCTCGATCGGCGATGGGGTCTCGACTCCGCTCGACCAGCAGGAATGGGCGACTACTTGGTGACGCCCTCGAGACGCGCGGCGTCGGCGACGGCCTTGGCGACGGCGGGGGCCACGCGCGGATCGAGAGGACTCGGGACGATGTGGTCGGCGGCCAGATCGTCGCCGACGACGCCGAAGATGGCGTCTGCCGCTGCGAGCTTCATGCCCTCGGTGATGCGACGAGCGTCCGCATCGAGAGCGCCGGCGAACACGCCGGGGAACGCGAGGACGTTGTTGATCTGGTTCGGGAAGTCGCTGCGGCCGGTCGCGACCACGGCCGCGTGCTTGGCTGCGACCTCGGGGTGGATCTCCGGATCCGGATTCGACAGCGCGAAGACGATCGCGCCGTCGTTCATCGACGCGATGGCCTCTTCGGGAACGGTTCCTGCCGAGACGCCGAGGAAGACGTCCGCGCCCGCGAGCGCCTCCGCCGCACCGCCGGAGAGTCCGCGCGGATTGGACCACGTCGCGAGATACGACTTGAACTCGTTGAGGTCGTCGCGGTGGCCGCCGATGATCCCCTTCGAATCGAGGATCACGATGTCGGGCACGCCGGCGGCATGCAAGATCTTGGCGCACGCGACGCCGGCGGCGCCCGCACCCGAGATGACGAACTTGAGTCCCGAGATGTCCTTGTCGAGATGCGTCAGCGCGCCCTTGAGTGCGGCGAGGACGACGATCGCGGTGCCGTGCTGGTCGTCGTGCATCACCGGGCAGTCGAGAGCGTCGATCACGCGGCGCTCGATCTCGAAGCAGCGCGGAGCCGAGATGTCCTCGAGGTTCACCGCGCCGAAGCTCGGGCGCAGACGGATCAAGGTCTCGACGATCTCGTCGGGGTCGGTCGTGTCGAGCACGATCGGGATCGAGTTGAGGCCGGCGAACGTACGGAACAATGCCGACTTGCCTTCCATCACCGGGAGTGACGCGCGCGGTCCGATGTCGCCCAGGCCGAGGACGGCAGTCCCGTCGGAGACCACGGCGACCAGTCGGTCGGTCCAGGTGTACTTGTCGACGAGGTCGCGGTCGGCCGCAATGGATCGCGACACCTGGGCGACGCCCGGGGTGTACGCGATCGAGAGGTCGCGCTGCGTGTCGATCGGCGACCGGAGCTCGACCGACAGCTTGCCGCCTTCGTGGGAGCGGAAGATCTCGTCATCGGTGATGGGCACGTTCGCGAGGTTCTGGCCGGTCGTGCTGTCGTCTGCCGTACTCGTCACGTCTGCTCCTCGATCTCCGACAACGCCGGAACTGCTGGGTGTGTACCGATTCTGTCATGGGTGACGTAGCGCACGTAGGCGGGTGTCCGGTCTGTGAGATTTTTGAGCGCCGCCCTAAGCCGCTAGTATGCATCTTGTGTCTATGACGTATTCAGCAGCGGACCGGGTGTACGCAGACGTGAAGGAACTCATCCTCACCTGCGAGCTTCCGGGTGGGGAGCTCATCAGCGAGGGGGAGGTGGCGCAGCGGTGCGAGGTGAGCAGGACGCCCGTACGCGAGGCGTTTCTCCGACTCGCGGCCGAGGGATGGATGCGGTTGTATCCCAAACGCGGTGCGCTGATCATTCCGGTCGGCGACCAGGAGGCTCGCGACGTCGTCGACGCGCGCGTTCTCGTCGAGTCGCACGCCATGCACGCGGTGGCCGACCGGCCGTCGGTGCTGGCCGACCTCGTCGAACAGCTCGACGAGAACCGCACGGCGCATCGAGCCGTGGACCCGTCTGACGCGGCCGAGTTCGCCCGACTCGACGCGCAGTTCCACCAGCTGATCGTGGCCACGGACGGCAACGCGCTCCTCGGGGACTTCTACACCTCGCTCGGCGAACGCCAACGCCGGATGACCGCAGCGCGACTGCACCTCGGTCGGGAGATCGCCGACCGGATCCACGACGACCACGCAGCGCTGGCCGCAGCGATCGGCGACGGCGACGCCGACGGCTTCGCCGACCTGCTCGCCACTCACCTCGCAGGCGTCCACGGCGTCGAACGAACGAACGCGAACACGAGCGGGGGACACCGATGAGCACCGTCCGCAGTGTCGGCTGGCCCGCCGTCTGCCTCGCCGTCTTCGCCGCGGCCTGGGGTGGCAACGAGTTCACCCCACTGCTGGTCATGTACCGCACCACCACCGACATCTCGCCGGTCGTCGTCGATGCACTCCTGTTCACCTACGTTCTGGGCATCGTCCCGGCCCTGTTGATCGGTGGTCTGTTGTCGGACCGATACGGACGTCGGCCGCTGATGCTTCCGTCCCCGGTGATCGCCGCGGTCGGCTCGGCGCTGCTCGCCGCCGGGTCCGATTCGGTGCCGATGCTGGTGGTCGGCCGTGTCGCCAGCGGTGTCGCGTTGGGTCTCGCGATGGCCGTCGGCGGCAGCTGGATCAAGGAACTCTCCGACGCGGACGGCGCAAGCGCGACGGCGGGTGCTCGGCGCGCAGCGTTGAGCCTCACCGCAGGCTTCGGTGTGGGCGCCGGCGTCGCTGCGGTCCTCGCCCAGTGGGCGCCCTGGCCGGGACAGCTCTCGTACCTGATCAACATCGCGCTGTCCGGGATCGCCTTCGCAGCGTTGGTGCGGGCGCCGGAGTCGCACGCACCGCGCGACACCGGCCGCAGCCTCGGCCAGGATCTGCGCATCCGGTCGGCGCGGCACCCGCGCTTCTGGCTGCTCGTCGCACCGGTCGCGCCGTGGGTGTTCGGCGCGTGCGCCGTCGCCTACGCGGTGATCCCAGCATTCATGACGGACGAGACGTCGAGTTGGTCGATCGCGTTCGCGGGACTTTGCTGCGTCGTCGGCCTCGCCGCAGGTTTCCTGATCCAGACGCTGGGCAAACGGCTCGACAAGCCGGGTTCGCCCCGCACCGGTGTCATCGCGCTGCTGTTCGTCGCCGTCGGACTCGGTACGTCCATCGTGGCCGCGTCCACCCACATGGTCGCGTTGGCACTGATCTCGGCGGCGGTCCTCGGCTGCGGATACGGCATGGCCTTGATCTCGGGTCTGCTCGAAGTGCAGCGGATCGCTCGACCGGACGAACTCGCCGGACTGACGGCAGTCTTCTACGGACTCACCTACCTCGGGTTCGCGTCACCGGCCATCATCGCCGCGGTCATGGAGCGCTTCGAATCGGTCGGCTACGGTGAGACGTTCGGATTCGGCATCGCGATGGCGCTTCTCGCAGTGGTGGTGATGGTGGTCGGCAACCGCACTCGGATCGCGGGGCCGAGCACCATGCGAAGCCAGATCACGGACGTCGAATTGACGCGCGACGAGGCTGCTGCGAGCCGCTGACGATCCAGTCGTTCGGAACAGTCCTGTTCAACGTGAGCACGGGAGCCTCGGTGTGGGCGCGCGCCGTGTTCACCGAGCAGACCGAGGTGTGGGCGCCAGACGCGATCGGCTGCCTCGGCTTCCTGATCAGTGGTGGGCTCGCGCTGTGCCTGGTCAAAGCGTGGGCTCCGCGCGCTCGCGAATGGGCAGGCGACGTGGCTCAACATGGCTGGCTGCATCGCGTTCGCCGCGTCGGCCTTCGGCGCGTTCGTCCTGAAGACCGGCGCGACGGCCGACGCGCTGCTCGCGAACGCCGGAACGTTCGTCGGCGCGCTCTTCTTCCTGGTGGCGTCGCTGATGGTGCTGCCGCGGTGGAACCCGGTTCGTTAGCCGGCCGACGCGCGCCCGGGACTACTCGTCCGCGTCGGGGAAGCCGTTCGGGTTCTTCGACTGCCAGCGCCACGTGTCCTCGCACATGTCGTCGATCGTGCGGGTTGCGCGCCAACCGAGTTCGGCGTTGGCCTTCGACGGGTCGGCCCAGTAGGCGGGCAGGTCGCCTGCGCGGCGTGGGAGCACCTCGTACGGGATGTCGCGGCCGCTGGCTCGAGCGAACGCGGCGATCACCTCGAGTACCGACGATGCGTGGCCGCTGCCGAGATTCCACACCGACAGCGCGTCGTCGCTCGCCGTGATGGTCTCGAGTGCGGCGAGGTGCCCGCCCGCGAGGTCTTCGACGTGGATGTAGTCGCGGACGCCGGTGCCGTCCGGAGTGTCGTAGTCGTCGCCGAACACCGACAGCTTCTCGCGCCGCCCGACGGCGACCTGCGCGACGAACGGCATCAGGTTGTTGGGCGTGCCGCTCGGATCCTCGCCGATCTCGCCGCTCGCATGCGCGCCGACCGGATTGAAATAACGCAGGATCGCGATGCGCCAGGAGTCGTCGGCGGCTGCCAGGTCGCGCAGCACCTGCTCGATCATCACCTTGGTCCAGCCGTACGGGTTGGTCGCCGACGTCGGCATGTCCTCGGTGCGCTCGCGGACCGGATTCTCGCCGTACACGGTCGCCGACGACGAGAACACGAATGTGCGCACCCCGTGCCGGTTCATGGCTTTGAGCACCGAGAACGCCGTGTCGAGGTTGTTTCGGTAGTAGGCGAGCGGTTCAGCGACGGACTCGCCGACGGCCTTGAATCCCGCGAAATGGATGACGGCGTCGATCTGCTCCTCGGCGAACACCCGCTCGGTCGAGAGCTCATCGGTCAAGTCAACCGTGTAGACGGTGACGGGCTCGCCGGAGAGCGCGACCAGACGCTTCACTATCGCCGGTTTCGAGTTGCTGAAGTCGTCGGCGATCACGACGTCGTGTCCGGCGGCTTGAAGCTGCAGGACGGTGTGGGAGCCGATGTAGCCGGCTCCGCCGGTGACGAGAACTCGCATCAGATCAGGATCCTTCTCGGTCGATGACGGTCTGGGTCTGTGCATACGACGCTTCCACACTGTCCTTGGCGGGGGCCCACCAGTCGCTGTGCGTCCGATACCAGTCGACGGTCGCCGCCAGCCCGGACGCGAAATCCGTGTAGCGGGGCGTCCACCCGAGCTCGGTGCGCAGTCGCGTCGAGTCGATCGCGTACCGACGATCGTGCCCGGCTCGATCGGTGACGAAGTCGAAGGCGTCGCGAGGCCGCCCGAGACATTCGAGGATCGATTCGACGACAGTCCGGTTGTCGACCTCGCCGTCGGCCCCGATCAAGTACGTCTCGCCCGGCACACCGCGGTCGACGATCGTCCACACCGCATCGTTGTGATCGTCGACGTGGATCCAGTCCCGGACGTTGCGGCCGTCGCCGTACAGCTTCGGGCGGACACCGGTCAGCACGTTGGTGATCTGCCGGGGAATGAACTTCTCGACGTGCTGGTACGGGCCGTAGTTGTTGCTGCAGTTGGAGATGGTCGCGACGATCCCGAACGAACGGACCCACGCCCGCACGAGCAGATCGCTGCCCGCTTTGGTCGAGCTGTACGGGCTCGACGGGTTGTACGCGGTCTGCTCGGTGAACCGGGCGGGGTCGTCGAGATCGAGGTCGCCGTACACCTCGTCGGTGCTCACATGATGGAGCCGGACTCCGTGCCTGCGCACGGACTCGAGCAACGTGTAGGTGCCGACGAGGTTGGTCTGCACGAACGCCGACGGATCGGCGAGCGAATTGTCGTTGTGCGACTCCGCGGCGAAGTTCACCACCAGATCCGATGCGGCGACCAGCGGGTCCACGGCGGCGGCGTCGGCGATGTCGCCGCGGAGCACACGGACCCGGTCGGACACCGGATCCAACGTCGCCGCGTTCGCCGCGTACGTGAACTTGTCGAGCACCGTGACCGTCGTGTCCGGGCGGGTGGCGAGCGTCCGCAGCACGAAGTTCGCGCCGATGAATCCGGCGCCGCCGGTCACGAGGACTCGCATGGGCACTCCTTCTGTCGGGTCTCGACTCCGCTCGACCGGCGGGGAAGCTCGACCGGCGGGGTCTCGACTCCGCTCGACCGGCGGGGCGGCTCGACCGGCGGGGTCTCGACGTCGTTCGACCGGCGGGACGGCTCGACCAGCGGTGATCGGTGGGCGGGTCCACTCTACAGATAGGGTCGTGCCATGCGCGGAATCATCCTCGCGGGCGGTACCGGCTCGCGACTGCACCCGATCACCCAGGGCGTGAGCAAGCAGTTGGTGCCCGTGTACGACAAGCCGATGATCTATTACCCGCTGTCGACGCTGATGCTCGCGGGCGTCCGCGAGGTCCTGGTGGTGACGGCCCCGCACGATCGCGCGTCGTTCGAGCACCTGCTCGGCGACGGCTCGCAGTTCGGGATCGACATCACCTATACCGTGCAGCCCGAACCGGAGGGGCTGGCGCAGGCGTTCGTGCTCGGCGCCGACCACATCGGAGACGACACGGTGGTCCTCGTCCTCGGCGACAACATCTTCTACGGGCCCGGCCTCGGAAACCAGTTGCGCGGTTTCGGCGAGGTCGACGGCGGCGCGATCTTCGCCTACCGCGTCGCCGACCCGTCGGCGTACGGCGTGGTCGAGTTCGACGACGAAGGCCGCGCGATCTCGTTGGCGGAGAAGCCCGCTCGTCCGGCGTCGCGGTACGCGGTGCCCGGCCTCTACTTCTACGACAACGACGTCGTCGAGATCGCGTCGAAGCTGCGCCCGTCGGAGCGCGGCGAATATGAGATCACCGACGTCAACGCCGAGTATCTACGTCGAGACAAGCTCAATGTGACTGTGCTGCAACGCGGTACGGCCTGGCTCGACACCGGGACCTTCGACTCTCTCCTGGACGCGAGCAGCTTCGTGCGTACCGTTGAACAACGGCAGGGCCTCAAGATCGCAGTGCCCGAGGAGATTGCTTGGCGCCTGGGCTACATCGACGACGCACGACTCCGGGACCTCGCCCAACCGCTTCTCAAATCCGGTTACGGCGCTTACCTTTTCGACCTTCTCGACCGCGGACGGGAGCTGTAGACCGCATGCAGGTACGATCTCTGAGCATCGACGGTGCGTGGGAGTTCACCCCCGTCCAGCACGGCGACGATCGCGGCGTGTTCCTCGAAGCGTTCAAGGCAGATGTGCTCGCCGAGACCATCGGTCACCGATTCGAACTGGCGCAGGTGAACACCTCGGTGTCGGCTGCAGGCGTGCTGCGGGGCATCCACTTCGCCGACGTCCCGCCGGGTCAGGCCAAGTACGTGACGTGCACGGTCGGAGCCATCGTCGACGTGATCGTCGACATCCGGGACGGTTCGCCGACCTTCGGGCAGTGGGACGCCGTCCTCCTCGACGACCGCGACCGTCGGGCCGTCTACCTGTCCGAAGGACTCGGCCACGGCTTCTGCTCGCTACAGGACGGCTCGACCGTCACCTACCTGTGTTCCACCGGATACCGCCCGACGGCGGAGCACGGAGTGAACCCGTTGGACGAGGACCTGGGCATCGAGTGGCCGACGCTCGCCCGCGACGGCACGCCCCTCGAGTACGAGCTCTCCGCGAAAGACGTCGCTGCGCCGTCGTTGGCGCAGGCGCTGGCGGACGGACTGCTGCCGAGCGCTACAGGCTGGGATACGGGGGAAGCTCCGGCGTGAACAGCCAGTCCTGCCACAGATCTTGAAGGGGCTTCGACGTGAACGTCGAGGCGAGGGCGATGAAGTCCTCGGTGGTCGCGCACTGGTAGCGGTACTTGTCCGTCCACCGACGCAGCAGGGCGAAGAAGTCGCCGTCGCCGAGACGGAGACGCAGCGCGTGCAGGGTGAGGGCCCCGCGCTTGTAGACCCAGTCGTCGAACATGGTCCGGGGGCCGGGATCGGCGAGCGGCGTGGAGAAACGCGTCTGCTCCAGCTTCTCGTAGTAGTGGCGGCCCCACTCGTCGGCTGATTTTCCGCCGCTGTGCTGGCTCCACAGCCACTCGGCGTAGCAGGCGAAACCCTCGTGCAGCCAGATGTCGCGCCAGCGGGCGCCGGTCACCGCGTTGCCGAACCATTGGTGGGCGAGTTCGTGTGCGATGAGTCGCTCGTGTTCGTGCGTTCCGTCGCAATGGTTGGACCCGAATGTGGAGAAGCCCTGTGCCTCCAGGGGGATCTCGAGCTCGTCTTCGGTGATCACGGCGGTGTACTGGGGAAACGGGTACGGACCGAACATCTCGGTGAACGCGGTGACCATCGCGACCTGCTGGGCGAAACTCTCGTCGAAGTTCGCCATGAGCGAGGACGGGGCGAGCGCGTGCACGGGGACCGGACGGGTGGCGAGTGTCCGGTGCTCGTACTGTCCGATTTGGATGGAGGCGAGGTACGTCGACATCGGCTCCACCTGGTCGTACGTCCACGTCGTCTGCCCGGCACGACGCTGCTTGGATGCGAGGCTCCCGTTCGCGAGCGCGTAGTACGGGCTGTCGGTGGTGATCTCGAAGCGGAACGAGGCCTTCGCCTCCGGGTGGTCGTCACAGGGAAACCATGACGGCGCGCCGTTCGGCTGATTCGCGCAGAGAGCTCCGTTGTCGAGTTCCTCCCATCCGACGTCGCCGAACGGACTGCGGACGGGGCGCGGCGTGCCGCTGTAACGGATGACGGTCGAGACGACGCCGCCGGGCGGGATCGGCGAGCTGGGCGTGATCGTCAGCTTTCCGCTCCGATGGGAGTAGCGGACCCGGGAGCCGTTCACCGTCACGCGGTCGACGCGCATCGACGACGCGAGGTCCAGGGCGAACCGCGTCAACTGCTGGTAGGACGTCGCGGTGATCGTCGCCGTACCGGACAGTCGGTTACTGGAGACGCGGTAGCCGAGTGCGAGGTCGTACCGCGAGATCCGGTAGCCGAGGTTTCCGCTGCGCGGCATGTAGGGGTCGAGCTCGTGGTGACCGCCCGGCAGGGTCGGCTCCTGCGATTTAGGTCTGCTCGGCACTACCTCTCCGTCTGTCGCTCGCGTACTCGGACAACCTTACCGGTGAGCGGCCATGTGACTCCCGCTTCACGCGCGCGGAGTCCACGGCGCGATCGGGTTGCCTTGCCACGTGGTGTGGGCCGGGACGACGTCGCCGCGCATGACGAGCGAAGCCGGGCCGACGGTCGCCGACTCGCCAACGCCGGACGCGGGCAGTGCGACGCAGTGCGGTCCGAGGGTGGCGCCTGCACCGATCCGCACGTGGTCGATCGCCATCACGCGGTCGTGGAACAGGTGCGTCTGGACGACGCAGCCGCGCTGCACGTTGGCGCCGTCGCCGAGTTCGACGAGGTCGGCTTCGGGGAGCCAGTACGACTCGCACCAGACACCCTTGCCGATGCTCGCACCCAACGACCGCAGCCACAGGGTGAGCGCCGGGGTACCGGTCGCGGCGTTCGCGAACCACGGTGCGGCGACCGTCTCGACGAAGGCGTCCGACAGTTCGTTGCGCCACACGAACGAACTCCACAGCGGGTGCTCGGACGGACGGATCGGTCCGACGACGGCCCACTTGGCCACGCACGCCACGACGCCCGCGACGGCGCCCGCCGCCAGCAGGATCAGACCGCTCAGCAGCACCGCGACGACCACGCCCCATTTGTCGGCGGCGATCTGCATCGCGAACAGCACACAGACACCGATCAGGAACGACACCATCACCGCGGCCAGACGCAGTGTCTCGACCGTCGCGCGCGCCGCCCTGACCCCGAACCCGGGGGCGAAGGTACGGGCGGAGTCGGTCTCCGTCGCGGTGCGCCGCAACCGGACCGGCGGACTGCCGAGCCAACTCGATCCGCTCTTGGCCTTCTGCGGCGCCGCGGACAGCACGGCGACCAGACCGTTCTTCGGGAGCTTCCGGTCCGGGGCGATCATGCCGGAGTTCCCGAGGAACGCCCGCTTGCCGATCTTCGCCTCCCCGATCCGCATCCAGCCGCCGCCCAACTCGTACGACGCGACGAGCGTGTCGTCGGCGAGGAACGAGTCGTCGCCGACGGTGGTGAACTTCGGGATCACCAGCGCCGTCGAGATCTCGGTGCCCTTGCCGATCGATGCACCGAGCGCGCGGAACCACCACGGGGTCAACAGGCTCGCGTACAGCGGGAACAGGTAGGTGCGGGCCGCGTCCATCATCCGTTCGGTGGCCCAGACCTGCCACCCGATTCGGGACCGGACCGGGTGGGTTCCCGCCGTCATCTTGATCGACGCCAGCCGGACCCCGATGAGGGTGAGGAGAGCGAACGCGGCCATCGCGGCGAGCGCGCCTACGGGAGCGAGCGCCAGCATCCGCCAGGTCGCGGTGCGCAACCGGTCGGCGGAGATCGCCCAACTGCCTGCGACGGCGAGTCCGGCCGCCAACGAGACGAGCGGGACGGCGGAGATCGCGAACGCGGTGAGACCGTAGACGCCGACCCACCACGGGCGGGACTTCGGGCGCTGCGACGGCCAGTCCGGTTTAGCTTTGCCGAGCTTCTGCGCGGGCGAGCCGCCCCAGCGTTGACGGGCCTTCACCTTGCCGGTCACCGCAGAACCGGGATCGACGATCGCATCACGTCCGATCACCGCGCTAGGGAACAGGGTCGAACGGCTGCCGACGGTGGCGCCCGGCTTCACGGCGATCTCGCCAATCACCAGGACGTCGCCGTCGAGCCACCAGCCTGCGAGGTCGACCTCGGGTTCGATCGCCGCGCCGTCGCCGATCCGCAACAGGCCGGTGACCGGCGGCAGCGAGTGGAGGTCGACGCCCTCGCCGATCTGCGCGCCGAGGGCCCGGGCGAGCGTCGGCATCCATGGTGCTCCGGACAGGTTGTGGGCACCGCTTGCTGCCATCAACCGTTCGGCGAGCCACAGTCTCAGGTGGACGGCGCCGCCGCGCGGATACCGCCCGGCCGTGACCTTCGACAGAAGCAGTCGTGCGCCGACGGCGGCGATCACCATGCGGCCGAGCGGGGTCACGAACACCAGGAACGCGGCGAGCAGCGCCCACCAGTTCACGTCGATGAGCCAGGGAGCGTCGTAACCGAGCCGGTCGGCGACGGCATCGCCGACGTTGTTCGCCACGCCTAGCCAGGTGACCCATTGGACTCCGGTCAGGGTGGCGAGCGGAATCGATGCGACGGTCTGCGCGAGACCGGTCGAGAACGGGACCGGAGCCACTTCGCGCGGCTCGACGGCGGCAGACGGGTCGAGTGCGTCGAGCATCTCGGCCAACGAGCCGAGCCGCGGATGGTCGTAGAGATCGGCGACGGTGGCCTCCGGATACCGGGCACGCAGAGCCGTCACCAACTGCGCGGCCGAGAGCGAGCCGCCGCCCTCGGCGAAGAAGTCGGCGCGGGTGTTCGACACTGCGACACCGAGCACGTCGGACCACAGTTCCGACACCCACTCCTCGGTGCCCGACAGGTCCGACGGCTCGTCGTCGGAAGCGGCTCCGGCGATCGGCCAGGGGAGGGCGTCGCGGTCGACCTTGCCCGACGTCCGGGTGGGCAGCTCGTCCATCAGGACCAGGCGGGGCACGAGGGCCGCGGGCAGTTCCTCGCGCAATGCGGCCTGGGCGGAGGCCACGTCGAAGTCGTGATCGGTCGACGCGAGATATCCGACCAGGAAGGCGTTGCCGGACGGGGTCTTGCGCACGGCGACGGCCGCCCCCGACACCCCGGCGAGGTTCTGCAAGGCGTTGTCGATCTCGCCGAGTTCGATGCGCCGTCCGCCGATCTTCACCTGGTCGTCGGCTCGACCGACGAACAGGAGACCTGCGCTGTCGAGCTTCACGATGTCGCCGCTGCGGTAGGCGCGCTCCCAGCCGAGTATCGGTGCGGGAGCGTACTTCTCGGCGTCCTTGACGGGATCGAGGTAGCGGGCCAGCCCGACGCCGCCGATGACGAGCTCGCCGGACTCGCCGTCGGCGACCGGTCGGCCTTCGGCGTCCACGACGGCCAGATCCCAGCCGATCAACGGGAGGCCGATGCGGACGGCCTCGCCCCGGTGCAGTGGGGCGGCGCAGGCGACGACGGTGGCCTCCGTGGGGCCGTACGTGTTCCACACCTCGCGGTCGTCGGTGGCGAGACGGTCGGCCAACTCGGGCGGGCACGCTTCGCCGCCGAAGATCAACAGCCGGACCATCTCCAACGCTTCGGCAGGCCACATCGATGCGAGAGTGGGCACCGTCGACACGACGTTGATGTCCCGTTTCACCAGCCACGGACCCAAGTCCATGCCCGAACGGACGAGGGCGCGCGGCGCGGGCACCAGGCAGGCTCCGTTGCGCCACGCCAGCCACATCTCTTCGCACGACGCGTCGAAGGCGACCGACAGGCCGGCCAGCACGCGGTCGCCGGGACCCAACGGCGCGTCGTGCAAGAACAACGCGGCTTCCGCATCGACGAACGCGGCGGCGTTGCGATGCGTCACCGCGACACCCTTCGGTTTGCCCGTCGAGCCGGAGGTGAAGATGATCCACGCGTCGTCCTCCGTCGTCGCGGGCGACGCTCCGACCGGGGACACGCTGCCCGGTTCGGCCGGACCGTCCCACTGCTGCGTCGCAGCGCGCTCGGTCTGCCGGTGAATGCCGTCGCCGTCGATCAGCGCGTCGACGTCGGCCTCGCCGAACACCAGCCGAGCGCGTTCGTCCGGGTCGTCCGCGTCCACAGGGACGTAGGCGGCTCCGACCCACAGCGTTGCGAGGATCGCGATGTACAGATCCCGGTTGCCGGACGGCATGCGGATCCCGACGCGATGGCCGCGGCCGACGCCGATCGCCGACAGCCTGCCGCCCACACGACGGACCAGGGCGATGAGCTCGGAATAGGTGACGAGGCGGTCGCCGTCGTCGATGGCAGGCGCGTCCGGATGGGAGCGTGCGGTCTCCGCGAGGACGTCGCAGAGGGTGCGAGGTCGCGGTGCCCGGTCGGCGAGCAGATAAGCCGCGGGGATCGGCACGGGGTAGTCCTCCGGAGAGCAGTCGAGATGTCGGCGTGTCACAGATGTCGCGGCGCGACACGATAATGATGCCTCAGCGTCCGCTCCCTCGCAGCGCGGCGAGTTCGGCAGCAGTCGTAAGGTGAGAACCGACACTCGATCGACGGCGGACTCCGCCGGAACAGGAGACGAGAAGCCTATGGCGCACAGCAGTGTGGACGAGCTGTTCGGATTCGCGGGACTACTCGACGACGAGGAACGGGCGATCGTCGACACCGTCGCCGCATACGGAGCCAAGAGCCTGCGCCCGAACATCGCGGGCTGGTTCGAGGACGGCACCCTCCCGGTTCGGGAGCTCGCACTCGAGCTCGGCGAACTCGGACTGTTCGGCATGCATCTGGAGGGTTACGGATGCGCGGGGACATCGGCTACCGCCTACGGTCTGGCGTGCATGGAGGCCGAAGCCGTCGACAGCGGACTGCGCAGCTTCATCTCGGTGCAGGGCTCGCTGTCGATGTTCGCGATCCACGAGTTCGGCAGCGACGAGCAGAAGGAGACCTGGCTGCCTCCGATGGCGCGCGGCGAGGCGATCGGCTGCTTCGGGCTCACCGAACCCGACTTCGGCTCCAACCCGGCGGGGATGCGCACCACCGCGCGCCGCGACGGTGACGACTGGATCCTCAACGGAGCCAAGATGTGGATCACCAACGGCAGCGTCGCGGACGTCGCCGTCGTCTGGGCACAGACCGATCCGGACCGACCGGGCCGGGGCATTCGCGGTTTCGTCGTCCCCACCGACACCCCGGGGTTCTCGGCCAACGAGATCACCCGCAAGATGTCGCTGCGCGCGTCGGTGACCGGCGAACTCGTCCTGCAGGACGTCCGGTTGCCCGCCGACGCCGTCCTGCCCGGCGTCGAGGGACTGCGGGGCCCGCTCAGTTGTCTCAACGAAGCGCGTTTCGGCATCGTGTTCGGCGCGGTCGGCGCCGCCCGGGACAGCCTCGAGACCGCGCTCCGCTACGCGGACGAGCGCGAAGTGTTCGACAAACCGCTCGGGGGCTTCCAGCTCACCCAGGCGAAACTCGCCGACATGGCGGTGGAGGTCGGTAAGTCGTTCCTGCTCGCCGTCCATCTCGGCCGACTGAAGGACGCCGGGTCGATCCGTCCCGAGCAGATCAGTCTCGGCAAGCTCAACAACGTCCGGGAGGCGATCGCGATCGCACGCGAGTGCCGGACGATCCTGGGCGCCAACGGAATCACTCTCGAGTACCCGGTGATCCGGCACGCGAACAACCTGGAGTCGGTCCTCACCTACGAGGGCACCAGCGAGATGCACCAACTGATGATCGGCAAGGCACTCACCGGATTCGACGCCTTCCGCTGACGAGTCCGGCCACCCCACCCACCCTCGAAGGAGAAGCATGGCATCGCTCAAACTCGGATTGAAGGCTTCGGCTGAACAGTTCGGCCCTCGTGACCTCGTCGAACTCGGGATGGCCGCCGAAGAGTTCGGACTGGACTCGGTCACGGTCAGCGACCACTTCCAGCCGTGGCGGCACAACGGCGGTCACGCGCCGTTCTCGCTCGCGTGGATGGCTGCAGTCGGCGAACGCACCGAGCGACTGCAGATGGGCACCTCGGTGCTGACCCCCACGTTCCGCTACAACCCGGCCGTGATCGCGCAGGCGTTCGCGACGATGGGCTGTCTGTTCCCCGACCGGGTGATGCTCGGAGTCGGAACCGGCGAGGCATTGAACGAGTACGCGACCGGATTCCGCGGCGACTGGCCCGAGTTCAAAGAGCGGTTCGCCCGACTGCGGGAATCGGTCCGCCTGATGCGGGAGCTGTGGACCGGCGACAAGGTCGACTTCGACGGCGACTTCTACTCCACCCAGGACGCGTACATGTACGACGTCCCCGACACCCCGATCCCCGTCTACATCGCGGCAGGCGGCCCCGTGGTCGCCCGGTACGCCGGTCGTGCGGGCGACGGATTCATCTGCACGTCGGGCAAGGGCATGGAGCTCTACACCGACAAGCTGATCCCCGCGGTCAAAGAAGGCGCAGCCAAGGCCGAGCGCGACTTCGACGCGATCGACCGGATGATCGAGATCAAGATCTCGTACGACCGCGACCCCGACCGTGCGTTGGAGCAGACGCGGTTCTGGGCTCCGCTGTCGTTGACGCCGGAACAGAAGCACAGCGTCAACTCGTCGGTCGAGATGGAACGTCTGGCGGACGAACTGCCCATCGAGCAGGTCGCGAAGCGGTGGATCGTCGCGTCGAACCCCGACGACGCCGTCGCTCAGATCAAGCCGTACTTGGACGCAGGCCTGAACCACCTCGTCTTCCACAACCCGGGTGCCGACCAGCGCCGCTTCCTGGAAGCGTTCACCGAGGACGTGGTGCCGCAGCTGCGTGCACTGGGCTAACTAAAGACCGGGTTAACTAAAGACTGGGTTAGCGCTCTTCGCCGCCGATGGTGACGGATGCGCTGGCGTCGTCCCCGGTGCCCTCGCCGTCGGCCGGGGCAGGCGTCTCCACGGTCACGGTCTCCGTCTCGGTAGCCGTCCGCGTGACGGTCCGGGTGTCGGTGACGGTGCGAGTTCCGGTCCGGTGCTCGGTCTCGGTGTTGTCCTGCGTCCGCGTGGCCGTCGTGGTCTCCGTGCGGGTGACGGTGGCGCCATCGCCCGCCGCGGTCTCGGTCTGGGTCTCGGTGACGGCGTTGGTGACCGTCTGTGCAGGTTCCTTGTCGCCGCCCTTATTGCCGACGAGGAAGAACGCGATGATCACGAGCGCCGCGGCGACACACGCGAGTGTCGCGATGATCTGCATGCGACGGGCGGCCGCGGTCGCGCCTGCGGTCGCCGTCGCGGCGCCGGGGGAGCCGCTGTACAAGTCGTTCGGGATCGCTCCGTACGGCGTCTGCGTCATGTCGTGTGGAGCCGACTGGTCGGGATAGCCCCCGTTGTCGTAGCCGCTGTTGTCGTAGCCGCTGTTGTCAAAGCCGCCGTTGCTGCTGGCCCCGGGCTCTTCGGGATTGTTCGGGGGTGGCGGTCGGGTCAACTGTCTGCTCCTCGGACGAGGCGGGAATCGGGGCCGGTGTGCTGTGCGCGGGTTCACTTTACCGTGCGGCATTTCTGATCGGCCGATCTGGTTTTTGGGGAATCGTCCCTGGACGGCCGAAGTGGAAGTAATGTCCGTCTTGGCGGTATTCGCCTCGGCTCCCTCCCCGCCGACTGTAGATCGTGACGACTGATCGAGGTCATGTATGACGACGTTGAACTATGCTCCCACGCGCTCGATGCCGACCAGCCCGATGCAGGCTAGGATGGCCGGTCGGGTCCGTGAATCCGCTGAGCCGGCAACTCAACTCACGCCGCGTCTCGTCGCGGCGTGGGAGGCGCGACTAGGCGTCGACCGTAAGCGACTGGCTCGGCCCACTCATTTCGCGGGTACCGCAGGCCTGCGCGAATGGCAGAGCGGTCTCGACATCGTTCCGGCCGACGCCGACGAGTTCCGGGCGGTTCGCTTCGATCGTCGAATGTCGATGACCGCGTCGTACTGCGCCCTGCATTCGGCGGCTCGCACGGAGCGGACGCTCGAACGTATCGCCGCTGAGCCGTACGAACTCCTGATGGTCGCCGTCACCTCCATGCGAGGACGGACCGTTGTGCGGCAGGCGGGTCAGGAGTTCGAGTACTCGGCAGGCGATCTCGTGTTCGTCGCGACGACGAGCCCGTTCACACTCAGCGCTTCCGCAGTCACCGATCCGTGCGGTCACGTGATCCCGCTCGCCATGCTCGGCAGGCATCGACGCCTCGCCGAGCAGCCTCGTCGACCGGTCAGCAAACAGACTCCGCTCGCCCGGGCGGCCGCAGGCTTCGCTCGCCGGTTCGCTGCCGACACTGCGGCGCTCGACGGCCCGGCGCCGTCGGCGGACGCGGAACTGGCAGCCGTCGATCTGTTCACCGCTGCGCTGGCGGAACTGGCATGCGACCACGACTATCGCCTTCAGGACGACACGCTCTTTCATCACCAGGTCGTGCTCGACCTCATCGCGCGCAGGCACCGTGATCCGGACTTCACCCCCGACAGTATCGCCGTGGAACTCCATCTGTCCCGTCGTCAGCTGTATCGCCTGTTCGAGCACACCGATCAGTCGTTGGCGGCCAGGATCGCCGATGCCCGTGTCGGGACTGCGCGGGAGATGCTCGTGTCGAACCCGTGGCTGCCGATCGGGAGTGTCTCGGCTGCGTCCGGATTCCGCTCTGTCGCAACCTTTCGCAACCGGTTCAAATCGCGGTACGGCGTCGGGCCCATCGACTACCGACACCAGGTCACGCCGTCGACGGGTTCGTAGCCTGTTGACGATGGTCACACCCTCCGGCATAGTGAGCGTAGAAAATAAGCGATCGCTTACTCGGCCTCGATAAGGAGAGCTCATGACCACTCAGCGGACAGCCATCGTCACCGGCGCAGCACGCGGCATCGGAGCAGAGGTCGCTCGCCGACTCGCGGCCGACGGTCACGCCGTTGCAGTGCTCGATCTCGACGAGGCGGCATGCCAGAAGGTCGTCGACGAGATCGTCGTGGCCGGGGGCCGGGCGCTGGCCGTCGGAGCCGACGTGTCGGACGAGGTCGCTGTGGAGGCCGCCGTCAGTCGCGTCGCCGCCGAACTCGGTGCGCCGACCATCCTCGTCAACAATGCGGGCATCATCCGCGACAACCTGCTGTTCAAGATGACGGTGTCCGACTGGGACGCGGTGATGGGCGTCCACCTGCGCGGTGCGTTCCTGATGTCGCGAGAGGTGCAGAACTACCAGACGAAGGAAGGGTGGGGCCGCATCGTCAACCTCTCGTCGACGTCGGCGCTCGGCAACCGGGGGCAGGCGAACTATTCGGCTGCCAAGGCAGGCATGCAGGGCCTGACTAAGACTCTCGCGCTCGAACTCGGTCGTTTCGGCGTCACTGCCAACGCGATCGCCCCCGGCTTCATCGCGACCGACATGACGGCCGCGACGGCCGAACGGATCGGGATGAGCTTCGACGACTTCAAGGCCGCGATGGCCAAGGAGATCCCCGTGCAGCGCGTCGGCGAGCCCGCGGACATCGCGCACGCCGTCAGCTTCTATGCGAGCGAGGGGGCGGGCTTCGTCTCCGGGCAGGTGTTGTACGTCGCGGGCGGACCCAAAGACTGACGACAGCCGTACCGAGACACGACACAGGAGTCGCAGATGAAGATCCTCAACGGACCGGACGAGCTCGAAGCCGCGGTCGGCACTCACCTCGGGTACTCCGATTGGGTGCAGATAGACCAGGAACGCATCGACCGATTCGCGGAGGCGACCGGTGACAACCAGTGGATCCACGTCGATCCGGCCCGAGCGGCCGCTGGGCCGTTCGGGTCGACCATCGCGCACGGATACCTGACGGTGTCGCTGATCCCGATGCTGTCGTGGCAGGTCTACAAGGTCGAGGGCTCGACGATGGGCGTCAACTACGGCAGCAACAAGGTGCGGTTTCCGTCGCCGGTGCCGGTCGGCTCACGAGTGCGCGCGGGTGTCGAGATCGTCTCGGTGACCGCGACCGGCGCCGGCTTTCAGGTGGTGAACCGGGTGACGGTCGAACGCGAAGGCGGTGACAAGCCCGCCTGCGTGGCCGAGACCGTCTCGGTGATCGCGTTCTGATGACCGAATCTGATCACCCCGAATCTGATCATCCCGGACTCGATCTGGCCGTCCTCGGCGACTGGTTGCCCCACCACGTGGCCGGTGCGGGCTCGGATCTGACCGCGACTCTGATCGCTGGTGGCAAATCGAATCTGACGTACCGCATCTCGGACGGCTCATCGTCGTGGATCCTGCGTCGCCCACCCGTCGGTCACCTCCTGGCCACCGCTCACGACATGGGCCGCGAGTACCGGATGATGTCCGCTCTGGAACACACTGCGGTCCCGGTCCCGACCATGTACGCGATGTGCGACGACCCTGACGTCCTCGGGGCACCGTTCTACGTGATGTCCGAGATCGACGGTGTGCCGTATCGGGCGAAGAGCGAGCTCGCGGCACTCGGTCCGCAGCGGACCCGGGTGATCTCCGAGCGACTCGTCGACACCCTCGTCGAACTGCACCGGGTTGACCCCGCAGACGTGGGACTGGCCGATGCGGGACGACCGGAGGGCTTCCTCGGCCGTCAGGTCCGGCGGTGGCGCAAACAGTTCGACGCCGCGCACACGCGGGAGATCCCGGCGATGGAGAAGCTGTACAGGATGCTCTCCGAGCGGGTGCCTGCCGACACTGCGCCCGGCATCGTCCACGGCGACTATCGCCTCGACAACGTCCTCGTCACGCCGGGGGACGAGATGGGGGCGGTCGTCGACTGGGAGCTGTCGACGATCGGTGACTCGCTCACCGATCTCGCACTCATGCTCATCTACGGGCGGCTTGCCGAGATCACACCGGGCGCGGTCACCGACGCCACCGCGGCGCCGGGCTATCTGAGCGAGCGCGAGATCGTCGAACGGTACGCAGCGGGGAGCGACCGGGATCTCGGCGACCTCGGCTTCTACATCGCTCTCGGCTGCTTCAAACTGGCAGGCATCGTCGAGGGCATCCACTACCGGTATGTGAACGGGCAGACGGTCGGCGACGGGTTCTCCCAGCTCGGCGACGGAGTGTTCGGACTGTTGGACGCCGGTGTCGCGGCACTGAAGGAGAACTGACATGGATTTCGCTTTCGACGACTCGACTCGCGAACTGATCGACGGGGTCACCGAGTTCACGGACTCGCACGTGTATCCGGCCGAGAAGGTGTTCGACGATCAGCTCGCCGAGCTCGACGACAAATGGGCGTGGGACAGTGCGCCGATCCTGGCGGAGTTGCGCGCCGAAGCGAAGGCTCGCGGCTTCTGGAACTTCTTCCTGCCGGGCGAGAACGGTGCGGGGCTGACCAACCTGCAGTACGCGCCGATCGCCGAGATCACCGGCCGCAGCGGCAATCTGGCGCCAGCCGTCTTCAACTGCGCGGCCCCGGACACCGGCAACATGGAGGTGCTCAACGAGTTCGGCACGGCCGAGCAGCAGACCCAGTGGCTGCAGCCGTTGCTCGACGGCGACATCCGGTCGGCGTTCGCCATGACCGAGCCCGACGTCGCGAGCTCGGACGCCACGAACATCGAGCTGTCGATCCGTCGGGACGGCGACGACTATGTCATCAACGGTCGTAAATGGTGGATCACCGGGGCGATGAACCCCAATGCGAAGGTCCTCATCGTGATGGGCAAGACCGACCCGGATGCGCCGCGTCACCGTCAGCAGTCGCAGGTGCTCGTCCCACGTGACACCCCTGGCCTCGACGTGGTCCGCGGCATGGAGGTCTTCGGATACGACGATCACAGTCACGGCGGCCATGCGGAACTGAGGTTCACCGACGTCCGGGTGCCGGTCACGAACGTGATCGCGAACGAGGGGGACGGTTTCGCCATTGCCCAGGCCCGGCTGGGGCCGGGTCGCATCCACCACTGCATGCGGGCGATCGGCCTCGCCGAGCGGGCGATCGAGGCGATGTGCGACCGCGCGACCGATCGCGTCGCATTCGGCCGCCCGCTCGCCGAGCAGGGGGTGATCCGGGACTGGATCGCCGAGTCTCGAGTGCGCATCGAACAACTGCGTCTACTGGTGCTCAAGACAGCGTGGCTCATGGACACCGTCGGCAACAAGGGTGCGCACGGTGAGATCCAGGCGATCAAGATCGCTACGCCGACGACCGTCCAGTGGATCCTCGACAAAGCCATCCAGGTGCACGGCGCAGGCGGTGTCTCACAGGACTTCCCACTCGCTGCGGCATACGCGGGCATCCGCACCCTGCGCTTCGCGGACGGTCCAGACGAAGTCCACAAGAACTCGCTCGCGAAGGCTGAGTTGCGCAGGCGCGCTGCCAGTCGGTGACCCCTGAATCGGGTGGTCAAATATGCGCCACGAGGTGGTAAATGCGTGCCAGAAATGTCGTGCTGACGGTAGTCGTCTCAGCGTTCGGACGGTCGAGGGCCGACATATCCGCAGGTGTGACCGAGTAGACCCGAGAATCGGCTTGAATCCGGTGGCCTGCTAGCGGTTCCGCGTCCGCCGAACTGCGGTTTCGTCCTCTGCGGCGCACATAGTATTCGGTCCATGAAGAACCCTGACCGGTGCGACGTGCGCGTCTGCACCGGACCGATGTGAAACAAGGAGTGGACATGGCAGCAGGAACAAACGACCGGATGGCTCTCAACCCGGTGTTCAATCGGGAGGGCGAGAAGACCACGCTTCCGCGGCACGAGATGGCCGAGGACATGCTCCTTCCGAGCACCGCGTACCAGATCGTCCACGATCAGGCGATGCTCGACGGAAACTCGCGACTGAACCTGGCGACCTTCGTGTCCACGTACATGGACAAAGAGGCCCAGCTTCTCTACGCGCAGACCGTCGACAAGAACATGATCGACAAGGACGAGTATCCGGCGACCGCAGCGATCGAGGATCGGTGCTGGCGGATCCTCGGCAACCTGTGGAACAACCCGGACGTCGAGAACTCGATCGGTACGTCGACGATCGGTTCGTCGGAGGCGTGCATGCTCGGCGGTCTGGCGCTCAAGCGACGTTGGCAGCAGGCTCGTAAGGACGCGGGCAAGTCGACGGAGAGTCCGAACATCGTCCTGTCCACCGCAGTCCAGGTGTGCTGGGAGAAGTTCTGCAACTACTTCGAGGTAGAGCCCCGGTGGGTGCCGATCACTGAGGATCACCTCTACCTCGACGGCCACGACCTCGAGAAGTACGTCGACGAGAACACGATCGGCGTCGTCGCGATCATGGGGCAGACCTACACGGGTGCGTACGAACCGGTCGCCGAGATCGCTGCGAAGCTCGACAAGATCCAGGCGGACACCGGGTTCGACGTCCACATCCACGTCGACGGTGCTTCCGGTGCGATGATCGCTCCGTTCTGCCAACCGGATCTCGAATGGGATTTCCGGGTGGAGCGAGTCGCGTCGATCAGCACCTCAGGACACAAGTTCGGTCTCGTCTACCCGGGCGTCGGGTGGATCGTGTGGCGCGACATGGCCGCCCTGCCGGACAGCCTCGTGTTCCACTGTGCGTACCTGGGCGGCGACATGCCGACCCTCGCCCTCAACTTCTCGCGACCGGGCGCGCAAGTCCTCCTGCAGTATTACCAGTTCCTCCGCCTTGGCCGGTCGGGCTACCGTGCCGTCCAACAGAATTCGCTCGACGTCGCGCAGCGACTGTCGTCGGCGATCGCGGAGATGGCCCCGTTCGAACTCGTCAGCAAGGGCGACACCATTCCGGTCTTCGCCTGGCGGATGAAGAGTGGGTACACCGACAACTGGACGCTCTACGACCTCCAGGACCGGCTGCGGATGAAGGGATGGCAGGTCCCGGCCTACCCGCTGGCCGACGATCTCGCGGAGGTCACCGTCCAACGCATCGTCGTGCGTGCCGGGCTGAGTGAAGACCTGGCCGACGCGCTGCTCGAGGACCTCACGAAGGAGGTCGAGTTCCTCGAACGTCTGAGCGGACCGATGCCGAGAGAAGGCCAGACCGGGGCTTTCCACCACTGACCGCTCGGCCGGACGCCTCGGGTCGGGTACGGCTCGAGGCGTCCCGGCGTTCATCGGAAAGGTATGTGTGTGAGTGCTGATCGTCACCGTTTCGCCGCCGGGCTCCTGACGGCGACTACGACCAAACAGTGCATCGGCTTCATGATCGGTTCGGCGCTGTTCGCGTTGGGCTCGGCTCCGGGCTTCGGCCCGTGGGCAGGCGCCGAAGCGGCGAACATCTCGTACTTCATCGGTGCGTGGTTCTTCACCGGGGCCGCGCTCATCCAATTGGTGCGCAGCGGTCCGATGACGACCTCGGTGCCCTACGGCAGCGGCGTCATGCTGCGGGCGGATTGGCTGGCGGCGTCTACACAGTTCGTCGGCACTCTGCTGTTCAACGTGAGCACGGCCGCGGCGCTCGAAGTCAAGACGGTCCACGGCCAGCAGCACTTGGTGTGGAACCCGGATGCGGGCGGGTCCGTCGCATTCCTCCTCAGCGGACTGTTCGTCCTCGTGGCCTTCACCCGTGCCGACGCCGCCCGCCGAGTCTGGGCGCCCGGCAGCACCGACTGGTGGTCGGGCGTGATCAACATGATCGGGTGCATCGCCTTCGGCGTGTCCGCGGTCGGATCGTTCGTGAGTCGCACCGGGACGACCGTCGATGCGGTCCTCGCCACCGTCGGCACCTTCGTTGGAGCCCTCTGCTTCTTCTTCGCATCGTTCATCGTGCTCGTCGCGATGAGGATGCATCCCAGGACCACCGATTCGGCCGACTCAGTTCGGTGAGTGCACCCGCCACAGCGGGTTCACCGGGCCATGCCCGGCGCCCAACGGATAGGCGGACTGCAAGCCCTTCGTGACCCAGGCCTTGGCGAACTCGAGCGCATCGGGCGCCGAGTAGTCGTGGGCGAGGGCCCCGCAGATCGCGGCGGCCAGGGTGTCGCCGGCGCCGTGGTCGTGAGGCGTGTCGATGCGTGGCGTGTCCACCGAGAAGAAGTGGTCGCCGTCGAACAGGAGGTCCGGGCTCATCTCGCTGTCGCGGAGATGTCCGCCCTTCACCAGCGCCCAGCGGGCACCCAGATCGCGGAGGGCGCGCGCTGCGTCGCGCTGCGTCGCCGCATCGACGACGTCGATCCCGGTGATCAATGCGACCTCGTCCAGATTCGGCGTGACGACGTCTGCCAGCGGGATCATCCGCCGGATCAGCGTGTCGAGTGCGTCGGCGGCGAGCAGCGGATCACCGTGCATCGAGGCGCAGACCGGGTCGACGACCAGCGGGACGTCGCGCCCGCCGCCGATCCCGAGTTCGTCGCACGTGTCGGCGATGGCGTCGATGATCGGCGCGGACGCGAGCATCCCCGTCTTGACCGCGTCGACCCCGATGTCCGAGACCACCGACCTGATCTGGGCGGCGACGGTCTCCGGCGGGACCTTCTCGATCCCGGTGACACCGAGGGTGTTCTGCACGGTGACCGCGGTGACCGCGACGCACGCGTGCAGACCGAGCAGTGCGAAGGTGCGCATGTCGGCTTGGATGCCCGCGCCGCCGCCGGAGTCGGACCCGGCGATCGTCATGACGCGGGCCGGTGTCTGGCCGGGCCCGACAGTCGGCAGGACGCGCGGCTCGGTCACTGCGATGCGCTCGCGGCCGAGGCCGGCTCCACTTCCGAGATCGGCAGATACACCTGGTTGCCTGCCGCGGCGAACTCGTCGGACTTGGCGGCCATCTCCTGTGCGATCTTGCGATCGATGTCCTCGGCGGTGACCAGACCGTTCTCCTCGGCGTAGGCGCGCACGTCCGCCGAGATGCGCATGGAACAGAACTTGGGGCCGCACATCGAGCAGAAGTGCGCGGTCTTCGCAGGCTCCGCGGGCATCGTCTCGTCGTGGTACTCGCGGGCGGTGTCCGGGTCGAGCGCCAGGTTGAACTGGTCGGTCCACCGGAATTCGAACCGTGCCCGGCTCAACGCGTCGTCGCGTTCTTGGGCCCGCGGGTGCTCCTTGGCCAGGTCGGCGGCGTGCGCCGCGATCTTGTAGGTGATCACACCGACCTTCACGTCGTCGCGGTTCGGCAGTCCCAGGTGCTCCTTAGGGGTCACGTAACAGAGCATCGCGGTACCGGCCTGAGCGATCATCGCCGCGCCGATCGCCGAGGTGATGTGGTCGTAGGCCGGCGCGATGTCGGTGGCCAACGGGCCGAGTGTGTAGAACGGCGCCTCTTCGCACCACTCCTCTTCGAGTCGCACGTTCTCGACGATCTTGTGCATCGGCACGTGGCCGGGGCCCTCGATCATGACCTGGACGCCGAACGCCTTTGCCCGCGTGGTCAATTCGCCGAGAGTGCGCAGTTCGGCGAACTGCGCCTCGTCGTTCGCGTCGGCGATCGACCCAGGGCGCAGTCCGTCACCGAGGGAGAACGTGATGTCGTACCGGGCGAGGATCTCGCACAAGTCGTCGAAGTGCGTGTACAGGAACGACTCCTCGTGGTGAGCTAGGCACCAGGCCGCCATGATCGAGCCGCCGCGCGAGACGATGCCGGTGACGCGCCGCGCGGTGAGCGGCACATAACGCAGGAGCACGCCCGCGTGGACGGTCATGTAGTCGACGCCCTGCTCGGCCTGTTCGATCACCGTGTCGCGGTAGATCTCCCAGGTCAACGCGGTCGGATCGCCTTTGACCTTCTCCAAGGCCTGATAGATCGGCACGGTGCCGACCGGGACCGGCGAGTTCCGCATGATCCACTCGCGCGTGACGTGAATGTCCTTGCCGGTCGACAAGTCCATGATCGTGTCGGCGCCCCACCGCGCCGCCCACACCATCTTCTCGACCTCTTCGCCGATCGACGACGTGACCGCCGAGTTGCCGATGTTGGCGTTGACCTTCACCGCGAACGCCTTGCCGATGATCATCGGTTCGGATTCGGGGTGGCGGTGGTTGGCCGGGATGACGGCGCGGCCTGCGGCGACCTCGCTGCGGACGAGTTCTGCGTCGATGCCTTCACGAGCGGCGATGTACGCCATCTCCGGCGTCACCGTTCCGGCGCGAGCCCAGGCGAGCTGCGTCGCCGTGCCGTCGACCGGCTCGGGCCTGGCCCACGAGTCGCGGATCGCGGGCAGGCCGCGCTCGATGTCGATCACCGCGTTCACGTCGGTGTACGGACCCGACGTGTCGTACAGGTCGAGGTGTTCGCCGTTGGTCAGATTGACCCGACGGGCCGGGACCCGCATGTCGTCGACCTGCACGTAGTGCTTCGCGCTGCCCTCGATCGGGCCCGTGGTGACGCTCTGAGTAGACACAGCAGATACAGGGGTGCCCATGGAAATCCTCCCTACGCCGGCATTATCCGGACAGGTTCGAGCGGTCGACGACCGCCGGTCGCCATCTCAGCCCTCGGATCGTGAGAGCCCCCGCGTGTGTAATTGTCGTGTAGGTCAGACCTACGTCTGCAACCCTAACGTCAGCCACCCTAGCGCCGGTGCCCTCTGTTGTGGCAAGCACACCCAACCGTGATGCAGATGTGACTGATGTGACTTGCCGCACCCCGCCTGCGTCCGTAGTGTTGTGATTGTTGTCACAGGGAGGTGTCATGCAACTGAGGAACCGTCATCATCAGGCGCCGCAGCACAGTGCGCGATCGCTACTCCAACAGATCTCACAGGTCGTGCACAATCCCGACCGCGAACGGTTCGAGTTGTGGGTCGCAGGCGACCTCGTCGGAGTCCTCGGATACCGCATCGACGACACCGACGGCAGTCGAGTGGCGACCATCCTGCACACCGTCATGTACGACGAGTACGCCGGGCACGGTCTGGCCACCCGGCTGACCGGGACTGCGGTGGCCTACATGCGCGACAACGATCTCCGGGTGCGGCCGGTCTGCACGTTCACGCGGAAGTTCCTCGAAGCGCACCCGGGAGTGGTCCCGCTGGCTCCCGTCTGACGGGCCGGTCGGTGATCAGCTCGACGAGATGTCGAGCACCAGTGGCGCGTGGTCGCTGGCGCCCTTGAGTTGGCGGGCAGCGACGTCGACGAAGGCGTCGAAGACGCGGTCGTTCAAGGCCGGGGAACAGAGCGCGAAGTCGATGCGCATGCCTTGGTTCTTGTCGAAGCGCCCGGCTTGATAGTCCCAGAACGTATAGGTGTCCGGACCTGGGGCGAATGGGTCGGCGCTGTTGAAGAATCCCGCTTCGGCGAACTCGGCGAAGGCCGCGCGTTCGGCGGGCGACGTATGGGTGCGGTCGGCGAAGTAGGCCGGATCCCAGACGTCGGCATCCGTCGGCGCGACGTTCCAGTCGCCGGCCAAGGCGATCTGAGCTGCCGGGTCGTGGGTCAACTCCAGTCGGGTGACCCCGGCGAGCGCCGCCAACCAGTCGAGTTTGTAGCTCATGTGCGGGTCGCCGGGTGCGCGGCCGTTCGGAACGTACAGGCTCCACACACGAACGCCGTCGCACGTCGCCGAGATCGCTCGGGCCTCCGTCTTGCCGTCGTACGTGGGCTCGCCGTCGAACCCGAGGTGGACGTCGTCCAGGCCGACGCGCGACGCGATCGCGACGCCGTTGTAGCCGCCGTCGCCGTGGAACGCCACGTCGTAGCCGTGGGCGGCGAAGCTCATCACCGGGAACTGGTCGTTGGAGCACTTCGTCTCCTGGAGTGCGAGCACGTCGATCGCATGGCGCGTCATCCACGCCACGACGTCCTCCGAGCGGGCACGGATCGAGTTGACGTTCCAGGTCGCCAGGCGCACGGCTCAGATCTCCTCTGCCGGATCGGTCATGGGGACGCCGACCGCGGCCCACTTCTCGCGGATCGCGGCCGGGTCGTCGTCGACGAGCAGCACGGCGAACCGTGCGTCGCGGTAGGAGTCGCGCCAGAAGTCGATCGACTCGGCGAACCACTCCAGCGCGTCCGGTTCGTCGGCGAGCACCTGCGATGCGTTCTCGACGATCGTCAACCAGCCGGTCGACGGAGCGCCCTCGGGGGTGTGCAGACCGGTCGGCAGGTCGCGCATGCAGTCGTCGAGGGCGTCTCGGTTGCGGCCGAAGTGGGCCGGGAAGTCCCACGCCGTCGCGAGTGCGTCCAGTACTCCGCCGACTGTCCGCATCTGTGCGCCGTCGACCCGGCGCGCGGCGAATCCGGTCCCGAACAGGGAGGGCGCGGTGGCGGCGACGGCGGTCATGCCTTCGGGCCCCGGATGGCGGTGAACGACTCGTAGTGGTCCAAGGTGTAGTAGGCCGTCCCGTTGTTACCGGTCACGATCCGTTCTGCGTCGCGTCCCCGCCCACTCTGCTTCGGGTTCACATCCCATTCCCGATAGGTGATCTTCTTGCCGTTCGACGTCTTCTTCGGCAGGCGTCCCTCCGAATTGCGGAACGTGTCGCCGCCGTGCGTCCCCGGCGCATTCGCAGCGTCCGGCCAGTCGCCTGCGTCGATGTAGTCGAGGGTCTGCTGGACGCGAGCGGGAACATCGTTCGACGGTCGCCCCGCAGTCCTGGACCGGTCCGGGGAACCGGAGTCGGATGCGGCGACACTCACCCCCGGTTGGGCGGCGGCCGACGGTTCGGCGTCGGTGGTGTTGCGTCCGTCGACCCACCAGGTCAACGCGACGACGGCCAACAGGACGATCACGCCGAGCGCCGATGCGAGCATGCGGCGACGGGACTGCTCAGGGCTGCGATTGGGAGGAGGCATCGCGTTCCACGGTAACCGCTGAGGCCGCGGAATCGAATTCGCCTACGTCTCGACGAGTTCGCCGACCGTGACGGTGTGGTGCAGCGCGTATCCGGCCCGTCGCGCCGCCGCCCGGAGAGCGTCGTCGGACGCTTCGACGTCCACCGCCCACAGCCGGTCCCCGACGTCGATCGGGGTGAGTCCGTCGACGATCGCGGGAGCCTCGGCGACGAGGACCTCCATCGCCTGTGCCTCGTCGATGGTGACCCGGCCGGGACGGACGAGTCGGTCGGGGAGCAGTGCCAGCGCGGGAAGGTCGAGGTCGTCGTACCAGTCGATGATCTCGGGGACGGCGGCCGACGGGGCGTTGAACTCGACGGGCACCGCCGAACGCCCGCGCGGCGTCGAGCCGCCCGCCGAGAGGATCCAGCCGTCGATCTCCTCGCGATGCGTCGCATCGGAGCCCGCGCAGAGCGCGCGCTCGACGTCACGGATCTCCGAGTTCCGAACCACGTGTCGGGACAGGAGGCGGATCGACGTGATCGCGTCGCGCCCGATCACGACGACCTCGCCGTCGCGATCGATCGTCAGATGCCGCTCGTCGGCCATCGACAGCACGCCGGTCACATCCGACTGCGACGGACCGCCGGTCGGAGCGTCGGCCGAACCGAGTCGGTAGCGGACGACGATGCGATCGCCGACAGTCGGATCGATCATGGTGGACCTCAGTCGTCGTCGTGGCCGAATGGGTCGCGGTCGGCTCCGGGCAGCCACGTCAGGCCCGGTGTTCCCCAACCGTTGCGTTTGACGGCCTTCTTCGCGGCGCGCGCATTCCGGCCGACCAGGACGTCGATGTACAGATATCCGTCGAGGTGACCGACCTCGTGCTGCAGCATGCGAGCGAAGAATCCGTCCGCCTCGACCTCGACGCGAGCGCCGTCGCGGTCGGTGCCGACTACTCTGGCCCAGTCGGCGCGCCCGGTCGGGAAGCCTTCGCCGGGCACTGAAAGGCAGCCTTCGTCGTTGTCGTCGGGGTCCGGCATGGTCTCGGGGATCTCCGAGGTCTCCAGCACCGGGTTGATCACCTCGCCGCGTCGGCGGGTCGGGCCGTCCGGGCAGTCGTAGACGAACATGCGCAGTCCGCGGCCGACCTGATTGGCGGCCAGACCGACGCCGTTCGCGACGTCCATCGTCTCGTACATGTCGTCGAGCAGTGCGACGATCTCGGCGGACGGACGTCCCTGGTCGTCGAGGTCGACAGGCGTCGTCGGGTTGTGGAGCACCGGCTCGCCGACGATGCAGATCGGAAGAATTGCCATGTGGCCAGACTTTACCCGGACAATGCGGCGTGTTCGCGGTGAGTCGTCGTGAAGGGCAGGGGTTCGGTGGCTACACTCTTGAGGCGAACCACACGTTTGTGATTCGCCTTCCGGCCATCGGTGTGGAGCGCGAAACCGACGAGTGGATATGACGAAACGGCAGGCTTTGCAAGGGAGCGAGATGGACAGCGCAACCGCGCATACACCAGACGACGACGATTCGGTCGGTGCTGCGCAGGCTGGGCAGCAGGGCGACCCGCACGAGGTCGGGCCCGACGGTCTCACCCGGCGTGAACACGACATCCTCTCGTTCGAGCGCCAGTGGTGGAAGTACGCGGGCTCGAAGGAAGAAGCCATCAAAGAGCTGTTCAGCTTGTCGGCGACTCGGTACTACCAGATTCTGAATGCGCTGGTCGACCGTCCCGAAGCGCTCGCGGCCGACCCGATGCTCGTCAAACGGCTCCGTCGTCTGCGCGCTTCGCGTCAGAAGGCGCGGGCCGCCCGACGCCTCGGATTCGAGATCTGACAGGCGTCCTACAGGCGCGTCGTGCAGACGCCTCGCCTCGTACGCGGCGTCGTGAGCTAAAGTTGCCGTGATGAAAGCTGACCGAGAAACCAACCGACTGCCCCTTCGGGCAGGCGCCATGCTGCTGCTGGCGGTCGCCGTGGTCTTCATCGGCCTCGGCTGGCACCGTGCGGCCACCAGCGGAGACGACGGCGACAGTGCTTCGACCGCTGCCGTGCAGAGCACTACTGAGTCCGGCCCCGCGGAGTCGAGCGCGAAGGGCGATGACTCTGCGTCGACGCCCGCGTCGTCGTCGAAGGTCGCCGACGCCGCCGACGTCGGATCGGTGTGTGTGCTCAACGCAGGGACCGTGACCGGGCTGGCAGGCAAAGTCTCCGACTCGCTCGAGCAGTCGGGCTTCGACGTGAGCGGCGCCGAGAACCTCTCGACCGGCAGCATCAGCGAGAACACCGTCTTCTACGACGAGGGCGAGGAGGCCGCCGCGCAGAAGGTCGCCGACGTGGTGCCCGGGGGCGCCTCCGTGGATCCGCGGCCCGCGGTGTTCACCCGGTGCGAAGGTGAACTCGCAGTCATCGTCGTCACCGAGTAACACCCGAGCGTCAGAAATCATTCAATGCCGAACCCTGTAACCCTTCCTCGTACGGAACACATAAGGAGCGTCATGTTCGCCCGTAACCACAGTGGTGCCGCCACCGGAACCTCGACCACTCGTGTCCTGGCGGTCCTCGCCGCGGCAGGCGCCGCTGGAGCCGTGCTTGCGGGATGTACGCCGGATCAGTACCCGACGGACGAGAAGGGCACCACGCCGCCGGTCATCACCGGTGACCAGGCACGTCCCGGCGACGAGGTCAACGCGGGCACGACGTCCGGCGGTGTCGAAGAGCTGACCGTGACATTGCGCAACACCGACGGCGGCAGCATCGGCACCGCCACGTTCACGACCGAGGGCGAAGCGGTGAATGTGAACCTGCGCGTCGCCGGGATCGCGCCGGGATCGCACGGCGTCCACATCCACTCCGTCGGCAAATGCGAGGCGTCGAACGGGTTCGCGTCGGCCGGTGATCACCTGCAGGTCGACGGCCACACCGGCAAGCCCGAGAGCGGCGATCTGGCGAGCGTCACCGTGTTGCAGAACGGCACCGGGACGGTCACCAGCACGACCGACGCGTTCGCGCTCGAACAGATCCAGGGCAAGGCACTCGTCGTCCACGAGGTCGGCGACACCGACGGCTCGCACCGCCTGGCGTGCGGCGTCATCGCCGAGTAACGGTCGGACAAGCCACCGGTGGGGGACCGCATCAGCGACATCGAGTTCCGCGGGTCGCCTGAGCCGACGCTCGGGGTGGAATGGGAGCTCGCGCTCGTCGATCCCGTCACCCGCGACCTGTCGAACTCCGCGCCGGAGCTGTTCGAGCTGATCGGTGCGCGCGGGGTCGACCGGTCCGAGCGGATCCACAAGGAGTTGCTCCGCAACACCGTCGAGCTCGTCACCGACGTCTGTCACACAGTGCCCGAGGCGATGGCCGACCTCGGCGAGACGCTCGACGTGGTCCGCACGCTCACCGACGAGGTCGGTGTCGACCTGTACGGCGCGGGCACCCACCCCTTCGCGGAATGGTCGACGCAGCAGCTGACTGAAGGTCCGCGCTACGCGGAGCTGATCGCCAGGACCCAGTGGTGGGGGCGGCAGATGCTGATCTGGGGCGTGCACGTCCACGTCGGGATCAGCCGCCGCGACAAAGTCCTCCCGATCCTGTCCTCACTGCTCAAGTACTATCCGCACTTGTTGGCGCTGTCAGCGTCGTCGCCGATGTGGGGCGGGCGGGAGACCGGGTACGCGAGCAACCGTGCGATGATGTTCCAGCAGTTGCCGACCGCGGGACTGCCGTTCCAGTTCGAGCGGTGGAGTGAGTTCGAGCGGTTCGTCTCCGATCAGGAGACCACCGGGATCATCGACCACCTCAACGAGATCCGATGGGACATCCGGCCCTCGCCGCACCTGGGCACCATCGAGGTACGGGTGTGCGACGGCGTCTCGAACCGCCGCGAGCTCGCAGGCATCGTCGCGCTGATCCACTGCCTGATCGTCGACTTGGATCGTCGTCTCACCGCAGGCGAGACCCTGCCGCAGATGGCGCCGTGGCTCGTCCAGGAGAACAAGTGGCGCGCAGCCCGCTACGGCATCGATGCCATCGTCATCCAAGACGCCGACTGTTCGGAACGGCTGGTCACCGACGACCTCGCCGAACTCCTCGTGCGACTCGAACCGGTCGCCGCCTCGTTGGGCTGCACCGACGAATTGGCATCCGTCAGCGACATCGTCGCCCGCGGTGTCAGCTACAAACGTCAGCACGACGTGTTCGCGCGCACCGGTGACATGCGTGAGGTCGTCGCGTCGGTGGTCGACGAACTCGAGTAGCCCGTCCGGACTCCGGTCAGTGCCCCTGGTCGCGCGCCCGCAGTTGACTCTCGTCGAGCAGATGCTCGTCGATGCGCTGCTCACGGTAGACGAGGCGGCCGACTCGCTGGGCGATGACGGGCGCCGTGATGAGCGTGAACAGGCCGGTCAGGACGAGCATCCCGCTGTCGACGTGTCCGTCGAGTTGGATGAGCGCGCCGATCAGAACCAGGATCATGCCGAACGTCTGCGGTTTGGTCGCTGCATGCATCCGGCTCAACGTGTCCGGGAATCGGACGATGCCGATCGCTGCGGTCAGGGCGACCGTCGAGCCGAACAGCACGAAGAATGCGGTGAGAACATCCCTGATCATCTGCGGTCTCCGATCATTCGTCGTCCCTCACTCGGAATCGGGCCACCGCGACGGACCCGATGAAGCTGACGAGGCTCAGCACGACGATGGCCGCCGAGATCGTCGTGTCACCGGAAGCAGCCACCCAGATCGCGAGACCGCTGATCATGATGGCGACGATCGCGTCGACGCCCACCAGTCGGTCGAGCGTACTCGGTCCGCGGAGAGTCCGGTAGGTGGTCAGGACGACGGAGACGAGCAGCATCGCGGCGGCGATCGTCCACACATACGTCATGTGTCCTCCTTCCGTCGCCGGATGTGACGGCGACGGGACGCGCGACGGACACGTCGCTCCTCGTCGGCGACGCGCTGCCGATCACTGAACGGTACGTGGTGGTAGTCGTCGTCGATGCCGTGGAACGGGCTCGGCTGCCATTCGGAGTCGCGCTCGAACGCCTTGATGAACTGCCGCTCCACATACGCCATCTGACGGAAGAACGAGTCGACCTGCGACTGCTTGCGGACGTCGAAGATGTGCACGTACAACATGCGGCGCAGATGGTCGATCTCGACGACCATCGTGCCGGGCACCAAGTTGATGTAGTCGACGGCCAGCGTCAAGACCAGGTCGGACTTGATCGCGACGTGGACGCGGACGACGGCGCCGAGCGGCGGTGGCCCCGGCTTGATCGCCGCCCACGCGACCTGCGCCGACGACACCACGAAGTTGCTGAGCAGGGTGAGGACGAGCTTCAACGCGGCAAGAGGGTGAATCCGGCCCTCGACGGGGACCCGAGGCAGGGGGAGCAGCGTCATCACCACGATCGCGATCACGACGCCGACGAGGATGTTGCCCCACGTGACCTCGCCCCACAGCAGGACCCAGACGAACGCCAGCCACGCCACGCCCCACAGGCGCATCGTGAACTCCCGCAGGTCACCGCCCGCCCACTTCGGGAACTTCAGATGCTCTTGCAGCCAGACGATCGCGTTGGTCAACGGCCACGCGAAGCCGACGACGGTGAGCCGCCACAGACTGCCGAAGAACGCCGGGATCGCCTTCTTGCCTGCGGGCCGCACGTGCGGACGGTCGGGGAACGGGGTGTTGCTCATCGGCCGCCTCCGGGGCCCAGCACGGTACTGATGTACACGGCGCGGTCCAGGACGCCGTGTGCTCCGCTGTCGGTGAACTCGAAGATCGGGCCTGCCCAGACCGTGAGGGCGAGACCGACGGCCACCATCGCGGCTGTCGGCAACACCATGGTGACGGGCATGCGGCCGACGTCCTCACGGTCGTCGAGCAGCACATCGGTGCCCTCCTCGACGAGTGCGGACGGCGTGCTCGCCGCCATATCGCCCTCGGGGGCGTCGGCACGGGGCCGCCAGAAGCCCTTCGTCCAGATGCGGGCCATCACGTAGAGGGTCAGGAGGCTGGTGACGACACCGCCTCCGACGAGGATCCACGACAGCACCGAACCGTCGGCGGTGCCCGCCTGCAGGAGGGCGACCTTGCCGATGAAACCGGAGAACGGCGGGATGCCGCCCAGGTTGAGTGCGGGGATCAGGAACAGCACGGCCAACAGTGGACTCGCGATGAGTCCGCCGAGACGGCGCAGCGACGACGACCCGGCCTGACGTTCGATCAGACCGACGACCAGGAACAGGGTGGTCTGGACCAGGATGTGGTGGGCGACGTAGTAGATCGCGGCACTGGTCGACTCCAACGAGCCGACGGCGATACCGAAGATCATGTAGCCGATATGGCTCACGAGGGTGAACGACAGGAGTCGTTTCACGTCCGACTGAGCTATCGCACCGAAGATGCCGACGAACATCGTCAACAGCCCGGCGACCATCAGCACGGTGTCCATCGCGCCGCCCGGGAACAGGAGCGAGTGCGCGCGGATGATCGCGTACACGCCGACCTTGGTGAGCAGGCCCGCGAACACTGCGGTGACCGGGGCGGGCGCTGTCGGATACGAGTCCGGCAGCCAGGTGGACAGTGGAAAGACCGCGGCTTTGATGCCGAAGGCGACGAGCAGCACCGCGTACAGGGCGTTGCGGGTCCCGTCGGGGACGGCGTCGAGGCGGACCGCCATCTCGGCCAGGTTGAGCGTCCCCGTCGTGGCGTACGCGAATGCGATGCCGGCCAAGAAGATCAGTGAGGAGACCATCGAGACCATGACGTACGACGCGCCTGCTCGGACGCGTTCGGCGCTGGCGCCCAGCGTCAACAGGACGAAGCTCGCGGCGAGCAGCACCTCGAACGAGACGTACAGGTTGAACAGGTCGCCGGCCAGGAACGCGTTGCACACGCCCGCGGTCAGGATCAGGTAGGTCGGCAGGAAGATCGAGACCGGTTGTTCGGTCGTGCCGTCCCGGATGCCCTGGCCGATCGCGTACACGACGACGCACAGCAGGACGGTCGTCGACACGACGAGCATGAGGGCGGCGAGCGGGTCGACGACGAGAGTGATGCCGAGCGGCGAGCCGCCGCCGTCCCGGTCGCCCCAGCCGCCGACGTGCACGGCGAACGGCCCGTGGACGCTCGTCAGGTACAGCATCATCGACGACGCGATCAGAGCGACGCCGATCGCGCCGACGCTGACGGCTCGCTGGAAGGTCGGGCTGCGTCCGCGGAGCAGTGTGAGGGCTGCGCCGAGCAGCGGTACGAGGGTGGGGAGAGCGATCAGCACGGTGATCCACGACGGCTGCGGGATCATCGATCACCTCCCTCGGTCTCGGCGTTATCTTCTGCGACGTTCTCTACTGTGACGTTCTCTACTGGGGCGCTCGGCATGTCGTCGGAGTCTTCCGGCAGGTGGGCGAGCAGGTCGGCTTCCTCGGGCATCAGATCGGTTTCGATGACGCTCTGGTGGACGGCTTCGAACTCTTCGGCGGTGAGCGGGTTGCCGTGGTCGTCGAAGAAGTCGCCCGCAACGGTGTCGGCTCCGGTCAGCGGGTCGTCGCTGCGGTCGCGGTCGCCGAACGTCTGCAGGGAACTGCTCGCGATCTTGACGTCCTCCGGGTCGTCGCCGAGATCGTCGTCGACGACGGACTCGAGGGACGTCGGTTCGACGTCGGGCGGGGGCGCTTCACGACTGCGCCGGTTGATGACGAACAGGCGGTACACGAGGGCCAGCACGAAGGCGGCGACGCCCATGGTGATGACGATCGCCGTCAGCACCATGCCTTGGGCGAGCGGATCGGCGTCGCTGGTCTGGCCCGCCGACTCGCGTCCGCGTACCGGCGGGTGTCCGGGCGGTCCGGCGAGCGTGACGATCAGCAGATTGACGGCGTTGCCGACCAGCATGAGGCCGAACAGCATGCGGATCAGGCTGCGATCCATCAGCAGGTAGACGCCGGAGGCCGCGAGGACGCCCGCGACGATCAGCAGGCCGAGGTCGACGCTCACTTGCGCACCTCCTGCCGACGCTGCGCGGGGAGGCCGCCGGTGAGCGGAGCGTCGTCGGCCACTTCCAGGCGTGCGCCGAGGCTGCGGAGGATGTCGAGGACGAGTCCGACGACGATCAGGTAGATGCCGAGGTCGAAGAACATCGCCGTGACGATGTGGATGTCGCCGAATACCGGAAGGTGCAGGTCGATGACCGCAGACGACAGGACGGGGGCGCCGAGGAACAGCGAGGTGACGGCGGTCGTCGCCGACACGAGCAGGCCCGCGCCCAGAATGGTTCCGGCTTCGACGGGGAGCGCTTCGCCGAGCTCGTAACGGCCGCCCGCGAGGTAGCGCAGGACGAGGGCGAGCCCCATGACGAGACCGCCCGCGAAGCCGCCGCCCGGTGCGTTGTGTCCGGCGAAGAACAGGTAGGCGGACAGGACCACCAGGGTGGGGAAGACGACGCGGGTGGTGGCTTCGAGCACCATCGTGCGGTGGCGCGGATCGCGCAGTTCGCTGCCGGCCAGCCAGGTGGTGCGTTCGGCGACGAAATCGTCCTCGTCGAGGCCCGCTTGTGCCCGGACGGCGTCGGTGACGCGCGGCACGGCGCCGAAGCGGCGGCTGCGGAACACCATGGACGCGACACCGGTGGCGGCGACGATCAGGACCGAGATCTCGCCGAGAGTGTCCCACGCGCGGATGTCGACGAGGAGGACGTTGACGGTGTTGGAACCGTGCCCGAACTCGTAGGCGGCGTCGCCGAGACGGACCTGCAGCGGCTCGGTCGAACGCGCGGCCGCAGCGAACAAGCCGACGAGCACCAGCATCAGACCGAACGCCGCGCCGATCAACGCCCGACCGACCCGGAACCCGCCTTCGTGACGGGGCGCAGCCTCGCTCGGCAGTTTGCGAAGCACCAGGACGAAGACGACGAGCGTGACGCTCTCCACCAGGAACTGGGTCAGCGCCAGGTCGGGGGCTCCGTACATCGCGAACAGCGCACCGCAGCCGTACCCGGTGAGTCCGAGGATGAGGACGCTGGCCAGACGGTTGCGCAGCATCGTCGTCGCGAGTGCCGCGGCGGCCATGAGAACGCCGACGATCAACTGCTCGGGGGTGTCGAAGCCGCGGATCGACAGCGCGTTCCGGTTGCCGAGCGCCAACGCGATCAACGGGAGGACGACCGCGGTCGACAGGATGACGCCCTGGGTGATCGGCAGTGAACCGCGCTGCGTGTTCCGGGTGACCCACAGGGACACGGAGTCGGCCAGGCGAAGCGTCGCGTCGTATGCACGGTCGGCGTTGAGCGGCGGCGGGTTCTTAAACACTCGGGCGCGCCGCGCCCGCAGGACGGCGAACAGCAGGGAGCCTCCGACGACCACGATGATCGAGAACACCACGGGGAGTCCGAACCCGTGCCAGAGCGCGAGATGCTCCACCGGGTGTCCGAAGTCGGGAAGGCTCTCCGCGTAGGGCTCGAACAGGTCGCCGACCTGGTGCGCGACGAACGAGGACACGACGCCGAGGACGGCGAGTATCGCGGGTGGCGTGAGGAAGGCGACGTTCGGTGGGTGCAAGGTGGCGACGGCGCGCGTGGGGAGACGGCGGACCTTTCGGCCGAATGCGCCCCACAGGAATCGAGACGTGTATGCGAACGTGATGATCGAGCCGATCAGCAGCACGATGTCGACGAAGTGCGCGACGCTCGGGTTCAGGGCTCCCGTGTCCCACAGGGTCCCGAACGCGGTCTCCTTGCCGACGAAGCCGATCGTGAACGGCAGGCCCGCCATGCTGGCGCCTGCGACCGCGGCGATGGCGGCGAGGACCGGGAGCCGGTGGCCCAACCGCGCGAGGAGACGGATGTCGCGAGTGCCGGTCGCATGGTCGATGATGCCGACGACCATGAACAGAGAGGCTTTGAACATGGCGTGCGCGACGACCATCGACAGCCCGGCCATCGCGACCCCGGCGTCGCCGACGCCGACGAGGACCATCATGAAACCGAGCTGGGAGACGGTGCCGAAGGCGAGGATCAGTTTCAGGTCGCGTTCGCGGAGCGAGCGCCAACCGCCGAGCACCATCGTGACCGCGCCGAGGCCCAGGACGAGTATCTGCCAACTGAGCAGTCCGGCGAACGCGGGCGCGAGTCGGGCGACCAGATAGATGCCGGCCTTCACCATGGCCGCGGCGTGCAGATACGCGCTGACCGGGGTCGGTGCGGCCATCGCGCCCGGAAGCCAGAAGTGGAACGGGACGATCGCCGACTTCGACAGGGCTCCGATGAGCACGAGGACGACCGCGACGTTGATGTACACGCCCCCGCCCGGCGGGTCCGCGATCAGGTCCGACAGGAGATAACTGCCGGTGCGTTCCCCGAGCATGATGATGCCGACGAGCATGGCGAGGCCGCCGAACGTGGTGACGAGGAGCGCCTGCGTCGCGGCGCGGCGCGACGTGGCGCGGACCATGTTGAAGCCGACGAGCATGAACGACAGGACCGTCGTCGCTTCCCAGAACACGTAGAGGACCAGCATGTTGTCGCTGACGACGAGTCCGAACATGGCGCCTGCGAAGGCGACGATCTCGCCGCCGAACGTCGCGACCCGGCGCCGCATGATGTCGAAGTAGTTCGCGCAGTAGATCAGGACGAGTGAGCCGACGCCGAGGATGAGGACCGACAGGATCGCCGACAGCGTGTCGAAACGCACGTCGATGTCCATCTGCAGACTCGGCACCCACGTGAACTTCTCGGTCTGGGGTGCGGCGTCGGAATCGGGCCAGTTGACGATCACCCAGACGAGGGCCGCCGCAGGCATCGCCGCCAGGATGTAGAAGCCGCGAGTGCCGCAGGCTTTCATGATCGGAGGTGACACGAGCGCACCGACTGCCAGTGCGATCATCACGACGATCAAAAGGGCACTCCGTCGGCTTCAGGGGGTGGGCGGGGTGTCGGAACAAGTGTTCTGCCGAGGTCTACTCTACCGTTTCGGACATGAAGGCTTTGTTTCGCGTCTGTGCAATCCTCGTCATAGTGCTCATCGGTGGGGGCGCGTTGACCGCCTGCGGGAGCGACGATTCGGATCGATCCGGCACGTCCTTGCCCGCAGACTTTCCGTCCGACGACGTCCCGTTGGTCGACGGCACCGTCCTCGCCGCGTCCGGGGAGGGCGACTCGTGGCGAGTGACGATCCAGGGGAGCGCGGCAGACGGCAATCCGCTCGCCAATGCGACGAAACTCCTCGAAGACGATGGCTTCGAGGAGTCGAGTCGTGCGGGGGACACGGCGAATCAGACGGTGTTGTTGTCCAAGTCGGTGGACCCGGGGACGTTGTGGGTGCGCGTCGGCGTCTCCGCTGATGCAGCAGGTGGCGGGTCGACCGCGTTCTACGACGTCACGCGGACCGACTGACTGGGTCTGATCAGGCCTGGCGTCGCTGCGCGTACGCCTCGAGTTCTGCCACCTGCTGCGGGTCGAGAGACGGGCGCACGGCCGTGCGGGCGGTCGAGACGTCGTCTGCGGTGACAGTCGCCGCCTCGATGTCCCGTCGCATCGCCGCGAGTGCTGCTTCGCGCAGCAGCGCGGAACAGTCCGCGGCCGAGTATCCGTCGAGGTCATCGGCCAGTTCGTCGAGGTCGACGCCGTCGAGTGGCACGTTGCGCGACGACGCGCGGAGGATGTCGGCGCGTGCTGCCGCATCGGGCGGCGGAACGAAGACGAGACGTTCCAGACGGCCGGGGCGCAGCAGCGCGGGGTCGATCAGGTCGGGGCGATTGGTGCCCCCCAACACCACGACGTCCGTCAACGGCTCGGCTCCGTCGAGTTCGGTGAGCAGCGCGGCCACCACTCGATCGGCGACCCCGGAGTCGGTGGAGCCGCCGCGGCGGGGAGCGAGTGCGTCGACCTCGTCGAGGAAGATCAGCGACGGAGCCGACTCCCGGGCGCGGGCGAACAGATCACGGACGGCGCGCTCGGACGAACCGACCCACTTGTCGAGGAGTTCGGCGCCTTTCACCGTGTGCACCGACATCCGGCCGGAGGCGGCGAGGGCCCTGACCACGAACGTCTTTCCGCAGCCGGGCGGGCCGTACAGGAGGACGCCGCGTGGGGGTTGCACACCGAGGCGGGCGAACGTGTCCGGATGCTGCAGCGGCCACAGGACGGCTTCGGTGAGGGCTTGACGGGTCTGGACCATGTCGCCGACGTCGTCGAGAGTGATCGAGCCGAGCGCGACGTCGGGCGAGGAGTTCCGCGACGTGGGACGGATCACGGCCAGGGCTTCGGTGAGATCGGCGGTGCGCAGCGCGGGCTCGGCCCCGTCGGCGGCGGCGCGGGCGGCGGCGCGCAGGGCGGCGTCGCGGACCACCGCGGCGAGGTCGGCGGCCACGAATCCGGGAGTGTGGACTGCGACGTCGTCGAGGTCGAGGTCTCCGTCGGCGGGGACGTCGGTGAGGATGGCGGCGAGTAGACGTGCGCGAAGGCTCGCGTCGGGCAGACCGATCGACAATGAGCGGTCGCAGACGTCGGGCGCGCGCAGTCGCCGATCGATCGCGGCCGGATCGGCGGTGGTGGCGACGAGAACGAGCTGTCCGGTGCCGATCGCGTCGCGCAGGTCGTCGAGGATCAGCGTGGAGACGGGGTCGGCGGCGGCCGGGAGCAGTGCGTCGATCTCCGGGATGAGAAGGACTCCGGCGCCCTGTGCGCGCAGCCGGGCGATCGCGTCGGCGACGGCCGTTCGGCGACCGTCCGCGGCGAGCGCCCCGGTGGTCGGACCGTCCAGTTCCACGAACGGGCGCCCGGCGCACACCGCGCGGACGACCGTCGTCTTGCCGACCCCGGCGGGGCCGGTCACCAGGACGCCGAGGCGAGGCTGTGCCCCCAGCGACCGGAGGATGTCGGGGGTGTCGAGCGTGACGGTCAGCCATTCGGTGAGGCGGTCGACCTGGGTGTCGACACCGACGAGTTCGGAGACGGGCCGGACCGGACGCGGGGGCTCCGGGCTGACGGGTTCGGCCGGTGCGGCCGCGGGCGTAGGAGCGCTGTCTGTCGGAACATCTCTGTCCCGGCCCGCCCAGAGTGCGGCGGTTCCCGTCTGCACGCTCACCGGACCCGCAGGCTCGGTGGCGGTGACGGTGAGGAGTTCATTGGTCCACGTGATGCCGAGCGTGTTCGCCAGCGACCGGGTGGCCGGACTCGCCGACAACTCGGGTCCCAGGTCTCGCGGCAGCAGGGCAACCGTGTCGCCGACGGTCAGGATCTTGCCGAGCAGAGCACGACGGAGAGTGGCTTCGCTGACCGCCGACATCGCGACAGACGATCCGCTGACCGTGACGCGTGACGCGCCGGGCACGACGGCTGGTCCGACGACGACCTGGGTGCTCTCGCGGACACCGAGGTTGGTGAACGTGATGTCGTCGAGCAGGAGCACCCCGGGCGGCACGTCGTCGCCTGCGCGGGCGACGACCGACGTCATGGTCCGGGCCCCGGTCATGCCGATCGCATCCCATTCGGTCAGCGAGAGCGCAGCCAGGACCTCCGGGTGGACCCGCACCAGGCCGCGACGCGAGTCGGCCGCCGACGTGTTCAGTCGAGCGGTCAGAGTCAGCGACGGCCGCGTCGCGGGGGCCCGGTTCACGGGTCAGTCCTCCGGGTCGTAGGGGTCGGGAATCTGATTCTCTCGAGCCACGGGGCGACGCAGGCCCAAGCGGGCCGCGGACGGCTTCCGCGGGATCGTGCGGCGCCGCACGCCGTTCGAGGCTCGTCGTTCCCCGCGTCGCTCGTCGCGTCGTTGGATGCGCCGGTCGCGGGGTGCTGCGTCCCAGTGATCGGGGTGCGAGGCGGCCCACCGCTGCATCCGCCATGCGAACGGGATGTGGGCGAGGTAGGCCAGGACCGCCAGCATCATCAGGAGGTACGGAAACGTCATCAGGAGGGCGGCTGCCGCGGCGACCACGATGAGGAGTCCGGCCAGCGCACTCGGCCGCACCCGCGCCGACTTGAACGACAGCGTCGGGCACCGGCTCACGGCGAGGACGGCGACGAAGACCAGCCACGCGCCGACGGCAGCCGTCGACGTCCACCAGCCTTCGCCGAAGTGCTGCATGGCGCCGACCGGCACCAATGCGGTCAATGCGGCGATCGGTGCGGGGACGCCGACGAAGAAGTCCTTCGTGTAACCGGGGGCGGCGTCGTCGTCGAGCAGGGTGTTGAAGCGGGCCAATCGCAGGATGATCGCCGCGCAGTAGATGAGAACGAGCACCCAGCCGAGGTCTTCGCCCACGCCTTCCTGGCCTCGGAGAACCGTCGAGTAGATGATCAGTGCCGGCGCAACGCCGAAGTTGACGGCGTCGGCCAGGGAGTCGATCTCGGCGCCGATCTTGGTGGTCGCGTCCATGAGTCGAGCGACGCGTCCGTCGAGTCCGTCGAGGACGGCTGCGACGACCAGAAGTCCCATCGCGAGGTCGATGTGGCCCGCGTCCGCGGACCGGACCGCGGTGAGGCCTGCGCAGAGCGCGAGGATGGTGAGCGCGGACGGTAGGAACATGCGACCGTCGCGCAGGGAACGGCGGCGGGTGTCCGCGCGCGAGTTACGGCCCGCGACGCGCAGCCTGCGGCGTGGCGTGCCGTCGCGGCGGAGTCTGCGAGGGCGGCGTCGAGTCGGCGTGTCGGGCATCAGGTCAGGTCCGCGAGGACGGTCTCGGCGCCGACGGCCCGCTGCCCGACCGACACCTTCGGCACGCTGCCTGCCGGCAGGTAGACGTCGACGCGGGATCCGAAGCGGATCAGCCCGTACGTGTCGCCGAGTACCAGTTCGTCGCCGACCGATGCGTCGTTGACGATGCGCCTAGCCAGGAGTCCGGCGATCTGGACGACGCCGACCTGCGGCCCGGTCCCGTCCGGTCCGGTCGCGATCGTCATCGACGTGCGCTCGTTCGCGGTGCTCGCCTCGGGCAGGTCGGCCGACAGGAACTCGCCGGGCTTGTGCTCGATCGAGACGACGCGGCCGGCGGCCGGGACGCGCTGAACGTGGACGTCGAAGATCGACAAGAAGATGCACACGCGGGGCAACGGCTGATCGCCGAGACCCAGTTCGGGATGCGGAACGGCCTTGTCGACCAGAGCGACGGCTCCGTCCGCGGGGGCGACGACCAGACCGGCCCCGACTGGCGGCACCCGGGACGGGTGCCGGAAGAACAGGGCCGACGCGGCGGCGGCGGCCGCGGCCGAGCGGGCGAGCCACGGGTGCCTGCGTCCGAGTAGTGCGATGGCGGCCGGTGCGGCGACGAACGGCAGTCCGCGCCGGTGCACGGGCGGGACCGTCGCGTTGAACAGGTCGATCAGATGCGCCACACCGGTGCGATCGTCGGGTTGAGCGGGGCGTCGTGCCACCGGGAGTCTCCTCACGTCTGGCTCCGGCAGCGGGTCGTCCGTGAGCGCTTTGCGTTGAGGTAAGTCTAGAGGTCGCCGGACTAGGCTCCTTCGGCTGCCCGCTTGACCTTGCCGAGCGTCTCACGGATGCCCGCGCGGAGCTCGTCCTCGAACGAGTCGTTGCCCCCGAACACCTTGTCGACGAGGAACGCGGACACCGACGTCGTCTTGCCGCCCGCGGCCGCCCGTGATTCGGTGACCCGCGACCCGGTCTCGGTCGGCTCGATCCGGTACGACCACACCGTGTGGTTCTCGGCGATGCGGAACGCGATCTCCCGGTTCGGCTCGAAGGCGACCACCTTGGCGGTCGTCGGCCAGAAGAGGGGACCGCGGCGGTTCACGTTGAGCGTGCGGGCGCCCTGCTTCACCTCGCCGCCGAAGACGACCATCTTCTTGCACTGCGGGCTCCACTCGCCCATCCGCGGCAGATCACTGATGACCGACCAGACGGCTTCGGGCGACGCGGTCACGTCGATGGAGTCTTCGATGATGGGTGCAGCCATGGGATGTCCTTCCAACGGTTGTATTGCCCGTCACAATAGACCAGCGGCCAGTTTCTGTGACAACTGGTTACGCGTCACAAGGCGGCAGCGACGAAGAGTCCGATCGCGACGAACACCACCGCGTTGAGCCACGCGGCACGCGAGTAACCGCCGTCGGCCTCGTCGAGCAGTACGGATCCGAGCTTGCCGGGGGTGAGCCAGTCGACGAGGACGAACGAGAACATCATCAGCGCGATGGTCGCGATGCCGTAGCCGAGCGTGAACAGCACGCCCTTGGACAACTCGAACTCGGTCGACGCGCCGATCCCCGCCGCGAGCGCGATCGCCAGGCCTGCCGACTGAGCGACCGACAGGACCACGGCCGATCGGTTCTGCTCCACCCACACCTTGGTGCGCAGGCTGCCGGGAGTCACCAGGTCGAGCGCGGCGAATCCGACGATGAGCAACGCGACCGACAACAGGCCGTACGACGTGACGTCGGCGATGTCGCTACGGAAGATCTCCAGCGGTTCCATGCGACGACTGTATCGCTCAGCCGACGGTGACCATCTCCCAATCGGCCACCGACCCGGACAGTCGTGCGAGATGGGCGTCGGCGTCCCCGAGCGTGTGGGAGATCGCGGTGAGGCGGCTGACGTAGTGGGCCACGGGGTATTCGGCGGTCATCCCGATGCCGCCGTGCATCTGGACTGCTTCCTGCCCGACGTGGCGGCCGCTCCGGTTGATCTGCAGACGGGCCCGCGACGCGGTGATCGGATCGTAGTCGCCGTCGGCGAGCGACGCGGTGAAATAGGTGCTCATACTGCGGGCCAGTTCGGCGGAGGCGAACATCTCTGCGGCTCGGTGCGACAGCGCTTGGAACGTGGCGAGGGGGACCCCGAACTGCTTGCGCGACTTCAGATAGTCGGTCGTCATGTCCAATGCGCAGGTCATCGCTCCGACGGCCTCGGCGCACAGCGCCGACTGGGTGGCGACCTCGACGTCGGCGATCGCCTGTTCCGCGTCCGTGCCGCCGTGCAGACGCGTGCCCGGCGCTCCGGACAGTTCGAGTTGCGCTCCGCGTCGTCGATCGTGCGTGCGGTACGCGGTGCGAGTCAGCCCGTCCGCGTCGGCGGCGACCAGGTAGAGCGCGATCGCGCCGTCGGGTTCGCGCGCGGAGACCACGAACGTGTCGGCGCAGTCGCCGTGATCGACGAGGGTCTTGGTGCCGGTCAGCCTGCCGTCGGCGGCTGCCGTCGCCACCGCGGTGTGCGGCCACCGGTCGCCGGCCTCGGTGTGGGCGAACGCCAGCATCCGTGCGCCGGACGACAGCCCGGCGACGATCTCGGCGCGGGTGGCGTCGTCGGCGGTGCGGGCGACGAGCATGCCGGGCACGATCACCGACCCCAGGAGCGGCTCGGGCGCCAGGCTCGCGCCGATCTCCTCCATGACGACGGAGAGTTCTTCGGGGCCTGCGCCCATCCCGCCGTCGTCCTCGCTGAAGACGAGGCCGAGGATGCCGATCTCGGCGAGGGAACGCCACACGTCGCGGCTCCAACCGAGATCGGTGTCGGTCACCTCGCGCAGCTTCTCGACGTTGTACGTGGAGGTCAGGACGTCGCGCACGGTGTCGCGCAACATCACCTGCTCTTCGGAAAGATCGAATTGCATGGGTTCTCTTTCAGGTTCAGGGGTCTCGACTTCGCTCGACCAGCGGGGGACGCTCGACCAGCGGGGGGACGCTCTACCGACGGGGACCTACAGTCCGAGCACGGCCTTGTCGATGATCTGGCGTTGGACCTCCGAGGAGCCGCCGTAGATCGTGACCTTGCGGTAGTTGAGGTAGGTCGGCACGGTGAGCTGAGCCCACTCGGGCGAGAGCACGTCGGCGGTGCCGTTGGCCGCATCGGCGTCGACGCCTGCGACGGGGAGGGAGTCGGGCCCGGCGATGTCGGCGAGGAGTTCCATCGCGTCCTGCTGCAGTTGCGATCCGCGCAGCTTCAGCAGCGACGACGCCGGGTTCTGCTTGCCGTCGGACGAACCGGCGACCACCCGCAACTGGGTGATCTCCAGGGCGAGTAGTTGATTCTCGAGTTCGGCCAGGCGGGCGGCGATCGCCGGATCGTCGAGCAGAGTGCCGGTCGGAGTCGTGATCTCGGCGGCCAGCTGCTTAGCGCGCGCCAGCTTGGTCTTGGTGTAGCCGACGCGAGCGATGCCGGACCGCTCGTTGCCCAGCAGGAACTTGGCTATCGTCCAGCCTTGGTTCTCCTCGCCGACGAGGTTCTCGGCTGGGACGCGGACGTCGCTGAAGAAGACCTCGTTCACTTCGTGACCGCCGTCGATCAGTTGGATCGGCCGCATCTCGATACCGGGGGTGTCGAGGTCGATGAGCAGGAAGCTGATGCCCGCCTGTTTCTTCACATCGGGGTCGGTGCGCACGAGCATGAAGATCCAGTCGGCGTACTGGCCGAGGGTGGTCCACGTCTTCTGGCCGTTGACGATGTAGTGGTCGCCGTCGCGGACTGCGCGAGTCTTGAGCGAGGCGAGGTCGCTGCCGGCTTCGGGTTCGGAGAATCCCTGGCACCACCAGAGATCGAGGTTCCGCGTGGCGGGGAGGAACTTCTCCTTCTGCTCCTCACTGCCGAACTGGGCGATGACGGGACCGACCATGCCCGCGTTGAACGGCAGCAGGTCGGGTACGAAGTTGAGCGCCATCTCCTCACGCCAGATGTGGTGCTGCACCGGAGTCCAGTCCTGTCCGCCTGCTTCGACGGGCCAGGCGGGCACGGCGATGCCGCGCGTGTTCAGGATCTGGGTGGTGGTGACGACGTCGTCGGGGTGGATCGTCTTGCCTTCGGCGTTGCGCCGTCGGATGTCTTTGGGGATCTCGGTGGTGAAGAATTCGCGGAGCTCGGCCCGGAACGCTTCCTCTTCGGGGGTGAAACGAAGCTGCATGAACTCTTTCCTACTCCTTGGTATCGAGCGGCGCGACGATTCGCAGTACGCTGCGAAGACATGAAACACGTTCACGCCTTCGGCGATGATGCTCTCGGTGACTCGGACGCCCTCGACGTGGCGCAACGGATATCGTCCGGCCAGGTCAGCGCCGCCGAGGTCCTCGACGCCGCACTGGCTCGCCTCGACCGGGTGGAGCCGACGTTGTCGGCGATCGCATTCGACGATCGGGAGCGTGCGCGGGCGCGGACCGGCGACGACTTCCACGGGGCGTTCGCCGGTGTGCCGTCGGCGATCAAGAACAACACCGCGTTCAGCGGCGTGCCGACGCGGAACGGGTCGGCAGCGACGCCCGCTGCGTCCGCATCGGCGGACGAGGCGTTCACCGGCGAGTTCCTCGGCGCCGGATTCAACGTGATCGGCGCGACCGCGACGCCCGCTTTCGGGCTGACGGCGACCACCGAGTTCGCGGACCGCGCGCCGACGCGGAACCCCTGGGACACGGACTTCTCCTCCGGCGGATCCTCCGGCGGCGCAGCGGCTCTCGTCGCGTCGGGCGTGCTGCCGATCGCGCACGGGAACGACGGAGGCGGTTCGATTCGGATTCCGGCCGCCGCGTGCGGCTTGGTCGGGTTGAAGCCGTCGCGGGGGCGGACAGCCCCCGCCGCGATGGCTGGAAAACTTCCGATCGACTTGGTCTCGAACGGTGTCCTCACCCGGTCGGTGCGGGACAGTGCCGCGTTCCTCGCCGATGTCGAATCGCGTCGTGACACCGGCGGTCTGCCGCCGATCGGTCACGTCGAGGGACCCGGCAGTCGTCGGCTGCGGGTGGCACTCGTCAATGCGCCGATCACCGGGCGTCTGCTGGACGCGCCGACGAATTCTGCGTTGAACGACACCGTCGAACTGCTGGAGTCGTTGGGCCACCGGGTCGAGACGGTCCCGCTGCCGGTCGAACGGTCGTACATCGACGACTTCGCCGACTACTGGGCGATGATGGCGTTCGGCATCGACCGGTTCGGTCCGAAGACGGTCGGGAAGGGATTCGACCGTTCGCAGCTCGACCCGTTCACCCAAGCCCTGTCGGGCCGGTTCTTCCGGCGCATGTACCGGCTGCCGTTCGTGATCCGCCGACTGAACAAGGGGACGGCGGCCTTCCGTGGTCTGTGTGATCAGTTCGACGTCGTTCTGTCGCCGACGCTCGCGCACGCGACGCCGCAGATCGGGTACCTGTCGCCGACGGGTGACTTCGACGAGATCTTCGACAAGCTCATCGACTACGTCTCGTTCACGCCTGCGAACAATGTGAGCGGGACGCCCGCGGTCACTCTGCCGCTCGCGTCGACTCCCGACGGATTGCCGGTCGGCGTCCACTTCTCTGCCGACATCGGCGACGAACGCACCTTGTTGGAACTGTCTTACGAACTCGAGGCCGCCCGCCCCTTCGCGCGCATCCAGGACGCATAGCCCCACCGCAGAAATCAGTACGCTCAGCGACCGCGGTGGACTATTAGTCCGCGCTGTCTGCTGAGCGTACTGATTTCTGCATGTCGCAGTGAGGTCACCGCGAGTTAGTGGGCAGTGAGTCAGTGGGCGACGGCCCCTTCGGCTCCGACACCGGTCAGCGACCGGACTTCCATCTCGGCGTTCTTGGCTGCTTGGCCGCGGTCTCGCGAGGTGAGCGTCCCGACGATGCCGAGGAGGAACGCGAGCGGAATCGAGACGATGCCCGGGTTCTCCAGCGGGAAGTACGAGATGTCGATGCTCGAGACCATCGCCTTGGGGCCGCCGGTGACGGCGGGGGAGAAGACGATGAGGACGATGCACGAGATCAGGCCGCCGTACATGCTCCACAGGGCGCCGCGGGTGTTGAACCGGCGCCAGTACAGCGAGTACACGATCGTCGGCAGGTTGGCCGAGGCCGCGACGGCGAACGCCAGGGCGACGAGGAACGCGATGTTCTGGCCGTTGGCGAGGATGCCGAGGACGATGCTCACGATGCCGAGGACGACGACGGTGATCCGCGAGACACGCACCTGGTCGGACTCGGATGCCTTGCCGCGCTTGATAACCGACGCATAGATGTCGTGGGCGAACGACGCTGACGCGGTGATCGCGAGGCCTGCGACGACGGCGAGAATGGTCGCGAACGCCACCGCGGACACGATCCCGAGGAGGACGGTGCCACCCAGTTCGAGCGCCAGCAGCGGAGCCGCGGAGTTCTCGCCGCCCGCAGCGCCGAGGATCCGGTCCGGGCCGACGAGGGCGGCGGCACCGTAACCGAGGATCAGGGTGAACAGGTAGAAGGCTCCGATCAGCGAGATGGCCCACACGACCGAACGGCGAGCCTCCTTGGCGGTCGGCACGGTGTAGAAGCGCATCAGTACGTGCGGCAGACCCGCGGTGCCGAGAACGAGTGCGAGGCCGAGGGAGAGGAAGTTGATCTTCGACTCGGTAGAGCCGCCGTACTTGGCTCCGGGGGCGAGCACGTCACGCGAGGCGACGGCCTCGTCGGCCGAACCGGAGATCATGTGCTGTGCCTCGCCGAGGAGGTGCGAGATGTTGAACCCGAACTTGACCAGGACGATCGCAGTCATCACGACGGCGCCCGCGATCAACAGGCAGGCCTTGATGATCTGCACCCACGTGGTGCCCTTCATGCCGCCGATCAGCACGTAGGCGATCATCAGCACGCCGACGACGGCGATGACGACGCTCTGGCCGGTCTTGTCGTGGATGTTCAACAGCAGCGCGACCAGGCCGCCTGCCCCGGCCATCTGGGCGAGGAGATAGAACAGCGAGACGACGAGGGTCGACAGCGCGGCGGCCATGCGAACGGGCCGTTCCTTCAACCGGAAGCTCAGCACGTCGGCCATCGTGAACCGACCGGTGTTGCGCAACAGTTCGGCGACCACCAGGAGCGCGACGAGCCACGCGACGAGGAAGCCGATCGAGTACAGGAAGCCGTCGTAGCCGTAGACGGCGATCGCGCCTGCGATCCCGAGGAAGCTGGCGGCCGACAGGTAGTCGCCCGCGATGGCGATGCCGTTCTGCTGGCCGGTGAAACCGCCACCGGCAGTGAAGAACTCCGACGCCGAAGCGTTCTTCCGGCTGGCGCGGATCACCACGAACATGGTGACCGCGACGAATGCCACGAAGATCGAGATGTTGACGGTTGTGTTGCCGACGGCTTCGGGCTCGGCGGCGAGAAGGTTGATGGTCATCGGGTTCCCTCCGCGGGGTCTGCGTATACGCCGTCGGCGAAGTTCTGGCGGATCTGTTCGGCGGCCGGATCGAGGTCACGGCCCGAGAATTTGACGTAGGCGCCGGTGATCGCGAACGTCGTCACGAACTGGAGCAGACCAAGAACGAGGCCGAGGTTGATGTTCCCCCACACTTCGATCGCCATGAAGTCGTGCGCGAACGCGCCGAGCAGGACGTAGACGGCATACCAGACGAGGAAGAACACGGACATCGGGACGATGAACCGGAGCAGAGTTCGGCGGAGCTTGGTGAATTCCGGACTCGCCTGCGCGGTCAGGAATTCTTCGGGCGTCGGTTGGGGCCGCTCGGTCGGCGGTGGTGCCTGTTCGGACACGATCACTCCTTCACCTGAGAGTCGACTGCACGTGAGAGTCGATAGTGGATTCGCATGTGAGAAGAATGAAGGAGAGTCAGATCACAGACGATACTGTTTGTGATCTGATCGATGAGGTCCGTGCGTCGTGCGGTGAACGGTCGTCCGGCACCGACGAACGGTGGGCCCCGCGGCGGTCAGGGTGTTCGTTCGACGCCCAGACCGAGCCGCTCGGGCACGTGCATCGCCGCGAAGACGCTCGCGACGTTCGCTGGTCGCGACGACCGAGTCGCAATGCTGACGGCGATCATGACGGCGAACGTGACCGGCACGGTCACCGCTGCCGGATAGTCGACGATCGCCGTCGGCCACCCGCCTGCGAGCGAGTCGTCGACGGCGTCGCTGACGACCAGGGCGACGGCCGTCGCCGAGGCAATGCCGCCGACGACGAGTCCCGCGATCGCGCCGGCCGCAGTGAGCCCTCGCCACCAGATTCCCAGGAGGAGCAGCGGGCAGAAGGTCGATGCGGACACGGCGAACACCAGACCGACTGACCGGGACAGGTCGAGCGTTCCCGCACCCAATGCCAGGCCGATCGGCACCAGCCCGCCGATCAGCGCGCAGATCCGGAAGCTGCGGACACCGGCAGGCAGCAGGTCGGTCGACATGACGCCTGCGATGCTGACGAGCAGGCCCGACGAGGCCGCGAGGAACGCAGCGATCGCGCCGGCGGCCACGAGGGAGCCGAGCAGTGTCCCCCAGATTCCGGACATCGCGGCGGTCGGGAGGAGCAGGACGGCGGCGTCGGTGTTTCCGGTGGTCAGCACCTGCGGCGTCCAGACTCGCGCGAGGGCCCCGAGGATCGTCGGGAACAGGTAGAACACGGACAGTGCCGCGATGACGTTCAGTGCGGTGCGCCGCGCGGCCCGCCCGTCGGGATTCGTATAGAAGCGGACCAGGACGTGGGGGAGACCGACGGCGCCGAGGAACGTCGCAGCCATCAGTGAGAGCACTTGGTAGAGGGGGTGGTCGCCGCCGAATCCGCCGCCCGACGTCGCCCACTGCGCGCCGGTCTGAGGGGCGTCGGAGACCACCGGGGTCGCGGAGCCCTCGGCCAACGTCACCGTGGACCCGCCGTCGACAGTGATGGTCCCGGCCTCGGCCTGGCGTCCGTCGATCCGGACGCCGGTCGGGTCGGCGACGGTCACCGACACCGTGCGGTCGATGCTCACGGTGGTGGCGCTCTCGACGCGCGGCGGGAGCGGGTCGCCGAGGTCCTCGTCGTGGTGGATGAACAGGATGGCGAGCGCGAGAGCCGGCACGGCGACGGCGGTGAGCTTCAGCCAGTACTGGACGGCCTGCGCGAACGTCACCGACCGCATGCCGCCCCCGACGACGTTGGCGATCACGAGCAGTCCGATCGCGACCACGCCGATCCAGGGAGGCAGGCCGAGCAGGATGTTCAGGGTGAGGCCGGCTCCCTGCAGTTGCGGGACCAGATACAGCACGCAGATGGCGACGACGATGATCATCGTCGCCTTGCGCGCGTTCTTGGACGCGAGGCGGAACTCGGCGAAGTCCGGGACCGTGTACGCGCCCGACCTGCGCAGCGGCGAGGAGACGAACAGAAGCAGGGCGAGGTATCCGGCGGTGAACCCGATCGGGTACCAGAGGGCGTCAGCGCCGTATTTGGCCACGAGTCCGGCGACGCCGAGGAACGACGCCGCCGACAGGTACTCGCCTGCGATCGCGGCTGCGTTCCACCCCGACCCGATGCTGCGGGACGCGACCAGGAAGTCCGATGTGGAGCGGGCGCCGCGTCCCGCGTACGCGCCCGCCGCGAGCGTGCCGATCGCTGCCGCCAGGACTGCGACCACGGTGAGGAGGGTGGCGTGATCGCTCATGCGGGTCCTTCCGCCGATCGAGCGGGTCCTTCCGCTGATCGAGCGGGTCCTTCCGCTGATCGAGCGGAGTCGAGATCATGATCGGTCAGCCGGATGAAATCGCGTTCGGCCTGTTCGGCGAGCCGGATGTAGAGACGGCCGGCCAGGTAGAGCACGGGATAGGGGAGCACGCCGAGCACGATCCAGTTGAGTCGGACCCCGAACACGGTGGATGCCGCGAACGGATCGACGGTGGCTCCGAGGATGGGCACTGCGACGAAGATCAGCACCACGGCGAGTCCCAGGCGCAGTGCGAGGCCGAGTTGCGCGCGTACGAGCCCGCGGACGAGGTGTTCGCCGACTCCGCTCTGCTGCGCCACCTGCACTCGGGTGCGGACCATGCGGGCGCCGCGTCGTTGAGACAGGACGACGCGTTCGCGTGGTGGACGCTCGGGCACGTCAGCTGCCCGAGCTCGCCGGACCGCCGCTGCGAATGGTGCGCATCGGGTCGCGGACCAGACGGTCCTTGAGCTCGCGCACCTGTCGTCGACTCACCGGTAGCTCCACGGCCTGCGATACGCCGTTGGCCTTGACGCGGACCATGGTCGACGCGCCTGCGGACCGTAGACCGACCACCATCGGAAGGTTCACCAGGTAACTGCGGTGCACCCGTGCGAAGCCTGCGGTCTGCCACCTGGACTCGAGCGTCGACAGCGTGACCCGGACCAGATGAGATCCGGTGTCGGTGTGCAGGCGGGCGTAGTCACCGACTGCTTCGACCCAGGAGATCGCGTCGCGTCGCACCAGAGAGGTGACGCCGCCGGACTCGACCGGGATCACCGCGTCGTCGCCGACGGACTCGTCGGGGCGGGGACGCTCGTGTGCGGCGATACGCTCGACGGCCCGTGTCAACTGGTCTTCGCGCAACGGTTTCAGAAGGTAGTCGACGGCCCCGACGCCGAACGCCTCCACCGCGCGGTCGTCGTGCGCGGTGACGAAGACGACGGGCGGCGGGTCCGCGTACTTGGCCAGGACCCCTGCCAATTCCATTCCGGACAGGGCGGGCATCGAGATGTCGAGGAACACTCCGTCGACACGATGATCGGCGAGCTCGCGCAGCGCGGACGTCGCATCGGACGCAGTCAGCACCTGGTCGACGGCTCCGTTGCGGTTCAGCAGAAATGCGAGTTCGTCGAGGGCGGGAGCCTCGTCGTCGACGGCGAGGACGATCAGTCCGGTCATCGCGTGCCAGTCATCGTGTGTGCTGTCCTCTTCGGTCTCGGCTGGGCGTCTCGGCTACGAGTCGACCCGGATCCCGGCGGCGAACTTGGGAATCCGCATGCTCACCTTGGTGCCCGCGCCGACAGCGGTCTCGACTATCAGACCGTAGTCGTTGCCGAACGCCGACCGTAGGCGTTGGTCCACATTGGTCAGGCCGACGTGGGCGCCGTCGGACTCGGCCGGCCCCGCGGGGTCGAGTGCGTCGATGGCCCCGGTCCGCAGGAGTTCCGGGTCCATGCCTGCACCGTCGTCTTCGACGCTGAGTTCGCAGTCGGAGCCGACGTTGCGGGCGATGATCGAGACGGTGCCGGTCTTACGGCCTGCCATTCCGTGACGGACGGCGTTCTCCACGAGTGGCTGCAACGCGAGGAACGGCAGGACGACGCCGAGCACTTCCGGGGCGACCTGCAACTTGACGGTGAGTCCTTCGCCGAAGCGGGCTCGTTCGAGAGTGAGGTAGCGATCGATGTTGCGCAGTTCGTCGGCCAGCGGTGTGTACTCGCCCGCGGCACGGAACGAGTACCGGGTGAAGTCCGCGAAGTCGAGGATCAACTCGCGGGCGCGGTCGGGGTCGGTGCGCACGAACGACGCGATGGTGTTCAACGCGTTATAGATGAAGTGTGGGCTGATCTGGGCGCGCAGGGCGAGGACTTCGGCCCGGTCGAGCCGTGCGCGGGACGCGTCGAGTTCGGCGAGCTGGAGTTGGCTCGCGACGTATCGTGCGACCTCCGTGATCGTCCCGATCTTGCCGGGCCCCGGTTCGTCGCGGGTCGCGACGACGAGGACGCCCGCACCGACGTCGTCGGTGAGCAGCGGGGCGGCGAGCAGCCGCCGGGCGATGGCTGCGCTGCCGCCGGGGTCGCGCTGCACACTCGGGTGCTGCTCGTTCAGCGCGGTGGCCGCGAGTCGCGCGGCGGCCGCGGCGACCGGTGGTGTCCACAGGTCATCGTCGCCGTCGCGCGCGAGGATTTCGGCGTCGGGACCGTACAGGGCCACGCCCTCCGCGGTGGTGAGCGATCGCAGCGGGCCGACGGCGGCTGCCGCCGAGTCGCGGGTGAGTCCGTCTCGCAGCGGGCGGGCCGCCAGTGCTGCGGTGTGCAGCGTGTCATGGACGGCGCGTTCGGCCGGAGTGGACACGACGCGCCGGGTGCGCAGGGCGATCACGATGAGGACGGCGGCCAGGACTGTTCCCAGCACCGTGATCGCGATGAGTTCGCCGGACATGAGTCGACGGTAGTCGTTCCGGCCCGACCAGCGGACGAGTCGGCCGACCTTGCACTCTCCATGGGCGAGTGCTAAAACGGAACCTGGCACTCACGGCGTGTGAGTGCCAGGTCGGAACGGTGAGGCCGGTCACTAGACACCCCGGTCGTCCGTCGCGGGCATCGAGTCCGACCCTACGAAAACTTAGTGTCACCCCCCACCGGAGGATCACTTACCAATGGCAAAGCAGATTGCTTTCGACGAAGAGGCCCGTCGCGGACTCGAGCGCGGCCTGAACAGCCTGGCCGACGCCGTCAAGGTCACGCTCGGACCCAAGGGACGCAACGTCGTCCTGGAGAAGAAGTGGGGCGCCCCCACGATCACCAACGATGGCGTGTCCATCGCCAAGGAGATCGAGCTGGACGACCCGTACGAGAAGATCGGCGCAGAGCTGGTCAAGGAAGTCGCCAAGAAGACCGATGACGTCGCAGGCGACGGCACCACCACCGCAACCGTTCTGGCGCAGGCGCTGGTTCGCGAAGGTCTGCGCAACGTCGCAGCCGGCGCCAACCCGCTCGGCCTCAAGCGCGGCATCGAGAAGGCCGTCGCGGCCGTCACCGAGTCGCTCCTGAAGTCCGCCAAGGAGATCGACACCAAGGAGCAGATCGCTGCTACCGCCGGTATCTCCGCGGGCGACCCCGCCATCGGCGAGCTCATCGCCGAGGCGATGGACAAGGTCGGCAAGGAAGGCGTCATCACGGTCGAAGAGGCCCAGGCATTCGGACTGAGCCTTGAGCTCACCGAGGGCATGCGCTTCGACAAGGGCTACATCTCGGGCTACTTCGTGACCGACGCCGACCGCCAGGAAGCCGTCCTCGAAGACCCGTACATCCTGCTGGTCTCGGGCAAGATCTCGACCATCAAGGACCTCCTGCCGCTGCTGGAGAAGGTCATCCAGGCAGGCAAGCCGCTGCTGATCATCGCCGAGGACATCGAGGGCGAAGCCCTCTCGACCCTCGTCGTGAACAAGCTCAAGGGCACCTTCAAGTCCGCCGCCGTCAAGGCTCCGGGCTTCGGTGACCGTCGCAAGGCCATGCTCGCCGACATCGCCATCCTCACCGGTGGCGAGGTCATCAGCGAAGAGGTCGGCCTCTCGCTGGAGACCGCAGGCGTCGAGCTGCTCGGTACCGCTCGCAAGGTCGTCGTCACCAAGGACGAGACCACCATCGTCGATGGCGCAGGCGACAACGAGGCCATCGCAGGCCGCGTGGCGCAGATCCGCTCGGAGATCGAGAAGAGCGACAGCGACTACGACCGCGAGAAGCTGCAGGAGCGTCTGGCCAAGCTGGCAGGCGGCGTTGCAGTCATCAAGGCCGGCGCCGCGACCGAGGTCGAGCTCAAGGAGCGCAAGCACCGCATCGAGGACGCAGTCCGTAACGCGAAGGCTGCCGTCGAAGAGGGCATCGTCGCAGGCGGCGGCGTGGCTCTGCTCCAGTCGGAGGCGGCCATCGGCGGCCTCACGCTCGAGGGCGACGAGGCGACCGGCGCCAACATCGTGCGCGTCGCGCTCGAGGCTCCGGCCAAGCAGATCGCGATCAACGCAGGCCTCGAGCCGGGCGTCGTCGCCGACAAGGTCCGCAACTCGCCGGTCGGTACCGGCCTGAACGCTGCGACCAACGGCTACGAGGACCTCCTCGCTGCAGGCATCAACGACCCGGTGAAGGTCACCCGCTCGGCGCTGCAGAACGCAGCCTCGATCGCGGCTCTGTTCCTCACCACCGAGGCCGTCGTCGCCGACAAGCCCGAGAAGAACGCTGCACCGGCAATGCCGGGCGGCGACGAGATGGGCGGCATGGGCTTCTGATCTGACGATCAGCAGTTCACGCAGAACTCAACCGAAGGCCGGTCACCCGCGAGGGTGGCCGGCCTTCGGCGTGTCTCGACCAGCGGGCGTCAGATTCGGGCGGCGACGCCATACGCGGACGCGAGGCGGGTGATCCGGCCGGCTTCGTACAGGCGCGGTTTGTCGCTTCCGTCGCGGACCTGGCCGCCTGCGAGAGCGAAATCGGAGAGGAACTCGCGAGCCCAGTCGACGTCGGCTTCGGTCGGGCTCATCGCCTCGTTGACCACGCGGGTCTGCGCGCCGAACAGGCACAGGCGGCCGGTCATTCCGTGATCGCGTGCGGCAGCGGTCTGGGTGCGGAGCAGGTCGAGGTCCGGCCCGGGCGTCGGCCCGTCGATCGGGTTCGGGAGTCGCGCGACGCGGGAGGAGTTGGTCAGCCGGGAGCGGGCGTAGGCCATCGTGAGATCGGTCGCGGCGGTCCCCGTGTCTCGGCGGTAGTCGCCGCTGCCGAACGCGAGCCGGACGGCGCCTGCGCGAGCGATCGCCGTCGCCTCCTCGACACCGAGGGCCGACTCGACGAGCGCGATCACGTGGACGCGGCCGCCGAACGCGGCGACTGTGTCCTGGACGTGGGCCGCCGACTCGACCTTCGCGAGCATCACGCCGAGCAGTCCGGGGTTAGAGCGCAGGCGAGCGATGTCGTCGCTCCAGAATCCGGAGTCCACGTCGTTGATCCGAACCCAGCCCGAGTGTCCGGGGCGTGCGAGCCAGTCGGCGACGGTGTCGCGGGCGGTCGCCTTGCGTGCGGGGGCGACCGCGTCCTCGAGGTCGAAGATCACCTGGTCGGCTTCGGACGCGGTCGCATCGGCGAAGCCGTCGGGGCGGTCGCCGTTGGCGAGGAGCCAGGAACGGGAGAGCGAGTAGTCGATCGGGGCGGGTGCAGACGTCACGGACTTCCTTGTGATTCAGGGGCGAGATACTTGAGATTGTATGACGATCCATATGAATCCTCCACTGATGTGGACCCGATCACGGTTATCGTCGGTGAAATGATTGAAATCAACACCGAGTTACCTGCGAGTACATTCGTTGTTGGCATGATGTGGCTGAGACGAGACTGTATGACGATCGGGAGATGTATGACGATCCGAGAAGGAGCGTGATGGGCGGGGACGAGACTGCTGCAGTGGCGGCGCCGACTCGTCGACGTCTTGCGGAATCGATCCGCGACCGGATCAGCACCGGTGTGCTCGAACCGGGTTCGCGACTCAACGAGCGCGAACTGTGCGAGGACTTCGACGTCTCGCGCACCGTCGTCCGGGAGACGTTGCGGCAGATCGAGGCGGAGGGATTCGTGACCATCGAGCCCAACCGTGGGGCCGTGGTCGTCACGGTGTCGTATGCGGACGCCGAGCAGATGTTCGAACTGCGCGAGTCCTTGGAGTCACTGGCCTGCAGTCTCTTCGCGCGGCGCGGGACCCTCGAGCACAAACAGCGCCTGTGGGCGGTGATCGAACGGCTGGAGGCTGCCGTCGACGGCGGCGACCTCACCGAGATCATCGCCGCGAAGGACGAGTTCTACGACGTGCTGATGCTCGGCGCGGGCAACGACCAGTTGACGTCGACGCTCCGGCTGCTGCGTGTCCGGATCAACCTGCTGCGGCGCTACTCGCTGGCACTGCCCGAGCGGCATCCCGAGACGCTGGCCGAGATCCGCGCGATCCGGGACGCCGTCGTCTCCGGAGACGTCGACGGGGCGCGTCGGGCAGGCGAGCATCACGTGCGACAGGCGAGCCGGTCGGCCCTGCCGCGGATCTTCGCGGAGATGCAGCCGAGTCCGTGATGAGTCCGGTCAGCTCGCTCCGAGAAGCCCGAGCATCGCGTACGCAGCGATCTTCGTGCCGTACGGAACAGCGGTGAGGTCGACGACGTAATGCGGGGTGTGCAACGCGAACGGGGCGCTCGCCGGGTCGGCGATGCCCACCATCAGATAGTTGAACGGCATGTCCGGGTACGGGCCTTTCAGGATCTGCACGTCCTCGGACGCCGTCGCGGCCGGCAGATCGGTGAGGACCTGGTCGTCGCCGATGATCGAAGCTAGCGACCGCGCCATCGAGTCGGCGAGCTCGGGGTCGTTGACCAGGGGGAGGGAACCGCCCTTCATGACGATCTCCGGGAGCAGTTCGGCGTCGGCTCCGGCGTCGCGGGCGACCTGTTCGGCGACCGATCCGATCGCGTCGAGCAGTGTCTCGCGGACCTGCGGGTCGTACCAGCGGATGTTCGTCTTGATCACCGCCTGCGACGGGATGACGTTGTTGTCGACGCCTGCCGAGATCGCGCCGACCGTGAGGACGGCGGTCTGTGCCGGGTCGACCCGTTCGGAGACGATCGATCCGAAGTCGACGACGGCGCGCGCCGCCATCTGCACCGGATCGGTCGTCGCATCCGGCACGGAGCCGTGGCCGCCGACGCCGTGGAAGACGATGTCCACCTGGTCGGTGCCCGCCAGCCGCGGGCCGGGGGACGACGAGACCGTCCCCACGGCTGCGGGCATCGTGTGCATGCCGATGAGGACGTCGGGGCGCGGGATGAAGTTGTAGAGCCCGTCGTCGACCATCGCCTTGGCTCCGGTGATCGGCTCCTCGGCAGGCTGGCCGATCAACACCGCAGTGCCCGACCAGGAGTCGCGCACCGAGACGATCGCGTTCGCCATCCCGATCAGCCACGTGACGTGCGCGTCATGGCCGCACATGTGCGCTGCGGGCACGACGGAGCCGTCCTCGCACGTCACCCGGGCTTCGCTCGCGTAGTCCAGTCCCGTCTGCTCCTCGATGGCGTTCGCATCCATGTCGGCGCGATACATGACGACGGGACCGTCGCCGTTGCGGAGGGTGGCGGCGATGCCGGTGCGGCCGATGCCCTTCGTGACATCGAAACCGAGGTTCTGCAACGCCTTCTCGATCAGTCGGGACGTCTGCACCTCGCCGAAAGCCAACTCGGGGTTGCGATGGATGTCCTTGAACAGTTCGACCAGCCGGTCGGTGTCGGCGTCGACCGTCTCGTCGACGCGGGCGATCAGATCGTGGGGGAGAGCGGCTGCAGATATCACGAACTCAGACTATCGGCGATCGGTCCGGGATAATCTCGATCCATGACTGCTGAGCAGACCTCGAACGTCGAGCCCGGAGCTCCGAGTCCGATCGCGTCTCTCCCGAACCTACGAGACCTCGGCGACTGGCCGACCGCGGACGGTCGGCGAGTCAAGGCCGGACGGGTGTACCGCACCGCCGACTTCAGCGCACTGACCGACTCCGACGCGCGGCGCTTCGAGTCGTTGGGGGTGCGCACCGTCTACGACTTGCGTTCGGCCAGTGAACGTGCGGCCACTCCCGACCCGGAGTTCGACGGTGTCGTCAATCTTCCGTTGGACGTGCTCGCGGACTCGTCGACCGCGATCCCCGCCAACCTCCGTCATTTCCTCGACAATCCGGCGATGGCGGCCAAAGTCAACGCCGAGTTGAGCGGCGGCCAGGCGGTTGCGGCGATCACCGGGACGTACCGGAGCATCGTCGACCTGCCGAGCGCACACACCGCCTACCGCCGCTTCTTCCAGGGGCTCGCAGGCCAAGACGCCGCGCCCGTTGCGTTCCACTGCACCACCGGCAAGGATCGGACCGGGTGGGCAGCAGCCGTTCTGCTGACCATTCTCGGCGTGTCGCGCGAGGACGTCTTCACCGACTACCTGCTCACCAACGAGCGCCTGGTACCTGCGCTGAAACCGGTCTTCGACGCCTTCGCCGCAGCGGGCGGAGACCCCGACCTGCTGCTGCCGATACTCGGTGTCCGCGAGGAGTACCTGGTCGCTGCGTTCGACGAGGTCGACACGCGCTTCGGCTCGCTCGAGCGGTACTTCGCCGACGGATTGGGGCTGGACGAGTCCGTCACAGACACCCTGCGCGCGACCTTCCTCGAATGACCCTTCCCTGAATGATGTCGCCTCGCGCCGAGATGGTGGCTCAGGCCGCCGACCTCATCGCCCGCAAGGGCGTCGCCGGAACGTCGATCGGTGACGTCCTCGCGGCCGCCGACGCATCGCGTGGCTCGGTATACCACCATTTTCCCGGCGGACGATCCGAGATCCTCGCCGAGGCGGTCCTGTACGGAGCGGATCGGATCGACGACGGATTGGCGCAGGCCGCCCGATCGTCGCCCGCGTACCTCGTCGCCGACATCGCCGACATGTGGCGGCGCATGCTCGCCGACACCGACTTCGCTGCGGGCAACGTGGTCTCGGCTGCCGCGACCGCTCGTGAGACCGACCCGGCGATCGCCGACATCGCCGAGCGGCAGTTCGTCCGTTGGGAGGACGGGCTCGCGGCGAGCCTTCGCTCTCGCGGCGTCGACGGCGACCGGTCCCGATCGTTGGCGGTGACGACCCTCGCCGCGATCGAAGGCGCCGTCGTCCTGTGCCGTGCCCACCGGAGTCTGGAACCGCTCGAACACGTGGTGGGAGAAATCGGGCCGTTGCTCTCCTCGGCCGGGTAGATTCATCGCCATGGCTGTCACTGCAACTACGGAATTCGATATCGACGCCCCGCCGTCGGTCATCATGGAGATCCTGCTCGACGTCGAGGCCCTCCCCGAATGGTCGGGGCCCCACAAGTCGGCGAAGATCCTCACCGAACACGAGGACGGAAGCCCGGCACGCGTCGAGGCGTCCGTGACTGCCGTCGGGATCACCGACGATCAGGTCCTCGATTACACCTGGACCGAGAACACGTGCGCCTGGAGCCTCGTCGAGAGCTCGCAGTTGGCGCAGCAGGAAGGCAAGTACACCGTCACCCCGAAGGGCGACGGCTCGCACGTCTCCTTCGAGTTGACCGTCGATCTCAAGATCAAGATGCCCGGACTGATCATCAAGCGTGGACAGAAAGTGGCTGTCGACACCGCGAAGAAGGGTCTCACCGAAGAAGCCAAGCGACGTTCCTGACCAACCGCGTGCCGCGGTGAACACCCGCGAACACCCGAACGACCCCGCCTGAATCCGACTGGCTTCAGGTGGGGTCGACCCTTGTGCATCGCGTCGGTAACGATCGCCCCCTCGGGGGCTACGCGAGAGTAGGATCGGGGTCGGCTCCGCTCGCTCGGCGGACGCAACTCATCACGGTGACCGCGCCAGCGCGGGAGAGGATTTAAGCGTGCGAATTTTCAAGGGGAGCAACGGTATCCGGGTTCTGTTCGCGGGTATTGCAGGCGGCGCAGCGATCGGCGCAATGGCTCTCTTCGGTGGTGGGACCGCATCGGCCGACACCACGTGTTCGGCCACCGACAACAACCGGGTCGAGCGCGCTGACGGCTTGAGTCACTGCATCGCCAACGCGGGCCCCGGATCGCGCGCCGACGCCCGCGACACCAGCGACAGCGGCGTCGCGACCGCGGTGGCGACCCAGCGTGGAAGCGCGACGGCCGTCAACCTGCAGCCGCAGTCACAGGCGCTGTCGAGCGGCGTCCGAGGCGGCACCGGATACTCGTTCTCCACCGGCCCGCGATCGACGTCGATCTCGATGGCACGCGACGGCGGAACCTCGATCGCCGTCGGCGGCTGGGGCGGGCGGGCGTACGCGGGTCCCGAAGGCGCGGTGTGCGCAGGCGGATTCGGTGCGGCGTACGACTCGAACACCGGGCAGTACTGCGTGAAGTCGGGTTCGGTCGACATCCACTGAGCCGAATCGGCCGCGCAGCGTTAGCCTTGAGTGCGTGGAGAACATCGACGGACACGTGCGACCGCAGCAGGCCACCGGTCCAGACCTAAGCCTCGTCTCGGGCCGCGAAGCACTGCAGCGGATCGTCGATCTGCGCGACACCAGCGGGTTCGCGATCGTCGACGACGATGACGACGATCCGATCCTGGTGACGCTGCCCGAACGCAACGTCGTCGACACCTGGCGTGAGGACTACCCGTACGACGAGCGGATGAGCCGTCGCGAGTACGAGGTCACCAAGCGTCGACTCCAGATCGAGCTGTTGAAGCTGCAGAAATGGTCTAAGCAGACCGGTCAGCGTCACCTGCTGTTGTTCGAGGGCCGCGACGCCGCGGGCAAGGGCGGAACGATCAAACGGTTCAACGAACATCTGAACCCGCGCGGCGCGCGCGTCGTAGCACTGGAGAAGCCGTCCGAACGGGAGTCCACCGAGTGGTATTTCCAGCGGTATGTGCAGCATCTGCCCGCCGCGGGCGAGATGGTCTTCTTCGACCGCTCCTGGTACAATCGCGCCGGGGTCGAGCGGGTCATGAACTTCTGCACGCCCGAGCAGTACAACCAGTTCATGAAACAGGCTCCGGCGTTCGAGCGGATGCTCGTCGACGACGGCGTCCACCTGGTCAAGTTCTGGTTCTCGGTGACTCCGCTCGAACAGCGGACCCGCTTCGCGATCCGGCAGATCGACCCCGTGCGGCAGTGGAAGCTGTCGCCGATGGACCTCGCGTCGCTCGACCGCTGGGAGGCTTACACCGAGGCCAAGGAGCAGATGTTCCTGGACACCGACACCGACCACGCGCCGTGGACCGTCGTGAAGAGCAACGACAAGAAACGCGCCCGCATCAACGCCATGCGGTACGTCCTCAGCCTTCACGACTACGACGGCAAGGACGAGACGATCGTCTCGGCGCCCGACCCGATGATCGTCGGGCGTGCACGCGACCTCGTCGGGGAGTGACGCCTTCCCGGTCTCCGGTAACCTCGGCGGGGTGCGAAGTGTTGCCTCCGGACTGTTCACCGTCATTGCGATGATCGCCGTGATCGTCGCCGTGCCCAGCATGTGGGTGTCGCAGCGAGTGGTCTCGGCTGACGGGTTCACGGCGTCGGCAGGTGCCGCCGCACGCAACGCCGAGGTGCAGGACTACTTCACGCAGAAGATCACCGCGTCCGTCGAAGACCAGACCAGCATTCCGCTGGCGGGGGCCGTCGTGGAGCCGCTCGCCCGTGACTACACGCGCAGCGACGGATTCGTGCAGGACTTCCAGGACATCGCGCGGCAGCAGCACGACTGGCTGTTCACCGCGCCGGGACCGGACACGGACACCCACGTCATGGATGTGAACGTCACACCGATGGTCAACCGGGTGCTCGCGTCGGCGAGTCTGCCGGTCCCGGTGTCCGTCGACCGGCCCATCTACATCGGCATCGACCAACACCGGTTGACCGCCGGATCGATGGAGTCGACGGGCGACCTGGTGACGTCCACGTCGTGGATCTCGGTGATCGTCGCGATCGTCGCCGCCGCTCTCGCGTTGCTCACCGCGAACCGGCGGAGCACCGTCCTCGCCTGGCTGGGCGTCGGCGTCCTCCTCGCGGCCGCGGGCGCCTACGCGATCGCGCAGTACATCCGCTCGCTCGCAGGCGAGAAGGCGGCCGACACCGACGAGGCTGCTCGTCGAACAGTCGAAGTGGTCGCCGACGGGGTCTCGTCCGACTTGGTGACCGTCTCCCTGGTCGTGGGTGCGGCCGGAGCCCTCGTCGTGGTCGCCGGACTCATTGTGCGTGGGGTCGCCGGTCGTCGATGACGAAGGCGAACTGATCGGCGTCGAAGCGGAGTCGGCCACGGTCGAACGCGGCGGACACCGAGCCGTCGCGGGCGAGTTCCGCAGGCGAACCGGTGTCCATGTCGCCGTCGCCGCGCAGCAGCCAGACCTCGTCGGACAGCCGCATCACCAACTCGAGTTCGTGCGAGGACATGAGGACGGCGATCGACTGCTCGCGCGCGAGAGCCGCCAGCAGGTCGAGGAACTCGACGCGCGACGGGGCGTCGAGATGCGACGTCGGCTCGTCGAGCACCAGTAGTTCCGGCTCCTGGGCGAGCGCCCGGGCGGCGAGGACACGTTGACGTTCGCCGTCGGACAGGTCGTGGAACGGCCGGTCGGCGAGATGGCTCGCGCGGACCGCGTCCAGTGCGTCGCCGGTCCGGGCCCGGTCGCTGGCGGACATGCGTCCGGTCGGCGACAGATAGGGGGTGCGGCCGAGCGCAGCCACGTCGTACGCGGTCAGTCGTCCAGGATCGACGGCGTCGGTGGTGACGACGGCGATGCGTCGCGCGAGCGTCGCCGCCGGAAGCGACGAGACCTCGGTGCCGTCGGCGAGAGCCGCCGTCCCCGACAGTGGCGGCTGCAGTCCGCACACGGTGCGCAGCAGCGTCGACTTGCCCGCCCCGTTCGGTCCGATCAGCGAGGTGAGGCGCCCGGTCTCCGCGGTCGCACACAGGTCGGACGCGACAGTCCGTCCGCGACGGCCACGGTAGCCGATCGTGAGATCGCGGAGTGCGAGTCCGGTCATACGATGCCTCCCTCTTTGCGTCCGCGCAGCAGCACGGTGATCACGACGGGTGCGCCGATGACGGCGGTGACGGCGTTGAGCGGCAACGACATCTGTTCGCCCGGCAGGTCGGCGAGGGTTCCGCACCATACGGCGAGGGTGGCTCCGACGAGTGCACAGCCGGGGATCAACGGTCGGTGGTCCGATGTCCGCAGCAGGCCGCGAACGAGGTGCGGAATCACGAGTCCGAGGAATCCGACGGGCCCGCAGAACGCGGTGACCACCCCGGTCAGCAGAGCGGCCGCCAGCAGAGTGACCGTGCGCGCCACCCGCAGGTCGACGCCCATCGAGCGCGCATAGCCCTCGCCGAGGAGGAGCGCGTTGAGTTGGCGGACAGTGAAGAACGCGGCCGCGATGGTCGCGGCGACGATCGGCGCGGCCACGGCGAGGTCGCTCCACGACGCGGACGAGAACGTGCCGAGACCCCAGATCATGTACTTCTGCACCGCGTTCGGGTCGGCGTACACGATGAGGACGGAGACCAGGGCTCCGGTGACCGATCCGAGCATCACCCCGATCAACAGCAGGGTGACGGCATTGCGTACCCACACCGCGAGCAGGAGGATCACCGCGAGAACGGCTGCCGCACCCGCCGCGGCCGCGAGCACGATGCCGAGGCGGCCCCAACCGGCGAGCACCCCGACGAACGCCGGGCCACTCGCGCCGCCGGCGAGCGCGACGACCGCGACGCCGAGACTGGCGCCCGAGTTCGCCCCGAGGATGTAGGGGTCGGCCAACGCGTTCCGGAACAGGGTCTGCATCTGCAGACCTGCGACACCGAGGGCGGCGCCCGCCATCGCCGACGTCGCGATACGCGGCAGGCGGACGAGTCGGAGGATGGCGTCGTGACCGTCGTCGGCGGCAGCGCCGCCGGTCAACACATCGAAGACGTCGGCGAGCGGGACGACGACCGCACCGATGGAGGCCGTCGCCAACACCGATGCGACGGCCACGACGATCAGCACCGTCCACACGGTCCGCCGCGTAAGGGTCACTGTGCGGGCAGTTGCCGGTAGAACGCGAAGTCGTGGTCGGGGAACAGCTCAGGATGCAGGACGGCGGCGACGTCGCCCAGGACGAGGTCGGGTCGCAGGACGCCGCGCTCGAAGTAGTCGTTGCCGCCGGTCTCGCTGACCGCCTTGGTCGAGTTCCACGCCTGCTTCGCAGGCTGTGCGAACACGCGGTACCGCTCGTCCTGCTGATACAGCTCGGCGAGCGAGTTGACCGTCATGTCCGACAGAATCCAGGCGTCGGCGTTCCGCGACCGGTCGATGACCGACTCGATGGACAGGCGTGCCGACCCCGTCGACTGATCGCCTGCCCACGGGTACTCGCCGTGAGCGTCGCGAATGATGCGCCCGAAGTAACTCCCGCCCGCGGCCATCGTCCACGCGCCGTTCTCGATGCCGCCGAGCAGCACGTCGGTCTTCGGCGCGTTCGCGACCTTCGTCGCGACCGCGTTGTAGTCGCGCTTCACTTCGTCGAACACGTCGGCGGCCTTCTTCTCACGTCCGGTGAGGGCGGCGAAGAACTTGATCCACTCGGCGCGACCCAACGGTCCGTTCTCCAGCCAGTCGGCGTCGGACAGGACCGTGACCCCGGCCTGCCGGAGCTTGGCGAGCGACGCGTCCTCGTAGCCGTCGGAGACCAGGACGTCGGGACGCGCGGCGATCACGCGCTCCACGTTCGGGACGCCGGCGTCCGCATACTGTTTCACCTGTCCGGCGTCGATGCGCGAACGGATCTCCGGCGTCGACACGTAGTCGGCGGAACTGACGCCGGTCACCGTGTCGGCGGCGCCCAACGCGGCCATCGCGGGAAGATGCGTCGTCGACCCCGAATACATGGTGCGGATCGGGACCTGGACCTGAGGTGCGTCGGCGAGCGCACCGTCGAGTCTCGGGGCAGGCGCACCGCAGCGGACCAGGACATACGACACGGGCGCGGCGCCCGCCATCGGTTCCTTGACCGTCATGACCTGGTACGACTTGTGGTATTCGATGCTCAGGCCGGAAGCGTCGGTGATCGTCGACTTGTTCGGGAAGTAGTCGGTGTTCGCATCGAATTCGGTGATGCAGTCGCGGTCGGCGCCCGCGTCGTTCGACGCCGCACTCGAACACGCGCCGACCCCGAGTGGGACGACGAGCAGACAGGCGACCGCCACTGCGCGAAGACGGTTCACACCGAGCCTCGCGCGCCGACTGTCTGCCATAGGAACTCGTACGCCAGGGCCTCCTTGAAGGCCGACTGCTTGTTGTCCGCGGCGCCGCCGTGGCCGCCTTCGATGTTCTCGTAGTACCGGACCCGGTGTCCGGTCTCCTCCAACCGCGCCGTGAACTTGCGAGCGTGGCCGGGATGGACTCGATCGTCGCGCGTCGACGTCGTCACCAGGAGTTCGGGGTACTCGACGTCGGCGCGGACTCGCTGATAGGGCGAGTGCTTCGACATGAACTTCCAGTCGGACGGGTCGTCGGGATCGCCGTACTCGGCCATCCACGACGCGCCTGCCAGCAGCAGGTGATAGCGCCGCATGTCGATCAGCGGGACCTGGCAGACGAGTGCGCCGAACAGTTCCGGGTAGTTCGTCGTCATGACACCCATCAACAGCCCGCCGTTGGAGCCGCCGCGAGCAGCGAGCGTCTGCGGTGTCGTCAGACCGCGTGCGACGAGGTCGCGGGCGATGGCCGCGAAGTCTTCGTACACGAGGTGGCGGCCGGCCTTCTGGGCCTGGGTGTGCCACGTCGGACCGTACTCGCCGCCGCCCCGGATGTTCGCGTACACGAAGGTCCCGCCGCGCGCGATCCAATTGCGACCCGTCACTCCCAGATAGCCGGGGGTCAACGAGTTCTCGAATCCGCCGTATCCGTAGAGGAGGGTCGGCCCGGTCGTCACGTCGTCGCGTTTGACGACGAAATAGGGGACGTCGGCTCCGTCGTCGGAGGTCACGAAGAACTGTTCGGCGACGACGTTCGCCGCGTCGAAGTGCTCGGGCGACGACTTGATCGGCGCCACGCCGGTCGTGGCGTCGCCGTACAGCAGCGACGGCGCCTGGGTGAACGAACTGGACGACAGCCAGATCTCGTCGCTGTGCTCGGGATCGACGTCGAGGACGCCGACGGTCGCCAACTCGGGGACGCCCGCGAGCTCGGCAGGCTCCCACGTGTCGATCTCGAATGTCTGCAGCCGGGTCGCGACGTCGTGCAACGTCGTCAGGACGAGCCGCGAGCGGGTGAACGCGTAGTCCTGCAGGCTCGTGTGCTCGTCCGGTTCGAAGAGCACGCGGTGGGTGCGATCGCCCGCCTGGAAAGCGGGGTAGTCGAACACGATCAGCGATCCCGGGGCGCGCTCGACGCCGCCGACGGTCCACGGGGACTTCGGCGACACCATCAGATGGTTGTGATGCACGGCGTGCGACGCGTCGGACGGGACATCGATGGAGACGAGTTCGTCGTCGACGATCTCGAAGTCGTCACTGTTGTAGAAGTCCGTCGCCCGGTACACGAAGTGGCGCTCGTAGCCCGGCGTCGGATCGAAGCCCGCCCCGATCGCGACGTCGGCGACGCTCCCGGTGAACACCGTCTGCGCGTCGGCGAGGTCGGTGCCGCGTCTCCACCGTTTCACCACGCGCGGGTACCCGGACGACGTCCACGAGCCCTCGCCGTCGGGCTGTTCGCCGAACTCGGTGCCCACGTACACGGTGTCGCGATCGATCCACGAGACGTTCGATTTGTTCTCCGGCAGCGCGAAGCCGCCGTCGACCCAGTCGCGGGACGCGACGTCGAACTCGCGGACCACGGTCGCGTCGGCTCCGCCGCGCGACAGCGAGACCAGTGCGCGCTCGTAGTCGGGTCGCAACATGGACGCCCCAGCCCACACCCAGTTCTCGCCCTCCGCGTCGCGCAGGGCGTCGACGTCGATCAGCACGTCCCACTCGGGTGAATTCGCGCGGTACTGCTCGAGCGTCGTCCGCCGCCACAGGCCGTACGGATGCGCCGCGTCCCGCCAGAAGTTGTAGAGATACTCCCCGCGACGCCGCACGTACGGGATTCGGTCGTCGGTGTCGAGTATCTCGAGCGTGTCCGCCTGCATCTGCGTGAACCGCTCCGAGCCGGTCAACTCGTCGACGGTCGGGGCGTTGTGGGCGCGCACCCAGTCGAGCGCCTCGTCGCTGTCTATCTGTTCGAGCCACAGGTGCGGGTCGTTCGTGTTCGCATCGGTCACCGGATCCACGTTACGTGCGGAGTGCTGCGGTGAACGGCATAGGGCCGATGCTGCGTCGATATGCTTGTCTGCGGTGAGACCGGCCGCACATCTGGAGGATCAGTTCGTCTATGGGCTCGCCGCTGCCCGCTTCCAGCGCCCGGACGTTGCACCGATCGGTGAACTCCCCGAGGCGGGGGAGTCCGATCGGCTCGAGTTCAAATCGACGGCGCGGATCAACCTGCGTACCGGTGAGAAGGACGTGCGGATGGAGCACGTGATCGCCAAGACCGTCTCGGCGTTCCTCAACAGCGACGGCGGAACCCTGCGCGCAGGCGAATGCCGTGGTTCGGTTCGGCGGCGGGTGAGACCTGCGGCAGCGGGCACTAGCCCGTCGTCTTCGCGAGTTCGACCTCGGTCTCCGGGCCTGCGTGCTGCTCGGGGATGTCGGTGCCGCGCAGCGACGCGCCCGCAGTCTCCTTGAGGAAGGCGAGGGCGACCATGCCGACCACGCAGGCGAGCATCATGTACAACGCCGGGAACTCGAGCCAGCCGGTGCTCTCGACTACGGACTCGTTCACGAGCGGGGCGGTGCCGCCGAACGCAGCGGTCGACACGTTGTACGCGATCGCGAAGCCTGCGTAGCGAACGTGCGTCGGGAACATCGCCGGGAACGTCGCCGAGATCGTGGAGAGCTGCGGCAGGTACAACAGGCCGAGGATCAGGAATCCGATGATCGCCCACGCCAGTCCCTGACCCATCAGCCAGTACATCGGAAGTGCGAAGACGAACAGCCCGATCAGCGACGTCCACCACATGGGTTTGCGGCCGACCTTGTCGGACAGCGCTCCGAAGAACGGGATGAGCGCCATCATCGCGACCTGCCCGATGAGGATCACGATCGAGCCCTGCGTCTCGTCCATGCCGAGCGTGTTCTTCAGATAGTCCGGCTGGTAGGCCAACAGCGTGTACTGCGTGACGTTGAGAGCCACGACCATGCCGAACATGATGACGATCGGCTTCCAGTAGTCGACGATGGTCGTCTTGAGCTGCCCGAGCATCGACGGCTCGTCGATGTGCTTGTCGTGAGCTTCCTTGCTGCGCTCGTTGTCGACCTCGGTGAACACCGGGGAGTCGTCGAGCTGGGACCGCAGGTACAGGCCGACCAGGCCGAGTGGCAGTGCGAACAGGAACGGGACACGCCAACCCCAGGTCGCCATGTCGTCGGTGTCCAGCAAGATGTTGTGGTCCGCGAGCGTGGTCATGATCAACACGAAGCCGGTACCGGCCGACAGACCTGCGAGGGTGCCGAACTCCAGGAAGCTGCCCAGCTTGCCGCGTTTGTTGTCCGGCGCGTACTCGGCCATGAAGGTCGCCGCGCCGCCGTACTCGCCGCCCGTGGAGAAGCCTTGCACCACGCGCAGCAGGATCAGCAGAACCGGGGCCCAGACACCGACGGAGGCGTGCGTCGGCAGCACACCGATCAGCGCCGTGGCCACCGAGATCAGCAGGATCGTCATGGCGAGAACGGCCTTGCGGCCCAGCCTGTCGCCGATCGGACCCCAGACGAAGCCGCCGAGCGGCCGCAGCACGAATGACACGGCGAAACCGAGCATCGTGCCGATCCCGCCCATCTCCCCGGGGAAGAAGGCATCGGTGAGATATGTGGTGGTCGCGGCGTAGACGCCGTAGTCGTACCACTCGGTCGCGTTACCGATCGCCGACCCTGTGATCGCCTTGCGAATGGCTTTGGGACTGGGTGCGGCGAAGTCTTGGGTTGCTGGCGCGTCTGCCATCGTGCCTCCGATACGTAGCCGACCCGGCGAATGCGAAACTCTGCCGGGCCGGTGAGGCTTCTCAGCCGGTAGACAATCGAGGGTCGTTCCCCCCGAACGGACTAAGTAATCCGTAGCACTATTGGCGCGGGAGTGAAACTCGAACCCCGCAAACCCAGGTCGTCTATTCGGATGAACCTGCAGGTGACAGGGGATCCGGAACTTCTCCGTCACGAATTGGGCAACGCGTCTTCGAGTAGATGGTCGGCATGCACAGATTGCAGTGCACGCATCGGGACGTCGTCGACGGATCGTTCTGGATCATCAGCGGCAGATCGGGTTCGCGCAGCAGTGCGCGACCCATCGCGACGAAGTCGAATCCCTCGTCGAGAGCGGTCTGCATCGACGACCGGTCGGTGACGCCGCCGAGGAGGATCAACGGCATCGACACCGCCTTGCGGAGTTCCTGCGCCAAGGGCAGCAGGTAGGCGTCCCGATACGGGTAGTGCTTGAGGAACACGGGAGCCGCAGCCTTGAGGCCGACGCGCATCACGCCGTCGAACGCCGCCGCGAACTCGGTCCGTGGCGCCTCACCGTGGAACAGGTACATCGGGTTGAGCAACGAGCTGCCCGCGGTCGGCTCGATGGCGTCGAGGAATCCGTCAGCCTCGAACAGACGGGCCGTCTCGCAGGCCTGGTCGACGTTGAGTCCGCTCCACGGGTGGCCGCCCCTGCCGACGCCGGGCTTCCCGACCCCGTCGAACATGCTGAGCTTGGCCCACACCGCGGCTTGATCGCCGACGGCCTCGCGCACGGCTTCGATGACCTCGCGGGCCAGCCGCGCGCGCCCTTCGACGGTGCGGCCGTAGTTGTCCTGTCGATGATTCAACAGGGGCGACAGAAACGAGCTGAGGAGATAGTTGTGGCCGCAGTGAATCTCGATCGCGTCGAAGCCGCAGTCGACGGCCAGACGCGCCGCGTCCGCGAACTGGCGGGTCAACGTCGCGATCGAGTCGGCGTCCATCCGTCGGGTCAGTGCCATGCCCATCGGCGCGGGGATGCGTCCCGGCCCGAGCGCGGCGGCACGGTTGGAAATCGAGTTCGCGACGGGTCCGGCGTGGCCGAACTGTGCGGCGGCCAACGCGCCTCCGCCGTGGATCGCGTCGGTGAGTCGCCGGAGGCCGTCGGCCGCCTCGGGGCGCAGGTAGATCTGGTGGCGGTCCGTGCGTCCCTCCGGGCTCACAGCGCAGTACGCGACCGTGCTGATCCCGACTCCTCCCGCGGCGACCTCCCGATGGAACTCGATGAGGTCGTCGCTCACCAGAGCGTCGGGGGTGCGACCTTCGAACGTCGCACATTTGATGAGCCGGTTACGGGGAGTGATCGGCCCCAGCGTGGCGGGGGCGAACGGATCGGTGGTGGACAGGGGAGACATGGGCTGGTGTTTCCTTCGGTTCGGGCTGATCAGTCGGTCGGGGCAGTTGCGAGCGGGGCAGTCGAGAGCGGGGCGCTCAGGCCCGCGGTGAGGAAGTCGCCGAGTGCGTCGACGGCGGCGACGCTCGGTGGAGTCGGCGCGGAGAGCTCGGTCATCAGGATCGCGAACGCGAACCGCCACCGACGGCGAGCGGTGGCGTCGTCGACCCCGGTCGCCGACGTGAGAATGGCCACCCAAGCCTGGGTCTGGAACCAGGTGGCGGTCCACGGCAGGTCGGGGCGCGCCAGGACGAAACGGCCGAGCAGTTTGAGCAGCGATGCGGCGACGGGGTCGTCCCTAAGTCGGGCGAGTGGGGCGAGAATCGCGTCGACGATCTCGCGGACGGTGGCGCGGCCGTGGGCCAACTCGTCGAGGGCTGCGGCCCAGAACGGTTCCAGCCGGTCTTGGAGTAGCGCTGTCACCAGGGCTTCTCGGGAGCCGAAGTGATAGTGGACGGCTGCTGGGTTCACGCCGGCCTGAGCGCAGACCGCGCGCAGCCGCAGATCCTCGTATGGCGTGGTGGTGAGCAGTTGCTCGGCGGCGTCGAGGAGTCGGGTGCGCGTCACGTCTGTCGCCATGACGTGAAGTGAACCACTAATCAATCGTTGATTCAAACATTGATTGAAAATGTCCATCACGGACACGCGTCGCGACCTGACGACGCGCGTTAGGCTTGACGTCGTGGCTGAACATTTTGAAACAGTTGTCCTCGGTGGTGGCCCTGGTGGGTATGTGGCCGCGATCCGGTCCTCCCAACTCGGCAAGAAGACTGCCGTCATCGAAGAGAAGTGGTGGGGCGGTGTCTGTCTGAACGTGGGCTGTATCCCGTCCAAGGCACTGCTCCGCAACGCGGAACTCGCGCACGTCTTCAATCACGAAGCGAAGACCTTCGGGATCAGCGGAGACGTGTCGTTCGACTTCGGTGCAGCGTTCGATCGCAGTCGGACCGTGTCCGACGGCATCGTCAAGGGCGTCCACTTCCTGATGAAGAAGAACAAGATCACCGAGATCGACGGCTACGGGACGTTCGTCGACGCCAAGACCATCAGGGTCGGCGACCGCGAGATCACGTTCGACGACGTCATCATCGACACCGGCTCCACCGTCAAACTCCTGCCCGGTGTCGAATTGAGCGAGAACGTCGTCACCTACGAGACCCAGATCATGACGCGGGACCTCCCGAGGTCGATCGTGATCGTCGGCGCGGGCGCCATCGGCATGGAGTTCGGCTACGTGCTGGCCAACTACGGCGTCGACGTCACCATCGTCGAGTTCATGCCTCGTATCCTGCCGAACGAGGACGCCGACGTCTCCAAGGAGATGACCAAGGCGTACAAGAAGCTCGGCATCAAACTGATGACCGGCACCGGCGTGCAGACCATCGACGACCAGGGCAGCCAGGTGGTCGTGTCTTATAAGGACGCCAAGGGCAACGACGGCAGTCTGACCGTCGACAAGGTCCTCATGTCGGTCGGATTCGCACCGCGCGTCGAAGGCTTCGGCCTGGAGAAGACCGGCGTCGAACTCACCGACCGCGGAGCCATCGCCATCGACGACCGGATGCGGACCAACGTCGACGGCATCTACGCGATCGGCGACGTCACCGCCAAGCTGCAGCTCGCGCACGTCGCCGAAGCCCAGGGCGTCGTCGCCGCCGAGACCATCTCAGGCGCCGAGACCATGCCGCTCGGCGACTACCGGATGATGCCGCGCGCCACGTTCTGCCAGCCGCAGGTCGCGTCCTTCGGTCTCACCGAAGAGCAAGCGAAGGCCGAAGGCTACGACGTCAAGGTCACCAAGTTCCCGTTCTCGGCCAACGGCAAGGCGCAGGGCCTCGGAGCTCCGGCAGGCTTCGTCAAACTGATCACCGACGGCGCCGACGACGAGTTGATCGGCGGCCACCTGGTCGGCGACAACGTCTCCGAGATGCTGCCCGAGCTGACCCTCGCGCAGAAGTGGGACCTGACCGCCAAAGAACTGGCGCGCAACGTCCACACCCACCCGACCATGAGCGAAGCGCTGCAGGAGACCTTCCACGGCGCGATCGGTCACATGATCAACCTGTAAAGAACACCCAGACCCCGTTCGGCCCAGACCCCGTTCGGCGACGCTCCTCATCGGTGGCGGTTGCCGGACGGGGCTCGGTGGTTCGGGGTTCTGCGCAATCGCGGCAGTCGCCCCGTGATCAGAGGCGCGATCACGCTCGCGATCATCATCGAGACCGCCATGCTGAGCAACGACAGCGCAGCATTGGTCCCGAGGCTTCCCAACTGTTGGTCGGCGGTGATGGCCCCGCTGACGGCGACGAACCCCAATGACCCGGGGACCATGAGCCAGAAGGTGGGGAGGAACATCGACAGCACACTCGGACGGCTCTTCACGTGGGCGTTGATCGCCCACGCGACTAACAGGGCGGCGCCGACCGCGACACCGCCTGCGAACGCCGACTGCATGACCTTGGCCAAGGCGATGTTGAGCCAGAAGCTGCCGATCGAGAGGCCGATCACCCAGAACCACAGGGATCGCGGGGTGCAGAAGTACAACATCGCTCCGATCGCGAACACCGGTGCGGACAAGGCCAGAACCCACGAGGGCGCCTGTGAGTTCGTGAGGTCTTGTAGATCGGCCGACGTGATCCCTGCGATGTCGATCGCCAACGCCAGCCCGAATGCCATGGATAACAGAATCACGAGTGCGTACACCAGCCGGGACGTCCCGGCGACCATGTCGCCCGCCGTGATCTCGATCAGCCCGGTGGCCAGGGCGGCTCCGGGAATGAGCGTCACGACAGGGATCACGGCGAGTCGAACAGGGTCTTCCAGGCCGCCGTGTACCGCCCAGAGTGTGATGGCTAACGCGGAAACGAAGGTCAGCAGCACCGGCATGAGTGCGGCAAGCGTTCCCTTGACGTGCCCCCAGAGTATGACGCCTGCCAACGGGATCGAGACGGCGACGGCGGCGATCGTCGCGGTGACGCTCATGCGGAAACAGAACGCGAAGCCCAACGCCATCAACGCATAGCCTGCAGCGCGTAGGACGGTGTTCACCGGTGGCGGTGAGTCCGCGATCTTCTGCAATGCGTCGATCGCGGCGCGAGGCGAGAGCTCGCCGTGACGAACCTGGTGCACGATGCTCTCGGTGTCGGCGATCTGATCGAACCGGTAGATGGGCCCGGTGTTCGTGATCTGGATCTGGTTCGCGTCGCGGTCGAGCACGATGAGATAGTTCGCGAACACCTGCGCCGCGATGTCGGTGTCGTACGCCGCGCAGATCTCCTGGAGCACTTGGGTGGTCCGCGGTACCGGATAGGACGAGCGGTTGAGGGCGTTACCGACTTCGGTGACCAGGGTCAGCATCTCGTTCTCGTCGGCAGGACCTAGGTGATCGGGTAAAGCGTGGGACATCGCTACTTTCTTCAGGACCCGTCGCCGTGCGGCTATTCGGCGTCGACGACTGCGACCAGCTTCTTCTCGACGAGCTCGTGAATCTCGCGGACACGACGTTCCGCGGACTTCACGCTGCTACGCGACTTGGTCGCCTCTACGACGGCTTCACCGATGAGCTCGGCCTGTTTGATCGAGACGATGTGGAACCTGTGATGCTTGCGGAAATGGGCGTGGACTTCACCTGCGATACCGCCCTGGACCGCGAGTTCGCTCAGGAGGTCGAGCTTGGCCTCCCCGGAGCCCTCGGCGAAGTCGAGATCGGCCAGGTCGACCCACACCAAGTTGGGGGTGGTCGTCGATTCGAACGCGTACCGGAGGTTCGTCAGGTCGATCACGACCTGCCACAGCGTCTGAGACGCGTCCGGCTTGCCCGGCTCCGGATTGCGGAACGGCTGCGCACAGTTCCGAATGATGCTCATCATGGCGGCCATCGCCTGGACCTGTGACGTCGGTGTCGGTTGGTCGTTGACGTAGTACAACGCGCGGGCGAACCGATCGGCCGCGAGACACGTACCCGGCAGGGGGTCGTCACCGCCCAGCCCCTGGTACTTGCGCACCAACTCGAGTTGTTTGTCGTAGGTCGGCGAGTTCGTCATCACCAGGTGATCCCGGCTGTGGAAGATCCTCAACTCCCCGTCGATGTACTCGAAGATCGCCGAGTCTCCGGTCGCGTCGTCGAGGGCGAGGTGGAGCGCAGGCTTGCTCTTGCCCGTCGGGTCGGCCATCGGAACGACCTGGGGGTTGTGCTCGTTCGACCACGCGACGGCCTTGTCGACCGTCATGAAGTTGTCGAGATAGAACTGCAGCCACACCGACATCGCGAGTTGGGTGCGCGAGGACGACGGCGTGCCGTAGTCCGACTCGGCCAACCAGAGGATGTGGCCTGCGAGCCCCTTCTCGTTGAGGCCGTCGGTCGACAGGATGTCGTAGACGCCTGCGACGACGCTGCCGTACTTGGCAGTCCACGTGAACGCGCCGTCGACACGGTCGTCACGTTTGACGCCGCGCGGAAGCTTCCAGAGGTTGGTGTGGAGATTCTGGTGGAAGTCCATGTTCCGGCCGACGATGACCGAACCGTCGGCGTCCGGCCAGAGGACACGAGTGCACATCAGATCGTGTAGGCCCCGCGGTTGCTGGCGGCCTTTCCCTCCTTGAGTACGAGCAGGATGTTGTCTTTGTCGGCGAGCGAGTCGATGTCGGTGGTCGGATCGCCCTTCACGACGACGACGTCGGCGAGCTTGCCGGCTTCGAGGGTGCCGAGGGTCTCGGCGACATCGCAGAGCTCCGCCGAGGTCTTGGTGCCCGCGACGATCGCCTGCATCGGGGTCATGCCGCCGAACTTCACCAGGCAGCCGAGTTCGCCGAGCGTGTCGCCGTGGTCGGGGACCAGACCGGCGTCGGTGCCGACGGCGACCTTGATTCCGGCCTCGACGGAGGCCTGGATCGACTCGTGAGCCAGTGCATGCCATTTGCTGCTCTTCGCGACGGCCTGCGGGGTCGCGGTGTCGGGTTTGAGTGTCTCGATGAGCGTCGGCACGAGGAACTGGCCGCGCTCGACCATCTCGGTCCGCAACTCGTCGGTGAGTGCATAGCCGTGCTCGACGCTCTGCACTCCGCCCTGAATCGCAGCCTGGATGCCTGCGAGACCGATCGCGTGCGCGGCGACCTTGCGGCCGCCGTAGTTGTGCGCCTCCTCGACGAGCGCGGCGACGATCTCGGTGCGGGCGCCCAACCAATCGGGATCGTCGGACGGTGAAGTGACGCCGCCGCTCGAGGCGATCTTGAGGACGTCGACGCCCTCACGCAGCAGCGCGCGAGCCTCCTTGCGTGCCTCATCGACGGAGTCGACGATCACCCCGCCGATCAATCCCGTGCCGTCCAGCCCGGACGGGATGTGGAAGTCAGCGTGGCCGCCCGTCTGGCTGAACATCTTGTCGGCGACCAGGAGGCGCGGGCCCTCGACGAGCCCGTGCTTGACGGCGTCGCGCACCCCGACGTCGACGCCCATCAGGTCCCGGACCGTGGTGACGCCCGCGGCGACCGTCGTCTTCAGGCGTCCGATGAGCTCGAAGAAGCGATACGACTCGGGCACCATCGCAGCCATGATGGGCGAGCCCTTGGTGCCGGGAAGCGACAAGTGGACGTGGCAGTCGAAGAAACCCGGCGTCACGGTGTTGCCGCCGACGTCGACGCGGACGGGATTCGTCGACTCGTCGATCTGCGGGGCTCCGGCGGAAGGCCCTGCGTAGGTGATCTTTCCGTCATCGATCACGAGAACGGCGTCGGGGACGGCGTCGGCGCCGGTTCCGTCGATCAAGCGGGCGTTGTGCAGAATTTTTGTCGTCACACAGCAAGTGTGTTTCTCGCCGCCCGTCGATAGAACCGTTCAGACCGATGTGGCATGGAAACGATGCCCTCTGGCGCAAGACGACGCCTCTGGTCTCGCTCCGGCACAATGGCACGGTGACCGTTGCGCACCGTCGATGGGCGTGCCCCGAGGCGACTCGGATGACAGCCGTCCTCGGAGTGCATCGGCGTGGTGCCGGGGACCCGGCGTATCGGGTCGCGCCCGACGGTTCGATCTGGCGCTCCGTCCACACTCCGGACGGGCCGGGCACGGTGACGGTGGCCCGCACCGGTGGACAGATCACGGCTCGCGCCTGGGGCGCGGGAGCGCAGTGGCTCCTCGAGCGGGCGCCCGACATGCTGGGCGCCGCCGACCGACCGGAGGATCTGAGCGTCGACGACCCGGTCCTCGCGCGGCTCGTCGCCCGCGCTCCGGGGCTGCGCATCGGTCGCACGAGTCGCGTCTGGGAGGCGCTCGTCGCGTCCATCCTGGAGCAGAAGGTGACCGGCACCGAGGCCTACCGAGGCTGGCGATACCTGCTCGGCCGTTACGGTGAGCCCGCGCCGGGACCGGTGCCGCCGGACATGCGAGTGCCGCCGCCCCGCGAGGTCTGGCGCGACATCACCGAATCCGACTGGCATCGAAGCGGCATCGAGCCGGTCCGGATGAGGACGGTCCGGGCGGCGGCACTCGTCGACGTCGAGTCGAAGGCCGACGTCCTGACCGCGCTGCGCGGTGTCGGCGAGTGGACGGCCGCGCACACCCGGATCCGCGCGCTCGGCGACCCGGACGCGGTTCCCGTCGGCGACTATCACACGCCGTCGGTGGTGGGGACCGCACTGATCGGCGAGCGGATCGACGATGGGCGCATGCTCGAACTGCTCGAGCCCTACCGCGGTCAGCGATACCGGGTGATCCGACTGTGCGAGGTGGCTAGCGGTATGCCGGAGCGGCGCGGTCCACGGATGTCGACCCGGGACTACCGGGCGTTCTAAGAAGCCGGAGCTCTAGCTGCCGTGCACGATCACCAACGTGACGGTCCCATCGGTCTCCGCATGCAGTGAATGCGGAGTGCGGGCGTCGACTCGGACCGCTGATCCGGGTTCCAGACGGACCGTGTGTCCGTCGACGGTGAAGTCGATCGCGCCGGTCTGTCCGAGCACCAGGATCGGGTGGGCGGCGAGATGCTCGGCCATCACCTGGCCCGCGCGGAACGCCAACCGCACGACGGTCTCCGAGTCGCTGCGGTTGATGCGTTTGATGGCGGGCCGGTCGCCTTCCCCGTCGGGGTTCGGATCGGCGAGACCGGTGAGGTGAGTGAATACAGGGTTCGTCATGACGGGACTTTCGGTGTTCGGGCGTGGACGTACTGGCCGACGCCGGTGACTGTCTGTTCGAGGTGTTCGAGCCCGAGTGATCGCAGCCGGTCGACCAACTCGTGCAGGTCGAAGATTCGGAGACCGGCGAGTCCGGCCGCCAGCGCCCCGCCGGGCAGTGTTGCGACCGAGCTCCGCGCCGACGCGAAGACGATGATCTCGCCGCCGGGTGCACACACTCGAGCCATCTCGTCGAGGACCGGCAGCGGGTCCGGAATCAAGTAGAGAGCGGCCAGACACAGGACGGTGTCGAAGGAGTCGTCGGCGAACGGCAGGCGGTGGGCGTCACCGCGCACGAACGTCACTCGCTCGGCGCGGTGGTCGTGGCCTGCTCGGGCGAGCATGGCCGCGGAGTAGTCGATGCCGATGTACCGGCCGTCGCCGGTGAGGCCGCGTGCCGCGTCGTCGCTGTAGTTACCCGGACCGCAGGCCACGTCGAGGACGTGACGTTCGCCGGGGCGGGCGAGGTAGGCACGCAGGGCTCGGTCGTAGTCGGCGGTGCCCGACCCGCCGAGGCTGAAGCCGCGAGTGAAGAGCGGTCGCCAGGCCTTCTCGTAGACCAGAGAGAACGCCGGGTTGCCCATCATGCGTTGGGCGAAGCCCGTCAACGGCTCGACGCGAACTCGTCGCGTTGCACGCGCAGAACGCCGATCGTGGTGGCGAGGGAGTCGTACTGGCCGACGAGAAGGACGAACGCGACGGCCTGACGCTCGGTGAGATGTCTGCGGAGCGAGTCCCACGTCGTGTCCGACAGGTCGCGGTCGGCGACGAGTTCGTCGGCGGCGAGCAGCAGCGTTCGTTCGCGGTCGCCCCATCCCGCGTCCGGGCCTTCGACGATGTCGGCGAAGGCTGCGTCGTCGATTCCGGCCCTGGCTCCGAGGCGGCGGTGGTGATCGAGTTCGTACTCGCATTCACGCCGGTGGGCGACGCGGATGATGATCATCTCCGTCTCCCGCCGAGACAGTTCGCCGAACGGCATCATGCGGGACGAGTAGTGCAGCCAGCCGCGGAACAGGCCTTTGCTGCGGCCGAGCGTGGCGAAGATGTGGGCGTTGTCGGTGCCGGTCGCGATCGACATGGCCCGCACCACCAGCCAGTTGATCGGGCCGAGGTCGCCGAAGGCTCCGGGTGAGACGCGAGGTGTGCTCATGTCTCGACCGTAGTCCAGGATCGGATTCCAGGGCCCGGCTCAGGACATCGTGCGCTCAGGACATCGTGTATGGGGAGACGGTGCTGCGGTGCTCGTCGATGTTGAGCGTCGAGCCCAGGGGAGGGAATGCGCGCTGCGGACAGTTGCGACGGTCGCAGACGCGGCAGCCCGCGCCGATCGGCGTCCTCGCCGCATCGGCTCCGATCTCGACGCCGTCCGAGTAGATGACGCGGTTGGCGTGCCGCAGTTCGCAGCCCATGCCGATCGCGAAGGTCTTTCCGGGTTGGCCGTACCGTGCGGCGCGGCGCTCGACGGTGCGGGACACCCAGAAGTAGTCGCGGCCGTCGGGCATCTCGGTGATCTGCGTGAGGATCTTGCCCGGGGAGGTGAACGACTCGTACACGTTCCACAGCGGGCAGGTGCCGCCGCTGGAGGAGAAGTTGAAGCCCGTCGCCGACTGCCGTTTGGACATGTTGCCTGCCCGGTCGACCCGGACGAACGTCCACGGGACGCCGCGCAGGTTCGGACGCTGCAGCGTCGACAGCCGATGACAGATGGTCTCGTAAGAGACGGCGTAGAACGCCGACAGTCGTTCGATGTCGTAGCGGAACTCCTCGGCGGCCCCGTGGAACTGCGCGTACGGCAGTACCGCGGCCGCAGCGAAGTAGTTCGCCAGCCCCTGGCGGGCCAGCGCCGCCGCGTCGTCGCTGGAGAATCCGCCGCCCTCGACGAGTTCGGTGATGAGGTCGTCGAACTCCAGATAGGCGAGTTCGGCTGCCACTTTGAATCCGCGTTGACCGGCGCCCAGAGCAGCCGAGAACTCGAGTTGCCGACGCTCGGGGTCGAAGCGGTGCAGCACGTTGTCGCCGAGATCGACGCGCCGCACGATGCGGACGCCGTGGACGTCCTCGAGGCGCGCGGTGAGCTCGGCGCGCAGATCCGCCGAGTGCATCCGCATGCGTGAGGTCAGGTTCTCGGCGGCCTCGTCGAGTTCGTGGACGTAGTTGCGGCGTTGATAGAAGAAGTTGCGGACTTCCTCATGCGGTGCGGAGATCGCTCCCCGGCCACCGTGGTCGCCTCGTCCGGCGGTCGCGGCGGCCAACTGCTCGGACACCACCCGGTACCGGCTGTACATCCCGACGAGGGCCTCGGCGATCACGCGGTGGGAGCTGACCATCGTGGAGACCTCGTTGGCGTCGCTTGCCGCGGGATCGAAGTCGAGGTCCTCGTCCAGGAGCGCCTCCCGTAGTTCGGCCACCAGGCGCACATCGTCCTGCGGATCGAAGAAGCCGATGTCGATACCGAAGATCTCGGTGATCCGGGCCAGCACCGGGGCGGTGAGCGGGCGGGTGTCGTGCTCGATCTGATTCAGGTACGACGCCGAGATGCCCAGTGTCGACGCCATCGTCAACTGAGAGAGACCGCGTTCGGCGCGCAGTCTGCGTAGTCGTGCACCGACGTACATCTTGTTGCCGCTCATGCCGGGACGTTTCCCACCTGTCTGCCTGCCTGTCCGTTGGTCTCCACTCGCGCCGCCCGCACCCGGTACCGTGACCGCGTGCGCAGCAGATCCTCCATCACGCCCACCATCATGGCGGTAGTCGTCGCCGGTGTCGCGGCGACTCTTCTCGCCGGATGCGGTGCGGGCGAGCCCGTCGGAGTCGGAACGACCCTCGCTGGCCGTCTCCTGCCCAGCGACCAACTGCCCACGGGCTTCACCGCGGTGCCGTACCAAGTGGACGACATGATCGCCGCGAACCGGTCGACGCTCGAACAGGCGGCGAAGGTCGGGTTCGAGCCCGAGCAGTGTCGGCCGACGGCGGACGCCGCGTTCACCCCGCACCTGACTGAGGACAACACGGTGCTGCTCGCCGCGCAGGCGGACGGCGGGACGCTTACCGAACTCGTCAGCACGGTGCGCCGCAGTGTCGACGCCGATCGTCGGGACACGAGCGGTCCCTGCCGGGTCGTGACGTCGACGCCGACGACCGGCTTCCTCGCCGGCGCGCGCATCGTCAACACGGCGACAGAACTGCCCGCCCCGTACGACGACTCGTTGCGTGAGTCGGTGGAGCAGTCGTACCTCCTGCGCACCGACTCGGTGACCACGCTGGCCGACGGATCGGTCCGGTCCCGCAGCACGTATCTGGCGAACGTGCTCGTGCAGGCGCCCGCAGGCGTCTTCACCGTGCAAGTCGGTGCGGGTTCCAACGACGCGCCCGGAACGGCTCGGAGCGAGCCGCCGATCACCGAGGAGACCTTCGCGGGACTCGTGCGGTCCGCCGTCGAGCGAGCTTCGCAGCGGTAGATCCCTACTGGCAAGTAGGTGATATCCATCACAGTGCCGTAAGGTTGTGGCGGATGCCGGGGGCGAGTAGGCGGGACATGGTCGGCGAGTGTGTCGGAATCGGCCGCGCTGTTTTCCCAGTACGCGCGTACTTTTTTGTTGCATGGGACGACTTGCTGCACCAATTTATATTCGCAAGATTTGCAAAATCTGACAATAGGGTGCCTGAACTTAACACTGGAATGGTCTGGACCAGGACGTTTCGTCTGTGGCAACCTCGTGTCAGGCATCGCCTCAAGGTGTGAGTCGGTTCGCAACTGATGATCGCCAAGACCGAAAGCAGACACTGCGAAGTCGCAGTTCTAACGAAAGCGAAGGCTATGAGCAACGTCGGAAAGCCGCGTACCGCCGCCGAGATCCAGCAGGATTGGGACACCAACCCCCGCTGGAAGGGCATCAAGCGCGAGTACACCGCAGAGCAGGTCGTCGAGCTCCAGGGCTCGGTCGTCGAACAGAACACCCTCGCCAAGCGCGGCGCGGAGATCCTGTGGGACGGCGTCACTAAGGGCGACGGCAGCTACATCAACGCGCTCGGCGCGCTGACCGGCAACATGGCGGTCCAGCAGGTCCGTGCCGGCCTGAAGGCCATCTACCTCTCCGGCTGGCAGGTCGCAGGCGACGCGAACCTCTCGGGTCACACCTACCCGGACCAGTCGCTGTACCCGGCCAACTCGGTCCCGAGCGTCGTGCGTCGCATCAACAACGCGATGCTGCGCGCCGACGAGATCGCCGCAGTCGAGGGCGATGACTCGGTCGACAACTGGGTCGTCCCGATCGTCGCCGACGGCGAAGCCGGCTTCGGTGGCGCCCTCAACGTCTACGAGCTGCAGAAGTCCATGATCGCAGCGGGTGCCGCAGGCACCCACTGGGAGGACCAGCTCGCCTCGGAGAAGAAGTGCGGCCACCTCGGCGGCAAGGTGCTCATCCCGACCCAGCAGCACATCCGCACCCTGACCTCGGCGCGTCTCGCCGCCGACGTCGCGGACACCCCGACGGTCGTCATCGCCCGCACCGACGCCGAGGCTGCAACGCTGCTCACCTCGGACGTCGACGAGCGCGATCAGCCGTTCCTGGACGGCACCCGCACCGCTGAGGGCTTCTACGGCATCAAGAACGGCATCGAGCCCTGCATCGCTCGCGCCAAGGCTTACGCACCGTACGCCGACCTGATCTGGATGGAGACCGGCAAGCCCGACCTGGAGCTCGCCAAGAAGTTCGCCGAGTCGGTCAAGGCCGAGTTCCCGGACCAGCTCCTGGCCTACAACTGCTCGCCTTCCTTCAACTGGAAGCAGCACCTGGACGACGACACGATCGCCAAGTTCCAGAACGAGCTCGGCGCGATGGGCTTCACCTTCCAGTTCATCACCCTGGCAGGCTTCCATGCCCTCAACTACTCGATGTTCGATCTGGCCCACGGCTACGCCCGCAACCAGATGTCGGCCTACGTCGAGCTGCAGGAGCGCGAGTTCGCTGCTGAAGAGCGCGGTTACACTGCCACCAAGCACCAGCGTGAGGTCGGCGCGGGCTACTTCGACCGGATCGCGACCACCGTCGATCCGAACACCTCGACCGCAGCTCTCAAGGGCTCGACCGAAGAGGGCCAGTTTCACTAGGAATGGCTAGTTCACTAGGAATTGGCTAGTTCACTGGGAACTGGTTGAAGCCATGACGATCCCGGGTCGGGTGGGGCACTGCTCCGCTCGACCCGGGATCGTGTGCATTCGCAACCTTTCACACGTCAGGATCTCCACATGGCAGGCGAGAACATCGCTCGAGTCGGCATCGTCGGTGCGGGCCGGATGGGCGCAGGCATCGCCGAGGTGTGTGCCCGCGCGCAGTGCGACGTTCTCGTGCACGAGCAGTCGCGCGACCTCGTGGCCGCGGGCCGGACTCGCATCCTCGACTCCCTCGGTCAGGCGGTGTCCAGTGGGACGCTGACCGGACGCGAGCGCGACCATGTGTCGAGCAGGCTTCGATTCACCACTGATCTCGCCGACTTCGACGGCCGGGACCTCGTCATCGAGGCCATCGTCGAAGACGAGGTCGCCAAGACCGAACTCCTCGGCAGACTGGACGCGGTAGTCGGCTCGGCGACGATCCTCGCGTCGAACACGTCGTCGATTCCGATCGGATCGTTGAGCGCGGCGACGTCCCGTCCCCGGCGAGTGGTCGGCATGCACTTCTTCCATCCGGTCCCGGCGCTGCCGTTGATGGAACTCGTCACGACGGCGGAGACCGACGACGACGTTGCGCGACGGGTGCGGGAGTTCGCCCACGACGTCCTCGGCAAGCATGTGATCTGCTCGTCGGACCGCTCGGGTTTCGTCGTCAACGCGATCCTCATGCCGTACCTGCTGTCGGCGGTGCGGATGGTCGAGAACGGCTTCGCGACCGTCGACGACATCGACACCGCGATGGTGCTCGGCGTCGCGCATCCGCTCGGCCCGTTGCGCCTGGCCGACCTCGTCGGGCTCGACACCGTCGTTGCGATCGCCGAACGGATGCACAGCGAGTTCGACGAGCCGATGTACGCAGCGCCTGCTCTGCTGCGCCGGATGGTCGCACAAGGGCGGCTCGGCAAGAAATCCGGGCACGGTTTCTACCGGTACGGAGACCGGGTCGTCGCCGACATCTGAGCCCCTGGAGGCGTGCCCTGCTAGCACTCGGCGAGGCACTCATATTGATCGATCGATCATGTCAGGCGTGATAACAATGCAGGTCGAAGAGGTTTCCGGTGTGCTGATTTGCGGCACCGAATGGTGACTTCAACCACGTTAGCTAGCAAAACGCTTGCAGTTGCTAGCAGACGCGGCGATACTCGTAGTGTCAGATAAAACCTGTGAACAGGAGGCTCCCATGAGCACCGCCGAACGCACCATCCCCACCCCGGTCTTCGCCGTCGTCGGCGCAGGTGACGCCGCAGTCCAGGAAGTCAAGGACGCCGTCGCCGATCTGCGTACCCGCGCAGAAGCACGCCGCGAAGCAACCCAGGCACGCATCGAGAGCACCCGCACCCGCATCAGCGAGCTGCCCGACGAGGTCCCGAGCCTCGACGAGCTGCGCGGCAAGCTCACCACCGACGAGCTCCGCAAGCTCGCCGACCCCTACATCGAGACCGCGACCGGCCTCTACAACTCGCTGGCCGAGCGTGGCGAGAGCGCCCTCGCACGTCTGCGTGAGAACGACGCCGTCGCCGAGAACCTCACCCGCGTCGAGAAGGCCTACAACGACGCCGTCGACCTCACCGAAGACGCGCTCGGCGTCGTCTCCTCGCAGACTCGTGCAGTCGGCGAGCGTGCGGCCGGAATCGTCGGCCTCGCTGCCGACCAGGTCGAGGACGCAGCCGTGGACCTCTCCGAGGCTTCCGACAAGGCGCAGACCGTCGCTGCCAAGGTCGAGGACGCTGCGACCAAGGTGAAGGCCGACAGCACCACCGCTGCCCAGAAGGTCGCAGGCGCCGCCGGAACCGTCGAGGCCAAGGCTCGCCCCGCCGCCAAGAAGGCCACCCCGGCCAAGGCGACCGCGACCAAGACCACCCCGGCAGCCAAGAAGGCTCCGGCAACCAAGCCCGCCGCAGGCAAGTAAGACCTCCTGCGCCAGCTCGACTCACGCCGACCACGTCACTGCGACGCGGTCGGCGTTAGTCGTCGCGGCGTCAATCCGCTAGCGCGGCCACTCGCTTCTTCTGCGCCTCGACGTCGAAGTCGGCGGGCGGCCACGACAGGTCGAGCGACTCCAGGGTCTCGACGAGGAGCCGGGCCACTGCGAGCCTGGCGAACCATTTGCGGTCGGCCGGGATCAGGTGCCACGGCGCGGCATCGGTGTCCGTACGGTCGAACACCTCCTGGTAGGCCTCGAGATACTCGTCCCACAGGGCGCGTTCGGCGAGGTCGTTCGGGTCGTACTTCCAGAACTTGTCCGGGCGCTCCAGTCGCTCGGCCAGCCGCGACTTCTGCTCGGCTTTGGAGACCACCAGAGCGCATTTGACGATGGAGGTTCCGGACGCCGCCAGCTCCGCCTCGAACGCGTTGATCTCGTCGTAGCGCCCACGCCACACCGACTCCGGAACCAACTCGTGCACGCGTACGGGAAGCACGTCCTCGTAATGCGACCGATCGAAGATGCCGATCCGGCCCGGCGCGGGCAGCGCGTTTCGGATGCGCCACAGGAAGTCGTGCTCCGACTCGGCCTGGGTGGGCTTCCCGAAACCGGTCACCGTCAGGCCCTGCGGGTCCATCAGTCCGCCGACGTGCCGGACGATGCCGCCCTTGCCCGCGGTGTCCATGCCTTGCAGCACGACGAGAACTGATCGGTCGCCGCCGCTGCGTCCCTCCGCGTACAGCTGCTCCTGCAGTGCGGACAGTGTCTCGCCGATCTCCGCGAGGTCGTGCGCACCCGACTTCTTGTCGCCGTCGTACCCGGGCGTCGACTCCGGATCGACGTCCGCGATGGCGCCGATCGTGCGCGCCCGCAGCGTCTTCCGCGGACCCGAGGTCCAGCCGCTCACGGCGCGTCGCTCTGGATCGGTGGCATCGGCAACGGATCCGCGGCGAACGCCTCCGGATCGCCGTTCCGGGTCACGATCCCCACCAGCGCGCTCCACACCAGCATCGTCAGTTCGTCGACCAACTGCTTCGTCGGCTGTTCCCTGGTCGCCAGCCAGGCGTCGACGGCTCGAATGATCGCGCCGACGATGGCCGCGGCCCACGTCTTGGCCCCCTCGGTCTGCGCGCCGCGCGCACCGAGGCGCTGCTCGATCGTCGACCGGACGGCACCGGTGAAGATCCGCTCCGTGTAGGCGGCGGAATTGCTGCCCGACGACCGACCGGTCGTGAACACGTAGACGTTCGGATCCGCTGACACGGTGTCCACGTAGACGCCGATCACGGTGCGGACCAAGTCGTAGTCGGCGAGGTCGTCGGTCAGCACGTCGGTCAGCAGCGGCAGCAGCGTCGACTCCATGTAGGTGACCGTCACGGCCGCTGCGAGATCGTTCTTGTCGGTGAAGTACCGGTACAGCACGGTCTTCGACACCCCGATGTGCGCGGCGATCTCGTCCATGCCTGCATTCGGGCCGAGGGCCCGGATCGCTTTGAGGGTGCCCGTCGTCAACTCGGTGCGTCGTGCCTGCTTGTGGTGTTCCCACCGTTGTTTACGGCCGTCCCCGGCGACCGCTTCGACGGCGGGGGAGAGGATCCGCTGCTCGAGTTCTCGAGTCAGCGTGCGGGCGGCGTTCACAGCGACCGAAGCGGTCGACAACGGATTCAGGGAAGGCATCACCTAGCAACAGTAGTAGTAGTTCGGGAACACTGTGTACGTGTCGACAACCTTGGGATCCCAGCAGCAGTCGCGGCGATCGACTCCGACAGGATTCGGTGCGGCAGGCGACGAGCAGCGTGCGCGCGATCTGCGCAAGATGAAGATCGTGGCCACCGGACTGCTCGTGGGAGCGGCCGCGATCTACTTCCTGATGCGCTGGATCGAGCATCGCGACGGCTCGGACACCGCGGCCTGGGTCGGATTCGTGCGGGCCGCCGCCGAAGCAGGCATGGTCGGTGCGCTCGCCGACTGGTTCGCGGTCACGGCGCTGTTCCGCCAACCACTCGGTCTCCCGATTCCGCACACTGCGCTCATTCCGCGGAAGAAGGACCAGATCGGGGAGCAACTCGGCGAGTTCGTCGAACAGAACTTCATGACCCCCGAGGTGATCGTCGAACGCGCCGTCGATCTGGACATGCCACGTCGCGTGTCCGGTTGGCTCGCCGACCCGGTCAACGCGCCGCGAGTCAACGACGAGGTGTCGCGTGCCATTCGACTCGGCTCGGAGATGCTTCGCGATGAAGACGTCGAGAAGTTCATCCAAGCAGTGCTCTCGTGGGCGGCCGAGCCGGTGTGGGCTCCGCCTCTAGGTCGAGTCCTGGAGCAGCTCGTCGACGAGAACCGGGTGGAGCCGATCATCCAGATGTTGTGCGAGCGCGCGCACGAGTGGGCGATCGACAGCCAGGACCTCATCGACCGCGTCGTCGACCGCGACGGACCGACGTGGGTGCCGGGTTTCGTCAACAACTTGGTCGGCGACAAGATCTACCGCGAACTGGTGGAGTTCACGTACAAGGTGCGTGCCGATCCCGACCACGATCTGCGACGTGCCATGCACGACTTCGTGAAGGACTTCGCGCATGAACTGCAGTACGACGAGGCGACGATCGCCAAATTCGAAGGGATCAAAGCCGAACTCCTCGGCCGCGACGAAGTGACCGGGGCGGCGTCAACCGCCTGGCAGGCAGGCAAGGACGTCATCGAGCAGATGCTCGACGACCCGTCTTCCACGCTCCGGACGTCGATCTCCGACGCGATCGTCCGTCTCGGTGTCCGGATCCGGGACGATGCGCCGTTGCAGGCCAAGATGAACACCTGGGTCGCGCGGGTCGCCAGGCACGTCGCCGACAACTACTCGACCGAGATCATCTCCGTCATCACCGAGACCGTCCGCGGGTGGGACGCCGTGGAGACCAGCCGCAAGATCGAGCTGCAAGTGGGGCGCGACCTCCAGTTCATCCGAATCAACGGCACTGTCGTCGGCTCGTTGGCAGGCCTCGCCATCTACACGGTCTCGGTTCTCGTCTTCGGGTGACCTCTCGCCGGGTGACAAGCCACACCACCCCAGGTGCTTGCATCTGCTAGCACGGCTTCGGCACACTGGTGTACGGGCGAGAAGAGAAGGTAGATCCGAACGTGAGCAGCTCTACAGACAAGTCCGACGACGACGCGGTCGGCGATCCGGGACCGGCCGAAGCGGTCGCGGCAGCCGCCCACGACATCGGCGGCTTCATCCGTACGCAACGACTGTCGGCGCAGGTCTCCCTGCGTCAACTCGCCGAACGTGCCGGTGTCAGCAACCCGTACCTCTCGCAGATCGAACGCGGACTCCGCAAACCGTCGGCGGACGTCCTCGCCCAGATCGCGAAGGGGCTCCGCGTCTCGGCCGAAGTGCTGTACGTGCACGCAGGCATCCTCGAAGAGCGACCCGCCAGCCCCGTCCGGGACGCGCTCCTCGTCGACGACTCGATCAGCGAGCGACAGAAGCAGATGCTGCTGGAGATCTACGATTCGTTCCGCCGTGAGAACGGCCAGGCCGACGATCAGTGACAACGCACATGGGTAAGGTGGCAGTGTGAGCGTTCAATCAGTGGTTCTCGACGCCCGGCAATACATCCTGCTGGCGCTGGGCGTCGTCGCGGGCCTGTCTGCGGTCGCCGCACTCGTGCACGCGGTGATCACCAGGCCCGACGCCTACACGGCGGTCGACGCGCAGTCGAAGACGTTCTGGGTCGCGCTGCTCGCCGTCGCGAACATTCTCATCTGGCTGTTCGTCGTCGGCGGGATGTCGGTGCTCGTCCTGTTCCTGGTCGGCGTCATCGCGGTGATGGTCTACATCGTGGACGTCCGCGTGCGGGTCGACGAGATCCTCAAGCGCAGTTGGTTCCGGAAACTCGGATGATCGGTCCGCGGCACAGCAGGCGGAAGCGACAGGCTCAGAAGTGACCGAGTACCGCATCAACGACCTCGCCGAGGTGTCCGGCGTCAGCGTTCGCAACATCCGCGTCTATCAAGACCGCGGGCTCCTCCACGCTCCAACCATCCGAGGTCGTACCGGTTGGTACTCCGACGAGCACCTCGTCCGGCTCAACCTGATATCCCGCATGCTCGAGCGCGGCTACACGTTCGCCACCATCAGCGAACTCCTGCATGCCGCTCACTACGGGATGAAGGTAGAGCACGTCCTGCGTGAGTCGCCGAAGAACAGCCGCTTCAAGAACATCAAGCGTGCAGCGACCATCACGATCACCGAGTTGCGCAAATCCCTCGGGGCGTCCGACCGATCGATCGCGATCAGCCAGAAGCTGGGACTCCTGGCCAAGGACGGTGCGCACTACGCGGTGCGCAACCCCGAGGTCCTCGCGGGCGCAGAGGCGCTCGTCAAGGCTGGCATCGACATCGACGTCCTGCTGGACATGTGGGTGCGTGTGGAGCAGGACCTCGAAGACGTCGCGCACAGCTTCGTCTCCCTCATCACCGACAAGTACTTCGACGAGAACCTTCCGGGTCTCGGCGACCAGAAGTTCACCCGCATCGCGGAGCTGATCCAGACGGTTCGCCCGATGGCGCACGAGATCGTCGAGTCCGCGTTCAGCAAGGCGCTCGACGACGAGATCTCGAGGGCCGTCGGCCAGGCGGGCCGATACTTCGATAACCCGCGCGATCCGAGCTCGGACGTCGCGGCGGAATAGATAGGGGCACGACATGGCTGACTCACGACGCGGATGGCGCCGGGGAGTACAGGCGCTGGCCGTCGCAGGGGGTCTCGGCGCCGGGATCGTCGGCGGTGGACTCGCCGTCATCGCAGGCTCGCTGCTGCGCGAGGCGTTCCGCTACCCGACTCCGGTGCAGGACGGCCCCGACCTGATGCTCCAGGAGCCGTCGAACACCAAGTCGTCAGTGGTCGCGGCAGCCGACGGGACACTGCTGCACGTCGTCACTTCCGGTGACGTCGACGCAGCCGACGAGATCCTCGTCTTCGTCCACGGCTGGACCTGCAACACCGGCTTCTGGAACGGCCAGATGCGGCACTTCGGCGAGGCCCGCGCGATGGTCGCTTACGATCAGCGCGGACACGGGCTCTCCGAACTCGGCAAGACCAAGCTGAGCCCGGACCTCCTCGGCCAAGACCTGCAGGCCGTCCTCGACGAAGTGGTTCCGGACGGGAAGCGCGCCGTTCTCATCGGACACAGCATGGGCGGCATGTCGATCATGTCGTGGGCCGCGCAGTTCGGTGCGGGCATGGAGGAGAAGGTGTCGGCGATCGTCCTCACCTCGACCGGGGCGTTCACAGTCGTCCAACGGCAGTTGCTGGTCCCCGAGGATCTGCCCGCCCTGGTCCGACCGCTGGAGCCGTACGTCGAGCGCGCCTTCGTGTCGACGCCGCTGCCGATCCCCACGACCCCGTTGAGCGAGCGGATCACGCACTACATCGCGCTCGGTCCGGTCGCCCGTCAGGCGCACGTCGACTTCAGTAACGACCAGATCGCAGCGTGCTCACCGACGGCGCGCGGTGCGTGGGGCGCGACCATGTACGACTTGGACGTGCGACTCGGTCTCGACAAGATCACCGTTCCGACGGCCGTCGTCGTCGGCAGTCAGGACCGGTTGACCAGTCCCGTCCACGCCGAAGAGTTGGCGGATGTGCTGCGTGCCAACGGCGTGCTTCACTCGCTCACTGAGTTCCCGGGCGCCGGGCACATGCTGCCGATCGAGCGGGCCCCCGGGTACAACCGACTGCTCGACACGGTTCTGGGCGACGTCAGCGCGGCAAAGAGCAGTTGACGAACACCGGTTCGGGGTGCAGTTCGACGCCGAAGCGTTCGAGCACCCCGCGCCGGACGGTCCCCGCCAACGCCACGAGGTCGGCGGTGCTCGCTGCGCCGCGGTTCGTCAACGCCAACGTGTGCTTGGTCGACAGTCGGGCCGCGGCGTCCTCAGACGGGTAGCCGCGCGTGAAACCGGCTCGTTCGATGAGCCAGCCGGCCGACAGCTTCGACCCGCCGTCCGCCGGGAACTGCGGGATTGCGGCGTCGTCGCCGACGACCGCCCGGATGCGGTCAAGGACGCCGTCGATCGCGTCGTCGCCGACGATCGGGTTGGTGAAGAACGATCCGGCGCTCCACGTGTCGTGATCGTCTGCGTCGAGGACCATGCCTTTGCTCCTCCGCAGTTCGAGCACCGTCGCGCGGATGTCGACGGCGGGCGCGGTCGCACCCTCGTCGACGCCGACCCGACGGGCCAACTCACGGTAGGCGATCGGCTGCGAGGTCCCGCCGTCGTTGAGGCGGAGACTCACGGCCAGGACGACGTGGTCGTCGCGGCCCTTCAGGTTCGACGTCCGGTAGCCCAACGCGAGCTCGTCCGGACCTGCCCACCGGGTGTCTCCGGTCGCCCGGTCCAGGAGGCGTACGGCGCGCAGCAGGTCGCCGACCTCCACTCCGTACGCTCCGACGTTCTGCACCGGGGTGGTCCCGGCGGCGCCCGGGATCCCCGACAGGCACTCGAGCCCGCCGAACCCCGCATCGATGGTCGCGGCGACCAGCGAGTCCCAGTCGGCGCCGGCCTGCGCCGTGACGTACGGGCCTGCGTCGTCGGAGCCGAACTCGACGCCGTCGGTCGCGATGACGACGGCGGTTCCGGCGAAACCGTCGTCGCCGATCACCAGATTCGATCCGCCCGCGATGAGCAGCACGGGAGTCCCGGCGCGGTCGAGGGCCGTCACCGTGTCGATCAGCGCGTCCGTGTCCGTGCAGTCCACGACGGCGTCGGCGGGGCCGCCGAGACGCAACGTGGTGAACGCCGACAGCGGCTGTGCGTGAGTCATGTCGGTAACGGTAACCTCTCATCCATGTCGAGCAACTTCGAGCACTCGGTCTCCTACCCGTTCTCCGTCACAGATTATTGGGCGTTGATCACGACCGAGCAGTACTGGCGTGACCTGTTGGCCGCGACGAACTCCGATCACGGCTCGCTCGAGTCGTTCGAGATCGACGGCGATGCAGTGACCGTCGCGACGAAGCAGGGCGTCGACGAGTCGAATCTGCCCAAGGCCGTCACCGCGATCCGTCCGGGCGACCTCGAGATCCCGCGCACGTGTGTCTTCCGACTCTCCGGTGACACCATCATCGGACGGATGGAGGCGTCGGTGACGGGGGCGCCCGCGAAGATCTCCGGCGACATCGTGATCACCGGTGCGCAGGCAACCGCGCAGTACACGGGTGCTGTCGACGTGGCGATCCCGTTCGTCGGCGGTCGCGTCGAGAAAGCCGTCGTCGAGCAGGTCGTTCACCTTCTCGATGCGGAGCACGACGCCACCGTCGATTTTCACCAGGGTTAACCAGGCGGTTACTCTGAGCGTCATGGCACGACGGCTCAGTTATTCCGCCCGCTACGAGCAGCCGGCGGAAAAGCTCTACCAGGCGCAGATGCAGCGACAGTACTGGGACGACCTCATGGACGGATTCCGGGAACTCACGCCGATCTCGAACGTAGAAGAGTTCGAGACCGGCTCCGGCGGCATGCGGGTCGTCCTCAAGCAGACGCTCACGCGCGACATGCTCCCGCCGATAGCGCAGACCGTGATGATGAAGGACATGATCATCACGCGTGTCGAGACGCTCGGCGCGTTCGACGCAGCGGGCACCCCCGGCACATACACGGCGTCGATACCGGCAGGCCCCGGTTCGTTGACCGGCGAGCAAGAGCTGTTCGACACCGAGACCGGCTGCACGGTCCGCAAGACCACCGAGGTCAAGGTCTATCTGCCGTTCGTCAACGGCAAGCTCGAACAGCTCATGCTGGTGAACCTCGTCGACCTGTTTCGAGGGGAAGCCGAGTTCACCTCGGAGTGGGTGGCCAAGAACCTGGCCTGATCCGGCGAGACGGCCATAACCGGCCGTCGGGTGACTACGATTAGCCCATGTCGAGGCCAGATCGCGGTCAGCAGCCGTACCCGTACGGCCAGTATCCCCAGAACGGCCAGTATCCCCAGACCGGCCAATATCCCTACGGTCCGCCGCCGCGCAACTCGAACGGGCTCATCCCAATCGGGGGTGTAGGAGTTGGGGTCTGAAGCCGCCGGTCTCGAGCAGGCTTCGGGCGATGTAGTTGGTCAGGTTGCGGAACCCGAGTGCGGAGCCGCGCAGGTGTTCGAGCCGTCCGTTGAGCGCCTCGGTCGGCCCGTTGCTGGTGCCGGGTCGTTCGAAGTAGGCGAGCACGTCGGCGGCTCGCTTCTTCAGGGTCCGGCCCAGGGTGGTGAGCTCGGTGAGCACCTTGGGGACGCCGGCGCTGAGGTCGGTGATCAGCTTCTCCATGAGCTCGCGGCCACGTTGCCGGTCCTCGTGGCGATAGGCGGCGATCATGCGCTGGTAGACACCCCAGGCCGCCTCGACCTCGACGTGAGCGTCATCAACGAACAGCGCGCGTAGCCTGTCGCTCTGCTTGTCGGTGAGCAGGTCCGCGCCGGTGTGCAGCGTGCGCCGCGACTTGTAGAGCGGGTCGTCTCTGAACCCACGGTGCCCGTGGATCGCGAGTTGGACCCGGCGCCGGCACCTGTCGAGGGCGTCACCGGCCAGGCGCACGACGTGGAAGGGATCCATCACCGTGACCGCGTCCGGGATCTCCTCTGCAGCGGCGGTCTTGAACCCGGTGAAGCCGTCCATCGCGACCACCTCGACCGCGTCACGGAAGGCGTCGTCGCGGTCGGCGAGCCAGGTCTTGAACGCCGCCTTCGACCGGCCCTCGACCATGTCCAGCAGCCTTGCTGGGCCGGCGCCATCGCGGACCGGGGTGAGGTCGATGATCACGGTGACGTACTTGTCGCCACGCCTGGTGTGGCGCCAGACGTGCTCATCAACGCCAATGACCTTCACGGCCTCAAACCGCGTGGGGTCGTTGATCAGCAGCCGCTTGCCTTCAGCCAGGACCGCGTTGTTGGCGGTGTCCCACGCGACCCCGAGTCCCTCGGCGACACGGGCGACGGTGAGGTGTGCGACCACGATCCCTTCCAGCGCCCACCGCAGCCCGGTGCGCGAGAGCTTCGCGCGTGGCTCCGCCGCGGCGCTGGTGTCTTGGCGCCACACGTGTCCGCAGTCGGCACAGCGGTAGCGGCGCACTACAACTTCCAGCACGGTCGGTCGCCAGCCCAGCGGCTCGTGGGCCAACCGCCGGATCACGGTGTCACGAGCAGCGCCTTCGCTGCCGCACCGTCGGCACCACGGATCTGGTTCCACCACGCGGCACGCGAGGACCGCACGATCCGGTTCAAGTCGTTGTCCGGTCACGCTCAGACCGAGGCCGTCGAGTCGAGCGAAGGCGGTCAGGTCAGGGCGGCCGAAGCCGGCCGGCGGGGTAGCGTCGGACACGTCGAGGTCTTTCGGATGGATGGCGTAGGAACCTCCGTCGTCGGGAGACCTCGACGTCTATCTGCGGATCGACGCGCCCGGCCGACCTACACCGTCATCTGAGAAGACCCCTGAAACGTCTTCGACGACGACGGGACCGGAGGAGGGCGCGGTGAGCTAAAGGAATGGAGCTTGCTCGGCTTCGACGCCGCCGCAAGCTCCGGTGAAACGGTCGGTACTGGTCGATCGTCGTCGGTCACCACCGGATGGCGGCGTCCCCCACGCTCGGCGTTTGCGCAGGTCAGAGGCTCGTTCGCCCAGTGGGCGCATCAAGCGATAGACGCAAAGCCGACGTGATTAGGTCGTCGGTTCGATTCCGACAGGCGGCTCCGGCGAACAGCCCCTGACCTGCGGAAACGCAGGGCAGGGGCGGTTCGGTTCGGGTGGTCGCGCGATGCGCTGGCCTCACGGCTCTGCCCGACACCGACGTCGCTCTCCTCTGCGACGGACCCCTCGCCGGCTGAGCACTCGCGGCCGGCATCCTGTCCGTGTGCCGATAGGCCTCGCACCGCTCGGCAACGCAGCATGGCGTTGCGTCGCGACCTGGCGACGGCTCGGCGGGGCGCGATCGTCTCGTGCGTTGGCGGACTACGGGAGCTTGGACGCGAGGACGTCGGCCGCCAGGATCTCGGGTGCTGCGCCGAGGAGGTGCTGGTTGGCCATCAGGGCTGCGACGATGGCGCCGTTGGCGTGGGCGTCGCGAGCGGCCTCGTCGGGGAATGCATCGAAGATCCAGAAGGTGTCGGCGTGGGTCCTGACCGCGAACCAGACAATCGTTCCTGCTTCTTCGTTGGCGAGTGCGACAGCGCCGCCGAGCAGATCGGCGAGCGCGTCGTGCTGTCCATCGGCCGCGACGATCTTGGCGACGAAGGCATACGGAAGTGATGCGGGTGTGGACATGAGGGACTCTCCTTGAAATCGGGGTTCTTCGTGGGACGAGTTCAGCGTATGACGAGCGAGGGCCGGTGGGAAGTGGCGTATACGGCAGTATTGCTATTGTTTACGTCATGCGTATCGGACTGATCGCGATCGACGGCTGCTTCGGTTCGGCTATCGCGTCGATCATCGACATCGTGCGGGTGGCCGACGGAGCCCGCCGCGATGTCGACCCGCGGATCGACCCGATCCAACTCGCCATCCTCGGACCGAAACGGCGAGTGACCACGACGGCATCGATGACCCTGTCGGTGGACCACCCGCTGTCGGAGTCCGCAGAGTTCGACGTGGTCGTCGTCCCTGCGCTTGGAACCCTTACGGCCGCCGCTACCAACGACGCCCTCCACAGCCGAGATGCTCGTTCGGTCATCGCCTCGCTCGGGCGCCTCGACGAGGCGACCACCCGGATCGCCGCGGCGTGCACCGGCGTGTTCGCTGTCGCCGAGACCGGACGGATGCATCATCGGCGGGCGACGACCAGCTGGTTCCTGGGGCCGGAGTTCCTGAAGCGCTATCCGACCGTCGCCCTCGATCTCGACACCATGGTCGTGGTCGACGGGAACCTCGTCACCGCCGGCGCCGCGTTCGCCCACATCGACCTCGCGCTCTCACTCGTGCGATCGATCAGCCCCGACCTGGCCCAACATGTCGCCAAGCTCCTCATCATCGACGAGCGCCCGTCGCAGGCGGCCTTCGTCGCCTACGAACATCTCCGGCACGAGGACCCGATCGTCGTCGAGTTCGAACGCTTCGTGCGCGCCCGCCTGGACGAACCGTTCAACGTCGCCTTCGTCGCGCAGTCGCTCGGCACCAGCCGGCGCACCCTCGAACGACGAGTCCGTGCGGCGCTCAACCTCACTCCGCTCGGCTTCGTCCAACGGCTTCGCATCGAACGAGCTCGGCACCTCTCAGCAACCACGGACCTCACCTCCGCCGAGATCGCGCTACGGGTCGGCTACGCGAACGCCGAGACTCTGCGCTCCCTCCTGCGTAGGGAGCGACGCCGTTCCTGACCTATCGCCACGCCTGTAGCCGGTGTGCTAGTGCTCGACTAAAACCACCTCTCAGCACGTCGCGTCGACGCTCCTGCGTCGCCCCTGGACGACCCACTCGACACGCCCGCAGCACAGGCCATGTGACGTGTCCCGGCTTCCCGGACGGTCGGGGTTGGGTGGCTGTGATGTCGCTGCGTTCTCGTCGAGAGGATCAGCAGACCCGATCAGAGGCGATTGGGATAAGACGCGAAGGCGGTCAGGTCAGGGCGGCCGAAGCCGGCCGGCAGGGTAGCGTCGGACACGTCGAGGTCTTTCCGATGGATGGCGTAGGAACCTCCATCGTCGGGAGATCTCGACGTCTATCTGCGGACCGACGCGCCCGGCCGACCTACACCCTCATCTGGGAAGAGCCCTCGAACGTGGCTCGCGGCATCGCGATCGGACTCGCGATCGCGTGCGTCCTCGCCCTGGTCGTCGCCGCCGTCGTGATCTGGGTGAAGGTCGCGAACTCCGACGATCAGACCGACCCCGCGACGGCCGTCGAGACCGTCGAGACACAGCAGGCCACCGACACGACGCCGCCGACGGTCGTCACCGATCCGGAGGCGGACGCCGCTTCGACGATCGCGTCGCAGTCGCAGATCGACACCGCAGCCGTCCGGGCCGACTACGACGGACGGTGGGTGGCCCAGGTGAGCGCCAAATGGCCTGGAGTCGTGGCCGAGGGGCGGACGTGGGACAACCAGTCGATCCTCGCCGAGTACGAGAGCATGAAGGCCCGCTACCCGAACGTTAAACTGCTTCGGTCGTCGGACTGGCCCGTCTTCTCCAGCCCGAACTGGTGGATCATCGTGTCGGCCCAGCCGTTCGCGAATCCGAAGCAGGCATTGTCGTGGTGTGCGAGTCAGTCCCTCGACAAGGACCATTGCTTCGCGAAGCTGGTGAGTTCGACGAGCGGACCGGAAGGATCCACGCGCTATCAGCGCTGACAGAACGACTCGTCTCGAGAAGGAGGTCGCGTGCGACTCGCAATGGCCCAGATTTCCACCGGGACCGATCCCCAGGCGAACCTGACGCGGATAGTCGAAGAGACGCGGCGCGCGGCCCGCGACGGCGCCGAGCTGATCGTGTTCCCCGAGGCGTCGATGTGCCGGTTCGGTGTGTCGTTGCGCAACGTCGCACAACCCCTGGACGGTCCCTGGGCGTCCGGGGTCTCCGGCGTCGCCGACGAGACCGGTGTGACCGTCGTCGCCGGAATGTTCACACCGTCGCCAGACGGCCGGATCCGCAACACGCTCGTGGTGGCCCGGCCGGGACTCCAGCGACTGGCCTACGACAAGATTCATTTGTTCGATGCATTCGGGTTCCGTGAGTCCGACACGATCGCGGCGGGCGACGAGCCGCTCGTCTTCGACCTCGGTGAGCACCGGATCGGGGTGGCCACGTGCTACGACATCCGCTTCCCCGAGTTGTTCACCGAACTCGCTCGACGCGGGGCGCAGCTCGTCGTCGTGCCTGCGTCGTGGGGGGCAGGCCCCGGAAAGCTCGCGCAGTGGCAGTTGCTTGCGTCGGCGCGGGCGCTGGACTCGGTGTCCTACGTCGCAGCGGTCGGCCAGGCGTCGCCTGCCGATGCCGCAGTCCGGGAATCCTCAGCGCCCACCGGGATTGGGCATAGCCGAATCTCAGATCCGTTCGGTAGCGTTGTCGCCGACTACGATTCCGGCGAGCGGGTTGATCTGCACGATCTCGATCTGTCCCGGACCGACAAGGCGCGTACGGCGCTGGCGACGCTCGCCAACCGCCGGGACATTCCCCGACTGGATGGGACGGATGCGAAGTGACAGAAGACGAGAACCGCGCGGATCAGAACCGCGAGGACGAGAACCGCGCGGATCAGAACCGCGAGGACGAGAACGAGCTGGGCGCAACGCCCGATCCTGCCCCCGAGTCCGAAGAGACCCCCACGGGTGAGGTCGTCACCGGTCCGATCGACCAGAACCGTGTCCAGGCCCAGGCCCAGGCCCAGGCACCCCAGCCACCACAGTCCCAGCCGGAACCCCCGACGCACGCCTATTCGCAGGCGAATCCGTCGACCAAGCAATTCGAGACGCCGGGAACCGGCGAGTTCGAGCCGACCGGGACGACTCCGGCGGGGCCGCCGCCGAGCGCACCCGTCACCCGCTCGGCGCCTGCGGGCGACAAGAAGCGGCGTCGACGCACCTATTCGCTCGTCGCACTGGCGCTGGTCCTGGTCGTGATCATCGCGGGCGTCGGCACCGAGCTCTACATGCGCAACAAAGTGACCGGCTGTATCGAGAACGCGTTCGGCGACCTGACCGGTGCGTCGACCGAGGTGTCCGTGTCGCGTAAACCGATGCTGCTGTCGGTGTTCGGCGGCGACGTCCCGTGGGTTCAGGTCGACACGAATGACGGCGACGCCGCCGACATGCGCCTGCACGCGAGGGCCGAAGGCATCAGTACCGACGGCGGAACGGTGCAGCACCTCGAGGGCAACGGAATCCTGCCGTACGACCGGATCACCGAGCTGAGTAACAGTTCGGAGACCCAGGGGAGCGCGAAGATCACCGGGATCACTGCCGACGAGCAGGCCGGGACGATCAAGGTGAGTACCGAAGTGCCGATCGCGATCATCTCGGTCCCCGCCACTGTGACTCTGAAGCCCAAGCTGGCCGACGGAGCCGTCTCCTTCCAGGTGACCGACGCGACCGCGCTCATGTTCGGTCTGCCGTCCGACTTCGCCCAGCCGATCGTCGATCAGGTGACCCAGTCGATGTTCGGCCCGCTGTTCAAGCAGATCAAGGTCGACAAGTTCACGGTCGGCAAGACCGGGGTCGACTTCAGCTTCGCCGGCGACGACGTGAACATGCAGGCGGCGTCGGAGTCGAACACGTCGTCCGGCGACTCGTCCGGCGGCTGCTCGATCTAGGTCAGGTGAAGACGACGGTCTTTCGGCCGTGGACGAGGATGCGGTCCTCGAGGTGCCAGCGGACTCCGCGGGACAGGACGAGGGCTTCGATGTCGCGACCCTGACGGACCATGTCCGCGGTCGAGTAGTCGTGGTTGATCCGGCTGACGTCCTGCTCGATGATCGGGCCTGCGTCGAGGTCGGCGGTCACGTAGTGGCACGTCGCGCCGATCAGTTTGACGCCCCGGTCGAACGCCTGGTGGTAGGGGCGGGCGCCGATGAAGCTCGGTAGGAAGCTGTGGTGGATGTTCACGGCTCGTCCCGCCCACGCCTCGCAGAGGTCGGCGGGCAGGATCTGCATGAATCGCGCCAGGATGATCGCGTCCGGGGTGTAGCCGTCCACGAGTTCGCGCAGCTGTGAGAACGCCGCAGGCTTGCCGTCGGCCGGGAACGGGATGTGGTGGAACGGCACGCCGAAGCGCGTCGTCAGCTCTTCGAGGTCGCGGTGGTTGCCGATCACGGCGCGGATGGTGGCCGGGAACTCGCCGCGTTCGGCGCGACCGAGCAGATCGATGAGGCAGTGGCTGTCCCGGCTGACGAGTAGGACGACGGACTTCTCGACGCCGGTGTCGGTCATCGACCACTCGGCCTCCGGCCCTATCCGCGCGGCCACCTCGGTGAAGCGGCGTCGGAGCTCGTCGACGTCGAGGTCGACGCTGTCTGCGCGGATCGCCTGCCGGGTGAAGAACCAGCCGGACTGGTCGTCCGAGTGGTACCGGGCCTCGGTGATCCAGCCGCCGATCTCGGCGATGAATCCGGAGATCGCGGCGACGATGCCGGTGCGGTCGGGGCAGCCGAGGGTCAAGACGATCCGCCGATCGTCGTCCTGGGTTGCAGGCGAGACGGGTGCGGGGGAGGAGGGTGTGGAGGTGCTCACCCGTCCAAGTGTGCCAAGCTCGTATGTTGTGACGAAAAGCAACCTGAACCGGGCGGCGGTCGCGGCCCTCGTGGACCACACGCTCCTCCGTCCCGCAGCGACTCGCGCCGACGCCGCTGCGGCGGTCGGCGAAGCGGCCGACCTGGGCGTCTACTCGGTCTGTCTGTCTCCGTCGATGCTCCCGATCGATACGGGGCCGTTGACGACCTGCGTCGTCGCGGGCTTCCCGTCGGGCAAGCACCATTCGTTGGTGAAGGCGGCCGAAGCGCGGTTCGCCGTCGAGAACGGCGCGCAGGAGGTCGACATGGTGATCGACGTCGGCGCCGCTGTCGCCGGGAACTACGACGAGGTCTTCGCCGACGTCCTCACCGTCCGCGAAGGCGTCGGGGCCGACACCGTGCTCAAGGTGATCGTCGAGTCGGCGGTCCTGCTGGAGACGATCGGCGACGACGGGTTGGCCGCGGTGTGCCGCAAGGCCGTCGACGGCGGAGCCGACTTCGTGAAGACCTCGACCGGCTTCCACCCGTCCGGCGGCGCGAGCGTGCACGCGGTGCGGGTGATGCGGGACACCGTCGGGCCGTCGATCGGCGTCAAAGCGAGCGGCGGAATCCGGACGGCCGAGTTCGCCGCGGAACTGATCGAGGCAGGAGCGAGCCGATTAGGGCTGTCCGGCTCGCGCGCCGTGCTGAACGGGTTCGCCGAGTAGCGCGTCAGACGACGGCCAGCGGGTCGACGTACACGGACGACAACGCGACGGCGACGGCCGCAGCCTCGGTCACGTGGACGCCGAAACACGTCGGGACGATCTCCAGCGGTCGGTCGATCAGGGTCGCTTCGTCGAATGCGGCCTGGACCGGAGCCAGCCCCTGCGGGTGGGCGGCGAACGCGTCGCCCGCGACGACGATCTCGTCGGGGTTCACCACGTCGCGCATCGCTGCGACGGCCTGCCCGAGGACGCGGGCCCGCTCGTCGGCCAGCCGGTTGGCTCCCGCCTCGATGCCGAGACGTTCGGCGGCGTCGAGCAGCGACTGCGTGCCGATCACCGACTGGAGCCCGGCGACGGCCGTGTCGGCGAGTTCTCCTGGGACGACGGTCAGGCCTGCGATGGTCCCAGCGCCGCGGGCGGGCTGATGTACGTGGCCGCCGAACGTCATCGCCATGCCGACGGTCTCGCGAGCGTAGAAGAACAGACCGGACGGCCCCCGGGCTGCCGCGCCGGACAGGATGAGCTCGGCGGCGGCCATCGCCTGCACGTGCTCGGACACCGAGACGGGAACGTCGAGCGCCGCCGTCAGTTCGTCGCCGAGCGGCTGATGTCGCCACCCGAGGATCGGGTGGTCGACGACGCCCGACTCGCTGTCGACCGCCCCGCCGATGGCGACGCCTCCCCAGAGGACGCGTCGGCCCGAGAAGCGATTCGCGAGCACCCGCAGCTGGGCGCACAGGTCGGTGACGTCCGTGGTCCGCACGGCGTGCGAATACAGGGTGCGTCCGCGCAGGTCGGCGACCACGAGTGCGGTGCGACGCGCGCCGACGTGCATGCCCGCGACGCAGAAGTGGTCCCGGTCGATGGTCAACGGGAGTTTGGGGCGACCGATGGCCCCGGGGTCCACGAGGTCGGCGCGCTCGGTGACGAGCTTCGCGTCGAGCAGTGCGTTGACCTGACGGTTGACGGTGGCGGGCGACAGGTCGACGGCGGCCACGACCTGGTCGCGGGTGACCGGCCCGTGCACCCGGATCGCGTGCAGGACGGCAGCGGTCGGACCGGTCCCGACGCGCAGACTCGCTGGGACCACTCCGCTACCGATCATGGCGTCGAATCTAGCAGCCGGGTGGGGCGGCGAGCAGTCTCTTAGACTGGAGAACCATGACTACTTCAACTGATTCGGGCGATGGACGGCAACGCAGAGTCGCAGTGGTGACCGGCGCGAGTTCGGGTATCGGAGAGGCGACGGCCCGCGCGCTCGCGAGCGACGGCTACCACGTCGTCGTCGGGGCGCGTCGAACCGATCGGATCGAGACGCTGGCAGCCGAGATCGGCGGTCGCGCACAGCATCTCGACGTCACGGACGCGGAGTCGGTCGAGACGTTCGTCGCGTCGCTCGACCGGGTGGACGTCTTGGTCAACAACGCGGGCGGTGCGAAGGGGTTGGCGACGGTCGCCGACGCCGACCTCGACGACTGGCGGTGGATGTGGGAGACCAACGTCATCGGGACGCTCCGCGTGACGAAGGGACTGCTGCCGCTCCTGGAGGCGTCGGGTGACGGACTGATCGTGACGATCACCTCGATCGCGGCGATCGAGACCTACGACAACGGTTCGGGCTACACGTCCGCCAAGCACGGCCAGTCCGTGCTGCACCGGACGCTGCGACCCGAACTGCTGGGCAAGCCGATCCGGCTCACCGAGATCCTGCCGGGCATGGTCGAGACCGAGTTCTCGCTCGTCCGGTTCGACGGGGACGCCGAGCGCGCCGACGCCGTCTACAAGGGGCTCACGCCGTTGACTGCGACGGACGTCGCCGACGTGATCGCGTTCGCCGCGTCCCGCCCGCCGCACGTGAACCTCGACCAGATCGTGCTGATGCCGCGCGATCAGGCGAGCGCCCGCCGCAACGTCAAGACCGGGTAGCGCTCGCGCGCAACTCGACGGCCGCGGTCAACACCTGTGCGACCTCGTCGGGGCCGGTGATGCGGAATTTGGCGGCAGTCGCGCCGTCGCCGACCTTGACGCCGACGTCGCCGGGCAGGTTCAGGTGCGCGAACGCCTTCTCGTCGGTGATGTCGTCGCCGAGATAGAGCACGGCCTGCGCGTGGACGCGGTCGCGGAGACGGTCGAGCGCGTGTCCCTTGCTCGTCTCGATGACCGCGAGTTCGATGACGGACTTGCCGTGCGTCACGTGGACCCCCGCCCATGACGCGGGACCCTCGACGGCCAGCGTGAGCGCGGCGCGGGCATCGTCGTCGGAGGCGTTCCGGACGTGCAGGGTGGTGCTCGCGGGCTTCGTCTCGACGCTGGTGCCGGGGAACCGTGTCGCGATGGACTCGAACTCGGCGACGACCGCGGCGAGGAGAGTCTTCTGCTCGACGGTGAGCGGCTCGTCGAATCCGGACTCGAACTCGGCGCCGTGGCTCCCGACGAGCGTCACCGGGTCACCCAGGCCGGACAGTGCCGACAGGTCGGCACGTGCCCGCCCGGACACGAGTGCAGCCCACGTCCCGGGGAGGTCGGCGGCAGCGGTCAACGCCGCTGCGGATGCCGGATCGGGCACCGCGTCCTCGGGACGCGACACGATGGGCGCGACGCAGCCGTCGTAGTCGGAGGCGATGAGCACGCGGTCCAGCGACGCGAACTCGACGAGTGCGTCGCCGAGCGGGGTCGCCCGAGCCGTCGGACTCACTGGCTTGCCTCGGCGAGACACTGCAGGAAGCTCCGCGACCACAGGTCCACGTCGAAGTCGAGGACCTGCTGGTGCAGTGCCGACATCCGTTCGCGCCGCGCCTGCGGGTCGTCGGTCACCGCGCGGAAGACGGCGTCCTGCACGTTCCGCTGGTCGTACGGGTTCACCAGGTACGCCTGGTCCATCTCGGTCGCGGCACCGGTGAACTCGCTGAGGACGAGGGCCCCGCCGAGGTCGGAACGGCAGGCCGCGTACTCCTTGGCGACGAGGTTCATACCGTCCCTCAGTGGGGTCACGAGCATGACGTCGGCGGCCAGGAAGTAGGCGAGCAGTTCGTCGCGAGGCACGGGTTGGAGCAGGTATCGGACCGGTGGGCTCGTCACGGTCCCGTGGGTGCCGTTGATATGCGCGACGGACTGCTCGATCCGGTTGCGGACCTTGATATAGCTGTCGACGTTCTCCCGGCTCGGACTGGCCAACTGGACCAGGACGGTGTCGGCGGGGTCGAGTCGGCCGTCGCGGAACAGGCCGTCGAGCGCGTCGAGCCGGACGTCGATGCCCTTCGTGTAATCGAGGCGGTCGACGCCCAACAGGACGGTCGCCGGATCGCCGAGTTCGGCACGGATGGCCGCAGCGCGTTCGGTCATCGCCGCGGCCTGCTCGGCGACGTCTGAGGCGTCGACCGAGATCGGGAACGATCCGACTCGGATCGTCCGAGCGCCGTCGCGAATCGTGCCGAGCCCGTCGCGGACGCCGACCGGGTCGTGAGACGCCTCGACACCGAGGACTCGACGCACCAGGGTCAAGAAATTCTCGGCTCCGCCGGGGAGGTGGAAGCCGACGAGGTCGGCTCCGAGTAGCCCGCGGAGTAGTTCCGCACGCCACGGGAGGCGCGTGAACAGCTCGTACGACGGGAACGGGATGTGCAGGAAGAATCCGATGCGCAGGTCCGGGCGCAGTTCGCGGAGGAGGGCGGGGACGAGTTGGAGCTGGTAGTCGTGCACCCACACGGTCGCCCCGGGGTCGGCGGCCTCGGAGGCAGCCTGCGCGAAGCGCTCGTTGACGGCGACGTACGTCGTCCACCAGTCGTGGTCGAAGACCGGTTCCACGAGCAGGTCGTGGTAGAGCGGCCAGAGAGTCGAGTTGGCGAAACCCTCGTAGTAGTCGGCGATCTCGTCGCTCGACAACGGAACCGAACGGATGTCGATCCCGTCGATCTGCGGGTCGTCGGACGAGTCGGGCACACCGCTCCAGCCGACCCACGCGCCCGAATGAGAGGCGAGAGTCGGGGTCAATGCAGTGACGAGCCCGCCGGGTGCACGCTTCCAAGAAGTGGACCCGTCGGGCTCGACACGTTTGTCGACCGGCAGACGATTGGCGACTACGACGAAGTCAGCCATGCCGGATCAGGCTGCCGGTTCGTCCGGTGCGATTCCGAGCATGGCGAGGAGCATCCGGCATTCGTCGGCGTCGGCGGCGTACGCGGCGACGACTCGACGCGCGGAGAGCGCAGTCTCGTCGGCGATCGTTGCCAGTTCCTCGTCTGTGGTGATTTCAGTGGTCTTAGCAGGCATGCTGCCGATTCTACCTGTGGTCGGATCCACCGTGCCGATCGGCGTTGGCGACGATCGCGTCGCGAACGTACTGGGACAGTCCCGGTTCGAGATCGTCGTAGGTCGCCGCGAAGCGCGGATCGCTCACATACATCTCGCCGAGGCACCGATGGAACTCGTGGTCGCAGTCGTAGAACCGATCGTTCATGTGGACCCGAACGCGCTCGGCGATCGCCACTGCGACGTCGCCGTCTGCGGGTTCCCCGGCGCGCATGGCGGCGATGAACGCGTTGTTGGCCGCGTCCTGCTCGTCCTTGATCTGCGCCCAGTCGGCCTTCGTGTACTGCGCGGTCCGTGCCTGCGACTGGGCCCACTTGTCGGTGTCGCCCCAGCGTTCCTCCGCCTCGGCCTGGTACTCGTCGGAGAACCCGTGCCCGAACAGTTCGCGCAGGTCGTCGTCGGTCGCCGGTCGGTTGTTCATCTCTCGCTCCAATGCTTGATCGATTGCGTCGACGAGGGTGTCGAGCTCGTCACGCCTGGCGGTGACGGTGGCACGCTGCCTGCGGAGATGGTCGACGGCGTCGTCGGACCCGTCGAGCAGGTCGGCGATCTCATCGAGCGGCATCTCGAGCCTGCGGTACACCACGATCTGCTGCAGCCGAACCAGATCCGCCTCGGTGTAGAGGCGGTATCCGGCGCTGTTTCGGTCGGTGGGGTGCAGCAGGCCGATCTCGTCGTAGTGGTGCAGAGTCCGCACCGTCACGCCCGAGAGGTCGGCGAGCTGTCCTACTGTCCACGTGGTGTCCTTGCGTGTCATCCTCACGCCTTCGATAGTCGGGGCTGACGTCGCGTGAGGGTCAAGCGCTGGTGCCGTTGCGGTTTCCGTGCGGCTTGCGGACCACAGGTCTGCGCAGGTCAGGACGCTGTGGGATCCGTATTATCCGGCTCGGGAGATGGGGTCGACGCAGCGACCGGGCGATGAACTCACCGAGCGTGACGCCGGCGGCGAGTGCGCAGCCGGTCGTCAACGCACCTGCCACCTGGCTGAATCCGACGAGTGACTGGTCGCTCATGATCCCGTACAGGCCGCGGTAGATCGCCAGACCAGGCAGAAGCGGAGTGATCCCGGCGACGGCGACGACGAGCGGGGGAGTGAGCGCACGGCGTGCGGCGAGACCACCGACGAGGCCGACGACGACGGCGGCCGTCGCGGAACTCAAGATGGTGCCGGAGTCGGTGAGCGCGAGGCCGAACGCGACCGCGGACGCGACGGCGCCCGCGCCGAGCGCGACGGGGATCGCGCGACGCTCCGCGTAGCTGCCGACGGCGAACGCTCCGGCGGCTATCGCGCCGCCGACGATGCGGGCGGCGAGATCGGCTGGTCCGAACGGCATCTGGGTTCCCAGGCCGGGCAGGATGACGCCGACGCTCTCGACGATCCGCAGCCCCAGCGCGACACCTGCGAGGATGCCGCCGGTCAGCAAGACGACTTCGGAGAACCGCGCGGTGCCGGTGATCGGGGCTCCGGTGATCGCGTCCTGCACCGAGCCGACGAGTGAGAGTCCCGACAAGAGGACCACGATGCCCGCCGCGATGATCTGCGACGGCGCGAACGATTCGCCGAGGCCGAGTTCCTCCCGCCAATGGAACAGGAGCGCTGCGGGCACGACGGCGATGAATCCGCCGGCGAACTGCTGGAAGAAGATGGGGGTTCCGGCGCGCGCCAGCCGACGATTGATGCTCACGATGATGACCGTCGTGATCAGTGCGGTGAACCAGACGACCCAGGTGCCGCCGAGCAGGATCGAGATGCCCGACGCCATGACGCCCCAACCGGCGTTCGCCACCCAGTACGGGTAGTGGTGCGGAGCCCGGGTGATCTCGTCGACGATGCCGTGGGCGGTCGCCGGGCTGATCGCCAGCTGGCGGATGCGCCGCACCAACCGGTCGACGTGGGCCAGTCGGGTGAAGTCGAGCGACCGCGCGTAGACGGTGCGGACGCACGTCACGGGAGGAAGGTTGTTGCCGCGCTGGGCGCACACGATGATCGTGTTGAACGTGACGTCGATGTCGACGTCGTCGAGGCCGTAGATGCCCGCGACGAACTCGATCTGTCGTCGGGTGTCGATGGCGCCGGTCCCGGAGTCGAGGAGGACGGCCCCGATCTTCGCGGCGAGGTCGAGCACTTCGGTGATCGCCGCCTCGTCGTCGATCGCGATCGGTTTGCGAGGCGCGACGAAGATGCTGCCCGGCTCGATCGTGTCGATCGTGGCCTGGGCTGTTCCGAGAACCCTGTTGAGCCCTCGGCGGATGAACGCACGCACGTGCGCGGCCTCCTCTCGGTCATTTCGGTCGGTGCGTGGTGCCGCGACTGTTACAGAGACGATGCTAGTCCGGACACATGAGAGGCGACCGTTATACTTTGGCCGCACGCCTCCTTAGCTCAGTGGTAGAGCACTCGCCTTGTAAGCGAGCGGTCGTCAGTTCAATCCTGACAGGGGGCTCCAACCACGTCTCCTCCGGTTACTTCGCCGGGGGAGACGTGTGCGTTGCACGAGTGTGATGGAGGTAGCCCTCCGACTCGATTCACGGGTCCTCTCATCTGAATCGCACGATCTTCTCAGTGACCGTCTGTACGTTCGCGACCGTGACTTCAACAGCTGACAATGTCGTGCAGACCCGCTACTTGGACGGGTGGTCGCGGACCAACGGGGTCCACGCCGCAGTACTCGCCACCCGCGATGTTGACGCCATCGCGCGTGCCGTCTCGCGGGTCGCCGACGAGAACTCCGACGACCCTCGATACCTGCGGCACGGTGTGATCGCGCGGGGCCTCGGACGCTCGTACAACGAGTCCGCGCAGAACCGTGCGGGTCTCACGATCGACATGACCGCACTCGATCAGATCCACCGCATCGACGGCGAAGAGCTGATCGCCGACGTCGATGCAGGCGTCACTCTGGACGGCTTGCTGAGAATCTTGGTTCCACTCGGGTTATGGCTGCCGGTTCTTCCCGGGACGCGTCAGGTCACTGTCGGCGGGGCCATCGCGCACGATGTCCACGGCAAGAGTCACCACAGCACGGGCAGCTTCGGCGACCAGGTGGCCGACCTCGATCTGCTCATCGCCGACGGTCGCGTTCTCACCGTGGGCCCCGACGGCACGGCAGACGACCCGGACGGCTCGCTGTACTGGGCGACCGTCGCCGGTCTCGGCCTGACCGGCATTGTGCTCCGGGCACGTCTCCGGGTGCAGCCGACAGACACCGCGTACTTCCTGGCCGACGGCGTCGTCACGCACAGCGTGGAGGAGACGATCGAGCTGCACCGCAGCGAATGGTCCGACGCCGCCGACTACAGCGCCGGATGGTTCGACGCGGTGAGCAAGGGGCCGAGACTCGGGCGCGGATACTTCACCCGCGGCAGGCTGGCATCGGTCGACGAACTGCCCGCGAAACTCCGGAAGGATCCGTTGAAGTTCGACGCTCCGCAGTATCTGACGGTGCCCGACGTCTTCCCTAGCGGGCTCGGCAACCGGTACACGTTCGGGGCGATGAGCGAGGCGTACTTCCGGACCGGCTCCGACTACACCGGGAAGATCCACAACATCACCGGCTTCCTGCACCCGCTGGACATCATGGGGGAGTGGAACCGCTTCTACGGGCGGCGAGGATTCCTGCAGTACCAGTTCGTGCTTCCGCCGGAGAGTCTCGACACGTTCGCTCCGCTCCTGCGCGCGGTCCGGCGTTCGGGACACGCGAGCTTCCTCAACGTCCTGAAGAAGTTCGGTGCGGGCAACCGTGCCCCGCTGTCGTTTCCGACGGAGGGGCTGACCGCGACGTTCGACTTCGGGATCTCCCGAGGCCTCGACCGTCTCGTCGCCGACCTGGACCGCCGGGTCCTCGACGCGGGCGGACGCCTCTATACGGCGAAGGACTCGACGACGTCGCCCGCCACGTTCGCCGCGATGTACCCGCGGCTGGACGAGTGGACCGCGGTACGCCGCCGCATCGACCCGAACGGAGTGTTCGTCTCCGACATGGCCAAGCGCCTGGGGTTGGTGTGACCTGTAGTCGGTGTGACTAGTAGAGGGCCAGCAGGTCGGTACGCAGATCCTCCTGCGGCGTCGACGACGGGTCGTTGACGTAGATCTCGATGGTCGCGCGGGGCGTCCGGCCGCCGTTGACCGCGTGGACCTCCATCAACGAGTCCCATGCCGAGCCGAGGCCGTCGAAGCCGCCGATGTGGCTCATGATCAACGCCGGGCCGGACGGGAACACCTCGTTGGCGATGTCGCCGAAATCGTCGACGTCGACGGGGCCTGCGACCGGGAATCCGATCGTCAGGTCGAAGACGTCGGTCGGGTCGCCCTCGTACATCGCGTACGGCGGTCCGACGGGCCGCGTCTGGGCGAGCGTCTGGAACGACTCGTCGAAGATGTCCCGCAGATCCTCTATTCGGACGTCGTAGAACCGTTGGGTGACGACGGCGATCCCCTCCGGCAGAGTCAGCTCCATCGGCTGCAGAAACGAGTCTTCGCGGAAGAACAGCGGAATGCTCATGGCAGCGAGCGTACGGATGCGTGGGCGCACTCGCACTGCGGGACCGGGACTTCTGACGGCACAATGGTGTCGTGCACTCCGATGATCTGGTCGTCGACACCTCCTACGGACCGGTCCGCGGCGTCTCCGGGGATTCCATCGACGTCTGGAAGGGCATCGCCTACGCGCGGCCGCCGGTCCACGAGTTGCGGTGGCGGCATGCGGTGGAGCCCGCGTATCACGCCGACGTCGTCCCGGCCGACGCCTTCGGGCCGGTGTGTCCGCAACCCGTGATGCAGGTGATCGAACTCGCCGACGGCGCTCGCCAGGAGGAGGACTGCCTCTACTTGAACGTCGCGACGCCGCGCGGTGCGGCGGCGAGCGACGCGGAACTCCCGGTGATGGTGTGGATCCACGGCGGAGCCTACCTGTGCGGTGCGGGCTCGCAGCCGATGTACAACCCGGTCTCCCTGATCACGACGGGCAACAGCGCGGGCACGCCGACGGTGATCGTCACCGTGAACTACCGGATGGGGGCGTTCGGTTTCACGGATCTGTCGGCGTGGTCGACGGCCGACCAGACGTACGAGGCCAACTGCGGCATGTCCGATGTGCTCGCCGCCCTGCGGTGGGTCAATCGCAACATCGCGGGCTTCGGCGGCGACCCGTCGAACGTCACCGTGTTCGGCGAGTCCGCGGGCGGCGGCATCGTCACCACCCTGCTGACGATGCCGGACGCGGAGGGACTCGTGCACCGCGCGATCGCCCAGAGCTCGCCCGCGACGAGTGTCTACGGCCGCGAACGGGCGGAGAAGCACGCCGAGATCACTCTCGCGCCGCTGCCGCAGGAGAAGGTCCGACCCGGGATGCTCCGCAACGTCCCGGCCGGCCCGCTCGTCGCGGGGTCGCAGCGGGCGTTCCTGACTGTCCCGCGCGACTTCCCGGGCACCATCGCGCACACACCCGTCATCGACGGCGACCTGATCCCGGACGATCCGCTGCACGTGTACGACGCCGACGCGTCGTTGCCCGTGCCGTTGCTGATCGGCACCAACCGGCACGAGACGTCGCTGTTCAAGTGGATGTCGTCACCGTTGATGCCGGTGAAGTCCGAGCATGTGGACGCGATGTTCGCCCACATCGGCACCGAGCAGCCCGATCTTCCGCTGCCCGAACCAGACCACCTCGACGAGTCGTACCAACACGTGAAGGCGAGTGTGCGGAGCATGGCGATCTCCCGCGACATCGGTTTCCGGATGCCGGCGCTGTGGATCGCCGAAGCCCACAACCGGCAGGCTCCGGTGCACCTGTACCGCTTCGACTGGGCGACGCCGCTGCTGCGCTTCATCGGATTCGGCGCCGCCCACGCCACCGAACTGCCGTACGTGTGGGGCAATCCGGCGTCGACGAAGCGCGACCCGATGTACCGGCTCGGCGGACGGCAGACCGGTGACGAGGTGTGCCGCCGCGTCCAGCGGCGCTGGCTCAACTTCGCTGCTTCCGGGGATCCGCGCGTCGGTGACGGCAGCGACCGTGGCGGTGCGGTGTGGGAGTCGTACACCGACGACCGGCACGCGTCGCTGCGGATCGGCGCGGAGGACACGGCGGCTCTCGGGCTCGACGACGCAATGCTGCAGGCGTGGGGCGAGGAGGCGTTGAGCTTCCGATGACTCGACCACGCGTGCGCAGGCACGGATCGCAGAAGCTGTTCGACGGCGGGTTCGCCTACAGCGCCGAGGTCTCCGATGCGACCATGCTCTACACAGCGGGGGTGTCGCCGCTCGACTCGGACGGAGCCGTGGTGGGGCCCGACGATCCGGTCGCACAGGTCACCCACGCGTTCCGGCTCCTGTCGGTCCTGCTCGACGAGCGCGGCGCCGCGATCGACGACATCGTGAAGCTGACCGTCTACATCGCGACGTCGCAGCGCGCCGACCTCGCCGCGGTCTGGGAGGCGTTGGCGCCCGAGTTCGGCGGCGAGATCCCGCCCGCCGTGATCGTCTCCGTCACCGTGCTGCCCTATCCGGGGCAGCGTGTGGAACTCGACGCGGTCGCGGCCCTGCGCGGTTCGGGCCTGCCGTGACCCGACCGTTCGTCGATGACGCTCAACGCCGCAACCGCCTCCAGCGGCGGCACCTGCTGGCGGGCGCAGCCGGGGTCGGGCCAGCGACATCTGTCGTCGACGTCGCCGACGCCATGGTCGGACTGCACGCGACCACCGCGTCGACCGTGCACCTGTCGGTGTGGGCGCGTGGCCCCGGAATTCGGAGGGAGACCGTCGACGCTGCGCTCTACGCCGAGCGCAGCGTCGTGAAGCAACTGGCGATGCGGCGGACTCTCTTCGTGATGAGCCGTCCGGTCCTGGCCGACGCAGTCGGTGCCGTCGGCAGTCGTGTCGCGGCGTCCGAACGGACGAACCTCCTGCGCGACCTGCGACGCGATGACGGCCCCGTGGATCCGGAAGCCTGGATCGCGGACGCGCGCACCGCGGTCCTCGCCCTGTTGGACGGTACCGAGTTGACCGCGGCAGAGATTCGAAAAGCGTTGCCGGACTTCGATATCGCAATCGTGCGCGATGTGGGGAAGAAGTACGGCGGCCCGTCGCAGATGCTGCCGCGGCTGCTCAATCACCTGGCGGCCGCGGGCGAGGTGGTCCGCGGCACGAATCGAGCCGACTGGTTCGCGTCCCGCCCCGGCTGGACGTCGATGTCGTCGTGGCTCGGCGAGTCGCTCCCCGCGGTGACCGCCGCCGACGGCCTCCGCGACCTGGTGGCTCGCTGGCTGCGGTCCTTCGGCCCCGGCACCGAGACCGACCTCGTCTGGTGGCTGGGGTCCACGAAGACGGCTGTCCGCGCCGCGCTCGCGGCTCTCGACGTCGTCGAAGTGGATCTGTCGTCGGGCGACGTCGGCTATCTCCTCGCCGACGACGTCGAACCCCTCGACCCGGTGGAGCCGCGCGCACTGCTGCTGCCCGGACTCGACCCGACTACGATGGGATGGAAGCAGCGCGCGTTCTATCTCGACGACAGCCACGTCCGGCATCTCTTCGACACCAACGGCAACGGTGGACAGACGGCGTGGTGGGACGGCCGAATCGTCGGCGGCTGGGTTCAGGACGGCGGATCCGGCGACGGCGCTGTCCGCATCCAGCTCCTGGAAGACGTTCCGCCCGAAGGCGTTCGGGCTCTCGAATCGAAGGCGGCCGAGCTCGCCGAGTGGTTGGGTGACGTCCGGCTCACGCAGGGCATGTTCGCCTCCCCGATGATGAAGAACCCGGTTCACAGGAATCTCCCAGCATAAGGACAGCCCGAACAGAGCCTGGACGTGCATTATTGACTGCTATGAGCGAGACCCCTGCCGCCAAAGTGCTTGTCGTCGACGACGAGGAGAACATCCGCGAACTGCTGTCAGTGTCCTTGAAGTTCCAAGGCCACGAAGTGCGGACCGCGGCGGACGGTCCGGCGGCGATCGACATCGCTCGCACCTACCGACCCGACGTCCTGATCCTCGACGTGATGATGCCGGGAATGGATGGATTCGGGCTGTTGCGCAGGCTCCGCGCCGACGGGATCGATGCGCCTGCTCTGTTTCTGTCCGCTCGGGACTCGGTCGAGGACAAGGTCAACGGGCTCACCATCGGCGGAGACGACTATGTCACCAAACCGTTCAGCCTCGAGGAGGTCGTCGCGCGGATCGGAGTCTTGCTGCGGCGCAACGGACACGGCGACAAGGCCACCGAGCCGTCGCGCATCGTGTTCGCTGACATCGAGTTGAACGAGGACACTCACGAGGTGTTCAAAGACGGCGAACTCGTCGCGCTCTCGCCGACCGAGTTCACGCTTCTGCGCTACTTCATGGTCAACGCCGGGACGGTCCTGTCCAAGCCGCGCATCCTGGACCACGTGTGGAACTACGACTTCGGCGGCGACGTGAACGTCGTCGAATCGTATGTCTCGTACCTGCGGCGCAAGGTCGACACCGGTCCGCAACGCCTCATCCACACGCTGCGCGGCGTCGGCTACGTGCTGCGTGAACCGCGTACGTGAACGCGCTCACCGCGCGTATGCGGGCGATGCCGCTACGAGTGACTCTGGTTCTGCTGACGGTGGTCCTGGTACTCGTCGGACTGGGAGCCTCCGGTGTCGCGGTGACCTCGGCGATGCGCGCCGACCTCGTCTCCCGCGTCGACGAGGGACTCAACGACGCAGTCAACGGCTGGGCACAACCGCACGGGCCGCGTAGCGACGACGCCCCGGGGCCGCCCGGACTTCGTCGTCCACCGTCGCAGTACTTCGTCGCGTCGACGCTCCCGAACGGCTTGCAGATTCAGTTCAACGACTTCGAGTCGGCACCGGACCTGTCGTCGCTGCCGGACGGCGACGCTTCGCCGCGCACCGTCCACTCAGCGGGAAGCGGTCCGAGTTGGCGGGTGGTGAAGCGAACCTCGAACGGGATGTCGAGCATCGTCGCGATCCCGTTGAGCGACGTGAACGCCACCATGACCCGGTTGATCTGGTTGCAGGTCGGCGTCGGCTGCATCGTCCTGATCGCCATCGGCGTCCTCAGCTACCTGCTGGTCCGCACGAGTCTGCGGCCGTTGCGACGGGTCGAGGAGACCGCGCACGCAATCGCGGGCGGAGACCTGCACCGGCGAGTGCCAGCGCGTCCCGCGAACACCGAAGTGGGGAGCCTCGGCGAGTCGCTCAACGCGATGCTCGTCCAGATCCAGAGCGCATTCGCAGCGACCGAGGCGTCCGAGCAGCAGGCGCGGGCGTCGGAGGAGAAGATGCGGCGGTTCGTCGCCGATGCATCGCACGAGTTGCGCACCCCGCTGACCTCGATCAAAGGTTTCGCCGACCTCATGTCGATCGGCGGCACGTCGGATCCCGCCGACGCCGTCCGTCGTATCTCCGGGGAGGCCGACCGGATGACGATGCTCGTCGAAGACTTGCTGGTGCTCGCACGGCTGGACGCGCAGCGTCCGTTGTCCGTCGGGCCCGTCGACGTCCTGCCATTGATCGTCGACTCGGTGGAGGCGGCACGTGCGTCGGCACCGGACCGGACGATCGACATCGACCTGGCGGCGTTCGATCCGGCGACGGTGGTCTCCGGCGACCGGTTGCGGCTCCGTCAAGTTCTCGGGAACCTCGTCGGCAACGCGATCGCGCACACCGGCGGGGCCGTCACGGTGTCCGCACGAGTCGACGGCCCCGACGTCGTCGTCGAGGTCGCCGACGAGGGGCCCGGTCTCACCGCCCACGAATGCGAGCACGTCTTCGAACGCTTCTACCGCGGCGACCCGTCACGGCACCGCGACGACTCGGGGTCGGGAAGCGGCCTGGGGTTGTCGATCGTCGCCGCCCTCGTGCACGCGCACTCGGGCCGCGTCGGTGTGCTGTCCGAACCGGGGCACGGTGCGCGCTTCTGGTTCGCGCTCCCACGCGAGCAGTGAGCCAGAGAAGTAAGGTCGGGGCATGGCTTCGGTATTCACGCACATCATCAACGGAGACCTGCCCGGACGTTTCGTCTGGAAGGACGGGACGTCGGTCGGGTTCATGACGATCAACCCGGTGACGCCCGGCCACGTGCTCGTGGTGCCGCGCAAGGAGATCGACCACTGGGAGCAGATCGACACCCCGACGTTCACGCACCTGACGGACGTCTCGCAGAAGGTCGGCCGCGCGGTGAAGGACGCGTTCGACGCGCCGCGCATGGGCCTGTTGATCGCGGGTCTGGAAGTGCCGCACCTCCACATCCACGTGTTCCCGGCGCACACGCTGGAGGTGTTCGACCTCTCGCAGGCCGAGCAAGACCCGTCGCCGGAGTCACTCGACGACGCTGCGGCCAAGATCCGCGCGAGTCTGCGTGGTCTCGGCTACGGCGAGTACGTCGCAGACTGAACGTCCCGCCGGTCTGACTTCACACGGTCTGGTGCACCAGCATCGGCAGCACCGCGGTGGCTCCGGCCTCCCGCAGCGAGGCGGCGGCCAGCGTGACCGGCCACCCCGACGACGTCTCGTCGACCACGAGGAGCACCGCTAGGCCTGCGACGTCGGTCGGAGCCTGCCCGAGGTGATCGCGCCAGTAGGCGGCTTCGGTCGCGCTGGTCGCGTCCCGACTGGGGATCGGGCCGCCGAGTACCGGATAGTCGGTCCCCGGCCGACGACCGACGGTGCGGAGTCGTTGCGCGAGGTCGGCCGCCAGGTCGCCGCCCTGTAGGTCGAGGGAGACGATCGTCTCCGGTCGGATGCCGCCGCGTCGTCCCCAGTCGCCGAGGACGGCGACTGCTGACTCGGCGAGTCGTTCGCGTGCCGTCGCGTCGCCGTTCTTGGCGGAGCCGAGGACGTCGCCCCACTGTGGTGCGTCGGCGAAGGCGAGGACGCGACCCGCTTCGGCTGCGAGGTCGGGCGAGATCCGGCCTCGGCGGCCGAATGACCCGCCGGGCCACATCTTTCGGGGCGCGAGGATCTGCGCGTCCCGTCGAAGGACCGCCGACAGGGTCGCGACGGTCTCCTCGTCGGGACGGGCATTCAGTCCCGGCGTGAGTTCGCCGCGGCACACCGAGCAGCGACCGCAGTCCTGCGCCGCGGGATCGTCGAGCGACTCGGTGAGCAGTCGCATCAGACAGCGTTCGCCGCGCACGAACGAGCGCATGATGTCGGCCTCGCGCTGTCGTACGGCGACGACGCCCTCGTAGTGCGGTGCGTCGTAGACGTACGGTCTGCCAGTCGCCGCCCATCCGTCCGAGGTGCGTTCCACGACACCGTCGACGGCCAGCTGCTTGACGGCCAATTCCACCTTGCCGCGTCGAATTCCGGTGGCCGACTCCAGATTCGGCACACTCAACGGAGTGCCTGCCTCGTTCATCGCGTCGAGGATCCGGTCCATCCGCTTCGGATCGGGGATGGTGGCGGTCGCGAAGTAGTCCCAGATCGAGTCGTCGAGCCGGGAGGCGAGCAGGACCACGACGGCTTCGTCGAGGGCACGGCCGGCACGACCGACCTGCTGGTAGTAGGCCACCGGCGACGGCGGTGCGCCGACGTGCACGACGAACCCGAGGTCGGGTTTGTCGAAACCCATGCCGAGCGCCGATGTGGCGACCAACGCCTTCACTCGGTTGTCCAGGAGAGCGTCCTCGAGTTCGTGACGTTCGTCGGCGGGCAGTTGACCGGTGTATGCGGCCACCGGAGTGTCGTCGCCGCACACCGTTCGGATGGCGGTGACCAGCCGGTCGGCGTCGGCGACCGTCAGCACGTAGATGATGCCCGAGCCGGGGAGGAACGGAAGTTCTTGCGCGACCCAGCCGTACCGCTGAATCGGGGACAGCCCGTCGACGACGTTGAGGTGCAACGATTTCCGGGCCAGTGGTCCGCGCAGAACCAGGGTGGCCTCGCCCAACTGGTCGGCGATGTCGTCAGTGACCCGCTGGTTCGCCGTCGCGGTGGTCGCGAGCACCGAGGTCTGCGGATTCAAGTTCTGCAGGACGTCGGAGACCCGACGGTAGTCGGGTCGAAAGTCGTGTCCCCAGTCGGAGATCGCGTGCGCTTCGTCGATGACGACCAAGCCGAGCCGTCCGGCGAGCGCGTCGAGCACCCGGGCGCCGAATCCCGGGTTGGCGAGCCGTTCGGGAGAGACCAGCAGGACGTCGAGGCTCCCGGACAGCAGATCGCTCTCCACCGCCGACCATTCGTCGACATTGCTGGAGTTGAGGGTGGCTGCAGAGAGTCCGGCCCGGCCCGCCGCTGCCACCTGGTCACGCATCAAGGACAGGAGGGGCGACACGATCAGCGTCGGCCCGCCGCCCGTCGATCGGACCACTGCGGTGGCCGCCCAGTAGACGGCCGACTTGCCCCAACCGGTGGCCTGCACGACCAGCGCGCGCGACCCGGGAGTCGCCAGTGTCGCGACGGCGGTCTCCTGATCGTCGCGGAGGCGGGCGTCGGGTCCGGCGAGCGAGGTGATGACGCGTCCGGCGACGGAGCGCTGCGCGTCGGTCAGAACCGGTGGAGTGTTCATGGGAACCAACGTATAGGCGACCTGCGACGAGATCGAACGCGTTATCCACAGGCCGGCGTTCCTTGCGTTGGAGTGCACTCCAAGCTCTACCGTTTCTTCATGACGTCCAATGAGCTCTCGATAGCCGACGTGTCGGCTCGGACCGGTCTCTCGCGTGACACTCTGCGCTGGTATGAGTCCGAAGGACTGATCCCCGCGGTGCCGCGCAATTCGGCGGGTGTTCGGCGGTATGACGATCCGACGGTCCGCATGATCGATCTGCTGGTCCGGCTGCGTCGCACCGGGATGCCGGTTGCGGCGATGCGCGATTTCGTGACCATGGTCGGGCAGGGAGCGCGGACTCACGGGAGGAGGATGCGGCTGTTGCAGGATCACCGGGAGGAGATCGAGTCGCGGATCCGTGAACTCGCCGACGACCTGGACGCCGTGGACGTCAAGATCCGGCACTACCGGGAGCTCATCGACGCCGGTCAGGACTGTGCAGAGCAGCCGATCATCGATCCCGACGAGCTCGACGAGCAGCGTCGGACCCACTGAACGAACGTGAAGGAGACCATTTTCATGGACAGGATCACTCTCGGCGACGGCCTCATGACGTCGCCGATCGGTTTCGGCGGGATGGCGTTGACCCACGTCTACGGCGGAATCGACGAGGACGCAGCGTTGGGCGTCTTGAACGCCGCCGTCGATTCGGGCGTCACTCTCATCGACACGGCGGACGTCTACGGGCAGCCGAAGGCGGGCGCCGTCGGACCGGCCGGAACCAACGAGGAGCTCGTGTCACGACTTCTCACGAACAGGCGTGACGAGGTGACGCTTGCGACGAAGTTCGGCATCACCGGGCTCGGCTCGACGCCGGACGCCAAAGCGACCCGAGGCGATGCCGCTTACGTCCGCGAATGCTGCGACGCGTCGCTGCGACGGCTCGGCACCGACGTGATCGACCTCTGGTACCTGCATCGGCGGGACCCGGAGATCCCCGTCGAAGAGACGGTCGGCGCGATGTCGGAGCTCGTCGCCGCGGGCAAGGTTCGTCATCTCGGGCTGTCGGAGGTGACGGCGGCCGAACTGCGTGCGGCGCACGCGGTCCGCCCGATCGCTGCGGTTCAGAGCGAATGGAGTGTGTGGTCGAGGGACGTCGAGGCGCACGTCGTCCCGGCGTGCGCCGAGCTCGGTGTCGGGTTCGTTCCGTACTCACCTCTCGGCCGCGGATTCCTGACGGGAACGCTGACACGCGAGCAGGTCTCGTCGGACGTGCGAGGCCGGACTGCGCGGATGGGCGACAACTGGGACGTCAATCAGCGGGCGCTCGCGGTCGTGTCCGAGGTCGCGTCGCGACTCGGTGTCACGAATGCGCAGGCGGTTCTCGCCTGGCTGTATGCAGCGGGGCGTCGAGCGGGTGTCGCCGTCGCGCCGATTCCAGGCACGCGTTCGACGACACGGCTGGCGGAGAATGCTGCAGCGGTCGACGTCGTCCTCGACGAGGATGCCGTTGCCGCCCTCGATTCGGTCGCGTCGCTCGTCGCGGGTGGCCGGAACATCGTCGCGGATCCGACGTGGATCTCGGCGGGCCGCGAGTGAATTCTGCGTGCACCGATCAGTTTCGTCGATGGGCGCGGTCTACACAGGTGTAAACAATTCGGAGAGACGAAAGGGCCTGTCATGAGCCGCAAGATCACCGCACACCTGTTCCACTCCCTCGACGGGGTCGCCGAGAGTCCGGACAGATGGCAGTTCGGGGCGTTCGGGCCCGAAGAAGGCCAGATGATGGGGGAGTCGATCGGATCAGTGACCGACGCTGTCATCGGCCGGAAGCTATGGCAGGAGTGGTCGGAGTACTGGCCTGACGCGGAGGACCCGTTCGCTGAATGGATCAACCCGGTCCGCAAGCACGTCGTCTCGACGACGCTTTCCGGTGACCTTCCGTGGAACAGTGTCGTCGTCGGTGATGACCCGATCGCGTATGTGCGCGATCTCCGGGAGCGGGGAGAGGGCGACATCTCGGTCGTCGGAGGTGTCGAGACGGTGCGTTCGCTGTTCCTCGCCGGCCTCATCGACGAACTCACGTTGACGACCCATCCGGTGCTCGCAGGTGAGGGGCGGAGGTTGTTCGACGACTCGGTGCCGTTGACTCGGTTGCGGTTGATCCGGGCAGCTCAGACCAGCGCGGGGAATGCGATCCTGACGTACGGCCTACGCGGCGAACAGGACTAGCCCTCAGAACGGTGGCGGGCCGTCCTCGACGAACGCCGCGTGGTGCGCGGCCGCCGCGCACGCTTGCTCGAAACGCCGCTGCGACCGGATCCGCATCCGGTAGGCGTGCTTGGCCTGCGTGCGAGTCCGCGACCGCTCGGGCTGCGTGCTCGTCTCGACGGTCCCGCGCGCGACGGGCTCGCCGTGTCGGCACGGCACCAGCCCGAGGTCGGGCAGCAGCCACTGATTACGTGCACGCGATCGCACGCTGTAACCGCTCGGGGCGGTGACCTCGGTCCAGATCACCCCGTTCGCGTCGACGATCTGATCGTCGACCCATCCCTCGCCGAAAGTCTTGCAGAGGTGGTGATAACGGCACTTCGGATTCAGGTTGCACACGCACGTCGCGCCACCCGCCTCGGGACGTGCGTGGTCGAACTCGCACACATGGTCCAGGTCGCATCGCCACGCCGGACGCGCGCACCCCGGTTCGCTGCACGATCCGAACACCGCCCGGACCGCGGTGTCGCAGGCGGTGGTCGGGCGGTACGGATCGCCTGCTCGAGCGGTCCGATCGGCGAGGCCCGCGATGTCGAGCGGGCGGATGGCCGCATCGGAGCGAGCGGCGATCTCACGGACGTGGTGAGCATCGAGAACACCGAAACCGTCGAGCCAGCCGGCCTTCTCCGACTCGCCGGAGAGCGTCGAAGCGTCGGCGACGACATGCACCACGACGCTCGCGAACCGATCGGCGACGACACTGGCGGGCGCGGTCGCCGTGCACTCGGGATTGCCGCAGCCGCAACCGAACTCGCTGCGAGTGAGGAGCGCGACGGCGGCGTCGTGGCGACGGATGCCGCGGGTGCGGGTGTCGTCTGCGCACACCGAGTCGGCGACCGCGTCGATGCTCGCATCGATCACCGCCGCGTCTTGCACAGTCGTGGCGATCAGGACGTCGGCGCCGTCGACGTCGGTCGAGACGGTCACGCCCTTGCCGCGCGCCTCACGGCGTGCGCGCAGCCCGTCGGGATCGAGTTCGGCGACCGCGCGGCGCGCGACGTCGCTCGCATCCTTCCGCGACACCCCGCCGAACTCCCGCAGATCAGCCGCAGTCGTCGCGTCGACCGCGGCGATCATGTCCGCATCCTCGACGCCGGTGGTCTGCAACACGATCTCGCCGAACGCCGCCACCGAGATCACGCCGTCACGCATCAGTCGAGCCACCTGCGGGAGTCGTTCGAACGCCTCCACCGCGAGATGAGCCTGGCGGTCAGCGGTCGATGCTGCGACCCGAAGTGCGATCGCTACCTCGCGCGAGACGCTCGCAAACACGTCGACGACGCGACGATCGACCGAGTCCAACGCAACGCCGGACTCGCCCGCCGCAGCGGTCAACATCGCATAGATCGCCTGCCAGCGCAGGAACATCAACAGACCTTCGCCAGCTTGCAACGCGTTGATCAGCGCGCCGCCCGACTGCCGGCCCACCCCGACTGCCGACAGGTCGACCTTGGACCACATGCTGTCCATCCTCATCACCCCTTCCGTGTCGGCTCCGGCACTCGGAGCTAATTCGAACTGTTGTTCTAATTGTAAGCGAGTGTAGTGACATACACAATAGTAGAGTCGAACAAATGTTCTTACTGTGCGTGTATTGGTCACTGTCGCGTTGGTCGAGCACACGTCGCGCGAGGATGACGATCGAGCCCTGTTCTTGCTGATCGAGCGGAGGCGAGGTATCTCGACTCCGCTCGATCAGCAGGACGGATCTCGACTCCGCTCGATCAGCAGGACGGATCTCGACTCCGCTCGATCAGCAGGACGGATCTCGACTCCGCTCGATCAGCAGGACGGATCTCGACTCCGCTCGATCAGCAGGACGGATCTCGACTCCGCTCGATCAGCAGGACGGATCTCGACTCCGCTCGATCAGCAGGACGGATCTCGACTCCGCTCGATCAGCAGGACGGATCTCGACTCCGCTCGATCAGCAGGACCGATCTCGACGACGTGACGCTGTACGACTTGAGCGGTGACTAGCCCGCGCAAGAACTAGGCTGACTACGTGCCTGTGCGAACTCAGTTGCGACGGATGGCGGGGCGAGACCCTGACGAAGGCGAGCGGGCCGGGAGTGGACTGGAAGTCTTCTACGACCTGATCTTCGTCGTTCTGTTCTCGGTGGCCGGGGTCCAACTCGCGGACTACCTGGCCGACGGGAAGGTCTTCGTCGCCGTCGTCGGCTACGTCCTCGTCTCGTTCAGCGCGATCTGGGCGTGGATCAACTTCGCCTGGTTCGCGTCGGCGTTCGACACCGACGACCCGTGGTTCCGCCTGTCGGTACTCGTCCAGATGATCGGCGTCTCCGTGATGGCTGTCGGTGTGCCGCAAGTGTTCTCGTCGATCGACGCGCACGCCCACGTCGACTTGAAGGTCATCGTCTTCGGGTACATGGTGATGCGGATCGGGCTGGTTCCACAGTGGTTGCGCGCCGCTCGCGAGTCGGCGGAGTACCGATCGACCTGCCTGACGTATGCGGTGGCGTGCATCGTCGCGCAGGTCGGCTGGACGGTCGTCGCGCTCGCGCCGATGGGGCTCCGGACGACGCTGATCGCGATCGCGGCGTGCGCCGTCGTCGAGTTCCTCGGACCGTTGGTCGCGGAGACGAGGATTGCCAAGACTCCGTGGAATCCGTTTCACATCACCGAGCGGTACTCGACGCTCATCGTCATCACCCTCGGCGAAGGGGTCGTCGGCACCGTCGCCGTCCTGCAGGCCGAGATCGGTCTGACCGGGTGGACGATGCAGACCGCGGTGCTCGGTGCGACGGCCCTCGGCGTCACTTTCGCGATGTGGTGGCTGTACTCGGTTATGCCGAACGGCGAAGCGCTCGACGCGAACCGGGAGCGTTGCTTCCCGTGGGGGTACGGGATGATCCCGGTCTTCATCGCGTGCGCGGCGGTCGGAGCGGGAATGCACCTGATATCGAAGTGGATAGCGGGCGAGACCCACGACTCCGAACTGATGGTGATGCTGGCCGTCGCGATTCCGTTGGCGGTCTTCACCGTCGGCGTGATCGTCGCGCACTACTACCTCGCTGGACCCTCCGGGATGGAACTGGTCCTCGTCGTCGCCGCACTCGTCCCGATCGTCATCGGGATCGTGTTGGTCGCCGCTGGCGCCCCACTCCTGATCGCCGTCGTCGTCGGGTCACTGGCGCCGGTGCTGCCGACCCTCATCATCGAATTCAGCGAGAAGTTCACACCCGCTACGCTGTGATGCGTGCGCGCACTGGTGATCGGCTCGGGCGGCCGCGAACACGCCCTTCTCCTCGGCCTCGACCGTGACCCGTCGGTGACGGAACTCCACGCGGCGCCCGGCAACGCCGGGACCGCGACGGTCGCGACCAACCACGCCGTCGACGCGAACTCGGGGGACGCCGTCGTCGCTCTGGCTCGCGAGATCGGCGCAGACCTCGTCGTGATCGGACCCGAGGTCCCGCTGGTGCACGGGGTCGCCGACGCGCTCCGCGAGGCGGGAATCGCAGTCTTCGGTCCGAGCGCGGCCGCCGCGCAGATCGAGGGGTCCAAGGCGTTCGCCAAGGACGTCATGGCCTCAGCCGGTGTCGCGACTGCGCGAGCCGAGAGCGTCACCGCAGCTGCCGACGTCGACGCAGCACTCGACCGGTTCGGACCCACCTGGGTCGTCAAAGACGACGGGCTCGCCGCAGGCAAGGGCGTCGTCGTCACACCGGACCGGGACGCCGCTCGCGACCACGCCGTCGCGGTCATCGAGGGCGGGAACCCGGTACTGCTGGAGAGCTTCCTCGACGGACCCGAGGTCTCGCTGTTCTGCCTCGTCGACGGCGAGACGGTCGTTCCGCTGCTGCCTGCTCAGGACCACAAGCGCGTCGGCGACGGCGACGAGGGTCCGAACACCGGCGGGATGGGCGCGTACACGCCGTTGCCGTGGTTGCCCGACGGCATGGTCGATCGGATCGTCACCGACGTGGTCGAACCCGTCGCCGCCGAGATGGTCGCCCGCGGAGTCGGCTTCTCCGGCCTGCTGTACGCGGGACTGGCGATCGGACCAGACGGGCCGTCCGTCGTCGAATTCAACTGCCGCTTCGGCGACCCCGAGACCCAGGCCGTCCTCGACTTGCTCGAGACCCCGCTCGGCGAGGTGCTCGGTGCGGTCGCGAACGGCACGCTGGCCGAGCTCGAACCGCTGCGCTGGTTCGACGGGAGCGCCGTCGTCGTGGTCCTGGCCGCCCACAGCTACCCGGGCACTCCCCGGACCGGCGACGTCATCACCGGGGCCGACTCGGAAGGCGTGCTGCACGCGGGCACCAAGAACAACGACGCGGGCGACGTCGTGTCCTCGGGCGGCCGGGTGGTGTCCGTCGTCGGCCGCGGAGCCGACCTCGCGCAGGCACGGGCTCAGGCGTATCGCCGACTCGACGCGATCACCCTGGACGGCGCACACTTCCGATCGGACATCGGCAAGGCCGCTGAAGACGGCCGGATCAGGCTGTGAACTCGCGGCCCAGGAACGCGACCTGGTCGGGGAGCACCGAACGCCAGTAGCGGGTGGTGTGCCCACCCGGTCCCGTCGCGAACGCGGCAGGCGGATGCAGGTTCGCCGCCCACTGACGCGTGTACAGGTAGAACTGGTCCGACGTTCCGACGCTGATCATCAACGGGATGTTCGCGAACACGTGCTGCTGACCGAACATCGAATTCGCCCGGTAGTCGGCCTGTGAGTCGAAGGCGCGTGGTGGGAACTGAGTGGGATCGGCCCACATCGCGGGCGAGCTCACAGCGATCGCCGCGACCCGCTGCGGGCCGAGGATCGCGCCGATCCGCAACGCCCCGTAGCCGCCCATCGACCACCCGAACAGCCCGATCTTGTCGGTCCGCAGATTCAGTTCCGGGCTCGCCTCGAGCATCGGGATGAACTCGTCGATGATCATCGCGGCGCCGTCGGCTCCGTCGGTCCTCAGGTGAAAGTAGTTGCGGTCCACGTCGACGCACGCGACGGCGAACGGCGGATTGCCTGCATCGACATGCTGCTGGACGACGCTCTGAATGTTGAGGCCCTTGCTGAAGATGGACTTCTCGTCGATGTTCAACGCGTGCGCGACGATGACGACCGGCAGTTCGCCGGTCACGCCGCGAGGCCGCGTCATCGCCCACCGTGTGGTCCGCCCGGCCATCTTCGCGGACACGAACTCGCCGGTGATCAGCGGCGGATCGTCGGGAATGGTCGGGGGCGTCGTCTCAATGGCCAGCTCGTCGTCCGCGCCGGTGTGCGCGGCACCACGCGGGGCCACGGCATCGTCCGACGCGCACGCTGCGAGCCCGAACCCGGCCAGGCCTGCGGCGAGGCCTGTTCCGCCGGCGAGAAGAGTGCGACGGGAGACTGGTGACGTCTGCACTCGTCAGCGAGGGCAGGTGCAGCGCTGGTCCTGGGGGAGCGGAGTCATGACCTCGTCGATGTGGGCACCGCAGCCGTCCCAGGTTGTCTTGCCGCAGGTCTTGCAGGTGACGGGGTAACACATGGTGTCGAGGATACGCGATTTTCGCTCCGACGATGAACCGGCACTAGACTGCACAACGTGGGAAAACCTGCTATCAGTAATGTCCTCGCCAATCGGTACGCGTCTGCGGATCTCGCGCAGATCTGGTCGCCGCAGCACAAGATCGCGTTGGAGCGTCAGCTCTGGATCGCGGTGATGAAGGCGCAGCGCGACCTCGGGATCGATGTGCCGGCGGAAGCGATCGCCGACTACGAGAAGGTGGTCGATCAGATCGACCTCGGCTCGATCGCCGACCGCGAGCGCGTCACCCGCCACGACGTGAAGGCGCGGATCGAGGAGTTCAACGCTCTCGCCGGCCACGAACACATACACAAGGGAATGACGAGCCGGGACCTCACCGAGAACGTCGAGCAATTGCAGGTCCTGCTGTCGCTGCAGCACGTCCGCGCCCACGGCGTCGCTGTGCTCGCCCGCATCACCGAGCGCGCCGCCGCATACGCGACGGTCGTCATGGCCGGCCGCAGCCACAACGTCGCCGCGCAGTCGACGACCCTCGGCAAGCGGTTCGCGTCGGCGGCCGACGAGCTGATGATCGCCCTGACCCGCGTCGACGAGCTGATCGCCCGGTACCCGCTCCGCGGCATCAAGGGGCCGATGGGCACCAGCCAGGACATGCTCGACCTGCTCGACGGCGACGCCGCCCGACTCGACGAGCTCGAGGGCGCGGTCGCCGAGCATCTCGGCTTCTCCAACGCACTGACCTCCGTCGGCCAGGTGTATCCGCGTTCCCTCGACTACGACGTCGTCTCCGCGCTCGTCCAGGTCGCGGCGGGCCCGTCGTCGCTGGCCACCACGATCCGCCTGATGGCGGGCCACGAACTGGTCACCGAAGGCTTCCAGCCGGGGCAGGTCGGCAGTTCGGCGATGCCGCACAAGATGAACACCCGCAGCTGCGAGCGCGTCAACGGGCTCGCGGTGATCCTGCGCGGTTACGCGTCGATGACCGGCGAGCTTTCCGGCGCACAGTGGAATGAGGGCGACGTGTTCTGCTCGGTGGTGCGCCGAGTCGCACTGCCCGACGCGTTCTTCGCGATCGACGGACTCATCGAGACGTTCCTGACGGTGCTCGCTGAGTTCGGGGCCTACCCGGCCGTCATCGCCAACGAACTCGACCGCTACCTCCCGTTCCTCGCCACCACCAAGGTGCTGATGGCATCGGTGCGCGCAGGCGTCGGCCGCGAGAGCGCGCACGAGGCGATCAAGGAGAACGCCGTGGCCGTCGCTCTCGCGATGCGCGAGGAGGGGCGCGAACCGGATCTGATCGACCGGCTCGCCGCCGACAGCCGCATCCCGCTCGATCGGGCGCAGCTCGACGCGCTGATCGCTGACAAGTCAGCGTTCTCCGGCGCGGCCGAAGCCCAAGTCGCCTCCGTCGTCGAACAAGCGCAGAAGTGGATCGAGGCCTACCCGGCCGCCGCGGCGTACGCGCCCGCACCGATCCTCTGAGCCGACGCAAGCGACGACCCACTCTACGAAGACCGACCCGTTAGGTTCACCCACTCCATGCGTCCAGCACTCGAGTCCTACCGACACATCGCGTCCGGCAAGGTCCGTGACATCTACGAGATCGACGAGACGACCCTGCTGTTGGTCACCTCGGATCGAATCTCCGCCTACGACTTCGTCCTGTCGACGCCGATCCCCGACAAGGGGCGGATACTGACGGCGGCCAGCTTCTTCTGGTTCGACGCTCTCGGGGTGCCGAACCACCTGGCCGGCGGACCCGACGACGAGCGGATCCCGGCCGAACTCGTCGGACGGTCGATGGTCGTCGAGAAGTTGCCGATGGTGCCCGTCGAGTGCGTGGCACGCGGCTACCTGACCGGCTCAGGACTCGTGGACTACCGTGCCACCGGTTCGGTGTGCGGCGTCGCGCTGCCCGACGGACTCGGGGAGTCGGACAAGCTGCCGGAGCCGATCTTCACGCCCGCGACCAAGGCCGCGGTCGGCGACCACGACGAGAACGTCTCCTTCGAGCAGGTCGCGGACACCGTCGGCCGCGAACTGGCCGACCAGCTCCGCGATGCGACGCTCGACATCTACGGACGCGGAGCCGCACTCGCCGCCGATCGCGGAATCATTCTGGCCGACACCAAGTTCGAGTTCGGGCAGGCAGCCGACGGATCACTCGTCCTCGCCGACGAGGTTCTGACCCCCGACTCGTCCCGGTACTGGGACGCGCAGGCGTACACCCCCGGGCAGGTGCAGCCGAGCTTCGACAAGCAGATCGTCCGCAACTGGCTCACCGGAGACGAATCGGGGTGGGACAAGGCGTCCGAGCAACAGCCGCCTGCCCTCCCGGCCGACGTCGTCGAACGGACCAGACAGCGCTATATCGAAGCTTACGAACGCATCTCGCAGTTGCGTTTCGCCGACTGGGCGGACCGAGTCTGATGACGGCCGCACCGATCGCGAAGAAGGTTCGCTCCGAGCGCGTCCACCACGGTGACGTGTTCGTCGACGACTACGAGTGGCTGCGCGACAAGACCGACCCTGAGGTGATCGCCTACCTCGACGGTCAGAACGCGCACACCGAAGCGCAGACCGCCGACCTCGCGGATCTCCGGACGGCCATCTTCGGCGAGATCAAGGCGCGTACCCAAGAGACCGACATGGGGCTGCCCACGCGCAGTGAAGGCTACTGGTACTTCGCACGGACCACCGAGGGACAGAGCTACGCCAAGTACTGCCGGTGCCCGATCCGCGGCGACGACGACTGGACACCGCCGGAGGTCTCGGTCGACGCCGCGCTTCCCAGCGAGGAAGTGTTCTTCGACGCCAACCGGGAAGCCGCAGGCACCGAGTTCTTCAGCATGGGCGCGCTGTCGGTGTCGCACGACGGCACGCGACTCGCGTACAGCGTCGACACCGAAGGCGACGAGCGGTACACACTGCGATTCCGCGACCTCGGGACCGGCATCGACCTGCCGGGTGAAGTTCGCGACACCGCGGGCGGGGCAACCTGGTCCAAGGACGGCCGGTTCGTCTTCTACCTCACCGTCGACGACGCATGGCGACCCGACACTGTGTGGCGTCACGAGGTCGGCGCAGGCGCCGACGACGTGAAGGTGTTCCACGAGCCCGATGAGCACTTCTGGGTGGGCGTCGGATCGACGCCGAGCGAGGAATACCTGTTGATCGGGGCCGACTCGAAGCTGACGTCGGAGATGTTCGTGCTGTCGGCCGACGACCCGACCGGCGAGTTCGTCTCCGTCGCGGGGCGCACTCCGGGCACCGAGTACGGCGTCGACCACGCGCGCATCGACGGCGACGACTACTTCCTGATCGTGCACAACGGGGAGGTGGACGGCGCCAAGGCCGTCAACTACGCGGTGGACATCGCGCCCGTCGACGACATCGGAGCGCGTCGCCCGTTCATCCCGCACGATCCGTCGCGCCGCATCGAGGATGTCGACAGCTTCCGTGACTATCTCGTGCTGTCGTACCGATCGGATGCGCTCCCGAAGCTGGCCGTCGCCGATCTGCGTGCGGTGCGCGGTGTTCCGACGATCGACGACTTCGTCGAAGTGCGTTTCGACCAGGACCTCTGTTCTGCGGGTCTCGGATCGAACCCCGAGTGGGGCACACCCCGTCTGCGGATCGTCTACACGAGCTTCGTCGACCCGGTCGAGGCGCTCGACCTCGACGTAGCGACCGGCCAACGGACCCTGTTGCGTCGGCAGACGGTGCTCGGCGACTACGACCCGTCCGAATACGTCGCGACCCGCGACTGGGCGACCGCGCAGGACGGCACTCGCATCCCGGTGTCGTTGGTGCGGCGCCGCGACCTCGCCGACGGCCCGGCACCGGTTCTGCTCGTCGGATACGGCGCGTACGAGACCCCGATCGACCCGGGTTTCGCGGTGTCCCGACTCTCGCTTCTGGACCGCGGCGTCGTCATGGCCTACGCGCACATCCGCGGCGGCGGCGAACTCGGTCGGCCGTGGTACGAGGGCGGCCGACTCATGCACAAGCGCAACACGTTCACCGACTACATCGACGTCGCACGCCATCTCATCGACACCGGCCGCACGTCGCCGCAGCAGCTGATCGCCGACGGCGGCTCGGCGGGCGGACTCCTGATGGGCGCGGTCGCGAACATGGCGCCGGAACTGTTCCGCGGTGTGCTGGCGGCGGTCCCGTTCGTCGACGCTCTCACCTCGATGCTCGATCCGACCCTGCCGTTGACCGTCACCGAATGGGACGAGTGGGGCGACCCGTACCACGACCCGAATGTGTACGACTACATGAAGTCGTATTCGCCGTACGAGAACGTCGCCCCGCGCGACTACCCGGCGATCCTCGCTCTCGCGTCGCTCAACGACACCAGAGTGCTGTTCACCGAGGCGGCCAAATGGGTTGCGCGACTCCAGGAATCGACGACTTCTGGTCGTCCTGTCCTGCTCAAGACAGAGATGTCGGCAGGCCACGGCGGCGTGAGCGGCCGGTACAAGCAGTGGGAGGAGACGGCGTACGAACTCGCCTGGATCCTGCGTGAGTCCGGTGCCGTGACTGTGTAGCTGCAAAGAACTGTGCCCCGCTGCTTTCGCAGCGGGGCACAGTTCATTTCGCAGTGTGCGTCAGTGCGCCAAGACCGGGGTCTCGACTCCTTCGGCTTGCGCGATCTTCTTGCGGGGCAGGAAGAACGCCGGGATGAGCGTCAGCGCGACCAGGACGGTGCTGATGATGAACGTCGTGGCGAACGCCGAGGCGGCATCGTCGAATCCGAGGTCGAGGACACCCTGCGGCACGTCCGTGGGCACCATGTCCGGTGCGACGTTCGAACCGATTGCGAGGGTGGCGCCTGCGGTCAGCAGTCCGGTGTAGACGACCGTGATCACGGCGGAGCCGATCGACGACGCAGTCTGCTGGACGACGTTCACCAACGTGGAGCCGTCGTTGACCTGTTCGGGCTTCAGGGTGGCGAGAGCCGCCGACATGATCGGCATCATCGTCATGCCCATACCGAGACCCTGGATGAACAGTGCGCCGCACAGGTACAGGTACGAGGTGTCCGGGCCGAGGAAGACGAACGCGCCGACACCGATGACGAGGAGTACCAGGCCGCCGAGCACGAACTTGCCCGGCCCCATCTTGTCGGTCATCTTGCCTGCGATCGGCATGGTCAGCATGGCGCCGATGCCCTGCGGGGCCAGCAGCAGACCGGCGATCAGAGTGGTCTCGCCGCGGACGCCGATGAAGTACTGCGGGTACAGCAGCGACGAGCCGAAGAACGCGATCATGAAGGTCACCATGGTGAGCACCGAGACCATCAGGGTGCGGTTCTTGAACAGACGCAGGTCGATCAGCGGATTCTTCGAACGCAGTGCGTGGAAGACGAAGCCGATGACGAGCAGGGCTCCGAAGATCATCGGAAGGTAGACCTTGGGCACCGAGAACGTCGACTCCTCGGCGCTCGAGGAGACGCCGAACAGGAACAGCGCGAGACCCGGGGACAGCAGCAGCAGGCCGATGCCGTCGATCGACGGACGGACCTTGTCTTTGTCGGAGGGCAGCACGAACCAGGCGTAGACGATGGCGATGAGGCCGATCGGGATGTTGATCAGGAAGACCCAGTGCCACGACGCGATCTCGATCAGCCAGCCGCCGAGGATCGGGCCGGCGATCGGGCCGAGCAGCATCGGGATGCCGAGAACGGCCATGACCGAGCCGACGCGAGCCGGGCCTGCCGCCTTGGTCATGATCATCATGCCGATGGGCATGAGCAGACCGCCGCCGAGACCCTGGATGACGCGGAACGCGACCAGGGTGCCGATGCTCGTGGCCAAGGCGCACAGGATCGAGCCGATCAGGAACAGGACGAGTGAGGCGAGGTACACGTTTCGGGTGCCGAAGCGTGAAGCGGCCCAACTCGCGATCGGGATCACGGCGGCCAGGGCCAGCGTGTAGCCGGTCATCGACCATGCGACGCTTGCGGGCGTCGAGGAGAACTCCTGCGCGAAGGTGTTCTGTGCGACGCCGACGACGGTCACGTCGAGGATCGACATGATCGCGCCGAGGACGACCACACCGGCGACGATGAACACATCGCGGCCGAGTTTGTCCGGCGCAGGGGCCGAGACGGATGAAGTCATGAGGTCACTTTCTCTGGTGAGAGGTGGGTGAGGACGTCGGACAGAGTGCTGCGCAAGGTGTTTCGCAGTTGCTCTGGCAGTGTGGCGATCACGTCAGCGAGATCGTCTGAATGCTGCGTGAACTGTTCGGCAAGCAGCGTGCGCCCCTTGTCGGTGAGCGAGAGTCGCTTGACTCGACGATCGTCGGGGTCTTCTCGCCGATCGACGAGTTCGAGCCCGACCAGACGATCGGCGCCCCGGCCCGCCGCTGCGAGCGAGAGGCCGACCGCGTCAGCCAGTGTGTTCACCGAGACCGCTTCGTCCTTGCGACCCAGCGTGAAGAGCATCCGCAGGTGCGAGAGTGGCATGTCGAGCGCGGCGAGTGAATCCGCAGCGTGAGCGCTCTGCTGGCACGAGAGTGCGTCGAGGAATCGGAACAGCACCGCACAGGTGGCAGTGACTGATTCGTCTACGACAGAGGGAGAAGACACCTCAAAGAACTTACGGGCACGCAACTATTGCTGCAACACAACGACTCGTGAGGTTGCTCACCGTGATTAGGCTGTGGGGTATGAGTCACTCGAACATCAAGTCCATCCCGGTGAACGCACTCGACGGCTCGCCGATGAGCCTCGGCGACCTGACCGGCCCGCTGCTCGTCGTCAACGTGGCGTCCAAGTGCGGACTCACCCCGCAGTACACGGCCCTCGAACAGTTACAGAAGACCTACGGACCCAAGGGGCTGACGGTCGTCGGCATGCCGTGCAACCAGTTCATGGGCCAGGAACCGGGCACCGCCGACGAGATCGCCACCTTCTGCTCCACCACGTACGGCGTCAGCTTCCCGCTTCTGGAGAAGGCCGACGTCAACGGTGACGACCGCCATCCGCTGTACACGGCGCTGACACAGACCCCGGACGCCGACGGCGAAGCAGGCGACATTCAGTGGAACTTCGAGAAGTTCCTCGTCTCCTCCGACGGTGAGCCCGTCGCACGGTTCCGGCCACGCACCGAGCCCGACGCACCCGAAGTTGTCTCGGCGATCGAAGCTGCGCTCTGAGGCCCAGGTAAGCTACCGCCGTACGACTTTCTCACCGAAGGAGCGGTTGCCTGATGGCACGTGTAGTGGTCGATGTCATGCCGAAGGCCGAGATCCTGGATCCCCAGGGGCAGGCGATCGTCGGCGCCTTGGGACGTCTCGGATTCGCGGGCGTCGCAGACGTCCGACAGGGCAAGCGATTCGAGTTGGAGGTCGACGACTCGGTCAGCGACGCCGACCTCGAGCGCATCGCCGAAGACCTCCTGACCAACACGGTCATCGAGGAGTTCGCCGTCTCCCGAGTGGCGGAGTGAGCAGCCGATGACCGCACGTATCGGAGTCATCACCTTTCCGGGCACACTCGACGACGTCGATGCCGCCCGTGCCGTCCGCCTCGCAGGCGGCGAAGCCGTCGACCTGTGGCACGGCGACGCCGACCTGAAGGACGTCGACGCGGTCGTCGTCCCCGGCGGCTTCTCGTACGGCGACTACCTCCGGACCGGTGCGATCGCCAAGTTCGCACCGGTGATGGGCGAAGTGATCGCAGCGGCCGCCACGGGGATGCCGGTCCTCGGCATCTGCAACGGCTTCCAGATCCTGTGCGAGGCAGGCCTGCTGCCCGGTGCGCTCACCCGCAACCAGGGTCTGCACTTCGTGTGCCGCGACCAGTGGCTGCGCGTCGAATCGAACGTCACCGCGTGGACCAGCCGTTACGAGCCGGGCGCCGAGATCTTGATTCCGCTGAAATCGGGGGAGGGGCGCTACGTCGCATCCGAGCAGACCCTCGCGGAACTGCAGGGCGAAGGCCGCATCGTGTTCACCTACGCGGGCGACAACCCGAACGGATCGCAGCTCGACATCGCGGGCATCTCCAGTGCCAACGGTCGCGTCGTCGGCCTCATGCCGCATCCCGAGCATTCCGTCGAAGCCCTCACCGGTCCGTCCGACGACGGTCTCGGCCTGTTCTATTCGGCGCTCGACGCCGTCATGGCAGCCGTCTGACGGAGCCGGTGATGGAGACAGGGGCAGGGGCGACCGCAGTTGGCCTCGGCGAGTTCATCGACTCCTCGCCGTCGCCGTTCCACGTGTGCGCGAGCGTCGCCGAGTCCCTCGACGCCGCGGGCTATGTGCGCGTGTTCGAGGCGCAGCCGTGGCCTGTCGACGTCCGACGCGGCTACGTCGTGCGCGGGGGCTCGATCATCGCGTGGGACGGCTCCGTTCTCGACACTGTCGGCCGACCGGGCAGTGCGCCCTTCCGCATCATCGGCGGGCACACCGACAGCCCCAACCTCCGCGTCAAGCAGCACCCGGACCGGCGGGCCGCGGGGCTGTCCACAGTCGCACTGGAACCGTACGGCGGCGCCTGGCTCAACTCGTGGCTCGACCGCGACCTCGGACTGTCCGGGCGGCTCGCGTACGCCGACGGCTCGTCCGTCGCCCACGCCACGGTGCGGATCGACGAGCCGATCCTGCGCGTCCCGCAACTCGCCATCCACCTGTCCGACGACCGCAAAGGCGTGCACCTCGACCCGCAGCGGCATGTCGACGCGCTGTGGAGCCTCGACGAGAAGGCGTCCATCGTCGACGTCGTCGCCGAGCGTGCAGAGGTCGACCCCGCAGCGGTGCTCGGCTGGGAACTGATGGCGCACGACGTCACGCCCGCACGCATCGTCGGCGCCGGCGGTGAGTTCCTCAGCGCACCGCGACTGGACAACCAGGGCACCTGTTACGCGGGACTGCGAGCGCTTCTCGACGCGCGGCCGGGCCGCAGCGTCACCGTGCTCGCGTTGTTCGATCACGAAGAAGTCGGGTCGGGTTCTGAGCGGGGCGCGTCCAGCGACTTCCTGGTCACCGTGCTGGAACGGCTCGTCGCCGCGAACGGCGGCGGCCGCGACGAGTTCCTGCAGACCATGGCGGCAAGCGTCTGCGCGTCGGGCGACATGGCGCACGCCACCCACCCCAACTACCCGGACCGGCACGAACACGGCCACCAGATCGCCGTCGGCGGCGGACCGGTCCTCAAGGTGAACCAGAACCTGCGCTACGCGTCCGACGCGACGGGGGAGGCCGAGTTCGCGATGGCCTGCCGCGACGCAGGTGTGCCGCTGCAGCGGTACGTCCATCGTGCGGACCTGCCCTGTGGTTCGACCATCGGACCGCTCACCGCGACGCGCACCGGTCTGTTGACCGTCGACGTCGGTGCTCCGCAACTCGCGATGCACAGCTGCCGTGAACTCATGGGCGTCGACGACGTCGCCATGTACTCCAAGGCGCTGCGGGCGTTCCTGGAGCGCTGAGATGTTCGCGATCCGCTAGCGCTCGTCGTAGTCCTCGCGAGCCTTCTGGACTTCGGGCAACCGGCCTTCGACGAGGTCGATCAGGCCTGCCAGGCGAGATGCCACCTCGGTCCCGAGATCAGTCAACGAGTACTCGACCCGTGGGGGAATCGCCTGCAACACAGTGCGATCGACGAATCCGTCGCGCTCGAGCGACTGAAGGGTCGACGACAGCATCCGCTCGCTGACCCCGTCGACTCGGCGTCGTAGCGCGTTGAACCGGAGCTCGCCGTCGCGGAGCGCCACGAGCGCGAGGAGTCCCCAGCGGCTCGTCGCGTCCTGCAGTACGGGCCGGGACTCGCAGTCGCGTGAGAAGACGTCCGGGGATAACGCGGTCATGTCTGCCACTTTATACCCACCGTATCGCGCGTGCTGACTGGTTCTGTTGCACTGCACTAAAAGTAAGTGCATGATCAATGGGTAGAGGCGTTGCAGTCCATGGCAGCGCCGCCCGATCGAAGGAGAACCCCATGACGACGTTTGCAGTGACCGGAGCGACCGGCGGCCTCGGCGGTGCGGCGATTTCTGCCCTCATCGCGCGGGGCGTCGCTCCGTCCGACATCGTCGCGTTCGCGCGCGACGACGCGAAGGCGACGCCACTCCGGGAAGCGGGCGTCGTCGTCCGTCTCGCCGACTACGAGCGCCCGGAGACCCTCGACGCAGCGCTCGGTGGCGTCGACCGCCTGCTGCTGGTCTCCAGCCCGGAAGTCGGTAAGCGGACGCCGCAGCACCGGAACGTCATCGACGCGGCACGGAAGGCAGGCGTCGGCTTCGTCGCCTACACGAGTCTGCTCGGCGCCGACACGTCGCCGTTGATGCTGGCGGCCGAACACCGGGAGACCGAGGCCTACCTCGCCGACAGCGGCCTCGACCACGCGCTCCTGCGCAACGGCTGGTATTCGGAGAACTATGCGGCCTCGGCGCCCGCCGCGATCGACAGCGGTGTCTTCGCCGGTTCGGCGGGCGCCGCGGTGGTCGCGCCGGCCGCACGGGCCGACTACGCGGATGCGGCAGCCGCTGCTCTCCTCGCACCGGAGGCCGGCCGCGTCTACGAGCTCGCGGGATCGCAGCACTTGACGTACCCCGACATCGCGGCCGCGTTCGGCGAGATCGCCGGAAAGCCGGTCCGCTACCAGGACCTCCCCGTCGCCGACTACAAGGCGGCACTGGTCGGAGCCGGCGTGCCCGAGGGGGCGGCAGCCGTCTTCTCCGACTCCGACGGCGGAGCCGCTCAGGGCGCCCTCGACTCGTCGTCGACGGACCTCGCAGACCTCCGAGGCTCTCCGAGCACGCCGTTCGTCGAAGCGATCCGCGCAGCCCTGCGGTAGTGCGAACCTAGTTCGGGGTCAGCACACTGAGCGTGGAGCCCTGGTTGAGCACGATCCGCCCGTCGACGTCGGTCGCGTCGCCGTTGATCGGCAGCACCCACGCCTGCTCGCCGGTCGACGGACGGAAAGCGGTGAGCTGACTCCGGTTCCCGAAGACCACGACGTCCTCGGACGCGCCGACACACGACAGCATGTCGACGTCGGCCTCGGGTCTGCCGAACTCGGGTTCGGCGAGCTCGCCGACCCGGGAGCCGTCGTCGAGTGCGAAGAAGACGCGTGAGCGGTCCTTGAGAGCGAAGGACACCTGCGGTCCACACGGGCGGGTGTGCGCCTTGGACAGTTCGGTGTCCGAGACCTCCCAGACGGCGTCGCCGGTCGCCGGATCCATGACCTGATAGCGGCCGTGCGCTTGCAGGACGGTGTCGCCCGCCGCCGTGACCACCGGCAGAGTCGACAGGCCGGGGACCACTCGGAGGCCGTCGGCGCTCGAGACACGCGTCGGATCGACGACGCCGTCGGACACGCGATAGAAGTCGAGCGTCGTGGTGCCGTCGTGGCTGCGGGAGACGACGAGTCCCGTCGGGTAGGTCGTCACCTCGCAGTCCTGACAGGCTGCGACATCCTCGCCAGTAACCGGATCGATGACGAACCGTGCGCCGTCCGCAGTCGCGACGGTCAGGACGCCGTCCGTGACGCTCGGCCGCGCGGATGCGGCGAACGTGCGAGTCCAGCGCTCGTCGCCGGACGGCGAACGTCGGGACACCTGGTATCCGCTGTCGTTGACGTGCACGAAGTCGGCGCCCAGCCCGACCAGTTCCGCAGTGTCGGATCCTCTCGACGTCAGTTCCAGGCTGCCGTTCTCGCGGTCGACGACGAAGAAGCCGTTGTCGGGGCCGTCGGTCCGCGTCCGCACCGAGCAGCCGATGTCACCAGACTCGTCGAACGCGCACGCGCCGAACCCGGCGTTCACCGGCTCATCCCATCGCTGCGCGCCGGTGCCGGCGTCGACGAGGACGTACATGCGCCGGATTCCGGCGGTGTACGAGACGAGCCAGTCGTCGCCGGAGGTGTCGGCGATCGTGATGTCGCCGTCGCCGGTCAGACCGGGCAGTGACTGGTCGTCCAGAGTCCATGCCGTCGACGGCGTCGATGCGTAGTCGTCCAACACGCCGTGGCCGCGGGTGTTCTCGGCGCCCGTCGGCTGGCCGAGGACCAGGCCGGCCGCCACGACCAGCGCTGCTGCGCCGACGGCGGCGAAGGAGCCCATACCGAAGGAGCCCATACCGAAGGAGTCCATACCGAAGGGGAGGCGACGAGTCACGGGGCGACCCCACGAGCGCGCAACAGGAGGGTCATCTGCCCGATCTCGTCGCCCTGCTCGGTGATCATCGACAGCGCAAGCCTTCGGGTGGCCGCCGACGCAGTGTCCGAGTTCTGTGCGGCCGTCGCCATCTCGACGCCGCCACGATGATGTCGGGTCATCAATTGCAGGAACAGAATCTCCGCCGCCGTCCCGCGGGCGTCCGACAGTCGGGCGATCTCGTCCGCGCTCGCGAGCCCCGGCATCGGCGGCTCGTCGGGGTCCGGCGGTGTCGAGTGCTCGTGCTCGCCGGGATGCATCCATTCCATCGGATGTTCGGAGGTGAGCGGCAGCGCGAACCAGTCCAGCCATCCGCGCATCGTGGCCGCCTCCGCGGTCTGCGTCGCGGCGATCCGATCGGCGAGGCCGCGGATCTCCGGCGCGACGTCGGCCGTCAACGTGTTCGCGATCAGGATCGCCTGGTCGTGGTGCACGCCCATGTCCTGAGCGAACCCGATGTCTGCGGGAGTCGGTTCGTGCGAATGCTGTTCGGCGCGGTGGTTCTCCCAGGCGACTCCGCCGAAGAACCCTGCGGCGGCCACGACGAGTGCCACGAGCACTGCGCACGCTGCGATGGTGGCTCGTGTCATCCCGAGACGGACTCCTGGTCTGCGGGCGGCGTGTAGACGTCCGGGCTCAACTGCAATGCGTAGAAACCGCCGTCGGAGCACGTCGTCCACAGTTGGTCGCCGTGGAACTCGGGTGGTGAGAAGCACCAGTCGGTGGACATGTCGCCGCCGACGACCATTCCCGAACGGGGGCCGAGCGCGTCGTTGAGCTTGGCCTTCCCGTTCACGATCGACATGCCGAGACTCAGGAACTCGATGGCGGGGACACCGATGATCGAGCCGAGGACGTGCGCGGAGTTCGGTAGGTCGACGATTGTCGCGTTCTTCTGCGCAGGCGGGTTGAAATAGGCGATCTCGCGGATCTTCGACAGGTCGCGGATGTCGAAGACGCGGATGCCGGACGACTCCCACGAGCAGGCGAGCGTTGTCGGATCGTCGGGGCGGTCCGCCGCGCAGTAGTGCGGGTTGCTGCTGAACAGGCTGTTGCCCATCGAGTCGCGGAGATTCGTGTCGAGGTTCTCCGGCAGGTTGATCTCCAGTTTGATCTGCGCCTTGTACTTCGGCTTGTTGACCCGCGTCACGTCGAACACCTTGACACCGCCCGATCCGCCTTCGTCTGCGGTGATGATGTGCGGCCTGCCGTGGTAGGTGACCGGGATCGAGTGCTGGTTGAGCTGACCGTCCGGCCACAGGTAGGCGGCAACGTGTCGAACCTGCGGGAACCGTGCTCGTCGTTGGATGGAGCTGATGTCGAGGACGGTGATGCCCGCCATGTTCGAGAGGTACATGCGTTTACCGTCGGGGGAGATGCCGAACCCGTGCCCGAGGAAACTGTGCAACCCCTGCCAGATGACGCGCGGCGACGCAGGATTCGAGACGTCGATGGCGCTGAGGTGTCCGGGGAAGACGCCGGACGCCCAGTACGTGCGGCCGTCCGGCGACCATCCGCCCTCGTGCGAGGTGAAGGGGAGCGGCGTCGCGGTGCCGGGGCCGCGATTGAGCAGGCGCGGGTGTTCGCAGTCGGAGATGTCGTAGACGGCGAAGTATCCGCCGCCCCACAGCAACGGGACCGATGTGGCGGCGAGAAGCTTGCGCTTCTCATTCACCTTGAGGGTCTCCCAGGTGCCGCCGCGCATCGCCGGAGCCGTCAACGACCCGACGACCTTCGGGGCGCTGGGATCCGCGACGTCGACCACCTGCACGCCGGGCTGACGGACGAGATTGTTCCCGGGGAACAGACTGCCCGTGTAACTGCAGTGGTCGTAGGTGACCGACGTGATGCCGCCCCCGGCGCCGCGGACGTTGCCGAGTTCGGAGAGGTTGCAGTGGTAGCCCCGACGTGAGCGGCCCGAGTTCCGGTCCTCGGCGGTGACCTGCCCCTGCAGGGCCCGCTCCGGACTCGATCCGGGACCGCAGTCGGCTCGGTCGACGGCGACGTCGGAGATGTCGCCGAAGAAGTGATTGGCGGCGTTCGCGTCGGGCGCGACGGCCAACGATCCGAACAGCGCGATCACCGATCCGATCGCGACCACGGTGAGGTACCGCCACTTGACTGTCAGTGGCGTGCGTGTTCGTGTGCGTGTCATGGCCGGTCCCCGACTTGCCGAGTGTTTTATGGTGTGGCGCAAAGTAACACGCATAATGTGGTCGGCGGGTCCGGTTCGGGTGAATCCGTGCCTGGCGGGGGTGCATTGAGCGGCGTTCGCTCACGGCGTAGTCGCGCGGGAACATCAGTCCTGCGTGCAGCGTTGTCAACCTCAGACCCCCATCGTGGTCGACGGCGTCCGCCCGAGACCGGAGTAATGAGCGGGCGGCCAGGCACGACCACTAAGGTGGACGTAGGGCTGGTCGTCATACTCTGCCGCGGTTGCGCGGCAACGACCGGGGCGCAAGCAATCGAGGGAGAACAATGTTCGAACGGTTCACCGACCGCGCACGCCGGGTTGTCGTCCTGGCGCAAGAAGAAGCGCGGATGCTCAACCACAACTACATCGGCACCGAGCACATTCTGTTGGGCCTCATCCACGAGGGTGAAGGCGTGGCGGCAAAGGCGCTCGAGTCGCTCGGCATCTCACTCGAGGCCGTGCGCAGTCAGGTGGAGGAGATCATCGGCCAGGGCCAGCAGGCTCCGTCCGGCCACATCCCGTTCACCCCGCGCGCCAAGAAGGTCCTCGAACTGAGCCTGCGCGAGGCTCTGCAGCTCGGCCACAACTACATCGGCACCGAGCACATCCTGCTCGGTCTGATCCGCGAGGGCGAAGGCGTCGCCGCGCAGGTGCTGGTCAAGCTGGGCGCCGACCTGAACCGGGTCCGCCAGCAGGTCATCCAGCTGCTCTCGGGCTACCAGGGCAAGGAGCCGGAGACGGCAGGCACCGGCGGGCGCTCGTCCGACGCGGGGACCCCGTCGACGTCGCTGGTCCTCGACCAGTTCGGTCGTAACCTCACGACCGCCGCGTCGGAGGGCAAGCTCGACCCCGTCATCGGGCGCGAGAAAGAGGTCGAGCGGATCATGCAGGTCCTCTCGCGTCGTACCAAGAACAACCCGGTCCTCATCGGTGAGCCCGGCGTCGGCAAGACCGCCGTCGTCGAAGGTCTCGCCCAGGCGATCGTGTCGGGCAACGTCCCCGAGACGCTCAAGGACAAGCAGCTGTACACCCTCGACCTGGGCTCCCTGGTCGCGGGCAGCCGCTACCGCGGTGACTTCGAGGAACGCCTCAAGAAGGTCCTCAAGGAGATCAACACCCGCGGCGACATCATCCTGTTCATCGACGAGCTGCACCAGCTCGTCGGCGCGGGCGCCGCAGAAGGCGCCATCGACGCGGCCAGCATCCTGAAGCCGAAGCTGGCGCGCGGCGAGCTGCAGACCATCGGTGCGACCACCCTCGACGAGTACCGCAAGTACATCGAGAAGGACGCGGCACTGGAACGTCGTTTCCAGCCGGTCCAGGTGGGCGAGCCGTCGGTCGAGCACACCGTCGAGATCCTCAAGGGCCTGCGCGACCGTTACGAGCAGCACCACAAGGTGTCGATCACCGACGGTGCGCTCGCGGCTGCCGCGTCGCTCGCGGACCGTTACATCAACGACCGCTTCCTGCCGGACAAGGCGATCGACCTGATCGACGAGGCCGGCGCACGCATGCGCATCCGCCGGATGACCGCTCCGCCAGACCTGCGCGAGTTCGACGATCGCATCGCCGACGCGCGCAAGGAGAAGGAGTCGGCGATCGATGCGCAGGACTTCGAGCAGGCCGCGAGCCTCCGCGATAAGGAGAAGAAGCTCGTCGCAGAGCGAGCTGAGCGTGAGAAGCAGTGGCGTGCAGGTGATCTCGACGTCGTTGCCGAGGTCGACGACGAGCAGATCGCCGAGGTCCTCGGCAACTGGACCGGTATCCCGGTCTTCAAGCTCACCGAGGAGGAGACCAAACGTCTGCTCCGTATGGAGGACGAGCTGCACAAGCGGATCATCGGCCAGGAGGACGCCGTCAAGGCCGTCTCGAAGGCGATCCGTCGTACGCGTGCCGGCTTGAAGGACCCGAAGCGTCCGTCGGGCTCGTTCATCTTCGCCGGCCCCTCGGGCGTCGGTAAGACCGAGCTCTCGAAGGCGCTCGCCGGCTTCCTGTTCGGTGACGACGACGCGCTCATCCAGATCGACATGGGCGAGTTCCACGACCGGTTCACCGCGTCGCGCCTGTTCGGTGCGCCTCCGGGATACGTCGGCTACGACGAGGGCGGTCAGCTGACCGAGAAGGTCCGCCGCAAGCCGTTCTCCGTCGTGCTGTTCGACGAGATCGAGAAGGCGCATTCGGAGATCTACAACACCTTGTTGCAGGTCCTCGAGGACGGCCGTCTCACCGACGGCCAGGGTCGCACGGTCGACTTCAAGAACACGGTGCTGATCTTCACGTCCAACTTGGGCACCGGCGACATCTCCAAGGCCGTCGGCATGGGCTTCAGCGGCACCGATGACGGTCGCGGCTCGAACTACGAGCGGATGAAGCAGAAGGTCAACGACGAGCTGAAGAAGCACTTCCGCCCCGAGTTCCTGAACCGTATCGATGACGTGATCGTCTTCCACCAGCTCAAGGAGCACGAGATCCTGGAGATGGTCGACCTGATGATCACCCGTGTCGAGACTCAGCTCAAGAACAAGGACATGGCGATCGAGCTGACCGAGAAGGCCAAGAGTCTGCTCGGCAAGCGCGGTTTCGATCCGGTGCTCGGTGCGCGCCCGCTGCGTCGCACCATCCAGCGCGAGATCGAGGACCCGCTCTCCGAGAAGATCCTGTTCGACGAGATCAAGGGTGGCCAGATCATTCTGGTCGACGTCGAGAACTGGGACGGCGAAGGCGACGGCGACGACGCCCTCTTCACCTTCGCCGGCTCGGAGAAGCCGCGCGACATCCCTGACGACGCGGTCGAACTGACCAAGACGGCAGGCAGCGGCGACAGCGACGCCTGACTCGAGACCCCTCACGACGAACGGCCGGCGGACAACCCGCCGGTCGTTCGTCGTTTCCCGCGTCGGAGTCGGATCTTCCGAGTCGGACGAATGACGCGACCCGAACAAGAATCCGGAGGCCGTCTACGATTCAGATGTCGACGATCGGCGCTCCTGCCGGTCGTGAATGCAGCGAGTCGGGAGCAGAATCATGTCGTACGGACCCCCTAACCAGCCGCCGCCCAACTTCGGGCCGCCCAACTTCGGGCCTGCGGCGAAGCCGTCGTTGCAGAGTCGGCTTCTCGCGCCGACCGCTGCACCGAACAAGAGAACCTTCATGGTCGGTCTCGGTGCGGTCGTCGTAGGTGTGCTGCTGATCGTGTTCAGCTTCCTGACGTGGTTGTCGCTGAGCGCGACGATCTCTGAGCCCATTCCGGGTGCAGGCGAGATGAAGGTGAACTTGGAGATGACGGTCACCGGAGTGGGTGTCGACTCGAGTGATGTCGACATCAGCATGCCGGACGGGGTTCCGGACGGACTCATCGACGAGTCGCAGATCGACCCTGACGAATCCGGCGGTGACGGCCCGGGGTCGCCGGCGATCTGGACGATCGTCTTCGGCGTTCTCCTCATCGTGGGCGGTGCCCTGCTCGCCGTTCGTCGTTTCCCGGGCATCGGCGCGGTCATCGTCGCCGCCGCGGGGTTCGCGACGACCATTGCCACCATCGTCTTCGTCGCGGATCCGCTCGGAGCATTCGGCGGCGACGTGGGGGACGTGGACGGCAGCGATGCGAGCGCAGGGTATGGCCTGTGGCTGACTCTCGTCTTCTCGCTGATCGCTCTGGCGGTGGGCGCCGTGGCCATGCTCGCCACGGTGTTCCCGGAGAAGCTCGGCGGACCGAAGAGTCCGATCGGCCCGGGTTTCGGTCCGCAGCCCGGCTTCGGTCCCGCACAGCCCCCGAACTTCGGCCAGCAGCCCCCGAACTATGGCCAGCAGCCGCCGAACTTCGGTCCTCCGCGAGGGTGACACTCGTGTCTTGAGTCCAGGTCGAAGATCACACGCGGAACGTCCTGGGGATTCGTGTTCTTCACAGGTTCCTGTGTGAAACTACGAGTCATGCTTTCGTCTCGAATCCCGTTGTCGCGCGTTCTGATCGTCGTACTCACGATGGCGGTCGTGGCGGGTGTCGGCGTTTCGATCGCGACTGCGCGCGACGCCGACGGAACTGCTTCGGCTCGACCGTTGATGGCGGCCCAGAATTCGCCTGTCGAGAAACCCCGTTACGTCGCTATGGGCAGTTCGTTCGCATCCGGACCGGAATCGAATCGACGCGGCCCCAGTAACTGCGGTCGAAGCCAGGACAACTACCCGAACAAGGTGGCCGACGCTCTCGGATACCGACTCGTCGACGTCACCTGCGCGGGGTCCACGACCTCCGACATTCTGAAGCCGTCCAAGCGCTACCACAAGCCTCCCCAGATCGACGCCGTCACTTCGGACACCGATGTCGTCACGCTCACGACCGGTGGCAACGACGTCGGCTACATCGGTCGGCTCGGAGTCCAGAGTTGCGTGAACCTTGCGATGGCCGGAGTCCACCCGCTGCACTGCAACGCGAATCGGACCCCGTCGCCCGCGCCGGCCCCCGCGTCGTTCGCCTCGGTCGAGCGTCGGATGGAGCAGATCGTGCACGCGATCAGGGCCCGCGCTCCGAAGGCGAAGATCGTGTTCGTCGACTATCCGCCGGTGGTCTCGGTCGCCGACGTCGCCTGCCGGAAGTTGCCGCTCGCGCCGTGGGAGATCGTCGAAACGGGAGTCGTCGCCGATTCCCTCGCAGCGGTCACCGCACAGGCCGCTCACGCGACCGGTTCGATGCTCGTCCAGCCGTCGCAGACCGGAAAGGCGCACACAGTGTGTTCGCCCGACCCGTGGCTGCAGGGCTTCCCCGGCACGCCGCCGTATCACCCGACGAATGCGGGTAAGAACGGGGTAGCGCGCCTGGTCATCGACAAGATGCGCTAACCGGCTACTTCTTCACCGGCTTCGCATCGTCGGCAGCCGTGTACTTGTCGACGGGAGCGTCGGTCACCGGATCGTCCATCTCGTTCACCTGCGACGGAGCGCCGGCCGCGAGGCCCGCGGCGATATCGTTGGCTCGCTGCTCGCGAGTCTCCGAGAGCTGGCGGTAAGCGACCACAGCCGCCGACAGGAGGAGCAGCGCGCCGATCGCGGCGATGAGCGAGCCGATCGACGTATTTCCCCAGAAACGCAGCGCGAGGCCGAACACGATTCCGCCCGCGGCGATGAGGGCCGACTCGAACGGACGCTGCTGGCGCCAGTCCTCACGCTCGCGGCCGGTGGTGATGAGGCTGACTGGGCTGCGCCGCAGGACTTCCACCAGGGCCACGGTCACGATGATCGTGATCAGGTAGGTGAAGAAGATGTTCCAGAACAGGCTGAGGTCGGTCCACGCTCGGGTGGTGCTCATGACTTCGGACAACACGAAGACGTGCGCGAGGTAGATGCCGTACGAACGGTCCGACCCCTTGCGCAGAATCGTGTCGGGAGTGGAACCGGGAGTCCGTCGTGCCTGCCAGATCGTGCCGAGGATGTACAGAATGCAGATGATCGACAACAGCGCGAACGCGTTGTGCAGCATGAAGACGTTCGTCGCACGGAACATCTCCTCGGTGCCCGCGGCCGGATCTGCCATGCCGGTCGCGAGGTTCGCCTTGCGGGCGAAGTAGACGAGCGTGGTGATGATCGTGGCGAGTCCGGCTCCGACGATGAACCAGCGCCACCGCTTCATGAAGACGGTGAACGCGTCGAAGTGGTATGCCGCGAGACAGCCGGCGAAGATGAAGAACTGGTACGGCAGGATCGTCACCGGCAGGTAACGCCACAGTGCGCCGAGGACGCCGGACTCGAACAGTGCGGACGGGGCGCCACGCACCATCTGGTACATGAACCACGCCTGGACGAGAGCGCTGAGCGCGAGCAGATAGCGGTGGTAGCCCCAGGTCCGCTTGATCATCCACAGCACGGCCGGGAACACCAGGTAGATCTGCATGCTCACCGACATGAAATACAGGTGGTATGCGGCGTGGCCGGTGATGAGGTCGTACGCGATGCTCTTCACCGCGAGTTCGACGTCGTGCACGCTCGCGAAGATGCCGGTGACGCCGTCGATGCCGCCTGCGTCGTAGTGCTTCTTGAGCCAGTAGAACAGCGACCACACCAGGAACGGCAGGCCGATCAGCTTGTACCGCTTGCGCCAGAACGACGGAGCGTGCAGTTCGCGATTGCGATACTGGTAGGTCAGCACGAACCCGGTGAGCGCGAAGAAGCAGTAGCGGGTGTAGCGGAGCATCAGACCGACGCCCTGCGCGACGACGGCGGTGTACGGGACCATGCCCAGGATCACATGGTCGAGGATCACCCCGGCGAACGTGACCAGCCGAACGAAGTCGATCTGGTACAGGTGACGGTCTTTCTTGACCGGCTTGCCCTTCGGGGTGGAATCGGCCTGCGCCGTGGTCACGACCTTCTCGCCGGTGGGGTCGCCTGCGTTATCTGACATAGGTGTAGCGGTCCGTCTCGTCCTTCGGGGCGCGCGCGGGCGCGTTTGGTGACTGTAGGCAGGTTACTCGCCCGCCGAGTGGCTTCCCGCATCGGAAGGGGCGTGTGGCGGCGTGTTGTCGGGTATGGGGAGCTGATTGCGGTTCCCGAAATACGTCGCGACGGGCTACACTGCTGTGGCAGTTGTTTCTGAAGGGACTGGTGGGGTTAATGATGCGAGTGTCTGTCGTGCGTGGGGTCGCCGCACTCTCTGTTGCTGTTGCAGCGTGTTCTGGCGCGGGCACCGCGTCCGCGGAACCGACCGCGACGCCGTCGACCGAGGCGCCGAGCACTCCGGCGACGGCCCCGCTTCCGTCACGCATCGTCTCCACCGCTGCTGTCACCTCGCGGGAGACCTCGCTCGAGGTGTACTCGGCCTCGATGGGGCGGAACATCTCGCTCAGCGTGCTCCACCCGGAGAATGACGCACGGCCCGCTCCGGTCCTCTATCTCCTCAACGGTGCGGGCGGCGGTGAGGACTCGGCGACGTGGAAGGCCAAGACCGACTACCGGAAGTTCTTCGCAGGCAAACACGTCAACGTCGTCACACCGAACAGCGGCGCGTTCTCGTATTACACGGACTGGCAGAAGGACGACCCGGTGCTCGGCCGTAACAAGTGGCAGACGTTCCTCACCGAGGAACTGCCGCCGCTCGTCGACAAAGCGTTCGACACGACCGGGGCCAACGCGATCGCCGGCATCTCCATGTCGGGCACGTCGGTGTTCAACCTCGCGATCGCCGCACCGAAGCTCTACCGTTCCGTGGCCGCCTACAGCGGATGCGCCCGGACGAGCGACCCGCTGGGGCAGGCGTACATCCGGACCGTGGTCGGTGACCGGGGACGCGCCGACATCACCAACATGTGGGGACCGTTGGACGGCCCCGGCTGGAAGGCCAACGACCCGTACCTGAACGCCGACAAGCTCAAGGGCGTCAAGGTCTACATGACCACCGGCACCGGCCTGCCTGGTCGCTACGACGTGCCGAGCGCACGCCTGATCAACGGTGATCCGGCGGTGCTCCTCGATCAGGTCCTGATGGGCGGAGCGATCGAGGCAGTCGTCAACAGCTGCACCCAGCAGATGAAGCAGGCGCTCGACAAGGCAGGCGTGGAGACGAAGCTGACGACGCGTCCGACCGGTACCCACTCGTGGGAGTACTGGCAGCGCGACCTGCACACCACGTGGCCGTCCATCGCGAAGGACCTCGGCGCGGCGTGATCCCGGCTCGCGCGTGAGTGGTATTGGTGCGGGGGCCTACTTGTCGAGGAGAAGTCGGACGGTCTGCGCCATCCGGTTCGTCACATCGGCGGCCGAGACGCGGCGGGTGAGCCACTGGACCAGGTTCGACATCCACACGTCCGAGATGACTCGCGCGATCGCGAGTTCTTTCTCCGACGGCTCTTGATGATCGTCCGGATTGAGGATCGCGCCTGCGAGGAGTCGGTCGATAGTGCCTGCGACTCGATCGACCTCGACGGTGGCCGATGCGTCGGCGAACATGAACGCTCGCGTCATCGCCTCGGTCAGCAGCGGGTCGCGCTGCATCGCGAACGTGATCATGTCGAGGACGAACTTCAAGCGCTCCATCGCGTTCTCGCCCGGCAGTTGGGTGCGGTCGACGCGACCTTCGACGCGTTCGAGCTCGCGCGCGAGTGCGGTCACCAAGAGGTGGACCTTCGACGGGAAGTACCGGTAGAGGGTTCCGACGGCGACCTCGGCCTTGTCGGCGACCGCGCGCATCTGCACCGCGTCGTAGCCGCCCTTCGATGCGAGCGCGAGCGTCGCATCGAGGATTCGGCGCCGTCGTTCGCGTTGCGCCGCCGAGCCGACCTCGGCTCCGGACGTCGGAGCAGGGGCCGGTGGTGGCGCCGGGTGGTTCTCGCTCGTGGTGCTGGCCGGGCCTGCCATGTGCGGCGTCCTCCTCGATGATCGGGCTGTCGCTGGTTGGCAGCGGCACTTCGCGTGGTGTACACCCTAGGTGTCATTAGAACAGGTTCTAATTGGCCGCACCAACAGAAACGCAGAGGAATATCCCGTGACTATCGCCACGTCATCCGATCAGCAGGCTGTATACGACAGTGTCACCGAGTGGGCGGCCGCGAAATCAGTGGTCGAGGCGGTGCGGGCCGATGTAGACGATGCGGGAGCCTCGTGGCGCGCGCCATTCGCCGAACTGGGCGCACTCGGGATCTTCGGGGCAGCCGTCGACGAATCGCGGAACGGCGCGGGCGGTACCTTCATCGACGTCGCGGTGATGCTCGAAGCGTGTGGAGCATCGCTGGTTCCCGGTCCACTCGCCCCTACGGTGGCCGCCGCCTACGTGACCGCTTCCCAAGGCGCAGCCGAAGCCGACTCGCTGCTTGGCGGCGAACAGCCGGTGGTGACTCCCGCCGCGGCTACGGCGACGGGCGCCCCGTTCGTCGTGGTCGACGGAGCGGTCGACCTCGGCCCGGTGCCGGGTTGGACGGACGGTGTCGCAGTCGCGGCGCCGTTCGACTTCGGTGACGGCGACGCGCGGTGGTGGCTGATCGACGCGTCCACCGTGACGGTCGACGCCGCAGCGATGGACGGCCCGCTCGACGGCACCGCTGTCCCGCGTCGCGTCCGACTGTCCGGCGTCGACGTCGCGTCGCTCGTCGAACTGGGTCCCGTCGAGTCGGGGCCAGGCGAGACCTTCGTCGCCGTTCTCACGCTCGGCATCGCCGCCTACCAGGCAGGCGTCGCGCGGCACGCCCTCGATGTGGCCGTCGACTACGCGAAGGTCCGCACCCAGTTCGGGTCCCCGATCGGCTCGTTTCAAGCGATCAAACAGATCTGCGCCGACATGCTCACCCGCAGCGAACAGCTCGCGGCCGCGGCGTGGGACCTCGCGTCCGCGCTGGAAGCCGGCGAGGCGGAGCAGGCTCGGCTGAGTCGACTCGCCGCAGCTGTCCTCGTCGCCGACCTCGCGCCTGCCAACACCAAGGACGCGATCCAGGTGCTCGGCGGCATCGGCTTCACGTTCGAGCACGACGCGCACCTGTACCTGCGGTCGGCACTGGCAGCGCGCATGCTGCTCGGTCAGGGGAGCGGTGCGCGCGCCGAGCTCGCACAGCTGGGACGTAAGGGGATGCGCCGCGAGTTCTCGCTCGACCTCGACTCTGTGCAGGATCGTCGCCCGGAGATCGCGGCGGCGGCCGAGGAGGTGGCCGCCGCACCCGAATCGGAACGTCGGGCCGCGCTCGCACGGACCGGGCTCCTCGCCCCGCACTGGCCGGAGCCCTACGGTCTCGGAGCCGGTCCTGCGCTGCAACTGTTGATCGACACCGAGCTCGACCGCGTCGGCGTCGTCCGGCCCGATCTCGTGATCGCCGGGTGGGCGCTGCCGACGATCCTCGAGCATGGAACCGACGCGCAGCGCGAGAAGTTCGTGTCGTCGACGCTCGCCGGAGACATCCGCTGGTGCCAGCTGTTCAGCGAGCCCGAAGCCGGCTCGGACCTCGCGTCGCTCCGGACCCGGGCGGTGCGGACCGACGGCGGGTGGCTGCTGACCGGCCAGAAGATCTGGACGTCGGAGGCGCACATGTCGCAGTGGGCGGTCTGCCTAGCGCGCACCGACGCCGACGCCCCCAAGCACAAGGGCATCACCTATTTCCTCGTCGACATGGCTGCTGCGGGCATCGACATCCGCCCGTTGCGAGAGCTGACCGGTCGCGCCATGTTCAACGAGGTGTTCCTCGACGAAGTGTTCGTGCCGGACGAGATGGTGGTCGGCGAGATCAACGGCGGTTGGCGGTTGGCGCGGACAACGCTCGCCAACGAACGCGTCGCGATGGGCGGTTCCGGGCTCGGCAAGGAGGTCGACGCGCTGTTGACGCAGATCGACGGCGTCGACCTCGACGCCGAGCAGACCGGGGTGCTCGGCGGAATCATCGCCGACGCGCACATCGGCCGGGTCTTGGACGCCCGCGCCGTCGTCCAGCGACTCTCGGGCACCGATCCGGGTGTGACGTCGAGCGTCCGCAAACTGATCGGTGTCGTCCACCGGCAGGCGGTGCCGGAGTTCGCGACCGATCTGCTCGGCGTCGAGGCCCTCGCGTCGACGACGGCGACCGAGCTGTTGTTGCTCAACCGCTGCCTGTCGATCGCGGGCGGAACCACCCAGATCCTCAAGAACGCGGCGGCTGAACGGATTCTCGGTCTGCCCCGCGGGTGAACACGTGACCGGTCGCACAGTCGATCTGATACAAATAGAACAAGTTCTAATTCTGTAGATTGGAGGCACGGGTGGACTTCACCTTGGACCCCGCAGCCGCAGCCGTCGACGAGGCCGCCGACGAAGTCGTGCGCCGTCTGGAGCCGGACTGGGAGAGCCGGTTCGACGGCAGTGGTTTCGACGATGCCGCGTGGAAGGCCTTCGTCGACGCCGGCTTCCCCGCGATGCCGCTGCCCGAGGCCGTCGGCGGCGACGACCTGGACGTCGACTCCCTCCGGCCGCTGGTCACCCGCGCCGGTCGTGACGCCGTCGTCACCCCGTTGCTCGGGACGCTGGCGGCAGGTCTGACCGTGCGCGAGGACTTCGGAGCCGTCGCCGTCGCGATCGGCGAGCCCGGCTCGGCCCTCGGCGACCCGCAGGCGACCACCGTGACCGGCGGATCGGCCGGAGACGTCGTCACCGGCGTCAAGATCGGTGTCCTGCACGCAGACGCGGCACAGCGTCTTCTCGTGACGACCGACGCAGGCGTCGCCGTCGTCGCCGCGGACGCCGACGGAGTGACGATCACGCGCACCACGTCGTCGTCCGGGTGGGGTGAATGCACCGTCCGTTTCGACGGCGCCCGTGCCGACCGGGTGCTCGACGCGCCCGTCGAGCGGCTCGTCGACGTCTACCGTGCGCTACTCGCCGCCTACGCGTCCGGTCTGCTGACCGGCGCCATCGCGCGGACGGCCGAGCACGTCAGCACCCGCAACCAGTTCGGGAAGCCGATCGCAGCGTTCCAAGCCGTCGGTCAGCAGCTCGCCGACGTGTACGTGGTGTCGGCGACGCTCGATCTCGTCGCCGTCGCCGCCGCGTGGGAGCTCGCGCAGGGGCGCGACGCCACGGTCGACCTCGGCACCGCGCTCTACACCGTGGCGTCCGAACTGCCTGCCACGATGCGGACCATGACGCACCTGCACGGAGGTGTCGGCGTCGACGTGACGTACCCGCTGCACCGCTACTTCTCCCTCGCCAAAGACCTCGCCCGACTGGTCGGCGGCTCCGATCGCACTCTGGGGGTGCTCGCGTGTTCATAGCGCTCACCGACGACCAGCTCGCGCTCCGCGACGAACTGCGCGTCTACTTCTCCACGCTCATCAGCGACGACGACGCGCACACGATGCGTACCGAACGCCACGGCCCCACCTACCGCAAGGTGATCAAGCAGATGGGCGCCGACGGCTGGCTCGGCGTGGGCTGGCCGACCGAGTTCGGCGGCCGCGGCTTCGGCGAGATCGAGCAGCAGATCTTCACCAACGAGGCGATCCGCGCGGACGTGCCGCTGCCGTCGGTGACCCTGCAGACCGTCGGACCGACCCTGCAGAAGTACGGCACCACCGAGCAGAAGGCCAAGTTCTTGCCGCGCATTCTGGCGGGAGACGTGCACTTCGCGATCGGCTACACCGAGCCCGACGCCGGAACCGACCTCGCGTCGTTGACGACCAAGGCCGTTCTCGACGAGACCGGCGAGAACTACATCGTCGACGGCCAGAAGATCTTCACGACCGGCGGCCACGACGCCGACTACATCTGGTTGGCCTGCCGGACCGACCCCGAGGTCAGCAAGCATAAGGGCATCTCGATCCTCATCCTCGACACCCGCGATCCCGGCTTCTCGTGGACCCCGATCATCACCGCGGACGGGGCGCATCACGTGAACGCCACCTATTACAGCGGCGTCAAAGTCCCGGTGTCGATGCGGGTGGGCGAGGAGGGCGACGGCTGGAAGCTGATCACCACCCAGCTCAACCATGAGCGGGTCATGCTCGGACCGTCGGGACGTATCAGCGGAATCGCGGACCAAGTCCGCGAGTGGGCGCGCTCGACGGGCGTCGACGATGAGCCGGACGTACGTCGCACGCTCGCGAAGATCGACGTGTACGAGCGGCTCAACGAACTCCTCAACTGGCAGGTCGCGTCCAGCGGCGAGATCTCGATGGCGTCCGCTGCCGCGACCAAGGTGTTCTCCACCGAACGTGTGCAGGCGATCCACCGGATGGTCGACGAGGTGATCGGCCGCTACGCCGACTTCGCCGACCCGGCGACCGCCGACCTCGTCGACTGGCTCGACATGATGGCCAAACGCAACGCGGTCATCACGTTCGGCGGCGGCGTCAACGAGGTGATGCGAGACATGATCGGCACCGCAGGCCTCGGCCTGCCGCGAGTGAAGAGGTAGTCGCAGTGAGCTCTCCAGAATCGACGATCACTCCCGAATCGACCGTCGACGAGATCCGCGCGGCCGCCGACGTGATCAAGGCGTCCGGCGCGAGCGCGCCGACCGTCGGACGCGACCCGATCAACCGGCCGATGATCCACAACTGGGTCGAGGCGATGGGCGATGCGAACCCGATCTACGTCGACGACGACGCGGCCCGCGCGGCCGGGCACGACGGGATCGTCGCACCGCCCGCGATGGCCCAGGTGTGGACCATGCGCGGACTCCACGGCGTCCGCGCCGACGACGATCCGTTGGGGCAGGCCACCGCGTTGTTTGACGCGGCAGGCTATACCTCGGTAGTCGCGACCAACTGCGACACCGTCTACCACCGGTACACCGCGCCCGGCGAGGAGATGACGCTGTCTGCCGAGCTCGTCGACGTCGTCGGGCCCAAGCACACGGCGCTCGGCGAAGGCTGGTTCTTCACCACGCGCAACACGTGGCGAGTGAAGGACACCGACGAGGTCGTCGCGGAGATGAACTTCCGCATCCTCAAGTTCGCTCCCGGCTCGAACAAGCCCGCGAACCCGGCTCCCGACCTCGATCCCGCGAAGCTCATCCGGCCGACGGCCTCCCGCGACACCGCGTTCTTCTGGGACGGCGTCGCCGCCCACGAACTGCGCATCCAGCGACTCGAAGACGGTTCGCTGCGGCATCCGCCGATCCCCGCGAGCTGGAAGCCGCGCGGCGACGACGGCGAGTTCGGCGCCACCGACTATCAGGTGGCCTCCGGCCGGGGCACGGTGTACAGCCACGTCGTCCACCATGCACCCAAAGTTCCCGGCCGTCCGCTGCCGTTCGTCGTCGCCCTCGTCGAACTCGACGAGGGAGTCCGGCTGCTCGGCGAACTCCGGGACGTCGACCCGGCAGACGTCCGGATCGGGTTGCCCGTGCAGGTCACGTTCCTCGACTTCCCGGCAGACGGCGACCGGCCCGCGTGGACGCTGTACGCGTTCACGCCCAGTGAAGGAGGCGTTCAGTGACCGCCGGAACCATCTCGGTGGGCGCAGCGCTGCCCCCGTTGACGATCGACGCGACCCCCACGTTCGTGGTGTCCACTGCTATCGCCACCCGCGACTTCCAGGACGTGCACCACGATCGGGACCTCGCTCACCAGAAGGGGTCCAAGGACATCTTCGTCAACATCCTCACCGACACCGGTCTGGTGGAGCGCTTCGTCACCGACTGGGCGGGACCACGGGCTGCGATCGCGTCGATCGCGTTGAAACTGGGAGTGCCCTGGTACGCCTACGACGCGTTGACCTTCACCGGCGAGGTGACCGACGTCGAGGCAGGCGGGGCAGACGGCGAACGGGTCACCGTCGCCGTGACCGGGACCAACTCGCTCGGCAAGCACGTGATCTCCACAGTCGTCTTCACTCGGAAGGAGCAGGCGTGATGACCGGAACAGACGGGTCCCGCTCACTGTCGGGGAAGGCGTCGATCGCCGGAATCGGTGCGACCGACTTCTCCAAGAACTCCGGCCGCAGCGAACTGCGGTTGGCCGCCGAATGCATCAACGCGGCCCTCGACGACGCCGGGCTCGCCGCGGCGGACGTCGACGGCCTCGTCACGTTCACCATGGACACGAACATGGAGATCGCCGTCGCCCGCGCCGTCGGCATCCCCGAACTGACGTACTTCTCGCGCATCCACTACGGCGGTGGAGCAGCGTGCTCCACCGTGCAGCAGGCGGCGATGGCGGTCGCCACCGGCGTGTGCGACGTCGCCGTCGCCTACCGGGCGTTCAATGAGCGGTCGGGAAACCGGTTCGGCCAGGTCAACGCGGCCGTCGCGAATCAGGAGAACTCGTCGGGCACCGACAATGCGTTCTCGTATCCGCACGGGTTGTCGACGCCTGCCGCGTTCGTCGCGATGACCGCGCAGCGCTACATGCACGAGTACGGCGCCACCAGTGAGGACTTCGGTCGAATCGCGGTGGTCGACCGCAAGCACGCGGCCGTCAACCCGAAGGCGTTCTTCCACGGAAAGCCCATCACCTTGGAGGACCACCAGAACTCGCGGTACATCGCCGAGCCTCTGCACCTGCTCGACTGCTGCCAGGAGTCCGACGGCGGCGTCGCGATCGTCGTGGTCTCGCCCGAACGAGCCAAGGATCTGCGCACCACCCCGGTGTCGATCGCGGCTGCGGCGTCGGGCAGCGGAACCGATCAGTTCATCATGACCAGCTACTACCGGGACGAGCTGCCTGCGCTGCAGGAGATGGGGCTCGTCGGACGGCAGTTGTGGGCACAGTCGGGCCTGCGCCCCGACGACATGGACATGGCCGTGCTCTACGACCACTTCACGCCGTACACGCTGATCCAGCTCGAAGAGCTCGGTTTCTGTGGGCGCGGCGAGGCCAAGGACTTCGTCGCCGAGCCAGGCGCACTCGAAGTCGGCGGCCGGCTGCCGTTGAACACCCACGGCGGCCAGCTCGGGGAGGCGTACATCCACGGAATGAACGGCATCGCCGAAGCTGTCCGCCAACTCCGTGGCGAGTCCGTCAACCAGGTCGACGGCGCGTCGAGAGCACTCGTCACCGCAGGCACCGGCGTCCCGACGTCGGGCCTGGTCCTCACACTCTGATTCCACCTCACGGATCCCACCTCTAGGAGACACCCGAGATGAAGTTCAACCTCGCCGACGTGTTCGAGACTGTCGCTGACACAGTGCCCGACCGCGTCGTCCTCAGCTACGAGGGCGCCTCGTACACGTACGCCCAGATGGACGCGCTCACCACGCAGGTCGGGCACATGCTGGCCGCCCACGGCGTCGGGCTGGACGATCACGTCGCGCTGTTCCTGAAGAACAGCGTCGAACACGTCACCAGCCTGCTCGGGCTCCTCAAGGTGCGGGCCGCACCGATCAACGTCAACTACCGCTACACCGACGCCGAACTCGAGTACATCTTCGACAACTCAGACTCGAAGGCGATCATCGTCGAGCTGCCCGAGCATCAGCAGGCCGTCGCCCGGTTGATGGGGAAGCTTCCGTTGCTGACGACTGTCTTCGTGATCGGCGACGTCGACCAGGAGCTGTCGGCGGCCGCCGCGGCTCTCGACGGACGGACCGTGGAGATCGTCGACTTCGGCGGGCACACGAGCGCGTCGACGACACGGGACTTCGAGACCCGTACCGGCGACGAGCACTACATCATCTACACGGGCGGCACCACCGGGTACCCGAAGGGCGTGGTGTGGCGACACGACGACTTCTTCCGCAAGCCGATCTCGGGCGGCAACCCGTACGGCGACCCGCGTGAGGATCTCGACGAGATCACCCGGGAGGTGCCGAACTTCCCGTCGATCGCCGCACTCATCGCGGCGCCGCTGATGCACGGCGCGGCGTCGTACCTGCTGTTCACGTTCATCTCACTCGGCTCCCGACTGATCCTGGAACGCGATTTCGACGCCGAGAAGATCATCGAGAACATTCCCCGCGACCAGACGCAGATCATTCTGATCGTCGGCGACGCGATGGGCATCCCGCTGGTGCAGGCGATGGAGCGGCAGAAGGACTCCACCGACATGTCGTCGCTGTTCTCGATCACGTCGGGCGGCGCGATCTGGAGCAAGTCCGTCCGAGACCGGATGCTCGCGGTGAAGCCCGAGATGTTGATGCGCGACAACTTCGGCGCCTCCGAATCGGGTAACGACGGCGAGATCATGATGGACGAGAGCGGCAACTTGTCGGTGCCGCCGACCGACCGGATGATGGTCGTCGACGAACGGTTCGAGCAGATCACCACGCCGAACGAGCCGGGTCTGATCGCCCGCGTCGGCAACGTACCGGTCGGTTACTACAAGGACCCGGAGAAGTCGGCGCGTACGTTCCCGACCCTGCCGGACGGCCGCCGGATCTCGGTGCTCGGCGACATGGGTTACCTCACCGAAGACAAGCACATCGTGTTCCAGGGCCGCGGCAGCCAGTGCATCAACTCGGGCGGCGAGAAGGTGTATGCCGAAGAGGTCGAGGCCGCGATGCACGGTCACCCGGCGATCGCGGACGCGCTGGTCGTGCCGGTTCCGGACGAGAAGTACGGCCAGCGCGTCGGAGCCGTCGCCAGCCTCAACGCCGGTGCGGCCGAGCCGTCGCTGGAGGAGATCCAGGAGCACTGCCGACAGACCATCGCCCGGTACAAGGTTCCGCGCAGCATCGTCTTCGTCGACGAGGTCAAGCGCACGCCTGCGGGCAAGGCCGACTACCGCTGGGCCAAGTCCGCCGCCGCGACGGACTGAATCACCGACAAGTTCGGTCCGTGCGCTTAGAGTGAGTGCACTTGCCTTCCCCGAGAAACGGAGATCCGTCATGCGTCTGAGAACCGCGTTCGTCGCCCCGATGATCGTCGCTGTCGCGCTCGTGTCCGGAGCGTGTGGATCCGACGACTCGAGTTCGGACTCACCGGATTCGTCGCAGCGGCAGGCGTACCTGTCGGCCGTCAAGGTGACCGGAGTCAAGTTCGCTGACGACGACGAAGCAGTCTCGGTCGGTCAGAAGATCTGCAAGGACCTCGAGAACGGCACCAGCGTCTCCGACGCTGCGAAGGGCGTCAGTCAGGCAGCGAACTCCGGGCAGGGTGCAGCCGTCGTCGGCGCGGCCATGGGATCCTTCTGCCCGGGAGCGGCTAAGGACGTGCTGCCGGACAAGTCCGACCTGCCGACGATGCCGAGCATCGATCTGCCGGGCTGAGCGTCAGTTCTAGAGTTCGGGGATCTGCCGCATCGTCCCGTTCGCATCGAGTTCGAGCACGATGTCGATCCCGATCTCCCGTAGGAACTGGTAGTCGTGGCTGACGACGAGGAGCGCGCCGCGGTAGGCGTCGAGTGCCTGCGTCAACTGGCGCACGCTGGTGACGTCGAGGTTGTTGGTCGGTTCGTCGAGGATGAGCAGCTCGGGCGGCGGCTCGGCGAATAGGAGCTTCGCCAACGACACTCGGAAGCGCTCGCCGCCGGACAGAGTGGAGACCGGCCGGTCGACGGCTGCGCCGCGGATGAGGAGGCGCGCGAGGCGATTCCGGATATCGCCCCGGGTGGCGGCGGGTGCGACGGACTGGACGTTCGTCAGGGCGCTCGCCGCGTCGTCGAGTCCGTCGAGGCGCTGCGGCAGATATCCGTACGAGTCGGTCGACAGGCCGTCGCCGCCGACCAGTCGGGTGAGGAGTGTCGACTTCCCGGATCCGTTGGGGCCGACGACGGCGACGCGTTCCGGGCCCTGGACGACGACGTCGCCGTGCACGGTGGAGAACTCGATCAGACGGCGACCGCGCGGCAGGTCCGGAGCGGGCAGATCCAGGGTGATGTCGTCGTCGTCTCGGATGCGTGCGTCGGCGGCGTCGACGGCGGCCTGCGCCGACTCGACCTTGCCGTCGAGGGTCCCACGGAGCGCTCCGGCGGACTCCTGTGCTCGACGCTTACGCGCGCCCGCGAGGATCTTGGGCAGCCCGCCGTCCGCTTGCGCCTTCTTGCCGGTGCGAGCGCGGTGGGCCAGTCGCGTCTCGGCGTCCACCCGCTGCTTCTTCTCGGACTTCAGAGCCTGCTGAGCGGTGCGCGCGGCCTGCACAGCTGCCGCCTGCTCGAGGTCGACGGACTCACGCCAGGCGCTGTACGGGCCGCCGAACGTCGTGATCGAACCGTCGTACAGCTCGGCGGTCGCATCCATGCGCTCGAGGAGTTCGAGGTCGTGGCTGACCACGATGAGCGTCCCCGGCCAGTCGTCGACGAGGTCGGCGAGCCGCGCGCGCGTAGCCCGATCGAGGTTGTTGGTCGGTTCGTCGAGAAGTGTGATCGGGGTGCGACGCAGGGACAGGCCCGCGACGGCGAGGAGCATGGCCTCGCCGCCGGAGACGTCGGCTACCCGACGGTCGAGATGGTCGGCGGACAAGCCGATCCGCTCGAGTGCCGCTTCGATGCGTGCAGGCAGGTCCCAGTCGTCTCCCACGGTCTCGAAATGCTTCTCGTCGACGTCGCCGGACTCGATCGCACGAAGTGCTGCCAGAACTCGGTCGACGCCGAGGAGTCGAGCGACGTCGGTGTCGGCCTGCAGCGTGAGCGTCTGCGGCAGGTAACCGACGTCGCCGGATGTGTCGATGCGGCCGCTCGTCGGCGCGAGCTTGCCGGCGATCAGGCGCAGAAGCGTCGACTTGCCGGAGCCGTTGCGGCCGACGAGCCCGGTGCGTCCCTGGCCGAACGCGCCGTCGAGGTGCGCGAGTGCGACCGAGCCGTCGGGCCAGGCGAACGTGACGTCGCGCAGAGTGATCGAGGTATGTGCAGGAGTAGACATGTGGCGGCGACGTTACCCAGGCGGCGACACGGGCGCACCTGATTTTCCGGGCGTCTGCGCTCAGGCGTCCTCGACGCGGTACGACACGGCCTTGAGGAGAATCGAGCCGATGTCCTTGGGATCGTGTGCGATGAACGTGCTGCCGCGGGTCGCATCCGAGATCCGTTTGAGCGCATCGGCGTCCGCGTCGTCGGAGATGCCGATGGTGACGATCGGGATACGTCGCGCCGGGTTCTTCATGATGTTCAGTTCGGACACGAGTTGGTCGAGGGTGATCGAGTGCGGGTCTTCGTTCCGGCCGTCGGTCATGAGGATGACGCTGTTCGAGTACGCGGGATCGTAGCTGTCGTACACCTGTTTGAACGCGGCGAGCGCGGTGTCGTACAGACCGGTGCCGCCGCCGAGATTCTTGAGGCTGGTGTCGATGGCGGTACCCAGGACGTCACGGTTGGGGACTCCGTCGGTCTTGCCCATGACCGGTGCGATCGGAGCGACTTCGCGGTAGGGGACACCGGGGCCGCCGCGGTCGATGCTGAACTCCCAGTAGCCGAGCGCGGTGTTCTTGGGGAGCTTGCCGAGGCCGTAGAGGGATGCCTCCTTAAGCAGGGCGGCGCGCGATCGCCCGCCCGCCTCCTGGCGCATGGACCCCGACACGTCCTGGACGACGAGTGTGCGGATCGGCCGGGTCAAGGCCGTCCACTTGCGGCCGATGTTGTCGATGAACGCACGATCGGGAGCATCGGTCATGGCGACCTTCCCGACGCCTTCGCCGTCGGGCAGCGGTGAGCCGTCGGCCGGTCGGATGTGATGCTCGGCGCGGATGCGGGCGCCGTCGTCGGTCTTGACCGTGTCGGCGAGCGCCATGATCGCGTCGTTCGACGTCACGGCCCGACCCGTGGGGGCGACGTTCGCGACGCGGTAGTCGAGGGCGACGGTCCCGGTCGCGGGAACAGTCGCCGTGATTTCTGGAGCCTCGGCGCCGGACTCGGCAGTGAACGTGGCGTACGTGCGTTCGGAGACGAGCGCGATCGACGGCGCGTCATCGGCGGCCATCTTCTTCAGGTCGGGCGTGCCGTCCTCGTCGTTCATGCGCAGGGCGCGACCGGTCAACGTCTCGATCAATTGGGTGTGGGTCATCGAGCCGTCCGACATCTCGGCGAGCGCGCCGATGACGGCGGCGTTGCTGACGTCGCTGGTCGCAGGCGGGTCGACGCGCAGCGGAGGCATGGCGAGGACCTTCGACCAGGACTGGATCTTCGGCAGGTCCCGGCCCGCGACGACGATCGGCGACGTTCCGATGGACGGGCCGATCCCGGACCAGGTGTGGCCCAGCGCGGTCCCGACCTGGCGGATTCGCGACTGCGACTCGGCGACCCAGATGTCGGGGGCCTGATCACCGGCGAGACGGTCGTCGACGTGGCTGGCGGGCACCGCCTCCACCGTGAAATCGAAGCAGGACGAGCTCTCGGTCTGGTCGGCGATGTCGGTCACGTAGTCGGCGAGGTCGCCTTCGGCGATCACCGAGACGGACTGGACTTCGTCGCACGACGGCCGGGTCTTGTCCCAGACGACGTACACGCCGACGGCGAGGACTGCGACGAGTGCGACGGACAGACCGACCCGCAACCCGGTGCTGTGGCCAGCACCGTCGTCGGTGTAGGTGTCGTGTCGACCCATCTGGGGGCGCCTCCTCGCGAGAATGTCCTGATCGCGAAGAAGGCTAGCTTACGGGCGTGAGGGACGGCACAGTGGTATGGCAGAGTGCGCACGTCCGAAACGTTCATGACGATGTGAATGATGTCGGTCTAACGTCATCGGCATGACAGAGACGAATGCTTCCGCGCCCCGCCTCAACGCATTGTCGATCGTGTGCGACGACCTGCAGGCGACCCTCGCGTTCTATCGCCGGGTCGGCCTGCCAATCCCGGTCGCCGCCGACGATGCACCGCACGTCGAAGCCGACCTCGGCGGTTTCCGGGTGATGTTCGATCCGGTGTCGACGGTCCGTGGATTCGATCCCGACTGGACACGGCCGCAGAAGGGTTCGTCGCCGATGAGCCTCGCGTTCGAGTGCCCGTCGCCCGCTGCGGTCGACGACGTCGTCGCCGATCTCGCCGGTCTCGGCGCGCAGATCGTCCGCCCGCCGTTCGATGCACCGTGGGGCCAGCGCTATGCGACGGTGCGCGACCCGAACGGCAATGAGGTCGACCTGTACGCGGCTGGCGCCTGAAACTACGCGCGGACTGAACTACGGGGCGGGACTGAATTCGGCCGGGCGGCGTCCGGTGAGTCGGACGATGTCTCGGTACAGGTGCGGATAGTCGGCGTAGGCTGCTGCCGTCGCCGCGTCCGACAGCGAGAGACCGCCGCGCAGCATCTCGATGGCATCGCCCGCGCGAAGGATCACCTGCAGCTTGCGCGGGCCGTATCCGAACGCCGAGACGCAGCGGCGATGGAGTTGACGTTCGCTGAGGCCGAGTAGATCGGCGGTCTGCGCCGCTCGCTCGCCTCGGGACAGCGCCAGTACGGCCGGACCGATCCAGGACTCGACAGCGACGGACGCGGCGGCCTGTGCGTCCTGCGGTGTTCGCAGTCGCTGAGCGAGCGCGGGCGAAACGTCAGCCAATGGAACTGTGCGATCCGTGAACTCACCGGCGGGGACACCCAGGACGGCTGGCAGCACGCCGGGAGCGAACCGTACGCCCGAGACGAGGTCGCCGGGGCGACGCGAGACGAACCTCGGACCGGTGTCGGCGCCTGCCACCGAGACGGTCTCGCCGTCGAACACCAAGTCCATGCAGCCGTCCGGGTAGACGAGCACCGGGTCGGTTCCGATTCGGTGCGACCACGACTGGGTGAGTGCAGTGTCCACGGGTTACAGGGCGTCCTCGACGACTTTGCGCGGAGTGAACCAACCGAGGAACACCGCGCCGACCGCAAGGACGCTGCCGAGGACCACGAACGACGTCTGCAGCGGCTCTTCGAACGCGGCCCGTGCGCCCGCGGTGATCTCGTCGGCCAGGCTCGATGCCATCGGCGGAAGTTGGTCGCTGACCTTCACCGCACCCGCCATCGAGTTGCGGATCGCCTCGTCTGCGGCCGCGGCGGCGTCGGGGTCGATGGGTGAGATCTTCGCGGCAGCTGCGTCGGCGGTCGGCCCGATCCGGCTCTCATAGCCTGCGGCCATGATGCTGCCCGCCAACGCGATTCCGATCGCCGCGCCGATCTCGCGGGCGGTGTCGTTGACTGCCGACCCGACTCCCTGATTGTCCACCGGAGTGTTCGACATGATCGCGGTGGTCGACGGGGCCATGGCCAGACCCATGCCGACTGCGCAGACGCCGAGCATCACGGCGACCTTCCAGTAGACGTCGATGTCGAAGACGCCGAGTGCGATCACGCCTGCCGCTGTCATGGCGATGCCGATCGAGATCACGAATCGCAGCGAGTCGAATCGTACGGCGATCCAATTGCCGATCAGTGCGAACGATCCGACGCCGAGGACGAGCGGGAACAACGCGACCGCGGACTTGAGCGGCGAGTAGCCGAACACCAACTGCAACTGCTGCAGAATCAGGAAGAACAGACCGAACGACGCGAGGAACTGCAACATCACCGACACCGAGCCTGCCGCGAACGCGCGGTTGCGGAACAGGTCGACGTCGAGCAGAGGGGCGGTCCGTCGGCGTTCGACGACGATGAAGGTTGCGGTCAATGCGACGCCCGCGCACAGACTGACGAGGACCAGCGGGTTGGTCCAACCGCGGTGCGGCCCTTCGAGGAGACCGAACACGACGCCTGCGATCGCCGTGGTCGACGTGAGCGACCCGATGACGTCGAACCTGCCGGGGTGCTCGTCCTTCGACGAGCCGATGGTCAGGACGAGGACGAAGACGATGGCCGTCGACGCGGCGAACGTGATGAACACCGAGTGCCAGTGGAAGTAGTTGAGCAGGACGCCGGTGACGAAGAAACCGGCGATCGCGCCGACGCCCGCGACGGCCGCCCATACGCTGATAGCGAAGGCGCGCTTGTCTTTCGGGACACCAGCTGTGATCAACGACAGGGTGGTAGGCATGATCAGCGCGGCGCCCGCGCCCGCGACGAGGCGGGTGACGATGAGTGCGGTCGGGCTGTCGACCCAGATCGCGGCGAGTGAACCGAGGCCGAAGACGACGAGGCCGATCAACAGGATGCTGCGGCGTCCGAAGCGATCGCCGATCGCGCCTGCCGGAAGCAGGAGGGCGGCGAGGATCAGCGTGTAGCTGTCGAGGATCCAGGTCATCTGACCGGTCGTGGCACCGGTGTCTGCGGCGATGTCGGGCAGTGCCGTGTTGAGTGCGGCGATCCCCGCTACGACTAAGCTGACTGCGGCGCACGTGATCAGGACGAGCCACCCGACTCGGAGCGACGTCGATCCGTCACCCGTTCGATATCCGACACGCATCGTCAGTTCACCTGTTTCTCTGGTAACTCGTGTAACTGTAGTCACACGGGCAAATAACCGCCCCACACGAACGAAAGTGGATGATCATGGCTGCAGATCGAATTGCGCGGTCTCCCGAATTGAGCGATGTCCGACTCCACATCGGGCGCCTGCTGGCCTTGGTGGCGGGGGTGGTCGGAATCATCGCGGTTCTCGTCCTCATCGTCACCACAGCTGCCTGACCGAAAGACGACAGACGCCGCCCGACGCGAGGTGCGTCGAACGGCGTCTGATCCGGGCATCGTCTGAGGGCCTACCGGGCTGCGTACTTCTCGATGACCCCGCCCACTGGGGGCAGAGCGTCGATGACGTAGCCCTTCGCCTTGCCGCGCAGGCTCTTGTACGCCTTGGCCAGGCCCGAGGGCGCCGATGCGGCCCGGCCGTCGGTGACGGCGAGCAGAGCCTCGGCCGCAGCGTCGCCGTTGCTCGCCAGATGCTCGCCGAACGGCGTGCCCGCGGGCTTCGAGTCCCAGAACGGCGACAGCGCGGTCAGGAAGTCCGGCAGCATCTTGTTGGTCGCGCTCGCGACCACGCCGGGCTTCACCTTCTGTGCGGCCGAGTACGCGGCTTTGACCGCGGTGCCCGACAGACCGGACTGCTTCTTCACCTCCGCGTCGATGACATCAGTGAAGTCGGACGTCATCGCCTCTCGGTTATCGTCGAGAACGGGCAGCAGAGACGTGGACATGCAGGTCCTTTCGGCTAGGAAGTGCTGATTACGACATTGCCCAGGGCCGCGGCGCCGTCTCGTTCGACGACGCTCACTGCCGCGAGCAGTCGTCCGCCATCTTCCCAGGCGTCGATCTGCAATGTCTCGCCGGGGAACACGATTCCGGCGAAACTCACCGAGTAGTCGACCACCGCGGACGCGTCACCGCCGTAGATCTGGTCGACGACAGCGCGACAGACCGATCCGTACGTGCACAGGCCGTGCAGAATCGGACGGTCGAACCCGGCTCCCCGTGCGAACTCCGGGTCGCTGTGAAGCGGGTTGCGGTCGCCGCACAACCGGTACAGGAGCGCCTGCTGGGGGAGCGTCGGAACGGTGATGCGATGGTCGGCGTCGCGGTCGGGGAGCTCGACGCGCGTCGACGCTCCGCGCTCGCCGCCGAAACCGCCTTCGCCCTTCGCGAAGATCGACGAGCGAGCCGTCCAGAGCGCGGCTCCGGACTCGTCGACCGTCTCCGACTCCTGGATGATGACGGCGGCCGAGCCCTTGTCCTGGACCTCGGCGATCCGAGTGCGCATCGTCGCGGTGCCGGACGCGGGAAGTGGTCGGTGCACCCGGACCTGCTGGCTGCCGTGCACGACCTTGGCCAGATCGATGTCGACGCCCGGGAACTCGACCTTGGGAGCCTGTGTCGCCAGGAAGTTCGCGGCGACAGTCGCGAATGACGGCAGGACCTTCGGTGCGGCGTCGTCGACGTACTGCAGGCCGACGGTGTCCATCGGATCGGACGCGCCGCCGACCGCGAGGTTATAGAGCGCGACCTCGCGCGGCGTCCACGAGAATGTCTGCTCGCCGAGGTCGGCGCCGACCGCGACTGCTGGATCGATGGGCATGGGTCAGGCCTCCGCGCGGGTGGTGGTCGAAGCCGACGACTTTGCGACGGCGTCGAGCGCCGCGAGGTAGCCGAACACGAGTGCCGGGCCGATCGTGGCGCCGGGGCCCGCATACGTGTGGCCCATCACCGGCGCGCTCGTGTTGCCTGCCGCGTACAGCCCGTCGATGACCGAGCCGTCCTCGCGCAGCGCGCGTCCGGCGACGTCGGTGGTGACGCCGCCCTTGGTGCCGAGGTCGCCGGGCACCATCTTGGCCGCGTAGAAAGGACCCTTGTCGATGGGGCCGAGGCTCGGGTTCGGCTTGTTGGTGATGTCGCCGTAGTAGTGGTCGTACGAGCTGTCGCCGCGATGGAAGTCGTCGTCCTTGCCTGCGCGGGCGAAGCCGTTGAACCGCGAGGTGGTCTCGGCGAGCTTGTCGGCAGGCAGACCGGTCTTCTCGGCCAGTTCGGCGAGGGTGGCGGCCTTCACGACCACACCCGACTTGAGCCAACTCTTGGGCAGCGGCTGGCGGGCGGTGACGCCGGCGAACATGTAGCGGTTACGGCACCGCTGGTCGAAGACCAGCCATGCCGGAATGTTCTCGCCGGGCCCTTCGCCCTGACCGAACTCGCCGCCGTACATCTTGTGCACGGCCTCGACGTAGGGCAGCGACTCGTTCATGAAGCGCTCGCCGCGCAGGTTGACGATGAACGACCCGGGAACCGATCGCTCCGACAGTGCAAACCACGGGCCCTTCGGGAGGGGGATCGTCGGACCCCACCACGCGTCGTCCATGATCGCGACGCCTGCGCCGGTCTTTCGTGCGGCGTTGATCGCGTCGCCGGTGTTCGAGGGGGCGCCCGTCGTCCACTCGGTGCCGATCGGGGCGCGCTGGAACTCGGCGCGCATCGCTGCGTTGTTCTCGAATCCGCCTGCCCCGAGGATCACGCCGCGGCGGGCGAGGAGTCGGGTCGGAACGCCGTCGACCTCGGCGATCACGCCGACAACCTTGCCGTCTTCGGTGATGAGATCGGTGAGCGGGGTATTCAGCCGGATGTCGACGTGTGCCTGGCGGCAGCCGAGAAGGAGTTCGGCAGCCAGTGCTGCGCCCATCGCGATCATCTTCTTGCCGCGCGTGCGCGAGATGAAGAAGCGGAGCGCGACCTTCAGCATCCGCTGGATGCCACGCCAGTGACGCATGCCGATGTTGAGCCAGCGGTAGTCGGACTGGAGCACCACCATGTTCAGCGGAGCCTTCGTGTACTGCGGGTGCAGCGTGTCGAGGTCGTCGCCGAGGCGCGCGGCGTCGAACGGCTTGGGCTCGACGGAGCGTCCGCCCGACCGGCCGCCGGGGGCCTCGGGGTAGTAGTCGGAGTAGCCCTTGACCCATTCGAGGTCGAGGGGGGCGTTGGCCATCAGATAGTCGAGAGTCTCGGGACCGCGGTCGATGTAGGTGTCGATCTTCTCGGCGGGAGCGTGCTCACCGATGATCGCGTGCACGTAGCGGCGCGCATCGTCGACGGTGTCCTCGACGCCGTCGCGGCGCAGCACGCTGTTGTTGGGGATCCACACGCCGCCACCCGACCGCGAGGTGGAGCCGCCCCAGTACGGCGACTTCTCGATCAGAACGGTGTTCAGGCCTTTAGTCTTCGCGGTCAGTGCTGCCGACAGTCCGGCTGCGCCTGCTCCGACGACGATGACGTCGAACTCCTCGTTGTCCATCTACTTCCCTTCGCCCTCTAGCGTGGTCGAGTCCACAAAACTAGAACAAGTTATAGAACGTGTTATAGGACAGGGTAGACGAGTCGGATCGACGGGGAAAGAACGCCGTCCTCACACCGCTACTTGTCCGAGCACAGGCGTCGTGGGAGCCGTCGAGCCACCTTTGGGCTCGACCGTGACCGCAAAGGCGGTGGTCGAGTCGAGGGCGTCGATCAGGATTGGCGAGCCTGCAGAGCCATTGAGGAGTCCGGCGGAGACGGGCTCCGGCCTGCTCCCCATGCTCCACAACTGCAGCGTCCGGTCGTCCGGCACTGGGTTGTCGATGTTTCGCACGGTCGCGACCGCCTGATTACGGGACTTCGAACTCACGACGGTGAGGACGCCGCGTGAATCGTTGAGGTCGCCGACCGACAGCGTGGCGTCCCGGGCGCTGAACACGGCGGCCACCGCATCGGCCTGCTGTGTCGTGGACGGCTCGTCAGGCGTGATGGAATTTCCGACGAGCACGCCGCCGCCGAACAGGACGGCCACGACCGCGGCGGCCGCGCCGACCGCGACAGCCATGCGGTGACGCCTTCGGGACGACAGGTCGGTCGGTGGCTCCTGGTGTGGCGGGTCGCCCCGGTGGCCAGCGCCTGCGTCGAAATCGGCGAGGACGCGGGCGCGAAGCGTCGCGGGTGCATCTCGTGTGTATCGCCGCGCGTAGTCGTGCATGAGTTCGCGGACGTCGGTGACGCGGTCGTCGTATTCGATCCGAGACTCGGCGTCGAGCTGATCCAGCAGGGCCTGCACCTCGTCGTGCTCGTCGGTGGGGAGGCCGTCGATGGCATACAGCTCGACGTGGTCGTCGAGCCACTCTCGGTCAGTCATTGTTCTCCGGTCTTAACGCAGTTACGCAGGTTGCGCAGTCCGTCGCGGATGCGCGACTTGATCGTCGGCAGCGGTGTCGAGGTGTGCGCGGCCACCTCGGGGTAGGTCATTCCGTCGAAATAGGAGAGTTCGATGCCCTCACGTTGCAGACTCGTGAGTCGACTGAGGCAAATGCGCAGCGTCACCGACTCATCGTGTTGCTCGACGAGTTCGACGACCGGTGTCGGCGGAACTGCGGCGTTGGCGTTCGCGTATTCGGAACCGCGCCTGCGATACAACTCCTCGGACCGGATCCGGTCGACTGATCGGCGGTGGGCGATCGTCAGCATCCAATTGACCACGTTGCCGCGCGTTGCGGAGTACTGGTCGGCCTGCTGCCAATAGCGCAGATACGACTCCTGCACCACCTCCTCGGCGTGGCTGCGGTCCTTGAGCACGCGAAGGACCAGCCCGTATACGCGTGCATTGGTGAGATCATAAAGGCGTGCGAACGAAGCTTGGTCGCCTGCGGCCGATGCGGCGAGCAGCCGCGACAGGTCAGGTTGTGAGCGATCATCGCCATTGCCGGTCTGATTCGGGTGCATGGTCACCTCCTCGCAGTGCTGACACAGGTACTTCGTGGGTTTTGGAATGCCTCTGCAGCGATCCTCATCGACTTGCTGATCGACGGTACAGCCAGAGCGAGAGCGGGATGCACACGATCAACAGGGCTCCACTCCAAATGAGTGCGTAGACGAGTGCGTGGTCGGCGGGCCATCCGGTCGGGTCTGGGAAGTCCGGAGGCGAGGCGTTCCCGAAAAGATCGCGGGACGCGGTGGCCACTGCAGTGACTGGGTTCCACTCGGCGATCGCGCGCAGCGGCCCGGGGAGGCTGGCCGCCGAAATGAAGGCACTCGAGAGGAAGGTCACCGGAAACATCCAGAGGAATCCGACACTCTGTGCGACCTCGACGTTTCGCGCGGCCAGCCCGGTGATCGCGCCGACCCACGCCATGGCAAGCGCGAACAGGAGCAGCAGCGCGAAAGCGATCATCGCGTCGACTGCGCTCCCGCGAATACGCCACCCGATCGCGAATCCGCACGCGACCATCACCGTCAGCCCTACCATGCCCAGCAGCATGTCGGATGTGACGCGGCCTGCGATCACCGCGAGCCTCGACATGGGCAAAGACCGGAGGCGATCGACGATGCCGGTCGACATGTCGTTGGCCAGTCCGACGGTGGTGAACGCCGAATTGAACAGGACGGTCTGGGCGAAGATGCCCGCCATCAGGAACTCCCGATACTGACCACCGCCGAGAGTCGCGCCGAACACGTAAGCGAACAGGAACACGAACATCAGCGGTTGCACGGTCGCGCTCAGCAACAGTGTCGGTATGCGGCGAACAGTGATCAGATTGCGTTCCACCAGGACTGCGGTGTCAGCGAACATCAGATGCACCTCCTTCGTCGTCTGTGGCGATCGGTTCGGTCAAGGCGAGGAAGACACTTTCGAGGGTCGGTGCGGTGACACCGGCGTCGAGGACCTCGACCCCGATCCGGTTCAGGGCCGTCACCGCACGTACTGCGGTGCGGCTCCCGGCTTCGACCCGAACGCGAAAACGCACGTCGTCGAGCTGCTCTGGAGGTCCGGAACCGACATCCGCGAGAGTGGTCATCACATCCACCGCGCTTCGGAGAGCCCCCGTACGTGCTACCTCGACGGTCAGCTCGGCGTCTCCGAACTCACGTTTGAGCGAGGACGGTGTGCCGCGTGCGTGAGCGGCGCCCGCCGAGACGACAGTGACGTCGTCGGCGAGTTCATCGGCCTCCTCGAGGTACTGGGTGGTCAGCAGGATCGTGGTCCCGGTGCGGGTCAGCTCTTTGATCGCGCCCCAGATCTGCCTGCGCCCGCGCGGATCGAGCCCCGTCGTCGGCTCGTCGAGAATCACCAGGCGTGGACGGTTGATCAGGGCGCCCGCGAGGTCGAGGCGGCGCCGCATGCCGCCCGAGTAGGTTCGCATCGGTCGGTCCGCTGCGGCCACGAGATCGAGCTCGTCGATCATCTCGCGTGCCCGTGCCGAGGCCTCCCGTCTCGTCATTCCGTACAGCTGTGCCACCATGCGCAGGTTCTCGAACCCGCTCAGGTTGCCGTCGACGGCCGCGTACTGACCGGACACCCCAATGAGTCCGCGGACTTCCGACGGCGTGGCGACTGCGTCGACGCCGTCGATCAGGATCTCGCCCGAATCGGGACGCAGGAGGGTCGCAATCATCGACACCGTGGTCGTCTTGCCCGCGCCGTTGGGGCCGAGGATCGCGTGGATCGATCCGGCGGGCACAGTGAGGTCGAGCTGATCCACCGCGACATGCGGCCGACCTCGCCCGAGCAGTCCACTAGCGAACGTCTTCGTCACGCCTCGCAGGACGAGGGCGTCGGTCGAGTGGCGTACGGGTGCGAGGCCCGCGGTCGGGGCGTCGTCGCTGTCACAGCCGCCCGGCGGGGCCTCCCGCTCAAGCGTGCTTGCGTTGTGCCGTCCCACGGACTTCCTCCCGGTGATCGATGATCGTCGCTTGCGTGGCGGCGGCGCGTTTGCGGTCTGCGGCCCGCTCCATCGATGCGACGAGGCTCGCCGGCCGCATGTCGGTCCAGTTGGACTCGACGTATTCGAGGCATTCGGCGTGCCCTTCGGGACCGAACACCGGCGTCCAACCGTGGGGCACAGGTGCGAACTCGGGCCACAATGAGTGCTGCAGCTCGTGGTTGACCAGCACTGTGAAGGTGGCGTCGGTGTCGTCGAATGGGTTGGGGCTCATCAGTTCTCCTCTCGTGGGGTGTCGCGGCGGTCGCCGCGTCCCTGGTTCGATGGACTGTTCTCGACAACGTGCCCGTACTGAGCAACGTTGTCGGGCAGCAACATTCGGGCATGAGTGCAGTCGACGTGTACGTCGGCGAGGGATCCGGTGACGATATCGATCCAGTCGGCGCGGGCCTCGACTCCGGTGCCACCTCGGTCGGCGGTGATGAACACGGCATCGCCTTCGAAGACTCGCGGAACCCACCGGCAGGCGAGGGACGCGGCGGACTCGAACGTCGCACGGACCGCCTCGAGGTCGTCGTCGGACAGCTCGGCCAACGGTCCGCCCGCAGCGCGGACGGCGGTCGAGACGGCCGACCCGTCGGGATCGTTGACCATGTCGGAGGTGTCGATGCCGAACTCTCCGAGCAGATCTCGCAGGGATTCGCCGCCCGCTAAGCCGGCGTGATCGGCCAACACGTACGAGTCGAGGAGTGTCAACTGTTCCACTCGTTCCCCGGCGCGTTGCAGTGCGACTCCGACCTCCTGCGCGATCAGTCCGCCCAGGGACCAGCCGAGGAGTCGATAGGGTCCGTGCGGAGCCACTTCGCGGATACGCCGGAGGTAGTCGGCGGCGAGTTCTTCGATCGACTCTGCGGCCTGGGCTCCCGACAGCGTGGGATTCTGCAGTCCGTACACCGCACGGTCGTCGTCGACGTGCGGCAGCAGCGTCGTGAAACTCCACGCCAGGCCGATCGCCGGGTGGATCGCGAACAGCGGAGCCATGCCCGCGCCCGGGTCGCCCCGCCGCAGCGTCAACAGTGGGGCCAGGGCAGGCGACGACTGACGATCTGAGGCGTCGTCGGCCAGGTCGGCCGCGAGTTCGGCGGGGGTAGGCGCAGCGAACACGTCGGGAACCGTGACCTGAAGGCCCGCCTGCCGGAGACTCGTCACGAGCGTGGTCGCACGCAAGGAGTCGCCGCCGAGGTCGAAGAAGTTGTCGCCGCGGTCCACCGAGTCGACCCCGAGGACGTCCGCGAACGTGTCGGCGATCCGCTGTTCGGCAGCACCGATCGGGGCGTCGCCGCCGACAGTCGTCGGCACGGTCGGGCGAGGCAGTGCGCGTCGATCGACTTTTCCGACCGCGGTCAGCGGGAGCCGGTCCAAGACGGTGACTGTGCTGGGGACCATGTGCCGGGGCAGTCGCCGGACGAGGGCCCGACGTACCGATCCTGGCTCGAGTGGGGCCCAGCCGAGCGCCCCCGAATCGCCGGCGGGTGTCACATAGCTGTGTAGAACCGTCTGGCCGGGCGTGTGGTCGGCGACCGTGACGGCGGCACGGACACCGGGCACCGAAGACAACGCGTCGTCGATCTCGCCCAGTTCGACGCGGAAGCCACGCACCTGTACTTGATCGTCGGTGCGACCGATGTAACCGAGGTGTCCGTCGTGGTTCCACCGGACCAGGTCGCCCGTACGGTACATTCGCTGCCCGGCGAACTCGGGACCGAGGACCATCGGGGCCGCGGGGTAGCGCGTCGAGGTCAGTGCGCGGCGCCCGTGGTAGCCGCGGGTGACCTGGGGCCCGAGGAGGTAGAGCTCGCCGGGAACACCCGCGGGAACCGGGTGCAGACGATTGTCGAGAACGACGACTGACACCCCGTTGTTCGGACGTCCGATGGTGACGCGATCGTCCGCGACCAGAGGTTCCGAGCCCGTGGTGATGATGGTCGTCTCGGTCGGGCCATACACGTTGAGGAGGGTCCGACCAGGGGCCCACATCCGCACCAGGTCGGTCGAGACGGCTTCACCGCCGACCGCGAGCGTGGTGAGCGATGACGTGTCGTCGGCCGACATGGTCGACACGGCCGCTGGAGTGATGAACGCGTGTGTCACCTGCCTGCGCGATATGACGCCCTCCAGGTCGGCTCCGCCGTAGACAGTCGTCGGTGCGACGACCAGAGCGGATGCGCCTGCCGCCGCCAACAGGAACTCGAGCACTGAGGCGTCGAAGCTCGGTGAGGCGAAGTGCAGAACGCGCGAGGTGGTGTCGGGCGACATGCGGGCGGCGAGCTCGTCGTGGACTGCGGCGAGCCCGCGGTGCGGAACGAGCACGCCCTTGGGAGTTCCAGTGGAACCCGATGTGTAGATCATGTAGGCCAACTGATCGAGGTCGATCGGCCGCGGCAGCTCGTCGTCGCTGATCGGCGCGGGTGAGGTCGACGCCAGCTCTCGTCGCACGGCGGACTCGTCGATCACGAGGGTCGGCGTGCCGCGAGCGGGCAGTGTGCTCGCGTGATCGGACGTCGTGATGATCAGGCCGGCGCCCGCGTCGTGGAGCATGTGCGCGATCCGGTCAGCCGGGTACATCGGGTCGATGGGGACGTACGCGGCTCCGGTCCGGACGATCGCCCAGATCGCCACGATCGCCTCTAGTGACCGGGGGATCGCCACGGCGACGACCGACTCCGGGTCTCGCGCCACGCCCCGGTTCAACAGCTGTCGGGCCAGGCGGTTGGCCCGCTCGTACATGTCGAGATAGGTGACGTCGACCGTGGTCCTCGCGGGGTCCCCGATGGTGACGGCGACGCCGCCGGGGTTACGCCGGACCGCGTCGTCGAGCAGATCCGAGTATGTGCGCGGACGCGTCGCCGAGGACCCGGACAACGGAGCGAGGCGAGCGACTTCTAGCGGATCGGTGATGCGGATGTCGCCGATGCAGCGTTGTGGGTCGGTGACGAGGGCGCGGACCACACGCAGCAGACGCACACCTAGCTGTTTTGCGTCCGCATGACCGTATCGATTTCGCGCGTATGTCAACGCGAGCCGAGGCTCCCTCGACTGCGAGTTCATTCCGGTGACGGTGAACTGCAAGTCGAACTTCGCGGTGTGCGTATCGAGTTCGGCGATCTCGCCGACCAGATCCGCAGACACCGGAAGTTGCTCGCCTGCGATCGAGCCGACGAAGTCGTGAACTGACAGGGCTACCTGGAACAGCGGGCTACGACCCGAGACGCGAGTCGGATTGAGAGTCGAGACCACGTCGTCGAATGGCGCTGCGAGGTGATCCCAGGCATCGAGGTCCTGAGACCGCACACGCTCCAGGAGTGATTGTGCGCTCGCGTTTCGATCGATCGTCGTGCGCAGCGCGACGGTGTTGACGAACATTCCGACCATCGCGCGCAGGTCCAGGCCTGCCTCGGTTCCAGGGCTCCACGCGGCGCGCGTATCGACCGGCGTTCCGATCACCAGGTCGTCACCGGCTCCGAGTCGATTGAGCAGCACTGCCAGCGCGGTGTGAAGGACGGTGAACGCGGACGTCGAGTTGGTGCGAGCGAAGGCGGCGACCTCGTCGCGCAGCGCGTCGTCGATCGGTAGTTCGACGGTGGATCCGCCGGTCTGATCGGCCCGTGCGGGATCGGCGTCCACACTCGTGACGGCCGGAGCGCCGGTCAGCGCGGACGTCCAGTACTCGAGATCCGCAGATTCGCGGACGGCGTCTGATGCGAGTGCGTAATCGCGGTAGTCCGGTATCGCAGGCGGCCGCGGCGCGCGGTGCGAGGCAGCTCCGGTTCGGTCGCGATACGCCTCGAGCAGGTCGCCGACGATGGTCGGCATGGACCCGCCGTCCGCGGCGATGTGGTGCAGGACGAGGACCAGTGCGTGAGATTCGCCGTCGCCGGTGAGTAGCGCCCGCAGCGGTGCGTCGCGGGTGAGGTCGAACGGGCGCGCGAGCAGGGCGGCGAGCATCGACTCGGGACCGGTCGCATCTGCCTCGATGCCGTCGGTCTGGATGTCACCGACGACCTGTTCGGGATCGTCGGACACCATGCCGACGGGACCGTCGGCAGTGTCGGTGTAGAACGTCCGCAGAACGGCGTGGCGGGTAACCACATCAACGAGGGAGTCGCGCAGAGCTTTGGCGTCGAGGGTGCCGTGCAGCTGCAGCATGAAGGGCATCGCGTAGTCGAGGGCGTCCGGATCGCTGCGGTGCAGCGACCAGATCCGGCGCTGCATGGGCGCCAGCGGAAAGCGCATCGGACGATCCGGTGAGACGATCGCGGAGACGTCGTCGTGCGCGGTGCTCGGATCGACCCGGGGATCTACATTGGGATCGATATCGAGCAGCCGCGCGAGCCGGGCGATGATCGGGTCGTCGAAGACCGACCGGACGCGGATCGGATCGCCGCGATGAACGGCGTTGATCCGACTGACCAACGTCGTCGCTGCGAGCGAGGTGCCCCCGAGCGCGAAGAAGTCGTCGTCGGCTCCGACGCTGCCATCGGGTAGTCCCAAGGTGTCGGCGACCAGGTCGGCGAGCACCTCCTCTGCGTCGCCCGCCGGGCGGCGCGACGAGGTGTGCGCAGCAGGCTCGGGTGCGGGCAACGCGGCCCTGTCGACCTTGCCGTTGACCGTCATCGGGATCGCGTCGATCGGAACGATGATCGACGGAAGCATCTGCCGGGGGAGCCGCTGCGCGGCTAACGCGACGATCTCCGCCGGCCTCGCCGAACCGTCGCCGAGGCCGGTCACATAGCTGACCAGGCGAGCTGCGTCGCCGGACCCATGAACCTCGGTGACCGCGGCGCCGACGTCTGGGTGCCCGGCGAGAGCCGAGTCGATCTCGTCCAGTTCGATACGGAATCCGCGGACCTTGACCTGCCGGTCGTTGCGTCCTTGGAAGGTGACGGTTCCGGTGAGATCGGTCGAGGCGAGATCGCCCGTCCGGTACATGCGTCGGCCCGATCCGTCGATCGCCGAGACGAAGGCCGTCGACGTCTGGCCGGGCCGGTTCAGGTAGCCCCGGGCCAGGCCGGGCCCCATCAGGTACAGGTCGGCGGGGACGAACGGCGGCACCGGCCGAAGACGTGAGTCGAGAACGACGGCGCGGACACCGTCCACCGGAGTGCCGATGGTGATCGGCGCGCCAGGGGTAATCGACGCGATCATCGCCACGATGGTGGCCTCGGTCGGTCCGTAGCAGTTCAAGAAGGTGCGATCGGCTCCCCACCGTGCGACGAGCTCGCGGCCGAAAGACTCGCCGCCGACCCCGAGGCACCGCAGGTCCGGAAGGTCACGCGGGGCAGCGGCAGACATCGCCGCAGGGGTCACGAATGCATGAGTGACCTGTTCCTCGGCGAGGAACTCGGTCAGTTCGTCACCGCCGTAGATCGAGGTAGGGGCGATCACCATCGTGGCGCAGGCGTCGAGCGCGAGGAGCAGTTCGAGCATCGCGGCGTCGAAGCCGGGCGAAGCGAAGTGCAGGGTCCGGCTAGTCGAATCCACGCCGTAGCGGCGCGTCTGGGTCGCGGCGAACGCGGCGAGCCCGCGGTGGGTGATCGATGTACCCTTCGGGACTCCGGTGGTGCCGGAGGTGTAAACGATGTACGCGCAGCCGTCGACTCGTCGAGCCGGCCGATCGCGTAACAGGCCGCGCGCACCAGGCAGGTCCGCCGTCAACTCGTCGACGGTGATCCACCGCAGATCAGCGGGACCGCTCGGTCGGAGTTGATCGTCGCGATGCGACGACGTGGTGATGCCGATCGTGGCACCAGAGTCGGCGAGCATGTGGTGGACGCGGCCGGCCGGATACCTCGGATCCACCGGCATGACGGCGGCTCCGGTCTTGGCGATCGCCCACGTGGCGAGCACCGACTCCGTCGACCTCTCGATTGAGACCGCGACGATGTCGTCCGAGCCCACACCGCACGCAGTCAGGGCTCGCGCCCACCGGTCCGAGAGCCGGCCCGCATCGCGATAGGTGAGTCGGACGGCGCCGTCGTCGAGGGCGACGGCGTCGGGTCGGGTACGTACCGCGCGGTCGACGAGGTCGGCCAGGTGGACCGGTTCGGACGCTGCGGCGTGTGCGTCGGCGGGGCCGTCGGTTGCGCGCGTGAGTTCGAAGTCGCCGATCCGACGTTCGGGGTCGTCGGCGATCTGTCGGGCGAGTCCGGTGAATCGCTGTGCGAGGTCGGCGATCCGTTGCTCGCTGTAGAGCCCGACGTCGTAGGTGAAGCGCGCGACGCCGTCACGAATGCGCAGTTCCAGGCCGAAACGTGCTCCGCCGGTACCGATCTCATGGGCGGACGCAGTCACGTCTGGGAGCTGGACTTCGGCGCCGCCGCCGACGGCGTCGTCGAGTGTGACGGCGATGTCGAAGAGCGGGTGTCGTCCGGTGCGAGGCGGTGCGATGGCGGCCACCAACTTCTCGAACGGCATGTCGGCGTTCGCGATGGCGTCGAGGTCGGCGTCGCGGACGGCGGCGAGCAACTCGGTGAACGGAGCATTCGAGTCGACACGGGTGCGCAGCGGTACCGAGTTCACGAACATCCCGACCAGATCTGCGAGTCCGGGATCTGGTCGGCCTGCGACCGGTGTGCCGATCACGAGGTCGCTTACCCCGGTCTCGACATGTGCGGACGGGTCGGCAGACATCCGATGGAGCAGAGCTGCGAGGACCGCGTGCACAGTCATGAAATCGGTGATTCCCGAGACGGTGTGAGTCTGCAGGGCGGCGCGGAGGTCGTCCTCGAACGCTGTCTCGATCACGCCCGCGCGGCCGGTCGCGGTCGGCTGGTCGGTGGTGGCGAGATCGGATGCGAGGACGGGAGCGTGGCCCATCCCCGCCAGGTTCTCGCGCCACCACGAGGTGAGCTCGTCCAAGCGCGTCGCCGACTGGGAGTGCGATCCGCCTGCGAGTCCGGCGGCCTGCCAGCGCAGATAGTCGCTGTAGGAGAAGGCGGGCGCCGGTTGCTGCGGGTCACGACCAGCGTGCAGGTCGGCGTACGCCGACCCGATGTCGCGGGCGAGCGGAGTCATGGAGGCTCCGTCAGCGGCGATGTGGTGGATGACCAGTGTCAGTCGGTGCCGTGCCGGTCGGTCGTCCACGCTGGGAAGACGGTGCAAGGCCAGGCGGAGTGGGCCTTCGACGGTCAGGTCGAACGGCTGCGCGGCGATCGCGCGTGCCTGCTGCTCCCATTCGTCGTCAGTGGCGAGATCCTCAGTCAGCGTCACGTCGACGTCCTCGAGCACGTCGAGTGTCGGGTGCCCGTCGTGTGCGGGGTATCGCGTGCGCAGCGGCTCGTGCCGGCCGACGGTGTGCCGTAGCGCGCCCTCGAGCGCCTGGACGTCGAGGTCGCCGTCCAGGTGGAGAGCGAACGCGATGTTGTAGGCCGCGCCCTCGTCGGGGCCCGCGAGCTGATTGAGGAACCAGAGTTGCTGCTGAGCGGAACCGGGTTCGGCAGGGCCGTCGGGATTGTCGTCGTGCACGAGTGGGGCCCTCGGCTGCTCGTCGCGGACGAGACCGGTGTCAGCGGTGTCGCCGATCAGCCGAGCGATCGCGGCGACGTCGGGGTTGTCGAACAGGGCACGCACGGGCACGTGGGCGGTGGTGCGATTCTCGAGTGCCGTCGCCAACTGGGTGGCCGACAAGGAGTTGCCGCCGAGCTCGAAGAAGTCGGACTCGCGGCCGAGATGATCGGCGCTGATGCCCAGCACGCGAGCGATCTCGTCGGCGACCGCGAGTTCGGCGTCGCCCCGCAGGGGAGTGCGCGCGTGTCGATCCCACGTGGTCTCGGGCGCGGGCAGCGCCCGGGTGTCGATCTTGCCCGCGTGCGTCACCGGGATCTCATCGAGCGCGATGATCGTCGTAGGGACCATGTGGCGGGGGAGCCGGTCGGTGAGTCGGTCACGGACGCCGCGGAGCGCGGCGTCGTCGAGTACTTCGCCCCGGGGCGCCGTGGCATAGGCGACGAGCCGAGCGGCGTCGTGAGTCCCGGACACGATCGTGACGACGTTCTGAACGGCGTCGTCGGCGAGCAGTGCGGCATCGACCTCGCCCAGTTCAATGCGATGGCCTCGCACTTTGGCCTGATGGTCGGCGCGTCCGCGGAACTCGAGGGCGTGGCTCGCGGTCCAGCGGACCAGGTCGCCCGTGCGATACATCCGTTCGCCGGACTCGCCGTACGGGTTCGCCACGAAACGCTTGGACGTCAACGGCCGTGCCCCGTGGTAGCCCCGAGCGAGGTGCGAGCCGCACAGATACAGCTCGCCGACTACGCCGGGCGCCACCGGTCGGAGCCGTTCGTCGAGCACCAGCGCGGACACGCCGCGGATGGGCCGGCCAATCGTCACCGAGTCGGTCGCATCCAGGCCCTGCGACATGGTTGCGACCACGGTGGTCTCAGTGGGGCCGTACGCATTGATCAGACGACGGCCGGCCGACCAGCGCCGGACGGACTCGGCGTTGGGATGCTCGCCGCCGATGACCAGGGTGCGCAAGCGCGGGAGGTCGTCGGGCGACATCGTCGTCAGGAGCGACGGGGTGAGGAACGCGTGGGTGATCGCGGCGTCGGCCATCAGTGCGGACAGCTCACCGCCGCCGACGATGTCCGCAGGCGCGATGCACATGCTCGCCCCGGCGCTGACCGCCATGATCACTTCGAGCACGGACGCATCGAAGCTCGGTGACGCCAGATGCAGCGTGCGGCTGTCTCCGGTCAGCGACAGACTGGACACCTGCTCGGCGGCGAAGTCGGCGAGACCGCGATGGCTCACCACGACGCCCTTGGGTCGACCAGTGGTCCCGGAGGTGTAGATCAGGTACGCGGGCTGATCGACGTCGACCGGCGCGATGCGGTCGGCGTCGGTGACCGCCGAGACGTCGTCGCCGGGCCGCGGAGTCCGGACGTCGTCTGCGTCGAGTACGACCACTGTGTGCGCGGTCGTGGTCGGCAACTGCGTCGCCGACGCGGTGTCGGTGACGATGACGGACGCACCGGAGTCGTCGAGCATGAACTCGGTCCGGACCGGTGGGTATGAGGGGTCGACCGGTACCCACGCCGCGCCCGATTTGGCGACGGCCCACACCGCGACCATCCAGTCCACGCCGCGAGGCAGGGACACCGCCACATAGCTCTCTGGTCCGGCGCCCTTGTCGATGAGGGTTCTGGCGAGAGCGTTGGAGGCCTCGTCCAGTTCGCGATAGGTGAGCCGCAGGCGACCCGCCGCATCCACGATCGCGGGACGGAACGGTTCGGCAGCCGCTGCCGAACCGAGCAACTGCGTGAGATGTTCCACGGGGCGTCGTCCGCCGCCGACCGCGGGCACGAGGTCGAGACGGTCCGCGGGATCGAGTACGCACGCGTCCCCGATCGACATGCCGGGCTCGGCGGTGACCGTCTGCAGGAGTCGGACGTAGCGCGAGGCCAGGCCCGCGGCTGTCACCCGGTCGAAGAGTTCGTCGGCGTAGCCGAGGTCGAGATCCATCCCGAGGCTGTCGTCGGCACGGTCGATGATGGTGAACTCGAGGTCGAATTTGCTGGTCCCGATATCGATCTTGGCGGCAGTCGCGGCGAGGCCTGCGATGTCCAGACGGATCTGGGCGGCGTCCTCGAGTGCGACGGACACGTCGAAGTAGGGCTGGCCGCTGCTGCTGCGAGCGGGGTTCAAGTCGGTGACCACCCGATCGAACGGTACGTCCGCGTTGTCGAATGCGGCCAGATCGCGTTCGCGAACGATGGACAGGAGGTCCGAGAACGCCGCGTTCTTGTCGACCGGAGTACGCAGCGCGAGAGTGTTGACGAACATGCCGATCAACGGATCGAGTTCGTCGTCGCCGCGTCCCGAAACCGGAGTTCCGACGATGACGTCGTCGATGCTCGACATCGTCCGCAGGAGCGCGGCCACCGCCGCGTGCACCACCATGAACGGCGTGGTGTCGTACCTGCTCGCCAGCGACATGAGACGACCGCGGGTGGCGGCGTCGATCGGCGCCCGCACATGTGCGCCCGAACGGCGATCGGCGTGCGACGGGGAACGGTCGTAGGGCAATTCGGTGTCGACGGGGGCATCGGCGAGGACGCGCGCCCAGTACTCGAGCTGAGCGCCGGCGTCCGACGCAGGATCGTCGAGCCAGGCGTGCCGGTCCGCGGCGCTCTGCCGGTAGGTGACTGGCAGCTCGGCCCACGTCGGAGCCTGATCCACGCGCCGCGCGCGGTAGGCCGCGGCGAGATCGTCGGCGAGCGGACCGAGTGACCAGCCGTCCGCGGCGAGGTGATGGATCACGACGGCGAGGGTGTGGTCGTGCCGGTCATGAGAGATCAGGCGAGCCCGAATGGGGAGGTCCGCGGTCAGGTCGAACGGCCGCGAGGCGAAGTCCTTGACGCTCTCGGGTGTCCCGGCGTCGGCTCGCTCCACGTCCAGGAGCGGCCGGTCCGCAGGCCACACCTGTTGAAACGCCACTCCGTCTGTGTCGCGGACGGTGGTGCGCAGCGGTTCGTGTCGTGCGACGACGTCGTTCAGCGCCGCAGTGAGCGCGTCGGCATCGAGGTCGCCGATGAGCCGGACGGTGAACGGAATGTTGTATACCGCGGCCGATGCGGAGTCCAGACGTGCGGCGAGCCATAGGCGCCGTTGTGCGGGCGAGAGCGGTACCGGTCCGTCGATCGATGCGTGCGTGGACCGGGCGGCAGCAGCGGGTGCATCGTCGGCGACGCCGCGCGTGCGCAGTGCCTCGGCGATTCCGCGGATGTCGGTCGCGTCGAGGATGTGGCGGATCCCGAGACGGACGCCGGTGGCGGTGGACAGTCGTGCGGCCACGCGAGTCGCTGCCAGCGAGTTTCCGCCGACTTCGATCAGACCTACCGTCATGGGCAGTTCGTCGACGCCGAGCACGGCGCACGCGGTGTCGTGGACGAGGTGCTCCAGATCGGTGGCAGGTGTGTCGCGCTCGGTGTTGCCTCCGGCCGGTCCGCCCAGATCAGGATCGGGAAGTGCCCGGCGGTCGAGCTTGCCGTTCGAGGTGGTGGGAAGTGAGTCGCAGACGACTACGACGGTCGGGATCATGTGGGACGGAAGCGTCGCAGACAGTTCGCCGCGCAGATCGCGGTCCCTGATCCCGTCACTGCTGATCCCGTCACTGCTGAGTCCGTCACCGCTGACGTAGCCGACGACGATCCGCTCGGCGAGCAGGTCGTCGCGGACGACCGCGCCCGCAGCCAGGACGCCGGGGAGATCGGCGAGCGCGTTCTCGATCTCGCCGAGTTCGACACGGCGACCGCGAATCTTGAACTGCGAGTCGGTGCGTCCCAGATAATCCAGTTCGCCGTCGCGACGCCGACGTACCAGGTCGCCGGTCCGGTACAGCCGACCGCCGCCGAACGGGTCCGCGACGAAACGATCGGCGGTGAGGGCGGAGCGACCCAGGTATCCGCGAGCCAACTGCACGCCGCCGAGATAGAGTTCGCCGATCGCTCCGGTCGGCATGGGGTCGAGTCGCCGGTCGAGCACGTATGCGGTGGTGTTGTGGACCGGAATGCCGATGGGGATGACCGGCTCAGTCCGATCGCAGGCGTTGTGGTGTGTGACGTCGATGGCGGCCTCGGTTGGCCCGTACAGATTGTGGATCGGTGCCCCGGTGAGTGCTGCGCTTGCGCTCACCACTCCCGGGGTGAGTGCTTCGCCGCTGGTGAAGAGGGTGCGCACCGAGGTGAGGGCGGAGCGGGTCCGGTCGATCGTCTCGGGGTCGGAGCCGAGGGTCTCGGCGAAGACCGCGAGCATGGACGGCACGAAGTGCATCGCGCTCACGCCGGTCTCCTCGACCACGCGTCGCAGATACCACGGATCGCGGTGACCGTCCGGTGCGGCGACGACCGCCGCGGCTCCGACCGTCAGCGGCCAGAAGTACTCCCATACGGACACGTCGAAACTGGCAGGCGTCTTCTGGAGAACTCGGTCGTCGGATGTCAGCGGGTACTCGGATTGCATCCACGACAGCCGGTTCACCAGAGCGCGATGGGTGATGAGAACCCCCTTCGGGGCTCCGGTGGAGCCCGAGGTGAACAGCAGGTACGCGCCGTTGTCGGGGTGGACGGTCGTGGGCGGCGCTGTGAATTCGGGGGATCCGGCGATGCCCGACGCCTCAAGCGACTGCGGTGTAGCGGTCGGTGCGGGGATCGGCTCCTGGTCGTCGTCGACGACGACCAGTGCCGGTTCGGCGATGTCGAGGATGCGCTCGCGCCGTGCGTCGGGTTCGTCCGGGGACAAGGGGACGAAGACGGCTCCGGTCGCGAGAACCGCATGCAGCACGATGTGTTGGTCGAGGCCGCGCGGCAACATCACGCCGACGACGTCTTCGATTCCGACTCCGCGGGCGCGCAGGCCGGCTGCCGTCGCAGCCACACGGAGGCCGACCTCGTCGTATGTGAGGGTCGTCCCGTCGGGGTCGATGAGTGCAGTCGAGTCGCCGAAGCGACGGTACGCAGCAGAGAGCTGATCGGTCAGCGTCGCCTCGCCGTAGTCGACGGTCGGACCGACCGAGCACCGGTCTGCCAGCGCGATCTCGTCGGTGGTCGCGACGGGGAGAGCGGTGACCGGCAGCGCAGGGTCGGCTGTGACGAAACGCGTGAGGAAGTGGACGAGTCGCTGATGATGCGCGTGGACGTCGGCGTCGTCGTACACGTTCGGGTTGGCTTCGAGGTCCAGATGCATGCCGCCGGAGATCGAGTCGTAGACGTTCACCGAGGCGTCCTCGACCGGTCCGGTCGACAGGATGTGCAGCGCGCCGGCCAGCGGCCCGAAATCGATGTGCTTGAAGAACAACATCACATTGACCATCGGTCCGAAGAAGCCGCGCTTACCGTTCGCTGCGCTGAGAATCTCGGACATGATGTCTTCGTGACGGAAATGCTGGTGTCGCACGGCTTGCTTGATGTCGCTGTTGACGCTGCGAATCAGGTCGTCGACTCGACACGGGTGCTCAGCATCGTCGATGTTCGCCAGGACGGGCACCACATTGGAGGTGAGTCCGGCGGAGGTGCGCAGTGACGCGGTATCGCGCGCGGCGACCGGAAGGCTGAGCATGGCGTCTGCGGTGTCGTTGAACCGGGCCAGGTAGAGGGCGACTGCCGCGGTGATCACGGAGGCCGGTCGGACCTGCAGAGCTGTGGCGCGTGACCGGATTCGCTCGACGACGTCGTCGTCGAGAGACTCGGAGACGATGGTCGCCAGGGGAGCCGCCACGTCGCTTCGACCCGAGAACGACGTGGTCGGGAGGGCGTCGACGTCTCGTCCGAGGCGCTTGGACCAGTAGTCGCGGTCGTCGCTGAACCGGTCCGACCTGCGGTATTCATCGTCGATGCCTGCGACCTCGGCCATCGATGCGATCGTCGCTTCGGGGAGGGCGCTGCCGTCGCCTGCCGTGTAGCGCTGAGCGACTCGCAGCATCATGTACATCGCGGCGTACCCGTCGAAGGCCAGGTGATGGCCCCAGCAGTACCAGATGCTGTGGTCGGGTCCGAGCGTCAACAGGTACGTCTGGAGGAGCGGATCGGTGAACAGGTCGGGAACGTGGGCACGGTGCTCGTCCATCCAGTTCTCGGCCGCCGCGCGCGGATCGGAGTGTCGAGAGAAGTCTCGCCTGCCGAGTGTGACGTCGCGGTCGCCGTCGACCACTACGGTCGGCTCGTCCTCCTCGTTCCAGATCAGTCGCAGCAGACCTGCCTCGGTCTCGTGGGCAGCCTCGGTCACCGCGATCTCGAGTCGGTCCGCATCGACGTTGCCGTGGAACTCGACGAACGCAGCGACCGACATCGGCACATCGGGGTCGATCTGCTGGGCGTAGTAGATGCCGCGTTGTGCGGCGGTCAGCGGCAGTTCCGCCGCGGTCCGGGTGGAATGGACGAGATTGTCTGTGCTCACGCGGTCCTCCTTCGTCAGCTGTCAGGAGTACTTCGGCTGAGAAGGCGGAGCAGATGGGTCGGTTGTCGAAAAAGTTTTTGACGCTACGGGTCGATCGTCGTCACGTCCCGGCTCTCGTCGACACCAGCCAGCAGTGGCCCTCGTGCGTGAGGATGCCATCTGCTCGTTCGGCGCGCAGACTCTCGCGTACGCCGTCGAGCAGGTCTGACCAGCCGGACTCACCGAGCTTCGCGCGGACCGCCTCCTCGACCGACTGTCCGGTGCTGGTCGCGAGAATGACGGCGAGACGTTCTTCGACTCCGTCGCTGTCCGCAGACGAGTAATCGGCACGGAACGAGAAGTCGTCGATCCTCGTGTTCGACCAGCCTGCGTCGGTGAGGACACCGCGCAGGTAGTCCGGGTCGGCGAAGGCCACCGGTCCCGGGCTGCCGGGCTCCGGCCGGGCAGGCTTCTGATCGAGAGCCTTGATCAGCGTGCTGGTTCCCAGCGTGAAGATCGGGTTGCGGTGCCCGTCCTGCCAGCACATGAAAGTCATCGATGCACCTGGCGCCGTCGAACGGCGGATGTTCGTGAACGCGGCGACCGGGTCGGGGAAGAACATGACTCCGAACCGCGAGACGATGCGGTCGAAGCCCTCCCCGGCGGCGAGTGCGCGCAGATCGGCGGTCTGTGCGTCGGCGACCACCGCGTTCGCCTGCGGGACTCGGCGCGCCGCGGCGTCGATCATGTCCGCGGAGATGTCCACGCCGACCGCCGAGGCTCCGAGGTCGCTCGCTCGTTCCAGGAGCGTTCCGGTGCCGCAGCCGATGTCGAGCACGGCTCCGGTCAGGTCCGCCGCCGTCAGGATCGCGTCGGTGACCGGAGCGAAGATCCGGTCGAAGACCGCGTCGTTCGCTGCCCAACCCGCTCCGTGCCTGGCCCAGTCCGGTCCCAGTGAATCGGCCGCCACGTCGTCACATCCCGGCTGGCGGATGGCCCAGGCAGATCGCGGCGCCCATCGGGTCCTTGAACGAGGCGAGCGTTCCCCACGGGGTCACCTCGCCGGGCATCAGGACTTCGCCGCCGAGTGCGGTCACTTTCGCGAGGGTCGCGGCGACGTCGTCGACGGTGATGTAGACCTGCCAGAACGACGGATGGCCGTCGCCGAACATCCCGGCCGCAGACATGATGCCCGCCGCGCTGTCGGCTGCTCCCGGCGGTGTGACCACCGAATAGCGGTCGGGGCCTGTCGAATTCGGATCGCCGCCGGTGCCGACTTCCTCGAGCTCCCAGTGCAGAGTCCGGGTGTAATAGTCGGTCGACGCGGCGTAGTCCATCGTCATCTCGTCGAACCAGTACGGCGTTCCATGCGTCCCGCGCTCGCTGAATCCCGCATGGGAGCCCACCTGCCAGAGTCCGTACGCCGCCCCGGCAGGGTCGGTCAGGAGTGCCGTCACCCCGAGGTCGCCGACCGGCATCGGGGGCACGATCACGCTGCCGCCTGCACTCTGCGCCTTCTCGACTTCGGCCGCTGCGTCGGCCACCTTGAAGTAGACCGACCAGACGTCTGCGACGCCCTCGCCCGGTGCTTGGATCAGCCCGGCGACCAATCGGCCGTTGGCCGAGAAATTGCGGTAGCCGTCGAGTTCGGCGTTCGGCTCGGACACGTCCCAACCGAACAGTTCACCGTAGAACGCGGCAGCGCGGTCGGGGTCGGAGCTGGCCAGATCGAACCAGATCGGAGCGCCGTCGGCCGCAGTGTAGTCGGGCATGCTGAAACCTCTCCTCACGAATGGTGGTCGGTTTCAGTGTCCACTCGTGAGGAGCGCGATGCAGCGCTTCACCAGTACCCGTCAGGATCCTTCGTCGGGGACTCGCGCGGGATGATGCCCTCGGCGACACCGTGCTCGATGCTCGCCGACATGCGCGGGCACGACGGAAGCATCGCCGGGTTGCCGCCGTCGGCGCGGATCTTCGAGATCTCGGTGCATCGAGCGCGGGCGTCGTCGGTCCACTGGACGCTGGTGTGGTGCGGACTGGTCTTCTTGACCATGACGCACGCGTGGCAGGTACGGCACTCGATCTCGGTCATCCCGCCTGAGAGATAGTGCCGACGATCGCGGGCGGTGGCCGCCGCGATCGTCGACAGGCGTTCTGGATCGGCCGAGTAGTCGGGCGCCTTCGCCCAACCGCCGGCGCCGGCCGCACCTGGCTCGGTCATCAGACCGATGCGCCCGAATCGGCTGCCGCTTCTTCGGCAGCCTTCTCCTCGGCTTGGATCCGCAGGTTCTCCTGCACCTCGATGTCCCAGTTCTCCAGGGCCTTCTCGGTGTCGATCTCGTACTCGAAGCGGCCGGTCATCTCGTCGGTCACGTCGTCGACATCGGTGTAGAACTGCTCGTACCAGCGTCGGAGCTGGTAGACGGCGCCGTCCTCCTCGACGAGGAGCGGGTTGTCGATGCGGGTCTTGTGCTTCCAGATCTCGACGTCCTGGAGGAAGCCGACCTCGATGCCCGCGCTGATCTTCTTCGCCATCTTCGTGCCCTGCGCGTCGGTCAGCCCCTCGGGGACCTTCGCCATGACGCCGAACATCAGGACGAACGAGTTCGAGTCGATCGGGTAGTGGCAGTTGGTGAGGATGGTCTCGACAGCGAACTCGCCGTAGTACTGGACCATCGGATTGAGCATGTACGAGGGACCGTAATACGCAGCGATCGATTCCAGCTTGCTGTCGCCGTACGCCGACGTCAGAGCGATGTCGGGGCGGCCGCGGCTGTTCATGTACTGTGCCGCGGTCTCGCCCTCGAAGACGTTCTTGAAGTAGTCGGGCAGGGCGTAGTGCACGTAGAAGAAGTGCGCCATGTCCACGACGTTGTCGATGATCTCGCGGCAGTTGGAGCCGGTGATCACCAGACGGTTCCAGGTCCAGTCGGTCCATCCGTCGGCGCCGTACTCGGTGAGCTCGGGGATGACCACGTCCTCGGGCGGCGGATTGCCTTCCGGATCGTTGTAGACGAAGACCTGTCCGTTGCGGATCATCGTCTGCCAGGTGCGGGTCTTGGCCAGTTTCGGATGACGCTTGGCGTAGGGGACGCCTGCGCAACGTCCCTTGCCGTTCCACTCCCAGCCGTGGAACGCGCAGGCGATGTTGTCGCCGCGTACCTTGCCCTGCGACAGGTCGGCGCCCATGTGGCGGCAGTAGGCGTCGAGCGCCTTCACGTTGCCTTCGCTGTCGGCCCAGACGACGAGCTTGGTGCCGAAGATCTCCAACGAGTGCGGCTTGCCGTCGGTGTAGTCGGCCACCAGGCCGATGCAGTGCCAACCTCGTGCGAAGCGGGTGGGCGGGGTTCCGGTGTCGATCTCACGGATGTCGGTGTCAGTCATCTGTTCCTCCTCGATGTCTGTTTGCTGCTCGTGTCTGGTCGCGTCGGGGCTGGCGCGATACTCGTATGACTCAATAGTAGAACAGGTTCCAGTCAGAATGAGAACGTGTTCTAATATTGACAGGAGTGATCGACATGAAGAGCGAACAGGAGTGGCCCATGGGAGCACAGCGGAGCGAAGCCGCGCAGGAGGTTCTGAACAAGATCGACGCGCTGCTGCCCGAGTTGGAGCAACGCGCGCAGTCGACCGAGGACGCGCGCCGGGTGCCCGACGAGGTCGCCGAGATGCTCGACGCCACCGGATTCTTCAAACTCATGCAGCCTGCGCAGTGGGGCGGTTACGAGTCCGACCCGGTGACCTATTACGAAGCAGTCCGCCGCATCGCGACCGCCTGCGGGTCCACCGGTTGGGTCGCAGGCATCGTCGGCATCCACAACTGGCATCTCGCATTGTTCCCGCAGCAGGCGCAGGAAGACGTCTGGGGCGATGACCCGAGTGTCCGCATCTCGTCGTCGTACGCGCCGATGGGCGCCGGTGAAGTGGTCGACGGCGGCTACACGGTTAACGGCTCGTGGGCCTGGTCGTCCGGCTGCGAGATCGCTGACTGGGTGGTCGTCGGTGGCCCGGTCTTCAAGGGCGGCAAGCCCGTCGACTTCGTCAGCTTCCTCCTCCCGCGCAGCGACTACACGATCAAGGACGTGTGGAACGTCGTCGGGCTGCGCGGTACCGGGTCGAACACCATCGAGGTGAAGGACGCCTTCGTCCCGACCCACCGCATGCTGAGCTTCCGCGCCATGAGCACGGGCCAGGCTCCGGGCCTGGAGAAGAACACCGCTCCGGTCTACAAGATGCCGTGGGGCACCATCCATCCGTCGACGATCTCGGCGCCCATCGTCGGAATGGCGTACGGCGCGTACACCGCGCACGTCGAACACCAGGGCAAGCGCGTCCGCGCCGCGTACGCGGGCGAGAAGGCCAAGGACGATCCGTTCGCCAAGGTCCGGATCGCCGAAGCGGGCAGCGACATCGACGCCGCATGGCGTCAACTGTCGGGCAACCTGCAGGACGAGTACGACCTGATCGTCGCAGGCGAGGAGGTGCCGATGGAGATGCGTCTGGCCGCCCGCCGCGACCAGGTCCGCGCCACCGGCCGTGCGATCACCGCCATCGATCGCCTCTTCGAGAACTCCGGTGCGCACGCACTCGAGAACGGCACGCCGATCCAGCGATTCTGGCGCGACGCACACGCCGGTCGCGTCCACGCGGCGAACGATCCGGAGCGCGCCTACGTCGCCTACGGCAACGGGGAGTTCGGCATCCCCATCGGCGACACCATGGTGTGAGGCCAGGGTCTCCAGATCACTTCTACTTCTTGAGGATTGAGAATGTTTGACGAGCAGAGCCCCATCCGGTCCCTGGGCTACATGCGGATCGATGCGACCGACATGGATGCGTGGCGTCAGTACGGGCTGAAGGTCCTCGGCATGGTGGAGGGCAAGGGGTCGATTCCCGGCGCTCTCTACCTTCGGATGGACGATTTCCCGGCACGGCTGGTGATCGTCCCGTCCGACCGCGACCATCTCGCGTGCTCGGGGTGGGAGTGCACCAACGCCGCCGCGCTGCAGAACGTGCGCGATCGCCTGACCGACGCGGGCATCGAGTTCCGCGAGGGCACCGACGAAGAGATCGCCGACCGTGCCGTCGCCGAACTCATCGTGTTCGCAGACCCGGACGGGAACGTGCTCGAAGCATTCCAGGGCGTCGCGCTCCAGCACCGACGCGTGGTGAGCCCGTACGGTCACACGTTCGTCACCGGCGAGCAGGGCCTCGGCCACGTGGTGCTGACCACGACGGACGACGCGAAGGCGCTCACGTTCTATCGGGACGTCCTCGGCTTCAAACTGCGGGACTCGATGCGTCTGCCTCCGCAGGTGGTCGGGCGCGAAGAGGGCGACGAGCCGCCGTGGCTGCGCTTCTTCGGCTGCAACCCGCGCCATCATTCGCTGGCGTTCCTGCCGATCCCCAACAGCACCGGCATCGTCCACCTCATGGTCGAGGTGGAGAACACCGACGACGTCGGGTTGGCTCACGACCGCGCGCTGCGCAAGAAGGTGCCGATGTCGGCGACTCTCGGCAGGCACGTCAACGACCTCATGTACTCGTTCTATATGAAGACGCCTGGCGGATTCGACGTCGAGTTCGGTTGCGAGGGACGCACGGTGGACGACGACGACTGGGTCGCGCGTGAATCGACGGCCGTCAGCCTGTGGGGCCACGACTTCACCATCGGAATGAAGGGCTGATCGACGTGGCTCCCCTCTCCCCGTACGGCACCGAAGACTTCGACTCGAGGCAGTTCCGGACCGCGATGGGCCAGTTCTGCACCGGAATCACCGTCATCACGTCGATGAACGCCGACGACGAGCCCGTCGGGTTCGCGTGTCAGAGCTTCGCTGCGCTGTCGCTGGATCCGCCCCTGGTGGTCTTCTGCCCGATGAAGACGTCGCGGACGTGGCCGGTCATCGCCGAACGCGGTTCGTTCGTCGTGAACGTCCTGTCGAATAAGCAGCAGGCGGTCAGCGCGGTGTTCGGGGCGCCCGGACAGGACAAGTTCGCATCCGTCGAATGGGATCGGTCGCCCGAGGGGATGCCGGTGATCCGCAACAGCCTCACCTGGGTGGAGTGCACGGTCGAGAACGTCAACGACGGCGGCGACCACGAAGTGGTGATCGGCCGGGCGAAAGTCCTCGGCGAGGTACTGCAGGACAAGCCGCTGCTGTTCTACCGCGGCGGCTACCTGTCGACCGAGCATCCGCGCGTCACGCCCGCCCAGGAGGAGCTCGACAACTTCCTCACGTGGAACGGCGGGGACACATGGCTGTAGCCGGGGACGACGCACAGCAATCGCCGGTGACGAAGCCGTTCACCGATGCGATCGCCGAGGCGGAAGCACGCATCGCGGCGGCCGAGTTCGCCGAGACCGACGCGGACCGTGCGGAAGGACTCGACTATCTGGCTGGCGGGATCTCGTCGATCCTGCAGCTGGCTCGTACGCACAGCAAGAGCCATCCGACCTTCGTCACGTCCACCGGGCCGTACGCGAAGATGGGGTTGGACAACCCGGACACGATCTACTACCACGCCGCCGTCGAAGCCGACGCCACGTACATCGTGCGCGGTGTGCGCGGGACGACGGCCGACCTGAGCTTCCAGGTGTTGCGCGGCGACTACACCCCGACGAATGTGCCCGGCGGAGACGACGCATTCGACGACCGTCGGATAGAGATCGCCGACGACGGATCGTTCGAGATCACGTTCGGTCCGAACGGAACCGACTCGGGCGCCGGGCACTTCCTGCTCGGCGAGGGCGCGTCGATGCTCGCGGTGCGCGAGGTCTACTCGGACTGGGCCACTCAGCGGCGCGGTTCGGTGACGATCGAACGCGTCGACACCGCGGGCACGCCGCCGCCGGAGTTGACGGAGGCCAAGGCCGCACGCCGCTACGCGATAGCGGCGGCGATGTTGAAGGCGCGCATCGACACGTGGTTCAACTTCCCGAAGTGGTTCTACCTCGACGAGCCGGTCAACACGTTCACCGCGCCCCGCACGACGCCGGGCGGGCTGGCGACGCAGTACTCGTCGGTCGGCCACTTCGATCTGCCCGCAGGGACGTCGATGGTGGTCACGGTTCCGTGCTCGGACGCGCCGTACCAGGGCTTCCAGCTGGGCAGCCTCTGGTACATCTCGCTCGACTACGTCAACCATCAGACCTCGCTCAACTCGGCGCAGGCGCAGACCGACCCGGACGGAATGATCCGACTGGTGATCTCGGCCAACGATCCCGGCGTCGCCAACTGGGTGGAGACGACGGGGCGTCGCCGCGGAATCCTGCAGTTCCGGTGGCAGCGCGTCGACGAGCCGGTCGGACCGGAACTCGGCCCCACGTGCGTCGTCGTCGACGACGCCGACGTCCCCGACCATCTCCCGTTCTACGACGAGAACCGCATCGACGCCGCAGGCTGGTCCGCGCGGATCGCCGAGCGGCAGCGCGCCTTCGCCAACCGCATGCTGGGCTAGCGCTCATCCCCGAGAGGACCTGCACCATGGCACTTCTGACCGACAAGGTCGTCGTCGTATCGGGCGTCGGCCCGGGCCTCGGCCGATCACTCTGCCTGCGGGCCGCGGCGAACGGCGCGAAGGTCGTGCTGGGTGCGCGTACCGAGTCGCGGCTGAACGACGTGGCGGCCGAAGTCCGCGACCTCGGGGCGCAGGTCCTCGTCGTGCCGACCGACATCACCGACGACGCTGCAGTGGAGAACCTCGTCGCGAAGACCGTCGACGAGTTCGGCCGCGCCGATGTCCTGATCAACAATGCGTTCGCGATGCCGTCGATGAAGCCGTTGGCGCGCACCGACTTCGATCAGATCGAGGCCAGCTTGTCGCTCACCGTGCTCGGCACGCTGCGAGTGATCAAAGCGTTCACGTCGACTCTCGCGGACAACCGGGGATCGATCGTGAACATCAACTCGATGGTGATCCGTCATTCGGAGCCGCGGTACGGAAGCTACAAGGTGGCGAAGTCGGCGCTGCTCGCGATGTCGCAGTCGCTCGCCACCGAACTCGGCGACCAGGGCATCCGGATCAACAGCGTCGCACCGGGATACATCTGGGACGACCAGCTCAAATGGTACTTCGGCGAGGTCGCGAAGAAGTACGGGATCACGCCGGAGCAGGTGTACGAGCAGACGGCGTCGAAGAGCGATCTCAAGCGGCTGCCGGAGCCGGACGAGATCGCCGACGCCGCCGTGTTCCTGGCGTCGCCGATGGCGAACGCCGTCACCGGGCAGACCCTCGACGTCAACTGCGGTGAATACCATGTCTGAGCCGCGCACCACGGTCGGCACAGTCGACGACCTGCACGCCGCCGCGACTCGGGCCGTCGGTCTCGACGACTTCGGCGACCAGGACTACCTCGAGGGCCTCCAGGTGCTGCTCGACTCCTATCGAGCCGACGCAGGCCTCACCGAGGTCGGCAGCAAGATGTTCCGGTTCTTCCTCAAGGGCGCGTTGATCGCGCGTCTGCTCAGCGAGGCCGGGTGGAAGAACAATCCGGGCTACGTGGACGTCGCCATCGACCGGCCGGTCTTCGTCACCGGTCTCCCGCGTACCGGCACCACTGCGTTGCACCGTCTGCTGGCTGCCGATCCGGCACACCAGGGGCTCCAGATGTGGCTCGCGGAGTTCCCGCAGCCGCGTCCGCCGCGTGAGACGTGGGCCGACAATCCGGTGTTTCAACAGATCGACGCCGGTCTGACTCAGCATCACGTCGAGAATCCCGAGTTCATGGGGCTGCACTACATGAGCGCGAGCGAAGTGGAGGAGTGCTGGCAGCTGCTGCGGCAGTCGCTCATGTCGATCTCGTACGAGTCGCTCGCATACCTGCCGACGTATTCGGACTGGTTGCAGACACAGGACTGGACACCCGCGTACCAGCGGCATCGCCGGAATCTTCAGCTGATCGGGTCCAACGATCCGGGCAAACGGTGGGTGCTCAAGAACCCGAGTCATCTGTTCGCGCTGGACGCGTTGATGGCGGCCTACCCGGACGCGATCGTCGTGCAGACCCACCGCGCTCCGGAGACGATCATCCCGTCGATGTGTAGTCTCGCCGAGCATGCGACCGAAGGTCATTCGACGGTGTTCACCGGCGCCACGATCGGTAGGACACAGCTCGAGCTGTGGTCGCGAGGTCTCCGCGAGTTCTCGGCGGCCCGCGCGAAATACGATCCGGCCCAGTTCGTGGACGTCGGATTCGACGAGCTGCGGGCCGACCCGTTCGCCGCCGTCGGCCGCGTCTACGACGCTCTCGGTACCGCTATGTCCGACGAGGCTCGCGCGGCGATGACGGCGTTGGACGCCGAGTCGAAGTCGGGCGATCGCAAACCCGCGCACAAGTACTCGCTGGAGGACTACGGCCTCACCGCCGAGCAGGTGCGCGCCGCCTTCGCCTGATCGCTGTCCCGTTGGTCGAGCCCTTCCCGCTGGTCGAGCCCTTTTCGTTGGTCGAGCCCTTTTCGTTGGTCGAGCCCTTTTCGTTGGTCGAGCGGAGTCGAGACCCTTTTCGTCGCACAATGAGACGCTCGCCTCAGTAAAGTTCGGTTGACCGAACTTTGATGGACTAGCTACCCTTATCCAATGTTGCGGATGAGGCGAAAGTACGTGAATGTGAGGGCAGGCGCCCTGCTCGGTCCCGCTTTCGTCGCCGCGATCGCATACGTCGATCCGGGCAACGTCGCCGCCAACATCACTGCGGGAGCCAAGTACGGGTACCTCCTGGTGTGGGTGCTGGTCGTGGCGAACGGGATCGCCGTGATGGTCCAGTACCAGTCGGCCAAGCTCGGCGTCGTCACCGGACGGACGCTGCCGCAGACGCTCGGCGACCGTCTCCCCGGCACGTCGCGGCTCGCGTTCTGGGCGCAGGCCGAGGTCGTCGCGGGCGCCACCGACATCGCGGAGGTCATCGGCGGAGCCGTCGCACTGCATCTGTTGTTCGGGCTGCCGTTGCCGCTCGGCGGCGTGATCGTCGGCGTGATCTCGATCGCGTTGCTGACCACGGCCAACCGTCGCAGGCAGCGACAGTTCGAGACCATCATCGTCGGACTGCTCGCCGTGATCGTGGTGGGGTTCCTCGCCGGACTCGTCGTCAGCCCGCCCGACGCAGGCGGCGTGCTCGGCGGGATGGTCCCTCGTCTGGACGGAGCCGAGACGGTCCTGCTCGCCGCGTCGATGCTCGGCGCGACGGTGATGCCGCATGCGATCTATCTGCACTCGTCGCTCGTCGTCGACCGGCACGGGGCGCCGACCACCCCGCAGCGTATCCGGAAGCTGTTGTCCGCCACCAAAGTCGACGTGTGGGTCGCGCTCGTGCTCGCGGGCATCGTCAACATCGCGCTGCTGGTACTCGCCGCGACGAGCCTGTACGGACACCCGGGCACCGAGAGCATCGAAGGGGCGCACGCCGCGGTCCGCGACGCACTGGGACCCGTCGTCGCGGGTGCGTTCGCCGTCGGACTGCTGGCCTCCGGTATCGCATCGACCTCGGTCGGCTCGTACGCCGGTGGCGCGATCATGGCGGGCATGCTGCGCAAGCAGTTCCCGATGATCGTGCGACGGGCGGTGACCCTGATCCCCGCGCTGATCATCCTCGCCGCAGGCATCGATCCGACCACCGCGCTGATCGTGTCGCAGGTGGTGCTGAGCTTCGGCATCCCGTTCGCGATCATCCCGCTGCGTCGCTACACGTCCGACCGCACGCTGATGGGCCAGTTCGTCGACGGCCCGTGGCTGCGCTGGGCGTCCGTCGCCGCCGTCGTCGCCGTCGTCGTCCTCAACGTGGCGCTGATCGGACTGACGGTCACGGGCAGTGGCTGAGTGCGGCTAGAGGCTCATCGACTGCAGAGCCGTGTGCGGCTGTCCGAACAACTGGGCGTCCGCCTGCGCGCGCTTGAAGTACAGGCCGACGTCGTGCTCCCAGGTGATGCCGATTCCGCCGTGGAGTTGAATCGCCTCGCCCGTCACCCGCATGTACTCCTCGGAGCACTGGACGTGGGCCGCCGCCGCGAGTTCGGCGGCATCGCTGCGGCCGTCGACGACGGCGGCGATGGCCGCCGCAGACATCGACCGCATGGCCTCCACGGACACGAACATGTCGGCCATCCGGTGCTTGAGCGCCTGAAACGATGCGAGGGTCCGGCCGAACTGTTGACGCGCCGACGTGTACTCGACGGTGAGCGTGAGCGTTCGCGCCGCCCCGCCGACCTGCTCGGCTGACAGCATCGCCCACGCGAGCGTGCGGATCCGGTCGGCGATGTCGGGCGGCGAACTGATCGCGGTCGCAGACACCTCGTCGAACGAGACCCTGGCCAACGCTCGCGTCGGATCGAGTACGGGCAGCGCGGTCACGGTGACGCCGGGTGCGGACGCGTCCACCTCGTGCAGCGTGATCAGACCGCCGTCGCCTGCTCCGGCGAGCACCAGGAACACGTCCGCCGACTCGCCGTCGATCACATACTCCGCGGTCCCGGACAGCAGACCGGCTTCGGCTTGCACCCCGGGCACATCCCAGCCGGCCGCTCCGGCCCAGCACAACGCTCCGGTCTTCTCGCCCGAAGCGAGTCCGGGGAGAAGACGCTGCGCGGCGTCGGAGTCCTCCGACGCGAGCAGCGCGCCGACCGCGAGTACCGCCGAGGAGAACATCGGGACAGGTGACAGCGTCGCGCCGATCTCTTCGACGGCGAGGGCGGTCTCCGCCCACGACACGTCGGCGCCGTCGTAGCGCTCCGGCACGGCGAGAGCCGCGACCCCGACCTCGGTGCACAGCGTGCCCCACAGGTCACGGTCGACACGCCCGCTGCCGCGCATGGCCGCGCGAACCGACTCGGGAGTCGATCGTTTGCGCAGCACGTCGTGGATCGAGTCGGCGAGGGCGGCGCGCTCGTCGGCGCTGACGGACGAGGTCACAGGGTCTCCAGAATCCGGGCCCGATGGTGGGCGGGCGTTCCCCACGCCGACAGCAGCGCGCGGGTCTTCGTCAGGTACAACGACAAGTCGTGCTCGGCCGTGTAGCCGATCGCCCCCAGCACCTGAAGGCTGTGGCGGTACGCCAGATGCGCGGCGTCACCCGCCGCCACCTTGGCCGCCGAGACGTCACGGCCCACGCCGGTTCCGTCCGGCGCCTGACCGTCGATCCCGACGGCCGCGCCGTGTACCAGTGGACGCGCCATCTCGATCGCGATCGCGACGTCGGCCAGATGATGCTTCACCGCCTGGAACGATCCGATCTCTCGACCGAACTGCTTACGCGACTTCGCGTAGTCGGCCGCCAGGTCGAGCATCGCCGATCCGAGTCCGATGAGTTGGGCTGCCGTGGCGAGGGCTCCGAGATCTCGACTCCGCTCGATCAGCAGGGGACTGGGCTCGATCGGCGGCTCGTCGGACGACAGCTCGGCGACGCGGCGGGTCGGGTCGACCGAGGCGCGGAGCTCGCCGGGCGTCGCGGCGAACACGCCGTCGTCGGTGATCAGGTACGGCGTCGCGACGTCGGGATTGGTTGCTCGCGGGCACACCGGGGGGAGTGCGCACGTCGCGGGAGTTCCGCCGAGCAGAGCGTCCAACTGCGGTCCCGCGCCCAGGACAGCGGGCACGACGGCGAACGTCTCGGCGACCGGACCCGGCAGCACGCCGTAGCCGAGGCGTTCGACGGCCGCCACCATCTCGACGGCGCCTGCACCGCTTCCGCCGATCTCGTCGGGCACAAGTAGTCCGGTGATCCCGGCCTCTGCCAGCTGCCGGTAGACGTCGAGCGCGGCGGAATGATCCCCGTTCTCGGCCCACGCTCGGGCGACGGCGACGCCGCCGGCACGATCGAGGATGCCGTCGACCGTCTGCGCGAGGTCCGTGTGGATGTCGTTGAGAAGGAATTCCATGTCTATCGGTCTCCGCGGGGCAGGCCGAGCAGTCGCTCAGCGATCACATTGCGTTGGATCTCGTTGGTACCGGCGTAGATCGGCCCCGACAGTGAGAACAGGTAACCGTCCATCCAGCCGGTGTCGAGTTCGGCGTCCGGCCCGAGGAGGTCGAGTGCCGTTCCGTGAGTGGCGATGTCCCACTGCGACCAGAACACCTTGTTGATCGACGACTCCATGCCGAGCTGTCCGCCCGCGGCGAGACGGCTCACCGTCTGATAGGTCGACAACTCGTAGGCGCGCGAACCGATCCACGCGTCGGCCACCGCTTCGTCCGACGTGGGCGTCGCATCGCGGTGTTCCTTCCACAGCGCGACGAGGCGGTCGGTCGCGGCGAGGAACCGGCCGGGCGAACGCAGCGACAGGCCGCGCTCGTTGGCCGCCGTGCTCATCGCGACCTTCCAGCCGTTGTCCACCGCGCCGATCACCCCGGAGTTCCCCGGGTCGGCGGGATCGTCGGGGACGAAGACGTCCTCGAGGAACAGTTCGGCGAAGCCCGGCTCGCCGTCGAGCTGCGGAATCGGCCGGACGGTGACTCCGGGCGCTGTCAGATCGAACATGAAGTACGTGATGCCACGATGCTTGCTCGCCTCTTTGTCGGTCCGGAACAGACCGAAGCCCATATCGGCGAAACTCGACCGCGAACTCCACGTCTTCTGGCCGTTGAGCAGCCATCCGCCGTCGGTCCGGGTGGCCGTCGACCGCAGCGATGCCAGATCGGAGCCCGACTCCGGCTCGCTCCACGCCTGTCCCCAGATGTCGTCGGCACGCGCCATGCGCGGCATGATCCGGGCGAGCTGATCGGGGTTGGCGTGCTCGAAAAGTGTTGGGGCCAGCAGGAAGATACCGTTCTGGCTCACCCGACCGGGTGCGCCGGACCGGTAGTACTCCTCCTCGAAGATCACCCAGTGCAGCAACGGCACGTCGCGCCCACCGAACTCTTCGGGCCAGCTCACCACGGACATGCGGGCCTCGGCCATCGTCGCCTCCCAGCGACGATGAGCTTCGAAGCCCTCAGCGGTGTCCATCGACCCAAGCGGTTGCGCGGGAACGTTGTCGGCCAACCACGACCGCACCTCGGCGCGGAACTCCTGGGCGGCGTCGTCGAAGAGGAGGTCCATCAGGCGGTGCCCTTCTCGGTGTCGTTCTTCTCGGCGGCGTTCTTCATCGACTTGGCGTCCATGCCGCCGAGCGAGTCGCCGGAGTCGGCGTCGTTGGCTGCATGGGCGAAGTGATGCCAGCCGAACACCGAGTCCATCGCGTTGCGCATCCCCATCTGGTCCTCGCAGATGTTGACGGCCTTCTTGCTCAGGAACAGCCCCTGCATCGGCATCGCGACCATCTGCTCGCAGATCGCGTCGACCTTCGCCGCCAACTCGTCGCGGGGGACGACATGGTTGACCATGCCCCAGTCGAGAGCCTCCGCAGCGGTGAACCGCTGCCCGGTGAACAGGATCTCCTTGGCCCGGCGAGCGCCGAGGACGAACGCGTGCGCGAAGTACTCGACTCCGGGGATTCCCATGCGTGCAACGGGATCGGAGAAGAAGGCGTCGTCCGACGCGACGATGAAGTCGGCCGCCCAGGCCAGCATCAGGCCGCCGGCGATGCACGCCCCGTGCACCTGGGCGATGACCGGCTTGGGCATGTCGCGCCACCGGCGGCACATGCCCACGTACACCTCGATCTCGCGGGCGAGACGCTGACTGCTGTCCAACGGCTGTCCGTCGCCGCGAGTGTGATCCCAATGCAGGGTGGCCGTATTCGGGTAATACGTGTCGAAATCGCGTTCCGGCGTACCGATGTCGTGACCCGCTGAGAAGTGTTTGCCGTTGGCGCGCAGCACGATCACCTTCACCGCGGAGTCGTCGACGGCCTTGCGGAACGCGGCGTCGAGCGAGTACGTCATCACCGAGTTCTGGGCGTTCCGGTAATCCGGTCGGTTCAACGTCACGTAGGCGACGGCGCCGTCCGGGCCGCCCGTCTCGTAGGCGACGGGCGAGGTGTCGGGGCCGAGGTCGTCGGGACCCAGTGCTGGAGGGATCACGGCAGTGCTCATGCGATCGACTCTAACCTAGCAAGTGCTTGGTTGGTAGCCCGGGCGGCTGCCCTCCGCCCGTCCCTCAGGCTCGCGCGTGGGCGAGGACCGAGCCGATGGGGACGCTGACGGCGAGGACGATCAGGACCGTGATGTAGACGTATCCGGCAGCGCGGCGAGCGCCCAGGAGTCCTCGACCGAGCCAGGCGGTGAGTACAAGGGTCGCGAAGAGCACGATCGACCCGGCGTCGGTGATCAGGGGAATCGAACTGAGCGAACCGGCGATCACCAGGGCGTTCGAGACACCCCAGCCGGCGAGCTGCCACATTTGCATCGGTGTCGGGACGGCAGTGGTCAGCTGCTGCTGCGCCACACCGATCACGATGAGTGCGACGCCGCAGACGAGGACGAGATAGGCGGCGAGCCAACTTCCCTTGGCCAGATCGAGGGGGCTCGCCACGGCGGCGACCAGTCCGCCGACGACTACGAATGCGGCGCCCGCCGCGGTGTAGAGGTCGACGTCGACCCGGTGTCCGCGCGGTGTCACCGGGACCTGTCGGACAGTTGAGCCAGGCAGTGATCGCCGTCGACGAACGCGTCGAGGCGGGCGACGGTCCCGCCGTCGCGGTGTGCGTCCAAGACGCCCTGCATCAGTCCCTGATGGACCGAGCAGGTGATCCCGGGCCGGCGCCGGGCGGCCTCCAGGAACGGGCATCGGCCCAGCCTGATGGCAGTGCCGTCCCCGCTGCGCTTACCGCGGGCGACGGACGGTGCGAACCCCATATCGGCGAGCACCGTCATCACGTCCTGCGCCGCCCCGCGGTCGGTGCTCGCGCGAGCGAGGCCGAGTTCGTGACCGGCGGCCATCGCGCGCTGCGGACCGTCGGGCGTGCCGTCGAGGGCGTCGACGAGGGCGTCGGCGAGGAATCCGTAATCGCGCGGACCCGCCGGATCCATGGCAGGCCGCAGCCGGTACTGCATCTGTGGCCGGCCGCGCCCGGTGCCCGCACCGGGCGCAGCCTGGACGAGCCCGTCGTCGGTCAGCGACTTCAGATGGAACCGGACCGTGGTCGGCGGGGTGTCGAGCTGCGCGGACAGGTCCGCGACCGTCACCGGGGAGGCCGCGTCGCGCAACGCGTCGAGGACGGTGGTGCGCACGCTCATCAGGTGTCGGTCTCCTGTGGCGGCAACGACGCCACGAGCGGCGCGTCGCTGCCTGTCGGGCCCAGCTTGGCGGCGCCGCCCGGCGACCCGAGCGGTGCGTCCCGCCCGGGGAGCACTTCGGTGAAGAACTCGGCGTTGTCGTTGAGGTACGGCTCCCACTCGTCGGGGACGTCGTCTTCGTAGAAGATGGCCTCCACCGGGCACACGGGCTCGCAGGCGCCGCAGTCGACGCACTCGTCCGGATGGATGTACAGGCTGCGTCCGCCCTCGTAGATACAGTCGACGGGGCATTCCTCGACGCAGGCGCGGTCCATCACGTCGACGCAGGGCTGAGCGATGACGTACGTCATGACTACGCTTCTCGTAGTGCGAGCGGCTCGATGTTCAACGTCGGCTCCCGGTGGGTGTGGACGGTCAGATAGCTCAGTCCGTCTGGTCCGGCCCGGAACGCCCGCTGTGAGCGACGGGGCAGCCACAGGAGATCGCCTGCGGCCACCTCGAGATCGCCCGCTTCGGTGCCGAGTTGCCCGGAGCCCGCGATGACGTGGACGAGGACGTCGACCTCGCCGCCCGCGTGCGCGGCGATCTCGCCGTCGGCTGCGAGACGGATCAGGTTCGAGTCGAGGTGTCGGTCGGGCGAGGTCAGCTTCCACGCGACGTCGGCCGCGTCGACCGCCGCGTTCGTCAGCTCGGCGGTGTTGCCGAGCTTGCGGGGCGGCGTCCCCGCGGTGGTCTTGCCGATTCGGACCTGGTAGTCGCGCTTCTCGCGGACCAGGTAGTCCCACGAGTAGCCGCCTGCACGGTCGGCTTCGAACTCGTCGTGCAGGTGACGCGGATCGTGATCATTGACGAGGATGATCGCCTCGCCGACTGCGAGGCCGTCGAACAACGAGAAGATCTTGGGGTGCCGCTGCGGCTTCGGAATCTCGCGAACGTCGAGCGTGATGTCGGGCATCGGGGCGTCTCCTTAGTTTTTACAACCTGTAGTTGTAAAAACTACACCGAAGCGTGCCGTGCTGCCCGGGCGGTCTTCTCGCCCCACTGCTTCAACTCGCGTCCGGGCATCGTCGTATGCGGGCACGCGACGATAGAGCCGACGACGCGGCCGTGGTCGTCGGTGATCGGCGCACCGACGGTGACCGCTCCGACGTCGGCGTCGTCGGTGAGTTCGGGGGCGAGGTAGTCGATCGCCGACAGTTCGCCGAGCAGGGTTCGGACGCGGTCCCGCAGGTCGGCGGGGACTGTCTCGAGGCCGGTGAGTGCGCCGATCACCGATCGGTGATCGTCGGTGATCCGTTCGATCGAGTAACCGCGTCGTCTGACCTCGGCGAGTACCGCGCGCAGTCGGTCTCGCTCGGGCTCGAGCGCGCGGTCGATCCACGCGTCGCGGACGGCAGCGTCCGACCACGCGACGAACTCTCGGCAGATCGGCGGCTGCAGGCTGATGGGGCGGCCCGGCTCGGCCCAGCCTTCCGTAGCGGGACGCCCCGAACCGGCGGGGCTGCAATACTCCACGACGGTGATCGTGTCGGTGTCCACGCGGCGGGCGAGGAAGGCGACGGCTCCGGTCTCGGCCACGAGGCGCTCCAGAGCGGGGCGTGCGGCGGTCGCGAGCGGATCGTCGCCGATCGCGGTACGTGCCGTCGCCAGAAACGCGGGCCCCACCGCGAGTGTCAGGTCGTCGTGACGTCGCAGCCATCCGAGATCGGCGAGTTCGGACACGATTGCGTGCACCGTTGCGCGCGGCAACGTCGTCTCGCGGACGATGTCGGCCAGAGTGGGAGAGTGGCCTGCGAGGGTCACGACGCAGTCCATCACGACGGCTGCTCGCCGAGTCGGGGGCGACGGTTGACGTCGGGTCGACTGCCGTCCTACTGTTTGTGACACATTCGCAACACTAGGTGTCGAATATTCGACACGTCAAGGAGGCCTCTGATCGTGATCGAGGAACTCGAAGCCGAATCCGTGCACATCTTCCGAGAGGTCGCGGCCACCTTCGAGCGTCCGGTGATGCTCTTCTCCGGCGGCAAGGACTCCGTGGTCATGTTCCACCTCGCGCGCAAGGCATTCTGGCCCGCGCCGGTCCCGTTCCCCCTCATGCACATCGACACCGGCCACAACTTCGACGAAGTGATCGAGTTCCGCGACCGGCTCGTGGAGCAGACCGGAGCTCGGCTCGTGGTCAGCAGCGTTCAAGACGACATCGACGCGGGTCGTGTCGTGGAACGGACCGGTCCCGGCAACTCCCGGAACCGGCTGCAGACCGCGGCACTTCTCCGCGGCATCCGGGACGGCGGATACGACGCGGTCTTCGGCGGCGCCCGGCGCGACGAGGAGAAGGCACGTGCCAAAGAGCGAGTCTTCAGCTTCCGCGACTCGTTCGGCGCGTGGGACCCGCGAAATCAGCGACCCGAACTGTGGAACCTCTACAACGGGCGGCATGCGCGCGGCGAGCACATCCGGGTGTTCCCGCTGAGCAACTGGACCGAGCACGACATCTGGGAGTACATCGGAGCCGAAGAGATCGACCTGCCGTCGATCTACTACGCGCACGAACGCCCGGTCGTCCCGCGTGACGGGATGTTGTTGGCGGACACCAGATTCCTGGAGAAGTTCCCGGGGGAGGAGGCGCATGTCGAACGCGTGCGATTCCGCACGGTCGGGGATGCGACATGCACCGGCTGCGTCGAGAGCGACGCCGACACCACCGAGAAGGTGATCGCCGAAGTAGCGGCGACCCGCGTCACCGAACGCGGCGCGACCCGCGCCGACGATCGGATCTCCGAAGCCGGAATGGAAGACCGCAAGAAGGAAGGCTACTTCTGATGGCCGACGACATGCTCCGCATCGCGACCGCAGGCAGCGTCGACGACGGGAAGTCGACGCTCATCGGGCGACTCCTCTACGACTCCAAGTCGATCTTCACCGACCAGCTCGACGCGATCGAACGCACCAGTGCGCAGCGCGGCGACGAGCAGGCCGACCTCGCGCTGCTCACCGACGGCCTGCGCGCCGAGCGCGAACAGGGCATCACGATCGACGTCGCCTACCGCTACTTCTCGACCCCGGAACGCAAGTTCATCGTCGCCGACTCTCCGGGGCACGTGCAGTACACCCGCAACATGGTGACCGGCGCGTCGACCGCCGATCTCGCGATCATCCTCGTCGACGCCCGCAAAGGGGTGTTGGAGCAGACGCGCAGGCACGCGTTCCTGTCGTCGCTGCTGGGGATTCCGCACCTGACGGTGTGCGTCAACAAGATGGACCTCGTCGACTATTCACGGGAGCGCTACGACGAGATCGTCGACGATTTCACGGCGTTCGCGGCCAAACTGAACGTCACGGACGTGACGTTCGTTCCGGTCTCGGCATTGCGCGGAGACAACGTGGTCGAACGGTCCGAGACGATGGACTGGTACACCGGGCGCTCCCTGCTCGGGCATCTCGAATCGGTGCACATCGCCTCGGACAAGAACCTCATCGACGCTCGATTCCCGGTCCAGTACGTGATCCGGCCGCAGCGTGCGGACGGCTTCGACCACCGGGCGTTCGCGGGGACCGTCGCGGGCGGCGGACTGACCGTCGGCGACAAGGTGGTCGCGTTGCCTGGTGGCTTCGGCACCGAGATCACCAGGCTCTGGGGGCCGGGCGGCGCAGAGTGGTCGGAGGCGTCGGCGGGTTCGGCCGTCTCCATCGAACTGGCCGACGAGATCGACATCGTCCGCGGCGACATGATCGTCCGTCCCGGCAACCGGCCGCACGTCGGTCGTGACCTCGACGCGATGGTCTGCTGGTTCTCCGACGCGAGGTCGATGTCGGAGGGCGACACCTTCCTGATGCTGTGCGGGACCAGGGAGACACGGGTGTCGGTGACCGGGCTGACGTACCGACTCGACGTCAACTCGCTGCACCGCGACCCGACCGCCGACGGGTTGGAACTCAACGAGATCGGCCGCATGTCGTTGCACTGTCAGCGGCCGATGATGTTCGACGAGTACCGCCGCAATCGGGAGACCGGCAGTTTCATCCTGATCGACGAGGCGACGAACGCGACCGTTGCGGCCGGGATGATCGGAGCACCGGTCGCCCACGACTCGAACGTCGTCTGGGAATCCGGGAAGGTGACGCGCGAGCATCGCGCCCACCGCGGAGCCACCATCTGGCTCACGGGGCTGTCCGGATCGGGCAAGTCGACGATCGCGACGGAACTGGAACGACGGCTGGTCGCCGAAGGGCGGCCCGCCTACCTCCTCGACGGCGACAATCTGCGGCACGGTCTCAACGCCGACCTCGGCTTCAGCGACGACGATCGACGCGAGAACATCCGTCGGACGGCCGAAGTCGCGTCACTCTTCGCGGACTCCGGCGCCGTGGCGCTTGTGTCGTTGATCAGCCCGTTCGCTGCCGAACGACAGCGTGCGCGGGAGATTCACGCCGCGCGGGACCTCCCGTTCTTCGAGGTGTTCGTCGACACTCCGCTCGACGACTGCGAGGCCCGGGACCCGAAGGGCCTGTACGCGAAGGCTCGGGCAGGCGAGATCCTGCAGTTCACCGGCATCGACTCGCCGTACGAACGCCCCGTGACACCGGAGTTCGTCATCCGTCCGCCGGACGGCTCGCCTGCCGACGTCGCCGAGGCGATCCTGCAGCGTCTGGGGATGTGACGGCCCGTCGTCGAAGGACTCGGCTTCGCGCGTACACGGAGCCGGCCGCGACTGCCGGAATCCAGGCGGTGATCAGCACGTCGCGAACGTAGTCGCCGACCGACGGATCGCGGGAACCCGCCGTCCAGAGGGCTCCGCCGATCGCAGCGAACACGGTGACGCCGACGAGCAGGATCGCGATCAGGCCGAGATCGTGCGCCTTGCGTCGGAGTCTGGTCTGTTCGACGTCGGTGCTCACGACGGATGAGCCCGACTCACGAACGAGGTTCCGATCGTGCGCATCTCTCGACGGTAACGCTTCGCAGCGGGTCGGTGCCAGCGTCAGATCGCTCACCGCACGGTGTAGCGCGACAGTGCTGCGCGGACGTCGGGCCCGGTCAACGTCATCAAGTCGGTCTCCGACAGGCGGTCGATGTCGATGCTCGACGCGAGACGGTGCTCGCGTTCCTCCTCCGCGGCCTCGATGACGTTGCGGACGAGACGGCCGTTGCCCGCGACGTCGATCGCAGGCCGCCGGCCGACAGTCGTCGTACACAGCCGTTCGAACGACGCGGACAGGCAGGTCTCCGCGTCCGCTGAGAGTCGGGCGTCGCGCGCGTGCGCCATCGACTCGGCGATCCGCACCAGTTCGCTCGGCGAGTACGACCCGAACCGGATCCGGCGCGCGAAGCGCGACGCGAGCCCTTCGTTGGCCGAGAGGAGGCGGTCGATCTCGTCGTCGTACCCGGCGATCACGACGACGAGCCGGTCTCGGTCGTTCTCCATGCGCGCTAACAACGTGTCGAGTGCTTCGCGTCCGAACGCGTCGCCGCCGGACAGTCCCTCCTGGATCAGCGTGTACGCCTCGTCGATGAACAGCACGCCGTCCAACGCCGAATCGATCACCGCGGACGTCTTCGGCGCGGTCGATCCGAGGTGCTCGCCGACGAGGTCTTTCCGGCTGACCTCGACCACTGTGTCGCTCGCGAGGAGGCCGAGACCGCGATACATCCGGGCGATGATCCGAGCCACCGTCGTCTTGCCGGTGCCGGGTGGGCCGGTGAACGTGAGGTGCAGGCTCCGCGTCGACGTCCGAAGCCCTTTCGCTGCACGAAGATTCGCGAGCAGGACCGCCGACCGCAGCCGGTCCACCTGGTCTTTGACCGCGGTGAGGCCGATCTGTGCAGCGAGGTCGGCGTCGGCCGCAGCGAGGACGTCGGCACGGTCGGTGTCACCGGCGACAGTGTCGGTGGAATCGGTCGGAGTCTCGACGACCAGGCGATACGACGGGTCCTCGAGTGCGCGCGCTGCGTCCGACAGTCGAGGATCGAGGGCGTACGCCTCCTGGAAGCAGGCGCGCGCCTGCGCCTCGTCACCGCGTGTCCGCAACGCCATCCCGATGGCGAACGTCGCGGCAGCGCGGCAGTTGTCCAGGCGGCTCTCGCGTGCTGCGGAGAGCAGGCGGATCCCCTCGTCGTACAGGCCGAGTTGGATGCAGGCCGTTCCGGCGACGTAGTCGGCGGCCGCCGACAGCACCGGATCGGCCCAGCCGTCACGCCGGTTCGTCGCGCTCAGCACCGCTCGCCAGTCGCCTGCCCGAAGATGCCAGACACTGAGGCAGTAGGCGGCCACCGGTTCGCTCGGATCGACGTCGTCGAGCACCCGTCGCGAACCGTCGAGGTCGTCGCCGTCGATCAACGACGACGCGTACGCCGCCGCAGCACGCGAGGCACAGGTGATCGGATAGTCGATGAACAGGCCGATCGGCGCGAGCCCGGAAAGGGCCCCGCGGGGCAGCCCGACGCGACGCTGCTGGACTCCGATCGTCCCGCGGGCGAGGTAGAGACCGTGGAGGACGGTGCCCGAACGGTCGCCCGCCGCGAGGCGTCCGAGCCAGGCGTCGCCCATGGTCGGGTCCAGTTCGGTCGCGCGGGTGAACGCGGTCCGAGGCGGTGGCGGATCGTCGCAGACCGTGAGGCCGAGACCGGCGATACCGGCGTCGAAGCAGTCGCGTGCACGCAGATCAGTCATGAGTCCCCCCGAAACCTGGCTGTCGGGGACGAATCTAATCCTCGGCGTCTCGATACGGGGAGAAATCGGGCAACCTGGTCGATCGGCGTCGTCGGTGGAGGCTCGCATAGACTGTCCGATGTGAGCGCCCAGGTAGATACCGTTTCCCACGCCGCCGATTCGCCGGACGTCGCCCAGCCGTACGCCGAGCTGGGTCTGAAGGACGACGAGTACGCCCGTATTCGCGAGATCCTCGGTCGTCGGCCGACGGACGCCGAACTGGCGATGTACTCGGTGATGTGGTCCGAGCACTGCAGCTACAAGTCGTCCAAGAAGCACCTCAAATACTTCGGCGAGACGACCACCGACGAGATGCGCGCAGGCATGCTGGCGGGCATCGGTGAGAACGCCGGTGTCGTCGACGTCGGCGATGGCTGGGCCGTGACGTTCAAGGTCGAGTCGCACAACCATCCGAGCTACGTCGAGCCCTATCAGGGCGCGGCTACCGGTGTCGGCGGCATCGTCCGCGACATCATGGCGATGGGCGCGCGTCCGATCGCCGTGATGGACCAGTTGCGTTTCGGCGCCGCAGACGCCGCCGACACCCGGCGCGTCGTCGACGGCGTGGTGCGCGGCGTCGGCGGCTACGGCAACTCGCTCGGTCTCCCGAATATCGGCGGCGAGACGGTGTTCGACGCCAGCTACCAGGGCAACCCGCTCGTCAATGCACTGTGCGCGGGTGTGCTGCGCACCGAAGACCTGCACCTGGCGTTCGCCTCGGGCGCCGGAAACAAGATCATCCTGTTCGGCGCCCGGACCGGGCTCGACGGCATCGGCGGCGTCTCGGTGCTGGCATCGGAGACGTTCGACGACTCCGATGAGGGCGGCCCGTCGCGCAAGAAGCTGCCGAGCGTCCAGGTCGGCGACCCGTTCACCGAGAAGGTGCTCATCGAATGCTGCCTCGACCTCTACCGTGAAGGCCTCGTCGTCGGCATCCAAGACCTCGGCGGTGCGGGCCTGTCGTGTGCGACGAGCGAGCTCGCGGCCGCCGGCGACGGCGGTATGCGCATCGACCTGGAGAAGGTGCCGATGCGCGCCGAGGGCATGACCCCGGCCGAGGTGCTCTCCAGTGAGTCGCAGGAGCGCATGTGCGCTGTCGTCACCCCGGAGAACGTCGACAAGTTCATGGCCGTGTGTCGCAAGTGGGATGCGCTGGCCACTGTGATCGGCGAGGTGACCGACGGTGAGCACCTGGAGATCATGTGGCACGGCGACTGCGTCGTCGACGTGCCGCCGCGCACCGTGGCCCACGACGGGCCCGTCTACGACCGCCCGCTCGCTCGCCCGGAGTGGCAGGACGCCGTCGTCTCGTCGACCACGTCCGGACTCGCCCGCCCCGAGACCGGCGGTGAGCTGCGTGCGACGTTCCTGAAGATGCTGGCCAGCCCGGCATTGTGCAGCCGCAAGTTCATCACCGAGCAGTACGACCGGTACGTCCGCGGCAACACCGTCCTCGCCGAGCACGCCGACTCCGGCATGATCCGCATCGACGAGGGGACCGGCCGCGGCGTGGCCATCTCGACCGACGCGTCGGGCCGATACACCTATCTCGACCCGTATGCCGGCGCGCAACTCGCGCTCGCCGAGGCATACCGCAACGTCGCGGTGTCCGGCGCCACGCCTGCGGCGGTCACGAACTGCCTCAACTTCGGCTCGCCCGAGGATCCCGCCGTCATGTGGCAGTTCAGCCAGGCGGTGCGTGGTCTCGCCGACGGCTGTGCCGAACTGGGGATCCCCGTGACCGGCGGCAACGTGAGTTTCTACAACCAGACCGGAAGCACGGCGATCCTGCCGACGCCGGTGGTCGGCGTCCTCGGCGTGATCGACGACGTGCGGCGCCGTATCCCGACCGGCATCGGAACCGAGCCAGGCGAGATGCTCGTCCTCATGGGCGACACCCGTGACGAGTTCGACGGGTCGATCTGGGCGCAGGTGGAGCACGATCATCTCGGCGGTACGCCGCCGAAGGTCGACTTGCAGCGCGAACGCCTGCTCAGCGACATCTTGGTCGCGGCTTCCCGCGACGGACTGGTCTCGGCCGCGCACGACATCTCGGAGGGCGGTCTGATCCAGGCCGTCGCCGAAGCCGCGCTCGCCGGGGAGACCGGCTGCCGGGTCCTGCTTCCCGAAGGCGTCGATCCGTTCGTGTGGCTCTTCTCGGAGTCGGCGGGCCGCGTTCTCGTCGCCGTTCCGCGGACCGAGGAGACACGGTTCACCGGCATGCTGACCGCGCGTTCGATGCCGTGGACACGGATCGGGGTGGTCGACCAGGGGAGTGACGAGCTCGAAGTCCAGGATCAGTTCGCGGTGAAGCTCGACGAGCTCCGCGACGTTCACGAGGGGACGCTGCCGAAGCTGTTCGGCTGACCGCAGTTCGGGCCGATCGGGTCGGCGACCAGTTACTATCAGTGCGCGCCGACCCAATCCGGTGGTCGGCACGACGAGGGGACGACATGACGAATCCGCCCGGAGAAAACGGCGACCCGAACGTCGAGCCTGATCCGTTCGCCGAGACGCAGTTCGGACAGACTCCCAACCTGAAGAAGGATCCGACGCAGCCGGATCCTCAGCAGCCGCCCCAATTCGGCGAGACACCTCAATTCGGCGAGACACCGCAGGCCGCGCAGGATCCGTTCGGACAGCCCCAGCAGGGTCAGCCCCAGTACGGGGCTGCACCCGGCTACCAGGGGGCCGGTTTCCCGGGCAACCAGTACCCGGGCAACCCGTATCCGGCCGGGCCCGCGGGCGCATCGGGACCCCCGCCTGCGAACAACATGATCTCGGCCATCGTCCTCACCGTCCTCGGTTTCTTGGCGACGTGCGTCACCTGCCTGAGTCTGGTCGCGGGCATCATCGGAATCGTCGCGATCGTCAAGGCCAACGCCGTGAACGGGCAGTGGCAGCGGGGCGACGCCGCGGGCGCGCATCGGTCGGCCGACGAAGCGAAGAAGTGGTCGAACATCGGGTGGATCGTCTTCGCTGTGGCGATCGTCCTGTGGGTCGTCGCACTCATCGTGTTGGCCGCGACCGGCAATTCGGCGGGCTATTACGATTTCAGCAGCTGATCGGATCTCGATCTCTGCACACGACGAAAGAGCTAGATGACTACTCCGCAGAACCCGGGCGGCTTCGGCCAGGATCCGTTCAACAAACCGGACGGCGGGCAGCCCCAGTACGACCAACAGCAGTTCGGTCAGCAGCAGTATGGCCAGCCCCAGTACGGTCAGCCCCAGTACGGTCAGCCCCAGTACGGTCAGCCCCAGTACGGTCAGCCCCAGTACGGTCAGCCCCAGTACGGTCAGCCGCAATACGGGCAGCCGCAATACGGCTACGGTCAGCACCCGGGGATGGAACCTGAGAACAATCTGGTGTGGGCCATCCTGAGCACTGTGCTCTGCTGCCTGCCGCTGGGTGTGGTGTCCATCGTGAAGGCGACGTCGGTCAGCAAGCTGTGGGCGATGGGCGATTATGCCGGCGCGCAGCAGGCCGCCGACGACGCGAAGAAGTTCGCCATGTGGAGTGCCATCGCCGCGGCGGCGTCGTGGGTGATCCTCGTGATCATCTACGTCGTCGTCATCGCGGCAGCCGTCTCCACTTCGACGGTGTAGTGCCATGACCGTCCACGCCGCGAGTACCACCGACCGGATGCTGGGGGTCGCGACAGCCGTCTCGCGGCATCGCGTCGCGGGGCCGGCGGTGGTCGTCGCGGCGGTGGGCGCGGCCTCGACGTTCGTGTGGTTCGCGGATCCGACCACTCCGGGCGGCATCATCCCGCCGTGCCCGACCAAGACCCTGCTGCACATCGACTGCCCGGGGTGCGGAGCGTCGCGAGCGGTGTACAGCCTGTTGCACGGCGACCTCGGCGCGGCACTGCACTACAACGCCGTCGTCGTGGTCGCTCTCGCGCTCCTCGCGGTCGCGTTCGTGACGTACACGGTCGGACTGTGGCGCGGGCGACGTGTCCGCAGTTGGCAGCACTGGCGCTACACGCCGACGGTGGTTCTCGTGGTGATCTTCGGCTGGTTGGTGATCCGCAACATTCCCGTCGCACCGTTCGACAGTCTGAAGGTCTGATCTGCAGTGACTACTCCGGAGAACCCCTACGGTTCGCAGTCCGACGACTCCGAGTGGGCCGCGTACGAGCCGACACAGGTCGGTGTGCCCAAGCCTGATCCCGGGTTTCAGTACGCTCCGCCACCCCTGCCACCGGCGCCGGCTCCGGTGCCGTACGGGACGCCCTACCCGTATCCGGGACAGCAGTTCGGGGCTCGACCGCCGGCGGGCCCGCCGCAGACCGGGCAGATCTCATCGGTCGTTGCGATGGTTCTCGGCGGTATTCTGACGCTCAGTTGTTACGGCACGCTCGTCGGCATCGCGCCGCTGGTGTTGGGCATCGTCGGCTTCACGAAGGCGAACTCCGTCGGCCGACTCTGGTATGCGGGACGGACGACCGAGGCCGCCCAGGCCGCGGAATCGTCCAAGAAGGCCGCGATGTGGGCGTGGATCAGCATGGGGATCGGCGTGGTGCTCGCGGTCATCGTCATCGTCCTCATCATCGCGTGGGCGATCAACACCGATTCGACCCCCGACCCGACGTACACGTACACGTACGAAGTTCCTGCGTAGGCCCGGGCGCTGCCCGGAACCATGATCCGGACACCTGTCCAGTCAATCGGCCACATGTTTCGGCGATCGGCTTTAGCGTGGAGACCATGACTCTGCGCGTAGTGGAATGGTCCACCGGAACCGTCGGCCGACATGCGATCACTGGTATCGACGCCCACCCCGATCTCGAACTCGTCGGAGTGTGGGTGTCCGATCCGGCCAAGGTAGGCAAGGACGCCGGGCGGCTCGCCGGTCTGGACCGCGACCTCGGGGTGATCGCAACCGACGACCGGGACGCGCTCCTGGCGCTCAAGCCGGACGCCATCGTGCACACGGCGATGACCGACGACCGTGTCGCCGAAGCGATCGCCGACCTGACCGCGTTCGTCGCAGCCGGGGTGAACGTCGTCTCGTCGGGGCCGGTGGTCCTGCAGTTCCCGTACGGCGTCCTCCCCGAGGCGATGGTCAACGCCATCGAGAAGGCGGCGGCCGAAGGCGGAGCCAGCCTGCACGTCAACGGGATCGACCCCGGTTTTGCGAACGATGTTCTGCCGCTGTCGATCACAAGTCTCTCCCAGCAGATCGACGAAGTCCGGGTCATGGAGATCGCCGACTACTCCACGTACTACCAGCCGGTGGTGATGTCGGAGATCTTCGGCTTCGGCAAGCCGATGGACCATCAGTCGATGCTCCTGACTCCCGGTGTCCTGTCGCTGGCGTGGGGGAGCGTCGTGCGACAGCTCGCGGCTGGACTCGGTGTCACCCTCGACGAGCCGCTCGTCGAACGCTTCGATCGTGTCGCCGCGGAGGGCGACGTCGACACGGTCTCGTTGACGATTCCCGATGGGACGATGGCGGCGCTGCACTTCCAAGTGGTCGGGCAGGTCGACGGCGTGGACCGGATCGTGTTGGAGCACTACACCCGCACGCATCCGGACCAGTGCCCGGACTGGCCGACTCCTGCGGAAGGCGACGGGTGCTACCGCATCGAGGTGACCGGTGAGCCGGTCATGGCGGTGGAGATGACGCACCACGGTCGCGACGGCGACCACAATGTGTCCGGGATGATCGTCACCGCTCAGCGTCTGGTCAACGCCGTTCCCGCTGTGGTCGCCGCCGATCCGGGGCTGGTCACCGCGCTCGATCTGCCGTTGATCACCGGGCGGGGGCTGGTGACGGGCTGAGCGCGCCCGCCCCGGCGAGGGTCAGCGGGCCGCCGCTCGTACGTCAGCGTCTTCGTCGAGTCGAGCAGCCTCGAGCAGGTCGCTGACCGGCAGCAGCGTCGACCACTGTCTGATCGTGTTCACCGCAGCCTTGCGCACGTCTCCGTGCGGGTCCGTGACCAGTGGGGTCAGCGCCACCACCGAATCGTCGCTGGGAGCGACGGACAGTCCTGTCGCCGCACCCTTGCGAACTTGCCATGCGTTGTCGCGCAGCGCCTTCTGGAGCATTCTCGAGTCGGTCGCCGGATCGCCCAGCGTCGAGAGTGCAGCCAGACCCGCTGCGCGGACGAGTGGGTCCGGGTCCGCAGCGAGCGTGCGGACGGCGTCGGCGCCGTCGCCGACTGTCGCGAGTCCCTGCGCGGTGACCACACGTACCTCGCGGTTCGGATCGGATGCTGCAGACGCGATCTGCTCGGCGGAGTCGAGTGACACGAGCCCACGGATCGCTTCGATGCGCACGGCGTGGTGCGGGTCGCCGAGCCGGTCGGTGAACAGATCGGTGTCGCCCTCGCGTAGTGCCCGAAGCAGGTCGAGGACGCCTGCGCGCACCCGGTGGTCGTCGGACGACGTACTCTCGCGCAGACTCTCCACGAACGGTGGTTTCGCGGACAGCACCTCCACCAGTTCGCGCAGTGAATCGATCGCCAGGTGTCGGACGCCGGGATCGTCGTCGCTCAGTGCGCGGGCCAGAGCCATGTCGAAGCCGTCCGGTGTGTGCTCGGTGAGGGTGGCGACCGCGGTACGGCGCACCGTTGCGTCGGAGTCGGCGAGGTAGTCGAGGACATCTGCCATCTCGGGTGATTCGAGTGCGACCAGTTCCGCGATGCGCGGGGACAGCGGTGCGCGGGGCTCCGACACGGGAGCCGCGGGCGACCGCGGCGATTCGACGACGCCCGGTGCAGTGCCTCCGGGGCCGACTCGGATGCCGGGTTGCTCGATGTCGATGACCGAACGGTCTTGCGGGGGAAGGTGATCGAGTCCTTCTACCGGTACGAGATAGGGGGCGACGGGGCGCCCGATGAACTGCATCTCGCCATTCGACGTCTTGCGGATGTTGAGGTGATAACCCCAGTTCTCGTCGTCGCGTTCGACGATGTCGTCGCGCTGGTGATACAGGCCCCAACGACTCTCGGTCCGAGTCAACGAACTGCGCGCAGCCATCTCCGCACAGTCGCGAATGAACGTAACCTCGGCGCACCGCATCAATTCGTGCGGTGTGCGTGCCCCCATCTCGGCGATCTCACTGCGCATCCGTTCGAAGGTCTCGATGGCGATGCCCAGTTTGGTCGACGCTTTCGGCGGTGCCACGTAGTCGTTCACGAAGCGTCGCAGTTTGTACTCGACTTGAGGCTGCGGCGGGCCGTCCGGATGGCGAAGGGGACGGTAGATCAACTCGTGAGCCGCGGCGATCTGATCGGCGGGAAGGTCGGTGGGCGACGCGATGTCGCGGGCTCGGTCGCTCGCGTGCTGTCCGGTCAGTTCGCCGTACACGAATGCGCCGATCATGTAGTTGTGCGGCACACATGCCAGATCGCCTGCCGCATACAGACCGTCGACGGTGGTCGCGCCGTTCTCGTCGACCCATACTCCGGAAGCGGAATGGCCGCTGCACAGCCCGATCTCGGAGACGTGCATCTCGATGTCATGGGTGCGGTAGTCGTGCCCGCGGTTCGCATGAAAGGTCCCTCGAGTGGGTCGTTCTGTCGTATGCAGGATCGACTCGAGCGCGCCGACGGTCTCCTCCGGAAGATGCGAGACCTTCAAGTAGACGGGGCCGCGAGCCGACTCGATCTCGCGCTTCACCTCGCCGATCATGTCGCCCGACCAGTAGTCGGAGTCGACGAACCGGTCGCCGTCCGCGTTCACCTGGTATCCGCCGAACGGATTCGCAACATACGCGCACGCGGGCCCGTTGTAGTCCTTGATCAGCGGATTGATCTGGAAGCACTCGATTCCGGAGAGTTCGGCTCCTGCGTGGAACGCCATCGAGTAACCGTCGCCGGCATTGGTCGGGTTCTCGTACGTCCCGTACAGGTAACCGGAGGCCGGGAGTCCGAGGCGTCCGCACGGCCCGGTCGCCAGAATCACCGATTTGGCGCCGATGACGTAGAAGTCGCCCGTCCTCGTATGCAATGCGACGGCGCCGACCGCGCGTCCGTTCTCCGTGAGAACCCGCACCGGCATCAGCCGGTTCTCGATGGTGATGCGCTCCCGCATGTCCCGACGGCGCAGGACCCGGTACAGGACCTTCTTGACGTCTTTGCCCTCCGGCATGGGCAGCACATACGACCCCGAACGGTGGACGCGGCGCACCGCGTACTCGCCGTACTCGTCCTTCTCGAACTTCACGCCGTATCGCTCGAGTCGCGAGATCATCGCAAAACCGCGGGTGGCCGTCTGATAGACCGTCTTCTGGTCGACGATGCCGTCGTTGGCCCGAGTGATCTCGGCGACGTAGGCCTCCGGAGTCGCCTTGCCCGGGATGACGGCGTTGTTGACGCCGTCCATGCCCATCGCCAGTGCGCCGGAGTGCCGCACGTGCGCTTTGTCGAGGAGGAGGACGTCGGCGCCGTTCTCGGCAGCGGTCAACGCCGCCATTGATCCGGCGGTGCCGCCGCCGATAATGAGGACGTCGCAGTCCAGGCGGTGCGCGTCGTCGACGGCGGGGGCGGTGAACTCGTGCGACGATGCGCCGGTGGACGTGGTCGATTCGGGGCTGGTCATGATGCCGCCTTGCTAGGTGTGAGGTCGTGTGATCGGGGCAGTGCGTCGGCGATGGCATTGCGCGCCACCGTGTTGTCGGCGCCCGGTGTTCGCGGGTGGGGAACGTCGACGACAGCGCGGACGGGTTCACCCGCACGTCCGAGCACCACCACCCGATCGCCGAGAAGCACGGCTTCATCGATGTCGTGGGTGACGAACAGAACCGTGGCGGGATGCGCCTCGAGAGTTCGGATCAGCAACTGCTGCATTGACGAACGAGTCTGGGCGTCGAGCGCTCCGAACGGCTCGTCCATCAACAGTGTTCGCGGCGCGCCTGCGAGGCCGCGAGCCAACTGGACACGCTGACGCATGCCGCCGGACAGCTCTTTGGGCAGATGGTCGGCGAACCCGTCGAGACCGATCTCGGAGATCCACCGTCGGGCCTGCGCCTTCCGCTGCGAACGCGGAACACCGCGCAGGGTCAGCGCTAACAGGATGTTCCGGCGAACGGTGCGCCACGGGTGCAGCGCATCGTCCTGGAAGACCATCGCGCGGTTGCCTGAGGTGCCGGTGACGGGCTGGCCCTGCGATATGACAGCGCCCGAATCGATCGGGCGCAGACCGGCGACCGCGCGCAACAGGGTCGACTTGCCGCATCCCGACGGTCCGGTGACGACGACGACTTCACCGGCGGACACCGACAACGTCAGTCGATCGATGATGGTGCGATCGCCGTGCCGCAGAGTGAGGTCGACGAGGTCGATGGTGGTGCTCATAGCGGGTGGTGTCCTTCCTATCGGTCAGCGATGGTCGCCGCGCGGGAGCCAGCGAGTCATGCGACGTCCGATGAGTTCGATGGCGCCGGACGTCACGGCGCCGAGCGCAGCGATGGTGAACATGCCGACGAAGACACCCGGGTAGTCGACGACGGTGTACGACTGCCACGTCCGGTATCCGACGCCGAGCCTGCCGGAGATCATCTCCGCGGAGATGAGGCAGATCCAGGACACTCCGATGCCGACGGACAGGCCGCCGAACACTCCCGGTGTGATGCCGGGCAGGATGACGCGCCATACGACGTCTCGGCGAGTCCCGCCCATCGTGCGGACTGACTCCTCCCAGATGGTCGGCAGCGCGCGGACCGCGTGCCGCGTCGACACCACGATGGGGAACAGGGCAGCAATGAAGGTGATGAACACCATCCCGCCCTCGTCGCTGGGGAAGACCAGGATCGCGATGGGCACCAACGCGATCGCTGGGATCGGACGAGCCAGTTCCGTGAGTGCGCCGAGCGTGCCTTCGGCGAACGTCGGCCGTCCGAGAGCGATCCCGAGCGGGATGCCGATCGCCGCGGCGAGAACGAATCCGGAGCCGATGCGGATGAGCGACTGGCCGAGGTCGAGGTAGTACTCGCTCGTTTGCAGGCGATCCCACCACGCCGACGCGACGTCGGCGGGGGTCGGAATCACGTCGAAGTGCAGCCACAGCACCACATCCGACGCGGCCAGTAGGTGCCAGAGCCCGACGGCTGCCAGGACGGTGACGATCCGGAGCGGCCAGACGAGTGCTCGTCGCGACGTGGCCGCACCCCTCTGTTCCGTGGAATCGTTTGCCGCCGGGTCGATCTCGGGCCCCTCGCGCAGCGAGTCGGCGTCGATCGGAGCGATCGGGGTTCGAGTAGTCATCCGGTCACCTCGTTCAGTGCCTGCTCGTAGGTGACGGGGACGGCTGCCGGATGCGTCTGTCGGTAGGTGCGAGCGCTGTCGTCCGTGGTGAACGCGGTGAACGCGGCGCCGTCGCGTAGCCACACCGCGTGATCGGCGAACCAGCGCGTGCCGAGGGTCGGATCGGTGATGTAGGCGGCCGTGACGTGCCGTCCTTGCTTCCGGGCGTCTCGGACGAGACGGAGAACGGACGTCGAGTCCGCGGTCTTCCTGGTGTCGCTGCCGGAGAACCACACTTCGCCGTTCGCCTGTGCGTCGTTCGTCTGTCGGTTCAGCAGTGCGTCGTAGTCGCCGCCGGTCTCCGATACGGCCTTGCGTAATGCGGTGTCCGAGACGAACGTGTTCAGGTCGACCGGGTTGGGGAACGATCCGATCGATTTGAGGTACGGCTTGTCGCCCTCGAGGGCTTTCACCAGGGACGGTTTGATCGCTGGATTGAAGTCGGTGCCGCCCGGACCGTTGTAGAGGTACACGACTTCGGGCGGGAGGCCGCTTGCTTTCGCCACTGTCTGGGCTGCACCGAGCGGGTCGTCGCCCAGCGCCTCGGTGGCGTCCAGTTGAGCCTTCAGGAAAGCGTCCACGACATCGGGATGCTCATCGGCGAAGCCGTTGCGGGCGATCGTTCCGTGCAGCGTCGGGACGCCGAGTTGCGCCCCGTCGTACACCAGGCGTGCCTTGTTCTGGAACACGAGCAGTCCGGGCCAGGCGACGAACTGGGCGAGCGCATCGACCTTGCCGCTCTCGAGTGCGGACGCGCCGACCTGTGGTTGCTGATTGGTGACGTCGACCCCTGCCACATCGTCGCGCGCCAGGCCGGTCAGGAGGGTGCCGTGGCCTGCCGAACCCTCACTCGCCGACACACGCTTACCGGCGAGGTCGCCGAGGGAACGGATCGGTGAGTCAGGCCGTGTGACCACCATGTTCAGCGAACCTCGTGGAGACGAACCGGTGACGGCGAGGATCGAGGTGGCGGTAGCGGGATTCGCGTTGGCCCGTGATCCGTTGATGAGCATCGGGTAGTCGCCCATCGAGCCGATATCGATCTTTCCGGCGATCATCCCGGTGGTGATCGGTGCTCCGGTGTCGTAGTCCTCCCACCGGACCGTGAACTTCTCCCCGGTTCGCTCAGTCACCTCGTCCAGACGCTTCTCGAGGTCGCCGCGTTCGCGGAGCAGGGTTCCCGCGGTGACGGTGTTGATCGTCTTCGACTGATAGCCGACGACCACCGTCGTCGCGTCGGAGGAGTCGCCGGGCGACAGGGAGCAGCCGGACACGGTGAGAGCCGCGGCGGCGGTCAGTGCCGCCACGGTGAGTCCGCGCCGTGTTACCGGCCGACGCCGTATGGAAAAGGGGGTTCTGGACATGTGGGGACCTCACGGGGCTGTGTGGGGTGAGCGAGCAGAGGGGACGAGACGGCGAGCCGGTTGGAGCGGTCAGCGCAGGAGATACGGCATGTTGACGGTCACCGCGCCGGTTGGACAGCGGATGGCGCAGGGCCCGCAGTACCAGCATTCGTCGACGTGCATGAACGCCTTGCCGGACTCCGGGTTGATGGCCAGCGAATCGAGCGGGCACACCTCGACGCACAAGGTGCATCCGTCGATGCACAGCGATTCGTCGATGGTCACTGGAACGTCGGTGCGGTTGTTGAAGAGACTCACGGGAGATCTCCGATCGGTTGTTGTTCGGGGCGGGGGCTTCGTGACTGCGGGTCACGGAACGACTTGGTGTGCAGTGATATTCGGTCGCCCCGCATACGGATGTACTCGAGGTCGACGGGGCGTGCGTCCGGCCCGATACAGGCGAGGCGTTCGAGTAGGAGCACGGCCGACCCCGCAGCGATGCCGAGGACAGCGGCCGAGTGGGGGTCGGCGACGGCGGCCTCCACTGACTGCTCCGCGGAGTGGAGACGACGTCCGGACACCTGCTCGAGCAACGCGAAGACGTCGGTGGACTCGATGTCGTGCTCGAGGAGCGGGATGCCGAGGTCGGGGACCAGGTAGGTGAGGTCCAGGCTCAGCGGCTCGTCCCCCAGGTATCGGGTGCGCTCGATGTACACGGCGTCGTCGCCGGTTTCGAGCCGCAGCCGGTGGGCGATCGACGCCGGCGGACGGACCAGGGTGGCGACACGGACTTCGTTTCGGACCTCGCCGTGACCGCTCAGCGTCTCCTTCAGTCCGCGGAGTGCGTCGAGGCCGTGCACCGCTCGGCGTCGTACGACGTGCGTTCCGACGCGGGGCGACCGATCGATCAGACCTTCGCCCGCGAGGATCGAGAGTGCATCTCGGACGACGTTGCGGGACACCCCGAACTCGTGGCTGAGCGTCTGCTCGTGCAACGCGCCGGTGTGGTCACCGCGATCGATGCCACGACGCAGCACGTCGCTGACGACACGGGCGTCATCAGCGCGAAGGCGTCGTCGAACATCGGTCCTGAACTGCATCAATGGGACAGTAGACGCGTTTCGGTACCGTTCACTCGGCCATGGTGGTGGGTCTTGACACGCCGCAGCGCATTCCGCCACCGGGCGGTCTCGTGCTGTTTTCCGCTACCTGGGACTTCTCGGGACGACGCGGCGCAATGCGCCACCTCGTCACACGGCCGCGGAATTGAACTCAGAACGCGCAAAAAACCTGGTGCGCGACTCCGCTCTGGAAGTCGGGGTCGATCTCGACGCTTAACCCTCTCGTTGGTGTCACCCACTGACACCAACGAGAGGGTTAGTGGGATGGTCGGGGTTCTACCGCGGATCACTACTATCGACTCATGCTCACTGCCGACCTCCACACGCACACCCGCTTCTCCGACGGGACCGACACACCGGAGGAACTCTTGGCGGCCGCGCAGGCGGCCGGACTCACGACGGTCGGGCTCACCGACCACGACACGGCGGACGGATGGGACCAGGCCGCCGAGCATGTGCCGTCGGGCATGCGGGTGCTGCCCGGAGCCGAGTTCTCGACCAAGCATCCGGGCGGCGACGGCGCGCTGGTGTCGGTGCACCTGCTGGGATACCTCTTCGACCGCGACCATCCGTTGATCACCGCCGAATGGCAGCGGATCGTCGACGAACGCACCAACCGGGGCGCACGGATCGTCGAGAGCCTGGTCGCAGCGGGATACCCGATCAGCCTCGAGCAGGTCCGGGACAGGGCAGGCCGCGGCAACATCGGTCGACCGCACATCGCTCGCGCCCTCGTCGACGCAGGCGTCATCGGGTCGGTCGGGGAGGCCTTCGAGGGCATCCTCGAAGACGGCGGACCACACCACGTCTCGCTGCGGTCGACGTCGCTCGTGGACGGGATCACCATGATCGTCGCGGCGGGCGGTGTCCCCGTCATCGCGCATCCGCGGGCCCGGACCGCGGCCGCCGTGCTGTCCGCACCCGTCCTCGAGACCCTCGTCGACGTCGGGCTCGCCGGACTCGAAGTCCGCCACCCCGACCACGACGACGCGGCCCGCGCCGAACTGATGGGCATCGCCTCCGACCTCGGCCTGATCACCACCGGATCGAGCGATTACCACGGCGGCAACAAGACCCTGCGGATCGGTCAGGAGCGGACCGACGACGACGTCGTCGAGAAGATCGTCGACCGCGGCGCGATCGCGCCGTTCGCCGGGTAGTCCGATGGGGCCCAGAGACAGAGTCGACCCGGCGCAGACGCGCGCCGCCGTGCTCGCCGTCGCCGACTGGCTGCGCGACGAGACGCTCCCGGCACCGTCGCGGCAGGAGCTCGCCGCGGCCGTCCGGACGACGGCGCGCACCGTCGGCCAGGACGCTCCCGGCAACTCGGTGGAACTGCGGGTGCCGCCGTTCGTCGCCGTCCAATGCATCGAAGGGGTCCGCCACACACGCGGGACGCCGCCGAACGTCCTCGAGACGTCGCCTCGCCAATGGCTCCTCCTGGCGACGGGTCTCGATTCGTTCGACGCCGCAGTCGACGATCACCGAGTGAGCGTGTCCGGACATCACGCAGGCGACGTCGCCGCCTACCTGCCGGTGATCCCGTTACGGCCCTAGCATCGTCCTAGAGAAGCGGCGTCCTAGAACGCCTTCTGCTCGGCGCTGCACTGGCCGGACGTCAGATGCTTCGGGTTCAACGAACTGGTGTTGGAGACGGACGCCACGAACGTGACACGACCGACTCCGGTCTTCACGCTCGGGAATTCGAGCGTGTTGTCCGGTCCGACGACGCGCTTGGACGACTGCTCGCCGCCGCGGCGGTCCCTACAGCGGCGGCCGCGGTCAGGGTCATTGATCGTGCTTGCACTGTCGATTCCCTTCGGTGGTGACTGTATGTGGCCGTGGCCTGTATGTCGTTCGTCACGTGGTGACCGTTAGTCTGCGCACTTCGACGTCGCGCAGCTTTCGTAACCGGCCTGCGAGTAAGTACGCTTGGGGAACGCCCGTCCAGCCCACGACATGGAGCGTCGCCTAGTGACTGATCTTTCGATCAACTCCCGCAATCTTCTCGCAGCTACGCAGCCGGACGAGGTCGAGAACGAGCCGCGCGAGGAATGCGGGGTCTTCGGGGTGTGGGCGCCCGGCGAGGACGTCGCAAAGCTCACCTATTACGGCCTTTACGCGCTGCAGCATCGCGGGCAGGAAGCCGCCGGAATCGCCGTCGGCGACGGCGCGCAGGTCCTCGTCTTCAAAGACCTCGGCCTGGTCAGCCAGGTGTTCGACGAGCAGACGCTCGCCTCGATGATCGGGCACGTCGCGGTTGGGCACTGCCGATACTCGACCACCGGTTCGACGACGTGGGAGAACTCGCAGCCGATCTTCCGGCACACCGACGCGGGCAGCGGTGTGGCGCTCGGACACAACGGCAACCTCGTCAACACCGCTGAGCTCGCCTCTCGTGCGCGCGAACTCGGACTGTACGGTCCGCACACCACGGCGACCTCCGACTCCGACGTCGTCGGAGCCCTCCTCGCACACGGCGCCGCAGACAAGACTCTCGAGCAGGCGGCAGTCGAACTCCTGCCGACGCTCAAGGGCGCGTTCTGCCTCACCTTCCAGGACGAGAGCACCCTGTACGCGGCACGTGACCCGCACGGCATCCGTCCGCTCTCGCTCGGCCGACTGGACCGCGGCTGGGTCGTCGCTTCGGAGACCGCGGCGTTCGACATCGTCGGCGCGTCGTTCGTCCGCGACATCGAACCGGGCGAGCTCCTCGCGATCGACAGCAACGGCGTCCGCAGCACTCGGTTCGCCGAGCCGACTCCCAAACTCTGCATCTTCGAGCACGTCTACCTGGCCCGCCCGGACAGCGTGATCCACGGTCGTTCGGTGCATTCAGCGCGCGTCGACATCGGCCGTCGCCTGGCACGTGAACAGCCGGCCGAAGGCGAACTGGTGATCCCGGTCCCCGAGTCCGGGACGCCTGCCGCCGTCGGGTTCGCTCAGGAGTCGGGGATCCCGTACGGGCAGGGTCTGATGAAGAACGCCTACGTCGGGCGCACCTTCATCCAGCCGTCGCAGACCATCCGCCAGCTGGGCATCCGCCTCAAGCTGAATCCGCTGCGCGAAGTGATCCGCGGCAAGAAGCTCGTCGTGGTCGACGACTCGATCGTGCGCGGAAACACCCAACGTGCCCTCATCCGCATGCTCCGCGAAGCGGGGGCCGTCGAAGTGCATGTGCGCATCGCGTCGTCGCCCGTCCGCTGGCCGTGTTTCTACGGCATCGACTTCGCGTCGCCTGCCGAACTCATCGCCAACGGCATGGAGTCCGAAGAGCACATGGTAGACGGCGTGCGTCAGGCGATCGGTGCCGACAGCCTCGGCTACATCAGCGTCGAGGGCATGGTCGAAGCGACCGGCGAGAAGCCTTCCGAACTGTGTGCGGCCTGCTTCGACGGCACGTACCCGATCGAACTCCCGTCCGAGACCGCGATGGGCAAAGCAGTGTTGGAGACGATGATGCCTGCGTCGAAGGATGCGGGCCCCGACCGGCTCGCCGCTCCGAACGACAACGTCAGCGCAGTCATGCGCCCCTGACTTTCTGATCTCGGAGAGAGAATCTCCCCCGCACTCAGGTAGCGTGAGTGCGTTGACCATGGCGACGGTCGGTGTTCGGCCACGCCTTTAGCGAGTGTGTAGGAGAAGCGCCACCATGACGGACGGGGCTGCCGACCAGGCATCCGGGAATGCAGCGGGCGGTGCGTCGTACGCGGCAGCCGGTGTTGATATCGATGCGGGTGAGCGTGCTGTGGAGTTGTTCGCGCCGCACGCCAAGCGGGCGACGCGGCCCGAAGTCATGGGCGGTCTCGGCGGATTCGCCGGGCTGTTCTCGCTGAAGGGCGACTACCGGGAACCGGTCCTGGCGGCGTCGAGCGACGGCGTCGGCACCAAGCTGGCCGTCGCGCAGGCGATGGGCGTTCACGACACCGTGGGCCGAGACCTGGTCGCGATGGTCGTCGACGACCTGGTGGTCTGCGGAGCACAGCCGTTGTTCCTGCAGGACTACATCGCCGTCGGCAAGGTCATCCCGGAGATGGTCGCCGACATCGTGAAGGGCATCGCCGACGGCTGCGTCGACGCGGGCTGCGCGCTCCTCGGCGGCGAGACGGCTGAGCATCCGGGCGTCATGGAGGACACCCACTACGACATCTCGGCGACCGGCGTCGGCGTCGTCGAAGCCGACTCGATCCTCGGACCCGACCGGGTCCGGCCGGGTGACGTCGCCATCGCGATGGGGTCGTCGGGTCTCCACTCGAACGGCTACTCGCTGGCTCGCAAGGTGCTCCTGGAATGGGGTCACCTCGACCTCGGCGGCCACGTCGAAGAGTTCGAGCGCACGCTCGGCGAAGAACTTCTGGAGCCGACTCGGATCTACGCGAAGGACTGCCTGGCGCTCGCCGCCGAGACCGAAGTCCGCACGTTCGCGCACATCACCGGTGGCGGCCTCGCCGACAACCTCGGTCGCGTCATCCCGACCGGCCTCGAAGCGGTCCTCGAACGCAGTTCGTGGACGCCTGCCCCGATCTTCTCGCTGATCGCGCAGCGCGGCCGCGTGGAACGCGCCGAGATGGAACGGACCTTCAACATGGGCGTTGGCATGGTCGCGATCGTCGCTCCCGAAGACACCGATCGTGCGCAGGCGATCCTCACCGCCCGCCATGTCGACAACTGGGTCCTCGGCTCGATCAAGCGTGCCGACTCTGCGGAGAAGGGCTCCGCTCAGCTGGTCGGAGACCATTCGCGGTTCTGATCACCCGAACGACGAAGGCCGCCGACCTCGCGTAGGTCGACGGCCTTCCTCGTGTGGTTGTCGCGTTCGTTGAGCGGACGAAGCGAGTCGAAATCCCCCAACCCGCCGTAGCAGGAGTGGGGGATTTCCGCACGAATGGCTTCGCAGCGATAGAGGTGTGGAGACAGCCGTCAGGCGTGTCGCCACTCGTCGCTTCGGCTGTCGTCGTCCGACCAGGTGTCGGTGAACGAATGCTCGCCACTCCCGCCTGACAACTCACGCTGCAAGCTGTCGAAGTCAGTACTCGGAGTGGAGTACTTCAGCTGACGTGCAACCTTCGTCTGCTTTGCTTTAGCCCGGCCGCGGCCCATATGGGACCCCCTCGCACAATGACGGGGCGGCCATCTTAGTGGCGGCCCCGTTCTATTCGTTAGTAGTTCTCGTACTGACAGTCTAGCGCGCGGACGCAATTAAGTCTCCTCGCGTCCGCATGAGAACACGGCGAAAGGCGTCACATGACGAGTCTCACAAGGTCACGAGCGTCCGCGGAGCCGTTCCTGCGCGGCGCGCCCGGCCGGGACCGCGTCGTCTGACGTGTACAGATCGGCGTCGATCCGCGCGGCGGCGCCCGACTCGTCCTCGCCCGTGATCAGTTCAGCGTCGACGGGTACCGACCGTTTGACGAGTGCGAGCGCGATGGGACCGAGTTCGAAATGGTCGACGACGGTGCCGATCCGGCCAATCGTGCGTCCGCCCGCGGTGACCGGATAGCCGGTCTCCGGGCGCGTGGCCGAACTGCCGTCGAGGTGGAGCAGGACGAGGCGACGCGGCGCGCGCCCGATGTTCGCGACGCGCGACACAGTCTCCTGGCCGCGGTAGCAACCCTTGTCCAGGTGGACGGCTCCGTGTTCGTCCGGCCCGCCGATCCAGTCGGCTTCTTGGGGGATGGTCCGTTCGTCGGTGTCGACGTGGAGTCGCGGGCGCCCCGCGGCCACGCGCAGCGCGTCGAGGGTCCACATGCCCGCCGGGTGCGCGCCCGCCGTGGTCAGTTCGTTCCACCAGCGGGTCAGGTCGTCGCGCGGTACGACGACGTCGACGACCGGCGTGGACCGCCCTTCGCCGATCGGCGGCATCACGCGCCAGAAGCCGAGCGGTTCGTCGTCGTGATGCAGTTCGGGGAGGTCGCCTGCGGCGTAGACGTCGGCGTCGGCGGGGATGTCGAGCAGTTCGGCGATCGCTCCGGAACGGGTGTCCGGCCCGACCAGGGTGAGGACCGCCATGTCCGTGCGGTGGGTGGGAGTGACCTGCGCCCAGAAGACCATCTTGGCCAGGAACTCGAACAGCGGAGTGCTCCGGTCGGCTTCGGTGTCGAGCCAGGTGACCTCGTCGATGTCGGTGAGGACGAAGTGGTCTTCGACGCGACCGTTCAAATCGAGGGAGAGGTTCTCGGCGCTGCGGCGATTCGCGAGTCCCGACACGTGCTGCGAGGAGATCGTGTGGAGCCAGGTGAGCCGTTCGGGGCCGGCGAGTTCGATGACGCCGCGGTCGCTGCGATCGATGACGGCGGCGCTGCGCGTCGCGTGTCGTTGTTCACCGAGCGGATCGCCGTAGTGCCAGGCGACGCCGGGGCTCCGATCGCCGTCGGGGGTGGGGACGGCTCCGGGCGTCGACGTGAGGACGGGGGAGGGAGCGGGCTGAATCGATTCCGCAGACATGTCGCCAGTCTACGGTGGACGACGTGATCGTGGTCGATGGTGACGGGCTCCTCCGTGATGCAGAGGCGCCGCTGGTGTACGCGGACGACCTCGGCGTCCTGCACGGCGACGGGGTCTTCGAGACAATTCTGGTGCGCGAGGGTCGAGCCCGGCTCGTCGACGCACACGTGGCGAGGCTGGTCGACGGCGCGGAACGGCTCGATCTGCCCGAGCCCGACGTCGCGAAGCTGCGTCGGGCGGTCCTCGTGGCCCAGGAGGCGTGGGGCGAGTCGATCGACGGCGCGCTGCGCATCGTCTACACCCGCGGTCGCGAATCCGAACCGAGCGCGGCGACCGCGTTCGTGACGGTGTCCCCGGTGCCGGAACGGGCCGCGACCGCTCGGCGGGACGGCATCAGTGTGACCCTTCTGACTCGCGCTCACGATCCGGACGTCGCTGCGCCGTGGGAGTTGTCCGGAGCCAAGGCATTGAGCTACGCGCGCAACACCGCGGCTCTGCGGCACGCCCGCGGTCTCGGGTTCGACGACGCGATCTACCTCTCGGCCGCGGGCTCGGTGCTCGAGAGTCCGCGCGCCAACGTCGTCGCGGTGATCGACGGCGGGCTGACCGCGACGCCGCCAGACGACGGGATACTCGCGGGGACCACACAGGCGGCGCTGTTCGACGCGGCGGACCGACACGGCGTTCGGGTGCAGCACCGGCGAATGACCCCGGACGACCTGATCCGAGCGGACGGCGTGTGGCTGCTCTCAGCACTGACTCTTGCGGCACGGGTGCGGCGAATCGACGACTGTGTGCTTCGTGAACGATCGAATCGCGCCGTCGATGTGAAAAAGCTCGTGATCGAGGCGACCGCAGCGGGATGATGGTCATGGTCTCGTAGGTCACGAAGGGCTTGTATTCCAGCCTATTGCTACTACGCTCCGTAGTAAGAGGGCTCGGCAGGAGGCCTCGGGGCACCGGCTCTTGGAATCGATGATTGTGAGGCGAGCGTGGATGTCGTTGATATTTCCAGGTGGCAGTTCGGAATAACGACCGTCTATCATTTCATCCTGGTGCCGTTGACAATCGGTCTGGCACCACTGATCGCGGTGATGCAGACCGTCTGGCATCGCACCGGAAACGAACAGTGGCTGCGAGCCACCAAGTTCTTCTCCAAGCTCTTCCTCATCAACTTCGCGCTCGGTGTCGCGACCGGAATCGTGCAGGAGTTCCAGTTCGGCATGAACTGGAGCGAGTACAGCCGGTACGTCGCCGACGTGTTCGGCGCACCGCTCGCGATGGAGGGCCTGGTCGCGTTCTTCCTCGAGTCCACGTTCATCGGGCTCTGGATCTTCGGGTGGGGCCGGCTGCCGCGTCGCGTGCACCTCGCGTGCATCTGGCTCGTCGCGATCGGCGTCAACGCGTCGGCGTACTTCATCATCGCCGCGAACTCGTTCATGCAGCACCCGGTCGGCGCCGTCTGGGACGAGGCGCGCGAGCGCCCGCGGATGAACAATTTCCTGGCCGTCATCACCAACAACACGACCCTCGTCGCGTTCCCCCATGTGATCGCGGGCGCGTTCCTCACCGCGTCGACCTTCGTCGCCGTCATCGGTCTGTGGTGGATGGCGCGCAACGGTTACCGTGCCCGCAAGCTCGAGGAGGCCGCAGTCTCGGGCGACGACTCGCAGGTGCCCGCGACCACGTCGCCCAGCCAGATCGACGCGACTCCTGACAAGTCGCGTCGCGACAACGCCACCCTATGGAGACCGGTCACGATTCTCGGCCTCTGGGTGATACTCGCGTCCGGCATCGGCCTGTTCATCACCGGTGATCAACAGGCCAGACTCATGTTCGAACAACAGCCGATGAAGATGGCAGCGGCCGAATCGTTGTGCGAGACCGAGACCGGCGCGAGCTTCTCGGTGCTGAGCATCGGCCGCCAGAACAACTGCGACAACATCGAGCACATCATCGCGATTCCCAACATGCTGTCGTTCCTGTCCGACCACACCTTCGACAGCACGGTTCAGGGCGTCAACGAACTGCAGGCTCAGTACCAGCAGGCGCTGAACATGCCGAACCAGAACTTCGCGCCGAACCTGTTCGTCACCTACTGGGGCTTCCGCGCCATGATCACGTGGGCGCTCGGTTCGGTGGTCGTCGCCATCGCCGGTCTCTGGTATCTGCGACGAAGGCGAAGCGTGGTCCCGCGCAGAGTCGGCACGGTGATGCTGTGGATGCTGCCGACACCGTTCCTGGCCAACGCGTCCGGCTGGATCTTCACCGAGATGGGCCGCCAGCCGTGGGTCGTCGTCCCGAACTGGGCCGACCCGGACGGCGACCCGCTCCGCATCCACATGCTGGTGCAGGACGGCGTCTCCAACCACACGTCGCCGACCGTGTTGACCTCGCTGATCGGCTTCACCCTGCTGTACGGCGCGCTCGGCGTCGTCTGGTTCTACCTGCAGAGACGCTATGTGATCGACGGACCCAACGAGAAGGACGCGATCGCCCCCGACGTCGGAGCGGACTCGGACCCCGACTCCGCCAAGCCACTGTCGTTCGCGTACTAGAGGGAGTGCACCGATGAGTCTGGAGACATTCTGGTTCGCGCTCGTCGCGGTCCTGTTCGTCATGTATTTCGTCCTGGAGGGCTTCGACTTCGGTGTCGGCATGCTGCTCCCGTTTCTCGGCCGTCGCAGCGAGCCCGACGGCGACAAACGTCGTCGAGTGCTCCTGTCGGCGATCGGTCCGGTCTGGGACGGCAACGAGGTCTGGTTGATCACCGGCGGCGGCGCGCTGTTCGCCGCGTTCGGCGGGTGGTACGCGACCATGTTCTCGGCGTTCTATCTGCCGCTGTTCCTGATCCTGATCGGGTTGATCGTCCGCGTCGTGTCCATCGAGTGGCGCGGCAAGATCAACGACCGGAAATGGCGCGCGTGGTGTGACGTCGGAATCGGTCTCGGGTCGTGGCTGCCCGCGATCCTGTGGGGCGTGGCGTTCGCGAACGTCGTCCGCGGCATCCCGATCGGCGCCGACGCCCAGTACACGGGCGGGTTCTTCAACCTGTTGAATCCGTATGCGCTCCTCGGCGGTCTGACGACCGTCCTCGTGTTCATCACCCACGGAGCCGTGTTCCTCGCATTGAAGACCACGGGCGACCTCCGCGACGAGGCACAGACCCTCGCGTGGCGCCTGGCGGTCCCGACCGCTGTCGTCGCCGCGGCCTTCCTGCTGTGGACCCAGCTCGAGTACGGCAAGAGTTGGACGTGGGTGATCGTCGGGATCTCCGCGGCCGCCGCCGTCGTGATGGTCGTCGGCGCGTGTCTGCGTCGTGAGGGGCTCTCGTTCGGTGCGACGTGCGTCGCGATCGCGGGCACCGTCGGTCTGCTGTTCTGCGTGCTGTTCCCGAACGTGCTGCCGTCGACGACGGACGCCGCGTACAACCTGACCGTCGGCAACACGTCGTCGAGCCACTACACGCTGGTGGTGATGACCTGGGCTGCCGGGATCATGACTCCCGTCGTGATCGCTTACCAGGCGTGGACGTATTGGGTGTTCCGTCAGCGGCTCTCCGTCGACCGGATCCCCGAGCACGGCGGCCTGCCGTTGCGCGAGGGGGCTCCGGATGTCGGACGACGCTAGGACCCCGCCGTTCGATCCGCGACTCCTGCAGTACTCGCCGTCGGCGCGTCGCTACAGCATCGCAGTCGCAGCGTTCTCCGTAGGCACGGTGATCGCCGTGATCGCGGGGGCCGTCGCCCTCGCCGGACTCCTCGGGGACCTCGTCACCGATCCGTCGTCGAGGACGTTCGGCGCCCAGGCCGTGCACGTGGCGGTGATCGCGGCGGCGTTCGCGGCGCGGGCAGGCATGTCGTACCTGCAGGAGCGGTACGCCCATCGGGCGGCGTTGGCGACGATCGCCGAGCTGCGGGTGCGTGCGCTGGATGCGCTGACCGACGCGACCCGGACGTCGCCGCACCGTCTCGCGGCCGAACGCGACCGCTCGTCGACCATCGTGCTGCGCGGGCTCGACGCCCTCGTCGACTACCTCGCCGACTACCTGCCAGCCCTGATGTCGACGGTGATCATCACTCCGCTGGTGATCACCGTGATCGCGTGGGCCGACTGGCCGTCGGCAGTCATCATCGTGATCACCATCCCGCTGATTCCGTTGTTCATGGTCTTGATCGGGCTGCTCACCCGAGACCGGACCGAGCGCAAGCTGGACGCGATGAGCACGCAGAGCGCGCAGCTGCTGGACTTGTTGACCGGACTCCCGACGCTGCGCGCCATCGGTCGCGCGGTCGGCCCGACCCGTCGCGTCGACGAACTCGGCCGCGAGTTCGGCCGGACCACCATGTCGTCGCTGCGGATCGCGTTCCTGTCCGGGGCCGTGCTCGAGATGCTCGCGACGTTGAGTGTCGCGCTGGTCGCGGTCGGCATCGGGCTGCGGCTGGTGTTCGGGGACATGAGCCTGAACGCGGGCGTGCTCGCCCTCGTCCTCGCGCCGGAGGCGTATGCGCCGCTGCGACGGATCGGTTCGGCGTTCCACACGGCGCAGGACGGAATCCACGCTGCGCGCGACGTGCTCGACGTCTGCGCGCGTACCGGCCGGACGGCAGGCGACCGGTCGCTCGACGTCGCGGGACGGGCCGTCGACGTCGAGGGCATCGGAATCCGTACCCGCGACGGCTGGACCCCTCGCGGAGTCAGCGCGCAGTGTGCGCCTGGCCGGATCACCGTGGTCGCGGGCCCCAACGGATCGGGCAAGTCGACGCTGCTGTCGGCGATCCTCGGGCTCGAGACACCCGACGAGGGCGCGGTCCGCATCGGAGGGATCGACGTGCGCGAGCTCGCACCCGGCGACTTCCACGCGCAGGTGGCGTGGCTGCCGCAGCACCCGGTGATCGTCCCGGGAACGGTCGACGAGAATTTGTCGGTCTTCGGCCAGCTGGACACCGACGCTGTGCACCGAGCCGGGGCGGCAGTCGGCTTCGACGACGTCCTCGCCGATCTTCCGCGCGGCGCCGCGACGATGCTCGGCTCCGACGGCTCGGGGCTATCGGCTGGCCAGCGGCAGCGTCTGGCACTCGTCCGGGTCCTCGCTTCCGACGCCTCGCTCCTGCTCCTCGACGAACCGACCGCCCACCTCGACGACGACACTGCGGATCGGGTCCTGGACGCGATTGTCGCGCGGGCCGCTGCGGGCGCCACCGTGGTACTGGTCTCGCATCGCCCCGCGGCGCTCGCGATCGCCGACGCTGTCGTCGCCGTTTCGCCGGAGGCCGCCGATGTTCGGTGACGACCCACTGCTGCGCGCTCTCGCCTTCGCCGGGGTGCGGCGTCGTACGCCGCTCGTCGCGATCGGTCTCGGCGCGGGCGGTGCATTGTCGGCGCTCGCCCTCGCCGCGTTGTCGGCGTGGCTGATCACGCGGGCCTGGCAGATGCCGCCGGTCCTGTACCTGTCCGTCGCCGTGACCGCCGTACGCGCTCTCGGCATCTCCCGTGCCGTGTTCCGTTATCTCGAACGTCTCGCCACCCACGACGTCGCGCTGCGCGCGATGGCGACCGCCAGGGCGCGGGTATACCGCGCTCTCGCCGGAGGTGACCCCGCAGTGACCGTCCGATCCGACCGGTCCGCGCTGCTGGCCCGTACGGCGGAGGACGTCGACGAGATCGGCGACGCAGTGGTCCGAGGCCTGGTGCCGATGGCGGTCGGCGCCGTCACCTCGCTCACCGCCGTGGCGATCATGGCGGCCGTCTCCCCGGTGTCGGCCGTGGTCCTCGCGGTGGCCCTGGTGATCAGCGGAGTGCTCGCACCGCTGGTGGGGGCGCGCGCATCGACGCGGATCGTCGCCGCAGGCGCGCACGCCCGCGAACAGGTGGGCGCCGACGTCACCGGACTGCTCTGGCACGCGGGCGAACTCACCGTGGCTCGGCGTCGCGACCGGGCGCTGGCCCGACTGCGGGACGCCGACGACCGGCACGCTCGCGCCGTCGACGCCGCCGCGGCGCGGCAGGCGGCCGCGACGTCGATGACGCCGGTCGCGATGCTCGTCAGCGTCGTCGCGGCAGCCGTGATCGCCGTCGACCTTGCGTCGCGACTCCCCGGATCGTTGATGGACGCATCATCGTCCGACGGCGTCGTCACACCGATGCTGTTCGGCGTCCTCGTCCTGCTGCCGTTGTCGTCGTTCGAGTCGACGGGGCCGTTGACCGACGCGGCGATCGCCTGGGAGTCCGGAAGGCAGAGCGCGGCACGCGTGATGGCGTTGGTCGACGCAGCAGGATCGACGACGCTCACCGCCGATCCCGTGTTCGATCCGCGTCCGGCGTCGTTGACCGCGCGCGGCCTGCAGTGGGGGCGCAAGGAGGCGCTCGGCCCGGACGGCGGCGTCGACCTGGATCTGCGGCCCGGCGACCGGCTCCTGGTGACCGGCCGCAGCGGAGCGGGGAAGTCGACACTGGGGATGACGCTCACGGGGCTGCTCGCACCGCTCAGCGGATCGGTGACGAGCGAGCCGGCCGCCCTCGAAGAGTCGGCGGCGTACTTCGCCGAGGAGGCGCACCTGTTCTCGACGTCCGTCCGGGAGAACCTCCGGGTGGCTCGCGGCGACGTCACCGACGGCGAGATCGTCGACGCGCTGGCCGACGTCGGGCTCGGCGGTTGGCTGGCGGCGCTCCCGGCGGGGCTCGACACCGAGCTGGCCGGCGCCGCATCGGTCAGCGGCGGCCAGCGGCGCAGACTACTCGTAGCTCGGGCTCTGGTGCACGCGTCGCGGATCGTCGTTCTCGACGAACCGACCGAGCATCTCGATCCGGCCGATGAACCCGAGATGTTGCGCCGGATCTGCGACCCCGCCGATATCTTCGGTCCGGAGCGAATCGTGGTGGTGATCACGCATCAGCCTGCCGCCGTCGACGATGTGCCGATCATCGAAATCAGCTGACCAGCGGAATCGCCTTCAAAGGTTATTTACCCTTACCTTCTTTGAGATAGGAAAGCCTCATATAATTCGCCGATCAAATGGCCCTGACCTGCAGATAAGGTATGCCGTACCTGGCTGGACGGATCTATATTCGTGGCTATTCTGGATTGTGTCCGGAAGAATTCGAGAATTCTTGAATCCTCGTCATTCTTGAATTCTGTCTCTCTGAAACGTAAGGAAACCGCCATGAAGATGAGCGAAGAACTCGAAGGCGAATTCATCAAGCAGATCACCCGCGAGTACGAGTCGTCGTTCCTGTACCGCCAGTTGGCGATCGAGATGGATGTGCGCGACCTGCCCGGCATGGCGTCGTGGCTGCGCGCTCAGTCGGCCGAAGAGTTGGCCCACGCGGACCGACTCATCGACCACCTCACCGATCGGGACAACCACCCGGTGATCGGCGACATCAGCATCCCGTCGATCAAGGTCGAGAAGATCCAAGACGTCTTCGAGATCGCGCTCGAGGCCGAGCGTGCGGTCTCCGAGGGGATCCGCACGCTGTACCGCCAGGCCGAGGACGAGCGCGACCTCGACTCGCGCCCGGTCATCGACTGGTTCATCTCCGAGCAGGTGGAAGAAGAGTCCACGGTCGCGGAGATCCTCGGACGTCTCCGCATGGTGGACGGCGACGGCTCCGGCGTCCTCCGCATCGACGCGGAACTGGCGTCGACCGGCGCATAGAGCCGAATCAGATTCAGAACTGACACCGCTCAGCGTGAGCACCGGCCTATAGGCCGATGCGAACGCTGAGCGGTGTCAGTTTTTGCTTATCCGATGACGCGACGGAGTTTCGCGGACAGCCGAGGCGTGAGTTCGCCGTCGGCGTCGACGCGTTCTTCGACGTAGGCCAGGTCGCCGTCGGGCACGAGCCCGTACAGGCGCTTCGCGCCTCCGGTGTGGACGCCGGTCTCGGTGCGCAGGGTGACGTCGGTGGTCAGGTTCCAGGACGTCTGGTTGAGCGGACGTCCGTAGAAGAGTTCGATGACGCCCTCGGCGTGGGTGAGGAGCAGCTCGATGTCGTCGTCCTCGCTGATCCGCCAGAATCCGGATTCACGGAGGTCGGGGCTCACATAGGCCCCGTCGTCGTCGACCTTCCACGACCGGGACTGCCAGACGAGGTAGTCGCCGCCGTCATGGCTGACGACGATCTGCTGGCCGAACTGGTAGTCGTCGCCGCTGATCGGGTCGTGGCCTTCGCCTTCGCCCTCCCAGACGCCGACCATCGGGAGCAGTGCGAGCAGGGCAGGACTCAAGTCCGGGCCCTCGCGCAGATTCGCGGTGTCGACCGGGAGTGGAACGTCACCGATCACGGGCACGTTTCTACCGGCGGTCTCCTGAGCGCGAAGCTCGGCGTCGGAGATCGCCTCGTTGCCCGACCGAGTCATGATTCGTCGTTGACCAGGCGGTAGACGGTGTACAACGCGAACCACACGATGAGCACGGACGCGAGACCAAGCAGGATTTCGAAGAAGAGGACCACGTAGCAGATTCTACCGCGGACGGATTCGACCGCACGACGGTGGTCGGCGAGTGCAGGATATGTCACACCGTGTCGCACGACGGGGCCGGAGACGACGATGCCCCCGGTCCGACGGACCGGGGGCATCGAGTCTCTGGTGCTACTTCGCGACAGCGACGTCCTGGTTGTAGACGCCGGGGCCCTCGGGCGAGAGGGTCACGTCGCCGTTGCCCTGCGAGCTGAGCGCGCGGAGCGTCCAGGTCCCGGGAGCGGCGAAGAACCGGAAGTCGCCGGTGGCCGATGCGACGACCTCGGCGGTGAACTCGCCGGTGCCGTCGAGCAGGCGCACGAACGCGCCTGCGACCGGGTTGCCGGAACCGTCGACGACCTGTCCGGTCAGGACGGTCTCCTTCTCGACGTCAACGCCTGCAGGCAGGGACTGGCCCTGCTTAGGTGCTGCACACATGTGGGAATTTCCTCTCAGTGAAGACGGGCAGTCAGCGCTCGACGGGTGCGCCGACGAGCGAGCCGTACTCGACCCAGCTGCCGTCGTAGTTCTTGACGTTCGTCTTGCCGAGCAGTTCCTGCAGGACAAACCAGGTGTGGCTCGACCGCTCACCGATACGGCAGTACGCGATGGTCTCCTTCGCGTCGTCGAAGCCCTTCTCCGCGTACAGCGCGGTGAGGTCCTCGTCCGACTTGAACGTGCCGTCCTCGTTCGCCGTCGACGACCACGGGATGTTGATGGCTCCCGGGACGTGGCCGCGCTGCTGTGCCTGCTCCTGCGGGAGGTGGGCGGGTGCGGCGATCTTGCCGGAGAACTCGTCGGGGCTGCGGACGTCGACGAGGTTCTTGGAACCGATCGAGTCGATGACCTCGTCGCGGAATGCGCGGATCGAGGTGTCGGCTGCCTGCGCGACGTAGTTCGTGGCTTCGCGGTTGACGGTGTCGCTGCTCAGCTCGCGGCCGTCGAGCTCCCACTTCTTGCGACCGCCGTCGAGCAGGCGGACGTCCTTGTGGCCGTAGATCTTGAAGTACCAGTACGCGTAGGCGGCGAACCAGTTGTTGTTGCCGCCGTAGAGGACCACGGTGTCGTCGTTGGCGACGCCGCGCTCACTGAGCAGCTTCGAGAAGCCCTCGGCGTCGAGGAAGTCGCGACGGACTCCGTCCTGAAGGTCCTCGCGCCAGTCCAGGCGGATGGCGCCCGGGATGTGGTTGAGGTCGTAGATCGACGTGTCCTCGTCGACCTCGACGAAGACGACCTTGTCGGTATTGAGGTTCTGCTCAGCCCAATCGGCGCTGACCAGGACATCGGGGCGTGCCATGTGTGTTCCTTTCGAAGCGATACGAGCGCTGTCACCCGTGGGCTTGTCGCAGTCCGGGTGGAGACGTCGAAACTTTACAACGCCAGAGGGTCAGGATCCCGGGATCACGGCGGTGGAGTAATCGATGGGCTTGACAATTCTCTGATCGTTGTTCCCGGTGACGATGAAGTCGCTTCCCCTGCTCAGAGCCTTGCTCGGGACGGTGTTCCACGCCATCGGGAGCGGTGGCAGGACGCTGGAGAAGCGTTTGAGAACGTGTGCGCGAAACTCCGGCGGGACGTCAGCGGAGTAGTGGTCCTCGGGGCCGTCGTACAGGTCGGTGGCTTCGACGTGGACGAGACCGTCGACGACGAACACTCGGGCGCTGACACTGATCTTCACTTTCGGCGCCGTGTAACCGGACGCCGACGGCGGGAGCCCGTGCTCGTATTCGGGCGAGCCCGGGTAGGGGACGGTCCCGCTGAGCATGATGCCGTCGGTGCGTTCGAGGAGTCCGTCGCCGGGACCGCCGCCGCCGGCCTTGCCCTCGGGTGCGGGGGTGTTGATGTACAGATCGGTGATCCCCATGAGTCGTCCGAGGTTCACCGAGTCGATGCGGGTCTCGGCGGTGATGGCGCCCGCGTGGATGGGCGTCGCCGCGTCGACGTTCCACACGTCGCCGGTCGTGACGTCGTCGAGTCGGGCGTCGAGCGTCGCAGTGCATTCGCCGCGGTCGCCGCAGCCGGTGATCGTGACGCCTCGCGCGCTGATGGCCAACGACGGGAAGCGGCCGTCGCCTGCGCGAGTCAGGAAGGGAAAGCCGCCGAGCGTCACTTCGGGTTCGAAGTCCACACGCGGTGATTCTTCGACCGCCACCGCAACGCCATGCTCAGCCCGTGACGCCGCGAGATTGTCCACCAGAAAGCCGATGACCAGGACGATCACGACCGCCACGGCGGTGACGGCGGCGATCTGCGCGACGCGGCGCACGGGTCGGATTCGGGAAGATGGGGACATCGGGTCTATTCTGACATCACATCTTCACGAGCTGCGACCAGCGTCGATCGACAGTTCAGCCAAGAGGCCACGACGAGAGCGGAGTGGTGAGTGGACCTGTTGCTGTTGACGTCGGAGTCTTCGTCGGACTCTGTACTGGAATCCCTGACGCTGTTGCCCCACGACGTGACATTGGCTCCGGCCGACACGTCGTCGCTGGTGAGCGCCTCCGAGGCGGAGCTCGTCCTGGTGGACGCTCGCTCCGACCTCACGAGCGCCCGCAGTCTGTGCCGCTTGCTCGAATCGACCGGCTCCCGTGTGGTCGCTGTGGTCGGCGAAGGCTCGTTGGTCGCGGTCAACTCGGACTGGGGGATCGACGACTTCCTTCTCCCCGGCACGGGGCCGGCCGAACTCGACGCCCGACTCCGCTTGACGGCGGCTCGCGGCACCGCACCGGAGCCCGAGCTGTCGGACAAGGTGACGCTGGGCGAGCTCGTCATCGACGAGAGCACCTATACGGCCCGGCTGCGCGGTAAACCCATCGACCTGACGTATAAGGAGTTCGAGCTCCTCAAATACCTCGCGCAGAACCCTGGTCGCGTCTTCACCCGCGCCCAACTGCTCCACGAGGTATGGGGCTACGACTTCTTCGGCGGGACCCGCACCGTCGACGTCCATGTGCGTCGCCTGCGCGCCAAGCTCGGCTCGGATCACGAGTCGCTGATCGGCACGGTGCGGAACGTCGGCTACAAGGCGGTGAAGCCGTCGGTCGGTCGCGCAGCCGACGAGTCGGGTGCAGGCGAGCCGGACTGAGAACTCGGTCCGCTCGATCGGCATGAGGGCCGACTATCCTCGGAACGCATGAGCAACTCCTTCCCGAGCAGAATCGTGCGCGGCGCATTGACCGCGGCAGACGTCGACTACGCACTGACCGTGCTGGACGAGGCCGAGCGAGTCGACGGCGTCGAGCCGCTCAGCGAGCAGCACCGTCTCGCGGTCCGCAACGGCGGAGCGCTGCACATCGTCACCGAGCACGGTTACGGGAACGTTCTCGACGCTCGAGACGGGGAGGCTCCGATGGCGGAGGCCGTCGTCCACCCCGAACACCGCGGTGCGGGCGAGGGGCGGGTGCTCGTCGATGCAGTGCTCGACGCGGCGGCCGAGCTCGGCGACCGACCGCAGGTGTGGGCGCACGGCGACCTGCCTGCGGCCGGTCGGGTCGCGGACGTGCTGGGACTGGAGCGTCATCGCGAACTGCTGCAGTTGCGGCGACCGCTGTCCGAGCCGTTGCTCGAACTGGCGCAACGCGACGACCTCGTCGTCCGCACCTATCGTCCCGGCGACGACGACGAGATACTTCGCGTCAACAACGCGGCCTTCGACTGGCACCCCGAGCAGGGCGGCTGGACGCAGGGCGACGTCGACGAGCGGACCGGGGCGGCCTGGTTCGACCCGGCCGGCGTGTTCCTTGCGTTCGACGCCGCCGATCCCGACACGCTCCTCGGTTTCCACTGGACCAAGGTCGACAAGCCTGACCTCGGCGAGGTGTACATCGTCGGCGTGGACCCGAGCGCGCAGGGGCGCGGGCTCGGCAATCTCCTGACGCTGGCCGGTCTGCACTATCTAGCCGAACGGGACCTGAGCGGAGTGGAACTGTACGTCGAAGGCGACAACACCGCGGCCCTGCACACGTACGCCCGACTCGGCTTCACGAGGTATCGCGCCGACATCACATATCGAAAGGCGTGACGCCGCAACAGGTGATTCGTCTGCGCGACACCTTTTGTTCTTTTACTCGTCCCGATTGTTTCTCACCCGGCCACCGACACGTCGCCTCCGCCTAACCGTGCCTGGATACGTTCTCTTCGAATCCCACGAAGCAGACCGAAAGGCCATCGACCCCATGAGCGTCAACCCCAAGCTCGTTCGCAGCGCCGGTGCCGCCGCTGCCACCGCAGTGGCAGCCACCCTTGTCCTGTCCGCATGCAGCAGCTCGTCCGACGCGGGCTCCATCACCGGCGAGGGCTCGACCGCCCAGCAGAAGGCGATGGAGATGTTCTCCGACGTCCTCACCGAGGACGGCAGCGTGAACCTGGACTACACCGGTTCCGGTTCGGGTGACGGCATCAAGAAGTTCATCGCGGGCGACGTCGACTTCGCCGGCTCCGACTCGCCGCTCAAGGACGACGAGATCGCCAAGGCCAAGGAGCGTTGCGGTGGCAACGATGCATGGCATCTGCCGCTCGTCGCAGGCCCGGTGGCCCTCGCCTACAACATCGACGGCGTCGACAAGCTCACGCTCGACGCGCCGACCCTCGCGAAGATCTTCGACTCGAAGATCACCGAGTGGAACGATCCGGCGATCGCCGCCCTGAACAAGGGCGTCGACCTGCCGTCGACCAAGATCATCCCGGTGCACCGCAGCGACAGCTCCGGCACCACGGACAACTTCACCAAGTACCTCAACGCTGCGGCTCCGCAGGACTGGCCGTACGAGCACAGCAAAGAGTGGACGGGTCACGGCGGTTCGGCCGCAGCGAAGTCGACCGGCGTCGGCGACACAGTGAAGAAGACGCCGGGCTCGATCGCCTACGTCGAGTGGGGCTTCGCCACCGAGAACGATCTCGGCGTCTCGCAGATCGACTTCGGGGCAGGCCCCACCGCGCTGACCGCAGAGACGGCAGGCAAGGCCCTCGACACGGCTAAGTTCGTCACGCCGGGCAGCAAGGACCTCGTCGTCGACACCGACGCGCTGTACAAGATGAAGGAGCCGGGCGCCTACCCGCTGGTCCTTACCACCTACGAGATCGTCTGCTCCACCGGCTACGACGACACGCAGGTGTCCGCGAACCTGAAGTCGGCGTTCTCCACCATTCTCGACAAGGGACAGGGCGGGCTCGCTGAGGCAGGCTACGTGCCGCTGCCCGAGGCGTTCAAGCAGACTCTGCGCGGAACGATCGACGCACTGTGACGAGTCCGGACACCACTGTCGAGGGCTCGGTGAACAGAGCAGCCTCGACGGAACCTGAGGCGGGGCGAGCTGCGCACAAGCAGCCCGCTCCGCCTTCGGGCCGTCGAGGCTCGTCGCGCCAGACGGGCTCGGCCGTATCGCGGACGGGGGACCGCGTGATGCGCACCCTGTCCACCGGCTCCGGCCTGCTCGTCTCCGTCGTGATCGGTCTGATCGCGATCTTCCTGCTGATCCAAGCGATCCCTGCGCTCGCCGAGAACACCGCGAACTTCTTCACCTTCCAGGGGCCGTGGACGACGTCCGGGGAACTCGCCTTCGGTATCCCGCGGCAGTTCTATGCGACCGTCCTGGTCTCGGTGATCGCGTTGATCATCGCGATGCCCGTGTCGTTGGGTATCGCACTGTTCGTGTCGGAGTATGCGCCGAAACGTCTGGCCGCCCCGATCGCGTACGTCGTCGACCTGCTCGCTGCGATCCCGTCGATCGTCTATGGCCTGTGGGGCATCCTCGTCCTCGGTCCGGCGATGACCGGCCCGAACCAATGGCTCGTGGACAACCTCGGGTTCCTGCCGTTCTTCGCCCGGCCGGAGAACGCCGCGAACATGTCGACCGGCGGAACAGTGCTGACAGCGGGCATCGTGCTCGCCGTGATGATCCTGCCGGTGATTACCGCAGTGACCCGTGAGGTGTTCGCACAGACCCCGCACGGTCACCGTGAGGCCGCCCTCGCCCTCGGTGCCAGCCAGTGGGAGGTGATCCGGTTCGCGGTCCTGCCGTTCGGCTTCTCCGGATACATCTCGGGCTCGATGCTCGGACTGGGACGTGCGCTCGGCGAGACGATGGCGCTGATGCTGATCATCTCGACGGCGGGCCCGATCAACTTCAACCTGTTGGAGAGCGGCGAGACGTTCGCGACGATCATCGCCAACAACGCAGCTGAGTTCGACGACCCGCTGAAGACGGGCGCCTACATCTCGGCCGGTCTGGTGTTGTTCGCCCTGACCTTCATCGTCAACGCGGCCGCTCGCGCGGTGATCGCCAGGAAGGCGTGAGCATGGAACTGACAACTATGTCGACCCGTCGGAAGCTGACGGACGGCACTGTCCGGGTCAGCGTGTCGCTGGCCGTCCTCCTCGCGATCCTGCCCCTCGGCTGGCTCCTCTGGACGCTCGTCTCCCGCGGAATCGGCCCGGTCCTCGACCCGAGCTGGTGGCTGGAGTCCGAACGGTACGGCGGCGCGGCCAACGCGATCGTCGGCACTTTGATCCAGACGGCCATCGCCGCGGCCGTCGCGGTTCCTCTCGGGGTCCTCGTGGCGATCTACCTGGTCGAATACGGTTCACGCAAGAGTGTGTTGACACGCGTCACCACGTTCATGGTGGACGTCCTGTCCGGTGTGCCGTCGATCGTCGCGGCGATGTTCGTGTACGCGGTCTGGCGGACCACGCTCGGCCTGCCCAGATCCGGTCTGGTCGTCGCCCTCGCCCTCGTCCTGCTGATGGTGCCGCTGGTGGTCCGCGCCACCGAGGAGATGCTGAAGATCGTCTCCCAGGATCTGCGCGAGGCCGCATACGCACTGGGCGTGCCCAAGTGGAAGACGATCCTTCGGGTCGTTCTGCCGACCGCGATGTCGGGCATCATCACCGGCATCATGCTGGCCGTCGCACGAGTCATGGGGGAGTCGGCTCCGGTCCTCATCCTCGTCGGTGCGACGCGCGCGATGAACGTCAACCCGTTCGACGGGAACCAGCAGTCGCTGCCGCTGATGATGCTGCAGGAGTACAACAAGGGCCCCGGCGGCTACGAGACGGTATGGGGCGCAGCGCTGACGCTGGTGATCGCGGTTGCGATCGTGTATCTCATCGCCCGACTGATCTCGCAGTTCACCGGACCCGCGAAGCAAGGACACTGACCATGGCGAAGAGCCTGACCATTCAAGACCTCAACGTCTTCTACGGCGAGTTCCACGCCGTGCAGAACGTCTCCCTGAAGATCCGACCGAAGTCGGTGACCGCGTTCATCGGACCGTCCGGCTGCGGCAAGTCGACGGTGCTGCGGACATTGAACCGCATGCACGAGGTGACGCCGGGTGCGTACACGACGGGCTCGGTGAAGCTCGACGACCTCGACCTGTACGACAAGAACGTCGACCCGGTCGGTGTGCGCACCACGGTCGGCATGGTGTTCCAACGCGCCAACCCGTTCCCGACGATGTCGATCCGGGACAACGTCGTCGCCGGCTTGAAGCTCGGCGGTGTGCGCGACAAGGCGAAGCTCGACGAGGTGGCCGAGGCCAGCCTGCGCGGAGCCAACCTGTGGAACGAAGTGAAGGACCGTCTCGACAAGCCGGGCGGCGGACTGTCCGGCGGACAGCAGCAGCGCCTGTGCATCGCCCGCGCCATCGCAGTGTCGCCGCAGGTGCTGTTGATGGACGAGCCGTGTTCGGCGCTCGACCCGATCTCGACTCTCGCGATCGAAGACCTCATCGCCGAGCTCAAGAGCGAGTACACGATCGTCATCGTCACCCACAACATGCAGCAGGCGGCTCGCGTCAGCGACCAGACCGCGTTCTTCAATCTGAAGGCGACGGGCAAGCCGGGGGAGCTCATCGAGACCGGCCCCACCGCCAAGCTGTTCGCCAACCCGGAACTGAAAGAGACCGAAGACTACATCTCCGGCCGCTTCGGGTAAGAGGGATCGAGCCCACCTCTACCTCTGCTGGTCGAGCCCATCTTTGCTGGTCGAGCCCATCTTTGCTGGTCGACCAGCGGTTAGGGGCTCGACCGGCGGTTAGGGCTCGACCGGCTTGTGGCCGGGACTTCTACGCGAAGCCGAGCAGGGACTTCACTTCGAGGAACTCGTCGAAGGCGTAGTCGCTCCATTCGCGACCGTTGCCGCTGCGCTTGTAGCCGCCGAACGGGGCCGCCGGGTCGAGCTGCGCAGAGTTGAGAGAGATCGAGCCGGCCCGCAGCTTGGAGCCGATGCGGCGGACCTCGTCGACGTCCTCGCCGGAGACATAGCCTGCGAGGCCGTACTCGGTGTCGTTGCCGATGGCGACGGCGTCGTCGACGTCGTCGTAGCCGATGACGACGAGGACCGGACCGAACACTTCGGTGCGGGCGATCTCCATGTCGTTGGTGACCCCGGTGAACACGGTAGGCTTCACGTAGTAGCCGGTGTCGAGGCCGTCCGGCCGACCCGGTCCGCCGACCACCGGCGTCGCGCCGTCGGCGACTGCGCGTTCGATGAGGCCCTGGATCTTGTCGAACTGTGGCTGCGAGACAACAGGTCCCAGCCGGACGCTCGTGTTGGGGTCGCCGACGGTGATGTCGGCTGCCGTCGTCTCGATCACGGACGTGACCTCGTCGAGGCGTGCGGCGGGGACGAGCATGCGACTCGGCGCGTTGCACGACTGCCCCGAGTTGAGCATCATCGTCGAGATTCCCGCGGCGACGTTCGAGCCGAGCGACGCGTCGTCGAGCAGGATGTTGGGGCTCTTGCCGCCGAGCTCCTGGGCGACGCGTTTGACCGTCGGCGCCGCGTTCTTGGCCACTTCGACGCCCGCGCGGGTAGACCCGGTGAACGAGATCAGGTCGATGTCCGGATGCGATGCGAGCGCAGTGCCGACACCGGGGCCGTCGCCGTTCACGAGGTTGAACACACCGGCGGGAACGCCTGCCGCGTCGAAGATCTCGGCGACGACTGCCGCCGAGAGCGGGGCGACCTCGCTGGGCTTCAGGATCATCGTGCAGCCCGTCGCGAGAGCGGGCGCGACCTTGCACATCACCTGGTTGAGCGGCCAGTTCCACGGCGTGATGAAGCCGCACACGCCGATCGGTTCCTTGACGATGCGGGACGATCCGCGATCTTCGGCGAACGAGAAGGTCTTGAGCGCTTCGGCTGCGGTGGCCAGATGGGCGATCCCCATCGGAACGTGGGCCGCCGATGCGAGCCCGGCGGGGGCGCCCATTTCCTGGGTGACGGCGGCGGCCAGGTCGGCTGCACGGTTCTGGTATTCGGCGATGACTGCGCCGATGACGGCGATGCGGTCGTCGGCGCTGGTCTGCGACCACGTGTCGAATGCGCGCCTGGCTGCGGCGACTGCGGCGTCTACGTCGGCCGATCCGCCGATGGCGACTGTTCCCACCGACTGCTCGGTTGCGGGATCGATGACGTCCAGGGAGGTTGCGCCGCCAGCGGGGGCGACCCACTGGCCGTCGATGTAGAACTTACTGAGGTCAGGCATGTAGTTCGCCGTTCTGTGAGGGGCGAGAATTCTGGAAACGAACGTTCTCAAAACGTACGTGAATCCAGACTGCCGAACGGTTGGAGCAGTGTCAATGCCCCGTCGATGCCTGCGACGGCAAGGACTCTACGACGCCTCGAGCAACTGCTCGGGCGTCTTGCCCGTCGCCTGGAACACGACCCGACGGGCGATGAGCACGGCATGGTCGGCGTAGCGCTCGTAGTAGCGACCGAGGAGGGTGACGTCGACGGCTGCCGCGACGCCGTGCTCCCATTCGCGGTCCATCATGACGGTGAACAGGTGACGGTGCAGGTCGTCCATCGCGTCGTCGTCGTCCATGAGGGTGAGCGCATCATGGTAGTCCTGGGTCTCGACGACGCGGCGCGCGTTGCCTGCGAGCTCCACGGCGAGACGGCCCATCTCTTCGAAGTAGCCTGCGACCTCGTCGGGCAGGACCTTCGCGGGGTGACGGCGGCGGGCGACCTTGGCAACGTGCAGGGCGAGCGCGCCCATCCGGTCGATCTCGGAGACGAGTTGGAATCCCGACACGATCGAGCGGAGGTCACCCGCGACCGGAGCCTGCAGCGCCATCAGTTGGAAGGCGAGGTCTTCGGCTTCGACGGAGCGCTTGGTGACGGCGTCGTGGTCGGAGATCACTTGCTCGGCGAGTTCGAGGTCGGTCTCCAAGAGCGCGCGAGTGGCCAGTGCCATCTCACGACCGACTTCGTCGACCATCTGGCCGAGGACAGAGTTCAGGGCAGCCATCTGCTCCTGGTAGGCGTCACGCATAGGCCGAGTGTACTGATCGGTGTGGAACGCAGACCGGAGTCCGGGGTGAATCAGGCGTGAACTCTGGGAGGCGTGTCAACTGCACGTGGTGTCCCCGGCATTGGTGATGGCGAGATCGTTTGGCAGGTCGCCGTGCGAGGTGTTCTCGGGCAGTTGGCCGGTGGTGAGAGTCGAGCCGGCGTCCGGGAGTGCCCCGACGGTCTCGATGCCGCCGTAATCGGCTCCGAGGATCACCTGGACGCCGGTCTTCACCGTCTTGTCGAGTTGGATCTTGGCGCCGGGGAACATCGATGCGACGGTCGCCGCGGAGTCCTTCTCGCCGGAGCCGTAGCGGACCACGGTCTGGTCGATGTCGACCGACGCATCGCCGATGCCGGAGACCTCGACGCCCTGTCGGATGAGTTCGTTCATCACGGTCTCGGCGAGCCCCTGCTCACCGGCGCCGTTGAGGACGCGGACCATCAAGTTGGCCGCATACTGAGCGGTCATCTCGTTGCGCTCGGGTGCCTTCGTCGTCGTCGGCGCCTCTGGCTTCTTCTCGTCGGCCTTCTTCTTCTCACCGGGCAATTGCTCGTCGTCGATGATCGCGTTGAAGATGGCGTCGATGGCGTCGGTGCGCGGAAGTTCGTTGAACTGTCCGTCGGTGGAGGTGCCCGCGGTGGGGATCGTCAGGAATGTGACGGCGCCCGCGTCCATCCCCTGCATCGACTGAGCGAGATCGATGAGCGCATTGGTGTCCACCTGGTCCACGTAGCTGTAGTCGATGAACGTGTTGACGATCTTGGTGAGCTTGTTCGGGTTGGTGATGACGTCGCTCGAGAGGGTGGACCGTAGAAGGGACGACAAGAACAACTGTTGGCGTTTGATGCGGCCGTAGTCGCCATTGCCTTCCACCGCGATGTGGCGCGCGCGCACATAGTTGAGCGCCTGCTTGGGCGTCAGCTTGATGTTGCGGCCCGCGGTCTTGACGATGTAGCCGATCTGGTCGTCGAACAACGGGACCTTGGAGCACACTTCGACGCCGCCGATGGCGCGGACGACGTGCTCGAAGCCGGCGAAGTCCATGGCGATGAAGTGGTTGATGTCGAGGCCGCTCATCTGCGTGATCGTCTTGACCAGGCACGAGGGACCGCCGTCGCCGAAGACGCTGTTGATCTTGACGTCGTTCGCGGCAGGAAGAGCGGAGCCGTACTCCTTGGTCGCGAAGTCCCACTGCTCGCACTCGGGCCGGTCGACGGCGAGGTCGCGCGGCCATGACACTGCGACGACGCGGCTCCGGTCCGCAGGAACGTTGACCAGAAGGATGGTGTCGGCGCGAGCGCCTTCGACGGTGCCTGCTTCGCCGGCCCCGACGTCGGCGTTCTGACCGTTTCGAGTGTCGGTGCCGACGATCAGGTAGGTCTCGTCGCCGTGCTGGCCCTCCTTGTCCCGGACGTTCGCGTCGTCGGGGTTCAGGGCGGCGACGACGTTCCAGGCGCCGTTCAACGTCCGGTTGAGGTTCCAGACGTATCCGGTGCCGACGAGGGAGAGGATGCAGGCGAGGGCGACGAGCACTCGACCGCTGGTGGTCGCGGTCTTGCGGGTGCGCGCCTTCTTGGTGATGGTCGGCTGACTCGGCCGGATCCGCTTGATCGCGGCGGTCAGGTCCGGGGTCGGTTCGAGCGGTCGACGCCGCGGTCGGTCGGAGTCGCTCCCTGCGGCGTCGGTCGTGGCCGCAGCGACGGCGGGGATCTTCTCGGTGTCCGGTGTGGAGTCGGTCTCGGGCGTCGGCTCCGCGGGGTCCGATGACGAGGGGTCCGATGACGAGGGGGCCGATGACGGGGGAGTCTGACCGCGTGACTCGCTGGCGGCGCGGGCCGCCGTCGCCTCGTCGGAGAGGTCGACGGGCTCCCACTCGTATCCGGCGACCGGCGGAATCGACCGGGTCTCTTCAGGTTCCGATGCGGATGGGACCGGCGGGCCTGCCGGTCGGGTCGGAGGTCGGGGCGCCCGACGTTGCGGCGGGGGAGCCGACTGGGTCGGAGGAGTATGGGCCGGGGGAGTCTGGGTCGGGGGCGCCGGGCGGCTGGGTCGTCGTCGGCGTTCCGGCTGCTGCTGTTCGGGCCGCTGCGCCGCGCCGCGCGATGCGGCGGCTTCGGCGTCCATCTGCTCCATGAGCTGACGGACCGTGAGCCGACCGCGCGGGCGCACGTACTCTTCGCGGCTGGACGGCTCGCGGAGCCCGTCGACTCGCGGGAGTGCTCCGGTGTCGCCGAAGCGGTCGCGGAAGTCGAAGGAGTCGGACGACCGTCCGCCGCGACGGGACCGCCGAGGCGGTGTCGGCTGGGCGTCCGACTGGTCGTCGCCGGGTCGATCTGAACTCACGGAGGAACCTTACTGGTCAGGGGCTTCGAACATGATAGAGGCCCGACCTGAAAGTTTAATGATGGACGTGCCGTCGCGGCGGGCTCAGCCGCCCGAGTGCATGATCTCGGCGCCTTCGGGCACGATGTCTTCTTCTGGGTCGTCGAGCCAGCCGTCGGGCAGTGCGACGGAGGCGGCCGATCCTTGGCGGCCGCGCGGGCCGTGAGCGTCCTCGGGGAACGGGGTGTCGGCGGGCAGTCCGTCGATGAGTCGCTGCAGGTCGTCGAGGGTTTTCACGAGCGACAACTGCGAACGCAGGTCGGAGCCTGCCGGGAACCCGCGTAGGTACCAGGCGATGTGCTTGCGGATCTCACGCATGCCTTTGTCTTCGCCGTGGTGTGCGGCGAGGAGCGAACCGTGGCGCAGCATGATCTGGCCCACTTCGCCGAGGTTCGGGGGGACGGGGGCGTCGAGGCCGCGCAGTCGTGCGGACAGTTCGGCGAACAGCCACGGCCTGCCGAGGCATCCGCGGCCGATGACGACGCCGTCGCATCCGGTCTGCTCCATCATGGCGACCGCGTCGTCGGCTTCGAAGATGTCGCCGTTGCCGAGGACCGGAACGGACGTCACGTGTTCTTTGAGTCGGGCGATCTCGTCCCACACGGCGGTGCCCGAGTAGCGCTGGGAGGCGGTCCGTGCGTGAAGGGCGACGGCTTGCGCGCCTTCTTCGGCGGCGATGTGTCCGGCGTCGAGATGCGTGTGGTGGTCGTCGTCGATCCCGATACGGAATTTGACGGTCACCGGGATGTCAGTGCCCTCGGTGGCCTTCACGGCCGCAGCGACGATGTTGCGGAACAGTCGACGCTTGTACGGGATGGCGGAGCCGCCGCCGCGACGCGTCACCTTGGGGACGGGGCAGCCGAAGTTCATGTCGATGTGGTCGGCGAGGTTCTCGTCGACGATCATCTTGGCCGCCTGGTACGTGTACTCCGGGTCGACCGTGTAGAGCTGCATCGACCGCGGCGTCTCGCTCGGATCGAACGTCGTCATGTGCATGGTGACGGGGTGGCGTTCGACGAGTGCGCGGGCGGTCACCATCTCGCAGACGTACAGACCGGAGACCGTGCCGGTGCGCTGCGCTTCGAGTTCACGGCACAGGACGCGGAACGCCACGTTGGTGACGCCTGCCATCGGCGCGAGGACGACCGGGCTGGCGAGTTCGATCGGGCCGATACGCAACGGATCCCGACCGGTCAGAAAGTCCGGTCGGGATTCGGTGGCATCGAGTGTCGCGGTGTTCAGGATGCCTTCTTCTCGCGCTTGGCTGCCTCTCGGGCCAGGGCGCGGTCGCGCATCTCTTCGAACCGCGTCGCATCCTTGTCGAGCTGGTCGAGGAACGTGGCGAGTTCCTCGCGCGTCTTCTCGCCAGCGGGGGAGAAGTCGTTGCGCTCGAAGACGTTCCACTTGCGCAGGACCGGCTGGATCACTTCTTCGAGGTGCTGGCGCAGATCGTAGATGCCGTGCTTGGCCATGAGAACGCCGTGGCGACGGAAGTTCGGCATGCCTGCACCGGGCATCTGGAAGTTGGTGACGATGTCGGTGACGGCGCGCAGCGTCTGGTCGGGCGAGATGTCCATGCCTGCACCGCAGATGTTGCGGTAGAAGATCATGTGCAGGTTCTCGTCGGCGGCGATGCGCTGCAGCATCCGGTCGGCGATCGGGTCGTTGCACGCCTTGCCTGTGTTGCGGTGGCTGACGCGGGTCGCGAGCTCCTGGAAGGTCACGTATGCGACCGAGTGGAGTAGACCGATCTCTTCGCCGTTGGCCAGCATTTCGTCGGCGCGGTCGGCGGCGGCGAGGATCGGGTCGTACCCGTTGGTCATGTGGATCATGCGCGCCTCTTCGAGCGCGTTGGGGTCGACGCCGCGCGTGACGACGAGGTAGTCGCGCATGGCGATGCCGTGGCGGTTCTCCTCGGCAGTCCAGCGGCCGACCCAGTGGCCCCACGCGGAGTCCATGGAGAAGTTGTCGGCGATCACCCGGTGGTACGACGGCAGGTTGTCCTCGGTCAGGAGGTTGGTGATCATCGCGGCCTTGGCGACCTCGTCGAGCTTGGACTGCTCGGGGTCGTAGTCGACGCCGCCGAGAGCTGCGAAGTTCTGGCCGTCGTCCCACGGAACGTAGTCGTGCGGGTTCCAGTCGCGGGCGGTCTTGAGGTGCCGATTGACGTTGTCCTCGGCGACCGTTTCGAGTTCCCGGAGGAGCTCGATCTGAGTCAGTTCGCGTGCCATCGGTGAAAATTCCTCCGGTCGGTTCTGCATGCGGCTTATCGGGTGTGAGTCGGCTCGCTTGCGGTCGACGTGCACTTATATCCCTTCAGGCTACGTCAGTTGGGCAGTGGTCCCAAGTTCATCGCCACCAGTTTTGTCGCGCATCACAACCGCGTTGTTACTCAACCGTAGGTTTACGGTGGTCGCGTGGGCTATCTCCGCCGCGCGAACATCTTCCCGGTGGTCTCCATCCACTGACGGGCATCGTCGTCGAGCGTGCCGAGTTCGGCGGCGCGGTCGCACCACTTGCGAGCCATGAGGCCGAACTTCATCGGGTTGTAGACGTCCTCCTCGCGGCTCCACAGGCCGTCGCCTGCGTAGGTGAGGATCGTGATGTTGGTTGCGGTGAACGCCGAGCCGTCGCCGGGGTCGCGCATCGGGTTGTCGACCTCGCAGATCACCCGACCGGTGGACGGGTCGGTGACGTGCCACAGCGACGGGTACCCGGTCATGTGGCTGCCGGGGAACTCGGTCATCGTCTTGTTGATCCAGACGCGGATCTCGTCGCGTCCGTGCATGGTGCCGTATGCGTGTTCGATGTAGTCGGCGTCTTCGGTGAACTGGTCGGCCCACACGTCCCAGTCCCGATGCTCGGCCACTTCGGCGACGGTCTTCTGGAACTGGGCGAACGCCGCATCGAGTTCTCGGGCGCTGAACGAATCGGTCATGAGGGCCGATGGTAGGGGAGTTGGAAGCAAAGTGGAACACGTTCCAGTTTTCGGTCCGACGCCGTAGCTTCGCCCCTAGCGCGGGTCATTCACCCGACCTGCGTGCAATCGGGTGGTTGGGTGGCCTACCGGTAGCATGCGGCGCATGTTCGAAGTCGGAGACGAGGTCGCGGGGTATCGCGTCGAAGCCGTGCTCGGAGCGGGCGGCATGGGCGAGGTGTACCGAGTCCGGCACCCCCGGCTCCCGCGCAGTGACGCGATGAAAGTGCTGCGCTCGGCGCACGCCAGCGACCCCGTCGTTCGTGCGCGCTTCGAGCGGGAAGCCGATCTTGTCGCGCCACTGGTCCACCCCAATCTCGTCCGTGTCTACGACCGCGGCGCGCTGAACGACGTCCTGTGGATCGCGATGGAGTTGGTGCCCGGCACCGATGCGTCGAAGATCGTCAAGCAGTCGCCGGGCGGGCTCGACGCGCGGCTGGTCGCGAACGTCGTCGACGGGGTCGCCGCGGGTCTCGACGTGGCGCACCGCTTCGGAGTGCTGCACCGCGACGTGAAGCCTGCCAACATCCTGATCACCCCCGGCCAGGATCCGATCCTCCCCGGCGCGGTGAAAGTCACCGACTTCGGTATCGCGCAGGCGCTCGGCGACGCCGCCGGCGAGCTCACCAGCACCGGTACGACGGTCGGCACCATGCGGTACTGCTCGCCCGAACAGATCGACGGTCGCGCCGTCGACGGTCGGACCGACCTGTACTCGTTGGCCGCGACGACCTTCGAACTCCTGACCGGCAGTTCGCCGTACGACTCGACGAGCATTCAGGGACTGATGACGGCGCACATGTTCGCCGAGCCGCCTCGCGCCAGCGAACGGAACCGGAGTCTGTCACCCGCCGTCGACGCGGTGCTCGCCGTCGGACTCGCCAAAGATCCGACCCAGCGACCGCCGTCGTGCCTGGCGTTCGCGCAGGCGCTGCGTACCGCACTGTTCACCGGGCGGGGCCCGGTGGTCCCGCCGTCGTTCGCGAACACGCCGGGGGCGCCCGTGCGCAACACCGCGACCGGCGCTTTCGGGCCGGACGCCGGGCAGCCGTCTCCGCAGAATTCTGCCGCGGCGCCGTGGTATCGGCGTGTTCCGGTCGTCGCCTCGGCGGCGGTCGTGCTTGCGGCAGCGGTCGGCATCGGCGGCGGCTTCGCGTGGGCGTCCGGCGGCGGACTCGGGACGCCGACGGGAGTGCAGGTCGACGCGACGGCGAAGGGCGTCGAGATGTCGTGGGACGGCGTCCCCGGCGCCAGCGAATATCTCATCAAAGAAGACGACGAGGTGATCAGGACCGTGAGCGACACCTCGTTCACCTACACGACGCCGTTCCCCGGCGAGCACACGTATTCGGTCGCCGCGCGCAGCACGACCAAGGGAGGATCGGACTTCTCCTCATCCGACCCGGTCGACGTGAGTCTCACCTGGGGCGTACTCGGCGACGTCGCCGCGATGTATCCGCAACTGCTGCCCGCGACACCAGTGAGCACCGGCGGATTCGACGGTCTGGAGTGTCGAGCGGAAGGGCCGAGGGCCTCCGATCGGCGGCCGGCCGCCAGCATCCTCTGTACTAAGGACGGCGATTCGGGCGCGACGGAATACCAAGTCCGGATCTTCGTCTACCCCGACCACGACACCGCGAGTCTGGGCGCGACCGGTCGGACCCCGATCCGCGACGACACCGAGTACACCATGAAGTCGGCGCAGAACCGCACAGGCATGATCCACACGGGTGCCGAGGACGGCGAGTCGCGGTCGGTGTTCACGTTCGACGAAGACGACGGCCCGCATTCTCGGACCTTCGTCGAGGTGGCCTATCCGGGGACCAAGAGTACGAAGCAGGCTCGCGATCTTCTGGGGAGGCTTCCGTTCTGATGTCTGATCACAACGGCCCTCGGCGGGTCTGGTGGGCGATCGCGGGACTGGCCGTCGTCGTCTTCCTCGTATGCCTGTTCGCCGTCCGTTTCACAGTCGGCGGATCTGGAGCGGTGGACGCGCCGTCGGGACTGACGACGTCGGCGGACGCCAAGGGCGTGAAGATCGCGTGGACCGGTGTGTCCGGCGCCGACGGTTACCAGGTGCTCCGCGACGACGCGGTCGTCGTCTACGACGGAGACTCGACCACGTACGTCGACGACGAGGCGCAGGCAGGAAAGCACCGTTACACAGTGCGCGCGGTCTCTGGCGGCGTCGTGTCGGCGTCGAGCTCGGCGAGCGAAGTGACCGCCGGATCCAGTTGGGGTGTGTACGCCCCGTTCGTCAAGCAGTTCCCTGATCTGCTGCCGCAGGCCCCGGACCTGACCGGCTGGAAGAGCATCGAGTGCGGGTGGACGCTCTACGGGTTCAGTGACGAGATCGGCCGGGCCGACGACGGAAGCGGCGACGTCTTGTCGCGTGCTCGAATCGCGTGCGACAGCGACGAACTCGTGCTGTCGGTCGCGTGGCTCGACTCGACCCAGGCCACCGACACCGTCTTCGCCGCCGCGTCGCGACGTCCCGGGATCGAAGCCGTGAAGTGGCGGTTCGGTACCGGCTACTACGACGGAGCCAAGCACGTCGTCCACCTGCGGCCCGAGAACCATGCGGACACATGGATCGGAATCGGTGCACCGGATGCGACCAAGGACCAGTTGCTCGAACTCGCGAACTCCATGCCGCTGGAGTAGATCGGCTTGCCGGTGGTCGGGTCCACCGACCGAATGGACCGAATCGTTCGGGTGCGGGCCGACCGTGCGAGTATCGATCCGAAGCTGACCGCGACCTTGATCAGGTGGGGAGAACCGATCCGTGCGTAAGAACCTTGTAGCCGCAGGCGGAGCCGCAGCAGCGGTGATCGTGGTGCTGGCCGTGACGTTGTCCGGGGTCCTCGCCCCGTCGTCGGACGGGACAGCCGTCCCCGACGAGCAGATGCAGGCATTGCAGGGACTCGTGAAGGCGTCGACCTCCCTGGCCGACGCCCCGGCGGTGAAGTACAACGGCACGATCACCTCGAAGCTCGACAGCGGCAGTGTCAAGATCAAGGCCACCGACCTGACTGTCACTGCGGCGGGCGACGTGCACGGCGACATCAGCATGGAGGGCAACGGCAGCGCCGAGTGGCTGCAGATCGCCGGACAGACCTACGCTCGCGGCGACAAGGAGTTCTGGCAGAAGCGGCCCGGAGAGAAGCAGCCCGCAGGAGTGTTCACCGAGGAGTCGCCGACCGGTAAGTGGGTGGCCGTCGACGAGGCCACCCTCGGTATCGACCTCCGCGACGCACTGCGCCCGGCCCGACTCGGAGCGGTCCTCCGCCAGCAGGACACCAGCCTCGGCGGCACCGAAGTGAAAGGCACCCCGCTCGCTCGCGGCAGTGAGACTCCGGACCGTCGGGTCAACAACGGCGTCGATCCCGTCGGAGTATCCGAGGTCGAGGTCGAAGACGCGGACGGCGGCGTCGAAGGCGTCCGCCGCTACCAGGCGACCGCGATGACCGTCGGCGTCGACGACGACGGGGCCGCGGTCGCGGTGCGCGGACCGCTCGGCAAGGGCTTCGGCGGCGATCTGGCGATGGCCTCAGCCGATCTGACGGTGTCGCCGGTCGACGACGCCGGGATCCGTGACTTCTACTCGACTGCGAAGGGCCTGGTGCAGACGGGGAAGCTCGGTTCGCGCGAGATCGTCGTCGCCGATCCCGACGGCGGTCTCGACTGCGGCGGTTCCCGCTGCGTCGTCACCTACAACCTGTCGAACACGACGCCCGGTCTGGCGCGGGGCACGGTCGACGTCGCTCTCACCTCGTCGATGACCTCGAATGGCCGCGATATCGGCAAGTGTGATGCGAAGGGAACGATGCCGGTCAACGGCCGCGGCCGAGTGACCTGTTCGGTGCGGTTCCCGGAGAACGCCGACGTCAACTCGTCGTCGCGCATGACCGTCACCGTCAACGGCGAAGTCGATCCTGCGGTGCTCGACGCCGCAGCGAAGACGGGCATCACCGTCAGCGAGTCGGCCAAGGGCTGGGCCATGACCGCGCCCAAGGCCACCGAGGAAGCGCGACGGTTCAATCACCAGATCGCGCTCGTCCCGTCCGGTTACGTCTACAAAGTCGGCGACTTCGCCTTCGACGGTCGGGAGAAGGACGGAACCCTGCTCCTGACATACGGCCCCGGATACGACGCGCACGTCGGATCGAACGGTGCACTCGACGCCGGATGGGCGGGAACCCAGCAGTTGGCGGCGCAGGCGCGAGACGCGCGAGCTGCGGCAGGCGACAAGCCTGTTCGCATGGTGTTCGCCGAAGCGCGCACCGCCGATGCGGTACGGGGACTCCTCGCGGCCGACAACGTCCAGAACGTCGAAGTCGTCACCGTCCCGCTCTACGCAGACTCGCTTTAGGTGTGACTCGCGGTAAGATCAGCGGACACAACCCCCATCGCAGAAGTTGCAACGTCAGTAGTTGCAACCAGAACTCAACTATCCTATTGTGCGGTGGGTCACAGGCCTACTATTTCAGGAGGCATCAGCCCCGTGCCCGACCTCACTCAAGTCCAGCTCCTCACCGAACTGGAGCCGGCAGCCGAAGCCGAACTGAACCGTCACCTGTCGCTCACGCGTGACTGGCATCCCCACGACTACGTGCCGTGGGACGAGGGCCGCAACTTCGCGGCGATGGGCGGCGAAGACTGGGACCCCGAGCAGTCTCGGCTGGACCCGGTCGCCAAGGCGGCGATGACCCTCAACCTCCTGACCGAGGACAACCTGCCGTCGTACCACCGTGAGATCACCGAGTACTTCTCGCCCGACGGTGCCTGGGGGACCTGGGTCGGCCGGTGGACGGCCGAGGAGAACCGGCACGGCATCGTGATGCGCGACTACCTCGTCGTCACGCGCGGCGTCGACCCCGTCGCCCTCGAGAACGACCGCATGGCCAACATGACCAAGGGCGCGCACTCGGACGACCTGAACGGCCTCATGCGCGGTGTCGCCTACGTCGCCGTCCAGGAACTCGGCACCCGCGTCAGCCACAAGAACACGGGCAAGGCGTGCAACGACCCCGTCGCCGACCGGATGCTGCAGCGCATCGCGGCCGACGAGAACCTGCACATGATCTTCTACCGCAACATCTGTGCCGCCGCGCTCGACCTCGCGCCGGACCAGGCGATGGAAGCGATCGCAGGCGTCGTCAGCAACTTCGACATGCCGGGCATCGGCATGCCGAACTTCCGCCGGATGAGCCTGACGATGGCCAAGCACGGCATCTACGACATCCGCCAGCACCTCGACGACGTCGTGTGGCCGATCATGCGCAAGTGGAAGATCTTCGAGCGCAACGACTTCACCGCGCGAGGCGAGCAGGCCCGCGAGGAACTCGCCGCGTACCTCGAGAAGACCGAGGTCGACGCCAAGCGGTTCGAAGAGCAGCGCGACCGATTCCTGGCACGCGAAGCCGCCAAGAAGGAGAAGGCCAGCGTCTGACGCAGACCTTCAGCTGATCAGCGTCGACGCGCCCCCGCCATGCCGGCGGGGGCGCGTCGCGTTTCGCAGTCCGTGACCGCCGCATTCTGTGCCGGTGCGCGGGTCTATTGTGAGGGCTGTGGTTGCTGTGGCTGGGCCAGCACGCGGCCTAATGTGAAAGACGCACGAGGACAGAGGTTTGTGGCATGGAGCGATTGAGTGGGCTTGACGCCTCATTCCTATATTTGGAGACGTCGTCGCAGGTGATGAACGTCGCCACGATCCTCCAACTCGACCCGTCCACGGTTCCCGGCGGCTACAGCTTCGCCGCGATGCGCGCCGAGATGGCTCGACGCGTCACTGCGCTCCCATCGCTTCGGCGCAAGCTCGCCGACTCGCTCACCAACGTCGACCACCCGGTGTGGATCGAAGACGACGACTTCCGCATCGAACGCCACGTCCACCGCATTGCGGTGCCGTCGCCCGGCCGCGTCGAAGAACTCGCGCAGGCCTGCAGCCACTTGATCGGGCAGGTGCTCGACCGCAAGAAGCCGCTGTGGGACATCTGGATCCTCGAAGGCATGGCGGGCGGCAAGATCGCGCTGATGCTCCGGATGCACCACGCATGCGTCGACGGCGCGACAGTCGCCGACCTCCTCGGCGAACTCGCCACCGCAACACCCGAACCGCCCGAACTCGATCCCGAACGTGTCGCGACCACCGCGGGCGCGGCGTCCCGCCGCGATCTCGCAGTCGGCGGCGCGGTCAATTTCTTCCTGCAGCGTCCCGTCGCCGCTCTCAAACTCGTCCCGAAGACGGTGCCGGTTCCGTTCGAATGGTTCCGTCGCGTCCGAAGCGGCCAGGGAATGCCCGCTCCGTTCCTCGCGCCGCACACGAGATTCAACGCACCGTTGTCGTCTCGTCGCTCCATCGCGCTGACGCAGCTCCCGATAGCCGACGTGAAACGCGTGAAGGACCACTTCGGCGTCAAGATGAACGACATCGTCCTCGCCATGGCCGGTGGAGCCCTCCGCGAATACCTCCAAGCGCACAACGAACTGCCGGACGCCCCGCTCGTCGGACTCGTGCCGGTCTCGGTGCGCGGCGCCGAAGAGAAGGACCTGGTCGAGTCCGGCACCAACAAGGTGAACGGCATGTTCACTCGGCTTCCGTCGAACGTCGCCGACCCGCTCGAGCGGATTCGCGTGGCGCGCGAGTACGCGACCCTGTCGAAGGCGCACTTCCACGAGATCGACGACAACATCTTGCGATCGTTCGCCGAGTTCGCGCCCGGGAACTCGATGGGCGCGATAATGCGCCTGTACGGCGACCGGCGCGTCGCGGCGCTCCACCCGCCGGTCTTCAACGCGATCATCTCCAACGTCGCCGGACCGTCGTCTGAGATGTACATGCTCGGCGGGCGCGTGGAATCGGTGTATCCGCTCGCCCCGATCTTCCACGGGCTCGGGCTCAACATGACCGTGTTCTCGGCCGGGACCGAACTCAACGTCGGGTTGTTGACCTGCACCGATCTCGCGAGCGACATCTCGGCGATGGCGCGAGCGTTCCACGACCAACTCGCGTTGCTGCTCGACGCAGTCGACCGCGGCGAGACGCTCGACGTGTCGGAGGGCTGACGTGGGAGTGCTCGCCGTCTACGCGGGCGTGCCCGTCGGTCTCGCCGACCGGTTGGGCGACGTCGACCCCGACGACGCGGTCAGTTACGTCGAGAGCGTGCTCGCGGCCGGCGCGCCGTCCGTCGACATCGACACCGCGTGGGACGGTCTGCACTTCCTCCTGGCGGGCGCGCCCGCTGCTGAGCCGATCGAAGACGACCCGCTCAGCGAGGCGGTGGTCGGTGTGTATGCCTTCGAGAGCGACGAACTCGTGGGAGTGACCCCGCACGACGACCTGTCGCGGATCATCGCCGCACTCGACGCTGTGGACGTCGACGCACTCGTCGGGGCCGCCGACTTCGCTGCCTTCACCGCCGCCGAGGTGTACCCGGACGATTGGACCGACCGCCCCGCGGAACGCCTGCGCACCGCGTTCGCGGACGTCCTGAACATGCACCGCCTGTGCCAGGCCGACGGTCTGGACCTGCTCGTCTCGATCTACTGACGGAGCGTTAGCGAGGGTCGCTCGACCGGCAGAGGGTCGCTCGACCGGGCTCAGTCGTCGCCGCGCAACTCGTGGAGCCAGGCGGTCGACGGGGCGTCGGACGGGGAGCGCCAGTCGCCGCGCGGGGAGAGCGAGCCGCCGGAGCCGATCTTCGGTCCGTTCGGCATCGCCGTCCGTTTGAACTGGTTGGCCATGAACCGCTTCAAGAACACTTCGAGCCATGTGGCGATGGTCGCGTCGTCGTACTCGTTGCGCTGCGCGTCGGTCAGCATGTCCGACCACGGGCCCCGCGTCTTGTCTCCCCACGCCTGACGGGCCAGGTAAGCGACCTTCGACGGCCGGTAACCGAAACGGGTCAGGTGGTAGAGGAAGAAGTCGTGCAGCTCGTAGGGGCCGACGGTGTCTTCGGTGCTCTGCACATTGCCGTCCGCGTCAGCCGGAACGAGCTCGGGGGAGATGACGTCGTCGACGATCTCGCGCAGCGCTCCGACCGTCGCATCCGGGTAGCCGCCGGTCGTGATCTTCCACCGGATCAAGTGCTGGATCAGGGTCTTGGGCACCGAGCCGTTCACGTTGTAGTGCGACATCTGGTCGCCGACCCCGTACGTGCACCAGCCGAGCGCGAGCTCAGACAGGTCGCCCGTGCCGAGGACGATGCCGCCCAAGTAGTTCGCCAGCCGGAACAGGTGCGAGGTCCGTTCGCCTGCCTGCACGTTCTCGAAGGTGACGTCGTAGACGGGTTCGCCGTCGGAGAACGGGTGTCCGAGATCGGTGAGCATCTGGATGCACGACGGCCGGATGTCCAACTCGTTTCCGGTGACGCCGAGCGAGTCCATCAGGACGTGGCTGCGGGCGAGCGTCGCGTCGCCGGTCGCGAATCCGGGCATCGTGTACGCGTGGATGTCCGAGCGGGGGAGTCCGAGCAGGTCGAAGGCCGCCGTGGCGACGAGCAGCGCGAGCGTCGAGTCGAGACCGCCGGAGACGCCGATGATGATCTTGCGGATGCCGGTGGCGTTCAACCGCCCGACCAGACCCTGCACCTGGATGTCGAGGACTTCACGGCACCGCTCATCGCGATCGGCGACACCGGTCGGAACGAACGGGAACCGCGCTACGGTGCGACGCAGATCGTCGACGCTGCTCCCGGAGACGAATTCGGCAGGGTCCAACTCGAACGGGATGCGTCGGAGTTCACGCGCCCGGTCGGCGAAGTCGCCGACCTGGTCGCGCATGCTGATCATGCGAGATCGCTCTTGGCGGATCCGGTCGAGATCGACGTCGGCGACGACGAGTTGCGCGTCTGTCCGGAACGTCTCCGACCGGGCCAGGATCGCGCCGTTCTCGGCGATCAACGCGTCGCCGTCCCACGCGAGATCAGTGGTCGACTCCCCGAATCCGGACGCCACATACACGTGGGCCGCGACGTTGCGCGCCGAATGACTCGCCGCGAGCGAACGCCGGTACTCCTCCTTGCCGACGGTCACCGGGCTGCCGGACACGTTGACGAGCAGAGTCGCGCCCGCGAGCGCCGCCCACGTGCTCGGCGGGATCGGCACCCAACCGTCCTCGCACACCTCGACGTGGAAGCGCAGGCCGGGCAGGTCGACCGCTTCGAAGATGAGGTCGGCGCCGAACGGGACTTCATGGTCGCCGAGCGTGACGGTGTCGACGACGGCGTCGCGGGCCGCCGCGAAGTACCGCTGCTCGTAGAACTCGCGGTAGTTCGGCAGATACGACTTCGGAGCCACCCCGAGCACCCGGCCGTCGTGGACGACGACCGCGCAGTTGTAGAGGGCATCGTCGATCCGCAGCGGGGCGCCGACGAGCACGACCGGCGAGTACCTCCGCGTCGCCTCGACGACCGCCATGAGCGCGTCCATCACGGCGTCGAGGAGCGCGTCCTGCTGAACGAGGTCGTCGACGCTGTATCCGCACAGACCCAGTTCGGGGAACGCCACGAGCGCGGAGCCCTCGTCGTGGGCGCGCGCCAGAAGAGCGATGGTGCGGGCCGCGTTCTCCGCGGGATCGGCGAGAGCGACAGGGGGAACGGCGGCCGCGATGCGGGCGAAACCATGTGAGTAGACCGACACACGTACAGGGTAGTGGGCGTGCAACGATGGACCCATCTGGCAATCCTTTCCAGGCAGGGAGTTCTGATGTTCCGGTTGTTCACCAAGTCGACGGCGATCGCCGTCGTCGTCGCTGTCGTCGCGCTGCTCGGCGGGTTCTTCGCGGGCCCGGCGTCGGCACATTCGGCGCGGACCGGAGCGTCACCCGAAGACGGTGCGTCGCTCGACACCGCACCCGATCGGGTGACGTTGACGTTCAACGAAGACCTGCAGACGGCGTACGCGACCCTCAAGGTCGTCGGCCCGGACGGCCACTTCTGGCAGAAGGGCGAGCCGACTGTCGACGGTCGTGACATCTCGGTCCCGATCGACGGGCTCGGCCCCGCGGGCGAGTACAAGGTCAACTTCCGGGTCACGTCGGCCGACGGGCACCCCGTTCAAGGCCAGACGACCTTCACCCTCACCACGGCAGGCGAGGGCACGCCCGGAGCAGTGGTGCCCGAGGACTATGAGACTCCGTCGGAGAGTGAAGGCGGCGTAAAGGCTTGGTACATCATCGTTCCGATCGTCGTGGTGGTCCTGTTGGTCGGTGCAGGCCTCGCATTCGTCCTGGTGCGTCGCCGCAGTTGATCCCCGGATGACCCGTCGCCGCGCACTCGTCGCCGCAGCAGCGGTGCTCGCCGTGGTCGTCGGGGTGGCACTCGCGTGGCTCCTCGCGCGCCCGGAGCCGTCCGCCTGGGCGGACGGACTGTCCATCACCGCCGTCAGCCTGCTGTTCGGGCTCGGCATGCTCGGCCTCGTGGACGCCGAACCGTCCCCGGACGCGGTGGCCGTCGTCGCCGCGGTCTGGGGTGCGACATCGCTCGTCGCGGCGTGGCTGCAAGTGGCGCAACGCGTCGGCGTCAGCGCATTCGAGGTCGGAGTCGGCGACTTCACCACCGGCGTCGAGTCCGGACTCCCGATCGTCGTCTGTGTGCTCGGATCCCTCTCCGTCCTCGCCTGGGCCTGGTGGACGTCCCGCGGGTCGACGCAGATCAACGCCTACGTGGTCGCCGCGATCGCCGCCGTCGGCATCCTCGTCACATCTGTCACCGGACACGCGGGACAGTCGTCGTGGGTGCCGCTCGTCGTCGGCGCGCACGCGCTCGCCGCAGCGTGGTGGATCGGATCTCTCGGCGCATTGGTCCTGACGGTCCGCGGACGCGGCGGATGGGCGCGGTCGTTGCCTGCGTTCTCCGAGCGTGCGCTCGGAGTCGTCGCCGTCCTCACGGTGACCGGCGTGGTCGCGGCCGTCGCCCGCATCGGGGTCGGATCCCAATGGTGGGACACCGGTTACGGTCGGATCCTCGTCGCCAAGATCGTCCTCCTCGCCGCCGCCGCGGCACTCGCGCGATGGCACCGCACGGCGTGGCTCGCGAAGGCCCGTCGCCACGGCGTCGACGAAGCGACGTCCATCCGCAACGCCGGAATCGAAGTGGCGCTGCTGTCGGTCGTCCTCGGGCTGGCTGCCGCACTCGCGACGACGGGGTAGAGGTCTCGACTCCGCTCGACCAGCGGGGGGCCGCTCGAGGTCTCGACTCCGCTCGACCGGCGAATAGAGATCAGTCCCAGGCGTCGAGGAGGGTGTCGATGATCTCGAGGGACCAGTTCAGGCCGCTCAGGTGGCTCTGGCCGGGCAGCGTGTGCAGCGTGGCGTCGGGGAGCAGAGAGACCATGTGGACGCCGTGCTCGTACGGCACGATGTTGTCGGCGTCGCCGTGCCACCACTCGATCGTGGCCTGGACGTCGGCGACGCGGAATCCCCAGTCGCGGACGAACAACTGCAGGTCGGCGAACGGCGCGTCCATGCGTCGACTGCCGCCGTGCAGGAGATCGTCCAAGAACATCGCGCGGAACTCCGGGCGCGCCAACAGTTCACGGTCGGCTTCGGGGGAGAAGCGCGCGTACACGCCGATCGCCGGATCGGCGATCGGTCGAGCCACGGACAGGGCCGTGCTCAGCGCCTTGCCGATCGGCTTGCCTGCGACGTCGATCAGTCCGACAGCGTGCTTGGCCAACCCCATGGCGCCGCCGTCGATGGCCTCTGGACCGTTCACCGGGGCGACGCCGCCGACGATCCCGGTCGATACCACTCGGTCGGCGAGTACGTGCGAGACGGCGAGCGAGTAGGGGCCGCCGCCCGACAGCCCGATCACTGAGAATCGGTCGGCGCCGAGCGTGTTCAACACCGTCTGGAAGTCATGTGCGAAGTCGGCGATCGAGTCGTACGAGTGCGCTGTGGACGAGCCCACTCCGGGGCGGTCGAGGCCGATCAAGCGGAAGCCTCGCGTCTCCGCGTACTCGCGTGCTTCCGTGGGGATCTGGCGACGGGCACCGGGGGTGCCGTGGAGCCACACGATGGTCGGGCCGTCGGGGGAGCCGAACTCGGAGAAACCGATGCGCCGGCGACGATTGTCGCCGACGGCGATCGAGCCTTCGAGTTTCGGGCGGTCGATAGGGATCACGACGGCACAGTATGTCAGATCGACGTCACATCTGATACGAATTCACAGATTCGTCCAAGCCGGCAGGTGTAGTTTCGTCTCCATGACCGAACCAACCGCGCAGACCGGCGATCACTCGCCAACCGGCGGTACGCGTCTTCGTGACGCAGCCGTGAACGGATTGGGCACCGTCCGACGAGCTGCACGCCACGCCGCCAAGCCGTACCCGGTCCGAGACCTGCCCGACGGCCGGTCCCTCGAACTGCCTGGGCGCGGAACCACGTACATCACCGAGTCCGGGCCCGCTGACGCGCCGACGGTATTTCTGCTGCACGGAGTCAGCACCTCCGGGCTGCTGTGCTGGTATCCGTCGATTCCCGCGCTCAACCGTGACTTCCACGTCGTGACCATCGACCACCGGTGGCACGGCCGAGGCATCCGCTCTGCCGACTTCTCCCTCGACGACTGCGCCGACGACGTCGTCGCCGTCGCCGACCAACTCGGCATCGACCGCTTCACGGCTGCCGGTTTCTCGATGGGCGGCGGCATCGCGCAACTCGCCTGGCAGCGTCACCGCGACCGAGTCGGCGCACTCGTCCTGTGCTCGACGGGACCGTTCTTCTCGAGCCTCGACCCGGAACGGCTCGCCGCAGAGGAACGAATCGGGAAAGCGCTCAAGGTCGTCGACAAGGTGCTCCCGACACCGGCAGCCGAACGACTCGACGACTGGCAGGGCAACCACATTCGGTGGGCGTTCGCGCAGATGACGTCCACCAACCTCGGCGACCAAGGCGAGTTCGCCGGCGCGATGGCCCGGTTCGATTCGCGGCCGTGGCTGTCCGAGATCGACGTGCCGACAGCCGTCGTGGTGTCCACGCGCGACAAGATCGTCCAGCCCGAACGCCAGCAGTTGCTCGTCGACGGAATCCCCGGCGCCCGCCGGTTCGACGTCGACGGCGGTCACGCCTGCTGCGTGCTCGGAGCCGAAGACTTCCTTCCGCCTCTCGTCGAAGCGGTCGGCGCAGTGGCCGGGGTCGAGTCAGCGCGCTGACAGGTGATGGCGGCGCTCCTCGCGCGAGTGGGTGATTCCGGGCCGCTACGACCGGTATGTAAGGTAGAAGCGCTGCATTGAGCGGCATGCCCCTATAGCTCAGTTGGTAGAGCTACGGACTTTTAATCCGCAGGTCGCAGGTTCGAGCCCTGCTGGGGGCACTGGGAGAGCTCCCGTCGACGTCCGTCGCGGGGGCTCTTGTCGGTTGTGGGGCAGGGGTCTCGACTCCGCTCGACCAGCATTGAGGCTCGACCGGCGGAGGAGGTCGACCGGCGGACGATGGGGTTGAAAACAGTAACTGACCACGCGATTTGTGTTTTACGAACCACGTGCCATAAAGTTGTCCTCGCTCCCAGCGGGAACAAGCACCGGCCCCCTTCGTCTAGCGGCCTAGGACGCCGCCCTTTCAAGGCGGTAGCGCGGGTTCGAATCCCGTAGGGGGTACGCAGATCGACTCACATCGAGAAGCTCCACACCTGATTCGGTGAACAGGAGCTGATCGGCTAAGGTCGAGACGCACAATTTAATATGGCCCTGTGGCGCAGTTGGTTAGCGCGCCGCCCTGTCACGGCGGAGGTCGCGGGTTCGAGTCCCGTCAGGGTCGCTTGAGGTTCGGTTTCGGTACCGACACTTCTCTGGCCAGGTAGCTCAGTTGGTACGAGCGTCCGCCTGAAAAGCGGAAGGTCGTCGGTTCGATCCCGACTCTGGCCACGCAAAACCCCCTGCTCAGGCAGGGGGTTTTTGCGTTGGACCGGGGCGGGCGACCCGAAGGCCGCAGGCCACCTATTGTGGACTTGGAGTCGTGCCGCGTGGCGCGGCGTGGAAAACTCGTCCTTGTGGAAGCGTTGTCCGCAGAGGTGGAACCCGGTTCGAGGAGTGGTGATGGCTGAAGGCGACGACAGGGACATGACGAGCCCGGACATGATGAACCCTCCGCTGGAGGTCGTTGACAATGTCGTCGAGCGTGGATACACCGTCGAGAGGCTCGTCGAAGAGCCCGTCGAGACGGTGATCGACAAGCCCATCACGCTCGAGCGAATCGTCGAACGCCTCGTCGTCGACACGGTGGACGTCGTCGTCGACCGCCCGGCCACCGTCTCCCGGCTCGTCGAGAAGCCGGTCGTCACCGTCGTCGATGACGTGGTCGACAAGCCCGTCGACGTCAAGCGCATCGTCGAGCGTCCCGTGGTCACCGTCGAGGACGACCTGACCGACAAGCCGGTCAGCATTCCCCGCCTCGTCGAGAAGCCCGTCATCAGCATCGTCGACGACATCGTCGAGCGCCCCGTCGACGTCGAACGCGTCGTCGAGCACCCCATCGTCACCGTCGTGGACAAGGCCGTCGACAAGGCCGTCGAAGTCCCGCGCGTCGTCGAACAGCCGTCGGTCACGATGACCGACGAAATCGTCGACAAGCCCGTCGAACTCGTCCGGCGCGTCGAGAAGCCGATCGTCACGGTGGTCGACGAGGTCGTCGAGACCCCGGTCGAACTGCCGCGCATGGTGGAGAAGCCGGTCGTCACCGTCGTCGACGAGATCGTCGAGACCCCGGTCGAACTGCCGCGCATGGTCGAGAAGTCGGTCGTCACCGTGGTCGACGAGATCGTCGACAAGCCCGTCGAACTCCCGCGCCTCGTCGAACGGCCGGTCGTGACCGTCGTCGACGACATCCAAGAGACGATGATCGAGATCGAGCGACTCGTCGAGAAGCCGATCGTGACCGTTCTCGACCAGATCGCCGACAAGCCGGTGGAGATCCAGCGGCTCGTCGAGCGACTCATCGTCACCGTCGTCGACGAAGTCATCGAACGGCCCGCTGAGGTCGAGCGCGTGATCGAGAAGCTCATCGTCGACATCACCGACAAGATCGTCGACAAGCCCGTCACCGTGGAACGCATGGTGGAGAAGCCGATCGTCACCCTCGTCGACAAGATCGTCGAAGTCCCGGTCGAGTCGATCGTCGAGAAGGTCATCGAGAAGCCGGTCGAGAAGGTCATCGAAGTGACCGTCGAGAAGCCGGTCGAGAAGATCATCGAGCACGTCATCGAGGTCCCGGTCGAGAAGAACGTCTACACGACGGTCGAGAAGGAGATCGAGGTCCCCGTCGAAGAGGTGATCTACAAGACCGTCGAGAAGCCGGTCGAGAAGATCATCGAGGTGATCGTCGAGAAGCCGGTCATCAAGGTCGTCGAGGTACCGCGCGACGTGGTCGTCGAGCGACTCGTCGACAAGCCGATCGAGAAGACCGTCGACCACGTCATCGAACGCATCGTCGAGAAGCCGAACGTCATCGAGAAGGTCATCGAACAGCCCGTCGACAAGGTCGTCGAGCGGATCGTCGAGACCCCGAACGTCGTCGAGAAGGTCGTCGAGAAGCCTGTCGATCATGTCGTCGAGCGGGTCGTGGAGAAGCCGAACGTCGTCGAGGAAGTCGTCGAGAAGCCCATCGACCGGGTCATCGAGCGGATCGTCGAACAGCCCAACGTGATCGAGAAGATCGTCGAGAAGTCGGTCGATCGTGAGATCGAGCGGATCGTCGAGAAGCCGAACGTGATCGAGAAGGTCGTCGAGAAGGACGTCGATCATGTCGTCGAGCGGATCGTCGAGAAGCCGAACGTCGTCGAGAAGATCGTCGAGGAGATCGTCGATCATGTCGTCGAGCGGGTGGTCGAGAAGCCGAACGTGATCGAGAAGGTCATCGAGAAGGACGTCGACCACGAAGTGGAGCGCGTCGTCGAGAAGCCCAACGTCATCGAGAACGTCGTCGAGAAACCGGTGGACCACGTCGTCGACAAGATCGTCGAAGTCCCCAACGTCATCGAGCAGGTCGTCGAGAAGCCGGTCGATCACATCGTCGACAAACTCCTCGAGATCCCCAACGTGATCGAGCAGATCATCGAGAAGCCCGTCGAGCGGATCGTCGAGAAGATCGTCGAACGTCCCAACGTCGTCGAGAAAGTCGTGGAGAAGTCCGTCGATCACATCGTCGAGCGGATCGTGGAGAAGCCGAACGTCGTCGAGATGGTCGTCGATAAGCCCGTCGATCACGTCGTCGAGAAGATCGTCGAACGTCCGGAGATCGTCGAGAAGGTCGTCGACAAGCCGGTCTACCGCGAATTCGAGAAGCTCGTTCAGACGCCGATCCTCGTCGAGAAGGTGATCGAGAAACAGATCAACATCGTCTCCGAGCGCATCGTCGAGAAGCCGGTCGAGCACCTCGTCGAGAAGGTCGTCGAACGCCCCGTCTACCGCGAGGTCGAGAAGATCATCGAGAAGCCGATCGAGAAGATCGTCGAGGTGATCGTCGAGAAGCCGGTGATCGTTCGCAAGGTCGTCGAACGAGAGGTGGAGCGAGTCCTCGAAGAGGGCAGCGAGACGCGCACCGTGACCCACGACGCGAGGCAGGCGCCCGAGGTCGAAGCGCAGTACCTCGAGTCCGCGGCCACCGGCAGTCACAGCTGGATCGACGCGGGGACCGGCGAGCATCCCGAGAGCGACTCCATCGGCTTCGAGACGCCCGAGAGCATGCCTCGCGACCGCGTCGAGCCGCAGTACCAGACCCGTCGCGCGCGGCACCGCTCCGCCGACTGAACCTGCTCGATCGGCGAGCGCTGCGCTACCGCCAGGCGAACAGCGGCTGATCGTAGGCCGCGACGCGGACCGGTTCGTCGCGCAGCGCGACGGCCGCGAACTGGAACAGGACGGCGGCGGTCGGGGCGTGGATGCGCCTGCCGATCAACGGCAACGACATCACCGGTCGCTCCGACTCGGGGATCGACTCGAACAGCGGTTCTGCGTGGGCCAGTTCCTCGAGGTCGATCAGGAAGACGTGCTCCACCTCGTCGGGGTTCGGCGCGGGATCCACCTCGTCGTCCATCCAGGCCACCGTCGGCGTCATGACGAAGCCCGAGCGCGTGCGGTAGTCGTCCAGATCGCCGAGGATCGCATCGGCGCCGAGCGCGATGCCCATCTCTTCGTGAAGCTCACGCAGACCCGCTTCATGGTGGGTCTCGGCGTCGTCGAGCCGTCCGCCGGGGAGCGCGAACTGGGCCGCGTGGCGATTCATCCGGGCGGGCCTGCGGGTGAGCCAGACACCGCGTCGACCGTCGTGCGGCGCCATCACCACCATCACCGACGCCGCCCGCATGCCCTCGTCGAGCGACAATCGCCGGACGTCGAACGCGTCGAGTCGGGTCTGGACGTCAGCACGGGTGAGCATGCCTCTCATGTTATCCCGGTCACATCAGGAAGAAACCGGACCGTGGTCCGGTTATCCTCTGTGTAGACGGTCGGACACAGCAGGCCGCAGGCAAACAGACGACGACGGCACGAAGCCGCCGAGAAGGAGGATCTCCCATGAGCATCACCCCCGCAGAACTGACCGCAGGCACCTGGACCATCGACCCGGTCCACTCGCAGGTCGGATTCACCGTTCGCCACCTGATGGTCTCGAAGGTCCGCGGCGTGTTCGGCGCCTTCACCGGAGCCATCGAGATCGGCGAAGACGGCACGCCCAGCGTGAAGGCCGAGATCGACGTGACCTCGATCAGCACCGGAAACGATCAGCGTGACCAGCACATCCGCTCGGCAGACTTCTTCGACGCCGAGAACTTCCCGAACGCGACCTTCGTCTCGACCTCGGTCGAGTCCGACGGTGACGACTACCTCGTCCACGGCGACTTCACGCTGCACGGCGTCACCAAGCCGGTGACCCTGAAGATGGAGTTCAACGGCGTGAACCCCGGAATGGGCCAGGGCCCGGTCGCGGGCTTCGACGCCAAGACCGTCATCAACCGCAAGGACTTCGGCATCGACATCGAGATGCCCCTCGAGACCGGCGGCTCGGTCGTCGGCGACAAGATCACCATCACGCTCGAGATCGAAGCAGGCAAGGCCGAGGCCTGATCTAGGCTCCTCGTCGTCGCCGGTTGCCGCGACGCACATTCACCTCCCGGTTCCCAGGTAGTCTCAGTGAGATTCGCCGAACCGGGAGGTGATGTGCATGCGAGGGCGACACCGCGCGACCGCACATCGCATAGCCGACTGGATCGACGCCCGCACCAGTCCGGAGTCGGTCGTCGGGCTCGGCGGCAGCGGCCGCTCGCGCGGGGACGCTGAACTCCTCGAGCTCGACACCCAGACACGACGGTCGTTCGCCAGACGGGGAATGTTCGTCGGCGGTGTGATCGTCGCGGGCGCCAAAATCCTGATCGGCATCGAGACGTTCGTCGCCGTGCTCCTGACGTTCAACGGCGGGCGACTCGACCTGTACACCGATTCCGCCTACCGGCCGCTCATGGGGACGGTGCTCGCGTCGCTCGTGCTCGGGACACTGACGAGCGTCGTCGCGTCGTTCGTCTTCCTGACTCCGCAGTTCCGCTGGTTCATCAGCGTCGGACCCACCGAGCCCGCCGACGACAGGCGACGCGACGCGATCCGCGCTATTCCTCGACGGCTCGTGCTCGCCGACGCCTTCGGATGGGCGGTGGCCTTCGGCGTCTACGCGCTGGTCTCGGACGTACGCCTGGTCTTCGTCCTGGCGGTGGCCGGAGCCTTCGGGCTCGCCGCGGTCACGTCCGGATGTCTGACGTATCTGTTCGCCGAGAGCGCGGCACGTCCGCTCGCGGCGCTGGCGCTGCGCGGATCGTCGGTCGACGGCGTCATGCACGGCGTCCGCGAACGCATGGTCGTCGTGTGGGTCGTGTCGTCGGCGGTGCCGATGGTCGGCCTCATCTTGATGAACGTCGGCCGCGGACTCGGCTGGGTTCCGCCCGCCGCGGGATCCATCGACTGGGCGACGATCCTGTTGGCCGTCATCTCGTTGACCTCCGGCGCCCGGGTCGTCGGCCTGGTGAACCGCGCCATCGCCGATCCGCTCGACGACATGCGCGAAGTGGTCGAAGCGACGCGGGGCGGCGACCTGCGTCGGCGAGTCGCCGTGTACGACTCTTCCGAACTCGGCGTTCTGCAGGCCGGACTCAACTCGATGCTCGACGGCCTCGCCGAGCGCGAACGCATGCGCGACATCTTCTCCCGACACGTCGGCGACGGCGTCGCCCAGCTGGCATTGGAACAGGACGGCGAACTCGTCGGCACCAACACCGACGTCGCCGTCATCTTCGTCGACATCACCGGATCCACCGCATTCGCCGCCGACCGGGACCCTCGCGAGACGGCCGTCGTCTTGAACGCCTTCTTCTCGATCGTCGCCGACATCGTCCACCGCCACGGCGGCTTCATCAACAAGTTCGAGGGCGACGCCGCGCTCATCGTCTTCGGTGCGCCCGCAGCCCTCGAAGACCCTGCGCTGCAGGCGTTGTCGGCAGCACGAGAACTCGGAGCGGAACTGAGCGAGAAGCTTCCCCTCGAATGGGGGATGGGCGTCGCGTTCGGCAGCGTGTTCGCGGGCAATATCGGTGCGCGGACTCGCTACGAGTACACGGTGATCGGCGACGCGGTGAACGAGTCGGCCCGCCTGTCCGATCTCGCCAAGATCGGCTACTCGCCGGTGTATGCGAGTCGAGTGGCGATCGAGGCCGCGGCCGACCACGAGAGCGAGCTCTGGCAGCGGGTGGACCGCCAAGTGCTACGGGGCCGTGCACACGTCACCGAGATCCATGCGCCCGTCGGGCTGTTGACGAGACCGGCCCCGCCGTCGCTCGGGAGCGTGCTGGCAGACTTGGTCAAGTTCGCGCGCCCCGGTGAGCGCACGGCGAAACCGTAGGAGAGGCAGGCTCAGTGGTCGCGAAGTGGGACGCGAGCGACATTCCGCCGCAGAACGGCCGTCGGTACATCGTCACCGGAGCCAACAGCGGGTTGGGCGCAGCCACGGCGAGAGCGCTGGCCGCAGCGGGTGCGCGGGTGACGTTGGCGTGCCGGAACCAGGAGACGGCGAACGCGGTGGCGCGCGACATCGGTCCCGCGGCGACCGTGGCTCGGCTCGACCTCTCCGATCTGGCGTCCGTGCGTGAGTTCGCGGACAGCGTCGACGAGGCGGACGTCCTGGTCAACAATGCCGGCGTGATGGCGGTCCCGTTCCGGCGCACCGTCGACGGCTTCGAGATGCAGATGGGCACCAATCATCTCGGTCACTTCGTCCTCACCTCGTTGCTCCTCCCGAAGGTGACCGACCGGGTCGTGGTCGTCTCGTCGCTCATGCAGTACGGGTCGCGGAAACGGTTCGACGACGTGAACTGGGAGCGCCGGACCTACAACCGGTGGGAGGCCTACGGCGACTCCAAGCTGGCGAACCTCGCCTTCGCGCGGGAACTCGCGCGTCGTCTGAGGGCGGCGGGGTCGAGGAAGCGCGCCGTGATCGCGCATCCGGGCTACGCCTCCACCAGTCTCACCGGCAAGTCGCAGACGAGGTTCGACGCCGTGATGGATCTGGCGACCTGGCTTCGGGTCGGTCAGCCTGCCGAGCGCGGAGCCCTCCCGACGTTGTATGCGGCGACGATGCCCGATGTGCGCAACGGCGACTTCTACGGCCCGAACGGCCCCGGCGGCTTCCGTGGCTATCCGACGAAGGCTCGGGTGCGCCGCGCTGCCGACGACCAGGGTCTGCGGGATCTGCTGTGGGCCGAGTCCGAGCGGCTGACCGGAGAGGTGTTCGAGGTCTAGTGCCGACATTCGAACAGGTGTACGATTTCGGCTATGGCGGCGGGACTGCAGACGAGCCTCTTCGACGCCACTGATGCCGGCCCTGTACTGACGTCGCTGACGACGGGAGTCCGTCGCACCGAGCTCTCCGACGGCGCATGGGTCGATGTCCGTCCCGGTTGGCTCCAAGGATCCGTCGACGTCTTCGACGCGCTGCGCACACAGGTGCCGTGGCGGGCCGAGGAACGGCGCATGTACGCCGCGACGGTCGCTGTGCCGCGTCTACTCGCGATGTACCTCGGCGACGACCGACTGCCGCACCCGATCCTCGACGTGGCCCGCGACGCGCTCAGCGACCACTACCGGTCGGCGCTGCCCGGTGGTTTCGAGACGGCGGGCCTGTGTCTGTACCGCGACGGAACCGACAGCGTCGCCTGGCACGGGGACCGGATCGGACGAGGGCGGACCCACGACACGCTGGTCGCGATCCTGTCGCTCGGCGCACCGCGCCCACTGCTGCTCCGTCCGTACGGCGGGGGAGCCTCCCGCCGGTTCGTCCTCGGCTCCGGCGACCTGCTGGTGATGGGCGGCAGCTGCCAACGGACCTGGGAGCACGCCGTGCCGAAGGCGAGCGGCGTCGGCCCGCGGGTCAGCGTCCAGTTCCGACCCTCGGGCGTGTTCTAGTCGGGCGCTACAACCGCGCCAGCCGCCGCGCGGCCTCGTCGATCAGGTCGTCGTCCTTGGCGAATGCGAACCGGACCATGTGTCGCCATGGCTGCGGGTGGTCGACGAACGCGCTGACCGGGACCGCGGTCACGCCGATGCGGGCGGGGAGCTCTCGGCAGAACGCCGCGCCGTCGCTGATCCCGAGGGGACGCGGATCGGCGCACACGAAGTAGGTCGCGTCGCTGCGGTGCACGGTGAAACCGGCGGCGGCGAGTGCGTTCGACAGGCGAGTGCGTTTGCGCCCCAGGGATTGAGCGTCGGTGCGCACCCAGTCCATCTCGGTGCGCAGCGCATGCGCGACGGCGGGCTGGAACGGTCCGCTGCCCACGTACGTCAAGAACTGTTTGGCTGCGCGGGCCGCCTGGACGAGGTCGGCCGGACCGCTGATCCAGCCGACCTTCCACCCCGTGACATGGAAAGTCTTCGCGGCCCCGGATATCCGCAGGGTCCGCTCGGCCATGCCGGGGAACGTCGCGAGCGGATGGTGGGCGGCCCCGTCGAACACGAGGTGCTCGTAGACCTCGTCGGCGATAGCGATCACGTCGTGCTCGACGCACAGTCGGGAGATCTCGGTGAGGTCGTCGTCCGACACGATGGTCCCGGTCGGATTGTGCGGGGAGTTCACCACGACGGCGGCCGTGTCCGGCCCGATCGCGGCGGCCAGCGCGTCTCGGTCGAGTGTGAAGCCGTCGCCGTCCGCAACCAGCGGGACGGTGCGACGCACCCCGCCGGCCAGCGCGACAGCGGCCGCATAGGCGTCGTAGTACGGCTCGATCATGACGACCTCGCGGCCGGGCTCCACCAGGCCGAGGATCGCACCCGCGATGGCCTCCGTCGCGCCGACGGTCACCAGTACCTGGGTGTCGGGATCGTAGGCGAGTCCGTAATCGTCGAGTTGTTGTGCGGCGACGGCTTCACGCAGGGCCGGGATGCCGGGGCCCGGCGGGTACTGATTGTGTCCGTCGGCTATCGCTCGCTGTGCGGCCTCGAGCATCGACGCAGGGCCGTCGGAGTCGGGGAATCCCTGCCCGAGGTTCACCGCGTCGTGCTCGACGGCCAGCGCCGACATCTCGGCGAAGATCGTCGACGTGAACGGGCGCATCCGGCTGACCATCGGCATGCGTCTACACCAGGTCTGCCGCGTCGACGATCCGGTACGCGTAGCCCTGCTCGGCGAGGAAACGCTGCCGGTGCGCGGCGTAGTCCGCGTCGAGGGAGTCGCGGGAGACGACCGAGTAGAAGTGCGCCTGACCGCCGTCGGACTTGGGGCGCAGAAGACGTCCGAGACGCTGCGCCTCCTCCTGGCGGGAGCCGAACGTCCCCGATACTTGGACGGCGACCGACGCCTCCGGCAGGTCGATCGAGAAGTTCGCGACCTTGGAGACCACGAGCGTCGAGAGCTCGCCGCGCCGGAACGCGTCGAACAGCTTCTCGCGCTCGGCGTTGCGCGTCGATCCCTGGATGACCGGAGCGTCGAGCTCACGACCGAGCTCCTCGAGCTGGTCGATGTAGGCGCCGATCACGAGCGTCTGAGAATTCCCGTGCTTACTGAGAATGTTCTTGACGACGTTGACCTTCGAGTGGACCGTCGAGCAGAGCTTGTACTTCGTGTCGGCCTCGGCGACCGCGTACTGCAACCGTTCCTCGTCGGTCATCGTCACCCGGACCTCGATGCAATCGGCCGGTGCGATCCAGCCCTGCGCCTCGATGTCCTTCCACGGCGCGTCGTAGCGCTTGGGCCCGATGAGGCTGAACACGTCGCCTTCGCGGCCGTCCTCGCGGACGAGTGTCGCCGTGAGTCCGAGTCGGCGCCGCGACTGCAGATCGGCGGTCATCCGGAAGACCGGGGCAGGCAGGAGGTGCACCTCGTCGTAGACGATGAGGCCCCAGTCGCGCGAATCGAACAGGTCGAGATTCTTGTACTCGCCCTTCGTCTTTCGGGTGATGACCTGGTACGTGGCGATCGTGACGGGGCGGACTTCCTTGCGTTCGCCCGAATACTCGCCGATCTCGTCCTCGGTGAGCGACGTGCGTGCGATCAGTTCACGTTTCCACTGGCGTCCCGCGACGGTGTTCGTCACGAGGATCAGAGTCGTCGCACCGGCCTTGGCCATCGCGGCCGCGCCGACCATCGTCTTACCGGCGCCGCACGGCAGGACGATGACGCCCGACCCGCCCGCCCAGAACGAGTCCGTGGCCATCTCCTGATAGTCGCGCAGCGACCAGTCGTCCTGTACGAGCTCAATCGGGTGCGCCTCGCCGTCGACGTAACCCGCGAGGTCCTCGGCAGGCCAGCCGACCTTGAGTAGAATCTGCTTGAGTCGACCGCGCTCGGACGGGTGGACGATGACGGTGTCGTCGTCGATACGTGTGCCGAGCATCGGAGCCACCTTCTTGTGGCGGAGGATCTCCTCGAGGACGGCGCGGTCGAACGATACGAGGGTGAGCCCGTGCGCGGGGTGCTTCACGAGTTGCAGACGACCGAAGCGGCCCATCGTGTCGACGATGTCGACCAGCAGCGGCTGCGGCACGGGGAACCGGGAATGGGTGACGAGGGCGTCGACCACCTGCTCGGCGTCGTGGCCTGCGGCCCGCGCGTTCCACAGTGCCAGCGGGGTCACCCGGTAGGTGTGGATGTGTTCGGGCGCGCGTTCGAGTTCGGCGAACGGCGCGATCGCCGCGCGTGCCTGCGCGGCGGCGGGATGGTCGACCTCCAGCAGGAGGGTCTTGTCCGATTGCACGATCAGCGGTCCGTCGGTCACTCGTCCATTGTCCAGGCCTGCGGGCTTCTCGGCCACACCGGGCGGCGACTGACGGCACCGGCGACTACAGGAGTTCGACGCGGGTGATGCGGTGCAGCGCGAACCGCAGGTCCTCGCCGCCGATCTCTTCGACGGCGACGAGCTGGCCTGCGGCGAGCGATTGGGCCTTCACGACATGACGACTCGCGCCGCCGTGCGCGTCGACGTATCCGATGCGCAGCCTGCGCCCGGTCTGCATAGCCAACTGGATGAGGGCCGACGTCGTCGCGCCCGAACCGGTCGACGTGGCGGTCGACACCGGAGCCTCCGCACGGTCGGCGACGCGCATGCGGCCGACGACGGTGGCGGCCTGGCCGGGGCCGATCCGTCCGCGACGGGCCGGAATCGGTGCCCGGCGGGTTCTCGCGGGGACCCGCACTCCGCGGCTGCGCAGATCGATCAGCGCGCCGGACGAGTCCTCGCCCGCAGGGGCGAAGCCCGCGGCACGCAGCCGCTCGACGACGTCGCGCAGCGGTGCCGCCGACACCGCGACCGTCGGCGCCAGCGCACGCAGCGACACGTCGCCTGCGGCGGAGCTGCGCAACACAGCCGTCAACGTCGCCTCGTCCTCGCAGCGCACGAACGACGACGCCACCCCGACGCGAAGCTGTCCGTGTCGGCGCGCGACGTCGTCGATCAGGTAGGTCAACGACTGAGGGACGGGTGTCTTGGAGTGCTGGGTGAACAAGGCAGTCAGCTCCGCGGCCGTTCGGCCGGTGTCGAGCGCGCGGCGGATCCCGTCCTCGGTGACTCGGTACACCGAGGCGGCGCCGCCGGACTCCAGGTCGGCGACCAGCGCGAGTCGTTCGGCCAACTCCGGAGTGAGCGGACCGGGCGCGGTGACGGTGAAGTCGGCCTGCACGAGGAAGTAGTCGATGGGCTCGGGGAGCGCCGCGGTCATCACGTCGACGAGATCGCCCCGATCGCCCCCGTCGGGATCGTCCTCGTCGAAGGTCGGGACGGCGAGCAGTGCGCGGCCTGCCGCGGTCAGGGCTCCGTGTGCGACGAGCCCGAGTTCGGTCGCCTCGCGCAGCGTCTCGCCGACAAGGCGGGTGGTGAAGCGACGCAACTGCCGTGGGTGCCGCCACCCGAGCAGCGCGGTGAGCGCGGTGACGCTGACTCCCACCGCAGGCTCGACCTCGGTGAGCGGCGTCAGGATCGTGCGTCGGACGAGGGGCGCCGAGTGATCGAACGCAGTGGAGGCGAGTGCACCGATGATCGCGCTGTCGCGGTCGGTCTCGCCGATGCGCCACGCACACCGAGGCAGGTCGATCCAGCAGTCGGCCAGGTGCGCCCACCGGCGGCCCGGTTCGTAGTGCAGCCAGGTGTCACTCGACGTCGTCGGAGCGAACACGTCGTCACCGGACAGGACGTCGATCGACTCGGGGACACCCGCGTCGATCAGGTGCCCTGCGGCGGAGAGTTCGACGAGCAGCCCGACGCGGGTCGTAGACAGACCGGTCGCCTTGGCGAGGCGTCGGAGTTCGCGGACGCCCATGCCGCCCGCGCGCAGCACGGCCGCGGGAGCTTCGGAGAGAGCGGCGAGCAGATCGCCGGTGTGGCGGAGGAACTCGAGAGCCTCGCCCGCACCGGCAGCGTCGACCGTGGCCGCGTCGAAGCGCGACGGCGTGCCGGAGAGCTCCGGCGCCGTCAGACTCGTCGTGGCCAGCGGCGGCTCGCCGCGCAGGATCTGACCGACCTGCGGCGGCAGTTCGACGGTCTGCTCGTCGACGCGGGACAGGAGATCCGATGCGATGAGGCGGGGGACAGGGGCTGCCGGGTCGGCGTCGGGGGCCGCGTCGCGCGAGCGACCGAGTGCGTGACCGTTCGCGAGCGTCGTGAGGAGTTCACGCGGTCGGTCGTCGAGGTTGTCGATCCGGCTCGAGATCTCGTCTGGCTCGGTCGTTGCGATGGGAGTGATCAGGTGCGGCGTCCGCCACGGCAACGCGGACGCCAGGTGGACCCCCGCCACCCAGCTCGTCGCCTTCTTGCCGGTCGAGGATCCGCTCGGCCAGATCAGAGCGCGGTCGGCGAGAAGCGCGAGCCGGGCGTCAACGTCGGGGCGGCGTGCGCGCCGGCCCAGCCTCGCCACGATGTCGTCGCGGGTCACCGGTCCGAGCAGCCCGTGGCCGCGGCGCGAAGCGGACGAGACGTCGAGGAATGCTTCGACGACGGCGACGGCCAGGAGGTCGAGGTCTTCGCCTGCCAACGAGATGGATGCGGCTGCCAGAGACCGCTGTGCGAGGACCCCGGTTCCCCGCGGCGGTGGCGACGCGAGATCGGGTCGTCGGACCAGGAGTTCGGCGAGGCGGTCGTCCGGCCGGCTCGCCAACTCTTCGGCGCAGCTGCGCAACGGGTGGTCCGGACTCATTCGATCCATCTTACTGACCGGCGTCCGATGTGCCGGGTGCGTAGGCCTGTGTGGTGCACTCATGGCAGAATGAACGCCGTGGCTAAGAAGAATGGATACGTGGACAACGGCTGGCCCGAAGAGACCGGCGACGACCACGCAGTAACCGAGTTCCTCGCGCACGTGTCGGGCGCTCTCTCGCCGTTCGGCGACACGGAGTTCCCGCTGCCGGTGGACGACCTTCCATACGTACACGCGAAGACCGTCGTGAACCGCTGATCCGCTTCTAGCGAAGACCTACGCGCCAGGCCCTGCTCGAATGAGCAGGGCCTGGCGCGTAGCTGTCGTAGCCCGGGCGTGCGGGGCAAAAAAGTAGGCCTCCACTCGCGTGAGTGGAGGCCTACTCGGAAGAGCTAGCTCTGCTTAGGAAGGCAGCAGGTGCTTGTTCTGGTTGAACAGCTTGATCTGATCGGGCGTCAGGTCGTAGCCGCTGTCCTTGGCAGCCTTCCAGGCCTTGCGGACCTCGGGGCTGACGTCGGCCTTCTCGATGGTCTCGTCGACCTGGCTCTTGACCTCGTCGCTGGTCTTGGCTTCGGTCGAGCCGCTCTGCGAGCCGTTCTGCTGGCTCGGGGCCTCGGGGGCCTTCTCGGGAGCGGGCGCGGTGCGCTGGCTCGGGCCGGAGAGGACGCCGCCACAGGTCGGCCATGCGCCGGCGCCCTGCGATGCGAGGACGCGCTCGCCGATGGCGATCTGCTGCTCACGCGAAGCCTGGTCGGCGGTCGGAGCGTACTGGGTGCCGCCGTTGGCAGCCCAGGTGCTCGGGCTGAACTGCAGGCCGCCGTGGTAGCCGTTGCCGGTGTTGATGGACCAGTTGCCGCCCGACTCGCACTGCGCGACCTGGTTCCACTCGGAGTCGGTCGCGGCGGATGCCTGGCCTGCGCCGAGGAGGGCTGCGCCGCCGCCGATGCCGCCGAGTACGACGGAGGTCGCGGCGATCTTGGCGAAGGTCTTGGTATTGGTCGTCTGCTTGGCGTGACGTCCGGACATGTGTTTTTCCTCTCTCCACGCGCCTACGAGGTGAGCTGTCGGGTTCGGGCGAGAGGTGCCCGGTCGCCGGGTTCGGCTGGTGGCCGATGCCCGGGTACTTAACCCCAAGGCGGTCGATCGCTCGTCCGCCGGGTCTCACAGGGAGATGGTGGGTCCCCCGTCCTCGCTCCTGAAAGTCCTGTCATGCGTTCTCTTTCAGCGGAGCGAGGTTTGGCGCGGCAGAAAGAGTTATCGGGTTCGGGTCGATCACCTGGTGGATGACCGTCCTGAACACTACGGGTGAGTAGCGGTCGATTTCACGGTCTTGCTCGTGGCGGATTCGGTGGCACTATCGGCGCATTTCGGGCTCTGTCGCGCGTCTGCGCAGTTCACGCCACTGATACCCGGCCCGTGTCCGGTTCGTTATCACACTGTTATGTGATGAGGATCACGCAATAATTGAGACGCGGACCACGAAGTCGGCTCACGATCGTGCCCGCCGCGCCTCCAGTGCGCGGAACGTCGACGCGTGAAAGACCAGTGGATCGACGCTCGGATCGCTGCGTAGGGCATGAATCCGGAGCAGTACCACGTGGTGGTCGCCCGCCGGCACCACGTGTTCCACCGAGCACTCCAGATGGGCGGCGGCTCCCGCGACGAACAGTGCGCCCGAGTCCGTCGACCAACGATGTACGTCATCGAATCGTGACTCCGGAGGGCCCGCCAGGCGGCGGCACGCGTCGCCCTGATGGGACGCGAAGACGCTGACGCCGAGTCGGTCGGCGGTCGCCAGCCGCGGCCACGTCGACGATCCGTCGCGCACGCACACCGAGACCAACGGCGGGTCGAGCGACACCGTCGTGAATGCGCTCGCCGACATCCCGACGTCGCCGTCAGCGGTCCGGCGGCATACGGCGACGACGCCGGTCGGGAAGCAGCTGTACGCCTGTTTGAGTGCGCCTTCTGCGGAGACCGGGGTGAGTGGCGACGAGCCCGTCACCGGCTGCGCCTGCCCGACAGCAGCGCGAAGACCAGTCCGAGGACGAAACCGAGCGGGGCGCACAGCGCGAGCAGATACACCGTCACCACGATCGCCTGGTTGCTGTCGCGGACCGCGGGGAGAAGGAGTGCGATCGACGCGATCATTCCGACGGCGAACAGCACCACGGCCGTCGCCAACAGGCGGGAGGACTTCTGGGTCTGCATGCAGTCCACGGTAATCCAGGCGGTAGAATCGGACACCACGCGCCTCGAGTCGTACTGCCAGCGGCTACGTCGGGCGCTTACGTGATTCTTTAGGCAGATTAACCAGTTGAGGGTGAGTGCTGTGCCAAGCGGCCGAGTGAAGTGGTACGACGCCGACAAGGGCTTCGGATTCCTGTCCCAGGACGAAGGCGAGGACGTGTACGTCCGTGCGTCGGCGCTCGGCGACGACGCGCCCGAGTTGAAAGCCGGACAGCGCGTCGAGTTCGACATGGCTGCCGGCCGCCGCGGTCCTCAGGCGCTGCGCGTCACGGTGCTCGAGCCTGCGCCGAGCGTCGTCAAGAACAACCGCGAGGCCCGACGCGACAAGCGTCCGGACGCCAAGCGGATGAGCCCGGACGAACTGCACGGGTTGGTCGCCGACCTGATCACCCTGCTCGAGGGCACGGTGCAGCCGGGCCTCCGCAACGGGCGCTACCCCGATCGCAAGACCTCGCAGCGGATCTCCGAAGTGGTCCGCGGAGTCACGCGCGAACTGGACCGCTGATCGAGCAGTAGACACGACAGCACAGATAAGAGCGCGGCTCCGTCGAGGACGGGGCCGCGCTCTCGTGTGTGGTCAGTTGCGGCGGTCGGGCAGTTCGGTCGAGTTCGGGATCTGGAAGTGATCGGGCACCGTGTCGATCGTGTACGTCCCCCGCATCAGGATCGACCCGTCGAGCGACTCGATCCCGTCCGGGGCGTTCTGCAGGACGGTCGAGACCGACCACACCTCGACGCCGAGCAGCACCGCGTCGGGCCGGGTCGGGAACTTCTTCGTGTAGGTGCGCTCGGACGGCTCGACGTCGATGGCGCGGTACACGCCGCGAGGCGTCGCATACTGCGCGATGGCCATCCACGGCCCCTCGGCCACCTCGTGGGGCACCGACACCAAGACGGTGCTGCCGATCGGTGCGGGCGCCCGCACTACATTCACCGGAAGAGTCTCGACCTGCCGCGGATCTGTGGGACGGCAGTCGGTCATGTCGAGGGCGCACCAATAGCTGGGTTCGGCCCGCACCAACTCATCGCCTGCCTGCACCGAGACCGTGGGCAGCGTCTCGGAGTCGTCGGCGGTCGCCATCAGGACGGTGGTGACGACGGCGATGGCGACGACCACGACGGCGACCGCCGCAGCGAGCTTCGCCAGCACCTTCTTGTCTCCGGAATGAAGCACGAGAGAAATCCTTTTCGCTTATCGGCGGGTCAGCGGACGCGGCGCGTCGGTGCGGCGCTGGGCGGCGGCGACCCCTGCGCGGCGAACGGGACGGTCGGAGCCGCATGATCGGGACGACGGCCGCCGATGCCGGGCACCAGCGTCGAACCGCGGCTGGTGAGCAGGGTCTGGACGAAACCTACACCGACGAGGACGGACACGACGGTGAAGCCGATCCAGATATCGGTCGGCAGGATTACGCCGAGGCTGGCGCCGAGGACCCAGCACAGTTGCAGGACGGTCTCCGAACGGCCGAACGCCGAGGCCCGCGACTCGTCGGGCAGGCCGTCTTGGATCGCCGAGTCCATGCAGACCTTCGCGATCGCGCTCGTCGCCGAACCGGTGAAACCCGCGACGACGACGAGGAGCAGGGACCCGAAGACCGCGGCGAGCACACATGCGGCGAAGGTTGCGGCGGTCGCCATGATCACGATCCGGGTCGGGCTCTTGAGCTCCAAGCGAGTGCCGAGACCGTTGCCGAGGAAGTTGCCGACACCCGCAGCCGCACCGACGGCGCCGAGCATCAGCATCTGCTGCAAGCCCGTCGTATCGGGCTGTGCCTTCGCGTAGAACGCGATGTACAGGGTGAGGAATCCGGTCAGGATGCGGATCGTGCCGTTGCCCCACAAGCCGACGACCACGGTTCGGCCGAGCGGCTGCCGCATCTTGGCAGCGAGTTCGCGGGAGAAGCTCGCGCCCTTCGACGGCGAGGTCTCTTCGGCGGACGGATCGCCGCGGTAGGTCAGGGTGGTCGGAACTTCGCCTTCGGTGACCTCGACCCAGGCGGGGATCTTCATGCAGAAGTACGCGCCGACCGCGGCGACCAGGCACAGCCAGATCATCGCGCCGGGTACATGGAACGGGAACGCTTTGCCGAGGACGAACTCCAAGGCTCCTGCGATCGCGCCGCCGACCATCGTGCCTGCGACGAGGCCGAACACGGTCAGACGTGAGTTGACTCGGACCAGGTCGATCGACGGTGGCAGCACGCGTGGGGCGGCCGCCGATTTGAGCACGCCGAACGATTTGGACAGCACCATCAGCCCGAGCGCGCACGGGTAGAGAACCCACGGCTTGTACTCGAGCTGCATCGTGTCCGAGTTCCACGACGAGTTGACGATGATCAACAGGCCGAGGACCAGGCGCAGCGCGAACGTCGTCGCCATCGCGATCCGTCGACCGTGCTGCAACCGGTCCAAGACCGGGCCGATGAGCGGCGCGATGAACGCGAACGGAGCGATCGTGATCGCCAGATAGAGGCCGACGCTCACCTTCGAATCGGCGGTCGCCGCGGCGAAGAACAGGGTGTTGGCGAGGGCGATCGCCATCGCGGCGTCGACCGCCGTGTTCGCGATCACCGGGAGAGTGAGCGCAGTGAGCCCGGAACGGTCGGCGCCGTCGGCCGTCGCCGCGCGGTGCACCATCTTGGCTCCGACCCGAGTGAAGTACCGCGAGCGACGTGCCATCACCCGCACGACGGTGACCTTCTCCGGTGGCACGTATTCGGCGCCGTCCGTCAGGCGCTTCTTGCGTCCGCGGCGGTCGGTGTCGAACGCCTCGGTCTCGGCGTCGTGCGGGTCCTCGTGCGACAACGGCGGCAGATGCGGATTGTGGGTGCGCGGCGGAAGATAGGCGCCGCTGGCAGGTCGATCGTGCCCGCCTGCGGGCGCGTCGAACTTGCGTGTGGGTGTCCGCGGCGTTCGTCGGGGACCGTCGGCCGGGTAGTTGGCCTGTCCTGGGTGCGGGGCAGGGCGACGCGACCGCCGGGCCTGCGCGTCCCCTCTGTGCGGCGTCTCCGGAGCGGGACGCGGGCGACCGCCTGCCCCGCGGTCGTCATGAGATCCACGGGTGTTCACGACTTCGATTGTTCCTCATCGCCCGGACATCGTGCCGCAGGGACGTGCCTGACGTGCGTCGAGGGGCCCGGCTATTGCACACTGGACATGTGAGTGTTGCTATCTCTTCGCCCCGACTCGTCGACGCCGTCGACATCGCCCGCGCTGCTCTCGTCGCCGAAGGCGAGAATCCCGGTGCCCACACCGGGTCCGCGGCGGAGGGCGACTACGCCGCTGCGCACTACTTCGACGCCCAGGTCCCCGGCTATCGGGGCTGGCAGTGGTGCGTCGTCGTCGCCGGCGCTCCGGACTCGTCCGAGGTCACCGTGAGCGAAGTCGCGCTGCTCCCCGCCGGTGATGCGCTGTTGGCGCCCGACTGGGTGCCGTGGGTCAAACGAGTGGCTCCAGGTGATCTTGGTCCCGGTGACCTGCTCGCCGCGCCCGACGACGATCCGCGGCTGGTCTCGGGCCAGGTCGACACGCAGGACGTGAGCCCACTCGACGCCGACGAGGTCGGCCAGGTGTCCGCCGAGATCGGGTTGGGGCGTCGACGCCTGCTGTCCCTCGAAGGCCGTGCGGACGCCGCGCAGCGCTGGTACGACGGCGACTTCGGTCCGACGTCGACGATGGCGCGCAACGCTCGGCACGCCTGTGGAACCTGCGGCTTCTACCTGCCGGTCGCCGGAGCCCTGCACGCCGGATTCGGGGTGTGCGCCAACGAGCTCTCCGCGGACGGGCACGTCGTCTCCGCCGAGTACGGGTGTGGTGCCCACTCGGATGTGAAGGCACCCGAGGGTGGTGGCAGCCCCGCCTACGACGCGTTCGACGACGGAGCGATCGAAGTGGTCGCCCGCCCCGCCGAGCCCGTCGGATCCGATGGCCAGTCGCACGCCTGACGCCTCCGGTATCCCAGACCCCTTCGGGCTGACCGCGCTGCGTGCGGCGACGCTCGCTTCGTGGCAGTCGTCGCACACTCGGATGGCCGAGGACGCGGCGGCCGAACGCGAACTCTCCGACATCGGCTATCGCGGACGGCTCCTCACTGAACTCGCGGCGAACGCCGCCGATGCGGCCGTCGACGGCGACGGTCGCCTGGCGATCGCACTCGACGGCGCCGTGCTGCGCTTCGCGAACACCGGCGCGCCGCTCACTCGCGACGGCGTCTACTCTCTGACGGCACTGCGTGTCTCGCCGAAACCATCGCTCGGCGGACCGACCGTCGGCCACTTCGGCGTCGGTTTCCGATCGACCGCCTTCGCCGATCGTGTGCAGATAGCGTCGACCAGCGGGGCCATCGAGTTCGATCGGCAGCGCAGCATCGATGCGGTGCGGGCACAAGCAGGGACACCACAAGCAGGGACACCACAAGCAGGGACACCACAAGCAGGGACAAGCGAAACCGTTCCCGCGCAACGGCTGGCGTGGCCGTCGGACGCGGTGCCGCCGCAGGGATTCACCACCGAGGTGTCCGTCGACGCGGGGAGTGTCGCGGCGGACCTGTACGCCGGATTCGCGGGCCAAGTGCCCGACCTCCTCCTCGAACTGCCTGCCCTGCGTCGGATCGACGTCGGCGACGAATCGTTCGAGCGGCAGACCGACGGCGACCACGTGTCGATCGTCCGAGACGGCGAGATCGTCGCGCGGTGGCTCGTCGCGCGCAGCGGTTCCAACACGTGGATGGCGGCGACCGAGCTCGATCAGCGGGAGGACTCGATCTCACCGCTCACCGACGACGTTCTGCGCAGCCCGACGGCGACCGGCGTGCACCTCGCGTTGCCCGCCCGGGTCATCACCCGCCTGCCGCTGACGCCCGACCGGCGCGACGTCCACCCCGACGCCGACATCGCGTCGGCGGCCGCCGGATACACCGATCTCGTCGCGCTGGCCCCCGACGACCAGAAGCACCGACTGATCCCGCAGCCGACCCTGTCGGCGGGACGGATAGCGGCGCGACTGCACGAACAGATCCTCGCCGACCTGGGCGTCGCGCGCTGGGTGCCGACCGTGGGCGGCGACGTCCTCGCGCCCGAGCGCGCGTGGGTGCTGCCCGGCCTGCCCGACCGGCTCGGCCCCGTTCTCGCCGACGTCCTCGATCCGCTCGCGCACGCAGCCGTCTCCGACCGTCCCGGCGCCGCAGCGCTGGTTCGGTTGGGCGCCCGCCAGATCGGGTTGGCCGACCTCGCCGACGAACTGTCCGGTGTGCGGCGGCCGCCGTCCTGGTGGCAGAGCCTGTACGCCGCGCTCGCGGTCCTCGTGCAGACCGGCGACGACGCCGCGGAACTTGGGGCGCTGCCGATCCCGCGGACCGACGGCCGGACCCACCGCGGTGCGCGCGGGCTCTACGTCCTCGACGGACTCGTGTCCGGCGCCGGTGAGGCTGCGGCCCCGGACTGGCTTCCGCTCGTGCACCCGGACGCCTACGATCCGTTGCTCGACCGGCTCGGCCTCGAGCACTGCAGTGTCGCCGACGCGCTCGCCGATCCCGCGCTGATCGCGGCGATCGACGCCGCGGACTCGCACGCGGATCTGTCGGCCGCAGTCCTGGACCTCGTCGCCCTCGGCGACCTCGATGAGACATCAGGTCTCGCGTCATCGGGTTTGGGAGCTCTCGAACTGCGCGCGGACGACGGCGACGACTGGCCTGCTGACGAACTCCTCCTTCCCGGCGCCCCGCTGCGAGACGTGCTTGTGGCCGACTCTCCGTTCGGCACCGTCGATCCGGCACTCGTCGAGCGGTACGGGCCCAAGGCGTTGCGGGCGATCGGCGTCGGCTGGGGATTCACCGTCGTGCACGACGACCTGCCGACCGGGCCCGACCACGACCTGCCCGACGAGGACGAGTGGTGGGACGGTTTCGATGTGCCGCCGGAGACCGTCCACGCGATACGCGACCTCGACCTCGTCGATCCCGACCGGTGGCGCGCGGCGCTCGCACTGCTCGCCGACGACGCGACGGCTCCGTTGCTCGACGCCGGTTACACCCGGTGGTGGCTGCGGCGATACGCCGAGGTCGACGGGACGGCGCTGCGTCATCGACGGGCCGTTGACCATCGCGGGTTCGCCGGACTCTTCGACGCGCTGCACGACGTCCCGGCCGCCGCGGCTCCGCTTCTCGTCGCCGACCGACCCGACGACGCCGACGATGCGCAGGTCTGGCTCGACCGACTCGGCGACGCCGACCTCGACGTCGCACCCGGGGTCGCAGTCCGCGCCCACGCCGCCGTGGTCGGCGCGGTCCGTGACGGTCTCGTCGCCGTGGACGACCTCCGGCCGCCGGACGGCGCCCGAACGCTCGCCGGGACGGTGACCGATGCGCCGATCGTCGTCGACCGCTCGTGGTGGACGAGCGCGCTCCCCGCCGACCGTGCCGTGGTGCCCGGGCCGGCCGTCGACCCCGACGATGCAGCGCTCCTCGCGGACGTCCTCGACGCCGATCTCGCGTCGCAGACATGCCACGGGGTCCCGGTGGGCGACGGGGAGGCCGTCGACGCCGACTCCGCCGAGCTCGTCACGCTCGCTGCGACGACCGGACGAGCTCTGACCGGGCGGGTGCTCGTGCACCGCCCGCTGACCGTCGCCGTCGTCGTCGACGGCACGGAACGTCGCGTCGACGTACCGTACTGGGAGGACGACACCGGGACCGTCCACGTGAGTCTCGGGTCCTGATCTCATCTGATCTGCCCGCACGCGACTGGGTACGGTTGAGACGATTCGCCATCCGTCACGAGAAGAGGTTGAGCATGCCGGTTGACCGCCTACTGCCGTCGGACGAGGCGCACGACCTCATCGACCTGGTCCGGGACGTCGGCGACCGACTGCTCGAGCCGATCGTCGACACCCACGAGAAGGACGAGACCTACCCGGAGGGTGTGTTCGCGGCGCTCGGCGACGCAGGCTTGCTCGGCCTGCCGTATCCCGAGGAGCACGACGGCGGCGGCCAGCCGTACGAGGTGTACCTGCAGGTCCTCGAAGAGTTGGCGGCCAAGTGGGCGTCGGTGGCGGTCGCGGTCAGTGTTCACGGCCTAGCCTGCTTCCCGCTGTTCACCTACGGCACCGACGAGCAGAAGCAACGGTGGCTGCCCGACCTGTTGAACGGGCGCTTGATCGGCGCGTACAGCCTGTCCGAGCCGCAGGCCGGCTCGGATGCGGCGGCCGTCGCCTGTCGCGCGACTCCGGTCGACGGCGGCTATGCGGTGACCGGCACCAAATCGTGGATCACGCACGGCGGCATCGCCGACGCCTACAACACGTTCGTGCGGACCGGCGAGGGCTCCAAAGGCATCTCGTGCCTGTTGATCCCGCGCGCGAGCGACGGACTCGAGTTCGGCAGGCCCGAGGAGAAGATGGGGCTGCACGCGGTGCCGACGGCCGCCGCGTCGTACAGCGACGCCTTCGTCGGAGCCGACCGCCTCCTCGGCGAGCCGGGGCAGGGGCTGCAGATCGCGTTCTCCGCCCTCGACTCGGGCAGGCTCGGCATCGCCGCGTGCGCCACCGGGCTCGCACAGGCGGCACTCGACGCCGCCGTCGACTACGCGAAGGAACGTCAGACGTTCGGGAAGGCCATCATCGACCACCAGGGGCTGTCGTTCCTGCTGGCCGACATGGCGGCGGCCGTCGACTCGGCACGCGCGACCTACCTCGACGCCGCCAGACGACGCGACGCCGGACGCGACTACTCGCGTGCCGCGGCGACGGCGAAGCTTGTCGCGACCGATGCGGCGATGAAAGTGACGACCGACGCCGTGCAAGTGCTCGGCGGCAACGGCTACACCCGCGACTTCCGAGTGGAGCGCTTCATGCGCGAAGCCAAGATCATGCAGATATTCGAAGGCACCAACCAGATCCAGCGCCTGGTCATCGGGCGCTCCCTGGCGAAGTAGAGGCTCGGCGACGATGCAGCCGTTCAGCACCGATCACACCGTGACCGACTGGGTCATGACGCACCGTGGCGAGCCGTGGACGTCGTTCATGCAGTTCATCACCGTGTGGGGTGACACGCTCACGTTGACCCTCGTCGTGATCGGCGTCGCCGTGCTCGCGTGGATGGCTGGGCGCATCGACTTCGCGGCCGTGATCGTCGCCGGATCGTTGGTCGGGTGGGCGCTGATGGCGCTGCTCAAGGTCTCCTTCGCCCGCGACCGACCGCCCGTCGAAGACCGGCTGATCGACATCGGCGGGTATTCGTTCCCGTCCGGCCACGCGATGCTCAGCGTCGTCGTCTACGGGCTGACGGTGATCATCCTGCACCGGCTGTACCCGCAGGTCCGCGAACGTGTGCTGTGGCTGTCGGCCGGGCCGATCCTGGTGGGGCTCATCGGGTTCAGCCGCATCTATCTGGGCGTCCACTGGTTCAGCGACGTGCTGTTCGGCTGGCTGTTCGGCTGCATCTGGATCGCGTTGTGCGTGGCCGCGCACGTGCAGATGTCACGACGCAGGCAGGCGGCACGCGCTGCGCAACGACGCGGAAAGACTCAGTCGAGCCCTTCCTGAGCGCCGCGCGAACCGCGCCGGACGGCGGTCCTCTGGACGGTCACCAATATCGTTCCGGCGACGCCGACCGCGAGGCCGACCCAGCACACCGTCAACGCTCGGTCGCCGCCCAGATCGGCAGCCCACACGACGATCGTCGCGACCAGCCAGGCGAGCATTCCCACGACGATCACCGGTTCCGGAGCGCGGAGTCGTACGGGCAGCTCCGGGATCGGTGTCTCATCACTCATGACTTCAGGGTAGCTTTTTCCCGTGGCGCGTTGATCGCGCGTCGAACGTACCGAGCATCCATGTGCGAAGGGTGAACCGATGACCGATCCCGCTGGAAAGCCGAGCGGAGTGTTGGACCGCTACTTCAAGATCTCCGAACGCGGGTCGACGATTGCGCGGGAGATGCGCGGCGGACTCGTCACGTTCTTCGCGATGGCCTACATCGTGGTCTTGAATCCGATCATCATCGGCGGCGACGCCGCGACCGACACCAACGTCGACGCCTTCGGGCATGCACTGAACCCCACCCAGGTGACGGCGGTGACGGCTCTCGTCGCAGGTGTCATGTCGGTGCTGTTCGGCTTGATCGCGAACTTCCCGTTCGCCTTCGCGGCCGGACTGGGCATCAACAGCCTGCTCGCGGTGACGATCGCTCCGCAGATGAGCTGGCCCGCAGCGATGGGCCTGGTGGTGCTCAACGGCATCGTGATCGTCGTCCTCGGACTGACCGGAGTGCGCACCGCGGTGTTCAACGCGGTCCCCAACGAGTTGAAGGCGGCGATCGCGGCGGGCATCGGCGCCTTCATCGCCCTCGTCGGTCTCGCCAACGCCGGGTTCGTCACCCACGGCGTCGAGAACGGTCCGCCCGTCCAACTCGGTTCCGACGGCTCGATCGCGACCGTCCCGACCATGCTGTTCTGCATCGGCGTCCTCGTGATGGGCGTCCTCGTGGTGCGGAAGGTGCCCGGCGGTCTGCTCCTCGGCATCGTGATCATGACCGTCGTGTCGATCATCGTCGAGGCCGTCCTCGACCTGAAGTCCGGCGATCAGGGCGGCTGGGCGATGAACGTGCCGGGGATGCCCGACGGCATCGGCGGCCTGCCCGACCTGTCGCTGGTGGGCGACGTCGACCTGTTCGGTGCGTTCACCGGAGCGTTCGAGCACGTCAGCATCCTGATCGCGTGCATCTTCCTGTTCACGCTGGTGCTGTCGAACTTCTTCGACGCGATGGGCACGATGACCGGTCTCGGCAAGGAGGCCGGACTCACCGACAAGGACGGCAACCTGCCGGGCATCGGCAAGGCGCTGGCCGTCGAGGGCGTCGGAGCCGTCGCAGGCGGCGCGGCGTCGTCGTCGTCGAACACGGTGTTCGTCGAGTCGTCGTCGGGCATCGCCGAAGGCGCGCGGACCGGTCTGGCGAACGTGGTGAGCGGTGTGCTGTTCCTGGCCGCGATGTTCTTCACGCCGCTGTACACGATCGTTCCGATGGAGGCCGTCGCGCCCGCGCTCATCGTGGTCGGCGCGCTGATGATGGGGCAGGTGCGGGAGATCGACTTCAGTCGCTTCGACTACGCGCTGCCCGCGTTCCTCACGATCGTCGTCATGCCGTTCACGTACTCGATCGCGAACGGCCTCGGCGTCGGCTTCATCGCGTGGGTGGTCATGCAGACCGCGCGCGGCGACATCAGGAAGATCCACCCGCTGCTCTGGATCGTCGCGGCCCTCTTCATCGTCTACTTCGCTCGCGGCCCCATCGAGAACCTGATCAACTCGTAGCGCGCTGCCTTCTGCCCGCCGGTCGAGCCTGTCCGCCGGTCGAGCGAAGTCGAGACCCCCCGAACTTCCCGCTGGTCGAGCGCAGTCGAGACCCCCGAATCGCTTAACCCTCCCATCGGTGTCACCCACTGACACCAACGAGAGGGTTAGAGGCGAGGCCCTAGAAGAACGTGCCGGCGAAGGGGGCGTGTTCGACGTCGAACATGCGGGCCAGCTGGGTGAGGGAGTCGGCGGAGTCGACGTGGATCCGTCCCGCTTCGGAGAATCCGCGTGCCGGGACGCCGCCGAGGTAGAGACTCGAGAGCACCGAGATGTCCATGCTCACACTAGGCACGGCATCCGTACGGGACACCGTGGCTCGCCCGTCGACGACGGACAGCTTGTAGCGGCCGCCGCGGTCGGAGTAGTCGTCGGCCACGTCGAGGACGATCGTGCCTCCCTCCGAGTACCGCCGCAGCTGCAGCGCGTCGACCACATCGAGGATCGACAGCCACAGCGTGTCCGGACGGGCCTGGAACGACGCGGCGCGCGCATCGGTGAGCAGGTGGGGGAGCGGATCGTCGACGGGGATCGACGCGTGAACCGACGAGATCAGGTCCAGGCTGGTCAGGACCCGCCACAGGTCGTCGTGCGCCTGCGGAGTCACGGCGACGAGGTCGTCGACGAGGGCGGTCCGGTCGCGGGCGTCGATCCGGTACGCGGCGTAGCCGTCCGGGTGCAGCAGGTAATGCAGTCCCGACGTCTGAGAGTTACGGCGGAAGCTGCGATCGGCCAGTAGCGACGGCCACCACGCCTCGGGGCGCCCGATGGCTCCCGAGCGAGCGGCCGCCCATCGCGCGTGGACGGCGGGGACATGCTCTTCGACTTCCTCGGGAGTGCCGTATCGCACTCGGGAGTCGTCGGGGGCGGTCGTCCGGAAACTCGCCGCAGCGGGAGCTACGTGAACGCGGTGCGCGTACGCCGCGGGGCCGAACCCGAAGCGCTCGTAGATGGTGCCTTCGGTGGCCGTCAGGATCGCCAGCGGATGTCCGCGCGCGCGCCAGTCGTCGAACTGGGCGTCGATCATCCGACGAAGGAGGCCGCGGCGGCGGTGCGTCGCCGACACCGACACCCACGACAGTCCGGCGGCCGACGCGACAGCGCCGCCCGGCAGCGTCAACGGCAGGTCGTAATAGAGGGAGAAACCCACGATCGTCGACGACCCAGGGACAGTCCCGGCGTCGCGGATCAGGTAGGTCGCCTCATCGGGGACTTTGGCGCGGAACTCCGTGATCTCGTCGCGGGGGAGCGGGCTCGGCAGGGCGAACGCCCTGGCGTCCAGATCGATGATCTCTGGCCAGTCGGCGTCGCTCGCATGGGTCATCCTCAGCGTGTCCACGGTGTCCACTCTGCCATTTTGGGTCTGACGGTTAGGGTGTGCCACCGTATTGAAGGTGAACCAGCCGCTAACCGTCGAGGTCATCGACATCACTGATCCGTCCGACGAACGCGTCGACGACTTCCGGGACCTCAACTCCGTGGACCGCCGCCCCGATCTGCCCGCGCTGCCCGGTGGAAGCATCGGCAAGGCGTTGGTGATCGCTGAAGGCGGCCTCGTCGTCCGACGGATGATCGCCTCGCGCTTCGCCCCACACGCACTCTTCGGGGTGGACCGTCGCCTGGAGGAGTTGTCGGACACGGCTCTGGAACACGGTGTCGTCGAAGGCGTCGGCGGCGTCCCCTTCTACCGGGCGTCGAAAGAAGTGATGGCCGAGGTGATCGGCTTCCACCTCAATCGAGGAGTGCTGGCGGCCGCACGCCGACCGGAGACGTTGACCGTGCCGTCGGTGATCGAGTCGGCCCGGACCGTCGCCGTCCTGGAGGGCGTCAACGACCACGAGAACATCGGCAGCGTCTTCCGCAACGCGGCGGGTCTCGGCGTCGACGCGGTGATCTTCGGGACCGGCTGCGCCGATCCCCTCTATCGCCGCTGTGTTCGCGTCTCGATGGGACACGCGTTGCTGGTGCCGTTCGCTAAGTCGGAGGACTGGCCGGGCGACCTGGAATTCCTGCGCGAGAACCGGTTTCAGACGATCGCCCTGACTCCTAGCGAGGGAAGCGTGCCGTTGCGGAAGGCAGTCCAAGCCGACAAGCTGGCGTTCCTCGTCGGCGCCGAAGGTCCCGGGCTCAAGGAGCACACGATGCGGTCGTGCGACGTCCGCGCGCACATACCGATGAGCCGCGGCACCGACTCGCTGAACGTCGCCACGGCAGCTGCCGTCGCGTTCTACGAGGCGTTGAGCCGCTAGTCAGCGGTACGGGCCGCGTTCTACAGGCGCCCGCGGAATCCGAAATAGCGGGAGATCGGTCCGGGAGCCCGGGGCACCCTCTCGCGCTCGGCGTCGGGTGGGGATGTGACGGCGATCGGCATCGTCAGCTCCTCGTCTGCCGTCTCCTCGTCAGCCGGTGCCCCGTTCGCCGCCGGCGTGTCGACCGGCAGCGGTCCGGGCGTCGGCACCCGATCGGTCCGCGGCTCAGGCTTCACCTGTGACGCCGGCGTCGCCGTCGCCCCCTCGGACAGGATTCGATACGCGTACACGGGGATTCGCGACGGCTCAGTGTCGCCGTCGCCGGGCGGCGGGGTGAACCGGAAGCCGATCCACTGGCGGTTCGCCTCCTCCGCGAGTTCGGCGGGATGGAACGGCAGATCGAGCGGGTCGGGTTCGGCGCCCGGCAGGTACTGGAGCGGTCGTTCGCCGGCCCAGAACGGGCTCTCGAAGCCGAACGGGACGCCGTGGTCGGCGTGGATCGTGTCGGGTGACGCCGCGAACGCGCGCTGCAGCCGTCCGTTCTCCCACCGCGCGAACACTCCGGTGTTGGTCTCCGGGTTCAACGACAGGAGCAGCACCGTCCAACCCGGCGCGAGAGCCGTGACGAACTCGGTGATCTCTTCGGGCGACACCGTCGCCAACGACCGACCGGCGAGGACTGCTACATCGCCGAAATGCGCGGCGAACACGGTGTCGTCGTCGGCGTCGGGCAGCGTCGACAAGTCGGCGACGGCGGTCGCGGACGGTACGTCGCCGACGTAGGCGCGGCGCATGAGGTCGTCGGTCCGGTTCGGGTCAGCGACGGATCCGCGTCGAAGTTGTTCGGCGGGATCCGGGCAGGCGACGAACCACAATGTCGTGGTGTGGGCGAACACTTACTCTCCGGGGTGGCTCCGAACGCCCAGCAGGACGTCCTCCCAGGCCGGGACGGTCGGTGTCGCACGCTTGCCGCTGCGATGCCGGGGTCCCTGCCCGTGTTGTTTTTCCCCGCCGCTCGGCTGTGCGGACGGGGTGTCGTCGAACTCCAATTCCAGCGGAGACGACTGCTGTTCCATGATGCGGTCTGCATTGACTGTGACGTGTTCGTGGCCGTCCGGGAGGACTTCGTGCTGCGGCGGCTCGGGAGCCTCCGGGACGACGGACATCACGGTGCGACGTGACGAACGCGCCAATTCGGGCTCGGTCAGTTCCACCGCGAGGTCGTCCAACGGCTCGGTGATTCCGCCGTGGGATCCAGGTGTGTACCGCCAGTGTGCGAACTCGTCGTTGCCGTTGCTCGGCCACCCGACCTGGACCACCCATCGGCCGTCCTCGGGCCGCCACGCGTCCCATGACGCGTCTGCGGCCGAGTTGCCGCGCAGGGTGATGCATTCGGCGACGAGTTCGCCGAGCGTGTTCAGGCTGGGGCCGTCGATGCCTGCCGGGTGCGACGCACGCGCCAGTTCGGCGGCGCGTGAGCGCTCCAACAGGACGGGGTGGGCGAAGCGGTAGATCTTCTCGGGACGTTCCCCGGTGACCTCGGCGAGCTCGTCGACGGTCGCTCCGGCTCGGACTCGAGCTTGGATCTCTCTGGGACTCAACATGATTCCAGGTTCTGTCGGAACCTCGGGCGTCGGTACGGCTGGAGAGAGGGCGTTGCGCAACGTGTCGTCGACGGTCAATGCGAACTCTTCGCCGGACTCGGTGTCGATGCAGATCACCGCCCCGTCAGGATCGACGCGTTGCGCCTTCAGCTTTCGCACTCGATCGATCCTCCTCTGCGTCCCACGTACGCGGATATCACTCTCCAGCGTAAAACACTGAGTCGCCGGAGAGGTGAGGGACACGCGGACTGGTCCGCGTGTCCCTCACCTACCTGCGTGTTCGGGTCGTGAGGTCAGAGCTTGCCGACCACGTGGTCGATGCATTCGGTCAGCTTCTGCACGTCCGACGGATCGATCGCGGGGAACATGCCGATGCGCAACTGGTTGCGGCCGAGCTTGCGGTACGGCTCGGTGTCGACGACGCCGTTGGCGCGGAGGGTCTTCGCCACGGCTGCCGCGTCCACCGAGTCGGCGAAGTCGATGGTGCCGACCACCGGGCTGCGGTGCGCTTCGTCCGCGAACGGCGACGCGTACTCGCTGGCCTGCGCCCACGAGTAGAGGATGTTGCTCGACTCGGCGGTGCGGCCGGTGCAGAAGTCCAGTCCGCCGTTGGCGTTCATCCACTCGATCTGGTTCGCGAACATCAGCAGCGAGCCGACGGCAGGCGTGTTGTAGGTCTGGTTCTTCGCACTGTTGTCGACCGCGGTCGGGAGAGACAGGAACTCGGGGCACCAGCGGCCCGACTCCTTGATCTCCTCGACGCGCGCGAGGGCTGCCGGGCTCATGATCGCGACCCACAGGCCGCCGTCGGACGCGAACGACTTCTGCGGAGCGAAGTAGTACACGTCGGTCTGCGCGATGTCGACGGGCAGGCCGCCCGCGCCGGAGGTCGCGTCGATGGCGACCAGAGCGTCGCCTGCAGCCTCGGGGCGCAGGACCGGAACGGCGACGCCGGTCGACGTCTCGTTCTGGGCCCAGCCGATGAGGTCGACGCCCTCGACGTCGGCCGCGGTGATGGCAGCCGGGTCGGGAGCGGTGCCCGGATCGGTCGAGATGACCTTCGGGTCGGCCAGGAACGGGGCCTTCTTGGTGACGGTCGCGAACTTGGACGAGAACTCGCCGTAGGTCAGGTTGAGGGCGCGTTCGCGCACCAGGCCGAAGGCGGCGGCGTCCCAGAATGCGGTGGTTCCGCCGTTGGAGATGACGACCTCGTAGCCGTCGGGCAGCGAGAACAAGTCGGTCAGTCCGCTGCGGACGGCGCCGACGACGTTCTTGACGGGCGCCTGACGGTGGCTGGTGCCGAACACCGACGCGCCCGTGTCGACCAGGGACTGCAACTGTTCGGGGCGGACCTTCGAGGGTCCGCAGCCGAAGCGGCCGTCGGAGGGGAGGAGGTCGGCGGGAATGGTGATCGCGGCGTTCTCGGTCATGATGAGCATGGTAGAACGACTGCCCGGTCCGAACCGATTCGGATCGATGAGCATCCGACGACCCCGCTATGAACAGAACAGATCAGTGGGTTCACATCGCCGTGTCGGGGGCGGCCTGGGCGAGCGGTTCGACCACCGCGACGAGCGTGTCCAGGAAGTTCTCCTCGCCGACGGTGTTGACCTTCCACATCACCGCCTGGCTTCCGCCCGCGGCGATCGCCGAGACGAAGATCCGAGGACCGACGCCGAGGATCGTCACGTTCATCGCGACCCGGTTGCCGCCGAACGCGCTGTACCGCTCGTAGACGCGGACAGCGCACCGCACGTCGGTGCCGGCGGGTTCGATGGCCGAGCCGTCCTCGTACGACGCCGATGAACTCGCTGCCAGCACGCCGTCGTGGACGATGCGGACGACGGCGTCGAAGTCGCCGCGGAAGACTCGTTCGTATTTCGCCATGCGGTGAGTGTGCCTTGCGATCGCGCGTGGGTCGGTCGTCCGATTCCGGACTCGCCGACGACGCGGGGATGCGCCGACCGCCGTCGTAGTAGCGTCCAGGAATATCATCGGTTCTCGTGAACGGGCAGGTCGAATTGCAGAACATGCGGGTCGGTTACGGCGCGGACGACGCGACAGGACGTGACGGGGTCGCGGCGAACCTCGACGTCACGTGGCTGACGGGCGATCCGCCGTGGCGTGCGCTGTTGGAGTCGTGGCTCGCTGCGGCGGTCGATGCGGGCGTCGCCGAGCCGAACGCGATGATCGTCGGGACCGTCGACGCCGACGGTCGGCCGGCGACCCGCACGGTTCTGTGCAAGGGCGTCAGCGACGACGGGATCGTGTTCTTCACCGGGTACGACTCCGACAAGGGGCGGGCGCTCGCCGCGAATCCGTATGCGTCGGCGACGTTCCCGTGGATCGCGATGGAACGGCAGGTCCACGTGCGCGGTCGCGTCGTCACTGTGTCCGCCGAGGAGACCGCGGCCTACTGGAATTCGCGTCCGCGCGGGTCGCAGGTGTCGGCGTCGGCGTCCGACCAGTCGCGCCCGATCGAGTCGCGCGAAGCACTGGAGGCCGAGGCCGCGCGCGTCGCCGAGTCGCTGGGCGACGCCGGGCCGGTCCCGGTGCCGCCGAATTGGGGCGGCTACCGCATCGTTCCCGACGTCGTCGAGTTCTGGCAGGGACGCGCCGACCGGTTGCACAACCGGATTCGGGCCGTGCGAGCAGGCGATTCGTGGCGCGTCGAGCGTCTGCAGCCGTAATCATGGCGGCATGAGCGTAGTGGCGCGACTACTCGCCGACACCACTCCGCTGAAGAACAAGAACTTCAGCCGTCTGTGGTGGGCCAATATCGTCACCGTCATCGGCGCTCAACTGACCGTCGTCGCGGTGCCCGCCCAGATCTACGCGATGACCGGCAGTTCGGCGTACGTCGGGCTGACCGGTGTCTTCGGCCTCGTGCCGTTGGTCGTCTTCGGACTGTGGGGCGGAGCTCTGGCCGACACCTTCGACCGTCGCCGCATCCTGATGGTGACGACGGTCGGACTCATCGCGACGAGCGTCCTGTTCTGGGTGCAGGCGGCGGCAGACTGGAACAACGTCTGGATCCTGTTGTGCGTCTTCTCGCTTCAGCAGGCGTTCTTCGCCGTCAACCAACCGACGCGCACCGCGGTTCTGCCACGGATCCTGGAGAAGCACGAACTCCCGGCCGCCAACTCACTGAACATGACGGTGATGCAGGCCGGCGCGATCGCCGGCCCGCTGGTCGGCGGCGCGTTGATCCCCGTTCTCGGCTTCTCGATGCTCTACCTCGTGGACGCGATCTTCCTGTTCGCCACGTTGTGGGCGGTGATTGCGCTGCCCGCGCTCCCGCCGCTACTGCCCGAGGGGCAGAAGCCGAAGACTCCGGGCCTCAAGTCAGTGGTCGACGGTCTCGTCTATTTGAAGACTCAGCCGGTGCTGTTGATGTCGTTCGTCGTCGACCTGATCGCCATGATCTTCGGCATGCCGCGCGCCCTGTTTCCCCAGATGGCGCATGAAGACTTCGGTGGCCCGAGCGACGGCGGCGTCGCGTTCGCGTTGCTGTTCATCGCGATCCCGCTCGGCGCTGTGGTCGGCGGCGTGCTGTCCGGCTGGGTGTCCCGGGTGGAACGGCAGGGGCGGGCCGTCGTTCTGTGCATTCTCGTATGGGGGCTGTCGATCACCGTCTCCGGCGGGCTTCTCCTGTTCGCGAACGGTTCGCCGCTTCCGGTCCTGCCGCTGGTCGTCGTCGCGCTGATGGTCGGTGGAGCCGCCGACATGGCTTCGGCGGCGTTCCGTCAGACGATGCTGCAGTCGGCGGCCAACGACGACGTCCGCGGCCGACTGCAGGGAGTGTTCATCGTCATCGTCGCGGGCGGTCCGCGCATCGCCGACGTCGCCCACGGCGGGGCGGCGGCCGTCGCAGGAACAGCGACCGCGGTCGCGGGCGGCGGCATCCTCACAGTGATCGGGACCGTCGTCGCGGCGCTCGCCGTCCCCGCATTCTGGCGCTACCGGGTGTCACTGCGGGAGAACGACGTCCGGCCCTGAGGTCCTCAGTCGTTGACTTCGTCGACCTGCCACGGCAGGTTGGCGCGCCGGCCTGCGTGGACGGGGCAGTAGTGGATCGGGTTGTCGCGTTCGTCGCCGGTCGGCAGGTTGCGGGTCGGCGTCTCGAGCAGCGGTGCGTCCGCGGGCACGCGACCGGACACCCGATCGTCGGCGTCGCGGGCACGCGGATGGCGACGGTATCGGGCCGGAAGTAGGTTCACCGCCGCGTTCACGGCTGTGCCGAACAGTCGGAATCGTCGCTCGTCGGTCTCGGTCCAGGTGAGGCCCATCATCTCGCGGATCGGCTCGTCATACAGACCCGTCGTGATCCACATGAAGAGGCGCTGGACCACCGTGACCTGCTGCTTCCACACCCAGTTCGGCAACCACGGCTGCGCCCACGGCGGAGCGGGCAGGGACGTGATGTCGAGGACGGTGCGCACCGCGTCGTGGTCGCGGAGTTCCCGGCGGCACATGTGGTCCCAGTACTCGAGGAACTCCTCGTAGGTGTCCGGGCACGGCCGCATGCTGATGCCGTAGGCCGCATACCAATTCTTCGATTCCTCGAACAGGGCGCGCTTGTCGGCCTCGGAGATCGGCGGGCCGAACGCTTCGGCGCACCGGATGTTGCCGAACCAGAACGTGGCGTGCGCCCAGTAGAAGACGTCGGGGTCGAGCGCGTGGTAGCGACGACCGTCGTCCATCGTGCCCTTGATGGTCAGGTGGTAGTCGCGGACCTGCTGGCCGGTCTCCGGCGTCTGATCGAAGACGACGCCCGAGATCGGATACAACGACCGCAGCAGCCGTTCCCACCGTTCCCCGAAGAAGTCTGAGTGGTCCCACACGCCTGCCGCCAGCTTCGGATGCATGTTCTGCATCGACCCCGACCACAGTCCCATCAGCATGCCGCGCCAGTCGCCGAAGTATCGCCACGTCACCGAGTCGGGACCGAGCGGCGGCAGCGCCGTCGACTCGGCTTCAGTCACGTGGTCGGGCAGCAGATCCGTCATGAGACGAAACTCTAGATTCGTCTCAACAGGAAAGCAATGGTCTCCGCCTCCTTGATCGAGCCCTCCACCCCGTTGATCGAGCGGAGTCGCCCCGTTGATCGAGCCCTCCACTCCGTTGATCGAGCGGAGTCGCCCCGTTGATCGAGATTTCCACTCCGTTGATCGAGCGGAGTCGAGATCCCGCAACGCTGCCTCGCACCCGCCGCTGCCGGTAGTGAGAGCGGCGGTCGCCCCCGTTGATCGAGCGGAGTCGAGATCTCGACCAGCGGTAGGTGAGGCCCTCGACTCCGCTCGACCAGCGTCGGACGGGCCTCGACTCCGCTCGACCAGCGAAGGCGGAAGCTCGACCAGCGAAGCTCAGCCGAGGGAGAAGCGGACCCGGTCGCCGGCGACCAACTGTGCAGCACGGGGCAGGGAGGCTGGGGTCAGGACGGCGACGACGGGGTATCCACCGGTCACCGGGTGGTCGGCGAGGAACAGGACGGGCTGACCGCTCCGCGGGATCTGCACTCCGCCGAGAGGGACGCCTTCGGACGCCAGCTCGGGCAGGTCACGGTGCGCGAGCGCGGGCTCGGCGCCGTCGCCGGGGCGGTCCAAACGAACGCCGATCCGGTTGCTCGCCGGATTCACCACCCAGACGCCGTCGGTCAGCAGCTGTGGCGCGACGAGCCGGTCGTTGCGCGGACCGAAACGCACCGTGAGTGAGACGGCGGGCGCCGCCGGGCATGGTGCGGGCGGCGCGAGCATCACCGCGGGCCAGGCGCCCGACAGGCGTCCGACGGGCAGCTCGTCGCCGATCGACAACGGGGCGGGACCCAGTCCGGACAACGTGTCCGTCGACCGCGAATCGAGTTCGGTGGCGACGTCGAACCCGCCGCGGACCGCGACGTAGTTGCGGCACCCGCGCCGCGGAGCAGTCACCGACAGCGTCTGACCGTTCTTGAGCGGGATCGCCGAATGGCTACCGACCTCGTGGCCGTCGACGCGGACCACCGTCGTCGGTCCGGCGATCGCGACGAGAGCCGTCCCATGGATCCGCGCGGAGAATCCGCCGAGCGTCACCTCGACGCACGCCGCGTCCTCGAGGTTCCCGACGAGCCGGTTCGCGAGCGCGAACGACTCGAGGTCCGCCGCCCCCGACCGCGGAACGCCCAAGTGCGCGTGGCCCGGCCTGCCGAGGTCCTGCACCGTCGCCAGCGGGCCGGTCGAGGCGACGATGAACTCGGTGTGCGGGCCCGTCATCGGTCTGCTCGCTCGAATCGGACCGTCGAACCGGCAGCGAGCACGGCGGGCGGAACCGCACTCGAATCCCACATCCGGCGATTCGTCCGCCCGAGGAGATGCCATCCGCCGGGGCTATCGCGCGGATAGACGGCGCTGTAGCCCGCAGCGACGGCGACGGATCCAGCGGGGACCGCGGGCCTGGACTGGCTGCGTCGCCTGATCTCGGCGAGCAGATCGGTGTCAGATTTGTCACTCGAATCGTCGGGTACCAGGTAGCCGAACCCGGGCGCGAAACCCATGAACTGGACTCGCCAGAGCACCGCTGTGTGCGCACGGACCAGTTCGTCGGGCGAGCATCCGGCCATCGACGCCGCAGCCTCGAGGTCGGGTCCGTCGTACACGGTGTGCACGAGGAGCGGGCCGGCGGAATTCGAGTCGGCGGCTCGGCCGGAGGAACGGTCGGCAACCAGGTCATGGACCACGCGGCGGACCCCCAGCTCGTTCACGCCGACACCGGGAAGTGCCTCGACGAGAACGGTTTCCGCACCCGCGACGACGTCGGCGACCACGAGTCGTCCGTCGGCCGTCGCGGCGCGTAACGCTTCGGCGGCACGGGCGGCCGCACGGGCCGGAGAGTCTTGCCCACTGAAGTCGAGGAGGAGTGCGTCGTCTCCCGCCGGGTACTCGCGCATGAAGTCACGGTATCGGGATGTGAGTAAGCTGAGCGGGCGACGAGAAAAGTCGTAGGCCGTCCTGTGAGTAGACCCGTGTGATCCCGGGGCACCCTCGTTGGGCGGCCCGGTCGAAGGACGACTAGGTTGTAACCCAACAACTGCTCACCCGCGATAGCTAAGGGGCTTGCGTGTCCGTGGAGAATGGCGCCGCCGAACAGCAGACCGGTACTTTCACCTACCCCGGTGGAAAGATCGATCTCCCTATTCTTAAGGCTTCGGAGGGCAGCGACTCGGTCGCACTCGGTTCGTTCCTGTCGACGACAGGCCTGACCACGTTCGACGGTGGCTTCGTGAACACCGCGTCGACCAAGTCGTCGATCACGTACATCGACGGTGATGCGGGCATCCTCCGGTACCGCGGTATCCCGATCGACCAGCTCGCAGGCAAGTCGACGTTCATCGAGGTCAGCTACCTGTTGATCTACGGCGAGCTGCCTACCCCGGCTCAGCTTGACGACTTCACCCACCGCATCCAGCGCCACACGTTGCTGCACGAGGACCTCAAGCGGTTCTTCGACGGCTTCCCGCGCAACGCGCACCCGATGCCCGTCGTCTCGAGCGCCGTCAACGCGCTGAGCGCCTACTACCAGGATTCGCTCGATCCCAAGGATCCCGAGCAGGTCGAGCTCGCCACCATCCGACTCCTCGCGAAGCTGCCGACGATCGCCGCGTACGCGTACAAGAAGTCGCAGGGTCAGCCGTTCCTGTACCCGGACAACTCGTTCAGCCTGGTCGAGAACTTCCTGCGCATGACGTTCGGCTTCCCGGCCGAGCCGTACGAGGTGAACCCCGACGTCGCCAAGGCCCTCGACATGCTGTTTATCCTGCACGCCGACCACGAGCAGAACTGCTCGACGTCGACGGTGCGTCTCGTCGGCTCGTCGCAGGCCAACCTGTTCACGTCCATCTCGGGCGGCATCAACGCACTCTGGGGCCCGCTGCACGGCGGAGCCAACCAGGCGGTGTTGGAGATGCTCGAGGAGATCCGCGCTTCCGGCGGCGACACCAAGGCCTTCATGGACAAGGTGAAGAACAAGGAAGACGGCGTGAAGCTCATGGGCTTCGGTCACCGCGTCTACAAGAATTACGATCCGCGTGCCGCGATCGTGAAGGAGACCGCCGACCAGATCCTCGCTTCGCTGGGTGTGGAGGACGAGCTCCTCGACATCGCGAAGGGACTCGAAGAGGTCGCGCTCAGCGACGACTACTTCATCGAGCGCAAGCTGTACCCGAACGTCGACTTCTACACCGGCGTCATCTACCGCGCGATGGGCTTCCCGACGCGCATGTTCACCGTGCTCTTCGCACTGGGCCGGCTTCCCGGCTGGATCGCCCACTGGCGTGAGATGCACAACGACCCGACCACCAAGATCGGCCGCCCGCGCCAGCTGTACACCGGTTACACCGAGCGCGACTACGTGGCCATGGGAGACCGTTAAAGACATGTCTGAGAACAGCAAGCCCGAAGTCGAGTTCCCCGAGGGGCCGGCCCCGACCGAGCTTCAGATCACCGACCTCATCGTGGGCGAGGGTGACGAAGCGCAGCGCGGCGGCATGGTCGACGTGCACTACGTCGGCGTCGAGTTCGAGACCGGCGAAGAGTTCGACTCGTCGTGGGACCGCGGACAGAGCGCGAACTTCCCGCTCGAGGCCCTGATCCCGGGCTGGCAGGAAGGCATCCCCGGCATGAAGGTCGGCGGTCGCCGTCGCCTCGTCGTGCCGCCGGAACTGGCCTACGGCCCCGAAGGCGCGGGTCACCGACTCTCCGGCAAGACGCTGATCTTCGTGATCGACCTGCTCGGCGCCTGACAGAGTGCACGCGAGACGCCCGGAACCGTTCGGTTCCGGGCGTTTTCGCGTCTGGTGCGCTCACCGCGCGGATCGACGCGGAAACAACCAGACGATCAACGCGCTCGCCACGACGATGATCCCGGTGCACCAGGCGACGGCGATCGCCGCGTCGGTGCCGGGGGACTGGCCGCTCAACAGTGCGCGCGCCGCTTCGACGACCGGGGTCACCGGTTGGTGCGCGGCGAACACCTGGAGCCAGCCGGGCATTGAGTCGAGGGGGACGAAGGCGCTTGAGGCGTACGGCAGGAACAGGATGACGAATCCGTAGCCGCTCGCCGCTTCGGCCGACCCCGCTACTAGCCCGAGCATCGCGAACACCGACGTGATGGCCAAGATGTAGAACGCGACGAGACCGAGAGCGCCCACTGCTTCGACGGCGCTGGTGTTCGGTCGGAACCCGAGGAGCACCGCGACCAGGACGACGATCACGGTGGCGAGCAGGTTCCGCACGACGCTCGCGACGGTGTGCCCGACGAGGACGGTCGCGGCGGTCACCGGCATGGTCCGCAGCCGGTCGATGGCTCCGGACTGCAGGTCCTGACTGACCGAGACTCCGGTGCTCGACGCGCCGAACCCGGCGCAGGTCAGCACGATTCCGGGGACCACGTAGTCGAGGTAGCTGCCGGTGTCGGAGATCGCGCCGCCGAACACGAAGACGAACACCAGCATCAGCATCACCGGCAGGACGACGGCCATGACCATCGCGTCGACGTTGCGGACGCTGTGCCGCACCGAGCGGCCGATGAAGATCCGGGAGGCGGTGACCGCGCTGACGCCGGGCGCCCGAGCGGTCATCACGCGGCCTCCTGCCGGGTTGCGTGTCCGGTGAGCTGGAGGAACGCGTCGTCGAGGGTGGGTCGTCGCAGTTCGACGACGAGGTTCGGACGATCGGCCGCGATTGCCGCGGTGAGTCGGGCGATGTCGTGCGCGGATCCGTCGGTGGGGATCTCCTCGACGACGATCCCGTCGTCGACGAGGGTGAGGACCGCGCCGCCGACTCGCTCCTTGAGCTCTGCGGCGCTGCCGCGCGCGACGATCCGGCCGTGGTGCAGCACCGAGACCTCGTCGGCGAGTGTATCGGCCTCGGCTAGATACTGGGTGGTCAGGAAGACGTTGGTGCCGCTCTCGGCGAGCTCACGGATCTGCTGCCACAGTCCCAGGCGGCTCTGGGTGTCGAGTCCGGTGGTCGGCTCGTCGAGGAAGAGGATCTCCGGCGGCCAGATCAGACTGACGGCGAGGTCGAGGCGTCGTCGCATGCCGCCGGAGTAGGTGGATGCACGTCGACCTGCGGCGTCGGTCAGGTCGAAGCGATCGAGGAGCTCGTCTGCGCGGCGCCGGGCGGCCCGGTGCGAGAGTCCGACGAGTCTGCCCATCATGGTCAGATTCTCTGTCCCGGTGAGGACTTCGTCGACGGTCGCGAACTGTCCGGTCACGCTTATTCGGCGGCGGATGTCTGCGTTTGCCGCCGGTAGGTCGAGGTCGAGCACCTTCGCGGTGCCCGAGTCGTGGGGTCGCAGCGTCGTGAGGATGTCGATGAGGGTGGTCTTTCCCGCGCCGTTCGGTCCGAGCAACGCGTGGATTCCGGGTTGCACGGTCAGCGACAGGTCGGTCAGGACCTGATGGTCGCCGTAGCGCTTGGTGAGGTGGGTCAGTTCGATGATCGGCGTGGCTGTGTATGTCATAAACTGAGTATGACATACACAGAGTGCGACGTACACAGTTGATCTCCGTGGGCACTAGGGTGGGGACCATGGTGGAAAAGACCGAGAGCGGACTGCCGAGGCCCGTCGCGATCGCGTGGGGCACGTACGTGCAGCCGCAAAACGGTCCGCGACGCGGACTCTCGCATCAGCGGATCGTCGAGCAGGCCATCGCGATCGCCGACGCGGAGGGGATCGGGGCCGTCACAATGGCGCGCGTCGCCAAGGAACTCGGATTCACCACGATGTCCCTGTATCGGTACGTCCTCAACAAGGACGAACTGCTGCTCCTCATGATCGGCTCGGAGTCGTTGCTGCCGGCCCGCGCCGAGCCTGATGCCGACAGCGGCTGGCGCAGCGAACTCAGTGCCTGGGCCGATCTGCTCCGCGGCATGTACCGCGACCACCTGTGGATGCTCGACGTCCCGCGCGGTCCGACATCGGTGCTGACGCCCGCGTCGATGTACGTCGCCGACTGGGGGATGCATGCGTTGCGGGAACTGGAACTCAGCGCGGGCGAACAGATCTCGGTGATTCTCGCGCTCTCCTCGTACGTGGCGTCCTTCGCCGGGCTCGAACGAGATCTCGCCGGTCAAGAGGATCTCGAGCTCGGAGCAGACGCCATCGCCGAACTCGGTCGGGTGGCGACTGTCGACCGGCTGCCGTACCTCGCACCGCTTCTGCTCTCCGGCGGCTACGTCGGCGGTGAGCCGGGGCCGAGTGGGGCGGATGACGTGGGCGTGGACGACGACTACCGTCTCGGTCTCGACCTGCTTCTCGACGGACTCGAGGTCCGCTGGCGCAGGCGAGGGCTCAGTACCGACTGAACGCACCGCGTGCCGTCTGGGTACTCTGCCTCCATGATCGTGAGCACCGCAGACGGCCCCGTCACCACCATCGAGCTGGCCCGTGAGAGCAAGCGCAACGCCCTCGACTACGACATGCTGCGCGACCTGTCGCAGGCATTCACCGACGCCGTCGACAGCGGTGCGCGCGTCATCGTCCTCACCGGGCGCGGATCGGTGTTCAGCGCGGGCGCCGACCTGTCGGGGCCGGTGTACGATCCGGAGTTCCCCGAACGTCTCGTCGAGGTGATCGAACAGATCGAGTCGACGCCGATCCCGGTGATCGCCGCGGTCAACGGACCGGCGCTCGGCGGCGGCCTCCAACTCGCGATGGCTGCCGACCTCCGTGTCATGGCCGCCGACGCCGTCGTCGGCATCCCGGCGGCGAAGATCGGCGTCGCGCTGGACGAGTGGACCATCCGTCGCCTCGTGTCACTGGTCGGCGGCGGGCCCGCCCGCGGCATCCTGATCGGGTGCGATCCGCTGACCGCCGACCGCGCGTACGGACTCGGCTTCGCCAATAAGATCGGCGATCTCGCCGACGCACGACACTGGGCCGACACCATCGCGGGCTTCGCGCCGCTCACGCTGCGCCATTACAAGATGGTGCTCACCGGCGACGGTGCGCGCGATGAGGCTCCGAAGGATCGGTACGACGCGATGGTGGCCGCGTGGATGAGCGACGACGCTAAGGAGGCGCGCGCCGCCCGCGAGGAGAAGCGCGCTCCCGTGTTCCGCGGCGAGTAGCCAGCGGCTAGTAGAGGCGCCGGTCAGGCGCCGAGCACCGCCTCCAGGTACGGGTTGGCGAACACCCGCTGCGGGTCGAAGCGTTCGCGTACGGCGAGGAACTCGTCGAACCGGGGATACACCTCGCGGAAGTAGACGGCGTCGCGCGTGTGCAGCTTGCCCCAGTGGGGACGGCCGCCGTGAGCGATCATGATCTCTTCGACGTCGCGGAAGTACTCCTGCGAGGATGCGAGATCGTCCCGGTGGAAGCGGTGCACAGCGATGTATCCGGTCGCGCGACCCGTCGCGGTCGACAGCATCAGATCGTCCGCGGCGGCGGTGCGCACCTCGATCGGAAAGCTGATCCGGTGCTTGCGGTCGATGAGCGAGCGAATCTGGCGGAGTACGTCGGGCACGTCGGCCGCGCCGATCGCATACTCCATCTCGCGGAAGCGCACGCCGCGGTCGGAGACGAAGATCTTGTCCGAGCGGTCGGTGTACGTGCGGGCGGACACGGCCCGTCCGACCACCTGATTGACGGCCGGGACGATGCGCGGAATCCGTGATCCCACGGCCGACAGTGCGCCGAGCGTGCGGTTGGCGAGGAGTTCGTCGTCGATGTAGCGGCGCAGCGGACTCGGGCCGTCGGCCGGGGTGTCCGCGGGCAGTCGGGTGTTCGACTTCGTGAGCGTCCTGCTCGTGTGCGGGAACCAGTAGAACTCGTAGTGGTCGAATTCGGCGACGCGGTCGGCGAATCCGTCGAACACCTCGTCGGCGTCGGCGGGCCCCTCCGCGGCGCGGACGGCGAACGCGTCGACGCACTGAAGGGTCACTTCGGTGAGGACGCCGAGCGCGCCGAGTCCGAGGGCTGCGGCCTTCAGGTCGGGGTCGTCCGGGCCGATGTCCCGGATCGTTCCCGTGCCGTCGACGAGTTGGACCCCGCAGATCTGCGTGGAGATGCCGCCGAATCGTCCGCCGGTTCCGTGGGTGCCGGTGGACACGGCTCCTGCGATGGTCTGACGGTCGATGTCCCCGAGGTTCTCCATCGCCAGGCCGAGCGGCTCCAGAATCGCGGGGATCTCGTGCAGATGAGTTCCGGCAGCGAGGGTCACGCGTTTGCGGTCTACGTCGACGCCTCGGACGCCGCGCAGCCCGGACAGGTTCACCTGGACTCCCGGTGCGACGGCGATCGGTGTGAAGCTGTGGCCCGCGCCGACCGGCTTCACCGTGCCGCCGCGCTCGGCGGCCCGGCGCACCTCGTCGGCGAGCTCGTCGACGGTGCGGGGCGTGATCACCGCGGCGGGTGTATACGAGACGGTGCCGCCCCAGTTGGTCCAGGTTCCGGTCACAGGAAACACTTCCCTTCGCCTCGGTACGTAGGTACGACGTCGACGACGTGCGCGTCGCCGCCCGCATCGCGTTGGATCAACGCCACCCGCTCGGATCGTTCGCAGACCTCGCCGGACTTGGTGTGGCGGAACCACACTCGATCGCCGATCGACAAACCGTCGGCGGCGGCGCCGGAGAGCGGGGTCTGCACCTCGCCCGCCGACTCGGTGCCGACGTACTCGAGGCCTTCGGGCCAGACGGGCTTCGGCAGCCGGTCGAGTCCGGGCGGGCCCGACGCGATCCATCCGCCGCCGCCGCACGTGATCATTCCGTCGGCAGGACGCCGCAGGACGTCGAGGCCGAACGCCATCGCCGGGGCCGGGCGGAAGTGCCGGTAGTTGTCGAACAGGTGGCCGCCGAAGAGGCCCGATCCGGCGGCGATGTCGGTCACCGAGGCGTCCTTCGACGTCTCTTCGAGCGATCCGGTGCCGCCAGCGTTGACGATCTCGAGGTCGGCGATCCGGCGCAACGCCGAGACGACTGCGCCTCGCCGGTGCCGGATCTCGCGCATCGACACCGCCTGCATCGCGCGGACCGCACTGTTCATCGCGGCTTTGCCGTCGACGTCGTTTGCGACGCCCGCGACCTGCGCTTCGTACGACATCACGCCGACAAGTCGGAAGCCGTCGCGCGACTCGATGGTGCGGGCGAGGGCGGTCGCCTGGGCGACGGTGTGGACAGGGGAGCGACGGACGCCGAGGTGTAGGCGTCCGCCCGCGGCCCGCAGTGACGCGTCGAGATCGATGGCCACGCGGACGGTCGGACGACGCTCTGGCGGCAGCACGGAGTCGACGATGTCCAGATGTCCTGGATCGTCGACGAGGAGGGTCACTCGGGAGCACGCCTGCTCGTCGACGAGGAGCGCTGCGAGGGCTTCACGCCTGCAGGTCGGGTAGCCGAGCAGGACGTCGCCGATCTTGGATTCGGTTGCGAGCCAATGTGCTTCGGCGGCGTCGTACGCTAGGACGCCGGCGAAGCCGTCGCGGTCGAGGACGCGGTCGATCATCGAGCGGATCCGTAGCGACTTCGACGCGACGCGGATCGGGACGCCGTTCGCGCGGCGGCGGAGATCGTCGATGTTCGCGTCGAGCGCGTCGAGATCGAGTGCGATGACGGGGGAGTCGAGGCCGGCGCGGCGGACCGCGTCGTCGACGGCGGTCCAGTCGGGTCGGTAGTCGCGGTGCATGTCGCCTCCCCTTTCGTCGAAGTAGATCGATCGATCAACTTTCGCGATAATCATGACACAGCTCTCATTTCATTGTCGACTGAACTCCCGACATGCGTTCCGCCGCCCCCTGGTCCAATCGCCGCGCCTGCCGGTCGGCGCCGCGACATACTCTGGATCCGTGACTCTCATTCCTGGACCATTGCGCGCGATGGGCGCATCGACCGCTGCGATCGCCGAGGCCACCGCAGGCTCGCCGAACCTGTCGGGCGGTGTCTTCGCCAACCGAGAGGCCGCTCCGGCGGCGGGGAGCGGGCCGGGGCCTGGTGTCTTCGTCGACATGCTCCGCAGGCCGGGCGCACCCGCAGGGGTGATCCCCGTGCTGCAGCCCGCCGTCTCCGACGAGCCCGCGGCGCTGTCGATCACCTGGCTCGGGCACGCCACGGCGCTCATCGACGTCGACGGAGTCCGTGTGCTGCTTGACCCGGTGCTGAGCGCGCGCTGCTCGCCGTCGCAACTCGTCGGACCCAAGCGCATGCACAACGTGCCGGTCGCGGCGGCGGAGTTGCCGCCCGTCGACGTGGTGCTGCTCAGCCACGACCACTACGACCATCTCGACACCGGAACGGTCACGAGGATCGCGCGGACACAGCCGGACGCGCTGTTCGTCGCACCGATCGGCGTCGACGCCCATCTACGACACTGGGGCGTCGGGGCCGACCGGATCCGCACCGCCGACTGGCACGGCAGCGTCGACGTCTCGGTGCGTGGCACGCCTCTGACGTTCGACGCGCACCCGGCCCGCCACTTCTCGGGCCGCGGTTTCACCAGGAACGAGACGCTCTGGGCGAGCTGGGGCGTCACCGGGCCGTCGCACTCGTTCTTCTTCTCGGGCGACACCGGCTTCACCGACGAGTACCGCGAGGTCGGGGACCGTCACGGAGCGTTCGACGCGACGCTCATCGCGATCGGCGCGTACGACCCGCTGTGGCCCGACATCCACCTGAATCCGGAAGAGGCTGTGACGGTTCACGGGCTGGTGAACGGTGGTGCGCGGGGCAGTCTTCTGATCCCGATCCATTGGGGTACTTTCAACCTTGCGCGGCATTCGTGGGGCGATCCCGTCCGACGGCTGCTGCCCGCGGCGGAAGCGGCCGGGGTCGACGTCTGCGTGCCCCGTCCCGGTTCCACCCTCGACGCGGTCAAGCGTGTCGGAACCGCGATCGACGATCCGACTTGGTGGGAGCGACACGCATGAGCACGACGAAGGCGAGCGCGGGGACGGACCGGATGCCCGGCCTGACCTCTGCGGAGGTCGCTGAACGGCTTGCCGCAGGCCAGGCGAACACGGTGCCGGACAAGTCCGGCCGCAGCGTCGCCGACATCGTGAAGGCCAACGTCTTCACCCGCATCAACGCGATTCTCGGTGTGCTGTTCGCGATCGTCGCGTTCACCGGTTCGTTCATCAACGGTCTGTTCGGGCTGTTGATCATCGCCAACAGCGGTATCGGCATCATCCAGGAGATCCGCGCCAAGCGGACTCTCGACCGGTTGGCGATCGTCGGTCAGACCAGGCCCATCGTCCGGCGCGATGGTACGGCGACCGAGATCGCTCCCGACCAGGTAGTGCTCGGCGACATCATCGAACTCGGGCCCGGCGACCAGGTCGTCGTCGACGGCGAGGCGGTCGAGTCCGAGGCGCTCGACATCGACGAGTCGTTGCTGACCGGTGAGGCGGACGCGGTCGACAAGGCGATCGGCGACGAGATCATGTCGGGCAGCTTCGTCGTCTCCGGCTCGGGCGCCTACCGTGCGACGAAAGTCGGCGCCGACGCGTACGCCGCTCAGCTCGCTGCGGAGGCCAGCAAATTCACGCTCGTCTCCTCCGAACTCCGGTCGGGCATCGACAAGATTCTCAAGGTCATCACCTGGCTACTGATTCCCGCGGGCATTCTGACGATCGTCAACCAGCTGTTCATCAGTGAGAACGGAATCAAGACGGCGCTGCTCGGCATGGTCGCCGCCCTCGTTCCGATGGTGCCCGAGGGGTTGGTCCTGATGACGTCGATCGCGTTCGCGGTCGGCGTCGTCCGCCTCGGCCAACGGCAGTGTCTGGTCAACGAGCTACCCGCGATCGAGGGCCTGGCCCGGGTGGACGTCGTCTGCACCGACAAGACCGGAACCCTCACCGAGAACGGGATGCGCCTGTCGGAGATCCGGGTGGTCGACGACGGCGTCGACCCGGTCGACGTGCAGACCGCGATGGCCGCGCTGGCCGCGGCCGACCCCCGCCCCAACGCCAGTATTCAGGCGCTCGCCGAGGCCTACCCGGACGCACCCAGCTGGTCGACGTCCGCGATCCTGCCGTTCAGCTCCGCCAACAAGTTCTCCGGAATCTCGTTCGTCGACGCCGACGGCGCCGACCGCGGCAACTGGTTGATCGGCGCACCCGACGTGCTACTCGACCCCGACTCGGACGTCGCGCGTCTCGCGCAGGACCTCGGATCCACCGGGCTGCGCATCCTTCTCGTCGCCACTTGCGACATGCCTGTCGACTCCGAGCCCCCGCACGCTGGTCGAGCGGAGTCGAGACCCCCCACCGCCGGTCGAGCCCCCACCGCCGGTCGAGCGGAGTCGAGACCCCCGCACGTTGGTCGAGCGGAGTCGAGACCCCCCAACCTCCCCGGAGCGATCACGCCTGCCGGCCTGATCGTTCTCGAGCAGCGGGTCCGCCCTGACGCACGCGGCACCATCGAGTACTTCGATTCGCAGGACGTCGCGGTCAAGGTGATCTCCGGTGACAACGCGTTGTCGGTCGGTGCGGTCGCCGCGTCGCTCGGCCTCGGCGACCCGGAGTCGGCCGTCGACGCGCGGAAGCTGCCGACGCAGGAGCCGGAACTCGGGCAGATGATCGACGAGGCCGACGCGTTCGGCCGTGTCCGCCCCGATCAGAAGCGCGCGATGGTCTCGTCGTTGCAAGGCGAGGGGCATACGGTCGCGATGACCGGCGACGGCGTCAACGACGTGCTCGCCCTCAAGGACGCCGACATCGGTGTCGCGATGGGGTCGGGGTCGTCCGCGGCTCGTTCCGTCGCGCAGATCGTCCTGTTGGACAACAAGTTCGCGACCCTTCCGTATGTGGTCGGTGAGGGTCGCCGCGTCATCGGCAACATCGAACGCGTCTCGAACCTGTTCCTCACCAAGACCGTGTACGCCGTACTGCTGGCCCTCCTCGTCGGCATCACCGGCCTGCTCGCCAAAGCGTTCGGGTGGGACGCGGTCAGCTACCCGTTCCAGCCGATCCACGTGACGATCTCCGCGTGGTTCACGATCGGCATCCCGGCGTTCATCCTCTCGCTCGCTCCGAACAACGAGCGCGCGAAGACCGGATTCGTCCGCCGCGTCCTGACTCAGGCCATCCCGAACGGCATCATCATCGGGATCGCGACGTTCGTCTGCTTCATGGTCGTGAACCGCGACTACTCGGCCGCGTTGGCGGGCTACACGGGGGAGGTGCTGTTGGCGCCGTCCGACTCGGTCGCGGCGATCGCGAGTGCGTCGCAGGCGATCGGCGCCCAGCAGACCCAGGCCGCCACCGCCGCGTTGGCGACGATGATCGCGATCGCCGTCTACGTTCTGGCCGTCGTCGCACGTCCGTACACGTGGTGGAAGCTGCTGCTCGTCGGAGTCTCGGTCCTCGCGTACGTCGGGATCTTCACGGTGCCGTTCACGCAGCGGATGTTCCACCTCGACTCGTCGAACGCCGGGATGATGGCGGTCGCCGGAATCTGTGCTCTTGTCGGGTGTGTCGCAGTCGAGGTGAGCTCGCGGATGCTCGGCGCGATTTTGGATCGCCGTCGGCCAGCAGAGCGCGGCGGTCGGTGACTATACTTCGGCCCATGGATCTTTCAGGACTGGTTAACAAGGCAAAGAACGCACTGCGCTCGAACCCGAATCTCATCGAGAAGGGCGGCGACGCGATCGACAAGGCGACCGGCAACAAGTACTCCTCGCAGGTCGACAAGGCACAGGGTGCTGCCCGCAAGGCAGTCGGCGCCCAGGATCAGCAGAACCAGCAGGGTGGCCAGCAGCAGCAGGGTCAGAACCCCGACGGTCAGCAGAACCAGCAGTAGTTTCCTCCGCCGGTCGAGCGGAGTCGAGACCCCGCCGGTCGAGCGCTACTTTCCGTTGGTCGAGCCTTTATCCGTTGGTCGAGCGGAGTCGAGACCCCGCCTTCGGATGACGCCGATACGCGGACACCGACGGCTCGCCGTCAACCCAGAAGCGCCACGGTTCGTCGGCGGCCAACCTGATTCCTACGCGGGGGCCGGCGGCGATCCGCACGGGTTCGTGAACGCGTTCGCCGAGGTGGACGCCGTCCGTTTCGGTCAGATCGGTGCGTAGGTCGGCCATGGTGATCCCGAGCGACTTCGCAAGATTGCCGGGTCCTCGCCCGAGGAATTCGTCCTCGGCCATCGTCTGTCGCCGTTGTCGGGCGACGTCGAGGCCGTCGACGATTCGACCTGCTCGAATGAGTACCGCCGACCCTTCGCCTTCCGGACTGGTCACGATGTTCGCGCAATGGTGGCCGTGGATCCGGTAGACGTACAGCCGCATTGCCGGCCCGTACATGGTCTCTGACCTGGGGGTTCGTGTGTAGGCGTGCGATGCCGGGTCACGGGGGCCGTCGTACGCCTCGACTTCGGTGATCACCGCGGACACGCCGTGCGAGGTGAGGATGCGCCCGAGGAGTCCGCGGGCATCGGCGCAGACGCTAGGCTCTGTGACCATGGCCAAGACGAGTGACTCCATTCATGTCGATCTGTCGCCCGAGGATACCTTCGCGGCGGCCGCCGACCTCTCCCGTTACGACGAGTGGCTGGTGCTGCACGACGGCTGGCGCAGTGCCCTGCCCGCCGCCGACGAACTCGGCAAAGGCACCACGCTGTCGTCAGTGATCAAAGCGAAGGGCACGCGCGTCCGGTTCACGTGGGAGGTCGAGAAGTTCGATCGGCCCAACGAAGTCGCTTTGAAGGGCGCGGGCAAGGGCGGCGTCAAAGCGAAGCTGAACCTGACGATCAAGCCCGACGGCGACGGCTCCACGATCAGTTTCCTCATCGACCTCGGCGGTCTCCCGCTGATGGGCCCGGTCGGCAAAGCCGCTGCCCTCGCAGTAAAGAGCGACATCCATACTTCCCTCGAGAAGTTCACCACGATCTTCGGCTGAGGCCCCCTCTCGCTGGTCGAGACAGCTCTGCTGGTCGAGCGCAGTCTGCGAGACAGTCGCGCTGGTCGAGCGGGGTCTGCGAGACAGCTCTGCTGGCCGAGCGTCCTACTTCTGCGCGCGGAAGCCGTCGCCTGCAATTCCGCTCCTTCACACCCCTCCGTGGCCGATCAGAATACAATTGGTTAGGCTCACCTATATTCCAGTGTTGTGCTGGTATCGGCCGCCCACGAAGGGGAGTACGCATGTCAGCGCCCATCGCGATCTCAGTGGAGAACCTGACTAAGACGTACGGAAGCGTCACCGCTCTCGACGGCATCTCGTTCGACGCGCAGCCGGGCACCGTCCTCGGACTCCTCGGCCCGAACGGGAGTGGAAAGACCACCACCGTCACCCTGCTGTCGACGCTGCAGCGTCCGACGGCGGGCAGCGCGCGGATCGCCGGACACGACGTCGTCGCCGACGCCCCGAAGGTCCGGGAACTGATCTCGCTCACCGGGCAGTACGCGTCGATGGACGACAGTCTGACCGCTGCGGAGAACCTCTCGGTCTTCGGTCGCCTCACTGGGTTGCGCGGAGCAGCGTTGAAGTCCCGAATCGACGACCTCGTCGAGCAATTCGACCTCGTCGACGTCCGCGCCCGCCGCGTGGGAGCACTGTCGGGCGGCATGCGTCGCCGCGTCGACATCGCGAGCGCACTGATCACCCGCCCCGAAGTGCTGTTCCTCGACGAACCGACGACCGGTCTGGACCCGCGCAGTCGAGCCGCGGTGTGGGACACCGTCGCCGGCCTCCGCTCCGAGGGCATCACCGTCCTGCTCACCACCCAATACCTCGAAGAAGCCGACCGTCTCGCTGACGACATCGTCATGCTCAACGGCGGCCGGATCGTCGCATCTGGCACCCCCGGAACCCTGAAGCAGCAGGCGGGCGCGGCCGTGTGCGAATTGAGTCTGGTGCAGCGGTCCGACGCCCAACGCACGCTCGCCGCCCTGGCTGGTTTGGACGTCATCGAGCACGACGATGCGTCGACGGCGACCCACCCGCGGATCGTCGTCCGTGCGGCGGACGGGAAGTCCACGGTCCGTGACGTCATCGCCCGCTTGGACACCGCGGACATCGACGTCGTCGACATCGGGTTGCGACAGCCCTCGCTCGACGAAGTGTTCCTCCAGTTGACGGGGTCGGATCAACTGGCTGAGTCGGATCGCCTCGCCGGGGTCGATGCCCCGTGACGGCCACCCTCGCGCCGCCCGCGGTGCCGACGTCGGTACGTCGCCGCTCCGTCGGACTGGTGTCGGCGACGGCGACGCTCGCCCGTCAGAAGGTGTCTACCGGTATACGGACCGGAGACGCGCTGTTCGGGGCGCTGAGCCCGGTCGTCTTCTTCCTGTGCTTCTACGTCCCGCTGCACAACCGATTCGAGGCGGCGGGCGGCGACTACGCCCAGTTCCTGACCCCGATCATCTTCTTGCAGACCGGAATCTTTACCGCGATCGCGGCAACCGAGGTCGCTGGCGCCGACGCCCGCGCCGGTGTGCGCGAACGGATGATGAGTCTGCCGATCCCGCGTGTCGCGCCGATCCTCGGCCGGATGACCTGGGTCGTCGTGCGCATGTGCCTCGCCGTGTGCGGCGGCCTGGTCGTCGGGTTCGCGCTCGGGTTCCGCTTCGAAGGCGGCGTCGGCGCGACGATCGGCTTCCTGGCCCTCGTCGTGCTCTTCGGCGTCGCGTTGAGCCTGCTCACCGACGCCGCGGGCTCGGTCGCCGCGAGTTCGCTCGCCGTCGCGAGTGTCCTGATGATTCCGCAGCTGATCCTCATCATGGCGTCCACCGGACTCGTCCCGGCCGACAGCTTCCCCGGGTGGATCCAACCGTTCGTGCGGAACCAGCCACTGTCCGTGTTCTCCGACGCGCTGCGCGCACTCTCGAACGGAGCCGGTTTCGACCCGACCGCTGTGATCTGTTGGGCCGTCGGACTTCTCGCATTGGGCGGAGTCGCGGTGGCCGCCGTCGCACGGAAGCAGACGACCCGATGAGCACAAGAGCCGCCGGCCAAACGTGGCCGCTGCGGCAGGCAGTGGGACCGGTGGCGCAGGTCGCCGTCCACACGGGCACGCTGCTGAAATCGTGGAGCCGCGACCCCGGCATCGTCGTGCAGTCGGTGGCGTTCCCGACGTTCATGCTGCTGATGTTCCAACTCGTATTCGGCAAGTCGGTGACGGCCCTCGGCTCAGGCGACAGCATCTACGGGAACACCGGCCTCGTCGCGCTGGTCGCGGCCCTCTACGGGACGGTCGCGACCGCGATGACACTGATTCACGAGCGCGACAGCGGGCTGCTGTCCCGGATATGGACCCTCCCCGTGTCGCGATCGGGATTCATTGCCGGCCGACTCGCCGCGGAAGCCGTCCGCACCGGACTCGCCACCGTCGTCCTGTTCCTCGTCGCGATGACGATGGGCTTCGGGTTCGAGCAGGGGTTGCTGTCGGCGCTTGGTGCGTGGGCGGTGCCGATGATCTTCGCGGTCGGCGTCGCCGCCCCCGTCATCGCACTCGCGACCGTCGCGTCGGGGACGCAGTCGGTGCAGTTCCTCGGCGGAGTCTTCCTGTTCCTGCTGTTCTTCAACAGCGGTTTCGCGCCGATCTCGGAGTATCCGAGTTGGCTGCAGCCGGTGGTCCGCAACCAGCCGATGAGCCCCGCGATCGACGCGATCCGCGGCCTGACCGAAGGCGGACCGGTCGCCGGGCCGCTCACCGCGACGATCGTGTGGACCGTCGGTCTGCTCGCTGTCTTCGGGCCGTTGGCCGTACGTGGGTACCGCCGGGCCTCTGAGGGATCCAACTAGAAGGAGTAGTCAATGTCTGACCGGGTACGCGAGTCGCTGAAGGAGATCCTCGACGAGGACCTCGACCTGTCGCTCGACGGCGTCACCGAGGAGTCGTCGCTGATAGACGATCTCGGTATGGACTCGGTGGCGTTCGCCATCGGTGTCGTCGCGATCGAGGAGAAGCTCGGTGTGAAGCTCGCCGAACGCGAGATCTACGATGCCAAGACTGTCGGCGACCTCGAAGAGGCCATCCGCTTGAAGATGAGCGTCACCCAATGACTGCCGCCGTAGAACCCGGCGTTGCCGAGTTCGGGCCGTCGGACTTCACCTACCTGCACTCGGACGGTCCCGGGGCGCCCGCCCATTGGGGCATGCTCCTCACTCTGGGCGACGGTGCGACGCTCACCCTTGACGCGGTGCGTGAGCGCGTCGCGCAGCGAGTGGGCCGGTACGAGCTGTTCCGTATCGGGGTCCGCGGCGGACGCGACGAAGCACCCGAGATCGTCGTCGCCGACGAGGTGGATGTGCCCGCGCACGTCACCGAGGTACACGTCGACGGCGACGTCCACGAGCAGGTGGCGACCCTCCTCTCCGAACCGTTGCCGCAGCCGCGGCCATACTGGCACCTGACGCTGCTGAGCGCGCCTGCCGCCCAATACGTGCTGTTGAAGGTGCATCACAGCCTGTCGGACGGCATCGCGGGCGCCGCGTTCTCGGCATTGCTCGCCGACGGATCCGACGACGATCTGGCGAGTTTCGACCGCTTCGCGACTAGTCCGCGATTCCGCGTCGGCACCCCCGACGACGATGTGCTGGCGAAGGCTCGGGCGGCGTTCGAGAAGCAATGGACGGACGGTGAGGACGGCCGCGCGTGGCCGACGCTCACCTCGTCCGGGCGCCGCGAGACCGCTGCGTTCTCGGCGTCGACCCGCGATCTGCGCCGTACCGCACGCGCGCACGGCGCATCGGTCCACGAGTTCCTCGTCGCAGCGATCGGACGCGCCGTCAGCATCGCTCCGCCCGTGCCCTACGGACCGCAGGCCTCGAACATCCGCGTCACGCTGCCGGTGACGCTCGACCCGGAGTTCCGCCACACCGGCAACGCTGTCGCCGTGTCGTTGCTCAACCTGCCTGGCGACGAACCTGACTTCGACGCTCAGATCGCGCGTGCTCGTGCCGAACTGACTCTCATCAATGATGAGAACCTCGGTCTCGCGTTAGCCGCCGTCGACGGCGCCCCGCCGATCGAGTGGTCGGACATGCGCACGATCGTCGCCGAATCGATGAAGCGGATGAGTCCGGACATCCACATCGGCATCAACCCGGGTTTCACCCGGGTGCGCTCGATGCTCGGCCGCGACATCGTCGAGTCGACCGCGATGTCGCCGCTCATCGGCTACTCGTTCTCGGTGACCGGACTGGTCCTCGGGAATCGCACGACCTTGGGCATCGTCGCCGACCCTGCGGCCCTTCCCGGCTATCCGGCGCGTTTCGTCGACGTGCTGACCGAGGTGATCGGGGCGAGCTGACAGCTCCCCATCGTGCTGGTCGAGCACTTCGCGCGTGAGTGGTACCGCTGGGGCTGAAAGCCGACGTATTTCGGTCCCTATGCCCGGAGCGGTACCACTCACGCGAGGATTCGCCCGTGGCGACGGCGTGCCGTGCTCGCCGTTAGGCTGGGTGAGCCGGGATCTCGACTCTGGTTCTCCTGAGCGGAGTCGAAGGGCTCGATCAGCGTTAGAACGGCTCGACCAGCAGCAGAAGGGTATTACACATGATCATTGTGGGTGGCGAAGCTCTGGTCGACCTGGTGCCGGTGACCGCGGAGGACGGGCGGCCAGCTCTGCGCCCCGCGCTCGGCGGCGGGCCCTTCAACGCGGCGATCGCCGCCGCCAGACTCGGCGCGCGCACCGGTTTTCTGTCGCGGATCTCGACGGACGGTTTCGGTGGGGAACTCGTCGACCGCCTCCGCGACGAAGGTGTTGACCTCGACCTCGTGCAGCGCGGCGACGAACTGACGACCCTCGCTGTCGCCGACACCTCCGATCCCGGCGCGGTGCGGTACGGCTTCTACGTCAACGGGACTGCGGACCGACTCGTCGCCGATCCCGGACCGCTGTCCGACGAGGTCAGCGCCGTCGTGCTCGGCACCGTGTCGATGGTGCTCGAACCCGGCGCGTCCGTCTACGACGCGGTGCTCGAACGCGAGGCCGCCGCCGGACGTGTCACCGTCATGGACCCCAACATCCGTGCCGCACTCATCGACGACCCTGCCGCTTACCGCACCAAGTTTCGGAAACGTCTGGCGCACACCACGATCCTCAAATCGTCGATCGACGACATCGTGTGGCTCGCCGACCTTCCCGACACCTCGTCGTTCGACGACGTCCTGCCGACGGTGCGGTCGTGGATCGACGCGGGCGTCGACGTCGCGCTCGTGACGCTCGGCGCCGACGGCATCGCGGCCGTGACTGCGGACGCCGTCGTTCGAGTCCCCGGCGTGAAAGCCGAGGTCGTCGACACCATCGGCGCGGGCGACACCGTCCTCGGAGCCCTACTCGCGCGCCTCGACGCCGAGCACGATCTGACCGTCGACGGGGTGCGATCGATGTCCGACGACGCCTGGACCGATGTGCTCACTTACGCGGCGCGCGCGGCGGCGGTCACCGTGGCGCGTCCCGGCGCTGACCCGCCGCGGTCCACCGAACTTTGAGACGCGGTCAGGGCAACCGCGAGAGGACGACGTCCGCCGACTCGGGCAGCGTCGCCGCCAACGACTCGACGACGTCGGCGACCCGTTCAGCGTACGCCTCGTCGAGCACATCCGTCCGGTACTCGAGTTCCAGGTGCACTGCGTCGTGCTCGTCGAACTCGAACGAGATGCTCAGCGGGTAGTGCACGACGTCCTTGAACACCGTCTCGCACGTGACGTGTGCCCCGTCGGGAACCGGGACGCCGCGCAGCGGGGCGTTCTTGACTAGCGTCATGATCTCGGCGACGGGGAAGCGTCCGCCTGCACCGCGCAGCGCGGTGAGAAGCGTGCCGTAGTCGACGGACGAATGCTCCATCGCCTCGAACACCGTCGTCACCGCGGACCGGACGGCGTCGCCTGCCGTGGCCGACGAGTCGAACCGGAACCGCATGGGCACGATGTTCCCGCTGTAGCCGACTCGGTCGACGGTTTCGGCGGGCGCCCGGTTGTCGGCAGGAACCAGGACCACGAAGTCGTCGGCGCCCGTCACCGCGTACACCGTCAACGCCGACACCGCGACGAACAGCGAGTTCGGCGTCGCGTCGACGTCCCGCGCGAACGCGATCAGACGCGCCACGACGGCGTCGTCCAGTCGTCGGTGCAGGAGCGCGCCGCGGCCTTCGCCCATCACCGAGACCCAACTCTCCTCGGGGCTGGTGGCAGGCAACTGCCCGGACAGCGGGTAGCCGATGCCCTCCGCGGCCCACGTCGCCCGCGCATGCTTCACCGCAGCGTCCGCGTGCACCCCGGTGCGCGTCGCCGCGTCGACCGCGGTGCCGCCGCCCGACCACGATGCGGCGTTCCCCGACACGAGTGCCGTCAGCACCGGCGGGAGGATCGTCTCGTCGCCGCCGATGTGGTGGATCACCAGGATCATCGAGACCGTGCCGTCGTCGAGTGTGCGGATGCGCACGCGCCACGGCTGTTCGCGAGTCAACTCGAACGGTGCCTGCGCGACGACCTGTGCGGAGGCGTCGACGTCCGCGACGATGTCACCGAACTCCCAGACCCGTCCGGGCACGGTCCACCGGCCCTCGCGTCGTGCGGGTCGACGCCGCGGTCCGTCGTCGGACACCTCGATCACCGAGCACACGACCTCCGACGAGGCGATGATCTTCGCCGTTGACGCGACGATCTGCTCGAGTGTGTACGGTGCCCCGAACGTCAGGTGCACCGCGAAGTTGTGCGAGTCGGATTCGGGGTCGATCTCGTAGATCTTCCACATGCGGCGTTCGGCGATGCCCAGTGAGCCGTCGGCGGCCACCGGTTCCGGCGCGACCGCGGCGGTCTCCGCGGGGGCGTCGATGCCTGCCGCGGCCAGCCGCTGACGCATCAGGTCGCGTTGGGCGTCGTTCAGAATGCTCACGAGATCTCCTCTACCGCAGCGGTGCGTGCGAGCACGTCCCAGTCGGATACGACGTCGATGAGGTCGCCGCGCGCCCACGTCGACGTCTGGTCTTGAAAGTGGTCGGACGACGGGTCTCCGTGCGCCCCAAGGGGAACGATCCACCGACTAGCGTCTCGATCGGCGACATCCCACACGTACCGCGCGACGGAGCCGAGACGGCACACGTGCGAGAAGCCGACCGCGCTCGCGTTGGCGAGCACGCACTCGGCGTCGCCGGCGAGCGGAACCTGCTCGGGCCGCACCAGCGTCGACAGTTCCGGGTACGACGCCGTGACTCCGGCGAAGTCCATGCCGTGCAGGGGAGCGAGCACGTGGACGTCGCCCCACGCCGTCGTGGTCTCCGCAGCCTTGACAGCGACCTCGTCGAGGACGCGGGCGGCGACGGCCTGTACGTCGATCCCGAGCCGTGGCGCCCCGGCGAGCACCGCGTCGAGTCCAGCAGCGATGCGCGTCCCCGCGACGAAGTAGGGAGTCATCCACAGCGGGAACCCGTTCGGCGCGCTGAGCGGAGTGAGTGCGTCGTCGTCGGTGACCGCGGTGACGAGTCTGCTGCGGAACTCGGCGAACAGGAACGCCTCGACGCTGTCGGAACTCATCAGAGCGTCCCATGAGACCAGCCGCGCACGGAGTGCGGCGGCCTCGTCGGTCAGGTCCGTCAGCCCGGCCAGTAGTTCGATGAGACCGCGGACATGGTCGTTCGCGACGTCCCGGTGGATTTCGGCACAGCGGTCTGCCGAGACCTCTCCGTCGGCCGACAACAGCTCGTCGATCCGCTTCGCTCGCGCATTCGGGGCGCACTCGGTGGTGATCGGCTGCATCGGCGGGCAGTCGGCGATCCGCTGGTTCGCGATGACCGTGTGGCCGGCCACCTCAGGATCGAAGTTCGAAGCGTCGTCGGCATCGCGCCCAGGTAGCGACGTCCCGGCGTAGCCGCGCCACCGATACTTCTCGTCCCACCCGGGCACCGGCAGCCAGTAGTTCTCGTTGGCGCGCACCGGATAACGCCCGATCGTGTGGTGGCGCAGACTGCCAGACGAGTCGCCGACGACGATCCGGTTCGGCGGCTCCACCCACCCGTTCAACGCCTGCTCGACGTCGTCGATCGACGACGCGAACAACAAGTCGAGCACGGCGTCGAACGTGGACGTCGCGTCGGACAGCATCGGCGTGCGCAGACTGACGGCCCACAGGTCGTCGGGACCGCCGAAGACCACCGACCCGTTCTCGGTCTCGATGATCTCCACGTCGACGGCGTCGCCGCCGCGGACCGCGATCTTCTCGATCCAGGCGTCGCACGCGGTCTGCCCGTCCGGGGTCACCGCGGTGATCAGGTCGTCGACGCGGCTCACCTTCTCGACGTAGACGTCCTGGTAGTCGGCCATCGCGTTGGTGATGCCCCATGCCACGGACGACGCGTGCGCGAAGTGCGGAAGGCCGGGTACACCGGCGAACGCGAAGCCGACGACGTCGAACTCGTCGCACGCCAGGTGGCACTGCTGGTAGACACCCGGGATCTCGATGAACCGGTGCGGATCGCCGGCGATCAACGGCGCACCGGTGTCGGTGCCCGACGCCGCGACGCCCCACGCATTGCTGCCGGAGATCGCATCGCCGAGAGCAGGAACGTCGGGTTCGACGCCGACCTCTGCGGTCACCGGCATCTGCCGCAGAATCTCCTCCATGAACTCCTCGGACGGCAAGTCGGGGACGCGGTCTCGTCCCTTGTCCGCCCATTCGGTGTCGAGCAGGGCGAGCGCGTCCGGACCGAGCATCCGACGCGCGTGCAGGCGCCACAACTTGGTCGCGAACCGGCCGAACATCAGATGCTGGACGATGAACACCGAGATCGGCGTCCACGGACTCCACGCGGTCGGGCGGTGGTCGAACTCGGTCAGCTCGACGGCCTCCGCCGCGTCGTGCGAGCGGGTCACGCCATCGGCATAGGCGCGCAGCAACATTCGCGTGCGCTCGGACGACGCATCGTGGATCCGGCGGGCGGCGCGGTCGATCTGGGCCCGCCGCGCGAACGTGTCCCAGCCGACGCACGGGGCCCCGAACACTTCTGCCGTCCGACCTTCCGCGCGCAGTCGCAGGAACTCGATCTGCCAAGCGCGGTCGATGCCGGTCGCGTAGCCCTGCCCGAAGATCGTCTCCTCGGCCGATGCCGCGCGAATGTGGGGGATGCCGTGGTCGTCACGGAGGATTGTCGTCATCAGTCTCTCGGATGTCGTTCGGCCAGGGGTGCGTCGACGGATATCGTCGCCAGTACGTCGTCGAGGTGATCGTGGAGTGTCTGCACGGTTGAGGCGTCGAACAGGTCCACCTGGTAGCCGATCTGCACCTCGGTGTGGTCGGGGTGCATGAACGCCTCGACCGTCAGCGGCAGCGCGACCCGTCCCTTGTCGGCGAGCTCCCACGTCATCGTCGTGCCGGGCAGGTGGATGCCGTCGATCTTCTGATCGAGGAACAGGACGAGCGAGTCGAAGGGATGCGCGTTCTCGTCGCCGGTGACGCGACGTGCGATCTCGACGATCTCGTCGAACGGGAACGTGCGGTGCTCGAACGCCGCATCGGTCACGCCGCGGACGTGCCGTACGAGGCCGCCGAACGTGTCGTCGTCGCTGCCGCGGATCCGCAGTGCGATCGAATTGCTGAAGTTGCCGATCAGCGCTTCGGCGCCCTGCTCCTCGCGGTTCGCGACGGTGCTGCCGACCACCACGTCGTCATGCCCCGACAGTCGACGCAACGCGAGGTAGTACGCGGCGAGGAACACCGAGAACGGTGGCGTCTTGAGCGTTGAGGCCATCACTCGCAGGTTCTTCTCCGCTGCCGGGCTCAGCGTTCGGTCGGCGCGGGCACTCACTTCCGACGAGTGCTCGGGCCGTCGGTCGTAGGGGAGCGCCGCGGTGGCGACGTCACCGCGGAACTGGTCCTCCCAGAACGCGACGTCGGCGCCGTGATCGGCGTCGTCGAACCGGTCTCGTTCCCACTCGGCGAAATCGGCGACCTGCGGCGACAACGCTTCCACCGCAAGCGCTTTGCCCGGAGTTTCGCGCGCGGCCTCGTAGAACCGTGCGACGTCGCGCGCCATCGCGGGCAACGTCATCCCGTCCCACACGATGTGCTGCATCGCGACCACGACCGCCAGCCGTGACTGGCCGTCGGACTGCGGCAGCGTCACGAACGTCAGCCGGATCGACGATTCGGTGGCGAGATCGAACACCTCGGTCGCGGCGTCCGCGACGAGCAGGCGAAGCCGTTCGTGGGGTTCGGCAGCGTCCGAGAGGTCGACACTCAGGATCGGCGGCGGAAAGTCGGCGTGGATCCGCTGATGCGGCTCCTCACCGTCCGCTCCCGGGTGGTACGTCGTCCGCAGGATCTCGTGCCGTTGCACGACTGCGAGCAGCGCCTGCTGCAATGCGTCGACGTCGACGTCACCGGTATAGGTGAACGTCAGACAGATGTTGTTCGCCGTGCTGTCGGGCACCCGCTGCTGGTGCGTCCACACCAGACGTTGGCTGAACGACAGTCGAGCCCGTTCGGGGTCGCGCCGCGTCGGGACGCCCGTGTCGACGGCGATCCCGGCGTCCGACAGCCGCGCGGCCATCGCCGCACGCAACTCGTCCAAGGTCGGCATCAGCTGGACGCTCCGACCAGTTCACCGCTCGGGCATTCCACGCCCGCGACCTCGAGGAAGATCTCGGCGACCTGAGTGGTCTGACCGGGAACCTGCTCGCGGTCGGCGAGCAGCGCGGCGAATCCGCGCACGGTGCGGGCCTTGAACACGGCGGTGATCCCGACGCCCTCCACGGCCAGCAGGCTGCGGATGTTCGCGACGAACGTGGTCGCCAGGATCGAGTTGGCTCCGGCGTCGAAGAAGTCGGTCGTCACGCCGAGACGTTCGGTGCCCAAGACCTGTTCGGCGATGTATGCGACGGCGGCCTCGACGGCGTTCGCCGGCGCGACGTACTCCTGCGGCGTCGCGCCCGCGACTGCCCGCTCCAGGGCGGCGCGGATCGACGCCCGGTCCACCTTGCCGTTCGCGGTCAGCGGTACCTCGTCGACGGCGACGACAGTCTCGGGAACCATGTAGTCGGGCAGCAGCCCGCCGAGTGCACCGACCAGCTGGTCGGTGTCCAGAGCTGTGCCGTCGACACCCGTCGCCGCGAGGGCGAGCCGACCGTCGAACAGGGCCGCAACCGCCTCGGTGACGCCGTCGACGCTGCGTGCCGCTGCCTCGACTTCGCCGAGTTCCACGCGGTAACCACGGATCTTGACCTGGTGGTCGGCGCGACCGAGGAACTCGATGGTGCCGTCCGGGAGGTAGCGCGCGAGATCGCCCGTCCGATACCAGCGGACGTCGTCGACCGTGACGAACCGGTCGGCGGTGCGCTCCGGGTCGCCGCGGTAGCCGTCGGCCACGCCCGCACCGCCGATCCACAGTTCGCCGGTCACCCAGTCCGGGGCGTCCTCGCCGCGCTCGTTGACGACGCGGCAGGCCGAACCGGCCATCGGGCGGCCGTACGGGACGGTGTCCCAGTCGGCGGGGAAGGCGTCGGTCACCTCGTAGACCGTCGAGTGGATCGCTGTCTCCGTGGTACCGCCGAGTCCAGCGAACCGCAGACCCGAGACGGCGGCTCGCGCACGGCGTCCCAACTCGGCGTCGACGCGGTCGCCGCCGGTGATCACGGTGCGCAGGCTCGCCAGCTGCTCATCCGACGCGGTGTCCAGGAGCATGCCGATCAACCCCGGCGCCGCGTTGAGCACGGTGACCCGGTGGGTGGCGATCTGCGCGGCCCACGCCTGGGCATCCCGAGTCTGCTCGGCGTCGATGCAGACGAGGGCTCCGCCGAGCGACAGCGGGCTGAACATGTCGAAGACCGAGAGGTCGAACTCCAGCGCCGACAGACCGATGGTGCGGTCGTCGGCGCCCAGGCCGAACTCGTCGGCGATCGCGTCGAGCGTGTTCGCCGCCGCGCGATGGCTCACCTCGACGCCCTTCGGTTCACCCGTCGAACCGGACGTGTACAGGACGTACGCGAGGTCGGACGGAGTGCGGGGGACGAGGTCGGCGAGCGGCGTCGACCCGTCTCGATCGCTCGACCACGCGTCGTCGATCACCGCAGTCACACCGCCGCGCTCGAGAATCGCCTCCCGGCGGACGGCGGGCTGGTCGGCGCCGATCGGCAGGTAGACCGCTCCGGCGGCCAGGACGCCGAGCACCGCGATCGGCTGGCGGTGGCCCTTCGGGAGGATCACGGCGACGGTGTCGCCCGGTGCGACGCCGTCGGCGATCAGCGCGCTGGCCACCGTGCGGGCCTGCGTCGCGACGTCGCCGTACGACAACTCGGCGCCGTCGGCGGTCACCAATGCGACCCGATCGGGTTCGCGGGCAGCCACGTCGAAGAACGCGGCGTGCAGGGTGCGTGGCTCGCTGACCGGCGCCGTCGACGTGACGGCGGCCCGCACCTCGCGCTGCGCAGCGGGGAGTTCGATGGCCAACGTGTCGTTCCAGTCGGCGCCGTCGGCGACGAGCCCGGTCAGGATCGTCTGGAACTCGGCGAACATCGCGTCCATCACGCCCTCGGGCAGCGCGTCACGGCGCACGTCCCAGTTGACGAGTAGGCCGCCGTCGAGCTCGACCACCTGCGCGTCCAGGTCGACCTGCGGTCCCTGCGAGAGGATCCACACGGGCTCGCCGAACAGGGTGCGGACGCGGTCGGAGAACAGTTCACCGAAGCCGAGTCCGGAGGTGAACACCAGCGACGGGGTCACCGGAGCGCCGCGAAGCCGACCGAGATCGCGCAACACGTCGAGTCCCTCGTAGGCGGCGTGGCCCGCGCAGTCGTGCAATTCGCGCTGCAGCCGGCGGCCGCGCTCGATCATCGACTCGGTGTGGGTGGCGTCGGCGTCGATCAGCACCGAGTTCGTGAAGTCGCCGACCACCTGATCGATGGCGGGATGGGTGGGCTCCCGGTTGAACAACGGGACGTTGAGCAGGAAGCGCTGATGGGTAGACCAACGAGCGATGACCTCGGAGAACACCGCGGCGAACGTGACGGCCGGCGTGATCCCGTTGTCGTACGCGACCGCGTACAGCCGGTCCTTCTCCTGGGCGTTCAGCCGATGGTGGTAGCGGACGCTGCGGTCGGGTTCCGCGCGACGATCCTCCGGGATGGTCGGGAGCGTCGGCGTGTCCGGCAGGGTCGGTTCCTTGGCCTGCCACCACGTGCGGGCGCCCTCATACTCGTCGGCGGAGATGTGATCGCCGCGCTGCGCGAGGTACTCACGGAACGTGTAGCCGGTCGACGGGAGAGCGGCGTCGGTCTCGTATGCGGTCGCGAGATCGTCGAGGACGCGGCGGTAGCTCATCGCGTCCGCGGCCAGCATGTCGACGTCCAGGTGCAGACGGTGACGGCCGTCAGGGAGCAGCGTCAACACGAACTCGACGACGCTGCCCGCCGCGGTGTCCAAGAGTTGGTGGCTCATCCGGTCGCGGGTGCGCTCGGTCTGCGCGTCGACGTCCGAGCCGTCGCGCAGGTCGACGACGCTGAACACCGGCGTCGGCGGAGTGTCCAAGATCCGCTGCTTGCCGGTGTCGCCGAACGCGGCGCGCAGCATCTCGTGACGTTCGACGACCCGACCGACCGCACGCTCCAACCGGGCGGCGTCGACGCCCGCGCCGTCGAACTCGGCGAACAGGTGCGCGGCGACCCCGCCCAACGACTGCCCGTCTTGACGGCCAACCCAGTACGCGTGCTGCATGGTCGCGAGATCGAACTCCGGATCGTCGTCCGGCGCTGCCGGTGCCGGCTCGGGTTCGGGTGTCGCGGGCTCGACGCCCAGCAGCACGGCCCACGCCTCGATCGTCGGCTCCTGCGCGAGCTGCGAGCTGCGCACCCGGTGCCCGGCGCGACGCCACACGCTGGTCAGTTTGATGACCAGGAGCGAATGCATTCCGTGGCGCACCAAGTCGTCGGTGTCGCCGATCGTTTCGGGATCGACGTCCAGCAACGATGCGACGTCAGTGCGGATCTGTTCGAGGGAAATCACGTCAACTCCTAGTGAAGTGGGCTTGAGTGGTCTGCTGGGTTCTGTGCTGGTCGAGTGGAGCTTTCCCACGCTGGTCGAGCGGAGTCGAGACCTCCTCCCGCTGGTCGAGTGGAGCTTTCCCACGCTGGTCGAGCGGAGTCGAGACCTCCCCGCGCCGGTCGAGCGGAGCTGGTCCGAAGCTCGTGAACGCCGTGGTCCTCGGCAGGCGGTACACCTCGCAGCCCGCGACGGTGTTGAGGATCCGAGCGTTGCGGACCGCGCCGATGTCGAGGTTGGGGGCGGAGACGCCGTGGGCGTGGATCTCGGCGTTCACCACGAACAGGCGGTCGGCGAGCGGGCCGTCGGCGACGACCGAGTGGTTCGCCGCGATCAGGCGGCGGCCCTGCGAGTCGCGGCGCAGTCGCGATTCGATCGGCGCCAGAAACGGTTGTGCGCGTTCGCGATAGCCGGTCGCGGCGACGACGAGATCGGTCACGTGGTGCAGTCCGGAGTCGGTGTCGAGGTGGCGCCCGCGGACGGTGATACGCCCGCTGTCGACGTCGAGACCGTCCACTCGGACACCGTTGCGTAACTCGACGGGAGCCACGTCGTCGTGCAGTTGCCGTCGGTACAGGAGGTCGTGGATCCGTTCGAGGGTGTCGGTGGAGATCCCCTTGTGGAACTGCCAGTGCCCGTCGCGGACGCGGTCCCGCGTCTGTTCGGGCAGCGAATGGAAGTAGTCCATGTAGGCGGGCGTCGTCATCTCCAACGACAGTTTGGTGAAGTCGAGTGGAGCGAACCAGGGCGTCCGCGTCCACCACGTGACCGCGGGTCCGCCCTCGAGATTGGCCTCCAGCAGATCCACCACGATCTCGGCGCCCGACTGCCCGGAGCCGATCACTGTCACCGCGTCGGCGGCGTGCGCGTCGTCGCGGCGGAATAGATAGTCGCTGCTGTGCACTACGTCGACCGACTCGGACGCCAACGCGTCGGGCACAGCCGGTTCGGTACCGACTCCGACGACGACATGCGCGGCGTGAATCACCGATTGCGTTCCGCAGGTGGTGACGAGCACGTCGAAGCGCTGTGCGTCGTCGTCCCACGCGATCTCGTCGACCGTCGTGCCGAACCGCAGCGAGTCGAGCTTCCCGACGACCCACAGCAGGTATGCCTCGTACTCGCGACGCGTCGGGAAGAACTGTTCGCGCACGAGGAACGGGTACAGCCGATCGACGTCGGCGAGGTACGCCAAGAACGACGTCGGATGTGTCGGATCGATCAGAGTCACCAGGTCGGAGAGGAAGCTGACCTGCAGCGTCGCTTCTTCGAACAGGAGGCCGGGATGCCAGCGGAACTCGTCCACCGAGTCGACGACGAGCACGTCGACGTCGTCGACTGTCGACGCCAACGCCGCCAGGCCGAGGTTGAACGGGCCGCAGCCGACGGCCAGGACGTCGACGGTCTCACTCATGGACCTGCACCTCCGCGATCGCGTACTCGGTGTTCTCCGACTCCACTTCGAGGGCGTGCCGTAGCAGTTCGTCGAACAGTTCGTCGATGTCCAACCCGGTGGACGTCGGGTTCAGCAAGGTCAGCTTCAGACACGTCGACGGCGCTTCGTCGCCCGCGATGTGCACTCGAGTCCGGCCGATCAGCGCGGTGCCCGAACTGATCAGGCGACGGCGGAGTTCGGCGTTCACGGTGTCGAGGTCCTGGCAGCGGTACCGGAACACGACAGTCGTCAAGGTGACGGGAGCGACCAGTTCGAGTTGCGGTTCGGCGACGATCCGTGCCTGGGCGTACCGGGCGGCGCTGTGGCACGCGTCGAGCATCTCGCCGATGCCGGTGCGGCCGTACGCGAGGAACGTTGCGAGGACTTTGAGGACGTCCGGGCGTCGCGTCGTCTGCAAGGTGTGGCCGAGGAGTCCGCCGAAGCCGGCTTCCTCGTCGTCCTCCGGGTTGAGGTAGGCGACGTTCCGTTCGAGCGCGGAGAACAGTTCCTCGTCGCGCAGCAACAGCAGGCTGGCCGCAGCAGGCTGCCAGCCGATCTTGTGCAGGTCGAGGGTCACCGAGTCGGCGCGGTCGATGCCGTGCACCAGGTGACGCAGCCGGTCGGAGAACAGCGATCCGAAACCATAGGCTCCGTCGACGTGCAGCCAGACATCGTGGCGGGCCGCGATGTCGGCGATCTCGGGGAGGGGGTCGACGGTTCCGAAATCGGTGGTGCCTGCGGTCGCGACGATCGCGACGGGTGTCCCGTCGGTGCTGGCGAGTGCGGCTTGGAGCGCGGCCGGGATCATCCGGTGCTGTTCGTCGACGTCGACGGCGACGACGGCGGCCTCACCGAGTCCGAGAGTGGCGCAGGCGCGGTTGATCGAGAAGTGCGCGACCCTCGAACAGAACACGAGGGGCCGAGGCAGGGCGGCGACGCCGTGGTGGCGGGTGTCGAGGCGGAGTTTGGCTGCGGCGTGGTCGCGGGCGATCAGCATCGCGAGCAGGTTCGAGAACGAGCCACCCGGCCCGAAGACTCCGCCTGCCGACGGACCGAATCCCGCGAGTCGTGCGAGGGCGGCGATCGTCCACTTCTCGATCGCGAGAGTCGCAGGCCCGGAGTCGTAGGTGTCGAGTGACGCGTTGGTGGCGCTCGCGAGGGCGTCGGCGGCCACCGACACCGTCAACGGAGGCGGCTGCAGATGGGCGGCGGTGAGTCGGTGCGTCAGATCGAGGCCGTAGGCGGCGACGAGTTCAGCGACCTGCGCCAACGCGCGATCTTCGCCGATTCCGTTGTCGGGCAAGCACTGTGGACCGAGCTCGGCGGCGACGGCTCCAAGCATGTCGCCCGGAGTCCCGCACGGCAGCGGCGAACCGTGGTGGTGGTCGGCGACGGTCGCGGCCATGCGTGACAGCGCGTCGCCGACGTCTGACCAGCCGAGGCCAGGGGTAGCGAATCGATTGAAGTCGTCAGGCACGGTGAACCCCTTGCGGATCGGTGATTCGAGGATCTGCGATCGGATTGGTCAGGCGATGCTCGGTGTCGAGGATCGAGTCGTACGAGTGGCCGACGTCGACCATCCGGCGGTTGTTGCCGAGTTGGAGGCCGTTCATGTGGACCGCGGCGAACGACGGCGCGAACAGATCCCACTTCTGGAAACGGTCGGCGAGATCGGGGTGGTCGGCGACGAACACGTGGACGCTGTCGGCGACCACTGCCCAGAATCGGGCGTCGTCGAGCAGTCCGTTGCGGTGCAGGACGGCGGCGAGCGGACGCAGGAAGTCGTCGAACACGTCCGAGAGGATCCCGAGGTTTCGGATAGCGTCCGTTTCGTTGGTCAGCGCGCGTCGGCATGACTCGGGGAGGTCGCTTGGCTCGTCGAAGACGCAGACCTCTTCGCCGATGTCCTTGAGGATTGCGCGGACCGGCACGCCGTCGCGCAGGACCAGGATCAGGTTCTCGCCGTGCGGGGAGAACTTCAGCTCGTACCGGTACAGCAGATAGGCGATCGGGTGCAGATACGTGCGGAGGAAACGGGTGATCCACTCGTCGGCCATCAGGCCGGACCGTTCGATCAGCGCGCCGACCAGTGGATCGCCGAGGTGATCGACGTGCAGGAGAGCGGCCATCGTCGACAGCTGCTCGTCGTCGGTGACGCGGGGGACCGGGCTCTGACGCCACAACGCCGACAGCACTTTCCGGTACTCCGAACCCGGTTCGGTGATCGCTGCGAACGTCGGATCGCGGTATCCGACCGCTGCCACCTCGTACAGCATCTCGAAACCGAGCGACTGCAGGTAGGCGTCGTCGCCCACGCGGCGACGGACCCAGTCGTTGATGACCGGGGTGGTGCGCATGTAGTCGGCGGACATGCCGCGCGTGAAGCCCATGTTGACGATCGACAGCGCCGTCTTGACGTAGTGGCGGGTCGGCGTCGACACGTTGAACTGGGTCCGGATGGACTGCTGCGGCTGGTACCGGTCCGGCGACGGACCGAGGATCACCAGGCGTTGTGCCGCAATGGCTCCGGCGTACAGGCGCGCTGCCTTCTCGGTCCACTGCCACGGGTGCACCGGCAGATACGTGTAGTCGTCGGGATCCAACCCCTGGAACAGCAGCACGTCGAAGAATTTCTCCAGGGCGTCGCCGCCGAGTTCGTGGCGGAGCAGATCGTCGTACGAGACGTCGCTCATCGCTGCGAAGTCGCAGTCCTCGGTGCGGGCGGCCACCCAGATCAGGTGGTAGCTGCCGCCCGATTCGGGGGCGTAGGCGGCGACGTCGTGCGCGCTGAAGCCGAGCCGGCCGCCGTTGGCGACGAAGCACGGGTGGCCTTCGGTCATCGACTTCTCGATGGTCTGGAAATCGGCGGCGGCGAGCTCGGCGGCAGTGACGCGACGTTCGTCGGATCGGTCGGCTCCGATGGCGACGGTGTGCACGAGTTCTTCGAGGTATTCGGGCAGCTTCTCGCGGGCGATGCCCAGCTGCTCGTGCAGATCGACGATCATGTCAACTGCGCTGACGGGAACCTCTGCGCCGGACCGGATTCGGCGGACCGACGACTCGCCGACGGCCCAGCTGTCGAGGGACAGGATCTCGGCGACGAACGTGTACTCGGTCTGCCGATCGTCGGAGAACAGCGTGAACTGGTCCGGTGCGGTCTCCAGCGGAGCGAGCGCCTGCTCGTGGCAGAACTCCGCGATGATCTTGGCCGCGATCCGGCGGTCGTACGCCGCCCGCAGTGATTGACCGGCGGCGCGAGCGTCGATGGACGCGCTCATCGGCGGACCTCCCTGTCCCGGATCACCGTGCCGTTGTCGGTGACGCGGACGAAGTCGTCGCGAGTGCAGTAGCTCAGACGTGCGGTCTTGGTGCCGACCGGGTAGTCGCCAGCCACGACGAATCCGACGGCGGCGTTGAGGCTTTGGACGCTCGTGTTGCGCACATCCGGTTCGACGACCACGCGTGACGCGCCGACCTCGAAGAACGCGGTGCGCATGATGTGGAGCATGACGTCGCCGGTGAATCCGGAGATCGCCCGGTCGGCGGGCGCGACGAGCAGGTGCATGCCGATGTCGCCGTCGGCGTGGATGTAGCCGGTGTCCGGCTCGGCGAGTTCGCCGACGGTCGGATCGTACAACTCGAACATGAACTGGTCGCGGTCGTCTGCCCGCCCGATCCGCAGGCCGTAATCCGTGCCCGCTGCCGCCCGCATCGTGTCGTCGAGGAAGGCATGGACCTCCTCGGCCGACGCCGACTCCATCTCCCAGTACCTCGATTTCGGGTGGCTCAACCAGCGGTGCACGGTGACGGCGTCGCGGTCGGCGTCGACTCGGATGGACGACAGCAGTGGTGTCGTCACGGGAGTTTGACTGGTCATCGGCCCATTTCGGTAGAGGATGAGTTGCGTCCGGCACGGTGCGCGGGGATGCGCAGCGGTACGACGCCCTGACGAGAACTTAGGTTAGGCTACATCACTTAGGTTAGGCTAACGGATGTGATCCGTTGTACGGTCGCGGGGTGCCGGACCATGACTGGTTCGCGTGGAATGAGCCCGAGAACACAGCCCGGGGACGAGTCGCAGCGGGATTTCGCGCGTGGTGACTGGCGGGGCCGACAGGAGATCAGAGATGGCCGAGACCGTCGAACGTAGCGACGGCTGGAATCTGACGAGCGCGTCGGACGCGCCGATTCCAGACCGCGTCGCGTTACGTGCGCAGGCGAACCGAGACAAGGTCGCCGCCAAGGAACTACTGGCGCCCGTCGGATCGGCGATCTCCGGAGCGTCGAGCCTGGTGGGACTGTCGGCCATCGCCTCGGTGGTGCCGTTCGTCCTCATCGTCGAGGTGTGCCGCGAACTGCTCCGCGACGACACCGACGCCGGCACCGTGCGAGCGCTGATCGTCGCGGCGTTCCTCGTCGCCGTGCTGCGTGGTCTGCTGCAGGTGGCCGGCCTCGTCTGGACACACCGGATCGACGCCGGATTCCAACTCTCGCTGCGCCGTCGTCTCGCCGCGAAGGCCGCGCGGCTTCCGTTGGGCTGGTTCACCGAACGCACCTCCGCCGACGTGAAACGACTTCTGTCCGACGACGTCGAAGCCCTGCACTACCTCATCGCGCACGTCCGACTGGAGTACGTCAACGCCCTGGTGACGCCGTTGGTGATCGGTGTGTACCTATTCATCGCGGACTGGCGTCTGGCGCTGGTCGCGCTGATCCCGCTGATCGGGTACTCGTTTGCGCTCAAAGCCATGATGAGCCCCGATTTCACGCGGTTGCTCGGCACATACACCCGAAGTCGGCGGGACGTGGACAGCACCGCGGTCGAGTTCGTCGACGGTATCGCCGTCATCCGAGCTTTCGGCCAGACGCGCAAGGCCTCCGCAGCCTTCTCCGCGGCAGTCGATCGTTACGCCGACGCTCTCGATGCGTGGAAGACGCCGATGGTCCGTCTGCAGGCGATCGCCGACATGCTTCTCGCGCCGGTCTTCTCGATGCTCCTCGTGACCGCGGCGGCCGTCGGCCTGGCCGCCCTCGACTGGATCGACCCGATCGACCTCGTCCCGTTCCTGTTCGTCGGCGTCGGTCTCGGCGCGAGCTTCCTCGGACTCGCATACGCCGGGCAGGCACTCCGCGAGGGGTCCGCGGCGGCTCGTCGGATCGTGGAACTCGAAGCATTGGCCGAACTCGCACAGGTCGACGGAAGCAGCGTGCCCGACCCGGTCGCAGGCGCCGTGCGCTTCGACGACGTCTCGTTCGGCTACCGCGCCGACGCACCGGTGATCCACGGCGTCGACCTGACGCTCGAACCCGGCACCGTGACCGCACTCGTCGGGCCGAGTGGATCGGGCAAGACGACGCTCGCCCGTCTGCTCGCCCGATTCCATGACGTCGACACGGGATCGATCGCGATCGACGGTCAGGACATCGCGACCATGTCGCTTGCCGACCTGTACTCGATCGTCGGGTTCGTCTTCCAGGACGTCCACCTGATCGCAGGCACCGTGGCCGACAACCTGCGGCTGGCTCGACCGGATGCGAGCATCGCCGACCTCGAGGGCGCTGCGCGAATGGCGCAGATCCACGACCGGATCGTCCAACTGCCGCACGGCTACGACTCGGAGATCGGCGTCGACGTGAACTTCTCCGGCGGTGAGGCGCAACGGATCTCGATCGCTCGGACGCTGCTCGCCGACAGCCGGATCCTGGTGCTCGACGAGGCGACGGCATTCGCGGACCCGGAGTCCGAAGCCGCGGTACAGGACGCGTTGGCCTCGGCTGTCGCCGATCGCACCGTCTTGGTGATCGCGCACCGACTGCACACGATCACCGACGTGGACCAGATTCTGGTGCTCGACGCAGGACGGATAGCCGAGCGCGGCACCCACAACGAGTTGGTGGCGTCCGACGGTCTTTACCGAAAGCTGTGGCAGTCCAACGAGAATGCCCTGGCGATGCTTGCCGACGACCAGGAGGTCACCCGATGATCCGCAGAGCATTCGCGTTGGTGCCGGGGGACAAGCAGCGGCTGATTCCGCTGCACCTCGCGATGACGCTGGTCTACGGTGTCGCGCAGGCCGCGGCGTTCGTGTTGTTGGTGCCGTTGCTCGAGGCTCTGATCGACGGCGAGATCGGTCGCGCGGGCGTGTGGTTGGCCGTGACGGCGGTCGTCGTCGCGGTCGCCGCGACCGCTGGCTACGTGCAGTCGATGCTGGGCATACGGCTGGCCGTCGGCATGTTGCGTGGCGTCACACACCGACTCGGCGACCACCTCGCCGCCGTGCGGATCGGCTGGTTCTCGCAGCGTTCCACCGCGTCGATCACTCGGACCGTGGTGGCCGACGTCCACGAGATCGTCGAGTTCTTCTCTCATCTGCTCGCGGTCATGGTGAGCGGCGTCGTGGTGCCGCTTGGCATCGGGATCGGCGTGCTCTTCATCGACTGGCGGCTCGGCGTCGTGATGCTGGTGGCGTTGCCGGTCATGTCGGCCGTCGACAAGCTGGCGGGCCGCGCGTACCGGAGCGCCGACGACCGGTTGCACGCGAGTGCCACCGAAGTCGACGCACGTGTCCTCGAGTTCACCACGGCCCAGCCGGTGCTTCGCGCGTTCGGTGCGGTCGGCGACCGGAACCGGGCTCTCGACTCGGCGATGGAGCGGCACCGTCGCGCCTCCGGCGGTCTCATCGCAGCCAGCGTGCCGGGGCTCGCAGCGTTCTCGATCATCGTCCAATTCGTGTTCGTGGCACTCGTTTTCGCGGTCAGCGTGTGGGCCACCGACGGCGACTTCGCCGCGGCGACGGCCGTCGGCCTCATCGTGGTCGTGTCCAGGTTCATCGATCCCGTGTCCCAACTCGCGCAAGTCTCCACGTCGACCCGCCGGGCGGGCGCCGCGATCGATCGCGTCCACGATCTGCTCGACGCTCCGCAGATCCGCGACCCCGAGCCTGCACGTCGGTCGAGCGGAGTCGAGACCCTCTCACACACCGTCGAGTCTGCACGTCGGTCGAGCGGAGCCGAGACCTCCTCACGCACCGTCGAGCCTGCCCGTTGGTCGAGCGGAGTCGAGACCTCCATCGCCTTCGACAACGTCTCGTTCGGTTACCGCGACGGCATCCAGGTGACGCGCAACGTGTCGTTCACTGTTCCCGCCGGGACGACGACGGCTGTGGTCGGACCGAGCGGGTCGGGTAAGACGACGTTGCTGCGTCTCGCTTCCCGCTTCTACCCGGTGGACGGGGGAGCCGTGCGGATCGGCGGCGTCGACGTCGCCGACATGTCGTTGGAGTATCTGATGGCACAGGTGTCACCGGTGTTCCAGGACGTCTACCTGTTCAACCAGACGATCGAGGAGAACATTCGCATCGGCAGGCCCGACGCGACCGACGACGAGGTGCGCCGGGCAGCGCGTGTCGCGGCCGTCGACGAGATCGCCGACCGACTTCCCGACGGATGGAACACGGTGGTCGGTGAGCGGGGCGCCAATCTGTCCGGCGGTGAGCGTCAACGTGTCTCGATCGCGCGGGCGCTCCTCAAGGATGCGCCGATCGTCCTGCTCGACGAGGCGACCAGTGCGTTGGATCCGCACAACGAGGCGGTGGTCGTGCAGGGTCTTCGCGAACTGACACAGGGCAAGACTGTGGTCGTGGTGGCGCACAAACTGTCGACCGTCGCCCACGCCGACCAGATCGTGGTGCTCGACGACGGTGTCGTCGCCGACCGCGGTACGCACGCCGAGCTCTCGTCCCGCGATGGTCGCTACGCCGACTTCGTCGCCCAGCGCTCCCGTTCCCGCGGTTGGCGTATCGCCTAGCCCGCCAGCTCAACCGCGGCGGAAGTTCCGTGACAGCGCAGGCCTCCACCACGCTGGTCGAGCGGAGTCGAGACCCGCCACGCGGCCACCCGCCGTTCGAGCGATGCTTCCCACCACGTTGGTCGAGCGAAGTCGAGACCCGCCACGCGGCCACTCGCCGCTCGAGCGATACTCCCCACCCCGCTGGTCGAGCGAACACGGCCACTCGCCGCTCGAGCGATACTCCCCACCCCGCTGGTCGAGCGGAGTCGAGACCCTCTGCCGCACAACGTAAGTCCCCGCCTGTGGATAACGCACTCGTCAACCGCGAGAATCTGCGCGATGCTGCCGTTATGGCGGCTTACGTGTACATCCTTCGGTGCGGTGACGGCAGCTACTACGTCGGCAGCACCCGCAACCTCGACCATCGAGTGTGGCAACACATGACCGGGGCAGGCGGTGTCTATACCGCGAAACGCCAACCGGTCGAGCTCGTGTTCAGTGAGGAGTTCAGCAATATCGGCGAGGCCTACGCGATGGAGAAGCGCATCCAGAACTGGTCGCGAGCCAAACGGGAGGCGCTGATCCGAGGCGACTTCGGCGCTCTTCACGACGCCGCACGCTGTCGGAACGAGACGTCGTCTGAACGTCGGGAGTGAGCGGGTCTCGACTCCGCTCGACCAGCGTGAGGAAGTAGCGCTTGATGTGTCCTTCCGTTGATCGAGCGGAGTCGAGATCCTGTGCGGTGTGAGTGGGTCTCGACTTCGCTCGACCAGCGTGGTGGGGCGTGCCGCTCGCACGGCGGGTGGCCGCGTTCGTGGGTCTAGACTTCGCTCGACCAGCGTGAGGAAGTAGCGCTAGAGGTCACCTTCCGTTGATCGAGCGGAGTCGAGATCCTGTGCGGAGTGAGCGGGTCGCGACTTCGCTTGACCGGCGGGGTGGGGCGTCGCGCTCGCGCGGCGGGTGGCCGTGTTTGTGGGTCTCGACTTCGCTCGACCCCAGCGTGGGGAAGTGGCGCTCGATGTGTCCTTCCGTTGATCGAGCGGAGTCGAGATCCTGTGCGGAGTGAGGGGGTCGCGACTTCGCTTGACCTACTTCCAGTAGGCGCGGCCCTTGATGGAGGCTTTCGGGAGGCCGTGGGCGCGGAGGGACTTGGTGATGGTGCGCGTGGTCATGGCGTCGCAGGCGACCCAGGCGACGGCGTCGGGGGAGAGGGTGAGGTGCTCGGCGGCCTCGCGCAGACCCTGACCGTCGTTGACGCGTTCGACCCAGGTGACCGTCGTGGCGGCGGTCGCGTGGAGCGGAAGGTCCTTGTCGGACGGGTACTGCCACTCGATCCAGAGGCGGGTGGGGACGTCGCCGATCGTGTCCAACAACGAGTTGATCGCAGCGAGTGACGCGGTGTCGCCGAATAGCACCCACTCGCTCGGCGTCGCCTCGGGCATCTCGAACTTGGAGCCCATCACGGTCGCGGCGATCTCGTCGCCCGGCTCCGCCGACAACGCCCAATCCGCAGCAGGTCCGTTGTGGATCGCGAACTCGATGTGAAACGTGTCCGACGACGCATCCGGATCGCACAGGGTGTACCCGCGCTGGACGACGTCGTCGCCCTGCGGAATCCACAGGCGCACCCACTGCGTCGGATGGATCGGATGGTCGGACAGCAGTCCGCCGCCGGTGAATCCGATGCGGATGTACTTGTCGGTGATCGTCTGCGTGGACGTCACGGTCAGCATGTAGTCGCTGCCGCCCATGGCCTTCAGAACGAAGCCGCCGAAACCTTTACCCATGAGGCCACCCTAACCTAAGTGTTTTGGAGGTGTTAAGTTTAGGCTAGCCTCATTCACGGAGCGTGGTGTTCGACGATCTGTCGCCCGGCTCTCCCTCCCCGCGCAGAAAGGTGACTCGTGACTACCGTTGACGATCAGGTGGAGACCGCCACCATCCGGAGTCTGATTCCCGACTGGCCCGCCGACTTCGCCGGGCGTTACCGCGAACTCGAGCTGTGGGAAGGCAAGACGTTCAGCGCCCGACTCGACGAGTGGGCACAGCAATACGGGACGTCGACCGCGGTGGTCGACGGCGAGGGTCGCTTGACCTACCGTGACCTCGCGGCACGCGCGACGAGCTTCGCGCACGGCCTGCGCGGTATCGGTGTGGGGCAGGGCGACGCCGTGCTCTTGCAGCTTCCGAACTCCGCAGAGTTCATTGTCGCGTGGTTCGCTCTCCAGCGACTCGGCGCCGTTCCGGTCCACACCCAGCCCGGGCATCGTCACCTCGAGGTCAGCTACCTCGCGGGAGCGACGTCCGCCGTCGCCTACATCACCACGGACGAGTTCGCTCGTTTCGACCATCGGACCCTCGCGAGCCAGGTGGCCGACGAGGTCGAGCCGATGACGTCGGTGATCATCGCGGGCGACCTCGGCGACCACTCAGCCGACGCCCGGTTCCACACCTTCGGCTCGCTGTACGTCGACGACGACAGTCCTCTGGGCGACCCGGCGGCGCCGTCCGACATCGCGCTGCTCCTGCTGTCCGGCGGAACCACCGGCATGCCGAAGCTGATCGGCCGCACCCACGACGACTACGCCTACAACTCGCGAGTCGCCGGCGACCGCAGCCGACTCGACGCCGACAGCGTCTACCTCGCGATCCTGCCGATCGCGTTCAATTACACCTGGAACTGCCCCGGAATCCTGTCGACGTTCCGCGTCGGCGGCACCGTGGTCCTCGCTCCGAACCAGGATCCGGCGAGCTGCTTCGAGCTGATCGAACGCGAGAAGGTCACGATGACCGCCATCAACCCGCAGCTCGCACCGATGTGGCTCGACGAACGAGAGTGGACGGAGAACGACCTCAGCTCGCTGAAGATCATCGAGATCGGTTCCGCGCGGCTGTCCGACTACGAAGCGCGCCGCATCATCGACGAGTTCGACGCCACGCTCCAGCAGATCCTCGGTATGTCCGAAGGGCTCTTCTGCGCCACTCACCTCGACGACGATCCGGACCTGCTTGCGACGACCCAGGGCGTCCCGGTCTCCGAGTACGACGAGATCAGGGTGATCGACGCCGACGGCACGATCGTGCCCGACGGCGAGGTCGGCGAGCTGACCGTCCGCGGACCGTACACGCTCCGCGGCTACTTCGATGCTCCCGAACAGACCGCGAAGGCCATCACCGACGACGGCTTCTACTGCACCGGCGACCTGGTGCGACGGCTCGGCAGCGGTCACCTCATCGTCGCCGGCCGCATCAAGGACCAGATCAACCGGGGAGGTGAGAAGATCGCGGCCACCGAGGTCGAAGGCGCGTTCCTCGAGCACCCCGACATCCGGTCGGTGGCGATCCTCGGTGAACCCGACGAGACGCTCGGTGAGCGGTCGGTTGCGTTCGTCGTCCTCGAAGACGGTGCGGCGCAACTGACTCGGCGAGATCTGCAGTCGTTCACCGAATCGGTCGGCCTGTCGGCGTACAAGGCGCCCGACGTGGTGCGGACTCTCGATGAGATGCCGTTGACGCCGCTCGGGAAGATGGACAAGAACGCACTTCGCGCTCTTCTCGGTTGAGGCGCGGACATGGAAACCCTCTCGACCCCCACTCGGGTCAGTGAACTCGCGACGATCCTCGACGACGCTGTCGCCAGCTATCCCGACGCGTGCGCGATCGCCACGGAGACCGACCGGATCACCTATCGGGATCTGGGCGACCGAGTCGCGGCGCTCGCCGATCGACTCCGCGAAGCCGGTGTGGGACCCGACTGCACCGTCGCCGTCCACGTCCCGCGTTCGCCAGTTGCGATCATCGCGATCCACGCGGTCATCGCCACCGGCGCCGTCGTCGCACCCCTCGATGCCAACGATCCGCCCGAGCGCGTCCGCACCCTCCTTGATCAGGCAGGCGCCTCCCACCTCGTGGTCCACCACGGTGATCCGTCAACGGGAGAAGAGTGGGAGCAGTCAGCGGAAAGCATCGGCGAGACCCTCGCGCTGGTGCGACGCGACGTCGCGCCGACCGCACTGGAACCCGGCTATCTGCTGTTCACCTCGGGTAGCACCGGCGTCCCCAAGGGAGTGCTGTTGCCCGGCCGGGCGGTCGCGCACTTCGCGCGGTGGGCCGCCGAGTCCATCGGGTTGACGTCGGCGGACCGGGTCGCCGCGCAGGCGTCCCTGACCTTCGACCTCAGTACATTCGACCTGTTCTCCACCGCCGTCGCCGGAGCGACGACGGTAGTCTTCCCGGACTGGCTCAAACCGTTCCCCGCGGACACCGTCGACTGGTTGGCTCAGCAGCAGATCACCGCGCTGTACGGGGTTCCGACCCTGATCAAGGGGATCGTTGCGGCAGGAGGCCGGGCTTCGACGCTGCCCGACCTGACTACGGTGCTCTTCGCGGGAGAGCCCTATCCGGTTGCGGCCCTCGCCGACCTGCAGACCGCGTTCCCCGAGGCGACGATCCGTAACTGGTACGGACCGACCGAGACAAACGTGTGCACCGCCTACGACGTTCGCCAGTGGCAGCCGGGCACTCCGGTGCCGATCGGCGACGCGATCGACGCGGTAACCGTCGCGATCGTCGACGACGAGCTCGTCGTCGCCGGGCCCACACTGTTGACCGGCTACGTCGTCGACGGCGTCGTGTCCGATCCCGCCGTCGACGTCGTCTTCCCGGACGGCGAGACCCGACGTGCCTACCGCACCGGGGACCATGTGTATCGCGACGACGGCGGCCGTCTGGTCCTCGTCGGTCGGGTCGACCGCCAGATCAAACGTCGCGGCTATCGCATCGATCTGGACGGTGTCGAGGCCGTCGCCGCGGAATCGGCCTCAGTGCGTGCCGCGGCAGCCGTCGTCGTCGGCCTCGATCAACATCTCGTGCTGTTCGTCGACGTCGACCCGGCGTCCACCACTGCACTCGAGTCCGTCGAACACATTCTGCGAGAACGGCTTCCCGCGTACTCGCAACCCGACCGGGTGGTCCCGTGCTCGCCGTTGCCCACCAATCCTCGCGGCAAGGTCGACCGGCCCCGGCTGGAAGAACTCGCCGCACACACCCTTACCGACCGACAGGAGAATCAGTCATGAAGCAGGACGATTCCGGACAGCTCACCATCGACGACGTGTGCGAGGTGGTGTCGGAGGCGATCGTCCGCCGGCACGGCAAGGCCGAGCCGATCGACGCCGACACCCAGATGCTGCTCACCGGCATGCTCGACTCGCTGACACTGGTGAACATCGTCGGCGATCTGGAGAAGCGTCTCGGCCGCAAGCTTCCCGAAGACATGGTCGTCGCGCGGAACTTCCGTACTCCGACGACACTGCACGCGGCGCTCGACACTGTGCTCGCGGAGCGGGTCTGATGACGGCGGTGATCCGCGCCGTCGATGTGCCTGCGGCCGTCGCCGACGACGCCTCGACGGTTGTTCCGGCCATCGCGGGAGCGAGCTTCCGCGACGCGTGGCGTGAACTGCTGTCGCTCCCGTCGGTTCGGTCCGTCATGGCCGACTCGCTGCGCGGCGAGACCGGCGACGGCGTCGTCGAGAACGCTGTCGCGGTGATCGAAGGCCTCGGGCGCGCAGGCGTTTCCGCCGGACTCTGCTACGCGCTGACCTCGCAGGTGTTCGGCATCCAGTGGCCGCTGTCGGCGTCGACTCGCAAACCGCTGGAACCCTACGTCGACGGCCTCGTCGATGGCTCGCTGATTCTGTGTCACGCGCTCACCGAGGAGACCGGCGGATCCGATCCGCTGTCGATGCGGACCGCAGCCACGGCGACCGACGGCGGATACCGGATCGACGGACGCAAGGCGTACGTGACGGCGGCGCCCGAAGCCGATGTGATCCTGACGTTCGCACGCACGGACGAGGCGCGCCACCCGTTCGCGCTGAGCTCGTTCCTGATCCCGGCCGACCGAGCGGGTGTCACCCGGTCCGATCCGTTCGCGAAGACCGCGCTCACCGCAGTTCCGATGGGCGCCATCGACTTCGACGGCGTCGCAGTGACCGACGCCGACCTGGTCGCCGCGGAAGGATCCGGACTCGCCTTCCTGTCGAGCACGACGACGTGGGAGCGCGCACTGCTGATGAGCTATGCGCTCGGTGGCATGCACGCCACCATCGAACGCGTCGTCGCGTGGCTTCGCGACCGAGAACAGTTCGGCCGCAGCCTCGGAGCCAATCCGCTCGTCGCCTCCCACGTCGCCGACCTCGCGACCATCCGCTACCGCGTCCGAACCCTCGTCTACGACATGGCGCGACGCATCGACGCCGGCGACACCCCGCTCAGTGCGTTGTCGACCGACGCCGCCCAGGTCAAGATCTCGTGCGCACACGACTTGCTGACGTTCGAGACGACGGCGGCCCCGCTGTTCGGTGCCCGATCGGTGATCGCCGACTCCGGGTACGCGATGGATACGACCAGCGCGATCGCCGCCTCGATCTACGCGGGCACCAACGACCTCCTGCGGATGTCCATCGCCCGCGACCTCGGCCTTCCGGTGGCGAACTGACATGACTATCGCAACGCATCCCGTCGACACCGCACTGGAGCTCGCCGCCGCGATCACCCCGCGCCTGGCCGAACTCGCCGACCCGATCGACCGCGGCGAGACGTCGCCGCACGTCGCCTACCAGCTGATCCGCGAGTCGGGGCTTCTCGCCGTGATGATCCCGCACGACAGCGGCGGCCTCGGGCTCGACTTCGCCGACTACACGCGGGTCCTCGCCGAGATCGCTGCCGCGAACGGCGCGATCGCGCTCGGCTTCAACATGCACAATGTGGCGATCGGGTCCCTGTTCGAAGCCGACGTCGAGGCCCTCGGCGCGACGGGCGTCGCCTTCCGCGAGTGGGTGATCGGCGAGGTCGTCGACGGTCGGAAGATGTTCGCGTCAGCCGCATCCGAACCCGCGACCGGTGCACGACTGCGCGGCATCTCGACCGTGTATCGCCGTGACGGCGCCGCGTATGTCCTCGACGGCCACAAGTCGTTCGTGTCGCTCTCGGGCGTCGCCGACCACTACGTCGTCACCGCACGGGCGCACGACGACGACTCCGAGATCGAGGTGTCGCACTTCGTCGTGAGCGCCGACGACCCGGGCGTCTCCTTCTCCACCGAATGGGCAGGCACCGCCCTGCGCGGCACATCGACGGCGCAGATGTTCCTCTCGGACACCAGGATCGGAGCCGACCGGCTGTTCCTGGGCATCGAAGGGATGTCGCTGTTCAAAGCCGTCCGTGACCCGCACTGGATGGCGGCAGGGTACCTCGGCGCCTACCTGGGGCTCGCGGAGGCGATCGTGGGCTTCGCCGCCCAGCGGCTCAGCGCCGACGAACGACGCCGCACTCAGCCTGCGGACGTCCAGCGGCTCGGCGCGATGACGGTGGCCCTGCACGCCACCCGTGCACTGACGATGGCCGCGGCGCGCGGCGTCGTCGACCGTCGTTCCGATCAAGAGACCAACGCGACCGTGTACGCGGCGAAGCACCACGTGGGCGAGACGGCGCAATCGCTCGCCGCGCAGGCTGTCGCCCTCGTCGGCTCGGCCGCCATGGCTGCGGACGGTCCGATGCAACGGTTGCTCCGCGAAGGCCAGTTCTGCTCGATCATGCCGGCCAAACCCGCCGACTGCCTCGACTACGTCGGCCGAGCACAGTTGGGGGCCAACATGTTCGACGTCTCCAACCACGGGTGGTGACGCGATGCCTACGCTCGCGCACTCGCGCGGCGACCTCGAATACGTGCTGCACCACGGCGACCCGAGCCTGCCGACCATCGTGTTCCTGCACGAAGGACTCGGCTCGGCCGGCCAGTGGGGACGACTGCCGTCCCTGGTCGGCCGGGCCACCGGGATGCGTGTCCTCGTGTACTCGCGACACGGCTACGGAGGCTCGGCGGGCGACGGTCCGACCGGAGCCGACTACCTGCACCGCGAGGCACTCGACGTCCTGCCGGAGGTCCTCGCCTGCCTCGACATCGACGCCCCGATACTGGTCGGGCACAGCGACGGTGCGTCCATCGCGGCGATCCACGCCAGTGCGCACCGGGTGCGGGCAGCGGTCCTCATCGCGCCGCACGTCGTCGTCGAAGGCGCGACACTGAGCGGGATCCGCGACACCGCAGCGCATTTCGCCGATCGTGTCCGGCCGAAGCTCGCGGTGTTCCACGACCAACCCGACGCGCTGTTCGACCGATGGTCCGGCGTGTGGCTGTCCGACGAGTTCGCCGCCTTCGACCTCACCGGGCTCCTTCCGGACATCGAGGCCCCGCTGCTCGTCGTGCAAGGGGTCAACGACGAGTACGGCACGCAGGTGCACGCCGACATCGTCGCCGAGCACGCGTCAGGTCCCGTCCGGACGCGACTCCTCGACGGTCACGGGCATCACCCGCACCTGCACGACCCTGAGGCGATCGCCGCGCTGATCGCCGATTTCGCATCCCTCTCGACAAGCTCGACGAAAGAAGACGAGACGCCATGACACAGCCGACCGTGCTCGACGTGACCGAAGCGCCGAGCGTGTTCACCGAACCGTTCAGCCGAGCCATGCTCACCAGCGAGAAGTCGCTGTCGGTCTTGGACTCCGACACGGGGGAGTGGGACACCTGCACCTGGCCGCGGGTGCATGAGCGTGCTGTCGAGATCGCTGCGACGCTCGTCGCCCGGCGGCGGGACGACGCACCGCACGTCGGTCTCATCGGCGACCCGACCGTCGACCTCATCGCGGGCGTCCAAGGCGCCTGGCTCGCAGGCGTCGCGGTCTCGATCCTGCCCGGTCCGATCCGCGGGGCCGACGAGAAGCGCTGGGCCGAAGGGACTCTCGAGCGGTTCGCACGCATCGGCGTCGGCACGGTGCTCGGCGACGGGAGCCAACTCGACATGCTCGCAGAGGCCGACCTCGGTGACCGGGCAGGTGGCGGTATGTGTCTGGTCGCGGCCCGGGAGTTCGGCGTCGACGCAGACGTCGCGAACTTCGTTCCGGTCGATGCAGGCCCCGACGCACCCGCCGTCCTACAGGGCACGGCCGGATCCACCGGGGAGCCGAAGACCGCGGTCCTGCCCGGCGCCGCAGTGCACACCAACACGCGGGAACTCGTCGTTCGTCTCGGCATGCACCACAGTCGCGACGTGGGATTCAGCTGGCTGCCGCTGTACCACGACATGGGGCTGACCTTCCTGCTTGCGACGATGGGGTCGGGTATGGAGTCGTACATCGTCCCGAACTCGGCCTTCGCCGCCGCACCGTTCAAATGGCTGGAGTGGCTCACCGAGACCAAGGCGACCGTCACGGCCGCACCGAACTTCGCCTACGACATCCTCGGTCGCTACGGGAGGCTTCTGAAGTCGGCGGACCTGAGCGGCGTGCGCGTCGCGATCAGCGGCGGTGAGCCCATCGACCCGGACGCGTTCGACAAGTTCCTCGCCGAGACGGCGCGCTTTGGATTCGACCCGGCTGCCGCCGCGCCCGCCTACGGAATGGCCGAGTCGACGTGTGCCGTCACGATGCCGTCGACGGGCGAGGGCGCAGCGTACGACGAGGTGATGGTGACCGTGCCGGGCGAGGGAGTCGAACCCATGCGTCGCCGCTACGCGATTCTCGGAAAGCCGTTGGACGGCATGGAGATCCGCATCGTCGAACCGAACGTCGACGTTCCCCTGATCGATAACAGGGACGTCGGCCGGGTCGAGATCAGGGGCACGTCGATGATGGCCGGCTACCTCGGCCACGAGCCGATCGCCGACGGCGACTGGTTCGACACCGGCGACCTCGGCTACCTCGTCGACGGACGTCTGGTGATCTGCGGACGAGCCAAAGAGATCGTGATCGTCGCGGGCCGCAACCTGTTCCCCGTCGAAGTGGAACGGGCTGCGGCGTCCGTCGACGGCGTCAAACGCGGCGGCGTCGTCGCGATGGCACGAGGAGACGGGGCCGCTCGACCAGGGCTGGTCGTGGTCGCCGAACATCGGAGCGACGACGCCGCGGCCACTCGCTCGGCAGTGATCTCCGCGGTCGCCTCCGAATGCGGGATCGTCCCGGCCGACGTGATCCTGGTCGAACCCGGCACCGTGCCGCGCACCACCTCGGGCAAACTGCGCAGGCTCGAGACCAAGCAGCTCGTGGAGTCCGGAGCACTGTCATGACCGAGTCGCTCGACGAGTACCGCGCCCTCCTCGACGACGTCTTCGACGACGAAGTCCGCTCCTGGGTGGACGAAGCCGAAGTGTCCGAACACTTTCCGCGCAAGCTCCTCGAGCGGCTGGGCACGGCGGGCGTCTTTGCACAGAAATGGGGCGAGGAGAAGAAGCCGGACGTCGCGAAGCTGTTCGCCCTCGGATACGCCCTCGGCAGGCAAGGCTCGGCCGGAATCAGCGTCGGCGTCAGCCTCCACGATTCGGCCATCTCCGTGCTGCGCCGGTTCGGCAGCCGGTCGCAGACGCTCAGCCGGGTCGCCGACGACGCGATCAGTGGTGACGCGGTGCTGTGCCTGGCCGCCTCCGAGTCGTCCGGCGGATCAGACCTTCAGATCGTCGAGACCACGGTTCGGACCGTCGACGGCGGCCTGCACGTCGTGGGACGCAAGAAGTTCGTGTCGCTCTCGCCGATCGCCGACTACATCCTCGTCGTCGCCCGCAGCGTCGACCAGGATCCCGAGAGCACGCACGAGTCTGAGAGCACTCACGGAAACGTGGCGCTCGTGCTGGTGCCGACGACCCAGGTCGTCGTCGAACCGCCGTACCGCAAGGCCAGCGCGGGTCCGTTGGACACCGCTGCGGTCACCATCGACACCGTCGTTCCCGCCGACCATCTGATCGCACGCGCCGGTACCGGACTCGCTGCTGTCAGTTGGGGACTCGCGCACGAACGGCTGTCGATCGCGGCGCAGGTCGCGTCGTCGTGCGAGACCGTGATCGGCGTGACTCTCGCACGAATGCAGGAGCGCAGCCAGTTCGGCAAGACCCTGTTCGAACATCAAGCGCTACGACTGCGCGTCGCTGACCTGCAGGCTCGCGTCGACATGCTCCGGTACGCGCTCGACGGGATCGCGGCACGCGGAAAGCTGGACCTGCGGGCGGCAGCCGCGATGAAGGTGACCGCCGCCCGGCTGGGGGAGGAGGTCGTGTCCGAATGCATGCACCTGTTCGGCGGATCGGGTTTCCTCACCGACGAGACGCCGCTGGCGCGATGGTGGCGCGACATGAAGTTGGCCAGGGTCGGCGGTGGGACCGACGAGGTGTTGTGGGAACTGGTCGCGGCATCGATGAAGCCCGACGTGGCCGGGTATCAGCGGTTCGCCGGATCCATCACGTGATGTGAATCGCATGCCTCGTCCGATAGGCCGGGTTTTGAAAGTTACTTAGTGTCAGGTTAGCCTGACCTATATTATTCGGCGAGCCTGTTCGATGGCCCGCGATGAAGGAGACCCGATGACGCAGGCAGACCCGTACGGCGACGAGATGCCCTACGCTGACGAGCAGCAGTACGCACCGCCGCAGCAGCCTGCGGAGAAGTCGGGGTCGAAGGTCAACGTTCCGACGATCCTTGCGTCCGCCGGAGTCGCCGCCGTGATCTCGGCACTCATCGTCACCATCGGCGTCGTCGGACTCGCCACGTCCGACAAGCTCGGTAACAACGCGGCAGCCGCCCAGCCGACCGTCGTCAATCTCGGCAGTGCGCAGGGCACACAGGCCCCGAACGGAGTCACCGGCGCCCAGAACACCGGAGACCCGGCCACCGGCACGCCGGCTGCCGGCGACGCGACCGGCGCCGCGCCGACCGAGAACGTCCCCGAGAGCGACGGCGATGCCGGAACCGGATCGGGCACCGAGGGGACCGGCGGCACCACGGCGCAGCAGGGCGCCACGGGGAGCCAGGGCACAGCGCAGCAGGGCGCGACACAAGCGCAGTCGGCGACGCCGGCCCCGCTGACCGCAGGCCAGCTCAACACCAAAGTCAAGAAGATCATGAACATCAACGCATCGGACGCGACTCGCGGCGACGAGATCCAGGGCGGCCAGCAGGCGCTCGGATCGATCAACGCCGTCGCCCAGATGTTGAAGGTCAGCGGTGCGGGATTCAGTTACAAAGTCGTCGGACCGATCACCCAGAACGGCACTACGCTCAACGCGCGCCTGCAGATGTCGCTGATCGGCAACGGTTCGCGATACCTCGACCTGAGCTGGGTGTGGGCCGACGGCAAATGGAAGCTCTCGAACAAGAGCGTCTGCGCCATCGCGGAGTACGCGATGACCAAGTGCACAGTCTGATTCGTCGAATCCTCCGCGCAGCGGAGCACAGAATAGGAGAAACCCGATGACCAGACTGAAGTCGAGTCTTGTTCTCATCATCCTCGCGGTGGCCGCCCTCGTCGTCGGTGCGTGCTCGTCGCCCGACGAGGCCGAATCCGCGCCGGTCCAGATCAACCTGCCGGACGGACGCACCGTAGACATCCCGGAGGCCCCGCAGCGCATCGTCACTCTCGGCGGACAGTGGACCGACGTCGCGTTGTCGTTCGGCGTCACCCCGGTCGGCTACTACGACGCACAAGAACTTCAGACCGGACAGAAGGCTCCGTGGTTCGGCGACGAGCTCAACGACTCGGTCCTCGTCGACCCGAACAAGGACGTCGTCGGCGCGGTGGCAGAACTCGAGCCGGATCTGATTCTGGCTCCCGGATTCGCGGCGATGTCCGAAGGCTTCGACAAGCTCAGCGAACTCGCGCCGACGATCGACAAGATCAGCGGTGAGCAGGTCGATCCGTGGCAGGACATGGTCAACCTGATGGGGACCATCCTGCACCAGCCCGAGAAGGCCAAGGAGATCATCGACGGCGTCGACACCAAGATCAAGGCGATCGCCGACGAGTTCCCGGGTCTGAAGGGCAAGAGCTACACGTTCGCGTACCTGTACGGCTCGGACCAGATCTCGGTGCTCGGCGATGAGTCCGACGGCGCAGCGAAGCTGTTCTCCGAACTCGGCCTCACGATGTCTCCGAAGGTGACCGCGCAGGCGACCGAGACCGGCCAACCGCGCTTCCAGATCAGTACCGAGAACGTCAACCTTCTCGACTCCGATCTGCTCGTCGCTGCGAGCCAGACGGAGAAGCTGCAGAAGCGAGTCGAAGGCTTGCCCGGATACAAGGGGCTCAAGTCTGTCCGGAACGGCGCGGTCGCCATGCTGACGCCGGTGGAGATCACCGGCCTCAACGAGCCGTCGCCCAACTCCATCCCGTACGCGTTCGACCACATGAAGCCGGCCCTCAAGGCCGCAGCCGACGCGAAGTAGCGCGTTGGGCAAGACCCCGCGGCGCCTCGGCGGCCTGCTGCTGCTCATCGCAGCGTTGGCCGCCGTGTGCGTGGCGTCTATCGCCTTCGGGTCGCGGACGATCCCGGTCGGCGATGTCTGGCACGTCCTCTGGAACAAGGACGGCACCGACGTCTCCGGCATCGTGCACGGTCTGCGGATCCCGCGGACCGTGCTCGGGCTCGTCGCCGGTGCCGCGATCGGTGCCGCCGGCGCGCTCACCCAGGGGCACACGCGCAACCCGATGGCCGATCCCGGAATCCTCGGAGTCAACGCGGGTGCGGCGTGCACTGTGGTCCTCGGCGTCTACGTCATCGGCATCACCACTCCCATCGAGTACATGGGATTCGGTCTTGTCGGCGCGTTGATCGCGTCGAGTCTGATGTTCCTCATCGCGTCGGCGGGCAAGGGGGCGAACCCGTTGACGTTGATCCTCGCGGGCACGGGACTGTCGGTGCTGTTGATGGCGATCACGTCGGCGATCGTCCTGGTCGACACCGCGTCGTTGGATGCGTGGCGCTTCTGGCAGGTCGGGTCGACGCAGGGCCGAGGCTGGGACGTCATCGTCGCGACGCTGCCGTTCATCGTCCCCGGCATGGTCCTGGCCGTGATGAGCGGCTTCTACCTGAACGTCTTGTCGTTGGGCGACGACGTCGCGCACGCCCTCGGGACCAGGGTCCGGCAGGCGCGCATCATCGGCATCGTCGGGATCACCCTGCTCGTCGGGGCGGCGACGGCAGCGTGCGGTCCGATCGTCTTCCTCGGTCTGGTGGCCCCGCACATCGCCCGATTCGTCACCGGCCCCGACTACCGGTGGGTGGTTCCGTATTCGGCGTTGATCGGCGGGCTGCTGTTGGTCGGCAGCGACGTGATCGGTCGAGTGATCGCCCGGCCGGGTGAAGTCCAGGCGGGCATCATCCTCGCGGCGATCGGCGCCCCGTTCTTCATCGGACTCGTCCAGGCCAAGAAGTTGGTGGCTGTCTGATGGACCTCACCAAGACTGTGCCCCGGACACGTCGCCGAATCCTTCGAGTGGGGCCAGCGCAGATCGTCGTGAACCGGTGGGCGATCGGCGTCGGCGCGGCGCTCGCCGCGATCGCGTTCGTACTGTTCGCGGTGAGCATCGGCACGAGCTCGCTGTCGATGACTCCGATCGACGTCGTGCGGATCTTGTTGGGCGGCGGCACCAAGTTCGAGAACGTCGTCGTCTTCGACTCGCAGCTCCCGATCGGCCTGCTCAGTCTTCTCGTCGGATTCGCTCTAGGCATGTCGGGGGCGCTGACGCAGGTGATCGCGCGCAACCCGCTGGCGACTGCCGACATGCTCGGCATCACGTCGGGCGCCAGCGCGGGCGCCGTCGTCGTCATCACCTTCGGAACGACGTGGGCGTCCTGGCTCGCTGACCTCGGATTGACGACGGCCGCACTGCTCGGCGGGCTGCTGACCGCCGTCGCCATGTACGTCTTGACCTGGCGTCGCGGCATCGACCCGATCCGGTTGGTGCTCGTCGGCGTCGCGATGACCGCCGGGCTGCAGGCGCTCATCGCATTCTTGTTGACCAGGGCCGAGATCACTCAGGTGAACACTGCTCAGCATTGGATCGTCGGCTCCGTGTCGGGAGCCACGTGGAGCAATGTGTGGCCGTTGGTCGGGGTCCTCGTCGTCGCCCTCGTCGTCGTTGCCGTCAATTCGCGCAATCTCGCGGCCATCAGTCTGGGCGACGAAGTCAGTCGCGGTCTCGGTGTCCGCACCAATGCGACGTCGGGGGTGGTCCTGTTGACGGCCGTCGTCCTCGCGGCCGTCGCCGTCTCTGCGGCGGGACCGATCGCATTCGTCGCGCTGCTCGCACCCCAGGTCGCGATGCGTCTGGCGCGCGCGCAGATCCCCGGCCCGATCACCTCCGGGCTGATGGGCGCCGTCCTCGTGATCGGCGGCGAAGTCCTGTGCCGGGCGGTGCTGCCCGGAGGCCTGCCCGTCGGCGTCGTCACCGCGGGCATCGGCGGCTTCGCATTGATCTACTTGATGATTCAGATCAACCGGAAGGCGTCGGTCTAGGCGGTACTGCTGAAATCAGTACGCTCAGCGGCCGCCGAGGACTATTAGTCCTTACCGGGCGATGAGACGCCTGATTTCAGCAGTAGGGTCAGGCCCACGCGGGACGGTACGGCTCCCACAGCAGGCGGATGCCTGCCTCTTCGGGAGTCCGGTCACCCTTGTCCCAGTTGCACGGCCCGCATGCGGCCACACAGTTCCACCAGGTGTTGCCGCCGCCGCGCGACTGCGGCATCACGTGGTCCCACGTCTGAGCATGTTCGCCGCAGTACGCGCACAGATGCTTGTCTCGGTGCAGAACCTTCTCACGCGTGGTGTGTTCGCGTTCGACGTACGGGCGGTAGACGTATTCGCGGAGGATCACCTCACGGGGAACCTCTACTTGCATCGAGACGGAGTGGGCGATGATCGGCGGGTCGAAGCCCTCGATCATCCACACTTTGTTCTCGAGGAGGTTGGAGACCACGTCGCGGAAGGGGCGGCGGTGCAGCACAGCATTGTCGGCGTTGCGGACTATCACGGTAATCGCGTCGATCGCTTGAATCGCCATGGCACCTGTACCTCCCCTCAAGAAAATAGCCCAGGCGAGACCTTCTCGCTGGCTAAGACGGCGACGGCGCGCCCGCGAAGAAGAAAGTTATGCAGTGCGATCTATGCGGTCAACCGATTTTTCGGCGACGATTCGTCGACGGGTTCCCGGCCGGACCGGCGTGCGGGACGTCCGTGCGGGACGGGCAATGCGCTGACGTAGACTTCTCGCGACGGCCAATCCCCACCTCGGCCGCTTGCTCTCGTAGCTCAGGGGATAGAGCACCGCTCTCCTAAAGCGGGTGTCGCAGGTTCGAATCCTGCCGGGAGCACCATCTCCACTCCACGAGTCCAGTCCACTACGGCAGCCGACTACGGTGGACGCCATGACAGCACAGACCTCGGGCCCGCTCACCGTCCTCGTGACCGGCGCAAGCAGTGGAATCGGCGCGGACGTCGCACGCCAGATGGTGGCTGCAGGCCACCGCGTGTACGGCACCAGCCGCAACCCGGCCACCGTGAAGGACCCGATCCCGGGCGTGACGTATGTGCGGCTGGACAACGCCGACTACGACTCGGCCGCGACCTGCGTCGCCGAGGTCGGCGACGTCGACGTCCTCATCAACAACGCAGGCGAGAGTGCAGCGGGAGCATTCGAGGACACCCCGATGGACGCCGTCGAGCACCTGTTCGCGGTGAACGTCTTCGGCCCCGTCGCGCTGACCAAAGCCGTCCTCCCCGGCATGCGCGAACGCGGTACCGGCACCGTCGTCATGGTCGGATCGATGCTCGCGAGTTTCCCCGTCGCCTTCCGCACCAACTATGCGGCGACAAAGGCTGCGCTCAAGGGGTATGCGATGGCGCTGCGCCGGGAGGTCGCGCCGTACGGCATCCGCGTCGTCACCGTCGAGCCGGGCACCATCGCCACCGGCATCGGCGACCGGCGCACCATCCACATCGGCGACGACTCCCCGTACCGCGCCGAATACGAGACCGTCGCCGCCGCGACCCGGGACAACGAGGCCAAAGGCATCTCCGGTGATGCGATGGCCAAGACCGTCGTCCACGCCGCCCTCGCACAGAATCCGAAGCCGTTCTACGCCAAGGGCAATCGTGCGCCGATCGTGTTCGCACTGCGGCGTCTGGTGCCGCGTCAGATGGTCCTCGACATCACGGCGCGCGTCCACGGGCTCGCGAAGATCCGACCGTGAGCGACGTCGTCCTCCGCGTCATCGGGATCGGTCCGGGAGGTCCCCGCCAGATCACCCTCGAAGCCGTCGACGCGATCGCCGCCACCGACGTGTTCCTGATCCTCGACAAAGGGCAGCGGACCGCCGAACTGACCGCCGTACGAGAGCAGATGCTCGACGCGCACGCCCGAGACGGACACCGCGTCGTCCCGGTGCCGGACCCGCCGCGCGACCGGAATCCCGCCGACTACGAGGCCGAAGTACGACGCTGGCACGCCGCCCGCGTCGACGTCATCGACGCTGCCCTCACCGAACATCTGCCCGACGGCGGGTCTGCGGCGATCCTCGTCTGGGGTGACCCCGCGCTCTACGACTCGACCCTGCGCATCACCGACGCGCTCGCACGACGACGCGACCTGACCGTCGAAGTCGTCCCCGGCGTGACGAGTGCGTCGGCGCTGACCGCCGCGCACGGGATCGTCGCCCACGCCGTCGGCGAGCCGATCTTCACCACGACCGGTCGACGCCTCTCCGCCACACCCGCAGGAGCGGACCTCAACCAGATCGTCATGCTCGACTCGTCACTCGCCTTCCGCGAGACGGCGCAGCCCGACGACATCGTCTACTGGGGCGCGTACCTCGGCACCGAGCACCAGATCATCGTCCGCGGCCGCGTCGGCGACGTGACCGATGAGATTGTCGCCAAACGCGCCGAAGCCCGAGAACGCCTCGGCTGGATCATGGACATCTATCTGCTGCGTAAGGGGTAGGGGTCTCGACTCCGCGCGACCAGCAACGGTCTCGACGCTTTCCGCTGGTCGAGCGGAGTCGAGACCCTTTTCCGCCGGTCGAGCGGAGTCGAGACCCGCTCACCACGGACTGGCCAGCGCGTCGAGGACGTCGTCGGCGATCTCGCTGCGGCAGATGACGAAGTCGGGCATGTACGGCTGCGGGTTGTTGTAGACGATGTCGCGGCCGTCGATCCGGCTGCAGTGCAGGCCTGCGGCGAGAGCGACGCCGACCGGCGCACAGTTGTCCCACTCGTACTGACCGCCCGAATGCACGTACGCGTCGGCGTCGCCGCGGACGACGGCCATCGCCTTCGCGCCCGCCGAACCGATCCGCACCGCGCTCAGATTCAGCCGGTCGGCGACGGCGGCCGAGTGATACGAGTGCCCGTACCGTGACACCGCGAGACAGTGGGTGAGCGGACCGGTCACCTCGTCGACCGTGTCGCTGCGAAACACCTCGCCTTGCGCGGGCAGTGACACCGCGGACGCCTCGGGAACGCCGTCGACGGTCAGTGCGACGTGCACAGCCCAGTTGTCGGTGCCCATCGAGTACTCGCTCGTGCCGTCCAACGGGTCGATGATCCAGACACGGCTCGTCGTCGCACGGTCGCCGACGTCCTCGGCCTCCTCCGACAGCACCGCGTCGTATGGCCGGTGTAAGCGCAGAACAGTCGCGATCCACGCTTGCGCGAGCATGTCGCCTGCATCGCCGACCAGTCGGCCGTCGAGCAGATCTCCGTGGCGGATGCCGTTCAAGATCTCGCCGGCCCCCTCGGCGATATGGGCGGCGAGGTCGGCGTCGGACAGGCGGGAGGGCATCCATACAGCCAATCACATCGGGTGGCAGACATGCCGTCGATGGCAGTACACACTGGAGGGATGCCGGAACTTCCCGAGGTGTCCGCGATCGCCGCGTACCTGGACTCGCGCATGGCAGGCCTGCCGATCCGACGCGTCGACGTCGCATCGCTGTCGGTCCTGAAGACCGCCGACCCGCCGTACACGGCGCTGCCCGGGCGGACGGTGAGCGCCGTCGACCGCATCGGCAAATACCTGGTGATCCGCACCGTTCCCGGCCCCGAGACCGCAGACGATCCTGAGATCGACCTGGTGATCCATCTGTCCCGTGCCGGGTGGGTCCGGTGGAGCGACGCGCTGTCGCAGACCCCGCCCCGTCCCGGCGGCAAGAGTCCCATCTCGTTGCGTGTGCACTGCGGGCTGCCAGGCGAGGGCTTCGACGTCACCGAGGCAGGCACTCAGAAGCGGCTCGCTGCGTGGATCGTCCGCGACACGTCCGACGTCGAACGCATCGCGACTCTCGGCCCGGATGTGCTGGCCGTCAGTCGAGACGAGTTCGCGGCCATCCTGCGCGGGACCACGTCCCGACTCAAGACCGTCCTCACCGACCAGCGGACGATCAGCGGCGTCGGCAACGCCTACTCCGACGAGATCCTGCACACCGCCCGACTCTCGCCGTTCGCGTCCGCGAAGACGCTCGACGACGATCAGATCGACACCTTGTACGAGACGGTCCGGTCGGTGCTCGCCGATGCCACCGAACGCCTCGAGACCCGCGAGGTCGCGAAGATGAAGTCCGAGAAGCGGACCGGGTTGCGCGTCCACGCCCGCACCGGGCTGCCCTGCCCGGTGTGCGGCGACACGGTGCACGAAGTGTCGTACACCGACCGCTCGTTCCAATACTGTCCGACCTGCCAGACCGGCGGAAAAGTCCTCGCCGACCGTCGCATGTCCCGGTTGTTGAAGTAGGGGTCGCGACCGACGGGTCTCGACCCTTCGACTCGCTCCGCTCGCTCAGGACGGCGCTCCGCTCGACCAGCGGGAGGGGTCTCGACTTCGCTCGACCGGCGAGAAGACGCTCGACCGGCGGGGCGGGGCTAGCGCACCTTGGTACGGATCAACGCGACGTTGTAGTCGTCCCAGCGGGAGGCGTTGAAGTACAGCTCGGGGCCGGTGCCGCGGAGGGCGGGCGACGACGGGAGCATCATCGGCGCGTACAGCTCGAGGCTGCTCGGAGCGATCCGGCGTCCCGGGCTCCACGGGCCCTGCGGGTGGTTCGCGGTGCGGAGCTTGACGCCGTTCGGGCTGTCGAGCATCACGTACTTCTTCAGGTACGGGCTCCACGAGACCGAGAGTTCGGTGACCGGGCCGCGAACGATCGCAGCGGGCCTCGCTGCGCCGCCTGCCCAGCGGGAGCCGGTCCAGTACTGGTACTTGCCCGGATTGAGGATGTCGCCGGGACGGAACCGGGCGATGTGCGCCGCACCGAACCGACCGTTCGGGGTGCCGTACTGGTACACCCAGCCTGCGTCGGCACCTTCACCCTTGAGGTACGCGCTCTGCTGGAACAACGGGTTCACGTGGTTCACCGACGGCCACCCGGCGGGCAGCGGCACGTCGAGTCCGACGTTCGCCCGAATGGTGCTCTGCGGCGTGTACCAGCTACGTCCGTTGTTCGACGACACCGCTGTCGCCGAGTAGTTCGTGAACCAGCGGCTCGGCGGGCCCCAGGCACGGACCGACATGTAGTTGACGTACTGCTTGCCGCCGATCGAGATGCCCGCCGTCGGGATCTTCGTCTTCTCGATGCCGCTGAAGCCGAAGGCTCCGAACATCGGACCGGCGTATCCGCTGCGCTGCAGCGTCAGACCGTTCGCCAGACTCGAGTCGGTCGAGCGCAGCAGAGTGTTGTTGCGCCAGCCGCGGTCCTGTCGCAGACAGTTGCCGAAGGTGTCGCCGAACGCCATCAGGGTCTGGCCGCGGCCGTTGTCCCAGGCGACGCCCACATCAGTCCCGGAGATGCCGAACCGCGAGAACGTCTTATTGTGGCTCAGCGGGCCAGTGACCCACGAGATGGTCTTGGTTCGGCCGTTGTCGAAGTGCGGCAGCGGCTTCTGCGGACCTTGCGCGGCGCCGCCGCGCGGGAAGCCGAGCGAGCCGAAGTCGAACGGGAGGGGGATACCCGTCCCGGAGTTGCTGCACGCGCCGGACGCGTTTGCGGGGGGTGCCGTGACTCCGGCGGTGAGGGCGGCTGCGGCCATCGCGGCACTGATCGTGAGGGTCGTGAAGGCTCGGGTGAGTCGTCGCATCGCGGTCGGGTCCTCTGACGGGGGATAGTTCGGTCTGAATCATTTGTACAGGTGTACGTCACACTAAAGAAGAGGTACCGCCCATATCACCGCATCACGATATGGCAACCGCCATCGGTATATTCGCCGTTATGACCCGCGAGAAGATCATCATCACCGGCGCCAGCTCCGGACTCGGAGAGGGGATGGCGCGTGAGTTCGCCGCCCGCGGACGCAGTCTCGGACTGGCGGCACGACGCCTCGATCGCCTCGAGTCGTTGGCCGCCGAACTGGCGCCGTCGGCACGTGAAGTCGCCGTCGCGCAGCTCGACGTGACCGACGTCGACGCGGTGCCCGCGACGTTCGGGCAGCTGGCCGACGAGCTCGGCGGTGTGGACCGCGTCATCGTCAACGCAGGCCTCGGCAAAGGCGCTCCGATCGGGACGGGCAAGGCGGCAGCCAACATCGAGACCGTTCAGACCAATCTGGTCGGAGCCCTCACCCAGATCGAGGCCGCGCTCGAGATCTTCCGCGCCCAGAACAGCGGTCACCTGGTCCTCGTCAGCTCGATGAGCGCCGTCCGCGGGTTGCCCAAGGCGCAGGCCGCCTACTCGGCGTCCAAGGCTGGATTGGCCACTCTCGGCCAGGGACTGCAGGCGGAGTTGAAAGGGACCGGGATCGTCGTGACCGTGCTGCTGCCCGGCTACATCGAGACCGACATCAACCGCGGCGTGAAGACGTCGATGATGACCGACACCGCGACCGGTGTCGCCGCGATGGTGAAAGCCATCGAAGCCGAACCCGCGCGGGCAGCCGTCCCGGGGTGGCCGTGGACCCCGATCTCGTGGGCCCTTCGCTACCTCCCGGACGCGGTCAGCGCCCGCCTCGTCTGACCTCTCCGAAGGGCAGAGGTGGCCGCGACCACATAGGGTTGAGTCATGTTGGGCTCTCACACCGAAGTCACCGGCGAATACGACATTACGACGACGGTCTCATGGCATGCGCTCGCCGCCCACTACCCGCACGTCTACGCTCTCCACCTCCGCGAACTGTTCGCGATGGATCCCGAGCGCGGCTCGTCGCTCGTCGTCGACGCTGGCGATCTGCACATCGACTACTCCAAGCATCTCGTCACCGAGGAGACGCTCGAACTGCTGATGAGTCTGGCCCGTGAAGCCGGCCTGGAAGAGCAGCGCGACGCGATGTTCGCAGGCGAGCACGTCAACACGTCGGAGGACCGCGCCGCGCTGCACATCGCGCTGCGTCTGCCGAGGGACGCGACACTGGTGGTCGACGGTCAGGACGTCGTCGCCGACGTCCACTCGGTGCTCGACGCGATGGGCGAGTTCGCCGAGCGCGTGCGGAGCGGCGCGTGGGTCGGGCACACCGGCCGCGCGATCACCGACGTCGTCAACGTCGGGATCGGCGGCAGCGACCTCGGTCCCGCGATGGCCTACGACGCGCTTCGCCACTACCGCCAGGACGGGCTGCGCTGCCACTTCGTCTCCAACATCGACCCAGTCGACATCGTGTCCACGCTCGAGCCCCTCGACCCGGAGACGACGCTCGTCGTCGTCGCATCGAAGACGTTCACCACATTGGAGACCATCACCAACGCGGTGGCGGCACGACGCTGGTTGCTCGCCGGGCTCGGGGTGGCCGAGGACGACTCCGACGTCGTCGCCAAGCACTTCGTCGCGGTCAGCACCAACGGCGACGAAGTCGCGAAGTTCGGCATCGACACGGCCAACATGTTCGGGTTCTGGGGGTGGGTCGGCGGCCGCTACTCCGTCGACTCGGCGATCGGCCTGAGCCTGATGATCGCCGTCGGGCGGGAACGGTTCGCCGAGTTCCTCGAAGGCTTCCACGCCGTCGACGAGCACTTTCGCACGCAGCCGCTGGAACGCAACGCGCCGGTCCTGCTCGGCATGATCGGCCTCTGGTACTCGAACTTCTTCCAGGCGCAGTCGCAGGCGGTGCTCCCGTACGCGCAGGATCTCGACCGGTTCCCGGCGTATCTGCAGCAGTTGACGATGGAGTCGAACGGGAAGTCGGTCACGGCGGGCGGGCGTCCGGTCACGGCGGCGACCGGCACCGTCTACTGGGGTGAGCCCGGAACCAACGGGCAGCACGCGTTCTATCAACTGCTGCACCAGGGGACGTGGCTGGTGCCCGCGGACTTCATCGGCTTCGCGCGGCCGACCGACGACCTCGACGGGGCGACGGGCGGCTCCATGCACGACATTCTGATGGCGAACTTCTTCGCGCAGACCGAGGTGCTCGCGTTCGGGAAGACGGCCGACGACATCGCCGCCGAAGACGTCCCCGCCTCGCGCATTCCGCACATGGTGATGCCGGGCAACCGGCCGTCGACGTCAATCCTCGCGCCGCGTCTCACGCCGTCGGTCCTCGGTCAGCTCATCGCGCTCTACGAGCACATCACCTTCGTGAAGGCCGTCGTTTGGGGCATCGATCCGTTCGACCAGTGGGGAGTTCAGCTCGGTAAGGAACGGGCCAACGCGCTCGTCGGCGTGCTCACCGACGAGGTGGAGCCTGCGCCGTCGCACGACTCGTCGACCGAGGCGTTGGTCAGCTGGTACCGCGCCCAGCGAGGGCGCTAGCGAGTTCTATCGTCCGAGCGGTCCGCGGCCCAGCCGCAGGAGCAGCATCGCCAGGGTGTGCCCCTCCGAGCCGAGGGCCGAGAAGCGGTCGAGTACTTTCACCTCACGACTGTGGACCAGACGCGTGCCGCCGGTGGCCATCCGGTAGGCGCCGATCTTCTTCGAGACGGCGCTGCGGCGCTGGATCGCAGCCAGGATGACCGCGTCCATCCGGTCGATCTCCAGGCGCAGGGTGTCGATGTCGTCGGGGAGGTCGGCGACGTCGGAGCTCAGGCCCTCGATTCCCGTGTCGGTGTTTCCGCTGTCTGTGTTTCTGCTGTCTGGGTTTCCCCCGCCGTCAGTGTCCCCGCCGTCAGTGTCCCTGTCCCGGTCCGCCGGGTCGGTTGGCTCAGTCACATCGATTGATTTTGCCACGCGCACGCGGTCGTATGTCGTGTGACCGGCGTGGGGCGACAGTCGGCGGCGGCCGGGTGGGACAATGCGGGGATGCTTCAGGCTCGCAAGCTCGTTCCCATCGCCGTCGCGCTCCTCGTCGCGCAACTCGTCGTGCGAGCCTGGCTCGTCGCACGCGGCGACTTCTATTGGGACGACCTCGTCCTCATCGCGCAGGCGTCCAGCGACCCGATCCTCAGTTGGGACTATCTCGGAACCAGCCACGACGGGCACCTGATGCCCGGCGCGTTCCTGGTGGCCGGGGTGTCGACGGTGATCGCCCCGATCCAGTGGTGGCTGCCCGCCGCGACTCTCGTCGTCCTGCAGGCGATCGCGTCGCTCGCGGTGTGGCGGATGATCCGGATCATCGCGCCGCGTGCCGGAGTCGGCGCTCTCGCAGCATTCGCCTTCTACCTGTTCGTGCCGATGACGATCAGCGCATACGTGTGGTGGGCCGCGGGCCTCAACACATTGCCGATGCAGGCCGCGCTCGCGTACATCGTCGGCACCGTCGTACTGCTCGTGCGCGACGATGTGACGGGTGCGCGTCGCACTCGGCTCGTCGTGTGCGCTGCGATCGCCTTCGTGGTGGCTCTCGCGTTCTTCGAGAAGTCGTTGCTGATCCTGCCGGTCGCGTTCGTCGCCGCGGTGCTGGCCGCTCGCCGTCCGACGAACAAGTACGAGGAGCAGGCCGCCGACTTCCGGACTTCGCCGCTGACCGTCGCGTTCATGCGGGCTCGCCGGCTGTGGGCGGTGCTCGCCGTGGTGTTCGTCGCCTGGGCGGTCCTGTTCCTCGCGACGACCACCGCGACCACGGGAAGTCATTCGATCTCGCAGGCCGCGCACCTGGTGTGGCGGAGTGTGAACGACGCGATCGTCCCGGCGATGGTCGGCGGACCGTGGCATTGGGAGCGGTGGGTGCCGTCGCCGCCGATGGGGTTCGCTCCCGTGTGGATGATCGTCCTCGGCTGGGTGGTGATCGCGGTGCTCGTGGTCGCGACGGTCCGCGCTCGACGCGGCGTCGTCGCCGTGTGGGTGTGCGCAGCGATCTACGCGGTCGTCGCGCAGATCCCCGTCATGTGGAACCGCTCGGGCGAGAACACCGCCCTCGAACTCGCGCAGACGATGCGCTACCTGCCCGACACGGCCCTCGTCATCACGATCGCGTTCGCGTTCATCGCTGCGGCCCCGGCGAGCACCGGCACGCACGCGGTGCCTGCCGAACCGGACCGTCGCCCGGCGATCGTCGTCGCCGTCGGCGCTGTTCTGCTGGTGATCTCGTCGATGATCGCGACGAGCGCATTCTCCACCACGTGGCGCGACGATCCGACGTCCGACTATCTGGCCAACGCGCGGCAGGCGATGAAGGACAACGCGGGCCGCACCATGTTCGACCAGTCGGTCCCCTTGGAGATCCTGCTCCCCGTGACCTACCCGGACAATCAGATCAGCCGTATCTTCGGGCGACTGCCCGATCGACCCGAGTTCGGCTCGTACACCGACGACCTCGTCGTCCTCGACCCGACCGGCAAAGCGGTCCAGGGCAGCGTGACCCGCTCGAGGACCATGGAGCCCAGCGAGGGCTCCTGTCGCAAGCCCGGAATCACCGGGCCGGTACGGGTTCCGCTCGACGGACCACTCATCGACGTCCAGTGGACGCTGCAGATCAGCTACTGCGCCGACCGCGACGGCGAGATCGAACTACGGCTGGACGGCGGCGAGGCGTTGCGCATCCCCGTCCAGTCGGGGCTGCACGTCGTCTACGCGCAGCTGACCGGCCACGGCGACGCTGTTCAGATCCGCCCCGTCACCCCGGGGCTTCGGCTGCACACGGGCGAAGGTCGGGTCGGCCTTCCGGTCATGGCCGGACTGGCCCCGTGACGACCCCGGGACGCCTGCCGTGTCGGACCCCGCGGGTAGCCTGACTAGGCGATGAACTCCTCGAATACTTCTGCCCTCGCCACCGCCGACACCGATCTCACCGACCGTGGTCGGGAGTTGCTCGACGGGCTCAACCCGCAGCAGCGGGCAGCGGTCGTCCACCTCGGTGCGCCGCTGCTGATCGTCGCCGGCGCGGGATCGGGGAAGACCGCGGTGCTGACTCGCCGCATCGCGTTCCTGCTGGCCGAACGGGACGTGACACCGGGCCAGATCCTGGCGATCACGTTCACCAACAAGGCTGCCGCCGAGATGCGCGAGCGTGTCATCGACCTCGTCGGACCGCGCGCCGCCTACATGTGGGTGTCGACGTTCCACTCGACGTGCGTGCGGATTCTCCGCGCGCAGTCGGCGCTGCTCGGCAACCGCAACTCCAACTTCTCGATCTACGACGCCGACGACTCCCGACGACTTCTCGGGATGGTGGTCCGCGACCTCGGACTCGACCCGAAGAAGTTCAGTCCGCGCGGCGTCGGCACCGTGATCTCCAACTACAAGAACGAACTCGTCGAGCCGGACGAGGCCGCCGCGCAGGTCTCCGCGGAAGAGCAGCCCGATCCGACGGCGCTGACGATCACCGAGATCTATGCCGAATACCAGCGTCGTCTCGCCGCGGCCAACGCCTTCGACTTCGACGACCTGATCGGCGAGACGGTGTCGCTGCTGCAGCGTCACCCCGAGATCGCCGAGTACTACCGTCGACGCTTCCGTCACGTGCTCGTCGACGAGTACCAGGACACCAACCACGCCCAGTACATGTTCGTGCGCGAACTCGTGGGGTACGAGACAAGCGAGGCGGGCGTCGAGCCGTCCGGCCTGTGCGTCGTCGGTGACGCCGACCAGTCGATCTACGCGTTCCGCGGTGCGACGATCCGCAACATCGAAGAGTTCGAGCGCGACTATCCGGACGCCGAGACCATCCTGCTCGAACAGAATTACCGGTCGACGCAGACCATCCTGTCGGCGGCGAACTCCGTCATCTCGCGCAACACCGGGCGTCGGGAGAAGCGGCTGTGGACCGACTCCGGCGACGGCGAGCTCATCACCGGATACGTCGCCGACTCCGACCGCGACGAGGCCGCTTTCATCGCCAAGGAGATCGAGCAGCTCGTCGACTATTCGATCGGCGGCTCGGCCAGCCACACGTACTCCGACATCGCGGTGTTCTACCGGACCAACACCGGATCGCGAGCGTTGGAAGAAGTGTTCGTCCGGCACGGCATGCCGTACAAGGTGGTCGGCGGGACCAAGTTCTATGAGCGCAAAGAGGTCCGCGACATCGTCGCCTACCTGCGCGTGGTCTCCAACCCCGACGACCAGGTGAGCCTGCGCCGCATCCTCAACACGCCGCGCCGCGGCATCGGCGACCGCGCCGAAGCCTGCGTCGCTGTCCACGCCGAGAACCTCGGCGTCAGCTTCTATCAAGGGCTCCTGGACGCCACCGAGAACCGGGTCGCACTCCTCAACACGCGAGCCGTCAAGCAGATCACCGGGTTCGTCCAACTCATCGAAGGGCTCCGCAGCGATTTCCTGATGGCATTCGGCGCAGGTGACGAAGCCGTCGCCGACGCCACGACCGAGGGCGCGGACATCGGCGACCTCGTCGACGCGATCATCGACCGCTCCGGATATCGGGACGAGCTCGAATCGTCCAACGACCCGCAGGACGGGGCGCGCCTGGACAACATCAACGAACTCGTCGCCGTCGCCCGCGACTTCAGTGTGGAGGCCGCTCAGCGCGACGAGGAGGACGTCGAGCCCGATCCCGAGGCTCCGACGCCCGCGGAGGACGGGGAGCCCGAGCCCGGGTCGCTGGCGGCGTTCCTGGAGAAGGTCTCGCTCGTCGCCGACGCCGACCAGGTTCCCGACGAAGGCGACGGCGTCGTCACGATGATGACGTTGCACACCGCGAAGGGTCTCGAGTTCCCGGTCGTGTTCGTCACCGGGTGGGAGGACGGGCACTTCCCGCACATGCGCGCGCTCGGGGATCCGAACGAGCTCAGCGAGGAACGACGCCTCGCCTACGTCGGCATCACCCGGGCTCGGCAGCGCCTCTACCTGACACGCGCGATGTCGCGCGCGTCGTGGGGGCAGCCGGTGTCGAACCCGGAATCGCGCTTCCTGCAAGAGATCCCGCAACATCTCATCGATTGGCGACGCACCGAGCCGCGTCGCGCACCCCGTGAATCACGGGGCGGTGCGTTCGGGTATTCGAGCGGCGGAAGCAGTTCGTTCGGCGGTTCGTCGTTCGGCGACTCCGGTCGCGCTCGCCCGCGCAACACGGCCGTGCACTACGACATCGGCGACCGCATGAATCACCCCAAATTCGGGATGGGCAAGGCCGTTGCGAAAGAGGGCACCGGAATCACCGAGCGGATCACCTTCGACTTCGGCGGCAGCGTCGGCCGAGTCACGCTGATGACCGCAGGCGGACTGCCGGGCGAGAAGCTGTAAGGGCCTTTTGCCTGGTTGAGGTGCCGCGGGTCGCGGCCTTTGTAAGCGCTGCCCGTGTAGTTGGTTGAGCCGTCGAGGAGCGCTAGCGACGAGGCGTGTCGAAACCTGGTGAGGATCTCGACCCCGGTTCTCCTGAGCGGAGTCGAAGGGCTCGATCGGCGGGGAGGGCCCGATCAGCGAGCGAAAAACTAGTGCAGAGCGGAGAGGCGCACGCCCTTGGAGGCGAGCCAGACGGCGGGGTCGACCTTCATCTTCCCGTCTTTCCACACCTCGAAGTGGCAGTGCGGTCCGGTGGAGAAGCCTTCGCTGCCGACGAGTGCGATGATGTCGCCCGCGGTCACCTTGTCGCCCTTCTGGACTTGCACGCCCGACGACGACATGTGGCCGTACATCGTGACCGTGCCGTCGGGGGCCTTGAGCTGCACCCAGTTGCCGTAACCGGAAGCCGGTCCGGCTTCGACGACGACGCCGTCGGTCGCGGCGTGGATCGGGGTGCCGAGCGGAGCGGCCAGGTCGATGCCGCCGTGGAAGGCGCCCCAGCGCGGAGCGAACGCGGAGGTCAAGTCGTAGGTCCCCATGGGGAGCGGGCTCGTCACCTCAGGCTTGAGTGCTGCCTGGCGGGCCGCTTCTTTCTTCTTGGCGATCTTGGTGCCCTGTGGGAGCTGATCGTCGAACACGCTCATGTCCGATTCGGGGAGCGATGCCGCGACGCCCGGTCCGAGGTCGTCGCCGGTGCCGGATGCGGCGAGCGCGACGTCGGAGGCGACCTGCGGCTCGGGGGCCGGTTCCGGAGCGGGCTTGGCCTGGTCGATGCTGGGTCCGGCGAGGGCGAACGCGCCGGCGCCTGCGGCCATCGCGACGAGCGCGGTGCGCGCTTTCAGCGCGGACGACGGCGCGGCAAGACGGTGGCGTCCACCGGATACGGGCTTCGGGCCGGACGGAACTACAGCGCCCTGCGTCGCGGGGACCTCGTCGGCGGCGACGGGGATCTCGGAGGTCGAGACAGCGGAGTCCAGCGGCTCGGAGCCGAGGCCGATGCGGAGTCGGCGAGACGGAAGCGGGATGTCACGGGTTGCGGGCTGATCGACCGGTGGAGGAGTGAGGGTCTCCGAGCGCATCGCGCTACCAACTGCCACCGTCTGCTCACCTCATATCGTGCCTGGTCCTGTGACCATCCTGTTACCAACCCAGTTGACGGTAACCAAGAGTCCGTCTTAAGTCCACCTTGCGCGACGACCGAGTGAGATGGGGCACAAGGTCGGCACCGAGTGTGAGGCGACGACGGCAACAGGATTACAGTCCGTTATGGTCCGCGTTACACCGAAGCGGACGAAACTTACTTCAGATGGTGAGCTGAATGGATCTCTTCGAATACCAGGCGAAGGAACTGTTCGCCAAGCATGGGGTACCCACCACACCGGGTCGGGTGACCGATACTGCTGCTGATGCACGAGCTATCGCCGAGGAAATCGGCAAGCCCGTCATGATCAAGGCGCAGGTCAAGGTCGGCGGACGCGGCAAGGCGGGTGGCGTCAAGTACGCCGCAACCCCCGATGACGCACAGACACACGCCGAAAACATCCTCGGGCTCGATATCAAGGGCCACGTCGTCAAGAGGCTTCTCGTCGCAGAAGCCAGCGACATTGCCGAGGAGTACTACATCTCGTTCCTGCTCGATCGGTCCAACCGCACCTACCTGGCCATGTGCTCGGTGGAAGGCGGCATGGAGATCGAAGAGGTCGCTGCGACCAAGCCCGACAGGCTGGCCCGCATCGCCGTGGACGCCGTCAAGGGCGTCGATGTCGCGTTCGCGCGTGAGATCGCCGAGGCCGGGCACCTGCCCGCCGAGGTCCTCGACGCCGCAGCCGTGACCATCCAGAAGCTGTGGGAGGTCTTCATCAACGAAGACGCCAGCCTCGTGGAGGTCAACCCGCTGGTCCGCACCCCGGACGACGAGATCCTCGCCCTCGACGGCAAGGTCACGCTCGACGAGAACGCCGACTTCCGCCAGCCCGGCCACGCCGAGTTCGCCGACAAGGACGCGACCGATCCCCTTGAGCTCAAGGCCAAGGAGAACGACCTCAACTACGTCAAGCTCGACGGACAGGTCGGAATCATCGGCAACGGTGCAGGTCTGGTCATGTCGACCCTGGACGTCGTCGCATACGCGGGCGAGAACCACGGTGGCGTCAAGCCCGCCAACTTCCTGGACATCGGCGGCGGCGCATCGGCCGACGTCATGGCTGCCGGCCTCGACGTCATCCTCGGTGACGAGCAGGTCAAGAGCGTCTTCGTGAACGTCTTCGGTGGCATCACCGCATGCGACGCGGTCGCCAACGGCATCGTCGGCGCACTCGCCAAGCTGGGCGACGCCGCGAGCAAGCCGCTCGTCGTCCGCCTGGACGGCAACAAGGTCGAAGAGGGTCGCAAGATCCTGGCCGACGCCAACCACCCGCTGGTGACCCTGGCGGAGACCATGGATGCCGGCGCCGACAAGGCCGCCGAGCTGGCGAGCAAGTAGGAGCCGGAACATATGTCGATCTACCTGAACAAGAACAACAAGGTCATCGTCCAGGGCATCACCGGCGGCGAGGGCACCAAGCACACCGCACTGATGCTCAAGGCGGGCACCAATGTCGTCGGCGGCGTCAACGCGCGCAAGGCTGGGACCACCGTCTCGCACGTGGACGCTGACGGCAATAACGTCGAGCTCCCCGTCTTCGGCTCCGTCGCCGAGGCGATGGAGAAGACCGGCGCCGACACGTCGATCGCCTTCGTCCCGCCCGTGTTCTCCAAGGACGCGATCGTCGAGGCCATCGACGCGGAGATCCCGCTGCTCGTGGTCATCACCGAGGGCATCCCCGTGCAGGACTCGGCGTACGCCTGGGCCTACAACGTGGAGAAGGGCGAGAAGACCCGCATCATCGGTCCGAACTGCCCGGGCGTCATCACGCCGGGTGAGGCCCTCGTCGGCATCACCCCGAACAACATCACGGGCAAGGGTCCGATCGGCTTGGTCTCCAAGTCGGGCACCCTGACCTACCAGATGATGTACGAGCTCCGTGACCTCGGATTCTCGACCGCCATCGGCATCGGCGGCGACCCGGTCATCGGTACCACGCACATCGATGCGATCGAGGCGTTCGAGAACGACCCCGAGACCAAGCTGATCGTCATGATCGGTGAGATCGGCGGCGACGCCGAGGAGCGTGCGGCTGAGTACGTCAAGGCCAACGTCACCAAGCCGGTCGTCGGGTACGTCGCGGGCTTCACCGCCCCCGAAGGCAAGACGATGGGTCACGCAGGCGCGATCGTCTCCGGCAGCGCGGGCACCGCGCAGGCCAAGAAGGAGGCCCTCGAGGCTGCGGGCGTCAAGGTCGGCAAGACGCCGAGCGAGACCGCTCGACTCGCACGGGAGCTTTACGAAGCACTGTAAGTCGAGAGTCAGTACTTCCTCGCGACGCCCCGGTCCGCACGCGGTACCGGGGCGTCGCGCATTTCTGGCATGATCGATCAATGATCCGGACTCTGGTCGAAGGCGCCGTCCGTCGGGCAGTCGCGTTGCCCGGTACGACGGTCCGTTTCGTGCTCTCAGAGGCCATCATGTACCTCACCGAGGAGATCGATCTGACCGACGTCCTGTTGCGCGGCGTAGATCTCGACCGGGTCGTCGACGCGCTCGACGTGAACCGGGTCGTCGACGGTCTGGACGTGAACAGAGTAATCGGCGCCATTGATGTGGCCCGGATCGTGGATGCGATCGACGTGGACGCCGTGATCGCGAGAGTCGACGTGAACCGCCTGCTCGACGCCATCGATCTGCCGCGACTCATGGCCCGCATCGATCTGAACGCGCTCCTGAACGACCTCGATCTGGATGCGCTCCTCGACCGCGTCGACCTGAACGACCTGCTCGACGGCGTCGACGTCTCGTCGATGGTGCGCGGCGCGAGCACCACAGTCACGACCGAGATGATCTCCGACGTCCGCAGCGGCAGCGAACGTGCCGACGACGCCGTCGACAACATCGTCGGACGGATGCTGAGGCGACGGCCGCGTGATGAGTGATTCGGCCCGGCCCCTGCGCGATGCCGGGATCGTCAGCCGGTCGATGGCGGCGGTCGTCGACCTCGTCGTGGTGCTCGTGTTGATGGGCGGCGGTTATCTCACCGTCGCCTTCGTGAAGTTCGCCTTCGACGCCAGGACCTTCACCTTCCCGGAGGTGCCGTGGATCTTCACGACGACGGGGTTCTTCGTCGCCTGCGTCGTGTACCTCTTCGCGTGCTGGTCGATCACCGAGCGGTCGGTGGGGTATGCGGTACTCGGGCTGCGGGTCTCGAACTCGAAGGGTGGACGAGTGCGGGTGCCGCGACTGTTCCTACGTGCGGTGTTCTGCGTCTTGTTCCCCGTCGGGTTGGCGTGGGTGGGCCTCTCGCCCCGCAGGCGGTCGTTGCAGGATCTCGTCCTATGGACGAGGGTGGTCTACGCCGGATGACCGCGGCCGCCGGGTTACAGTTCGAGGCGACGAACCCTACGATCTTCGCGAGGAGCGGCCGTGTCTGAGCGTTCCGAAATCGCTGCGGTCACCGGGTCCGCAGCCCTTCCGGGCACGCGTCGGTCGCAGGCCAAGGCCGCTCGACGGGCCGAACTCATCGCAGCGGCGGCCCGGCAGATGGCGCGCAGGGGTTTCGCTGCCGTGCGTCTGGAGGACATCGGGGCCGAGGCAGGTGTCAGCGGTCCGGCGATGTATCGGCACTTCAAGTCGAAGATCGATCTCCTCGACCAGATGCTTCTCGACATCAGCGAACGCCTGCACTCGGGCGGCGAGGCCGTCGTCGCCGAGGGTGGTGCGCCGGCCGACGTCCTGATGCGCCTCATCGAGTTCCACATCGACGTCTTGGTCACCAAACCCGATCTGATCACCGTGCAGGACCGTGATCTCACGTCGATGACGCCGGAGGCCAACCGCACCGTCCGATCGCTGCAGCGCCGCTATGTCGAACGGTGGGTGGACGTGCTGGTCGAGGCCGTCCGCGGCCTCACGCGCGACGAGGCTCGGGTGCGAGTCCACGCAGGGTTCGGCCTTCTCAACTCGTCGCCCCGGCTGCCCCGGTATCCCGATGCCGCGCTTGGCGAACTGTTGACCGCGATGGCGTTGGGCGCGTTGTACGCGGGCGTGTGATCGTCGCGGGGGAGCTGGGTTCGACGAATTAGAACATGTTACAGTTCGGGAATTCACCGAGTGCTCCAGAAAGGCGTTCGTCAATGGGACAGTTCGACGGTCAGGTCGTCTACATCACAGGTATCGCCCGCGGTCAGGGCCGTAACCACGCGTTGCGTTTCGCGCGGGAGGGCGCCTCCGTCATCGGGATGGACATCGCCGAACGCGTTGCCGACCACATGACGTATCCGCCTGCGACGGCCGACGACTTCGCCGAGACGGTCCGACTCGTCGAGGAGGCAGGCGGCAAGATCTTGGCCCGCCGCGGAGACACTCGCGATCTGGAGTTCCAGCAGCAGCTCGTCGCCGACGGCGTGGAGCAGTTCGGCCGCCTCGACCACGTCGTGGCGAACGCAGGCATCCTGACGTGGGGTCTGTCGTGGGAACAGACCGAAGAGCAGTTCACGGATCTCGTCGACGTCAACGTCGTCGGCACGTGGAAGACGCTCAAGGCCGCGATCCCCGCGATGCTCGAAGCCGACAACGGGGGCAGCATCACCGTGGTGTCGTCGTGTGCGGGCCTCAAGGCGATGCCCGCCCAGGTTGGCTACTCGGCGTCTAAGTTCGCCCTGCGTGGAATCACGCAGACCGTGGCGAAAGAATTGGGCGACAAACACATCCGCGTCAACTCGGTGCACCCGTACGCGGTGCACACCCCGATGGGAACCGAAGACACGGCGGCGTTCGAAGCGTTCGAAACGTGGGGCCGCCACTTCCCGTCGATGATGGATCACTATCCGATCGCCAGTGTCGACGACCTCAGCGATGCCGTCCTCTACTTGGCCACCGCCAAGGCAGTCACCGGCGCCGAGTTCCAGATCGATATGGGGTCGTCGAAGGTCTGACCCCTCGCTGCGTCGTGCGAGGTCTCGACTCCGCTCGACCAACGGGGGATGCGGTGTCGCTCGACGCGTAGACGTGCCGGACGGCGGTGCTCGCCACCACGCTGGTCGAGCGACGTCGAGACCCGCGTACCGCGTGCCCCCCCCGTTGGTCGAGCGGAGTCGAGACCCTTAGCCGTGTTGTGCGAGGTCTCGACTCCGCTCGACCAGCGGGGTTGCGGTGTCGCTCGATGTGCAGACGTGCCGGACGGCGGTGCTCGCCCACCACGCTGGTCGAGCGAAGTCGAGACCCTGGTGCGTAGAGCGGGGGTCTCGACTCCGCTCGACCAACGGGAAAAGGACTCAGTCCTGCCAGAGCGTTGCGGGATCGGTCGCGGTGCGGGCGGGGCCTTCGGGAGTGGCGGTGGTCGAGCGGGAGAAGCGGGGAGCGACCTGAGCCTGGGTGACACCGTCGATCTCGACGATGGTGCCGCGGGCGGCGAGATGCGGATCCTTCGGTGCTTCGTTCCAGTCGAGGATCGCCGAGGTGCACGCGTCGGTGCCGTCGAAGATCGCGGCCCACTCATCGCGGGTCTTCGTCTTGAACGTGTCGGTGAACGTCTGCTTCAACTCGTCCCACTTCGAGACGTCGTTCTGGCCCGGGAGCGACTCTGCGTCCAGTCCCAGCCTGTTGAGGAGTTCCGCGTAGAACTGCGGTTCGATGGCGCCGACGGCCATCCACTTGCCGTCCGACGTCTCGTACACCTCGTAGTACGGGGCTCCGGTGTCGAGCAAGTTGGCGCCGCGCTTGTCCTGCCACAGGCCGGTGCCGCGGAACGCCCACATCATCTGTCCGAGAACCGATGCGCCGTCGACCATCGCGGCGTCGATCACTTCGCCCTTACCGGAGACGCTCCGCTCGACGAGGGCGGCGAGCACGCCCATGACGAGGAACATCGAGCCGCCGCCGAAGTCGCCGACGAGGTTCAACGGCGGAGTCGGGCGCTCCTCGGTGCGGCCGATCGCGTGCAGCATCCCGGTCAGCGAGATGTAGTTCATGTCGTGGCCCGCGAGCTCGGCGCGCGGACCTTCCTGGCCCCATCCGGTCATCCGGCCGTAGATCAGCTTGTCGTTGACCTTCGCGAGATCGTCCGGACCGAAACCGAGACGCTCCATGACGCCGGGTCGGAAGCCCTCGAGAACGACGTCGGCCTTAGCGATGAGATTCAGGATCGTCTCGCGGTCGGACGGGTTCTTCAAGTTCGCCTCGACGACGCGGCGGCCGCGCAGGAGAGCGTCGGCGTTGCGGTTCGGATCAGGGAGTTCGCCGGGGCGCTGGACGCGGACGACGTCGGCGCCGAGGTCGGCCAAAAGCATCGCAGCGTGCGGTCCCGGACCGATGCCCGCGAACTCGATGACGCGTACGGAGGACAGAGGGCCGGAACGGCCCGACGGGGTGCGATCAGTCGTCGTAGACATGAAAATCCTTCTGCAATATCGGCGTGTGCTGAATCACCTACTCCCAGCCAGCATTACACACATCGCATTCGTGTAACGCCTCGGGTTGGCGGCATCGAAAAGGGTGACTGGCCTATGGCTGCGACGAACTCCTCGGTAGGGTTACCGGAATGACCCCTGCGCTCGCTTTAGGGGCCCGGGTATGGCGCGATCTGATCGACAGAGACCTGACGATCGTTGTGCCGGTCGGGGCCGTCGAACAGCACGGACCGCATCTGCCCGTCGATACTGACGGACGGATCGCCGCCGAGCTCGCTGCGCGCGCCGTCCAGTCTGCGGCAGACCGATCTGGGGCCGACCAATCTGGTGCCGACGAGATCGACGTCCTGCTGGCGCCGACCATCGCGTACGGCGCGTCCGGCGAACACGAAGGATTTCCCGGCACCGTGTCGATCGGCGCCGAGGTACTCGAGCTCGTGATCGTCGAATACGGCCGCAGCGTGTGCCGGTGGGCCTCGCGCGTGGTGTTCGTGAACGGGCACGGCGGCAATGCAGTCGCGCTCGCATCCGCGGTCCGCCTCCTTCGGTACGAGGGCCGCGACGCCGCCTGGTGGCCGTGCGTGTTTCCCGGCGCCGACGCGCACGCGGGCGACACCGAGACCTCAGTGCTCCTGTCGACGAGCCCTGACGACGTCCGAGTCGATGCGGTCGAGGCCGGGGCCACCGCGCCGATCGCCGAACTGATGGACGATCTGCGGGCGGGCGGCGTCGCCGCGGTCAGCCCCAACGGCGTCCTGGGTGATCCGACGACGGCCGACGCCGACCGCGGCGCAGCGATGCTCGCGTCGCGAACGCAATCGCTCGCGACGTCACTGCATACGTGGACGGTGCGCGACGACGGGCGGCTCGTGTGAACGCAGGCGCGACCGGACCTGCGTCGTCGACGTTGCCGGCAGGGTTCCAGGTGCAGATCGATCCGCGGTGCGCGCGGGGCGGAAACCTGCGCTACCTGGTCGGCGGGTCGCCGCTGCGGGTGATGAAACTGTCCGACCCGGCGTTGGGCATGACCTCCGGAGACGGCCGAATCGCGGTCCACGACAACGGAACCCAGGTACTCGCACGCAGGCTGCTCGACGCGGGGATCGCGCATCCGCGCCCCATGTCGGGCCCGGACGTCTCCGATGTGACCGTCGTGGTCCCCGTGCATGGAAACCAGTCAGGCGTCGACCGACTGCTCGCCGCGCTCACCGACGTATCAGTGATCATCGTCGACGATGCGTCGGACGAGCCGATCCGGGTGCCCGACTGCGCCGGACTGATCCGCTTCGAGGACAACCGTGGTCCGGCCGCAGCACGGAACGCCGGGGTGGCCGCGGCGACCACCGGATTCGTCGCGTTCCTCGACTCCGACACCGTTCCCGACAGCGGTTGGCTGACGATGCTCCTCGGACATTTCGCCGACCCCACGGTCGCGCTCGTCGCGCCCCGCATCGTCGGACTCGGCGCGGTGTGCAGCGACGCCGATCCGGAGTCGTCCGCAGTCGCCGCGTACGCGAACCGCTTCTCCTCCCTCGACATGGGACCGCGCGAAGCGCTCGTCGCGCCCGGCAGCCCCATCGCCTACGTGCCGAGTGCCGCAATGGTCGTCCGGCGCAGCGCGTTCCTCGGCTTCGACGAGACGTTGCGCGTGGCCGAAGACGTCGACCTGTGTTGGCGCACGCATCAGGACGGCTGGCGAATCCGGTACGACCCGATCGCCGCTGTCGGCCACGATCATCGGGAGTCGTTGCGCGGAATGCTCGATCGGCGACGCTTCTATGGCACCGGCGCCGCGGAGCTCGCGATGCGGCACGGCCAACTCGCCGCCCCCGTGGTCACGACTGCGCCGCTGGCCGCCGCCGTCATCGGACTGATGATGCGCAGCCGGGTGGGTGCGCTCGTCGCCGCAGTGATCCTCGCCGTCGTCTATCGACGCACACGTCGCCTGCTCGGCGACATCCCGCGCGGACGAGCCATCGCCGCCCAGAACACCGCACGGGCCGCCGGGTTCGGTCTGCTGCAGGCGTGTGCCGCGGTGCTCCGCCACTACTGGCCGGCGTCACTGCTCGCGTTCGCGGTGAGTCGACGGTTCCGTCGTTGGCTGCCGGTCGTCGCCATCGCCGAAGCCGCGGCGATGTGGATCCGGAACCAACTGCTCGACCCCGAAGCTCCGGTGATGAGTCCGCTGCACTACGCCGTCTACCGCCGACTCGACGACCTCGCCTACGGCGCTGGTCTGTGGCAAGGTGCGCTGAGCCGCCGGGACGTCGGCGCACTACGGCCGGTGATCTCACGGTGACTCGATGATCCCCGACGTCCTGATCGTCGGGGCGGGGTCGGCGGGATGCGTTCTGGCCGAACGACTGTCCCGAGATTCGACGCGGCGGGTCACGGTCCTCGAACGAGGTCCGGGAACGCCGTTCGCCGCGTCGCTCGACCGTCTCCCCATCGACTCTCCCGACCGCGCCGTGCCGATCGTGGAGCGAGGCGGCAGACCGGTCGTGCGCGGCACCGGAGTCGGCGGGTCGTCGTCGATCAACGGCGCATACTTCCTCCGCGGTCACCGCGACGACTACACGTTCTGGCCGTGGACGGCAGCCGAACTGGAAGCCGCCTTCGACGACGCCGACGCGGTGATGCGGGCGAGGGCGTTCGCCGATGACGAACTCGGCGACGTCGCGCACGCATTCGAGGAGGCATGCGGATCGGACGCGAACGTCGGACCGTGGCCGAGGGACGGCGTGAATCGGGTGTGGAGCAACCGGGTCGACGGTGCGCGGTGGACGGCCGGGCACGTGCTGTCGGATGCCGTGGACCGTCCCGGGCTCACGGTCCGGTCCGGTGTCGAGGTCGCAGGCTTGGTGACGTCGGGCGACGCCGTGATCGGCGTCCGCACGGCGGCAGGGGAGGTGATCGACGCGGGCGAGGTCATCGTCTGTGCTGGAACGTTGGGAACTGCGCGTCTCGTCGCGCCCTTGGTCGGGCCGCTGCCCGTACACGAGCACGCGGAGCGGGTCGTCCGCTTCACTCCGCGTACGACGTTACGAGCACCCGCATTACTGCAGACGGTGCTGCACGTCGACGGGCTGGAGATCAGGCCGTACGGCGACGACTTCGCCGCGTTCACGTCACTGGAGCCGACCGGCGTGCCGATCGGGATCGCCGACATGGCTGGAACCACGGGGATCCTCGACGGGGAGTCTGTCGATCTGGGGGTGCCGGACGTCGCGTCGTCGGAGAGGTTGTCCCGCGGTGTCGAGCGGGTCGTCGACCTGCTGAACGATCGCGCGTTCGCCGAGGTGGTGGAACCGGGGTCGATCCGCGTCGACCCGGTGGTCGGCATGTCCCAACATGCGTGGGGGTCGTTGCCCGCCGGTACCGCGACCGACGTCGACGGTCGTGTGCCCGGCTGGCGTCAATTGCGAGTGGTCGACGGTTCGATCCTGCCTGGTGCGTTGCATAGCGGCCCGCACGCGACCATCGTCGCCCTGGCGATCGTGATCGCTTCGCGCGCGTGACGTTCCGCCTTCTCCGTTGGTCGAGCCTTTTTCTTCGTTGGTCGAGCGGAGTCGAGACCCCCGCCGTACGCAGCTGAGGTCTCGACTCCGCTCGACCAGCGGGGTGGTTGCGTCCCGCTCGACGTGCGGTTATGTAGCTGGTTGAGCCGCTGAGGAGCGTAGCGACGAGGCGTGTCGAAACCGCGGCGGGGTCTCGACTCCGCTCGACCGGCGGGGTGGTTGTGTGGCGCTTGACGTGCGGTTGAGGGTCTCGACTCCGCTCGACCAATGAATAAAAAGGGCTCGACCAGCGAATAGACGCTCGAACAGCGAACTAGAAGAGCGTCTGCCAGTAATCCCAGAACTTCACGCCGGCGGCGACGATGACGGCGATGTACCAGACGGGGAGGAGGACGCCCATCCATTCGCGGATGGAGCGGCCGAGCCTGTTGTCGGGCAGCGCGCGCGAGACGCTGAGGACCAGGATCAGCGGGACGATCGCCCACACCACCATGCAGTACGGGCACAGGGCGCCGATGCGGTAGATGCTCTGGAAGATCAGGTAGTGGACGAAGACCCAGCCGAGGGCGGTGCCGATCGACAGGCCGATCCAATACCAGCGGGGCAGTCGGACGCGACCGATGGCGAGGACCGCGGTCACGATGACGACGGCGAACGCAGGGAGGCCGAGGATCGGGTTCGGGAATCCGAAGAACCGTCCCTGTTCGGTGACCATGACCGACCCGCACGAGATGATCGGGTTGAAGTTGCACGAGAGCGCCGCGTCGGGATTGATCAGCAGCTCGATGCGTTCGATCGTCAGCATCGCGGCCGCGATCAACCCGAGCACACCCGCGACGAGGAGTACCCACGCGGCGACCGGCGACGTCGAACGTAGCTCGGTCAGCGCGTTGCCGCGCCTCCGCACGTCGACGGGCTCGGCGGCCTGGACCGGTGCGGCGGTGGCTCCGGTCTCCGGTTCGGGTGCCTCGACGGCGTCCTGGTCGGTCATGGTCGGGTTACTTCGCGGCGTCGGTGACGGCGGTGGTCAGCTGCTCGGGCGACATGCCCATCGCGTCGATGGTCTTGCCGTTCAAGCGAACCCACGGGGTGCCCTGGAAGCCGGGGTCCTTCAGGACGGTCGAGCTCTGCTCAGTGAGCCACTTGCCGAACTGGTTGTCCTCGATGCACTTGGAGACACCGGTGACGCCCGCTTGTTCCGCCCACTTGCGGAGCTGGTCGGAGCTCGGTCCGGGACCGCCCTCCTGCTGCTGGTTCGTGAACATCAGGTTGTGGAACTTGAGCCACGACTCCATGTTGCCGTCCTTGCCGCTCGCTTCGGCGACGCACATCGACGCGTTGGCGGTGTTCGCCGAGTAGTCGGTCTGGCCGCTGCGGTCGAGGAAGATGATCGGCTTGTAGTCGATCGCGACGTTCGGGTTCTTGGACAGTTCGGCGAGAGTCGCACCCTGCCGGGTCTCGAACGCACCGCAGGCCGGGCACTGGAAGTCTTCGACCACCGACACGACGGCCTTCGGCTGGGTGCCCTTCGGCGCGGCCGACACTCGGATCGAGCCATCCTCGGTGGCGATCGTCGGGGTGGCCGAGCCACCGGTGCTCGAATCTTCGCTGTTACTGACGACGGCCCAGATGCCGATGCCTGCGGCGACGGCGATCAGGACGACAGCAGCGCCGATCTTGAACATGAGAGAGCGACGGCGATCAGCCTTTCGCGGGTCGACGACGGTCCGACGATTCTGGGTCACAGTTCATCCTTCGCAGGTGGTGCCGCGCTCGGGTTCGACGTCCGTGGGAGCGCGACGAAGCGTACTCGGGTGCAAGACTACTTGCTCCACCCTGAGAGGTTTATGACAGACGCCTCGGACAATCGTGTCAGTCCGATCCATTCGGTTCCGTCGGTCGGTCAGCGTTTGGCGGCGTCCACCGCGTCTTCAACGTCCGCAGCCGACGTCACAGTGACCTCTTTGCCGTTCACCAGAACGGTCGGAGTGCCCTTGAACTCGGAGTCGTCCGTCGTCTCGTCGGTGGTGGCCGACACTTCGTTCGCGTACTGGCCGCCGGTGATGCAGCCGGCCACGTCGGGTGCGCCCGACTGCTTCGCGATGGCGGCGAGTTCATCGTCGGTGAGCCCGGGTCCACCTTCGGTGGGCTGACGCCCGAACGTCGTGCTCTGGAACTTGCGCCAGGTCTGCGCGGAGCCCAGAGAGCCGTCGCCCGAATGCCACACGCAGTACGACGCATTGGCTGCGCGCGACGAGTAGTGGTCGGGGTAGACCCGGTCGAGGAACGAGATCACCTTGTAGTCGATCGCGACCTCGGTGTCGTCGGCGTAGCCGTCGAGGGTCGGCCCGACGATGGCCTCGAACTTCTGGCAGGCCGGGCATCCGAGGTCTTCGATGACGGTGACGATGACCTTCGGCTGTCCGGGGGCCGCAGTGACACGGAACGATCCGTTCGAGGTGACGGACGGTCCGGACGGTGTGCTCGTCGAACCGTCGCTTCCGCTCGCCCCGGTCTCGGTGGACGTCGATCCGTCGGACACCGGTGTGCCGTCGACGGTGCAGGCTCCGACGAGGAGGGCTCCCGTGGCGGCGAGACCGCCGAGAGCGACGGCGCGCGCCGCCCGTGATCGAACTGTCATGCGGCTCATCCTAAGCGGGCGTCACCCAGGTCGTGATGTCGCAGTGCACCACTTCTGTGCTCTCCCGATCGAGGATCCGGATCGACACGATGACGTCGGCGCCCTCGGTGAGCGCATCGAAGTCGATCGGCTCGGCGAGCTCGGCATGCGCGGTCAGCCGCGTGGTCGCCTTGGTCAGGTATTGCGCGTTCATCGCCTTCGGGATCCACCGGTGCGTCGTGGGCACCGTCGCCTCCATCAGCATCCCCATCGCGGTCTCCGCGAGGTTGCACGCGGCGATCGCGTGGAATGTACCGATGTGATTGTGGACGCCGAACCATTTGGGCGCGGTCACGCGGCAGTAGCCGGGCTCCATCTCTTCGACGAGCGGGAGGATCGTGCCGAAGTATGGGACTCGCGCCACCATGCCAAGGGAGAACAGCGCGTCGCCGATCTTGTTCTGGGGCAGCTTGCTGCGCAGCGCGTACGTCGCGCTCTTGCTGTTACCGGAAGTGTCACTCATGCGTCGATCGTAGCCCCGTCGGCGCAGCCTGGTCTGCGTCGTCGCGCCGACGCCAATAGTCAGCGACGCCGCAATCAATCCGAACAGCCCAGATTGGGAGAACGCCGGGCGAAAATTGAGACCCGAAGATCGGTCGTACAAGCTATTAGTGCCGACGGTGCTGCATGGGTCTCGGAGTGAATGAGTTCCTATTCAATGGTGGGCCGTCGACGGGGAGACGCGGATCAGGGACACCTGAATTCATGCACCATTGCCGGATCGACCAGCTGGTAACCTTCGCACCATGGGTGGCACTAATGACGTTGTCGAGACGGCTGTGGAGTTGTGGCCGACTCCTCAAGTCGTAGAATTTCTCAAAATTAGCCGGCAGGCAATCAACAGGCGGTTGAAGAATAGAAGGATGCTCGGTTATTCGGGCCCTCAGGTGACCCTGTTTCCGACGTGGCAGTTCGATCTCGATCACCACGAAGTGCGCGAGGAGGTCGCCGAGCTTCTGGATGTCGTCGACGCCGAGGTCGGAAGCCGCGCTCTTGCGGAATGGATGACGACAGCGGCCGAGGGGGGGCGTACACCGGCGACCATGCTGTTCGATCCGGCCACGAAGGACGTTGTGCTCGCGATGGCTTCGGCGTTGACGCCGGGGACTGCCGCCGCAAGTGACGGGCCGAAAGGTAAGGGGGGCAAGCCTGTTCCCGCATGGGTGCCGCCGCCGAAAGGGGAGGACTCCGGTGCGCAGCATGCGATCCTCCTGGCGGCCGCTGATCTGTTCGCGCGAAAAGGCCCTGCGAAAGTCTCCTTGCGTGAGGTCGCGGCCGCGGCCGACGTCTCTTACGGCCTTATTCATCGGTTTTATCGAACGAAAGAGAACCTTCTCATGAGCGTCATGGAGATGCTTGTGACGTACGGTGGTGACCGACTCTCGGAGGAAGACGACGCGTATGCGGCCCTTGAGAACTCATTCGGCGCAGACGTCGATTCCGGTCAGTTCGGCCGAATGCTGACATGGTCGGTATTCGAGGGGACTCCGCCGGATCGGCTGTTGAACGGAGTGAAGTCTCGCGGTTATCGAAATCAGATCGAGGCCCTTTGGAATGGCGAAGATCGGAAGCCGGATGTCCGTGCAGAATTCGATTCGGATGTGCTCGCATCGCTCCTGGCGTTGGTCGGTGCCGTATGGAATCTGTACGAGCCCTATCTAACCGAGCTCGCAGATAGTCCGGACCGAACGGCATCCGACATCCGTCGGGAAGTGACGGAGATGCTGCAAGTGCTCGTTTACGCGACGCGACCGAACCGGTAAATGGACGGCACCCGCGGCGCGGTCGCGCAGCGGGTGCACAGCACCATCAGGCGGCTGACTCGGTCTTCATGCGGAGTACTCCGCGGTCCAGGCGACCCGCTCGCGCGTCGGTGAACAGCGAGTCGTAGTCCTCGAAGTCGTACACCGTGGTGACCAGCTGGTCCAGGTAGAGCTGGCCCGACTGGTAGAGGTCCACGTAGCGGGGCACGTCGGTGCCCGGGCTCGACGATCCGTACCGGCATCCGAGCACCGAGCGGTCCATGTAGAAGGTGCTCGCAGGCACCGACAGCTTGGCTTCGGGACCGGCGACGCCAAGCATGATGAGCTGGCCGCCCCAGTCGGTCATCTCCATCGCCATGCTGGTGATCGCTTCTCCGCCGACGCAGTCGAACGCGTGGTGGACGCCTCCGTCGGTGAGCGACCGGACGGTGGCCACGGCGTCGACGCTGGACGGGTTGACGAACTCGGTGGCGCCGAACGTCCGCGCGGTCGCCTCCTTGTCGGGATTCGTGTCGATGGCGATGATCTTCGTGGCCCCCGAGATACGGGCCGCCTGGATCACGTTCAGGCCAATGCCGCCGGCGCCGATGACGACGACCGAATCGCCGATCTGAACGCGGGCGCGGTTGATCACGGCGCCGGCTCCGGTCAGGACGCCGCAGCCGATCAGGCACGCGGCTTCCATCGGGACGTCCTTCGGAATGGGCACGGCCTGGCCGGCGGAGACGACGATGCGCTCAGCGAAAGTCGACAGCGCGGCGAAGTTGTGTACCTCCGTGTCGCCGATTCGGAACGGAGTCGCGATCTTGCCGAACGACTCGCGGCACATCGTCGGATGGCCGCTTGAGCAGGATGCGCACATCCTGCACGCGGCGAGCGTCGACAGCACGACATGATCGCCGATCGCCGGAGTCGTCACACCGGGCCCGACGGCCTCCACTACTCCGGCGCCCTCGTGCCCGAGGATCACTGGCACCGGGAACGGAATCTTGCCGTTGATGACGCTCAGGTCGCTTTGGCACAGCCCGCTCGCCTCGATCCGGACAGCGACTTCGCCGACGCCGGGTTCGCGGACTTCTACCCCGTCCACGATCTTGTTCTCGTTTCCGTCGAACACAAGAGCTCTCAACGTCTCAACCTCACTGATCATCGTAGAAAAATGGGCCGAACCTCAGCGCACGCCGCGGATGCGACTCGCCTTGTCCGGTCGATTGGGTAATTCGAAATCCGAAATGCCTGCCAGCTCCGTGGCGGACGCCTCATTCGTAGCCACACTGTAGAGCCGACCAAGGGTGGCGTCAAGCAGAATGTAGCCACTCAAGTTGACGGGATTGACGCATACGTAGCCAACGGCTACAGTGATGGCAGTCACGGAGCTGGCGGGCCGTATGGCGAGCCCTGGGGGACCGGAGTCTCCGGGGAGGGCGCTTCGAACCGCGAGTTCCTTTGGACTTCTTTTTCATCCGCGGCGGTGCCGAACAGCCACCCTTGGCAGTGCCGAAACAGCGAGGAGATCTGAAATGACATCGATGGCGTTGTCGATGAAGCCCATCGGCTGGTTCCAGATCGGATGGTCTGACGAACTGGAGGCGGGTGCCGTCCTGCCGCTCCGATACTTCGGAAAGGATCTCGTCGCCTACCGGACCGACGACGGTGAGTTGGTCGTGATGAACGCGTATTGCGAGCATCTCGGCGCCAATCTCGCGTACGGCGGAACTGTGCAGGGCGACGACATCCAGTGCCCCTTCCATGGATGGCGATGGGGTCCCAACGGTAGAAACACGTGCATTCCGTACCAGAAGTCGACGAACCGGGTGCGCCGGATCGGCGTGTGGACGGCGGCCGAACGTGACGGAGTCATGTACGTGTGGCACGACGTGAGCGGCGACGGGCCCGCATATGACGTTCCCAGCATCTTCGACCTGTTCGACGACAGCGGGCCTGCCGAGAACTACCACGCCCTCGGTGAGTCCGGTCGGTACGAGCACGCGAAGGCTCCCATCCATCCGCAGTATGCGGCCGAGAACGGCGTTGACTTCGCGCACTTCAAATATGTGCACCGTGCGGACGAGATTCCGACGGTGGTAAACCGGGAATTCGGTGATCACGACTTCAAGACCGAGTTGGCTTTGGCATTCAAAGTCCGTGGTGTGGACGGTGAGATCGAGTCCGTTCCCGGTGGCACCAAGGCGACGCTGCTCGGGCTCGGACTTGGGTACGCCTACGCATGGGGTGTCGGCGACGTCTGCAGCCTCTCCGCGGTCACGCCGGTCGACGACGAGACGTCAATCCTGCGGTTCTCCGCGTGGGCGAGCATCGAACCAGGGCAGGACCAAAACAAGGTGGCGAAACGGCAGCGTAGCGCGATCAACCAAGTGCGTGCGGACATCGCGATCTGGGAGCACCAGCGCTATACCGAGCCGCCGGGCTTGGCGACTGCGGAGGCGGCCGGATTCCGAGACATTCGTCAGTGGGCCCGTCGCTTCTACTCCGAGGGAGAAAAGGGCCACCGTGTCGAAGAGCAACTGGCCGGCACCGACGCACAGTCGGCGGGAGGGGCCTGATGCGCACACCGTTGACTGAGGATCTCGAAGGTTGGCGCAATGAGATCCGCGAATTCTTGAAGGCTGAACTGCCTCGCGAGAACGCGTTCAACCCTGAATTCGACGATGCTCCGGAGCAGTGGCAGATCGCTGTCGATTTCAGCAGAAAGGTCGCCGAGAAGGGTTGGATCGGCCTGACTTGGCCCGTCGAGTACGGGGGAAAGGGGCGAACGCCGGTCGCAAATCAGATCCTTCTGGAGGAGTTGTATGCCGCTGACGCTCCGATGATCAACTCGGTCGGCATCTTTCTCGCCGCAGGCACGATCCTGGTGGGCGGAACAGACGAGCAGAAGAAGCTTCTGTTGCCCGCCATCGCGAACATGCGCACCCTCTGGGCCGAAGGTCTTACCGAACCAGAGGCCGGTTCGGACCTGGGCAGCTTGCAGACCAAGGCCGTCCGTGACGGCGACAGCTGGGTGATCACCGGACAGAAGGCGTTCACGTCGTGGGGCCCGATGTCCGACGTGCTCTTCGTCGCCGCACGCACCTCGACGGATGATGCTGCGCGCGACGCGATCAGCATCTTCGTGGTCGATTTGACGTTGCCGGGCGTCACGCTGCACCCGATGCGGAACTACGGCGGCGGCGTGCAGTCGAGCACGTATCTGGACAAGGTCCGAGTGCCCGCCGACGCCTTGATCGGCGAAGAGGGCAAGGGCTGGCAGTACATCATGCGCGCCTTCTACGCTTCGGGCACTGTCGAGCCGATCTACGCGATGCAGGAGAGCCGACTGCGGGAACTGCTCGAGCACTGCAAGGAGATCCCCGGCAAGCTGGACGATTCGCACGTGCAGGCAGATCTCGCCAAGCTCGCCGAAATGGTGCAGACCCAGCGAATGCTCGCCTACGAGATCATCGGCGACAACGCCGCGGGACGTAAGACCCCGTGGGCAGGTGGTGCGCAGCAAGTCATCGCCAAGGAATACGAGCCGGTCTTCGCTCAGGTCTTCGATCGCGTCCTCGGACCGACAAGTCAGCTACGTAGCGAATCGGCGGATGCACCGATCAACGGAAGGCCCGAGGCCTGGTATCGACAATCGTTCGCGAACCACGCCGGAGGAACGTCTCAGCTCAAACGGATGGTGCTCGCGACGCGAGGCCTCGGTCTGCCGCGATAGGAGAAGATCATGGAACTGACATGGGGCGATGACTTCGCAGCCCTCACTGACGTAAGCAAGTCGGTCTTTGCGCGGTACTCACCGCTGGACGACCGTTCGAATACCGTTCCGTTCGCCGACCAGGTGAGTCAGTTCGCCGAGTTGGGCTGGCTGCAACTCGCCGACGCGTCGGGAACCGATGAGGAGAGCGCCTCGCTGGGAACCATCGCGGCGGTCTTCGTCGAGATGGGCCGCGCACTGGTGGAGACTCCGCTGCTCGATCTCACCGTCGCCAGAGACGCGGCGATCCTCGCCGGCGCACCAGCGGCGACCGCCCTGGCAGCGCGCATCGGCGACGGCGACGCAGTCGTCGTCCCGGCATTCTGCACCGAGAACTGGGGTTCGGCGGTCACCGTAACCGGGGGCACCGCCACCGGGCGGCTGCTCGGCGTCGGCTACGCCGATCAGGCGGAGAGCCTGCTGGTGCACGCGGCCGAGGACGGCGAGAGTCTCCTGATGCTCGTCGATACGGCGGACGCAAGCGTCGAGGCGATGTCGAATATCGGTGGATACCCGATCTTCAGCGTTACGTTGACCGACGTTGCCGTCACCGCCGAGCGGACCCTCGCTCGCGGCGCTGACGCCGACCGCGCGATCGATCTGGCGTCACAGCGCGGCGACGTGCTGCGCGCGGCTCAAGTCTACGGCGCAGGCATGCGGCTCCTGGACATGACCGTCCTGTATGCCCAGCAACGCCACCAGTTCGGCGGGCCCATCGGCCGCTTCCAAGCCGTTCAGTATCTGTGCACGGACATCGCGCTCAACGCGCACGTCACCTCGGCGCACACCCGTGCGGCGGCAACGGCACTTGACACCACCGGTGACGGCCGGCCGTATGTCGACCTCATGCGCAACCAGGCGATCCTCACCGCTCGCGAGATCGTCCATTGCGCGCACGAAGTCCACGCAGGCATCGGTTACATGGTCGAGTCCAACGTTCATCTGTTCACCGACGCCGCCAAACGCTGGCAGTACGACTTCGGCGACGCCGCTGACCTCAACAGCTCGATCGTTTCGACGATCACCGGACTCTACGAAGGAGTGTGACTATGTCGCTGATCGACTATCGGATAGAGGACGCAGTCGCCCTGATCTCTCTGAATCGTCCGGAGAAGCACAACGCGCAGAACGAGTCGATGCTCGAGGAACTCGACGCTGCATGGCGGGCGGCGGCAACAGACGACGCGGTCAAGGTCATCGTGGTCCGAGCCAACGGCGACAACTTCTCGGCAGGCCACGACTTGAAATCCGTGACCAGCGGCTACGAGCCGTCGGCGGATAAGAGTCAGCTGGAGAAGGCCTACGGCTGGGAGACCGAGTTCTATCTCGGGTTCTCTCGCCGCTGGCGTGACGTCCCCAAGCCGAGCATCGCCTCGGTCAAGGGCGCGTGCATCGCCGGCGCTCTGAACGTCATTTGGCCGTGTGATCTCATTGTCGCGGCCGACAACACCTTCTTCAGCGATCCAGTCGCCAAGTTCGGGGTCGGCGGAGTCGAATACCATGCGCACACCTGGGAACTGGGCGCTCGCCGCGCGAAGGAGATGATCTTTACCGCGCGCAGTTTCTCCGCTGATGAGGCGTTCACCGCAGGCATGGTCAACCGCGTCGTCCCGCTCGACGAACTCGAGTCGCAGACGATGGATCTCGCTCGTGAGATCGCGCAGATGGACGCCTGGGCCCTCCGCCAAGGTAAGCGTGCCGTCAACCAGACGTTGGACATCATGGGCCAGCAGACAGCACTGCAGTCGGCGTTCGACATGCATTGGCTCGGACACGCGAACTCCATGCTGACCACCGGTTACCCGCTGCTCAGTGAGGCACCGCTGCCTGTGGAAGCAAGGCAGGACCGGTCATGAACACGCCGAATCCGATCAGCGAGGCGACATCGGTCTGGTCGCTCCTCACCGACCGAGTCGAACAGACCCCGACAGCGGTGGCGCTGATCGACGAGCACAACCGCCAGGAGACGTTCACTGACGTCAGTGACGCTGCCGAGCGCACCGCAGCGGGCCTGCTTGCCCTGGGCGTCGAGCCGGGCTCCGTGGTCAGTTGGCAGCTCCCCACGAGCATCGACGCAATCGTGATGAGTCTCGCGCTGTCTCGTCTGGGCGTCGTCCAGAATCCGATCATCCCGCTCTATCGTGGACGCGAGGTCACCGCGATGGTTGAGCAGTGCGCGTCGCGATGGCTGATCACGGTCGGCGAGTTCCGTGGATTCGATCATGCCCGGATGGCCGACGAAGTCCGAGCCTCGGTGCCCGGATCATTGCGCACCCTGGTCCTGACCGGCGGATTGCCGCAGGGCGATCCGACGCTTCTCCCGCCAGTCAGGTCCGGCGCGGACGAGATCCGCTGGATCTATACGACATCCGGGACCACTTCGGCACCGAAGGGAGTCTGTCACACGGACGGAACACTCATCGGAGGCGGCCTCGGCATCGTTGACGCCGTCGAAGTGACCAGTGCGGACACCGGGACGATCCTGTTCCCGTACGCGCACATCGGCGGTCCCGACATGTTGGTCGCCTCGCTGTCGAGCGGCATGTCGTTGGTGCTCATGGAGGTGTACGAACCTGCGGCCGCCGTCGAGTTGATGCGTAAGCACGCAGTCACCTTCACCGGCGGATCGACGCCGCACTACTCGCTGCTTCTCCAGCAGCAGCGGAAGCAGCCAGGCGTTCCGGTGGTTCCAACTCTGCGCATGCTGGTAGGCGGCGGTGCTCCCATGCCGGAGAAGCTCTTCCACGAGGTCTTCACCGAGGTCGGTGTGGCAGTCCTGCACGGTTACGGCATGACCGAGTCGCCGATGATCGCGTCGGCCCGACCGAGTGACACTGTCGATCAACTCGCGACGACGTCTGGCTGCGCGGTTCGCAACTGCGAGATCGAGATCCGCTCCGAGTCGGACGAGGTCCTTCCAGTCGGTGGGGTCGGCCGAGTGTGGCTGCGTGGCCCGATCCTATTCAAGCACTACATCGTCGACGGAACGATCGTGAAGCCCTTCGACGCCGACGGCTGGTTCTTCACTGGTGACATCGGCACACTCGGGCGCGAAGGCCACCTCACCCTCGTCGGCCGGGAGAAGGATCTCATCATCCGTAAGGGCGAATCGATCAGCCCGTCCGAGATCGAAGACGTTGTAGTCGCGCACCCGGCGATCGAGGACGTCGCGGTGATCGGGCTTCCCGACGAGGTCCGCGGTGAACGGATATGCGCAGTGGTGCAATTCGTCGACCCGGCGCAGACCATCTGCCTCGACGAACTGCGGGAGTACTGCAAGAAGGCCGGCATCTCGCCCGCGAAGTTTCCCGAGCAACTCGAGTTCGTCACAGAGCTTCCCAAGACCCCGACCATGAAGATCCGTAAGCAGAAGCTGCGCGAGCGCTTCGTCGACGGCCAGACCGTCGCGCATTCGCCTGCCTGACGTCAGTCCGCCCGCAAGTGCCGACCGCGCAGACGATCCTTCCCGACACTCAGCTGGGCGCTTCGGCGTTCCCGACTGGAGCACGTACAGGAGTGAGAAATTGAATCCCCAAATGCCAGACCGTGAATTCGTCGAGCGCGCGGTTTCCGCCGCAGATGTAAACGCCCTGCGTATGGCCTTGTTTCAGGCGACCGGTGATCTCGAGGTCGCCGCGGTGAAAGCTCAACGCGTCGCAGGGTTGGTGGCTGACACAGTGGTGGTCGCCGATGCCGACGCGGACCTGATCCGGTCGAAAGCGGTCGACTACCTGATCGCCGGTGACCTCGCTGATGAGGCGCACGTACCGTCCCAGGACGAGATCAGCGATCTCATCCGCATGGCCGAGGCCCGCGATCTGGAAGCCGAGGATCTGTTCATGCGCCGCCAGATCCTGTCGTTCCCTGATTGGACCTTTCAGCGGGAACCGAAAGGTGAGACATCGGCGCCGGATGGCTACTCCGTCGCGATCGTCGGAGCCGGCTTCTCCGGCATCGCGATGGGCGTACAACTCGCCCGGCTCGGCATCGAGTTCACCATCTACGAACGTCGCTCGGAGATCGGGGGAGTGTGGAGCATCAACACCTATCCCGACGTCCGCGTCGACACGCTCAGTGCGTCGTACGAGTACTCATTCGAGAAGAAGTATCCGTGGACCGAGTACTTCGCGCGCCAGTCCGAAGTGCGTGCGTACCTCGACCATGTCGCGCGAAAGCACGGCGTGTTCGAGCACATAGTCTTCGACGCCGATGTCACAGCTGCAGAGTTCGCGGACGACGTGAAGACGTGGTCCCTGACGGTATCGGTGGCCGACCAGGAGCCGACCACAGTCGTCGCCAACGTCGTGGTGGCGGCGAGCGGACTGTTCGCGACACCGCGCGAACTGTCGGTCGAGGGCGCCGCAGACTTCTCCGGCCAGATCGTGCACACCACTGAGTGGAACGACTCGATCGACTACGCCGGGAAGAAGGTCGCGATCATCGGTAACGGTTCGACCGGTGTCCAGCTGTTGTCGAAGGTCGCGAGCGAGGCGGCGTCGGTGACGGTCTACCAGCGGACCCCTCAGTGGATCTCGCCGCGCGCGAAGTACGGCGAAGCGATCTCCGACGAACTTCAGTGGCTGATTCAGACAATGCCCTTCTACTGGAACTGGAACAAGTACATTGCAGGATTCGCGTCGAACGACCTTCGTGAGCTCCTCATCGCTGACGAGCAGTGGATCGCCGACGGCGGCGACGTCAGCAAACGCAACGATGCGATGCGGGAGATGCTGGTCGGCTACATCCGCGATCAGGTGAACGACCGTGCGGATCTGGTCGAGAAACTGGTACCGGACTATCCTCCGATGACCCGGCGACCGGTAGTCGACAATCAGTGGTACGCGTCGCTCACCAGAGACAGTGTCGAGCTGGTTACGACCCCGATCGATCGAATCACCGACTCGGCCGTGCAGACAGCCGACGGCGCGCGGCGGGAAACGGATCTGATCATCGCGGCGGTCGGATTCCAGACAGAGAAATTCCTGTGGCCGACCGAATACATCGGCGCGGACGGTGTGAGTCTCGAGGACGTGTGGAAGGTGCAGGGTGCGCAAGCCCATCTCGGCATGACCGTGCCAGGTTTCCCCAACCTGTTCATGCTGTACGGCCCCAATTCACAGCCCGTCGCAAGCGGTGCGGGCCTGCCGATCTGGCTGGAGACCTGGTGCAGCTACATCGCCGAACTGATCTTGCAGATGCTCGACAACGGCTACGGCTCGACGGTGATCCGGCGTGAGGCGTTCGACCACTACAACGAACAGCTGCACAAGGAAGCGAGCCGGCTGATCTACCTCTCGCAGACAAGCGCGACGCGGAAGAACTATTACGTCAACAAATGGGGTCGGCTACAGGTCAGCGCTCCGTGGGACGGCGAAGAGTATTTCGGGATGTGCGTCCATCCCCATCCCGGGGATTTCGACTTCGAGTTCGCGAGCGCGGAGTAGGAACGTCGTGCAGCCGACCGATCTCACTGCCCGAGAGCCTTCGAGCAGGGGGCACCTACTCGAAGTGATGGCGGTGATCGATGAGACGCCGGATGCCAGATCGATCGTCCTTCGGCCGACAGAAGTCGACCGTCCGACGTTCGCATACGATCCCGGACAGTTCCTGACCATCGCGATCCCGAGTGAGCTGACCGGCCACGTCGCCCGCTCGTATTCGCTGTCGAGCGCGCCGTCCCTCGACGCGGACCTGAAGATCACTGTGAAGCGGATTTCGTCCGGATACGGGTCCAACTGGCTCTGCGACAACGTCCAGACTGGCGCGTTGGTGACCGTCCTGCCTCCCGCAGGCCGATTTACGCCGACGTCCTACGACGTCGACGTGCTGCTCTTCGCGGCGGGCAGTGGGATCACCCCGGTCATGTCGATCCTGAAGGCGATCCTCGCGAACGGGGCAGGGGCGGTCACTCTCTTCTATGCGAACCGTGACGCGGATTCGGTCATCTTCGCTCGTGAGCTCAACGGTCTGCGGGACGCGCACCGAGGCCGACTCACCGTGATCCACTGGTTTGACGGCGTCAGTGGATTTCCGACGACTTCGCATCTCATCGAAGTGATCGATGCGGATACTTCGCGCGAAGTGTTCGTGTGCGGGCCTGGCCCCTTCATGGATGCCGTCGCGGCTGCGGTGGAGGCGGCACGGGTGCCGCGCGAGCGGTTTCACCGGGAGGTCTTCTCGTCCATCACCGGGGATCCGTTCACACCGACGCCTGTTCCGGTGAACATGCTCGAGCCGGGAGGCTCATCTGGAGTCGAGACGTCCGTGCTTCTCTACGGCCTCACCCACAACTTCGAGTGGTCGACTGACCTCACGCTGGTCGATGCACTGCTGGCGCGCGACGTCGCGGTCCCGTACTCATGCCGGTCCGGCGAATGCGGGTCATGTGTGTGCCGCGTGACCAAGGGGGCGGTCACCACTGACGCCGGCGACGTCCTCGAGCCTGAAGACGCTGCCGAAGGGTACGTGCTGGGGTGTCAGTCTCGGCCGTCCGAAGGTCCGATTGAGATTGAGTTCTGACCACAGGACTCAGTGTGGGCTCGTGCGATCGTCGCACGCGCTGAAGGAGGCTTGTCATACATGGGCAATCGAATGCAGGACAAGATAGTCATCGTCACCGGCGCAGCGTCGGGACTTGGCAAGGCAACGATGGAATTGATGCTCGTGGAGGGTGCCGCCGTCGTCGCTGCGGACGTCAACGCGGACCCGGGCGCCTCCGTCGCCGCTGCGGCCGGCGCAGAGTTCGTCCAGACTGACGTTGCGGACTCGGCCGCAGTAGACAGCCTGGTCAGTGGGGTTGTCGAGCGCTACGGCCGGCTTGACGTGATGGTCAACAATGCGGGGGTGTTCGGCGGCAGTCCACTGATCGACGCACCGAACGAAGAAGTCGACCGCATGGTCGGTGTGAACATTCTCGGAGCCTTCTACGGCACCAGGGCAGCGGGACGAGTGATGGCTGCCCAGGGGGCAGGCGCCATCGTGAACACCGCCTCGAACGGCGGGTCCCTGCCGACCGAGGGCATGGCGTTCTACAGCGGCTCCAAGGCAGCTGTGATCGGGATGTCCAAGGCATGTGCGATCGAACTCGCCTCGAAGGGCGTTCGTGTCAACACGCTGTCGCCCGGCACCATGCTGTCGGGGATGGCCCCGTCGGACCCCGAGTTCATCAAGGTGCTGGACGGCATCCAGCCGATCGGTTACGCGGCGGATCCGGCGCAGATGGCGACGGGAATCCTGTATCTCGCCTCCGATGAGGCCGATTACGTCACCGGTCACGACCTGGTGGTCGACGGCGGCGCAACGGCCGGACGGCAGGCCATCAAGGGCACGAAGTAAAGACGACTGGTCCGACGCCGCGAAGATAGGAAGTGCAGCATGAAATTCACCCTGGAGTATCCGAGTGACGTGCCCGATGCGCATCCGAGCATGCTCACCGGGTCGGCGCTCGCGCAGATCAGCCGCCGCGCCGAGATGCGCGGGTTTGAGGCAGTCTGCCTCGCAGATCACCCCGCTCCGTCGGCGAAGTGGTTCCGCAACGGTGGCCACGACACCTTCGAGCCGGTCGTAGCACTGGCGTTCGCCGCCGCCGCGACGACGTCATTGAAGCTCATGACGAACCTTCTCGTCCTCCCGGTCCGAAATCCGTATCTGGCCGCGAAGGAACTCACCACTCTCGACACTCTGTCGGGCGGCAGACTCATCGCCGGGGTCGGCGCCGGTTACCTCCGCTCAGAGTTCGCCGCTCTCGGCGTCGAGTTCGTCCGGCGTCCGGAACTGTTCGACGAGGCGCTCGGTGCCTTGTCGAGCATCTGGCGTGACCCGTCGACTCCCGTAGTCGGCACTGATTTCGCGGCGATCGGCGAGATGCGCTTGCAGAGTCCGGTGCAGACCCCGCATCCTCCGCTGTGGATCGGGGGCAACAGTAGAGCTGCCCGCCGCCGCGTGGCCACGTTCGGCAGCGGGTGGTGCCCGGTCATCGCTGACGCCGGTGTCTCCGCCTCGATCAGAACCCAGGCGATCGACGGCGTGGCGGCATTCGCCGCGACAGTCGATGCGCTCGCGGCCGAGTTGACGAAGGTCGACCGAAGCTTGTCTGAGATCGATATCCAGGTCGAGGCGCCTCCTGTCGACGTCGCCGACGATGAGTCGATCGCGCGTTGGCACGTCGAGGTCGATCATCTGCGGGCCGCGGGCGCCACCTGGCTGTGTGTGCACGCAGACGCGAGGTCGGTCGCTGCCGCCGAAGACTTTGTCGACGGATACGAGGCCCTCATCGCCCGGCATCGGTCCCGATGTCTCCTGGCCACGCCAGCGTCGCGAGGATCGGATGCGATGAATCCACAAAAATCATTGACGCCACTGTAGCCACTGGCTACAGTGTGTGGAGTCACTATATGGAGTGAATATGGTCTAGATCACTCAAGTGGCGATCGGAACTTCGCGTGGCGGCCGCCCGTGATGCCTGCGAATTGCTGCCGAAGTGATTGGTGCGCATCAGTTTTCACTGATCTGCGACCGGTACGAATTAATGACCCCCCGATTGAGAGAAGTGAAGAATGCGCGCTTTCCGGATCATGGCACCCCTCGCCGCGGCCACATGGGCGGAGGTTGCCGAGCCGACGCCGGGCCCCGGGGAGGTAGTCGTCCGGGTGTCCGCAGTCGGTCTGTGTCGTTCCGACCTCGACATGCAGGAGATGCCTGCGGCCGCAGTCGAGCCGGCGGGTTGGACGTTCCCGTTCACTCTCGGCCACGAGATCGCCGGCGAAGTCTCGGCATTGGGGGAGGGAGTCGAGCACCCCAGCGTGGGCGAGCCGGTCGTGGTCTTGCCCGCGAGCAGTTGTGGAAAGTGCTGGTACTGCCTGCATGGCGCTGAGAATAACTGCAGCAACGCGGGTGCCGGTCGCGGTTACGGTGATGACGGTGGCCTCGCCGACTTCGTGCTCGTGAAGAATCCGCGAGACATCGTGCCGCTCGACGGGCTCGATCCGATCCGCGCGGCTCCGCTCAGCGATGCGGGCTCCACCGCGTACCACGGCGTCGATCGCATCCGGGGGTCGTTGACGCCGGAGTCGACAGTCGTGGTGTTCGGTGCGGGCGGGCTGGGATCGTTCGCGCTTCAGTTCCTCCGAGCCGTGAGTCCCGCCTTCGTGGTCTCGATCGATATGTCGCCCGACAAGCTGGCAGTGGCGCGCGAACTCGGCGCGCACGAGACGTTCGAGGGAGTCAATGACTCGACGCTGGACCAGATACGCGAGCTGACGGACGGCCGCGGGGCCGACGCGCTCCTGGACTTCGTTGGGATCGATCAGACGATTGCCACCGGGATCGCGGCCGTGCGGCCCGGCGGCAAATACGGGCTCGTCGGCGCAGGCGGCGGTCGCCTCGCAGCGCCCGGTGAATGGTTCCACATGCTGCCCCGCGATGGCGAGGTCTTCACCTATCAGGGTTCCACCGTGCGCAATCTGGAAGCGGTGATGGCCTTGGCTAGGCGTGGAATGATTCAGAGTCCTGTCGAGGTCTTCTCGCCCGACGATATCGAGACAGCCTACGGAAAGCTCCGGGACGGCTCACTGCACGGCCGAGCGGTCATCGACTTCTCTCGTCCCTGAACTCGACCGGCGTTCACCACGGTGAACGAGACAACCGCCCCCGTTCGCCGATCCCACATACAGCTCTCGATCAGCGGCCACGGTCATTCGAATCCTCGAACGATCGGCCGCGTCGAGTCGTACCGAAAAGACGCGGCGACCGCGCACCTTCCTCGTGGGTTCCCAGAACCGCGCGACTCCTTCAGGCCCTTCACGGACAAACAAAGGAACATCGATGGCACAGACTGGCTCAGTTCACGTTTCGGGTCCTCCAGCCCCTGAAAAGGGTTGGTCGCCTCGAATACTCCTGTCGCTGGTATCGCTGGTTGTGCTGCTCGAAGCACTCACCATGAATTCCAGCATGATCTCCACCGGGCTGCCGGCCATTATGGCGTACTTCCATACCGATCAAGGCGGTTGGATTCAGGCCTCATTCCTGCTGGTCGCTGCGGTGATCAGTCCTACCTTGGGGAAGATTGCCGACATGGTCGGCAAACGTCGCGTCCTGCTCTTCTGTGTTTTCATCGCCGCAGCCGGCTCGCTGGTATCGGCAGTGGCACCGAACTTCGCGCTGCTCCTCACCGGCCGAGCAATGTCGAGCCTGCTCGTCTCCTGCCTGTTCCTGAGCTATTCGCTCGTTCGCGACGTCTATCCACCGAAGATCGTCGCTATGTCAGTCGCCCTTATCACCAGTGGAATGGGAATCGTCCTCATCGCGACACCGTTCCTGACTGGCTGGCTCCTCGATGCTTTCGGCTGGCGGTCGCTCTTCTGGTTCTTCACGATCATCCTGGTGATAACGGGCATCTCCATCAAACTGTCCACGGATGAATCGACCTACCGTCTGCGTTCCAAGATCGATCTCGTCGGCGGCGCACTATTGGGCGGTGGCATCGGCGCGATTCTGATAGCGGTCAGTTTCGGAGTGAGTTGGGGATGGGCGTCGGGGAAGACGTTGGGATTGTTTCTCGTCGGCGCAGTTCTCCTCGGCCTCTGGATCTACTCGGCGACAGTCATCCTTGAGCCGCTGATCGATCTCCGGCTGCTGACTCGTCGGTCGATCGGCTTGACCGCGATCGCCGCCGGCATGGGGTACGGCTCTACAACGATCAGCGCCACGATCCTTCCGATGATGTGCATGACGTCGGCATCCCTGGGGCTCGGGTACGGGTTCAGCATCGACGCCGAGGGATTCGCGCTCATTCAGTCTCCACTCGGTGTCGCGCAGGTCCTCGGTGGCATTCTCGTCGGTGTCATGATGGGCCGCGGCCTCCCGCCCCGCATCCTGTGCGCGGCAGGTACCGCTCTGTTGGCTGTCGGAGCCGTCGTCGTCGTCACGGGGATGGACACCAAGTGGGTCGTGATGGTGGCGGCGGTGATCACCGGCGCTGGAACCGGTCTGACCTACAGTTCGATCCCCAACCTCCAGTTCCAATCGGTGCCGCCGGAGCTTCAGGCGTCAACGGCGAGCATCGTGGCAACGTGCCAATCCACGATCAGCGCGATTCTGCCCGTCGCCGTGTTCACCGTGCTGAACTCGAATGTCGCTGACGTCGTAGACGGAGTCCCGCTGTATACGTCCACGGGAATGGCCCTTGCGTGGATCTCCTGCGCCGTCGTCGCGATCATCGCGCTTGTCGCCACGATCCTGGTGCCCCGCAACATCGTTCAAGTGGCAGTTCCGACCAACCGGGTGGGCGAGGTCGATCGAATCGACCTGCGGACGCCCGCGGAGCCTGTGGTCGTCACGTCTATCTGACGATGTCGGGCTGCCAGGAGCCGCGCGCTGTACGGCCGCCGGGGTGGCTCGTGATGGCTCCCGACGCCATTGACGGGCTCTCGCCGCGCTCGCCGTCAGATGTACGCGTGAGCGTAGTGAGGATCGCCCGATGACCAGTGATTATGTACAAAACACCGCGAACATGTTGACGACTCGGTAGCCACTGGCTACAGTGATTCCTATCACGACAGATGGTCGTAGTGACTGCGCCTACTTCCCTCGGGCATGATTGCCAGGGCAAATTGACACGATTGACGGACGAAGGAGCCGATGTGAGTACACGTAGGTCAAACTGGGGGCGCTGGGGCGCGGCGGACGAGAAGGGCGCGCTCAACCTATTGACACCCGAGAGTGTGCTCGCGGCTCTGCGTATCCCGCGGACCGGCAAGCGATACAGCCTGGGCATCCCGATCCAGCGATCGGGTGTGCCGAACATGGAGTACCGCGGCACGCCGCAGCGGTTGACGATGATCAACCACGACGACGAGGCCATGGCGCAGGCGAACGGCGGCGCCCCCGGCGTCGGCGCGCACGAGGATCAGCTGATCATGCCGTCGCACACCTCCACTCACATGGATGCGCTGTGCCACGTGTACTCCGAGAGCAAAATCTACAACGGCTATCCGCACGATGGCGTACGTCCGTACTCGGGCGCAGACAAGTGCGGTATCGAGAACGTCGACCCGATCGTCGGTCGTGGCGTGCTGATCGACGTCGCGGCGTCCAAGGGTGTCGACGCGCTCGCCGCCGGCTATGTGGTCACCCGTGGCGATCTGAAGCAGGCGCTCGACAAACAGGGAGTCGCGCTGGCTGCGGGCGACCTTGTGCTGATCCGAACCGGCTGGCTCGAAGAGTTCATGCGAACGCAGGGGGAGCTCCTGCCGCAGCCAGGCATCGGTGTCGAGGCGGCCACGTACTTGGCCGAATGCGATGTCGCGCTCGTCGGATCAGACAACTCGGCCGTCGAGGCGATCCCGTTCGATCGGGATATCTACCTCGGCGGGCACATCGTGCTGCTGGTCGACAACGGAATCCACCTCGTCGAGAACCTGGATCTCAAGGAGCTCGCGGCAGACGGATGCCACGAATTCCTGCTCACGATCGGTGCGCTCAACATCTCTGGCGGTACGGCCAGCCCCGTCACCCCGGTGGCGGTCGGCTGAACGCCGGCCACCCACTCAACTTGGACCGAGAGGAAATCATCACAATGACTCAGAATGCCGCTGCCAGCACGTACCGCACTTCCCATGTCGGACTCTGTGTGAGCGACCTAAAGAAGAGTCTCCGGTTCTACCGAGACGGTCTCGGGTTCGAGCAGCTCGCTCACTATGAGCTCGACGAGCAGATTCCCGAGGTCGACGCGCCGTGCAGCCTTACCTCGACCATGATCGAGAAGGATGGCATGCGCCTCGAGTTGCTGGCTTACAGCAAGCCGGGAGTGATCGGGGAGCCGCACCATCGCCGCAACCACCTCGGCCTCACCCACCTGTCGTTCTTCGCGGACGACATCGATGCGACCGCCGAGGCGATGGTCGGCTACGGCGGAACTCTCGTCCCGGACAGTCGTTGTGGGCTCGACGATCCGGCAGGCGCGCAGTTCACGTTCGTCGCCGATCCTGACGGCAACCGCATCGAGTTCATGCACATTCCCGCAGGGACCGCCTGGTGACCTCGGTCTAGTTCGACCGAGGTCTCGGCACCGACGACCATCCACAACGACCCTCTTAGGACCTACCCATGAATGACCGAAATGTCGGTATTTCAGACCCTCATTCCTTCACTCCCGGCCGAAAAGTCGATCAGCTGGAAACGTTCCGTCAGAAGTATGCGGCCGAGCGCGACAAGCGCCTGACGAAGGAAGGCTCCGATCAGTTCCAAGCGATCGGATTCACCGGAAAATTCTCGGAGTTCGATACTGATCCGTACGTCGACGGTCCGCGACAGGCCAGCCCGATGTCGCTCGATCTCGACGTGCTCGTGGTCGGCGCGGGGTTCATGGGTATGACCGCCGGCATCGAGCTCGAGAAGATCGGCGTCTCGAACTACAAGATCCTGGACGTCGCAGCCGACTTCGGCGGCACCTGGTACTGGAACCGGTACCCAGGTGTCCGCTGCGACGTCGAGTCGTACATCTACCTTCCGTACCTCGAGGAAACTGGGTACGTCCCGACTGAGCGCTACATCCGCGGCAGTGAGATCTTCGCCTACTGTCAGTCGCTTGCTCGCCAGAACAAATTGTACGACCACGCCGTCTTCCAGACGAGGGTCACCGATATGGAGTGGAATGAGGACGCTGCTCGGTGGACCGTACGGACGGACAACGGCGATGAATTCCGTGCGCGATTCGTCGCCACACAGAGTGGTCTGTTCACGCGCCCGCATCTTCCCGGTATTCCTGGAATCGAGTCGTTCGCGGGACACAGCTTCCACACGAGCCGATGGGACTTCGATTACACCGGTGGCGACGACAGCGGCAACCTTAATGGGCTGCGAGGTAAGAAGGTCGCGATCATCGGCACCGGTGCGACCGGCCTGCAGGTGATTCCGCAGGTCGCCGAGTACGCCGACGAGCTCGTCGTCTACCAACGCACGCCGACGCAGGTGATGCCGCGCCAGAACGCGGCGACCGACGTCGAATGGTTCGCCTCACTCAAGCCGGGCTGGCATAGCACGCGGCGCGTCGCGTTCGACAAATGCGTGCAAGACCACGCGGTCGTCAGCGACGTCGACGACGGTTGGGTCAGGTTCGCCAAGTACCAGATGGAGGCGGTGTTCGCGGCGGGCGGTGAGAGCCCGACCGTCGAACAGTACGTGGACGCGCTGGAGCGCTCGGATTACGAGTGGAACGAGATGCTTCGTGCCCGTGTGGATGCCGTCGTCACCGACGAGTCGAAGGCCGCGAAGCTCAAGACGTACTACCGCACGATGTGCAAGCGTCCCGGATTCAGCGACGAGTACCTCCCGGCATTCAACAAGGAGTCAGTCGACGTCGTCGACACGGCGACCACACCGATCGAACGGATCACCGAGACCGGGATCGTGACGGACGGCCAGGAGCGCGAGTTCGATCTGATCATCTTCGCGACCGGCTTCCAGGGCGGCCGCACGTGGTCCGACAAGGCCGGTTACGACGTCGTCGGTCGCAACGGCAACCGACTGTCGAAAAAGTTCGCGAACGGCCTCAGGACGCTGCATGGATTCCTGTCGAGAGACTTTCCCAACCTGTTCCTGCTCGGCTTCACCCAGACCGCGACCGTCAGCAACATCGCCCATCTGATCGACGAGCAGGCCGTCCACATGGTGTACGTGATCGATCAGTGCCGCTCGTCGGGGGCGCGGACCATCGAGCCGACGGCCGAGGCCGAGGAGGCCTGGGGCAAGGTCATGAGCGATCAGACCGCCACCCGTACCGACTGGCTGACGACGTGTACCCCGGGCCTCTACAACAACGAGGGCAAGATCACTGACAACCGGAACCCGCTGGTCTCCGGCGTCTACGTTCCCGGATTCGAGTACTTCGAGCTGCTCGAGAAGTGGCGCGCCGACGGCGAACTCGACGGTCTCGTCACCGAGCACTAGGCCTCTTTCGCCTTTCATCAACAATTCCATGCGTTCCGAATCCAAGGAGATAAGAAAATGACTGAAGCAGTGATGACAGAAGCACCGGTCAAGATCGGCCAGATGCTCTTCACGTTGGTGGACCCCTCGCGTGGTTACGAAGTCGCGTACAACCGCTGGTACGAGCGGGATCACATTTACGCGGGCTGCATGATCGGGCCGGGCTGGTTCGCCGGTCGCCGCTGGGTCGCGCCGCGCAATCTCAAAGATTTGCGGTTCCCGCACACTAGCCCGGTCGCCGAGCCGGTCAACGCGGGCTCGTACCTTGCGACGTACTGGGTCCATGAGCCCGAGATGGAGGAGGCCGAATTGTGGGGCCGAACGCAGGTCGGTGAGCTGTACAGTGCCGGCCGCGGATTCCCCGAACGCGAGCACGTGCACACTGCTCAGTACCTGCCCGACTCGCGAGTCTCCGCGCACGGCGACGGCGTGCCGCTCGAACTCGCACTCGACCACAACTACCGCGGTCTGGTTGCGATCATGATCGAACCGACTGACGCCGCTGCGCGCGACGAGTCGATCGCCGTGCTCGACGCCGGGCCGGTTCGCGAACTGCTGGCCAAGGGTGCGGTCGATCAGGTGAGCAGCTGGCGGATGAAGCCGTGGCCCGCCAACCACAACGTGCCGATGAAGATGGGCAACGACGGCGGGACGATGGACCGAATCATGCAGATGTGCTTTCTGGAGGGCGATCCGACCGAGAATTGGCAACAGATCGTCGACTACGCCGCTGACGTGGAGAGCTCCGGCGCGGGACGCGTGACCTTCGCGGCGCCGTTCATCCCGACCGAGGTCGGAACCGACAAGTACACCGATCAACTCTGGTGATCGTGACGGATGCGCGGGGCCTCGAGTTCCGCGCATCCTCGTACGCATCCGAGGGCGTGTGCGGCAGATTCCAGTCAAGCGAATCCCAGTCACGACGAGCACGATGCTCGTCCCTACATCTGTGAGGTCAGTCAATAATGCTGAGCGGTGAGAAGATCCTGGTTACCGGGGCCACAGGCCAGATCGCCTTTCCGGTCGCGCGTCAACTGAGTGCGGACAACGAAGTCTGGGGGCTTGCACGATTCAGCAAGCAGAATGACTGGCAGCATCTCGCCGACGCCGGCGTGACCCCGGTCAAAGGCGACGTGGGGCGCGGTGACTTCACCGACCTGCCGACTGACTTCACCTACGTCGTGCATCTCGCGGCGAACCAGGCGTCCGGTTGGGACTACGACGCAGCGCTGCGCGACAACGCTGAGGGCACGGGGCTGCTGCTCCAGCACTGCCGGAATGCGCGTGGCGCGCTGGTGATGTCCACGCACTCCGTGTACCGCCCGCAGGACGATCCGATGTACATATTCGCCGAGGAGTCGCCGTTGGGGGAGTGCAATAGCACCCACTGCCCGACGTATTCGATATCGAAGATCGGACAGGAGGCGACTGCCCGTTTGGCGGCTCGCGCGTTCAGAGTGCCGGTGACGATCGCCCGGATGAACGCCTCGTTCGGCCCCAACGGCGGTCTGCCCGCACTGCACGTCGATGCGATCGCCGCCGGCCTCCCGGTCACCACCCGCTGGGACCCGTGCATGTACAGCCCGATCTACGAAGACGACATCAATATCCAGGTCAGCAGTCTGCTGCAGGCTGCGACGGTGCCCGCGACCGTCGTCAACTGGGCGGGCGACGAGGCGGTCAGTGCCCAGGAATGGTCCGCGTACGCCGGCGAGTTGATGGGGATCGAGGCGACAATCGACGTCGCGCCGATCGATGGGACCCATCGGGGATCGATCGCAGACGTTTCGCGACGTTTCGACATCACCGGCCCGTGCACGGTCGACTGGCGTGACGGCATTCGGCGGACGGTCGCCGCTCGACACCCTGACGCAATGATCTCCGGCCGGGAGTCGGACAGCTGATGGCGACGTCGACCTCGGCGGCGCGCCTGCCTGCCGAACGCGCGGGGGTGCCGGCCGACCCCGATCTGATCGAACGCCGAGCTAAGTTCGCGGCCGCACCTGTTGATCCGTCACTGAAGGTTTCGGTCGGCGATGCGTCGTACGGCTCAGTGCCCTGCCGCGTACTCCGCGCCGGCGACGCAGGCACGGTCCTGTATCTGCACGGTGGCGGCTTCCGGATGGGGAGCCCGGAGGCGTACTTGAGATACTGCTCGGTGATCGCCGACGCCACGGGCACGACCGTCGTGATCCCTCGATATCGTCTAGCGCCTGAGAATCCGTTCCCGGCGGGCCTGCACGATGCCGTCGATGTGTATGAGGATCTCGTGTCGTCAATGGACGGCCCGATGGTGATCGCCGGCGACTCGGCGGGCGCAGGACTGTCTGCAACAGTCACCGCGACCGCGATCAGGGCGGGGCTTCGAACGCCGGACGGGCTCGCACTGCTCTCTCCGTGGCTCGATCTCCGGTGTATCTCACCGTTCTATCGATCGTCGCCGGACGTGTACTTCCCGTATACGGCGGCGGTGGCCGCCCGCGAGGCCTACCTGCAGGGTGCTTCCGCGGACGACCCTCTCGTGTCGCCCCTGCTGGCCGATCTTGCGGGATTCCCGCCGACGTTGCTCCAAGTCGGCGCCCATGAGGCGCTCGTTGACGATGCTGTGGGCCTCGCCCACGCGCTCGCGGAGAACGATGTCTCGGCACGGCTGGAGGTTGTCGCCGGCCGCTCGCACACCTGGCCGTTGCTGTTCCCTGACGAATCCGATTCGGTCACGACCGTCGCATGCTTGACCGACTTCATCATCTCTCGTACCGCCGACCGCAGATAGGAGCCCAGTATGGGCACACAGAACGCCCCCTCGCCGGCCATCGTCCGGCGCGCTTCGACGGCCGGTTTTCTCGGTACTGTCGTTGAGGCGTACGACTTCATCGTCTATGTGTTCGTCATCGCGTACACGGCGCCCCTGTTCTTCCCGGGTGACAGTTCCACTGCGGCGACGCTGGCCTCGTTGGCGGCATTGGGAACAGGGTTCGTCGCGAGGCCTCTGGGCGGGCTGTTCTTCGGACGACTCGGCGACCGCCGGGGTCGGCGATTTACTTTGGTGACGACGATCGTCGCAATGGGGATCTCCACGACACTGATCGGCCTATTGCCGACGTACGCGACGATCGGGGTCGCTGCACCGGTCCTGCTGGTAGTCCTGCGTCTGGCACAAGGCTTCGCCGCGGGTGGCGAGCAGATGGGTTCGACGACGTTCATCTCCGAGCACGCGGGGAACTCGAACCACGGCCGCCTCAGCGCGATCACGCCGATCGGCTTCACGGTCGGCACTGCGGTCGCTCCCGCCGTGGTCACTCTCGTATCGTTCATCCTTTCCGATGCCGCCATGGACGGGTGGGGATGGCGGATTCCGTTGCTGCTGTCGCTGCCGCTGACTGCGACGTGTCTGTTGCTGCGCGTGCGGTTGGAAGACTCGCCGGAGTTCCGTCGGATCGCTGACGAGTCACAGCCAGTGCGGGAGCCTTTGCGGGAGTTGTTCAGCCAATACTGGCGTGTGGTGATTCGCCTGGTGGTACTCAGCGCGGCGATCCTGATGATCGGTTACATCCTCGCCGGCTACCTGCCGGTCTATTTGAACCAGGAGGTGGGCGTGTCACCGGGGCGCGCCGCAGCCATCGCGGCTGTCGGTGGCGCGGGCGCCATCCTCGTGCTGATCGTGTCTGCGATGGTCATCGACCGTCTCGGTCGGCGCGGAACTTTAGTGATCCTCGTGGGAATCCTCGGGTGCGTGATCTTCCCGGTGATGTATTCGATGAAAGCCACTGGCGGCGACTTCACTGTCTCTGCTCTCGGATACGCACTGGCCACGGGGCTGGCCGGTGCTGCGGCGATCCCCGCGTATGCCGCCCTGACCGCAGTGTTTCCGGCCCGTGTCCGGTACAGCGGGGCGGCCGTCGCCTTCGGTCTTGGCTCGGCCATCGGGGGCGGCGCGGGTCCGTATCTCGCAGCCAAGATGACTGCGGTCTTCGACAATCCGTACTCGGCTGCCGTGTTGATCGTCATCGCTGCTGTGGTCGCTGTCGTGGCGTTCGGGACGATTCCGACTCGCGGCGTCGCGAACGACGACGGCCGGATCGAAGGAGCCTCCGACGACCGGCGATCGAGGAATTCGGCAATGAGGGAGTCGGCCGCCGTCGACTGACCAGAAGAAACGAGAATGCCCGGCGAATCGGTTTCGCCGGGCATTTCCGTCGTTCGTACTGGTCAGCGCGCTGAGTGCACGGCTTCAGCGCGTTCCTTGAGTGCGATCGCGGTGTCGTCGAACCCGCGCTTCACCCATTCGCCGCTCTCGGCCATGATCGTGTGAGCCTGCGAACCGAGGAAGGCGTCTGTCGAGTAATATCGGCAGGCCGTCTCGGATACTGCCTCGATCACCTGATCGCGACGTGCGGCGTCCTGCGACTCGGCGGTGGGCAGCAGTTCCCATGACAGGAGCTTCTCCGGTACTACCGCGCAGACGTACTCGGTGTAGAAAAAGGTTCCCTCGCCACGGGAGTAGTCGGTCAATGTCATCTCGAAAGGAGCGCCGATCTCCAGCGTCGACTTCACGGCGATGCAGAACGGATTCCACTTCGGGTACTCGTCGAGATCGACGAGCACGTCCCAGACAACGCTTGCGGGTGCTTCGATGTCGACGGTGATCGATCGCACCAGAGTGGCCGGGTCGTACGTCGGGATTGTCAGCTCGTTCATAGATTCCTCCAATTGTTATGAAAAACGTCCGGGGTACTTATAGATGTGTTGTCGCCGAATCGATCCATCAATGTCTGCGGACTGGCCGGTCAGACGGAGACTCGACCGTAATCGGGATAGTCGGTGTAGCCCTCGAGGCCGCCACCGTAGAAGGTGTCCTTATTAGGAACGGCGAGTTCCCAATTGTTTCGGAAACGCTCCGGAAGGTCCGGGTTCGAGATGAACGGCTGACCGAATGCTGCCAGGTCGATCAACCCTTCGGCGACGTAGTCCTCGGCCAGTTGCTGATTGAGTCCGCCGGCAAGAATGACCGAGCCGGAGTAGGCAGCGCGGAACTTCGCAAGGAAATCCTTGCTCACGACGCGATTGCCGCCGGCGAACTGGTCGTTGATGTGCACGTATGCCAGGTTCCGCTTGGCGAGTTCCTGTCCGAGATGGAGGTAGGTCTGCTCCGCCTCGTCGTACGGTTGCATATCGAATGATTGACTGAATGGAGACAGTCTGATTCCCACACGTGCGGAGTCGCCGATTGCGGCGATGACATGATCGACGCTCTCGAGTGCGAACCTGGTTCGATTCTCGATCGATCCGCCGTACTGGTCCTCGCGCACATTGCTGTTGGGGTTGAAAAACTGTTCGAAAATATATCCATTGGCCCCATGTAGTTCGACACCGTCGAACCCGGCGGAGTCTGCGTTTTTGGCGGCGTTCGCGAATTCTGCTGTGACGCTTTCGATCTCGTTGACCGTCAGTGCTCGCGGCGGGGTCACGGGCAAAAATCCGAGGCCCCCGCTGTGGTCGAACGCGTAGGTCATAACGCCGTCCGCAGGAGTCTCGCTTGCGCTCACCGGCCTCTGCTGGCCGGGCTGCAGCGAACTGTGAGAGAGTCGGCCGACATGCCACAACTGGGCAAAGATGCGCCCGGACCGCTCGTGAACTCGGTCTGTGACGCCACGCCAGCCGACGACTTGCTCGTCGGACCATATGCCCGGCACAAAAGCGTACCCCTGGCCCTGGGGTGAGACCGGAGTGCCTTCGGTGACTATCAAGCCTGCGCCCGCGCGTTGTCCGTAATATGTGGCGTTGTGGGACGCGGCAACGCAATCTGCATTTCGCGCCCGAGTCATCGGCGCCATTACGACGCGATTCTTCAACGAGATGGCACCCAGTTCGTGTCTGTCCAATAAATTACTCATTAGATACTCACTCCTACTGTCGAGGATCAAATGCGCCCACTTGAATGGAGGCGGCCAGTTTCCGGAAGGGGGCCAATCGGCGATGGGCAGCGCATGAAATAGATACTGTCTACCCCGGAGGTCCAGGTCACAGACCAGTGTAGCCATTGGCCACTCAAGCGTCAATGGCTTGAGAACGCTCAATGAAAATTGCATTATCTATCAATTTCGTCGTCATATATTCCATCGCGTCCGGATCTTCTGGGGCGTCGGAATCGATCGGATCTCCGACTGTCCAGGGGGCTATGTGGGTCATTGCTCGACTCCGGCCCGTCGATTGCCTGGGGCTCCGGTTGTGGCCGTCGAACGTGTGGCCGCGCCGCGCCGCGTGTGCGGCGGGTGCTAGCTTTCGCGGCTGTGCTCCGCATTGTGCGCGCGCAGTGCTCTCGCCTGCTAGAGGGCGCCGCGCGGGTTGAATCGGCAGTGGTGTCGTAACACGGGGGTGAGTGGACTGATGGATCCATCAAGGCGGACGTCGACGGGCGTGCGGATGTTCGCGGTGTACTCGGGTGTGTGGCGCTGTAGCCGAACCGCGCAGCGGCCGAACCTGTACTGCGGCCGAGCCAGCCGAGAACGAGACCAGGATCACCCGAAGTGCGTTCGGCAATGATTTGAGATCACCGACCAGGTACTGCATACTATTCAGGTTGCCTCCAGCTGGAGGCTCACAATACTTCTAGGGCCGCAACCGTGGGCTTAGGCGTGTAACGCGTGCGATTTGCTGATCGACACGGACACGACACGCCCGACCGCGGGGCACCGGAGGCGAAGTCGGCGAGAGCCGGCAGCTGGACGAGAGTTCAGCACCGTACAACGACAGAAGAACAGCGTCGATCGCCCCTATCTCACAGGGTTGGTCATGTGGCTCAGTTGCCGCCCGTGCATGCACGGGTGTGGTCCACGCGGTGTTCTGCTGTCGAGAGACAATCAGACGGAAGAGGACACAGCGTGGCGGGACAGAAGATCCGCATCAGGCTCAAGGCCTACGACCACGAAGCGATTGACGCTTCGGCGCGCAAGATCGTGGAGACCGTGACCCGCACGGGTGCACGTGTGGTCGGCCCGGTGCCGTTGCCCACCGAAAAGAATGTGTACTGCGTTATCCGTTCGCCGCATAAGTACAAGGACAGCCGCGAACACTTTGAGATGCGCACTCACAAACGACTCATCGACATCCTCGACCCGACGCCCAAGACGGTCGATGCCCTTATGCGCATCGACCTGCCTGCCAGCGTCGACGTCAACATTCAGTGACGGAGGATTGGATTAAATGAGCAAGCAGAATGCAACCAAGGGCATCCTGGGCACCAAGCTCGGCATGACCCAGGTCTTTGACGAGGACAACCGGGTCGTTCCGGTGACCGTTATCGCGACCGGCTCCAATGTCGTCACCCAGCTCCGCACTCAGGAGCGCGACGGCTACACGGCAGTCCAGCTCGCCTACGGTGCCATCGACCCCCGCAAGGTGAACAAGCCGGTCGCCGGCCAGTACGCCAAGGCCGGAGTCACTCCCCGCCGCCATCTCACCGAACTGCGCGTCCAGGACGTCGCAGAGTTCGAGATCGGCCAGGAGCTCGGCGCCGACCTGTTCGAAGACGGTGTCAAGGTCGACGTGACCGGCACCTCTAAGGGCAAGGGCTTCGCCGGCGTCATGAAGCGTCACGGCTTCGCCGGTCTGAGCGCAACCCACGGCACGCACCGCGTCCACCGTTCGCCGGGTTCCATCGGCGGCTGTGCGACTCCGGGCCGCGTGTTCAAGGGCATGCGCATGGCAGGCCGTATGGGCAACGACAGGGTGACCACGCAGAACCTCACGGTTCACAAGGTCGACGCCGACGCCGGTCTCCTGTTGATCAAGGGCGCGATCCCCGGCCGCAAGGGCGGCGTCGTGGTGGTCCGCGAGGCAGTGAAGGGTGGCAAGAAGTGAGCACCGAAACCGCAACCAAGCTGACGCTCGACGTCCGCGCGGCCGACGGCTCCGTCAACGGAACCGTCGACCTGCCGGCTGAGCTGTTCGACAAGACCGCGAACATCGCGCTGATGCACCAGGTCGTCATCGCCCAGCAGGCCGCAGGCCGTCAGGGCACGCACGCGACCAAGACGCGCGGACATGTGGCCGGCGGTGGCGCAAAGCCGTACCGCCAGAAGGGCACCGGTCGCGCCCGTCAGGGTTCGACCCGCGCACCGCAGTTCGTCGGCGGTGGCACCGTCCACGGTCCGCAGCCGCGTGACTACTCGCAGAAGGTCAACAAGAAGATGAAGGTCGCCGCTCTGCGTGGCGCCCTGTCGGATCGTGCTCGTAACGAGCGCATCCACGTCGTGACCGAGATCGTCGCAGGCCAGACGCCGTCGACGAAGGCCGCTCGCAAGTTCCTGGAGCTGCTCAGCGAGCGTCGCAAGTTCCTGGTCGTCCTCTCGCGTGAAGACGCAGCCGGCTGGAAGTCCATCGCGAACCTGCCGAACGTGCTGGGCATCACGACCGACCAGCTCAACACGTACGACATTCTCGACTCCGATGAGGTCGTGTTCAGCGTCGAGACTCTGAACGCCTTCATCGAGCTGAACAAGAAGGAGGCCTAGGAATGGCTACGCACGCAGATCCGCGTGACATCATCCTGGCGCCGGTGATCTCGGAGAAGGCCTACGGGCTGATCGAAGACAACGTGTACACCTTCCTGGTGCACCCGGATTCGAACAAGACCCAGATCAAGATCGCGATCGAAGCGATCTTCGACGTCAAGGTCTCCAGCGTCAACACCGCGAACCGACAGGGCAAGCGCAAGCGCACTCGCTTCGGCTACGGCAAGCGCAAGGACACCAAGCGCGCCATCGTGACGCTGTCCGCTGACAGCAAGCCCATCGAGATCTTCGGGGGAGCGGTCAGCTGACCGCCCGCGAGAAGGATAGGGACTAACACTCATGGCAATTCGTAAGTACAAGCCGACGACCCCGGGTCGCCGCGGCTCGAGCGGTGCCGACTTCTCCGAGGTCACGCGTTCGCACCCCGAGAAGTCGCTGGTTCGCCCGCTGTCTTCCACTGGTGGCCGTAACGCTCACGGTCGCATCACCACTCGTCACAAGGGTGGCGGCCACAAGCGTGCCTACCGTCTGATCGACTTCCGTCGTAACGACAAGGACGGCATCAACGCCAAGGTCGCTCACATCGAGTACGACCCGAACCGTACGGCTCGGATCGCACTGCTCCACTACGTCGACGGCGAGAAGCGCTACATCATCGCGCCGAAGAACCTGAAGCAGGGCGACATCGTCGAGTCGGGTCCGAACGCCGACATCAAGCCGGGCAACAACCTGCCGCTGCGCAACATCCCGACCGGTACCCAGATCCACAACGTGGAGCTGCGTCCGGGCGGTGGCGCCAAGATGGCACGCTCGGCCGGTGCGTCGATCCAGCTTCTCGGCAAGGAAGGCCCCTACGCCTCGCTGCGTATGCCTTCCGGCGAGATCCGTCGCGTCGACGTCCGCTGCCGCGGCACCGTCGGCGAGGTCGGCAACGCCGAGCAGAGCAACATCAACTGGGGCAAGGCCGGCCGCATGCGCTGGAAGGGCAAGCGCCCGACCGTCCGTGGTGTCGTCATGAACCCGGTGGACCACCCGCACGGTGGTGGCGAGGGCAAGACCTCCGGTGGTCGCCACCCGGTCAGCCCGTGGGGACAGCCGGAAGGCCGTACCCGCAAGAACAAGCCCAGCGACAAGCTGATTGTCCGCCGCCGTCGTACCGGCAAGAACAAGCGATAATAGGAGGAGGTAAAAAATGCCACGCAGCCTGAAGAAAGGCCCGTTCGTCGACGACCACCTCCTGAAGAAGGTGGATGTTCAGAACGAGAAGGGCACGAAGCAGGTCATCAAGACCTGGTCGCGCCGCTCGACTATCACACCTGACTTCATCGGCCACACGTTCGCCGTCCACGACGGTCGTAAGCACGTGCCGGTGTTCGTGTCGGATTCCATGGTGGGGCACAAGCTCGGTGAGTTCGCTCCCACCCGAACCTTCAAGGGTCACATCAAGGATGACCGGAAAGCGAAGCGCCGGTAACCATGACTACTGATACTGACAACGCAGTGCAGACCGCTAAGGCGACAGCGAAGTTCGTTCGCGTCACCCCGATGAAGGCTCGCCGAGTCCTCGACCTGGTCCGCGGCAAGAACGTGGACGAGGCTCTGGACATTCTGCGGTTCGCTCCGCAGTCGGCCAGCGAGCCCGTGTACAAGGTGCTCGCCAGTGCGATCGCCAACGCGGAGAACAACCAGGGGCAGGATCGTCGCACCCTGGTGGTCTCGGAGGCTTACGCCAACGAGGGACCGACCCTGAAGCGCTTTCAGCCGCGTGCACAGGGACGTGCGTTCCGCATCCGCAAGCGCACCAGCCACATCACCGTGGTCGTTGCAGCTGCAGCGGAGAACGGCGGACGTGCTCGTTCGCGCCAGCAGAAGAAGAAGGGAGCCTGAACCGTGGGCCAGAAGATCAACCCGCATGGCTTCCGCCTCGGCATCACCACCGACTGGAGCTCGCGTTGGTACGCCGACAAGCAGTACGCGGAGTACGTCAAGGAAGACGTCGCCATCCGCAAGCTGCTGAGCACCGGCCTCGAGCGCGCAGGCATCTCCAAGGTGGAGATCGAGCGCACCCGTGACCGTGTTCGCGTCGACATCCACACCGCTCGTCCGGGCATCGTCATCGGTCGCCGCGGCGCCGAAGCCGATCGCATCCGTGGCGACCTGGAGAAGCTCACCGGCAAGCAGGTCCAGCTGAACATCCTCGAGGTCAAGAACCCCGAGGCCGACGCCCAGCTCGTAGCTCAGGGTGTCGCGGAGCAGCTGTCCAACCGTGTGGCGTTCCGTCGTGCGATGCGCAAGGCCATCCAGTCGGCGATGCGTCAGCCGGGCGTCAAGGGCATCCGTGTCCAGTGCTCGGGTCGTCTCGGCGGAGCTGAGATGAGCCGCAAGGAGTTCTACCGCGAAGGTCGCGTCCCGCTGCACACGCTGCGTGCCGACATCGACTACGGGCTCTACGAGGCCAAGACCACCTTCGGTCGTATCGGCGTGAAGGTGTGGATCTACAAGGGTGACGTCGTCGGTGGTCGTCGCGAGCTGGCTGCGGCCGCTCCGGCAGAAGACCGTCGTCCGCGTCGTCCCAGCCGCCCGCGTCGCAGCGGTGCCTCGGGCACCACGTCGACCGGCACCGACGCAGGCCGCAGTGCGGCTGCCGAGGGTGCGGCTGCAGAGGCGTCTGCGCCTGCGCAGGCAGAGAAGCAGGAGGGCTAGCCCATGTTGATCCCTCGTCGGGTCAAGCACCGCAAGCAGCACCACCCCAGCCTGAAGGGTCAGGCGTCGGGCGGAACCAAGGTCAGCTTCGGCGACTACGGTATCCAGGCCCTGGAGGGTGCTTACATCACCAACCGACAGATCGAGTCCGCTCGTATCGCGATCAACCGCCACATCAAGCGTGGCGGCAAGGTCTGGATCAACATCTTCCCGGACCGCCCGATCACGAAGAAGCCTGCCGAGACCCGCATGGGTTCCGGTAAGGGTTCGCCCGAGTGGTGGGTGGCCCCGGTGAAGCCGGGCCGCGTGCTGTTCGAGATGTCGTACCCCAATGAGGAGACCGCTCGCGAGGCTCTGCGCCGCGCACAGCACAAGCTCCCCATGAAGACCCGGATCGTGACCAGAGAGGAGCAGTTCTGATGGCACTCGGAATCGCTGCATCTGAGCTCCGCGAGCTCAGTGACACCGATCTGGTCGACCGCCTCAAGGAGTCGAAGGAAGAGTTGTTCAACCTTCGCTTCCAGATGGCTACCGGCCAGCTCGACAACAACCGTCGCCTGCGCACCGTGCGTCGTGAGATCGCTCGCGTCTACACCGTGATGCGTGAGCGCGAGCTGGGCCTGGCGTCCGGACCGGAAGGTGAAGACGCATGAGTGAGGACCAGAACGTGAACGTCGAAGAGCGCGGCCGCCGCAAAGAGCGGATCGGCTACGTCGTCAGTGACAAGATGACCAAGACCATCACGGTCGAGCTGGAAGATCGTAAGAGCCACCCGCTCTACGGCAAGATCATCCGCCGCACCAGTAAGGTCAAGGCGCACGATGAGAACGAGACCGCCGGCGTCGGCGACCGCGTTCGCATCATGGAGACCCGACCGATGTCGGCGACCAAGCGCTGGCGTCTGGTCACGGTGCTCGAGAAGGCCAAGTAGACCTGTAGGTCTAGTAGGCATTTCGTCGCCTGACGGTTAGACAACGAAGATCGCCCCTCCCGGGTTCGGGAGGGGCGATCTTCGTTGTGCTGGCACGGTGGCCCGGCCATATGTGATGAGAGTTTCAATACCGTCCATTCCGCGCAAAATGTCGATCGATTGATCGACATCACGCCACGTGAATGTCGGCGAATGCATCTCGAGTTGTGTCAGATAACATCGTGGATGCGTGAATCTCGGCTGATGTGATGGGCTTAGTCTGACGTGAATATGCCCGAAATGTGAAGCATAGCAATAGAATTGAAATTCTAGAAGGATAGGTCGATTCGGGAAGTCGCGTCACGGTCCGGCTCTGAAGTGGGCGAATCGTGAAACAGGCTTGACGTTGTCGGCGATAGTCATAGGGTAGTAAATCTTGTCCGCTGAACGTAGTAGAGCGAAGGAGGGGGATCGTCACATGCCAGACCCTGCCGGAAGTGCCGCCGATGCCGGTGGTCGGACTCCGGGACGTGGGACTGAGGCTGACCCTCTCCAGGACACGATGCCGTGGGTGCCGGACGACGATCCGGTCCTCCGCGAACTCCGCGCGTGGCGGAACGATCTGTCGTCCGCTCCGCACGATCGAGCTCCGGTGGACGGCGGTCCTGGCAGTGGAGAGAACCCGGCGCAGCGTGCCGTCGGATCGCGGTCTGCGCGTGATGCGGGTAGCGGTGATACTCAGGCCACCGACAACCGCCCGCCCCCTCCGTCTCGGTCGGAAGAGCAGATTTCCGACGATTCGTCGCCGACCCGCCGGTTCGGCCGGTGGCGTGGGGATTCCGACGATCGCGGCAGTGCCCCCGAGGGGCTGAGCAGCGGCGGCGCCGCTACACGCAGCCATCGGCTGCCACAGGACACCCGGTACACCCCGACCCATGCGCCGCGTGGACCACGTCACGCCGCGTGGGACGTCATGGCACCCGCACCCGCACCCCAGACGCCGGCCGAGACGGAGAATCTCGCTCCAACGGAGGTGCCGGACGAGGTTGAGCAGCCTGTGCCGTTCGTGTCGGAGCATGAGCAGCGACTGGCTGCGGCGAGCACTGTGGCGTTCGAGGCGATCTCGCAGAAGGATCTCGAACCCGAGCCCGGAGCCGAGCCCGCGATTGTGGCGAGCCATCTGCGTAAGACATTCGGCGATTTCGTCGCCGTCGACGACGTGAGCTTCCGAGTACCCAAGGGGACGATCGTCGCGCTGCTCGGGCCGAACGGCGCGGGCAAGACCACGACGGTCAACATGTTGTGCACGTTGCTGCCCCCTGACAAGGGGAGCGCTGTGGTCGCGGGTCACGATGTCGTCGAGAACCCGGCGGGGGTGCGGACCTCGATCATGTTGACCGGCCAGTTCGCGGCTCTCGACGAGTCGCTCACCGGTCGGGAGAACCTGATCCTATTCGGTCGACTGTTGGGGCTCCCGAAGAAGAAGGCTGCGGCGCGCGCCGACGAACTGCTCGAGGACTTCTCCCTCGTGGAGGCCGCGGGGAAGCGTGTCGGTCAGTACTCGGGCGGCATGCGTCGTCGTATCGACATCGCGTGCGGCCTCGTCACGTCGCCGGAAGTGGTGTTCCTCGACGAGCCCACCACGGGATTGGACCCGCGGAGTCGTCAGGACGTCTGGAACCTGGTCGACAAACTCCGCGACGACGGCGTGACGATCCTGCTGACTACGCAGTACCTCGAAGAGGCCGACGTCCTCTCGGACAACATCGTCGTGATCGATTCGGGCCGCGTGATCGCCGAGGGCACGTCGAGCGAACTGAAGGCGGCCACGGGGGCGGCGTACTGCGAAGTCACGCCTGCCCATCCGGCGTATCTGCCCCGGCTGCGTGCCCGGTTGCGGGACCTGATCGGCGACGAGGCGGCCGACGACACCAATCTCGATGTATTGACGGTCTCGGTGCCTGCCCCCAACGGGCCGGAGACCTTGGCCGAGGTGATGCGTCGTACCGAGGCGGCCAAGATCCCGCTCGCCGACATCGCGCTGCGTCGTCCGTCGCTGGACGAGGTGTTCCTCTCGTTGACCGAGAAGCCGAAGGACGACAGCAAGGTGACGCTGATCGAGCACGACGGCGACTCGCTCGGGGACCAGGTGAAGTCCGCGCTGCCCACCCGCGACGGTGACCAGTGACGGTCGATTCGGGAATTCGTCCGCTCGATACTGTCGCAGTGTCCGCAGGGGTGCGCACTGCCAGACAGTGGTGGACGCTGACCTCACGCGGACTGCTGAAGGTCCTGCGCAACGGCGAGTTTCTCTTCGCGTTCATCGCGCCGGTGTTCCTCGCGGTCTGTTTCTACCTTCCGCTGCGCAAGGTCATGGACTCGGCACCGGGTATGGACTACGGGCAGTTCTTGATGCCGATCATCCTGTTGCAAGCGATGAGTTTCACCGCGACGTCGGCTGCGATGCGGTCGGCGTTCGACGTGAGTCGCGGCATCAATACGAGGTTCCGCGTCCTGCCGATGGCGGGGTGGGTGCCGCTGTCGGCTCGGCTCGGCACGAACATCGTGCTGCTTTTGGTGTCATTGATCTGCGGAGCGGTCGCATCGGTTGTGATCGGATGGCGACCGGACGGTGGTGTCGGTGGGACAGCGCTCCTGTTCGCGATCCCGCTGGCCATCGGGGTGCTGCTCGCTCTAGTCGCCGACGGCGTCGGACTGGTCGCGGGCACGCCGGAGGCCACGAGTCAGATGCTGGGACTGCCGACGATGATTCTCGGCATGGTGTCGACGGGCTTCGTCCCGGAGGAACGCTTTCCCGATTGGATTCGGGGCTTCGCGCGAAACCAGCCGATTTCTCAGTTCGTCGAGGTGATGCGGGCCGCGGACTCGTCGCAGTCGATGACGTGGTCGGTTGCCGCACCGACTGTGTACTGGTGTCTCGGCCTCGCAGCGCTTGCCGCGTATCTGATCGTCGTCGGTAGCAGGAAGGCGCGAGTATGAGCGTCGACGCGGTGCACGCCGCTGATCTCCAGGCCGAGCGCACGCACGGAGAGGGCTCGCTACGCACTTGGCTGGCGAACAGTCGGGTCCTCGCATGGCGGCAGTTGCTCGTCTACGTCCGAAATGTGCCGACCGTGCTCCAGTCGCTGATCATCCCGGCCGTGTCGCTTGTGCTGATCAAGGTGGTTCTCGGCGATGCCGTCGGCGACGCGACCGGACAGGACAGCTTGTACGGGACCGTTCCGCTGATGATCTTAGTGGGCGCGATGGGCGGGTCCATGGTGTCGGCGATCAGGTTGAACAAAGAGCGCTCGACTGGATTGTTGGCGCGCTTGTACGTCCTTCCGATCAACCGCGCGGCAGATCTCACCTCGCGGGTGCTCGCCGAGACCGTGCGCATCCTGGTCGTGACTTTAATCCTGTTGGCTGTTGGCTCAGCGATGGGTTTCCGGTTTTCAGAGGGAGTCCCTGCGGCGATCGCGCTGATCGCTGTGCCTGTGGTGTTCGGGTCCGCGTACGCGGTGTTCGTGCTCGCGATTGCAGTCAACTCGCCTGCGGGCGCGCCGCTTGTCCAATACCTGGGGCTGCTGATGAACGTGCTCATGTTCTTCAATTCGGGCTTCTCCCCGATCGACGCATACCCGGGTTGGCTGCAACCGATCGTTGCCAATCAACCGATGACACCCGGGATCGATCTGATGCGCTCGCTTGCTGCCGGCGGGCCGATCACGATGAATCTGATCAAGGTGGCGATATGGGCGGCGATCTTTGTAGGGGCAAGTATCTACCCTGCGCTCGTCGGTTACCGGAAAGCGGCGACGAGCAGGTGAACGGCTATGGTCGGTGCCGGTCAGGCAACAGTCGGTATACGCAGGGCCGGAGAATGGGAGGCTGTTAGAGGAGGGTCTCGATGAAGTAGTGAGCGGGCCGCGGAATCGAATCCGTGGACAACGTGTCCGACGTCGTCGGACGGACGGCAGTGCACCAGCGCACGAGTGAAAGGCACGAACGGTAATGAGTGAGTTGAGCAGCGGATCCGACGAGCAGCAATGGCTGCCGTTGACCGCCGCCCAGCGCGGCATGTGGTTCGCCGAGAACATGTCGCCGGATTACTCGGTGAACGTCGCCCAGTACCTCGACATCCGCGACATCGATCGGCGCCTTGACGTGGACTTGTTCGACTCGATACATCACGACGGCGCCCGAGAACTTCAGAGTGCGTTCACTCGACTCGTCGCGAACGACGGCGAGTTGATGCAGACCATCGATTTCTCGCTGCCGTTCACTCTTGAGCACGTCGATCTCCGCAGCCACGACGACCCGGTGGCGGCTGCCCATGAATGGATGAACGCTGACTACCGACGGACGGTGGACCTCCTCGCAGGTGTGCCGCTGGCGCGTGCGGGACTGCTGCGCGTCGCCGACGATCGGGTGTTCTGGTACCTCCGCGGGCATCACCTTCTGATGGACGGCGTAGCCGCCCTCAACAACGTCCTCTGGCTGGTCGACCGCTACAACGCTGCTTTGGCCGGGAACGACGTCGCAGCCAAACCTCATGCCGACTTGGCCGAGCTCGTGGCGGACGACGCCGCGTACAGCTCGGGGACGCGTCGGGAACGGGATCGCGAACACTGGGCGGAGCGCGCTGCGGATCTGCCCGAGCGAGTGACGCTCGCCCAGCACGCGGCGACGGCGCCCTTGTCGCCCGAGAACTTGGTTGCTGGACGTCGGCTCACCGACGAATTCCAACGCGGACTGGCGTCACTCGCGTCTGCGATGGGCAGTTCGCTGCCTGCGCTCTTGACATCCGGATTCTCCGTGTACTTGTCGCGAATGACAGATGCCGACGAGGTAGTTCTCAGTGTTCCGGTGACGGGACGCGCCACCGCGAAGGTGAAGCGGGCCGGCGGCATGGTGTCGAACATGCTGCCAGTCAGGGCGACTCGGCCGAGTGGCCTGACGTTCCCCGAGTTGGTTGCCCAGATTCAACTCGAACTCACCGGTGTGCTGCGCCATCAGCGGTACCGGTTCGAGGACATTCGCCTCGACGCCGGCTTGCGTGACGCCGCGACCGCTTCGTTCGGCCCGATCGTGAACATGGTGTTCTTCGACCGTCCGATCGAGATCGCGGGCGCTGAAGTCGAGTACCACATCCTGGCATCGGGAATCCTCGAAGACCTGCGGGTCAACTTCTATCAGGCGAGCCCGAACGCGCCGGTCTTCGTAGATCTACACGGCAACCCACACCTGTATACCCAGCACGAACTCGACATCCATGTCGAACGGTTCCTCGAGTTCTTCGAGCGTCTGCTCGACGATCCCGAGCAGCCGCTCGGAACGGTGGACTTGCGGACCGCTGCGGATCACTCGTCGATCCAGTCCGCGGAGCGCGGTGCGGTGCGCGACTACTCCGCCTTCGGGGCGCACCTGCTCGACGGATTCGAACGGCAGGTTCGCGAACACCCGGATGCGAATGCACTGACCTTCGGGGACGAGACGTGGACGTACGCCGAGTTCGACGTGGTGCGTCGGACTCATGCGGCGCGGCTGGTCCGAGACGGGGTGCGTGCCGGAGACAGGGTGATCGTCTCGATGGTCCGTGGGTTCGGCCAACTCGCCGCGGTCTACGCCGTCCTCACGGTCGGCGCCGCGTATGTTCCGGTCGACCCGTCTCACCCGCAGGACCGGCGAGATCTCGTCACCGACGCCGCAGACGCGAGACTGGTGTTCGACGCTGCGTATTTCGAGCGCGACGACGCGACCGGACTCGATCCTGTCGAGACCGCGCCGCTCGCGCCCAACGCACCGGCATACGTCATCTTCACTTCCGGTTCGACGGGCACGCCGAAGGGCGTCGAGGTGCCGCACGATGCGGTGATCAACCGGTTGGCCTGGACTGACGAGCACTACCCGCTCGCTGCGAGCGATGCGGTGATGTACAAGACTCCGTTCACGTTCGACGTATCGGTGTGGGAGCTGTTCTGGCCGCTGGCGGTCGGAGCCCGCATGGTGATCGCGCGACCCGACGGGCATCGGGACCCGGGATACTTACGCGAACTCATGGAGGTCGAGAACGTCACGGTCGTCCACTTCGTTCCTTCGATGCTCGATGTCTACCTCGATGACCGAGCCGGGCGGCAGGCCGGGGAAGACCTCTTTCCGAGCGGGCTTCGCCGCGTGTTCACGTCGGGGGAGGCCCTGACCGGGAACGCCGCCGATCGGTTGCTTCTCGATGCGCCGGACGTCGACTTGGTGAACCTGTACGGACCGACTGAGGCGGCCGTCGACGTCACCGAGCACCGGGTCCGGTTCGGGGAGACGATGCCGCCGATCGGCTCGCCGGTTCCGAACACCCGCGCTCTCGTCCTCGACGATCGTCTGACACCGGTCCCGCCGGGCGCGCCGGGCGAGCTCTACCTCGCCGGAATCCAACTGGCCCACGGGTACGTCGGTCGGCCCAGCCTCACTGGCGAGCGCTTCGTCGCTGCTGTGGGCGATGACGTCCCGGGAGCTCGGATGTATCGCACCGGCGACCTCGTGCGGTGGAGCATCGACGGCGAGCTCGAATACCTCGGTCGTACCGATTTCCAAGTGAAGATCCGCGGACAGCGAGTGGAACTCGGCGAAGTCGAGTCGGTATTGGTCGATCACCAGAGCGTCGACGGGGCGGTCGCGATGGTGCGTGACGACCTGGCGGCCGTGCCAACCCTCGTCGCGTACGTGCGAGCCGCCGCCCCCCAGCCGGACGAGCCCGAGTTGCTCGCCTGGTCGCGGCGCCGTCTGCCGTCGCACATGGTGCCGTCGGCGATCATCGTGCTCGACGATTTCCCGATCAACTCCTCCGGTAAGACCGATCGGCGCGCCCTGCCGGTCCCGGAGATGCACTCGGCCGAGTACGACGCTCCGCAGTCGGAGATCGAGGTGCAACTGGCAGGCATCATCGCCGAACTGGTCGGAGTCGACCAAGTGGGACGACGGGACAATCTGTTCGAGCTCGGTGGGAACTCCCTCGTCGCTGCGCGGCTCGTGACGCGAGCGCGCGACGGGCTGGGCCTGGACCTCCGATTGGCCGACGTCTTCGACGCGACAGACCTCGCTGAACTAGCAGCGGGCGCCGCGCACGCCGACCACGATTCGCAGTCGCCGCTGGTGCATGTGAGTCCGCGGCCGGATCGGATCCCGCTGTCGACGGCTCAGTCGCGGCTGTGGCTGGTCAACCAGATCGACCCTTCCGCATCGACGTACAACATGCCGGGAGCGGTACGTCTCGGCACGGACGTCGACGTCGCCGCGCTCACCGCCGCCGTACGCGATGTGGTCGATCGGCACGAGATCCTGCGGACGACGTTCGACGCCCTCGACGACGGCCGGCAAGTCCAGACTGTCGGGGACGTGGATTCGATGGCCGACGCGATCGATCTGACTCCGATCCGCGCGGACGACGCGCAGACGGCAGTCGATCGGATCGCCGCGAGCGGATTCGATCTCACGGTCGAAGCTCCGTTCCGTTGTCGCCTGGTCCTCGAAAGTCGCGAGCACATCCTCGTCGTGGTGGTTCACCACATCGCGGCAGACGGTTACTCGCTGATCCCGTTGATCGCCGACCTGACTGCCGCGTACACCAAACGCAAGTCCGGTCAGGCGCCTGCGAAGAATCCAGAGGCGTTGCAGTACGCGGATTACGCGCTGTGGCAGCACGAGCATTTATCGGGCGAAGGCAGCGAGACTGTCACCGCTGACCTGTCGTTCTGGCGTTCGGAACTGGACGGGCTGCCCGAATTGTTACCGCTTCCGACGGACCGCCCTCGACCCGCCGTCGCGAGCGGGCGAGGCGCGTACGTCGACCTCGTCGCCGATCCGGTCCTCACGGGCGGCGTTCGCGACCTCGCGAAAGCGTCCGGGGTGACCACGTTCTCGGTGATCCATGCTGCGGTCGCACTGGTCTTGTCCCGATGCAGCGGAACCACCGATGTCGCGGTGGGCGTCGCCGTCGACGGGCGTCGGGACGACCGTCTGGCTCAACTGGTCGGCATGTTCATCGACACCGTCGTCCTGCGAACCGCCGTGTCCGACGGAGCGAGTCTGACGGAACTGCTCGCAGACGCGCACCGCACCCGGGCCCGCGCGATGGCGCATGCAACGGTGCCGTTCGAACGTGTCGTGGAAGAACTCGCCCCAGCCCGGTCGGCTGCGCACACGCCGCTGTTCCAAGTCGGCCTCACGATGCTCGCGGACACCACGAGCGCGCTCCGTGACGATTCGACAGGCTTCAAACTCGTCGATGCACGCGTTCCGTCAGCGAAGTACGACCTCTCGGTCACCGTCATCGAGAGCGACGATCACCTGGACTTCGAGATCTCGTATGCCACCGACCTGTTCGACGAGTCGACAGCGGCGTGGTTCGGTCGCGCCGTCTTGCGCGTGCTCGATCAGTTCACCGGGAGCGCTCCCGAGACACCGGTCGGCAGGCTCGACATCGTCAGCCGGGAGTCCCTCGCCGGGTTGACTGCTGCACCGACTCCTGCGGCCAGTCCTGTTGTGCTCGGCGACCTATGGGATCTACACGGATCACAGAATCCGGGCGAGATCCGAGACAGCAAACGGGCACTGACCCGGGCCGAGTTCGACGCTGCCGCCAACCGATTGGCGAGGGAGTTGCTCGGACGCGGGGTCCAGACGGGCGACGTCGTTGCGGTCGGCGCGGGCCGAGGCGTGCCTGCTGTGATCGGAATGGTCGCGATCACCAAGGCCGGTGCGGCGTTCGTCAACGTCGACCCGAACCTCCCAGACGAACGGCGCGTCGAGATCCTCGAGGACAGCGGGGCAGTGCTCGGCGTCGGGACTGAGGCTTGCGGCGGCATCGACTGGCTGAGCGTCGACGCCCCACGTGTCGTAGAGCGATCGGCCGCGCCCATCGCCGACGACGAGCTGACGCGCTCCCCACGGGTGGACGACATCGCGTACCTGATCTACACATCGGGATCCACCGGAAAGCCGAAGGCGACGGTGGTCAGTCACCGCGGCCTGGCCAACATGGCTGCCAATCAGCAGTCGGTCCTCGGCCTCGACGAGACGAGTCGGGTGCTGCAGGTGGCCGCTCCGAGTTTCGACGCGTCGATCTTCGAGATCACGATGGCGTTGTGCAGCGGTGCTGGGCTCGTCGTGACGGCGCCTGACGTGTTCGCAGGCGATGAACTGGTCGAGGTGATCAACGAGCACCGGGTCACGCACACCGTGATGACGCCGTCGGTCATGGCTGGACTCGATCCGGACGCTTTGCCTGACCTCGGGACGCTGGTCAGCGTCGGCGAAGCTTGCCCGCCAGAGTTGGCGGAAAGGTGGGCCGGAGCCGGTCGCGACTTCTTCAATCTCTACGGACCTACCGAGTCGACTATTTGGGCGACGGCGTCAGGTCCGCTCGCAGTGGGCGAAGAGGTCACGATCGGCGATCCCGTCGAAGGAGTCGGCGCCCTGGTCCTCGGTGCGGGCTTACGGCCGGTTCCCGTGGGGGTGCCCGGTGAGTTGTACTTGACCGGCGATCAGCTGGCACTCGGCTACTTGGGACGCCCCGACCTCACTGCAGCACGTTTCGTCGCGGCGCCGTTCGGCGAGTCCGGGGCGCGGATGTACCGAACCGGCGACCGGGTGATGAGCCTTCCCGGTGGCGGCCTCCGGTATCTGGGCCGCACCGACTTCCAACTCAAGATCCGAGGGATGCGCGTGGAGCCGGGCGAGGTGGACGGCGCCTTGACCACTCACCGTGCGGTGGCCGCCGCTCTCACCGTCGGAATGCCGGGGCCTGTCGGCGACACGGTCCTCGTCTCGTATGTCACGCCCCGAGGAGCAGCGACGATCGACCCGACCGAGATCCGCAGTTACGCGATGGATCTCCTGCCCGGGCACATGGTCCCGCACACAGTGGTGCCGGTGGAGAATTTCGTCACCAACACGGTGGGGAAGATCGACCGGTCGTCGTTGCCTGCGGTCGATTTCGACGCAGGACATGATTTCGTCGCGCCGCGCAACGACTCCGAACGTCTGGTCGCGGAGGTCTTCGCTACCGAACTCGGCGTCGATCGAGTCAGCGTCACGGAGAGTTTCTTCGAGACGGGCGGGAACTCGCTGTCGGCGGTCGGCGTCGCGGCGCGCCTGACCAAGCTGCGGGGCAGGCGCATCGCGTTGCGTGACATATTCGAGAATCCGACGGCAACCGCGCTGGCTTCGTTCTTGACCACCGCGCCGATCGCGGCCGACGTGCCTGCACTCGTCAGCCGACCACGGCCCGACGTCGTGCCGCTTTCTGAGGTGCAGCGTGGAATGTGGCTTCTGAACAGTGCGGATCCGGAATCGTCTGCGTACAACATCGCGTTTGCACTCCGGGTCTCCGGTGCGTTGAACGTCGACATGTTCAAAGCCGCCGTGGGCGACTTGATCGAACGTCAAGAATCGCTGCGGGCCGTCTATCCGATGATCAGCGGCGAACCCATGTCGCGGCTGACCTCAGCGGCAGAAGTGATGTCGGCGCTGGAACTCGATCCGGTCGACGTCGAAGGACAGTCGATCGACGCAGTCGCCGCTGTGATGGATCGTGGCTTCGACCTGACCGCTGAGGCTCCGGTGCGGATAGGACTGCTCCGCGTGTCCGCTGACGAATACCTGATCGTCTTCGTCATGCACCACATCACTGCTGACGGTTCATCGATCCGGCCGCTCGCCGAAGACTTCTTGACCGCGGCCGCTGCGAGGTCGGCGGGCCGGGCTCCGGCGTGGGCGCCCTTGCAGATCCAGTACGCCGACTTCGCGATGTGGCAGCAGGAATGGTTGGCCGCCGAGGACTCCGAGGGGACCACCGAACGAGATCGTCAACTCGAATACTGGCGACGTCGACTCTCCGGTGCGCCGGACCTCTTGGCACTGCCGACGGACCGACCGCGGCCGCCCACTCCGTCGTACGACGGGTCTGAAGTGGTGTTCGAGATATCGGCGGAGCTGACCGGACGTCTCGAAGCACTCGCACAGGCTCGAGGCACGACGCTGTTCGTCGTCGTGCACTCGGCCTTCGCCGTGCTCTTGTCCCGGATGAGCGGCAGTTCTGACGTGGTGGTCGGAATTCCATTCGCCGGACGGAACGAGCCTGCGGTGGCCGATCTCGTCGGGATGTTCGTCAACAGTCTGGCGCTACGGACCAGTGTGGCCAGTGGGGAATCCTTCGCCGCGCTGATCGACAGGGTTCGCGTCGAGGACATGGACGACATGGCGCACGCCGACGTCTCATTCGAGTCCGTGGTGCAGACGGTCGATGCGCCTCGGACACGTTCGTACAACCCCGTCTTCCAGGCGATGCTCTGGTTCCAGAACCTCGAATTCCCGAAGGTGGAGATCGACGGGCTCGCAATCCGTGCGGTTCCAGACGCTCTCACCTCGGCGAAAGTCGACCTCCAGTTGGCGGTGTACCCGAACGATCCGACCGTGCTCGGCGACCGTGCGGCCGGTGCGCCGATGCGGGCAGGCTTCGTGTACGCGACGGAACTGTTCGACGAGATCACGATCGAGAGGTACGCGGAGCGATTCGTCCAGATTCTCCAGTCAGTGGTCGACGACCCAGAAGTTCTGGTGGCCGATATCTCGATAGCGACGCAAGCGGATCGGCTCGCCGATGCAGACACCGTTGCCGAAGAGGTGGTTCCGTTGCCGACTCTGATCGACGGAGCGGCGACGGCCGCGCCCGAGGCTGTGGCCTTCTCGTATGGCGGGGCGTCCGTAACGTTCGGTTCGTTGTCGGCGACGGTCACAGCAATGGCTGCAGTACTTCCTGACGCAGACTCTGCGCTCGTCTCCGCATTGATGGGCCTGGCTCCCGACCTCGGGACGGCCGGGGCCGACGGGCTCGGCGACGTGCTTCAGCAAGTTCGTGACACGGCTGGAGTTCATGCCAAAACGTCTCCTTACGTCCGCGATTGAAGGAACTGATTCACACGATGTTGGGTACCGAGACTGCTGACGCGTTTGCCCGGACGTGGGGCGCACGCCCCACGACGGTGGATCTGGTGGCGTTCGTCGCGAAGGCGGAACCGACCAGGGTGGCTTTCGACGGAGCCGCCGGGCCGGTGTTGTATTCGGCTCTGAATGCGCAAGTCTCCGCGACTGCGGGAGTGCTGGCAGCGCAAGGCATCGATCCCGACGTCTCCGTCGGGGCCGCGATCACCGCGTTGGGACCGAAACGGGACCTTCCTGCAGCACAGGTCGCCGTCGAGACGAGCGCAGCGGTCGAGCGACTGCGCGCCGACGCACTCGGCGTACTCGGATCGTCTGACGTCGGATCGTTGGCTGGAATCTTCCGTGCGGCCGCATCGCATATGGGAGACAGCGTCGCGCTCACCGACACGGACGGTGCGCAGTTCACGTACGCCGAACTCGACGAGCAGTCGGACCTGTTCGCAGCGGGCCTGATCGCGGCAGGCGCCGGACCCGAGAAGTTGGTCGGTATCGCACTGCCGCGGACGGCTGAACTGATCGTCGCGCTTCTGGGCGTCGTCAAGACCGGCGCGGCGTACCTGCCGTTGGACCGGTCGCACCCGATCGACCGTCTTGCATCGGTCGTCGACGACGCCAAACCGGTACTGGTCATCACCGATGAGAGCACAGCGTCTGACTGGACTGCTCTGAACGCCGACTTCGCGACGGTGGCAGCGCAGAGCGCACTCGCCACCGACGAGTTGCGCAGCCGGATCCCGGACCGGATCGACGGCTCGCATCCGGCGTACGTCATGTACACCTCGGGTTCGACCGGCCGACCGAAGGGCGTCGTGGTGACGAACGCCGACGTGGTCGCCCTTCTATCGGCGATGAACGTGGAGTACGACTACTCGTCGGATGACGTGTGGTCGATGTTCCAGTCGTACGCGTTCGACGTGTCGGTCGGTGAGATCTGGGTGGCGCTGTCGTTCGGTGGCCGACTCGTGGTCCTCGACTTCCTCACGACGCGCTCTCCTGACGTGTTCGCCGAGGTCTTGCATCGGGAACAGGTGACGGTCGTCAATCTGACGCCGTCGGCGTTCTACCAGTTGGCCGGTGCGCTTCGTCCTCCGGCGACCGGCACACTGTCACCGACCGTCCGGTCCATGATCTTCGTCGGCGAGGCTCTCGATTTCGCGCAGGTACGCCGGTGGTACGCCGACCGCCGTGAGTTCGACGGCAACGACGGGCCGGAACTCAACAACATGTACGGGCCGACGGAGGCGACCGTCTACATGACGCGACGGGTTCTGACACCCGACTTCGTCGCGGCGACGGACGCCAGCGATGTCGGTCTGCCGCTGAGCGGATCGCAGGTGTACGTGCTGGACTCGCGACTCGTCCGAGTGCCGGACGGGGTGCCCGGCGACCTCTACCTCGCGGGCGATCAGTTGGCTCGCGGGTACGCAGGTCGGTTCGAGCTGAATGCGACTCGCTTCGTCGCTGATCCGTTCGGTGCAGCCGGTAGTCGGATGTACCAGTCCGGCGATGTCGCGATGCTCCGCGACGGAAGTCTCGAGTTCCTCGGACGCGCCGATGGTCAGGTGAAGTTACGCGGATATCGCATCGAGTTGGGCGAGGTCGAGGCAGGAATTCTGGCCGCCGACGGTGTCAACGCCGCAGCGGCAGCTATCGCAGAGCGCGAAGGCTTCCCGGACCAGTTGGTCGGGTACGTCGTGGGAGCAGCCGCCGACGGAGCCGACCTGGACGTCGCAGAGATCAGGCGATTCGCGGCGACGAAGGTTCCGGACTACATGGTCCCCGACGTCATCATGGTGCTCGATCAGCTCCCACTGAACGTCAACGGAAAGCTCGATCGGAAGGCTCTGCCGGAGCCGGTGGCCACTGCGACCGTCGAGTACGTCGCTCCCGAGAACGACGTGGAAGCGACGCTGGCCGCGATCTTCGCCGAAGCTCTCGGGGTCGACGAAGTCAGCACGATCGAGTCGGTGTTCGACATCGGCGGCAACTCGTTGCTCGCCGCCAGGATCATCGGCCAGGCGTGTGAGGCACTCGACGTCGACTTGAATCTGCGAGACCTGTTCGAGGCTCCGACAGTGCGCGGACTCGCGATGCGCGCACAGGAGACGACAACGCATGCGTTGCCGCCGATCACCCGGATCGACCCGCGTCCCGACCTAGTGCCGCTGTCGTTCGCTCAACGGCGGATGTGGTTCATCAACCGCTTCGACACCGCAGCAGGCACATACAACATTCCCGCAGTTCTACGGTTGACCGGCCCGCTCGACGCCGAAGCACTGCGCCTGGCACTCGTCGACGTCGTGGAGCGGTACGAGGTACTGCGCACGACTTTCCCCGACCGTGGCGGAGAACCTTTCCAGCAGGTCGCGCCCGCCAGCGAAGTGGCCGCCTCCCTCGACTTCACCCCGCACGGCGACGAGACTTCTGCCCGTTGGTCGAGCGGAGTCGAGACTTCGAGCGACGACGAGACTTCCGCCCGTTGGTCGAGCGGAGTCGAGACCGATCTCGACTCCGCTCGATCAGCGGCAAACGACTCCGCTCGATCGGCAGCAGGCGACTCCGTTCGATCAGCGGCAGGCGCTGTCGAAGCCGCCGTCACCACCGGCTTCGACCTGACCAGGCACTGGCCCATCCGCGCTCGGCTGATCTCGGTGGGCCCGGACGAGCACGTCTTCGCCCTCGTCGTGCATCACATCGCTGCCGACGGTGAATCGCTCGGCCCGCTGATCGGTGACCTCGTCGCCGCCTACCGCGCGCGGGCGGCGGACAGTGCTCCGCAGTTCGACGATCTCGAGATCCAGTTCGCCGATTTCGCGCTCTGGCAGCGCGAGGTCCTTGGCGAAGTGACCGACCCGGACTCCGTGGTCGGCGGCCAACTCGCATATTGGCGCGAGCAACTGTCCGGCGTGCCCGACGTGCTCACTCTGCCGTCGGACCGTCCGCGACCTGCGGTCGCGTCGTACCGTGGGGCGCAGCGTGAATTCACCGTCCCCGCGGACGTTGCTGCGCGCGTGCGCGAGGTCGCGGCAGCGCACGGCGGAACGCCGTTCATGGTGGCTCACGCCGCACTGGCCGTTCTCCTCGCACGACTCTCTGCCACTGACGACATCGCGGTGTCGACTCCCGTCGCGGGTCGTGGGCAGGCCGCTCTCGATCGCCAGATCGGCATGTTCGTCAACACGCTCGTACTGCGCACGGCGATCGACCCGACGGTGTCGTTCGCAGGCCTCCTCGAATCGGTCAAATCCACGGATCTCGACGCGTTCTCGAACGTCGAGGTGCCGTTCGAGGCCGTCGTCGATGCGGTGAGTCCCACTCGGAGTGAAGCCTTCGCGCCTCTCGCACAGGTCATGCTGTCGTTCGATCCGGCCGCGTCGCTCGGTCGGTCCGGCAGCATCTCGGTGGCGGGCCTGGAGATGGAGCAACTCGAATCGCCTTCGGTGCCGTCGCAGGTCGACCTCACGGTCGCGGTGTCGACCACGGAGGACGACGACTGGACCGGGTCAGTCACCTTCGCCACAGATCTGTTCGACCCGTCGACGGTCGACGGCATGATGGCGAAGTTCGTCGCACTCCTCGATGCGCTCACCGCAGCCCCGTACGCGCCGGTCGGCGATGTCGATGTGCTGTCGTCCGCCGAGCGGTCGGTGGTCGACGGATTCGCTCGTGGTGCGTCGGCTCCGGTCCCTGCGGGGTCGTTGGCGTCTGCTGTCCGGGCGAGCGTGGAGCGTCATCGTGACGATCCGGCGTTGGTCTTCGCGGCGCGGAGCGTGTCGTTCGGCGAGTTCGGTTCTCGGGTGAGTGCGCTGGCTCGTGAGTTGATCGCGGTAGGTGTCGGTCCGGATTCGGCTGTGGCGGTGTGTATTCCGCGGTCGGTGGAGATGATGGTCGCGATTCACGCGGTGGTGGCCGCGGGCGGGCAGTTCGTCCCGGTGGATCCGGATGCTCCCGCCGAGCGTGTGCAGTACATGCTCGCGACGTCGGGCGCCCGCGTCGTTCTGGTGGGCGGTCGTGCGGCCGTTCCGGGTCCGGTGTCGAGCAGTGCAGTGCAGGTCGTCGGCGTGGACTGCTCAGGTGCGGTGGTCGATGTCTCACCGATCACCGATGCGGATCGTTTGTCGGCTCTGGCTTCTGATGACGCGGCTTACACCTTGTTCACCTCGGGTTCGACGGGGCGTCCGAAGGGTGTGACGGTGTCGCATCGGGCGGTGCTCAATCGCTTGGCGTGGATGAACGACTGGTATCCGATCACCGGCGCCGACCGGGTGCTGCAGAAGACTCCGACGACCTTCGATGTGTCGGTGTGGGAGTTGTTCTGGCCGTTGATGTCCGGAGTGCCGTTGGTGATCGCCGAACCGGGGCGCCATGGCGATCCGGAGTATCTGGCTCAGGTGATCGCTGAGGAGCGGGTGTCGGTGATGCACTTCGTGCCGTCGATGCTCGCGGCGTTCACCGATGTGCTCGGCGAGCGTGTCGCGGCGTTGGAGTCGTTGCGGTACGTGTTCGCCTCGGGTGAGGCGTTGACGCCTGCGGTTGCTGATTCGTTGTTGACGCGGCTGCCGGATGTGGGGCTGCACAATCTGTACGGCCCGACGGAGGCCGCGGTCGATGTCACGGCGCACGCGGTGCGGGTCGGCGAGTCGGTGGTTCCGATCGGTGGACCGGTGACGAACACGTCGACGGTGGTGCTCGATTCGCGGTTGCGGCCGGTGCCGGTGGGCGTCCCGGGTGAGTTGTATCTGGGCGGCGTCCAGGTTGCGCGTGGGTATGCGGCGCGGCCGGATCTGACTGCGGAGCGTTTCGTCGCCGATCCGTCGGGTAGTGCTGGTGAGCGGCTCTATCGCACGGGTGATCTGGTGCGGTGGACGTCCTCGGGGGAGTTGGAGTATCTGGGACGCACCGACTTCCAGGTGAAGTTGCGTGGCCAGCGTCTGGAACTCGGCGAGGTCGAGGCCGCGATCGGTGCAGTTCCCGGTGTGGTGCATTCGGCTGCGTCGGTGGTCGAGGCGGCCGGCGGTCAGCAGTTGGTCGGTTATTTCTCGCCGGCTGATGTCGGTGTGGACGTGGTGCGCGACGGGATCGGTGGTGCGCTGGCGGGATACATGCGCCCGTCGGTGTGGGTGCCGATGGATGCGATGCCGTTGACGTCGTCGGGCAAGGTCGACCGGAAGGCGTTGCCTGCGCCGGTGATCGAGGCCGCGGAGTATGTGGCGCCCGAGGGCGATGTCGAGGAGAAAGTGGCTGCGGTGTTCGCAGCGCTGCTCGATACCGAGCGGGTGTCGGCCACGGAGTCGTTTTTCGATGCCGGTGGTAACTCGTTGTCGGCGATGCGCCTGGTGGCGCGGGTGTCGGATGCTCTGGGGGTCGAGGTGTCGATCCGGGACGTGTTCGATGCGCCGTCGGTGCGTGCGTTGGCTGCCGCAGTCGCCGGTCGGGGATCGGCCTTGCCGCGGGTCATGCCCGTCGAGTCCCGCCCCGAACGCATTCCGCTGTCGTTCGCTCAGCAGCGGATGTGGTTCATCAACAAGATGGAGCCCGAACTCCCCACGTACAACATCCCGGCAGTGTTCGCATTGTCCGGAGAGATCGACGTCGCCGCACTGCGAGCTGCGACCGCCGACGTGGTGGCGCGGCACGAGGTGCTGCGGACCACCTTCCCCGATGCCGACGGGTTCCCGTACCAAGCTGTCGCGTCGACCGACACGATCGACGAACGGCTCGACTGGCGGATCGTCTCGTCCGCGGACGAACTGGACTCGGACCTGCGCCGCGGATTCGACGTGACGCAGCAGTGGCCCCTGCGAGCACGACTGCTACAGGCGGGGCCGAACGAGGCCACCTTCGCGCTCGTGGCACATCACATCGCTTTCGACGGGCAGTCGTTCGCGCCGCTCGCCGCCGATCTGCTCACTGCCTACGGCGCACGGACCAACGACTCCGCGCCGACGTTCACACCGCTGGACGTGCAGTTCGCCGACTACGCGATGTGGCAGCGCGAGGTACTCGGATCACCAGACGATCCGGCGTCGATCCTCGGTGGGCAACTCGCGTTCTGGCGCGACCGACTGGCCGGTGTCCCGGATGTCATCGATCTCCCGGGCGACCGCCCGCGGCCACTGGTGGCGACCCACCGAGGCGAACTGCTGACGTTCGATATCCCGTCGGACGTCGCGCGGCGTATCGACGAGGTCGCGACACGTCACGGCGCCACCCGCTTCATGGTTCTGCACGCCGCCTTCGCGGTGTTCCTCGCTCGCCTCACCGGTGGCGAGGACATCGCTGTCGGGTCGCCGATCGGCGGTCGTGGCAGGCAGTCGCTCGATGCGATGGTCGGTATGTTCGTCAATACCCTCGTCCTGCGGACCGAAGTCGACGTCTCGCGCCCGTTCGGCGAGGTCGTGGAGGCCGTCCGCGACGGCGATCTCGATGCGTTCGCGCACGCCGACGTCCCGTTCGAGTCGGTCGTCGACGCGATGAATCCGATCCGCTCGGAGGCGTTCTCGCCGCTGGTCCAAGTGATCCTGTCGGTCGATCCGATCGATGCGGCCACGACGGCGGCCACGGTGAACGGAATGACGGTGACTCCCGTCGAGATCACTGAGGCGCCCGCACAGGTGGACCTGAACCTCACGGTCTCTACCGGCGAGCCGGATCAGGACTGGTCCGCGATCATGACGTTCGCGACCGACCTGTTCGACCGGTCGACGGCAGACGCGATGTCGAGCCGATTCGTTCGTCTGCTCGCAGGCGTTCTCGGTGACGACGGCCGCGCGGTCGGCGACGTCGCGTTGGTCGACGAGTCGGAGTGGGCGGCGCTCGTCGCCGAGTCGGCCGCGGCAAGCGTCGCGGAGACCGAGGAGACGATCGCAGGCCTCGTCGCATCTCGTGCCGCTGATTCGGCGACGGCAGCTGCGCTGATCGAGGCAGGCCGGACATACACCTATGAGGAGTTCGGTCTTCGCGTCTCCGCGCTCGCGCGCACCTTGATCGATGCCGGCGTCGGCCCGAATGTCGCGGTCGGCGTCGCTATGCACCGGAGCGCGGCGACCGTGATCGCGATTCACGCGATCATGGCGGCCGGTGGCCAGTACGTGCCGATCGATCCGGACGCCCCTGCTGATCGGTCGCAGTACATGATCGACACTGCGGCAGTCGGCGCAGTGTTGGTGGAAGCCGGGCGGCCGACGCCCTCAGCCGTCGAGGTTCTCGGCGCGACCGCACGGGTCATCGACGTGGACGTCGATCGAACGGTGCCCGAAGGTTCGACTCTGCTCGACCCGTCCGAGCGTCTGGCTGTGCTGAGCCAGGACGATGCGGCGTACACGCTCTTCACCTCGGGTTCCACTGGTCGCCCGAAGGGCGTGACCATCTCGCACCGCGCGGTGGTCAACTTCGTCGCGTGGTTCGACTCCTTGATCCCGGACGGACAGCAGCGACTGTTGTTCAAGACGCCGCACACTTTCGACGCGTCGGTGCTCGAACTGTTCTGGCCGCTCACCGCAGGGCAGACCATGGTGATCGCCGATGCAGAACGCCACCGAGACCCGCAGTACCTCGCCGATGTGATGACGGAGAACGACGTCACGGTGGTGCAGTTCGTCCCATCGATGCTGTCGGTGTTCCTGGACGTGGTCGACGAACCCGACCTCTTGCCCGGTCTGCAGGTGCTGTTCAGCGGTGGCGAGGCGTTGCCGCCTGCCGTCTATCACCGCTTCTCCGACCGCGTACCCCACGCGCGCGTCGTCAACCTGTTCGGTCCGACGGAGGCCGCCGTTTACACGATGTCGGCGGAGCTCGACGACGTGGTGGACGTGGTGCCGATCGGGCATCCGATGCAGAACACTTCGGCGCTGGTCCTCGATGCGCGACTCCACCCGGTTCCGGCCGGTATCGCGGGAGAACTGTATCTCGGCGGCGTGCAGTCGGCGCGCGGTTACGCATCCCGTCCGGACCTGACTGCCGAGCGATTCGTCGCGGATCCCTTCGGGGCTCCGGGGGCTCGTCTGTACCGAACCGGCGACCTGGTGCGCCGTCGCCGATCGGGCGACCTGGAATACCTGGGTCGCACCGACTTCCAGGTGAAGCTGCGTGGCCAGCGAATGGAACTCGGCGAGGTCGAGGCGGCGATCGCGGCGGCGCCCGGCGTCGTGCACGGCGCAGCTCGCGTCGTCGCCGGAGCGGCAGGCGATCAACTGGTCGGCTACGCGGCCCCGGCGACGGTCGACCTCGACGCAGTCCGCAGTTCGCTCGCCGAAGGACTGGCCGAGTTTATGCGGCCGACGGCGTGGGTGCTCCTCGACGTGATGCCGTTGAACTCCGCTGGCAAGGTGGACCGCCGTTCGTTGCCCGATCCCGAGCTGGTGGAGGCCGAATACGTGGCGCCGGAGACCGAGGACGAGGCGGCCCTCGCCGACGTCTTCGCTGGTCTTCTAGGCGTGGAACAGGTCAGTGTCGAAGAGTCGTTCTTCGACCTCGGTGGCAACTCGCTCGCGGCTATGCGGTTGGCTGCTCGGTCGGCGGAAGCGCTGGGCGTGCAGGTGTCGGTACGTGACGTCTTCGACGCGCCGAGTGTCCGCGAACTCTCGGCAGCGGTGGCCGATCGCACGGATGCCCTTCCGCCCGTCATTGCGGTCGAACCACGTCCGGACCGCATCCCGTTGTCGTTCGCACAGCAGCGCATCTGGTTCATCAACAACCTCGATCCGGATGCGGGAACGTACAACATTCCGGCCGTACTGAAGCTGACCGGCGATCTCGATGTCGATGCGCTGCGGCAGTCTCTCGTCGACGTCGTGCAGCGCCACGAGGTGCTGCGAACGACGTTCCCGTCGATCGACGGAGACCCGTACCAACAGATCGGTGCACGCGCGGCGGCCGACGAGCACATCGACTGGGCGGTAGTCCCATCGAAGGATCTGCTCGACGCCGCTGTGACGCAGGGCTTCGACGTCTCGGTGCAGTGGCCGATCCGTGCTCGCCTGTGGCAGAGCGGTCCGCGCGAATTCGTGATCGCCATCGTCGTCCACCACATCGCCGCCGACGGTGAGTCGATGGGCCCGTTGGTCGGCGACCTCGTCGCCGCGTACCAGGCGCGGTCGACGGGCACGCGTCCGGAGTTCGCACCGATCGAGGTTCAGTTCGCTGATTTCGCGATCTGGCAGCATCAGGTCCTCGGCGCGGGATCGGATCCTGCATCGGAGACCGGCAGGCAACTCGCATACTGGCGGGACCAGTTGGCAGGTCTGCCCGATGTGCTCGACCTGCCGAACGACCGTACTCGGCCGCAGAGTTCCAGTGGCCGCGCCGCCGAGACACACTTCCACCTGCCGCGCGCCGTCGCCGACCGGATAACGGACGTTGCGGCGGCACACGGCGCAACACCGTTCATGGTGGTGCATGCTGCGCTGTCCGCACTGTTGGCGCGACTCTCCTCGAGCGAGGACATCGCCGTCGCCACACCTGTCGGCGGCCGCGGGTCTGCTGTGCTGGATCAATTGGTCGGTATGTTCGTGAACACTCTGGTTCTGCGTGCGCGCGTCGAAGCAGAGATGACGTTCAGCGAACTGCTGGCACAGGCGCGCACCACGGACCTCGAAGCATTCGAGCATTCGAACGCTCCCTTCGAGTCCGTCGTCGACGCCGTCAGTCCGACGCGAAGCGAGTCGTTCGCACCGCTCGCTCAAGTACTCCTGTCGTTCGATCCCGGTCGCTCGGCGCGCGGTATCAGCGTTCCCTCCGGTGACCTGACCGTCGAGGCCGTCGAGCCTCCGGCGCAGCGGACCGAGATGGATCTTGAACTCATCCTTTCGTCGAATGACGACGGTCCGTGGGAAGCCACCCTCATCTACGCGACGGACCTGTTCGACCCGAGCACCGCGGAGTCGTTCGCTACGCGCTTCGTCTCCCTCGTCGACTCGATGACAGTGGAGCCGGGCCGGCCGATCGGCGACAGCGCACTGCTGGCCGGAGAAGAACTCGAGGCGATCGTCGACCTGGGCCGAGGGCCGGATCTTTCAGTCCCCAGCGAGACTGTTGCCGACTACCTCACCGACGCAGGGCTGCCTGAACCCGGAGCGGTGGCTATCTCGTTCCAGGGCCGCGATGTGACGTTCGGTGAGTGGTCGAGTCGTGTGAACGCCACTGCCAGGGAATTGATTCGGGCGGGCGTCGGTCCGGACGTCGCGGTCGGCGTGTGCGTCGATCGGTCCATCGAGATGCTGATCGCGATGCACGCCGTTGTCGTCGCAGGCGGACAGTACGTTCCGATCGACATCGACGCGCCTGCTGACCGAATCGGTTACATGGCGGAGATCGCCAGCTTCGAGATCGTACTCACTGCACCTGGACAGGTGCCGGACGGTGTTGCTGACCTCCCCGCACTGAGGCCGATCACTGTCGATTCGACGGTCGACGTCGAGGGTCGAGACGGGCGTTCGGTAACCGACGCGGATCGGATCGCGCCGCTACACCAGGAGTCGGCGGTCTACACGATGTTCACGTCCGGCTCCACCGGTCGGCCGAAGGGCGTGACGGTCAGTCACCGAGCTTTCCGCGCACACCTGCACCGCACGGCGCTGCTGTTCGCGGAGGCATCGATCGAGAGTGCGCTACTCAAGTCCCCATACACATTCGACGCGTCTGTGTGGGAGTTCTTCTGGTCATTCGGCGCAGGGCGACGCCTAGTCGTCGCGCGTCCCGGAGGCCATCGCGACATCGACTACCTCGTGGATGTGATCGAAGCCGAAAGCATCCAGGCGTTCGAGGCTGTCCCCGCCGTGCTCTCGGCGATTCTCGAACACGATGCGGACGGCCGGAGCCGTGCGCTGAGTTCGGTGCGGCTCCTGCAGACCGGTGGCGATGCGCTGAACGGCGTGCTGGCCGACGCGGTGACGACCTACCTGCCCGACGCTGTGTTCCTCAACCAGTACGGGCCGACCGAGGCGACCAACTACGTGGTCGAGCACACGGTGGTGGACGGATCTCATCCGCCGATCGGTAAGCCTATTGCGAATACCACTGCGCGAGTTCTCGATTCACGTCTTCTCGATGTCCCGGGCGGAGTTGTCGGCGAACTGTACATCGGTGGGGTCCAGGTCGCCCGCGGCTATTCGGGCCGACCTGATCTGACCGCGGAGCGCTTCGTCGCGGATCCTTCGGGTGCGCCCGGCAGCCGCTTGTATCGCACCGGCGATCTGGTCCGCTGGAATGCTGCGGGCCAGTTGGAGTACTTGGGTCGTTCGGACTTCCAGGTGAAGCTGCGAGGTCAGCGTCTGGAACTCGGTGAGGTCGAGGCAGCAGTGGCTGCAGCGCCCGGAGTGGTCCATGCTGCCGCCGCAGTGGCTGAGATCGGTGGCGGTCAGCAGCTGGTCGCCTATTACTCGCCGGGCGACCTCGACGCCGACATCGTCAAGGGATCGGTGACGGCCGCGCTTCCCGAGTACATGCGCCCGTCTGTGTGGATGCCGGTCGACGTGATGCCGTTGATGTCATCGGGCAAGGTCGATCGCAAGGCATTGCCTGCACCCGTGCTGCAGTTGGCCGATTACGTGGCGCCCGAATCGGACGACGAAGCCGTGGTCGCCGCGGTGTACGCCGATCTTCTCGGGCTCGAGCAAGTCTCGGTGACGGAATCGTTCTTCGACGCCGGTGGCAACTCGCTGTCGGCGATGCGCCTCGTCTCACGAGTGTCGGAGGCACTCGGGGTCGACGTGTCGATCAGGGATGTGTTCGATTCACCGACAGCTCGCGAACTGGCGGTCGCCGTCGCGGGACGCGCGAGTGCTCTGCCACCCGTCAGCCGCATGCCGCGACCGGAACAGATTCCGCTGTCACTCGCGCAGCAGCGTGTCTGGTTCATCAATCAGTTCGATCCGGGTACCAGCGCCTACAACATTCCGACGTTGTTGAAGATCACCGGTCCGCTGCGAGTAGACGCTCTCCGTGAAGCGCTGGTCGACTTGGTGGTCCGGCACGAACCGCTCCGAACCACGTTCCCTGCCGTCGATGGAGTGCCGTACCAGGACATCAGCGGGACCGAGGGGGTCTCGGCGGGGCTGGACTGGGCGGTCGTCGAATCGCAGGCCGACGTCGAAGCGTCGGTGGTCGAAGGATTCGATCTGTTGGCACAGTGGCCGCTTCGCGTGAGGTTGTGGCGTGCTGCCGATGACGAGTATCTACTCGCCGTCGTCGCTCACCACATCGCCGCGGACGGTGAGTCGATGGTGCCGTTGGTGCGTGACCTGGTCACTGCATACGCTGCACGATCCGAAGGTGCAGCGCCTGAGTTCGCGCCGCTCGAGGTGGACTTCGCCGACTACGCGATCTGGCAACGCTCGGAGCTCGGCAGCCCGTCCGATGAGACGTCGGTGCTCGGCAGTCAGTTGGCCTACTGGAAGGGTCGGCTCGAGGGGATTCCGGACGTCCTTGAGGTGCCGACCGACCGGCCTCGTCCCGCCGTAGCGTCCAATCGTGGTGCGCAGGTTGGCATCTCGCTGCCTGCAGACACTGCACAGTGGGTCACACACTTCGCGAGTGCTGCGAATGCCACGCCGTTCATAGTCGTCCACGCAGCACTGTCGGCCGTGCTCGCGCGCGAAGCCGCGACAGACGACGTCGTCGTGTCGACTCCTATCGCGGGTCGCGGTCAGCAGGTTCTCGATCCGCTCGTCGGCATGTTCGTGAACACGTTGGTTCTGCGGACGAAGGTCGACCCGGCCGAGTCGTTCAGCGATCTCGTGCGGTCGGTGCGGCGACATGACCTGGATGCCTTCGGGAACGCAGACGTACCGTTCGAGTCGCTAGTGGAGGCGCTCAACCCGGTGCGCAGCGAGGCGTTCGCGCCACTTGCTCAGGCGATGCTGTCCGTGGTCGACGACGACACGGCGCTGGTGAACATCGCAGGCGCCACGATCGAACCGGTGCAGATCGACAATCTGCCTGCGAAGGTCGACCTGAGCTTCCTACTGGGAATCAAGGACTCCTCGGAAGGGTGGAAGGGCACGGTCCTCTACGCGACGGACCTCTTCGACGGATCGACCGTGATCCGGCTGTGGGACCGCGTCGTCGCACTGCTCGATACGGTGCGATCCGAGCCTGATCGACTACTCGGAGACGTCGACCTGTTGACGGTCGAGGAATCCTCGGCGATCACCGGATGGGGCCGCGGTGACGTGGTGCCGATGACGGGCGATCTCGCTCTCACCGGACTCGTCGACTCGGCGCGTGCCGGCCGTGGCACTGACGCGACAGCGCTCGTGTACCGCGGGGAGCCGATGTCGTACGGCTCCTTCGCCGAATCCGTGAACACTCTGGCGAGGCGTCTGATCGCAGCAGGGGTGGGACCGGACACTGCGGTTGGCGTGTGCATGGAACGCTCGTTCGAGGTGATGGTCGCGGTTCACGCCGTGATCGTCGCGGGCGGACAGTTCGTGCCGATCGACACCGACGCCCCAGCAGACCGGACCGAATATGTGTTGCAGACGGCTCGGGTGTCACTCGTCCTGGTCGCACCAGGGGAGTCGCCCGAGGCGTTGGCGGGTATCGACATCGAGAAGGTCATCGTCGACTCGAAGGACGCATCGAACGGCACCCCGCTGAGTGACGCAGAACGCGCCTCGACGCCGTTGCCCGATCACGCCGCGTACACCTTGTTCACGTCGGGCTCGACGGGACGTCCCAAGGGCGTCACCGTCACGCGGCGGGCGCTGTCGAATACGTTGCGGTGGTTCGCTGATTCGAACGGCTTCGACGACCACGTCTTTCTGTTGAAGACCCCGTACACCTTCGACGCCTCGATTTGGGACTACTTCGGGTCCGTGTTCAGCGGTGGGCCTGCGGTGATTGCGGAACCCGGTGGACATCGGGACCCGCAGTACCTCCTGGACTTGATTCGTACTGAACGAGTGACCACAGCCAAGTTTGTGCCGTCGATGCTGGCTGCGTTGACTGAACTCCATCGATTCACGGGCGGTCAGCCATGCGACTCGATGAGAAACATCTACAGCGGTGGCGAGGCCCTCGGTAAGAACCTTGTTGAGGAACTGGAAAGCCTGTTCCCCAACGCATCGGTGATAAATCAATACGGGCCGACCGAGGCCACCGTCGACATCACGCAGACACAGGTGGACCGGGACCGGGCCATCACCATCGGTCGTCCGATGTGGAACTGCGAGGTTCGCATCCTGGACGGTCGGCTCCGTCCCGTGCGCGCCGGTGTCACCGGCGAGTTGTACCTCTGCGGTCCGCAATTGGCCCGCGGGTACGCATCGCAGCCTGCACAGACCGCAGGCGCCTTCGTGAGCGACCCGATGGGGGAGCCCGGCGCTCGCATGTACCGCACAGGCGACCTCGCTCGGTGGACCGGGACCGGGGAGATCGACTACCTCGGCCGCGCCGATTCGCAGGTGAAGATCCGTGGTCAGCGGCTCGAGCTCGGCGAAGTCGAAGGCGTCGTCGTCGAACATCCGGACGTCGTACACGCCGCCGTCACTGTCGTGACGGCACCCGGCGGAGGCGATGCGCTGGCCGCATACGTGTCGGTGGCGCCGTCGGCCACGACGACTGTCGACGCTCTGCGGCAGTGGACCGCAGAGCGACTCCCGGAGTACATGCGGCCGTCCGCGTGGACGGTTGTTCCCGAGATGCCGTTGACCGTCTCCGGCAAGATCGACCGCCGCTCGCTGCCCGAACCTGAGTTCGGCGGCGTCGAGTACGTAGCGCCAGTCGGCGCAGCCGAAGAAGCGGTGGCAGCGGTCTTCGCAGATCTGCTGGGCGCCGACCAGGTCAGTGCCACGGAGTCGTTCTTCGACGTGGGCGGCAACTCACTGCTGGCGGCACGGTTGTCCGCCCGTGTGGGCGCTGCACTCGATGTCGACGTCTCGATCAGGGACGTGTTCGACGCACCGACTGTTCGCGGGCTCGCCGCGGCGATCGCGGATGCGGCGCCCGCGTTGCCGCCAGTCGTTCGAACAGAACCTCGACCGCAGCCGATTCCGGTGTCCCGCGCACAGCGTCGGATGTGGTTCATGAACCAATTCGACACCGCGTCGGGCGCCTATAACCTTCCGGTGGCGTTGAAGCTGACCGGTGATGTCGAGGTCTCGACACTGGCCGAGGCCGTACGCGACCTCGTCGTGCGTCACGAGGTGCTGCGAACGGTCTACCCGTCCGTCGACGGGGCGCCCGTACAAGAAGTGCTTCCGGCGACGGCGGCACGCGCCATGCTCGACTGGGCCGAGGTCGCGTCACTCGATGAATTGATCGAGTCCACGGTCGCGGGTTTCGACGTGTCCCGACAGATTCCCATTCGCGGCCGCGTCCACCGGTCCGACGACGGTCTGTCGATCGCGATCACCGTGCACCACATCGCGATGGACGGCGAATCCATTCCCGTCCTCGCGCGAGACCTGCTTGCCGCCTACGCGTCGCGAGTCGACGAGACAGTGTCGGCACTGCCCGAACTCGACGTGCAGTACGCCGACTACGCAGTGTGGCAGCAGTCCGTACTGGGAGATGCCGCCGACAGCGGAAGTGTGTTGGGCAGGCAACTCGCATACTGGCGTAAGGCACTCGCCGGTCTCCCCGCGGTGACTGACCTGCCGATGGACCGACCACGCCCAGCCGCGCTGAGCGAGGCTGGCGGCATCGTCACCGTCGAACTCGACGACGCGATCGCCGACGGAGTCGACGCTCTCGCTCGGGAACGCGGCATGTCGGCGTTCATGGTGACCGAAGCGGCATTCGCCGCCGCGGTCGCGCGTCTCGCAGCCACGTCCGACGTGGTCGTCGGGACGCCGGTCGCCGGTCGCAGCAGCGCAGCGCTCGACGACCTCATCGGAATGTTCGTCAACACGCTTCTCCTGCGTACCCAGGTCGATCCCGGCAAGTCGGTGGACGCATTGCTCGCCGAGGCCCGCAGCGGAATCCTGAATGCGTTCGCGAACGACCAAGTTCAGTTCGACGATCTCATCGACGAATTGGCGCCGGAGCGGTCGTCGGCGTATCAGCCGTTGGCACAGGTCTCGTTCACCTACACGGACGCCGCAGATCACCCGGACGCGATCGCGCTGGCCGGTGTCGAAGCGCAGCCGATGAAGTCCGCGAACGTCGAGGCGAAGTTCGACTTGACGACGGTGGTCCGCGCTCGGACCGCCGCGTCCACGATGGCCGCGGACTTCATCTACGCCGCAGACCTGTTCGACGAGTCGTCGGCGAGGCGGTTCGCTGCCGTCTTTGAGCGTGTCCTGACTGCGATGATCGAGGATCAGGATGTGGCGGTCGGCGACATCGACATCGTGGGCGCTGTAGTTCCGTCGGCTTCGGAAGCTGCGCCGACGCGAGCGTTGCGCGACAGCAGCGCGGCGATCGGTCGCGGCGGCGAGGTCGAGACAGGGACCCTGATCGATCTGCTGTCCGAGCGGGACCTCGACCTCGAGCACCCCGCCCTGATCTGTGACGGGGTCGAACTCGACTACGAGGAGTTCGAAGAGCGGACCAACGGCATTGCGCGAGCACTGCTCGCCCGCGGAGTGACGCCGGAGGACGTCGTGGCCGTCGGCCTGGAGCGTTCGATCGATTCAGTTCTCGCAGTGTGGGGCGTCATCAAGTCGGGCGCCGCATACGTGCCGGTCGATCCGGCCTACCCCGAAGACCGCATCGCCTTCATGGTCGCCGACTCGGCGGCAGCGATCGGCATCACCGATGAAGGCACGCGCGGCCGGCTCGGCGACTCGGCGTGCGACTGGGTGTACCTCCCGGACCTCGAGGCCGAAGCAGAGTCGGGCGACGATATCGAACCCGCCGAACGCAACGGCTCGGTGCGCCTGGACAACCTCGCGTACCTGATCTACACGTCGGGCTCCACTGGCCGACCGAAGGCCGTCGGCGTCTCGCACACTGGCATCGTCGACTTCGTCGAATCGCTCGCGAAGATCACCGCGGGTCCGCCAGAAGACGAGCCCGACACTCGAATCCTGCACGTTGCATCACCGAGCTTCGACGCATCGATGTTCGAGATGGCCTGGGCCATTCCCGCAGGCCACACACTGGTGATCGCGCCGCACACCGAGTTCGCGGGCGATGCACTCGCCACGGTGCTCGAACGCGACGAAGTCACCGACATGATCATCACCCCGTCCGTCCTGGCGACTGTCGATCCCGAGCGCGCTCAGTACGTGCGCAACCTCGCGACCGGTGGCGAAGCCTGCCCGCCGGAACTCGTCGAACGCTGGTCGGAACGCGGCCGCCGCATCTTCAACTGCTACGGCCCCACCGAGGCCACCGTGTGGGCGACGCGCTCGCGCATGCAGGCCGGGAAGCCCGTCACAATCGGCAAGCCGAACGACGGCTTCACCGCACACGTCCTCGACGCGCGACTTCATCAGGTTCCCCATGGCGTGGTCGGCGAGTTGTATCTGGCGACCGCTGGTTTGGCTCGCGGCTACCTCGGACGGCCAGACCTGACGGCGACCAGCTTCATCGCCGATCCGTACGGCGATCCAGGGTCGCGGATGTACGCCACCGGAGACCTCGTCCGGCGGACCAAGAATGGCAATCTTGAGTTCGCCGGTCGTGTGGACTTCCAGGTCAAGATCAACGGTCAACGTGTGGAACTCGGCGAGATCGAGGCGGTACTCGACGATCAACCAGGAGTCGCGCAGTCTGTCGTGATCGGCGTGGACTCTGAACTCGGTGGACGTAAGCACACCGAGATCGTCGCCTACCTCGTGGCCAAGCCTGGCGAGGCAATCGATACTGACGCTGTCCTCGACGACGCAGCGGAACGACTGGCCGCACACATGGTGCCGAGCCAAGCGATTGCGATCGATCAGATCCCACTCACGCCGGCAGGAAAGCTCGACCGCAAGGCGCTGCCGGAGCCGCACGCCAAGGAAGCGACCGAATACGTCGCGCCGGAGAACGCAGGGGAGGAGACTCTCGCGCGCATCATCGCGGGCTTCCTGGGCGAGGATCAGGTCAGCGTCACTGAGAGCTTCTTCGCGCTCGGCGGCGACTCGATCATGTCGATCCAACTGTCGTCCGCAGCGAAGGCTGCCGGCCTGCACCTGTCTCCCCGCGACATCTTCGAGTTGAAGACTATTCGCGCCATGGCTGCTGCCGCAGCCTCGTCGGACGGGCCCGCCGAACTGATCGCAGAACTGCCGGGCGGGGGCTTAGGTGAGATGCCGCTGCCGCCGGTGACGTCGTGGATGATCGAGCACTCCGAACAGCCGTCGGACTTCGCAGACTTCTCGCAGCCGGTCGTCTTCAATCTGCCCAGAGCGGCGACGGTCGCCGATGTGCAGACTGTCGTCGACGCGGTAGCAGCCGTCCACCCGATGCTGACCGCGACGCTCACTGGAAGTGGGCACGATTGGACCCTCACGGCGGGCGCCGGTTCGGTTCCGGCAGTTCTGGAGATCGCGGCGGCCGACGACATCGACGCAAGTCTGCTCACTGCGCATCGTGGTCTGCTGTCCGCTCTTGACCCTGCGACGGGGGCACTGATGGGCGTCGCGCTGGTCACTGGCGTGCAGTGGCACCGCATGGTGATCGCCGTCCACCATCTCGGTGTGGATGCGGTGTCGTGGCCGATCATCGTCGAAGATCTCGTCACCGCGTGGGCGCAGCACACCTCGGGGCGTCCGATCGAATTGCGATCGGAAGGCACCTCCGCCCGTCGCGTCGCACATCTCCTCGCCGATCAAGTCGACGCACGAGAAGGAGAAGTCGATTACTGGCTGGGGCAGTCGCCGGTCAGGCGGACGTCCTTCGGTGACGCCGCTGATCGCCAGCGACACCGCTGGCACAGTCAGGCGTCGTACCGGCACGTGGTCGGCGCCGATGTTGCGGATGCAGTCCTCGCCGCAGTGCCCAACGCGTTCGGCGGAAACGTCGACGACGTGCTGCTCGGCGCATTGGCTCGCGCAGTGCGGTCATGGCAAGACGACCACGGTATCGAGGACGACGCGCCGGTCACGGTTCAGATCGAGGGACACGGACGCGATGAGCGGATCGCGGGCGACGAAGGTCTGATCGATCTGTCCCGCACGGTCGGCTGGTTCACCAGCATTGCGCCAGTCGCCGTCGATCCCTCCACGGACATCGTCCACGCGATCAAATCGGCGAAGGACGCGCGTATGGCGCGCCCGGCAGGCGGTGTCGGATTCGGCATCCTCCGATACGGCACGGACGGTGAACTCGCACAGCGACCGCTCCCGAGCATCGCGTACAACTACTTCGGTAGCGGAACTGCGCCGATCGACGACACCGCGTCGGACGAATTCCTTCCGGTCTCGGGCGGACCGCACCTCCCGAGCACCGTGTCGGGTGCGATGTTCTCGCCGAATGTGTTCGGCATAAACGTGAGTGCCGCAGGCACCGATGCGAAGCGACTCGAGGCCCAGTTCTCGTACGCCACTGATGTTCTCGACGAGGCCGCAGTCGCCGACATCGCCTGCCGCTGGCAGAACGAGTTGCAGGAGATCGCCGGCCTCGTTCTCGGCGGTGCCGACATCGGGCTCAGCCCGTCGGACGTTCCAGGTACCGACCTCGTGCAAGCCGACCTCGATCGGGTCGCTGCCCGTTACCCGGGCGCCGACGTCTGGCCGATGACGCCGTTGCAGCAGGGCCTGTATTTCCAGGCCGACCTCGCGGGGAACGGAGCAGACGAGCGATCGGGCATCGACGTCTACGTCACGCAGTCGGTGCTCTCGCTGACGGGCGGCGTCGACACCGATCGCTTGCGAACCGCATTCGGCATGCTCCTCGACCGGCATCGCGTGCTGCGGTCCGGATTCGTCCGGGTCGGCAGCGGTGTCGCGGTCACGGTGGTTCCTGCTGAGGTAGACGTGCCGTGGAGCGTCGTGGATCTGCGCTCGGGTCCGGCTGACGACCGCGACCGCCAGGTCCGCGCAGTGGTCGACAACGAACGAGCGAAGCCCTTCGACATGGCGCAGCCTCCGCTCATTCGCACGGCCCTGGTCCATCACCGCGATGGCGCCGAGCTGGTCATCACGAATCACCATCTGTTGGTGGACGGGTGGTCGAGCCCGCTCGTTCTCGCTGATCTCCTCGCGCTGTACGCCACCGGGGCGACGTACACGGGCTCGGTCGCAGGTGCGTCGACAGGCGACTTCGCCGACCACGCCCGCGCCGTCGCGGCGACTGACACCGCGGCCGGACTCAGCGCCTGGCGTGAGGTGTTGGCACCGGTCACCGAGCCGACACTCGTCGCGCCCGGTCACGAGCCGTCTGCCGATGCGCCGCCGCGCGACTTCGAGTTCGACCTGAGCGGTGAGATCGCCAATCGGCTCGACGCGATCGGTCGCGAGAACTCGGTCACCATGGCCACCGTCGTCCAGTTCGCGTGGGCGGTTCTGCTTTCCCGGATGACCGGTAATCAGGCGGTGTCGTTCGCCGAGACGGTGTCGGGCCGATCGCCCGACATCGACGGCATCGAGTCGATGATCGGCATGTTCATCAATACGGTTCCGGCGGTGGTGGACGTCGACCCGAACGCATCGGTCATCGACGTGCTGACCGCCATGCAGAACGACAAGGTGAAGGTCCTCGACTATCAGCAGATGGGGCTTCCGTCGCTGATCGCGCAGACCGGACTTCCCGCGCTGTTCGACACCCTCGCGGTGTACGAGTCGTACCCGGTGGACACTGAATCGATCACCGGTATCGATGCTTCCGCGAACGGTGGGCTGCAGTTGGTCGACGCGCAGACCACGGATGCGACGCACTATCCGCTGAATCTGTCGGCGTCTCGCCGAGGCGACGAACTGGCCATGAAGATCAAGTTCCTGCCGACCGCATATCCGGTGGAACAGGTCGAGATCTTCGCACAGGCACTGGTCCAGGTTCTTTCGACGATGGCTGACGATCCGCAGAATACCTGTGGCAGCCTCTCGTTGCTGTCGACCACCGACCGCGCTGCACTGCTGCCGGTCACTGGCGGGCCGGCTGCCGACCCTGTGCTGTTGCCGGATCTGTTCGCCGAGGCCGCACGTCGTGCCCCCGATCGGGTAGCGGTCGTCGATGGAAACGGTGGGTCGCTGACCTACCGCGAACTCGACGAACGCTCCAACCGCTTGGCGCGATGGCTCATCGGCCGAGGCGTCGGACCGGAGCGTCCAGTGGCGCTTGCGATCGGACGGTCGGTCGAGTTGCTGACGGCGATCTGGGCGGTCGCCAAGACCGGGGGAGCCTACGTCCCCGTCGACCCCGACTACCCGGCCGAGCGCGTGACTTCCATGATCGAAGACAGCGCGGCCGTCCTCGGACTCGCGGTCGCGGCATCCGGCGAGCTTCCGTCGCGCGGATTCGAATGGACGCGCGTCGACGCCCCGGACATCGCTGCAGCGGTCGCCGCGGAATCGGATGCCACGGTCACCGCCGCCGATCGGCTCGGCGTGGTCACGGCGTCGAACCTGGCGTACGTGATCTACACGTCCGGATCCACCGGCAGGCCCAAGGGCGTCGCAGTGACCCACTCGGGTCTGGCGAACTTCGCACGTCAGGAGTCCGAACGCCTCGACGCCGGTGACGGCGCCGTGGTCCTCGGCTTCGCGTCCCCGAGTTTCGACGCGTCGGTCCTCGAATACCTTCTCGCCACCGCGAACGCGGGCACCTTGGCGTACCGGCCGGCGGACGCCGTCGGCGGTCCCGCTCTGGAACAGTTCATCACCGCGCACCGAGTGACGCATACGTTCCTGACCCCGTCCGTGCTGGCCACGCTCGATCCGGTCGCAGTGCCGACCCTCGCATCGATCGCGGCGGGCGGCGAAGCGGTGCCGCAACCGATCGTCGATCGGTGGGCCGACACCTGCTCTCTGCATAACCTCTACGGCCCGACTGAGACGACGATCGGGATCACGATCAGTGCGCCGATGTCCGTCGGCGATCCCGTCCGGCTGGGTGGCCCGATCGGCGGCGTCGACCTCATGGTGCTCGACGAGCGACTCAGTCCGGTGCCGGTCGGCTTGCCAGGCGAACTGTATGTCGCGGGCGGAGCCCTCTCGCGCGGATATCTCGACCGCCCGGGACTGACGTCGGAGCGTTTCACCGCTAATCCGCACGGTGGCGCCGGATCGCGGATGTATCGGACCGGCGACGTGGTTCGTTGGACACCGTCTACGGACGGCGGACTCACTCTCGAGTACACCGGTCGATCGGACGACCAGGTGAAGCTGCGCGGTCTGCGCATCGAACTCGGCGAGATCGAAGCCGTCCTGAGCGAGCACGAGAACGTTCACGCTGCGGTCGTTCTCGGAGTCGGAGGCTCGGTGGCTACCGCGTTGGCCGCATACGTCGTGGTCGGCGACCCGTCCGTCGACGTTGCTGACCTCACGGCGTTCGTGTCGCGACGACTGCCGTCGCACATGGTGCCGTCGTCGTTCACCGTTCTCGACGAACTCCCGCTGACACCGGTCGGCAAGCTCGACAAGCGAGCGCTACCCGAGCCGGTCATCGTGAGCGGTAAGTTCGTCGCGCCTGCGACCGGGGCCGAGCGGGCCGTGGCCGACGTGATCGCAGCCGTGCTCGCGATCGACGAGAGCGACGTGTCGGCGACGGCGAGTTTCTTCGATCTCGGAGGAGACTCGTTGTCGGCCGCGCGCCTCGCGGCACGTTTGTCCGACCAGCTCGGCGTGTCCGTGACAGTGCGCGACGTGTTCGATTCCGACTCGGTTCGCAGCCTTGCTCGACGCGTGGACAGTGGGTCGGATGCTGCGATCCTCTCGCCGATCGAGGCGGTTCATCCGAGGCCGGACCGAATCCCCTTGTCGTTCGCACAGCAGCGCATGTGGTTCATCAATCAGTTGGAACCCGAATCCGCGACCTACAACATCCCGATCGCAGTGCGTCTCGACGGGGAACTGGACGTCGACGCGTTGCATCAAGCGGTCCGAGACGTAGTGGCACGGCATGAGATTCTCCGAACCACGTTCCCGGCGGTCGATGGACAGCCGTCTCAGCTCGTCCATGACGCCCGCTCGGCGGTCGCGGATCCGGACTGGCAGGTCGTCACTGATGAGACCGATCTGCTGGCCGCTTCGAGTGCGGGGTTCGATGTGGCGGCCGCACCGCCGTTCCGTGTGCGCTTGCTGCGTGCCGGAGTCGACTCGTACGTTTTGGTCGCGATCCTGCATCACCTCGTCGGCGACGGTGAGTCGATGAGGCCGCTCATCGGTGACATTGTGACCGCTTACCTGGCACGGTCTGCGGGCAGCGCACCGGCATTCGCGCCGCTGGAGGTGCAGTTCGCCGACTATGCACTGTGGCAGCGTCGTGAACTCGGCGCACCGGACGACCCGACCTCCGTCGTCGGTCGTCAGCTCGACTATTGGGCCGATCGGCTCGCAGGTGCGCCGGGCGTTCTCGACCTGCCGATGGATCGGCCGCGGCCCGTGGTGGCCTCGCACGACGGAGCGTCGGTCAGCGTCCCGCTGGATGCGACGGTCGGCGCGCGAGTGGAAGATCTTGCACGTGAGCAGGGGGTGACTCCGTTCATGGTGGTGCACGCGGCGTTGGCCGTGCTGCTGTCGAGACTCTCTGCGAATGACGATGTCGCAGTGGCGACGCCCATTGCCGGTCGTGGACAGCAGGCGATCGAGCCGCTGGTCGGCATGTTCGTCAACACGCTCGTGCTGCGGACCGAAGTCGCGCCCCGAATGACGTTCACGAACCTGCTCGATGCGGTTCGGGACACAGATCTGGAGGCGTTCGCCCACGCTGACGTGCCGTTCGAAGCGGTCGTCGAGCGGGTGCAACCGGTGCGTTCGCAGTCGTTCGCGCCGCTCGCGCAGGTGATGGTGACAATGGTCGACCAGGCTGTCGACGAGACGGCGACCGCAGGCCACTTGGCCGTCACCCCGCTCGACCCGCTCGTGGTTCCGGCGCAATTCGATCTGTCGGTGACTGTGGTCTCGACGCCGCTCGACCAGCGGGGACGACTCGACGACCGGGGACAACGCGACCAGCGGGGACCGCGAGCGGACGAGCGTCGCCCCTGGGAGATTCGGGCGATCTATGCGACCGAGCTGTTCGACGAGTCGACCGCCGAACGATTGGTACAGCGACTCGCAGACGTTCTCGACCACGTGTCGCGCCTGCCCGGCGACCCGATCAGTTCGGCACCGTTGATGAATGCCACAGAACGCGAAGCGGTGCTCGGCTGGTCGCGTGGCGTGATGCGACCCCAGACCGCTGCCACGCTCATGCGGGTCGCGGCCGAAGTGGAGCGACGATGACCGACCCGAGGACTGATGAGGAGAAGCAGAACGTGCCGGACTTGATCGCATCGCCTCCGACCCCGACTTACGCATTGGTCTTCGGTGAGCGGCGCCTGACTCGCGCTGAGTTCGACGCACGGGTGGCGGGGCTCGGACGCGAACTCATCGCAGCCGGCGTGGGACCCGAGGTCGCGGTGGGCGTGCAGATCGATCGGTCGGTAGAACTACTCGTCGCAATCCACGCCGTCATCGCCGCGGGCGGGCATTACGTTCCACTTGACGCACGTCTGCCCGACGATCGTTCCCGGTACATGGTTGCGACGTCGGGTGCGGCTCTTGTTCTGGTCGCGGACGGACTCGACGATGCGCGGGAACGGTACGACGGACTCGCCGTTGTCCGGCAGATCAGCTGCTCAGGGCCATTCGAGCAGGCAGCGCCGATATCCGATTCCGAACGCACGGCACCTGTGCTCGGCGACACCGCGGCCTACACCCTGTTCACATCGGGATCGACGGGGCGACCGAAGGGCGTCACCGTCGCACATGAGGCGATTGCTAACCGGCTCGAATGGATGCACGAGTGGTATTCCCTCGGCTCGGGCGACGTCTTCGTGCAGAAAACGCCGATCACGTTCGACGTATCCGTGTGGGAGCTGTTCCTGCCCGTTGCGTTAGGCGCAACCCTTGTCATCGCCGAACCCGGAGGCCACGGCGACCCCGAGTACATGGCGGACTTGATCCGCGCGGAGGCCGTGACCGCTATCCACTTCGTGCCTTCGATGCTGGCGGCGTTTACCGACGTACTCGGAGAGCGCTTGCGTGAGCTCACAAGCGTGCGCACCCTGTTCACGTCCGGGGAGGCACTCACGGCTTCTATTGCTGCACCTGTGCTGACCGCGCTACCCAGCCTTGAACTGCATAATCTGTATGGCCCAACGGAGGCTGCGGTGGACGTGACTGCGCAGCACGTCGCGTTCGGCAGCGTCGGTGTGCCCATCGGCGTACCCGTACCCGCGACATCGACGTACGTCCTCGACCAGTCCCTCTCGCTCGTACCCGCAGGGGTTCCCGGCGAGTTGTATCTCGGAGGAGTCCAGCTTGCGCGTGGATACGCTGCGCGCACAGATCTGACTTCTGAACGATTCATCGCCGATCCGTTCGGTGAGCCCGGATCACGTCTGTACCGAACCGGCGACCTCGTGCGGTGGAACAACTCGGGTGAGATCGAGTACCTCGGTCGCACCGACTTCCAGGTGAAGCTCCGCGGGCAGCGCATCGAGTTGGGTGAGGTCGAAGCGGCGATCGCCGATGCACCCGGGGTGGTGCATGCGGCAGCGGCTGTCGTCGACTCGCCAGGAGGACAGCAACTTGTCGGATATGTTGCACCAGACCACGTTGATATCGAGCGCTTAGCGGAGAGCGTCGCTCAGCGTCTCCCCGAATACATGCGTCCGACTACCTGGGTGCGGCTCGCCGAGATGCCTCTCGGTACTGCAGGGAAGGTCGACCGCCGGGCGTTGCCTGCCCCCGAGTTCGGGACCGTCGAATACGTCGCACCGGAGACCTCGGACGAGCATGCAGTCGCCAAGCTGTTCGCCGACCTTCTCGGTCTCGACCGCGCCAGTGTGACCGAGTCGTTCTTCGACCTCGGCGGCAACTCGTTGGCCGCTACCCGAATCGCTGCGCGAGTGTCCGATGAACTCGGCGTGGACGTCAAGGTGAGAGACGTCTTCGATGCCCCAAGTGTCCGCGAACTCGTGGCGACAGTGTCAGGGCGCGCCCCTGCGTTGCCGGCACTGCGTCGGGCGGAGAACCGTCCGACGATGATTCCGCTGTCGTTCGCGCAGCAGCGGATGTGGTTCATCAACCGATTCGATCCGTCGACCGGCATGTACAACATTCCCGTCGTCCTGCGAGTCACCGGTGCCCTGGACGTGGTGGCACTTCGTAATGCTGTCGGCGATGTAGTTGCCCGTCACGAGACGCTGCGGACCACCTTTCCCGACCTGGACGGTCAGCCGTTCCAGATGATCAACCCCGTCGAGGCCATCGAACAACACCTCGACTGGCGCCATGTGGGTTCGGTGGACGCCATCGAAGACGCGGTGGCCCGCGGATTCGAACTGTCCCGGGAGTGGCCGATCCGAGTGCGGATCTGGGAGGCCGCGCCGGGCGAATACGTACTCGCCGTCGTGATGCACCACATCGCCTCCGATGGGCAGTCGTTCGCTCCACTCGTCGGCGACCTGATCACCGCATACGTGGCGCGCGCAGCTGGAGAAGCACCCATCTTCGTTCCGCTCGAGGTGCAGTTCGCCGACTTCGCGATCTGGCAACACGAGGTGCTCGGCTCGCCTGATGACTCCGATTCGATTGTGGGACAACAGCTCACGTATTGGCGAGAACAACTCGCCGGGCTTCCCGACGTGCTCGACCTCCCCTCGGACCGGCCGCGACCTCAGACTGCGACCGGCCGTGGAGCGCAGACCGACTTCACCATTCCTGCCGACGTCGCCGATGGGATCACCCGGTTGGCCGCTCGCCACGGTGTGACTCCGTACATGGTGGTCCACGCGGCACTCGCTGTGGTTCTCGGCAGATTGTCCGGTAGTGATGATCTCGCCATCGGCGCGCCCTTCGCAGGGCGTGGTCAACGTGCGCTCGACCCGCTCGTCGGCATGTTCGTCAATACCGTCGTCTTACGGTCGCAGGTGGACACGACCGATTCGTTCGCTGATCACCTCGCTGCGATTCGGAACACCGATCTCGCAGCGTTCGCGCATGCTGACGCGCCGTTCGAGGCAGTCGTCGACGCGGTCGATCCGGCGCGTAGCGAGGCCTTCGCGCCGCTGGCCCAGGTATGGCTGTCCGTGGAGGGCGGGGCGACGGGCGATACCGCCGTCGATCTGCAGGACCAACTGACGGTGGAGCCGTTCGAGAGCGGTCCAGTGATCGCCAAGGTGGACATGCTGTTCGGTGTCAACACTGCTCAGGCCGGAGAGTCCTGGGACGGTTCGGTGGTCTACGCAACCGATCTGTTCGACGAGTCGACCGTCGCCGCGACCGCCGAGCGACTCACCCGGGTCTTAGCGTCGGTCGTCCGCGACCCGGACGTCCTCGTCGGCGACATCGAGATGTTGAGCGAGTCCGAGCACACCCAGATCGAGGAATGGGCGGGCATCCACACGTTCCGCATCCGCCCGGACGGAACCGGAACGCTGGCCGACCTCCTCGAACACTTCGAGCTGGGGTCGATGCACCGTACCGCGGTGGTCGACGGTGATCGCACGATCACTTACCGTGAGCTCGCCGATCGGACCAACGTGTTGGCTCGGCAACTCATCGATCTCGGGGTGGGGCCCGATGTCGCTGTCGCGGTATCGGTTCCGCGTTCGTTGGAGATGGTGATCACCGCCCATGCGGTGATCACCGCGGGCGGGCACTACGTCCCCGTCGCGATCGATGCACCAGCCGAACGCGCGCGCTACATCGTCGACACCGCCGGTGCGCAGCTGGTCCTCGTGTCCGCGTACGCGCCTGACGTCGCCGACTGGGCGGATCCGGCGACACGAGTCCTCGAGATCGATGCATCCGGGCCGATCGTCGGCGACACGTCGGGAATCACCGATGCCGACCGGATCGCGCCGCTGCACGTCGACGACGCGATGTACACGATCTTCACGTCCGGTTCCACCGGGCGCCCGAAGGGCGTGACGGTCTCGCACAGCGCTGCGATGGCGATGCTGCACGCCGACCACCACGACCACTCGTTCACAGCGGACGATGTGGTCCTCGCCGTCCTCGACTTCACCTTCGATCCGTCAGTCCTCGATCTGTTCCGTCCCGCGATCAGCGCCGGAAAACTCGTGATCGTCGGACAGGGCGAGCAGCGCGACCCGTGGGCGATGCGCGCCTACGTTGAGCGACATCAGGTGACGTCGATCATGGTGGTCCCGTCCATGCTCGCGCTGATGCTCACCGAGCTGTCGGATGACGAACTCGCGACCATGCGGTCGATTCGCACTGTGCAGTTGGGTGGCGAAGCGCTGTCCCCGGCAGTCGCCGACGCCATGCACCGTGCGTGGCCGCAGTCGCAATTGCACAACCAGTACGGGCCGACCGAGACGATCGTGTACTCGACCATCGCTGAAATCGGTCCGGGTGCGCAGACCGTGCCGATCGGCCGCCCGACAGTGCATTCCACCGCGCAGATTCTCGACGCCCGGCTGCGACCCGTCCCAGTCGGCGTTCCGGGCGAGCTGTACCTCGGTGGAAGCCAGATCGCGCGTGGATACACCGGACGGTCGGGACTGACCGCCGAACGTTTCGTCGCAGACCCGGCCGGTCTGCCCGGATACCGCATGTACCGGACCGGCGACGTGGTCCGCTGGGCCCCTGACGGGCAGATCGAGTACCTGGGTCGCATCGACTTCCAGGTGAAGCTGCGTGGACAGCGGATCGAACTCGGCGAGATCGAATCGGTGATCGCAGCGGCTCCCGGCGTCCGCGAGGTAGCCGCCGAAGTCGTGGACATGGCGCCTGGTGGCCAAAGCCTGGTCGCATACGTGACCGCACGACCCGACACCACCGAGACCGACCTTCGCGACTTCGCATCCGAGCACCTGCTCCAGTTCATGCGCCCGGCGATCTGGATGCTGCTCGACGACATGCCGGTGAACGCGGCGGGCAAGGTAGACCGGAAGCGGTTGCCCGAACCCGTCGTCACCGAGTTCGAGTACGTCGGTCCCGCGAACCGCGATGAGGAACTCGTCGCCGCGGTGTTCGGCGACATCCTCGGGCTGGACCGGGTGAGCGTCACCGAATCGTTCTTCGATCTGGGCGGCACTTCACTCAACGCCGCCCGGCTCGCGTCCCGGACGTCTGCAGCACTCGGTGCGGAGATCCGCATCCGCGACGTATTCGACGCGACGACCGTCCGCGAACTCGTGGCTGCGTCGGCGGGCCGCACTCCGGCACTGCCCCCGGTGACGCCGGTCGTGCCGCGTCCGAATCACATCCCGCTCTCGTTCGCGCAGCAGCGCATGTGGTTCATCAACCGCTTCGAGCCGGAGAACAGCACCTACAACCTGCCGAACGTCCTGCGTCTGACCGGACCGCTGGATCTCGAAGCCCTTCGGGCGGCGTTCACCGACCTGGTGACTCGTCACGAAGTCCTGCGCACCAGTTTCCCGGCCGTCGACGGCGTGCCCGGTCAGGTCATCGGAGCTACGGACACGGTGACCGAGCGGCTCGACTGGGGCCTCGCCGGATCGATGGCCGACATCGAAGCCGCAGTGACCACCGGGTTCGATCTGTCACGCGAGTGGCCGATCCGGATCCGGATCTGGCCGGTCGGCGCAGACGAACACGTGCTCGCAATCGTCGTCCACCACATCGGAGCCGACGGCGAATCGTTGCGACCGCTGATCGGCGATCTCGTGGCCGCGTACATTGCACGACGCGGGGGACTGGCTCCGGAATTCGTGCCGCTCGAAGTCCAGTTCGCCGATTACGCCATCTGGCAGCACCAGGTCCTCGGGTCGCCCGACGACCCGGGCTCGGTGGCCGGCCGTCAGCTCGACTACTGGCGTGACGCACTCGCCGGCATTCCCGATCTTCTGGAACTGCCGTACGACCGATCGCGCCCGAAGGTGGCGTCCGGGCAGGGCGCGGCCACCGGATTCGAGATTCCCGCGGACGTCGCGCGACGCATCGAAGCGGTGGCGGGACAGGTCGGCGCGACGCCGTTCATGGTGTTGAACGCGGCACTCGCGACGCTGTTGGCGCGCATGTCGGCGACCGACGACGTCACGATCGCGACGCCGGTCGCAGGCCGGGCCGGTCAGGAACTGGACGCCGTCATCGGCATGTTCGTGAACACGCTCGTACTGCGAAGCCGCATGGATCTCGGCGAGACGTTCGCCGACCTCGTCGTACGCACTCGCTCGAATGCGCTGGCCGCGTTCGAGAACGCCGACGTGCCGTTCGAGACCGTCGTCGACGCGGTGAACCCGGTGCGCAGCGAGGCGTTCGCGCCCCTCGCCCAGGTGATGCTGACGCTCGACCCGGGAGCAGCAGCGCAGTCCGTGGAGATTCCCGTCGGCGACCTCGTGTTCTCCGGTGTGGAGACGGACACCTCGCCCGCTCAGGTGGATCTGACGTTCATGGTGAACTCAGCTCAGACCGGCGACTGGCACGGAGCAGTGGTCTTCGCGACCGACCTGTTCGATGAGTCGACCGCACAGACCCTTGCCGAACGTTTCGTCGCGTTGCTCGACGGGCTGACCGCAGATATCGATGTGGCGGTCGGGGACGTCCCGATGCTCGACGCAGGTGAGATCTCGGCGCTACGGGCAGTGGAGGTCGGCGAGGATCGGCACGTGCGTGCTGAAGACCTCGCTTCGGCGCTTGCCGACAGTGTGGCCGCACACGCCGACCGCGACGCGCTTGTGTTCCAGGAGCGGACCGTGACGTACGGCGAGTTCGGTGCACGCGTGAATGTTCTTGCCCGAGAGCTGATCCGCGCAGGTGTTGGCCCGGACGTGGCAGTCGTGGTGTGCATTCCGCGTTCGGTGGAATTGATGGTCGCGGTGCACGCAGTGGTGGCCGCAGGCGGCCAGTACGTCCCCGTCGACACCGCTACTCCTGCCGACCGTGTCGAGTACATGATGTCGACTGCGGGCGCGAAGGTCGCGCTCGTGCACGCAGGCGAGTCGGTGCCGGGCCCGATCGCGGGTCTGGGCGAGTCGATCACGGTGATGGCGGTCGACGCCGGTTCGCCCGTGGACCTCGCGGCGCCGCCGGTGACCGACGCCGAGCGGATCGGAGCACTGCGTCCAGCGCACGCGGCGTACACGATCTTCACGTCGGGTTCCACCGGTCGGCCGAAGGGTGTCACGCTGCCGCACGATGCTGTGGTGAACCGACTCCGGTGGGGGTTGGACGAGTTGCCGATCGACGGCGACGACCTGGTGGTCCTGAAGACCCCGTACACCTTCGACTGCTCGGTGGCCGAGTTGTTCGCACCCCTCATGCAGGGTTCGCGGCTGTTGATCGCTGAGCCCGACGGGCATCTCGACCCGGTGTACATGGCGGATCTGATCGCCGATTCCGGTGCGACGATGGTGCACTTCGTGCCGTCGATGCTCTCGGTGTTCCTGGAGTTGGCCGGGCCGGAACGATTGGCGCGGTTGGACCGTGTTCGGATCATCTCGACCACGGGTGAGGCTCTGCCGCCAGCGGTGGCGGCAGAGACACGTGCTGCAGTTCCGGGCGCGGTGCTCTACAACCTGTACGGGCCGACCGAGGCTGCTGTCGAGATCACCTATCAACGGCTCGACGAGATCGCCGACACCGTGCCGATCGGTGTGCCGGTGTGGAACTCGACGGCGTACGTCCTCGACGGCCGACTCAACCCGGTCGCCGCAGGCGTCCCGGGAGAGTTGTATGTGGGTGGCGTGCAGCTGGCGCGCGGCTACGCGGACCGTCCAGACCTGACGTCAGATCGATTCCTCGCCGACCCGTTCGGTCCCGCGGGGACGCGAATGTACCGCACCGGTGACCTGGTGCGCCGCAATCAGGCCGGTGAACTGGAATATCTGGGTCGCACCGACTTCCAGGTGAAGCTGCGTGGACAGCGCATCGAGCTCGGCGAGATCGAGGCCGCGATCGCGCAGGCGCCCGGTGTGGTGCACACGTCGGTGACGGTCGCGCAGGCGCCGGACGGTGGCGAGCACTTGGTCGCCTACGTCGCCGGGGCTCCGGGAGAGCTCCTCGATCTCGATGCGATCCGGTCGGCGATCGCGACGCCGTTGCCGGAGTACATGCGTCCGACGGTGTGGATGCCGCTTGATGAGATTCCGCTCAACAGCGCGGGCAAGATCGATCGTAAGTCGTTGCCCGCCCCGGAGTTCTCAGCCGGGGAGTACGTGGCGCCGGAGACCGCCGACGAGGAGGCCGTCGCAGGCGCGTTCGCGGACGTTCTCGGTGTGGACCGAATCGGTGTCACGGACAGTTTCTTCGATCTGGGCGGCAACTCGTTGTCGGCGATGCGTCTGGCCGCGCGAGCCGGTGACGCGCTCGGCGTCCAGGTCTCGGTTCGGGACGTGTTCGAGGCGCCGAGCGTCCGCGAACTCGTCGCAGCGACTGCCGGTCGTACGGGTGGTCTTCCGCCGGTGACCAGGGTGCAACCTCGGCCCGAGATGATCCCGTTGTCGTTCGCCCAGCAGCGGATGTGGGTCATCAACCAACTCGACTCCGGATCCGGGATGTACAACATCCCCGCGGTTCTGCGACTCACCGGCAGCCTCGACGTTCCGGCGCTCCGTGCCGCGATCGGCGACCTGGTGGTGCGGCACGAGGTGCTGCGCACCACCTTCCCGCAGCGCGACGGGTCGCCCTATCAGCGCATCGCCGCCGAAGTCGATGCAGTGGAGCAGATCGACTGGGCCGTCGTCGACGGTCAGTCCGGAATCGAACGCGCCGTCGACACCGGGTTCGACCTGGAGAACGCGTACCCGTTGCGCGTCCGCCTGTGGGAGGTCGCCGACGGCGAGCACGTGCTCGCCGTGGTCGCCCATCACATCGCTGCGGACGGCGAATCGACGACGCCGCTCGTCGGCGACCTGATCACCGCCTACTTCGCGCGGACCGCAGGCCATGAGCCCGCGTTTGTTCCGCTCGAGGTCCAGATCGCCGACTTCGCGATCTGGCAACGCACGGTGCTCGGTGACTCTGACGACGAGGACTCCGTCGTCAGTCAGCAGCTTGCGTACTGGAAGGAGCGACTGGCGGGACTCCCGTCGGTCATCGATCTCCCGACAGACCGGCCGCGGCCTGCTGTTGCGAGCGGCCGGGGATCGTCCGTCGAGTTCGAGATCCCCGGTGACGTGGTAGACGGTGTCAACGATCTCGCCAACGGTGCGCGGACCACGTCGTTCATCGCCGTGCACAGCGCGCTCGCCGTGTTGCTGTCGAGGTTCAGCGGTCAGGACGAGGTCGCGGTCGGATCGCCGATCGCCGGTCGAGGCGACCCGATCCTCGATCCACTCGTGGGAATGTTCGTCAACATGTTGACGCTGCGGACCGACATCGATCCGGCCTCGCGATTCCGAGACGTCCTCGCCGCGACTCACGCCGGCGACGTCGAAGCGTTCGCCAACGCCGACATCCCGTTCGAGGAGATCGTCGACGCACTCGACGTGGAACGCTCACAGGCGTTCGCGCCGTTGAGCCAGGTGTGGCTGACCGTCGCAGACGAAGGCGTGGACCCGGAGGCATCGATCACCGGACCGCTCACGGTGGAGCCGGTCGGCACCGAGAACACGCCTGCGAAGGTCGACCTGCACGTGCACGTCTCCACCTCGCAGACCGGCAGTTGGCGGGGAAGCATCCTGTACGCCACCGATCTGTACGACGCGGCGACAGTGCGCGATCTCGCGGACCGGTTCGTCGAGATGCTCCGCACGGTGACCGACGACCCGACGGTGGCCGTTCGCGACATCGATCTCGGTGGTACCGACGGGCTCACTCCGGTATCGGTTGGCGATCCGACGCCGCCGGTGCTGTTGGGCGACCTGTTCCGGACTGCCGCTCGGCGTGCTCCGGAACGGACAGCTGTCGTCGACGGCTTCGGCGCCGCGTTGTCGTACGCCGAACTGGATGCTCGTTCGAACCGTCTGGCGCGCTGGCTGATCGGCCGCGGCGTCGGCCCGGAACGTCCGGTGGCATTGGCCATCGTCCGGTCCATCGAACTGCTGACGGCGATCTGGGCCGTGGCGAAGACCGGTGGCTGCTACGTGCCGATCGATCCGGAGTATCCGGCCGATCGAGTCGCGGGAATGATCGAAGACTCCGGCGCCGTGCTCGGCTTGACCACGGCACGGACCGGAGACCTCCCGTCTGACGGATTCGACTGGGTCCAGCTCGACGACGCCGATATCCGCTCTGCGGTGGATGCGGTGTCGGAAGCGGCTGTGACGCCCGGCGAACTCGTCGCGCAGGCGCGGCCGGAGAATCTCGCCTACGTGATCTACACATCGGGATCGACGGGGCGGCCCAAGGGCGTCGCCGTCACGCATTCGGGTCTGTCGAATTTCGCGGAGCAGGAGTCGCAGCGACTGGATGCGGGCGACGGATCCGTCGTGCTGGGCTTCGCGTCCCCGAGTTTCGATGCGTCGGTTCTCGAATACCTGTTGGCGACGGTCAACGCGGGGACTCTCGTGTACCGGACCGCAGACGCCGTCGGCGGCGCCGAACTGGAGAGGCTCATCGCCGACAGCGGTGTGACACATACCTTCCTGACCCCGTCCGTGCTCGCGACACTCGACCCGGACCGCGTGCCGAGTCTTCGATCGATCGCGGCGGGCGGCGAAGCGGTCCCGCAGAGCATCGTGGACCGGTGGGCGCCGGTGACGACGATTCGGAACCTCTACGGACCCACCGAGACGACGATTGGCATCACCATCAGCACCGCGCTGGCCGCCGATGTGCCCGTGCGCCTGGGTGGTCCGATCGGCGGCGTCGGTCTGACCGTCCTCGACGGACAACTGCGCCCGACGCCCGTCGGCGTTCCCGGCGAGCTGTACGTCTCCGGTCCGGCGCTCTCCCGCGGGTACCTCGACCGTCCCGGCCTGACGGCTGATCGCTTCGTGGCCGACCCGCATGGTCAACCGGGGGACCGGATGTACCGAACGGGCGACGTGGTGCGGTGGCAACGGACCGCCGTCGGTTCTCTCACGCTCGAATACACCGGGCGGTCGGACGATCAGGTCAAGCTGCGTGGTCTGCGCATCGAACTCGGCGAGATCGAATCGGCGCTGACGGGGCATCCGGCAGTGCAGTCGGCCGTCGTCGTCGGAGTCGGCGGATCGGTGGCCACCGCGCTCGCCGCCTACGTGGTTCCGGCCGACGGCACTGACGTCGATGGCGACGAACTGAAGGAGTTCGTCGGCAGGAGCCTGCCGGCCCACATGGTGCCGTCGTCGGTCGCCGTCCTCGACGCCTTCCCGCTGACCCCAGTGGGCAAGCTCGACAAACGTGCGCTTCCCGAACCGGTGATCGAGCGGGTCGAGTTCGTGGCGCCCGCGACGGAGACCGAGCGAGCGGTGGCTCAGGTGTTCGCCGACGTCCTCGACGTATCTGTCGACGAGGTCTCCGTCGACGCGGGATTCTTCGACCTGGGCGGCAACTCGCTCGCCGCAGCGCGCGTGGTCTCCCGGCTTCGTGAGGCGGTGGGCACGGACGTCCAACTCGCTTGGCTGTTCGACGATGCGACGGTGCGCGGTCTTGCTCGGCGGATCGCCGGGGGCGACGTCGGACTGAACTCGGTCCTGATCGGACTGCGGACCGACGGCGCGCAGGCTCCGTTGTTCTGCGTCCACCCGGCGGGCGGCCTCGCGTGGTTCTTCGGCGGCCTCGTGCCCTACCTGACCGATCGCCCTGTGTACGGGCTGCAAGACCCGCATGTCGTCGCGGACGAGGTGTCCGTCACCGACGTCCCGACGTTGGCGGCACGGTACGTCGACGAACTCCGCACAGTGCAGCCGGAGGGGCCGTACCACCTCCTCGGTTGGTCGATCGGCGGCACACTCGCCTACGAGATGGCCAGGCAACTACGCGAAGCCGGACAGCGGGTCGGGTACCTCGGCGTCATGGACGCGTCCCTGACCGTCGAAGCGTCCGCAGAACCGACCGAGGAGACGTCGGGCGGGGACACGGTCGGCGACCTCCTGGGCAGTTGGCGCGACCTGTTCGATCTCGGCGACGACGTGCACGCGTCGAGTCCGGAAGAGGTCGCGGCGGTGGTTCGTGACCAGATCGCCGGCATGGGCCTGCTCGCCGCAGATCAAGTGGAGCGGGTCATGACCAGCTTCGCTACATCCGGCCAGATGTTGGAGGGTTTCCGGCCCGAGCGGTATCGCGGCGACGTCCACTACTTCACTGCGACCGCCGACAAGACGGACCCAGAAGGCTTCCGAGGCGAGTGGGCAAAGTACGTCGACGGAAGCATCGAGAACGTCGACGTCCCGACGCACCACCTCGGGATGGCCGACGCCGAAGCGCTTGCGATAGTCGGCCCCGCCGTCGACCGCGCCTTGCGGCGGTCGGTTGGTCCCGCACGCGATTGACCTGAGATGATTTACTGATACCCGTCGACCTCACCCGTTCGGGGGAGTGCACGCACATCGACGCGCAGCGTTTGCGCGTTGCTAGGAAGGACTGAGATGACCAACCCGTTCGACGACGAAGACGGCCGCTTCTACGTTCTGGTGAACGAGGAGAATCAGCACTCGCTGTGGCCGACGTTCGCGGACATCCCGGCAGGATGGACGAAGGTGTTCGGCGAGGACTCGCGTGCCGCATGCCTGGAGTACGTGGAGCAGAACTGGACTGACCTGCGGCCGCAGAGCCTCATCGACGCGATGGAAGCAGACAAGTCGGAATAGACTTCGCGATGCTCGCGGAGTGTTTTGAGGTCACGGTTTTATAACGAATTCGGATAATTGAACGACAGTCGTTTGAATCACCGCAGGTCGTGGTATCTGGAAATCCTGCAAGTCAGTTGATCGATTGAACAACTTCCTGAGAGTTCCCCAACGTACCCTGGCGGGGTTGGTTCCCCTAAGTTACGCTGACGTAGGGTGATGACATACAGCGTCAGGCCCAGCAGGAACTGCGTTTGGGGACGCAGTCGAACGGGAGGTTCGGGCGATGAGCACGACCACACAAGGCATCCGCGACCAGTGGATCTCAGACCTGTGCGCACATGTGGCAGACCGGTCCGAGACCGTTAGCTGGATGGTCGCCGTCCGGTACGGAAGTGACGCAGTCACGTTCGGTGCGTTGACGTCCTCCATCAACGATTATCGGCGCATCGTCGGCGTCCAGGGCATGTCCCTCGAAAGCGCACTGACCGGCGCGCTGCTGCATACCGCGCCGAGCCTCATCGACCTCGAGTCTGTTGCTCGGGCCAGCGCAGTGGACCAGATGATCCATTGGCTCGGCCGCGAAATCGTCGCCACGCCCATCAGCACGACGCGCACTCTGCGTTCGGTCGGCTGACTCCCGCACACACTTTCCTCGGTCCTCCGGTCTGATTCAGACCGGAGGGCCGAGTTGTTTCGGGGTATTGGGGTCTCGACTTCGCTCGACCGGCGTGGTGGTCTCGACCGCGTGAGGGTCTCGACGGGCGCGAGGGGTCTCGACTTCGCTCGACCAACGGGGTGGTCTCGACGGGCGTGGGGGTCTCGACTTCGCTCGACCAACAGGCTGGTTTCGGGGGAAGCTCATGCGATTATGAGATGTCCGGAACGAGAGGAGTGCGCTGCCTGTGTTCACCGACCCGACTCATGCTCCTCGGCTCGACCAACGCCCGGTCGTCCACGCGTCCGACTCGTCGGTCCGAAGTCGGCTGGTCGCACTTCTGAACGGCGGGGACGACGGGCGCTCGTCGCTCGACGCCCTTAAAGCAGTCGGCTCGGCGATCGTCGGTGGCTCGTACCTCCTCTACCTGATTGCGGCCAGCGGTTCGTTCGCGAGATTCGGCGACCTCGCCGCGCCGTGGTGGCTCCCGCTGAGCATCGTCGTCGTGATCGCCAGCGGACTCGGTCTGGTATGGGCGGGAGTCGGAGCCCGACTCACCTCGATCCTGCCGATTGCGGCCACCGCAGCCATCGCATACCTCATCGTCATGGCGTTGTGGTTCGTAGCGTGGCGCGGGGTCTCGGCCGGGATCGACGAAGGCAGTCCCACGATCGTCGTCTGGTTCACGATGCTCCCCGAGTTGGCGTGTATGGCTCTGGTGCTGGCCGAACGTCCCGTTCTGGCGTTCGTGAACCTGGTCGTCGCCGGAGCGTTGAGTGATGCCGTCGCATCGTTCGCGTGGACGGGCGTGTACGGCTGGGACTCTGTGCTGCGCACCCTGTGGTCCACGGCGTGGGGAGCGGTGTTTCTCGCAGTGGGCGCGGCTGCCGTCTCGTTTGCTCGGCGACTCGACCAGACCAGATCCGCGACCATCGAGTCAGCTCGCGATCTGGTTCGCGAAGACACGCTCGACGTCGAGCGACGTCGAGCCGACGCTCTGGTTCACGACCGGATCATCGCATTCCTGCTCGCTCTGCGGCCCGGCCGGAGTGCTCCACGAACTCGACCACTGGTGGGACGCGCCCGACCAGATCAGCATCCGGCTCGACGCCCCCGAATTCGTCGGCCGACTCCGGGCCACCGTCGCGCAGTTCGGAGACACCGTGGCTGTCCGCGCCGATGTCAGCGCGTCGCGGGCCGCCGAATACGACGACGAGACGACGTCGGCGCTCCTGGACGCGACGGCCGAAGCCGTCCGCAACTTCTACCGGCACGCCGGTGCCGGCGCGTCGTGCGTGGTCCTCGGAGAGGTCGGCGACGACGCGATCACCGTGACCGTCGCCGATGACGGAACCGGATTCGACCCCGAGGCGACTCCGCCAGGCAGGATCGGCGTCTCGTTCGGCATCACGGGTCGGATGGCGGTGGTCTCCGGAGGATCGAGCAGCGTGCTCAGCGCTCCGGGACACGGCACCCGCGTCCGTCTGCGGTGGGTACGCCCGTGACCGCCGTGGACAATCGTGTGGAACGGGCGAGGGTTGCGCGAGTCCTCATCATCGGCGTCCTCACCGTCTACTTCGGGGCGCTGGCCGCATACACCGTCTACGGCGGGATCGGCGTCGATTTCGACGTGGCCAGTTGGATCGGGATGGGGAGCGCGTACCTCGCGCTCGTCGTCGCGACGATCCTCGTCAGTGCGTCCGCAGCGGACGACCTGACCGATCGACGCGCGAGATCTGCGGCCGTGCTGATCGTCGCCGGTGTGGCCGCGACGTGGACGTCGGCTGCATACGCTGGAGCCTCCGGACTGGGCGACTATCAACCGATGCTGTCGACCGCCACAGTGGTCGCGGTGATCCTGATGCTGCGGGGACGAGTGCTGCTCGTCTGGGCGGCGATCGGAGCGAACGTCGCGATCGGACTGATCGCTGGTCCGTTCACCGAGTCACCCGCGTGGTTCAACGCAGTCCTGCCACGGGCGAGTCTCACCGTCCTGTTCCTCGCCACCTGCACCGCGATCCTCCTGGGCCCCCAGATCGCGGAGATGCGTGCCCTCGCCGTCCGGTTGCGCGCAGACGACAAGGATGCGCGCGACCGCCGTCACGACATCGCCGACCGCGACGATCGGATCCGGCGAATCGATGCACGCGTCCGTCCACTCCTGACTCACGTCGCCGACGGGCACACGCTGACCGACGCCGACATCGCCGAGGCTCGGCTCGTGGAAGCCAAGCTCCGCGACGGCATCCGCGGCCGTGCGCTCGACGTTCCGCGCGTGCGGAACGCAGTGTGGGAGGCCCGGCGCCGCGGTGTCTCGGTCTCGGTCCTCGACGACGGCGGCCTCGCCGCGTTCGGCTCGGACCAGTCGGCGACCGTCGTTGACGCGGCCGCCGAAGTCCTCGAAGCAGAGCTGGCAGGCTTGTCCAGCGGCGATGTGGTGGCCCGCATCGCGCCCGCCGGCCGGGAACCGGTCGCCACCGTCGTCGTCGCCACCGGGTCGCTGCGCCGTCGCATCGAACTCGGAACCGACGGCTTCGTGATGCGAACGGTCGAGTCGTGAACGAATACCGAATGCGGCGGGCCGCCGCACTGACTGTCGCTATCTGCACTATCGCGGTGACGTGCGTGTCGGGAATCCCGATGATCAAAGGCGCGCAGGTGACGGCGACGTGGTGGACGCCGATGTCCGCGGTGGCCGTCGTCGCAGCGGCGCTCGTACTGCTCGGCGTCGTCCTGTCCCGCGCGGGCAGGCGAGTCGGCGTCGTTCGGGCGGCGGTCCTGGCGCTCGCAGCGACCGACGTCGCGGCTCTCGCACTGTGGTTCCCAGCCTGGTCCGGGACCGTGTCGGACGTCGGTGGAACACCACCGATCTGGATGGCCAACAACATCGCACTGCCTGCCGTCGCTCTCGCCACACTCTTCCCGGCGCGATGGTCCCTCGTCTACACGGTGATCGGCCTCGGGCTCCTCGCCGACGTCCAGCAGAGCGTCGGGTTCGGCGGAGACGGCTGGGAGGCCTACCTCAACCAGGTGATGACATTCGGTCTGCTCGCCGTGTTCCTCACCATGCTCGGCACCGCGATGCACATCGCGCGCGAGGTGGACCGGCGGCGGTCGGCGGTGCTCGCCGCGACCGTCGAGTCCGCGAGCGACGCGGCTCGTGCAGCGGAACGGACACGTCTGGACTCGGTGGTCCGCGACGGTGTGATCGGGGTGCTCCGCGGCATCGCGCCCGGGCGCCCCGAGGACCGACAACGCGATCAGGCGAGGATCGCCCTCGCCGAACTCGACGGCAGCGTCGCCACCGATCGTCCTGGCGGATGGATCAGTGCGGCCGATGCCGTCATCCGGCTCCGTGAGTCGGCGATCGCCTACGGCGATGACATCCTCGTCGCCGTCGACGCGGACGACGACGCAGCCGAACTGCCCGACGAGGTCGTCGACACGCTGGGCGATGCCCTGAGCGAAGCGGTCGGCAACGCCGTCGCCCACGCCGGCCCGCACGCCAGCACGGCCGTCGTCGGACACATCGCGGCCGGGGGAGTACGCCTGCGCGTCGTGGACGACGGCTGCGGCTTCGACCTAGCGGAAGTGGCCCCAGACAGGTCCGGGATCGCCGTCGGCATCACCGGGCGGCTCGCCGCCTTGGCGGGCGGACGGGCCCAGATCGACACCGCGCCGAACGACGGCACCATGATCTCGCTCGAGTGGGTGCGCCCGTGACCATCGACGTCGGAATGCCGGTGATGCTCGGGTTGCGGACCCGGCGACTCCACGTCGCGGTCGGGATTCTGCTCCTCGCCTATGCGGCCGTGCGCGCCACCGCGTTCGTCGATCCGCGAACAGGCCTGCAATGGGTCCTGGAGGCGCTCGCCGCAGTGGGACTCGCGGTGGTGGCCAACCGGATCCTGGCCGGTGGCGAGGACCCGTTGCCGTATCGAAGCACCGCCGCCGTCACCGTCGTGGGAGTGGCCGCGGTGACCGCGGCGTGGTGGGCGATACCGCAGACCGCCGACGACTGGGTGCAAGTCGGCGCACCGCTCGTCGTATTCGCCGTCGTGGCCGGGCTGTTGACTCTGCGCGGGCGGTCGGGGGCGGCCTGGGCCTCGTGCGGCGTGGTCCTGGTGTCGGCGGTGTGGTGGTCGGTGCAGCACGGCGGGACTGCCGTCGCGGGCGGCCAGCTCACGATTCGCATGGTGATGGCGTTGCTGCCCGCCACTCTGATGGCGTGGTTGGTCCGCCCGATGATCCGGTTGACCGGTGCGCTGGAGGTGCGGCGCGTTGCGGCGGCACGGTCGGCTGCGGTGACTCGGGCGACGGCCGTCGAACGCGCGGAGCGACTCCGCGTGTTCGGTGAGGACGTCCGCCCGTATCTGCAGAAGGTGGCCGACGGCGACGAGTTCGACGAGGAGAGTGCGATCCGGGCCCACCTGATGGAACAGGGGATCCGGGACTCGGTTCGCGGCGCAGGGTGGTGCTCGCCCGAGACGACGGCGAGTCTGGCGGCCGCGCGTGCTCGCGGCGTCGCGGTGCGGGTTCTCGACGACAGCAGCACGGCTCCCTCGTCGGACGACGCCCCCGTCCTACACACCGAACTCGCCGCGACGTTAGCCGCGGCGAGTTCAGGGGTGGTGACCGCCCGGATCCTGCCGCACGGTCGCGAGGACGTCGCCGTGCTGACCGTGGTGACCGCCGACGGAGTGATCCGCCTGGTGGCCGCGCGTCGAAACGGCGTCCTCGCCTGGAGTACCGAGACGTCAGCAGACGGGTCGGTTCCAGTAGTTCAGTAGCTCAATGAAGCAGGCGGGTCACTGACCGCGACCGGTCATCTGCGAGGCGAGATCCTCCACCGCGGCCGCCGCGAGCTTCCAGGAGCCGTCGACCTTCACATACGAGAAGTCCATGTCGACGGGCGCGGGGGCGTGCGGCGACGCGACGGCGACGGTGGCGGTGGCCTTGTCGCCGTCGACCTTCACTGACTTCACTGTGTAGATGTCCGGGGTATAGCCCGCCTTCGACGAGCCCTTCGCGTAGCCGACGAGGGCGGCCTTCACTCCGGGGTTCGTGATCTCGACGATGCCGTCCAGATCGGCTTCGGGAGTCGCCGGGTCGACGGCCTTGCGCAGAATGTCCTGGGCCTGCGCGTTGCTCAGCTCGGCGGACTCGCCTGCCGACTGGTCGGCGGCAGCGGAAGTCGACGCCGAGGCGGTGGAGTCGGTGGCGGTGTCGTCGTCGGACGAGCAACCGGTCAAGGCGATGGCCGCACCGGCGGCGAGCGCGACGACGCCGACCAGCGGGCGACGCCAAGCGGGGGAGACAGTCATGAGTTTCCTTTCCTCGTGTGAGGGAAACCTAACATAAGGTCTCGACTCCGCTCGACCAGCGTGGGAGGGGTCTCGACTTCGCTCGACCACTTGAATCCACCCCAGCGGTGTGGTGGGCTCGCCGTCGCGGTGGCTTTGTAGTTGGTGAGCGAGTCCGCCCCTCGTAGTTGGTTGAGCGAGCCCGCCCTTTTAGTTGGTTGAGCGAGCGAAGCGAGTCGAAGCCTCTGGCGGTCTCGACTTCGCTCGACCGGCGGGGGTGGGCTACTCGATGACGACAGCGTCCTCGAAGGTCATCGCGAGATCGGAGACGGAACTGGTCATGAGGGCGTGGCGGGACAGTTTGAGACGACGGAGCTCGTCGGCCATCGGGTGACTGCCCAGCCGGAGGCTCGCGCCGCCGATCCGGGTGCGGGTGCCGCTCGTCGACGTGAGCCGCCACGGCGTGCGGCGGGTGACGCCGTCCAACTGTGCATATGACTGCAGTACCGCTTCGGAGGAGCTGTCGGGCACGCCGATGCCGCGTCGCACTTCCAGGTCGGCGATGAGCTTGCCGTCCTGGCTCACCCGGCCGGTCTTGGTCGCCGAGTCGTGGTCGACCTCGAAGTCGGCGAGCACCTTGGGGAAGCCCCAGATGCCCCGGCCTGCAGCGAGCGTGAACTCGCCGTCCACCGGCAGTTGGTGGATGAGAGCGTGCGCGTCGCCTCGGACCAGCGAACCGAGCGCGGCGAGCGGCGACGGTGTCGCACGCTCCGGATCCTGAACGAGGAAGCAGACGCCGAACTCGTTGTACGGGCCGAGGTCGCCGTCCACGTAGTCGACGAACACGAGCATGCACATGGTGCGGCCCGGACGGATCCGGAGCGGAGCGAGTTCGACGTCGCCGCGCGCGGAGATCGCGGAACGGACCGCGGACTCGGAAGCGGAGAAGCCGGCGACGAAGCATCGGGCAGTACGGATCTGGACGGGCATCGACACGTGAGTGCCGAGAACCTGATGGTTCGGATCGGGCATGCCCTCGACGCTAGGCGAACGAACAACGATCCCGGGCGGTATTGAGTAGACGTGCAGGCATTGGGTACAAAGTCCCGCCCGAAATTTGTTGAGGCGCGATTTGTCGTATGTATCCACTACGTTGAATAGAGGACTTCGGCGAGATTGGTCGGGGCAGGGGAGAACCGGTGGAGAAGGACGTCGTCGTGACGGAGTTGCAAGGGGTAGTGCGGGTGGGGATGGTCGACGACCACCCATCGCCGGTATGGGGGATCGACCGGATCCTCGAACCGCAGCCCGATCTTGAATTCGTCTGTGCCGCGGCGACTGTGTCTGAACTCCTTGCGTCCTCCGACAGCTTGGACGTGGTGATCCTCGACCTCAGGCTGAACGACGGGACCACTCCGCGAGAGAACGTCGAACGGCTCGCTGAACGCGGTATCGGGACCGTCGTGTACACCTCGGGCGAGCATCCCGACCTGCTGCGCTCTGCGGCCCGCGCGGGAACTCTCGCCGTGGTCCTCAAATCGGCGTCCGAAGAGGAGATCCTGCATGCGGTCCGGTCGGCGGCGGCAGGCGAAGGCGTCATCACCACCGAGTGGGCCGCGGCCGTCGACGGCGACCCCAACCTCGACGCCGTCGAATTGAGTCCGCAACTGCAGCGCGTACTGACTCTCTATGCGTCCGGCGGGACGTCAGCGAGCGTCGGCCGGGAACTCAACGTCGCGCCCGACACGGTGAACGAGTACCTCAAACGGATCCGGCAGAAGTACGCCGACGCCGGTCGGCCCACCCACACCAAACTCGATCTGTTCAAGCGTGCGGTCGAGGACGGATGGCTGCCGATGCCGAACCGTTCGCACTCCGGGTGACCCCCGTCTCGGTGATCGGACAGCAGGTGTCACTAGTTCTGGGTCTACCGGACCATGTCGTGTGTTCGTACGGTTGTAAACGAGCCTGAGGGGGTCTAACCCGAGCGGGACTTTCACACCATTGGTCGGGTATTCACAGGAGGACTGACGCATGACCGTCGTAGACATCAGGCCGATGGCCGCATCCATTGATGCTTCCCTCTCTGCTGTTGGCGTACCCACCACGGAGGCGCCGCTCGGCGCGCCGGCGTACTTCGCCGTCGCCGATACCTCGACGGTGCGTCCGGCACTGTCGCGGCGCGAAGTGGAGGTGCTGCTCGCGTGGCTGGTCTCCGATTCGAAAGAAGACGCCGCCGCGCGACTGTTCATCTCGTCGTCGACCGTGAGCACTCACATCTCGCGGATCCGCGCCAAGTACGGAGCTATCGGGCGCCCGGCTCCGACCAAGGCACATCTGCTGGCTCGCGCCCTGCAGGACGGCTTCACCACACTCGACGTCTGGTGACGCCACCGACGATGGTCGTCTAAGGCGCCGCGTGGCGACAGTCTCCACACTCCGACGGCTGGTCTCGAAGTCTTCAGCGGAAGACCTCGAGACCAGCCGTCAGAGTGTGTCCGCATCGGCCGAGCACGACCGGATCCTCGTCGTCATATCGACGATCAACGCTCTTGCTTACATCGTCTACGCCTTCGTGACGTTGCCGGTCATGGTCGCCGAAGCCGACGGCGTCGTGGCTGACTGGTTTCCGGTGGTCGGCACCGCCCTCGTGTTCGGGCCCGGTCTGGCACTGTTCGGCGTTCGGTGGGCGGCCGACCCGCAGCGGCGTGCACTCTTCGTCGGTGTCCTGTGTCCGCTCGGCGCGGTGACGGGCGCCGCGGTGTGGGCGGCGGCCGGTGTCGCCGACGCCGCCGAACCCGCAGTGTGGATGCTTGACTTCGCCGGTCTGCCCGCGGTGGCGGTGGCGGCGGTCCGGCCGATGCGTGAAGCATTCGCGGTGCTCGTCGTGTGCAAGAGTTCGGCAGCATACGTGGCTGTGGTCCACTGTCCCGGAGCCGACGTGGGAGCGGTGGCCGGAGAGGCTGTGTTCGGCATTCTCTTCACGTCGTTGTTCGTCTATATGACGGCGATGATGGTGCGAGCGGGCGCGTCGTTGGACGAGTCCCGATCGGCGACTGCCGACCTGGTGGCTGCGGGAGTGCGCAACGCCGAACTCGCCCGGTTCGACGGGCTGATCCACGACCACGTCATCTCCACGCTGGTGGCCGCCGTTGCCGATCCACGAGATCCGCGGGTCGTGGACCTCGCTTCGTCGGCGCTCACCCGACTCGACGCGCTGGCCGACGCGGACGATGCCGACGGCGAACAGATCTCCGACGTGGAACTGGTGGCCCGCGTCCGCACCGCGATCGGTCCGACCGTCGAGACCGTCGTCCGGACGGATCTGAACGACGCGAGAGGGTTTCCGCCGTCGATGGCGCGAGCGGCGTCCGAAGCGGTCGGGGAGGCCGTGCGCAACGCACGACTGCACGCGGGAGTCGACGCCGACGTCGTCGTCGCCATCGACGTGTCCGACGATCAGGTGTCCGTGGTGGTCGCCGACGACGGCGTCGGCTTCGATCCGGACGCTGTCGCCAACGACCGGCTCGGGCTGCGGTTGAGCGTCGGGCAACGAATGCGCTCGGTGGACGGCGGGCGGTCGCGAATCCGCAGTTCATCGGGTGCGGGGACCACCGTGGAGATCGAATGGATTCGCCCATGACCGCCGTCGATGCCGAGGCCCGCTACACGTGGTGGCGGGGACAGCCGCGTGAAGACGCGTCGGCGATCGTCGGGCTGCAGAGCCGTCCCGTCCTGATCGCTGCCGTCGTCGTCTGGGCGGGTTTCCTCGCCCTCGGCGTGAGCAGCGGCGACCTCGACCGACCAGGCCTCTACACCGCGGCGTTCGTCGCGCTGGGGACGGCGTGGGCCGTCGCGCTGCGCGCCCCGGGCAGCCCGATCGGTCGGGCCTCCGCCGCGAGCGTCGTGGTCCTCGAAGCGGCGGCCGCCGTCGGAGTGATCGTCGCGGTGGAACCCGTCATGCGCGGCGGACTTCTGCCGTGCGCCGGCGCGAGCGCGATCGTCGGGGCGCTGCTGTGCCTGCGCGGCCAGGCGGTCGCCGCCTGGATCTCGTTCGTCGTGCTGGCCGCCGCGATCGGGGTGACGGGCACCGTGCGCGCCGACTCGCTCGAATACGTCGAGATCATGGTCCCCGGAAACCTCGGGGTCCTCCTGGTGATGACGGCGTTCGCGGCCGTCGTCGGTCCACGGGCCGAACAGATCTACGCGCTGCGCAGGCAGTCGCGCCGAGAGAGTGCGTCCACCGCTGTGCGCGCCGTCCGCGATCAGCAGTTGGCTCGCCTGGACGAGCGTGTGCGGCCACTGCTTCAGCAGATCGCTGCGGGCGAACCTCTCGACGATCAGGGGCTGGAACAGAGCCGACTCGCCGAAGCGCAGTTGCGGGACCGGATCCGCGCGCCCGGCCTCGACGTGCCCGAACTCGCGGACGCCGCCTGGGCGGCTCGCCGTCGTGGGGTTCGGGTGCTGTTCCTCGACGACCACTCTGCGCGGGCAGAGTCGGCGCAGTCCGGCCTGCCCAACCACACGTTGACGTCGCCTGCACTGGTCGACGACGAGCGTGCGGACCTCCTGACGGCCGTCCAGACTGCCGCCGTCGCTGCCCTCGGCGATGCCGCCCCGAACACGGACGTGACCGTCCGACTTCTGCCCGCGGGTCGTGCGGTCGCCGCGACGATCTCCGTCGTCGTAGACGGTTCCGTCGAACTCCAGGAGTTCACGCTCGCGTCGGCGGCCCAGTGACGGGCATCTCGTCACGTCGGGATCATGCACCGATTTGGTCCTGACCGGCAGTTTCGCCTACACTAGACCGGTTGCCTGCGGTGCGTGCACCGCGAGCCGACTTGCGAACCCACTGGAGTAGAGCCGCTACGCGGCGAAACCCCAGGCAGGCGCATGATTCGGTGGCGACAGACCGTGTGCGTCGGGTCGGAAATCCGGCGGACATAGAAATCCAGGTCAAGGAGACAAGCAGTGATTCAGCAGGAATCCCGCGTGCGCGTCGCCGACAACACTGGTGCCAAGGAAGTCCTTTGCATCCGTGTCCTCGGTGGTTCGTCGCGTCGTTACGCAGGCGTGGGCGACGTCATCGTCGCCACCGTCAAGGACGCCATCCCCGGCGGGAACGTCAAGAAGGGTGAGGTCGTCAAGGCCGTCATCGTTCGCACCACCAAGGAGCGTCGCCGCGCCGACGGTTCGTACATCAAGTTCGACGAGAACGCCGCTGTGCTTCTCAAGAACGAGAGCGACCCGCGCGGTACCCGCATCTTCGGCCCGGTCGGCCGTGAACTTCGCGACAAGCGCTTCATGAAGATCGTGTCGCTCGCACCGGAGGTGATCTGACCTTATGAAGATTCACAAGGGTGACACAGTCGTCATCGTCTCAGGCAAGGACAAGGGCGCGAAGGGCAAGGTCATCGAGTCCTACCCGAAGCGCGAGCGCGTCCTCGTCGAGGGCGTCAACCGCATCAAGAAGCACGTCGCAGATTCGGCTAACGAGCGCGGTGCAAGCTCCGGCGGCATCGTGACCCAGGAAGCTCCGATCCACGTCTCGAACGTGATGATCGTCGACTCCGAGGGCAACCCGACCCGCGTCGGTTACCGCATCGATGACGAGACCGGCAAGAAGGTCCGCATCTCGCGCAAGACCGGGAAGGACATCTGATCATGACCGCAACCGAAAAAGTTCAGCCGCGGCTGAAGCAGCGTTACCGTGACGAGATCAAGGAATCGCTGAACACCGAGTTCAACTACGCCAACGTGATGCAGATCCCGGGCGTCGTCAAGGTCGTCGTGAACATGGGCGTCGGCGACGCTGCCCGTGACGCGAAGCTGATCAACGGCGCCGTCGCCGATCTCGCTCTGATCACCGGCCAGCAGCCGGAGATCCGTCGCGCACGCAAGTCGATCGCCCAGTTCAAGCTGCGTGAGGGCATGCCGATCGGCGCCCGCACCACGCTGCGTGGCGACCGTATGTGGGAGTTCCTCGACCGCCTCGTGTCGATCGCCCTCCCGCGTATCCGCGACTTCCGTGGCCTGAGCGACCGTCAGTTCGACGGCAACGGCAACTACACGTTCGGCCTGACCGAGCAGTCGATGTTCCACGAGATCAACATCGACAACATCGACCGGCCGCGCGGCATGGACATCACCGTCGTCACCTCGGCCACCACGGACGACGAAGGCCGTGCGCTGCTCCGCGCGCTGGGCTTCCCGTTCAAGGACAACAACGCTAAGGACAACTGACATGGCAAAGAAGGCTCTGGTCAACAAGGCCAACAAGAAGCCGAAGTTCGCCGTGCGTGCCTACACGCGCTGCAACAAGTGCGGACGTCCGCACTCGGTCTACCGCAAGTTCGGCCTGTGCCGCATCTGCCTGCGCGACATGGCTCACGCAGGCGAGCTGCCGGGCGTGCAGAAGTCGAGCTGGTGACTTCTTCTCGGATCCTCTCTCTGCGCTGATCCGAGAACAACTGCAATAACACCGTCGGCCCCGTCTCCCTTGTCAGGAGACGGGGCCGACGGTGTTCTGCGTTCGGTGGCCGTGTCAGCGACGCCGATCGGACAGGTAGTCGCCGATCGTGGAGACGGCGCGGTGAAGTACCTGCTCGTCGGGCAGACACACGATCCGGAAGTGGTCCGGTTCGGGCCAGTTGAACCCGGTGCCGTGCGTGACCAGGATGTGCTTGGTGCGGAGCAGGTCGAGGACGAATTCCTCGTCGTCGTCGACACCGAACATCTCTCGGTCGATGCGCGGGAAGCAGTACAACGCTCCGCGCGGTGGGACGCAGCTGACGCCGGGGATCGCGTTGAGCGCTTCGGCCGTCCGCGCGAGTTGGTTCTCCAGTCGTCCGTCGGGATCAATGATGTCGGCGGGCAGGGGTGAGCCGGGCGTGCCCGCACCCAGCGCGACCGGGATGGCGTACTGGCCGGGCACATTGGGGCAGACGCGCATGTTGGACAGCAGCGTGATGCCTTCGAGGAGATCGGTCGCGAGGTGGAGTGGCCCGGTCGCCACCACCCAGCCTGCGCGGTAGCCGCACACACGGTAGGCCTTCGACAAGCCGCCGAACGTCAGGCACAGGACGTCGTCGCCCGCTGCACGCGCAGCGAAGTGATGGCGAGCGTCGCCGAAGATCAGTTCTTCGTAGATCTCGTCACTGAGCAGGATCAGCCCGTGGCGGCGTGCGACGTCGGCCATCCCGCGGACGGTCTCCTCGCTGTATACGGCGCCCGTCGGATTGTTGGGGTTGATCATGACGAGCGCGGTGGTCCGCGGAGTCACCTTGGACTCGATGTCCTCGATGGACGGATTCCACCCGTTCGACTCATCGGCCAGGTAGTGCACCGGCACCCCGCCGGTCAGGTTCACCGCGCCGGTCCACGTCGGGTAGTCGGGTGCGGGCACCAGGATCTCGTCGCCGGGGTTCACGAGCGCCTGGAGGGTGAGCGTGATGAGCTCGCTGACGCCGTTGCCCAGGAACACGGCGTCGGCGGACACCCCGTCGATGCCGTGCCGCAGGTAATGGTCGGCGACGGCCTCCCGCGCGGGACGAATCCCGCGAGAGTCCGAATATGCCTGCGCGGGAGCGAGACTCGCGGCGATGGAGTCCACAATCTCGGGGCGCGCCTCGAGCCCGAACGGGTGCATGTTGCCGAGGTTGAGACGCAGGACGTCGTGGCCTTCGGCTTCCAGGCGCATGGCCTCGGTGAGGATGGGGCCACGGACGTCGTAGCGGACGTTACGGAGACGGTCGGACTGTCGGAACGCTGTCATACCGCTATTCCACCGTCTAAGTGGTGGGGACGGTAGATCCACTTCTGCCAATTTCGCAGGACCACTATGCTGGCGTCATGCCCCGCAGTCCTCGTCCCGGTTCGCTCGTCCTCGGTTACGTGGCGGGTGCTGCGGATCTGGTGGACGCGATCGTCGACCGCATCGCAGACGGCGCCCTCGCCGACGGCGACCGAATCCCGTCGAGTAGGGCGCTCGCCGAGCAGACTGGACTCTCTCGAGGCACGGTGGTGCGCGCGTTCGACGAACTGGTCGCCGCAGGCTTCGTCGTCTCCGAGCACGGCTCGGGCACATGCGTCAGCGCCGGAGCGGTGCAGGCCGCGCAGGCCGGGGCGCGCACTCGCGGACGGGACGACGCCGGTCCCGGACCTGACGTCGAACGGCGACGAGGGCGATCTCAGCGAGACCTTCGTCCCGGAATTCCCGACGCGGCGCTGGTCGACGGGCGAGCCTGGCGCAGCGCCATGCGGGCTGCCGCGGCCGCGGGACTGTCCGGACTGAACCCGTGGGAGGAGCCGAGCCCCACGCTGCGCGCGGCACTGTCCGGGCATCTGCGGCGACACCGCGGCATCGCCGAGGCGGACCCGATCCTGTTCGACAGTTCGCGATCGGCGGTCGCCGCGCTGTGCGCCGCGTTCGCCGCTCACCGCCCGGTTGTGTTTCACATCGAGGACCCCGGATATCGCGGAGCCGTGCTCATGGCCCGCGAACACGGACTCCCTGTTCGGTTCCATCCCGCCGACCCCGACGGACTCGACGTCGCCAACCTCGGCGACGAACCGACCATCGTGTTCACCACGCCTGCACACCAGTATCCGCTCGGGTACCGGGTGAGCGTGGACCGGCGAGTGGCGTTGGTCGAGTGGGCACGGCGGACTGGTTCTCTAGTGATCGAGGACGACTACGACGGAGAGTTCCGCTACGGCGTCGCTCCGCTGCCCGCGCTCGTCACCCTGCCGGGCGGGGACGAGAGCGTGGCGTACGTGGGCACGTCGTCTAAGTCCGTGTCACCGGATCTGCGCGTCGCCTGGTGTCTGCCGCCGACCGCACTGCGCCGCGACGTCGAGCGGTGGCTCGCGGTGCACCGTCGGGGGCCGTCGTCCGTGCCCGCCGACGCGTTGGCGGAGTTCATCGGATCGGGCGCGATGGATCGTCATCTCGCGCGGGCCGCCCGCGTCTACAGCGACCGACGGGCGCGGCTCGTCGCGGCGCTCGGCCGGGAGTGTCCCGACCTCGCGGTGACCGGGGTCGAAGCAGGCCTGCACCTGTGCGTGCTGCTGCCGGAACGTGACGACGACGAGGTGGTTCGTACGCTCGAGGCGGCCGGGTGGCGGACGAGATCACTGAGCAGTCAATCCTCGCAGCACGCGGTGTCCGGGCTCGTGCTGAACTACGCGCGCCTGGGCGGGCGAGACGCCGGCGAGTTCGCGTCGGCGTTGCGGGTGATTCTGGAGTCGTGACGAGGGGTATCAGCACCCGGGGTCGGGGTCGATGCCAGTTTCAAGAAGCCCTTGAAAGAGCCAGGTCACGATGCCCGGAAGAGTTCGCGCTTCTGGGTCCGCATCGGCGACTCTCAGCGTCCGAGGAAGCCGCCGAGCGCTCCACCGACTCCGGCGTCCTTGCCCTGGCCAGTGCCGCCGATGAAACCGCCGGGCGGCTGCTCGGACGGTTGGACGACGACGAATCCCTGTCCGGCGAACGCTAGGGTGAATCGTTCGCCGGTGCTGCGTCCGAGGAGCGTGTTGAGGCCGAAGTTGTCGTTGGTCTTGACCGACGTCCGCAGACTCGAGGACCACGCGACGGCGGCCTGTGGGTCGGCGTAGGTGTCGCCCGCGACGTTCAGCACCACGGGGGAGCCGTTCGTAGTGATGGCGATCCGGCCGCGACCGGTGAACACGCAGTTGAACATGCCGGCATTGCTCATCGCGCCCGCGCCGTTCATGCGCTCGACGTTGTATTGGAGGGACGGCTCGAAGGCCAGCACGTTGGAGCCGTTGATGGTGAGGCCGTCCGACCCGTCGAGATCGATCAGATGGACGTCGGAGGCGTTGTCGGCGAGGAACAGGTCGCCTCGACCGGAGACCTTCATCAGTGGAACGCCTTCACCGGTTACGGCCTGGCGGACCATTCGGCCGATGCCGCCTGAACCGAGCGCTTCGAAGTGCAGGTCGCCCTGGTAAGCGACCATCGAACCCTGACGGGCCATCACGTCGCCGTTGAGTCCGACGCGGCACATCTTGCTGCCCTGCTTCGTGATGCCCTGCGCCTGTACTTCGGCGTGGTCGGGGGCGAAGAGTTCGCTCTGCATGGACCCTCCTGGGGTACGGCCCGCGGCGACGGGGGCCACGGCGGGATTGGGGACCGGCGACGGTGTCGGCGGTTGCGGTGTGGGACTGGCGGTGGGCGGCCACGGCTGAGGATCGGTCATGCGCGGTGCGTTCTGCGGCGCGGGGTCGTCATCGACGGTGATGCCGAACGCCGTCGCCAGCCCGGACAGCCCGTTGTCGTAGCCCTGTCCGACGGCGCGGACCTTCCACTGGTCGCCGCGTCGATACACCTCGAGGCAGACGACGGCGGTCTCGCTCGTCAGTCCGGGAACGGTGAAGTCGGCGGCCGCGGTGCCCGCGGCGTCGAACACTGTCGCCTGCAGCGCTCCTGCGGTTGCGAACGAACTGGGGCCGGTGCCGTCGAGGCTCGCGGTGACAGCGATCGTCGACACGTCGCGATCGACGGCGGTGGTGTCGACGGTGACCGTGTCGACGGAGCCTTCGTCGCGGTACTGCACACCGCGTGCGGACGGCTGGTTGTAGAAGACGAAGTCGGCGTCTGAGCGGACGCGTCCGTTGTCGGTCACGAGGATTGCCGACGTGTTCACCGGGGAGGCCGAGCGGACCTGCACACGGATCGTCGATGACGGGAGCGGCTGATTCTCGCCGGGGGACAACTGCCTCACAGGTTCACTGTACCGAGGTGCGGGCCGCTCGTGCGGGGGTGACTACGCTCCACATGAAGGACAAGCCAGTCGGTGAGGAGACGTCGATGAGCGTTGCGCAGGCGGTGTTGGCCGCCGACATCGATCATGCGGCATCGGTCGTCCAAGAGGTCGGCGAGATGATCGGCACCGTCGCGTTCGCGGCGTCCGGCGCGCTCCTGGCCGTACGACGGAACCTGGACATCGTCGGCATCGTGTTTCTGGCTGTCAGCACGGCGCTCGGCGGCGGCGTCATTCGCGACATCATGGTCGGCAACACCCCGCCGACTGCATTCACCGACCTCAAGTTCCTCGCGGCTGCGGCGGCCACCGGCCTGATCATCTTCTTCTGGCATCCGCCGCCGCGGCTGACGCGGTGGCCGTTGGACGTCACGGACGCGATCGGCCTCGGCATGTTCGTCGTCGTCGGCGCCACCGTGGGCCACGCGTGGGGTGCGTCGCCGACGGTCGCGGCTCTGCTCGGCTTCACCACGGGCGTCGGCGGCGGCATCATCCGCGACGTCCTGTCGGGGAAAGTGCCCGCGATCCTGCGCACCGACGAGCCGCTCTACGCGATCCCCGCGTTCGCCGGAGCCGTCGTGGCGTCCACGCTCATGGCCTTCGACTGGTATCGCGGATGGATGGGGCTGATCTGCGCGCTGCTGGTGATCGTGGCGCGTCTGGCCTCCCTGAAGTACGGGTGGCGCGGTCCCCGCCCGTACTACGTGTCGCGCGGGGAGTGAGAGTCAGGCGGAGCGCCCGTATGAGGCGATCACCTCGTCGAGGTTCGCGCGGAGAGTGGCGACGTAGCCGTCGAGGTCGTTTAGCTGCGCGGGGTCGGCCATGATTCCGATCGCCAGGTTGTCGCCGAAGGTCGAGACGGTGTGGTTGACGCCCAGTCCGTCGGCCACCGGTGTCACACCGAAGCAGGCGACGCCGAGTTGGCCCGCGAGGGTCCACGAGTCCGACGGGCCCTTCGGAATGGTGCTGATGCGCAGCTGTGTGGGACCGGGCTTGGGGCCTCGCGCCTCACGCGCCTGTCCGCGCCGGTAGAGGAGGCGGTACGCGAATCCCGGCAGGCGCGGAAGGATCGAATACATGGCAGCGAAAGTCGGGAGATTGAGCCGAGTGCGCTCGGACCGGACACGATCATGCACGGCTTGGACCTGCTCCTCGAACGGGAGATCTGGGCTCAGGGGAACGGTCCCGAATCCCAGTGCGTTCCGCATGGCGGGATCGACGAGGTCCCTGACCGAGATGGGGACACTTGCGGCGAGTGGTTGCTCCGGCTCGCCGAGGTGTGCGGCCATCGAGCGGCCGATAACGCTCAGTACCACGTCGTTCACCGACATAGATCCGATGGAGTGGGCGACGCGGCGTACTCGGCTGACGGACTCGAAGATGATCGCGGAGTCCCGGTCGGGACCGCACGGTTGGTTCACCGCGGTGGCGCGCGGTTGCGCGTCGGGCATCGTCCACACGCCCGCCTTCCGGTCCTTGGCGGCGCGCCGGCTCACCGTGAACAATCGCCAGACGTCAGCGACGATCAGGAACGGTCGGATGAATCCCCGAGCGAACTCGATGGCGGTGATCTTGCCGCGACTCACCGGCCCGTTTTCGGTGGTAGGTGCGGCCGGTGCCAGTGGTTGTCCGAACAACGATCGGGCGATCGACGCCACACCCATTCCGTCCGCCATCGAATGGTGGAAGCGGAGCACGACCACGGTGCAGGGGCGGCCCGTCGGTTCGACGCCTTTCACGTCGCGCACGATGTAGACGCGCCAGAGCGGGCGGTCGTGGTCGAAGTCGAGTTCGTGCAGGTCGGTCATGAAGCGCACGAGCCTCTCCCACCCCATGGAGGGGCGGGCCTCGATATGCGTGCGCGCGTCGAAATTCGGAACCTCGGTCCAATAGGCGTCGCCGATGTCCAGGTGTGCCCGGACCATTCGCTGGCGAAGGCGCAACACGGCAGCGGCGCGCCGTGCGACCTGATCGACGAGTTCCGCGGAGTCGACGGAGCTCTCATCGAATGCGTATGCAGTCACGATCGACGATCGGACCCGCTCGGACTCGGCGTAGGTGAAAGTGGCGTCGTACGGTGTCACTCGGGAAGTTGTCACACCCTCCGACTGTAGTTCGTTCGGATGACACGCTCGTCTGTTTCAACTACTCCGATCGGAGGACAAGCAAACGGGCTGGATCAATCTCAGACGCGAGAGCCGCCGAGACCCACCGTCAACATCACCGCGGAGTCCTCGTCGGCCGTCAATCCGTGCCGGACGTTCGGGATGTCGACGAGATCGCCTGCGGTGCCACGCCATTCGCCGTCAGGCGTGGTCAGCCGGACCGTGCCGCGGAGTACCTGGAGGGTGGCCTCGCCCGGGCTCTCATGGTCGGAGAGTCCATTGCCGGCGGCTAACGCGATGACGGTGTGCCGCAGCCTGTGCTCGGCGTGCCCGCGGACGGTGCGCGCCGACCGCCCGGAACTCGCCGTTCGCGCCTGAGACAGCAACTCGTCGACGACGACTGGCAGCGATACCGAACTCATGACTTCTCCTCGGACTCGTCGTGCTTACGGGGAATACCGAACAGGGTGAACAAGCAGGCCACGGCGGCGAACACAACGAGCAGCACGAGGCCGATCGTGTACGAGTGGGCCGTCGCGTCGTAGGTGGCGCCCAGGACCAGTGGCGGGAAGAATCCGCCGAGGCCGCCGGCGGCGCCGACGAGGCCGGTGACTGCGCCGACGCGCGCCACGGGCGACGCGGTCGCGACCCATGCGAACACCGAGCCCGACCCGAGGCCCATCATGATCGCCATACCGATGAAGTCGACGGCGGCCAGACCGGACCCGAGAGCGGGTTTGCTGATCATCCAGACGGCGAGCAAGGCGGCGCCGCCGCACGAGATCGCGGTGATCGTGCGTGCGCCGAACTTGTCCGACAACGCGCCGCCGACCGGGCGGGCGATGACCGCCGCGATCGCGAATGCTGCGGTGCGGGTTCCCGCGGCCGCCGGGTCGGTGATGTCGTACACGTCGTTCAGATACGTCGGCAGATACGTGGAGAAGGCGACGAACCCGCCGAAGGCCGCCGCGTACAGGAACGACATCTGCCAGGTGATCGGCAGCTTCAGTGCGCCGACCAATTTAGGCAGACCCGGTTCGGTGCTCGGCACGAACGACGGCGCGTCGCGCATCCACGTCCAACAGACGCCAGCCATGACGACGAGCGCGACGGCGATGACAATGTGGGTCGTCGTGTAGCCGAACCAGGTGACGAACCGCGGGGTGAAGAACGCCGATAGGGCGGTGCCGCCCATACCCGCACCGAAGATGCCCGTCGCGAGACCCCGCCGGGACGGTTCGAACCAGTTGTTGACGAACGGGATGCCCGCCGCGAACGTGGTGCCGCCGATGCCGAGGAAGAAGCCGATCACGATCATCATCGGATACGAGCCGAGGTTACTGGCGACGGCGAGGAGGACGACGAACGGCGCGGTCAGCAGCAGCAGCGCGGGGAACATGACTCGCCCGCCGTACTTCGGAGTGAGGACGCCGACTGCGATTCGACCCAGCGAGCCGACGAGGATCGGGACGGCGACGAGCACCGACTTCTGGCCGGCCGACAGGTCCATCGCCTCGGTGTAGTACTTGCTGAGCGGTCCGACGAGGTTCCACGCCCAGAAGCTGATCACGAAGGCGGCGGTGGCGAGAGCGAGGTTACGGGTCTGTCCGCCGACGGCAGCGCCGGTCGAGACGCTGGGGGCGGTCATCGATCGCGATCCTTCACTCCGATGGGCGACCAGCCGCGACGCGGGGGAGCGTTGCCCGGAGCCGGCTGATCATCGCGGCTGCGATAGACGATGTAGGGGCGGAACAGGTAGTGCAGCGGCGCGGTGAAGATATGCACCAGCCGGGTGAACGGCACCAGGATGAACATGCACATGCCGATGACGACGTGGATGTGGAAGCGCAGCGGCGCGGCCTCCATCGCGGAGATGTCCGGTTGCAGCACGAAGATCGAGCGGAACCACGGGGAGACGGTCTGGCGGTAGTTCACGCCCGGTCCGTGGGGGTCGATCATCCCGATGAGCGTGATGTAGCTGCCGGCGAGCAGCGCGGCGAGCAGCACGGCGTACATCAGCTTGTCGTTGCGGGTGGTGGCCATGAACACCGGTCCGACGGTGCGCCGTCGATAGATCAGGATGGCCACGCCGACGAGGGCGGCGATCGCCGCGATGACGCCGCCGACGGCGGCGACCCAGTGATAGGCGGTCTCGCTGATGCCGACCGCATGCGTCCACGACTCGGGGATCACCAGGCCGATCGCGTGCCCGGCGATCACCATCAGGATGCCGTAGTGGAACAGCGGCGATCCGATGCGCAGCAGGCGGGACTCGTAGAGCTCGGACGAGCGCGTCGTCCACCCGAACTTGTCGTACCGGTACCGCCAGACGGTGCCGCCGATCACCGCGATCAACGCCAGATAGGGGAGGACGCCCCACAGGAAGATGCTCATCGTAGTGCTCCCGCTTCGGCTCCCGTATGCAGCGGGAGGAGCCGAGGATCGAACGGTTCGAGACCGACGGTCTCCACTTCGGGGTGGTGCCCGCGCATCGCGACCGCGGCCGCGCGGTCGGGCGGTGACTCACCGGGCAGCGTCGCGCAGATCGCGGCGAGGACGTGCGCGTACGGCGACTTCTTGTCGAGCAGCGAGAAGCGGATCAGTTCGAGGGCACCGCGGTGCTCGGCGAGAAGCGTCGTGCCGCGTTCCGGGTCGACGCGGGCCGCGAACTCCAAGACCACCGGCAGATGGTCGGGCAGTTCGCCGCGCAGGTCGACGACGAACCCGGAGTCCCGGTACACACGTTTGATCGCGGCAAGCGTCTCGCCGCGTCGCCGGGTGTCGCCGTCGGTCCAGTACGTGAGGAACAGGGTCTGCCTGCCGGAGAGGTCGAACACGTCGACGTAGTCCTGCCGCAGCCGCGCCGGATCGGTCGCCGACAGGTGATCGAGGAAGGCCGCCAGCTCGTTGCTCGCCGCGGTCTGCGGTGTCTCGGCCACGCCCGCGCGCAGCAGATCGACCTTGTCGAGGAGGTCGTCGTCGGGATAGGCGAGGCACCACGACGCCGCGAGACGCACGACGCGGTGGTCGGTGGCGGGGGAGCGTTCCGAACGCAGCCGCAGCCTCATGTCGACGCCTTTCGCTCCGGGTAGAGCCCGGCGGGGCTCCCGTTGCCGTCCCAGTTCAACAAGTTGGTGCGCCCACGCAGCGCTTCGTCGCCCGCCGGGGTGTCGCTGGTCTGCCGCTGTTGCAAGGCGTGGAAGGTCTCCACCGAGACCGGCGTCGGCGTGCCGCTGGCCTCGCCGAACGCCCCCGACTCGTACATTCCGGGACCGCCGTCGTAGTCGAGCGAGCACGCGAGCTCCTCGAGTTCGGCTGCCTTGTCGTGCTGTTCGGTGTGCGCGGTCGGGATGACGTACCGGTCCTGGTACTTGGCGATCGCCAGCAGCCGGTACATCTCGTACATCGTCTCCTCGGACATGCCGACCGAGGCCGGGATCGACGCGTCCGGCTCGCGTCCGAGATTGATGTCGCGCATGTATGCGCGCATCGCCGCCAGCGTCCGCAGCACATGTGCCACTGTGTCGGTGTCGCCCGCGGTGAACAGTTCGGCGAGGTACTCGAGCGGGATCCGCAACGATTCGATCGCGCCGAACAGCGTGCCTGCCGCTTCGCCGTCGTGCCCCTGCTCGGTGAGGAGATCGACGATCGGCGAGAGCGGTGGCACGTACCAGACCATCGGCATCGTCCGATACTCCGGATGCAGCGGCAGTGCGATCCGATACTTCTTGGCCAGCGCGTGCACCGGCGAACGTCGGGCCGCGTCCAGCCACTCGTCGGTGATGCCTGCGGCGCGCGCCTGGCGGATCACCTCCGGGTCGTGCGGATCGAGCATCAGATCGAGCTGCGCCTCGTACAAGTCGGTGTCGTTCTCCACCGACGCCGCATCCGTGACTCGGTCGGCGTCGTAGAGGATCAGACCGATGTAGCGCAGCCGTCCCACACAGGTCTCCGCGCAGACCGTCGGCTGCCCGACCTCGATGCGCGGATAGCAGAACGTGCACTTCTCGGCTTTGCCCGACCTGTGGTTGAAGTAGATCTTCTTGTACGGGCAGCCGGTGACGCACTGGCGCCAACCGCGGCAGCGGTCCTGGTCCACGAGGACGATCCCGTCCTCGGACCGCTTGTAGATCGCGCCCGACGGACACGACGCCATGCACGACGGATTGAGACAGTGCTCGCAGATCCGCGGCAGATAGAACATGAACGTCTGCTCGTACGAGAATTTGATCTGCGCCTCCGACTCGGCGCGCAGCTTCGCGATGATCGGATCGAGTTCGGCCGCCTCGGGTCCGCCGCCCAGGTTGTCGTCCCAGTTGGCCGACCACGTGACCTTGGTGTCCTTGCCGGTGATCAGCGACTTCGGTCGGGCGACGGGGAAGTCGTCGCCCAGCGGCGCGCTGACGAGCTTCTCGTAGTCGTAGGTCCACGGCTCGTAGTAGTCGTGCAACGTCGGCTGGACGGGGCTGTGGAAGATGGTCAGCAGCTTCTGCAGACGTCCGCCCGCACGGAGTCGGAGACGGCCCCGCTTGTCGAGCTTCCAGCCGCCGCGCCAACGCTCCTGATCCTCGTACTGTCGCGGATACCCCTGCCCGGGGCGGGTCTCCACATTGTTGAACCAGACGTACTCGGTGCCCGCCCGGTTGGTCCACGCCTGCTTGCACGTGACCGAACACGTATGGCACCCGATGCACTTGTCGAGGTTCATCACCATCGCGACCTGCGCCATGACTCGCATCAGTACGTGACCTCCTGGCTGCGCTTGCGGATCGTCGAGACCATGTCCCGCTGATTGCCGGTCGGGCCGAGATAGTTGAACGCGTACGACAGCTGTGCGTACCCGCCGATCAGGTGCGACGGCTTCACCAGCAGGCGCGTCGCCGAGTTGTGGATGCCGCCGCGCCGTCCCGTCGCCTCCGACTTCGGGACGTCGATGGTGCGCTCCTGCGCGTGGTGGACGTAGCAGACCCCTTCGGGCATCCGGTGGCTGACGACGGCGCGGGCCACGAACACGCCGTTGCCGTTGACGCACTCGATCCAGTCGTTGTCCTTCACATCGATCGACGCCGCGTCCTCCGCCGACATCCAGCACGTGGGACCGCCGCGCGAGAGCGACAGCATCAACAGGTTGTCCTGGTATTCGGAGTGGATGGACCACTTGTTGTGCGGCGTGAGATACCGGACGGTGATCTCCTTCTCGCCGCCGGACCCGAGCTTCGGCTCACCGAACAGCAAGTGCATGTCGAGCGGCGGCCGATAGATCGGGAGGGACTCGCCGATGTCGATCATCCAGTCGTGGTCGAGATAGAAGTGCATGCGGCCGGTGAGCGTGTGGAACGGCTTGTCGCGCTCGATGTTCACCGTGAACGGCGCGTACCGCCGTCCACCGGTCTCCGACCCCGACCACTCCGGCGACGTGATCACCGGGACGGGGCCGGCCTGGGTGTCGGCGAACGTGATCCGCTTCTCCTCCGAACCCGCCGCATAGTCGGCGAGGGGCTTGCCGACGCGCTTCTCCAGCTTCTCGAAACCGTTGACGGCGAGCGCGCCGTTCGTCGTCCCCGAGAACGTCAGGATCGCTTCGGCGAGCTTCTCGTCGGTCTCGATGGCCGGCCGCCCCGCACCGGCACCGGACGCCATGACGCCGTTCTTCGCGGAGAGCCTCGGGATCTGTGTGCCGACGTCGTAGTTGACGTCCTTGACGGTGAACCCGAGTGTGTCGGCGAGCGGCCCGACGGTTGCGAGTTTGTCGGCGATCGATGTGTAGTCGCGCTCGACCACGGAGAACGTCGGCATGTTGACGCCGGGCCTGCCCGGCTTGCCGTCCTCGCGCCAGTCGACGACGCGGCCGTGCGGTTGGGCGGTCTCGCCCGGGGTGTCGTGCTGGAACGGAGTGCTGACCAGGTCGTGTCGGGTGCCCAAATGGGTCTTCGCGAGCTGCGAGAGTTTCTCGGCCAGCAGGTGGAAGAGCTCGAAATCGCTCTTGGCCTCCCACGGCGGGTCGATCGCCGGCGTGAACGCATGCACGAACGGGTGCATGTCGGTTGAGCTCAGGTCGTGCTTCTCGTACCAGGTGGCTGCCGGGAACACGATGTCCGAGAGGAGCGTGGTGCTCGTCATACGGAAGTCCGCCGACACCATCAGATCGAGCTTGCCCTCGGGCGCCTCGTCATGCCAGGTGATGCCTTCGGGATGCGGGGTCTCGGGCTTCTCGGTCCCCAACACGTTGTGGTGGGTGCCGAGGAGGTGCCGCAGGAAGTACTCGTTTCCCTTCGCCGACGACCCGAGGAGGTTGGACCGCCACAGCACCAGGGTGCGCGGCCAATTCTCGGGGGCGTCGACGTCGGAGATCGCCGGAGTGAGCCCGCCGTCGAGCAGCTTCTTGGCGACGTACGACGCCGCATCCGTCGCGTCGCCCGCAGCGACGGCGGCCTGCGCGTCGTCGGCGACGTCGAGTGGGTTGGTGCTGAACTGCGGGTAGAACGGCATCCAGCCGAGCGCCGCCGACTGGGCGATCGCGTCCGCGGTGTGCTTGCCGTCGAGGGTGCCCTGCGAGAGCGGCGAGGCCAGCGTCGACGTCGAGTAGCCGTCGCCCCGCCACTGGTCGGTGTGCATGTACCAGTACGACGTGCCGGGCTGGGTGCGCGGCGGGCGCGACCAGTCGAGGCCGTTGGCGAGGGAGATCCATCCGGTCATCGGGCGGCACTTCTCCTGGCCGACGTAGTGTGCCCAGCCGCCGCCGTTGCGGCCCATGCTGCCGGTCAGCAACAGCATCGCGAGGATCGCGCGGTAGGTCGCGTCGCCGTGGAACCACTGGCAGATCCCGGCGCCCATGATGATCATCGAACGGCCGCCGGACTCGCGGGCGTTGGCCGCGAACTCGCGGGCCACCCGGATCGCGGCGGCCGCGGGCACCGACGTGATCTCCTCCTGCCAGGCGGGCGTGTATTGGACTGACGCGTCGTCGTACCCGGTGGGCCAGACGCCGGGGAGCCCGTCGCGCTGGACGCCGTACTGGGCGAGCATCAGGTCGAAGACCGTCGTGACGAGGTGGCCGTGGACGCGGCGGGTCGGGACGCCGCGGGTCACGATGCTGCCGCTCCCGTCGGGGGAGTCGAACGCGGGGAAGCTGACTTCGCGGGGCTCGTGGTCGCCGTCGTAGAGGCTCAGTGCGGGAACGACGTCGCCGAGGTCGAGGTTCCACTTGCCTTCGCCGGACGCGGCGTACCGGAATCCCATCGACCCGTTGGGTGCGACGGGAGAGTCGGTGACCGAGTCGAGGACGACGGGCTTCCACAATTCCTCGTCGGCCTGCGATCCGCCGTCGAGCTCGTCTGCGGTGATGAATTTGCCGGGGACCAGCGTGCCGTCGCGTTCGTCGAGGCGGATCAGGAACGGGAGGTCGGTGTATTTGCGCGAGTACTCGCTGAAGAACGGCGTCTGCGCGTCGACGTAGAACTCGCGCATGATGACGTGGCCCATCGCCATGGCGAGTGCCGCGTCGGTGCCCGCCTGGGCCGGCAGCCACTCGTCGGCGAACTTCGTGTTGTCGGCGTAGTCGGGCGAGACCGAGACGACCTTGGTCCCGCGGTACCGGGCCTCGGCCATCCAGTGCGCGTCCGGGGTGCGGGTCACCGGGACGTTGGAGCCCCACATCATCAGATACGACGCATCCCACCAGTCGCCGGACTCGGGGACGTCGGTCTGGTCGCCGAACACCTGCGGGCTCGCGACGGGGAGGTCGGCGTACCAGTCGTAGAACGACGTCATGACGCCGCCGATCAACTGGATGAACCGGGTCCCGACGCAGTGGCTGACGATCGACATCGCCGGGATCGGCGAGAAGCCCGAGCACCGGTCGGGGCCGTACGTCTTGATGGTGTGCACGTGCGCGGCCGCCGCGATCTCGATCGCCTCGTCCCACGTGACACGGACGAGTCCGCCCTTGCCGCGCGCCTGCTGGTATGAGCGACGACGCATCGGATCGTTGACGACGTCGGCCCACGCGAGGACGGGGTCGCCGCCGACTCGGCTCTTGGCTTCCCGGTACATCTCGACGAGGACGCCGCGCGCGTACGGGTGGCGGACGCGGGTCGGGGAGTAGGTGTACCAGGAGAACGCGGCGCCGCGCGGGCAGCCGCGGGGCTCGTACTCGGGGCGGTCGGGGCCGACCGACGGATAGTCGGTCTCCTGCGTCTCCCACGTGATGATGCCGTCCTTGACGTACACCTTCCACGAGCACGATCCGGTGCAGTTGACGCCGTGCGTGGATCGGACGATCTTGTCGTGACTCCACCGGTCGCGGTAGAACACGTCACCCTTGCGGCCGCCGTCCCGGAAGACGGCGCGCCCGTCGTCGGTCTCGTCCCACTTCGTGAAGAATCTGCCGACGTCGAGTAGCGCCTGCGCTGCCGGTCCTTGCACGCTGTGGGATTCCCGCATGACCGCACTGTAGGCCGGACTCTTCCGAACGTCCGTGCTTCGCCAGAGATTGCGGTTTTCCGGCACGGATCGTGGTTTGTGCCGCTCGATCGGAGTCCTGTTCCGCTGGTCGAGCGGAGTCCTGTTCCGCTGGTCGAGCGGAGTCGAGACCTACGAGCCGTGTGACCACATACCGGTCACGCGGCTCGTAGTAGCCTGTGTTGCTGCCGGGATCTCGACTCCGCTCGATCAGCAGAGCTATCTCGACTCCGCTCGATCAGCGTGGGGACGCCGCTCGACCAGCGTGGCGGCGTCGAGCGTTTCTGGGCCGTTGCGCGTCAATGACGTTCGTGTGACGTGGCGGGCGGATGGTCGTCGGGGCCTGTGCGCGGTGGCACTATCTTTTCTATGCGCTTCACGCCGGGAGACACCGAGAAACTGTTGCTGTCGGTGGCCGGGATGGTGGCGCGCGACCGGCAGGCTCGCGGGGTGCTGCTCAACCACCCCGAGACCGTCGCACTGCTGTCGACATGGGTCATCGAGCGGGCGCGCGAGGGAGTGGGCGTCGCCGAACTCATGGAGCAGGGACGGCGAGTCCTGACGCGCGACGACGTGATGCCCGGCGTCGCCGAGATGCTCGATGACGTTCAGGTGGAGGCCACGTTCCCGGACGGCCGCAAGCTCGTCACCATCCACCACCCGATCGATTAGAAGGGGCGTCATGTCGTCGACACCACGCACCGACGGACCGGGCGCGATCCGCGTCCGACCGGGCGTCATCGCCCTCAATGCCGACCGCGACGAGTCCGAGCGGATCGAACTCGTCGTCGTCAACACCGGCGACCGACCGGTCCAGATCGGCTCGCACCTGCACCTGCCCGACGCCAACACGGCGCTCGACTTCGACCGTGCGGCGGCCGACGGCTTCCGGCTCGACGTCCCGTCCGGGACATCGGTCCGATTCGAGCCAGGAGCCTCGAAATCGGTTGCGGCGGTATCTCTCCGGGGACTGCGGGCCGTGCCGGGAATCGCACTCGGAAAGCAGGCATGCTGATGGTCGAGATCGATCGCGGAACCTATGCGTCGCTGTACGGTCCGACCGTCGGCGACCAGATCCGTCTGGCCGACACCGACCTGTGGATCGAGATCGAACGAGACCACACGGTCGGCGGCGACGAGGCTGTGTTCGGCGGCGGCAAGTCGATCCGCGAGTCCATGGGTCAGTCGGCCGTGCCGCGGAGCGCGGGCACCCTCGACACGGTGATCACCAATGTCGTGGTCCTGGACTGGTGGGGCATCGAGCGCGCCGATGTCGGCATCCGCGACGGCCGGATCGTCGCACTCGGACGTTCCGGCAACCCGGACGTCGCCGACGGCGTGCACCCCGATCTGGTGATCGGGCCGTCCACCGACGTGATCGCCGGGGAGGGGAAGATCCTCACCGCGGGCGGGATCGACTCCCACGTCCATCTGCTGTCGCCGTCCCAGTGCGACGAAGCACTCGCGACCGGACTGACGACGCTCATCGGCGGCGGGACGGGGCCGTCCGAAGGGTCGAAGGCGACGACCGTGACGCCCGGCCCGTGGCATCTGCAGCAGATGCACCGCGCACTGGACGAGATCCCGGTGAACGTCCTGTTCCTCAGCAAAGGCAACACGGTGTCGGCGGAGGGGCTCGCCGAACAGGCGCTCGGCGGCGCCGCAGGCTTCAAAGTCCACGAGGACTGGGGTGCGACTCCCGCCGCGATCGACGCCGCGCTCCGCGCCGCCGACGACTGGGGGCTGCAGGTCGCCTTGCACTCGGACTCGTTGAACGAGGCGGGCTTCGTCGACTCGACGGTCGCCGCGATCGGCGGCCGCAGCATTCACGCGTTCCACGTCGAGGGCGCGGGCGGCGGTCACGCACCCGACATCCTGTCGATCGCCGGGCTGCCCAACGTGATCCCCGGATCGACCAACCCGACGCTCCCGCACACCGTCAACACCGTCGCCGAACACCTCGACATGTTGATGGTCTGCCACCACCTGAACCCGGCGGTCCCGGAGGACTTGGCATTCGCCGAATCGCGCATCCGAGCGGCGACGATCGCCGCCGAGGACATGCTCCACGACCTCGGCGCACTGTCGATCACATCGTCGGATGCGCAGGCGATGGGTCGCATCGGCGAGGTCATCACCCGTACCTGGCAGGTGGCGCACGTGATGAAGGCGCGGCGGGGGCATCTCGGTGGCGGCGACAACCTGGTCGCCGGGAGCGGAGTGAGCGGGGCCGATAATTACCGCGCGCGCCGATACGTCGCCAAGTACACGATCAACCCGGCGATCGCGCACGGCATCGACTACGAGGTCGGGTCGATCGAGCCCGGCAAGCTCGCCGACCTGACTCTGTGGGATCCGCGATTCTTCGGAGTCCGGCCGTCGCTGGTCATCAAGGGCGGGACCATCGTCTGGGCGTCGCTCGGCGACTCGAACGCGTCCATCCCGACGCCGCAGCCGGTGCTGCAGCGGCCGACGTTCGGCGCCCAGATCGGCGCCGATCTGTCGGTGTCGTTCGTGTCGCCCGCCGCGCTCGACGACGGGCTCGCCGACCGGCTCGGGCTACGACGTCGTCTGGCGCCGGTCCGGCCGACGCGCGCGATCGGCAAGGCGGACATGAAAGTCAACGACGCCCTGCCGCGGATCGACATCCGGCCCGACACCTTCGACATCCGGATCGACGGCGAACTCGTGACGCCGGCCCCCGCCGCCGAGCTGCCGATGACGCAGCTCTACTCGATGTTCTGATGACGGCGCCGACCCAGCTCGCGATGCTCCTGGCCGACGCGCGGTTGCCGACCGGCGGGCATGCGTACTCGGCGGGCATGGAGCCGGCACTGACCAGCGGAATGCCGCGAGCCGACGCGCGCGACCTGCTGCGTGCGCGGGCGCGGACCACCTCGCAGGTGGAAGCCGGGACCGCCGTCCTGGCGCGTCATCGCGTGCTCGTCGGTGCACCGCTGCAGGCGGTGCAGGACGCGTGGGCTGCGCGGACGCCGTCGCCCGCGGTGCGCGACGCGTCCACAGCCCACGCCCGCGGATACCTGCGGCTGGCCCGCCGACTCTGGCCCGCTGCCGACTACGCAGCGCTTCCCGAGAAGCCTTGCCGCGCCGTGGTTCTCGGGATGATCGCCGCTGCGGCCGGCCTGCCAGCCGAGGACCTGGTCCGCCTCGTGATCTATGACGAGGCGGCGACCGCGGCGGCGGCGCTGCTCAAACTCGATCCCCGCGATCCCGCCGAGACCACGGCGTGGATCCTCGACGCGTGCGCCGCGGCCGAACCCACGGTGGCGCAGATCGCCGCCGTCACCGACCCCGCCGCCGTTCCGGCGTCCGGGGCTCCACACAGCGAGCAGTGGGCGCAGACCCACGCCCGCCTGACCCAGAGGTTGTTCCGTGCCTGACCACACTGCTGCACCAGACCGCGCACTCCGACTCGGGATCGCGGGCCCCGTCGGCACCGGCAAGTCGTCGTTGATCGCCACCGTCTGCGCCTCCCTCGCCGACGAGCTCGCGCTCGGCGTCATCACCAACGACATCTACACCGACGAAGACGCGCGCTTCCTGCGGTCGGCGGGCGTCCTGGACCCGGATCGGATCCGAGCCGTCGAGACCGGGGCCTGCCCGCACACCGCGATCCGCGACGACGTGACCGCCAACCTGCTCGCCGCCGAAGACCTCGAGGCCGACTTCGCGCCGCTCGACGTGGTCCTCATCGAATCCGGCGGGGACAACCTGACGGCGACGTTCTCGCCCGCGCTCGTCGATGCACAGATCTTCGTGCTCGACGTCGCGGGCGGCGGCGACGTCGCACGTAAGGGCGGGCCGGGCATCGGGCGTGCCGACCTCCTCGTCGTCAACAAGACCGACCTCGCGCCGTACGTCGGCGTCGACGTTCCGACGATGGTCGCCGACGCGTCCGAAGCAAGGGAAGGACGGCCCGTCCTCGCACTGTCCCGGACCGACGCCGAATCGGTTGCCGCCCTGCGTGAATGGGTCCTCAGTGTGCTCGCTTCGCATCGCAGTGGATCGCACGAGCCGGTGGATCCGGGCCCGATGGCCCCGCATTTCCACGCCGACGAAGCGCACCCGGACGGCGGGTACGTGCACTCGCACGAGCATTGATAACGGCTTGGATCGCCGTCGACGCCGCGCCGGGTCGGGCGCGCGTCGATCTGTCGACGGGAGCAGGCACAACGCTGGTCCCGAGGCTCCTCGGCCGGACCGCATCGTCGGCGCGGGTCGCGCTCGTGGCCGGCGGCGCGATGCTCCTGGGCGGCGACGCGATCGGTCTCGACATACGCGTCGGGACCGGATGCACGCTCGACCTCACCGAAGTCGGCGGAACCGTCGCCTACGACGCCGACGGCGAAGCGTCGCACTGGTCGACGCACGTGATCGTCGGACCCGGGGCGACGCTGATCTGGCGTGGTCTGGAGACGGTCGTCGCCGACGGCGCGAACCTGCATCGTCGGACCGAGATCGCCCTCGCCGACGACGCACGCGTTCTGGTCCGTGACGTCTGTGTGCTCGGACGCTCCGGCGAGCGCGGCGGACGACTCTGCGTCGAGACCACCGTAACGGTCGACGACGTCCCGCTGCTCGTCGAGTCGATCGACGTGCACGGCGACCGGCCGATGTCCGGAGTGCTCGGACCGAACCGTGTCATCGAGTCGATCGTGCTGGCAGGCATTCGGCCCGGCGAGCCCGACGCGCACACGATGGAGACCGCCGGACGGGGCGCATTGGCCCGATACCTCGGGCACTCTGTTCACGAGAGTCCGCTCGCACACACGTGGGACACGTGGCGACGACTGATGGAGGCGGATCTGTGACGGCCGAAGACCAAGCTGTGCTCGCCGAGCGACCGCCGGTTCGCGATCCCGGCAGCCGGTGGGCGATCGCCGTCATCGTCGGACTCCACCTGCTCGGGTGGGGCCTTCTGCTGGCGGTGGTGGTTCCGTCGGGCATCACCTACGACTCGGCAGGGCCAGCCGCGCTCGCTGTCGGACTGGGCGCGTACGCGCTCGGCCTGCGGCACGCGTTCGACGCCGATCACATCGCTGCCATCGACAACACGACGCGCCGCTTCGTCGACCGGGGCAGACCAGCGTCGACGGTCGGCCTCTGGTTCTCGCTCGGCCACTCGAGCGTCGTGTTCGGACTCTGTCTGGCGCTCGTCGTCGGCCTCGGCGCGCTCGGTCGTGCCGTCACCGACGACGACTCGACCCTGCACGAGGTGACCGGCGTGTGGGGGCCGCTCGTCTCGTCGTTGTTCCTCCTGGTGATCGCCGCAGTCAACGTCCGATCGCTCGGCACGTCCGACGGCGCGTCCGGCGGCCTCGTGTGGCCGGTGGTGCGCCGGTTCGAGCGCGTCGTCGACCGCCCTACCCGGATGTTCGCGGTCGGCTTCGCCTTCGGTTTCGGGTTCGACACCGCGACCGAGATCGGCCTGTTGGCGCTCGCCGGATCGGCGAGCCTGGGAGCGGTGCCGTGGTGGGCCGTCCTCACCCTGCCCGTCCTTTTCGCGGCGGGAATGTCGTTGCTCGACACCGTGCAGGGCGCGGTGATGCGCCGCGCGTACGTGTGGTCGCCCGGCGGGCAGCGCCCTCGCCTAATCTCGTACCGGTCGTTGATGACGGGCATCTCGGCTGCGGTCGCCGCGTTCATCGCCGTCGTCCAACTGTCCGGCCTCGCCTACGAGGAGTGGGGCTGGACCGGGCCGTTCGCGTGGCTCGGGGGAGCCGACCTGGAGACTCTCGGGATCTGGCTGACCGGTGTCCTCTTGGCCGTCTGGGCTGCGGTGTTCGTCGTGACGCGTCGACGCGCGACGACGTAACACGTTCGACACCAACGGTTTCGGCGACGCAACACGATCGCCCCGCCCTGGTGACAACACCTGCATACGTTCAACTCACCGATCGAAGAGATGGTGAGTGGAGGACGAATGACAGACCAGTTGACGCGCGTTCCAGACGGTCCAGTCGCAGGTGGAGGGGAGGGAGAGGCACTCAAGGAGACGCTCGAGGACTACACGCTGCGGTTCGCGCCGCGCAGCTACCGCAAGTGGAGCACCGCGGTGGTCGCGACGTCCGCGCTCGGCGGCATCGCCTACCTCGCGGACTTCTCCATCGGCGCCAACATCGGGCTCGCGCACGGCACAGGCAATGCCTTGTGGGGGATCGCGCTGTTCGCGGCCGTCATCATCGCGACGGGCATCCCGCTCGCCGTCTACGCCGCCCGCTACAACCTCGATCTGGACCTGATCACCCGAGGCAGCGGCTTCGGGTACTACGGCAGCGTCGTCACCAACCTGATCTTCGCGTCTTTCACGTTCATCTTCTTCGCGCTCGAAGGCTCGATCATGGCGCAGGGATTGGAACTCGGCCTCGGGATACCGCTGCCGGTCGGCTACCTCGCGTCGACGTTGATCGTCCTGCCGCTGGTGATCTACGGGATGAAGGCGCTCGCGAAACTGCAGGTCTGGACGACGCCGCTGTGGCTGGTGATGATGGTCGGCCCGCTCGTCTACCTGCTCGTCGCGCACCCGAGTGCGGTGAGTGACTTCCTCTCGTTCGGTGGCATCGACGAGAACGGTGCGCCCGCAGGCGAGGGCGTCAGTTGGGCCGGAATCATGCTGTGTGCGGGAGTCTGCCTCTCGTTGATCGCGCAGATCGCCGAGCAGATCGACTACCTGCGGTTCATGCCGCCGAAGACCCCCGAGAACACGCGACGCTGGTGGACCGCCGTCCTCGTCGCAGGCCCCGGCTGGGTGCTGTTCGGTGCAGTGAAGCAGATCGTCGGACTGTTCCTGGCCGTCTACATGATCGGCCACGTCGCCGACAGTGCAGGTGTCGCCAACCAGCCCGTCCACCAGTTCGTGATGGTCTACGAAGAGATGATGCCGCCGTGGTTGGCGATGACGCTCGCGCTGATTCTGGTTGTGGTCTCGCAGATCAAGATCAACGTGACGAATGCGTACTCGGGCTCGCTCGCGTGGACCAACTCGTTCACTCGCGTCACCAAGACGTATCCGGGACGGCTCGTGTTCGTCGTGGTCAACCTGCTGATCGCGTTGGTGCTGATGGAAGCCAACATGTTCAGCTTCCTCAACGAACTGCTCAACTTCTACGCGAACTGCGCCATCGCCTGGATCGTCGTCGTCGCCACGGACATCGTCGTCAACAAGTGGCTGCTGAAGATCAGCCCGATGGCTCCCGAGTTCCGTCGCGGCATGCTGTACGCCGTGAACCCGGTCGGCTTCGTGTCGGTCGCCGTCGCCGCGGGCGCGTCGATCGCCGTGTTCTTCGGAGCGTTCGGCGACGGCATCGCACCGTATTCGCCGCTCGTCGCCGCAGTCCTGGCTCTCGTGCTCCCGCCGATCCTCGCCGTCGCGACTCGCGGTCGGTACTACCTGCGTCGCACCGACGACGGCATCGACCTGCCGATGTACGACGAGTACGGGAACCCGAGCGACGCCATCCTCCTGTGCTGCGTGACCGGCGCCGAGTTCGAGCGCCCCGACATGCTGGCCTCCGCCGTCCCCGCTCCCGACGGCTCGACGCAGTACATCTCGTCCCTCGCCCTGGCCTGCGACAAGACGGGAGCGCACATCCTGCCTGCACAGAAGTAGGGGGAGATCCGACTACTACGAGCCGCGTGACCACATACCGGTCACGCGGCTCGTAGTAGGCAGTCGGGAAGTCGGCAGGCGTGCAGTCGACCAGGCCAACCGCCCTTCGACAGTTCGATGCCGACCTTCTGCGCGGTGGAGCACGGGCGGTCGTGGACCTGTCCGAAACCGACGCGCAGCGTGGTTCGGTCCGCGAGCACCGTGGCGTCGAGGTCGCGTTCCATGTCCCGGTCCCGGGAGACGGCGTCGTCGTGGCCGAGGCGACCGTCGAGCTCGACGATCACGCCCCAATCCGGATAGTCGGCATCTCGCAATCCGGAGCGGCCGACGCAGGTAGGCGCCTGGCGAGTCGGCGCGGGGAGTCCGTGCGCCCGTTCGACCTTCGTCAGGTATCCGTGCTCGAGGACCGAGCAGGTCCCGTCCCGCACATCGTGGAGAACCGCACGGATGAACGCGCTGTGCCGGGCTCGCTCACGACGGTCCAGGGCCGCGAGCAGTCGCTCGGCAGTGGTCCGCCGAGCACCGACGATGCCCGACAGGACAGCGATCACGTCGACCTTCGACGTCGCGGCCGAGGCCAGGTCGAGCACGGTCTCGTCCAGCCGGATCCTCGGCGGGTCGAGACGAGCGACGGCGTCGTCGAAGTCGGCGCGGTAGTGGATCACCAGCCCCGGCCTGCCTCGCAGACTGCGGTGCGCCTTCACCGCGATGTGGATCGGACCTCGGCCGTCGCAGTCGCCGGTGTGCGCGAAGAGCGCCGACTCGTGACTCAACGCGCTGGGCGCCGCGCACAAGATCGCGCACCACGCTCGTTGCGTCCACGTCATCGGACCGGTGTGCGTGACGTAGACACCGTCGTAGACGGCGACCCACTCCCGGCGTCGGAGCCTGCGTCTGACGAATGCGGAGTCGAGCCCGCATTCGAGGACCTGGCGGCGACTGACGACGTCGCTCTGATCATGCAGTAGCTGTTTCAAACGGGCCTCTGCCCAGCCGGTATCGTCCCCCATGGCTGAAGTCTTGCTGGACGCACGCCCGGACGGAAGTACCCTCTGACAATCTGTGGATACCGAGCGGTAACAACGGCTACGAGCGGTGTTACCGGTATGTGGTCACAGGGCTCGTAGGGGGTCTCGACCACCGATGCTCAGCCACCGATTTGGCTCAGGCCGCAGCGTTCCTTACACTGGACCAGTTGCCTGGGTGAAGTGTGCCCCCAGGAGCCACAACTTCATAGCTCGCGGGTGCCGGTGAAAAGCCAATGGCATCAGCGGGGGAGAAAATGCACAACTATCCACTTCGTGGAAGGCCCACCGGCGCATCGTGCGGAGTAATCCGCAGGTCACTGCTGTATGGGAACCGCTACGAGAAAGGTTGACGGTCAACCATGACCATGACTGATCCGATCGCAGACTTTCTGACGCGTCTGCGTAACGCCAACTCGGCGTTCCACGACGAGGTGACCCTCCCGTCGTCGAAGATCAAGGTGAACATCGCCGAGATCCTCAAACGCGAGGGATACATCACCGACTTCAGCGTCCAAGACGCAGAGGTCGGCAAGAAGCTCGTCGTCACCCTGAAGTACGGCCAGAGCCGAGAGCGCAGCCTCACCGGTCTGCGCCGCGTCTCGAAGCCGGGACTCCGGGTGTACGCGAAGTCCACCAACCTGCCCAAGGTCCTCGGCGGCCTCGGCGTGGCCATCATCTCCACGTCGTCCGGCCTGCTCACTGATCGCCAGGCAGCCAACCAGGGCGTGGGCGGCGAAGTCCTCGCTTACGTCTGGTAGGGGAGCTAAAAAATGTCGCGTATTGGTAAGAATCCCATCGAAATCCCGGCAGGCGTCGACGTGACCGTCGACGGCCAGGACGTGAAGGTCAAGGGCCCTAAGGGCGAACTGAGCCTCACCGTCTCCGAGCCGATCGTGGTGACGAAGGAAGAGAACTCCCTCGTCGTCGCACGCCCGAACGACGAGCGTCGCAGCCGTGCACTGCACGGCCTGAGCCGCACCCTCGTCAACAACCTGGTCGTCGGCGTGACCACCGGCTACACCACGAAGATGGAAATCTTCGGTGTCGGTTACCGCGTCCAGGCCAAGGGCAAGGACCTCGAGTTCGCCCTGGGCTACAGCCACCCCGTGCCGATCGAGGCACCGGAAGGCATCACCTTCGCCGTCGAATCGCCCACCAAGTTCTCGGTGTCGGGCATCGACAAGCAGCAAGTCGGCCAGATCTCGGCGAACATCCGCCGCCTGCGCCGCCCCGACCCGTACAAGGGCAAGGGCGTGCGTTACGAGGGTGAGCAGATCCGCCGCAAGGTCGGAAAGACGGGTAAGTAAGACATGGCTGAAACAACTCAAACGACCGCAAAGGCGCGCAAGCCCCTCGGCAAGGACGTTTCGACTCGTCGTCGCACCGCGACCAAGCGTCGTCACTTCCGTCTGCGCAAGAACGTGTCCGGCACGGCAGAGCGTCCGCGCCTCGCCGTCAAGCGCAGCAGCCGTCACATCCACGTGCAGGTCATCGACGATCTGACCGGTCGCACCCTGGCAGCAGCCAGCACCATCGAGGCGGATGTCCGCTCGGCCGGTGGCGACAAGTCGGCACAGGCGACCAAGGTCGGCGAGCTCGTCGCCGCCCGCGCCAAGGCAGCAGGAGTCGACGCGGTGGTCTTCGACCGCGGCGGCAAGGCGTACCACGGTCGCATCGCGGCCCTGGCCGACGCTGCCCGCGAGGGAGGCCTGGAGTTCTGATGATGACGAACAAGATCAACACTGGAGGGGACATCTGATGCCCGGACGTCAGCGTGATGGCGGCAACGGACCCGCCGGAAACAACAGCAACGCAAACAGCAACAACAGCAACGACCGCGGCCGCGGTCGCGGCGACCGTCGCGACAGCCGCGGAGGCCGTGACCAGGAGCGCAACCAGCTCGAGCGCGTCGTCACGATCAACCGTGTCTCCAAGGTCGTCAAGGGTGGTCGTCGCTTCAGCTTCACCGCTCTCGTCGTCGTCGGTGACGGCAACGGCATGGTCGGCGTCGGCTACGGCAAGGCCAAGGAAGTTCCCGCAGCGATCCAGAAGGGTGTCGAAGAGGCTCGCAAGAACTTCTTCCGCGTCCCGCTGATCGCCGGCACGGTGACCCACCCGGTTCAGGGTGAGGCAGCGGCCGGTGTGGTCATGCTGCGCCCGGCCAGCTCCGGTACCGGTGTGATCGCCGGTGGCGCTGTGCGCGCCGTCCTCGAGTGCGCAGGCGTCAGCGACGTCCTGGCGAAGAGCCTCGGCTCGGACAACGCGATCAACGTCGTTCACGCGACGGTCGCCGCCCTGAAGATGCTGCAGCAGCCCGAAGAGGTCGCTGCTCGTCGTGGGCTGACCGTCGAAGAGGTCACCCCCGCCGGCATGCTGCGTGCACGCGCAGCCGCCGCAGCGAGCAAGGGAGCATAAGCCATGGCTGAGCTGAAGATCACCCAGATCAAGGGCACCATCGGTACCAAGAAGAACCAGCGTGACAGCCTGCGCACCCTTGGCCTCAAGGGCATCCGCAAGACCGTCACCCGCGAGGACACGTCGATCAACCGCGGTCTCATCAACGTGGTGCGGCACCTCGTGACAGTCGAAGAGGTTTAAGTCATGACCATCAAGCTGCACCACCTTCGTCCCGCACCGGGCTCGAAGACCGATAAGACCCGCGTGGGTCGCGGTGAAGGCTCCAAGGGTAAGACCGCGGGTCGCGGCACCAAGGGAACCAAGGCCCGCAAGAATGTGCCTGCCGGCTTCGAAGGCGGACAGATGCCCATTCACATGCGTCTGCCGAAGCTCAAGGGCTTCACCAACCGCAACCGCGTGGAATACCAGGTCGTCAACGTCGGCGACCTCGCCGAGCTGTTCCCCGAGGGTGGCGCCATCGGCGTCGCCGAGCTCGTGGCAGCAGGCGCAGTCCGCAAGAACCGTCTCGTCAAGGTTCTCGGCGACGGCGAACTGAACGTGAAGGTCGACGTCACCGCCGACAAGTTCACCGGTTCCGCCAAAGAGAAGATTGCCGCCGCCGGCGGCAGTGCAACCGAGCAGTAAGAGCTTGGTGCACATCTGATCACCCGGTCAGGCGAGCGGAAAACGGACACTCGTGTCCGCGACCCGCTCGCCTGACCGGCGGTGGTTGGACGACTGTTAGAGTTCGTAGGGGCGCCCTGAAGACAGGGTGCCCGGAATCTTTCGAGCGTGAACGCCGAGAATGCTGGCCAGCGGTCCGCAGACTCAGGTGCTTATAGGAGGACTTGGTGCTTTCCCCCGTCGTGGCGACCTTTCGGACGCCCGAATTGAGGAAGAAGATCCTCTACGTCCTCGGCATCATCGTGCTGTACCGCCTTGGCGCGACGATGCCGTCGCCAGGGGTGAACTTCAAAGAGATCGACCGTTGTGTCGAAGCCGCCAGTCAAGGTGACTCCGGCCAGATCTACTCGCTGATCAACATGTTCTCCGGCGGCGCATTGCTGCAGCTGTCAGTGTTCGCGATCGGCATCATGCCGTACATCACGGCCAGCATCATCGTTCAGCTCCTCACCGTGGTCATCCCCCGGTTCGAGCAGTTGCGAAAAGAAGGCCAGTCCGGCCAGACGAAGATGACGCAGTACACGCGTTACCTGACGTTGGCACTGGCACTGTTGCAGTCCACGGGCATCGTCGCACTCGCCGCCAGCGGTAACTTGCTGCCGACGACCGGAGGCGACTGTAACTCTCAGGAGATCATCTCCGACCGGTCGATCTTCGGCCTCATCATCATCGTTCTCGTCATGACCGCGGGCGCCATGCTCGTCATGTGGTTCGGCGAGATCATCACCGAGCGCGGCATCGGCAACGGCATGTCGATCCTGATCTTCGCGGGCATCGTGGCGCGTCTGCCATCCGAGGGTCGCTCCATCCTGCAGTCGCGCGGCGGCCTCGCCTTCGGGCTCGTGTGTGTGGCGGTGTTGATCATCCTCGTCGCCGTCGTGTTCATCGAGCAGGGCATGAGGCGGATCCCCGTCCAGTACGCCAAACGCATGGTCGGCAGAAAGATGTACGGCGGATCGTCGACGTACATGCCGATCAAGGTGAACACCGCAGGCGTCATCCCGGTGATCTTCGCGTCGTCGCTCCTGTACATCCCGCAGCTGATCCTCCAGATCACCAACCAGAACAACACCGAGGTGTCGGGCTGGCAGGTCTGGATGCAGGACAACTTGATCAACCCGTCCAGCTGGTTCCACATCGTGCTGTACTTCCTGCTGATCATGTTCTTCACGTTCTTCTACGTCGCGGTGACGTTCAATCCTGAAGAGCGCGCCGACGACATGAAGCGCTACGGCGGCTTCATCCCGGGCATCCGACCGGGCAGGCCGACCGCGCAATACCTGGGCTACGTGCTCAACCGAATCACCCTGCCGGGCTCGCTGTACCTCGGCATAATCTCGATCCTCCCGAACCTGTTCATGGACCTTGGTGGGAGCAGCGCGCAGAACATTCCGTTCGGTGGCACGGCGCTCCTGATCATCGTGGCCGTCGGCCTCGACACCATCAAGCAGGTCAACAGCCAGTTGATGCAACGCAAGTACGAAGGGTTCCTGAAATGAGACTCGTCATCCTAGGTCCTCCCGGAGCAGGCAAGGGCACGCAGGCAGAGCTGTTGTCGGAAGCCTTAGGCATTCCGCACATCTCGACCGGAGACCTCTTCCGGGCGAATATCTCGCAGGGCACCCCGATCGGGGTCGAGGCCAAGAAGTTCCTCGACGCCGGCAACCTCGTCCCGCCGGAGATCACCATCAACATGGTTCGTGAACGTCTGGCCGAGCCGGACGCCGCCAAGGGATTCATCCTCGACGGCTTCCCGCGCTCCACAGAGCAGGCCGTGGCACTCGAGGGCATCCTCGACGATCTGGGCACCGAGCTCGACGGCGTGCTGTCGTTCGAGGTCGACGCGGACGTGGTCGTCGAACGCATGCTGGCTCGCGGCCGCGCCGACGACACCGAAGACGTCATCCGCAACCGGATGTCGGTGTACGAGGCGGAGACCGCTCCGTTGCTGACCCACTACGCGGGCACCGTCAAGACCATCGACGCCGTCGGTGAGCTGCCAGAGGTCCACCAGCGCGTCATGTCGGCCCTCGGCAAGGCCTGACACGCACGTGGGATTCCGCAAACCCAAAGCCGTGCCGTTCCGGACGGCAGGCGAACTCGACGTGATGGCCGCCGCAGGCGAGATCGTCGGGGCCGCGCTGGTCGCCGTCCGTTCGGCCGCCGTCGCCGGAGCCACGACGCTCGACCTCGACGACGTCGCCGAGACCGTGATCCGCGAGGCCGGAGCGGTCCCGTCGTTCAAGGGCTACCACGGCTTCACCGGATCGATCTGCGCGTCGGTGAACGAGGTCGTGGTGCACGGGATCCCGTCCAAGGACGTCGTCCTGGCCGAGCACGACCTCGTGTCCATCGACTGCGGAGCCATCTTCGACGGCTGGCACGGCGACTCGGCGTGGACGTTCGGCGTGGGCGACCTGTCGACGCCGGACGACGAGCTCAACGAGGCGACCCGGCTGTCGATGGAGGCGGGGATCGCCGCCATGATCCCGGGCGGACGTCTCACCGACGTCTCGGCCGCGATCGAAGCGGGAACCCGTGCGGCCGAAGAGAAGTTCGGTCGTAAGTTCGGGATCGTCGCAGGCTACGGCGGCCACGGGATCGGCCGCGAGATGCACATGGAGCCGTTCCTTCCGAACGAGGGCAAAGCCAACCGCGGTCCGCGTCTGGTGGTCGGTTCGACGCTCGCCATCGAACCGATGCTCACGCTCGGCACCGAGGACACCACCGAACTCGACGACGGCTGGACCGTCGTGACCGACGACGGCACCCGGGCCTCGCACTGGGAGCACACCGTCGCCGTCACCGAGGACGGTCCGCGGATCCTCACCGTCCGGCCGTGACCGGAATCTGACCTAGATATCCGACGATCGCGTCGTCGCACGATTATGTGCGACGGCGCGATTCTCGCGTGTGGGCCAGAGTACGATTCCATCCACTATGACGACGCGATCGAACGAACCCGACACCGAGTTGTCCGCCCCGGACCGGCGGCGACGGCTCGCTGCGCTCGGAATCGCCGCGATCTGCGTGCTCGCGGTGATCATCGGCGGCTACGCGATCTACCGGGCGGCGACCTCGGGCGACGGGCCCAAGTCCGACACCGAACAAGTCGAGGACCAGGCGCGCGGCTACCTCGACGACATGTCGGACGGAGACCTGCGCGGAGCGACGGATCGCATGTGCCAGGCGCTCGGTCCCGTCGTCAGCGGCCAAGGCCCGGAGCTGCCGGCAGGCGGCGAGGGAACACGGAAGGGAGAGGTCGTCGTCGACGACGTCACCATCACCGGCGATACTGCGACAGTGGCAGGAGCGCTCCGCTACGGCTCGGCCTCGGTCGACATGCCGATGACGCTCCGCCGCGAGAGCGACGGCTGGTGCATCACCGACGTGCAGTGACGCGCGCTGCGTCGCGAGCGTGCCAGGCTCCGACAGCGATCACCGCGACCGTGACGATCACGTACGACGCCCCGATGATCTGCTGCCACCACGTCCACGTCAGTTCGAGATCGTCGCGGGCCGGCAGCAACCAATGCGGGCCCACATAGAACAGGACGACGGTCAGCGCGATCGCCGCAGTGAGCCAGCGGTCGCGGTGTCCGGTCGCGGCCTTGTTGACGGCGACGGCGTTCACAGCGATGAGGAGAGCGGGGACCACCCACACCCAGTGGTGGGACCAACTGATCGGTGACACCAACAGGATCGCCGCGGCGTTGACCATCAGCGCCGCGGCCAGCTTGCCGTCGGCGAGCAGACGGCGCATCCACACTGCAGCCAGGACAACCGCGATGGCCGACAGCCCCAGCCACAGCACCGTCGACGCCGACTCGCTGAGGCCGAAGCGGAACACCATGCCCTTCAACGACTGATTGCCGGCGAAGTGCGGGGCTCCGATCCGGCCCGTCTCGCTGAGCTTGTGGAACCAGTACTCACGGGAGTCGTCGGGCATCACGAGCCAGGCGACGCCGACGGCGACGACGGTGGAGAAGATCGTCGTCGCGAAGGCTCGCCAGTCCTTGCGCAACAGGAACAGCAGGAGAAAGCCTGCGGGCGTCAACTTGATCGAGATCGCGATCCCGATGAGGACGCCGCGCGGCCACTTGTCCGATCTGGTCAGGACGTCGAACGCCACGGCGGCCATGAGCAATGCGTTGACCTGTCCGAAGCCGAGAGTCTCGCGGACCGGCTCGATGTACTCGGCCGCTGCGAGGACGGCCAGGACGATCGCGAACCGCACACCTCGGTCGGTCGACGGTCGGATCCGGTCCAGGACGAGCCAGACGGTGAGCCCGATGGCGGCGAGAGACAACACGAACATGACGGCGCTCGCGGCAGCCTCGGGGAGGGCGGCGAGCGGCGCGAAGACGATGGCGGCGAGCGGGGGATAGGTGAACGGTAGATGGATGTCGCCGTTGCCCAGTGCGGGTAGCGGGCCGTAGACGCCGTCGCCGTCGAGCCACGCCTGCGCACCGAGTCGGTACACCATCAAGTCCAGGTATCCGTGCCAGACGCCGAGTGCGAGACCGATCGCGGTGGCCACGGCCAACAGCAGTGCCGCGGCACCGACGAGCACTAGGGGCGAGCGGTCGCCCAGAGATCGGACACGGGCGGTGAACGGCGTTGGCACCGCGCAAGAATACCAGTGCTGCCTGCGGAAACGCCGACCTGGATGGGGTCGGCGGTCACACGTCGAGAACGATCGTCACCGGTCCGTCGTTCACGAGGTCGACGTGCATGTGAGCGCCGAACCGGCCGGTCGCCACAGTGGAGCCCGCATCGCGCAACGCAGTGACGACGGCGTCGACCAACGGTTCGGCTACCGGCCCGGGCGCCGCCGCGTTCCACGACGGGCGACGGCCCTTCGCGGTGTCGGCGTACAGGGTGAACTGGCTGATCACGAGGATCGGGGCGTCGAGGTCGGCGGCCGACACCTGTGGTCGTTCGTCGTCGCCGTCGAGGATCCGGAGACCTCGGATCTTGTCGGCGAGAGCACGTGCGCGCGCTTCGTCGTCGCCATGCGTGACGCCGACGAGGGCGACGAGCCCCTGCGTGCCCGCCGGCAGATCGAGCGACCCGACCATCTCGTCGTCGACCGTGACCGACGCTGCGCTGACCCGTTGGAGGACTGCTCTCACAGGTTCTCCAGCCGGTCCCTCATGACCAGTGCGGTCAGCCAGCCGACGATGGAGATGACGATGGCTCCGAAGATCCCCGACCAGAAGATGTCGTCCACTTCGAGTCCGACATGGAAGACGTTGTCGGTGAGCCACGCCGTCAGTCTGAGCATCAGCGCATTGATGATCACGTGGATCAGGCCGAGGGTCAGGATGTACAGCGGGATCGAGAGGATCTGGACGATCGGCTTGATGAAGCCGTTGACGAGGCCGAAGACGGCGGCGACGAGCAGGACGACACCGAGTTTGGTCCACCAGGACGTCAGATCGCCGAAGTCGAACTCGACGCCGGGGACGATGAGAGTCGCGATCCACAAGGCGACGCCGGTGAGGGCGCTTCGGACCAGAAATGCACGCATAGGGTCCATATTGTCATGGGCGCAGATCTGATCGCGCGATGTGCGCGGCTAACCGATCTGGATCGGGAAGAACACCGTGTAGACGAGCGTCATGATGAAGTTGACTCCGATGATGCCGACCGTCGAGATGACGACGGTGGCGTTGACGCCGTTCGCGACGCCCTGCGGACCACCGCGTGCTTCGAGTCCGCGCTGGCAGCCGATGACACCGATGATGATGCCGAAGACGATCGCTTTGATCACGCCGAGGATCAGGTCGCGGCCGGATGCGAACGCGCCGAACGACTGCCAGTAACTGCCGGGGCCGACGCCCTGGATCGTCACCGCGAGGTAGAACGCCGCGATCACACCGACCAGGATGATGAACAGCGCGAGCAGCGGTGCGACGATCGCGGCAGCGAGCACGCGCGGGACGACGAGACGTTGGATCGGGTCGATGCCCATCGTGCGCATCGCGTCGATCTCCTCACGCACGGTTCGTGCGCCCAGATCGGCTGCGATGGCCGACGCTCCCGCGCCGCCGAGGAGGACCCCCGACGCCAGCGGGGCCGCCTGTTGGATCACGGCGAAGCCGCTCGCGGCGCCCAGCAACGACTGGGCGCCCAGTTGGTTGATGATGTTGCCGATCTGGATGGTGACGATGACACCGAACGGGATCGCCATCAAGAACGCGGGCACCGCAGTGACGCTGACGAGATACCAGCCCATGACGATGGTCTCGCGGATCTTCAACTCGCCGCGGACGATGTCCAGGAACATCTGGACGATCGAGACGATCGCCAGCCGGAACGTGCGTCCTAACGTGCGGACCGGGCCGAGTGCGTTGTCGTTGAAGTTGTCGGTGAAGCCGCCGATCGCGGACGGCCGCGGCCGGTCATCGATACGCATGTCAGTTACCGGGCGCCCCGTCGGCGGGGGCAGCGGGGGCCGGGGCGGCAGGCGCGGGCGCGGCAGGCGCCGGTGCATCGGGTGCGGATCCGAGGTTCCCTGCGACGGTGTTCGTCGGGTCGCCGACTTCGGTGATGAGCCAGTCCTTCGACCGGTCCAGCGTCAGCTTGTAGACGGCGACGGCATTGGCGCCGCCCGGATTCTGCACGGTAGCGGTGTTGACGTTGACGACGGCGTCGACCCGAAACAGGTCGCCTTCGGAGTCGGAGACCGACGTCGTCACCAGTTCGGCGCTCGTCTTCATACGCAACGGGGTGATGATCTGTTCCATCGTCTGACCGACCGCGTCGTAGCGTTTGGACAGTTCCGGGCTGACGCCCTTCTTCATCGCCGTGATCCACGGCGTCAGATCCTGGTAGTCGAGCGTCGCCGCCGACACCGCGTACTTGCCCGCCACCTCTTCGGCTCCGGCTTCATCGGCGGCGGTCGCACGCATCGTGTCGAGATCGCTGCGCGCGGACGAGTCCCGGAGCACGAACAGTGCTGTCGTCGCAGCCAGCACGACGATCAGCAGTCCGGCGATCAGCGAGGCGACCAGGGCGGGAATCGACATCGTCACCTGCCCCCGTCGACCCGGTTCCCGGGCGTTCTTCTGAGACAAGGTCTCGGTGTCGGTCGTCTCGGCGTTGGTCGTCTCTGTGTTAGCCATCTCTGGGGCGGTCTTCTCGTCGACCGCGTCGTCGACCGTGGCCACGCCGCTCGTGTCGGGATCGTTCTCAGACATCGGATACTCCTGTTCGATACGGAAATGCAGTCGGGGTGAGTGGGTCAGTTCGGTTGAGTTATGACGAGGTCGACGCCGTCGCCGCCGCCGAACAGTTTCAGTGCTTGGGCGAGGAAGGCGCTCATGTCGATCTGCGGAACGGTGTCGTCGACCGCGACCGCGATCGGCATCAGCGGACCGACGGCGTCCATCACCGGCGGGATGATGTCCGCGACATAGGGGTTGAGCTTCGCGAGGAAGGGCTGAAGGGAGTCGCGCGCCGCCGAGTTCAGATGCCCCTTGTCGACGAGGTCGCCGGTCGCCTCCAACGCGGCCAGGAACTTGACGACGATGTCGCGCAGACCGCCCGAGAACTGGGGGAGCGTCTTGATGATCCAGTCCAGGTTGGACGTGTAGACCTGCGTGTTGGCGAACATCTTTCGCATCTGCGGTGAGTGCGTCATCAGCATCGTCGCCACCAGGCGAGTTCCGTCGCTGATGCGGTCGAGCGATCCCTCCGTGCCGTCGAGGGCTTGCGCGACGGACTCCAAGATCCCCGACATCGGACCGGCGTCGAACACCGACGACATCGTCGAGACCTGATCGAAGATCCCGGGGATCGATTCGGGTTCGTTCAGATTCTCCGCGGCGATCGTCGCACCGTTCTGGAGTGCAGGTCCGCCGCTGGAGCCGGGGGTGAAGTTCAGGTAGGGCTCGCCGAGGGCCGACTGCAGGCCGATCGATAGAACGGAGTCGGCGGGCAGCGTATGGGCGGCGTCGTATCGGAGCACCAGGGTGGCGCCGTCCGGCTGGATCCTGACGTCGGACACCTTCCCGATCCGGATGCCGCTGACGAACACGCCGGTGTCTTCGAGGACCAGGTTGGTGTCGGTGACTTCGACGTACGCGGTCCTCGTGTCCTGGAGCGGTCGCCAGTGGTAGGCCTGGGTCGCGAGGTAGGCCCCGCAGACGATGATCACCGTCGCGAACGCTATGATGTTCAGTGCCAGCTCGATCCGACTGTTCCGGTTCATCGGACCATGCCCAACATGCGGAAGACGCGGGCCATCTCGCGGGAGAGGTCACGATCGGACACGCCGTTCGCGACAGTCACCGACCGCAGATTCACTCCCGGCGCGTTCTTGAGCCACGGCAGGACCTTGTCGTCGATCACGTCGGTGAGCAGTTCGGCGTTCGAGACGTCGTTCTGTGGGAACCCGGGGATCAGGAGCGGAGTGACGACGTCCCGGACCACTCGGGTCAAGCTCGAGAGGACCGGCACCAGCGGCATCGCCGGACCGAGCGCGTCGGACAGTCGGGCGAGGATGGCGACCATGTAGGTGGTGCTGCTGATGGCGCGGAACTGGTTGACGCCCGCCGGGCTCAGCGCGAATTCGAGCGTGCCCTTCGTCGATGCGAGCTTCTGGGAGAGGCCCGCGACGTCGGTGAGGATCGATCCGAGGTCGGAGGTGTTCGACGCCCAGGTGTCGAGCGTGTCGGCGAGGACCGACCGGATCTTGACGATGTCCTTCGGGTCCTCGGGGAACTGGCCGTCGATCCGGTTGAAGGTGGCGCCGAGTTGCAGCAGACTTCCGCTGCCGAGGAAGTTCGCGAGGCTCGAGAGCAGTTGCTCGATCTGGACCGGCTCGGCGACCTGCTCGATGCCCAGCGTCCCGCCCGCAGGCAACGCGTCGGCCGTCGGGTCGGAAGGGTTGGTGATCGACACGTAGGTGTCGCCGAGCAGGGTGTCTTGCTTGAGTTCCAATCGTGCCCGCGCCGAGACGGCGGTCGCGTCGTCGATGCGCATCGTGATCCGGGTGGCGCCGTCGGCAGGCTCGATCGCCGACACCCCGCCTGCGTCGAGGCCGTTGACGAGCACCGTCGAATCGAGCGGGAGGTTGACGGCGGTCGGGACCAGCGCACTGATCTGGCGTCCGTCCCGGAGTCCCTGCGGTGTCGGCAGGTTCTCGGGCGCGAACTCGGCGTACGTCGAGCAGCCGGTGAGAGCGAGGGCGGACGCGACGACGAGCACGATCATGCGGACGACGGGACGTGCTGCCGCGCGAATCGAGGCGGTCATCGGGCCGCTCCCGTCAAGGTCAAGGCCAGCGTCAACGCGTCGATCTCCATCCCGGAGGGATCGGTCACGGTGCATTGGCCCGGCGCGTAGCGGTTGATGTTGGCGCACGTCCTCGTCGGGTCCTCGGCGGGGACACGCGTGGTCGGAGGGGTGTACTTGATGCGCAGACCGAGTGAGCGCTGGTCGAACGAGATGTCGAAGGCGCGGATGAGCACCGGCACGATCCCGAGGATGTCGCCGAAGTTGCGCATGCCGTTGCCGACCACCCGCGCAATCGGGACGACGACGTCGGCGGCGGGCCACACGAAGTGGCTGTACCGGTCGATCACTGTGCTCAGCACGGTGAGGGTCTCCGGGAGGGCGCCGATGATCCGGCTCACGCTGCCGATGGTCGGCAGGATCAGTGGCTTCACGACGTCGGAGATCTGCGTGATGAACGATTCGAGGAACGGCCAGTTGTCTGCGAGACCGGTCGAGAGGGAACTGACGCTGTCGATGATGCGCGACGTGTCGTCCAGCGCACCGGTGATCGGCGAGTTCCCGGGCGTCGCGAGTTGTTTGATGATGGTGTTCAGCAGCGGGCCGGTGCCGTCCAGGGCCTTGTCGAGGTTCGACATCGCCGACAGTATCTGCTTGGTCTCGCTGAGCGGTCCCGCGGTGGTCAGCTGAGACGCGACGTCCGACAGGCTCTGGAGCGACTCGGAGATGGATGCCGGGGTGTTCGTGTTCGCCAGCCGGACACAGTGTCCGGGCTGCAGCTCGGGGCCGCCGTCGTAGTCGCCGAGGAGCGCGAGTTGTCGGACGGCGATCACCGACGGAGCCACCGTCGCAGCTTCGGCGTCGGCCGGTATCTGCACGTCGTCGCTGACGGTGAATCGGACGACGGCGTGCCCGCCCGTCGACTCGACGCCGGTGATCTCGCCGACGGGGACGCCGCGCCGGGTCACCTGATTGCCGGTGAACAGCCCGATCGCGTCGTTGAACTCTGCGCAGTACTGCGCGGTGCGTGACGACCGTGCGTCGGCGATGAGGAACCCGGCGGCGACGGCGAGCACGACGGCGATGGCGCCCGCGGTGATCAGCCAGCGCGATGCGAGGACCTTGGCGATCATCAGCACTTCACCCCCGGCATGGGGATGCAGAAGTCGGAGGTCAGCACGATCTTGCCCTGATCGACGACGATCGAGCCGTCGGGCTGCACCATCCCCTCGAGGCGATAGATGAGGTCGCGAGCCTGGCCGATCATCGGTCCGTAGCGCTCCAGCGCGGGCCCGAACTCGCGACCGACGGCGTCGATCTGGTCGACGAGCGGCTGGATGTCGGCCAGGTAGATCATCGACAAGCCGCGGACTCGTTCGAGGAGCAGCGCCAGGTGGTCGAGGACGACGTTGAGTCGTGATCCGAACACCGAGTACTCGGTGACGAACGAGTCGAGGTTGCGCGCCAGCTGGGTGAGCACGTCGCCGTTGGCGTTGATCTGTTCGGAGTAGTCGGCGGCCAGCGCAAGCATGGAGCCGAACTCGTCCTGACGGTTCTGCAGGTTGGTGAGCATCGATCGCATCGTCGTCAGGTTCTCGCGCAGGGCGTCGGGATTGTCGTCGAGCGCCTGGCCGATCTGGGCGATGCTCGTGCGTGCGGGCGCCGCATCGATCTGGTCGAGCTTGGGCTGCATCTTCTGGAACGTCTCGGCGAGCGTGAACGGGATGCTGGTCCGGCTCTCGGGGATCGGCTCGCGGAGCGGATCGGTGCCGACGGTGGTCAGATCGATGTAGCTGCCGCCGACGAGGGTCAGCATCTTCACGTCGGCGTTGGTCTCGTCGCCCAGGAACGTGCCCCAGTCGACGGCCATCTCGACGTCGACGTGGTCGCTGCGCAGTTCGACCTTCTTGACTGTGCCGACGGGTACGCCCGCGACTCGGACGCTGTCGCCGGACTCGAGCTGGCCGGCTTCGGCGAACTGGGCGACGACCCGGTAGTGGCCGGGGGAGTACCAGTAGACGGCGACGCCCGCCACGAGCGCGACCACGGTGACGCCGAGCGCTGCGACGCCCCATCCGAAGTCGAGCGCACGGTCGTGCGAAGCGGTTCGATTGCGCGGGTTGATGACCCACCCGATGAGCGCGCCGATCCACCGGAACGGCGCGGTGACGATCTTCATCGCTTGCACAAGGTCACCTGGCTCTCGCGGAGAAACAGCTGGACCTGCTTCGGGATCTCGGCGCGACCCTTGCCGCACGTCGACGCGGTCGGGGTCGCACCCGGAGCGGGCAGCACCGAATTGAGTGTGTCGAGCAGGACGGGGGCCAGCGACAGCAACGAGACGGCGGCTTCGAGCGTCGGCTTCGCCTGTGCCAGAAACGAACTCGCGTCCGGGGTCCCGTTCGGTTCGATACCGAGCGAGGCCAGCAGGCTGTCGGCTTGAATCAAGAGGTCGCCGGTGGTGTCGGCGAGTTCACGCAGCGACGGCGTCCACCGCGCGAGGACGCTGCCGAAGCGGGAGATGTAGTCGATGATCGGCGTGATGTACTGCGAGCGGCCCGTCGCCGAGCCGGAGAGCTCGGCCAGGTTGTCCACGAGCGTGTTGATCACGGCGGCGCGGTCGTCGGCGAACCGCACGACGTCGGTGAGGGAGGCCACGAACTCGCTGAAGTCGGAGCCGTCGCCCTCGATCACCGCGAGCAGGCTCTCGGAGAAGTGGTTGATGTCCTCGGTGTTCATGGTCGCGAACACCGGAGCCAGGCCGTGGAACACGCGGGTCACGTCGAACGACGGATCGGTCTTGTCGGTGCCGACCACCCGACCCGCACGGACTCCGGCACCCGTCTTCGCCTGATGCTGCACGTCGACGTAGCGGATCCCCGTCAGGTTGAGGTACCGGATCGCGAGCCGGGTGTCGTCGTAGATCTTCTGGTTCTCGTCCATCTCGAATTCGACGCGGCCGACCGATGTGCCGTCCTGGTCGTCATGGTGGACCCGGACGTCGGTGACCTTGCCGATGCGCGCGCCGAGGACGCGCACGTCGCTGCCGACCTTCAGTCCGGCGACGCTGGTGAAGTCGGCGGTGTACTTCGTGGTCGCGGTGTCGATGGGGCGGACGATGGCATTGCTGATGAACAGTCCGCCTGCCACACAGAACACGGCGAACACGATCAGGTAGACCAGGGCGCGGGGAAACTTGGTCATTTCGCACCCCGTCCCTTCTCGGGTGTCAGATCCAGGGCGGCTTTCAGTCCCGGCGCGGATTCGAGTACCGCGTTGACGGTGAGCACCGGCTTGCCGTCGGGGCCTGCGGGCAGGGCCTTGCGGAGTCTCTCGATCAGCGTCGCGATCTGGATTCCGTTGGTCCGCGAATCGGGGAACGTGTCGTTGACGCGGTCGAAGAATGCGGTCAGCACCGGCATGAGGGGAGACGTCTGCCCGAGTTCGGAATCGGAGAGCAGCGCGGTGATCTCGTCCATGACCGGCCCCTCGGTGAACGACAGCCCCTGCTCGGCGAGCTCGCTGAAGCCCGCTCGTCGTGGAGCCTGCCAGTCCATCAGTCGGCGGATGGGCGGAAGCAGGTCGTCGACGGTGCCGCGCACCCCGCCGACCAGCTGCGCGAACTGCGGCAACGTCTGGCGCGGACTCACGACCTGGGTCTCGGCGACGTCGTTCATGATCTGACCGGCCACACCGAGGATCGGGAGCAGGCCGTCGGTCGCCTTCGCGGCGACGGTCAGGATATCGCTCATGTACGGGTCGAACGCCTCGTTCTGAACGTCGCTGAGCTTGCGCAGCAACGTCGTCATCGTCGCGTCCTCGGGGTCGCCCGCGTCGAGCGTGGATCCATTGTGCAGTGCAGTCCCACCCGACTGGCTCGTCAGGACGACGGCGGATATCCCGAACAGGTTCTTCGGCGCGTACGAGACGACGGTCTGGTCGCTGAGGACGGCGAGGGCGTCGTCCGCGCGGTCGCCGGTGAGGTCGAGCGTCACGGAGTAGCTGTCCGGAGCGGTCGCGGCGATGCCGCTGACGACGCCGACTTCCGAGCCGTTGAGGACGACGGCGGCTCCGGGTCGGATGCCGCCGGCCACGGAACTCGCTAGCACGGTGATCTCGGTCGTGTCGTCGGGGACGAGCTTGAGTCCGACGACGACTCCGGTCGTGACGACGGCGACTGCGGCGATCGTGATCAGCGCGCGGTTGCGGTAGGCGCCCGCCGAGGCGGACATGCCGGGGATACGGAACTCGGTCATCGGCTCACCCTCGGAACAGGAACGGCGAGTTGACGCCCCAGAAGACCAGGGTCAGGGCGAGGTCGAGGACCATGATGGCGACGAGGCTGGCGCGGACTGCTCGGCCCGACGCGATGCCGACGCCTTCGGGTCCGCCGTGAGCGAAGAACCCCTTGTAGCAGTGGATGAGGGTGATCGCCACGATGAACGAGACGACCTTCACGGTCGCGGCCACCAGGTCGGGGAAGTTCACGAACTGGTCGAAGTAGTGGGCGTATGCGCCGCGGGACCCGCCCCGGAACACCACGACGAACGCACTGCTCAGGTAGCTGGCGACCAGTGCGACGAGGAAGGTCGGGATCGTGGTGAGGATGCCCGCGATGACGCGGGTGGACACGACGAACGACATCGAGTGCACGCCGATCACCTCAAGGGCGTCGATCTCCTCACTGATACGCATGGAGCCGATCTCGGCGGTCATGCGGCAACCGGCCTGGATGGCGAAGGCGACGGCGGCGAGGATCGGAGCGAACTCGCGGGTGATCGCGAACGACGACACCGAACCGGTCACCGAGCCGAGGCCGACGAGGTCGAGGGTGCTGTCGGCGATGATCGCGACAGTCGCTCCGGCCGCCACGCCGAGACCCGCCATGAGCAGTGCGGTTCCGCCGCCGACTACGACAGCGCCTCGGCCCCAGGTGAGGTCCGTGATGGTGCGGATGGTCTGACGCGGATACCGGAACGGGGTGACGGGGACGTACCGGACCGTCTGCCACACGAAGGTGAGGAACTGGCCGACGTACGACAGGGACAGGTCGATGCCGTCCTTGGTCCGGATGAACCATCGGACGGGTCCGGGTTCGTATGTTGATGGAATTCCCACTGGATTCCCGACCCCGTCCTACTCGCCTGCGGAACCGTGCCCGCGCCCCGACCGTCACCTGCTGTGGTGGTCGCCACTTCTGGGCGACGAGAAGATTTCTACCACGTATGTAACAAGAACGCGAGAATTGTGTCATCGGGGCTCTGGTGCATATGTGCGACGGCGCGCCCGGTCGGCAGAACTCGGCAATCGTCCGAAACGACTGAAAGCGTGCGCGGCGATGGTCGGAGTGGCATCGCTGGGTATCGAGAAGACGTCACACGGCGCGAGTTGGTCGTAGCCGCTGACCTCGCGTAGACTCGAACGTCGGTGCGTCGTGCGGTTTCCGCGTGTCCGCAACCGAGTGGTGTGAATCACTCGGCGAGGAGGGAACCAATGCGTGCCACCGTACCGGAAGTCGAAGGATCCAGGCCCGGAGTCGCGTACAAGCGTGCCTCCGGAGAATCGCGGAGGAAATGGCGAAGAAAGACGGAGCCATCGAGGTCGAGGGTCGCGTGGTCGAACCCCTGCCCAATGCAATGTTTCGCATTGAGCTGGAGAACGGACACAAAGTTCTCGCCCACATCAGTGGCAAGATGCGGCAGCACTACATCCGCATCCTGCCCGAGGACCGCGTGGTCGTAGAGCTCTCGCCTTACGACCTGGCCCGTGGACGCATCGTCTACCGGTACAAGTAACCCTCGAAGTTCAACAAGGAGAACGCTGACGTGAAGGTCAAGCCGAGCGTCAAGCCGATCTGCGAGAAGTGCAAAGTGATCCGCCGTAACGGCCGGGTCATGGTGATCTGCGACAACCTGCGTCACAAGCAGCGTCAGGGCTGATCAACGCCCTTCTTTGGGTCGCTTGAACACAGACAACTGAATATCGCGAATGTACTTCCAGCACCAGTGTTCGCAGACGCGTGGACACCTACCCCCGGTTCAGAGGCCGGGGCCCGACATATGAGTTCGGGACGGACTGGAAGCAGACCTCTGAAAGATACGAAGGAATCGCCACATGGCACGTGTTGCTGGTGTGGATCTTCCCCGCGAAAAGCGGCTGGAGATCGCACTCACGTACATCTACGGGGTGGGTCGCACCACCTCGAAGCAGATTCTCGCCGGAACCGGTCTCTCGGCCGACCTCCGCGCGAAGGATCTGTCTGACGCAGACGTCTCGAAGCTGCGTGAATACATCGAAGCCTCGGTGAAGGTCGAGGGTGACCTCCGCCGCGAGGTGCAGGCCGACATCCGTCGCAAGATCGAGATCGGCTGCTACCAGGGTCTGCGCCACCGTCGCGGCCTGCCGGTCCACGGTCAGCGCACCAAGACCAACGCCCGCACTCGCAAGGGCCCGAAGAAGACCATCGCCGGGAAGAAGAAGTAATGCCTCCGAAGTCACGAAGCGCAGGCCCGAAGAAGGGCACCCGCCGTCGCGATAAAAAGAACATCCCGCTCGGCCACGCGCACATCAAATCGACGTTCAACAACACCATCGTCTCGATCACCGATCCCGAGGGCAACGTGATCAGCTGGGCCTCGTCCGGCCACGTGGGCTTCAAGGGCTCGCGTAAGAGCACCCCGTTCGCCGCGCAGCTCGCTGCCGAGAACGCTGCTCGCAAGGCGCAGGAGAACGGCGTCAAGAAGGTCGACGTGTTCGTCAAGGGACCGGGCTCCGGCCGCGAGACCGCAATCCGTTCACTGCAGGCAGCCGGCCTCGAGGTCGGCACCATCTCCGACGTGACCCCGCAGCCGCACAACGGCTGCCGCCCGCCCAAGCGGCGCCGGGTCTAAGCGGGAAGGAAGAGATAACAAATGGCTCGCTATACCGGCCCCGCAACTAAGAAGTCGCGTCGACTCCGCGTCGACCTCATCGGTGGAGACGCATCGTTCGAGCGTCGTCCCTACCCGCCCGGCCAGCACGGCCGCGCGCGGATCAAGGAATCCGAGTACTTGCTCCAGCTGCAGGAGAAGCAGAAGGCTCGCTTCACCTACGGCGTCATGGAGAAGCAGTTCCGCCGCTACTACGAAGAGGCGAACCGTCGCACCGGCAAGACCGGCGACGTGCTGCTCCAGATCCTGGAGACTCGTCTCGACAACGTCGTCTACCGTGCAGGCCTCGCCCGCACGCGTCGTCAGGCTCGCCAGATGGTCAGCCACGGCCACTTCACCGTCAACGGTGTCCGCGTGGACGTGCCCAGCTACCGCGTCAGCCAGTACGACATCATCGACGTTCGTCAGAAGTCGCTGCAGACCACGCCGTTCCAGATCGCCAAGGAGACCCTCGGCGATCGTCCGACCCCGGCATGGCTCCAGGTGGTTCCCTCCACGCTGCGCATCCTCGTGCACTCCGTGCCCGAGCGTGCTCAGATCGAGGTCCCGCTGACCGAGCAGCTCATCGTCGAGTTCTACTCCAAGTAACCCTCAGGGGACTCCGTCCCCCGAGTTACTGCAGAGAAGACTCGAACGCCTGAGCCGTTCGATCAAACAAGAAAAGACCAAATGGCAGCAAGCTGCTGCTGTTCGGTATCCGCTTCCAGACCGTCAAATAGCGGGCGGTCACGAAGGAGAAACACCCTCACATGCTCATCTCACAGCGGCCTTCACTGTCCGAAGAGGTCATTGCCGAGGACCGGTCGAAGTTCGTCATCGAACCTCTCGAGCCGGGCTTCGGTTACACCCTCGGCAACTCGCTGCGGCGTACGCTGCTGTCGTCCATCCCGGGCGCAGCAGTGACCAGCATCCGCATCGACGGCGTCCTGCACGAGTTCACCACCGTCCCCGGAGTCAAGGAAGATGTCACCAACATCATCCTGAACCTCAAGGGACTCGTCGTGAGCTCCGAAGAGGACGAGCCGGTCACCATGTACGTCCGCAAGCAGGGTCCGGGCGCCGTCACCGGTGCTGACATCGTGCCGCCGGCAGGCGTCACGGTTCACAACCCGGACCTGCACATCGCGACCCTCAACGACAAGGGCAAGCTCGAGATCGAGCTCGTCGTCGAGCGGGGCCGCGGCTACGTGCCCGCAGTGCAGAACAAGGCGTCCGGCGCCGAGATCGGCCGTATCCCGGTCGACTCGATCTACTCGCCGGTCCTCAAGGTGACCTACAACGTCGAGGCCACCCGTGTCGAGCAGCGCACCGACTTCGATCGTCTGGTGCTCGACGTCGAGACGAAGAACTCCATCACCGCCCGCGATGCACTCGCATCCGCAGGCAAGACCCTGGTCGAGCTCTTCGGCCTGGCTCGGGAGCTCAACGTCGAGGCCGAGGGCATCGAGATCGGGCCGTCGCCTGCCGAGGCCGATCACATCGCTGCGTTCACGCTGCCGATCGAGGATCTGGAGCTGACCGTCCGTTCGTACAACTGCCTCAAGCGCGAAGGTGTTCACACCGTCGGCGAGCTGGTTGCACGCACCGAGTCGGATCTGCTCGACATCCGCAACTTCGGTCAGAAGTCGATCGACGAGGTGAAGGTGAAGCTCCACGGTCTGGGTCTGGCCCTCAAGGACAGCCCGGCCAGCTTCGACCCGTCGCAGGTCGCCGGTTACGACCCGGCCACCGGCACATGGACGGACGAGGCGTCGTACGACGCCGATTCCGGTGAGGATTTCGCGGAGACCGAACAGCTCTAAGGGGCTGCTAGAACCACTACGACTTTCGGTCTGCAGATCGCAAGTCCCCTCCTAGGAGAGAGAAATGCCCAAGCCCACAAAGGGTGCCCGCCTCGGCGGGTCGGCCAGCCACCAGAAGGCGATCTTGGCGAACCTTGCCACGGCGCTCTTCGAGCACGGCCGCATCACCACCACCGAAGCGAAGGCAAAGCGGCTCCGTCCGTACGCCGAGAAGCTCATCACCCACGCGAAGACCGGCCAGCTGGCCAATCGTCGCGAGGTGCTCAAGGACATCCGTGACAAGGATGTCGTCCACACGCTGTTCGCCGAGATCGGTCCGCACTTCGCGGAGCGTAACGGCGGGTACACGCGCATCGTCAAGACTCTGCCGCGCAAGGGCGACAACGCCCCCATGGCAGTGATCGAGCTGGTTCGCGAAGCCACAGCGTCGAACGAGGCCAACCGCGCAACCCGCGCCGCGGCCTCCAAGAAGAAGGCTGCCGCAGCCGACAACGTCGTCGAGGCCGTCGAGGCCGACGCGACGGACGCTGAGGTCGAGAACGCCGACGCAATCGCCGAGGCAGTCGACGACGAGTCGACCGCAGCCGTGGTCGCCGACGCCGACGCTCCGGCAGGCTCGCACGCCCCGATCGAGGGCGACGCGCAGCCGGAGGGCTTCCCGATCAAGGGCAACGCCCAGTCGAAGCTGTACCACCGCCCGGGCACTCGTTTCTACGAGTCGACCGTCGCGGAGATCTGGTTCGCCACTGAGGCGGACGCGGAGGCTGCGGGCTACTCGCTGCCGCCGTCACAGCAGGAAGACTGATCCTTCCAGACACGCACCTGCCCGCCTTCGTCACTGACGAAGGCGGGCAGTGTCGTCTCCGCCTCACGATCGGATACGACGGGACCGACTTCTCTGGCTGGGCCACCCAACCCGGCAGACGCACCGTGTGCGAGACGATCGAGACGACCCTCGCCACCATCCTGCGGACTTCGGTCCGCCTCACTGTCGCAGGCCGCACCGACGCCGGTGTGCACGCATCCGGACAGGTCGCCCACTGCGACGTGCCGACCGAATCGCTGCAGACCCGCTCGATCGGAGGCGACCCCGCCCGCCTCGTCCGCCGCCTCGCCAAGATGCTTCCCGACGACGTCCGCGTCAAAGCCGTCGACGCCGTCTCCACCGACTTCGACGCGCGCTTCGCCGCGCTCGCCCGCACCTACGAATATCGGCTCGCCGACGCGCCGTGGGGCGCCGAACCGACTCTCGCCCGTTCCACCGCCGACTGGCAGCGACCCCTCGACGTCGACGTGATGAACGCGGCGTCCGCGGTCCTCGTCGGCCTCAACGACTTCGCGGCCTTCTGTCGATTCCGTCCCGGATCCACCACGATCCGCGAACTCCAAGAGTTCTCCTGGACTCGTGACCGACACGGCGTGCTCGTCGCCGTGGTCCGCGCCGACGCGTTCTGCTGGTCGATGGTCCGGTCCCTCGTCGGTGCAGTGGCCGTCGTCGGCGACGGACGACGCGACCTCGACTGGTGTGCCGGGCTGCTCCGCGAGAAGGCGCGGTCCGCCCAGGTGCCCGTCGCACAGGCTCGCGGACTGAGCCTCGTCCACGTCGCGTACCCGCCCGCAGACCAGTGGGCGACGCGCGCCGAACTCACGCGCGACGTCCGGGACGAGAGCGATCTCGCCGGCGGCGCAGGCGGCTGCTGCGGCGACTGACTCGACCCGCCGGACCAGGGGTCAGGCGCTGTACAACTCGGCGTACCGTCCGCCCGCGTCGACCAGCTCCAGATGCGAACCGGACTCAATGACTCGACCGTCTTCGACGACGAGGATCCGGTCGGCGTCGCGGACCGTGGCCAGCCGGTGGGCGATCACGATCGCGGTGCGGCCGGTGAGCGCCTCGGACAAGGCGAGCTGAACCTGGGCCTCCGACGTCGTGTCCAGATGAGCGGTGGCCTCGTCGAGAATCACCACGCGCGGCTTGGCGAGCAGGACGCGCGCGATCGTCAGCCGTTGGCGTTCACCACCGGAGAACCGGTACCCGCGTTCGCCGACGATCGTGTCGAGGCCTTCCTGCAGTGCGGCGACGACACCGTCGAGGCGGGCCCGCCGCAAGACGTCCCACAGTTCGTCGTCGCTCGCGTCGCGTCGAGCCAGCGTGAGATTGGCGCGCACCGTGTCGTGGAACAGATGCCCGTCCTGGGTCACCATGCCGACCGCCGAGTGCAGCGACGCAGCGGCCAGGTCGCGGACGTCGACCCCGCCGACGCGCACCGAACCCTCGTCCACGTCGAACAAGCGGGGGAGCAGACTGGCGATCGTGGACTTGCCGGCACCGGACGTGCCGACCAGCGCCACCGTCTGCCCCGGCTCCACGGTGAACGACACGTCGTGCAGCACCTGGCCCCCGACTCGTGGATCGAGGACGGCCACGTCCTCCAGCGACGCCAACGAGATCTGCGTGGCCGCCGGATACGCGAATGCGACGCCGTCGAACTCGACGCCGATCGGGCCGTCCGGGACTCGGCGCGCGTCGGTGCGATCGGCGATGAGCGGCGCGAGGTCGAGCACCTCGAAGACTCGCTCGAAACTGACCATCGCGCTCATCGCTTCGACCCGGGTGTTGGCCAGCGCGGTCAATGGCGCGTACAGCCGGGTGAGCAGCATCGCCAGCGACACGACGGTGCCCGTCTGGATCTGCCCGTTCAACGCCAGCACCCCGCCGACGCCGTAGACGAGCGCCAACGCGAGAGCCGACACCGCCATCAACGCCAGGTAGAAGATCTCCTGCACCATCGCCGACCGGACGCCGACATCGCGGACCCGGGCGGCTCGATCGGCGAACTCCACCGACTCGCGATCGGCCCCGCCGAACAACTTGATCAACGTGGCTCCCGGCGCGCTGAACCGTTCGGTCATGCGGTCGCCCATCGCCGCGTTGTGCGCAGCACGGGTGCGCTGCAACTCGGCGACGCGAGCACCGAAACGTCGTGCGGGCAAGAGGAACACGGGCAAGAGCACCAACGTCGCGAGCGTGATCTGCCACGACAGACTCACCATCGCGACGAGCGCCAGCAGCAGCGTGACGGTGTTGCTGATGACGCCCGAGAACGCGTCGCTGAACGCGCGTTGCGCGCCGATGACGTCGTTGTTCAATCGGCTGACCAGCGCGCCCGTCCTGGTTCGACTGAAGAAAGCGACCGGCATGGTCTGGACGTGGTCGTAGACGGCCGTGCGCAGGTCGAAGATGAGGCGTTCGCCGATCGTCGACGACAGCCACCGCTGCACGAGTCCGAATCCGGCTTCGGCGAGCGCCACCCCGGCGATGATCGACGCCAGCACCACCACGGTGGACGACGGTGCGGACCGGGTGATCGCGTCGATGACGCGTCCGGCGAGCAGCGGCGTCGCGACGGTGAGACCCGCGACGACGACGCTGACCACCGCGAACCCGGCGAGGCGTCGTCGGTGCGGTGCGGCGAAGCGCGCGATTCGGCGAAGCAGCGCCGGGTCGATCCGTCGGTGTCCGGTCTGGGCGTTCATCGTGGCGTGCATCGTGCTCCACGCTGTCGTCTCCATACTCATGCCTCGAGTCTGAAACATCAACTAAGGTTGAGGTCAAGCGCTGGGGTTCGACGGAAGGGGTGAACGGTGACCGATCGGCAGGTGGGGCGCAGCAGGGAGCTCACTGTGGGCGAGTTGTCGGTGCGCAGCGGCGTCGCGGTGTCGGCGCTGCATTTCTACGAACGGGAAGGCCTGATCGAGGCGCGCCGGACGAGCGGAAACCAGCGACGGTACCGTCGCGACGCTCTGCGACGAGTCGCGCTGATCAGGATCGCGCAGCGCGTCGGGATCCCGTTGGCCGACATCCGAGCCGCATTGCAGCGACTCCCTGAAGGTCGGACGCCGACGGCCGCCGACTGGACGCGGCTGTCGGAGGGGTGGCGGGACGAACTCGACGAGCGGATACACCGACTGCAGCAGTTGCGCGACGACTTCACCGGCTGCATCGGCTGTGGCTGCCTGTCCCTGGAGCGGTGTGCGCTGGTGAACCCCGGCGACGAGTACGGGTTGCGCGGCGCCGGGCCGCGCAGGCTTCTCGAATCGTGACGCGGGACGGGCCCGACGCTCAGGTCCGCCGGAATCCGTTCGCCAGTTCGGTGAGCAGTTCGGCGACCAGTTCGTTCGGGGTCGCGTCGACGCGGAGGACGGCCGAGACCGGGAGGGTGAAGTTCAGGCTCCGGCGGCACGAGATGCCCGGTTGCAGCGGATCCTCGTACAGGAGCGTCCACGCCGTCGGACGGTTGATGAGTTCGAACGCGACGGAATGGCCCTCCCTGATCTCCGGGCCGTAGGTGACCTCGGCATCGGCGCGTGCGAATGCGCGGTCCACGAGTTGATGCAAGAGGACTTGGCGATCGGCGGGCGGCAGGATCAACGGGTAGTCGGCGAGGTCGGTGGGCGTCGGAGCCTGACCGCCCGCAGCCAGCGGGTGCCGGGAGCTGAAGGCGATGACCGGCTGGTCCACCCACAACGGATCCAAGTACAGACCGTCGCGGTCGACGGTGCCGCGGATCAGCGCGAGGTCGGCCTCGCCGGAGGCGACCGCCTCGATTCGTTGGTTGAACGGTTTGATCAAGAAGTCGATCTCGGCTTCGGGGTTGCGTTCCCGGACTGCGGAGACCGCGGTCAGGGCGGCGCGGGCGAACGACATGTTGGCGGCGACGCGGACGCGGTCCGGGCGCGGAGCCGTCGCGGCGATCGCGTCGTCGCGCAGTGCGAGCAGGTCCCTGGCGTACGGCACGAGCGTCTCGCCCGCTTCGGTCGGGCGGACCCGGCGCTGCGAACGGTCGAACAGTTCGGCGCCCAACTCGCGTTCTAGTGCGGCCACCTGGTGGCTGATGGCCGACTGGGACACGAAACAGCGCTGTGCCGCGCGCGAGAACCCGCCGGTCTCGGCGACGGCGACCACGTACTCGAGCTGACGAAACTCCATTCCGCCATTCTATGAAGAGAACAGATCGAAAGTACAAGAGAATGCCTGCTCGTCCGCCTTGTCGATAGATCGCAGTTCTAGCAACCTGGTTGTAGACGCACACGACGCGAGAGGAGCATCGGACATGCGCAACACCGACGTGGTGATCATAGGCTCGGGATTCGGCGGCTTGGCTGCCGCTAAGAGGCTCGCGAAGTCGAAGATCGACACGATGCTCATCTCGGCGACCGACGAGCATCTGTTCCAGCCGCTGCTCTACCAGGTGGCGACCGGTGTGCTCCCGACCGAGGAGATCGCGCCGAAGATCGCAGACGTCCTCGCCTCGAAGGAGTCCGTGTCAGTCGTTCGCGGATACGTGACCGACATCGACGTCGAGCGAAAGATCGTCACCTACCGCACCGACGAGGGCTCCGAGCAGGTCTCCTATCGCGAACTCGTGGCCGCGGCCGGTGTCGCACAGGGCTATTTCGGCCACGACGAGTGGGCCGACCGCACGTTCTCCCTGAAGACCCTCGACGACGCAGTGGCTCTGCGCGCACACCTCATGGACTGCTTCGCCGCCCCGGCAGGCGACACCGAGGCGCACACCTTCGTGGTGGTCGGCGGCGGTGCGACGGGTGTGGAGATCGCCGGCCAGATCCGTGAGTTGAGCGCCCGATACTTCACCGAGGCGCCCGCCGACGTGTACCTCGTCGAAGGAGCGGGCGACCTGCTCCCCGTGTACGGCGGAAAGCTGTCGGCGTTCACTCGCAAGACCTTGGAGAAGGCGGGCGTCGAGGTCCTCACCGACACGTTCGTCACCGACATCGACGGCCGCAAGGTCGTGATCCGCAGCGGCGACGACGAGCGGGTCCTGACGGCCGCGACCATCGTGTGGTCGGCCGGCGTGCAGGCGACCGGCCTCGCGTCCGTGATCGCCGAGGCGACCGGCTGCGAGACCGACCGTGCCGGACGCCTCCTCATCGACGACGACCTGACAGTCGGCGAGCGAGACGACGTCTTCGCCATCGGCGACATGACGAGCCTCAAGGGCTTGCCCGGGCAGAGCCCGGTCGCCATGCAGCAGGGCCGCCACGTCGCCGACGTGATCCGCGGCAAGAAGGCCGCGGGCAGCGAGTTCATGTACACGGACAAGGGCAGCATGGCCGTGGTGAACCGGCACAACGCCGTCGTCGACGCGCCGTTCGGCATCAAGCTGACGGGTGTGCTCGGTTGGCTGGCGTGGCTCGGCGTCCACCTGTTCTACCTCGTCGGCTTCCGTAACCGCGTCGCCGCCGTCGCATCGTGGTTCAAGGCCTTCGCCGGGCGTGCGCGCCCCGGATTCGTGCAGGCCGCGCGTGGCGGCGCGCCGATGAAGTCTTCGTGTGACTCCAGTGGTTCCCCTCGCGACTCGAGCGGTTCTTCTCGTGACTCGAGCGGATCTTCTCGTGACTCGAGCGGTTCTTCTCGCCGGTCGAGCGGAGTCGAGACCGCCGCCTGACACCACTTCGCATCACCCGGCCTGGAGAGCGTCCAACCCGCCCTCCAGGCCGCTGCGCGTCGCCGCCTCACCCCTCGAAAGGCGGATGACGTCGCAGCACGGTGCCGCCGAAGTCGTCGGCGATGGTGGCCGCCAGTTCGACGAAGGACCGTCGAGCGTGCTTGCCGAGTAGATCGAGGTCGATGTCGGCGCCTTCGGCGAGATGATCGTCGAAGGAGATCTCGTGGACGGCGCGGCACCGCGTGAGGAAATGTTGAGTCAGGTCGCCCATGTCGATCGACGACGCACCCGGCCGCGCCGAACTCAGGACGACCACGCTGCGCGCGATCAGGTGCCCGAATCCGTGGCCTGCGAGCCAGTCGAGGGTGGCGCCTGCACTGCGCGCGCCGTCGAGCGCGGGCGAGCTGACCAGGACGATCGCGTCTGCGAGGTCGAGTACGCCGCGCATCGCACTGTGCGACATTCCGGTGCCGCAGTCGGTGAGGATGATGTTGTAGAAGCGCTGCAGGATCGACATGACACCGCGGTACTCGTTCTCGTCGAAGGCTTCGGCTGCGGCTGGGTCTCGTTCGGAGGCAAGGACTTCCAGACGGCTCGGCGCCTGGGACGTGTGGGCGCGGACATCGGAGTAGCGGGCGACGACCGGGTCGGCGAGAAGGTCGCGGACCGTCGACTGGGTCTGAAGTGGCACCCGCTGCGCGAGGGTGCCGAGATCGGGGTTCGCGTCGACGGCGATGACGCGGTCACCGCGCAATGACGCGAACGTCGATCCGAGTCCGATGGTCGTCGTGGTCTTACCGACACCGCCCTTGAGGGAGAGGACCGCGATCCGGTAGTCGCCGCGGACCGGCTGCCGAACGCGCTCGAGCAGGTCGCGGTAGTCGAGTTCGGCTGCGGACTCGCCGGGGTTGACGGTGCCGCCGCTCAACGTGTGGACCGCTCGCCGCCAGCCTCGGACCGGTGGGCGCCGAGCCTTCCGGATCAACGCGACTTCGTCCAGAGCCGGTCCGGCACGGTGACCTGACGGGCCAGGTGCAGACGGGCGGGGCGCAGACGGGACCGGGGACTGGATCGGCGGGGCGTACGGCTGGGCGGGCGGCACCGGTTGAGGCATGGGTGCGACCGGCGGTCGGGGCGGCGGGCCGAACGCCGCTGCGGGCGGCGGCACGATCCCCGACAGATCGACCTCATCGCCCTGCGTGGAGACTCCGCTCTCGAGCCGATTGGGCTCACCCGGCTGGGCTGGCTGGCTCGGCTGGGTTGACTGACTCGGCTGGGCTGACTGGGGCGCGATCAGCCACGGCGGGGTGTCGGCGTCGTACGATCCGGTGCCCGAAGGCGAGGTGATGTCCGTGGTCATGTGCTTGGTCCCCTTCGGTGCCGCGTCGTGGCGCGCTGGTGTCTGGGATGCGGTGAGGGCGAACGCTACGCCCGCTGTCTCGCGACTCGCCCGAAAGAAACTCAATGGAACCGGACGGGTGCGGCGTGCGTCTGACCTTTCATGGAGACACAGAAATCACTCGATCAGACCGGTGCCGACGCCTCTGCACCCGAACGGATGACCACGGTGCGCTCGCGTGGCGGCGGAATCACGGTGACCTGCACACCCGCCGGTCTGCCCGTCGCGATGAAGCTCGAGCCTGCGCAATGTCGACGCGACATGTCGGCGCTGGCCGACGACATCGTCGCGTTGTGCCGTCTCGCCGGGGTCACCGCAGGCGTTCGGCGTCGGACCGCACTGGCTGCCGACGGGGTCCCGGAGGAGACGCTCTCCCTGCTGGGGCTGCCGTCGCGTGCCGACCTCCTGGCATCCGAAGACGCGGCCGACACAGGTAAGGCACGCACGGCGCGGAGTGTGCGATGAGCGTGATGGACGACGTGCAACGCACGGCTGAGCGGCAACTCGACATGCTCGAGGACGTGCAACGCACGTTGGCCGCGTTGACGGTCCGTGAGACAGGCGACGACGGGCGCGTGATCGTGGACGTCGACGTGTCCGGTGCGATGACGGGTCTGCAACTGCTGCCCGGTGCCGGAAACGGGCGGCCCGCGGCCTTGGCCGACGCGATCGTGCGGACCGCAGTGCGCGCAGCGACCCAGGCCTTCACCGAACGCGCGGAGATCATGGCCGTGTTCGTGGACGACTTCGCCGAGCTCACCGGCGAGTCGATGGAACCGAACGGCCGCGGCGTGCGTCCAAGTTATCGAGAGCCGTTCACCGAGGGGGAGTCATGAGTGGTCAGGTACAGGTGGTGCCGGCAGGCGTCGCAGCGTTCGGTGCGCAGTCGGGAGCGCTCGCCACGGCGACGGCAGGCGCTGCGACGGTCGACGCCGCACAGGCCGCGGTCATAGCCGCGGCCTTCGGTCTCATCGGCCAAGAGTTCCTCGCCGCGTACGCGGTAGCCGAGACCAACCACCTGCACGCGGTCGGCCGACTCGCCGCCGTTCACGCGGGGACAGCGGCCGCCACCGCCGCTGGACTCGCCGGTTTCACCGCCGCTGACACGGCGTCCGCGATCGGTGTGAGCCCGCGATGACGGTGTGCGACGAGGTTGTCGCGTCGGGCGGCACGTCGGGGGAGGCCGTGACAGTGGGTGACCTGCTCGAGCCGACCGGTCTCACGTCTTTCCTCGACACTCCCGTCGCCGACGTGCTCAACGATCTCGGGCTGCCAGCGTTCGGTGCGCCGATGTCGGTGGGCCTGCCCGACCTGTCGGACCTCGGGTTGCCGGCATTGCCGACGTTGCCGGGTCTGGATCCCACCGCGCTGGTGAAGCCGATCGTCGACCTTCTCGGCACCTTCGGATCGGGAAGCCTGTCGGGTGCGGGCAGTCCGATCGAGTCGTTGGGGAGCCTCGCGGGCCTGCTTCAGTCGGGTGCGTCGACCCTCCTGAACGCGATCTCGAGCGTCGACGCCGACTGGGTCGGCCAGGCCGCGGCCGCCGCGACCGGGACCGCAGCCCGGACCGTGGGACAGTCCGAACAGATCGCCGCGCAAGGCACAGCGATGGCGGCAGACGTGCAGACCGCCGCGACGATCGTCGGAGCCGGACTCGTGCAGTTGCAGGGAGTGGTCGCCAAGACCGTCGGGCTGCTCACGGCTGCGGCTCCGACACTCGTGACGCCTGCCGGCCAGGTAGCGGCGCTCGGGATCGCGGCCGAAGGCCTCACCGAAGGACTCGCCGTCGTCGCAGACACTCGCGCCCAACTGACCGCACCGACCGCGCACATCAGTGCGGTCGGGAGTCCGGTCGCCGTGTCGGAGGCTCCGACAGGCCTGTCGGGCGACACGCTGTCCACCGTGCTGCAGCAGGCGGGACCGCTGTTCGACGCGGGTGTCGAGCTCGTCGGCGGCATGCTCGGAGTCGGCGGCGACCCATCGACCACGCAGAGCACAAGCGCCGACCTCGCGGGAGCCGCCGGAGTACCGGCGCCGACAACGGCGGGGGCCTGCTGTGCTCCCTGCGATCGGACGACGACCGGGACCGCCACGACCGCGGGGAGTACGAGTACATCGAGTGGAACCGGCGGGAATGCAACGCCGTCCGTGCGGCCCGCGTCGATCGGGGCGGCGACGGTCGGGGCAGGCGCCGGGGCCGTCTCGAGCAGTGCGGCGCCCGCCATGGGCGTCAGTGAGACGCCGATCGAGTTGGCCGACCGCCCGGTCACCAGCAACGCGTCGATGACCGTAGGGGCCTCGCCGAACGGAACCACGCCTGCCGGGAGTGTGGTCTCCGCATCTCACACTGGCGGCGGCGTCGGCGGCGTGCCTATGGCACCTATGTCGGCGAGCGGTGCGGCCCGACCCGTCGACGACACCGGGCTCCGTCTGACCGCGCCGCCGCCGACCGTCGATGAACCGACTGTTTCGCCCGGCGATCAGCTCGACGAGTTCGCGGCGCTGCTCGCGCAGCCGTTCGGAACCGACGTCGGGCTCCGCCTCGACGCGACGCACACAGACCTCGCCGGATCCGTCTGATCCGGCATAGAGAAAGGGAAGACCACATGGCGACAGGACTCAACGTCGACCTCGGAGCCTCGCAGGCGTCGGCGTCGTCGATCAAAGGGATCGTGTCCGAGATGCAGGGCATCATCAGCCGGATCCAGTCGGCGGCCGGGACCGGGCAGAGCACGTGGGACGGCAAGGCGTCCAACGCATTCGGGGGTACGCACGCCGACTGGCATGGGACTGCGACCAGGCTGCAGCACGCGCTCGACGAGATCGAGGCGAAGCTGACGACCGGATTCCGAGGGTACGACGACGAGGATGCGACGGCGGCGACGATGGTCGGCGCCTCGGGCAACGGCACGTTGGCGATGTAGCCGCCGACCGGCCAATCGACGATTCACAGGGGGAGAACAGACATGTCCGGAGTGATCCGTTACAACTTCGCAGGGCTCGACAACTTGTCGGGCGACCTACGATCGCAGTTCCAGCGACTCGAGGAACTGTCGGGGCAATTGAAGAGGCAAGTGACCGCGTTGGGAAGCCACTGGGACTCCGGGGGCGCGATGTCGTATCAGCAGGCTCAGGCGCAGTGGGACAGACTGTTCGCGGATGCGCGGACCCGTCTCGACGGGCTCGGCGTCGGCGTGCAGCGGGCGGCGACGACGATGCGGGAGACTGATCTGCGCGTCAGCCGCACGTTCAGCGCCTGACCGAGACCGCCGGTGCCGCATCTCGTCGGGGGATGCGGCACCGGTCGGCGTCGGTGTTGGGGGGGCGTGCCCGGTCAAGCCTGCCCGGTGTGCCCTTGCAGGAGGCTCGCGAAATCGGTCACCGGACCGAGATCGGTGCTGTGGCCGCTGCGACGAGGCGCCGACTCGGTCGGTCCGCCGAAGCCTGCGACCGCGCCGTCGGACACCAGGCGGTGCGCCAACTCGGCTCCCGCCCGCGAGATGCGACCGCTGAGCTCGGCCGACCCGAAGTCGTCGGTCGCCGCGAAGGTTCCGGTCGGCAGCACGTCAGCACGCAGGTAGGCGAGCAACGGCCGGATCGCGTGATCGATCACCAGCGAGTGCCGCGGCGTCCCGGCGGTCGCCGCCGCGAGGACCGGCACCCCGGAGATCGAGTCGGGATCGAGGGTGTCGAAGAACATCTTGAAGATGCCGCTGTACGACGCCGCGAACACCGGCGTGGCGACGATCAGGCCGTCCGCGTCGGCGACCAGATCGTGCGCCGCACGCACCTGCGTCGACAGCACGCCGGAGGTGACGGCGGTCGCCAGGTCGCGAGCGAGCGAGGCCACGTCGACGTAGTCGATCTGCACCTGCTCACCGCGCGCGGACACGGCCGCATCGACCGCACCCGCCAACTGCTCGGCGAGCAGCCGCGTCGACGACGCGGCCGAGACCCCGGCGTTGACGACCACTACACGGCGGGTCACTGCGCTGCTCCTGCGGCGACACCCTGATTCGGGATCACCAGACGGTGCTTGCTGTCGGCGCCCGCGGCGACGAGATCGGCATGCGACGGCGGATCGGACGGAACGTGTGCCGGACGGCGACGCTCGAACTCGGCCCGCAACGTCGGAACCACGTCGCGTCCCAGGATCTCGACCTGCTCCAAGACGGCCTCGAGCGGCAGTCCCGCATGGTCGATCAAGAACATCTGGCGCTGGTAGTCGCCCGCGTAGTCGGCGAACGCCAACGTCTTCTCGATGACCTGCTCGGGGGTGCCGACAGTCAGCGGCGTCATCTCGGTGAACTCCTCGAGCGACGGGCCGTGCCCGTAGACGGGCGCGTTGTCGAAGTACGGCCGGAACCGGCGCTTGGCCTCGGCTTCGGTCGACGCCATGAACACCTGGCCGCCGAGTCCGACGATCGCCTGGTCGGCACTGCCGTGGCCGTAGTGCTCGAAGCGCTGCCGATACAGATTCACCATCTGCTCGGTGTGCTCCTTGTTCCAGAAGATGTTGTTGTGGAAGAACCCGTCACCGTAGAACGCGGCCTGCTCGGCGATCTCCGGCGACCGGATCGAGCCGTGCCACACGAACGGCGGCGTACCGTCGAGCGGCGCAGGCGTGGAGGTGAATCCCTGTAGGGGCGTACGGAACTCGCCCTGCCAGTCGACGGACTCCTCACGCCACAGGCGACGCAACAGGTGGTAGTTCTCGACGGCCATCGGGATGCCCTTGCGGATGTCCTTGCCGAACCACGGGTACACCGGACCGGTGTTGCCGCGGCCGAGCGTCAGGTCGACCCGGCCGTCGGACAGATGCTGGAGCATCGCGTAGTCCTCGGCGATCTTGACCGGATCGTTCGTGGTGATCAGGGTCGTCGCGGTCGACAGTTGCAGTGTCTCGGTGCGCGCGGCGATCCAGCCGAGCATGGTGGTCGGCGAACTGGGGACGAACGGCGGGTTGTGGTGCTCGCCCGTGGCGAAGACGTCGAGGCCGACCTCTTCGGCCTTCAACGCGAGGGCCATGATCGCCTTGAGTCGCTCGTGCTCGCTGACGGTGGTGCCGGTGGTGGGGTCGGCGGTCAGATCGCCGACGCTGAAGATGCCGAACTGCATTGACCTCTCGCTTTCGTCTGGTCTCGTGCGCTTGCGCGCGTCGTCATCCAGCATAACCGGACCGCGGTCCGATTAATTCCAGGGGCGGTTACGGGGTGTCGATGAAAGCGCATTCGGCGCGATGCATATTCTCTTCTCGCGTCAGAGTCGGCAATGTGGCCGGACGCACAAGTTCGATGCGATAGGTTCGCATCAGTTTTCAGCGGCATCAGTTTCAGCAACGAAAGGGGCCACGCCTTGACGCAAGTGCAGCCGAAGAGCGGTGCCGCGAGGGAGTCGTGGACTAGTAACAGCGGCTTCATCATGGCGGCGATCGGCTCCGCCGTGGGGCTCGGCAACATCTGGCGATTCCCCGGCGTCGCCTACGAGAGCGGCGGCGGCGCATTCCTGGTCCCGTATCTGATCGCGCTGCTGACAGTCGGCATCCCGGTGCTGTTCCTCGACTACGCGATCGGCCACCGGTACCGCGGCGCACCTCCGCTGGCCTTCCGACGGATGAAGCGCAAGGCCGAGGGCCTCGGGTGGTTCCAGGTGGGCCTGCTCTTCGTCATCTCCGTCTACTACGCGGTGATCATCGCGTGGTCGCTCAGCTTCTTCTACTTCTCGTTCGGCACCAAGTGGGGCGACAAACCGGCCGACTTCTTCACCGGTGAGTATCTGAAACTGCCCGACGAGGTCGGCGTCTCCACGGAATTGGTCGCCGGTGTCGCGTGGCCACTCGTCGGAGTCTGGGTCGCCATCGTCGCGGTGCTCGCGCTCGGCGTGGCCAAGGGCGTCGAGAAGCTCAACGTCTTCGGGATCCCGCTGCTGGTGATCGGCTTCGGTGCGTTGGTGATCCGCGCGGTGACCCTTCCCGGAGCCTCCGACGGACTGAACGCGCTGTTCACCCCGGACTGGAACGCACTCACCGACCTCTCGGTGTGGATCGCGGCCTACGGCCAGATCTTCTTCTCCATGTCGATCGCATTCGGCATCATGATCTCGTACGCGTCGTACCAGCGCCGCAAGGCCAACATGACGTCGTCCGGTCTGGTCGTGGGATTCGCGAACTCGTCCTTCGAACTCCTCGCAGGCATCGGCGTGTTCTCCGCACTCGGCTTCCTCGCGCACCAGTCCCACGTCCCGGTGGCCGAGCTCGAGGGACTGACCGGCCCGATCCTCTCGTTCGTCACGTTCCCGGCCGTCATCTCCGAGATGCCCGGCAGCGCCCTGTTCGGCGCCCTCTTCTTCGGTGCGCTGGTGATCGCCGGGTTCACGTCGTTGGTGTCGATCGTGCAGGGTGTGTCCGCGGCCGTGCAGGAGAAGTTCGGACTCAACCGTCGGACGGCGGCTGTCGCGGTCGGCATCGTCGCCGCGATCATCTCGTTCGCGCTGTTCTCGACGACCACCGGCCTCTACACCCTGGACACCGTCGACGCCTTCTCGAACAATGTCGGCATCGTGTTCTCCGCCATCGTGATGTGCGTGCTGTCCGTGTGGGTGATGCGCAACATCGAAGAACTCCGGCTGCACCTGAGTGCGGTGTCGACGTTCAAGGTCGGCAAATGGTGGGTCGTCGTGATCGGCGTCTACGCGCCGATCTTCTTGGGCGTCATTCTCGTCGACAAACTCATCGACCTGATCACCGAAGGGTATGAGGGCTATCCGACCTGGTTCGTCGGCGTGTTCGGGTGGGGCACCCTCGTCCTCCTCGTCCTGTTCGCCGTGGTCGGGCCGTTGTTCGCCTGGAAGGGACGGGACGACCCCGGCTTCCGGCCGTGGCCCGAACTCGGCCGCCCAGCGAAATCCGTGACGGTTAAGAAGGAGGTCAAGCGATGAGCACCACCGCGATCATCATGCTGGTTGTGGCTGCCCTGATCGTCTGGGGCGGCCTCATCGGCAGCGTGCTCTTCATCCGCCGATACCCGGAAGTCACAGACTTGCCCGACCCCGACGGCTCCGAGCCGTTGGTCGACGGCGGTCCCGGCGCGCACGACTGAGCGCGTTACTGTAGAAGACCTGGACACACGGTACCGGTGGCCCCGACGGGCTGCCGGTACCGTTTGACTGTTAACGACGTAGAACGTGAGAGGGATCAGATGACAGCGCCTTCGGACGCCATGACCAGCCAGACCGTGAACGGACTCGAGTTCAAGGTCGCCGACCTGTCGCTCGCCGAGTACGGCCGCAAGGAGATCCGCCTCGCCGAGCACGAGATGCCTGGTCTGATGGAACTGCGTCGCGAATACGCTGACGTCGCACCGCTCAAGGGCGCACGGATCTCGGGCTCGCTGCACATGACCGTGCAGACGGCCGTCCTCATCGAGACGCTGACCTCGCTCGGCGCCGAAGTCCGCTGGGCGTCGTGCAACATCTTCTCCACCCAGGACGAGGCCGCAGCCGCGATCGTCGTCGGACCGCACGGCACCCCGGAAGCGCCGCAGGGCGTCCCCGTGTTCGCGTGGAAGGGCGAGAGCCTCGAAGAGTACTGGTGGTCCGCCGAGAAGATGCTGACCTGGCCTGCTGGCGCCGACGGCGAAGCGCGTCCGGCAAACATGATCCTCGACGACGGTGGCGACGCGACCATGCTGGTCCTGCGAGGCGCCGAGTTCGAGAAGGCTGGCGTCGTCCCGCCGACCGACGAGAGCCACCCCGTCGAGTACAAGGTGTTCCTCGAACTGCTGCGCAAGTCGATGGCCGCCGACACCGCCAAGTGGACGACCATCGCCGGATCGGTCCAGGGCGTTACCGAGGAGACCACCACCGGCGTGCTCCGCCTCTACCAGTTCGCAGCGGCAGGCGACCTCACGTTCCCCGCGATCAACGTCAACGACTCGGTCACCAAGAGCAAGTTCGACAACAAGTACGGCACCCGCCACTCGCTGATCGACGGCATCAACCGCGGCACCGACGTCCTCATCGGCGGCAAGAAGGCGCTCGTCTGCGGTTACGGCGACGTCGGCAAGGGCTGCGCCGAGTCGCTCGCAGGCCAGGGCGCCCGCGTCCAGGTGACCGAAGTCGACCCGATCAACGCGCTCCAGGCACTGATGGACGGCTTCGACGTCGTCACCGTCGACGACGTGATCGCCGACGCCGACATCGTCATCACCTCCACCGGCAACCTCGGCATCATCACCTTCGAGCAGATGACGAAGATGAAGAACCAGGCCATCCTCGGAAACATCGGTCACTTCGACAACGAGATCGACATGGCGGGCCTCGAGTCGGCTTCCGGGGTGACCCGCATCAACATCAAGCCGCAGGTCGACCAGTGGGTGTTCGACGACGGCCGCTCGATCATCGTGCTGTCCGAAGGCCGTCTGCTGAACCTCGGCAACGCAACCGGTCACCCGTCGTTCGTGATGAGCAACAGCTTCTCGAACCAGGTCATCGCCCAGATCGAGCTGTGGACCAAGAACGACGAGTACGACAACGAGGTCTACCGCCTGCCCAAGCACCTCGACGAGAAGGTCGCACGCATCCACGTCGAGGCACTCGGCGGAACGCTGACCAAGCTCACCAAGGACCAGGCCGAGTACATCGGCGTCGACGTCGAAGGCCCGTACAAGCCGGAGCACTACCGCTACTGAGCCCTAGCGGCGTTGTGCGGTTCGATCGAGCGGAGTCGGGAGGGATCTCGACTCCGCTCGATCAACGTGTGGGGCTCGATCAACGTGTGGGGCTCGATCAACGTGTGGGGCTCGACCGGCGTGTGGGGGCTCGACCGGCGTGTGGCCATGTAGTCGGTTGAGCGAGCGAAGCGAGTCGAAGCTCTCGCGCGTGGGGGGTCTCGACTTCGCTCGACCGGCGGGGTAGGGCTCGACCAGCGGAAGAACGGGTCTCGACTCCGCTCGACCAGCGGGGTAAGGCTCGACCGGCGGGGTAAGGCTCGACCGACGGGGTGGGGCTCGACCGGCGAGTGGGGCTACGCCAGGAGGTCGAGCACGGCAGTGACGGCGTCGTCGTCGGCGGCGTGCGACCAGGTGGACATCCAGCCGGTGGCGGCGAGGTCGGAGTAGGCGCGGTAGACGGCGGACTGCAGGTCGCCGTCGCGTTCGTAGTGGTCGACGGGGCGGTCGACGTCGGTGGCCGCTCGGCCCGACGCGCGAGCCATCGCGACCTCGGGTGGAACGCCCAACAGCAGCTGATGGTCGGGGGTCGGCAGGCGGAAACGGCCGAACTCGAGGTCGGCTACCCAGTCGACGACCGGCGACGATCCGATGCGCTCGCCGAGGCGCGCCGCGCTGTAGGCGGCGTTCGAGGCGACGAAACGATCGCACAGAACGAGGTCGTACTCACGGCAGGCCGCTGTCAGGGCGGCGCCCGAAGCCGCACGGTCGAGGGCGAACATCACCGCCATCCCGTACACGCTGTCGCGCAGGTCGCCGTGCTCGCCGTGAAGCGCCTCCGACGCCAGATCGGCGGTGATCGACTCGCCGTATCGGGGGAAAGTGAAGGTCGTGGTGCGGGCTCCGCGTGCGGTCGCGGCGTCGTGGACGCGGCCGACGATCGTTCGCTTACCGGCTCCGTCCAGACCTTCGATGGCTACCAGGATCCCCACGACTCCCAGTCTACGGACTCACCCGGCGAGTGCCGGGCAGGCAGGCGTCGAGGGTCGTCCGGCGAGTCGGAGCCCCTTCTGGACAGAAGAGGTGACACCATGGGTTCCCATGAAGCCACGCGTCCTGGTCGTCGACGACGACGCCGCCCTCGCCGAGATGCTGACCATCGTGCTTCGCAACGAAGGCTTCGAGCCGTTCGTCGTCGGAGACGGTACGCAGGCGCTCACCGCAGTCCGCGAAGTCCGTCCCGACCTAGTCCTGCTCGACCTGATGCTGCCCGGCATGAACGGAATCGACGTGTGCCGTGTGCTGCGCTCGGACTCCGGTGTCCCGATCGTCATGCTGACCGCGAAATCCGACACGGTCGACGTCGTCCTCGGGCTCGAGTCCGGTGCCGACGACTACATGGTGAAGCCGTTCAAACCGAAAGAACTGGTCGCACGCATCCGCGCACGGCTGCGTCGCACCGAGGACGAGCCCGCCGAACTGCTCGCGATCGGTCCGGTGGAGATCGACGTACCGGCACACAAGGTGACGCGCGACGGCGAGCTGATCTCGTTGACTCCGCTCGAGTTCGACCTGCTCGTCGCGCTCGCCCGCAAACCGCGCCAAGTGTTCACGCGTGACGTCCTCCTCGAACAGGTGTGGGGCTACCGTCATCCGGCGGACACCCGGCTGGTGAACGTTCACGTGCAGCGTCTGCGCGCCAAGGTCGAGACCGATCCGGAGAACCCCGAGATCGTGCTCACGGTGAGGGGAGTCGGCTACAAGGCCGGACCGCCATGAGTGGTCGACGCCGGTTCAACCGGCTCATCGCACGACTCCAACGCGCGGCCGCCTCTGTCGGCCGCGCGTTCGGCGCGATGTGGTCGCGGTCGCTGCAGATGCGCGTCGTCGTCTCGACGCTCATGCTCTCGTTCGTGGTCCTGCTGATCGTCGGCTTCCTGCTCATCAGCCAGATCACCGGACGGCTGCTCGACGCGAAGCAGGCCGCGGCGACCGAAGAGGTCGATCGGGCTCGGGGCGCCGTCGAACGTGTGCTCAGCTCGTCGGACAGCAACTCGTCGGCTCAGAATCTCATGGCGCGCGCCCGCTCGCTGCTGTCGGACGCCGACTCGGAGACCGCGCAGTCCTCGCCCGGTGTCGGCACCTTCGACAGCGTGCTGACGGTCGGCGACCGCGGTTCGGTCAACGCCGGACTGTCGGTCGGACCGATCGAAGAGATCCCGCGATCGCTGTTGTCGATGGTCGGCGGGGGACAGGTCGCCTACCAGTACACATCCGTCGAACGTGACGGCAACAGCGTGCCTGCCCTCGTCGTCGGCACCCCCGTCGAGTCGCCGTTGCAGGACCTCGAGCTGTATCTCGTCTTCCCGCTGACCGGTGAGGAGAACACGGTCGCACTGGTCCGCGGCACTCTGCTGGCGGGTGGCATCGTCTTGTTCGGACTGCTCGCGGCGATCGCATGGCTGGTGTCCCGTCAGGTGATCGCGCCGCTGCGGTCGGCCTCACGCATCGCCGTCCGATTCGCCGACGGACGCCTCACCGAGCGGATGCCGGTGAACGGCGACGACGAGTTCGGGCGGTTGGCCGTCAGCTTCAACGACATGGCCGAGAGCCTGTCCAGACAGATCAACCATCTGGAGGAGTTCGGCGGATTGCAACGCCAGTTCACCAGTGACGTCAGCCACGAACTGAGGACGCCGCTGACGACCGTCAAGATGGCCGCCGACGTGCTGTACGAGAGTCGGGACGAACTCGATCCGATGCAGCGGCGGTCGGTGGAACTGCTGTCGAAGGAACTAGACAGGTTCGAGACGTTGCTCACCGAACTCCTCGAGATCTCCCGACACGATGCCGGCATGGCCGATCTGGCCGCCGAGCGGATGGACGTCGCGATCCCCATCGACGGCGCGGTGTCGACGGTGACCCACCTCGCTGTCGAGTCGGACACCGAACTGGTCGTCAACCTGCCTGCCGAACCGGTGCTCGCCGAGATCGATCCGCGCCGCGTGGAACGCATCCTGCGGAACCTGCTCGCCAACGCGATCGACCACGGCGAACACCGGCCGGTGGTCCTCACCATGCGATCGGACGGCGACGCTGTCGCGATCACGGTGCGCGATCAAGGGATCGGACTGCGGGCAGGCGAGGAGAAACTGGTGTTCAACAGGTTCTGGCGATCGGATCCGTCACGGGTCCGACGATCCGGCGGCACCGGTCTTGGTCTGGCCATCAGCATCGAAGACGCACGCCTGCACGCCGGACGACTCGAGGCGTGGGGTGAGCCCGGCGTCGGATCGTGTTTCCGGCTGACCCTCCCGCTGCTCCGCGGGCACAAACTGCTGGGCAGTCCGCTGCCGCTCAGACCGACCCCGGAGGTGAACAAGTGACGCACGCAGCCCGCACTGTCGTCGCGATCGTCCTCGTCGTCGCCACCGCGTTGTCGACGGGGTGCGTCGCGGTGCCCGATTCGTCTGCCCCGCAGCCGATCGAGGCGTTCGACCGCAAGGACCCCGCAAACGCAGTTCCGGTGCCGCGCCGCAATGACGACCCGGAGACGTTGGCCCGCAACGCGATCAAGGCGATGGCCGATCCCAGTTCCGGACATCGCGCGGCCCGAAAGTTCCTGACGTCGGGGGCCTCCGGCCGGTGGGACGACCAGGGAGACATGAGGGTCGTCGACAACGTCGGAGTGGTCGTCGACGAGCGGACCGAAGACGCTGTCCGGCTGCGGATCACCGCCGACCAGGTCGGCGTCCTCACCTCGTCCGGGCAGCTGCTGCCCGCCTCCGGACCAGTCGTGCTTCCGCTCTCCTTGACTCGGGTGCGCGGCGCCTGGCGGATCTCGGGCGACCTGCCGCGCGGCACCATCACCGACCGCGCCCAGTTCCTTACGGCGTATCGACAGGTGAACCTCTACTTCCCCGAACGCACCATGACCAGACTGGTGACCGACCCGCGCTGGGTATTCGGCGCCACGCCGTCGGCGACCGACGTCGTCGCGTTGCTCCTGCGCGGCCCGGCGCCCGACCTGGCGGGCGCTGTCGGCTCCGGAGCCGACAAGGGCGCAACATTGTCGGGTCCGGTCGTCACCGACGGCGACACGGTGACCGTCGACCTCGGCAACGTGACCGACGACGACACCCGCAACCGGACAGTGCTCGCAGCACAGCTGATCTGGACGCTCGACAGCGCGGGCGTCAACGGGACGTACATCCTGAACGCCGACGGCGCACCGCTCGTCCGGGGACACGACGGCGGCTGGCGGACGGCCGACGTCCAGTCGTTCGAGGCCGAGCCGGACGCCGTGCCGCCGCCGCTGCACCTGGTCCACGACGGTGCGCTCGTCCGGTCGACGGCGGGCCGCGCGATCCCGGTACCCGGACTCCTCGGCACGACCCGCGAGGTGCGGGCCGCGGCGGTGACCGCCGACATGTCGCGTGCTGCCGCCGTTCTCGACAAGGGCAACCGCATGGTCCTCGTGGAGGGGCCGTACGGCAGCGACCCCGTAGAGATCGCAGCCGGACGCACGATGACGTCGCCCTCGTACGGCGCCGATTCGAGCGTCGGCTACGCAATCGTCGACGGACGCCCCATCCAGTGGTCGCTGGACACGCAGGGCACGACGGGCACCATCGACCTGGACCTGACCGAGGTGACCGAGAAGTCACCGGGGCCGATCACCGCGATGAGCGTCGCTCCCGACGGCGTGCGTGTGGCGCTCGTTGTCGCGGGCGAGCCCGTGCTCGCGGTGATCTCGATCAACGAGCGCGGCGTCCCGTCGCTGACCGGGGTGCGGAAGGCCGCCGACGACATCGACACCGCAGTCCGGGACGTCGCCTGGGCGACGTCGTCTGTGCTGTACGTGGTCCGAGCAGGCACGGAATCGCCCGTCATGCGGATCTCGCTCGCCGGGGGACCGTCGGACGGTCTCGTGGCAGGCAACCTGAAACCGCCGTTGACGACGGTCGCCGCCAGCGATGAGACCGTGTACGTCGGCGACACCCAGGGAGTGCAGCAATTGGGAACCGGCAAGGGGCGTCCGGACCAGTATTGGACCGGCGTCGCCCCGGACATGAGCCCGGGAACGGTCCCGGTGGTTCCCGAGGGGTGAGTCCACGCCCGGTCTGTGGATGATCCAGACCGGTGAATGACCGGCCTGTGGATGATCCGGGCCTGTGGATGGCACAGGTGACGTGCGCGTCGCGATCGACGATGATCAGGTGATGGGACTCGGAGGGCCGGCTCGTGCGTTGCGCGAGGTCGCCGCTGCCGTCGGCGACCTCGCCGTGCCGTTGGTGTGCGGTGGCTGCGGACGCCCGGGCACCTCCTGGTGCCGGGCGTGCGCGGATCGTCTGCGCGACGCGCCCCGCGTGCTCGCACCGCGGGTGGAGGTCGACGCTCCGGCGTGGGCCCTCGGCCGCTACGACGGGCCGCTCCGGGCGGCCGTCCTCGCGCTCAAAGAGCACGGTCGCCGCGACCTCGCGCGGACATTCGGGGAGGGCCTGGCCGGTGCGCTGATGACGTTGGCGCAATGGGGCGATCTGCCTGCCGGCAGGCGGCTCGCGGTGATTCCCGCTCCGACCAGGCGATCAGCCGCCCGACGGCGCGGCGGCGACCCGGTCACTGCGGTCGCGCGAGTCGCGGTCGGCCTGCTGGGGCCGCGAGCCGCAGTGCTGCCGCTGTTGGCGACCGCAGGCCTGACGCGCGACTCCGCCGGCCTCGGCGCCGGAGCACGTGCCTCGAACCTGGCGGGTGCGATCGAGTTGACCCGGCCCCCACCCGACGCGGTGACCGCGGCAGGCACCGTCGTCGTCCTCGTCGACGACGTCCTCACCACGGGGGCGACGGCCGCGGCGTCGACGCGGCGACTGGCCCGCGCCGGGGTCGGTGTGGACGCCGTCGTCGTGCTCGCGGGAGCGTGAAATCTGTGCGAACGCCAAGAGTGTGGTCAGGATGTGGCTCCGAGGCGATGACGAATCACGAAACCGTGGCCGGAAGGCGAGTTTGCGGATACCTTCGGAAGTGGCAGTGATGAACGTCGAGTGCCGGGAGGTGAAGCACCTTTTCTCCGAGCCTGACGCCTACGCCCGTGGTCGGGGAGACGTCGCTGCCAGATGTGCCGTTGCACTGCAGCGCACGGGGTCCTTGCGACAACAGGACCGCGCAGTGCGCTACGCAAATCGGTTTCCCATCCGGGCGGGCCCCGAGTGGGAGCATTCAGAGGAGGAACTCGATATGACGGTCGTTCACCGTAAAGGTCAGCGCGAACCGAAGGGTCCCGAGCCGCAGTCGCGGGAGGAGGCGGCGCGAGCGTTCGCCCCACCGCCGAACTCGTCGAACGCGGGCGAGCTGTCCGTTCCGAAGGCCGACGTCTCCTGGAACGGGCGCAACGTGGAGATTCCCGACCACTTCCGCGCATATCTCGGTGACAAACTCTCCCGCCTCGAGCACTTCGACGACTCGATCTTCCGCTTCGACGTCGTCTTGTATCACGAACCCAACCCTCGTCGAGCCAAGGACAGCGAGGTCGTCGAGGTGACGGCCATCGGCCGCGGTCCCATCATCCGAGCTCAGGGAACGGGCGAGAACTTCTACGCCGCAACAGAACTCGCGTTCGACAAGCTGCAGAAGCGGTTGCGGCGCTCGAAACGACGCAAGCAGATCCGCAAGGACGGGCAACACCGGCCGCCGTCACTCGGCGAGGTGTCGCTCGACGCGATGCCCCCGCTCGCGGAGGTCGGCGAACTCGAGGAGAACGGCGCTGACCCGTGGGATCCGTGGGACGACGGCACCGACGAGTACCGCCCAGGGCAGGTCGTCCGGGTGAAGGACCACCCGGCGTCGCCGATGAGCGTCGACGACGCGCTCTACGAGATGGAACTCGTCGGTCACGACTTCTTCCTGTTCCACGACGCGGAGACCGACAAGGCATCCGTCGTCTATCGACGCCACGCATTCGATTACGGGCTGATCAGACTGGCCTGACCCGTTCACCGATCCGGCCGTCCCCACGCTCGTTCGGGGGCGGCCGGATCGTTGTGCTTCGGGCCTCACCGACACCCCTTAGCGGCGTGCTCGACGTGCCTGCGTCGGCGCGCCCCGTACCATGGTTGGAGGTCTGTTCGGCCCGTCGCCTCGAAGGCGGTGGGTCGGCGGCGAACTCGACCGCCTACCAAGAGGATTACCGTTGCTCAACAAGCTGCTCCGACTCGGCGAAGGACGTCTGGTCAAACGACTGGATTCGTACGCGACGAGCGTCGAGGCGCTCTCGGACGAGATGGAAGCGCTCAGCGACGCCGAACTGCGCGGCAAGACCGACGAGTTCAAGAAGCGGCTGGCGGACGGGGAGACCCTCGACGACATCCTTCTCGAAGCGTTCGCCGTCGCCCGCGAAGGCGCCTGGCGTGTCCTGGACCAGAAGCACTTCCACGTCCAGATCATGGGCGGCGCCGCACTGCACTTCGGCAACATCGCCGAAATGAAGACCGGTGAGGGCAAGACCCTGACCTGTGTGCTACCCGCTTACCTCAATGCGCTCTCGGGCAAGGGCGTCCACGTCGTCACCGTCAACGACTACCTGGCCAAGCGTGACGCGGAGTGGATGGGCCGCGTCCACCGCTTCCTCGGCCTGGACACCGATGTGATCTTGACGGGGATGAGCCCGGACCAGCGTCGCGCCGCGTACGCCGCCGACATCACGTACGGAACCAACAACGAGTTCGGCTTCGACTACCTGCGCGACAACATGGCGAACTCCCTCGAGGAACTCGTGCAGCGCGGTCACAACTTCGCGGTGGTGGACGAGGTCGACTCGATCCTGGTCGACGAGGCGAGGACACCGCTCATCATCTCCGGCCCGACGGACTCGTCGAGCAAGTGGTTCGGCGAGTTCGCGAGGATCGCGCCGCTGCTGGAGAAGGACGTCCACTACGAAGTGGACATCAAGAAGAAGACCGTCGGCGTTCACGAGGAAGGCGTCGCTTTCGTCGAGGACCGGCTGGGCATCGAAAACCTGTACGAGCCGGAGAACGCACAGCTCGTCAGCTACTTGAACAACTCCATCAAGGTCAAAGAGTTGTTCCACCGCGACAAGGACTACATCGTCCGCAAGGGCGAGGTGATGATCGTCGACGAGTTCACCGGTCGTGTGCTCGACGGCCGTCGCTTCAACGAAGGCCTGCACCAGGCCATCGAGGCGAAGGAAGGCGTCGAGATCAAGGCCGAGAACCAGACGCTCGCCACGATCACGCTCCAGAACTACTTCCGTCTGTACGACACCCTCTCGGGCATGACGGGTACCGCCGAGACCGAGGCGGCCGAGTTCCAGCAGATCTACAAGCTGGGCGTCGTGGCGATCCCGACAAACCGGCCGATGGTTCGTGCCGACCGCGCCGACCTCATCTACAAGACTGAGGAGTCCAAGTTCGCGGCCGTCGTCGACGACATCGTCGAGCGGCATGCGAAGGGTCAGCCGGTGCTGATCGGTACGACGAGCGTCGAACGGTCGGAGTACCTGTCGCAGCAGCTCGCCGAGGCAGGCGTCGACCACTCGGTCCTGAACGCGAAGTTCCACGAGCAGGAAGCCCAGATCATCGCCGAGGCTGGACGTCTGGGCGCGGTCACGGTCGCCACGAACATGGCAGGCCGAGGCACCGACGTCGTCCTGGGCGGCAACCCGGACATCATCGCCGACACGCGTCTCCGCAAGGCGGGCCTCGACCCGGTGAACACCTCCGAGGAGTACGAGGCCGCGTGGGAGGACGCCATCACCGCCGCGCGGGAGAAGGCGGCAGCAGAGGTCGACGACGTCCGTGAGGCAGGCGGGCTCTACGTGCTCGGCACCGAGCGTCACGAGTCGCGTCGAATCGACAACCAGCTGCGCGGTCGTTCCGGCCGTCAGGGCGACCCCGGCGAGTCCCGCTTCTACCTCTCGCTCGGCGACGAGCTGATGCGACGGTTCAACGGTGCGGCGCTCGAGTCGATCATGACGCGCGTCAACCTGCCCGAGGACGTGCCGATCGAAGCGAAGATGGTGACCCGCGCCATCCGCAGTGCGCAGACGCAGGTCGAGGAGCAGAACTTCGAGATCCGCAAGAACGTTCTCAAGTACGACGAGGTGATGAACTCCCAGCGCAAGGTGATCTACGGCGAACGCCGCGACATCCTTGAAGGGGACACCCACCGCGACCAGATCCGCGACATGGTCTCCACAGTGGTCGGCGCCTACGTCGACGGCGCGACCGCCACCGGATACGCCGAGGACTGGGATCTCGACACCCTGTGGACGGCGTTGAAGGAGCTGTACCCGATCGGGGTCGACGCGAAGGAAGTCGTCGGCGAGAACGAGTTCGGCGAACGCGACGACATCTCGCGCGACGAGCTGCGCCAACTGATCGTCGACGACGCGCTCGGCGCCTACGACAAGCGAGTCGAGGAGATCGTCGGTGTCGCAGGCGAAGAGGGCATGTCCAACCTGGAACAGTCCGTGCTCCTGCAGGTGCTCGACCGCAAATGGCGCGATCACCTGTACGAGATGGACTACCTCCGCGAAGGCATCCACCTCCGGTCGATGGCGCAGCGCGACCCCGTGGTCGAGTACCAGCGCGAAGGCTACGACATGTTCACCGCGATGCTCGACGCGATGAAAGAAGAGACCGTCTCGATCCTGTTCAACGCGCAGGTCCAGGTGGAGGCTCCCGCGCCCGCGCTCGGCACGAGCGTCAGCGACATGCTCGCCGGGCTCAGCGGCGGATCCGCTGACGACGAACAGTCGCAGATGTTCAGCGGGCCCGGCGAGGACGGGGCAGCCGAGATCCATTCGCAGGCGCAGGAACTCGCGGGCTCCGCGCCTGCACCTGCGCGTACGGCCGTGCAGAACAACGGCGCCGCGAGCGGCGGAAGTCGGCGGGAACGCCGTGAGGCCGAGCGACGTAACCGTCGCAAGAAGTAAGACTGACAGGCAGCGCCCGGTGGCTTCGGCCGCCGGGCGCTATCGTGTCTGGATATGAGCGCAGGACTCGCAGCCCTTCTCGACGACATCGCCGTGCTGGCCAAAATGGCTGCGGCGTCGTTGGACGACGTCGCAGCGGCCACCGGGCGGGCCAGCGCGAAAGCGGTGGGCGTCGTCGTCGACGACACCGCGGTGACCCCGCGGTACGTGCACGGTGTGCGACCGAATCGCGAGTTGCCGATCATCGGCAAGATCGCGAAGGGATCGCTGCGCAACAAACTTCTCATCATCCTTCCGATCGCGTTGATCCTGAGCCAGTGGCTGCCGTGGCTGCTCACCCCGATCCTGATGATCGGCGGAACATACCTCTGTTATGAGGGCGCCGAGAAGATCTGGGAGATGCTCTCCGGCCACGGGAAAGCCGAAGAGACCGTCGACAAAGTCGGTCCCGAGCAGGAGAAAGCAGTCGTGTCCGGTGCGGTCCGCACCGACTTCATCCTGTCCGCCGAGATCATGGTGATCGCGCTGAACGAGGTGGCTTCGGAGGCGTTCCTGTCCCGCGCGATCATCCTGGTGATCGTCGCAATCCTGATCACCGCTCTGGTGTACGGCGTCGTCGCGCTGATCGTGAAGATGGACGACATCGGTCTCGCGTTGGCCGGCCGCGAACAGAAGGCGGTCGCAGCGTTCGGCCGCGGTCTGGTGACCGCGATGCCGGTGGTGCTGTCGACCCTCAGCACCGTGGGCGTGGTCGCGATGTGCTGGGTGGGCGGCCACATCGTCCTGCAGGGCGTCGACGAACTCGGCTGGGCGTTCCCGTACGGCGTCGTGCACAGCATCGAGCACTGGTTCCACGACCTGATCCCGGCCATCGGCGGGGTGGTCGGCTGGATCGCGAACACACTCGCATCCGCGGTGTTTGGTGCGCTGTGGGGCGGCGTCGTGCTTGCCGTCGTGCACGTGATCCCGTGGCCGCGGCGGAAGAAGGAGACCAGCCCAGCCCACTGACCGTGGCGAGAAGGTCCGCCGTTCATCGAGCGCAACGCGACCCCGCTGATCGAGCGGAGTCGAGATCGCGAAGTGAGGGTCTCGCCGTCGCTCGACTGACTCGGCGTGTCATGGAACCGCACGGCTTCTGCGTGCGTCCAAAGAGTATGAGCACCGTCACACGAGATCGTCCCGGAACGACGCAGGATCCCCGCCGCTCGACGACGGGGCCGCCGGTCGAGGCGGCGCGCGCGGCGCGCGGCTGCGTCATCGCGGTCCTGCAGCGGATCGTCGAAGTGCTCGATGGGCGGCGGCCGTCCGACCACCTGTCGCCGGTCGTCACCGTCGAAGTATTCGAGCAGATCGCGGTCGCGCTGCGAAGGCGTGAGGACGACGTGGCCCGGGCTCCGGTCCGCGGGCCAGCCGTCCGGTTGCGTCGCGTCCACCTGCAGATGGTGTCGCTGCGGGCGGCGAACTACTTCGGCACCGTCGAACGAGGTGCGCGGACCCGGGCGGTCGCCGGTCGCGTGGAACTCCGGACGGTTCGGTCGCCGGGACGGCAGGCGGTCGAGCGGTGGATGCTCACCGAGTTCGCGATCCTGTGACGGGAGACGTCGGGGCACATCCTGTGACCGGAGACGTCGGGGCTATAGCGCCACGGACGGCGAAACGCCTTAGACTCGAACGCATCATGGTTAATCGATTGTCGGCCGAAGACGCGATGTACTACTTCCTCGACGGACCAGGTACCAGCGTGCTCACCGGGGCGCTGATGATCGTCGACTCGACGTCCGGTGCCTCGGCGTCCAGCGACTCGGTGCGCGGGGGCCAACTCGACTACCCGTCGCTGGTGTCGTTGGTGGAGCGTCGCTTGCAATTGGTCCCGCGTTACCGGCAGGTCGTCAAAGAGGTGGCTCTCGGACTCGGCCGCCCGCTGTGGGTGGACGACCCTGAATTCGACGTCACGTACCACGTGCGCCTGTCGGCTCTCCCGCAACCGGGGACCGCTAAGCAGTTGGAAGAACTGATCGCCCGCTTGATGTCGCGGCCGCTCGACCGGACGCGTCCGCTGTGGGAGATGTACTTGATCGAAGGCCTCGCGGGCGGTCGCACCGCGGTCCTCACCAAGTCGCACCGCTGCCTGATCGGGGGACCGGCCGACCGCGACCTGAGTGAGGCCGTCACCGACGACACTCCGGCCGGCCGCAGCCTCGACGAGGACCTGTGGATGCCGAGTTCCCCTCCTAAGCAGACGTCGATGACCGTCGGCGCGCTCGCCGAAGCCATTACCCGTCCACGGGACCTCGTCGATTCGCTGTTGCGCGGCAACGGTCCGGTCGCCGACGTCTGGTCGGTGGCCGACAAGTCGGCGCGTCTGGTGACCTCGGCGGTCCAGCAACTCGTCGACGCGGCCCCGGACAGCCCGCTCAACACCGTCACCACGTCGGCGCGGCTGTTCACGACTGCCGAGATCCCGCGCCGCGACTGTGTGAAGATCGCGAACCGCTTCGACTGCACGTTCAACGACGTTCTGCTCGCCGTCGTTGCCGGTGTCCTGCGCCGGTGGTCGCTGTCGGTCAAGGACTCGGTGAGCCACGGTGAGACCGTGCGCGTGATCGTCCCGCTGCGGGCCCGAGACGCCGACACGGGGTCCGGCAGGTCGGACGGGGCCGGATCCTGGATGCCGGCGAGCGGCCCGGAGTTCGTCACGGACCTCCCGGTCGGGGAGGACTCGCCGGTGGTGCGGTTGATGCAGGTGGCCGGCCTCGCGGACCGGTACTCGGGATCGAGCAGCCGATTGACGTCGGAGATGAAGCCGCTGCTCCCGGAACTGGGGATCGTCCCGTTCGGCGAATTCTCGAGCCGCGCGTTCAGCAACATGTTCCAGCGGGCGTACAACGTGCCGATCTTCTGGAGCGACGGCGTCTCCGAACGTTTCTTGAAGGGTTGTCGCGTGGATCAGATTTACACGGTCCCGACGCTCTCCGCGCAACGTGCACTGGCGATCAGCGTGAACGAGTACGGCGACTCCGTGCAGTTCGCGTTCCTCGCCGACCGGTCCGTAGTGACCGACCTGCCTGCGATGGCTGGATATCTCGTCGAGTCGTTCGACGAACTGCTGCAGGCGGGGCCCGTCGGCCTGGCGCCCAAGCATCCATGAGGGCCCGAGCAGCCATGAGAATCTGAGCTTCCAGGAGAGAGGGAATCAAATAGATGCGTGTCTATCTGCCTGCGACGTTGGCGATGATCCAGGAGTTGACCACCGCGGACGAAGCTCGGTTCCTGCCGGTCAGCGGTACGGGTTTCGCTGTGACGCCAACACTGCGCGAGGCGTACACGTCGGGCGACGACGAGGAACTAGGCGAAGTGGCTTTGCGTGAGGCCGCGCGCGCATCGTTGCGGCTGTTGTCGGCAGACGAGTCGGATCTGCCCGCGCGGCGCGTGGTGGTGGTCGCGGACGCAGACGCGACCGTGCGCCCCGACCTCGACGACGCTGTCGTGCGCGTGGCCGGTGGCGTGGCGACGTCCGACATCGTCGCGGTCCACGTTGACGGAGCTGCCGCCGAGTCCGCTGTCCAGGCCGCAGTGAAGGCCGTCGACGCCGCCGATCTCGGCGACGAGGACGCCGAACTCACCATCGGCGACGTGGAAGACCACGACCTCGGCTGGTACGCCACCCAAGAACTCCCGTTCCTTCTGGAACTCCTCTAGCCAACCCGCTGGTCGAGCGGATTCGGGACCGCACCCGCGCGGTCACGCGGGACTCGCCATCGATGTTGATCGAGCGGAGTCGAGATCGTAGCTGCACGTTGAAGCGAGAGCCGCCAACCTGCTGGTCGAGCGGAGTCGGGACCTCTCCCGACCCGGCTGTTTGTCTCGACTCCGCTCGACCGGCGTGTTGGTTAGATCCAGCACGATCTTGCGCACCGAGTGGTCACGTTCCACCCCTGTTGGTCGAGCGGAGTCGGGATCGTAGCTGCACGTTGAAGCGAGACGCGCCAACCTGCTGGTCGAGCGGAGTCGAGACCTCGCACGACGCAGCTGAGTGTCTCGACTCCGCTCGACCGGCGTGTTGGTTAGATCCAGCATGGCCTTCCGCACCGAGCGATCAAGTCTCGACTCCGCTCGACCAGCGGGGGAGGCACTCCACCCGCGCGGTAGGAGGTCTCGACCGGCAATTGATCGAATTCAGGACAAGAACTGACCGCAAGGGCTGTGAGACTGAGGGCACACGCAGATCAGACCACCTGGAGGACATCATGTACGCACCAGCTCGCGACGACGAGATCACCGGCTTCGTCAACTACCTCGACCAGCAGCTCGACCACCTGCGCGCCGCGCTCTACGGCCTGACCGAGGAGCAGGCGCGTCTCACGCCTTGCCGGAGCGCACTGTCGGTCGGCGGACTGCTCAAGCACATCGCGCGTGACCTTCCGAACGCTGCGGCTCGTCTGCGCGGCGAGAAGGTCGAGCGAGTCTTCGACGAAGCCGGTTTCGCGGAGTACATGGGCAGCTTCGCCCTGACCGACGACGAGACGGCTGCCGCGCTCATCGAACGGTTCGACGCCGATCGGGTGGAGTTCATCGCGGCCGCCCGCGGCTGTGACCCGGACGGCGATTCGATGGAACTGCCCGCGCCGTGGGCCGGGATCTTCGACTCCCGTCCGATCAAGAATCGCTACTACCTCGGGCACCTTCTCGAGGAGTACGCGCGCCACGCGGGGCACGCCGACATCATCCGCGAGGAGATCGACGGGCAGTCGGTGCCGGGGCTGGTCTCGTCGCTCGCGGGTGCGCCCGCCAATGATTTCTTCACGCCGTATCGGGCGGAGCCGGGCACGTTGTTGGCGTGAGCCTCAGCGTTCGCCCTCTGGCCGTCGAGCCGCTAACCTACGGAGGCGTAAGTTAGCGGTTCGACGATCGGACCGGGACGGCGGAGGAGTCGAACATGGGCTGGCGGGAAGTATTCGAGGCACCGGTTGCAGGGGTGTCCGGCGGTAAGGGCGGCAATTGGCTGCGTGCTGCTGCGGCGCGGGTGACGACGCCGCTGCTTCCCGACGACTACCTGCATCTCGTGAACCCGCTGTGGTCGGCGCGGGAACTGCGCGGCAAGGTCGTCGCAGTGACTCCGGTGACCGCCGACAGTGCGACCATCGTCATTGCGCCGGGGTGGGGGTTCTCGTTCGACTACCACCCGGGGCAGTACATCGGGATCGGCGTCCTGGTCGGTGGACGCTGGACCTGGCGCTCGTACTCGCTGACCTCGGAGCCCGACAGTTCGGTGGCCGACCGGACCGTGGCGATCACGGTGAAGGCGATGCCGGAGGGCTTCCTCTCGTCGCACTTGGTGAACGGACTGACGCCCGGCACCGTGGTGCGACTGGCTGCGCCCGCCGGCGAGTTCGTCCTGCCCGATCCGCCGCCCGAGAAGATGTTGTTCGCGACGGCGGGCAGCGGCGTCACGCCGATCATGTCGATGTTGCGGACCATGGCGCGGCGCGGGCAGCGCGTCGACGCGGTGCTCGTGCACTCGGCGCCCGACGAGGACGGCGTGCTGTTCCTCGACGAACTTCGGTCGTTGGCCGACGCCGGCCTGGTGGACCTCAAGCTCCGGCTGACGAGCGTCGACGGCCGCGTCGACGCCGCCACCCTGACTGAGTTGGTCCCCGACTGGGACGAACGGCAGACGTGGGCGTGTGGTCCGGGCGGGTTCGTGGACATGCTCACGGCGATGTTCCGGGAAGGCGGTCGCGACGACCGTCTGCATGTGGAGCGCTTCGCACTCGATCGCGGTGCGGTAGGCGCCCAGGGCGGCACCGTGACCTTCGGTCGCGGCGGCAGGACTACCGAGGTCGACGGGGCGCAGACGCTATTGGAGGCGGGGGAGCAGGCGGGCGTCCTCATGCCGTTCGGCTGCCGGATGGGCATCTGCCAGAGTTGCGTCGTCATGCTCGACAAGGGGTGCGTCCGTGACCTGCGCACCGGAGTCGAACACGTCGAGGGCGAACGGGTTCAGACGTGCGTGACGGCCGCTGCGGGAGACTGCACCCTCGACGTGTGATCGGCCTCATGGGGTAGTACTCCTGGACAACCTACGGATGCGTAACCTACGATTGCGTAAGTTAGTTATCCACGCGAGAAGGAGTCACGATGGCGATCGCCGACGTACCCGAGTACGCACACCTGACCGCTGCCGACGTCGAAGCATTGGGCGCCGAGTTGGATGCGATCCGTGCCGACATCGAGGCCGACCGCGGTGCGCGGGACGCTCGATACCTGCACAACACGATCCGGTTCCAGCGTGGTCTGGAGTTCACCGGCCGCATGCTGACGATGGGCGCGAGCCGCCGACCGGTCTGGTGGGCGGGCGCGGTGACGCTGGGCGTCGCAAAGATCGTCGAGAACATGGAACTCGGCCACAACGTGATGCACGGGCAGTGGGATTGGATGAACGACCCCGAAGTGCACTCCACGTCGTGGGAGTGGGACATCACCGGGCCCAGCGCGCACTGGAAGCACACCCACAATTACATCCATCACAAGTACACGAACGTGCTCGGCATGGACGACGACGTGGGCTACGGCCTGCTTCGAGTGACGCGTGACCAGCGTTGGCGCCCCTTCAACCTCGGCAACCTGGCCTACAACACGCTGCTCGCGCTGTTCTTCGAATACGGCGTCGCCGCACAGCATCTCGAGCTGGGCAAGAAGCGGAAGACCCCCGAGGCCAAGGCCGAGCTCAAGCGCGACATGACTGACGTCGGCCGCAAGATCGGTCGGCAGGTCGGGAAGGACTTCGTGCTCGCGCCTGCGATCTCGGGCGTCCTGAACCGTTCGCCGCGGGCGGCACGCAAGACCGCGACCGCGAACCTCTTCGCGAACATGATGCGCAACGTGTGGACCAATGCGGTGATCTTCTGCGGGCACTTCCCGGACGGCGCCGAGAAGTTCACCAAGGCCGACATGACCAACGAGTCGCAGGCCCAGTGGTACCTGCGGCAGATGCTCGGCAGTGCCAACTTCCGCTCCGGCCCGGTGCTGGGATTCATGAGCGGAAACCTCTCGTACCAGATCGAACATCACCTGTTCCCGGACCTGCCGAGCAATCGGCTGGCCGAGATCTCGGTGCGCGTGCAGGCATTGTGCGACAAATACGACCTCCCGTACACGACAGGCTCGTTCCTGGTCCAGTACGGGAAGTCGTGGCGGACCATCGCCAAGCTGTCGCTGCCGAACGAGTATCTGAGCGCTACCAGCGACGACGCGCCGGAGACCGCGTCCGAGCGCCGGTTCCGAGAAGACGACGGACCGCGCTTGGCGCCGGTGATCGATGCGAGTACAGGACGCCGCCGAGGTTTGAAGACGGCCATCTCGGACAGCCGGTCGCGCCGCAGGGAGCGCGCAAGCGCATAATGGGGCCTGATGGCGATCTCCGATATCAATGAGTATGCACACCTGACCGACGCGGACGTCGAAGCTCTCGGCGCGGAACTCGACGCTCTGCGTCGGGACGTCGAATCCAGTCGAGGCGAGCGCGACGCGACGTATCTGCGTCGGACGATCCGCGCGCAGCGCACCCTGGAAATCGTTGGCCGCGCAGCTCTGCTGGGCAGCAACCGCCGGTCGCTGTGGTGGCTGGGCACCGGTGCTCTCTCGTTGGCGAAGATCATCGAGAACATGGAACTCGGCCACAACGTGATGCACGGTCAGTGGGATTGGATGAACGATCCCGAAGTGCACTCCACGTCGTGGGAGTGGGACATGGTCTGTGCGGCACCCCATTGGAAGCACTCGCACAACTACATCCATCACAAGTACACGAACGTGCTCGGCATGGATCACGACGTCGGCTACAAGATCCTGCGGGTGACGCGTGACGAGCCGTGGGAGCCGCGGCGCGCGTTCCAGCCGTTCTTCAACGTCATGCTCGCCGCGACATTCGAGTGGGGGATCGCCCTGCACGACCTCGAACTCAAAGAGGTGATCGGCGGCCGTAAGCCGATGGAGGTCGCGCGGCCGGAGATCCGGAAGTTCGTGCACAAGGCCGCCCGCCAGATGGCCAAGGACTACGTGCTGTTCCCGGCGCTGTCGGGCCCCAACGCGAAGTCGACGCTGACCGCGAACCTGACGGCGAACTTCGTCCGCAACCTGTGGGCGTACGTGGTGATCTTCTGCGGTCACTTCCCGGACGGCGCCGAGAAGTTCACGATGGACACCCTCGAGAACGAGACGCAGGGTCAGTGGTATCTGCGTCAGATGCTCGGCAGCGCCAACTTCGACGCAGGCCCGACCCTCGCGTTCATGAGCGGCAACCTCTCGTACCAGATCGAGCACCACCTGTTCCCCGACCTGCCGAGCAACAGGTACGCCGACATGTCGGTCCGCGTGCGTGAACTCTGCGACAAATACGACCTGCCGTACAACACGGGGTCGTTCACCATGCAGTACCTGCGCACGCTGCGGACCATCAACAAGTTGGCGTTGCCGGACCGCTTCCTCCGCGACTCGGTCGACGACGCCCCGGAGACCGCGTCCGAACGCCGATTCGACTCCATCACTCCGCGCGCCACCGGTCTGCGGACCGCACTCGCCGAACTGAAGTCGCGCAGTCGGCGCCGGTCGTCGCTCGCTGCCTGAACGTTCGACGCTGGTAGAGTTGTTCGTCGACGTTCGTCGAGCCCATCTCTGTCGTTGGTCGAGCCCTTTTTGTCGTTGGTCGAGCGGAGTCTCTAATAGATGGTGACTGGCCGGAGGCTGGTTGGGGGAGGATGGTTGCTGGCGCTTCGGGTATGACTTCGCGGAGTCTTGCCGCCCTACATTTTGGTGGGGTTGGCTTTGTCTCGACATGTCTACCCGGGGCGTCGGTGCCGGCCTTCCCTGTGCGGCGATGACTGAATAGAAGCCTGTCGTCGAGAGCGTGACTGACTTGTTAGAGACCTGTCTCGCCGCAACCCATTTTGGTTGACCGGCACCGCGCCGGTGCGGGGATCTATCTCCGTGCTCGGTAGTTGGTTGCAACCAGACTCGACGGAGGAGATCACCGATGCCCAGTGTCGCAGAAACCCATTCCTATGTCATCGGCGTGGACACCCACGCCCGTAACCATGTGTACGCGATCGTGCATGCGCAGACCGGAGCTCAGGTGGGCCAGCCACGCG
>NZ_JAKKOQ010000025.1 GCF_021738965.1 Gordonia zhenghanii | reverse complement strand
ACCGACTCAACCGCCGCCCCCGTCAAGTCCACGAATTCGCCACCCCAGCAGAAAAATTCAACGAACTACTATCAACAACCAACAGCAACTAACACAACCAGCGTTGCAACCACCACCTGAACCCACGCGGTCGAGCGGAGTCGAGACCCCCGCTTTCCGCCGGTCGAGCGGAGTCGAGACCCCCGCTTTCCGCTGGTCGAGCGGAGTCGAGACCCCTCCAGCCCTTACCCGACGACGATCGGCGGCAGCCCCGGTATCGGATTGGGGATCGTTCGTTTCCGTGGTTTCGGCTGCGGCGACGGGCCGGGGCGCGGACGCTCCTGAGTCTGCTGTTGCTGGTCCCGTTGCGGTCGCTGCTTCTGCGTCGTCGTCGCCGTCGTCTTCGGCGGGGGCGGCGGGGTCGAGTACTTGAGCATCTTCGCGCGCGCGGCAGCGACCTCTTTCCGGTCGGCCGAGTTCGGAATGTGCGCGGGCGCACTCGATTCGGTCTCGGCGGTTGTGTCGGTCGCGGACAGGTCCCCGAGTTCGTCGATGCTCGGACCGTTGTGCTCGTGAATGTTCGTGGCAACCGCTGTGCCGACCCCGCCGAGCCCGACGAGCACGAGGATCGCTGCCACTGCGGTGATCCGCCAGCGGCGTTTGCTCTCGGCAGCGCGGCGCGCTTCATTCGGATCGTCGTCGCCGTACTCTGTGTCCCCGTATCCAGGGTCCCCGTACTGGGTGTCCCCAAACTGGTCGCGGCGCGACGAGTCGAACCGCACGTTCCCGTGTTCGTCGAGTCGGTAGTCGGCAGGGTCGATGCCGGAGGCGCTGAACGAGGCAGGTCCGCTGTCGGACGGCTGGGCGCCCCACGCCAGAGCCACGGGTGCCTCGTCGATCCGGGCAAGAGTGTTGGTCGGATCGTCGTCGCCGCCGAACGTGTCGGGGAACCGGTCGCCCGGGAGCAGGGCAGTGAAGCCTCGTTCAGTGAGCGATTCCCACAGGCCCGGCCACTGATCGGTCCCCGGACCGAGGAGGATCGCGTCGACCGGCTGCGTGCCTGCGAGTTCGACGATCATGCCGTGGATCCGGTTCACTTCGGGAACGGTCGCCTCGACGATGTCGGCGCGGCTCACCGAGATGAATCGTAGTGTCCCCGTACCCATGACGAAGGTGCTGTCGCGGTCGTCGATCGAGTCGCGGGCCCGCCTGACCAGTTCGGTCAGTTCGTCGAACACCGCCGGTTCTGAAGCTTCCGGGACACTCCCGTTCTCGGTCAGTTCCGCCGCGATCCGCATGTCGAGGACACTCGGGACGATCCGGGGCTCCGACAGGGATGCGACGATCCGTCGGCGACCGTCGACGCGGCCCGTCCAGATCCCCGACGCTCCGAAGGTCAGGGCGAGTACGGCGCCTGTCGGGGCCTCCGGAATGGTGAATCCGGAGAGCCACAGTTCGGCGTCGTACTGATCTGTCATAGGTCAGCTCTGGAAGTTCAAATACGCTTTGGACGGTGTCGGACCGCGCTGCCCTTGGTATTTCGATCCGACGGTCGCGCTGCCGTACGGCGACTCAGCGGGGCTCGATAGACGGAACAGGCAGAGTTGGCCGATCTTCATTCCCGGCCACAGTGTTATCGGCAGGTTCGCCACGTTCGACAGTTCGAGCGTGATGTGGCCGGAGAAGCCGGGATCGATGAACCCGGCAGTCGAGTGGGTCAGTAGACCGAGTCGACCGAGGGACGACTTTCCTTCGAGCCGACCAGCGAGGTCGTCGGGAAGCGTGCACACCTCGAGCGTCGACCCGAGCACGAACTCCCCCGGGTGCAGGACGAACGGTTCGCCGTCCGGAGGTTCGACGAGGCTCGTCAACTCGTCCTGCCGCTTGGCCGGATCGATGTGCGTGTACTTGGTGTTGTTGAAGACGCGAAAGAGTCCGTCAAGACGCACGTCGACGCTCGACGGCTGGACGAGTGTCGAATCGAACGGGTCGATTCCGAGCCGTCCCCCGGCGATCTCGGCGCGGATGTCGCGGTCAGATAGCAGCACGTAGACGAGGTTACTGCAGATAGGCGCAGTTTTCGTCATTCACGACGCCCGGTGGCAGGGCTCACCGCGGTGCGGGGCGACGATCTGACCGCACCGCAGACAGGCCTCGTGCTGCCCGTTTGCTATGGTGACTTCGCACCGTTTCGGGTGCGCAATGCCGATGTAGTTTAGTGGTAGAACATCAGCTTCCCAAGCTGAGAGTGCGGGTTCGATTCCCGTCATCGGCTCTCCCTGGTCAGAGGGGGTTTTACCCCCTCTGGCGGATAGCAGAAGTAGGGACAACATGTACCGCCGTGGGCGCTACGTGGACACTTGCTATCCGCCAAGGACGACCATCACATGACCTCTCAACGTTCATTCGGGACCGTCGAACCGCTGCCCTCTGGCCGGTTCCGCGCCCGCTACACCGTGCCCGGTGAATACCGCCGACGCACCGCACCACTGACGTTCGACACGCGGAAAGCCGCGAACAATTGGCTCACGCAGACACACGCGGACGTGTTGCGCGGTGACTACCGCGACCCCGACGCCGGTGCGATCACCGTCGCCGAGTACGCCGACCGGTATCTGTCCGCCCGCGCGGGCGTCGACCTCGCACCGCGCACCGTCGCCTTGTACCGGCGACACCTGGCCCGCTACATCGCCGCTCCGGTGACCGCTCCCGGGCTGGGCACAGTGCGCCTGGGCGGCGAGCACCTGGCGTCGGTCGACGTAGCCACCGTCCGCGACTGGTACGCGGCCGTCACACACACCGCTGCCACCACGGCCGGGGCACGGTGCAAGCGGGCCCCGCGCGTGCATCCGGCACGCATGTGGGCCCGCGACATGGGTAGAGCGGTCCCGTCGACCGGCCGTCTGCCTGCTGCCGTGGTAACCGAGTGGGAGGCCGCTGGGGCTCCGGTACCTCACCGGGAGGCGATCGGCGACACCGGCAAAACACAAGCGGCGCAGGCATACCGGGTGTTGCGCGCAATCCTCGCCGCTGCACTCGACGAGGGGCTCATCCGGGAGAATCCGTGTCGTATCCGTAAGGCCGGGACCACGCGCGCCGCCGAACGGGTACCGGCCACGCCCGCGCAGATCGACGCGATAGCGGCCGCCATGCCCGACCGCCTGGCCGCTGCCGTGCACGTGGCCGCGTGGTCGGGTCTACGCGCCGGGGAACTGTTCGCGTTGGACCGGTCCAGGGTGAGCCTGGACCGCAACGCCAGGACCGGCACAGTACGCGTCGACCGGGCACTTATCGGTGGGTCGGGCCCGGCGACGTACGGCCCGCCGAAAACCACGTCGTCGGTGCGCACGATCCACCTGCCGCCGCACGTGGTTGAGATCTTGGCCGCACACTTGGACGCCTACCCCGGGCGCGGGGCGTCGGCGTTGGTGTTCACTACCCCGGCCGGGGGCCCGGTGTATGAATCGCACCGTCATCGGCACTTCTCGCGGGCTCGCGAGGCCGCTGGGCGTAGTGACCTCCGGTGGCACGATTTGCGGCACACCGGCGCGACGCTGGCCGCCCGCACGGGGGCATCCATCCGAGAGATACAGCACCGATTGGGACATTCGACGGCCTCGGCCGCGATGATCTACCAGCACCACACCGCCGACCGCGACGCCGACTTGGCCGCACGACTGTCGGACCTGGCCGCCCCGGCCGCAACAGAGCCAGCCCCGCCGCCGCAGGCAGACGGGGCCGACGAGAGTGCCGGGGGTATGGCGTCGGCGTTGACGCTGGCCGCGCAACTCATCCGTTCCGGTGCCGGTGCCGACGCGCTAGAGAGCTTGGCCGACTCGTTCCGCCAGGGCACCGGCGGCGATGCAGGGTCACACGTGGAAGCGGTGACCGCGTGAGTTCCGTCGACAACCACACGGGCGGCGAGTGGACCGCCGACGACGCGGCGCGCCGCCCACCGGCCCCGGCGTATTCCGGGGTGCCTGACCGCTTACAGACCTATTACCGCACAGTGAGCGTCGATCTACCCGTCTACGCGAGCGCCGACGATTACCACGACGCCGCCGCCGATGCTGCCGTCGAGTGGTATTCGGTCGATCATCTGCACTGTCCGCCGTCGTGCCCGTGCCGCCGTGCCACTACCCCCTCGAACCGAACGGATCTCCCATGACCTCGACCGCCTGGCATCGCACCGTGAATCGATTCACCGAACACCTACGGGCGCAACGACTTTCTGATCACACCATCGGCTATCACGCCTCACATGTTCGTCGCGCCGCCGACGCGCTCGCCGTCGACCCTGGCGACGTCACGGCCGCCAGTCTCGCGCGATACCTGGATAGCCGGACGTGGACGCCTGCGACGTACCGCAACAACGTCAAGTCTCTCCGCGTGTTCTTTGCGTGGTACGTCGCAATGACTGGCGCGCGGGTCAATCCGGCCGCCGATATTCCCCTGAACGCGCCGGACCCCGCCGCGATGACTGCCCGCGCAATGACGTATCCCGACCGCTCGCGCACGGGCCCGGACCCCAAAGCCGTGCCGACACAATGGGCGCACTGGATCGACGAGTGGGACACGTTCGCCCGCGCACAGGGTCGACCCAAAACGACGCGCGAGACCCGCCGTTACCAGCTGTCGGCGTTCGCTCGCGCAATGCATCCGACCGGGCCCGCCGAGGTCACCGAGATTGACGTGACCGATTGGTTCGCCGCTGGCGACTGGCGCACCGAGACCCGCCGCAGTCATCGCACAACGTTGCGCGGATTCTTCGCGTGGACTGTCACGACGGGCCGCCGGGCCGATAATCCGGCCACTCATCTACCCCCGCCCCCGGTCGCACCGACGTCGCCGCGTCCTGCCGCCGAGGATGACTACCGGTTCGCGCTCCGCATCGCCGACGCCCGCGACCGTCTCATGGTGCGCCTGGCCGCCGAATGCGGACTACGTCGCGCCGAGGTCGCCGCGATGCACTCACGCGACGTGCTCGACGTCCCTGGCGGTCGGTACATGCTCACCGTGACCGGTAAGGGTGGGCGCCGACGCATGGTCCCGTGTCCGCCAGACCTCGCGCGCGACGTTCGTCGCGCAGACGGGTACGTGTTCCCCTCGACCGCGTCGAGCACCGGACACCTGACACCGGCGTACGTCGGCAAGCGCACCGCGCGACTACTGCCCGCCGACGTGACGATGCACCAGCTTCGGCACCGGTTCGCCACGCGCGTCTACGCCTCATCGCGCGATCTGTTCGCGTTGCAGCAGACATTAGGACACGCCTCACCCGAGACGACGCGCCGCTACGTCGCACTCGATACCGACTCGCTATTCACTGCCGCACACGCCGCTTGGTAGTGGCGTGACGAGCCGGACGGCACCGCTTGACCTGGGCGTGAGTGCGTCTCGCTGGTGCCCAGTCGCCATAGCTCCATGCGCTACGTTGTGCATTTTATGCTAAACCTTGGAAAAATATGCATACGGTGATAGCGTGATCGCCATGACCTCAACGACACCAACGACGCCAGGAGCAACTACCGCCCCAGGCGTCGTTGGTGCGTTACGCGAGCCACACGCCGCCGGACGCGCCGTTCTAGAACTCGCGGCCTCCGCACTACGACCGCTCGCCGACCTCTCGCCCACCTACGCTCAGTGGGGCCGCGACGTCGCCGACATGATCGTCCGGCACGACATCGCGCGCGCCGCCAGTCGTCGCAACGTCTCGATGTTGCACCACTTCGCCCGCACCGCCCGCACTGAGACGCTACGGACCGACGCCTCACTAGCACTCGCAATGCTCACGTTCATCGGCCACGGACTGCTCTTCGACGCCGCCGCCGATAGCAGCCACGACGCCCCGTTCTATCGCCGGTTCGGCGACAAGCGCCCTGGCGGCGATGATCCGCCGCCCCGGTACCTCGATCCACGGACGACGCCGCGTACGCCGACCGGGCCGCCGCGCGACTGACGCGCGGACTATCGCCACGGTCGAATAGCAATGCGCGACAGAAAGTATCGGCGTAGCAGGGACTGCTATCCCTACTCCGGTGCCTGACGTTCGTCGCACTAGTCCACGGATTCGGTACGCCCCCGCGCGGGGCGTAAACCGATCGATCCGCGCGTGTACAACCTCGCCCCCGACTGACCGTCCTGGGGCACCGTGGGCGTTACCCGATAAGGGGCCCGACCAACCATGACCGAACCGACGTCGACTTACGTCACGATTCCCGAGGCTGCCTCGCTTATCGGTGTATCGCGGGCGTTCATCAGCAAGTGCATACACCAGACGCGGACACTACCCGCCGTCCGCGTACCCGGCACGCGTGTCGTCCGTATCCGCCGCGACGATGTACTGGCTCTCGTCGAGCCCGTATAGCCGGGTGTGGTGGCACAACCACCGGGACACGACAGCCGGGACGACCCCGGCATACCGATAACGGAGTTTGGCATATCGACGGGTGAATGGCACCGCCGACTAGATCACTCTCCGTTATCCAAGGAAACGCGCACAGTAGTACGCACCTTGGCAACGTATGCCGACTTTGAGACCGGATCGAATGCCTACCCCGGAAATGTCAACCTGGCACAAGCTATCGGGTACTCAAAACCCGATTACATCGGCAACCATCTGCGAATCGCACGCGCCGAGGGATGGATAGTACGAACCTCGAAATCCAATGTTAAACGGGGAAACGCTGCCACCTATTCCCTAGCGCTGCCCGATCCGTCGAGCGAATATAGATAAGGAGGAAACACATGAAACACAACGGAAATCGCCCGCGTTGGATGAACCTAGACACGTTCATTCCGGGCGACCGAGTACGAATTAAAGGTGCTCGAAAGTATGGAACTGGCGTCGTATCCCGCTCTTACGCAAACGTAGTGATCGTTCGTCGTGGGGCACGAATCACCAAGCATGACGCGACCGAGTTAGTTCACGTATCGGAATACCCGTGGAAGTCCACCAGACGGCCATACAGACCCCGGCGGCCTCCCGTCAACGCATCACCTAAGACGAACCGGAAATCGACGAACTGATTCGGGCCACCTGGTGTAAATCCGCACCAGGTCACCATCACAGAGGAAAGACAATCAACTTATGAAGCACAACAATTATGCCGCCGAGGTACCCGAAAAGCTGCGACCCGCATACGATGCTGCCCCCGGCGTAAGCCTGGTCTCGCTCCAGAATTGGGTGTCACTGGCACACGACGAAAAGTACCCACGTGATCCCGAACGGGCGAACGTCGTTGTCGTCGCCGATGGTGCCAACACCACATACGATGCCGACGATTACCACCTCGCCGACCACCTGCGGCGCATGGAATACGCACTCAACACCATCACAGAGGGAGATGCACAGTGAAGTACAACCAGACCCAGACGGCAGAGGGCGGCGAACGGTTCATCAACAAGACGCCGAGCGGACAGCCGGTGGGGTGGGAACTCACCGGCGGCCCCGGTCGGGAATCTCTACTCCGGGCGGTGCCTGCACCCCCGCTCGACCGCACGGTCCCCGCGCGGTTACGGACCGAGTACGACGCCGCCCCACTTATGTCTGACCGAGAGTTGGTCCAACTCGCAAACGACGCCCACCGACGTCGCGCCGAACGCGCACACCAGGCGTCACAGGCCGCCTACGCGGCAACACACGAGGGACGAACGGTATTCACAGACCTACGGCCCGCTTATGACGCCGTAATTGCCGAGGGACTCACAGACGAAGACTTCGACGACGCTCAGCACATCCAACGCCTGAAAGTCGCCGAGCGCAAGGTAGCGGCTGCCGAGTCGGCCGCCAAGCGCGAGACCGAGCGACAGGCCGCCCGATGTCGCGTACCTGAATGCGGCGCGCTCGACTTACCAACTCGTCGGCCCGTCGTCCAACTGACAGCACCGAATGGGCCGTTGGATAGCGGCCGCTCGGTCGTCCTCGATGGCCCCGGCGTCGTCTGTGCCGAATGCGAATCGGTCATCGTCGCCGAGTACTTGGCGACGCTGGCCGCTGTCAAACTCTCACGGCGCATCGCGCGCGCAGACGCAGCGCGTACGTATGTCGCCAAAGCGAGACCCGTGAAGCGATAACCACTAGAGCGACGCCCCGGCGGCCCGATTACAGGCCTCCGGGGCCTCGTCCGTCCTGTGATCCACTGGACGCTATCTTCTCGAGCCAGACTCGCGGCCCTACGCCCTAGATCAAGAACGACGCCCCGCCACCTGATGAGAGATGGGCGGGGCGTCGCTGTCGTCGAAAGATCTACGGGAAGATGAACGGCCGAATCGTATCCAAGAACGCTCGTAGGCCGATCGAGTTCAAGAACTCAGCAACCTGGCCCAGTGGATCAACAATCATTTGGGGTATTCCTCCCGGTAGCTCGTGCAGCACTGTTGCGCCCCGATCGCCTGATGTGTCGCGCAGCGTAGGTCGTGTGTTACACGACCCCTATGGCCGCAACGGTCGCTGCTAGACGCGCCGGGGCAGCTCGGGCGTGCCAAGCACGACACCGGTTCGACGCCAGGCAACGGGCACACCAGCTCGAAGCACGGCAGCGACTCGCACGCGGCCGCCCGCTCGACGTCAGGCCGCCACCTCGACGCGGTGACAGCGGCATTAACGAGGGCAACAGCACGACGGGTAGCAGCACGACGACGGCAGCGCCCCGACACGAGCACCGCTCGACGACGACGGACACGCGCGCCGCCGGGCGCGCCTGTCGACCTAGAACAGAATCTGGGCGGTCGATAGCGCCTGTGGATAACTCCCACCTACCCCCGGTAGCCGGGGGTAGGTGGGGTTCACGACCAACCCCCGGTAGTAGGGGTGACCAACCCCCGGTAGTAGGGGTGACCTACCCCCGGTTACCGGGGGTCCACCACCCATAGACCAACCCTGACCAGACATACCGTGGTTTCGTAGTCGGGTACGTTACGTCGCGCGCGCGAGCAAAGCCCGGCCATGAGTCGAGTAGACGCCAATACGACACGACACCAGCGGCCACAGATCGCCGACTCCCGAATGGCATGCCTGCGATGTCAATGCCTCAGTCTCATTGCTAGGTCAGTCGGTCACGACCGACCCGTCCACGCGCAATCGCCGCACTCGGTGACAATTTTTGAGTCGGGCCACCTCTTAGAGGGCGGACCTCCGCCCGCTCTCTTTCCGACCCCCGGTAACAGGGGGTCGGTACATTCAACCGTGTGCACGACGGGGTCAGGTCGTCGGCGATAGTCGCGCCCCGGCGAAAGCACTGGTCTGGCGCACCGTGCCCGTAGTTGGGTCACGGTCACGCGGTGGACCTTCGAAGGAAGCACGGCGCGCCCGAGTCACCCTTCAATCGCTCCGGTGGATTCCTCGACAGCGCGCAGCGCGACCCGGTTGCGGCTGTCCTAGCCATCGTGCGAGAGCGGCCGCCTGGCGACGAGTAGGCCAAAGGGATGAATCGGAAGGCATGACTCCCCCGGCTGCCTGAGTCGGAGCTACCCTAAACTTCCACTAACGAAAGCAGGCGGGTACATTGGCCGATTCAGCAACTGTTGCGGACTGGCTGACCGCGTCTAGCACACTTTTCGGAGCAGTAGTTACAGCTCTATCTGTAGCCGTTGCAACAGTCTTTGGCGTTCGCACCCTTCGCCAAACGAAGCAGGACAGCATTGACCGCAGTCGGCCGATGGTCGCTGCGTACCTTGAGCGTGACCCGCACCCAACTGGCCTGGGCGCGGACATAGTGGTGAAGAACTTCGGGGCTTCTGTTGCGTACTCAGTCGAAATCACATTCACCCCACCTATCGAAGATTCTGGTACCCGGTCAGGCAACGCCAGTTTCGTCCCGTTACTCCTCAGGCGATACAGTTCACCAATTCCCAACCTAATTCCCGGAATGGAACTTCGGAACCTCTGGAATATCGCGAATAAGGACCAAACCGATGAGGACGGGCAATACGTCAACGACGAACCGATACCTGATCGCGTGATCGCCAAGATTGCATATCGCGACTCGCCCCTAGAGGCCATATCGAAAACTAACAGCTATGAGGACACTTTCATATTGGACATTAACGTCCTACGAGGCGAGGTAATTACCACGCATTCGGATGACCATCTCGGTTTACATAAGAGGTCAACAAAAGCTCTGGAATCCATCGAAAAACGACTAAAGTAGTTGGTGAATTCCAACAAATAGGGAAGGAATTCCCGGTGAAAACTTGGGAGTTTGACCACCTTATTAAAAGCAGTCCATCATCGAACAGGCAGTCGGTTGTAGTCCCACCCTGCTCGCGGTTGCACTTCGGCTACAGCGTTCATCGTCGCCAACCTGGCGCTTCTCGCTCCCTGCCGAGCGCGTACAGAATCGGCCTCGTCGACGTCCGCCGGTCACCACCAGGCCATCGTCGAAAGCCTCGCGTTCGCCTCAACATAATCGCGCTCACTAGCGACGTCCAACCGACGCGAGGGCACCAGAACGTCACGGAATGCGGGATGGGATGACGCGCCGGCGCATAGAGTTCCCGAATGTGAAATCAACCCAAGTCGGTACTCGACTCACAATCATCGCCGCATCCATCACGATCGGCACGTACCTCGCAGTTGTCGTTTGCGCATTCATCCAAAGATGGTCAGCAGACCGAGTTGGTCCGCTCATCACTGCGGGAGCCGCAACCGTGACACTTGCTGGACTCGTGTTCGCGTGGTGGCAAGCGAAACAAGCTTCGGAGATCGCTGAGGTGGCCCGTCGAGACGCCGAGCGGAATCGGAGATTGCAGGCAGAATATCAGCGTCGCCACGCAGGCATGAAGGCCGTCGTCAATCTCATCGCGATCGCTGAGCGGATGGAAGATCCGAGGTTCCGACAGTTCTTTACCACGACCGGGCTGCGTTCAGAACCGGGGCTTCGAGCTGAACTGCAGGCCTTGGTCCACTCAGCCACCCCGCAGTTCATGCTTATCAACTTTAGTCACACGGGCCAAGCGGCCATGCGTGGCTTCGGCAACGCGCAGAGAGTTCTCGACAGATTGCCCCGAGACGGCGACGACGTAGACGGCTGGGAGCACCTTCGCAAGGTATGGGCCAATACTGGCACTTGGCTGATGACAACGCTCCCATGGGGCACCGCCGAATTCTCAGTCGATCCCGAAGACGTCGAAAAGTTCGATCAACCGAAACCTCCCCAGGTGAGATACACCTGGGAGCTGGACGACGACGACTATCCACCCTCCGTTTAAGGTAAGGCGACGAGGACCCCGACGTAAGAGTCTCAATCTCTGGAACGGTTCTGGCGCAACCAGGATTTCTCCGTTGGCTTGAGGTCGAGCACAATTCCAAGCTCGCGGGAGACACTCCTCAGGAAGTTCCTTAGGATATTGTCCTTAGCGCGGTATTGGAAGGACATTTGTGCCCAGACAGTTGCGGCGACTGCCAAGAACAGCCATGCATCGGTGGCATCGAACTTCGGCTCCCGCAGCGCCACGAGGCTAGTGGTTGGGTTGGTCTGGTCTTGGGCGACGTACTCATCCGCGACGTCAACCGATGGATGAGTGAAAGCACAAAGAAGCTTGTAGTACTGGTATGACCCATCTGCACCAACGCCTATCTCGTCACAGATCTGCCTGAAGCTCGTGGCAACCGTTCGTGCAGACGCGGGGCCAGGGAGATCGGCGTACGCGACACGCGCCCTCTCAACTTGATCAGCCGCAGACCGGAATGTGTCGTTATTCGACCCTCGCAGGGATCGAACGAGCCCTGCGCTCTGTCGTCGACTCTCATTAATCCACGCGTTGGGTGCGTCCTGCACCTGAGCTATCCACTGGGCGGTAATTCCAGTTTCATAGGCCGTTCTTACAAGGGGCATCAGGATAAGTGGACTTACTCCTTCACGGTGAGACTGCGCGATGAAATCGAGCAATTTCGTATTGTTCATCGCGAGTCCGTACAGGCAGCCGACGCGCACCAAGTCGATAGACTTTGAAACGGGTTCCCGGTCAAGATAACTGTGCCATCGCTCGATGAGGTCGTCCGCAATCTCGCACAGCCGGTCGTGTCCAATCGGTCCTTCAGCCACTGAACAATGATCACACGCCGGTCCGCGAAAATTTCGTCAACTTGGACTACTCGGCCAACGCAGTCCGGAAGGGGCGTTACCTCGTGCCGCACGCGCTGCCACCATACTTCTCCGTTCTAGGTGGTAGCCCTGCCGCCTAGTGCCGCCAGTCGTCCGGGTCCTCTCATCGCTGTTTGCCGCACTCCGTCGTCTTGGTGGCCGCATTCGACCCGAGTGTCCGCCCTTGCCTCCCCTGAAAAACGTGGCACGCGTGGACACTACGTGGGCGCAAACCATGTCTGCCGTGACTCCGGCGCGTTCCGTGCTACTCTCGTCGTCGCAGCTAGAGCCATGCAGGTGGGTTCTACCTGCGTGTTCACCGGTACGGTCTGCACTCTTCCCAAGCTGAGAGTGCGGGTTCGATTCCCGTCATCGGCTCCATTGAACAACCAGGTCCCAGCGTTTTTGGACTGACTTCTTCTCGTATTTCTAGGCCTGGGGCCCCGCATTACGCCGACGTCTTGCGGTCCGGCCGACCCCTGAACCCCATCACGCTGGCTTTGCGGCACTGCACGCGGATTCTCGAGCCTCGTCGATCCGCTAATCTCCGTCACATGCTCTCGTGGAAACCGGTGCCCGCTGACGCGACCGTCGTCGCACCTGATGAACGTCTGTCGTGGCCGCGGACCATCGGCATCGGCGCACAGCATGTGGTTGCGATGTTCGGTGCGACTTTCCTCGTCCCGGTCCTCACCGGGTTCCCGCCGTCGACGACTCTGCTGTTCTCCGGCATCGGAACGATCGCGTTCCTGATCGTCACCGGTAATCGGCTCCCCAGCTATCTCGGTTCGAGTTTCGCCGTGATCGCCCCGGTCACCGCAGCGGTCGGCGCGCACGGCACCGGCAGCGCGCTGGGCGGGTTCATGGTCCTCGGCGCCGTGCTGATCGCGATCGGCGCCCTCGTGCACCTGGTCGGGACGCACTGGATCGACGTGGTGCTTCCGCCTGTCGTCACCGGCGCGATCGTCGCGCTGATCGGGTTCAATCTCGCGCCCTCAGCGAAGGACAACTTCGAGAAGGGACCGATCGCAGGACTAGTGACTCTGGTCCTGATGGTGGCTGTCCTCGCGTTCTTCCGCGGGTTGATCGGGCGATTGGCGATCTTCCTCGCGGTGGTCGTCGGCTACCTCGTGGCGTTGGCGATGGGCGACGTCGACACCTCGGTCATCGCGTCGGCCGCCTGGATCGGGTTCCCCGACTTCCACACGCCCTCGTTCAACCTGGCTGTACTGCCACTGTTCCTGCCTGCAGTGATCGCTCTGGTCGCCGAGAACATCGGACACGTTAAGTCGGTCTCGCAGATGACCGGGCGGGACCTCGATCCGGTCACCGGCCGCGCCTTGATGGGCGACGGTCTCGCGACGATGTTCGCCGGTGCTGGCGGCGGCACGGCGACGACCACGTATGCCGAGAACATCGGCGTCATGGCGGCGACCCGCATCTACTCCACCGCCGCATACTGGGTTGCCGCGATCGTCGCCATCGCGCTGTCGTTGTGCCCGAAGATCGGCGCGGTCATCTCAGCGATTCCGCCGGGCGTGCTCGGCGGCGCGACGGTCGTTCTTTACGGACTCGTCGGCATCGTCGGCGTCCGTATCTGGCTCACCAACCATGTGGACTTCGCCAAGCCCGTCAACCAGATGACCGCAGCGATCCCGCTGATCATCGGCATCGCGGACTTCACCTGGAAGGCAGGCGATCTGGTCTTCACCGGGATCTCACTCGGATCCATCGCCGCATTGCTCGTCTACCACGGAATGCGCTTGCTGACAGCCACGCGCAACGGCATCGGCAGGCCGCAGGAGCGAGAGTCCGTCGACACCGATCACCGGTAACTCGCAGCGAAGGGGATGGAGGCGATGAGCAAGCGTACGAACGTGCTCCTCAAGACACCGAATCCTAATCACATCTCGTCACACCCTGAGGAATTGATAAGTGGATGCTGGTCGTCTCCGACACAACGAGCATCGGCCCTACCTGCGAATCGACCTCTGGCCTGTGCCTTAATCTCAAGTCCACTTCAGATCAATGCTTTGGCGGACTGATGGACGCTGTGCATTTCTCCCCACTGTGTTCGGGTGGAGGAAGGCGCATCGATGCATCGCGTAGATCGCGAGAATCGCACGCCAATCCTTGAGGGGGGACCTCGAGGACACGATGAAGGGAGATCGACTATGAGCATCACCCAGACCGACCTCGAAAAGCTGATCGGCGCACCGAAGTGGGCGGCCGTGAACACCGGACTCTTCGGGCTCAGCAGTTCACTGGTGCCGCTCGCGGGGGCCGCGGTCTCCGGCGACGACCTCGTGGTCGCGCCGACGAAGGCCACAGTGAAGGACGCGCCGCACCTCGACGCCGATGACGGCATCAGTGCGAAGCAGGAGGATGAACTGTACGCGCACTACGGGATTCGTCCGAGTGCAGCCGACAACAGCGGCAGGCACGCGGCCCAGGACCAGGGCCAGGCACCACAGCGCGAGACCGCAGGCAATGCCGCTGCAGGCACTGCGGCAGCAGGCACTGCGGCTGCGGGCACTGCGGCTGCGGGCACTCCGTCAACAGGTACAACAGGGACGACTGCTGACTCCCGACCCGCAGTTGACTTCGGACAGACAGCCGCCGACGCGTCTGCACGCGACTCGGCCGACACCACGGCACGCCAGTCGTCCGACGGCGACACTGTGATCCGCCACGATGAGCAACTCAACGTCGACAAGCAGCAGGAGGTCACCGGTAAGGCCCGCCTGCGCAAGTACGTCGTCACCGAGACGCAGCAGGTCGAGGTTCCCGTCACCCGCGAGGAAGTCGTCGTCGAACGGACTCCGATCTCGGCAGACGAAGCAGCACGGCTCGGCGACGAGTCGACGATCGGCGATGAGTCGATCGAGGTCCCGCTTCACGAGGAGCGCCTCGTGGTGAACAAGGAGCAGGTGCCGGTGGAGCGCGTCCGCGTCGGTACTGAGGCTGTCACCGAGACCAAGACGGTCTCCGACGACGTGCGCAAGGAGCGCATCGATACCGACGCCGGTGACTCAAACAGGCGGTAATCTAAACTGACACCTCGGGACAATCTGTCCACAGGTCCAGGCTGCGGCGTCGACTCCTACGCGGAGTCGACGCCGCAGCCGTTTCGGATCCACTGTGTCGCGCGATCGGCTGAGCGGACTCACTCGCTGGTCACAGCAAACCGATCTGCGAACTCGCGGCAACACATCCGGCCCGCCCGAGACGTCCGCTACCGTGACCCGATGACCTTTCCGCCTGGGCCTCCGCGGAACCCCGGCGGCCCCGTCCCACCTCAGTTCGGTCGACCCCAGCATCCGCCACAGCAGCAATTCTCAGGCGGGCCTGTCCCAGTTCCCTAGCACGCACAGGTGCCGCTCGTGCCCGGAATGTCCCTGATCCAGCAGCGGTTCTCCGGGAGCCTTATCAGGGTCGTCGGCTGCGCGGGCGCCGTGCTGCAGGTCCTCATCATCGGCTTCGGGGTGGGCGCGTGGCTGGTGAGCAAATCGAAAGGCCACTACGAAGCGGGCGAGACGACGATCACCGGGTTCGGCACTCCCACAGTGAACGGTGTCGAGGTCTCAACCGACGTCTTCGGCGGCGGCACGGATTGGCAGCCAGGAAGTCCCGCAGTCGTGACTGCAGTCATCGCGGCCCTGGTCCTCATGCTCTGCATTGCGATCTTCTTCAACATCCTTCCGTTCACATCAGCATCTCTCGGAGTAGGACTGACTGCGGGTTCTATGTTCTGGGTGATTGTCGTGTGGTCCGATATCGGACAGCACGTCGCCGACTTTCCGTCGTACTATTCGGCAGACCAGGACGACGTCGACATGTCCGCGGGGTGGGGACTCATCGGGACATTCTTCTGGCTACTGTTCTCGGTACTACTGTTCGCGGCTTGGATGCTGTTGACGATCCGACGTTCCAAGCAGCCGACCCCCTTGGCTCAAAGCGGATGGACCTCTGCGAACGTCAATCGCGGCCCTCGGCCGAACGGGCCAGTCGGGCCCGGATTCAACTGAGCCACTCGAACACACACAGAGCAGCACCTGCGGAGACGAGCAGTCTCACTATGCACCCGTTTTCGAACGTGAGTTCTTGTCGGAGGTGAGTTATACCATTCAGATAGTTCTCGGGTGATTCCGGGAGCGACGGGTTTTTTGACAAGTTGATAGCGCGCCGCGGTCCTGGCGAACCGTTGAAGAGCGCTCGTTCCTCCCTGGTGGGAGTGCGAGCCGCGGGAGGGTCGTGGCGGCAGATCGGCCGGGGTGGTGTCCCGGCACATACTTTCGCATTGCTGCTTACGTGCAACGCCGATCGGTGAGGCACGTGAACCGAAGAAGGGGGATTGCCATGTTCGCTACGTGTGTCC
>NZ_JAKKOQ010000024.1 GCF_021738965.1 Gordonia zhenghanii | reverse complement strand
ACGGCGAGCTCGATCACCGGCCACCGACCGAGATCGAGGACCACTACTGGCAGCAGCACACTACTACCGAGACTGAACCTGCACTACAGAACAAATGATCGGTCTCTAACAAACCCGGGTCTTGACAGACCCTCCCGCGGCTCGCACTCCCACCCGGGAGGAACGAGCGCTCTTCAACGGTTCGCCAGGACCGCGGCGCGCTATCAACTTGTCAAAAAACCCGTCGCTCCCGGAATCACCCGAGAACTACCTGAATGGTATAACTCACCTCCGACAAGAACACACGTTCGACTCCGTGATACGACGCTCACCCCGCTGATCGCGCTCTTCAACCGCTAGTCCGTCCAATTCATCGCTAGTTCGTCCAGTTCATCGCTGGTCGGTCCGATTCAGCGCTGGTCGAGCGGAGTCGAGACCCTCACTCCGTGGGACCGAACGACCGCACCTTCACCATGTCCAGCATCACCAGGACAGTTCCATCGAGATCGCGGTGCTCGACAAATTCACGTCCGGCGTGGTCGCCGAGGTACCGCGTCGCCATGCGGGAAAGCACCGCAGGCTCGACAGCGGCGAACGTCACGCCACCTTCGACGCTCACGTACGCGTGACCGCCGGTCTCTTGCTAAACGGTGAGGGTCGCCCGCCCTGCTCTACGGAGAAGCTTGGCCTTCAACGAGTCTTCGGAGATCCAGACGACGACTCGTCCTTGGTCGTAGACGTCGTACCGGACCGGTACCGCGAGCGGCGGGTTCGACTTCCGTTCAACCGCGAGGATGCCGACGTGCACATCTCGGAGGAACTCATCGGCTTCTGTCGTAGTCATCTGGGCCACCAGGTCACTCCCCGATAGATTCCGGACTTGTCCATCCATGGTCGTCCCAGCATTGCCGCCTCGCAGTCACTACCGCCAAGTCACTTCAACCGATAGTCCACCGAACTCGCCACATGCACTGGACGAATCTCTATCCGCTCCTCCCGCGAGTCAGTCTCGAGAGCAACGTCGCGCGCAACATCCATCAGCGTCCCCTGGGAAACCGGATCATCGAACTCGTAACCATCAGGAACTTCGATCGTTGCCGTCCTGTGCACGACCTCCACGAGATCGACGCGATACAACGCCATCATTGCCTCCCTGCAAATGCCTATATGCAATCACCCTGTGCCGACACTTCATCCAAGACGACGACCCGCTACTGACGAGCAGGTCGGGTTAATCCACAGTCTGCTCCCGAATTGTCCGACCCCTCTGAGACACTCGCAGGCATGGATGAAGGCGTCTACGAGCGGCTACTAACAAACGATCTGCTGACCAAGCTCGACGGAAGTGCGCTGAAATCGGACATCGCCAAAGTCGACAAAGCAGATCAGGCGCATGTCTTGGCTCGTCACGTCGCCGATGCAGTCTTTCAGCACCTCAGCGCGATCTCAGAGCAGGGCGCGCAACTCGATGCGGCCAATCGAGTCCTCAACCTGCTAGACGCCGCCGACGAATCTGTCGCCGCCCCTGCGCGTCAGCTTTTTCGACTCTTCCAGCCATCACGCCCCGGGGTTACGGATCGGACGAAAGTCCGTCCGTCTACTCCATTGTCAGATGTCGCTTTGCTGACGAATGCTGGCGGCGAACCGTCGATTGGCCACGAACTACCTGCAGAGATCTCATCGGCGGACCGCGTTGACCTCGTCTGCGCGTTCATTCGCTGGAGCGGCGTTCGGCTACTCGAACGCGAGCTGAAGGCGCTCGCAGAGGCCGGCAAGCCGTTTCGGGTCATTACCACGACGTATCTCGGTTCAACCGAGCGCGCGACGCTTGACAGACTCGTCAACGAGTACGGGGCTGAGGTCTGCGTCCAGTACGACGCATTGCGAACCCGACTACATGCGAAATCGTGGCTCTTTCAAAGGGACTCCGGCTACGACACGGCATATATCGGCTCATCGAACCTCTCAAATGCGGCGCTACTGGACGGTGTCGAGTGGAATGTCCGGTTATCACGCATTAGCACTCCGAGCCTCATCGACAAGTTTCAATCAACATTCGAGACCTACTGGAACGAAGATCCGTCGTTCGAGCGTTACGATCCTGACCGGGACCGAGATCGACTCGATGACGCACTTGCCGAAGCCTCCGGAAGTAGATCGAGTGGACGATCGACGCTTACGATCTCGGGACTAGAGGTCCGGCCGTACCCATACCAGCAGATGATGCTCGACGAAATCCGCGCAGAGCGCGAGGTACACGATCGCCATCGAAACCTTGTCGTGGCAGCTACCGGCACGGGGAAGACTGTCCTTGCCGCACTCGACTTCCGGAACCTTGTGCGGGCACCTGGCGAGGGCCTTCGCCTACTGTTCGTTGCCCACAGGCAAGAGATCCTCGAGCAGGCCCGCCGAACGTATCGCGAGGTGCTAGCCGATGCGAACTTTGGCGAGTTGTACGTGAGCGGTGCACGCCCAGAGCGCTGGAACCATGTGTTCGCAAGCATCCAGTCTCTCGCTTCGTACGGAATCGCCAACATTCCTGCTGATCATTTCGACGTGGTCGTGATCGACGAGTTTCATCATGGCGCCGCACCGACGTACCGAGCGGCAACGGATCACCTCGAGCCGCGTGAACTCCTCGGACTCACGGCAACCCCAGAACGAGCCGACGGAATCAATGTTCGAGAGTTCTTCGGCAACCGCATAGCCACCCAACTCAGACTCTGGGATGCCCTCGAAGCGGAGTTACTGTGCCCCTTCCATTACTTCGGAATTGCCGACGGTGTAGACCTCTCAAGATTGACTTGGAAGCGAGGACGGTACGAGCCAGCCGAACTTGACAAGCTCTACACCGGGAACGATGCGCGAGCAGAAATAATCCTCCGTTCGATAGCCAAACAGATTGTCGACCCACGATCGATGCGCGCACTCGGCTTCTGCGTCAGCGTTCAGCACGCCGAGTACATGGCTAAGACGTTCACCGCGGCGGGCATCCCCGCCGTCGTCGTGGACGGAAATACGTCGGACGCGAACCGAATGCGTGCAATCTCGGACCTTAAAGACAAGTCAGTCAACGCAATCTTCTCTGTTGACGTGTTCAACGAGGGACTCGACATTCCCGTTGTCGACACGATTCTCATGCTACGACCAACTGAGAGCATCACGGTCTACCTACAACAACTTGGCCGAGGACTCCGGTTCGCGGAAGGTAAATCTGTTCTCACCGTCTTCGACTTCGTCGGTGCCCAGCGCGAAGAATTCCGCTGGGACCTGAGGTTCCGTGCGATCATCGGCCGGAGTCGAAGTTCGATTTCGTCCGACGTCGAGCAGAACTTTCCAACGTTGCCTTCCGGGTGCAGAATCGTGCTCGACGAAGAGACCCAGAGAACCGTGCTTACCAGCATAAAACGCCAGATGCGAGTTCGTTGGCCGGAGATCGTCGCCGAAGCGCGGTCGCTGCCTGACGCCTCGTTGAGCGAGTTCTTGAACGGCACGGGTATTCCGTTGAGTCAACTAACAAAGCGAGAACGATCGTGGACTTCCCTCAAGCGCGACGCCGGGATATTGACCGACTCCAGTTCGGAACTAGAATCACAAATTCTCGCACGTAACCAAGCCTTCGCGCATGTCAACGACCCCGTCCGGGTATTAGGTTACAGACGGCTACTCCACCAGGACACCCCGTACGTCGACATGCCAGACACTGAGCGGAGACTTGCGGAGATGCTCGTCTTCACGGTCTGGCCAAACGGTGGAAAGTTTTCGACGGTTGACGAAGCTATTTCTGCACTGAGATCGGAACGCGAAGCGCGCGACGAGCTCTTATCCATCACGGATATCACGTTCAACCAGTCACGGCAAACTACGTTCGGACTCCCCGATCGTCCCGAACTCGCCTCGCTCTATGTACACGCGAAATACCAACGGGAGGAGATTCTCGCCGCGCTGGGCGAAGCATCATTTAAGTCGCTTCCCTCCAACTTCCGGGAGGGCGTCAAGTACATCAAGCACCTCAACGTCGACGCGTTCTTCGTAACCCTCGTGAAGAGTGAGAAGGCATACTCGCCGACAACGATGTACCGCGACTATCCGATCAGCAGATCGCTGTTCCATTGGGAGTCGCAGTCGACGACACGACAGGCATCACCAACCGGGCAACGCTACATCCACGGAAACAGTACGGTCCTGCTCTTCGTGCGAACTCACAGGGAAGGAGAATACGGCGTAAATCCCTACACATTCCTCGGCCCGGCAGCGATCTCGGACTACCAAGGCGACCGACCAATCTCGATTGTATGGAAACTTCAGCACGAGATGCCGGCGGAGTTGTTCAACGAAGGAAAGGTGGCTGCGAGTTAGCGCTCACTCCCCCTCAGCGCCCATCCCCTCCGCACTCCACTTCTCCACGACGACCATCCCGGGCACGTCCTTCTTCACTCGCACGCCCGTGACCTTCGACATCTCGTCACCCGCGATCGGGTCAGCGTCGACCTCGACGTCTTCGTAGTCCGTGTCGTCGCCGTCGGTGTCGTCGCCGTCCACGACCCACTCGTCGTCGGTGATGATCGGGATCTCTCCGGTGTCGGCATCGTCGTCGAAGGCACTCTTGTCGTAGTCCATCCCGAGGTACTTGCGCCAGTTGTTCTCATCGGTCAGCCACACGCCGTCGGCGCGAGCCGCGGCCTCAGCGGCGCGGACCTGATCCATCAGAGTGATCGCGCGGCGACGCTGCTCGTCCTCGACGCTGACCGTCGCGTGCTGACGGAACGGGACACCCACCTGGTAGAGCGACGGACTCACCGCGGCGATCGGGAAATCGGTGCCCGCCAGCCGCTCAAAGATCTTCTGCGTCAACGCAAGAGCTGGCTGCGTTGTGACGATCCCATCCAAAATGCTGCCGCGCTGCGCCTCGCGTTCGGCGGCCTTCGCCGCTTCCCACTCGTTGATCTGGCGCTCCAGATCCGCATGCTCGCCCTTGAGGACGCCGGGCGTCCGATACGAAACCTTGTCGACGAAACTCTGTGCCACGTCGTCGATGTCGAAACCGTCGACGGCATCAGCGGCGATCCGGGAATGGAACAACACCTGCAGGAGGAGGTCGCCCAACTCGGACTTCAACTCGTCACGCGAACCGTGGTCGATCGCGTCGAGCAACTCGTAGACCTCTTCGACGAGATACCTGCGCAACGAATCGTGAGTCTGCCGCTGCTCCCACGGCCCCGTCCGACGCAGCCGGTCCATCAGGTCGACGGCATACAGAATGATGCTGCCCTTGACCGGATCGCCCTGGATGACGCGCTCGCCTGCATCGATTCGCGTGCGCACCGCCGGATGGCGTCGGTCCGACGAGAGAAGCACGTCGTAATGCTGTGCGTCGTCGCCCACGAGAACGTAGTCCGGCAACTGCCACAACAGATTCGGATGGACCTCTTCTGTCACGGCGATCGTCGCCGACATCAGCCCGACAGCGCCCGCAGGCACCATGTCGGGCCGCGACGGATCGAGCAGAACGACGGGCATGTGTGTACTCCTCCCAGAGAAAACTCTGTCAGGAAGACCTTAGTCGGTATTGCGACGAAGATTGAGTGCCAACGCGCGGTACGTGGGTCTCGACTCCGCTCGACCAACGGGCGGGGGTCTCGACTTCGCTCGACCGGCAGGAGGGGTCTCGACCAGCGAGGAGACTTCAGGAAGCTTCGGCCTCGAGGGCAGTGACCACGGCACGCAGAGCCGGGTCGTCTTCGCTGCTGCGCCGCCAGACCGCGTGGACGATCCGTCGCGGAGCCTGCGCCAACGGTCGGAGCTCGACGCCGGCAGGCGGGCGTGGGCGGGCGAGCCGCGGGATCAGCGCGACGACATCACCGGACGCGACCAACGCCATCTGCGTGCTGAAATCGTCGACGGTGTGGACGACGTCGGGTTCGGCGGCGCTCCCGGCGAACATCCGCTGAAACCATTGCCGGCACACCGTTCCCGGCGGCGAAGTCACCCACCGGCAGCCTGCAAGGTCGGCCAGATCGATCGGTTCCGTCGCTGCGGCCAAAGGGTGACCGGCCGGAACTGCGAGGTCGCCGACATCGGTGTGCAACAGCGACGGCCGGACGCCCGCCGACACCGGAGTCGGCACCCCGTCGGCGTCGTGCACCAACGCCAGATCGGCCCCGCCCGACTCCACCGCGTACACCGCGGGCACCGGGTCGGCCTCGACGATCTCGACACGAAGATCCGGACAGTTGACCGCCAGACGCGCCAACACCGGTGCCACGATCCCGCGGACCGCCGTCGAGAACGCCACGATCCGGAACGTCCCGCGAGGGACGCCTGCATCCGCCGACCGCGCCGCCGACACCGACTGCTCCAGCGCGTTGACGACGGTCGGCACGGTCTCGACCAGAGCTCGCCCGGCCGCCGTCAACACCACGCGGCGTCCCGCGGGCGACACCAGTCGCACACCGACGTCGGTCTCGAGGCGTTTGATCTTCTGGGAGATGGCCGACGCCGTGTACCCGAGATCGTCGGCGACCCGGTTCATCGTCCCCAAGTCTGCGAGCGCGCGGAGCGCCTGAAGTGCCGACACATCGATCATGAAGTGATCGTAAACAATGTGTCGTAGAACTGTTCTCTTGTCGTTGACGATGATCGCCATGACAATGGTCCTATGATGCTCGCGCCCGCTGCCGCCCATGCCTTCGGCACCAACCTCGTCGCCGTCCCGACGCCGATGAAGCCCGACTTCTCGATCGACGAGTCCGGGTTCAAATCCATGGTCAAGCATCTGGTGAAGAACAAGTGCGACGGCATCGTCGTCGCCGGGACCACCGGCGAGTCCCCCACCCTCTCCGAAGACGAACTGGCACACCTGATCCGGTCGGCCGCGTCGAAGACGAAAGGCCGCGCCCGGATCATCGCAGGCGTCGGCACCAACGACACCATGTCGACCGTCCGTCGCGCCCGCCTCGCCGCAGCAGCAGGCGCAGACGCACTGCTCGTCGTCACCCCGTACTACTCACGGCCGTCGCAGCTCGGCGTCGCCACCCACCTCCGCGCAGTCGCCGACGCCACCGACCTCCCGGTCATGCTCTACGACGTCCCCCACCGCACGGGACTCCCGCTCGCGACGTCGACCCTGTACGACCTGGCGCAGCATCCGAACATCCTGGCAGTGAAGGACGCGACGGGCGACATCGCCCAGGCCATGGCGGTCATGGCCGACTGCCCGATGGCCTACTACTGCGGCACGGACGGCCTCAACCTGCCGTATCTGTCGGCAGGCGCCACCGGTGTGGTCAGCGTCGTCGGTGCCGTCCGCTCGGCCGAGAACGCGGCACTGATCAAGGCGATCACCGACCACGATCTACCGACAGCGCGGGAGATCAACCGCGACCTGATCCCCGCAGCCACCGCATTGAACTCGATCGCCACCGGCGGCGCGGTCGCTGCGAAGGTCGCGCTCCGCGAACTCGGCGTCATCGCTCACACGACCGTCCGTCCGCCCCTCACTGAGGCGACACCGGACGAGGCCGCGCAGATCGTCGCGGCGTTGGCTGTGCATGCGGAGACCTCAGTTCGATCTGCGTGACGCCGACTGCATCGAGCCTGCGGCGCCACCGACGATCGTGAGTGACGATCAGGACGGCGCCCGCGTAGTCGTCTAACGCTGCTTCCAGTTCGTCGACGAGTTCCGGCGCGAGGTGGTTCGTCGGCTCGTCAAGCAGCAGCACGTCACTTGGCGCGTCGACGACGATGGCGAGATCGAGCCTGCGGCGTTGGCCGACAGACAGTTCACACACCCTGCGCCGCAAGCTTGTGGTGTCGAGCAACCCCAACGAACACAGACGGTCCTCGGCGTCGTCGATGTACCTGCCTGTCGCACAGGCGAACTCGCTGACAGCTGTCCGGCGAGTCGGCGCCGACAGGTCTTGCCCAAGCCATGCGATACGCACTCCGGCCGCCACCACGACGTCGCCGCGAACCTCGCCCGCCACCGCCCGAAGCAGCGTCGTCTTACCGGCCCCGTTGTCTCCGGAGACAAGCACGCGGTCGCCCGCCCTGATGTGTAGTCCACGGACGGACAACAAGTCGGACGCCTCTTTTGCGCCAGTGAATCCAGGAGTGAACTGGAGCAGTTCGGGTGGCCGAGCCGCAGGCTCCTCATGAAGGCGTGCCAAGCGTTCCTTCGCCATCCGGATCCGTCCCGCACTGCCATGATCACGACTCCGTGCACGAAACGCACCGTTTCCGAACCCCGGCTTCTCCCTCTTCCGTGGAATCTGGTCGAGCCGGAAAGAGTTGGCCTCCACCAACTCCGCACAACGTCGGACCTCGTCGCACCACACCTCATACCGCTCACGGGCCACGCGCCGACTGGTGGCACGCGCACGCAGGTAGCCTGCATAGCCGTCACCGTGCCTACGCAGTCGGCCTCCTTCTACGACCACGATGTCGGCCGACATCGCGTCGAGGAGTTCCCGATCGTGGGTGACGACGACGAACGCGCCGCGATGTGCCGCCAGCCGACCTTCCAACCAGTCGACGGCTGCATCGTCGAGGTCGTTCGTCGGCTCGTCCAGAAGCAGTAGTTCGGAGTTCGACGCCAGGACAGCGGCCAACGCCAACCGAGCACGCTCGCCTCCCGACAGCGTCGCGACCGGACGCTCGCGATCGACGTCACCGAGTCCGAGCTGCTGCAGCCCTGCGGCGAGACGCAGATCGACCGCATAGCCGTCCCGTGCATCGAAGGCGTCCAGTAGGTCGCCGAGACGGTCAAGCAGTAGCTGGTCATCGTTGCCGGCGAGTGCGGCTGCGGTAGCAGCTATTTCACGCTCCAGCTCACGAATGTCACCCAGCAGGACATCGATGGCAGCAGCCACCGTCGTGCCTGACGCGAACTCCGGACGCTGTTCCGCAAACCCGATGCCTCCCGGGACCGCGACGCTGCGCACACCGCCGTCTACCGGAACGATTCCCGCGATCGTCTTCAGAAGCGTCGACTTTCCGGACGCGTTGTCGCCGATCACCGCGAGACGGTCACCAGGCCCGACGACGAGATCGACACCGTCGAGCACCGGGGCGGAATCGAAGCGGACCGAAACGTCATGCAGGGCGCATTCGCGATGCGATCGGCCTTTGGAATGGATTGTTGTACAAGACAGTCGGGTCATCAGATGACCTCTCTGCGCAGCATGAACGCAGCGCACGGTGGGAATCGGATACGAAGAGCCCGCCGCGGACCTTGGTCAACGCGACGGTCAGTCGAAAATCAGAGTTCCCACACGATGCAACGTACGCCCATCACATCGCCGGCCGCCACTGAATATTCACGCTGAACGATTCGCGGAAGCGTATGCGCCCGGCGACATCCCGATGGTTGCGGTGAAGTCCCGACTCAGATGAGCTTGGTCGGCATAACCGAGGTCCGCGGCGAGTGCGGCCCAGTCTGGTGCGCGTCCGTCGCGGACCCGCTCGGCAGCATCGATGAGTCGGAACCGGCGGATCACCCAGGTCGGCGAGACCCCCGCGCACGAGGTGAACATCCGCTGCAGCGTGCGGGACGTGACCCCGCCGAGGCTCGCGAGCTGTCCAACGGTGCCGATGGACCGGTCCTGCTCAGCAACGGCCGCGATGAGCGAGACCTCCCTGGCACGGTCGATACGCGACTGCGGCCGACTGTCCAACAACCGGATCAGCGCATCGCCGATGAGCTTCGCCCGATCCGAACCCCATGAACGGTCGGCGACCGCCAACGGCAGCCGATCCTCGACTGCCAGAACGTCGGTGAGTTCCACGTGCGTGTCGTTGACCGCCTGGACGTCGTCTATCCACGCGCCGAACCCGCCCGTCGTCGACTTCGCCGCGACGTTCCACCCCGTCCCGCTCAGCGTCCGGACCGTCAGTGCAGTAGTGACGCCGTTGAACTTCGCAGCCAGCGGGTACGGACCGGGCAGCGGATCGTCGCCCGGCGGCGGCGCCGTCCCGACACTCACATTCACCGCAGGAGTCGCCAGCACCGGCTGTCGGTGACTCTCGCCCGCGGGAAGGTCCCAGCGGACCGACCAGAACCATTCGATCAAGCCCTCGAGTTCCGGCGGCGCCGGGTACCGGTCGAAGTCGACGACGCGGAACATGCGGGCTGGTTGGAGGATTCCGCGCGTGTGGTCGTCGAAGGGCGGTCGGTCGGCGGCGGGCACGAGGTGAGCGTAGCGCGAGCTGTCTCGCAGACCCTTCGACTCGCTCCGCTCGCTCAGGACGGCTGAGAACTGTCGCGAATCTTCAAGAGACGACCCGCCGCCAGTCGTAGCGTCGACGGCATGGACACCTCAGTAGCCCTCATCCGCACGCTCGACCAACTCGCCGACCTCCTCGACCAGGCGGCCGACACACCGCCGGACTCCCCCACACCGTGCACCGACTTCGACGTCGCAGCACTCCGCCATCACATCGTCGGATGGCTCACCGCCTTCACCGACGGCTACACCTCGGACGACCACACATGCAGCGACCCTGACGTCGTCACCGTCGACGGCAGCGGCGCCGACCAAGTCCGCGACGCCGCCGCACGACTCCGAAAGGCCCTTCCCGACGCGCTCGCGAACCCGCTGAAGATCGGCGGAGCCGGGATGCCCGGCGACATGGCCGCCTCCATGATCCTGTGGGAGTACCAGATGCACGGCTGGGACCTCGCGCAAGCCGCAGGCCTCGAATGGAACCCCGACGACGAAGCCCTCGAGGCGTCGCTCGAATTCGCACCCGCAATGCTGACACCCGACTTCCAAGGCGAAGGGAAGTCGTTCGCACCTGCCGTTGTGGTGGCCGAGACGGCGTCGCCGCTGGAGCGCTTGGTCGGGCTGTCCGGGCGCCGGGCTATGTAGGGAGGGGGTCTCGACTCCGCTCGACCAGCAGAGCTGTCTCGCAGACTCCGCTCGACCAGCAAAGCTGTCTCGCAGACTCCGCTCGACCAGCAAGCTGTCTCGACTCCGCTCGACAAACAGGGGCCGGAACCTACGACTCCAGGGGCGCGATCGCTTGGAGGAAGCCGACGACGTAGTCGATCAGCTCCGAGTCGCGGAGACGGGGCGAGCCGACACTGCCGGTACGCGGGATCGGGAGGGTCACGGTGTGCGTCGTCGCGCGGTAGCTCGCCGACGAGAACATCCGCTTGAGCCGGATCTGTTGGCTGTCCAACAGGATCATCGGCGTGACCTTCACCGACTGCCCGGCAAGACCGACCTCGGTGACCCCGCGCTCACGGCACCGCAACCGCAGACGTGCGATCGCCGCAAGACGTTGCGTCTGCTCCGGCGGAGGACCATAACGGTCGGTGAGTTCGGCCAGGACTTCGTCGACGTCCGCGTCGCTGCTCGCCGACGCGAGCTTCCGATACGCCTCCAGTCGCAGCCGATCCGCCTCAACGTACTCGGTCGGGATGTGCGCGTCGACCGGCAGATCGATCCGCACCTCCGACGACTCCTGCGTCTCGATCGGCGTGCCGTCGGCGGCAGCTCGATACGCTTCGACGGCCTCACCGACCAGACGGACGTACAAGTCGAAGCCGACCCCGGCGACGTGCCCGGACTGCTGCGCGCCAAGCACATTGCCCGCACCGCGCAACTCCAAGTCCTTCAACGCGACAGCCATGCCCGCGCCCAACTCGTTGTTCTGCGCGATCGTCGCAAGGCGGTCGTAGGCGGTCTCGGTCAGCGGCTTGTCACCGCTGTACAGCAGGTACGCGTAGCCGCGCTCTCGTGAACGACCCACGCGGCCACGCAACTGGTGCAGCTGCGAGAGACCGAAGTTCTCGGCGTGGTCGACGATCAACGTGTTCGCATTCGAGATGTCCAGACCGGTCTCGATGATCGTCGTGCACACGAGCACGTCGTACTCGCGGTTCCAGAACGCGTCGACCGTGCTCTCCAACTGGGCCTCGCCCATCTGTCCGTGTGCGACGACGACCCGCGCCTCCGGGACCAGCGCAGCGATGTCCCGCGCCGTCTTGTCGATCGACGACACCCGGTTGTGGACGAAGAACACCTGCCCGTCACGCAGGAGTTCGCGGCGGATCGCGGCGCCGACCTGCTTCGGCGAGTACGCGCCGACATAAGTCAGCACCGGGTGCCGTTCCTCCGGCGGGGTGAGAATCGTCGACATCTCGCGGATACCCGCCATCGACATCTCGAGGGTTCGCGGGATCGGCGTCGCCGACATCGTCAACACGTCGACGTGGGTGCGCAGCGACTTGATGTGCTCCTTGTGCTCCACACCGAACCGCTGCTCCTCGTCGACGATCACGAGGCCAAGGTCCTTCCAGCGGACACCGGTCTGCAGTAGACGGTGGGTGCCGATGACGATGTCGACTTCGCCGTCGGCCATCTGCGCGAGGATCTCCTTGGACTCCGCCGGATCGGTGAAGCGCGACAGCCCGCGCACCTTGACCGGGAAGCCCGCCATCCGCTCGGCGAACGTCTGCATATGCTGCCCGGCGAGGATCGTCGTCGGCACGAGCACCGCGACCTGTTTTCCGTCCTGCACGGCTTTGAACGCCGCACGCACCGCGATCTCAGTCTTGCCGTAACCGACGTCGCCGACGACGACGCGATCCATCGGGACCGGCTTCTCCATATCGGCTTTGACTTCGGAGATCACGGTCATCTGGTCGACGGTCTCGGTGTAGTCGAACGCGTCTTCCATCTCGCGCTGCCACGGGCTGTCCGGGCTGAACTGAAAGCCGGGAGCCGCGTGCCGTGCCGCGTACAACTGCACGAGTTCGCCCGCGATCTCACGGACCGCCTTACGCGCCTTCTTCTTCGTATTCGCCCAGTCGGACCCGCCGAGCTTCGACAACGACGGCTGTTCGCCGCCGACGTAGCGGGACAACTGGTCGAGCGACTCCATCGGGACGAACAGTCGATCGCCCGGCTGGCCGCGCTTGCCCGGCGCGTACTCGATGACGAGGTATTCGCGGCGCGCACCTGAGACGGTCCGCTCGATCATCTCGACGAACTTGCCGATGCCGTGCTGGTCGTGGACCACCATGTCGCCCGCAGCCAGCGCGAGAGGATCCACCTGGTTGCGACGCTTGGCAGGCAGGCGGCGACCGTCTTTCACACCGGTCACGCGCGCGCCGGTGATGTCAGCCTCGGTCGCGATGACGAGCCTGTCGTCATCGGAGTCCAGTCCCAACGTCAACCCGCGCCGGAGTGTGCCGTGATAGACGGCGACCGCGTCCGCAGGCGGTTCCACTCCGGAATCCATCAGCCGCGCAGGCACTTCCGCCTCACCGAGGCGTTCGACGAAACGCGTGGCCGTCCCTCGCCCCGCGGCCACGATCGCCGCCCGACCGCCCGCCGCGAGCTGCGCCCGCAGCGACGCCATGAGAGCGGCGAGTTCCTTCTCGTCGCCGTGCGGGGCGGGCCCCGGCTCGACGTTCAAGACGAGCTCCTCGCCGACGCCCGATGCCAGGGGGCTCAACGTCCACCACGGATGACCGGCCTGGACGGTCACCGATTCGACCTCGTCGACCGGTCGGTACGCACTCGCCGTGAGGTCGACGGCGCGAGCGTCGACGGGCGCGTCCGCGCCGAGCGCCGCCGCGTTCCACGACGCCTCGAGGAACTCCTCGCCCGTCCGAGCGAGGTCGGCGGCGCGAGTACGGACTTTCTCCGGGTCCAGGATCAGGACGCGGACTCCGTCGGGCATCACTTCGGTGAGCAGCTGCATCTCGCCGTCGACGAGCGCCGGGATCAGCGCCTCCATCCCTTCGACGGGGATGCCCTCGGCGAGCTTGGTCAGCATCTCGCGGAGAGCTTCGTCCGACGTGGTGTCGGCGAGCTCGGACGCCCGGTCGCGCACCTGCGCCGTCAACACGAGTTCACGACACGGGTGGACCTGGACGTTGGAGCAGTCGACCTCCGGCTGTGTCCGCTGGTCTGCGACCGAGAACGCACGCATCTCGGTGATCTCGTCGCCCCAGAACTCGACACGCACCGGGTAGTCGGCTGTCGTCGGGAAGACGTCGAGGATCCCGCCGCGCACCGCGAACTCACCACGACGACCGACCATGTCGACGCGCTCGTACGCCATCTCCACGAGTTGCTCGATCAGCAACTCGAACTCGAACTCGATCCCCTCCGACAAGGTGACCGTGCGCAGGTTGCCCAGCCCCGGCGCCATCGGCTGAACCAGCGACCGCACCGTCGTCACCACCACTGAGAGACCTGTGGTCCCCGGCGTGGCCAACCGATGTAGGACCGCCAGACGCGCACCGACCGTGTCGGCGCTCGGCGACAGCCGCTCGTGCGGCAGCGTCTCCCAGGACGGAAACTGCGCGACCGAGTCGGCCCGCGGCAACAACTCGGAGAGTTCGGCGGTGAGGTCGTCGGCCTCGCGACCGTTCTCCGCCACGACCAGCACCGGAGCCTCGTCGACGGCGGCCAGTGCTGCCACCAGAAAAGGTCGCACAGCATCCGGCGCGCTCACGTCGAGGCGAGTCTCGGCGGCCCGTTCCCTGATCTGCGAGAACGCGTTGTCGCGCAGTGCGAAAGCAGTCAGTCCGGACAGAGTCGTCCCAGGGGTTTCTTCAGAGGTCGCCACTCGACTCAGTCTATTCGTGCGAGTCGGCTGCGCGAAGTCGAGCGGGGTCACCTGCTGATCGAGTGGAGTCGCCGGCCGATCGAGCGGCTCCCTGCTGACCGAGCCCCACTGCTGGTCGAGCGGACCTCCCTGCCGATCGAGCCCCCACTGCCGATCGAGCGGAGTCGAGATCCGGTCTCGACTCCGCTCGACAAACGGCCAACCAACGGGCACATCACTCGAACAGCGGCGCGCCCAGATAGGAACCGTCCCGAGCACCGGGGAGCATCGCGTAGACGGCTGAACCGATCGGTGACGTCCACTCGTTCAGGTCGTCGTGATCAGCGAGCCGCTGCTGGACCGGAACATACTGCGCGACAGGATCCCGCTGGTAGGCGGCGAAGATCAGACCACTGTCCGAAGTGTCGTCGCCGCCGGCCGGGGGAAGGTCGTAACTGTACGGCCGCCGGAGAAACTGCTCCCGATCTGATCGTTGATGCGCCCGCGCGATGTGCGACGACTCCGGGATCACCGGAATGCCGCCCTTGGTCGCAGTGAACACCGGATCGTCGGTCTCGACGTCACCGGTCAACGGCGCACCGTTGTCGAGGGTCCGCCCCATCGACAGTTCCCGACTTGGCCGATCGACGGCCTCCCACGTGTCCATGTTCATCGCGATCCGGCGGAGCACCAAAGACGTTCCACCCGCCATCCACGACTGCTCCGAGCCGTCGTCCCACACGAGGTCGTCATATCTGCCCTCGGCCGGTTGGACGGTACCGTCGACCTGCCCGAAGAGGTTGCGTTTGTGGTGGAACCCCTGCTGCATCCAGCGCACGCGGGTGCGACGCCGAACCGGCGCGACGACCATGCGCACCGCGTGCGCGAGCGTCATCGGATCGTCGCAGGCGACGGCCACGACCACGTCGGTCTGCCCCCACCGCTCGTGCAATCGGTCGATCCCGAACGCAGGCAACGGTTGACACCACGACGGCTTCTTCGCCGCGAGCGCCCCGGACGCGAACGCCCGCGGACCGAGACCCACCGCGATGGACAGTCGCGCCGGGTCGACTGCGAGTTCCGGTTCGGTGTCGGAGAACCCGGACCGCCCTTGCGTGAGGTTGGCGGCGTCCTGAGTCCACATCCGCAGAATCCCCTGCAGTGCCGAGTGATCTGTGGGATCGAGGAGGTCGAGTCCGACGAAGTCGACGTGCGACTGCATCGGAGTGACGATCCCGGACTGGTGGTCACCGAAGAACGGCAGCGTCGAGCCGGCAGCCGACGGCTCGGACAGTTCATGTCCGACGCCGACGGCTGCCGCGCCCACACCGAGGCCTGCAAGACCGACTCCGCCGGTCAGCAGCGTTCTCCGGGAGAACCGGGTCAACTGTGCTCGCCGTGGTCTCGACTCCGCTCGACCGGCGGAACGGACACGGTCGGCGAGGACGAAGCACCGGACGGCGAGTAGTTCTCTTGATTCCCGTCGAAGTCGCGGGCGAGGGCTTCGATCGTCTCGGTGGACCCGTCGTCGAACCTGGCGGTGATGGTCGCGAGGTCACCGGAACGGATCGGTGCCGTGACACCCATCAGCATGAAGTGCTCGCCGCCGGGGTCGAGCGTCACCGATCCGTCGGCCGGGACGACGATGCCGCCCTCGACTTCGCGCATGCTGGTGGCGCCGCCCGACTCGACGACTTCGTGCAGCTCCACCATCTTGGCGACATCGCTGGACGCGCCGACGAGTCGGATGTCGTGGTCGGACGAATTCTCGATTACTGCGAACGCTGACGTCATTCCGTTGTCGGCGGCGGGGTCGTCGGTCGCTTTGATCCACGGTTGCGACACAGTGATCGCGTCGGCGTCCGACGCATCGTCGGTGCCGGTGGAACAGGCGGTGATCAGGGTGGCGGACAGAAGGGCGGATGCCGCGAGCGCGGTCAGTCCGGCCGAGCGCAGCAAGTAGCGCCGTGCCATGAGGTCTCCTCAAATGAGCAAGGTGTGAAAGGAAAGAGTCTGGGTCTTCACACCATTGCTGGAGGGCCTCGCACGCCCGACACCGACTGCAGGGCGCGGGAGTACGCCGTCTCGACTGCCGGCGCCGGCACGGTCGGGGCGATGTCGTCGGTCGCGAAGCCCTCCGCGAAGCCGAGTACGACGGCGACCTGGGATCCGTACGAATGCGCGAGGCATTCCGCGACGACGAGGACGCCGACCGCGGCGGGCAGAGCCACGACGTGCCAGGCGAGCATCGAGGCACCGGGAGCCATAGACCCGTGACCGAGCATGGCGAGCGAGATGTGTGCAGCCGCCTGTCCGCCGACGAGGGCCGCAGCAGTCGCTGTCCAGCCTGTGCCGACGAACCGTCGCCCGCCGCGCGTCTGTGCGCCCTTGACTTGGCCCGCGCGGACCACTCCGACGACGACCGCGAGCGACAGAAGAATCACCACATGCGACGTCGCAGGCCCGTGTGCACCGAACCCGCCGCCGAAACCGTGAGCCGCGATGCCCAGTATCGCCGACACCACGGCCGCCAAGACCCCGTGAGTCGCCGGGTCAGCCGGCGAATCAGCAGAGGTCAGACGGATATGCACGCTACTCAGCCTACCAACCGGGTCTCCTGCGTTGATCGGAGATTCCGCTCCGATCAGGGATGTCGAGCAGGCTTCCCGAGATCCAAGTGCATATAGACGACGCCGACCCAGCGCCCGAACTTGTAACCGACGCTCGGCGTCCGACCGGCTTCGACGAATCCGGCTTTCGTGTGAAGCGCAATCGAACCGGGCGCTTCTTCGGAGATCACGGCCATTACGTGCCGGATTCGGGAGGGGTCGATCGCGTCGATCATCGTGCGCAACAGGCGACTGCCGACTCGTCGACCCGCAGCGTCGGGCCTCAGGTAGATGCTGTTCTCCGCCGTGAACGACCACCCCGACTTCCCGCGGTACGGGCCGAGGCGCGAGAAGCCGAGGACGCCGGGAGCGATGTCCGGGTCTTCGGCAACCAGGAACGGCAGGCCACGTGACCGGCAGGCCGCCAGACGTTCCCGCCACGTCTCGACGTCGGGGGCCTCGTGATCGAAGCTGGCCGTCGACGTCTCGACATAATGGCGGTAGATGTCGGCGACCGCTGCACAGTCGTCCGCGGTCGCGTCCCGCATCGTGAGCATCCCTCGATTGTTCCGCACATCGAGGCGATTACACTGCTGGGAATGGCCGAGCCCGAACAAGATCACATCGCCGTCACTGACGAGAGTCGCTTGAAGACCGGTCTCCGCCCACGACATCTCGTGATGATGAGTCTCGGTTCGGCGATCGGCGCAGGCCTCTTCGTCGGGTCCGGCGAGGGCATCGCGCTGGCCGGCCCGGCCGCCCTCGTCGCGTACGCGATCATCGGTCTGATCATCGTCTCGGTGATGCGGATGCTCGGTGAGCTCGCCGCAGCCGACCCGAATCCTGGCGCCTTCTCGTATTACGTAGGCAAAGCACTCGGGTCCGGAGCCGGCTTCATGATGGGCTGGCTGTGGTGGGTTCAGATGACGCTCGTCGTCTCGGCGGAAGCCCTCGCCGCAGCCGAGGGGCTCAACTCGCTGGTCGGAGTCCTCCCCGCATGGTGGTGGGCACTCATCTTCATGGTGGTGTTCACGCTTCTCAATCTGAGCGGCGCAGCGAACTTCGGCGAACTCGAGTTCTGGCTGGCACTGGTGAAGATCGTGTTCATCGTCGTATTCCTTGCGATCGGCGCCGCGTACCTGTTCGGGTGGACATCCGAGCCGTCGCCCGGCATGGAGAACGTCGGCGCCATCCTCCCCAACGGGATCGGCGGTGTCACCGCTGCGCTGCTGGTGATCGCCTTCGCATTCGGTGGCATCGAGATCATCGCTGTCGCCGCCGCCGAGACCGACGACCCCGGGCCAAGCGTCACCAAGGCGATCCGCACCATCGTGTGGCGGATCCTCGTGTTCTACATCGGCTCGGTCCTGATCATCATTCTCGTCCTTCCGATCGACGACGACCGATTGCAGTCCGGTCCATTCGTCGGCGTCCTCGAACAGGCCGGGCTGCCCGCCGTTGCGACAACGATGGGAGCGATCATCGTCATCGCCCTGCTGTCGTCGATGAACGTCAACCTGTACGGGGCGTCACGCATGCTCTTCTCTCTCGGGGTGCGCGGCATGGCCCCGACTGTGACCGCCCGCACCGCGTCGAACGGAGTCCCAGTCCGCGCGGTACTCGCCAGCGTCGTCGTCGGGTTCGCGATGGTGCCCGCCAACTACGTGTGGGGCGAGCAGGTGCTCGACCAGCTACTCGCCCTGGTGGGATCGACGCTGCTCGTCACCTGGTTGTCCATCACCGCCGCACAGATCGTCCTGCGACGTCGCGCCGACCGGAACGGGGTGCACCTACCGATGAAGATGTGGCTGTACCCGTATCTGTCGTGGGCCACTCTGATCGCACTCGCCGTCATCGTCGCCCTCGGCCTGTGGACCGAGTCGGTCCGCAGCCAGATCGTTTCGACCGCAGTCCTCGCCGTCGTCCTCTGGGGAGTCGGAACGATCGTTGCTCGACGTCGGAGCGCCGCTGGCGAGGCTACTCCTCGCCACTCCCCGTCTGAGGAGTAGACGACGCTGCAGTGAACGACTCTGCAGTAGAGGTCTGGGGATTCATCGTCTGCGGTACGGGCTCTGTGTAGTCTGCGTCGACCAGCATCGGCGACGGGTCGAGTCGCGTGAGACCGTTCCAGCACAGATTCACCAGGTGTGCCGCAACGACTTCCTTTGCGGGTTCGCGGACGTCCAGCCACCACTGTGCCGTCACGGACACCATCCCGACCAGTGCCTGTGCGTAGAGCGGCGCCAATGCGGGGTCGAACCCGCGCCGATCGAAATCACTCGCCAGGATGTGTTCCACCTGGCTGATGGCGTCGTTCAGGAGACTCGAGTAGCGGGTGTCCCCGTTGTCGCCGTGCGGCGACTCTCCGCGCACCAGGATCCGAAACCCGTCGGTCCGCTCCTCCATGTAGGTGAGAAGCGCGAGCGCTACCTGCTGGATCCGGTACAACGAACGGTTCTTGGTAAGGGACGACGTCACGAGTTCGAGGAGCTTGTCCATCTCGCGGTCGACGACCACAGCGTAGAGACCTTCCTTGCCCCCGAAGTGCTCGTACACGATCGGCTTGGACACTCCTGCACGCTGCGCGATCTCTTCGATCGACGTGCCTTCGAAGCCCCGCTCAGCGAACAGTCCGCGAGCGACCTCGATCAACTGAAGACGACGCTGCGCCCCTGTCATGCGTGCCCGCGGCGCCTTGACGACTTCCTCGTCGCCATTCGCCGGCCTGTCGATAGCCATGCTGGTCAGTCTATCCAGGCCGTCCGCTGGGGTCGGGGCTCGACTCCGCTCGACCAGCGGGATGAGCGTCTTCGTCGTTGATCGAGCGCAGTCGGGACCCGCTGTCCGCGCGCAGTGAGTTACAGCGCGGCCCGCCAACCACGTCGATCGACCGGAGTCGAGATCCGCTCTACGCACGGGGGTCTCGACTTCGCTCGACCGGCGGGGTGGGTGTCTTCGTCGTTGATCGAGCGGAGTCGAGTTCCGCTCTACGCACGGGGGTCTCGACTTCGCTCGACCGGCGGGGTGGGTGTCTTCGTCGTTGATCGAGCGGAGTCGAGATCCGCTGAACGCCCGCAGTGAGCTACAGCGCGGCCCGCGAACCACGTTGATCGAGCGGAGTCGAGATCCGCTCCACGCTCGAGGGTCTCGACTTCGCTCGACCACCAGAAATAACAGTGTGTAGATAGTGGTAGAGCCCCCAACACACGAGTGTGTTGGGGGCTCTACATATGTTTAGCTCGGCGGTGTCCTACTCTCCCACACTGGTTAAGGTGCAGTACCATCGGCGCTGGAGGGCTTAGCTTCCGGGTTCGGAATGGGGCCGGGCGTTTCCCCTCCGCTATAGCCACCGAAACAATATGAAACTATCAACCACCACCAACAGATATTGGTGGTCGTGTGTTGTTTCAGAGGTAGATAGTGGATGCGAGACAACCAAAAGAAGAAGAAACAAATATACTTCGCTTCTCTACAAAATGTTGGTGAGTGTTGTTAGTAAGTCCTCGGCCTATTAGTACCAGTCACCTGAACACATTACTGTGCGTACAGTTCTGGCCTATCAACCCCATGATCTGTAGGGGGCCTTACCCACCCCGAAAGGTGGTGAGAAACCTCATCTTGGAACAGGCTTCCCGCTTAGATGCTTTCAGCGGTTATCCCTTCCGAACGTAGCTAACCAGCAGTGCCCTTGGTAGGACAACTGGCACACCAGAGGTTCGTCCGTCC
>NZ_JAKKOQ010000023.1 GCF_021738965.1 Gordonia zhenghanii | reverse complement strand
GACTCAACCGCGGCGGAGACCGGCAAGCGAACAAAGCCCTGCACCTCGTCGCCGTGGGCCGCCTACGCTCAGACCCACGCACCCGCGAATACGCCAAACGCCGACGCGCTCAAGGACTGTCCACCCCCGACATACTCCGCTGCCTCAAACGCGCCCTCGTCAGAGAATCCTTCAGCGCACTCAAAACCGACCTACTCCGGGCTTGACGAACTATAGGACCGTCCTCTACCGCACCGAACCGAAGTCGGGGGCGCGCTTGCCCACGAAGGCGTCGACGCCTTCGATGCCTTCGGGCGTCGCCGACAACTGGGAGATCGACTTCGCTTCTGCGATCACGTGATCGGTGAGGGTCCGGCCTGCGGCGTCGTGGACCAGACGGCGGATCGCGGCCATCGAGCCGCGCGGTCCGGCGGCGAGTTGGACGGCCGTCGCGCGCGCAGTGTCGGTGACGGCGTCGTCGTCGACGATCTCGGCGAGCAGACCCAAGTCGAGTGCACGCTGGGCGTCGATGATCTGGTCGGTCATGATGATGTGCCGCGCACGCGCCGGACCGACGGCGCGCGGGAGCGTCCACGACATGCCGCCGTCGGGAGACAGGCCGATGCCCGGGTACGCGGGCCGCAGCTTGGTCTTGGCGCCGCCGATCGCGATGTCGGCGTGCAGCACCATGCTCATGCCCGCGCCTGCGGCCCACCCGTTGACGGCGGCAACGACGGGCAGCCCGGTCTCGTACAGCAGTCCGATCATCGCGTGGAGGTCGTTCGCGAGGCCACGGAGGTATGCGGCGCGGTCGGGCGCTGCGGCGAACTCGGCGACGTTGCCTCCGGCGCAGAAGTTCTTGCCTGTCGACGACAGGAGGATCGCGCCTGCGTCAACGTCGCCGCGCGCGACCCTGCCGAGTTCGGCGGCTCCGGCGAGGATCAGTTCGTGATCGAGTGCAGTCCCGTTGTCAGCTGTTGCGAGCGGGAGGGTGAGGACACCGTCGTCGAGCGTGATCAGATCATCAGGGGAGGAAGTCATGCTCCGAGCTTACCGAGCGAGCGTTCGGCTGCCGATCGTGGTCCCGACTGCCTGTCGAGCGGAGTTCCGTCTGCTGGTCGAGCGGAGTTCCGTCTGCTGGTCGAGCGGAGTCGAGACCGTTGGTGCGAAAGGGATCTCGACCTTTCGACTCCGCTCGGGATCTCGACTCCGCTCGATCAGCATGAAGGGGGCGATCAGCATGAAGGGGCTCGATCAGTGCGCGCTCTGCGAACACAACGATCGCCGTCCGGCGAACCGGACGGCGATCAGAAGAAAATCTAGGTGGCGGTAAGACCCTTAAACGGTGGTCTTGCCTGCCTTGAGGCACGAGGTGCACACGTTCTTGCGCTTCTTGTTGCCCGGGGCGACCTCGACACGCACAGACTGGATGTTCGGGTTCCAGCGGCGGTTGGTGCGCCGGTGCGAGTGCGAGACCGACTTACCGAATCCGGGGCCCTTGCCGCAAACGTCACAAACGGCAGCCATAGCGAACTCCCTTGGTAGAAATGGTCTGGTCTCTTCGCCCGCTCGGCGCGTGAGTAGTCACGCAGCGTCGACAGGCAACCCGACAAGAGTAACGCGCAAACGTGTCGGGGCCAAATCGCGATAGCAGGCTCGTGAGCGAACTGCATCTCGGTCGGACGGCACCGGTAACCTCGGACACGACTCTAGATTCGGGGGTGGTGAATGGCCTACGGCGGCACCGCGGTCAATCCGCAGTTCATCCGCGACTGGGCGCAGGCCTGCGCGGGTGGCTTGGCGGCCTCACGTGGCGAGATCAACGATCTCAATGTCTTTCCGATCCCGGACTCCGACACCGGCAGCAACATGGCCAACACCATGGCCGGAGCGGTCGCGGCGCTCGACGACATCGATGGCGACGCGGATCTGCAGACCGTGACCCGGACCCTCGCCGACGCGGCAGTCGCGAGCGCGCGCGGAAACTCCGGGATCATCCTCGCGCAGTTGTTCGTCGGCCTCGCCGACGCCGCTGATCTCGCGGTCGCCGAGAACGACCTCGGTTTCAATCGTCTGTGCACCAACGGACTCCGACTCGCATCGCTGTCCGCGCGCCGTGCCGTGGCCGACCCGAAAGAGGGCACCGTCCTGACACTGCTGACGGTGGCGGCGGAGACCGCGTCCCAGAACGTCGGACGAGCTCCTGCCGATCTCGTGCGCGCCGTCGCCGAGAGCTCGGCCGAAGCCCTCGACCTGACCACCGGTCAGTTGCCCGAACTCGCGAAAGCGGGCGTCGTCGACGCGGGAGCTCGCGGCTTTCTGGTACTCGCCGACGCACTCGTCTCGGTCGTCACCGGCGTAGCCAACAAACGCCGCGCCTACCGCGGATCGTTGAGCGGACCCGGCGGCCTTCGCATCGATGACTGCTCGGCCGACGGTGACACCGCGTTCGAGGTGATGTACCTGATCGAAGGCGCGGACGGCGCCCAGATCGGTGGACTGCGCGACCGACTCAGCGATCTCGGAGACTCGGTGGTCATCGTCGGCGACAGCTCCACCGGATCGGAGAACTTCTCGGTCCACGTCCACACGGACGAGCCGGGAGCCGCCGTCGAGGCAGGCATCGCACTCGGCGCGATCCGAGACATCCGAATCAGCTGCTTCATGCTCGACGCCTACAACGCGGCGCCCGGAGCCAATGAGCCGCCACCGAGGTTCAAACGGGCGGTCGTCGCGCTGGTGAAAGGCGACGGGGCCGAGGAACTGTTCACCGAAGCCGGTGCGTCGGTGGTGCGAGCGGACGACGGTGTGAACGCGGAGACGCTCGGTGAGACGATCCTGGCCACGGACAGCGCCCACGTCGTCGTCATGGGCAACGGGATGATGTCATCCCAGGATCTGGTCACGGTCGGTGCGCACGCTCGGTCGACGCAACGATCGGTAGTGTTCCTTCCGACCATGTCGATGGTGCAGTGCCTGTCGGCGCTCGCCGTCCACGATCCCGGCGCAGAACCCGATGTCGACGCGTTCGCGATGGCCGAGGCCGCCGCCGCGACGCGGTGGGGATCCCTCGTCCGGTCGACGTCGAAGATCATGACGCTCGCCGGCACCTCAGACATCGGGGACATCCTCGGTCTCATCGGGTCCGACGTCCTGGTCATCGCGAAGGAGCAGGCGCAGGCCGCCACTGCTCTGTTGGACCTGATGCTCTCGACAGGCGGCGAGATGGTCACCGTTCTGGCAGGCAGTGATCTCGACGACGAAGCGCGTGCCGCGATCGGAGCGCACGTGCGCGCCCACTACCAGGGCATCGAACTGGAGGTACACGACGCAGGCCAGATGTCGCATCTCCTCCAAGTGGGAGTCGAATGATGCTGACGTCGGCGTCGCCCCTCACCGATTCGTCGATCGACCCGAAGCTCGTCGAGAAGCTGGCGGGTCTGGAACTGACGACTGTCGGCGAACTCCTGCGTTACGTCCCGCGCCGTTACATTCGGCAAGGGCAGGTGTCGGCCACGGAGCGGCCCGAGCCCGATGAGTGGATCACCGTCATCGGACGCATCGAGAAGTCTCAGATGATCGCCATGAAACGGCGGTACGGAAAGTTCCTCAAGATCGTCGTCAACGACGGCAGGAGCCGCTACGAGGCCAGCTTCTTCAACGCGAAGTACATCCAACGAGTGCTCCTCTCCGGCGTGCGCGTGGCACTCGCGGGCAAGGTCAAGTACTTCAACAATCAGATCCAGCTGTCGCACCCGGACTGGCTGGTGCTGCCCGACGACGGAATGGACGTCCACGGCACGTCGATGATGGCCGAACTCCTGGCCGACGAGACAGGAGAGAACGGGACTGGGGAGAACGGGACTGGGGGGAACGGGACTGGGGAGGCACTGACCGGCACTGCTGACGACGTCGAGCACTTCAGCCGCTCGATCATCCCGATGTACCCGGCGACGCGCGACGTGCAGACGTGGGAGATCTGGCGGGCCGTCCGTCAGGTCCTCGCCGACACAGTGCCCGCCGCCGACCCGCTGACCGACGAGCAGCGGACCGCACGTGGCTTCATCACGAGCGACGAGGCGATCCGGCACGTCCACCTGCCGGAGACGATGGAGCAGATCGAGAGGGCCGACGAACGACTCAAGTTCGACGAGGCCCTCGCCGTGCAGACCGCGCTCGCACAACGGCGGGCGGACCTCGGTTCCGAACTGTCCGTCGGCTGCGTACACGTTCCGGGCGCGCTCGAAGACCAATTGCTCGACCGCCTCCCGTTCGAGCTGACCGGCGGGCAGAAGACGGTGCTTGGCGAGATCGGCGACGACCTCGCGATCGATCACCCGATGAACCGTCTCCTGCAGGGCGAAGTCGGCTCCGGCAAGACGCTGGTCTCGTTGTTGGCGATGCTTCGCGTGGTCGACAACGGACACCAGTGCGCGATTCTTGCTCCTACCGAAGTCCTTGCGGCCCAGCACTATCGGACTGTCATGACAATGCTCGATGATCTCGCGCGCGGCGGTGAACTCGGCGCGGCAGACGGCGCGACGCGTGTCGGACTCCTCACCGGATCGCTCGGCACGGCGGCCAAGCGGCAGACCCTCCTCGACGCGGTGACCGGAGAATCGGGCATCGTCATCGGCACGCACGCCCTCCTCGAACAGAACGTCGAGTTCTTCGACCTCGCCATGGTGGTCGTCGACGAGCAGCACCGTTTCGGCGTCGAGCAGCGCGACGTGCTGCGCAGCAAAGGGCGAGACGACCGGCGGCCGCACTTTCTCGTCATGACGGCGACGCCGATCCCGCGCACGGTCGCCATGACGACGTTCGGCGACCTGGAGACCTCGGTGATGACGGAACTGCCGCGCGGTCGGCAACCGATCAAGACGACTGTGGTCCCGATGCAGAAGGCGAACTGGGTGCACCGCGTGTGGGAACGCGCCGACGAGGAGATCGCCGCGGGGCGCCAGGTGTACGTGGTGTGCACGCGAATCGGTGACGAGGAGTCGAACAAGAAGGCCGCCAAGAAGAAGGGCGGCAAGGCCGACGGGGAGGAGAAGGAGGACGACACGATCTCCGTCCTCCAACAGGCAGAGCTACTGGAGACCGGCCCGCTCGCACGTCGCCGTATCGCCGTCCTGCACGGCCGGATGCATGCGGACGACAAGAACGAGGTGATGGATGCGTTCACGCGAGGCGAGATCGACGTCCTCGTCGCGACGACGGTCATCGAGGTCGGTGTCGACGTCCCGAATGCGACGACGATGGCGATCGTCAATGCCGAACGTTTCGGCGTCAGCCAACTCCACCAGTTGCGGGGCCGCGTCGGACGCGGACAGCACGCGGGTCTCTGTCTGTTGATGACGCCCGCGCACGAGTTGTCGGCGTCGATGGAGCGGTTGAAGGCGGTCGAGGCGTCGAACGACGGATTCGAGTTGGCGATGGTCGACCTGAGGCAACGTCGCGAGGGCGACGTCCTCGGATCGTTGCAGTCGGGTGGAAAGTCGTCACTGAGTTTCCTGTCGCTGATCGACGACACCGAGGTGATCGCCGACGCCCGCGAGTTGTCCGAGTCGATCGTCGACGCCGACCGGGGCCTCGCCGACCACCCGGCTCTCGCCGATCTGGTGCGCGCCATCCTTCTGCCCTCCCGCGCGGAGTACCTCGAGAAGTCCTGACGTCGGAAGGGGACTCGCTCGATCACCAGGGGGAACCGACGGCCCGCGTCGCGCGTCTAACCAGTAGGGGGCGCGATGCGGTGGCGGGACTGGCATGCACGCCGACGCCGCGGCGTCGTGCGGCTGACGATCAGGCAATGGGGCGCGCTGGCGGTGTTCGCTCTGATCGCGCTGGTGGTCGCAGTCGGAGTCGGTCCGCCCCGCGGGAACGCCCCGCGGGTCTCAGCGGTCCGCGTGATGCAAGCGCGGACGGCGCTCGCAGCACTCGCGACTCTGCCGAACCGACCTCCGCACGACACCGCGTACGACCGCGACGCATTCGGGACCGCGTGGACGGATGCATCCGACGCGCCCGGTGCGGGGAACAACTGCGACACCCGCAACGACATCCTGGCCCGCGATCTGGAGGTGTCCGGGCAGACGGCGATCACGTCGTGTCCGCGGGCGGTGTCGGCCGGTGTGCTGACCAGTCCGTACACCGGACGATCGGTGGTCTTCGAGCGAGGGAGGGCATCGGCGGCGGTCCAGATCGACCACGTCGTTCCCTTGTCGTACGCGTGGGATCTGGGCGCAAAAGCGTGGCCGCGTGCGCGTCGCACGAGGTTCGCGAACGATCCGGCCAACCTCGTCGCCGTCGACGGTCCGAGCAATCAAGCGAAGTCGGACGCCGAGCCCGCGGTGTGGATGCCGCCGCTCGACGGGTTCCACTGCCAGTACGCCGTGCAGTTCGTGACCGTTCTACACATGTACGGCCTGCCGGTGGACGAACCGTCGCGCGCCGTGCTCTTCCACGCGTTGGCGGCGTGTTGAGGCGTGGCCGCACCCTCAGATTCGCTCCCGCACCCTCACAGCGGGAGACACGATCTGAGCCTGCGGCAACAGAGTCGACGTTGTTCCAGGGTCTCGATCGTGCCCGCGGACGGCCGAAACCCTCATGAAGAAGTCTTCATGCGCGCTTCATCGATGTCTCAGAACCAGTCGCCATCGTATGAGTCATGAGAAACTCAATTCGTGGAGCAGGAGTCATCGGACTGTCGGTGGCTGCAGTAGTCATCGGCGCCATCGCCATCGCGTACTTCTTGGTCGGGTCGTCCGATCCGGTACGCAACCCGCCCGAGCACGTGAGGATAGGGGAGTCGACGTCGTTCGCGCCGGATGAGGCGCGCGGCGAGCAGATGCCGCAGCCGGATGCGTCGCGGACCGCGCCGCTCGAACCGCGCGTCGAGGTCGTCGAGCCGGGGCACGATGATGACGACGATCGTGATGATGACGACGACCGTGACGACGACGATGACGACGACGACCGCGACGACGACGATGATGACGACGACCGCGACGACGACGACGATGACGACGACCGCGACGACGACGATGACCGGGACGACGACGAGGACGATGACTGACTCCGAGCCGCAGGCAGGTGGGCATCCGCGCCGGCGGGTGCCCGCCCGCATCCGCATCATCGGGTGGGTGATGCTGCTGATGCTCGGTGTCCTCGTGGTCGTGAACGTCGCGACACGGCAGGAGTTGTACCGGCAGGTCGACACCGTCGTCGACGAAGCGCTCGTCCAAGAGGTGGAGGAACTCGTCGGGGTAGCGTCCGGCGGCGTCAATCGGTCCACCGACCGTCCATATACAAGTGTCGCGGAGATCCTCGACAGTCACCTGCAGCGCCAGTTCCCGGACGACGACGAAGTAGTGGTCGGCGTCCTCGCTGACGGTGCCGTCATTCGGCAGGACCGCGGTGAACCGTATCCGTTCGCGTCCCGGCCCGAGCGTGCACGTCAAGTGGCGGCCGACCCGGACTCGACGGGCTCCCTGCACACCGAGGACGGCGAACTCCGGTGGCGGAAAGTCGTCGTCGATCCGCCGTCCGGGAACGGTGAGCCCGGGACGTTCATCGTCGGTGTCGCAGTCGACCGAGATCGCGACGAAGTCGCGTCGACCATGCGGACTCTGACCTTGGTCAGCCTGGTCGGACTGCTGCTGGCCGGAATCGGCGCCTACCTCGTCTCCGGCCGAATCCTCGCGCCGATCCGGTTGGTGCGCGACGCCGCCGCCGAGATCAACGAGAAGGACCTCACCAGGCGGATCGAGGTACGCGGCCGCGACGACGTCTCAGCGCTCGCCGAGCAGTTCAACGCGATGCTCGACCGGCTGTCCGACGCGTTCGGCGCCCAACGCGAGTTCATCGACGACGCGAGTCATGAATTGCGGACCCCGATCACCATCGTCCGCGGGCACCTCGAGTTGATGGGCGACGACCCCGACGAGCGGAAGGCGGTGATGCGTCTGGTGACCGAAGAGCTCGATCGGATGAGCCGGATCGTCGAAGACCTGCTGCTGCTGGCGAAGTCAGAACGGCCCGACTTCGTGCGACCTCGTTCGGTGTCCGTTGCCGAACTCACCGTCGACATCCATTCCAAGGTTCGCGCGCTCGGGGACCGGCGATGGCTCCTCGACTCGGTCGGAGAGGGGACGGCCTTCGTCGACCCGCAGCGCATCACGCAGGCGATGGTGGCATTGGCGCACAACGCCGTCGGACACACCAGTGACGGTGAGGAGATCCGGATCGGGTCGTCGCTGCACGAGGTGCGCGGTGTTCCGGTCGTGGCGTTTTGGGTCACGGACACCGGGCCGGGGATCAGTGAGAACGATCAGGACAAGATCTTCGAACGTTTCCACCGCGGTCGACGGTCGGGAGAAGGGGCCCGCGCGGGTGCAGGGCTGGGTCTGGCCATCGTCCGCGCAATCGCGCAGGCGCACCACGGGCAGGTCACCTTGAGATCCGCTCCGGGGCAGGGATCGACGTTCGGAGTCGAGGCGCCCGCGGGCGCCGAGTCGGAGAGGATCTCGTCATGAACCGAATTCTGATCGCCGAAGACGAGGAGCGCATCGCGTCGTTCATCGAGAAAGGATTGCGCGCCAACGGATTCGTCACGACTGTTGCCGGTGACGGGTCGACTGTGTTGGAACTCGCGAGGCAGGGGACCGCAGACCTCATCGTCTTGGACATCGGATTACCGGTCCTCGACGGGTTCTCGGTCCTGGAAGCGATGCGCAGGGAAGGCGTGTCGACGCCGGTCATCATCCTCACCGCTCGGGACACCGTCCGCGACACGGTAGCTGGTCTCGAAGGCGGTGCCGACGATTACATGACCAAGCCCTTCCGGTTCGAAGAACTCCTCGCGCGGGTGCGGCTACGGCTGAGATCGGGGGAGACTGCTCCGGAGGTCGGCGTTCTCACCCACGGCTCCATATCGCTCGATCTCCGCTCACGACGGGCGTCCGCGTCGGGCGGCGTGGTGGACCTCACCGCCCGCGAGTTCCTGCTCCTTGAACTCTTTCTGCGGCATCCCGGGCAAGTCCTCGTGCGCGAACAGATCCTCTCGCACGTGTGGGGCTACGACTTCGATCCGGGATCGAACATCGTCGACGTCTACGTGCGAGCACTGCGTAAGAAGCTCGGGGCGTCGTCCATCGAGACGGTCCGCGGCATGGGGTACCGACTCGGTTAGCGGGCTGCGCTCGATCCGACCCCGCCCGTCGAGGGGTCGTCGGGCGTCGGCGCTAACCTGGACCCATGAGTGCACCCACCGAGACCGACGTCTCCGGCGTCGTCACCGGGCTCGCGACCGCAGCCACGAAGGCCTCGCGCAGCCTCGCCACCCTGACGACCGCGCAGAAGGACGCCGTACTTCTGGCCGCGGCCGACGCCATCGATCAGGCCGCGGACACCATCCTCGCCGCGAACGCCGACGACGTCGCGCGCGCCGAGGAAGCAGGGACCGAGTCGTCGCTGGTCGACCGGCTGCGCCTCACCTCGGAGCGGATCGAGGGCATCACCGGCGGTCTGCGCCAGGTCGCCGCGCTCCCGGACCCGATCGGACAGGTCGTCTCCGGCAAGAAGCTCCCGAATGGTCTCGACCTCCGCCAAGTCCGGGTACCGCTCGGCGTGGTCGGCTTCGTCTACGAAGCCCGCCCCAACGTGACTGTCGACGGCTTCGGCATCTCCTTCAAGTCGGGCAACGCCGTGCTGCTCCGGGGGTCGTCGTCGGCAGCCAGTTCGAACGCCGCGCTCGTCGAGGTGCTGCGCAGCGTCTTGACGGACAACAACGTCAGCGCCGACGCCGTCGCACTGCTCCCCAGCGAGAGCCGCGACAGCGTCACCGCCCTCATTCGGGCCCGCGGTCTCGTCGACGTGGTGATTCCGCGCGGCGGAGCCGGACTGATCGCGGCAGTCGTTCGAGACGCGACCGTTCCGACCATCGAGACCGGTACCGGCAACTGCCATGTGTACGTGCACGGCGACGCCGACATCGACATCGCGACGCGCATCGTGCTCAACGCCAAGACTCGCCGCCCGAGCGTCTGCAACACCGCCGAGACGGTGCTCGTCGACAAGGCACTCGCAGGCGACGTCCTCCTGCCGCTGATGTCGGCACTGCAGTCGCAGGGCGTCGTCGTCCACGGCGACGAGCCCGGCATGGAACCGGCCACCGAGGACGACTGGCACCGCGAATACCTGTCGCTCGACATCGCGATGAAGATCGTCGACGGACTCGACGAGGCGATCGACCACATCGACACCTACGGCACCGGCCACACGGAGGCGATCGTCACCAGGTCGCTGCAGGCCGCCGAGGAGTTCACCGCTCGCGTCGACGCCGCCGCCGTCATGGTCAACGCGTCGACGGCGTTCACCGACGGCGAGCAGTTCGGGTTCGGCGCCGAGATCGGCATCTCCACCCAGAAGCTCCACGCCCGCGGACCGATGGGGCTGACCGAACTCACGTCGACCAAATGGCTCGTGTGGGGCAGCGGACAGGTGCGCCCCGCATGAGCGGGGAAGACATCGTCCCCGCGTTCACCGACGCGGCCGACGTCACCGCGCGCCTCGCCGAGACCGGGTACCTCGCCGACGCGGCGACGGCGACCACCACGTTCCTGGCGGACCGTCTCGGCAAACCTCTGCTCGTGGAAGGTCCGGCAGGCGTCGGCAAGACCGAGTTGGCGCGTGCCATCGCACAGGCGACCGGATCGGACCTGATCCGACTGCAGTGCTACGAGGGCATCGACGAGGCCCGCGCCCTCTACGAGTGGAACCACGCCAAACAGATCCTCGCGATCCAGGCCACCGGGAACCGCGACTGGGACTCCGCGAAGAACGACATCTTCTCCGAAGAGTTCCTGCTCGCACGTCCGCTGCTGACGGCGATCTCGCGCACCGAGCCGACCGTGTTGTTGATCGACGAGATCGACAAGGCCGACGTGGACATCGAAGGGCTCCTCCTCGAGGTGCTCAGCGACTTCGCGATCACCATCCCCGAGATGGGCACCGTTTCTGCGACGCGTCGCCCGATCGTCCTGCTGACCTCGAATGCGAACCGAGAACTGTCGGAGGCGCTCAAGCGCCGCTGCCTGTACCTGTACATCGACTTCCCGGACGCGACGCTCGAACGCGAGATCCTCGCGTCACGAGTCCCGGACCTGCCCGAGAAGGTCGCCGAGGAGTTGGTGCGCGTCGTCGGCGTGCTGCGCGGACTCGACATCAAGAAGAAGCCGTCCGTCGCCGAGACCATCGACTGGGGCAACACCCTCCTCGCGATGACCGGAAACGTGGGCCAGGACGCCGCAGAGTCGGCGATGCAGGCGATCAAGGGCGGACGGCTCGACGAGTCGCTGCTCGCGAAGACCCTCGGCGTCGTGCTCAAACACCGTCCCGATGTGACGACGGCGATCCGCGAACTGAAGCTGGGCTGACCGGATGGGCGCCGAGGCCGTCGTCGACACGCTGACCGGGTTCGTCGAGGACCTCCGAGGCCGCGGGATCACGGTCGGCCCGTCGAACCTGATCGACGCCGGGCAGGCGATGACCGTCCTCGACCTGCTCGACCGCGAGTCGCTGCGCGAAGGACTGGCGGCGACTCTGCTGTCGGACCACAACCACCGAGACACGTTCGACCTGTGCTTCGAGCTCTGGTTCCCGTTGGGCAACGAGGCGCGGCGAGCCGCGTTCGAGGTTCCGCGCGACGCTGACGGCGAGGTGGACGTCGAAGCGCTGCGCGAGATGGTCGCCGACACGCTCGCCGACCCCGAGGCGACCGCAGACGGCCGATTCGATCAGATGGTCGCTGCGGTGGTCGCCGAGATGGGTCGCTACGACTCGGCGCGCGGCGAATCGTATTCGGTGTACCAGGCGATGTCTCAGGTCTCGCCGCAGACGCTGATCGCGCGGATCGCCGCCGCGATGGCGGGCGGTCAGGCGAGCGACGGCGACCGGCCGGGCACCGACCCGCTCAACCGCCGGGCGGCGCGCGGCGCCACCGAACGATTCCGCGAGGCAGTCACCACCGAGACGCAACGCCGGATGGCGGAGATCCGCGGCCGAGACGCCGTCTCCGCGTACGCCGTCCCGAAGCTCCCCGAGAATATCGACTTCTTCGCCGCCAACGCGCAGGACATGATCAAGATGCGGCGCACGATCGATCCGATCGCACGCCTGCTCGCAGCGAAACTGGAGTTCCGTCGTCGCCGAAACCGGCATGCCGCCGTCGACGTGCGGGCCACGCTGCGCGCATCGATGTCGACCGGAGGTGTTCCGATCGACCTACGGCGCCGCAAGCCGCGTCCAGGCAAACCCGAACTGATCATCATCTGCGACGTGTCCGGCTCGGTCGCCGGATTCAGCCAGTTCACCCTGCAGCTCGTGTACGCCCTGCGCCAACAGTTCTCCAATGTGCGGGTGTTCGCGTTCGTCGACACCGTCGACGAGGTCACCGACTTCTTCGCGCACGGCAACGACGACACCCAGTTCGGCGCCCGGATGAGCGAGATGCTCTCGACCGCCCGGATCAGCACCCGCGACGGCCACTCCGACTACGGACACATGTTGAAGGGTTTCGCCCGGACGTATCTCGATTCGTTGACGCACCGCAGTGCGCTGCTGATCCTGGGCGACGCGCGCAACAACTTCCGGCCAGCGCACGCTGACTCGCTTGCGAAGATCCGCGATCGAGTCCGGAACGCGTACTGGCTCAACCCCGAACGCAGACAGGCCTGGGACTCCGGCGACTCGTCGGCGAGCGTGTACGCCGCCGAAGTCGACATGTTCGAGTGCCGCAACGCCGATCAGCTCGGACGTGTGATCGCCGACCTGCTGCCGGTGTGAAGCGGGCGCGGTCACCGCGTAAACTCACCGTTCATGTCATCGGAGACTGCGGGCCCACGTCGTATCGGCGTCATGGGCGGCACATTCGACCCGATCCACAACGGACACCTCGTCGCTGCGAGTGAGGTCGCCGACCGGGTCAAGCTCGATCAAGTCGTGTTCGTACCGACCGGGCGACCGTGGCAGAAGGAGGGGGAGCACGCCTCCGATCCGTCGCGACAGGTGAGCTCCGCTGAACACCGCTACCTGATGACGGTCGTCGCGACGGCGTCTAACCCGCAGTTCACGGTCAGTCGCGTCGACATCGAACGCGAAGGCGTCACCTACACCGTCGACACCCTGCGTGACCTGCGTGCCGCGTTCCCCGACGACGAGCTCTACTTCATCACCGGTGCCGATGCGCTCGAGACCATTCTGACCTGGCATGATTGGGAAGGGTTGTTCGAGCTCGCGAACTTCATCGGAGTGTCGCGGCCCGGATACGAGCTGAACGTCAAACATCTGACCGAGCATCTGGCGAATAAACCCGCTCGGTCGCTGCAACTGATCGAGATCCCCGCACTGGCGATCTCGTCGACAGACTGCCGCGATCGCGCCGCTACAGGACGACCCGTCTGGTACCTCGTGCCCGACGGCGTCGTGCAGTACATCGCCAAGCACGGTCTGTACCGAAAGGAAACCAGTGAGCGCGACTGAAGAATCGATCGCGATGGCGACGACGGCGGCCCACGCGGCCGTCAAGGTCCTCGCGACGAACGTCGCCGCGATCGACGTCTCCGAGCAACTCGTCATCACCGACATCTTTCTGATCGCGTCGGCCGACAACGAGCGCCAGGTCAACTCGATCGTCGAAGAGGTCGAGGACGCGCTGCGGGAGACGGGTCACCAGCCGCTGCGTCGTGAAGGCACCCGTGAGGGGCGGTGGGCGCTGCTGGACTACGGCACCGTCGTCATCCACGTCCAGCACGACGACGAGCGCGACTTCTACGGTCTGGAACGACTGTGGAAGGACTGCCCGCTGATCGAGATCGACGGCATCGAACCGGCGGTCCGGCCCGAGGGCGACCGCGACGACGAGATCGTCCCCGGCTCACCCGAATGAGGACGCGACACTGATGCGGGGCGAACCGGATCCCGGCGACTCCAGCGTCGAGCGGTTGACCCCGCGCGTACGCCGCCTGATCCTGCTGCGCCACGGGCAGACCGTCTACAACGCGACGCAACGGATGCAGGGACAGCTCGACACCGACCTGTCCGATCTGGGCGTCGAGCAGGCCCAGATCGCCGGCCGGGCCATCGCGACTCGGTCGCCGCTGGTGATCGTGTCGTCCGATCTACGTCGGGCGCACGAGACCGCGAAGGCGATCGGCACGGTGACCGGCCAGGACGTCACGACCGATGAACGTCTGCGCGAGACGAATCTCGGTGACTGGCAGGGCATGACCCACACCGAGGTCGACACCGCGTCGCCGGGTGCGCGTCGACACTGGCGCGACGATGCGACCTGGTCGCCGCCCGCAGGCGAGAGTCGCGTCGACGTAGGTGTACGCATGATGCCCGTCGTCGCGGAACTCGTCGCAGGCCTGGACGCCTGGGGACGGGGCGAGGATCCCGACGCCCCGGTCGTACTCGTGGCCCACGGTGGCTGCATCGCCGCGTTGACTGCTCGGCTCCTCGGGTTGCCGGTCGCGAACTGGCCGATCCTCGGCGGTCTCGCGAACACTGCCTGGGTCCAGCTTTCGGGACATTCGGCGACGGACGCCGACGATCCGGTATGGCGCCTGGACGTGTGGAACGCATCGGCCGAATCGGCCGTCCAGTGACGTTCGGCCGTCCAGAACGTCCAGTCTTTCCAGCAGCCAGTTTCTCTCAACAGTAGGAGCACACGTGTCGGGTTCGGTTCTGGTCCTCGGTGACTCCCTGTCGTATTACGACGAGACGGGAGGTCTGTCCGCCGACGACCGACGGATCTGGCCGAACATCGTGGGGGAGCGGGTCGGGCGTCGCGTCGAACTGTTCGCCCGCATCGGCTGGACCAGCCGCGACGTGTGGTGGGCGACCACTCAGGATCCACGGATCTGGGCCGCGCTCCCGCACGCCGACGTCCTGGTGCTCGCGTACGGCGGGATGGATTCATTGCCGTCGCCGTTGCCGACCGCGTTGCGCGAGCAGATCCGATACATCCGGCCCGCAGCCCTCCGTCAGCGGGTTCGCGACGTCTACTCGTGGCTCCAACCGCGACTGTCGCCGCTCGGCTGGCCGATGGCGCTGCCGCCGCGGGTCACCGTCGACTATTGCGAGAAGGTGCGAGGCGCCGTCGCACACCTGCGGCCGGACCTGCCGATCGTCGTCTGCCTCCCGCCGACCCACGACAGCCCGTACTACGGGAACGTGCACCCCGGTCGTATCCCGACGACCACCGCGATCGAGCGGTGGGCGCGTGAACACGGTCTGCCGACGGTGTCGTTCTACGAGACCACTGCGGCCGCGTTCGCCGATCCCGCGACGACGATGAACCCGGACGGAATCCACTGGAGCGTCGCCACGCACGCGGCGATCGCCGAGGTGACTGCTCCCGTCGTAGAGGCGGCGCTCACCGCAATTCCGGCACCGGCTACCGTGTAATCGTGCCTGTCGTCGTCGTCACCGATTCGTCGTCGCGATTGCCTGCGTCACTCGCGGACGCTCACGGAGTCGTGCAGGTCCCGTTGCATGTGACTCTCGACGACGGGACCGAGTATTTAGAGGGTGTGGACAACGTCCCGCCCGACGTCATCACCACCTCGGGCGTGTCGACGTCAGGAGCGAGTCTCGCCGATCTGCGGCGCGCCTACGAAGAGGCGTTCGAGCGCAGCGACGGCGACGGCGTCGTCGCCGTCCACATGTCGCGCCGACTCTCCGGAACGTGGAGCGCGGCCCGACTCGCTGCGGATGCGATCGACGGCGGCGTGCGAGTGGTCGACTCCCGATCGGTCGGTGTCTCGCTCGGTCTGACGACGATGGCGGCAGTACAGGCTGCCGAATCGGGTGCATCGCGCGACGAGGTGTACGAGGCGACGGTGCGCGCCGCCGCGACGGCCGAGTCGATGCTGTGCGTACAGAACCTGGACAACCTGCGCGCCAGCGGCCGACTCAGTCTCACCGGGCGATTGTTGGGCTCGGCGCTCGCGATCAAACCGATCCTGCATATGTCAGACGGTCTCCTCGCGCTCCGCGAACGGCACCGCACCATGACGAAGGCAGTCGGGAAGATGGTGGACGCCGCCGTCGAATTCGCGGACGGGGAAGCCGTCACCGTCGGCGTTCAGCACTGCCAGAACCCTGAACTGGCGGCCGAACTCGTCGACACGATGCTCGAACGACTGGACGACGTCACCTCGACGCTGACCGTCGACCTAGGCGCCGTGCTCGGAACCCACGTCGGCCCCGGCGCCGTCGGCGTCGCTCTCTCCTTCGGCCTCGACCCCCTCGACGACTGACCGCTTCCTCCACGCTGGTCGAGCCCTTCTTTTTCGTTGGTCGAGCGGAGTCGAGACCCCGCCCAACCTGTGCACAACTCGACGTTCATCCACAGATCCGCCGTTTCGCTCATTCGCCTCTTTCCCGGCCGGACAGCCGCACCTACCGTCCACTCATGGGGATGGAACTGCGGGCGGGCCGAGACCGCGACTCTGGGCCGGATCGATTGGCGCGACTGATCAAGGCGCAGCACGACGACCCGGACGAGGGCCCGTCGGAGCCTGACGACGACGCCGTCGTCGACCGGTGGGGTGCGACGGCGATGCCCGATTGGCTCGACACTCGGCAGGGGCGAGCGACGTGGAACGCGCGAGGATCGCAGGGATTCGACTGCCTCGACGACCGCATCGACGACGAGTCGGACGATGACGCTTCGACCGACGACGAGGACGACGAATGGGAGCCGCCACGCCGCCGCTGGACGATGATGCCGCCCGCTGCCATCGGACTGATCCTCATCGGACTCCTGGGGTGCGGGTTCGCCGGGTACTCGCTTCTGCGGCAGAACGAGCCGTCGACACCGCTGGTTGCATTCGACGCGCCGGTCGGCTCGTCGACGGCAGCACGCTCAGGGGCCGGATCATCTGGGGCCGCGACGGACACACCTGCGCAGGCGAGCGAGAAGAGCGCTCCCGCCGAGGTCGTGGTCAGTGTGGTCGGTCTCGTGCAGCGACCAGGACTGGTACGGCTGGCCGCGGACTCGCGGGTGGCCGACGCCCTCGCGCGGGCGGGCGGAGCTCGCGCGAATGCCGACACGATGAGTTTGAACCTCGCGCAGATCGTGCACGACGGCGACCAGATCCTGGTCGGACAGAAGGGCGACGATCAGGTCCGCAGCGCGGTGGTGACGTCGGGCGGGTCGACGCCGTCGCCGGGTGGGACCCCGGGAACTGGTGGCGGCACGGCAGGAGAGTCGGGCGGCAGCGGGCAACTGGTGAACGTCAACACCGCGACCGAGGCCGAACTCGACACACTGCCCGGGGTGGGGCCGGTGACTGCCCGGTCGATCATCGCGTGGCGGGATGCCAACGGCTCGTTCGCGTCGGTCGACCAGTTGGCCGAGGTCGACGGCATCGGTGAAGGGCGTCTGGCGAAACTGCGCCCGCTGGTCACCGTGGGCTGATGGTCGATCTCCGGCTGGTGGCTCCCGCGGCGGCCTGCTGGTCGACGACGATCGTCGGGCTCGTATCGCCGCAGCAGGTGTCGTGGGTCGTCGTGGTCGTCTTGGTCGTGACAGCAGCCGTCGCGCGGTGGCGGTCGCGTGACCCCGGCCGGCGCCTGCTTGCGATGACGGTGATCGGCGTGTGTGGGATCGGCGCTGCGGGAGCAGCGGTCGTCCTCTTGCGGGTTGCGGCCGTCGACGCGGCGCCGGTCGTCGACGTCGTCGGCAAGCCGGTCGTCGAGATGACCGTGGCGGGCGATCCGATGTACTGGCCGGGACAGCAGAGGTTCACTGTTGCGGTTCGAGTGGACGACGTGTCCGGCCGCGCGCAGCGTCCGGTGACCGCGAGACTGGCTGCGTCGTCGGAGGTCGGGGACCTGCTGCCGGGGGAACGGCTGTCGGCGCGGGTCCGCGTCGCCGCGGCGGGAGCCCCCGGACGGGATCGGCTCGTCGTCGCGGACCTCACCGCGGTCGGTGAAGTGACCAGGATCGCGGATGCTCCGTGGTGGCAACGCGCAGCGGGTGATGTGCGACAGCGGCTGCGGGAGATCGCGGCGAATGCGCTCGGCGGCCGCGCGGGCGGCCTGCTGCCGGGTCTCATCCTGGGGGACACCGGCGGCCTCGATCAGGCGACCCGCGACAACTTCCGTGGCGCCGGTCTGTCACATCTCGTGGCGGTGTCCGGCGCGAATCTCGTCCTGGTCGTCGGGGCGGTGTTGCTGTGCGTGCGCGCGGGTGGCGGGAGTCCTCGGACGGTGTTCGTCGTCGGAGCGGTCGCGGTGGTCGGTTTTGTGATTCTGGTGCGACCGACAGACAGTGTGTTGCGTGCTGCGGTGATGGGCGGTGTCGGGTTGGCTGCCGGGCTCTCCTCACGCCGTTCGCAGGCGTTGCCTGCGCTCGGAGCGGCGGTGGTCGTCGTACTGCTGTGGTGGCCGGAGATGGCGTTGGCTCCGGGTTTCGCGCTGTCGGTCGCTGCGACCCTCGGGTTGGTTCTGTGGTCGGTGCCGATTCGTTTCGCGATGACCAATCGAGGGGTGCCGGAGTGGGCGGCTGCGCTGCTGTCGATGACGGTGGCCGCGCAGATCCTCACCACACCGTTGGTCATCGCCGTCAGCGGGCAGGTCAGCGTCTTCGCGATTCCGGCGAATCTCCTTGCTGCCCCGGTGGTTCCGTTGATCGGTGTCGCGGGGACCCTGGCTGCGGCGATCGGAGCGCTCGGACCGCGTTACGGGCCGCAGAGTGCGTTCGCGGAGCTTCTGGTGCGGGCGACGGGGCCGGGAGTTCGGTGGTTGATCGTCGTCGCTGATCGTCTGGGCGGTCCTGGATGGGTATCGCCGGAGGTGCCCGGTGTGCTTGCGGCCGGGGTGTTGGTCGCCGTCGGGTGTGCTGTCGTGTTGTTCGTCAGGTCGGGTGGTGGCCGACCGCTGAGGGGCCTTCTGCGATGACGCACGCGATGAGTCGTCGCACAAGCGTCCGAGGCCTGAATGTGCTCAGGGCTCCCGAACCACGTAGTGGACGATAGTTGCGCCGCCGGTTGCATAGTTCGCGATGTCGGCGGCGGCAGCCTGGCCTTCTTGCGATCCCATACCGGCGGCGAAGGCCTCGGACGACGCGAAGTCTGCGGAGAAGATCGCCCAGAACGGCGCGGGGCCGTCTGCGGTGACGTTGATCGCGAACGTCGGGTTGAGTGCGCCCGGGATCTTCGCGGCGATCGGCAGATGGGTGTCGCGGTAGTACTCGGTGAAATGGTCCGGATCGGATGGTTCGCCGTAAAGCACGTTGACGCGGTACATGTGTCACTCCTATCGGGTGTTGAACTCGGTCAGTCCAATTGTCCTTGCGCGCAAGGGCGTCCGACTGTACCGGTTCGCTACAGTCGGGCGGGATACCCGGTCAGGAAAGGTGGTATCGGCGCATCGCCCGATACAGGGTGGTACGGCTGACGCCGACGCGGGCGGCAGCAGCGCTCTTGACTCCGCCGGTCTTCTCCAACGCGTCGACGATTGCGTCGCGTTCGGCTTGTTCGATCGGAGTCAGATTGCGCCGAGTCTGCGTTCGGTAGCGGTCGGGGATGTCGCCAGCGGAGATGTCGCCGGACGAGCGGCGGGACAGAATGTCGGCCAATACATCGGCGAGTTCGGATAGGTTGCTATGCCAGCGCTGCCTGCTCAGTACATCGAGAGCTTCAGGGCTCATACAGACTGACGAAGGCGCGTTCATCTGGCGCAACAAGGCGCCGATCAGATGTGGGATGTCGGGTCGACGGAACCTCAGGGGAATGAGTTCCACGGTGTCGGTGGCGGCTGCGATCAGCCTGGCGTGCTCGCCGGTGAGTTCGTCGACCGGACATGCGGTCAGAATCACCGCGCCTCGCCGCTCGACTGTGAGCAATGTGCCCGCGAGTCGATGAGCAAGCGACGGCGGCAGGAGGTGGATGTCCTCGATGACGACGGTCCCGTCGGCCGCGAGAGCTCGCTGGAGGTTGCACGCCCATTCGGCGGAGGTCATCGGCAGCGTGTCGCTGGCGGTGAACCAGCAGACCTCGCCGGATCCTACGTGCTGGCCGGCGGTCGTGGTGCGTCCACTGCCAGGCTCGCCACAGATCAACGTGACGCTGACGGTGTTACGGCGATGCACGACGGGTGACGCAGCCGTTCTGAAGGGCTGATCTAACGGATCGAGAGTGATGATGACACCCGCGCCGACTCGAATGACGTGTGCGGTAACGCTCACGCCGGAGTCCAGATGCATGGTGAGCTGTTCAGCTCTGGTTGGCGGATCGTCGGCGATCGCCTGCAGCGCGATGTGGTCCGTCGGGTGGACCAGGCGCGTGGCCCGTGGGTTCGCCAGATAGATGTCGCGCGCAATGGCCATCACCGGTGCTCCGTGTCGCCTGGACACCTCGCGTTCGAAAGCGTCGAGCATGTCGCGCTCGCGGATCGTCGCCATCGCCAGTAAACGCTCCTCGATGTCGTACACCGCGGCGACGAGGAACGGTGCGACCAACGGATTATCGTCGTCGAGGTCGCACGAGATATCGAGAATTCCGGCCGTGCGACGTGTCAACGGATTCGTGATCGGGTGCCCGTGGCACGAGAAACGACGGAGCTGCACCGCGAAGTGTTCGTCGCCGCGCACCGACACCGCGCCGCCGACTTCCAGGACGCTTCCAACCGCGTTCACGCCCGTGAGCTCTTCAGCGAGAGTGCGGCCGGTGACTACGCCAGCACCGTCGACGAGGTTCCGGACTGATCGGTCGCCTGCCCGGATATCGACAACATTGGCCTCGCGGTCGGCGAGCAAGAGCGCGTAGTTGGTTCCGGAAAGCGCGTCCGCGACTCGGTCCAGGATTGGCAGGGCAGCCACCAGCAGGCGGCTGTTCGGGTTCACGTCGACGAGGGGAGGTGCGTCAAGGCAACGGTGCGGATCGAGTCCTGTCGGAATCGAGCGATCCGCTGTGGGATCGGTGAACGGACGATCGGCGGCCATCTGAACTCCCCTGAGATACGGCGCGGATAGCGCGCTGGTGCGCGGGCCCCGGCCCAGTCTCACATTGTGTCACCAGTCACAAGAGGCTCCGTGTACAGAAATGAAACAGTCGTCGAGCCAGCGACAACTGACGTTGTCCCCCACCGATCGACGTACACGCAGCCGCAGCCGATTCGCCGACTACACACGGTCGGTTGGTCGCGTGCGCTGCGTGAACTGTGCCTAAACGAAACAGTCGGCCGTCCGCCAGTACGTAAAGCTCAGTCACAAGAACAGTACCTCGCAGTTTCCGGGCCAGTACCGCGCTCCTATCACGGTGAGCGACCACGGGTCATCTGTCTCAAGCGCAGTACGGACGCCAAAGAGGACCACTCAGAAGAAACGAACGGAGAGGTCAATGACTGCACATCTAACAGAGAAGACGTACACCGACTTGTACATCGGGGGCAGTTGGAAGCAATCCATGGACGGTAGTCCGAGTGCTGTGGTGAATCCAGCGACCGAGGATCAGATCGCGACAGTGACCGCCGCCGGCGCCCGTGACGTCGACGCTGCGGTCACTTCGGCGCGAAAGTCTTTCGACGATCCAGGTGGTTGGTCGAAGTGGAGCGCAGACGACCGGGGTGCGGTGCTCGAGCGTTTCGCTGATGAACTCGAGGCGCGTAGTTCCGACATCGCGCAGGCCGTGACATCACAGAACGGTATGCCGATCAGTCTGTCGAGTGCCCTGGAAGCGGCGTTCCCCGCACTCCTCCTGCGCTTCTACGCGAGTGTCGCGCGGCGAGATCGGACTGAACGCCGCGATGGCATGCTCGGCGGCAAACTCGAGGTGAGACACACTCCGTATGGTGTCGTGGGCGCGATCGCTCCGTGGAACTATCCACAGACGCTGTCGGCGATGAAGTTCGCTCCGGCTCTCGCCTCCGGTTGCACCGTTGTACTGAAGGCGCCGATCGAGACCCCGCTCGACGCACGGCTCACTGCCGAAGCGGCGATCGCCGCCGGGATTCCGGACGGCGTGTTCAACATCCTCCCTGGCAGTGCCGACGCTGGTCGCGCGCTTGTGGCGCACACCGGAGTAGACAAGGTCGCGTTCACCGGTTCGACGGCGACCGGCCGCGCCGTCGGGCGACAGTGCGGCGACCTGCTGCGACCGGTGACGCTGGAACTCGGCGGGAAGTCAGCGGCGATCATCCTCGACGACGCGGACCTCGCGGGTTCGGTCGAGTCCTTGTTCGGAGCGATCTTCATCAACAACGGTCAGACGTGCTTCCGAAGCTCGCGGGTCCTCGCGCCGCGAAACCGGTACGCCGAGATCGTCGACTTGTTGGCATCTCTGTCGGCCGACGCCACAATGGGTGATCCGCTCGATCCGAGGACAGCGGTCGGCCCCTTGGTCAACGGCCGCGCGCGTACGCGCGTGGAAGACTACATTTCGATTGGTCGCCGGGACGGCACACTCGTCACCGGCGGAGGCCGACCAGATCGGCCGGGATACTACGTTCCGCCGACAGTCTTCGCCGATGTACGTAATGACTCCGCGATCGTGCAGGAAGAGATCTTCGGTCCCGTCGTGACCGTCCACTCGTACGACTCCGAGGACGACGCAGTGGCCCTCGCCAACGACTCGAACTACGGACTCGGCGGCACCGTGTGGTCGACGGACCTTGAGCGCGCAGCCTCGGTCGCTCGTCGGGTGGCCACGGGAACGATCGGAATCAACGGCTACACGCCGGATCCCGCCGGGCCTTTCGGGGGAGTCAAGAACAGCGGAATCGGCCGTGAATTCGGACCAGAGGGGTATGCGAACTACGTGCAGTCGCAGACCATCTACTTAGGGTGAGCCAATTGTCGAAGTCAGGTATCGGGCGGGAGTCACAAATGGGAAACGACCGGGATTCGCCATCGACGGGCTCGTCTGACACGGGAGCCTCCGGGATATCCAGGCGCACGGTGCTCAAAGGCATGGGAGTCGGCATCGGCGTGCTGGCAAGTGGATACCCGAGTACATTCCCCGGAATCGCGGCCGCCGTTCCGAGTGGCCGACGTGTAGCAGTCTTCGGGGGAGGACCCGGCGGGATGACCGCAGCGCACGAACTGGCCGAACGAGGCTTCTCCGTCGATCTCTACGACGCCAATGAGCGGCTGGGCGGGATGGTGCGCAGCTACTCTCGTACGCTGCCTAATGGACGCAGGGACTGGCCGATGACCTGCGGAGGACACTTCATACTGCCTGGCTACGCCACGATTCCGGAGATGATGTCGCGAACTCCGGTCGGCAATGGACAGACTGTCCTGGATCGACTGGTGCTGACTCCGCATGGACGGACGGGAGTCTCCGCGAACATCAGCGACCTCGTCGTGGCGATGGGGGGTGCCGACTCGAATCGAGGAGGTGAAGAACTTCTCGGTCGAAGCCGTAACGCAGTCAATCACCAGGTCTTTGTTCGCAATCGGCGGCGGTGCGATCGCCCCGAGCGATATCCCGTTGCTGGCGAGTAAGGTCGCCGCGTGGATCACGTCTGGTCCGAAGCGCCGTGACGGACAACTCCGCAACATCGACTTTGAGCACGATTTCATGCGGGCCCAACACATGGGGCCGGCCGCGCATAGCCTAATAAAGCTACTGTGTGACGTCTTTGCTTGGCGATGTCGAGAGAAGGGCATGGCGACGACGGCCTTCTTGGACTTCCTGGTCGACCCGATAATTCACATGCTCGCTGGTCGGCGGGAGTACTTCAACCTGGCCCTGAAACGTCTTCTTCAGAATCCCGCCGACCCGACATCGGTCATTCAGTTGATGATGGACGGTCCGGAAACCGAAAGGTGGTTCGACCCGTGGGCGAAGTATCTACGCGGGTTGGGAGTGAACTTCCACGCAAGCCACCATCTGACGCGACTTCAGATCGATCGAGGAAAGATAGTCGGCGCTACGGTGAAACACCGAAACGGTGCGGCGAAGCATGTCGACGCAGACTACTATGTTTTGGCGATTCCGACCGATCGTATTCGCGACGTACTGACGCCAGATATCTGTGCAGCGTCGCCGGGGCTACGGAACTTCAACAAACTCTATCTATCGCCCGAGACTGGATTTCAGCTCTTCTTCCGTGACCCGTTACCAGGAGGGTTGGATTTCCTGGGATTCAACCAGAGTATCAACGAGTGGTACTTGGCGCTGATCGGCTTGTCCAGTGTATGGGACTTCGATCTGCGTGAGTACGGCAACGGACGTGCGCAGGGGATGATATCGGTCGAACTCAATTACGGGGCTCTCGAGATGTATCCAGGAGACCGATACGGAAAGCCGATGAAAGAGCTCAGTAAACGGCAGACCCTCCAAGAGATCCGCGCGTCAATCATCAAGAATCATCCAGACGGGAGGGCGCTCTTCAGTGATGGCAATTTTGCGGGTTGGCGAAATCACCCGACGATCGAATGGCGGAACGGCTGGTCAGTTCCCGATAAACGGACGGCGTCTGCACCGGGAACGCTACAGCTGTACCCGAAACAGGAGACATCGATTCCCAACCTCATGCTGGCCTCGGGTAGTACTCGGAACTCTTCGGGAGGCGACTCGATGGATGGCGCCGCTGAGGCCGCGAAACGTGCGACGAATGCGATAATCGAACACTCCGGAGTTCGAGAACACCATGCCTCGCTGCCGTATTACGGGCCACCGCCAGAACTCAAAGTCTTCCAGGACGAGGACGACCGGCGTTACCTCCGCGGTCTTCCTCATATCTTCGACGTAGTGCGCCCTGCGGCACGTCGGACTGAGAACTACCCGAACAGCCGCTAACCGAGTCAACGCACGATTCTTGCCGTCCGGCTCGTGAGTCGGAGGCCTCAATTCGGGTGCCCATTATCTCGATATTAGGAGAAATCTTGCATATTCCAAACACTGAAGATGATGATGGACGGGCCTCGAAGGTTGAACCGTTTCCGCAGCTTCTTTCTACAGGTGTCCCGCGACGAACATTCCTCGCGAGGGTGGGGACTGCCGGTATTTCTGCGGCGGCATTAGCCGCGGGAGTCTCGCCCGCCCTCGCCGACGCGAAACCAAGTGGGACGCGCTCTCGGGGTAGACGGGTCGCCGTATTCGGCACAGGTGTGGCGGGCATGTCGGCGATTCACGAGCTCGTGGATCGAGGTTTCGAGGTCGAGGCGTACGAGCGGTTCGCGATGACTGGTGGGAAGACGCGAGGGTGGTCGATCCCACGGACAGGAACACACGGGCGTCTCGATTTACCGAGCGAGCACGGATTTCGCTTCTTTCCCGGCTTTTATCGCAATTTGACGGATTCGATGCAACGTACTCCGCGCCCCGAGCGAGGCGACACATGCTTTGACTCGCTGAGATGGGCAGACAAATGGCACGGTTTCGGAGCAGCCGCAAGCCTGAGTCCACGATCGGGGATTGCGATCGGTCTGCCATTCAACCTCAACGAGAAGGTCGATCAACGGCAGCTCGGGGACCCAAAATACCTTGCTACGGTATTGATCAAGGCTCTGGGGCTGACAAAAGGTATTGAGATTCGTCAAGTTCCAGAGGTGCTTGAGTTCATTCAACGAATTCTTGTGTACTTGACTAGCAGCGACCTGCGGCGCCACACGCAATGGGACGCAGTGTCGTGGCAGAAGTTTCTGCAATTGGAGGGAAAATCCAATCTGATGCAATTGATTGGAACCGCGATCACCGAGCTGATCCAGTCAACGAAGGCCGCCGACGCATCCGCCCTTTGCGGGGGAAATATATTCGACGCATTCGTTTGGAATGGCCTCGGAGTACAGGACCCGGGAACAACATTCTACTTAGCCTCCCTGTTGGACGGGCCGACCGGTGAAGTATGGATGAACCCTTGGCGGCGTTACATGGAGTCGCGTGGCGTGCGGTTTCACACGAGCACGTCCCTGCACACCCTGACTCTGCGGGGTGATGAGATTGACGGCGCGATCGTCGTCGATAGCTCCGGAGCGCAGCGGCGGGTGGACGCCGACTGGTACGTGAGTGCGATCGGAACACAGCAGCTGGGTCCGATCATCAAGCGCAGTCATCTGGCGGCGAAGGACCCCAAACTCGGTCATATCGGCGGGCTCGGTGCGGGGTGGATGAACAACCTCCAATTCTACTTACGGAAGCCGCCGAGCCTCGCGTATTCTGCCGTCGTAGTTCCCGACCACCCCTGGAGTATGAGCGGATTCTTCCTGGGGTTTCAGTGGAGGGACAGGATCGCAAAGCGATACGGGGACGGATCAGTCCATCAGATCCTCTCGCTGATCGTCTCCCAGTGGGACACCAAGGGCCCGGGAATGACAATTGTGAGTAAGCGAGCCGATAGATGTTCTCGTCAAGAAGTGTTCCAGGAGGTGTGGGGCACACTGAAGGAACGGTTCGGTGACCTGGACCCCGCGTTCAGGGACGACAATCTGATCCGCTGGACGATCGACCCGGGAATCACCTGGTCGGAGGGCAACCACGGCGTCGTCCGAAACAGCGACCCGCTTTCGACGAATGAGGTGAATACCTGGGACCGACGGCCCGCGGGGCCGACAGGAATCAAGAACTTCTTTATCGGTGGTGACTTCAATGCGACGTATCTCTACGTTGGAGCGATGGACTCAGCGGCCGAAGGTGGCCGGCAGGCCGCTCGCGCGGTGGTGGAGGCGTCGGGGCGTAAGGCGAAGGACGTCGAGGTCTTCCCGTATCTCAAGCCTGCGGCGATGAACGGGATCTGGGCCGAAGACAAGCGGCGCTACCGAAGAGGTCAGCGGAACATCTTCGACACGCCGGCTTCCGCGAGACGCAGTGTGGTGGCTGATCTGTCGCCGGTGGTCGTCGACGCTGCGTCGATGGCTGGTCTGCACCTGCCGAAATGACTAAGTACGTCGGCGAAAGTGTCCAGAAGTGGAACATCCGGCATGCGGTTCGGCGCGCACACTGGACCGAGGTCACGAATACCGCGGACGGTCGCGGTCCATCGAGGGAGCGAAAGTGACGAACGATTACATGAAGACCTCGTGAGCAGATATTCATGATCAATTATCGGCCGAGTCGACTGGTCCAACGGGGAAAGTCTACTCGTGGCGAGAATGAACTTCCGTCATGAGCGTGGTGCAATTTGCAATGTCAGCAATACTTGGTGGGATTATCGGTGCGATGGCCGTGCGGTTTGCGATCGACTTTCCCTTCGGTCACGCAATCGTGGTCGTGATCGCAGCTGCAGTTATTGGAGAGGTAAATTTGTGGCGTAAGGATCGGGTGGAATCGAGTCGCCAGGTAACCGATCTTGAGGCGGATTTCCCGACAGTCAACGGTGTCGGCGCCCGCGATACTGCACGGCTGGCTGTCATCGCTATTGCAGGCGGGGTTATTGGCACCGTCGGATTCCGTTCGACGATGTACGTCCCTTTATGGAATTTCGTAATGCTCTCCGTCGTGGTAGTCACACTGATTTGTATAGTGCTTCATTGGTGTAGGTTGCCCGTACGCGGTGTCGCTATCGGCGGACCTTGACGTCGCGATCCGTTGTGAAGCGTGATCATAGGCGAAGTCATTTGAAACAGGGGTGGAAGATGGATGATAGTGAGACCGTGAAGTGGGGTATCGATGGGGTGGATTACGAATTTACGTCAACGCCATGGGGCGCGGAGGTGTTTCGTAGGCACGTAGCGGAGTATGTAGCGATATCGCGAGCTGCGAAACTCGGTGGTCGAAACTATTATAGTCCCGAGCGCGGAATCCCGATAAGGTCTGTTCTTACCCATTCCCAACACGAGAGTTGACGAGTATTTTATGTCCGCAATCTTCATATCCGGGGGAGCGTCTGGTATTGGCCGCGCGACGGCCATCTATTTTGAGTCGAGGGGGTGGAGTGTTGGAGTATACGACAACGATGAAGAAGCACTGGCCCAACTGAAATCAGACTTTCCGACAATTGTTGTCGGAGTACTCGACGTGCGAGACTATCACCAGTGGGAAACTGCACTGGCTGACTTTTGCGAACCTCACGGCGGATCTCTCGATGTTCTCGACAACAACGCGGGAGTGGTATCGGCGGGAGAGTTAGAGGATATTTCTGCCGACGACATCAAGCGACAGATCGATATCGACGCATTGGGTCTCACGTACGGAGCAAAGGCTGCTCTGCCTTACCTTAAGGTGGCGCGAAGGTCTCACCTTGTGAACGTCAGCTCAGCATCAGCGATATACGGTCAGCCAGGGCTCGCGACCTATAGTGCAGCGAAGGCATTTGTTTCGGCCATGACTGAAGCCCTCGATCTGGAGTGGGAGAAGCACGGGATTCGCGTCGTCTCCATTTGGCCGCTCTGGACTGAGACTCAGATGGTCAATGAATCCGTCAAGAGCACCCAGACGCTGGGGGTCCATCTCACCCCCGACCAGGTTGCGGAGAAGATATGGCTGTCGACGAACCCGACTCTTGTCGGCCGGATGAGTCGGCGGATTCACTACTCGGTTGGAATTCAGACAATACTCATGGCCAACGCCAGCAGGTGCGTGCCACGTTTCGTCGTCCGGTTCGTTAACAAGGTATTGAGTCAGTAGATCGGGTGAAGATTGTCCTGCGGCAACAGGTTTCCGATGAGTGATTGACGGGTTGAGGAATTGCCCCTTGACAAAGTTACTTGCGAGTCATGTCATTATATGACGTCCGTCACATTGATTCCTGGCTGAATCGTCGGCCCGGTGATTGGCAAGGTCGCGCTCTGCGGCTGTCCGTTCGAGTTTTGTCAAATTCGAGGTGAAGAAGTGTCAGGAATTATCCGGTTCGTTTCTGTTGTGGTTGTCACGGTGCTGACTGTGACGTTGGGATTTATCGCACCACCGGTTCAGGCGGATTCTGTTGGGATCGGTCTCAGTAATCCGGGTTGGATCAAGACCCATAACTCCCCGCGGCAGCGACATGGTGGGATCTCGCTATCGACGAGTGTGCCGATCCGCATGTCCGACGGGACCGTTCTTCGAGCCGACGTGTATCGTCCGGCTGATCGGGTAGGTCGCGCGGCGCGAGAGAAGATGCCGGTCATTGTCAGCATGACCCCGTACAGCAAGCTCGTGACCATGATTGCGGCAGTCGGTGGCAATATCCCGGGCATCTCGCGACCGTTGTTCAACTTACTTGGGAGCATCAGCCTTCACGGCACTCCTATATCGGGAACAGAGCGGTTACTCAAACTCGCGAAAGGTGGGATTCCGAGTCTGTTCAGTGTGGACCCACAGCTGGTCCGCAGCGGCTATACCCAAGTCGTTGTCGACGTGCGCGGCACTGGCGCGTCGCAGGGGGTGTGGGACGTCTTCGGCCCACGAGAGCAAAAGGACACTCTAGAAGTGCTGAAGTGGGCACGTACCCGCTCCTACTCTGACGGTGACCTCGGAATGAGCGGGTACTCGTACTCGGCGATCAATCAGCTACAAGCAGCGTCGGAACGCCCCAAGGGGCTTAAAGCCATCTTTCCTGCCGCACCGATGACCGACATCGTCGCCGACGTCGTCGCACCTGGATCGGGCTACGGTGCGGGGTTCTTGGCGTTGTGGTTGTTCCTGGTCAACTCGACCAAGGTGGTTCCGGATCTGCCTAGGCTCCTTCGTGGTCAGTTCGACCCCAAATGGCTGGCCGACCGTATCAACCATCCGATCGTGTTCGTCCCTGAATACCTCCAAGGACTCACCACGCCGTCGGTCGGAGATCTGAGGGGCCGGACCAAGGAGATCGTTCAGCTGCAATCTCGATATCGAAAGGCGCTGACCACCGACGCTGCGCGGGTGCAGGTTCCGACGTTCGTCCTCGGTGGCTGGCAGGACCTGTTCACAAACATGGAGTGGCGCGCGCTAGATCAGCTCAGCGGTGTGCCGGCCGACCGCAAGAAGCTGGTGATGAGCACCGGCCAGCATGTGACGAACGGTTGGGACATGGGGAGCCGGAACGAGCCGTGAATCGTCCCGGGTTTGATGGAGACAGGTTTTACCGGAAGGGACACTTGTTTCATGCCTCGCCCATCGAAGTACTCGAAGGAGTTGCGGGATCGTGCCACGCGGATGGCCATCGACGCCCGCAAGG
>NZ_JAKKOQ010000022.1 GCF_021738965.1 Gordonia zhenghanii | reverse complement strand
CTCAAACGCTACATCGCACGCGAAATCTTCAAGACCTGCGAACGCAGCACAACCACCGCCGAGACCACGACAAACACCCAACACAGACCCACCGCGGCTTGACACCACACATAGAAGCGTCGAGACCCCGCCCGCCGGTCGAGCGTCCCCCCCGCCCGCCGGTCGAGCGTCCCTGCGTCCGCTGGTCGAGCGGAGTCGAGACCTCACAGAGCGTGCTTGTCCAAGAAGTCGTCGATCGCGCTCGCGAACACCTGATTGTCGTCACCGGCCACCATGTGGCCGGCAGCGCTGACGTCTGCGACGTCGGCGTGGGGGACCAACTCGAGCATGCTGGCGACGCCTGCTTCGCTGACGACGTCCGACTTTCCGCCGCGCACGATCAGCGTCGGCACCTTCACGTTCTGTGCAGCGGCGCTGAGCCGTGCCGGATCCGTGTGGCGGCGTGCTTCGTTTCCGGACGACCTGATGAACGCCGGGTCCCAGTGCCAGTACCAGCGACCGTCGTCGTGAAGGCGGACGTTCTTCTTGAGTCCTTCGAGGTTCCGCGGCCGCTTACGTTCCGGGTTGTACTCGGTGACGGCGTCGGCGACGTCCTCGAGCGTCGCGAAGCCATCGATGTGGTCGGTCATGAACGACTGGATGCGACCTATGCCTTCGGGTTCCACGTGCACGACGACGTCGACCATGACGAGGGCTGCCGCAGTGTCGGGATTCTCGCCCGCGAGGCACAGGCTGGTGATTCCGCCCAGTGACGCGCCGACGAGGATCGGTGCCCGGCCGATGGCCGTGACGACGTCGTGGATGTCGCCGACGAACGCGTCGATGCCGTAGTCGCCGTCGGGCGCCCAACTGCTGTCGCCATGCCCGCGCAGGTCGATGGTGTAGACCTCTCGGCCTCGCTCGGCGAGCGCTGCGGCGCTGCGATCCCACGAGTGTCGGGTCTGGCCGCCGCCGTGCAAGAGGACGATCGGCGTGCCCGTCGCGGTCTCGGACGCCCACCGATCGCCGACGATTCGGACCGCGCCAGAGTCGATGGACAGTGGTTCGGGCGTAATGTCGAGCATTCGTTTTCCTCCATAATCTATTCGATATTGCAAACCTACACAGAGGGTGAATCCCGGTCCGTTTCGGGTGGTTGCGATGCTTTTGTGGTCGATCTGAATGAATATGTGTCGAAATTGAAACCATTGACTACATGACGGAGTACCGATCAGACGCTATTGTCGATTCGGGTCAATGTTCACGCATTCACCCAAATCGAATCGTGATAGGAACCGAAGGGGAGACATGACGAAGATTGTGCGCCGCCGGACAGCAGGCATCGTTGCAGCTCTGGCCGTGACCACGCTGGTTGCAGCGGGATGCAGCGACGACAACACTGACGACGCTTCGAACGCATCGGGTACGGCGACCGAGCAGTCCGCAGACGCGAGCGGCGCGGAATCGGGCTCGGAGTCCGGTGCCACCAGTGGTGAAGACGTCTCGCTGGACGCGGCAGACGGCTCGAAGATCACCTTGACCGGCGCGATCGCGGGCAAGTACTCGTCGGCCACCGAGAAGCAGAAGACCGACCTCGGCAAGCCGCTGACCGGTGAGGACGCTTCGGGCACAGGCGAGAACGGTGTGTCCTTCCAGCAGTTCGACGGCGGCGTCATCACGTCGAAGGGCGACAACGCCTACATCACGTGGGGCAAGATCCGCGACGCGTGGAACGTCAAGCGCGACGACGCAGGCGAGCCCGCCGAGGACGGCAAGGGCGGCTCGGCAGGCCCGCTGGGCGCACCGACGAGCGACGAGACCGAAGAGGGCGACATGAAGAAGTCGACCTTCGAGAACGGTGAGATCACCTACGACACCAAGACTCAGAAGGTCGAGGTGACCGTCGACGGGAAGACCGTCGCGGCCGAGTGATCGAGTAATCGGTAGATATGCCCCGTCTGCGCTGCAGGCGGGGCATTTCTGTGTAGTGATGTAAAGGTTGTGATGTGAAAGAGCCGCTTCGACGTTGGAATCACAACATTCATTATCACAGCGTCGTACTCGACGTAGTGCCGGACGGTGCGCGTTCGGCATTGGACGTGGGGACCGGGGACGGGCTGCTGGCAGTCGATCTACGTGCCGCCGTCGAGGATGTCGTCGCGATAGACGTCGACGAGGACGTCCTCGAGTCGGCGCAGCGGGAGGCCGACGACGTCGAGTGGATTCACGGCGACGTCATGGACTATCCGTTCGCCCGGACGTTCGACGTCGTCGCGTCGATAGCGACGTTCCACCACCTGCCGGATCCTCGTGCCGCGTTCGGGCGACTCGCTGAACTGACGGCGCCGGGTGGCGTGTTGGTGATCGTCGGACTCGCACGACCTTCGACGCCACTCGACTACGGGTACGCCGCAGTGGGGAGCGTTCAACACCGCTGGTCATCGTGGCGGTATGGGTACTGGGAGCACTCGGCGCCGATTCTATTGCCGCCGCCGCAGACGTACTCGCAGGTCGCCGAGACGGCGCGCGAGGTGCTGCCGGGCGCGCGGTGGCGGCGACTGCCGTTGTTCCGGTATGCGGTCACGTGGCATCGACGGTGACCGTCTCCGACTGCGGGTCGCTCATGTCGACGGTGCGGCGGGCGCGTCGTCGACCATCTGGTGTCGGACGTCGTACGCGGCTCTCATGCGTTCCATCTCGGTGTCCCGGTCGCGGTACCCGCGGGCGACGAGTCGGTCGCGGCCGCCGGCCATGATCGGCCGGAGCCTCTCGCCTGTGGTTAACACGGGACGGGCGACCTTCAACACGCCAGTGAGGCGGCTCGGTCCGATGCCCAGTTCGTCGGCTGCTCGGTCGCCGAGGAACAGGCGTTGAAGGCCGCGCATCAGGTCGACGGCCGTGGCGTGGCGCCACCTGTCTGGGCCCGGCAACACAGCGGCCAGTTCGGGGATCAAGTAGTCGTCGGTGAGCGCGGTGACGAATTCGATGTCGTCCGGTCCAGGGCCGGGTGAGGTCAGCCGGTACAGATTCTCGATGCGGACATGGTCTGCGGCGGTGCACGGGTTGAGGTGATCGTCGACGCCGATGACGTGACCGACGTACCGCCACAGGTGGTAGATGTCGGCCAGTTCTTGATCGGTGAACCGGACGCCGAGTTTCTGCATAGCGTCGATGGCGATGTGGCCGAACTCCGCCATCGTGAACGCCATGTACGGCTGTGGAATCGGGACACCCCACGCGTCGTCGTCCCACAGCGCGGCCAGACGGAGACCGCGGCGCACGTGGGCGTGGATGATGCGCACGCGCACCGTGTACGCGAAGCCGTCACCGTCACGCCGCATGCCGCCGGGGCTGATCACATTTCGAAGCCACTCGCCGACCTCCACCGAACGGACCGCGGGCTGCGACACATAGCGCCCGGTCAGCGCCAGCGGCTTGCCTGCGATCGTGTTCGACGCACCGCGCAGCAACGACGCCGCACCGAGCACGATGCCTAACGAGGCGGTGTGCTGGACGAGAGTGTCTGCGGCGCGGTCCATCGCGGCGTGGTCGACCCAGGGCGGCTCGTCGTCGAGAACCGAGAACAGGTCATGCAGGGACGCGGGCGCATCCACGACCGCGTCGACGCCGAGAGCGAGCGCCGTGGTGACGGCATGGGTCGCGGAACCGGAGGCGAAATCGTCGGACACGAGTGCGTCAGCGAGTGGGTCGGCGTCCCACATCGCGTCGAGCCATCGCTTGCCTGCGGGACCGAAACGATAGACGGCGGCGTCTGATTCCACAAGGTCGGTCGGCGGCTGTTTGACCATGCATTCAGTCAAACACGAGAATTCCTCAGTTACTATTCACTTTCATGACCCGATCGTCTGGGACGCCGAGACGCGCACGACCTCGACAGCAACGCAGCATCGCGATGCGCGAGCGATTGCTGACCGAGGCCGTGCGACTGCTTGCCCGCACTCCGGGATCATTGCCGACGACCCAGCAACTCGCCGACAAGGCGCACGTCAGCATCGGTACCGTCTACCGGTACTTCGAGTCGATCGACTCAGTCGTGGACGAGCTCCGGTCGCACGCGATCCGGGACATCACCACCGATCTCGCGACCGGGGTCGGCACTGCGCTCGGACAGGAACCGATGGATGCGATGGTCACCGTCGTGGAGACCCTCACGTCTTCGTTCGAACGTCACCAGCCCATTCTGTCGGTGACTTTCACGGCCGGGGACGAGGGACAGTTGTGGCCGGAGGTCGAGGGGCCACTGGTCCCGCTGGCTCGTGTCTTGCCCGCTCGGCTTCGGCCTGACCTGCTGGACCGCGAGCTCGACGACCTCGTGTTCCTCACCATGGGCGCCACAGCGAGCCTGTGCCTGCGGATCGCGTTGTTCCGCGAACCCGACGCCGACCGCGACGCACTTGTGGCGGCGGCGGCGCGAATGTTGTTGGCCGCCTTCGCGACGTGAGCCAGACGGTGTCACCGGGTCTTCCCCGAGGGAGGGACCAGGGTCGATCTCGGGGAACTCACTGATGTGCATAGCTACTGGTCGCGCCTAGTTTTGTGGTCATGACGAACCTCGACGAGGGAGCACGGACATGATTGCAGCGAGCGAACTGACCAAGCAGTACGGCGACCGAACCGCCGTCGACGGGATCGACTTCACGGTGAGGCCAGGGAAGGTGACCGGGTTTCTCGGACCGAATGGTGCCGGGAAGTCGACGACCATGCGGATGATTCTGGGGCTGGATCGACCGACGTCGGGCTCGGTCCGGGTCAACGGTCATCCGTACACGCAGTCGCCTGCCCCTCTCCGAGAGGTCGGCGCACTGCTCGAGGCCCACGCCATCCATCCGGGACGTTCGGCCGTCGACCACCTCCGATGGCTCGCTGCGAGCAACGGCATCTCGCATGCGAGAGTTCGCCAGATTCTCGACCAAGTCGGACTCGAGGACGTCGCCCGTACCCGTGCCGGGAAGTTCTCGCTCGGCATGAGGCAGCGACTCGGCATCGCGTCCGCACTGATCGGTGACCCGCCCGTGGTGATCCTCGACGAGCCGGTCAACGGGCTCGACTCCGAAGGCATTCGCTGGGTTCGACGACTCTGCAGGCAGCTCGCCGACGAGGGGCGCACTGTGTTCGTGTCCTCGCATCTCATGGCCGAGATGTCTCTGATGGCAGACCAATTGATCGTCATCGGTCAGGGCCGGATCCTCGCCGACGCCTCGATGAGCGACTTCATGACTGACCACGCACCGAGTTACGTCCGCGTACGCACACCCGAGCCGGGTGATGCCCGACAGGCGTTGGCTCGAGCGGGCCACGACGGCGCGATGGTGGGCGACGAGTTGCGCGTCGCCGGACTGGACGCGTCCGCGGTCGGCGACGTCCTGTTCGCCGCCCGGGTTCGAGTCCACGAACTCACGGCCGTCCAGTCGTCTCTCGAGGAGGCGTTCATGGCGTTGACGGCGGACTCCGTCGAGTACCACGCCCACATGGAGCGTTCAGTCGCCCCAGCGCTCGAAGGAGCCTTCTGATGAGCACTACGACTGTCGCCGCCGGAGTCGACACGACGACCTTCACCGAGCCGGCAACGCCTGGTCTGGGAGCTGTGCTCAGAGCCGAGTGGATCAAGCTGTTCTCGGTTCGCTCCACCTGGTGGACGCTTGGAGCCACTGTCGTTCTCGGTGCGGGTCTCACCATCGTGCTGTGCGCGGCGAATGCGGAATGGCTGGCGTCCGAATCGGCGGACGAGTCTCCAGGATCGTTCATCACGTGGGGGATGATGATCGCCCAGATCTGCGCCGTCGTCATCGGTGCACTATGTGTGACGAGCGAATACGGAACTCGTATGGTGCAGGCGACGTTCGCCGCGGTGCCGTCCCGAGGGCGCGTATTGCTCGCGAAGTCTCTGATCGTCGGCCCGCTGATGTTCGTCGTCGGCACGTTCACCGCCGTGCTCGGGTACTTCGGCGGAAACTACTTCCTTGATGCACAAGGCATCGGGATGCCGCTGGAGGGCACGGTGGCGCGGTCGATGTACGGCAGCGGTCTCTTCATGGCCGCGATCGCACTGCTCAGCATCGGCGTCGGATTCCTGGTGCGGCACACGGCCGGAACCATCACGATCGTGCTGGCGGTGATTCTGATCCTGGGCAACATGGTGATGATGGTGCCGGGGGAATTCGGCGAATGGCTCGGGAAGCTGATGCCAGGAAACGCAGGCCAGGCGATCTCCACCCCCGTTCCGTTCAATCCGGACCTTCTGTCGGCGTGGCCGGGGTTCGGAGTCCTCGTCGCCGAAGTCGTCGCGGTCCTCGCAGTGGCGTGGGTGCTGCTTCGCCGACGAGACGTCTGACTTCTCGCAACGTTTGCGCTCGAACGTGTCCTCAGGACACTGTCGAGCGCAAACGTTCTCAGCGAGTGTCGGGGTCGGCGGCACTCGGCTGTGCGGAGGCTCCCTGCGCATGGAGCGTGCGCCGCTCGACGGCGGCCATACCGGTTACCACGCTCAGCGGGGGCACGTCCTTCGCGACGACTGTGCCTGCACCGACCACGGAGTCGTGGCCGATCGTGACGCCCGGAGCGATGGTCGCGCCAGCCCCGATCCACACGTTGTCCTCGATGACGATCGGCGCATGCGTGATGTAGTCGAAGCGTTCGTCGGGTTCTACAGGATGACCCGACGTGCTCAGAGTGACGCGCGGACCGATCAGCACACGGTCGCCGATGGTGATCCCACCGAAGTCGAGCAGGAAGCATCCCTGGTTGATGAACACTCGCTCGCCGAACGTCGTGTGCAGTCCGTAGTCGGTGTAGAACGGCGGCAGAATCGACAGCGAGTCGGGGAGCGGTCCACCGAAGATCTCGGTGAGTTTCTCCGCGCGTCCGGCGAGGTCGGTGAACGCGAGTGCGTTCAGGTCGGCACAGAGCGACATCGCCGTCTGAACGCGGGTGGCGAAGGCTTTGGACTCGTCAGTGTGGGTCGGCATTCGCTGTTCGTTACGCACGCTGATGACTGTGCCACCTTTCGAGCCGGCGGCTCTCGACTTCGCGGCCCGCGTTCTGCCTTACAGTGCGAGAGTGGGCGAGCGATGGAACTCAGAGACCGATTACCAGACGTCCGGTGAACCGGTGGACGGCGTGGCCGAGGTTCTCGCCAGGCGTCATCTGACGACGGATGCGGCGCGACCGGCGAAAGTCGACGCCTGGCATGCGAAGGGGCGGCGGACGGCACGCGAGAACATCGCCGACCTCGTCGACGACGGATCGTTCGTCGAGTATGGACGGTTCGTCACGCCTGCACAGGAGGGGGCCCGCGACGTGATGGACCTCGTCCTGGAGGCGCCCGCGGACGGGATAATCGGCGGAACGGCGACCGTGGACGGTCGTCCGTGCGCGGTGTTCTCGTACGACTACCTCGTGATGGCTGGTACCCAGGGCATGCGCGGCCACCGTAAGTCCGATCGCCTCATCGAGATCGCGACCCGGATGAACCTGCCGACGGTGTTCTTCACCGAGGGCGGCGGCGGCCGCCCGGGGGACGTCGACTGGCCGACGGTGTCGGCCCTCGACGTCGGATCGTTCGCGTTGTGGGCCGCCATGACCACTCCACGGATAGCAGTCGTCTCCGGACGGTGCTTCGCAGGCAATGCGGTGCTCGCCGGCTCCGCGGACTTACGGATCGCGACGGTCGACGCGAACCTCGGCATGGCCGGACCGGCGATGATCTCCGGCGGCGGTCTCGGCGAATTCTCCCCGGAAGAGATCGGACCGGTGTCCGACCAGGAACTCAACGGCGTGATCGACGTCGTCGTCGACGACGAGGCCGACGCGGTCGCCGTCGTCACACAGATCCTCGGGTATCTCGACGGTCGCGCAACGGCCGCCGACGTGGACGACGGCAGGCAGGCCTCGCTCCGAGAAGCCTTGCCTGCCAATGATCGTCAAGCGTTCGACGTCTGCCCGGTGGTCGAGACGATCGCCGATGAGGACTCCGTGACCTGGTTGCGTCCCGCGTACGCGCCTGAACTCGTGACAGCACTCGCACGAGTCGGCGGACACGCCGTCGGCGTGCTCGCGAACCAATCGACGCACGAGGCCGGGGCGATCACGACGGATGCCTCCCGAAAAGTCGCTGACTTCCTCGACCTGTGCGAGCGGTGGCGGCTTCCCGTGGTGTCGCTGGTCGACACACCGGGGTTCATGGTGGGCCCCGACGTCGAACGCAGCGGACTCGTCCGGGAGGCCGCACGGATGGTGAACGCCGGCGCCAGGCTGACGACGCCGTTGGTCGGCATCGTCCTACGTCGCGGCTACGGACTCGGCGCGCAGGCGATGCTCGGCGGCAGCACACACCGGCCGCTGATGACGGCAGCGTGGCCGAGCGCGCACCTCGGCCCGATGGGGCTGGAGGGCGCCGTGCGTCTCGGCATGGCCAAGCAACTCGCCGCCATGGCGCCCGACGAGCGGGAGCAGGTCGTCGCACAGGCGACCGCCCAGATGCGCGACCATGCGAAAGCCCTCAACGCGGCACGCTATTTCGAGATCGACGACGTGATCGATCCGGTCGAGACGCGTGCGTTGATCGTCGCCACGATTGCGCGGACGGGTGACTGAACGAGTGCGGAAAACCTGTTGACGAGTCGGGTCTGCGGTAGCACGATCCGGTGGTGATCATCCGAAGAGAATGTCCAGACGACACCCCCGGGATCAGGACGGTGACCGCCGCCGCATTCCGGGATGCGGATTACAGCGCACCGCCCGCTGAGCCGGGCGGTGACCCGGGAGAGGTCGCTCTCATAGACAGTCTGCGTGACGATTCCGGGTGGATGCCGGAACTGTCGTTGGTCGCTGTCGACGGAGAGCTTATTGTCGGCCACGTCGTCGGATCCCGTGCGTGGTTGGGTGACTCGCCTGCGGTCGGCCTCGGTCCGTTGAGTGTCAGTCCCGAAAGGCAGAAGGCCGGGGTCGGCAGCGCGCTGATGCATGCGATTCTGGGTGCGGCGGATGCACTCGGCGAGTCGATCGTCGGACTACTCGGCGAGCCGTCCTATTACGCCCGGTTCGGTTTCGTTCCCGCTGCTTTGCACGATGTAAAGGCGCCCGACATTTCGTGGGGCGAATACTTCCAAGTACGGACTCTGACCACTTACGGCGGCGCAGCGGGGCTGTTCAGCTATGCGGCTCCGTTCGAAGCGGTGTGACGAGCACACCAGGACTGGCCGACTCTGCGCTGGCCAGGTCACCCGCGGAGTCGTATCGTTCGTAGGGTCGGGAAGCGACAGCGGCGTCGTTAACGTTCTGACTGCGCGACACGACAGAATCGAGACGACCCATGACGTCTGCTGGTATTTCACCCACGACAACACCGGATCCACGCCGCTGGAAGGCGTTGGTCTTCATCTGCATCGCCCAGCTGATGGTGGTGCTCGACGGCACCGTCGTGAACATCGCTCTGCCGTATGCGAAGCAAGATCTGAACATCAGCGACTCGAATCAGCAGTGGCTGATCACCGCGTATGCGCTCGCGTTCGGCGGGCTGCTGCTCTTCGGCGGCAGGATCGCGGATCTCTGGGGTCGGCGACGGGCGCTGATGGTCGGACTCGTGGGCTTCGCTTTCGCGTCCGCGTTGGGTGGCGCGGCGGTGAACGAAGCGATGCTGTTCGGAGCGCGTGCCCTCCAAGGAGCGTTCGGGGCATTGCTGGCGCCCGCAGCGTTGTCGTTGCTCACGGTCATGTTCACCTCGCCCAAAGAGCGCGCACGCGCCTTCGGCGTTTTCGGCGCAATCGCCGGTGGCGGTGCGGCGGTCGGCCTGCTTCTCGGCGGTCTGCTGACGCAAGTGCTGGACTGGCGCTGGACCATGTACATCAACGTGGTGTTCGCCGCGATCGCACTTGCCGGCGCGATCTTCGAGATCAAAGAGCCGCCGCGCGACCCCGATCATGTCGTCAAGCTCGACTTCCTCGGAGTCGTCCTGGCGGGCTCGGGTCTCGCACTGGTCGTGTATGGGTTCAGCCGGGCCGCGGAGACGAGTTGGGGAGACACCGGGACGGTCACGAGTCTCGTCGTCTCCGTCGTGCTGTTGGCGTTGTTCGTCGCGTGGCAGACCAGAAGTCGGTATCCGCTTCTGCCACTGCGGGTGGTGGCCGACCGGGCGCGCGGCGGAGCCTATCTCGCCGTCGGGCTGTCGGTGATCGCGATGTTCGGATCGTTCCTGTATCTCACGTTGTACATGCAGACCGTGCACCACTATTCGCCGCTCAGCGCTGGTGTCGCGTTTCTTCCCATGGTGTTCGGAATGCTGATCGGCTCCACCCAGATCGCGGCGCGGCTGATCACCCGCGTTCCACCGCGTTTCCTCCTGGTCCCTGGTGCGTTGCTCGCTGCGTGCGGCATGCTGCTGTTCACTCAGATCTCCGCCGACTCGACGCGGTACTGGAGTGTGATCTTCCCGGCGTTGATCATGCTCGGCATGGGGATGGGCACGGTGTTCATGACGTCGATGAACCTCGCGACGTTCGGCGTCGAGCCGTACGACGCGGGTGTCGCCTCTGCCATGGTGAACACCTCTCAGCAGGTGGGCGGGGCCGTCGGCACCGCGCTGCTGAACACGGTGGCGGCCAATGCTGCTACCTCGTACATCACGAGTCACAAGGATGCGGTGCGCGCTCCGGCCGACGCGGTGCACATGCAGGCGGTGGCGTTGGTCCACGGCGAGAGCATGGGGTTCTATGTCGCCGCGGGGATTCTCGCAGCAGTCGCCCTGATCACCGGTCTGTTGATCAATGTCGGGCGTCCGATCGGTGAGCCCGCCGAAGTCGCGCCTGTAGCGGCGTAGCCGAAAACCGGCGCATAGCAGGAGTACTCGACGTCGCCGAACTACACTGGATGCCGATGCCTGTAAACGTGCCGCACGACCTCCCCGCCCGAGCGATCCTGGAGGCGGAGAAGATCTTCGTCATGTCCGACGAACGTGCGTGGCATCAAGACATCCGCCCGATGCGGATTGCCGTCCTGAACCTAATGCCACTGAAGGTAACCACCGAGACGCAGTTGCTACGGCTGCTCAGCAACACGCCGCTGCAGATCGAGATCACCTTGCTGCACACGGCGAGTCACGTCTCGCAGACCACCTCGGCCGAGCACCTCGAATCGTTCTACTCGACCTTCGACGATGTCGCGGAACAGCACTTCGACGGTCTGATCATCACCGGGGCTCCGATCGAGAAGCTCGACTTCGAGGATGTCGACTACTGGCCGGAGATGGCACGAATCTTGGACTGGACCCGCACCAACGTGCAGTCGACTCTGCACGTGTGCTGGGGTGCGCAAGCCGCGCTTTATCACCACTACGGCGTCGGTAAATACGAAGTGCCGCAGAAGATCTCGGGCGTGTTCACTCATCGTCTCACCGGTGCCGAGTCGCCGATCATCACCGGTTTCGACGAGGAGTTCCTGGCGCCGCACTCGCGGCACACCGATGTTCACGCCTCGGCGATCGCCGCGACCGGGGAGGTCGACGTGCTGGCGGTCAGCGACGAGGCTGGAGTCTTCTTGGCCGGAACTGCAGACGGTCGCCAGATCTTCGTGACGGGCCATCCCGAATACGACGCAGACACGTTGGCGCGCGAGTATCGCCGCGACAGCGAGCAAGGAATGTCGGTTCCGGTCCCGGCCCACTACTTCCCGGACGATGATCCCGCCGCTGTTCCCCTCAACCGCTGGCGCGGCCACGGGCACCTGTTGTACGCCAACTGGCTCAACTACTGCGTCTACCAGGAAGTCCCGTTCGAACTGGACGGGGTCTGACCGTACGGAACTGAACTGCCGGCCTAGCGGCTGCGCGGCCCGTACTTCTCTTCGTAGGTGCGGCGGAGGGGTGCCTCGCGCTCGCGTTTACGTTCGTCGGCGATATCCGGGTCCAGCCCGTGCTGGTCGAGGCGGTGGCGTCGCCAGACGGTGTTCAGTGCGAAGGAAAAGTAGACGAACGGGATGAGGATCGGCAGCGTCATGCTCGCGTGCACGAGGAGCGTGGTCGGGATGAAGAGCATCGGGATCAGAATCAACACGCACAGCGCGGACCAGCGAACGACGGTTCGGCGCACCGCGCCGGGGCCGGCCAAGTCGTTTCGGACCCATGCCCTCATCGAATCCGGGAGACGCTTCCCGTAGCAGTACAGGACGTACTCGATCGCGTTCGGGCGAGTCCGCTCCGGGCTGTCAGTGCTCATTCGTCGTCCTCATTCACGTGGCAGGGGTGCCTACCTGGGCATTTTAGCAAGCGGTGCACAGCGTGCCGCCCGGCACCAGCGTGGCGTCAGCGTCTCGGGGAGTCGTGCGTTGATTCGGCCGAGGCGGACCTGGTCAGTTCGGCGAGGAGGTGATGCACACGGGCAGCGATGTCATCGCGGACCAGGCGCATGCGTTCGATTCCGTCGATGCCACGTTCGGAAGGCTCGTCGGTGTCCCAATTCACGACCCGGACCCCCGATACGTCGACGACGGCTTCGCGTCCCAGCGTGACGACCAGATCGACGCGGTCGAGGACAGCGGGGTCGATGGCCTTGGGGACTTCGCGACTGATGTCGACGCCGACCTCGCACAACGATTCGGCCGACAACGCGTTGACCGCCTGTCCTGGACGGGTTCCGGCGGAGTGCACTTCGACGTCATCCCCGGCGAGTTGGGCCATCAGCCCGGCTGCCATCTGGGACTTGCCGCCGTTCTTCACGCAGACGAAGAGGACGGCGGGACGGCTGTGGCCGGGGGAGTAGGTCATGTCAGGTCGCTTCCTATCGGGGCGGTGATGTTGTGCGAGAAGCGCTTTCGAAGTGCGAGGGACACGTAGACGAGGCCGACGAGCACCGGGACTTCGATGAGGGGACCGACGACTCCGGCGAGTGCCTGACCGGAGGTTGCGCCGTAGGTGCCGATCGCGACGGCGATCGCGAGTTCGAAGTTGTTGCCCGCAGCGGTGAACGCGAGCGTCGTGGTCCGGGCATAACCGAGTCGCATCGCGGCGCCGAGAAGGTATCCGCCGCCCCACATGACGGCGAAGTAGGCGAGCAGGGGCAGTGCGATGCGAGCCACGTCCCACGGCCGCGAGGTGATCTGTTCGCCTTGCAGCGCAAAGAGAACGACGATCGTGAACAGGAGCCCATAGAGGGCCCACGGGCCGATCTTCGGCAGGAACGATGTCTCGTACCAGTCGCGACCCTTGGTGCGCTCGCCGATGCGGCGGGACAGATAGCCGGCGAAGAGTGGGACGCCGAGGAAGATCAGCACGGATTTGGCGATCTGCCAGGGGGAGGCGTCGATCGTCGTCTGCTCCAGTCCTAGCCAACCGGGCAGGACCGACAGGTAGAACCATCCGAGGACGGCGAACATGATCACTTGGAACACGGAGTTGATCGCGACGAGGACGGCGGCGGCTTCGCGGTCCCCGCATGCGAGGTCGTTCCAGATGATGACCATCGCGATGCAACGCGCGAGGCCGACGATGATCAGACCGGTCCGATACTCGGGCAGGTCGGGCAGCAGGAGCCACGCGAGGGCGAACATGAGCGCGGGACCGAGGACCCAGTTGAGGACGAGTGAGCCGACGAGGAGCTTGCGGTCGCCGGTGACGGTGTCGAGACGGTCGTAGCGGACTTTTGCCAGGACCGGGTACATCATGATGAGCAGACCGAGAGCGATGGGCAGCGAGACGCCGTCGACCTGGACCTTCTCGATTGCTGTGTCCACACCGGGGATCACGCGCCCAACGAGCAGTCCGGCGACCATCGCCACGCCGATCCACACCGGCAGGAACCGGTCGAGTGTGGAGAGTCTGGCGACGACCTTGTCGTCTGTGGGTGCACTCATGCGGATTCTTCTCGTCGAGCCGAAACGGGGTCAGTTCGTCGCGGCGGGTGTGCAGCAGGGAGCGTTCGTGGCCGGTGCATCGTCGGACGGGCCGGTCAGAGCAGACGGGGTCTCGCCGAAGGTGTCCGAGTCGGCCAACACGGTGTAGACCTCCCAGCGCTCGCCGTCGGGTGCTTCGACCCAGACCTTGTCCTGGGTGGCGAAACAACATGTGGTGGCGATCTGCTCCTCGGTGAACAGTCCGCCGTCAGTCAGTCGTGCGATTTCGCTGTGCACGGCTTCGCTGGAGTCCACTTCGACGCCGAGGTGGTTGATACTGCCGCCCTGGCCGGGGTTCTCCAGCAGAACCAGTTTCAACGACGGTTCGGTGATCGCGAAATTGGCGTACCCGGGTTTCACTTTGGCCGGGGTCGTGTCGAACAGGCGGCTGTAGAATTCGATGGACGCGTCGAGATCGTCGACGTTGAGAGCGAGTTGCATGCGCGACATGGGGTCTCCGTGAGTTTGATGAATATCGAAATCTGACGTGCTCCGTTCTAATTCATACTTTGATAAATGTCAAAGGTTAGTTACAGTGGTCGCATGCCGAAGACACTGCCTGTGGTCGACATCAGTGCACCGATCTGCTGCGCGCCGTTGGCGGCTGGGTCGATGACGAGTGAGGACGCCGTCGCGCTGGCGTTGCGTCTCAAGGCATTGGCCGATCCCGTTCGCCTCCAATTGATGTCGATGCTGATGGGCGCGAGGCCGGGGGAGGTGGCTGCCAGCGACTTGGCGTGCGCTGTTGGGGTGTCCGGCGGCACCGCATCACACCATTTGAACCAGCTCCGCAATGCGGGACTGGTCGCGTCGGAACGTCGCGGGGTGAATGTCTTCTACCGGGCTGAGCCGGAGAATCTCGAGGCTATGCGAGTAGTTCTCGATACCTGCTGCTGATCACATTTAGGCGTACCGTTGTAGGCCCCTAGCTGTCAGGAAACGACAATGCAGATTCACGCTCGTTCATCCATTGTCCGGACGGCTTCGGTCGCCGTCGTCGTCGGTGCCGTCGTCGCGTTCGGTGCGGTTGGCCAAGCCTCTGCCGACGTCAAACCGGGTACTTACACCTCCACCACGCTGTCGTCGGGTGCTGTGTTGCTGCAGCGCACCGGCCACGTGGAAGGAAACGAACTGGTTCTCATCGGGCGCTACCGTATTCATCCGACGTCCACGGGCGGTTACGTCGACTTCTTCCCTGGCCACCGCGTCTTCATGAACAGGGACGGACACGGCGGATACAGCGGTCCGGCGTACTTCGGCGGGACTCGGATCGGTAGCTTCAAGCTGACACCGCGCCGCTGACGAGCTTCTTCCGGCGCCGCTAACCGAGCAGGGCGTTGAAGACCTCTGAGCTGCTCGGGTGGGTGTAGATCATCGAGCCGAGTGTGGACGCCGGAATCGAGTTGCTCATTGCGACGGCCACGAGATTGATCAGCTCCTGCGAATCGACACAGTAGAGCGTGCACCCGAGGATCCGGTCGGATTCGACGTCGAGAAGGAACTTTGCGATTCCCTGCGGCTCGCCGAGGATCTTCGGCCGCGGCATGATCGGAATGTCGGCGATGTTCTTGACTCGCATGTCGAGGCGATGCCCACGTCCTTCGGTGTCCTCGCGCGCCTGCTCTTCGCTCATTCCTGCCTGCGACAGCGGCGGCGTGAGGAACGTCGTGCTCGGGATCAACCGTCCCGCGGTGGTCCGCGACCCGTCGCCCCAGCGGTCCGACAGGATCACGCGGTGATCGTCGTACGAGACATAGGTGAACTGCGGTCCGCCGGTTACGTCGCCCGCGGCGTACACGCCCTCCGCGCTGGTGCGCAGATGCTCGTCGACCCTCACTGCTCCCCGGTCAGTGGTCGTGATCCCCGCGGCATCGGGGGCGAGACCGTCGGTCGCGGGGCGTCTACCGGTGGCGAGCAGGATATAGTCGGCCTGCAGGTCGCCGCCGGTGTAGGAAACGTCGACACCGTCGTCGTGCGAGGTGAAGCCGGTAACGTCGACGCCGGAAAGGATTGTGACACCGAGCTTCTCGAGGTCGGAGTGCACCGCCTCCGCGACGTCACGGTCGAATCGCTTGAGGAAGACGTCGGAGTGGTCGAGCACGGTGACCGACGTGCCGAACTGCGCGAACATCGTGGCGAACTCGAGGCCGATAGGACCTGCGCCGACGACGGCTAGCCGTTCGGGATGGCCCGGCACGTGCTGGATTCGGGTTGAATCGAGGATGCGCGGCCCGTCGACGCCGGGCAGGTCGGGTCGGACTGGAGTCGATCCGGTGTTGATGACGACGGTGGTCGCGGTGACGGTGAGTTCGTCGGAGCCGCCCGTGACGCGAATGGTGTGCGGCGCGACGAACTCGGCGTCGCCGTCGATGACTGTGACTCCGGCGTCGTCGGCCAGCTTCTTGTTGACCGAGTTGAGCTTGGCGATGAGAGTGTCGCGCCGATTCTGTGCGCTGGACAGGGCCGTCCCGTCGTCGGCTCCGGATGACGCTGCTGCGTGAAGGTGAGCGTCGGTCAGCAGTGTCTTCGTCGGCACGCAGCCAATGTTGATACAGGTACCGCCGTACATATCCCGTGATCGCTCGACCAGGGCGACGCGGTCACCGGCTTTGGCGCGCGTCATGGCGATGGTCTTTCCGGCCTTACCGAATCCGATGACGAGGAGGTCGTATTCGACAGTGCTCATAGTCGCGGACCTTACGCCGCAGGGACGTTCGTCGCTCCGGATCGGATGCCGGGGGAGAAGGACGGGTCACCAGGACGGACGAGAGGCAGACCCAGTCGCCTATCGCACAGATCCGGACGCGCTGCGTGCGGTCGTTCCGGAACCTCTGACCATCGACGACCCGCTCGTGCGGTTCGAGGTGATGAAGATGGGCGAGGTGGACGGATTCGGTCCGTACACCGAGTCGGGTCAGGCGATCGCGGTGGAGCTGGACGGCGAGCACGGTGAGTACCTTCGCGCGATGTACCTCGACAACTTCGCCGCGACCGCCGCGGGGCGCGAGCTCAGCGCATTTCCGAAGGTCGTCGGAACGCCGGGGTTGGCGGTCGACACGGGTGCTCTGGTCGGGACGCTCGACAGGGGAGCGGAACGTGTGGCGACTGCAACGATGCCTTACAAGTGGAAGGGCCTACGTTCATGGTGAAGATCGTGCCCGACGTTTTCACCGTCGAACTCCTCCGCTCGCACTTGGTCCGAACCGAGATCACCGACGTCACGGTGAAAGAGGCGTGGACCGGTCCAGCGAGGCTTCAGCTGCTCGAGCACGTGATGGCGCCCATGGCCGACCTTCCGGTTCTCGAAGTCGTCTCGGCTTCTCACATCGTCACCGACTTGACCTTGGCGCCGGTCCCGCCGGTCTTCGACTACCTCGCCGATGAGAGAGTCGATGCATCCGCGTCGCGCGCCGCCGCAGGCTCCAGGACCCAGTGATGGCGGCTTCAGCTTCGGCAGCGGGTCCTCCGAGCCGTCCGGCCCGACGCCGCACGACGACCCGGGCTCAGCTGATTTCCGCGGCGACCGCTGTGTTCGAAGAGACGGGAACCACCAACGTCAGCGTCGGAGCGATCTGTACTCGTGCAGGCTTCACGCGCGGAGCGTTCTACTCGAACTTCAACACCGTCGATGACCTGTTCTTCGCGCTCTACCAGGATCGCAGTGTCGAGGTCGCTGGCCGCATGGAAGAGGCACTCGCACGGGCGAGCCGCGAAGGCTCGGGGGAGACGTTGGAAGGCAGCGTGAAGGGAGTCCTCGCCGCGCTGCCGGTCGACGAGACGTGGTTCGCGATCCGTGCGATCTTCCTCGGCCGAGCGCATCGCAACGAAAGCGTCGCCGAGCATCTGCGCGAGCATGCCGATCAACTCCGAACGGCGTTGCAGCCCAGCCTGTTGGAGGCGGACTCTCGCGCTGGTCGCGAAGTGACTGTCGGCGAGGAGACGTTCACTCACGCAGTGATTGCCGCGCACGTCGGCACCGCCATCCAGAGAGTCACTTACGAACGGCCAGACGAGATTCGCCACGCCGCAGTTCTCGGGGTGCTGACGGGGCTGACGAGGCCGCGCGGCTGATTGCGCTCGAGGTAGCCATCACGATCGCAAAGCACGGCAAACGTGCCGCTGTGAGCGGGATACCAACGGCGGTCGTTTAGCGGCCGCGTTTGGGCACCAGGGTGACGTCGCACAGCTTGAATCCGACAGCGTTAAACGCCGCGCCGGTATAACTACCATGCGCTGCCCTGGTGAGATCAATATGACCGTTTCCGGGTGATTCAATAACACCGCCCTGCCGCGTCTGACGGATGGTGCTGCTCGTGGCCGGGCCACCTTCCGGCGGGGTGTAAATGAACTGATTGCCATGCACGGTCGCCGTCGTCGAGTTCACCACGCCGAAACAGGTAGCGGTGTAAACGTACGTCCCGCCGTGCACATTCGCCGAGGCTGGTCCGGCTACGGCACCGGCCATGCCAAATGCCGCGATACCACTTACGGCCATACCGCTTACGATTCTCTGAATTCGTTTCATTGCGTCGCCTTTCGTATGGGTGGATCCTTTTCTCTCCCTACGAGGGCTATCGAGCGGTCCGCAGTCGCTGTTAGCCGATGGCGTCATTCGGTCGGACGACAGCGTTTGCAACTGACGGTCGAGGTCCGGACGCGCGTAGTTTTTGTCTGGCGTCCCAGAACTCGTTCGGATATCGAGCGCGGCGAAGTGCCGCTGCCGTCCAGTCTCCGAGTGTCGGGGAATGGTGTCGGTCTCCGTGGCTGTGCGGGGCTAGCGCGCTGTGAAGTCGGCGGCCAGCGAGGCGGCGCGGACGGCGATTCGAACGTCGCGGCCGCGTGGAGGTGTGCGGTGGGCTGCCTGCCGCGTCACCGCACGTTCTCGTCAAGGAAATCGAGTTGGTCGGCCACTACTGTTGAGAACAGCGGGTCGACATACGGATCGAAATGACCACCGGGGTAGAAACGGATCGTGGCATTGCGTATCTTCTCTGCCGCGCGTTGTGCAACTGCGGCTGGAGTCACTGCATCCTCGGACATGATTTGGACCAATGTGGGGCATCCGATCGCTGCCACAGTTCGTCCGGGAGAGTACCGCCAGATTTTCAGCAGTATGCGTGCGGCGACAGTCTCGGGGTAGTCGCCATCGCGTAATCCTGAATCGCGCAACAGCCGATCGCGTCCGGTAATCGCATCCGGTGAGACCATCACTGCACGCGTTCCGGGCAAGCCGACACTGTCGATATAGTGCGGCGGGCGTCGAAGAAGTGCTCGGATGCCGTCGCTGATAGCCGCGGGGCCTACCCGGAGCGCGTGCCGGAGTCCGACTGCACGGACGGCGGCAATGCCGTCAACATGGGGTACTTGCGCGATGACAGCAGCGAATTCGAGGCCGTTGCCCGCGAGTGTGAGTACGTGGCCACCGGCGAAGGACGTGCCCCATCCGACGATCCTCTTCTCGTCGACTCGATCGAGCGTCCGTGTGAAGTCGACGGCACTACGCCAATCGGCGAGCTGTTTCGGTATGTCCAACAGCTGCCGTGGTTCGCCGTCACTGTCCCCGAAGTATCGGTAGTCGAAGACGCACACGATGAAACCTGCCGCTACAAACCGCTCCGCGTACGCGTACAGGCGCATGGCCCGGGGTGTGCCGAATCCGTGCGCCATCACGATTGCGGGGAGCGGTGCTACGTCCGCTGTTGTGGGCCGGAACACTGTTGCTGCGCACCGAACACCGCCGGAGGTGAACGACGTTTCAGAACGCGTGAAATCGGTGTGTCCGTCAGTGGCCATCGGATAATTCCCCTGTTCTGTGGCGGGATGCACGGTGCGACGCGAGGAGAACCTGCGCTCTCTTGAATGGTCCTCAAGAACCGTAGCAGTACCTTGAACGGCGTTCAAGATAGGATTCGGAGCATGCCCAAGAACCGTGGACTTCACAACAGGGAGGCGAAGCGAGCAGGCATCATCAGTGTCGCGCGCGACCTGTTCGTGTCTGAAGGTTTTGAGCGCACGTCCATCACCCGGCTAGCCACAGCCGTCGGCATCACGGCAAACACGTTGTACTGGTATTTCGACGACAAGGACGACATCCTCGTGGCCGTTCTGACGGCCATCGTGGCCGAGGACATGGAGGACTATGCCGCCGTTGCGGATCGTCCGCTCGCCGAGCGGCTCGAATGGCTGGTCGAGCGGCTGAAACGGGTGGGGCCGTTGGTGTCGACCGTGCACGAGCGTGCGACCAAGTCGAAAGTCATCGACGAATGGCACAACGGATTTCACGCATACACCGAAGCGCTCTTCTCTGGCGATATCGCGGCCGCAGGCCTGTCAGGACCGGACGCGGACGCCGTGATCCACATCGGGACGTTCGTCATCGAAGGTCTTCTTACACACACGCTGCCACCTCAAGTATCGCGGGCAGTGATCGAACAACTCGTCGACTCGATGTCCCAAGGGCCCACTCCCGGAGCAATTACAGCGCAATGACTGGGCTACTGCGCCTAGAGGTGACATCTTGACCTGGCTTGCAGTGTGCGAGTGGGTCAAGCGCGGCGATAGTGATTGATTCAGCAGGGATCTACTGGGACTGCCACGCGGTGTGCGCAGAGAGTCGGCGCGCGCGATACGTGCGAGCGTAGGGTCGAGTCAGGACACCGAGTCGGTGGTTGTCGCAAATCCAACAATTGACTTCCAACTCGATACAACTCGCGAGGTCCGTCGATGACATCCGTCGGTACTGGGAAACGGGTTTCACCGACATCGCATTGGTTCAGGTCGGCGGAAGTTCTCAAGGCGCCTTCCTCCCTGACATCGCGCCCATATTGCTCCAGAAGCTGCGAGACGCCTCGTCCGAGGCCGATTGACGACCGCGTCGAAATTCGCTCAACCGAGGAAATGGAGGCACGACATGCCGCAGAAGAATCCTGGTCCATCAGTGAAAGACGATGAGCTGTACGAGCGACTGCGTGACGAAGGCGATTCAAAAGCGAAGTCGGCCAGAATCGCGAACGCGGCGGCCAACCGTGGCCGCTCCGCGGTCGGGGCGGCCGGTGGCCATTCGCATCGTTACGAAGATTGGACGGTCGATGAGTTGAAGTCACGCGCGAACGAACTGGGACTCACCGGCTATTCATCGCTCAACAAGAACGAGCTGGTTGAGAGGCTACGCAATCACTAGAGGTACCTCACAGACAGCGGGAGCTGTCGCTTCTCTGCGTTCCGCGGAACGCGACACCGGACTGAGTCTGGCTCGGCTCGGAATAGTGTAGACGCGCCACGGAGTTGAACTGAAGTACTGCGTGGACTGGCTGCTGCGAGTGCGGTGCCCCGTCCTTCGCAGTGTGTCGAATCCGAATTTTAGGAGCATACAAACGTGTCAAAGATCCTCTTCGTGATGACCGGCGTCGACTACTGGACGCTCGCCGACGGCACCAAGCACCCGACCGGCTTCTGGGCCGAAGAAGCCGTCGGACCGTTCGAGGTCTTTACGGAGGCCGGCTACGAGGTTGTCGTTGCGACCCCGGGCGGTGTGATACCCAGCGTTGACGAGGGCAGTCTCAGCGCAGAAGCCAACGGTGGTGAGAAGAACGCCACGCAGGTCAAGGCCACTCTCGATTCCATCACCGCGTTGCGGCATCCGATTGCTCTCGGAGACGTAGATCTCGACGACTACGTGGCGGTCTTCTATGCTGGCGGGCACGGACCAATGGAGGACCTTGCGGTCGACCACACCTCTGGCGAGCTGCTGGTCGCCGCCCGGGATTCCGGCAAGCCACTCGCGATCGTCTGTCACGGACCGGCCGCGATGCTCGCCGCCACGATCGAGGGCGGGGCCAACGCGTTCTCCGGGTACCGGGTGGCCGCCTTCACCAACGCCGAGGAATCGCAGGCGGGACTTGCAGACAAGGCGGAATGGTTGCTCGAGGACCGACTGACAGAAGCGGGCATTCAGGTCGAGGTCGGTGACCCCTGGGAGTCCAATGTCGTGACTGACCGTGGCCTGGTCACCGGTCAGAACCCGGCGTCGTCCCGGCCGCTGGCTGCCGAGATGGTCTCCCGCCTCGCCTGAACTGAGACCGCTTCACGGTAGTCCGCCCCGTCCACTGGAAATAAGTGGACGGGGCGGACTGTCGGACACACCCGTCGGGGGAGTCTGGCCGGTTGTAGGAGATGCAGTAGGAGTCACGTCGGACTTGGTCATGGTCGTCGGGCAGCAGCAAGGTTGAGATCTGCCTCGGTTCGGTCTGTGCCAGAGGTGATGGTCAATTGAGCGGCGCCGCTCTCCGTCAGCGCGAGGTTCTGTCCGGCCTGCAATTGCACCAGGGCGGCTTGTCCTCCGACAATGATTGATTCATCTGGTGTAGTACGCAGGGGGCTGCTGGACATCCTGCGTATTCGTTTGCTGCGTATCGCGACGGCGTCCAGTCTCTGAAAGCTGGGGAGTGGTGTCGATTCTGGTGGCCACGTGTTCGGCCTGCGCGTCGTGAGGTCCATCGGCGGTCGCTGCCTTTGGGCTATACCTGGACGGTGATGGGAGATCCCGAGGGCAACTTGTTCTGCGTCGGGATCCACAGGAATGATCTGAGCGCTGAGCCATGTGCCACGCCGTTCGGTCTGACGAGCGGCACGATGCCCACGGGCTCCGTCACGTTAGGGGCGCTGATGGGCTCAATCCGCGCCGACGGCCCAGTTCTTATGTGAACGTGGACAGTAACGGAGGCGCTTGTGAGGGGAGTGGGCATCGCTGGCAGCACATCAAGACGTCCTGCCTCCACCGCGGCAGTTAGAGTGGGAGTTATTCATTGGAGTCGCACGTACCCGGACAGTTCGACCATGATCAGGTTGTATTAGGGACGCTTGGATCATTTCTCGGCTGCCTTACCAGGTCCGAGTTTAGCGCAGCGTCCCGCTTGACGGACGGCGGATTGCGAAGGCGTGTTGTATCCGGCGGTTCGCTTCCGGAGCTGATCGAAGAAGTCGTGAATTGTCCTGATGCCGTGAGGATTCTACCAGTTCCCCTTGTGGTTTCCGACCGACGATCGGCAGTGGTTATTTGTTCATTATCTATGAATAACCGGACGAGGCCAGTTTCTATTTTCTCTGTGCTGGTCAGGAAGCCTGAACCTGACCGGCAGTGGGCGATTATTGATATTGGACGACGGGAGTCTTCCGCTCCAATGCGATTGGACGCGAGTATGGGTGACGGTGATTCGTTAGGAGATGATCCATCTGGGCCATCTGAGATGGACGTCGACTGGACTGATCCGGAATTCGTGTTGACTCCAGGACGAAATGGAAATCCAAACTATACGGTCTCCGATGTCATGAAGGAGCTAGCAGGATTTGATAGTGATGGCCGACGGATCGTTGCCAGAGCTGCAAACACTTGGTTATCCGCGTATTTGATTTCTCACGACCCTGATCTCTTGGCCGGACCGGAGGAGTTTCGGTAAATACTAGTTCGGGACCGTCAAATGAGCGACGAGCCCTACGCTGTCGAGTTGCCCCCGCGGCTATCGTCGCGGCGCCGGCGAGTCAATGTGTGTCGACAGTTATCGTTGTGCTCTCGCCGGGACCGTGGTGTAAGGCGAGTCGCGCAATGGGTGGAACTACCGGATGCTTCGCGCCCTCCTCAGAGCGCCTTCGGCCATAATCGCATGCGTGCAACGGGGCATGTAATCGAAGGGAAGTGGTGGTCTCTTCGAGATTCAGCAGTGCCGTGGCGGACCTTCGGACCAGTTCACGGTGTCGGACGTGATCGTCACATCGTCGTTGGCGGAGACTTCGCACGCCTCGATCACGGGGGCGTGCAGCAGTCGGTCGATCGCGTCGGCGGTTCCACCGACGTAGGTCGACACGAGGTCGATGTTCGACGCGACGATCCAGGATCGGTCGCGGGCCCACCAGAGGTTGGGTCGTAGGCCGTGGAAGTGTCTCGTCGCGTCGGCCGCGGTGCCGACCATGATGTGGAAGCGGTGCTGGTCGATGGTCGCCTTGGGAAGGTCGCGGTTCACCCCTTGCAGCGAGCTGTTGCCTTCCCACACGGCGAAGTAACATTCGTCGTCGCCGAGTCGGGCGGCAATCTCCGCAACGACATGGTTTGGAATGAGATTTGTCGACGACGGGCCCTCGTTCCAAAACGCGAGCGGCGACTCCTCGTCAATGTCGGCGATGGCGTCCCACTGCATCCGAGCATGCGCGATCGCTCCGGTGACACGTGCGACATCGGCCCACCGGAAGTACTCGACGGGGACGCCGTGCACGGTGCGGCGGGCCGGGTGCAGCACTCGGGCGTAGCTGTCGAAGCGGTTGGTGACCAGGTGCGCGACTGTGCCGAATCGGGCGGAAGTGATCGCCTCATCGATCCAGGCTGTGGGTGGAAGGGCTACGAGCTGATCAGTGTCGGCCCAGTCGTGTGCAGTGGTCATCGGTGGCTTACTGGGCGGACCCGAGGTGCAGCGGGCATAGGTAATCCGTATCTACGAGTAGCGAACTGTCCAGCTCGGACCGATGCCCGGTTCGTCGCCGGAACCGCCAATCGGTCACAGCACAAGGCTTGTCGCGATGACCGTACCGGTCGTCAGGGCCTTGACCCTCGATCGTGGACACGGTGTTGGTTCAGTTATGCCGCTTCCGCGAGGGTAGCTGACCTCGCGGCTTCGTAGCTGTTCGGGGGCGATGTTGCAGATCGCGGAGTGGCGTCGGCGGGTGTTGTAGCGGTTGGCCCATCGGAACACGGCCCGGTAGGCGGTGGCCTGGTCAGGGAACGTCGCCCGCCCTTCGAGCAGCTCGCGCTTGAGCGCGGCGTTGAAGCTCTCCGCCAGCGAGTTGTCGGCGCTCGTCCCGATCGCGCCCATGGACTGGGTCACCTTCAACTGCTCGCAGAGCGCGGCGTAGGCCTTCGAGGTGTAGACCGAGCCGTGGTCGCTGTGAAACACGGCGCCAGCCAGCGATCCGCGGTCGCGGGCGGCCGCGCGGAGGGCGTTTTCGACGAGGCCCACGCGCATGTGGTCGGCGGCCTGCCAGCCTGCGAGCTTGCGCGAGCCGAGGTCGATGCAGGTCGCGAGGTAGAGGTTCGTGCCGTCGGCGATGGGGAGGTAGGTGATGTCGCCGACATACCGGCGGTTCGGCTCGCCGATGCTGAAGTCCCGCCCGATCAGGTCGGGGAACTTGCGTCCGGACTGGTCCGGGATCGTCGTCTTCACCCGGCGTCGCAGCCGGATCCCCGCGAGCTGATGTTCGCGCATCACCCGCGCGACCCGCTTGTGGTTCACCCGCGCTGAAGGCGTCACGTCGTCGTTCAGGTCGGCCGTGATCCGCGGTGCCCCGTAGGCGCGGTCACCACCCTGGGCGGGGTCCTGCAGCACCCGGATCCGCGCCGCCAACGCAGCGTCCTCTGCAGCCTTCGCCGCCCGTCCGGGAGCCGCAGCGAGCCAGGCGTAGAACGACGATCTCGCGATCTCGATGACCTCACACAACCGCTTCACGCCGTAGGCGTCCTTGTGGTCCTCGACGAACTGGAAGCGGTTCACCAGTTCGTCTCCCCGGCGAAATACTTCGCCGCCTGACGGAGGATGTCCCGCTCGGTCTCGAGCTTGCGCTTCTCCGCCTTCGACTGGTCCAGTTCGGCTTCCAGCCGGACGATCCGCGCGGCCTGCGATTCCACCGGCCCCGACACGAGCGGCGACGTCTTGCCGGGCGTTGCCGTCCCGGAGCCGTGCTTTTCGACCCACTCCCTCAGCGCACCCCGGGAGATCCCCAAATCCGCTGCGATGCCCTTGAACGTCGCACCCGGTGTCGACTCATACAGATCCACCGCCCGCAGCCGGAACTCGTCCGTGTAGTTCTTCCTCGCCATCCCTTAGATTCTCGCTTCCCCAGCGTCGTGCTGGAATCAGCGTGTCCAAGATCAGGGGTCAAGCGCCTCAGGGCGGGGACGACAGACGGTGTGATCTGTACTTTTCGCATGATGATCATCCAAGCATTGGAATCAGCGACAACGGTAGCGAATCCGAGCATTCGGTGCCGCGCGAAGGAAAGCCAACTGCTCTGATGACCGGCAGCGACGTCAACTAGCTCTGAGTATATTCGTTGGCTGGCGTAGGGATCCTGGAGTATTGCGGTGCCCAAGCTACCGCCGCACCACGAACAGCATCACGGCCGCAGACTCTAAGTCGACGGCCGTGATCGGTGTTCGTAACGAATCCCTACCCTGTGGGAGTCGTTAGGGTTCTCGCGGGTCCAAATCCCCAAATGATGCGCCGATCACCCCACTGGTTGGAATGTCAGCCGGGTCCCCCGATATCCACGCCCGTGGAACTAGGAGATCGACCAGTTCAACTTCTGACTTGTGACCCCACCAAATACCGAATACAACCTTGTCCATCGCACAGGGACCTTCAACCTGGTATCGATCTGCAGTTCCGCTGTACCCTGATCGAAATGATCAATCAATTTGACGACTACACCGCCATCGATACGGGCCGCGTCAACCATTCTCCACTTGTCGTCTGGTCTTCCCCAGATATCGAGTGCACTCTTTACCGGATTCTCCTGCGCCACGACGACGGCGACATCCGATGCTGGTCGCGGTCCGGTGTCGACATGACCGCGGACTTCCCGGAACTGCGCGAACTCGGCGCCGTGCTCCGCGGATTCGACGTCGTCCTGGACGGCGAGATGGTCGCGTTCGACGCAGCAGGTCGCACCGGTCGAAGCATCCGGATCGAAATAGGCCATTCTAGTTCGGCGGGAATATAGTCCACGGTCTTCCCGTTATCTATATGCTCTTGCCCGAATGCTGCCGAATACCGGCGCTCAACCCCCACCGAATCGAGAGACTTCTCCAACCAGTTCCCGGATCTGTTATTCGAAACGAATTTCGCCCTACTCACCTTCTTCGCGGGACCGCTCGTCTCTCCCTTTCCCCAAGACTTCATTAGAACCGTACCGGAAACCCTCGGACAGTCTTCCGCAGCCTCAAGCAGATCGATCGCTTGCTTCAAGACCTCCTTGTTGTCATCATTCTTCATCATCAATCTCCAAACTCTCCATGCCGCCCTTAGGTTCGCGCTATGTGAATGTGCACTGACCGGAACCGGATGCGGGGCAGTCGAAGTCTGGTACTCTCATATCTGGATGCATTTCCACAGTGTACCCAACCGCTGGACATGACAGGAAGTGCAAGGTTGTTTAATCGTTGGTCAGATGGAACTTCCTTCGCTTTGCGAAGGGTAGTATTCTTCAGTTTGAAGCCATCCCACATCGAATGGACGCATTTCAATACTCTCAGGCTCTCCGACATAAGGGTCGGATCCGAATGATACAGTCTCGCGCTGGTTCCATTTGAACTCGATCCCCATGACAAACGCCTCCCAACCGACACGATTAGCTATTGTTGGCCATGAAGTGGTGACGGCCGACAGGCAACAGCCACTGTTCCCTGGCCGGGCGAGCAGGGAACGATCTGCCTCTTTCACGTCTACGTGCACCATGTGGCAGGGCCAGCGTGCATCGATCTTCGTGGCGTCGCCGCCGGTTGACCCGCTTTTGGGGCGCATGCCCGGCAGGCGCCCATCTCGCATTACTTGAGCGGCCAGCCGGGCCTTGCCTCACTCAATTGGACGATAGCGACGGTAGCGGTCGCGGCTGCGAGGCCGATCGCGCCGCCGAATTGCTTGGCAGTGTTCATCAGGCCAGAGGCTGCGCCAGCGTGTTCGGGACGAACACCTCTGGTCACGAGCGTGGCGAGTGGTGTGTTCATCAGGCCACCGCCGATCTCAATCATGAGGGAGGGAACCAGGATGGCAACAGCGAAGTACCCGCCATCGACAATGGTCAGCCAGATCAGAGCGATTGATTCATCTGGTGTAATACGCAGGACTTTACTGGATATCCTGCGTATTCATTTTGCTGCGTATCGCGACGGCGTCCGGTCTCTGTAAGTCGGGGAGTGGTGTCGATTCTGGTGGCCACGAGTGCGGCTTGTGTGTTGTGAGGTCGGCGCAGACGCGGGCGGTTCGACAGGGGCGACTTGGCGCGGAATTTATCGGGATCGACGAAGGAGGTGTCCGAGCCGGGCGTCCAGAGGACCTCAGCTCGCCTGCTGGCTTCAAGGATTGGCGCGGCGCCGATACTTACTGACGGACCCGGTCGATCAATTCTCGGTTGGCTACGGCCCAGTGCTGGACGAGCGACGCACCGCCGTGGCCTTCGCCTTCGTCGACCATCAACGTCGAACCGGGCCACGAGCGGTGCAGTCGCCAGGCGGTCTCGACGGGACTGGAGATGTCACGCCGGCCGTGTATCAAGGACCCGGGTATGTCGTCGCCGCCGAGTACCGCGGCGATCTCGGCAACGACATAGTCTGGAATGAGATTTGTCGACGACGGGCCCTCGTTCCAGAACGCAAGCGGTGACTCCTCGTCAATGTCGGCGATGGCGTCCCACTGCATCCGAGCATGCGCGATCGCTCCGGTGACACGTGCGACATCGGCCCACCGGAAGTATTCAACGGGTACGTCGTGCACGGTGCGCTGGGCCGGGTATAGCACTCGGGCGTAGCGGTCGAAGCGGCTGGTGACCAGGTGCGCGACGGTGCCTAATCGGGCCGAGGTGATCGCATCATCGATCCAGTCTGTGGGTGGAACGGCGAGAAGTTGGTCGGTGTCGTCCCAGTCGTGTGTGGTGGTCATCGGTCGCTCTCCGGGGCGGTCCCGAGGCACTGGCATTGGTAATCTCGTTTCTACGAGCAGCTTAGTTGTGGCGTGACATCGACGGATCTGAAAGCGTGTTAAATTTAGGCCAGGAGTGTGGAATTCGGGTTGTCTCAGAGTATTCTGTAGCCAATTCCTCACTACGGGTGATTCTATTTCATAGATCGGACGAAGAAATTGCGAAACAGACCACAAAACGTTCGGCGTCGTCTCGCCGGAATCGAAGTGACCCTGCACAAGGATGACGACGTTTCTGTTTGGTTAGATTCATTCTACTCGTATCCGGATTCTTTTGAGTTTACGTTATGCATCGTTAAGCGAAGTGCGCGATACACCATTTCAACGTACGGATTCGGAAGACCTGAACCCTCCAGTTTCACCGGCCAATATCTATTGGCACTAGAGATGCCTGACGGTGAGATCCTGTCGAATCTACCGAATCAACCCAACGGAAAGCTCCACCACCTGGCTTCGAAGAGTAATCCTCAGACAGGTACCACGACGTTCTACTCCGAACGGCTTCCCAACCCGGGCGCTATCGAAATCTGGTTTGCCTGGCCCGCTTATGGCATCGAAGACCGGCCAGTGAGCGTAGACGCTACAGAGATCCTAGAAGCTAGCAGGCGATCGGAGATTCTGTGGCCGCTAAGTGCTGTCACACGCGACGGTGGCCCAGAGCCGTCCGCACCAAGGAGTCCTGTCGAACCCATCGCTGGGGGATGGTTCGACCGACACTGGTTCCGCAAAAACCCTTCCAAGGAGGATGGGACCGCTGCCCGGATAGGCCATGTCTGTGCCGAGGAAGGCGATTGAATCGTGTAGGGGCCTACTGACGCTAATACCTAGGGGACTCACCCCTGTCGATCAACGACACCGGCGATCTAGCTGCGGGGGAGCTATCGTCCGTGCCACGGTGGCGGGCGTGAAGATTCTAGTTACTGGGGCCTCCAGCCGTGCTTGGAGAGCCGGTTGTGGAGGAGCCTGTATGCCGTGGGCACGACGTTGTGGCGCTGGCGCGTGATCCAAGGAAGGCCGACGGACTCCGACCGGTCGGTTCTTCAGCTCGCCATGCCGACGTCTTCGATTTCGATCGCGATGGATCCTTCGGTTGGTTTCTGCAGGTCAGCGCCGTGCGTGTATGGGTCACACCCTGGGGTAGACGGTAGACGTTTGATTCACCTGATGTAATACGCAGGGGTCTACTGGATATTCTACGTATTCGTTTGCTGCGTATCGCGACGGCGTCCAGTCTCTGAAAGTCGGGGAGTGGCGTAGATTCGTGGTGGCCACGAGTGCGGCTTGCGCGTTGTTAGGACGACGGTCGACGCAGCGACGCGGACGGCGATCCGGGTGACGTTGTGGGCGCACGATTAGGTGATCGAGAAACGTACCGTATTCTGCAAGAAATTAAACCGAATTTATTGGTGAGTAATCCTAAGTCCAGTAATAGTTCAGTTTCTGATCTTGGTGTGAATCTGCTACTGCATCGATACGCGTGTCATCGAGGACTGCGTCGACTGCAGAAGTAGCCGCAGCGATGGTGGCAAAGTGCGAATCAAGGTCCCTTGCGACGAACCAAGCGCGGTCTGCAGGCCAGACCAGGGCCGGTACAGGAAGTTGCCATCCACTCATCTTCTCGCTTGCGTACGCGTCGCTGGCGGGACTATCGGCTATTGAACTGAGATCCTTTACCGCACCACGGTAGAGGTAGTAGTTACGCCCCGACACGGCGAAATTGACTGCGCCACTCGAGTCAAAATCTGAAAATCCGCTATTGATCGCAAAATAACACTCGTCGGGGCGAGTCGTGTAATCAGATAGGCGGGATAAAGCGACGGCAATTTGCCACGTCTCTGTAGGGCCGATGGTAGGGATAATGGTGCTGTGACTCTGGCCATCCGTCATGGGGTCCGGCACGAACCTGATTCGCGCATACCGTTGATATCCACGCGGGCCTCGGATTAGCAGTTGGGACCAATCCGCATCCTGAATCCAGAACGCGGGGTCCGGTCGGCATTCTGGGCTGAGAACCAATCTATCCTCAATTCAGGTTCGTGTGCTTACAGTGGTTCTGATAGAACAGGGTGCTAGTGTCGTGGACACATCCTGCACAATATGTCCACGACACTGGACTGCCGTGTTCAATTGCGATGTTACTTCGGATGGCCCGGTTGCGGGACCCGAGTTGCTCATGCCGAGTCTTGTAGTTGGGGAAGAGCCAAGGGGTGCTGGGTACGCGATTGATTCATCTGGTGCAATACGCAGGGGTTTACTGGACATCCTGCGTATTCGTTTGTTGCGTATCGCGACGGCGTCCAGTCTTTGAGTGTCGGGGAGTGGTGTCGATTCTGGTGGCCACGTGTGCGGCTTGCGCATTGCTAAGTCGGAGGTCGGCGCGGATGCGGACGGCGATCCGGGTGACGTGTTGTCGGTGCGTGGTTAGGTGGCCGGGTCGGCGGTAGTGATGTTGAGGTGGCTCTGGTGGAGGAGTTGCTCGATGGTGTCTGCTCCCGCGCTGATCCCTGCCCAGTCGTGGTCGACGTCGGAGGCGATACACCAGGCGTGATCGGCCGGCCAGACGAACGACGCTAGGTTGAATCCTGTCTCGTACGAGCTCCACGGACCGAAGTCGGCCAGGGTGCCGTGGAGCAAGTAGTAGGCCCGGTGAGGGATTTGTACTCGAGGGCTCCGCCGGACCATCTTGGAAGTGTCCGGCCAGCCGTCCCAAATAGCGAAGTAGCAGTCGTCGGGAGTGCCGGTTTCTGCTTGTAGAAGCTCGCAGAGGGTACGCACTTTCGCGTGATCAGTGGAGAGGTTAGAGGGCGGTCCGTTGGTCTGTCCGTGTGGGTCGGGGCCGAACCTTAAGCGGGCGTACGCGTCGAAGACGGGCGGGCCGAAGCTGGCCAACCTGTCCCAGGGAGTTTTCGAATGGGACTGCCGCATCGATAGGTGACATCTGATCTGGCTTGCCCGTAGGGCGGCCTGGAAGGATGTGCACCATGCCCGCTCCCTACCCCCAGGAGTTCCGCGACGATGTCGTGCGCGTGGCTCGGTCCCGTGAAGACGGCGTCACTCTCGCGCAGATCGCGAAGGACTTCGGTGTCCACGAGATGACGCTGCACAAATGGATCCGCCAAGCCGACATCGACGACGGCAGCCGTCCCGGCAAGACCCGGGAGGAGTCGGCCGATCTGCGCGATGCGCGCAAGCGGATCCGGCTGCTGGAGCAGGAGAACGAGGTCCTGCGCCGAGCTGCCGCCTACCTCTCCCAGGCGAACCTGCCGGGAAAAGGTTCTACCCGCTCGTGAGCGAGCTCGCCGCTGACGGTATCCCCGTCGCGGTGTCCCTGCGGGTCCTGAAGCTCTCCCGCCAGCCCTACTACCGCTGGCGGAACCAGCAGGTCACTGAAGCCGAGCTGATCGAGGCGTACCGGTCCAACGCACTGCTGGACGCACACCTCGACGACCCCGAGTACGGCTATCGGTTCCTCGTCGGCGAAGCCGCGGAGGCCGGCGAGGAGATGTGTGAGCGGACCGCGTGGCGGATCTGCCGAGACAACCGGTGGTGGTCCGTGTTCGGGAAAAAGCGCGGCAAGAACGGGAAGCGCCCCGGCCCGCCGGTCCACGACGACCTCGTCAAGCGGGACTTCTCCGCCGATGACGTCAACGAACTCTGGCTCACTGACATCACCGAGCATTGGACTGATGAGGGAAAGCTCTACCTCTGCGCGATCAAGGACGTGTTCTCCGGCCGGATCGTGGGCTACTCCATCAGCGACCGGATGAAGGCCGGCCTCGCGGTGAAAGCCCTGGACAACGCGGCATCTCGGCGTCGCGACGCGGCCGGTTGCATCGTGCACTCGGACCGCGGATCTCAGTTCAGGTCACGGAAATTCGTGCACGCCCTGAACCGTCACCACCTCATCGGATCGATGGGCCAGGTCGGTGCTGCCGGAGACAACGCCGCGATGGAATCGTTCTTCGCGCTACTGCAGAAGAACGTCCTGGATCGCAAACGGTGGCGGGCCCGAGAGGAGTTGCGGATCGCGATTATCACCTGGATTGAGAGGACCTACCACCGTCGTCGCCGGCAGGCCCGTCTGGGCCGATTGACCCCGATCGAATACGAGACGATCATGAACCCGGCCGTGAGTCTCGCGGCCTGAGATCCCAACTGTCACCTAAACGTGCGGCAGTCCCAATTGACGATCCATGCTGCTGGCTGCGCATCGTCACTCGGTTGCAGCACCATGGAGGATATGAGAGCACACGCTGACGGTGCGCGTGTCGTTCCAGTCGAGTTCGAGACGTGGGTGCGACGACGACCTTCAGTATCGAGTCGGCACGTGCGTGCGAAAGCTCGTGAGTTGTCGACGCTCGTGTGGAGTCGACGTTCGTCGTCTATCGCTGGTGGTCCCAAAGGTCTATGGGTGAAGGTTGTGCGGGCTTCATGGGTGCTGGTGGCAATACTCGCGATTGCGGCTGTCGCGTTCGAAGGTTGGGTACTGCACGAACCCTCGACGCGGCCAGCTTCGAGAATACGGTGAGCGGAGGGGAGTGCGATGGCCAAGAGGTCATTGATGCCGATCGTGGTTCCGGCAGTCGTCGGCGTCGTGGCAGTGGTGGCTATCATCTTCGGTGGACGGTGGGCTTTGACCACCTGGATCGATCGGGGAATGTTGCCGCACACCTACGAAGATGCGGATGGTGCAGTCCGCATGGCAACCCGGATGGGGTTGGTTCTTATCGATGGCGACAAGGTCGTTTATGGCGAGGTCACCAGCGCGTTCCCAGACTCCGGCGCCTATCTCGTCGTCCAGACGCCTTCGCGTGAGCGGCTCACCGCATTGCTCGCGCGGTCGGACTTTCCGCCGCCGACTGAAATAGACACAGCGCACGATCGATTGCGGCCCATCGATCGGCATGGCCCGGAGTCGAGTCCGACGTTGGTTCGGTCCGAACGCCGGAAATCCGGGGACTACCTCACCGCGATTTGGGATCCGGTCCTACGGCCACGGACCGTGCACCTAAGCGCTATCGAGACCTGACCGTCGGCCGCGGGAGCGTGTGCACGTAACTGGCCGTGATCCGGTGGCGTCGTGACGAGCGACCGATGCCGCGTCGGGCGAACAGTGGCGGTCTTGAGGCCGCATCTCTATATCAGGTGAGCGCGGTGTGAGTGGGTTGAGCAGCTGGGGTAGGCGATCGATTCATCTGATGTAATACGCGATGCTTTACTGGATACCCTGCGGATCACCTTGTTGCGTATAGCCTCGGTTCCTACGCACGATCCTGCGAGTGTTCCGGGCGTGAGACGTTGGCGCGGCGTTCGATAAGGACGACGTCGCGCCAGTGACCGTTGTGTTGGCTTCTCTGCACTAGTCAACCTCTACGGTCCGGACCGTCCTGTTGTCTCCGGCGTCGTCGCCTGTCGTTTCCGGGCTGTTAGCACGGTCCCGGCCAGAATCGCGGCCGCGGCCGATGCGATCAGAATCGCTGTTTTTCCGTGTTCGAGGGCCAGTGCGTTGTCGCCGATGCTCAGTTCTGCGACCAGTAGCGACACGGTGAACCCGATACCGGCGAGGATTCCGACGCACGTGAGGTGGGCGTGTCAGATGGTCTGTGTAAGCGGTGAAGTTCAACCCTGAAGGGAACCGCTGTAGTGACTATCAATGATGATGTGAGCGTGGATGATTCGCGTGCAGGTCGACGACAGAAGCAGACCGAGATGGCCAGTGAGTTGGTGGCATCCGGTGCGTTGGATGAGGTGTTCGCTCGCATCGATGCCGGCGAGCCGGTCGGCGGGCAGGACGGCCTGCTGAGCTCATTACTCAAGGCCACTCTCGAACGTGGCATGAACGCGGAGCTGACCGAGCATCTCGGGTACGAGGCTGGGGACCCCGAAGCAGCATCGTTTCCGAACTCGCGCAACGGATTTAGCCCTAAGACGGTCGCTTCCGAGGTCGGCGATGTGGATCTGGCCATCCCGCGCGATCGGGACGGGACGTTCACCCCGATGCTCGTGCGCAAGGGCCAACGCCGCCTCGATGGTCTGGACGCGATGATCGTCTCGCTATACGCAGGCGGGATGACGGTCCGCGATATCGCCCACCACCTCGCGTCGACGATCGGCACCGAACTCTCGCACGAGACGATCTCGAAGGTGACCGAGGAAGTCGCCGACGAGGTCGCGACCTGGCAACACCGTGATCTCGACGCCCTGTATCCGGTGATGTACCTCGATGCGATCGTGGTCAAGATCCGCGATGGCGCACACGTGCGGAACAAGGCCGCCCACCTCGCCGTCGGCGTGGACATGGACGGGGTCAAACACGTTCTCGGGATCTGGATCCAACAGAGCGAAGGCGCGAAGTTCTGGGCGTCGGTGTGCGCGGAACTGCGTAACCGCGGTGTACAGGACGTGTTGATCGTGTGCTGCGACGGGCTGACCGGGTTCGCTGAAGCCGTCGAGGCCACGTGGCCGCACGCAACAGTCCAAACGTGCGTGGTGCATCTGATCCGGGCCTCGATGCGGTTCGTCTCCTACAGCGACCGTAAAGCCGTGGTGCGCTTGCTCAAGCCGATCTATCAAGCGCCGACCGAGCCCGCTGCCGCGGACGCGTTAGACGCGTTCGCGGACTCGGACATGGGCCGTAAGTACGTGTCGGCGGTTAAAACGTTCCGCGATGCGTGGGAACGGTTCATTCCGTTTCTGGCGTTTCCGCCGGAGCTGCGGCGGGTCATCTACACCACGAACAGTATTGAGTCGCTGAACTATCAACTGCGCAAGGTCACGAAGAACCGGGGCCATTTCCCGAACGACGCGGCCGCGATGAAGCTGTTATGGCTGGCCATCGGCAACATCGAGGACAAACGAGCTCGCGAGCGCATCAAGGAACAAGGACTTCCCTCGCACAAACGCAAAGCCGCGGGGCGGCTCGTGGAAGGCGCGGTCACCACGAACTGGAAACGAGCGCTCGAGCAACTCTCACTGACCTACCCCGAACGTATCGACCATCACCTATAAACCGAACACCTGACCGACTTACACAGAAATCTTGACAGGCTCCGTGAGGTCGCCCCACCGCACCGAGGGATCGAGTTGGCTGCTCGTGTAGCGAACCGTCAGCCACGTCGCGGTCAGGATGCCGATGGGTTTGCCGACGACAAGCCCGAGTAGGACGCCGAGCGCGATCGGGTCTGTGAAGGTGTTCGCCAAACCTGTCAGGCCGCCGACTGTCACACCCGCGGACAAGAATGCGAATGCAGGCACTGCGAACCCTGTCGAGATCGGGCGGAAGCGGTGCTCGAACTCCTCAGCAAGGCCTGCCCCACCTTTTCGCACTGGGATCATGAATCCGAGGACCACGCCGGCGATCGTGGCGTGGATCCCGGAAGCGTGCACCAGTGCCCAGGCGAGGATCCCGAGTGGTAGCAACACTGCCCATGCTGCCCCGCGCCGTTCGGAGAACCAGTGCGCCCAGCGGTGCGCGAGGACTGCGAACATGGCGATCGGAACGATGGCTGCCAACAGCGGTACCGGCTTGACCTGCTCGGTGTATACAACTGCGATGATTGCGATCGCGATCAGGTCATCGACCACGGCGAGCGTGAGCAAAAATAGTCGCAGCGCGGCCGGCAGTCCGCGCCCCACGACGGCGAGCACAGCGACTGCGAACGCGATATCGGTGGCAGTAGGAATCGCCCAGCCCTGGACACCGTCACGACCCCAGTTGACCGCGAGGTAGATGACGGCGGGAGCAACCACTCCGCCGATCGCGGCGAACACCGGAACGATCGCGGTACGCATCGAACGCAGTTGCCCAGCGACGATCTCGCGCTTCAATTCCAGTCCGACGAGGAAGAAGAAGATCGCGAGCAGACCGTCCGACGCCCATTGCCCGAGCGCCAACTCGAGATGCCAAGGCGCATAACCGATCCTGGCGTCTCGAAGCTTCTCGTAGACATCGGCGAGCGGGGTGTTCGCCATGACGATAGCGATGACTGCCGCGGCCACGAGCAGGAATCCGCCGACCGTCTCACGTCGCAGTAACTCAATAACTCGCCGCGTCTCGGCAACGGGACCGCGTTGGAAGACACAGACAGACCGATGGCTATTGGTGTGGGGCATCAAGCTCCTCAAGTTGGCACGACGATATAGACGCCGACCAGACTTCCCGGCACACCAGAAGTAACCCTACCGTGCCGCGAGGGGGGGACGAACGGTCATCCGGGAGCGATGCCTTTCGCAGACTTTTGTCGAGGCTCACCCAGGCAGCTACCGCGCTCAATCTGATCCCACGGAACCGGCCCTCACCCGCATGCACGGGTCCTGGACCCACAAGGCGCCTAACGTCACGGTCTCCGCGGTCATATCGGCAATTGCGGGCCGAGTCGTTCGAGGTAGTTCTTGATCAGTACCTGCGCATCAGGCTCGGAAAGTTGCCCTGTCATCAATAGAGTTCCGACTCCGTGTGCTAGGCCCATGACTTCCAACGCGAGGAGTCGGGCCGCGGGCCCTGTTCTGAGATCGTCGGGCCGCAGTCGTTCAGCGAGGTGGGCGGCCAAGCCGCTCAGGTGCTTCTGGTAAGCCTGCCCTGCCACACCCGGGGTAGATATCGCCAGCTCCTCCATTGCGATCCCGAGCCGGTGGAAGTCGAGACTCACCGGATCGTTGGGTAGGGCTTCGACTAGGAATGTCTTGATGAGCTCCAGCGGCGAACCGGATTCTTGTTGACGAGCGCGAGCCCGCCACCGCTCGACGCTCTTGTCGGCGTGGCTGTTGAGTGTGGCGCGGAGCAGCTCATCTTTGGTGCTGCCGTAATACTGCACGAGCCGCAGAGACACGCCCGCTTCGGTGGCCACAGCTCTCATCGTTACGGCATTGATTCCACCGCGGGCCAAGAGGCGCTCGACCGCCTCCAGGATCTCGGTTCTACGTTCGGACTCCGTCATCAACGATTCCCTCCATCCCCACCGATGGTACATTCGTATCACTGTGATACAAGCGTATCAAGGAGGGGAAGTGTCGACTTCGTTGCAACGGCTCGGGCTATGGACGGCTGCGTATCCCGGCGTGTTCGACGCCCTTGGTGACGCGATCAATTCCGAATCCGATGAGTGGGCCGACAACCCCGGGGGGCCGGCGTGGAGAGTTGGTGAGGAATTCGTTGGCACCCCACGCTAGTAGGCGGCCGGTAAATTCGTAGGGCTCGGTTCCTGTGAATGTTGACCGTGCGAGCAGACGTCCGCGGGCGTCTGTGGCCTCAGCGATGATGAGGCTGCAGACGCCGCCCGACGGTACGTGTTGTTGCCATGGGAGGTGCGTCGACGCGGTGTCTGTGAGGGCTTTCGCTGGTTGGGAGGTGGCGGTGGGGCCGAGTAGTCGTGTCAACGCGTGCAGTGGCGTGGTGGCTCTGCCAAGCCAGCCGAGTCCCACATCGACCGTTTCAATGCCGGGGTGCGCTTCAGGGACGGTGAAATGTTCGGCGCCTCCGACAGAGAGTGCGCGAACGGTTCGCCCTTCATGGTCCTGGAATTTTAGGAGCTGCGTACCGTTCCGTTCTGTCGTCGTCCCGAACGGGGCGGATGTGCCGCGAAATGCGAAGGACTGTTCCGAGATTACGCGGGCGAGTGATTCGCGTGTTCCCGGTGTTGTTGCTCGGGTCAGTCTTCTGAATGGAATCTGCTTGCCGGTGTCGTCAGTGAGGAAGTAGCCGATCCGCACATGCGTTGCGGTGGGGGCTTGAGTGATGGCCGCCGATGCCGCGACGGCGCCGGGGGTGTAGTCGTAGCCGAATGCGGGGACGACGGTCGCTCCTCGCCGCGTTGCTGCAGCGCTTCTCGATTCGAACAGGGTGCGGATGAATGGCGGCTCGCCCGTGGAATCGAGATATGCCGCTCCACTCTCGATCGCTGCGTCAGCCACCGCGAGCCCGACCCGTGTGAACGGTCCGACAGTGGAAATCACCACATCGGTGTCGTGAAAGCGCGGCAATGAAGCCGCTCTTGAGGCGTCCCCGTACACGACGTCGATACCAGGTCCATGCCGTTCGGCGAGCAGCCGAAGCTCCCGCACGTTGCGGCCCACCAAAGTTAGTGGCATGTCGTACTGCCTCAGTGCGGTCAGCACCAGCTTGCCGGTGTAGCCGGTTGCGCCCAGCAAAATCGCGCGGCCAACTGGTGTAGCCATAACTGCACTTCCTTCAAAGGTGAGCGACCATCAGTCGCCGAGAATTCTTCGGTCACTGTAGCTGGCATGTCGAGTCAGGGCAACGGGAGGCACGTGGCCTGCAATATTTAGACTCGCGGCGCGATGTGCGCTCAAGTTCTTGACTGCCATTTTGTCGATGGATATAGTGACCATGGGTTTCTGGAATACTCTTGGTCGCCCAGGTGGATCCGTCGAGTATGGGAGGTGGACATCTATGTCTCCAACGCGCCGTGAAGTTACTGCCGCGCAGACCCGAGATTCGCTCGTTCAGAGCGCAACGGAGTGTATTTGCACGGATGGCTTCGAGTCGGTCTCGTTGGCGGATCTGACTGATCGCGCTGGGGTCAGTAAGGGTGCGTTTTACAAGCATTTCCCGGATAAGACGGCCGTGTTCACGGAGGTGTTCGTTGGTCGGCTTGAGGTTGCCGAGGCGCTGATCACGGGTGCGTGCGAGGAACTTGAGGGGCGGCCTCGTGGCGCGGGCGTCCATGTCGCATCCATGGCTGCGGCCAAGTTCGCGATGCTGTCGTTGTCTGATCCGGTACACCGGGAGGTAATGAGGCAGGCTCCGGAGGTCCTCGGTTCCGATCAGGTCGCCGCGATCGACGATCAGTACTTGCTCGATCCGTTGCTCACGTTGCTCATGATCATGGAGCAGCGCGATGAGTTGGTGTCCGGTCTGCCCTTGTCTACTGCGGCGGCACTGCTGATCCGTGTGCTTTGCGCGGGCAACACGATGGTCAGCGCTGCTGAGGACATGAATTCCGCGCTCGTTGACGAGATTGCAGCGGTCGGGGCGATGTTCCAGGGTCTTGTCGCTGTCGACCTGCGGTCATCGGTACCGGAAATCACCACATAGAAGCGCGGACGCCGTCGAGTTTTCGGACGAGTCGACGGCCAGTAATCAACCAAGGGGAGTCGAGATGTTGACTGACGATGAGCTCGATGCGCTATTGGGGCCAGGAAGTCCGACTCGCGTGATGCTCGCTGACGCCTCGACCGTGTATGCCGCGTTCCCCGCTTTCATCTACCCAGTGCTTTCGCCCAAAGGCGGTAAAGGTGTTGATGATCATGATCGAATCGGCAAAGTGTCGGTGCGGGACGAGGTTCGGCTGGAAGATGTGATCGGTCGCGCTCGAGACACAATCGACCTCGTTCTCGGTGTCGTCTTCGCTGATGAGGAGCGTCGAGAAGTCGCTGCGGCGATTGAAGAGTTGCACCGCTTCATTCACGGTGAGCTCGCTGACGGATCAAAATATCACGCCTGGGAGAACGATCTGTGGAACTGGACGTGGGCTGCGATCATGATCCCGCTGATGGACGCTCACGAGAAATTGCGTGGATGGCCGTCAGATCAGTTTCGTGAAGATGCGTACGCGGGACTGCGCGCGGTCGGCGCACTTTTCGGTGCCGCCTCGCTGCCCGACACCTACGATGGATTTATCGAGTATCGCGACTCCTCGTGGCTGGAGAGCGTTGACCCATCGGCTGCTGCGGCCACCAGCTACCTGCTCGGCCAACGCGCGGACCCTTCTCGTCTGCGCTCGCCTAGTAAATTTCCGCATACTTTCACCCGGATTGTGAGTGGCCCTGCACGCCATATCGCGCGGGTCGGCCTGCTCCTGGTGAATACAGATACGGTCGGTGCGGCGATGGGCATGTCGCCCACGCGCGCGGATGAGGTGACTTTGGCTGCGCACCGCCATATCTGGCGATTGATCCCACGGCGGGCATCGAGCGGCTGGGTTGAGTGCTACATGCGAATTCGGTTGCGCTTCGGCTCACCGGAACCAGTGTGGCGGACTCACTATTCGCCAGCTGCGTTGGCCCAATACCGTCAGCGGATGCGGGCGGCCCGTGCCGCCGATACCTCAGAGCCTCCCCGTCCATCGACGAAGACGCGCACCTGACGGCTTCTGCGGTCGAACTCGACGTGAATATACTCGCGTTCGTTGGAGATACAGCTTGTCCCAGACGCTTGCGCACGGAAACTGGGGTCCAGTCGTGCTGCGTTGAGCCGTTCGGAGTAGGCGACGGAGCTGTATTGTATTTCGTGGTCAGGATGGGCGATCAGTCGAGTCAGGTTCTCGGCTTCGCGCTAATGGTTGGCGGATCCGTCGGCCCGCGTATCGTGACCACGTTTCACCTGCGCGTTCCGCGTGTCTCAACGCGGATTGATGACTGTATCCGAGAGCGTCTACAACTACCGGTGGTGGGCATTCTACGGCGAGTTCGTTCGGAGCGCTGTTGTGGGATCCGAGGTTGCTCATGCCGAGTCTTCGTAGTCTGTGCATCATTGTGTCAGGAGATATGTGGTGACCGGCGTGTGTGCTGGAGAAGAGCCACAGGGTGTCCTCGCCGGTGATTCGTAGGTTGGAGCGGTTGCTGAGGAGTTCTCGCAGGAGGGTGGCGAAGGGGTCGGAGACATCGACTGGGTGTTTGCCGAACGTGACCGTCATGGGCAGGGACTGCCGCACGGATAGGTGAGATCTGATCTGGCTTGCCCGGCAGGGGTTTACTGGTTAAGTGTCGTGTCCGGTAGTCGCGAGTTCTCCGGTGGTCGGCGATCTGCGCTTCCGTCGTCGGCCACACCGTAGATTAGGGCGGCGAGCTGTACTGGAGTCGAGCGGGTCATTGATGGTCGCTTCAGCGATTTCCGTCGAAGTCGCGAACAGGGAGCGTCGCTGCGCTCCCTGAAGGCCGGTGACCGGGTGCGCGGGGATGACTTTGAGGTTTATGACAGCTCGTGACTCAAGGGCCCGGGGCTGCGCTTATTCTTCCGCCATGGCCTCGATCGACGGGGCAAGACTGGCCAAAATTGCAAAAGCGGCCCGCAGTGCATCTGTTGCCGGTCCGGCCGAAACCGATGGGTCGACTGCACGCTGGATTCCGAGACCGATGCCGGTGCTCAGGAGAAAGTTGGCGACGCTGTCGAGCGGCACGGGCAGCTCTGCCTCGCCGACATCGCTGATTCCGAGGCCAGACAGGAACGATTGCAGCACCGCGGTCACCATCTCCTGGGCGTCATCGCGAAGGTTGACGATCATGGCGGCGAGTTCGGGATCGGAGCGCGAGAGCACCACGAACTCCAGTTCGAGCATCGTCCACTTGACGTCGCCCGCGGTGTCCTCCACCCATTGCGTGAGCATCTCGATGCGATTCTCCAGAACGATGCCCGAGGTCGCGATCGCGGCGATCTCTCCCAGCTTTTCGTGGTGGATAGCGTCGAGTACCGCCCGACAGAGGTTCCGCTTGTCCTGAAAGTTCGAGTAGACAGCACCCTTTGAATAGCCCGCGTCCTCGGCGATGTCGTCGACACTTGTGCCTGCGAATCCCGTGCTCAGAAACCGACGCTTTGCCGACTCGACCAGCTCGGAGCGGGTCAGGGCCTGGCGTTCGGCGCGGGTCAGTCGCGGCATGCCGAAATGGTACCGGACCGGGCGCCCATTGACATACTTTCGGTATTTGAATACGTTCGGTATATCAAATGGGACGGTCGCTGGTCGGCCGCTGGAGAGGATCTAGCAATGAGTGCTGCGAGTCAGCTGGGGTCAGTGGACGGGACGACCGTGATCATCACGGGTGGTGCGAGGGGCATTGGCGCCGCGACGGCCCGATTGTTCGCCGACAGGGGAGCAACGGTCTGGATCGGCGACGTCGACACGGACGTCGCCGCGGCGACCGCAGACGACATCCCCCGGGCCCGATCGGGTCGCCTCGATGTGACGAGTCCTCGATCGTGGCAACAGTTTGTCGACACTGTCGTGTCCGATTCCGGACCCATCGACATCCTTGTCAACAACGCGGGGGTCATGCCGCTCGGCGCCTTGACCGACGAGACCGACGCCACCACTGATCTGATTCTCGACGTCAACGTCAAGGGGATGCTCAACGGTATTCGAGCAGTGGTCCCGCAGATGGTCGATCGAAGATTTGGTCATATCGTGAACGTTGCGTCGATGGCCGGCATGATCCCGATCCCCGGGATGGTGACCTACAACGCGAGCAAGTTCGCGGCGCTGGGCGCATCACTGGCTGCCCGCCGCGAATACGCAGGTACCGGTGTGAGTATCTCGGCGATTCTGCCGGCAGCGGTCCGGACGGAACTCGCTTCAGGAGCTGAACTCGGCGGCGGGATGCCGACAGTCGATCCGGACGTGGTCGCTGCTGCGATCGTCAAAACGGTGCGCACACAGGCGGCCCGCACGTCGGTGCCCCGATGGGTGGCTCCGGGATGGTCGGTGGTCAATGCATTTGTGCCCGAGTCGATTCAGAATGTGGCGCGGCGATTGCTCGATGATCGACGCGCGCTGAGGTCGATCGACGCGGACGGTCGCCGCACCTACTCTGATCGCATCGACCGCCAGACCCGCGCGCACTGTGCACCGGGTCCGACGTCGAACGAAGTCGGCAAATGAGCAAGACAGCGATCGTCATCGGCTGCGGGGGAACGATCGGCGCAACCTGGATTGTTGCGGCGCTTCACGCCTTGGCCGAGCAGACAGGCCTGGACCCACGCGAAGCCGATGTGCTGCAGGGCACGTCGGCAGGGGCGGAGACGGTGACGATGCTCGCGGGCGGCGTCAGCGTCGAGGGCCTCGTCGACATGCACCGCGGGGTCGCCACTGACACAAGGCTGCGCGAGCACATCAATGCGACGCCTCCGGGACTTCCGCCGATACCGAAGCCGGGGATGCTGAACCCGGGACTCCTACGAAGCGAACGGGGTCTCGCCCGGATGACAGGTCTCGCGCCGACCGGACGCGCAGATGCCTCGTGGTTGCAGCGATTGGCAGAAGCGTTCAGCGACAACGCAGGGTGGCCGCCTCATCCTGGCGTCCGGATGGTTGCGTTCGACTACCGGTCTGGCGAAAGGGTCGCGTTCGGGGCTCCTGGCGCGCCGCGGCCGACAGCGGGCGAAGCGCTGCGCGCCTCCTGGGCAATACCCGGATGGATGCCGCCGGTGACCGTCGCGGGACGCCACTACGTCGATGGCGGGGCCGCATCCACGGCGTCCGTCGATCTGATCGCCGCCGAGGACGCTGACGTCATCTACGTCGTGGCGCCGATGGCCTCGGAACGGACCGATCGTGCCCCCGGTCTCGGTGGATACGCCGAGAGCCGCTTGCTGCGCCGCCCGATGAGCAGGGTTCTCGACAGTGAGATCACGCGGGTTCGGGCCCGCGGGACCCGGGTTGTCCCGGTCGTGGCCACACGCGATGACCTTGCGGGCCTGGGCGCCAACTTCATGAACCGCAGCCGTCGTCGGGCCGCCTTCGAATCGGCGATGATCACCGCGCCGGAGACGGTCCGGCGAGCGCTCAGCGCGAGCGGAGTGCGCTCGTGACCAGACCTCGGGACCCGCGTGTGGTCATCATCGGCGCCGGCGTCGCCGGTATCGCGACCGCATATACGTTGCAGCAGGCCGGCTTCACGAACATCACCATCCTGGAGAAGGGTTCCGACGTCGGGGGAGTCTGGCATTGGAACCGCTACCCGGGGCTGACTTGCGACGTACCGTCGCAGATCTATCAGTTCTCGTTCGCGCCCAATCCGAACTGGTCGCGCATCTGGGCCACCGGAGATGAGATCCAGCAATACCATCGCGATGTCGTCGAACGATTCGGGTTGGACAAGTACCTGCGCCTCAACACCGAGGTGACAGCAGCCCGCTACGACACCCACGCCGCACAGTGGCACGTGACCACCGATGATGGACGGACCCAGGTCGCCGACTTTGTTGTCTGCGCAACCGGGGTGCTCCACCAACCCGCAGTCCCGGACATACCCGGCCTGCAGACCTTTTCCGGGACGACGGTGCACACCGCGAGCTGGGACGATGCCATCGTCACCGCGGATCAACGGATAGCAGTGATCGGCACCGGATCCACCGGAGTTCAGATCGTGTCGGCCCTGCAACCGACGGCGAAGCGTGTGAGCCACTTCGCCCGGTCGCCGCAGTGGATTCTCTGGGCACCCATGCGGACACCGCAACCGGCGGTCGTGGCACAGCTGCTGGGACGTTATCCCCGGCTTCACGACGCGACATACCGTGGCCTGCTCTGGGCATCAGGAATTCTTGCCGACATCGTCACCACACCGTCATGGCGTCGCCGAGCAGTGCAGCGCTACGCCCGCTTGTCGTTGCGGGCGCAGGTACGAGATCGAGATCTGCGCAAGTCACTGACCCCCGACTACCAACCACTCTGCAAAAGACAGGTGCTTTCCGGAACCTATTACCGGGCGATCACCGCCGACAACGCTGACCTCGTCACCGACGGCATCACCGAGGTCACCTCGACCGGTATCCGCACAACATCCGGAGTCCACCACGACGTCGACGTCATCGTGCTCGCAACCGGGTTCCACGCTCACAATTACATGCGGCCCATGAACATCGAGGGTCGAGACGGTATTTCGCTCGACGAGGCCTGGGAGCGAGGCCCGCGCGCTTACCAGATGACGGCGATCCCCGGATATCCCAACCTGTTCACCGTGCTCGGCCCCAACTCGCCGACGGGGTCCATATCCCTGCAGTACACCGCCGAACTCACCGCCCGATACATCGTTCACTGGCTGCAGCGGTTCCGAGACAACATAATTGACGCGGTTGAAGTGACCGCAGACGCCACGAATCGATTCAACCGGCAAGTGGCGGACGCGATGGGGCCGACGGTATGGAACACCGGCTGCGACTCGTGGTACTTCACCGACAACAACACGATCGATCTCTGGCCATTCGATCGGGCCACCATGAGCCGGATGCTCGAATCACCGAACGAAGACGATTTTCACCTTACGAAGGGGGGCTCGACTGCTGTTCGCACGAATGCCCGACGAGTGGTCTCGGACGTGACAGTCGACCAGGGAGACAGGCCGAGCCGAGGTGTCAACGGCCGGTGAGAGCTGACCCCGTATCGACGTGGTGGGGGTCAGTATTCACGCGCCGTTGACACCCAGGCACGGCGGTCTAAGACGTCCTTCTGTAGGAGCGAGAAGAAGCTCCATGGCCGCGTTGTCACCGCACGCACCGACACGACCCATCGAGCCGACCATCTCGTGGCGGCCCAGAGCACGCACGAACTTCCGGCTACGGAACTGAGACCCGCGATCGGTGTGGACCACGCAGCCGGCCACGTCCCCGCGTCTGGCGACGGCGTTGTTGAGGGCAGCCACTGCCAGACGGGACTTCATCCTCTTGTCGATCGAGTACCCCACGATCCGGTTGGAGTGGGCGTCCTTGAACGCACAGCGATATGAACATCCTTCCAGCCCAACCATCTGATTAGGCCGCTCGATTGTCACCTATCAGTGCAGCAGACCCTCTGGAGGCCCTGCGGGCTGTGCTTGCAACGTGTTGTTGAGGCCGACGGCCAGGGGATTAGGGTTGCCGGATGGTTCGGCCGGTGTACCGTGCCCAGGTCTCCCCAGCGAGTTCGGCATGGTGGAACGCGACTTGGTGGCTGTAGCCGAGGGCGTTGGCGACGATAGGTGGCGGGCATTCGATGACGAGGCCGTTGAGGGCGCTGTTGCGGGCGCCGAGGTTGCTCATTCCGATTCTTTGGAGTCGATGCATCACGGTGTCGGGGAACATGTGTGTGTCGGCTTGCCGACCGGGGAACAACCATGGAGTGTCTTCGCCAGTGATGCGCAGGTTCGTTCGATGACGCAGCAGTTGTCGCACGAGGTCGGCGAATGGTTCGGGAACGTCGACCGGATGCGTGCCGAAGGTGATGGTCATGGGAACGCCGTCGAGGACGGCTTCTCGTCGTAGTCGCACGACTGTCTTCAGTGGTTGGGCGTAGAGCAGGATGAGCACGCCGGCCACACGGTAGGAGAGTGTTTCACTAGTACCGGTGACCAGTTCCCCGATCCAGGCGATCCGCTGATCCTGGGTGAGCTCTGGGCTCGTGCGAGCCACGCGATGACCGAGAGTCACGGTGGTGTTGAGCTTGTCTCGCTTGCAGACGACGAGGAAGGTACGGATCGCGTGTCGAGTGGTCGGTCCCGTCGCGATCCATTGATCGACATCGTACTGGGTACACGATTCGATGGTGCGACCGTAGGTTTCGTGCAGCCAGGTCAGGAACTTGATCGTCTCGGTGATCTCCTGTTTGGCCGAGCGAACTGACGGTTGGGTGTCGCCGCCGTCATCGGCGATCTCGCAGGTACGGCGCAGGTGGTGCCATGTCGCGAAGTGGCGGGCGGGCCGAGCGACCTCGCCGGGTAGGCCGTCGAGCTTCATCTCGATCCACTGTTCGAATCGCGGGAGCCACCGATCGCGAGGAGGGAGGAGTTGGTGGTGCTGCATCAGCGCCCGCAAGTGTTCGGTCGCACGCCCGGGCAGGCGGTCGAGGCCCTCGTGTGTGGCCGGGATCGACCCGTCGGCCAGCCCGCGCAGCAGCGCGATGACCTTCGGCGAACGTTTCCAGATCATCGTCGACTCAGGGCGTTTCGCTCGGCACAGCGCGTCGACAAGCCCAAGCAGGATCGGGTCGGTCGGCGTGCCGCCCATAATCTGGTGGAGGTCGTCGCGAACCGCGCAGCGAGCACAGATCTTCCCACGATGGTGCCCGTTCTCCTCACCGCAGCGGGCGCAGCGGAAATCGTCGGCGATACCGGCGCAATCAGCGCAGAGCAGTGTTCCGGCCTGCGCTAGAGGGCCGGGCAGGAGCCGAACGGCTCCGCAGCATGAGCAGATGCCGTGAGTGTGGATGGCGGTGAACCAGCAGGTGAAGCAGATACGCCCCTCGGGCCAGTGTGCCTGGATACGGGTCGTGGATCGTCCGCATCGGTCGCACGTCCAGTAGCCGTCGGTCAATCGCGGTCGACCGCGAACCGAGTAGTGGGGGACGAGTCCTTGTGGTTCCATGGTCCTCACCTCATGATGTGGCTATTCGTCGAGGATGTTGGCGCGGCGTGGGCGCGCCGTGCGATCGAGTGAGACGACGTTCGGGCCTGAGTTGCTGGCCTTCTTGTGTTCGCGAGCGTTGACTGCGGTGACGGTTAGGAGATCGTCCGGTCCGCATCCGAGGATGTCGCAGAGGGCAGAGATTAGTTGCAGTGAGACGCGTTCGGGGCGCTGGTTGACCAGCCGATACACTTGCGGGCGGGATAGGGAGATGTCGCGTTCGGCCAGCAACGGGATCAAGTCGGTGGTGTTGTTCATACCGCGAGCGGCCATCAGCTCCGCCAGGCGCCAGGTGTAATCGACTTTTCGCTTCATGGCCGTTTGCCCTTCTCTGCGCTGTGCAGTGCCTCGTTCATTGTCCGGTCTAACGCCGATCGAAGTGTCGACTGGCGGAACTGATCGGAGGTGAACTGGTAGATCCCGGTGGTCGATGCGTGTTCGTGGCCCATCTGGTCCTGAACGAACCTCGGATCCCAGCCAGCTTCGAGTAGGTGTGTGGCGTACGAACGTCGGAACGAATGCAGATCGACGCCCTTGGGTATCCCGAGTTCGGTCTGGTAGCGGCGGAGTCGCCGTAGGAGCGTCGGTTCGCTGACGAGTCCGCCTCGTTCGCTGGGGAATACGTCCAGGCTGTCGGGATGTCCGCGGCCATTTTGCAGCCAGTCCTCGGTGATCGCTGGCGTCCACCGCCACACGGTCAGCACGGACCGTGGTTTCGGCGGGGACCCGCGGCGAGACTTGCCGTACCGGACCTTGCAGACATCGAATTTGCCGAACTCGCGTGCGTGAGGGTTTCGTGCGAAGTCGATCGTTTGCAGATGGCTGACCTCGGTGAACCGTAGCCCGTAAGCGTACGAGAGTTTCATCATCGTTGCATCGCGGTAGGCCGCTTGCCATCCTTTTCGAGTCGTCGCACCGATGCGAGCGACCTCCTCGTCGGCGTACTCGAACAGGGCGTCGAGTTCTTCTCTGGTGTACGGGCGTTTAGTCGGCTGCCCGTCGTACTCCTGAACGTGCTGTGCGGTGTTCCACTCGAAGCACACCTGTGCTGGGTGAGTGCCGAACAATTCTTCGCAGACTCGATCCCAGCCGTAGTCCGGGTTGGCGACGTACGAGCAGAAGGCGCGAAGCGCGTTTTGGTAGCCACGGAGCGTCGAATGCGCGACGTGGTGGATCGAACGGAGATCCCCGGAAAACTCTTCGACCATCCCTGGCGTCCAGTTCCAGGGCTCCTCGTTGGAGTGCGTGATAAACCGCCGGACGCACCGGGCGCGCTGGTCGATCGTCTCGAACTGGAGATTCCGAGATAACTGCTGGTTACGCCATCCGTCGAGCATGAGCTCGACAACCCGTTCCTCGGGATATAGCAGCGGGACAGACTTCACCAAGTGGACGCGTCCAACCTCGTCTATCTGCATCGAAACCTCCGAAAATACGGTTTCATCCGATGAATCAATGATGCATCAGATGAGACTCGAAGGCAATAGGTGCTGGTCAAGAACTTCTGTCGAAGTGAATTCTGCGGCGTTCCGAGGGGCGCAACTCACCGTCTCTGCGCGGCTAGCGACACTGTAGTGCATCGTTTATGCAGGTCGGCGCAGTGTTGGAGTAGGTCGCACGCTGGGGTGGGAGCTTGATTCATCTGGTGTAATACGCAGAGCTTCATTTGACATAATGTATATTATCGGCACACAACCAGGACGAGTACAAACAGATGAGACGACTCGTCCTGACGGATCCTGAGCGAAGCGGCAGGCTGTGACGGCTGCCCATGAGCGGGCCTGCCGTGATCAGCTAGTGTGATGCGCAGATCAGCATCGGTTTATGCAAACAGATGAGAGATTCTCGCGCTATACTTGTGTTCATGCAGAGTGTTCCAGGTCGGCTACCAGAGTTCCTCTCGAACGGTGTCGTCGGCCTTCTGCGGCCCGAGGACCGTGTCTTCGAGGCGATGCTAGACGGCTGGCGAGCGCAGATGCTGGCCCGTGGACTCGGCGTCCCGTTCATCCAGTCATCGTGCAGTCTGGTGGCACGGTTCCAGGAGCATTCCAACGAGTACCCGTGGGCGTGGCAACCTATTCACGTCGACGAGTTCCTGGCAGATCGACGTATCGGCCCCAAAGGTGTCTCCGTGTCGACGCTGCGCGCGAACGCCGGCACTATCAGGGCCTTCTGCTATTACGTCACTGACGAAAGATACGGGTGGGCTACGTTCTGTAGCAAGGCATTTGAAGACGTTCCTTCCCAGGTCGTTTTCGAGTGGAACACGCCGCGCCACAAGACCGATGACGCCGTTCCAGCCGATCGGCGTAGCTTCACGCAAACTGAGTTGCAGACATTCTTTGACACGTGCGACGACCTTGTCGACCAAGAGTTCGCCAAGGGTTCGAAGCGCTGGCTCCCGCTGATGCGAGACTCGACTGCCTTTAAGGTCTGTTACGCCTACGGTCTGAGGCGCAGAGAGCTCGCGATGCTCGACTACCATGATTTCGGCCCGAACCCGCACGTCGACAATTACCGCCAGTACGGTGCGGTCCAGGTCCGCTACGCGAAAGGCATGTCGGGGTCAGGACCGCGCCGACGCACTGTTCTAACGGTGCCCGAGTTTGACTGGGTGGTCGACGTTCTCGATCATTGGCTCTCGTCGCAAGGCCGCGAACAGTTCGCTACGGCGGACCGCTCGGCGTCGTTGTGGCCGTCGGAACGGGCAGGTGCCACGGGCATCCGCAACTTTAATCGCACGTTCACAACGGTCCGCGAACTCGCTGGGCTGCCGACAGAGTTGAAGATGCACTGCCTGCGCCACTCCTACGTCACCCATCTCCTGGAGGCCGGATACGACCCGATGTTCGTCCAGCAGCAAGTCGGCCACGCCTACTCCTCCACCACTGCGCTTTACACCTCGGTCTCGGCAGACTTCAAACAGAAGACAATCCAACGGATGATCCAGCAACGAATCGTCACACGTGACGAAAAAGATGCAGGGAAGGACACGTGAGCGAGCAACGCCGGATCGGCTACCACTGGAATCTCCGCCAGCGGATGGCTGATCACAATCTCTGGAAGACAACGGAGCTCATTCCGTTGCTGAAGTCACGCGGTATCAACCTGTCTAATGCTCAGGTCCACCGATTGGTGACCGGGACGCCCGAGCGGATCCCTGCCCGCACCTTCGCGGCGCTGTGCGACATCCTTGAATGCACACCCAACGATCTGTTCGAGCCGTACGTGGAGATGCGCGCTGCAGCCACGGCAGACGCACCAGCGAACCCGGCCGATCTCGGTATCGGCGAGAAGCGCTCCGTTGCCCGTCGAATCCGGGTCGTCCGCGGTGATGATGACGATGGCAAGACCACGTAAACCCGAAGACCCACAACGGTGGGAAGTCCCGTGCGACCGCTGCGGCGAGCACCGCGGATGTGTCGTCACCTGGCAGGGCCTTGGGGTGTGCGGCTACTGCTACCAGGCAGCCAAACGGACCCGAGGCAGATGTGCGTGCGGTCACGATGGAGTGTTACCAGGATTCATCAACGGCGAACCCGCGTGCCGCAAATGCACTGGCATCAAACTTAACGTCGACTGCGTTGAGTGCGGCGCCGAGGAAGAGTTGTACGCGCAGGGCCGCTGCTGGCGATGCGTTCTGGGAGCGGCCGTCGACCGGCTACTGACGAACCCAGAGACTGGTGTCATTAACGATGAGCTACAACCCTTTGCCGCTGCCCTGAAGTCGATGAAACGAGCCAACAGTGGCCTGACCTGGATCAACCAGGAACACGTCACGGCGTTCCTCACCGACCTGGCCCGCACACCGCTCGTTTCCCACGACGTCGTCGATCAACTCCCCCGATCACGCACCCGAGAATACGTCCGAGAGCTCCTCGTCGCCCATCAGATCCTGCCACCCCGAGACGGACTGCTGCACCGCTACATCGACTGGTCGAACGACGCCCTTAACCGACTGAAATCGGCCGAACACCGCGATATTGTCAACCGCTACATCCGCTGGCACCACCTGCGGCAGATGCACTCCATGGAGTCGGTGTCGCACGGGACATTCTTGCGGTCTAAGCAAACCGTCACCGTCACAATCGAATTCCTCAACTGGCTTACCGACCGGGACATCTCGATCCGCGACCTATCTCAGTCAGATTTAGACGCGTGGCAAGCTGAAGGTCCGAGCACGCGAGAGTTCGCCATTCGATTCCTTGCGTGGGCGATCAAGACCAAGCTGGTCGCTGCTGACCTCGCAATGACGCCACACCGACGTGGCACCAGCCCGAAGATGAGCGTTGAGAACCAGAGAGACGTCGTTGACAGCATTACGTCGGACGAACCGGCGCTGAATCCACGGGACCGGGCCGCGGGGATTCTGGTGCTTGTCTTTGGCCAACAGATTGAGCGGGTCGTCAAACTCACCTGGGACCGCGTAATAGTCTCCGACAAACTCGTGACCGTCACGCTCGGCGACATCGCAATCTCGCTGCCAACACCCCTCGACGAACCATTCCGCTACCTCTCCGGAGAACGCGACCTGGTCAAGCCCCTTGTAGTGGTGTAACTGGTTTGTGATCCTTCGTTGGTGATCAGGCGGGTAGTTCCATCAATGGATCGGTACTCACCTCCGTCTGCGGGTTGGTGTCGGGATCGATGGTCAGAGTGA
>NZ_JAKKOQ010000021.1 GCF_021738965.1 Gordonia zhenghanii | reverse complement strand
GGCAACGCGGCACGAACGAGAACACCAACGGCCTGCTGCGCCAATACTTCCCCAAAGGCACCGACCTGAGCGTGCACGACAAAGACCGCCTCCGCGAGGTCGCCGACCGACTCAACCGCCGCCCCCGTCAAGTCCACGAATTCGCCACCCCAGCAGAAAAATTCAACGAACTACTATCAACAACCAACAGCAACTAACACAACCAGCGTTGCAACCACCACCTGAACCCACGTGATCGAGCGGAGTCGAGATCCGTTCCGCAGCACACGGTCTCGACTCCGCTCGACCAACATGTGGGCCAGACCCAGCGTCACCCCAGCCCCGCAGTAGGCAGTCTCGACTCCGCTCGACCAACGTGTGGGCCAGACCCAGCATCACTATCTGCACCCGCAGACCGAGCCTCCTCCACCGCCGATCGAGCGGAGTCGAGATCCCTTCCGCAGTAGGCAGTCTCGACTCCGCTCGACCCACGTGTGGGCCAGACCCAGCGTCACCATCCGCACCCGCAGACCGAGCCTCCACCCCCGCCGATCGAGCGGAGTCGAGATCCGTTACGCCGCCGATCAGTCCAGTTCGGCCAGGAGGCCGGTGAGCGCGGGGTGGTCCGGGGCGTGGCGTAGCGCTTCGGTGAGCAGATCGCGCGCGCGCTCTGGCTTCTCGTTCTCGATCGCGTGCATCGCGCTCAGGTGCAGGACGGGGATGAGGAGGCCGATCCAGTTCGCGGCGCGAGCCCGACCTGCCACGTCGCCCAGGAGCGACTCAGCGCGTTCGGGCTCGCGATCACGGATGATGTCGGCCCGCGCGAACTCTAGGCGGGCACGTTCGAAGTCGACGGGAGCCGACGTCGCGAGTTCCTCATACAGGTGCTCGCCTCGGCTGAGGTAATCGAACGAGCGGCCGCTCTCGCCCGCGAAGTGCGCGGTGAGCGCTGCCGTCCGCAGAGTGTCAGCGGCCTCGAAGCGGTCGCCCGCTTGGGTATACGAGTCGACGGCAGAGTCCAAGTCGTCGAGCGCCTCACCGAAACGCTTGACTTCGGAGTAATCGACCGCACGCGCGGTGTACAGCTGCCCCATCACCACCAATGGGGCCTGGCCTGTGTACGCGTCGATGACCCGCGTGAACGACCCGATCGCATCATCGGCGCGCCCTGCCGCCGACTGCGCCCTGGCCAACACCTGTGCACCGTGCATCTCCGAGCCGATGTCCCCGATCGCAGCCATCACTTCGACGGCTGGCTCCACGAGCTCGATGATCGCGAGCGGATCCTCGTCGCGTGCCAACATGACGTGTGCGAGGTCGAACCGCGACGAATCGGCAGCATGCTGATCGCCTTCGACAGTCCACACCGAAACCGCGCGCTCGGCGTCGTCACGGGCCGAGTCTGTGTCGCCTGCCTCGAGCAGCAGCGCCGTTCGCGCATTCAGCAGCTGGCCGAGTTGAGCGAATCTGGCGTTCGACTCCGCGTCCGCCAACAGTACGAGCGCTGCACCGACATCGGTGTGCGCTTGGGCTCCCGCCGCCAACTGCAAGGCATCGACGAGTTCACCGCGGAACGACATCGCCTGATCCGGATCGGACGACAACTCCACCGCTCGACGTGCGGCGACGAGCGCTGCGTCGATGTCTGCGGCCGGGTCGCCCGCGTTGAACCCTGCGGCCGGGTCGCCCGCGTTGAGCTCGTCGACGTCCAGTTCCCCAACCAGGTCGGCACGTAGATGGTGCAGGACTGCCCGCTGGGCTGCAGCGTCCGCGTCGATCGAGCCGACGGCAGCGGCCAACGCCTCGGGATCGGAGATCAGCGGGAGCTCACCGCGGTCCACGCGATCGAGGACGGCAAGGCCCGCGTCTACAGCTGCGACCGCGCGCTCCGCGTCGAACGGCGCCACGGCCATCGCGCGCAGTCGGGCGAAGTTGACTTGCGCACCCGCGCTCCACGACGGGTCTTCCCGTGGCCACTCGAGCAGGATCTCGGGCTCCGCGTCGCCGCCGTGGACTTGCAACAGTGCCGCCAGCAGGTCCGATTGCGCCGCCCACGACGGGTACGACTCTCTGGTCTCGTCGGCGATGCCCCGCAGTTCGACGACCGCCTGCTGTGGATCCTCACGGCGCCGGTCCCACGCGAGCATGTGTCGGGCGCGGGCCAGGCTCCGCCCCTCGAGCTCATCGATCCTGCCGCGCAACGCCTGTGCGCACTCTACGGACCGTCGCGGCGACACCGAGCTGAACGACGACAGTCCGCTGACCAGCTCCTCCGCCGACCGATCGACCACGGCTTTCACTCGGCCGCCCGCATTACGATGCGATCCGGCCGTCCGCAACGCGAGAGTCTCCTCGAACGTCGACGACACCGCTGTCGACGCATTCCGCACGTCGAATCGGCTGGCGGCCAGGCGAACCCGGTCGGCCAGCTCGTCCGCGAGCTGCGACGCCGAGACCAGGACGGGGGCACCGTCGTCGTCCCGTCGTGCGACGGCGGTGTCGGGGTCGGCAGCAGCTGCGGAGGCGAGCGTGGCCGACAATGCCGCAGCCAACTGCGCCTGCTCGTACGCGTTGCTGCATTCGTCGACGGCGTCGAGATGCTTCAGTGCCATCGGCAACGCTTCATCGAGCGCGTCGACGCGAATGAGTGCGGCGAGTGTGTCCGCGATGTGGTTGTAGAGACCGATCGGACTGTACGTGGCATCGATCGACGCGGCCGCGCGTACGACGTCGTCGCGGCGGCCGTCCCTGCCCCAGCCCTCGATGAGCGCGGCGTACGTCTCCGCCGGATAGAAGCCGCAGCGTTCACTCGGGTCACCGTCGAGATCTGGAGTCGACAGCTCCCTGGCCTGCTCGTAGCTGCCTGCCGCGTTGTAGACGGCGGCGAGCGTAGCCCGCGTGCCCGGTCCGCACGTTCCGGACGGGGGCGTGAAGTCGGTGCAGGAATCGAGGATCCGGAGTGCGCCTGCGCGATCGCCGCGGTGGACGGCGACCACCGCGTACACGGCGGCTTCGACGGCGGGTGCGTAGTAGGCGGTGCCGCGGACGCGGCGAGCCCAGTCTGCGACAAGTGCCTCCACCTGGTCGAGGGAGAGTTCAGGAACCCCGATGAGGGAGTCGAGCAGGTCGACGAAGGTCGTCTCGAACTGATCGACCTGCCAGTCCTGCACCTCGAGTTCGGCTGCGTGCGCGTCCATCGTCTGCAGCAACCAGGCGACGAGGGTCAACACGTCCGTGGTCCGCCCCGCCCAAAGTGCGGCGTACGCGCCTTCCACCCGGGTGAGGAACTTCAGGTCGAGGTCGTCGAGTTCGTCGGCCCTCGCCATCAGTGACGGGAACGGCCCGAAGTCCTCGTGGCCGAACCGGGGGTCGCCGTGTCGTGCCATCCACAGATCGTCGAGCAGTTCGGAGACGGCCTGATCCATCGGCTCTGTGCTGGTCATTCGGAACTCCCTTCGAGTCGGTCACGGGTTGCCAGGTCGGCGAGGAGGGTGATCGCCGAGTCGAGTTCGGACGCTGCCGCGACACGCACCGACCGGCGGGCACGCAGCATCGCCTGGCTGTAGACCACGCGCACGAGTGCACCCGCAACGACATCGTCCGCCAGGTCTGGCAGCCTCTTGATCAGTGGATTCGTCGCGTTCAACACCAGCGACGGCCGGGTTGGCGCCGCATCGCCGTCGTCGATCGCCGACAGCGCCGCGAGCCACGCATCCGGTTCGCCCGCAGTCTGGGACAGCATCGCCGAACGGTCCTGCGCGATCTGCGCCGTGTCGTCGGTCAGGAGCAGCGCCGACACTGACTCCGGCTCGAACGCACGGAGGGTAACCTCGCACTGGAACGGCGAGACTGCGCGACGCGCGATGCGCACTGCGTCGTCGAACTCTCCGCGTACTTCCGGCGACGGCATCGACAGCGCCGACAGCAGGAACTGCTGCCCGATCGGTTCGCACCGCATCGCCGGATCGGCGGCGACGATCGCCCTGATCGCAGCCGTCTCGAAGGCGTGGCCGGCGTTGACCAGCCCGATCCCGCGACCGGCGAGGACGTCGGCGAGCACCCGGTAGTCGTCGATCGTGCCCGCATACCGGATGGTGTCGAAGCGGGCACGGAACGTGGCGAGCGGCATCGGACCGACATTGGTCTCGAAGACGCAGTGCTTGTCGACGAAGCCGAGGAGTTCTGGTCGGTGCGCGGCGAGCGCCTTCACGCCTTGCTCGTGGACGGAGAGGAATCGTTCGCGGAGCGCCGGCCGAGTCCCGAGCCCGGTGAGCCACGCCTGGACCTGATCGCCCAAGGATGCTGCGACGGCGTCGAACAGGTCGTCGCGGACGAGCCCTTCGCGCGAGGCCGTCGGTTTGAGCCCGGTCGCGTCAACGACGATGCGCACGAAGTACGCCCATTCGGGAACCAGGCCGGGGACGTCCCCGACGAGCAGTCCTTTGACATACGCACGGTGCACGGCGCGGGCGACGAGATCGCCGCCGCTCGGCTGCACGAAAGCGACACCGTGCAGTCCCGCTTCCGGGACGTTCACGTCGAACATCTCCAACGGGGTGAACCCGAACTCGTCCTGGCAGAAGGCGACGCGGGCCGCGTCCCGTCCGCCCGAGGCCTCGCCGAACAGTCCGACGCCGAGGTTGACGCGTTCGCCGTTCACGAGGATCGGCGTTGCGTGCATCGCCGTGTAGTCGGCGGCCAGCGCGCGGACACGATCGGGCGCGAGCCACATCTTCGTGTCGCCGCGCCCTTCGATGCGCACGGTGGTCCCGGTCTCTGTGCGGTCGCCCGCCCGCATCTCGACGTGGCCGTCCGACGACCCCTCCCACACGACTGGCTCGGACTCTGGGGCGCGCGAGGACACCTCGATCCGGCCGCCGACGAGGAATCCGCTGAGCATGCCGACCCCGAACTGGCCGATCTGCGTGCTGGAGCCGAACCCGAACTGGTCCCGTTTGGAGCTCGCACCGATGGTGCCGAGAAGCTCGGCGATGGTGTCCGTGCTCATCCCGGTGCCGTGGTCGACGAGTTCGAATGTGCTTCCGTCCGCGGTGATCTCGATCGGCTCGTCGGGACGTCCTGCCGCACTCTGCGCGTCGATCGCGTTCTGCAGCAGTTCCCGCACGTAGACCCCGGGGCCGGTGTACAGATTGGTGCCGAGGACCTCGATCAGAGCGCGCAGGTCGACGTCGAACATCGGGGCGTCATCCATGGGTTCGATGGTACGGACGGGCCCTCACCATGGTTCATTCACGTGACGGATGCGCTCACCCGTTGCGTGCATCCCACGCTTCCCGCACGGCTTTCGGGATCCGCCCTTTGACCGGCACATCCAGTCCGCTCGCGACCGCCCATTCGCGAATCTGTTTCGGCGACGCCGCCGGACCGGACGGAAGGGTGTCGACGACGGCATCGGTCGCTGCGCGCTGCCGGTGCTCGTGCAGTGCCGCGCCCAGCCATCGGTAGCTCCACTCCTGTGCGAGCTGTCGATTGTCACAGAACACGATCGGCACCGAGGGGAAGCGAATCTGTGCTTCGGCGACTGCTTCGGCCACGGACGCCCCTCGCGCATGCTCTTGCTTGAACACCGCACTGTACGGCGCTTCGACGACGACCGCCGCACGGAACTCCGATGCCATCCCCGCGAGCGCATAGTTCAGCTTGCCGTTCATCAGGCTGCTCGTGAGGTCGGCGACGGACTTCCGCTCGATGACGGCGATCAACACTTCGTCGTCGAAGACCGCGTAGTCGCCGACTGGAAGTCGCCGCTTATCGATGCTCGCCTGCTGGTGGCTGAACTTCCACGCATACTTCTCGCCGGAGTCGACGACGATGTCGAGCTCCTCGCCGTGCGCGCGGGCGGTCGGCAGCGCGATGTTCGGACGCGCCTGCTTGGACGTCTGGCGCGACTGCCAGAAGATCATCTCCCGACCACGCGCCCGAGTGACGACGAACTGCGACCGACCTCGTCTAACCCGCTCGAGGACGAGGTCGATGGCCGCACCTCGTTTGCTCACCGACCGGACGGGCAGCGCTTCGACGATGTCGGGGTCGTCCGGCCATCCGTCGGCGCGATGACAGTACAGCTTGGTCGCGCCCGGCCACGTGTCCTTGGTCTTGAGCACCACACCGCGCGGTCCGAGGGGAATGCGGACCAGGTACGGCAGTGCCGAACCCTCTTCGGGGTTCCGGGCGATGAGGAAATCGTCGGGCATCGGTGTTCAGGCTATCGGGTCGTCCTACTCTGTCGACCGTCGGACGACAACGACCCCCTGCCTCTGACGAGGCAAGGGGCCGTTGAGTCGTGCTCAGCGCGAAGGCTTACAGCGTGGAGATGATGGCTTCCACGCGGTCCTTGGCGTCACCGAACAGCATCTGCGTGTTGTCGCGGAAGAACAACGGGTTCTGGACGCCCGCGTAGCCAGCGGCCATCGAACGCTTGAACACGATGACGTCCTTGGCGTTCCACACTTCGAGGACGGGCATGCCCGCGATCGGCGAACTCGGATCCTCGGCGGCTGCCGGGTTGACTGTGTCGTTGGCTCCGATGACCAGGACGACGTCGGTCTCTGGGAAGTCGTCGTTGATCTCGTCCATTTCCAGAACGATGTCGTACGGCACCTTCGCCTCGGCGAGCAGCACGTTCATGTGGCCGGGGAGACGACCCGCGACGGGGTGGATGCCGAAGCGGACGTCGACGCCCTTGGCCCGCAGCTTGGCGGTCATGTCGGCGACGGGGTACTGCGCCTGCGCGACAGCCATTCCGTAGCCGGGGGTGATGACGACCGACTTCGCGTTCGCCAGCAGTTCCGCGGCCGCGTCGGCCTGGATCTCCCGGTGTTCGCCGTAGTCGGTGTCGTCCGCAGGCCCGGCGGCAATACCGAAGCCACCTGCGATGACGGAGACGAACGAGCGGTTCATCGCCTTGCACATGATGTAGCTCAGGTATGCACCGGACGAGCCGACGAGAGCACCGGTCACGATCAGCAGATCGTTGTTGAGCAGGAAGCCCGACGCGGCAGCAGCCCAACCGGAGTACGAGTTCAGCATCGACACGACGACCGGCATGTCGCCGCCGCCGATGGACGCAACCAGGTGCAGGCCCAGCAGCAGTGCGACCACGGTGATGACCGCGAGCAGGATGTAGCCGGTGGTATCGCTGTGGGCATCACGTGCGACGTAGATGCCAGTCAGGACAGCGAAGACGACGATCGACCCGACGTTGATGAAGTTCTTGCCGGGCAGCATGAGCGGCGCCGACTTCATCTTGGCCGACAGCTTCAGGTTCGCGATGATCGAACCGGTGAACGTGACCGCACCGATGAAGATGCCGATCGCGACCTCGGCCGCGTGAATGCCGATGATCGCACCCTGATCGTCCTGGGCGACCTCGCCAAGGTGAGCACCCTGGATCGCGCCGTTCCAGCCGATGAGGACAGCGGCGAGACCGACGAACGAGTGCAGCAACGCGATGAGCTCGGGCATGCCGGTCATCTCGACGATCTTGGCGCGCCACAGACCGATGAGACCACCGACGACGACGGCCGCGATGAGCAGACCGATCGGCAGCCACTTGTTGAACGACGCGCCCGCGAAGTCGAGATCGTTCAGGTCACTGACCGCAAGGGCGATCGTCGCCGCCAGCGCGATGACCATGCCGACCATGCCGTAGGTCAGACCGCTCTTGGCCGACTCGTGCTTCGACAGTCCTGCGAGCGACAGGATGAACAGCAGCGATGCGACGATGTACGCCGCGATGGAGATGGAGTTGATGTCCATGACTGTCATGCCCCCTTACTGAACATGCTGAGCATGCGACGGGTGACCGCGAAGCCACCGAAGATGTTGATGGAGGCGAGCAGGATCGCGATCGTCGACAGCACCAGGATCGTGGTGTTGCCCGTGGCGATCTGCAGCAGCGCGCCGACGACCACGACACCCGAGATGGCGTTGGTGACCGACATCAGCGGCGTGTGCAATGCGTGCGCCACCTTGCCGATGACGTAGTAGCCGATCACGATCGCCAGCATGAGCACCGTGAAGTGCTGCGGGATCGGGTCCGGCGCGAATGCGTTGACCAGGAAGAACAGCACAGCCCCGAACAGGACCAAACCGATCTTCGCACCGGCCGACATCGGCTCCTTCGGTTCTTCTTCCGGAGCCTTCTCGGCAGCTGCGGCTTTCGGAGCCGCGGACACCTGCACGGGCGGCGGCGGCCACATGCCTTCGCCGTCGCGCGTGACGGTGATGCCGCGCTGGACGATGTCGTCCATGTCGAGCGTGAGCTCGCCGTCCTTCTCAGGCGTGATGAGCTTGAGAAGGTTGACGATGTTGGTGCCGTACAGCTGCGAGGTCTGAGCGGCCAGCCGGCCGGCAAGGTCGGTGTAGCCGAGGATCGTGACACCGCTGTCGGTGACGACCTTCTGGTCGGCGACCGCACCTGCGGCGTTGCCGCCACTGGACGCAGCCATGTCGACGATCACCGAACCGTGGTTCATCGCCGCGACCGTCTCGGCGCTGATCAGCTTCGGAGCCGGACGCCCCGGGATCTGCGCGGTGGTGATGACGATGTCGGCCAGTCGGGCCTCCTCGTCGTACATCGACGCGGTGGCCGCCTCCTGCTCGGCGGTCATCTCCTTGGCGTAGCCGTCCTCGGACTTCTCCGCCTCGAAGTCGACCTTGACGAACTCGGCGCCCATCGACTCGACCTGCTCGGCCACTTCGGGACGCACGTCGAACGCGCGCACCACGGCGCCCATGGCCGACGCCGCACCGATCGCGGCAAGGCCTGCGACACCGGCGCCGACGACGAACACACGAGCAGGCGGGATCTTGCCCGCAGCCGTCACCTGACCGGTGAACATGCGGCCGAACTCGTGCGCCGCTTCGACGACGGCGCGGTAGCCCGCGACGTTCGCCATCGACGACAGCACGTCCATCGACTGCGCACGCGAGATACGCGGAACCGCGTCCATCGCGAGTGCGGTGACGCCCGCGTTCGTGAGCTTCTCGACCAGTTCCGGGTTGCGCCCCGGAGCCATCATCGAGATCAACACCGCGCCGCGGCGCATCCGTGCGATCTCGTCGTCGGACGGGGCGTTGACCTTGACGACCACGTCGGCCGCCCATACGTCGTCGGCCGATCCGACTCGGCTGCCCGCGTCGGCGAACACCTCGTCCGGCTGCTCTGCGAGCACACCGGCACCGGATTCGACGACGATCTCGTAGCCGAGCTGCTGCAGTTGACCCACCGTCTTCGCGGTGGCCGCAACGAGCGTCTCGCCTGCCTTTGTCTCCCTGGGGATGCCGATCAGCATGTCACTGCCTCTCCCACACTCATATTCCTGTTCTCACTTCATCTGGTATCGCGCCGAGTCGGACTCGATGCAGCGCCAGGTGAGACGGATAGCAGAAAAGAGGCCGCCCGGTCAGGGGCGGTCTGCATCCATCGGCCAGTGCTACGTCGAACTCGCTCGATGCGCGCGGGTGACACTCGGCCGATCCCGCTTATGAAAAACGTGCGACGAACTTAGCATGATGGGCGAAACCCACATGCCGCTGTAATTTGCGTCACAGGCGCTGCTCAGGTGTGTGTTGCAGCCGATGCGCCGGCACGCCGCCCGAAGTACGACCCCTCACCGAGCTGAGTGCCCGATGCGTAGCCCTTCCCGTCCTGCGCGAGGTTCGCGGCGCAGGCTCCAGCGGCGTACAGGCCCGGGATTACCGAACCGCTCTCGTTCAGGACCGCGCCGTCGACGGTCGTCGCCATGCCGCCGATGGTGAAACCGGCGTACAGCGCCTTGCCGAGGCTCATGTCGAAGGCCGCCCAGGGCCCGCGATCCTGCGGTGCGAGGAACTCCGGGCTCTTGTGGAAATCGGGGTCCTCGCCCTTGGCAGCATATGCGTTGTAACGGTCGAGAGTCGAAACGAGAGCTTCGCGGTCCAGGCCGAGACCGTCGGCCATCTCCTCGACGGTCTCCCATCCGTCGATGAACGGCGCGAGCGGGAACTCCGGGCGCTCCATATGCGATTCGTCGACGATCAGGAATGCCGCGCGATCGGTCTGGTCCATCACGAATCCGGAGGTCCGCGAGTGGTAGGAGTCTTCAGCAACGAACCGCTTGCCCTCCTTGTTGACGACGAGGCCGGTCAACAGGATCGACGGCGGGTAGACGGGTGCGGTGATGAACGCCTGGTCCATGTGCTTGAGCTCGGCTCCGACGGAGACGCCCATCCGGATGCCGAGCCCGTCGTCGTAAGTGCTGCCGAGGGTGAACGGCTTCTCCGCGAGCTGCGGTACGTGCGCGGCCACCATGTCGGGGTTCATCACGAACCCGCCCGCCGCGATGATCACGGCCTTGGCCCGGATGAATCCGACGTTCGGCCCGTCTTTGTACTGGACGCCGACTACAGCGCCCGCGTCGTCGACGACGAGTCGGCGACCGCCGACCTCATAACGGATCGGCACCCTCATCTCGTCGAGTCGTTTGACGAGGAGTTCGATCACCATTCCGGCGCCGCCGGTATCGCCCTCGACGGGCACCTTGTGTCCGCGCGGTGCGGGCACCGCCTTCTCGTGGAACGGCCACACCTTCTCGTTGCCCGTGAACATCAGGCCCTGAGTCTGCGGCTGGATGACCGCTTTCTCCGGGTAGTAGCTCCGCTCGAATTCGAAGCCGAGGTTCTCGAGCCAGTCGAAGTGGTCGACGCTGTCGTCGCAGTAGGCGCGGATCTTGTCGGGCTCCGGGTCACGGGACACGGCGGTGATGTACTTGGCCATCTCGTCGGCACTGTCTTCGTGCCCGGTCGCCTTCTGCACCGCGGTGCCGCCACCGAGGTAGAAGTGCCCGCCCGCCATGCAGGTGGTGCCGCCCGCTGCGGCCGACCGTTCCAAGACGAGGACGTTCGCACCGGCCGCCGACGCCTCGACCGCTGCGCAGCATCCACCGATTCCTGCACCGAGGACGACGACGTCGACGTCGTCATTCCACTCGGTGACTTCGGTCGCGTTGATTACTTCGGGAATGTCCAGACCACTCATGGGTCCCACCCTAGACGACTGTCTAGAACAAGTTCTAGTTTTCTTTTCCCGTCAGTCCGATCGCGCGAGTGGTACCGCTCAGGCCGTACGAGCGTCTATATCTCGGCCTAGCTTCTGCGCGGTACCACTCACGCGAGGCTGGCGAGGCGCGTCCGAAGGTCCGCCGCCTCGTCGCGAATCTTCGCACGTTCGGTCACGGTGAATCGGCGGACCTGCTGCGCGAGGACCGCGTCCGCGCCTCCGCGGGTGATACCGAGGAGGTCGGCGACGACCGTCCGTGCATCGTCGGCTGTCTCCGACGCTTCCACCGCAGCGAGGACCTCGGCGCGCCGATCGAGTCCGGTCTCGACTGCGGACAGGATCTCCAACCGTTCGGCGAGCACGGCGCGCGTCTGCTCCGGGTCGGGCCGCGGTATCGGATCGCTCCCCGTGCTCCACACGAACAGCTCGTCGTCGAGAGTGTCCGACGAGAGCCCGGCGACGGCGACGGACGCCTCACGCGCCGAGGCAAGCCCGACGACCACCCCGGTCTGCGCGTCGATCACCACGGTGAGCTGCGCGTCGGGTTCCGCGCCGGGCCGTCCCAGCCCGACCGTCCACGACGCTCGACCGTCCAGAGTGGTCTCGACCGGGTCGGTCAGGGCTCCGACCTCCCGGCTCATCTTGTGCAGCATGCCGTCGGGCCCGATGAGATCGGTGGGCCCGAATCCGTTCGTCACCCAGACCATGCCGAAGCGGCGACCTTTGACGGCCGCGACCATCCGGCCGTCGCGCCCGCGGTAGTACGCCGTCTCACCGTCGCTGAGGTACTGCACCTCGCCGTCGCGTTCGATCCGCCACCGTCCGCCGCTCGCGTGCCAGAAGTCGAGGACGTCGACGCCGTCCGGCGAGGTGGAGGTGAGTCTCCCCGAGAACGGGATCATGGCGGCGGCCACATTACGGCCTGCCAGTTCGGGCCAGGACGGAGTGCTCATGCGGTCAGACTACGACGCGACGAGAACCCGCGGAGGCGAAGGCTGTTCGCGACGACGAACACCGAGGACAACGCCATCGCCAGTCCAGCCATCATCGGGTTGAGCAATGCCGCGGCAGCGAGCGGAATAGCCGCGACGTTGTAGGCGAACGCCCAGAACAGGTTGCCCTTGATGGTTGCGAGGGTCTTGCGCGCCAACGCGATCGCGTCGACGACGGCCCACAGGTCTCCACTGACCAGCGTCAGGTCACTGGCTTCGATCGCGACATCGGTGCCGGTACCCATCGCCAAGCCGAGGTCCGCCGAGGCCAACGCCGCGGCGTCATTGACGCCGTCGCCGACCATCGCGACCACCCGGCCGTCGGACTGAAGTCGAGCGACCGCGTCGACCTTTCCTTCCGGTCGCACGTTCGCGATCACGGAGTCGGCATCGATCCCGACCTGCGCGGCCACATGCCGGGCCGCCCCCTCGTTGTCGCCGGTCAGCAGGACCGGTCGCAGCCCCATCCGCTTGAGTTCGGCGATCGCGGCCGCCGACGTCGCCTTCACCGTGTCGGCGACGACGATCACTCCGGCGACTCCGTCGGGACCGCTCACGACGACGGGTGTCCCGCCCTGGGCCGACGCGTCGTCGATTGCGGCCTGCAGGCGCGCGCTCACCGCACCGCGGACGTCGCGCGGCCCCGTCACCGACACCTCACACCCGTCGATCACCGCCGTGACGCCGGCTCCGGCGAGGTTCGCGAACTCGGTGGCCTCAGGCAGATCGAGCCCGTCAACCCCAACTCCCGCAGCTCGCCGCACGACGGCCCGTCCGATCGGATGCTCGGACCCCGACTCGACGGCGGCCGCCCACGCGAGCACGTCGTCGACGTCGACGCCGTCGGCCGCGATCACGTCGGTGACAGCCATCTCGCCGGTCGTGACGGTGCCCGTCTTGTCGAGGACCACGGTGTCGACTCGGCGGGTCGACTCGAGCACCTCGGGCCCCTTCAACAGAATGCCGAGCTGCGCACCACGTCCCGTGCCGACCATGAGGGCGGTCGGCGTGGCCAGCCCGAGTGCGCAGGGGCACGCGATCACCAGGACCGAGACGGCGGCGGTGAAGGCCAGCGCGGCTCCTCCGCCCACGCCGAACCAGAAGCCGAGGACGGCTGCCGCGAGCGCGATGACGGTCGGAACGAAGTACGCCGACACCCGATCGGCCAGTCGTTGGACCTGGGCCTTGCCTGCTTGCGCGTCGGCGACCATCTTCGCCATGTGGGCGAGTGCCGTGTCCGATCCGACGGCGGTGGCATCCACTTCCAGTCGGCCGTGCGCGTTGACGGTTCCGCCGACCACGGCGTCGCCGACCGCGACCTCGACCGGGACCGACTCTCCGGTCAGCATCGACTGATCGACCGCGGATGCACCGGAGACCACGACCCCGTCAGTCGCGATCTTCTCTCCCGGTCGGACGACGAAGCGCATGCCGGCCTGCAACTGGTCGATCGGGACCAACTGTTCGCGGCCGTCGTGGACCACAGTCACTTCCTTCGCTCCGACTTCGGCCAACGCTCGCAGAGCGTCGCCCGCACGAAGCTTGGACCGCTTCTCGAAGTACCGGCCGGCAAGAAGGAACGTCGTGACGCCTGCGGCGGCCTCCAAGTAGATGTTCGACGCTCCGTCGCCCCGCGACGCGATCAAGTCGAATCCGTGGCGCATGCCGGGCACGCCTGCGTCGCCCCAGAACAGGGCGTACAGGGACCATCCGAAGGCAGCGATCGTGCCGACCGAGATCAGCGTGTCCATCGTGGTGGTGCCGTGACGGAGACCCGCGAACGCCGCCCGATGGAACGGCAGCGCGCCCCAGACGATGACGGGCGCCGCCAAGGTCAACGACAGCCACTGCCAGTTGGTGAACTGCCACGCCGGAACCATCGCCAATACGATCACCGGGACGGTCAGGATCGCCGACACGATGAGCCGCTGACGCAGGGCGGCGACCTCGAGTTCGGCACGAGTCGGCGCGGATTCGCCGCTCGCATCCGGCTGCACAGGCAGCACACGCGTCGCGTCGTACCCGGCGGCACGGACGGTCTCGATCAGATCGTCCGGCGTCACCGACTCGTCATGTGCGACGTGTGCCTGCTCGGTCGCGTAGTTGACGGTGGCGCTCACCCCGTCGAGCTTGTTGAGTTTGCGTTCGATTCGGTTGGCGCACGACGCGCACGTCATGCCGATCAGTTCCAGATCGACTTCGTGGCCCGTGTCGACGGTCTGTGTCATGACGACGTCTCCTCGTGATGCGCCGCACCGTGATTCACCGTCGGCGCGTGATCAGGTGTGGAGTCGGTGTCCCACGGGCCGACAGCGCGTCCGATCCCGAACGCGAGACCGAATGCCGCCGCGAGCCCGACGACGAACGCGGCGATCCGCACGCCGGGACGCGACAGCGCGTTCATCGGACTGTGTATCCGGCCTCGGTCACCGCGGCGCCGACGGCTGACGGATCGAGGGCGGCATCGCTCGTGATGTCGACACGGCCGGACTCGACATCGACGGCGACGTCGGTCACACCGGCGATCTCGCTGATCTCCTCGCGCACCGACGCGGCGCAGTGCCCGCAGGTCATTCCGTCGACGGCGATGGTGGTGGTCTCACTCATGGGGTACTCCTCGTGTTTTTGGGTCTCGACTCCGCTCGACCAGCGGAGCTGTCTCGGCTGCGGCCGACAGGGAAGGTCAGGACTTGACCAAGCGGGTGATGGCCTTCATGGCCTCGGCGATCTTCTCGTCGGCGGCTTCGTCGCCTTCGCGGGCCGCGGAGACGACGCAGTGACTCATGTGGTCCGAGAGGAGGGCGAGGCTGACGGACTCGAGGGCCTTCGTCATCGCCGATACCTGGGTGAGGATGTCGATGCAGTAGACCTCTTCTTCGACCATTCGCTGCAGACCGCGCGCCTGCCCTTCGATGAGCTTGAGTCGTCGAAGGTAGCCTGCCTGGTTGCCGATGTAGCCGTGGTGACCGCTCGTCGCCGCGCCCTCGTGACAACTGGAGTCTGCGGTGTGTTCCTCGGACATGCTCACCATCCTCTCTTATACCCCCTGGTGGTATCCAGGTGTACTCCGTTCGAGAGGATTTGTCTACCCCTAGGGGGTATGGTCGGCGATCGCCGCAGCGCTTCGGTTGAGCATGGTGTGGAACATCCGATCACCGCGTTCGGTCGGCCGTGCCGCACCCGCGCCGAACACGACGATGAGCGGCGCCTGCATCAGCGAACCGACGTAGTCGGCCCAGCATTCGTCTGGCGAGTAGTCCACGACTCCCCGTTCGGACAGCGCCCGATGATAGGCGGCGACGATGCCGCGCTCTTCCCGTCTGCGATCGTCGACGGACAGGCTCGTCGACACTAGAAACGCTATGTCCCGCAACGGATGTCCAGGCGTGATCGTCTGCCAGTCGACGATCGTGACCCGCCCGTCCGGCGCGAACATCACGTTGTCGACGCGCAGGTCGCCGTGCGTCAACGCGAACCTGCTCGGCGGTCGCTCGATCCAGTCCCCTGCCCCGTCGACGAGCCAGGCGACGGCAGCCTCCTCCTCGTCACTGAGATCGAGCCGACCTCGAAGCGCATCGGCCATCGGCTCCAGCACCGACTCGAGCAGGAGTCGGTCGTCGTGTGTCACCGGGCCGAACCCGTCGACGTCGAACCAGGTCTCGTCACACCAGCGCGGAGCATGCAGCCCGGCAGCGGCGACGGCGACGGCCGCCACCTGTTCCGGCGTGCACCCGGCGATCTGATCGCCCTGCTCAGCGGGCGCGAGATCTTCCAACAGCAGCACGAACTCCGCCCCCGACTCCGAGATGTCCCACCCGTACGTGCGCGGCGCGGGGACGTCGAGGGTCCCGACGAGCTCGGCGTAGAAGCGGACCTCATTGCGGAAGGCGCCCGAGGCGAACTCTCGTTGCGCCTCGTCGCCGACGGCCATCTTCGCCACGAGCGTGCGGGGCACGTCGTCACCGGAGCCATCGAGAGCCAGCCGATACGAACCAGCCATCTGTCCCGATCCGATCGGCTCGGCCGTGACGCCGGTCACCGTCGCGATGCGGCCGTGACGACGGAGCAGCCCGGTCAGATACTCCGGGGTCAGCCCGTCCGCACTCGTCGGAATCATCGCATCCACCCCGGATTCGTCGGCAGTTCGACCGATCTCGATCGGATCCGCCGGTACTCGTCGACGACGGGCGCGAGTTCGGTCGGCGTCGCGCCGTGCAGGATCACTGAGTCGACACCGAGAGCGAACTGGGCGTCGATCGTCTGTGCGCACTCGGTCGCCGATCCGGTAGCGCAATCCGCGACCCACGATGCGGGTATCACGTCTGCGAGAGCAGCGATCTCGTCGTCGGTGGCGCTGGCATCGATCGGTCCGCGCGCCGAGGTGAACGGCGCCGACTCCCGGACGGCGTCGAGGTCGACGGTGCGCCAACCGTTGGCCCGCGCCAGTACATCGCCGTATCCCTGGAGGTATGTCGCGAGACGGCCGTAGAGCCGCCTGCAGCGGTCGGGAGGATCCAGCGCGTCGGAGACCGTGGCGACGACGGACCAGATCCTGATCGACGCAGGGTCACGTCCTGCGCGGTCGGCGGCCGTCCGAACAGTGTCGACGGCATTGCGCGTCGCGTCGTCGGACAGGAAGGTGTGCAGGACGACGCCGTCCGCGATCTCGCCCGCCAGTCGCAGCGTCGCAGGGCTCATCGTCACCAGCATGATCGGGACACGCACTGTGACACCGAGATTCAACAGCGGGTACGCGCCGACCGGCCCGTCGTGCCCCACGATCATCTCGCCGGACCACAGGCGGCGTAGGACGCCGGCCACATCGGCGATCTGCGCTCCGGTCACGGTTGGCAGACCCAAGATCTGCCATTGGGCGCCGATTCCCCGCCCCAACCCCAGCGCGAACCTGCCGCCACTCAACTCGGCGAGCGTCGCCCCGGCCGTCGCCGTGACGATCGGGTGTCTCGTGTGGTGGTTGGTCGCGGCGACGCCGATCCCCATCTGCGACGTCGCGGCCGCCAGCGCTCCGGACAGCACCGTCGCGTCCTTGACGTTGAACCGCTCGGACACGAATGCCGCGCCGAGTCCGATCTCGTCCGCGACTCGCGCTTCGGCGACCAGATCCGCAGGCGCGACGGGATGTCGAGACAGCGCGTAGTAGCCGATCTCGGGCAACGTCGTGGACATATGTCCAGACTAGGGTCTCAACGATGAACGGTCGCCCTATTTCCCGAAACGGTCGGCTAGTCGCCCCAGCGATGAAGCCATATCCCGCAGCGCCTCGCTGATCGCGTAGGTGTCGTCGGCGCCGGGGTTGGCTCGCAACCGATCCGCGGCATCGCGGACGGCCTCGGTCATCGCCTTCACGTCGTCGCCGGACACGTGCTCGTTCGCCGGGTCGGCGGTTCGGGCGGGACCGGAGATCGGCCGCAGCGTGGTCGGGACGCCGATCCGGACCGGATCACCGTTCGACGCGATGACCTGCAGAATCGACGTCGTCAACACGTCGTTCGACGTGGGCCGGACTTCCATGCTTGACGCGTTCGGGTCGTCGCGATAGACGACTGTCGTCGCGCCGCCGGGCGTGTCCTCGCCCAGCGACGGCTCGTACTCGTTGACGACCGCGACCGGCTGATGCTGCCGCGGCGAGCCGTCGGAGCCCTCGACGTGGTCGGCGGGTTCGAACCGCGTCGGCCCGCTCGAGACCGGCGCGAGGTCGGCGTCCTCGAACGCCGGTGTGTCGTGGGATGCCACAAACCCCTCGACGACAGGGGCTTCAGCGACAGGGATCTCGGCGACAGGGACTTCAACGACAGGGACTTCAACGACAGGGATTTCAACGACAGGGATTTCAACGACAGGGGCTTCGACGACAGGGAGTTCATCAGTGGGAAGTTCACCGGCGAGAGCGGACACGTCCGGCGCATCGAGGTCGGCGAACTCGACGTGATCGGCATCGACATCCAGAATCGGAAGGTCCGGCATCGGAACGGGCGGCGCCTGGGTGTCCGGCGACACGGGATGGTCGACGTGGCTCTGAACGTCGGGGATCGTCCACACGTCGCTGCGCGAACTCACTGCCGGTGCGTCCTGGGGCGCGAGAGACGGCAGCTCGGCGAACAGTCGGTCCATCGCGGACACCCCGACATCCGACGACCACTCGGACCTGAACTCACTCGACGTCTCGGGCGCGCGGTTCGGCCACCCGGCAGGCTTCGGCAACGCTGGAAACCGATCCGTCGTCGGCTCGGGATCGAGGTCGAACGCGGTCGGTGCGGACCACGGCTGGGTTGGCGGGAAACCACGCTGCGCCTGCTCTGCCGAGGGACCCGGATCTACCTGCGGCGGCCGACGGTCCAGCGGCGACGGGGCATCCCCGCTGACAGCGCTCTCGGTGATTCCCGGATACCGGTGCGGCCCACTGTGTCCCAAGTAGTAGAGGCACGGGGCGCCGTCGAGTTCGACCATCGGGCACGGATCCTCGTCGCGGAGCATCTGCGCGCCGCGCGCGAAGTCGCCCCACACGAGCCACCGCCGCCGTCCACGGTGCGCTTGGGCGCCGTCGGACGCATGCGCGCCGGGATGCCCTTCGCGCAGGACGCATCCGACCAGCCATTCGCCGTCGGCACCGAGGCCGAGGGCTGCTCGCTCATCAGGGGTGGCGACGATCGACGACCAGCACTGGCCACCACTCATGGACACACCCCTATCATCACGGACTCCATGCAGTCTACGGAGCTTACCGACGCGACACTAGAACCTCGGTGAGACGCGGCGCCCTGGATGTCCGGGGCTAGAGCCCGGCCGACACACCGACCGCCTGCGGCGTCTCGACCTCGGCGACGGGCACCAGCTGGTCATCGACGAACGCGAAACCACGCGACACGCCGACCGCCGAGCGGTCCGGAAAGTCGGTGCGCGCGTGGCAGCCGCGTGACTCCTCGCGGGCCTGGGCGGCGGCGGCGATCGCCTTCGCCGTGAGCAGCAGGGCGGCGTCTTCGGCCGCGGCCAGGTCATCCAGTCGACGCTCGGCGGCACCGCGCAGCAGCGCTGCGACCTCGGCCAGTCCGTGCGCGTCACGGTCGAGTGCGACCTTGTCCGACATCGCGTCCTGCAGACTCGCCCGGTCCAGGACTGGCGCGACGCGCACGCCCGGGACATCGACCTCGCGGACCGGCAGTCCGGCACGTTCGACCGCCTGTTCGGCGGCCCGGCGCCCCATCACGAGGCCTTCCAGAAGACTGTTGGACGCGAGCCGGTTGGCGCCGTGTAACCCGGTGCGAGCGGTCTCCCCCGCCGCGAGCAGCCCCGTCACGTTCGTCCGGCCGTCGACATCCGTGACGACGCCGCCACACAGGTAGTGCGCCCCGGGAACCACCGGCAGCAGGCCGCCGTCGATGTCCATGCCCGAGGCGCCGACGCCTGCGGTGACTGTCGGGAAGCGTTCCTCGAAGTCGTCGACACCGGTGATGTCCAGGTAGACGCTGTCGGCCCCCGTCCGCGCCATCGCTGCGCGCACCGCGCGGGCCACGACGTCGCGCGGCGCAAGATCGCCGAGTCGGTGGACGCCGTCGGTCACCGATCGGCCGTCGACGTCGACGAGCCGGCCGCCCTCGCCGCGGACCGCCTCACTCACCAGCGTGCGGCGTCCCCGCGCACCCGGGACGAACAGCATCGTCGGATGGAACTGCACGAACTCGAGGTCGGCGACGTGCGCCCCGGCTCGCAGCGCGAGGGCGATCCCGTCGCCGGTGGCACCGGACGGATTGGTCGTGGCGGCGTAGACGTGCCCGACCCCGCCCGTTGCGATCAGGACCGTCGGAGCCCACAGGACCGAGCGGACTCCGCCGTGCACGTACGCGACACCGGACACCGTGCCGTCGGAGGTGAGCACGTCAGAGGCCCAACTGTCGTCGAGCACGGTGACCGGTGAGCCGCCGACTGCGGCTCCGAGTGCGGCCTGGACGCGGGCCCCTGTTGCATCACCGCCTGCATGGATGATCCGCCGGACACTGTGCCCGCCTTCGCGGGTGCGCAGGAAACGACCGTCAACCGAATCGAAGTCCGCACCCCGTCGAACGAGTTGGGTCACCGCGGGCCAGCCGTCGGCGAGGATAGGTTCAGTGGCGACGCGGTCGGTCAGACCGGCGCCTGCGCCGAGCGTGTCGGCGACATGCAGCTCGATCGAGTCCTCGGGCACAGCCGGATCGACGACGGCGATACCGCCCTGCGCATAGAACGTCGACGTCGAGTGCTCCCCCTGTGCTTGATTCCCCTGCGCTTGATTCCCCTGCGCTTGATCCCCCTGCCCCACAGTCCGCTGTACCCCATCCCACCTGGAGCCCTTGTTGAGCACCACGACATCGAGTCCACGCTCGGCCGCCGACAACGCCGCCGTCAGTCCGGCGATGCCCGCGCCGATCACGACGAGGTCGGCACGCTGCTGGGTTCGGGTCATCTCGGTCCTTCACATCCGATTTTCGACTGATGGTCGAAAACTGGTCTCGACGCTAGTCCGCCGCTTCCGCCGAGGCAACGCCTGCGCTGACGCGCCCCACGCCCGGATCAGGGAGAACCAGTGTCCGACGCGAGTCAACTACACTCCACAATGGTGATGACCATGAGAGAAGACGTGGAGAACGAAGACGCGGGGGCCGCGCGCGGTCAGCTGCCCTCGGTCTCAGCAGTCGCCGAGGCGGGGCGTTTCACCTCAACCGCCGGGCACACCGTCTTCGGCGTCGGACGCTTCCTCGCCGGAGGAATCGGCGGCCTGCTGCGCGGGCACGCCCCCGACGCCAAGGACGTCGCCCACGAAGTCCGCCGCACTTTCGAGCACCTCGGCCCCACCTATGTGAAACTCGGCCAGCTCATCGCGTCGAGCCCCGGCGTGTTCGGTCCGACCATGGCCGGCGAGTTCGAGACGCTGCTCGACAAGGTCCGGCCCGCCGACTACGCCGAGCTGCGCAGTATCTTCATCGAAGACCTGGGCTCCACGCCGGACGAGATCTTCGCGACGTTCGACGAGACGCCGATGGCGTCGGCGTCGATCGCTCAGGTCCACGCAGCCACGCTGCACAGCGGCGAAGACGTGGTCGTGAAGATCCAACGACCGGGGATCGCCGACCGCTTGGCGCCCGACGTCGCGATCCTCGAGCGGCTCGCCGGCCTGCTGGAGGTCTCGGAGTACGGCAGGATGCTGTCGGCCCGGCACGTCGTCGAAGACTTCGCCGACGGCCTGGACGCCGAACTCGACTTCCGCAACGAGGCCGCCACGATGGGCCAATGGTTCGCGTGCCTGCAGCCGGGACCGTTCGGCGACCGCGTGCGCGTCCCGCACGTCTACGACGATCTGACGACGCGTCGCGTGATGACGATGGAACGGATCTACGCCACCCGCATCGACGACGTGGCCGCGGTCCGCGCCGCAGGCCACGACGGTGAGGCGCTATGCCGCAACCTCCTTCTCTCCCTGCTGGACTCGGCGTTCCACGGCGGCCTCTTCCACGGCGATCTGCACGCGGGCAACGTCCTCGTCGACGACGACGGCAAGCTCGTCCTCCTCGACTTCGGAATCGTCGGACGGTTCGACGCCCGGACGCGGCGGATCCTGCGGCAACTCGTCGTCGACCTGATCGTGAAGCAGGACTACGACTCCGCGGGGCGTGCGATCTTCTTACTCGGAGCCGTCCACAAGCCGAGTTCCACGCAGAAGGGCGCCGACGATCTGCGGACCGTCACCAAACCGTTGTCGACGACCGAACTCGGTGCGATGAGCTACACCGACCTGGGCAGGCAGATGGCCGCCGTCGCGAAGGCTCACGACGCGCGCCTGCCGCGCGAACTCGTGCTCGTCGGCAAGCAACTGCTATACGTCGAGAAGTACATGAAGCTGCTCGCGCCACGCTGGAAGGCGATCAGCGACCGCGAGATCTACGGTTATATGGCCGGAATCCTGAAGGAAGCCGAACGCGACCGGCGGGCCCGCAATGCCTGACCTCGTCGAGAACACCGACCCTGCACCCTCGATGAGGAGCCGAACAACGTGAAGCGCGTCCTACTCGCACTGATGGCATTCCTCGGCGTCGCGTGCATCGCGGCGGCGATCGCGTTGCCGACGTATCTCGTCCCGAAGCTGAAGGTGGTCCCGCTCGACCTCGACATCACGTCGGTCGCCGAGACCGTGACGCCTGCAGGCGAGACCGGCGACCGGTTTCCGGCGCGCATCTTCGACCGGTGCTCGGTCTCCGAGCGCCGCGCCGCCGTGTACGACGCACACCTGACCCAGCAGCGACGCTCGGTGATCGTCGACCCGTCCGACGAGAACCAGGCCACCCTGCAGTCGGCCCAGACCGTGCGCATCGACCGCGTTCGCGACCAGGACGGTGAGGAACGCGACCTGTCGATGGCGACGGACGGCGAGTTGCCGTGCGACGACGCGCTCCTGAACGCCACTGTCGACCGCGTCTCGGTGGACCGTAAGACGTCGGTGCCCAACGGTGCGGTGAGCTCGCTGCAGCTCGAAGCCGTCCCCGAGGGCGGCAACGTCGAGGACGCCTCCGTGAAGTTGGAGGACCGCAAGGGATTCCAGTACAAGTTCGGTTTCGACGTCGGTAAACGCGACTACTACTACTTCGATTCGAACACCCGCCAGGACTCGGTCGCGAAGTTCGTCGAGGAACGCAAGATCGACGGTGTCGACACGTACCACTTCGTGGCCGACGTCCCGGAGAAGGACCTCTCGGACCTCCCGGACGCTTCCGGCGAAGCCGCTCTCGGCACGATCTTGAACATGCCCGCGCGGTGGTGGGGTATCTCGGGCAGGGGCGTCAAGAGCCGTGACCTGGTGGAGATGCACCGCTATGCGAAGGCCACCCGCCACGTCTACGTGGAGCCGACGACCGGCACGATCATCTACGGCTACGAAGACCAGCACCAGTACTTCAAGTCGCCGGACCAGAGCGAGGAGTCGCCCGCCGCGATCCGCGACTTCCGGATGGACGCGCTGAACGCCTCCTTCAAGTGGTCCGATGAGACGGTTCAAGCTCAGGCCGACCGCTCCAAGCACTACCTGCGACTCCTCGACTGGGGCGGCAAGTACGTGCCGATCGCACTCGGCGTCCTCGGTGTCCTGCTGCTCGTCGGCTGGGCGATCCTCGTCTGGCGCGGCCGCAAGGGCGACGACACGGCAGACGGCAACGGGCCGGATGGCGACGGTCCCGGCGGATACGACCCGGACGGCAACGGTCCAGACGATTACCCGACGGATCCGAACGCCAACGAGCCGTCGTACGCGTACTCGGGTTCGACGGAGGCGACGACGGCCATCCCGGCGGTCTCGTCCACCGACGACACCACGGTGATGCCTGCGCAGCAGACCGCCCAGGACCCGTACTGGTCGCAGCCGCCCGCCGATGACTCAGCGACCTCGGCCTGGAGCCAGTCCGACTGGAGCCCGGCGGATCGGGGCCCAGCAGGGCACGATCAGGCAGGGCACGATCACGTGGCCCCGAGCCCCGCGGACGACACCGACACCGGCTCGTTCCGCCCGATCACCGACCCCACCCGGCCGATGCCCGACTACGACCGGTACCAGCGGCCCGAATAGCGGCCCTAGCCTCTCTACTCTGCCCTCGAATTCGCGTTGGGCGATTGAACGTTCAATCGTGCAACGCATATTCGGGGGCACTAGGCGTGTCGACGAAACCTGGAAGAGTGCCGTGGCGGCGACGCCCCGACCGCCCGCCGACCTTCACCTACTGCGGGCGCGAGCGGCTCTCGAGAGAGACCCCGATCTGGTCGTCACCCACCAGAGTGCCGCCGTCGTTCATCGCCTGCCGCTGCTCAAACCGAAGCTCGCGCTCGTCGATGTCGTCAGCGCGCGACGGGTCCGGAAACGGTCGCTGCGGTTGCGGACCCTCGCGGACGGCGATTCGGCGAACCCCGCCGAGTCGTGGACTCGCGCCCAGATGATCGAGGGCGCGCTGCCGCTCCCGCGTTTACAACACGAGTTCTACGATGCGGACGGCTTCGTCGCCCGCTCGGACTTCGACTGGGAGGGTGTCCTCGTCGCCGAGTTCGACGGTTACGGCAAGTACGAGGACTACAACATCTACGGCGAGACACCGATCGACGTCCTGAAACGAGAGAACCGCAGGCAGGCGCCTCGAGGATCTCGGCGTCGACATCGTCCGTCTCGAGTGGGCCCACCTGGAGAATCGCCGCGTCGTACCGCGCATCAAGCCGAGGCTGCAGCGACTCGGCCTGATCTGACGCGCACTGCCCTCGAATTCGCGTTGGGCGATCGAACGTTCAATCGCGGAACGCGAATTCCGGGGTAGGAGCGCTCTCAGCGTCGCGCGACGGCCCGTCCTGCCGCACGACCGGAGAAGATGCAGCCGCCGAGGAAGGTGCCTTCGAGCGCGTTGTAGCCGTGAACGCCGCCGCCGCCGAAGCCCGCGACTTCGCCTGCCGCGTACAGACCGTCGAACGCTGCGCCGTCGGGCCGCATCACCTGCGAGTCGAGGTTGGTCTCGAGACCGCCGAGCGTCTTGCGCGTGAGGATGTTCAGTCGGACGGCGATCAGCGGTCCGTGCGCCGGATCGAGGAGACGGTGCGGTTTCGCGACGCGGACCACCTTGTCGCCCAGATAGTTCCGGGCATTATGGATCGCCATGACCTGGGCGTCCTTGCTGTATCCGTTCTCCATCTGCGCATCGCGCGAGGAGATCGTGCGTTCGAGCTCCTGCAGGTCGATGTGCCCGCCGCGGCCGATCTCATTCATGCCGTTCACGAGTTCGGGCAGGGTGTCCCGGACGACGAAGTCGACGCCGTGCTCGGTGAACGCCGCGACCGGACCGGGCATCCCCTTGGCGAGGCGGCTCTTCGCAGCGACCTTCAGCGACTTCTCGGTGATGTCCGGATTCTGCTCGGAGCCCGACAGCGCGAACTCCTTCTCGATGATCGAACTGCTGAGGACGAACCACGAATAGTCGTACCCGGTGTCCAGGATCGCCTTCATCGTCGAATTCGTGTCGAAGCCGGGAAAGTTCGGCGCCGCGAGGCGGTTCCCGTTCGCGTCGAGCCACAACGACGACGGCCCGGGAATGATGCGGATGGCGTGGTCGGACCAGACTGGGTCCCAGTTCTGGATGCCCTCGGTGTAGTGCCACATCCGGTCCCGGTTGACGATGTTGCCGCCCGCGGATTCGGTGATCGCCAGCATCCGGCCGTCCACGTAGTCGGGGACGCCCGAGATCATGAACTCCGGTGCCGGACCGAGCCGTTCCACCGGCCAGTTCTCGCGGATGAGGTCATGGTTGTGGCCGATGCCGCCCGACGTCACGATCACCGCGCCTCCACGGATCTCGAAGTCGTCGGTCTCCACGCGCGACGACGGAACGCCCCGCTCGGCGCTGCTGGATTCGAGCACCCGACCGCGGACGCCGACAGCAACACCGTCGTCGGACACGATCACCTCGTCGACGCGACGACGGAACGCGAACGTGACGAGTCCACGCTTCTCCGCTTCGAGGACGGGATCGAGGAAGACGCGCACCACGTCGGGGCCGGTCCCCCAGGACAGGTGGAACCGCGGCACCGAGTTGCCGTGCCCGTCGGCGAAACCGCCGCCGCGCTCTGCCCAGCCGACCACGGGCGTGAACCGCAGTCCCAGGTCATGGAGATACTGTCGTTTGCTGGTCGCCGCGAAGTCGACGTACGCGCGGGCCCATTGCCGCGGCCAGTAGTCCTCGTCATCCCGGTCGAAACCGGCCGACCCCATCCAGTCCTGCAAGGCCAGCTCCGGGGAGTCCTTGATGCCGAGCCGTCGCTGCTCCGGACTGTCGACGAGAAAGATCCCGCCCAACGACCAGAACGCCTGTCCGCCTAGATTGGCCCGGTTCTCCTGGTCGACGACGACGACGTGCCGACCCGCTTTCGTCAGCTCGTAGGTGGCGACCAGACCAGCCAGTCCAGCTCCGACGACCACCGCGTCGACGTCATCCCGAGTGCTCACGTGTTCCCCTGTTCTAGCGCGCCGATCGTCGCACACATCACACCCGCGACTCTACCGTTCCACCGCGCATCGCAATCCGCGGTGGCGACGTACGCCACCGCCTCCGGGCTGCGGTGATTCACGACTGCCACGGACGCCGACACCGGTTCGTGACGTCACAACCCGATTTCGACTCGTTCCTCCCTTTGGACAGACGGTCACAGTTCGATTACGCTCTCCACCGAACGGGGGTCAGGGCTGTACAGCCTGGCATTTTCTACCTCGGCCGCGCGTGCGTGGCCACTGACTGAAGGACTTACGCATGCTCTCTAGCGCACGCAAGCGCTTGACCGCCGGTGTGTTGGCGGTGGCCGCAGCTGCCGCAGGCACGCTCGTCGCCGTCACGCCCGCACCGGAGGCTTCGGCCGCAGGCACCGTCGAGAACGTCTACTCGCGCGCCATGCACCGCAGTGTGCCGGTGCAGATCATCGACGGCGGCGGCAGCGGCGCCAAGCCGACCCTGTACCTCCTCGACGGACTTCGTGCGCCGAACGACACCAGTGGCTGGCTGCAGAACACCAACGTCGACAAGTACATGGCGGGCAAGGGCACCAACGTGGCCATTCCGTTCGGCGGCGCTGGCAGCTTCTACACCAACTGGGAGCGCCGCGACCCGAAGCTCGGCCTCAACAAGTGGGAGACGTTCCTGACCAAGGAACTCCCCGCCTACATGAAGAAGCGCCACAACAGCGACAACCGTCGTAACGGCATCGCAGGCCTGTCGATGTCCGGCACCGCCGCGCTGAACCTGGCCTCGCGTCATCCGAGCTTCTACAAGGCAGTCGCCTCGTACAGCGGGTACCCGACCGTCACCATGCCGGGCTTCGGTCAGGGCATCCAGGCCGCTGTCATGGAGATGGGCGGCAACCCGGTCAACATGTGGGGCATCTGGCCCGCAGGTCAGTGGGCGGCCAATGATCCGTTCCTGACCGCAGGCAACCTTGCGGGCAAGCGCGTCTACGTCTCGTCCGGCACCGGTGTCGGCTCCAAGTACGACTCGTCGCTCACCCCGGGCAGCCCGCGGTTCAACCCGACGAAGTTCGCTCAGATGGTGCCGCTCGAGGTGGCCGCGTCGACCAGCTCGCAGCTCTACATCGCTCGCCTCGCAACCGTGCCGGGCGTCAAGCTGACCACCAACATCACGCCCGACGGCGCACACTGGTGGGACTACTGGGGTGCTCGCTTCAAGCAGTCGTGGAAGACCACGTTCCGCCCGGCGTTCTTCTGAGGGTCTCGACTCCGCTCGACCGGCGTGGTTAGGGCTCGACTCCGGGTCTCGACTCCGCTCGACCAGCGGAGTTAGAGCTCGACCAGCAGCAAACCGACATCGGCCGGCGTCTCCTGAGGGAGACGTCGGCCGATGTCGTGTGTTGTCGCTACTGTTGAGAGTGTGGGAACCGGACAGCACATTCTGACTCGTAAGACTCCATCGGCGATGTTTCTGGTCATGACGATCGCCGACGACGGCGAAGACGCGGTGCGTGAGGGCATCAGCGGACTGACAGACCTGGTCACGACGGTGTCGTCTCGGGCGCCGGAAGCGACGCTGTCGGCGATCATCGCGGTCGGCTCGGACGCGTGGGACCGCCTGTTCAGCGGGCCGCGACCGGCCTTGCTGCATCCGTTCATCGAGCTGACCGGCGATGTGCACACGGCGCCGTCCACGCCCGGCGACCTGCTGCTGCACATCAAGTCCGACCGCATGGATCTCGCATACGAGGTCGGCCGCCTGTGGACGGCCTCGATCGGCGACGCCGTGACCGTGATCGACGAAGTGCACGGATTCCGGTACTTCGACATGCGCGACCTCATCGGTTTCGTCGACGGAACCGAGAACCCGACCGGCGACGACGCGGTCGACGCCATCGTCGTCGGCGACGAGGATCCGGACTTCGCGGGCGGCACGTATGTGGCGGTCCAGCGGTACGTGACCGACTTCGACGAGTGGGACGCACTGCCCGTCGCCGAGCAGGAAGCCGCGATCGGCCGGACTAAACTGGAGAATGTCGAGTTCGGCGACGACGTGAAACCGACGAACTCGCATATCGCGTTGAACGTGATCGAGGACGAAGACGGCAACGAACTCGACATCGTGCGCGACAACATGCCGTACGGCGAGTTCGGCGGCGACGGCGAGAGCGGCACCCTCTTCATCGCCTATTCGAACACCCCAGACGTCACCGAACAGATGCTGCGCAACATGTTCATCGGCGAACCGGAAGGCAACCACGACCGACTCCTGGACTTCACGACCGCCGTCACCGGCAGCCAGTACTTCGCGCCGACCATGGAGTTCCTCGAGGACCCGCCGCCCGCGCCCGCCGTCGACGAGGAAGAACCGGCCGAGGACCCCGGGCCGTCGGACGGAAGCCTCGGCATCGGCTCGCTGCGCTGACCCCCGCCACCGACCGAACTCCCACAACCACCACGACCGACAGAACGTAGAAGGGAACATCCGATGAGCAACCTGCACCGCGATCTAGCTCCGATCTCCAGTGCCGCATGGGCCGAGATCGAAGAGGAGGCGAGCCGCTCGTTCAAGCGCAACGTCGCCGGTCGACGCCTGGTGGACGTGAAGGGCCCGCTCGGTCTCGACACCGACTCGGTGACCATCGGCCACCGCACCAAGATCGACTCGCCAGCCGACGGCATCTCGGCCTACCTGCGGAACGCGCAGCCCCTGGTCGAACTGAAGGTTCCGTTCACCGTCACCCGCGAGGCGATCGACGACGTCGAGCGCGGCGCGGCCGACTCCGACTGGGATCCCGTCGTCAAGGCCGCGCGCGAACTCGCGCTCGCCGAGGACCGCGCGATCTTCAGCGGATACGGTGCGGCCAACATCACCGGGCTGGGCGAAGGCGCCACCAACATCGCGCTGCCCGACGACGTCCGCGAGTCCACGGACGCGATCAGCCAGGCCATGAACAAGCTGCGGCTGGCCTCCGTCGACGGCCCGTACTCGCTCGCCCTGTCGGCCGATCTGTACGCACAGGTCAACGAGACGTCGAACCACGGCTACCCGGTACGCGAGCACCTGCGTCGCATCCTGACCGACGGCGAGATCGTCTGGGCTCCCGCGATCGACGGCGCCTACCTGGTCTCGACGCGCGGCGGCGACTTCGAGCTGACCATCGGCCAGGACGTGTCGATCGGCTACGACTCGCACGATGCCGACGTCGTGAACCTCTACTTCACCGAGTCGTTCACCTACCTCACGTACACGCCTGAGGCTGCCGTCGCACTGCGCTGAGACCAGGGAAAACCGCTCGTCCGATCGACGGACAGACGTATAGAGTCGACGGAGTGCTCATCCGTCTGCTCCGCACGTACCTCGCAAGGTACAAGCGATTGATCATCGTCGTCGTCGCGCTCCAACTGGTCGCGACGGCGGCGATGCTCTATCTCCCGACACTCAACGCCGCCATCATCGACGAGGGCGTCGCGACCGGCGACACCGGCTTCATCCTGCGGACGGGCGGCATCATGCTGCTCGTCTCGCTGGTCCAGATCGTCTGTTCGGTGATCGCCATGTACTCGGGAGCGCAGGCCTCACTCGGCGCAGGCCGCGACATCCGGCACGATCTCGTGCACCGCGTCAACGACTTCTCGGCACGCGAAGTCGGTCACTTCGGTGCACCGTCGCTGATCACGCGCACCACCAACGACGTCCAACAGGTACAGATGTTGGCCGTCATGTCGATTTCGATCCTGGTGACCGCCCCGATCATGGGGATCGGCGGCATCGTCATGGGCATGTACGAGGCGCTGCCGATCTCGTGGCTCCTCGCCGTCGCCGTCCCCATCCTCGGAGTGACGATGGGACTCATCATCGGCCGGATGATCCCCGCGTTCCGCTCCATGCAGGAACGGATCGACGGAGTGAACCGGGTGATGCGCGAACAGATCACCGGCATCCGAGTGGTCCGCGCGTTCGTGCGTGAGCGCCACGAGATCGACCGTTTCGACGTCGCCAACAATCTGCTCGCCGACGCCTCGCTGCGCGTCGGCCGGATGATGGCGTTGATGTTCCCGGCCGTCATGCTGATCACCAACCTGACCTTGATCGCCGTCCTCTGGTTCGGCGGCCACGCGATCGGCGACGGCGACGTCGAGATCGGCTCGCTGACCGCGATGATCAGCTACGTCATGCAGATCATGATGTCGGTGATGATGGCTTCGTTCCTTGCCATCATGGCTCCGCGTGCAGGCGTCTGCGCCGAACGCATCTGCGAAGTCCTCGACACCGAGTCGTCGGTGCGCACCGCGGACCAGCCGGTCGCGATGACCGACGATCCGGCCGTCGTCGAGTTCGACGCCGTCGAGTTCCGGTATCCGGGCGCCGACGAGGCCGTCCTCTCCGACATCACATTCACCACGAGTCCGGGGACGACGACGGCGATCGTCGGCTCGACCGGATCCGGCAAGACGACGCTCGTCAACCTCATCCCGCGCCTGATCGACACGACCGGCGGCCGACTCCGGATCGGTGGCGTCGACGTCCGAGATCAGGACCCCGACCTTCTCCGTGCAGGCATCGGGCTGGTCCCGCAGCGTCCGTACCTGTTCTCCGGAACCGTCGCCACCAACCTTCGACACGGCAAGGCCGACGCCACCGACGACGAACTGTGGTCGGCGTTGGAGATCGCGCAGGCCGCGGACTTCGTGCGCGCCATGCCCGACGGACTCGACACCGCGATCGCCCAGGGCGGCACGACGGTGTCCGGCGGACAGCGTCAGCGCCTGGCGATCGCCCGCGCGCTGATCCGCCGACCGTCCGTCTACGTGTTCGACGATTCGTTCTCCGCGCTCGATCTGCAGACCGACGCCCGCCTGCGCGCCGCCCTCGCCCCCGCGACGCGCGACGCCGCGATGATCGTCGTCGCCCAACGCATCTCGACGATCACGTCGGCCGACCAGATCGTCGTCCTCGAACAGGGCTCCGTCGTCGGTGTCGGAACCCATGAGCAACTCCTCGAAACGTGCGCGACCTACGCGGAGATCGCCGAGTCCCAGCTGGCGATCGGAGCAGCACAGTGAGCCGCCCCGGCGCACCTGGCGCACCGTCGCTGGAGAAGGCCCACTCGTTCGGCCCGTCGCTGAAGCGGCTGATCCGGCAGCTCGGCGCACACCGGGCCGCCATGGCTGTCGTCCTCATCGCGATCCTCGGCTCGGTGGCCCTCAACGCGTACACCCCGCGCGTCCTCGGTGACGCCACCAACGAGCTGTTCGACGGCGTCATCGGGTCGCAGCTCCCGGCGGGCGTCTCCAAAGAGGAGGCCATTGCGGGTCTTCGCGACTCCGGCCACGGCACCTTCGCCGACATGGTGTCGTCGATGGACGTCGTCCCCGGCCAAGGCATCGACTTCGACGCGGTCGGCCGCATCCTCGCATTCGTGCTCTTCCTCTACGTGGCGGCCGCGCTGCTCGGCTGGCTCGGCGCCTACCTGCTCAACAAGGTCGTCGTCGGCACCGTCACCAGGCTCCGCGGCCGCATCGAGGAGAAGGTCCACCGACTGCCGCTGAAGTACTACGACACATCGGCGCGCGGCGACCTCCTGTCCCGCGTCACCAACGACCTCGACAATCTGTCGCAGTCGTTGCAGCAGACCATCAGCCAGTTCCTGAACTCCGTGCTCATGGTGATCGCCATCCTCATCATGATGTTGTCGATCTCGCCGCTGCTGTCGGTGATCGCAATCGCGACCGTCCCGCTCGCCGCCATTGCGACCGGGTTGATCGCGAAGCGCTCGAAACCGCATTTCGTCGGTCAGTGGTCGTCGACCGGCGCGTTGAACGCCCAGATCGAGGAGTCGTTCACCGGGCACGAGCTGGTCAAGGCGTTCGGCCGCCGGGAAGCCGTCGAGGCGGCGTTCGACGATCGCAACGAGAAGCTCTACCAATCGTCGTGGCGCGCCCAGTTCATCTCCGGCATCATCATGCCGACCATCATGTTCCTCGGGAACCTCAACTATGTGGCGGTCGCCGTCGTCGGCGGACTCCGCGTCGCCTCCGGGCAGTTGAGCCTCGGCGAGGTGCAGGCGTTCATCCAGTACTCGCGTCAGTTCACGCAGCCGCTCACCCAGATCGGCTCGATGTTCAATCTGATGCAGAGCGGTGTCGCGTCGGCCGAGCGGATCTTCGCCGTCCTCGACGAGGACGAGGAGGACCCCGATCCCGCCGACGCGCAGTCACCGAAGTCGGATGCCGGCCGTATCGTCTTCGACGACGTCTCGTTCCGCTACGTCGACGACCGACCGCTCATCGAGAATCTGTCGCTGAGCGCGGAGTCCGGTGACACCATTGCGATCGTCGGCCCCACTGGTGCGGGCAAGACGACCCTCGTGAACCTCATCATGCGGTTCTACGAACTCGACGGCGGCGCCATCTGGGTCGACGGCGTGGACGCGTCGAGGATGACCCGAGACGATCTGCGCGAACGCACCGGCATGGTGTTGCAGGATTCATGGCTGTTCGGCGGCACGATCTACGACAACATCGCGTACGGCGATCCGACCGCGACGCGGGAGGAAGTCATCGACGCCGCGCGGACCAGCCACGTGGACCATTTCGTCCGCACCCTGCCCGACGGTTACGAGACCGTGCTCGACGACGAGGGCGGCGGTGTCAGTGCAGGCGAACGCCAGCTCATCACCATCGCTCGCGCGTTCCTGGCCAAACCGTCGATCCTGATCCTCGACGAGGCGACGAGTTCGGTCGACACCCGCACCGAGCTGCTGATCGGCAAGGCGATGGCCAATCTGCGCGCCGATCGCACGAGCTTCGTGATCGCCCACCGCCTGTCCACGATCCGCGACGCCGACACGATCATCGTCATGGAGGACGGACACATCGTCGAGCAGGGCGACCACGATGCGCTGCTCAAGGCGAGGGGCGCGTACCACCGCTTGTACAACGCGCAGTTCAGCGGCCCGTCGGAGACGCTCGACGACGAGCCGGAGCACGGCGCGCCCGCGCCCAGTCAGCTCGGCTGACTCGGCGAGGTCTCGACGGACCGCAGCACCCGGAGGAATTCGTCGCCCGCGTCGGCCAGCGCGCCGTCGTTGAGGATCTCGACGGCAGGATGGTCGGGCGCCGGATCCGGTCGGGTCACGCGGGCGTCGACCAGGTCGCCGGACTCCCGACCGCGACCGTGCAGTCGCGCGCGGCGCACCTCGTCGGAGACCAGGACGCGGACCACGACCAGTCGCTCGTACCGAGCGTCCAGTTCGGCGAGGACGCCGCGCGACACGTTGGCCACGACGACGCCGCCCGCGGAGACGACGTCGTCGACGCCGGTGGGGATCCCGTAGCGCAGTCCGTGTGCGGCCCAGTGCACGGCGAAGTCACCGCGGGCACACGCACCCGCGAATGTGTCCTCGTCGACGGCGTCGTGCTCTTCGCCTGGCCCCGCGGGACGGGTGATGACGCGACGGGCGAACCGGGCGTCGCATCGCTGACGCGCGTAATCGAGGATCGAGTCCTTCCCGACGCCGCTTCCGCCGACCACCGCCACGAAGGCTCCGGGCCCGATCGTCACGACGTCCGCGCTCCGGCCCGGTACACCGCCCGAACGATCGGGACCTGCCTGCCGTGCAGGTGCCGTTCGGTGGCAGGCAGGTCGTGCGCACGGACGCGGACGAGGTCGGCCCGCTTTCCGACGGCGATCTCGCCGCGGTCGTCCAATCCGACGGCTCGGGCGGGGTTCGCACTCACCAGTTTGATCCCGTCGACCAGGTCGAGAGTGTGGTCGGCGGCGAGTTGGAACACCGCTTGCAGCGGGCTCGACGGCACGTAGTCGGAGGAGAGGACGTGCAGGAATCCTCGTTCGAGGAGGGCGGCTGCTGCGACGTTGCCCGACTGGCTGCCGCCGCGCACGATGTTCGGTGCGCCCATCACCACTTGAAGCCCGTTTGCGGTCGCGGCTTCGGCCGCCAGGACCGTGGTCGGGAACTCCGAGATGTGGACACCGAGGCTCATCGACTCGTCGATGTGCTCCTGGGTGGCGTCGTCGTGGGCGGCCAGCGTGATGCCGCGGTCGGCCGCGAGACCCGAGATCAGCTGGCGGTGCCGGACAGCGAACTGTGCCGACTGGTCGCGGCGAAACGCGATGTGCGCGTCGATGTTCTCCGCCAGGACGGTCCCCTTGCCGAGGTAGTAGCGCTTGAACTCGTCGACGTCGGCGAACTGACGTTGCCCCGGGGTGTGGTCCATCAGCGAGGCCAGCCGGATTCTCGGATTGTCGACGAACTCACTGAACACGTCGGCGCAGTCCGCCGATGAGACTTCGCAGCGCAGGTGGATGGCGTGGTCCGCGCGCAGCATGTCCCCGTCGGACGCCGCCATGACGGCGTCGACGAGTCGATGGGCTGCTGCGGCGGCGCCCTCATCGTTCGACGTGGCGCCCTCGGATCCGATCCGGACGGCGTCGAACACCGTCGTCGCGCCGGCCGCCGCCATCTGCGCGTCGTGTGCGAGGACGGCGGGAACCGGATCCCACTGCACGCCGGGGCGCGGTGAGAAGTGGTATTCGAGATGGTCGGTGTGCAGTTCGACGACGCCGGGGACGAGGTAGTCGCCGTCGAAGTCCTCGGACGCCACGGACGTCGACGTCGTGCATACGTCGGCGATCAGTCCGTCACGGATGTGGACGTCGGCGCGGACGATCTCGTCGTCGAGGACGACATTGGCGTTGGCGAGCACGGTGTCACGACTCATCGGTCGGTTCCTTCCAGAGCTGGCGACGCGGGGCGCGCCGTCGAGTGTGTGCGGTCCGGCCCGGCGAGCCGGTGCACGGAGTGGACGACGAACGGGGCGGTCGGACTCTCCTGGGTGAAGACGGCGACGGCGTCCAGGACCAGGTCGGCGCCGAGGTACTCGCCGAACCACGACTGCAGCGCCTGCTGCACTCCGGGACGACGTCCGCTCGGGATCGAGTCGGTGAGAGTCAGGTGGAATCTGAACTCGTCGAGCACATACGGATATCCCCATCGGTCGAGGAGGTCGCGTTGCCGTTCGGTGAGCGTCTCGGGACGTCGGCGTTCCCGTTCGGGCGCGGTGAGCGGGGCGCGGAAACGGTCGAGCCCGGTCACCGCGGCGTCGGCCAGAGCCCGAAGGTCGGGGGCCTCCCCGCCCGGGACGAGTGCGAGGAAGCCGCCGAGCGGGGCCAGCGTGAGACGCGGGATCACGACGGGCGGCGAGGCCGCGGCCAGCTCGTCCACCGCGTCGCACAGGCCCGTGAGCGTGCGTCCCGCGTCGAGTCGGAACGGCGCCTTGAGAGTGCCGTGGAACCCGTACGACCGAGCGGCGACCGTGATCTCGTCGACCTGCTCTCGGGTCCAGCCCGGCGGGCACTCACGAGCCACCGGGGCGCCGTCGACTGCGCGCCCGAGCCACGCCTGCGCACGCTCGCACAGCCGGGCCGCGACCGCGTCGTCGCCGAATCCCGGCGCCGCGTACACGGCGGCGCGCGACGACTCAGTCATGAGTCGCACCGAGCGACGGGGTGAACGACGGCACGTCGATCAGTCGGTCGGCCACTGCTTCTCGCACGTACGCATCGTGGAAGATCCCGAGAACGCCGACGCCCCGCGCGCACTTCTCGCGGACCAGGTCGATCACCACGTCACGGTTTCGGGCGTCCAGCGATGCGGTCGGCTCGTCGAGCAGGAGCAGCGGGAGGTCGGGGAGGAATCCGCGCGCCACGTTGACGCGTTGCTGTTCGCCGCCCGAGAAGGTCGCGGGCGGCAGGCCCCACAACCGCTCGGGGATCCCGAGCCGCTGCAGCATCTCGGCCCCCCGGTCCCGGGCGTCGGCTTCAGGGACGCCGCGTTCGAGGAGAGGCTCGGCCACCACGTGCAGCGCGTCCACGCGCGGCACACAACGCAGGAACTGGCTGACGTACCCGATCCGATGGCTGCGTGCGTCGAGGATCGACCGGGGATCGGTGTCGGCGAGGTCGATGCACGGGCCGTTGCCGCGCAACACCATCCGGCCGCCGTCGACCCCGTAGTTCCCGTACACCATCTTCAGGATCGAGCTCTTGCCTGCGCCGGACGCGCCGTCGAGGACCACACATTCGCCCGCACGGACCTCGAATGTCAGACCGGACAGGACGGGGAGTCGGACGCCCCCTTGCAGGTGCATCGTGAAGGTCTTGTGCACGTCGGCTACAGCGAGAACGGGCACATCGAGAACTGGTGTCTGGGACTCACGAGTGCGGGAGAGTTCGGAAGTGTTCACAGTCATCCTTGGAGGATCGAGGAGACGAGCAGCTGCGTGTAGGCGGCGTGCGGATCGTCGAGCACCCGGTCGGTGAGACCGGATTCGACGACGCGGCCGTCCTTCATCACGAGTGTCCGATGGGCGAGGAGTCGGGCCACCGCGAGGTCGTGGGTCACGATGATCACGGCCAGTCCGAGGTCGGCGACCAGCCTGCGGAGCAGGTCCAGGAGTCGCGCCTGCACCGAGACGTCCAACCCGCTGGTCGGCTCGTCCATGAACATCAGTCGCGGTGCGACGACGAGGTTCCGAGCGATCTGCAGTCGCTGTCGCATGCCGCCGGAGAAGTCGGCCGGAACGTCGTCGATGCGGTCGGTGGGGATCTCGACGCGTTCGAGCCACTGCGCAGCCGTGGCGCGGATGTCGCCGTAGTGGCGCGAGCCGGTCGCCATCAGCGGTTCGCCGATGTTGCCGCCCGCACTGACATGCATGCGCAGGCCGTCTGCGGCGTTCTGGTGCACGAAGCCCCACTCGGTCCGCCACAGTCGGCGCACCTCGCTCTCGCTGAGGGACGCCAGGTCGACGGTCGCGCCGTCGGCGAGCCGGTAGGCGATCGAGCCCTCCGACAGGGTCAGACGCTGCGACAGCGTGCTCAGGAGCGTCGACTTGCCCGAGCCGGACTCGCCGACCACGGCCAGGACCTCGCCCGGCCACAGGTCGAAGTCGACGTCCCGGCAGCCGTAGCGGTCGCCGTAGAGGTGGCCTGCGCCGCGCACGCTCAACAGTGGTGTCTCGGTGTTCACGCGCCGACCTCCTCGTCGGTCCGAACAGACGTCTGACCGACGGCCTGTTCACAGTGGTCGGTGTCCGAACAGACGAACATCGCGGTGCCGTCGTCGTCGGTGATCACCTCGTCCAGGTAGACGCCGAACGATCCACAGAGCGCGCACGGGTCGTCGAACACCTGGGGTTCGAATCGGTAGTCCTCGAAGGCGAGGCTCTCGACGGAGGTGAACGGTGGGACGGCGTAGATCCGCTTCTCTCGTCCGGCGCCGAACAGCTGCAGGGCCGGGTTCATGTGCATCTTCGGGTTGTCGAATGTCGGGATCGGCGACGGAGCCATCAGATAGCGTCCGTTGACCAGGACCGGGTAGTCGTACGCGGTCGCGATGTGTCCCAGCTTGGCGATATCCTCGTACAGCTTGACGTACATCAAGCCGTAGTCCTGGAGCGCGTGGAGGCGACGGGTCTCGGTCTCGCGGGGTTCCAGGAAGCGCAGCGGCTCAGGGATCGGGACCTGGTAGACGATGATCTGCCCCGCAGCGAGCGGGGTCTCGGGGATCCGGTGACGCGTCTGGATGATCGTCGCGTCCTCAGTCCTCGTGGTGGTCTCGACCTTGGCGACCTCCGCGAAGAAGGCTCGGATGGACACCGCGTTCGTGGTGTCGTCGGCGCCTTGGTCGATCACTTTGAGCACGTCGCCGGTGCCGATCACGGCCGCCGTCACCTGCACTCCGCCGGTCCCCCATCCGCGCGGCATGGGTACTTCGCGCGACGCGAACGGCACTTGGAAGCCGGGAATCGCGACGGCTTTGAGCAACGCGCGGCGAATCATCCGCTTGGTCTGCTCGTCGAGGTAGCCGATGTTGTACTCGATGGGCGCCGCCATCGCTGTGGATGTCGGACTCATGACGCCTGCCTCTCGGATGTCGGATCGGTGAGATCGTCTGACGCGAGATCGTCTGGCATGCTTGCGGATTCGGCTGCCGCAGCGGCGCGGCGTTCGAAGTCGGCATGCAGTTGCCGGACCAGGACGAGCTCGGCTTGGAAGTCGACGTAGTGCGGGAGCTTCAGATGCTCGACGAAACCCGTCGCCTGCACGTTGTCGGCATGGCTGAGGACGAATTCCTCGTCCTGGGCTGGCGCGGTGATGCGCTCGGCGAACTCGTCGGCGCGCAGTGCGCGGTCGACGAGCGACATCGACATGGCCTTGCGCTCGCTGCGACCGAAGGCCAGGCCGTAGCCGCGGGTGAACTGCGCTGGCGTCTCGGAGTTGCCGGTGAACTGGTTGATCATCTGGCATTCGGTGACTTCGATGCGGCCGAGCGGGACGGGAAAGTCGAGTTCGGGAGCGTCGAAGCACACCTCGACCTGTCCCGTGCGGATCTCCCCGGCGAACGGGTGGGTACGACCGTAGCCGCGCTGCGTCGAGTACCCGAGCGCCAGCAGATACCCTTCGTCGCCTCGTGCCAGCGCCTGCAGGCGGCCTGCACGCGACATCGGGTAGGCGGCCGGGTCGCGAGTGATGTCGATCGGGTCCTGACCGTCGTCGGCCGCACACGGTTCCATGAGATCGCCTGCCGCGAGAAGATCGGCGACCCTCGGCATCGGCGTGCCTTCCGCCTCCGGGGCCGACCCATCCGAGTCGGACGCACTGCCGGTCGTGCCGGACCTATCGGTCGTCGGTCCTTCGGTGCCGCGTTCGGTGAACAGGCGATGGGTGTAGTCGAAGGTCGCACCCAGCTGTTGGCCGCCGGGCAGGTCCTTGAACGTCGCCGACACTCGTCGCTGCGGCGGCAAGGCTGCGGTGTCGATCGGTTCGGTGTATCCGAACCGCGGGATCGTGGTCCGGTAGGAACGCACCAGGGTCACCGCTTCGAGGACGTCGCCCTGTGCCTGGACGAGAGCGCGTGCGGCCAGTTCCGGGTCGTACAGGGACCCTTCGGTCATCACGCGAGCCACCAGCACGCCGAGCTGTCCGGCCACTTGTCTCGGGTCGATCGCGGGGAGGTCCGGATCGCCGCGCCCCTGCTGGGCGAGGAGCGCGTGGGCGTTGGCGATCGCCCGCTCACCGCCTTTGACTGCTACGTACATCAGATGTCCTCTCGTTCGAGGCTGGTGGTCCGCGGGAGCGCCGTCACGCACGAGTCAGTGACGAGCACGACGTCCACGCCGCGGGGGAAGGTCTCGGTGTTGGCCTGCCACTGGGCGTCGAAGTCCGGCCATGTCTCCGGAACTGACACGGACGCAGTCGATTCGATCCCCGGCCCGCGGCCGACCGTGGTTCGCATCGGCGTGTTCGGACCGACGCCGAGCACCACGGTCGCCGACAGGTGCGGCGCCACGTCAGTGCCCTGTGCGAGGGTCGCGAGCGCAGGCAGCGCGCAGGCGTCGACGGCGAACAGGAATGTCGCGGCGGCTGGATCGTCGGTCGTCCGTGCACCGGTGTGGAAGGCCAGCCAGGACGTCACCGCGGGGGCGTTCGCCAGTTCCGGATCCAGCCACACCGTGCAGTCGTCGTCCAGGAGGGTCAGCGCGACAGCCCCGAGCGCCGGCCCCAACGGTGCGGGAGCGTGCGGCGCAGTGACGAGATCGAACAAGCGCCCGGGTTGCGACAGTGCGTCGAGGACCGCTCGGAACACCAATTGGGCGTCGTGGGTGGCATCGGCGAAGCCGGGAGCGGGGATGGTGGTCTGCTGGCTCATTCGTGTTCCCTTGCGACGGTGAAGAAGTCGACCTGTGTGCTCCGCTCCTGCGCGCGGCGCGCCTGATCCTGCTCGGTCTGCGCTGCCTGCAGCGGCTCAATGACCTCGGCGATGACCCGATCGTGCTGAGCCGGGTCGGCGAGCAATGCGTCGAACTGCGCTGCCGCCTGCGAATGAGCGAGGTCGGTCCCCAGCACGTAGGCCGTGCCGACCGTGTCCTCGCTCATCGGCTCGCCGTGCAGACGGACGGTCGCGCGGGTCACGGTGGCCTCACCCAGATTGAACCGGGGCCCTGCCGAATCGGTACGCGCCCGGATCATCACGAGACCGACTTCGGGTCCACGAATGTTCTGCGTGTGCGGCTTAGGCTGCCACTGTTCCCACGCGTCCTCGACGGCGACGGAGTCCGCGGACGCCAGGATGCGCATCCATTCCTGGCGCTCGGCATTCACCTCGCTGCCCACAGTTGCGGGGCCGGTGGTCACACTCATCAATCCTCCGAGTAGGTGGTCGTCCACCCGATTAGTAGTTATCCAGTTATCTAGACATCTTGATGGTAGGGGCTGAACCGGTCCAGTTCGACGCGTGAGCGTGTCCGTCCCGGATCGCGGCGGTGAACTGTTCGTGAACAGGCACGATCGGTGATTCCGAGTAGTATTCGCACCACTATGTCGAACCCGACCAGATCCTCCAGCGGCTTCTCGGTGTGGCGACGGATCGCCGAGGAGCTGCGGCGGGAGATCGTCGACGGCGGACTCCCGCCGGACACCAGACTCCCGTCCGAAGCCCAGTTGGCCGAGCGATTCGCCGTGAACCGCAACACCGTGCGGCAGGCCGTCGCCTCGCTCGTCGCCGACCGTCTGGTGGTGGCCCGCCGCGGGAGCGGGACGTTCGTCGCCGAGCACACGCTGCTCGTCCATCGGATCGGCGTGCGTACCCGACTGCGCGACAGTCTGCGCGCAGGCTCGTCGGCCACCGGAATCCTGCTGGAGGAAGAGGTCGCGCCTGCGCCGCCGCCCATCGCCGAACGGCTGGGACTGGGCGACCGCCCCGCGCTCCGCCTGGAGATCGTTCGCGCCGTCGACGGCCGACCGATCTCCCGTGCCACCGGATGGTTCGACGCCGAGCGGGTGCCCGGGCTCGGCGCCCGCTTCCGCGAGCACGGCTCTATCACGGTCTCGCTCCAGGAGGCTGGCATCGCCGACTACGTGCGCGCGAGCACCGTCGTCGCCGCACGACACGCGACGGCTACCGAGCTGGCCGATCTCACACTCGACGAGGGAGCGGTCGTCCTCGCCGTGCAGGGCTTGGACACCTTGCCCGACGGGACGCCACTCCAGTTCGCAAGCACCCGTTTTCCAGCCGACCGGGTAGAGCTCGACATCGAGCAGTCCCTCTGACGTCGAGCGCGCCGGGCATCGAGTCACCCGGCGGGCCTCAATTGAACACTCGTCGCAGCCATACCGACAGGCCTTCCACCACCAGCACCGTCACGATCAACATGATGACCAAGAACGTCACCTGACCGTGCATGGTCGACATCGTCGACGCATTCGTCAGGTAGAAGCCGATGCCGCTGCCGCCCACGATCCCGAGGAGGGTCGCGGCGCGGATGTTCGTGTCGACGAGGTAGAGCGTGTTGCCGATCAACGACGGCACCGCTTGGGGCCACGTCGCCGAGAGATATCGCTGGCCCGGCGATGCACCGACTGCCGTCAACGCACGTTCGGGACCGGCGTCCACTTCTTCGCACGAGTCCGCGATGAGCTTGCCGAGCAGCCCGATGCCGCCGATGGCGAGCGCGACCGCGCCCGCCTGATTCCCGAGGCCGGTGACCATGATGAGGAAGATCGCCAGAACGAGTTCGGGGATACCGCGGAACACCACGAGGATCACGCGGAAGATACTGCGGACCACGCCGTTCGGAGCGATGTTGCGGGCCGCGAACGAGCCGAAGATCAGGGAGAAGACCAGGGAGAGCAACGCTGCACCGAACGCCACCTGGACCGTCACCAGGAGCGCCTCCCCGAAGTCGATCAGGGTGTGCGTACCGGTGTCTGGCGGCCAGAACCCTTGAATCGTCGGCCACACGTATCCCCAGGTGACGTCGCCGAACTCGATGTCGGCCAGCCAGTAGCTGCCGACGATCAGCGCGAGAGCGCCCGCCGTCCACGCCGCGTTGCGAACTCGGCGGGGCGACCATAGTCGGCGCGCCATCGTCTCGACGGTGACTGCCGATACCGTCGCCGGTGACGCGACGCGCGTGCGATGGACCCGATCGCGCGTCGCGCGGCGGACGATCGTGTCGCCAAGTCCCCGACCGGTGGGATGCACCCCGAGCAGGTTGCGACGGATCGTCGACGAGATCACCTCGACCACGACGCAGAGCACGAAGATCACGCCTGCGATGCCCAGGCCTCGCCCATAGCCTTGCGGAAAGTCCTCGAACGCGATCTTCATCGCGTAGCCGAGTCCGCCGACGCCCGCGTAGCCGAGGATCGCCGATCCGCGGAGGTTGATGTCGAAACGGTGCAGCGTCGTCGCGATCCACGACGGCATCACCTGTGGGAACACTCCGGACCAGAATTCCTGAGCGCGCGAACCGCCGACCGCTCGGATCGCCAGGCGCGGACCGTCGTCGATCTGTTCGATCGCGTCCGCGAACAGCTTCGAGATCATTCCGATGGAGTGGATGCCGATCGCCAGGACGCCGGGCAGCGGACTGCCGAGGACGAAGGTCAGCGAGAACGCCAGCGCCAGAACCACATCCGGTACCGCTCGGGTCACGACCCCGATCGCTCGTCCGATCCACAGGAGGCCTCGGGCCGGGGTGGTGTTGGACGCCGCCACCCAGGCCACCGGGACGGAGATCACGGCGGCGACGACCGTACCGAGGACGACGATGCCGAGAGTGAGGCCGATCAGGTACGCCAGGTCGCCGAGCGGCGGCAGACTGATCGGATCCATCAGGGCGAAGACGTCCCGCGCGTTGTCCAGACTCGACATCATGCTGGCCCACGAGAAGTCGAGCGAGACAAGAGAATAGACAGCGAAGACGCCGAGCGCGAGAAGCACGAACAGGCCTGCGGTCCGGCCCCGGTTGCGGGACGGGCGAGGCGCTGCGGGCGGCGTCTCGGGCCGCCGACGGTCGAGCGTCGTCACCATGACGACGCGCTCACGCCCGCCGGCGCGAACTCGGCGGGCGACGACGGCAGCCGGCCGTAGATCTCCATGACGCGCTCACGCGGGAGGGTCGGACCACACGGGCTGTCCATGACGACCTCGCCGCCGCGGAGTCCGATGATCCGGTCCGCCCAGCCGAGTGCCAGATCCACCTGGTGCAGGCTGCAGACCACGGTCAGTCCGCGGTCGGCCGCGATCTGTCGGATCAGGGACATGACCTGATCGCTGGACTCCGGGTCGAGGCTGGCGACCGGCTCGTCGGCCAGCAGGACCTCCGGGTCCTGCATCAGCGCGCGGGCGATGGCCACCCGTTGCTGCTGACCGCCGGACAACTGGTCGGCACGGTCGTACGCCTTCTCGAGGAGGCCGACGCGTTCGAGGTTCTCCAGCGCCGTGGTGCGCATGGCCTTCGGATACGTCCACAGCCCCAGCCGCGGTCCCCGCAGTCTGCCGAGCGCTCCGGTCAGGACGTTCTCGATGACGGTGAGTGGCCCGACGAGTTCGAACTGCTGGAATATCATCGCGACGTCGCCGCGCAGTCCGCGCATCTGCTTGGCACTGCACGACGTCAGCTCGCGACCGAGGACCGAGACCGAGCCCGAGGTCGGTGTGTCCAGTCCGTCGAGGTGCCGCAGCAGGGTCGACTTGCCCGACCCGGAGAGCCCGAGCAACACGACGACCTCACCGCGGCGAACCGTGAGGTCGACGCCGTTCAGGGCGGGAGTGGGACCGCCGAAGTCCTTCACGACTGAATTGACGTTGATGATCGGTGTGATCGTCTTGTTGGTCATGACAGATTCCGATCCGTTCCGGTCAGGACGCGCACTTGGCGGTCGGGATCTTCTTGCACAGGTCGCTGATGGCCTTGAAGTACGACTCGTCGACGGTCTGGGTGCCGAAGTAGCTCGACGTGAAACCGTCGTTCAGCTGCGCTCCCGATGCCTTGATCGCCTCCACGGAGGCGCCTCGCAGCGCCTCAGTCACCTTTGTCTTAGCGTCGGCGGGCAGGGTGGACGACACCGTGAACGGGCCGCCGGGGACGTACTCGCGGGCGAGGACCTTGACCTTGCCTGCCTTCTCGAGGGGCTGCGCCACCGTGTCTTCGGCGAAACCGACATCGCACTGCTTCGAGGCCACGGCCTGCGCCGACTTGTCGTGACTGCCGGCGAAGAAGGGCTTGAAGTCCGTGAACGTCGGACGACCGCTCGCGTCGGTGCCGTCGGCGTTCACGTTGATGCCGTTCTTGGAGAGCGCGTACAGGCCGAACAGGAAGCCCGATGTGGAGTTCGGGTCGACGAAGCACACCGACTTCCCCTTGGCCTGGGCGAGCGACTTGATCGGCGACCCTGCCGGGACGATGGCCTCCGAGTAGTAGCCAGCGTCCTTGACGTCCGGCGACGACAGGTTCGCGGCGACGGGATCGATCTTCGCGCCCTTGTTGACGGCCATCACGTACTGCAGGCCGCCCATGGTGCCGACGTCGGCTTTACCCGAGACGAGCGAGGCGATGAGCGCCGTGTAGTCGCTGGTCGGGTGGTATTCGACCTTGTACCCGGTCTTCTTCTCGAGGTATTCCTGGAGCGGCTTCCAGTTGGCGTCCGATCCGGCCTGGTCGGGGACGGCCGCGAACACGATGGTGTCCGCCGATTTGGCCCATCCTTCGGAGCCGGAGCTGGTCGAGGAGCATCCGGTGACCGCGGCCGCGGCGACGAGCGTCGCTGCGGTGACGGAGAGCATGCTCTTGATGCTGGGGATACGCATTGCGGGCCTTTCGGGGCGACGCGCACGGCGGAGCGGCGCGCGAGGTCGGGAGGTTCGGCGTCCGATCGAAGTCGGGACCGATTCGTTCAGAGGTACCGGCGACCAGAGTCGACGCACTCGGTGAACGCCGCGCGACGAGAGCGCTAGATCCACGTGAAGAACCCGGAACATGTCTACTTTTGTGGACAAGTTCCGAGGAAGCCGCTGACTGACGGCAGTGCCGAGGCGCTAGTCGGAGCAGCCCGCAGACGCCAGGACACGCGTCTCACCGGGCACGTCGACCTCCGTTTGAACGCTCTCTCGACGCGAGGAACTCAAAGTGGTCCCGACCGTCGCGGCGATCACAGCACAGATGGCGAGGGCAGGCAGCAGACCGATCGGCTGATGCAGCACGAGCAGCCCGACGAGGGCGGCCACGACGGGTTCGAGGCTGAGCAGCACGCCGAACACCCGCTCAGGCAGTCGACGGAGGGCGGCGATCTCCAGGCTGTACGGGATCACCGACCCGAGGAGTGCGATCGCCGCGGCGAGCGTGAGAATTCGCCAGTCGTGCAGGGCCGGAAGCGCTTGATGCGCTCCGATCGGAAGCAGCACGACTGCCGACACGGTGAGGGCTGCGGCGAGACCGCCCGTGCCGGGCACCGTCCTACTCACGCGGGCACCGGCCAGGATGTAGCCGGCCCAGAACAGCCCGGCAAGGAGCGCGCACGCGATGCCGACCAGGTCGAGCGACGACGACCCAAGCACGCTGTCGACGCCGAGCAGGCTCATCCCGATGAACGCCAGCCCGACCCACAGCAGGTCAGCGCGTCGCCGGGAGAGCACCGCCGACAGGACCAGCGGGCCGAGGAACTCGATCGCCACCGCCGTCCCCAACGGGATGCGACCGATGGCGGTGTAGAAGAAGCCGTTCATCGCGGCTGTCACGAGACCGAAGGCGACGACGGCCGCCCACTGGCCACGCCCCCAGCTGCCTAGTCGCGGGCGGACAACGACCAGGAGGACGGCGGCGGCGATCGCCAGACGCAGGAACGTGACGCCCCACGACCCCATCTCGTCGAACAGGTCGACGGCGATCGCGGCTCCGAACTGCAGCGAGGTACACGATCCGACGATCATGAGCACTGCGGCGCCTGGCCGCTGACCGTCGTTCGTCGTCATCACAGCGTCCAGTCTCCGTCCCGCAGTAGAGTCAGTCCAGCGAACCTTTCTGGCTGATACACATCAGCTGATCTAATGATTGGAGTTCCCGGTGCTGAATGTCGCTCGGCTGCGAATTCTGCGAGAACTGCATCTTCGGGGAACGTTGGCCGCCGTCGCGGAGGCGCTGACATACACACCGTCGGCTGTCAGTCAGCAACTGTCGCAGCTCGAACGCGAGGCCGGAGTTCCACTGTTGGAGCGGGTCGGACGAGGCGTCCGGCCGACCGACGCGGCGCTGACTCTCGTCGGACACACCGATGTGATCCTCACCCAACTCGAAGCCGCCGAGGCCGACCTCGCCGCATCACAGCCGACGGTGCAGGGCGTTCTGCGCGTCGCGCTGTTCCAGTCCGTCGTCCTCGAACTCGCTCCGGCCACCCTCACGCTCCTGGGCGAACGTCACCCGGCACTGCAGGTGGAGATCATCCAGCGCGACGAGGATCTGGCGAGCAGCGGGATGATGGCCCAGGAGTTCGACGTGGTCCTCGGCGAGGAGTTCCCCGGCCGACCGCATCCGATTCGGCCCGACGTGCACCGCGAGGATCTGCTTCGGGACTCGGTGATGTTGGCGCTGCCGTCGCACGGGCGGTGGGCCGACCTGCCGTCGACGCTCGACCGGCTCGCGGATGCACCGTGGGCGCTCGACCCGGAGGACACCGCGATGGGGGCCTGGTCGCGGGGCGTCTGCCGTGCGGCAGGCTTCGAACCGATCGTCCGGTTCGACACCCCCGACCCGTTGTTGCAGGCTCATCTCGTCCGCACCGGTCACGCGGCCGCATTGATGCCGTCGCTGTTGGCGGCACGGCATCTCGCCGGGACGCGGTTGGCGTCGCTCCCGGACGACCCGCATCGGATGCTCTACACCGCGACCCGCACGGGGCGGACCGCCCACCCGGCGGTCCGTGCGTTCCGCACGGCCATCGCCGAAGTCGCACACGCCCACCAGACGAACTCATGACGGACTAACGTTCAGGACATCCCGATCGAGGACACTGAGGAGCCGTCCGTGCCTGCATCACGCATCGTCTTGATCCGCGCCGTCAACGTCGGCGGCACCAAGCTACCGATGGTGCGCCTGCGACAGATCGCGACCGAACTCGGCGCCGACGACGTCTCGACGTACATTGCGTCCGGGAACCTGTTGTGCACGCCGCCTGGCGACCCCACCGAGTTCGATCGTGCTCTCGAGCAGGCGATCTCCGCCGAGTTCGGCTACTTTCGAGAAGTGATCAGCAGGACACCAGACGAGATCGCCGCCGCTCTGGCCGCATTCGCGTTCGGCGACGCCGCCCACGGCCACCTCTACTTCCTGACCGGGACTCCGAACGCGGCCGCCGCGGACGAGTTCTGCGCCCGCGACTTCGGAAACGGCGAGCGTCTCGCCGTCATCGGCCGCGACCTGCACATCGACTACCGAAACGGCGCCGGCGCGACCAAGCTGACGCCGAAGCTGATCGAACGCGCGCTCGGCGTCACCGGAACCGGCCGCAACCTGCGGACGAGTTCGACCCTCGTGGAACGAGCCCGCACATGAGCGAGCAGCCCAGCCCGCCCGGGTCCGTCGACGCCCGATTCACGCTCGCCGCCGAGCGCACGATGCTCGCGTGGATCCGAACCTCGCTCGGTCTGGTGGCCGCGGGCGTCGCCGTCCTGCACGTCATCGGCGAGTTCACCTCACCCGTCTTGCAGACCGTTCTCGGCGTCGGGCTTGTTCTGTTGGGGGCGGCGTGCGCTGCCGTCGGCGGACGACGTTGGTATCAGACGACGCACGCCCTCGAGAACGGCGGGCACATGCCCGGACCGTTCGCCATCTGGGTCCTCATCGGCGGCCTCGTCGTCGTCTCCCTGGCATTCGTCTTCGTCCGCTGACACCCCGGTAACCTCATGTCCCATGACTGACTCGCCCCTCGCTGCTGCGGCCAAGACCGTTGAGATCTCGACCGACGGTGCATGCCTCGGCAACCCCGGCCCCGGCGGCTGGGGCGCGATCCTCCGCTATGGCGACGTCGAGAAGGAACTGTCGGGGGCCGAGCCGGACACCACCAACAACCGGATGGAGCTCACGGCCGCGATCAAGGCGCTCAACGCCCTGACCCGGCCGTCGACGGTGATCCTCTACACCGACTCCAGCTATGTCCGGAACGGCATCACCAAGTGGGTCGCAGGCTGGGTCCGCAACGGATGGAAGAACGCGAGCAAGCAGCCGGTCAAGAACACCGACCTCTGGCAGGAGCTCATCGAGGCCGAGAAGGTTCACACCGTCGAATGGCGCTGGGTGAAGGGCCATGCGGGCGACAAGTACAACGAGATCGCCGACACGCTCGCCACGACGGCCGCGAAGACGTTGCGAGACTGACGCCGCCATCCCCCGGCTTCGACTCGCTCCGCTCGCTCAACCAACCGCAAAGGGCCTGCTGGCTCAACCAGCTGCGAGACGCGCGCCGTCACACTTCGATCGGCGGATACAGCTGGTCCATCGTTAGTTGCCGGTTTCGGCGCGCCGCCCACGAACTGATGGCCACGGCGACGACTATGACGCCGGCGAGGACCGCGACTGACGTCCACATTCGGCCGTCGACGCCGCCCGAGATCAGCTGTCTCAACCCGGTCACCGCATAACTCATTGGATCGTACGGATGCACCACTTGGGCGAGCTTCGCCGTCGTCTCCACCGGATATATGCCGCCGGATGCGACGATCTGCACCATCAGGAACGCCAACGAGACGACTCGGCCGACAGCCACTCCGAACAGCGCGTTGAACATCTGTATCAATGCTAGGAACGCGCCGGATATCAGCAGCATGAACGCGGCCATCCCCAGCGGATGCGCTGGATCGAGACCGACGGCGAAGTGCGCGACGAGGAACATCACGACGACCTGCGCGAGGGCGACGAGGATCGCGGGCCAGTACGACGAGAGCACCGAGCGGAGTCCGCCGAGACCGTCCAAGACCGGTCGTGTCTGTAGCGGTTTGATCAGCATCCAGATGATCAACGAGCCGATGAACAGCGCCAACGGCAGGAAGAACGGTGCGAAACCAGCACCGAACGTCGGTGCCCGATTCTCGGTGACCGAGCTCAGTTCGACGGGCTGCGACAGGTTGGCCGCAGTCTTCGCCTGTTGTTCGGAGTCGCCGAAGTCGGGGACCTGCTTGACGCCGTCGGCGAGCCCCGTCGACAACTGGTTCGCGCCGTCCAACAGTTTCGGGGTGCCGTCGGCGAGTTCACCGGCGCCTGCGGCCAACTGTTGGCTGCCGTCGGTGAGCTGCACGAGACCCGAGTTGAGCTGCCCGGCGCCCGCTGACAGTTGGTTGGCTCCGTCGACGAGTTCGCCGACTTTTCCGGGCAGTTCTCCGCTCTCCAACTGTCCGAGGAGGCCGCGCAGCCCCGAGTTCGGGTCACCGAGTTGGGCCGACAACGCCTTCGACTGTTGCGACAGCGTCGTCACTTGTTGCGTGGTGGTCGGGTCGACGCCTTCGGTCCGCAGGAAGTTCTGCACCGGGCGCAAGGCGGCCGCCAACGATCGCGCCGTCGGGTCATGGCTGCTGCGCAGTTGCGTGATCACGCCGCTCAACACCTGTTCGGCCTGCGACTGCCCCGCACCGATCGTGCCGATCCCGTCGAGCACCGTCGACGCCTTCTTGGTCAGGTCGGCGACGTCGTCGGCGTACTGCGTCGGTTTGAGCCCGGAGTTCGCGACGTCCTCGAGTGCGGTGGTGAGCGGCGCCGTCGCCTGGTCGACGCCGGACGCCAACTGTTGCGCGCCTGCCGCGAGTTCGGCGGACCCGTCCCGGGCCGTCACCATGTTGACGGCTAGCTCGTCGGCTCCGCTCGAGAGTTGTTGCGCGCCACTGTTGGCGGTGTCCATGCCCGCGGCGAGCTGCTTGGCGCCGTCGGCCGCCGTGGTCAATCCCTTGCCTGCAGAGACGAGTCCGACGAGGACTTGGTCGACCGCTTGCTCGCCGATCGCCCCGTTGACTGCTTCCGAGACCTGAGCTGCAGCGTTCTGCCCGATGATGCCTGCCAGATAGCTGTTGGCGTCGTTGTACTTGAACTCGATCGTCGCCTTGTGCGGGTTGTCGCTGATCGCCGAGGCGATCGCGCTGCTGAAGTCCTTCGGGATGGTGATGGTGAAGTAGTAGCGGCCGTGCGCCAGCCCGTCGGCGGCATCGGCCCGGTCCGTCGCCGTCAGGTCGAGCTGACCGGACTTCAGTAACTGGTCCTGCACTTGTTCGCCCGCGTTGAGCGACGTCCCCTGCGACTGCGCACCGACGTCCTCGTTGACGACGGCGACCGACACCTTGTCGACCTCGTCGAACGGATCCCAGAAGACCCACAGGTACATGGCGCCGTACAGGAGTGGCATCAGAATGATGGTGACCAACGCGATCTTCGGCATCGCGCCTTTGCCGTAGCGCGTGAACTCGGTACCGAGCGACAGTCCCGCCAACATCAGTTGGTCCCTTCTCCGTGCACAAGATCGTTTCCCGCCAGATTCGGCACCTCGACGACCGTTCGTATCCCCAGGTCGTCGTCGACCGGGTTACTCGTCGCACAGACGACCGTCTGCTCGCGACCCAACTCCACCAGTCGCTGCATCAGCGTCCGCTGGTCGGCGACGCTGCTCAACTGATCGACGCCGCCGACCACGAGCAGCGGCGTGCGGCGAGTATTCGCGAGGGCGATCCGCAGCAGCGAGACCTCGAGTTCGCTGAGGTCCTCGACGAATGCGCGCGGGTCCGGCAGCGGAAGCGGCCCCCAGACGGGGGCGCACACGTTCTGGACCGACTGCGCTCGTTTGCCGACGACCCGGTACCAGGGCGCGTCCCACCGCAACTTCTCGGTGACGAGGTCGATCACCCGGACCGCGTCGTAGACGGCGTCGAGGTCGTCGACGGCTCCGATCGAAGCGACCTTGAAGATGCGCTTCGGCGTCGTCTTCCCGAATACCGACAGCTCGCCCGACTTCGGCTTCATCCGGCCGGCGAGCGTCAACAACAGGCAGGTCCGACCCGAGCCGGCCGGGCCCCGGAGCACGGTCAGTCCACCCGCGGGGACGTCGAGATCGATCGGTCCGAACACCGGTCCCGACGGACCGTTCTTCCTCAGGCCCCGAGCAGCGACGGCAGCTGCGACGAGCGACGCGTTAGTCATGGATATTGACCATAATGCCGCAGGCAGGCGGACACGAGCGGTCGAGTGTCTGCGTGCCCGGACGAACGGTCACATCTCAGGCGTGCGGCGCGTCACCTGCGGGAGACGTCAGCCGATGACGCCGTCGCCGCGGAGCCGATCGAGTTCACCGTCGCCGAGTCCCAGTACCTCGGCCAGGACGGCGTCCGTGTGGTCTCCGAGCGACGGCGCGGGCACGGTTCCCGAGTACTGCGCGTCGAATCGCGCGGGCGAACTCGACGAGATCACCTCGCCGATGCCCGGTTGATCGAGCAGTGCGAGCACTGGCTGCGACGCCGGCTCGGCCGCGACCTGAGCCGGCGACCGGTACGGCCCCCACAGCACGCCCGCGGCGTCGAGCGCGGCCTGCACCTGCGCCGTCGACCGGTCGGCGAACCACGGGCTGAGCAGCGCCTCGATCACCAATCGGTGCGTCGCCCGGCCTTCGTCGGTCGCGAAATCGGTGCCGAGCGATTCGGCCAACGATGCGAGCACCTCGGTCATCCCGGTCGCTGTTCCGATCGCCGACCATTGGCGCGGTGTCAACGCCACGATCATGACGCGGTCGGCGTCGGCGGTTGCGAAGTCGACGCCGAAGCTGCCGTACATGTGATTGCCGTGCCGGACTCGGTCGCCGCGTTCGGCGGCCTCGGTGTACACGCCGAGATCGGCGACGGCGGCCGCAGCGACGTCGGCCAGAGCAATCTCGACCAGCGCGCCGCGCCCGGTCCGGTCGCGACGCCGCAGGGCCGCGAGCACCGAGGTGACGACTTGTTGGCCGCACAGCAGATCCCACGCCGGAAGCACGTGGTTGACCGGTGCATCGGTGCACGACGGCCCGGTCAACGACGCCATCCCCATCGCGCCGTTCACCGTGTAGTCGACGGCGGGACCGCCGTCGGCGCGACCTTGGACGCGGACAGCGATCACGTCCTCGCGACGGGCGCGCAACGCGTCGTACGCGAACCAGTCGCGGCCGACGGCATTGTCGACGACGATGCCCGCGTCCGGGCCCGGTGCGGTCGCCAGTGCGAGCAGCAAGTCACGGCCTGCCTCGCTGCGGACGTCGACGGTCACCGAGCGCTTGCCTCGATTGAGCGCAGTCCAATAGAGGCTCCTGCCGGTCCGCTTCGAGAGCGGCCACCGTCGCACATCGGCGTTCCCGCCGATCGGGTCCACCCGGATCACGTCCGCACCCAACTGCGCCAACGACATTCCCGCGCTCGGCCCGGCCACGAAACTCGCGAATTCGATGATCCGGATCCCGTCGAGGGGCAATGGTGCGGATGTAATCTGCGTCTCATCGGCCATAGGAGAGGATTGTATATTCGGCTGGCAGAACAGATTTCGCCGAGCAGTGCGCAGCAGATCGATCAACGATCGAACACGAGGAGGACCATGTCGCAGGTCAGTGCGGAAGACTTCGTCCAGATCAGAGACGCTGTGCGCGATTTCGTCCGCACGCGGGTTGTCCCGCGTGAACGCGAGATCGCCGACGCCGATGCCGTCCCCGATGATCTCGTCACCGCAGCAAGAGATATCGGTCTTTTCGGGTACGCGATCGGACAGGAGTGGGGAGGTCTCGGACTCGATCTGCAGCAGGACGTCGAACTGGCTCAGGAGTTCGGGTACACGGCACTCGCACTGCGGTCGATGTTCGGCACCAACAACGGCATCGCCGGTCAGGTCCTGGTGAACTTCGGGACCGACGAACAGAAGTCGACGTGGCTGCAGCGAATCGCGTCGGGCGACGTCGTGGCGTCGTTCGCGCTGACCGAACCCGGAGCCGGATCGAATCCGGCAGGTTTGCGCACACGAGCCGTCCAGCGGTCCGACGGGTCGTGGGTGATCGACGGCGGCAAGTGCTTCATCACCAACGCCCCCACCGCGAATCTGTTCGTGACGTTCGCGCGTGTCCGACCCGCGGACGACGACGGCCCCGGCATTGCAGTGTTCCTCGTGCCCGCCGACGCACCAGGCGTCTCGGTCGCCGATCGCGACAAGAAGATGGGCCAGGAAGGTGCATGGACGGCCGACGTGCACTTCGACGACGTCCACGTCGACGGTTCGGCACTGGTCGGCGGCAACGTCGACGTCGGCTACAAGGCTGCGATGACGTCGTTGGCTCGTGGTCGTGTGCACATCGCGGCACTCGCTGTCGGCTCCGCCCAACGGGCTCTCCACGAGTCGCTGCGCCACGTGGCCGTGACGACGCAGGGCGGGACGCCGATCGGCGACTTCCAACTCGTTCAAGCCCACATCGCCGACATGCAGACCGATGTCATGGCTGGACGCGCCCTGGTACGCGACGCCGCCGCGAAATGGGTGTCCGAGGAAGACCGTCGGATCGCGCCGTCGGTCGCGAAACTGTTCTGCACCGAAATGGTCGGTCGGGTCGCCGACACCGCCGTCCAGGTGCACGGCGGGTCCGGATACATGCGCGAGACCGTCGTCGAACGGATCTACCGCGACGTCCGGCTACTGCGCCTGTACGAGGGGACCAGCGAGATCCAACGACTGATCATCGGCGGCGGCCTGGTCCGCGAAGCCAAGAAACAAGCGAAGGGGAAGTGATGTCTCGACTGCGCTCGACAAACGGAGAAAGCGGCGGAGGTGCCAGCAACCTCCTCGCCGGAAAGGTCGCCGTCGTCACCGGCGCAGCGCAAGGCATCGGGTTCGCCGTCGCCGCGCGTTTCGTCGCGGAAGGCGCTCGCGTCGTACTCGGCGACCTCGACGCTGCGAAGGTCGCCGACGCCGCAGCCGCACTCGGCGGCGACGAGGCGGCACGCGGCGTCGCATGCGACGTCACGTCGGGCGACGACGTCCGGCGGCTCATCGATTCGGCAGTCGACGCGTTCGGCACCGTCGACGTCATGGTCAACAACGCGGGCATCACCCGCGATGCGACCATGCGCAAGATGAGCGAGGATCAATTCGACCAGGTGATCGACGTGCACCTCAAAGGCGTCTGGCACGGCACCCGGGCGGCCGCTGCGCACATGCGTGAACGAAAGACAGGATCGATCATCAACCTGTCGTCCATCTCCGGGAAGGTCGGGCTCGCAGGCCAGACCAACTACTCGGCGGCCAAAGCGGGGATCGTCGGCCTGTCGAAGGCCGCGGCCAAAGAGGTCGCGTATCTCGGTGTCCGCATCAACTGCATCCAGCCGGGCCTGATCCGCACCGCCATGACAGAGGCGATGCCCGAACGGATCTGGGATCAGAAGATGTCCGAGATCCCGATGGGACGCGCGGGCGAGCCGGATGAGATCGCGGGCGTCGCAACATTTCTCGCATCAGATCTGTCGTCGTACATGACCGGGACGGTGCTCGAAGTGACCGGTGGACGGTACATGTGAGTTGGGCGCCGCACACTGTCGTCACTGATGAGCTGGTCGATCCAGCTCCCGTCGCGGCGCTCTCCGCGCTGTTCGACGACGGGCTCGGAGCACCCGCACTCGGCGACGAACTGCCTCCACTGTGGCACTGGGCCGCACTCCCTCGGTGGGCGTCGTCGTCGGAGCTCAGTATCGACGGCCATCCGTTCCGCGGATCGTTCCTTCCGCCGGTCGACCTGCCGAGGCGGATGTTCGCCGGTGGACGCGTCGAGTTCGTCCGTCCGCTGCGGGTCGGTGACATCACTCGCCGCGAGTCGCGTGTCGCCGAGGTGACCGAGAAGAACGGGCGCAGCGGGAGACTCGTGCTGGTCACCGTGGAGACCGTTCTGCACGACTCGGCTGGTGAGCCCGCCGTGGTGGAGCGGCAGAATCTGATCTACCGGGATGCGTCGACGGTGTCCGACCAACGCCCCGAGCCGCCGGAGTTCGTCCCCGCGGGCCCACCGTTGACATGGACCGATGACGCGTGGACGTTCCGCACCGATCCGACGCTGCTGATGCGCTTCTCCGCCGCAACGGCCAACGCACACCGCATCCATTACGACTGGCCGTACGCGACCGGCGTCGAGGGGTATCCAGGGCTGGTGGTGCACGGGCCGCTGATGTCCCTGGCAGTGGCGCAGACCCACCGCCTGGCCGACAGTCCGACGGTATCGGCGATCGAGCATCGGAACGGTGCGCCGCTGTTCTGCGGACAGGACGCGACGATCATCGTCGACGAGTCGACGCGAACACTGATCGGTCCGGACGGACGTCCGCGCACGACGATCACCTTCATCACACGCTGAGCGCACCGCCGCGTCTTCGTCATACGATTGTTCACCTGGTGACACCTCGCGCCTCCGTGCGAACTCGCCACGATACGAACGGAAGCCCACATGCCCGCACCAGTCGATCTCGCCTACGAGCGACACGGACTCGCCGACGGTCCGACGATCGTGCTTCTGGGAGCGCTGGGCGCTGATCGTTCGATGTGGCGGCCCCAGATCAGCGGGCTCTCGGACGCACACGACGTCATCGCCGTCGACCTGCGCGGGCACGGCGAGTCGCCGGATTCCGTCGGCACATCCACCGTTGCTGCGATCGCCGACGACGTCGCAGCACTCCTGCGTCGCCTCGACGTCGGTGCCGCTCACCTCGTCGGTCTGTCACTCGGCGGCGCCACTGCCCAGGAACTCGCAATCACGCACCCCCACCTCGCCCGCACACTGACCCTCCTGTGCACGTCGGCGCGTTTCGGCGACCCCGAACCGTGGGTCGACCGCGCGCAGGCCGTACGGATCGACGGCACGGCGTCCGTCGCGGCGTCCGTCGTCGAACGGTGGTTCACTACCGCGTTCGCGCAACGCAATCCGGCGATCGTCGAACGGATGCGAGCAATGGTCGCCGCGACGTCCGACGAGGGGTACGCCGCGTGCTGCGAGGCGATCGCCGGGTTCGACGCCCGCGCCGACCTGGGGTCGATCAGCGCGCCAACCCTGGTGATCGGCGGCGCCGACGACCAGGCCGTCCCTCTCGACCACCAGCAGGTACTGGCCGACGGCATCCCGGGCGCCCGCCTGCAGATCCTCGACTACGCAGCGCACCTCGCCTCATACGAGCAGCGTTCCGTGGTGAACACGGCCATCGCCGAGCACATCGCGGATCACTAGCCCTTCCCGCCGGTCGAGCCCCACCACGCCGGTCGAGCGAAGTCGAGACCCCGCCGGTCGAGCGCCCCTCCGCCGGTCGAGCGAAGTCGAGACCCCCTCCGACGCACCGGGTTTCGACACGCCTCGTCGCTACGCTCCTCACCGGCTCAACCAACTACATGACCGCTAGTCAACCGCCGGTCGAGCCCTTCTCCGTTGGTCGAGCGGAGTCTCTAATAGATGGTGACTGGCCGGAGGCTGGTTGGGGGAGGATGGTTGCTGGCGCTTCGGGTATGACTTCGCGGAGTCTTGCCGCCCTACATTTTGGTGGGGTTGGCTTT
>NZ_JAKKOQ010000020.1 GCF_021738965.1 Gordonia zhenghanii | reverse complement strand
CTCAAACGCTACATCGCACGCGAAATCTTCAAGACCTGCGAACGCAGCACAACCACCGCCGAGACCACGACAAACACCCAACACAGACCCACCGCGGCTTGACACCACACATAGAAGCGTCGAGACCCCCGCCGACCACCCCTTACCGCAGCGCCTGCCACGGGATCGGGTCGAGCGGGAACGGCCGGATGAACGGCAGCGACTGGTAACGCACATTCGCGTGACCACGGGGATTCGCGTTCGCGTCGTCGCCGATCGGCCAGCGGAACGAGACGGTCAGCTCACCGGGCCAAGCGCTGCCGACGACGTGTGTGAAAGCGGTGGACTTGGGGGTCGCGGTGGAGATGAATCGGTCTTGGTCGAAGAAGAGGATGTGCGTCGGCGAACTGCCGGTGGCGCCTTGCGGATAGACCTGGACCCACTTGAACCAGCAGCCCATGGACGAGCCCTGGCCGGTGACCCGCCAGGCAATGTCCCGGCCGGGGAATGGTGGAGCCAGATGACGGACGGCGGCGTCGACCCGGCTGGTCGGGACTCCCGGACATGCGGCCGGATGAGTGTTGTTCGCCGAGGTCGGCGCCGCGTCGGCCTGCCCGGCACCTGCTCCGAGGCCGGCCACCACCATGGCAAGTGCGACTGCTGCGGTCTTCGCTGAATGGCGCATCGTTCTACTCCTTGAGTCTCCCCGACCGTGTGGATGCGACCCCGCGACTGCGCGAGTCCCGCACTCAGTACGTCGTGACGACGCTCACCTTCGTTTCGACTCTCGTCATTTGATCGCATGACACCTTCGCCGAGCTTCACGCGACTGCCACCCGTTATGACCGCGCTTGCTTTCCCACCATAGAAGTGGCTAGCGTCACTCTTGTTGATCGATCGATCGATTTTTGCGGGGGCATGACGACGGATGAGAAACAGCATGCGAGTAGGCAGACTTCTGGGCAGGGCAGGAACAGTCGGCATTGTGGCGGTGACCGCGGCCGCCTTGTTCGCACCCACCGCGACTGCCGCTCCCCGTCACAACGCGAACGTCGGCGGCGGTATCGCACAGGCGTACGTCACGGACACCCGCCCCGGCACGTCTCTCACCTTGGAGGCAGCCGACGGTTCTGCTGTAGGCCACGGCGTCAGCGACCGTCTCGGCTCGCTGATCGTCCGGCATCTCGCGCCCGGCTCGTACAGCTGGAACGGCGCAGGCGTCACGTCACGTCCAGTGACGGTGACCGACGCCGACTCGCCGCCCCCGACCCCGTCGCTCTACAACCAGAAGCTGCACGAGGGACTGAACTACATCCGGATGCGCGACGGCGTCACCCTCGCGGCGACGGTTCGCCTGCCGTACGGGAAGAAGCTGTCCGACGGCCCGTTCCCGACCGTCGTCGAGTACTCCGGTTATCAGAACGCCGCCCCGAACGACCTCGTGGTCGGCGCGATCGGCGACAAAGTCGGCCTCCCAGATCCACAAGCTCCCGCGAGTTCGGTGATCGTCGGTGCGACCCTGGCCCCGCAGATGCTCGGCTTCGCGACGGTCAGCCTGCAGATGCGTGGAAGCGGTTGCAGCGGAGGCGACTTCGGCCTGTTCGACACAGTGATGGCATTCGACGGTTACGACGCGATCGAAACAATCGGCCGCCAGGGCTGGGTGAAGAACAACAAGGTCGGCATGGTCGGCATCTCGTTCTCGGGCATCTCGCAGATGTACACCGCTGGGACCCGGCCACCGCACCTCGCCGCCATCGCTCCGATGAGCACCACGGACGACCTCTACTCCGTCGGGCGTCCCGGCGGCATCTTCAACAAGGGCTTCGCAAAGTCGTGGCTGCAGGAACGCGTCGACGACGCCAAGCCCGGCCCGGCCGGCGGCCAACCGTGGGTCAAAGCCCGGATCGACGCGGGCGACACGGCCTGCGCCGCGAATCAGAAACTCCGTCTGCAGACACAGGACCCGTTCGCCCTGATCGAAGCGAACCCGATGGCATCGGCCCCGGTGTACCAGGAACGGTCGCTCCCGGACTGGGCGTCCAAGATCGATGTCCCCGTCTTCATCGCCGGCGCGGCGCAAGACGAACAGACCGGCCCCAGTTGGGTCGACGTCCTGAGCAAGCTCGACCACAATCCGAAGGTGTGGGCCAACATCGTCAACGGGCGTCACTTCGATTCGCTCGGCCCGCAGATCCTGTCACGATGGGCTGAGTTCCTGCAGATCTTCGTCGCCGACGAAGTGCCGACCACGCCGCCGACGATGGCGCCACTCGGGCTCGCCGTCTACCCAGCTGCCACGAACGCGCCGGGGCAGCCGATTCCGCCGGTCCGATTCTCTGACTCGCCGAACGTGAAGACCGCCAAGGCACGCTTCGCCAAGAGCACTCCGCGAGTGCGGGCGCTGTTCGGCAACGGTGCAGGCACCGCAGGCCCCGGCGGACTCTCGTCGCCGTGGCAGAAGTCGTTCCGGTCGTGGCCCGGTGATGCCGGAGCCGAGCGGCTCTACCTCGCGCGCAACGGGAAGCTCCGCACGTCGGCGGGCGACGGCGACGTCGCGTTCCGACCGAATCCCGTGAACCGTCCGCTGAACACGCTCCCCTCCGCGGCCAGCGATACCGCTGCCGCCTGGGGCACCGCTCCTGACTACACCTGGAAACAAGCCCCGGGCCACAGCGGCCTCGGATTCATCAGCGCCCCACTGACATCCGCCCAGGTGATGCTCGGCAACGGCTCGGTGACCCTGAACGTCAAGAGCTCCGCACCGTTCACCGATCTGCAGGTGACACTCACCGAGGTGTCGGCAAGCGGACACGAGACGGCGATCGGCACCGGCGTGCTGCGGTCGGGCTCCCGCGGCGACGGCACAGCACCCGATTACACGACGTCGCGTCCGATGGACGCCGGCTACAACCGGATGACGATTCCGATCCATCCGGTGATGCACTCATTCGCCAGGGGATCACGCATCCGCGTCCTCGTCAGCGCACCCGGCGGCGACCTCGCGTCGTGGCAGTTCGACACCCCGCGCACCGGCGGCCGCGTCGTCGACACGATCGATCTGTCCGAGTCGTTCGTGACGCTGCCCGTCGTCTCACGCTCTGGCATGCCGGTCCACCCGAAATGCGGGACGCTGCGCGGCCAACAGTGCCGGACGTATCACCGTGCGTTCAACGGGGGCTGACGGCAAGACTGTCGTTGACCGTGCGCGGAGCCCCGTAGTTGATTGAGCGATCAGCGGAACCGGCCTACTCAGCATATGATTCAGTGCGATAGCGGGGAGGGATCTGATGATCGACTCTGGAGTGCTCGCGGTCTTGAGAGGCCTTTGCCGCGACATCAGCATCGGACGAGTCAGCAATCTAGAGGACAGGCTCGAGCCTCTAGTGGAACGACCTGACTGGCACCAAATCGCGGTGGCCGTCATTTTGGTGAATCGCTATCTAATAGTTGGTCGAGCGCTCGGCGATTCCGGCGACTACGCGGCGTTTCGTGCCTACCTCGCGTTGACCTTCCCAGCAGCCTCCAAGGCATCGTCCTGGAGTTTGGAGGAATTTCAGGATCGAGTCGACACGGTCATGGCGACAAATTCGAGCCCCCCAGTTGCCTTTGAGGGCGAACACGAGAACCAGTCGGACTCGGAAACGGTCGTCGCTGCATTCCTGTTGTTTTTCGTCGGTATCGACGCGTGGAGCGACGAATCCTGGCAAGAAGTCATCGACTTGTTTGAGGAGGTGCGAAATGGTCAGACGACGTAACCGGGCGAAGTTTGACCCGAAGTTGTTCGTCGACGTTGTCGATCGAGCGTGGGACGATCTTGGAGCGGGCACCGGCTCTGACGAAGCCATTGACCGATTCATGTCCGAATATCGCGCACAATTGGGCGATGCGTTCGAACTGGCGGTGGTCTTCATCGCAGTACGAGTGCATCTCGCAGTGTGGAACGGGGCACCGTACCTCGATGGTCGAGACGTCCAAAGTTTCACTAGTTCGGATGTCCTGTCGAACGCTGTCATCGCGAGCGTGAAGCCGCGCCTCAGCGCGCTCGGAGCTGGTGAGCGGCGAGCAGAACTTGAGGCTTTCCTCTATTACACGATCAACGCACAGCGGCAACTCTCCACGATTCCGGATGGAGTATGGAGCCGGAGAGATGTCGCGATTTGGCTTCTCGCCTTCGGCTTCGGATGCCGCCTCGACGACCTCCAGCTTTGGGAAATGGTCGAAACCACTTGGAATACCCCCGGATGGCGCCGCAAGGCGAAAATCGCGGTGACCGTCGGAACCGTCGGAGGGTGGGTTGCACGTATGCCCGGGTGACCAGTAGCGCCTATTCGTGGAGTTCCCTGGCGACCTCTCCGAGTCGTTCGTGACGCTGCCCGGCGTCTCACGCTCTGGCACGCCGGTCCACCCGAAATGCGGGACGCTGCGCGGCCAACAGTGCCGGACGTATCACCGTGCGTTCAACGGCGGCTGACGGCGGCGGACGGCTTGTAGTTGGTTGAGCGCGGAGTCTCCCGCAGTTGATTGAGCGCCGAGCCTCCCCGCAGTTGATTGAGCGAGCGGAGCGAGTCGAAATCCCGGACGTAACTGTGGATTTCGACTCGCTTCGCTCGCTCAATCAGCCATCGGGGTCCGCCCGCTGGAAATCAGCCATGGGATCCGCTCGCTCAATCGGCTGAGCTTCAGCGTAGACAGACCTCGAAACCTCTAGCGACGTCCTCGGTACCCGCACGAATCAGTTGCACGACCGCAGAATCAGGTACAGCGTCGGATCCATCGCTGTTGCTGTCGAAGGAGAATCCAATCGCCTTTCCATCGCCGTCGACGACACGAATGATGTTCTTTGAGCCAAGACCCGAGAACTTTTCGGTCAGTTTTGCACCTTTGTATGCAGCGCGCACGTCTGCAGCGGTGTCGCCCGCCCGAATGCCCTCTGCGTTGTGAACGGCCGGATCCATCCCCTCCGTGTCCGGGTCGTAGATCGAGTACACGCCGAGCACCTTGCCTCGCGAGGCCATCACGTGCAGATAATCGGTGCCGGGGACGAAATAGTAGTTGCAGCCGTGCGCGGGCGACGCCTCCGGAGTGATGCCGACCGACGCGAGGTCTGTCTCGGCCATACCTGCCTGAATCTCGGCAGTTCCGCCGAACGTGAGTGCGGTGGCATCGACGGACGTCCCGCCGTCGGGCTTTCCGCTGGTCGTGGGGAGACAACGACACAAGACGATCCGCTTGATGGTGGCGTCGTCCCCGCTCCCGTCGACGGTGGTCTTGTACGCGGTACCCGCTTCAGCATCGGCGGTCAGAAGCACCACTTTGGTGTCGCCCGTCGACTGCTCGGATTTCACCGGGTCGCCGTAGAGTCCGGTCGCCTTGCTGAGCGGATCACCGACAGTGACGCCGTCGACGGTACGAGCACCGCTCCGAGGAGCGATAGCGGTGAGGACGCCGTCGGAGAACGTCAGGTCGCAGTCGCGCCAGAGGACGACGACCTCGCCTGAACCGTTCACGGCAGGGAGGTCGCCGTGAGTCGCACGAATGTCGTCAGCCGTCTGGCCGATCTCGGCGCCGTTGAGACCCGTGCCGGTCAACGAATTGCGAGCCGTCGAGAGATCCTGGGTGGCGCCCAGACGGGTGGCCAACTGCGCGGAGTCGTCCGCTGTGACGAACAGGCCGCCAGTAACGTTCGCGATGCACGACAGATCCTTCTCACCGGCGCCGTCGGTGCGAAACCCCACCGTGGAGATGGTCAGGTCGGGCCGCTGGCGGTGAAGGTCGGAGGCGATGTCACACGGGGGAACACCACACGTGTCCTGCCCGTCAGAGACCACGATGATCGATTGCGGCCCATCGGCGGGCAGATCGTCGGCGGCGCGCTGCAGCGCGAGGCCGATGGGCGTGTAACCCTTCGGCGTGATGGCGCCGACCGCATCCTTGGCTGCGCGCGGATCGATCGACGCGAGAGGGATGAGCGTCGTGACATCGCGGCAGCCGGCCGCCTTGTCCGCCGGAGTCGACCCGGCCTTCGTTCCATAAGTCAGCAACGTGAACTGAGTGTCGGCAGGCATCGACTCGATCAGCGTTCCCGCTGCGCTCGTGGCCGCCTCGATCCGGGTGACCGTCGCGCCGTTCTTGCCCGGTGCGTCGGCCTCCGTCATCGACATCGACGCGTCCAGGACCAGTGCCGTCGGAACGGCGGGGGCTGTGGAGGAACTCGACGACTGACCGTCTTGGGAGGTCGACGTATGCGGAGTTCCCTGCGACGTGCAGGCCGCCATGAGAACCGCGACCGCTACGAGTCCGACCAATCGGCAGATCCAGAATCGTCGAGCCTCGCGAGTCTCCATCCACTGAACGTACTGACGACGCAGGTCGCCTGTCTGTCGTCCGTTTGCCGGAATTCCGCGGGTGGCCGCAATTGATTGAGCGCGGACCCCCATGGCTGATTGAGCAAGCGGAGCGAGTCGAAATCCACAGTGACGTCGGGGGATTTCGACTCGCTTCGCTCGCTCAATCAACTACATGGGTCTCGACTCCGCTCGACCGGCGGAGAGTCGAACCCCTACAACCGGTTCCCCGTCTCTGGGTGGAACAGGTGGACAGCCGGACCGGACTGGCGCAGACGGATGCCGTCGCCGAGACGGGCCGGCGAACGCACACCGGAGCGTGCCACCATCATCACCGGCTCGCCGTCGAGGTTCTTGATCGAGTCGTCGGCGAGGTTCGCGTACACGTAGGTCTCGCTGCCGAGTTCCTCGAGGAGAGCGACGTCGGCGTTGATGCCTTCGCCTTCGCCGAGGGCGAGGTGCTCGGGACGGATGCCGACGATCACGGTGTCGAGTCCGGACGAGCGCAGCAGCGCTGCGCTCTCCTCATCGATGGAGATCGGCGCACCGGCGATGGTGATCTCGCCGTCGCGCACCGGAGCGGTGAACATATTCATGCCCGGCGAACCGATGAAGCCAGCTACGAATGCGTTGATCGGGCGGTCGTACAGCTCTGTCGGTGTCGAGAACTGCTGCAGCACACCGTGCTTGAGGACCGCGACGCGGTCGCCCATGGTCATGGCCTCCACCTGGTCGTGCGTCACGTACACGGTGGTCGTGCCCAGCCGACGCTGCAGCGCGGCGATCTGGGTACGAGTCTGCACGCGCAGCTTCGCGTCGAGGTTCGACAACGGCTCGTCCATGCAGAACACCTGCGGCTCACGGACAATGGCGCGACCCATCGCTACGCGCTGTCGCTGACCACCAGACAGCTTGGCCGGCTTGCGGTCAAGGAACTCGGTGAGGTCCAACAGTTTGGCCGCGTCCGCGACCTTCTCCTTGCGCTCGGCCAGCGGGACGCCGCGCATCTTCAACGCGAAGCCCATGTTCTCGCCGACAGTCTTGTTCGGATACAGCGCGTAGTTCTGGAAGACCATCGCGATGTCGCGCTCCTTGGGCGCGACGCCGACCATGTTCTTTCCGCCGATCCGGATCTCACCGGAGTCGATCTCCTCCAGTCCCGCGAGCATGCGGAGCGCCGTCGATTTACCGGAGCCGGACGGTCCGACGAGAACGACGAACTCGCCGTCCTCGACATCGAGGTCGAGGGAGTCGACGGCGAGCGTGTCCGCACCGGGGTAGACGCAGCAGGCTTTGTCGTAGGTGATGGAAGCCATGAGGGTTTCTCCTGAAAATGTGTACGTGAGTGAAGACGGGTCTATTTGATGGCGCCGAACGACAGACCGCGCACGAGCTTGTTCTGCGCGACCCATCCCGCGAGGACGACGGGCAGGGCCGCGAGCACCGACGCGGCCGACAGCTGCGCCCAGTACAGGCCTTGACCGGACATGAAGCTGGTGAGGAACACCGGCATCGTCTGGCCGTCGACGGCCGTCATGTTGACTGCGAAGAAGAACTCGTTCCACGAGAAGATCACGCAGATCAACGCTGTGGCCGCGATGCCGGGCGAGATCAACGGGAGGATCACCTCGCGCACCGACGTCCACAGGCTCGCACCGTCGATGCTCGCCGCTTCGAGGAGCTCGCCGGGGACTTCGAGGAAGAACGAGCGCATCATCCAGATGGCGATCGGGAGGTTCATCGCCGTGTACAGGATGATGAGCGTCCACACGTTGTCGAGCATCCCGATCTGGCCGACGATCACGTACAGCGGGATGATCGCCGCGACGATCGGCAGCATCTTGGTGGACAGGAAGAAGAACAGCGCGTCCTTCGTCTTCCGGACCGGGCGCAGCGACAGCGCGAACGCCGCCGGCACGCCGAGCAACAGCACGAGCACCGTCGACACGACGGTCGCGAACACCGAGTTCAGCAGCGGTGTGCCGATCCCCGCGTCGAAGACGTTCTTGAACTGGTCGAGGGTCGGGCTGAAGATGAACGTCGGCGGACTGGTTGCCGCGTCGGACTCCTTCTTGAACGCCTGCAGCACCATCCACAGCACCGGGAAGAAGAACCCGATCGCCAGGATCCAGGTGATCGTGGTGAGCAGGATCCCCTTGGGGTCGCGCTTACGACGCAGTGTGGTGACGTCGGGACTGGTCGCGGTAGCCATCACGCGGCCTCCTCTGTTCCGGAGAATGACTTGAATATCAGGCGGAGCGCGAACGTCGCGATGACGATCGTTCCGATCACGGTGACCACACCCATCGCCGCGGCCTGACCGATGTCGAAGCCGAGGAACGCGCGCTGATAGATGTAGAACGGCAGGTTGGCGCTGGAGACGCCAGGCCCGCCCGAGGTCATCATGTACACGGCGTCGAACGTGTTGACCAGGTAGATCGCGCCGAGAACCGAGCCGAGTTCGATGAACCGCCGCAGATGCGGGAGGGTCAGCTCGCGAAACAGCCGAAAGCTGGTGGCTCCGTCGACACGAGCGGCCTCCTGGACGTCACGCGGCATCGACTGCAGACCCGCGAGGATCAGCAGCATCATGAACGGCGTCCACTGCCACACGAGCTCGGCCATCACGCTCATCAGCGGGAAGTCCGACAGCCAGTCGACGTGGATGCCGAGCGGATTCAAGGCCCAGTTCACCAGACCGTTGGTCGGCGACAGCAGGCTCGTCTTCCACAGCAGCGCCGCGGCGACCGGGGTCACCAGGAACGGGGTGATCAGCAGGGTGCGGACGATGCCGCGCCCGATGAACTTGCGGTCGAGCAGCAACGCGAACAGCAGCCCGAGGACCACCGAGATCAGCACGGTGCCGACGATCAGCAAGACCGTGTTGAGCGTGACCTGCCAGAACTGACGGTCGCCGAAGACGTCCACGTAGTTCGAGAGCCCGACGAAGTGCCGAGATCCCGGGCGGACGAGGTTCCACGACTGCGTCGAGTAGTAGAGCGTGAAGATGAACGGGATCTGCGTGACGACCAGCAGGAAGATCAGTGCGGGCAGCAGTGGGCCGCGCCGACGCCACCCCTCGGCTCGCGAGATCTGTTCCTTCTTCGACGTGATCGACGGTTTCCCGGTCGACATCGTGCCGCCCGTCGGGGTGGATACGACAGTGCTCACTGCGACTCCTCCTGATAGGACTCACCGACGACCTCGGCGTACTTCTGCGATTGAGCGAGCGCTTCGTCGACGGTGATCTGTCCGGCGATCGCCGCCGAGATCTGTTGGCTCACTCGAGTACCGAGGTCCTGGAACTCTGGGATGGAGAGGAATTGGATTCCCTCGTACGGCACGGGCTCGAGCGTCGGGCGGGTCTGGTCGGCGGCGTTCATCGCCGACAGCATCTGCTCCGAGTAGGGCGCCGAGGCTTCCTTGACCGCCGGGATCTCGTAGGTGGAGAGTCGGCTGCCCGGTGGGACGCTCTCGGGTCCCTTCTTCTCGACGACGTACTTCATGTAGTCCTTGCTGGTCATCCATTCGATGAACTTCCAGGCGTCGTCATGCTTGTCGCTGCTGGTGGGAATCCCCAGTGCCCAGGTGTACAGCCAGCCGTTGCCGCCCTTGGCCATCGACGGCGCAGGCAGGTAGCCGACGTCGCCCGCGATCGCCGACTCGTCCTTGTTCTCCAGCACGGAGACGGCCGACGTCGCGTCGTACCACATCGCCGTCTGCCCCTGAGCGAGCAAGTTGCTGCATTCCTGGAAACCCGACGACGCCGCGCCTGCCTCGCCGTATTTCCGCACGGTGTCGACGTAGAACTGCACCGCGTCACGTACTTGAGGACTGTCGAACTGAGCGTTCCAGTCCTCGTCGTACCAGCGACCGCCGTACGCGTTGATGACCGTGCTCAGCGGCGCGATGACCTCGCCCCAGCCGGGTTTGCCGCGCAGGCAGATACCGGCGACCTTGTCGGAGTCGAGTTTCGCCGCGGCCTCCGCGACCTGCGGCCACGTCGGGTCCGCAGGCAGTGTCACGCCTTTTTCGGCGAACATCTTCTTGTTGTACATGAGGAACGACGACTCGCCGTAGAACGGTGCGGCGTACATATTGCCGTCGTACGAGAGGGCCGACTTCAGCGTCGGGATGAAGTCGTCGGCGTCGTATCCCGGTGAGTCGTTCATGTACGGGGTGAGGTCGACCAACCAGCCGTACTCACCCCACATCGGTGTCTCGTAGTTGCTGATCATGACGACGTCGAACTCACCGCCGCCGGTCGCGACCGACGCGGTGATCTTGGCGCGAGCCTCGTTCTCCGACAGCGTCACGAACTTGACGTCGATGCCCGTCTCTTCGGTGAACTGACCCGAGAGTTCGACGGCGTCCTGCATCTGGGAGTTCGACACCATCGCGACGGTGATCTGCCGGTCGGAGTCGCCGAACAATGCGCCCGCGCCGGAACACCCGGTCGCGACCATCGCAACGGCGACCGCGGCTGCACCCGCCGCAAGCGCTCGTCGGCGTCCACCGGTACGCCACCGGTGCGCCAAACCTCTTCCTGGGAACCTCACTGTTCACCCTTCTCTTGTGACGCGAGTTCTTGTGACACGAGCCATCGCGCGGTCGCCGAATCGGTGACGACGATGGTTGCGTACCCGCCGCGCAGAGCGCCGAGAACGGCTTCCTGCCTGTGGGGTCCGCCGGATATGAGAATCGATGTCGGGCAGTCCCGCAACGCCTCGAGGGAGACGGACACGGTCCGTTCCACGAGGCTGGACTTCACGGCGACGCCGTGGATGTCGTAGAAGCGGCCGCCGATCTCGCCGACCGCGCCCAACGAGAGGAGTTCGTCGAGGACGACGGAGTCGATGAACGCGCCCTCGAAGAGGGTCGTCGACGTGGACGCCGAGCCGACGCCGTAGAGGACGATCTGCGCTTGCCGCGCTGCGTCGAGCGACTGCGAGATCAGCGAGTCGCGTTGCAGCGCTTCGACTGTCCCGGCATCCACGTACAGCGGGGCGATCAGACGGACGGGTTGCGCGCCGAGGCATTCGGAGAATCGCATGAGGGTGTGGTCGAGCCCGGTCGCGTAGTCGACGGAGGTCATCGAACCGTCCATCTGCACGACGCGCGAGCACGACGCCGACCCGCGCATCGCGTCTGCCACTGCGATCTGCTCGGGGCCCCACGTGAAACCGAAGGTGTCGTCCGGTTGGATCCGCCGCATCAAGATCGATGCGCCCGCGCGGCCGAGTGCCGCAGTCCCGGTGCCGGTCCCGTCCGCGACCTCGTCCATGACGAGGACTTCGTCGAGCCCGAACGTCTGCTCCATCTCGCGCTCGAGGTCGGTGTGGATGGAGGACGCGAGGTGCGGCGGCGCAGAGACGGTCACCTGAACCAGGCCCTGCGCTCGGGCGCGGGCGATGAGCCTGCCTGCCGTCGGTCGGGAGACGCCGAGCCGACGTGCGATGTCGGCCTGGGTCAGCCCGTCGAGGTGGTACATCGCGGCAGCCCGCACGAGGAGTCGCAGGTCGTGACCAGAGTCCGAACCCGCTCGCGACGACGCCGAACGGCGCGAGGAGCCGGAATGGTCCTTCGCCGGTTCGTCAGCGGTTCGCTCTGCCGTCATCGGTATATTGCTCTCGTATCGTTGTGAACATATGCTCACACATTGTGAATGTGCTCAGTAGGGTAGCATTCCACTGTGACGTACGCAACAACACTATGTCCGGTATGCGCCCGGTCATGGCGGTCTGGAGAGGTGCATCGATGAGCATTCCATTGAGCTCGGCGAATCTGGAGCAGATCAGCGGAGCCGCCGTCCCTGATTACGACCGCTCGGCGATCACCACGGGCATCGTCCACTTCGGCGTTGGCGGGTTCCACCGCGCGCACCAGGCGATGTATCTCGACCGCCTCCTCGCCGCAGATCCGGATGCGTCGACCTGGGGCATCTGCGGCGTCGGGGTCCGCGAGGCCGACGCCGCGATGCGCGACGCACTGCTCGGCCAAGACTGCCTGTACTCGCTGACGCTCAAGCATCCGGACGGGGCAGTCGAGACGTCGGTGATCGGATCGATCGTCGACTATCTGTACGCCCCGGACGATCCGGACGCCGTCGTCGAACGTCTCGCCGATCCGGCCACCCGCATCGTCTCCCTGACGGTCACCGAAGGCGGCTACAACTTCTCGCCCTCGACCGGCGAGTTCGACGCCGCCAATCCCGACGTCGTGGCCGACCTCTCCGGCACGACGCCGCTGGTCACCGTGTTCGGACTGGTCACCGAGTCGCTGGCCCGTCGGCGCGAGCGCGGAGTTCCGGCGTTCACCGTGATGTCGTGCGACAACGTCCAGGGCAACGGTCACATGGCGCGGTCGACGTTCCTCGCCTTCGCGAAGCTCCGCGACCCCGAACTCGCCGCGTGGATCGCCGACAACGCGCGGTTCCCGAACTCGATGGTCGACCGGATCACCCCGGCCACGCCACCGGAACTCGCCTCCGAGGTCGCCGAGAGCACCGGCGTCTCCGACAACTGGCCAGTCGTCGCCGAGCCGTTCACGCAGTGGGTCCTCGAAGACGACTTCTCGATGGGCCGGCCCGCGTTCGAGAAAGTCGGCGTCCAGGTGGTCGACGATGTGACGCCGTACGAGCACATGAAGCTGCGCCTCTTGAACGCCGGCCATCAGGCGCTCTGCTACTTCGGATATCTACTCGGATACCGCTACGTGCACGATGCGGCGAGCGACCCGGACATCGTCGCACTGCTGCGCCGCTACATGACCGAGGAGGGCAAACCGACACTTGCCGCCCTGCCGGGGGTCGACGTCGACGAGTACATCGACACCTTGCTTGAGCGGTTCGCGAATCCGGCGATCGCCGACACCGTCGCGCGACTGTGCCAGGACTCGTCGGACCGCATCCCGAAATGGCTGGTCCCGGTGATCCGTGACCGCATCGCGGCCGGCGACGGCGTTCCGTTGGCCGCCGCCGTCGTCGCGAGTTGGACCCGGTACGCCGAAGGCATCGACGAGCAGGGTGAGCCGATCGACGTCGTCGACGGGCTGGCCGCACGACTGGTTCCGTTGGCGCAGAAGTCGCAGACCGAGCCGCTGGCGTTCGTGCGCGACGAAGATTTGTTCGGCGACCTCGCCGACCACGAACTGTTCACTGCTCCCTACCTCCGAGCCCTCGACCTGCTGCGCACCGTCGGCGCCCGAAAGACGTTGGAGGCCGTTCTCGCATGACACTCGTCGCGGGCGTCGACTCGTCGACCCAATCGTGCAAAGTGCTGATCTGCGATGCCGAGACCGGCGAGATCGTCCGATCGGCGACCGCCGCGCACCCGGACGGTACGTCGGTGTCGCCCGAGCACTGGTTGACCGCCCTGTATTCCGCGATCGACGAGGCAGGCGGACTCGACGACGTCGCCGCACTGTCGATCGGCGGCCAACAGCACGGCATGGTGTGCCTCGACGCCGACGGCGAGGTGGTGCGCGACGCGCTCCTCTGGAACGACACCCGCTCGGCGGGCGCCGCGGCCGACCTCGTGGACGAGTTCGGCGGGCCCGACGAATGGGCGAAGGCTGTCGGCGTGGTTCCGATCGCCTCGATCACCGCGACGAAGCTGCGATGGCTCGCCGACGAGGAACCCGAGAACGCCGATCGGACGGCCGCCGTATGCCTTCCGCACGACTGGTTGATCTGGAAGCTGCTCGGTGGCGCCGACCTCGCCGAACTGACGACCGACCGTAGCGACGCCTCTGGCACCGGATACTTCAGCGCGACGATCGGTGAGTACCGAGACGACCTGTTGGACTTGGCTTTCCGTGGGCGACGACCACTACTCCCCCGCATCGTCGGGCCCGGCGAGCGGGCCGGGACCGCCCCGTCGGGTCTCGTGATCGGTGCGGGCGCGGGCGACAATGCGGCCGCCGCGCTCGGTCTGCACGCCCGGACCGGCGACGCTGTCGTCTCCCTCGGCACCTCCGGTGTCGTCAGCGCGGTGACCGACGTTCCGCCATGCGACCCATCGGGGCTGGTCGCCGGTTTCGCCGACGCGACCGGCCGGCATCTGCCCCTGGTCTGCACCCTCAACGGCGCCCCGGTCCTGGCCTCGACGGCGGCCATGCTCGGCGTCGACTTCGACGAGTTCGCCCGGCTCGCACTGTCGGCTCCTGCCGGCTCCGACGGCATCACGATGGTCCCCTACTTCGCGGGCGAACGGTCGCCGAACCTGCCCGATGCGACGGGGTCGATCGCCGGAATCACCGCCTCGAACTTCTCGCCCGCAGGCATCGCCCGCGCCGCCGTCGAAGGTCTCCTCTGCTCCCTGGTGTACTGCCGCGAGCGCATCGAGTCCCAGGGCATCGACGTGCAGCGCGTCACGCTGATCGGCGGCGGGTCCAAATCCCCTGCCGTGCAACAGATCGCCGCGTCGTTGTTCGGCGGCGAGGTCACCATGCCGGTCGACGGCGAGTACGTCGCCCTCGGCGCCGCCCGCCAAGCCGCCTGGGCCCTGACCGGCGAGCTCCCCCAGTGGACGGTCTCCTCGCGGACGGTGTCGGCCGAGCCGACCCCGCACGTGTACCAGCAGTATCGAGCCGTCGCCGACGCGGTCGCGCGCTCGTAGCGCGGAGTCCCACGCCGGTCGCGCGGAGTCGAGACCGCCACGCTGGTCGAGCGGAGTCGAGACAACGCTGTAGTTCACTGCCACATAGCGGCAGCAATCTACAGCGTTGTTGTGAATCGAGCCTCCCGGCGAGACCTCAGACCCGGTTCCGCGCGACCATCTGCGCGGCGATGACGTTCCGTTGGATCTCGTTGGTCCCCTCGCCGACGATCATCAGCGGCGCGTCACGGAAGTAGCGTTCGACGTCGTATTCCTTCGAGTACCCGTACCCGCCGTGAACTCGGACCGCGTCCAACGCGATCTGCATCGCGGTCTCCGACGCGAACAGTTTGGCCATGCCGGCCTCCATGTCGGCGCGCTCACCGCGATCGAGTTTCTCGGCGGCGTCGATCGTCAACAGTCGCGCAGCTTGCTGCTTGGTTCCCATATCGGCGAGCAGGTTGCCGATGCTCTGGTGTTTCCAGATCGGTTTGCCGAACGACTCGCGTTCTTGCGCGTACTTCACAGCGGCATCCAACGCGGCTTGCCCGACGCCCAGAGCGCGCGACGCCACCTGGATACGTCCCATCTCCAAGCCGCGCATCATGTGCGCCCATCCCCGATTCGGCTCGCCGCCGAGAACCGCGTCCGCCGGAACCGCCATGCCGTCGAACACCAGCTCGCACGCCTCGACGCCCCGGTACCCGAGTTTCGGGAGCTTGCGTGAGATCGTCAGTCCCTCACCGGGTTCGACGAGGATCACGCTCATCCCGCCATGCGCGGGCGACGCCGCGCGATCAGTGATGCACAACAGACCGATCAGACCTGAGTGCTGCGCATTCGAGATCCAGGTCTTCGATCCCGTGATCGAGAAGCCGCCGTCGACTGGATCGGCGAAGGTCCGCATGTTCTGCAGGTCGCTGCCGCCTCCCGGTTCGGTGAGCGCCATCGTCGCTCGAATCGAGCCGTCGGCCAGGCGCGGCAGATACTTCTGCTTCTGTTCGTCGGTGCCGAACGTCTTGACCAGGAAGGTGATGACCGAGTGGCCGCCGATCGCGCCCGCCAGACTCATCCATCCACGAGCGAGTTCCTCGGTGACCCGCGCGAAGCACGCCGTGCTCACATCGACTCCGCCGAACTCCGCGGGAGCCAACAACCCGAAGAACCCGAGGGCCTTCATCTCCTCGATGAACGCCTCCGGGTACACATCCGGCTCGTCGAGTTCGCGAACGTTGCCGCGCACCCGCTTGTCCGTGAAGTCCGCGACCAGAGCAACCATGTCCTGTTCGTCTGCGGTCAAAGCCATCGATGAGTCCTCTCGCCGGGTCCACAAGTCATGTTATGCCGCCCCGGTCGATCGCAATCCGGCGAGCAACGCAGGACAGCCTGTCTCAGCAGCCGGAGGCCGAGGGGCGCGCCCGATTGACTCCGCCGCGAGCACCGCGGGTAGAACGGAAGGCGTGATGTCTGCTCCGAGCCCCTACACCCGCGAGTTCGGGATACGTGCTCCATGACCACCGATCAGCCGCTGAACACCAGCAAGTCACTCGTCCCCAGCCTGATCTACGCCGCCCTGACGACGTCGATCGTCAGTTCGCTCGGCATGCTGCTGGTGCCGTCGATCGCGTCCGAACTCGACGTCTCGGTCAGCGCTGCACAGTGGATGCTCACGGTGAACCTGCTGGTAGGCGCCGTCGCGACCCCGATCATGGGCAGGCTGTCCGATGGACGCAACACCAAACGTCTCCTCCTGATCTCGCTCGCCGTCATCCTCGTCGGATCCATCGTCGCGGGATCGGCCCCGACGTTCGGCGTCTTCCTCGTCGGCCGCGCGCTGCAAGGCCTGACCTACGGAATCGTGCCGGTGACCATCGTGCTGGCCCGCCGCCACCTCGGCGGTGCAGGTCGCGCCGACCCCGCCATCTCGACGTTGTCGGTGACGGTCGCGACCGGCCTGGGCCTCGGCTATCCGTTGACCGGCATCCTCGCGAGCATGCTCGATTATCGGGTCGCTTTCTGGTTCGCCGCGGTCTTCGTCTTGACCGCGATCGTCGTCGTCTGGAAATGGGTGCCGTCTGACGGCGAGGCCGGTACGTCTCGGCCGTTCGACACCCCGGGCGCCGCCCTGCTGTCCGTCGGACTGGCCGGCCTGCTCATCGCCGTCAGCCAGGGATCGCACTGGGGTTGGCTGTCGGTTCCGACGATCGCGGCGATCGTCATCGGCGCGGCCTGCCTCGTCGTCTGGGCGGTCGTCGAACTGCGGTCGCGAGATCCGTTGATCAACCTGCACGTCGTCAAGACGCCGGACGTACTCTTGGCCAACCTGACGGCGATCAGTCTCGGCGCCTCGATGTACATGAGCCTGTCGACCATCAGCATCATCGCGCAGGCCCCCGAGTCGACCGGTTACGGACTCGAACTCCCGTTGTTCTGGGCCGGATTCGTGATGCTCCCGCTGTCGGTCGGCAGCCTCGTAGGCAACCGATTCGTTCGACGCCTCGGACCGGGCTCCATGACGACGATGCTGCCTGCCGGCTCGTCGTTGATGGCTGCGTCTGCGCTCATGATCTGGCTGACCAACGATCACCTGTGGGAGATCCTGGTCGGGATGACCCTCTTCGGACTCGGCATGGGTTCGGCATACGCCGCGATGCCCACGCTCATTGCACGCAACGTCGCAGTCTTCGAAGTCGGCAGCGCAGTCAGCTTCAACCAGGTCCTGCGCACAGTCGGTGGCGCGGCAGGCAGCGCGATCGTCGGCTCGATCCTCGCCGCCAGCCCCGGGAAGAGCGGAATCACTGCGTCGCTCGCCGTCGCTGCAATAACGGCGACGGCGGTCTGCGTCGCACTCGTGATCAATCAGGTGCGGGTGGCGCGGAAGTCCGCGCACGGCGTCTGACCTACTTCAGATCGAGCGTCTTCGCAGTCACGTCTGCCATGCGACGCTCGCCGAGCGAGTTCGGGTGGACGGGCACGAACTGGGATGTGGTGAGCACCGGCTCGACCCATCGCACGCCGGGAGCCTTGCAGGCGTCGTGGCCGACAGAGGCTGCCGCCGCATCCACGAGCGTCACACCGGTCTTCTCCGCCGCGCGAGCGATCGCGTCGTTGAGTTCGGCTTGGACTCGGTGGGTGAACTTCCCGTCGCCCGCCGATATCGGCATCCCGTTGCACGGTGCGTTGCGGTCGGGTGCAATCCACGGGTAGTTGAGCGCGGCCACCCGGGCGTTCGGGGCCTTGACTCGGACTGCCTTCATGGCCTTGACCAGATTCGGGTAGGTCGTCTCGCGGATCGTCTTGGACGCCGACTTCGCGTACTTGTCTTCACAGGGCGTTCCGCGCATTCCGGAGCCGACGCCCGCGACCACACAGTTGATCACGGTGCCTGCGAATAGGTCGTCGTCGTTTCCGCCGATGGAGAACGTCACCAGATCGACGTCGTCGTCGAGTGCAGCGAGTTGGGGCTTGACACCGGATTGCTGCGAACTGAAGAAGTCCTCAGTCGTCGCCCCACCACAACTGACGTCGGTGAGGTCGTACCCGTTCGATCGAGCCACGAGCTTGGCGTAGTTATCGGCCGACTGCATGCACCCGATGCTCGCCTCTGGCGCGAACGGCAGCACGCCTGACCCCGCCGAGTAGCTGTCGCCGAGGTTGACGTACTTCAGTGGCGCGGGTGTCGCCTGCGCTGCACCCGGCATGAGGCCAACCGCCATCACCGCTGCGGCAGCCAGAGCACCCACCGTCGTCGCCACATGCTTGAACCGCATCCCACACCCCTACAAGTTGATCGATCGAACTAATTCACTGTTGGAGTGCACGATAACGCACGGAGTTCGGACGCCAGGACAGAATCTCTCGATTCGGTCTGTCCTGGCGTCCCCGACCCCGCTCTACGCGCTACTCGTCGTGAAGAACGACGAGCAGGTCGCCCGCTTCGACCTGTGCCACCGTCTCGATGACGGTCCGAGTGACTGTGCCCGAGTGCGGTGTGGTGATCGGAGCCTCCATCTTCATCGCTTCGATGGTGCCGATCTGTCCGCCTGCCTCGATGTGATCGCCCTCGTTCACCGACAGCGTGACGACGCCTGCGAACGGCGCAGGGATGTGTCCGGAGTTGTTCTTGTCGGCCTTCTCCGCGGTCGCGACGTCGGCCTTGATCGAACGGTCCCGAGCGGGCACCGGTCGTAGGTGGCCGTTGAGGATGCACATCACGGTTCGCATGCCCTGCTCGTCCGGCTCGGAGATCGCCTCCAACCCGATGAGGAGATTGACGCCCTTGGACAGCTCCACTCGATGCTCCATGCCCGAGCGGAGTCCGTAGAGGAACTGGGCCGCCGACAGACTCGAGGTGTCCCCGAATGTCTCGACGTGCTCCAGGTACTCCTTGGTCGGTCCTGGAAACAGGAGCCGGTTCAGCGTCGAGCGGCGCGTCGCCGAGTCGCCTGCCAGCGCGGCTTCGTCCTCGGCCGACAGTTCGGCCTGCGGTTCGGGCTCGTCACGCCCCTCCAATGCGCGACTGCGGAACGGTTCGGGCCACCCTCCGACGGGTGTTCCGAGTTCGCCCTGCAGGAAGCCGATGACCGAGTCCGGGACGTCGTAGCGTCCCGGATTCTCGGCGAACTCCTCGACGTCCACACCGGAGCCGACGAGGGCCAAGGCGAGGTCGCCGACGACCTTCGACGACGGCGTCACCTTCACGAGGCGCCCCAGGAGCCGATCGGCCGCAGCGTACTTCGCCTCGACCTCTTCGAACCGGTCAGCCAACCCGAGCGCGGTGGCCTGCGACCGCAGGTTCGACAGCTGACCGCCCGGGATCTCGTGCGTGTAGACGCGTCCGGTCGGAGCCGGAACACCCGACTCGAACGGTGCGTACACCTTGCGGAGGGTCTCCCAGTACGGTTCCAACTCGCAGACGGCGTCCAGGCTCAGACCGGTGTCGAACTCGCTGTGCGCGGCAGCCGCCACGATCGCCGACAGCGACGGCTGACTCGTCGTCCCCGACATCGGCGAACTCGCACCGTCGACCGCATCCGCACCGGCCTGCCACGCAGCCAGGTAGGTGGCCAGCTGGCCGCCCGGCGTGTCGTGCGTATGCACGTGGATCGGCAGGTCGAACTCCGAGCGCAGCGCCGACACCAGGGTCGACGCGGCGGGCGCGCGCAGCAGTCCGGCCATGTCTTTGATCGCCAGGACGTGCGCGCCCGCGTTCACGATTTTCTCGGCCAACCGCAGGTAGTAGTCCAGCGTGTACAGATTCTCATTCGGGTCCGACAAGTCGCCGGTGTAGCTCATCGCGACTTCGGCGATCGTGGTGCCGGTCTCGCGGACCGCGTCGATCCCCGGTCGCATCTGGTCGACGTTGTTCAGCGCGTCGAAGATCCGGAAGATGTCGATTCCCGTGGATGCCGCCTCGGCGACGAATGCGCGCGTCACCGACTCCGGGTAGGGCGTGTATCCGACGGTGTTCCGCCCGCGCAGCAGCATCTGCAGGCAGATGTTCGGGACGGCCTCGCGCAACTGCGCGAGGCGGTCCCACGGATCCTCTTTCAAGAACCGCAGTGCGACGTCGTACGTCGCCCCGCCCCACGCCTCGATCGACAACAGTTCCGGCGTCAGTCGCGACACATAGGGAGCCACCGCGGTCAGGCTCGACGTCCGCACGCGCGTCGCCAGCAGCGACTGGTGCGCATCACGGAACGTCGTGTCGGTCACGGCGAGCGCCTTCTGCTCGCGCAGGCTCGCCGCGAAGCCCTCCGGCCCGAGTTCCAGCAGGCGCTGGCGGGACCCGTCACGCGGCGGCGCAGACAGGTCGACGGCGGGCAGCTTGTCAGCGAGGTTGACGTGGACCGGGCGTACACCGTTCGGGTGGTTGACCGTCACGTCGGCCAGGTACGACAGGATCTTCGACGCGCGGTCGGCCGAGGAGTTCGACGTCAACAACTCGGGGTGTTCTTCGATGAACGACGTCGTCACCCGTCCGGCCCGGAAGTCGGGGTCGTCGAGCAGCGCCTGCAGGAACGGGATGTTGGTTGCGACGCCGCGGATGCGGAACTCGGTGACAGCACGGCGGGCGTGCGCGACTGCCGACTCGAAATCGCGGCCACGACAGGTGAGCTTCACCAGCATCGAGTCGAAGTACGCGCCGACCTCCGCACCGAGTGCGGTGCCGCCGTCCAACCGAACGCCGCCGCCGCCTGGCGTGCGGTAGCCGGTGATCCGCCCGGTATCTGGCTGGAATCCGTTGGACGGATCCTCGGTGGTGATACGGCATTGGAGTGCGGCGCCGCGGATCTTGATCATGTCCTGGGACAGGCCGAGTTCGTCGAGAGTCGCGCCGGCCGCCACGCGCAGCTGCGACTGGACGAGGTCGACGTCGGTGATCTCCTCGGTGACCGTGTGCTCCACCTGGATACGTGGGTTCATCTCGATGAACATGTGCTGGCCGCGCTCGTCGACGAGGAACTCGACGGTGCCCGCACACGAGTAGTCGATCTGCTTGGCGAATGCGACGGCGTCGGCGCAGATCTTCTCGCGCAGCGCCGGATCCAAGTTCGGCGCGGGCGCCAACTCGACGACCTTCTGGTGGCGACGCTGCACCGAGCAGTCGCGCTCGAACAGGTGGATCACATTGCCGTGCGTGTCGGCGAGGATCTGCACCTCGATGTGGCGGGGATTGATGACGGCCTGCTCCAGGAACACCGTCGCGTCGCCGAACGCCGACTCGGCCTCCCTCGACGCGGCCTCGATCGCCTCGCGCAGCCCGTCGATCTCCTCGACGCGTCGCATACCGCGACCGCCGCCGCCTGCGACGGCCTTCACGAACACCGGGAACGTCATCGACTCCGCCGCGGCCAGCAGTTCGTCGATGTCGTTCGACGGCTCGGACGACGGCAGCACGGGCAGACCGGCGGCTTTCGCCGCAGCGATCGCGCTGGCCTTGTTGCCGGTCAGCTCCAACACGTGCTGCGGCGGACCGACGAACGCGATCCCGTTAGCGGCACACGCCGCAGCCAGGTCGGGGTTCTCGGACAGGAATCCATATCCCGGGTAGACCGCGTCGGCTCCGGACTTCTTGGCCGCGTCGATGATCAGGTCGATGTCCAGATAGTTGCGCACCGGGTGACCCGGCTCGCCGATCTCGTACGACTCGTCGGCCTTCGTGCGGTGCGCCGAGTTGCGGTCCTCGTAGGGGAACACGGCGACTGTGCCGATCCCCAGCTCATAGGCCGCGCGGAATCCGCGGATGGCGATCTCACCGCGATTGGCGACGAGGACTTTCTCGAAATTCGTGCTGGTCATCGGATCGGTAGTCCCTTTGATCATTATCGGGCGACGCCCCGTCAGGTATGGCGAGGCCGTCACTGTGTGCCGGTGCGCGAGGTGGTGACGCACCATCCGTCAAACGCTAGTCGGCGCAGCGGTCTACCGATATGGCTCTAGCCGATCTCGTCGATGAGATCTCAAGATGAGTCGGATCGGTTTGAAAGATGGTGGGCAGCACGCGCGTCCAGCGACACGACCGCCCAGGACACGACGAGGGCCGGGGACGGCCCCGGCCCTCGTGAAGGTTCGTACGGTGAAGGTTCTCGCGCTGAAGGTTCTCGCGGTTGTCGCTACGCGGCCACCGGCCACGGAGTCTCCGACTGCTCGATCGTGCCGGTCGGGATGGTGGCGACCGGTTCACGGACGTCGTCGTAATGCTTCGGCGTCGTGCCGTGCCGGATCGCGCTGGCGGTGTCGAGTGCCCGCATGAACGTGCGGACTCCGCGTCCCATTGTCTTCAGCATGCCCGTGCTCCTCTCCGGATCTGGTCCTGATTCGAGGTTTGACCAGCCATGCGCTGCTCTTGCACCCCGTCTCGTATACTGGTCTGTATACATCACCTATACTGCCCTGTGTGGATACAGGTGTGCAAGCAAAATCTTTGACACCGGCGGCACGTGCGATCCTCGACTCCGCATCGCGCCTGTTCTACGAGCAGGGCATCAACTCAGTCGGTGTGGACACGATCTCCGCCGACGCTGGAGTCACCAAGAAGACCCTCTACGACCGGTTCGGGTCCAAGGCCGCGCTGGTGGTCGCCTATCTCGCCGAGCGCGACGCGGACTACCGGAACTGGGTGGCCGGCATGCTCGCCGCCGTCGAACGGAGCACGAGCGACGGGGTCGGCGATGCGAAGGTCCTCGCGGTGTTCGACGCGCTGCAGTCGTGGATGGACGAGCACAGCCCCCTCGGTTGCGCGTTCGTCCATGCGCACAGCGAGCTCGTCGGCACTGCGGATCACCCGGCCCACGAGGTCATCCGGAACGGGAAACTGTGGATCAAGGACCTGTTCGCGGATCTGACGCGCGAGGCGGGTCACGCCGACTCGGACAGCCTGTCGGTCCAGTTGCTGACGTTGATCGAGGGCGCGACCGTGCTGCGTTCGATCTCCGAATTCCCGGAGGCACTGCCCGAGGCTCGACGGGCGGCTGCGGTGCTGTTGCGCGCAGAGTGACTGCGACCGACCGCCTCGGGCGTCAGTCGAGCGGCTCCTTCTCGGCCTGCTCCACGACATCGTCGTCGACGACGAGTTCCGGGAAGACCCACTTGCGGAACGCCCACCAGCGGAACGCCATTGCCACGAGCGTGCCGATGATCGAACCGCTGACGAAGTCGGCAAGATGCTCGGCGAACGGCGATATCGCCGGAGCCTGGAAGTCGAACACGTAGCGGGACATCGCGAGAGGTATCTGGCTGATTCCAAGAGCGATGGCACTCACGACGAAGAAGAGTGACGCCTCGTGGCGAGCCGAGCGCCCGCCGCGTTCCGCGAACGACCATTCGCGGTTGAGGACGTACGACACGATCGTCGCTACGAGCGTCGCGATGGAGAACGCCGTCACTGGCTTCTCATCGAGAACACTGACTTTCAACCCGAAGAACAGCACCGTCGTCAGAACGAACGTGAACAGCCCTACGAGAGCGAAGCGGATGAATCCGGCATAAGCGATCACGACCGGGAGTATTCGCCCGGGGATCACACTCACGAGCCATTTCGACGGGTTCACCGTACGCAGCCTACCTGCGCGGTAGCCGCGCGGCGCGGACGAGGAGCGCAGGTTCCGCTCCTCGTTCGCGCCGAGAGCGCAGCCGGATCGGCGAAGCAGTTCCGCTCGGCACACCCCTCGATCGTCGAGCGAGTTCTTCGTCGTTCAGCACGCGTACGCACGTAGCGCCGGTTCGCGACCGACTGGCGCCGCCTGCACGATGTGCTCGACTCCTCTCGAATAGGCGTGGGAGACACCGATGGTCGCGTCACCGGTGTCGATTCGGTCTGCACACCGCCGTGCGCAGGCTTGAGGTCGGGCGAAGCGCCCGAGGAATTGCCTCCGGGTTCCGATTCCACCACCGGCAACCGCGATCACGGACAGTCTTGCTACTGCTGCCGTCATCCGGATCCGCACGAAGTGGAACCTCCTCTCGAGACACCTCGAACGTAGTTCGTATGAATGACGAGGGGAGCAGTTTCCAGTGAATTCGCACTGAACACGCAGGCTGCCCGGCCCTCGCACCCATGTCGGGAGCGTGGCCGGGTCAGCCGGCGTCGAGGAGCCGGGACAGCATGGCCTCGATCGTCGAACCCGCGCCGCGGGGCGGGCCGTGCGGGAGGAGGTCGGGGTCTTGCCCGACGTGGTGGAGCGGGTTCACTTGCCACCGGCGGTCGCTTCCCGCGGGCCGCCAGCCGACTCGACCTGCATCGGCCCCGTCGGCCAGAACGATCGTCTCCCACTTGCCGGGTCCGGAGCCCTCGGCCCGGTTGTGCTTGCCGCACGCGGCTCCCAGATTGGTGATGTCAGTGCAGCCGCCGTCCTCCCACCGCGCCACGTGATGAGCCTCGGTCCGGGCGAACGGCACATCGCAGCCCGGGCCGGTGCACCCGCGGTCGCGGGCGAACATGGCCAGCCGCTGCGCCTTGCTCGCAAACCGCTTGCCCCGTCCGAGGTACAGGACCTCGGACGTGTTGTTCTTGAACACCGCAAGGTGCGGGGAGGCGTGAGCCGCGAGCTCGACCAGCTCGGAGACCGGAATTCGCGCACCGGTCGCGGTGAGCGCGACGCCGGCTTCGGCGGCCAGCTCCTGGTCGGTGACCGTCACGACCAGTTCGGCGGGGAGCCGGTCCGGGCGCCCCAGCCCACCGTGGCCGAGAACGAAGTCGGCCATCGCTGCGAGGGCGTCGTGATTGCGCTGGGCCGTGGACCGCGTGTCCCGCTCCCGCGCTGCGGCGAGCGCATCGGCGTCGAGACCGTCCTGGTCGACCGCGCCGAACGGAGATTCGGCGTCGTCCGGATTGTTCATCCCGGGCGCGGCCCATGCAGTCAACAGCACGTCGAGCTTGGCGCGCAGCGCCGGGGTGATCGACCCCTGCAGCTTCGACATCAGCCGCTGATCCTGCGGGGCCAGGGTGAACCCGCGGGTGCGACGACGGTCCGTGTCGTCAGTCAGTTCCCCGTCGGGGTCGAGGTGACCCAACAGCCGGGCGCCTGCCTGCCGGACCGCTTCGGGCGACAGGCCGCGGGCGACGTCCGCCAGCTGCGCCTCGGCAGCGGCGACCGTCTCGGCGTCGACCCGAGCTGGGACCTTGTCCATCACCGCATCGATCTCGGCGACGTGCCCGCGGTTGATCGCGCCCTCGCGCAGCGCCTGCGCCGTCTCCGGATTGCGGGCAGGCAGCCGGTCGCCACCGATCGCCCGGAACTCGCCCGTCGCGAACATGAGCTTCATTCGCGTGTTGGCTTCACGCACTCCCAGGCGCAGGCCGTTCGTCAGGTACTTCTGGACGGTCATGTAACCCTGGGCCTGGAACGCGAACTGGTCCGACAGTTCGATCATCAGACTCGTCGTCGCCGCTTCGGTGCGCGCCCGCATCCGCTCGTTGGTCTCGGCCGCAGCGAGCAGGTCCGCACCGGACAGCGCTGCGAACGACACCTCGTTGAGCTTCGCCACCGCCGCGTCGGCGAGGGCAATCAGGTCGGCGGGCGACTCCGGGAGCCCGGCGCCGTCGTAGCTGGAACCGTTCACCGGAATCACCTCCTTGCCGCTGGTCAGGGCTTGTTCTCAACTTCTGACCAGACACTAGCAAGAGGGTCCGACAATTCTGGTTAGTCGGTATTGGACGATTCCGAAACGGGCCGGGTCAGCCGCCGAAACTCACCCCGGTCAGCTCCTCCGACAGGTCCCACAGCTTGGCGCACATCGTCAGGTCGCTGGCGCGTGCCGTCCGACCGGCCAGCGCCGGGTACCCGCGCGTCTCGTTGAGCTTGTCGGGACCGACATAAGAACCGCCGGGCAGATCCTGACTCGCCGCGAAGAGCATCGGCCACGCGCCGGCCTCTGCCGACTGCGCGATCACCTTGTTGCCGATACGTCCGCCCAAGTCGAAGACCGGATTGCCGGTCCGGGTCTGCAAGTTGGTCGATGCGTATCCGGGGTGTGCCGCCAACGACCGCACCGTCGACCCGGCAGCCGCCAGGCGACGTTGCAGTTCGAGCGAGAACATCAGGTTGGCGAGCTTCGACTGCCCGTACGCGGCGACCCGGTTGTAACTGCGGTGCTCCCAGTTGAGGTCGGCGAGATCGATGCGACCGCCGCGGTGCATCATCGACGACATCGTGACGACTCGGTCCGTGATATGCGGCAACAACAGGGTTGTCAGCGCGAAATGGCCGAGGTGGTTGGTGCCGATCTGCATCTCGAAGCCGTCAGCAGTCCGTGCCTCCGGGACGTTCATCACGCCCGCGTTGTTGGCGAGCACCGCGATGTCGCCCGTCCACTCCTCGGCGAACGTGCGGATCGACGCCAGGTCGGCGAGATCGAGCCGTCGTACCTCAGTGTCGCCGTCGATCGACGCGGCAGCCTTCTCACCTTTCGCTGTGTCTCGCACGGCGAGAACGACTTTCGCGCCCACTCGCGCCAGCTGGGTGGCTTCCGCCAGACCCAACCCGCTGTTGGCCCCGGTCACCACGACCGTTCGGCCGGTGAAGGACGGGAGGTCGCTCGAGGTCCATGCCATTGCGTCGTTTGTCATGTCACCGTTCGTACCACTTATCGGTCCTCAGGGTCGGACGCTACGGGGTCATCCGATCCACACCGTCTTCACATTGCAGAACTCGCGGATTCCGTGTGCGGCAAGTTCACGCCCGACGCCCGACCGCCGAGTGCCGCCGAACGGCAGTTCCGGATACGACACGGTCATGCCGTTGATGAACACCTGGCCGGCGTCGAGGTCGGCGATGAATCGATCGATCTCGGCGTCGTCGGTGGTCCATGCGTTGGAGCCGAGTCCGAAGGTGGTGGCATTCGCGATCTCGAGGGCTTCGTCGATGTCGACCGCTCGGTAGAGCGCGGCGACGGGCCCGAACACCTCGTCGGTGTACATCTGCGCGTCCGGAGTCACTCCGGCGACGACTGTCGGCGGGTAGTACCACCCCGGACGATCGGGACGCGTACCACCGCAGAGGATCTCGGCACCGTGAGCGACAGCGTCGACGACGAGGTCTTCGACGCCGACCCGCCCCTGCTCGGTGGCGAGCGGTCCGACGTCGGTGTCCGGATCAGTCGGGTCGCCGACTGTCAGCGCCTTCATCTGTTCGACGAACTTCGCCGCGAAATCGTCGTACACGTCGGTGTGCACGATGAACCGCTTCGCGGCGATGCACGACTGTCCGTTGTTCTGCACGCGTGCCGTCACTGCGGTCTTCACCGCGGCGTCGATGTCGGCCGACGGCATCACGACGTACGGGTCGCTTCCGCCGAGTTCGAGGACCGTGTGCTTGACCTCGTCGCCTGCGATCGCTGCGACGGACCGGCCTGCGGGTTCACTTCCAGTCAGTGTGACGGCTGCGACGCGCGGGTCCCGTAGCACGGCTTCGACCGCGCCCGAACCGATCAGGAGTGTCTGGAAGCAGCCTTCGGGAAAGCCGCCGCGTCGAATCACGTCGGCGAGGTAGAGCGCCGACTGCGGGACGTTCGACGCATGCTTGAGCAACCCGACGTTGCCTGCCATGAGCGCCGGCGCGGCGAAACGCACTGCCTGCCAGAGGGGGAAGTTCCACGGCATGACCGCCAGGACCGCCCCGAGTGGCTGGTAGCGCGCATACGCCGTTCTGGCGTTGACCGCCTCGGCATCGGCGAGCTCGTCGGCGAGCATCGCCTCGGCGTTGTCTGCGTAATAGCGGAAACCTTTGGCGCACTTGAGAGCCTCGGCTTTGGCCGACGCCAGAGTCTTGCCCATTTCGAGGGTCATCATCGCGGCCACGTCGTCGGCTTCGGCCTCGAGCAGGTCCGCGGTGGCGCGCATCCATTCGGCGCGTTGGGCGAAGGTCGTCGAACGGTACGTCTTCGCCGTATCGGCGGCGAGGTCGATAGCGCGCTCGACGTCGTCGAACGAGGTGTCGTCGAACGTCTTGACCGTCTCACCGGTTGCGGGATTGATGGTTGCGATCACTCTGGAACACCTCTTACTCGCGTGCGGTCTGGACTCTGCCGAGTCTGCCACGCGAACCAGACGCGCGTCAGGGACCGCTCAGACCTCGACCGGCTGCCACAGGGCCGGAAGATGCAGCGAGACACCGTCTGTCTCGGCCAGTCGAGCGAGGGTCGTCATCGACACATCGAGGTCGTCACCTGCATACGGCAACGCGCGCAACGGCCGGTCGAGGGTTCGGAAGAAGTCGTCCCAGTGGGTGCACACGACGCGGCGTGCGCCGACGGCCCGGACCGTCTCCTGCCAGAACGTCTCGATGTAGCTCTCCGACTGCAGCCCGAGCTGTCCGATCCCCAGGTAGACGACGTCGGCCTGCTGCCCGGCGAGCGCACCTTCCACATACCCGGCGCTCCCGACGATCAGCGCACGCCGACCCGATTGTCGATGCGCCGCAACGATCGACCACGCCTCCCCGCAGCGATAGGCGGAGACCCGAGCGGGCTGCACCACCGGCGCGGTGATGTCGCCCGGGTAGCGGTCCGGCGGGCAGTGGTGGCCGCGGATCATGGTCACGTCGAAGGCTCCGACCGCGACCGTCGACCCCGGGTCGACGACACGGACGCGATCATCCGGGATCCCGTGTCCGAGGTGCGCTACGGACGTCCCGCCTACCAGTTCCGCGCCGGTCCGGGCGGCGACAGCGGCGGAGTCGAGCGCGTGATCGAAATGCGTGTGCACCGGGATCACCGCGTCGAGTCGGTCGACGCCCAGGCGCGTGAGTGCGGCGTCGATCCGGTCGTCCGACGAGGCAAGTCTGCGGACGCCGACCGACACGAGCGGCGGCCGGGTGAAGAATCCGTCGGTCATGATCGACGACGTCCCGTCGGTTACGAACAGGGTGGTGACGCCCGCCCAGGTGATGGTCAACGGTGCGTCGTCGGGAGCGGCCGGCAGATCGAAATACCGTGCGTAGTCGTCGAGACGAGGCCTGCCGGGTCGGATGCGCATGTGCTCGATCGTAAGGCGTGAACGGGCGGCTGCGGGTGCGTTCATTCCGTCGCCGACTCTCCGGAGGGTCAAGCGTCCTTTCCGTGACTCCTCACGCACTCTCGTGTCGCGTTTCGCGAACTTATTCGTGTTTCGGATTTCTTGATGAACCCGGGGCAACGGGCAAGCCCGATCCAATATCACTATCGGTGCGGCTTGCCCTGAATCAGAGACGCGCGGAAGACTCTGAGGCACCGTGATCAACTGGCCCGGTCGCCACCGACATAGGCTTGCAAGTGCAGACCTATGGCCGCGGCGTACGGTTCAATAGTGAAGGCTCCTCGTGGCAGACGACTCTCTCCTGACGCGCGGCGTGCACAGATCCTTGAGGTTGCGTGCAGGCTGTTCGGCGAGCGGCAGTTCGGTGACGTGTGGATCGACGATCTCGCGCGTGAATCAGGAATCTCGCGCGGTCTGCTCTATCACTACTTCGGCGGCAAGCAAGAGTTGCTCCGTGTCGTTTTCGCGCGCGAGTCGGAGACCTTCAACGAGTCGACCCGTGCAGATCCGACTCTGCCGCTGCTCGAGCAACTGCTCGACGGGCTCGACAAGTACCTGACTTACGTGAAGCAGCACCCGGCCGGCTACCGCACACTGCAACAGCAAGCAACCATGTCCGACCCTGCGATCCAAGAGATCAGGCGCACCAACGCCTTACTCCAGATCGAACGGATCCTGGAAGGACTGCACACGGCTGACCTTATCGACGCTGGCGACCGTGCTGCGGTCGAGGCCGCGCTCACCGGCTGGATTTCACTGGTGACCGCAAGCTGCCTCTCGTGGATGGATTCGGGTCAGCTGTCGGAAGAGGTCCTCAAACGGATCTGGGTCAACGCGGGCATCGGCGCAGTCGAAGGCGCGACTGGGCGACCACTGCCAGTCCGCTCTCCTATCTCCGAGCGTTTGACAACTCCCGACGCAGACTGTTGAATCGGAGTTCAACAACGGCTGGGTGCGATTCTCGAGAACGTAGCCATGGGAAGGTGCAGCGATGGCGGTGTTCGAGTACGACGGCGAGACGATCTGCTATTCCCGACACGGAACCGGCTCGCGTGTGGTGATCTTCCTCCACAATTTGGGGTCCAGTAGGTTGATCTGGGAGCCGACCATCACGGCCCTCGACCCGACTTACAGCGCATACGCATTGGACTTTCCCGGCTACGGAGATTCAGAGCTCACCGCAGTGCGAAGTGTCGAGTGGCTCGTGGACATGGTCGAGGCGTTCGTCGCCGAGATCGGCGCCACCCGCCTTGACCTGGTAGGAAACTGTGTTGGTAGCGCAGTCTCACTGCTCCTGGCCGAACGTCGGCCTGAGCTGATCGATTCGATGGTGGTGTTCAATCCAGCAACCGCAGCGACCTTGAGGCCCACGCCGCTCGGATTGCTCAGCCGCCTGGCGGCACGGAGTCTCTTTCCCCGAGCGATACTCGGCTCAGTCTCGCTGCCCAAGACCGTTGCGAAAGCGATCATCTGGTTCCAGACAGGCTCAGGAAGCGTGACACCCGGTAACACGAGACTTAAGAATCGACTTCAGGAGCTCTGGACCGACAAGGGGCGAATGTTCCCAATGGCGTCGGTTGCGCCGACCCTCTCGAGGCCATTCACCCATATCGATCGGATGGTTTCGGACACCTTCGCCGGGATAGATGTCCAGATGGTGTGGGGCGAGAAGAATCGGATTCTGTCCGCAAAGGAAGGCCGCAAGCTTGCCGAGCGCCTTGGGGTTCCCTATCTCGGTCTGTCCGCTGCTGGGCACCTGGCAATGCTAGAGGTATCTCCCGATCTGGTCCCGCAGATGCTCGAACGGGCGCACACCGCTCGATGAGGACGACCATCGGTCTCGTTTCCCATCGCCGTCCGCGCTGATCGGCGACATCGTAAATATATAGACAGCTGCTCGACGGGCAGATCCCGCCGCGAGCCACCTCGCACGGAACTGATCGGAGCCGCAGCGTGTCCGGGCACCCGCCGCGCAGGTGTCGTCAGGTGCCGCTCTCAAGAAGTACCCACGCCGTTGCTTCACCTACGGATATGGAAACATCCCGATCTACATGGCGTGCGCGGCGGTCGGCGCGGGCCTGCATGTTGTGACGCTGTCACTCGAACGTGAGTCGATCCTGCCGGAGACAGCGACGCTCGTGACCTTCACGGTGCCTGACGGTATTCACCTACGGACTCACGTTTATGAACGCATCGGTGGCGGGACGGATCGTCGTGCAATCGTCCTCGGTGCCGTCACGGCCGTCGCCGGAACTCTGAGGTCGATCGCTGGAGCGCCCCTGGTGGCCCGCGTGTGCGTCGTTGGACTGATGCCGGTCGCGGCAGTGGTCACGCTCGAGGTCGGTTACGGACTATGCACATCGGTCGATTAGCAAGACCTGCCGCCTCAGAGCCAGGAAGATCCCGAGGGCTCGAGCGGTATGCCTGTCTGATCTCCAGAACTCCAAGCCGGCCGACCACCGGTCAGGCTCGGACCGCCTGAATGTCGAGCGTGAGAGTCGCCGTGTTGCCAATCTGGGCGACCCCGCCGACCAGCGTGTCGTCGAAATCGATTCCCAACTCTTTGCGCCGGATCGTGCCGGTGGCCCGGAAGCCCGCACGGTGATTTCCCCACGGGTCGTCGACCTCGCCCAGGTACGTCAGCTGGAGCGAGACCGGAACCGTGGACGTCAGCATGGTCAGTTCACCGTCCAACGTCCATGTCTCATCCGTCGCCGGGATCACTCGACTCGAGCGGAATCGGGCCACGGGGTGTTGCTCGGTGTCGAAGAACGCCTTGGAGCGCAGGATGTCATCGCGCATCGAGTTGCCGGTGTCGATGCTGGCAGTCGTGATGTCCGCGACGACCGAGGACGCCTGGGGATCGTCGGCCACCGTGATGGTCCCCGAGAACTCGGTGAAACGTCCGCGAACCGACGCGATGCCGAGGTGGCGAACACTGATCTCGATCACCGAGTGTCCGCCGTCGATCTCCCACTGTCCCGCCGACGGCGTGGGGGCGGCCCCGTCCCGCACCAAGGCGATCTCACCGAGGCTCATGGTGCCTGCACCCGATCCCACAGCGACGCGGGCGGCCGGCTGATATCCGGGAGCCGTCGCGACGACGGTGTACATCCCCGGAGCGAGATCAGAGACGCTGACCTTGCCCTCGGAGTCGCTGTGCGCGATCGCGCACTGCTCACCGGTCTGCGACATCACCGTCACCACTGCGGATTCCACCGCTGCGCTGTTCGATCCGGTCACTCGAGTCTTGATAGTCGTCAACTCGTACTCCTCTCGTGTCGTGTGTCGTTGATTCTTCGACGGTTGGTGGTGTTCCGCCGTGCAGCTGGCAAGGCGGAGGAGGGAGGGATACCGGTAGGTATCGCGACCGACGACGACGCCGCCAGGTGTGCGGCGGGGCGTCGCCAACCATTAATGAATCGGCGACACGCGGCACTAGTCGACTGCGCCGAGGACGAAGTCGTGGGTGGCTACTCGGCCGGCCGCGACTGCGATCGTCTCTGCGACCGGCGCGTAGCCGTTCGCGATGACCGTGTGGTCACCGTCGCCGAGATTGGGGAACAGGTATCGGCCGTTCTGGTCGGTCGTCGTGCTCGACACGATCTGGCCTGCCGCATCGAGAAGCACTACTTGGCTCTGCACCACCGGCCGCGCGTCTGTGCCTTGACCGGAGTCCACGACGACGCCGCTCAGGTCGGCGACCGTGTGCACTTCGAGGTTCAGGACCTGACCGTTGTCGCCCGCCACGTCGATGGTCTCGGCGATCGGATCGCAACCGGCGGCGGTGATGATCACGGTGTGGACGCCGTCCACCAGCCCGCCGACGTCCCAACTGCCGTCTGCGCCGGTAGACGTGGTGGCGACCACCTGGCCTGCGCGGTCGGCGATCGCGACTGTCGCCTGGACCACCGGCTCGCCCGTCGCGGACGTGCGCACACGCCCGCTCAGGACCGCCATGGATCCGAGGATCACCTCGACTTCAGCGGGCGAGGCGCCCAACGTCACCGGTACGGCGCGCGGCTCATGGTGCGGCGCGGACACCACGAGCACGAGGCTTCCGGTCGCCGTCACGTCGGTGCTGAACCGCCCGTGATCGTCGCTGACGGTCCGGCCGACCTGGCTTCCCGCCGGATCGATGACCATCACCGTCGCACCGCTCACCACAGCGCCGTCGCCGCGAAGCACGCTCCCGGAGATCACTTCGACTCCGCAGACAGATTCTGGGCAGACAGATTCTGGGCAGACACGTTCTGGGCAGACAGGTTCTCAGCCGCTGCACCCAGTTCGATGTCGAGCGTGTTCCGCTGTCCCGCAGCGACACTCACCTGAACGGCCTTCGGTTCGTACATGTTCGCCACGAGCGTGTACTTGGCGTCGTCGAGGCCTTCGATCCGGTACCAGCCGTCGGCGTCGGAGGTCATCGACGCGACGATCGTCTGATCCGGTCCGATCGCGGAGACCGTGGCGCCCGCGAGAGGACGGCCGTCGACGGTGCGCACATAGCCCTGGACGCCACCGACCGCCGTGAGCACGAACTCGATCGCCGCGGCACTGCGGCCTTCGACGGTCACCAGTCGGCTGCTCGGCTGATATCCCGGAACCGACGCGGTGACGGCAACCGTGTCTCCGTCCGACAGTCCGTCGAGCACGAACTCGCCGTCGGATCCCGCATGGGTCTGCGTGATCACGCGTCCGCTCCGGTCGGTGACCACGAGGTTCGCCTGCAGACGCCGCACGCCGTCACCGACAGTGCCGCGCAGCATTCCGCCGCCCGTCAACGCGAAGTCGCGCCGCAGCGCCATGCCTTCGACGACCGACACCGAGATGGCCTTCGGCGCCCGATCCGGCGCCGTCGCGATCACCGTGTAGGTGCCTGCTGCGAGGTGCGCGACGGCGTACGTGCCGTCGGCGCTCACCTCGGCGCGGCCGGCCTGACGACCGCGGACATCGGTGACGGTGATGGCTGCATCTCGCAGCGGCTCGTTCGCCGGGGTGCCGATGGTGCCGACCAGCGACATGTCGTCACCGGACACCGGGCCGTCCGCCACGGGTGCAGTGACGGCCGCCGCACGAGGCGCTTCCGCCGGAACAGCGACGGGCAGAGGCACGTCGCTCCCCGCGTTCGCCGCCTCGACGCCCGGCTTCGGACGCGGAATGAGTGCGACGACGATCAGGGCCACGATCGCGGCAGCTGCCGCGATGCCCATGATCCACTGGAACGCCTCTTCCTTCGGAATCACTGCCGACCCGAGCGTCATCGTCATCTGCGCGACGATCACACCCGAGATCGCGCTGGCGAACGACGTGCCGAGCGATCGCATCAACGTGTTGAAGCTGTTCGCAGCGCCCGTCTGCGAAATCGGAACGGCGCCCATGATCAGGGCAGGCATCGCGCCGTACGCCAGGCCGGTACCAAAGCCGATGACCACGCCGACCACGATCAGCTGCCAGATCGAATGCAACGTGAATACGCCGAGGATGTATCCGGCAGCCACGACCACCGCACCGGTCATCAGCGTGAGCTTGGGACCGAAGTTGTTGGTGATCGCCGACGACAACGGTGCGGCGATCAGGAGCATGAGACCGAACGGCGCCATCACCAGGCCGGCGACGAGCATCGATTCGCCCATGCCGTAACCCGTGGCCTCCGGCATCTGAACGATCTGCGGGAAGACCATGCTCGCCGCGAACATCGCGAAGCCGAACACGATCGAGGCGATGTTGGTGAACAGCACCTGCGGCCGGACTGCGACGCGGAGGTCGACGAGCGGATGCGAGACGCGGAGTTCGAGGATCGCCCACACGATGAACAGCACGACAGCGACACCGAAGCACACCAGGGTCGTGGTCTCGCCCCATCCCCAGTCGGAGCCCTTGGAGACGCCGAGCAACAACGCGACGAGGCCACCCGACAACAGCAGGGAGCCACCGAAATCGAAGCTTCCCTCGGCCCGGTCCTTCGACTCCGGCACAACGATGACGACCGCGACCGCACTGATCGCGCCCATGATCGCCGAGACCCAGAAGAGCATGTGCCAGTCGGCGTACTCCGCGAGCGCAGCAGCGATCGGGAGTCCGAGGGCGCCGCCGACGCCGAGGGAGGCGCTCATCGTCGCCACCGCTCCGGCCAGCTTCTCCTTCGGGAGGACGTCGCGCATGACGCTGATCCCGAGTGGGATCACACCGGATGCCAACCCTTGCAGGGTTCGGCCGATGACCACCGGGATGAGTGTGGAACTGAGCGCACCGATCACCGATCCGACGATCATGATCGCGATACTGATCAGCAGCATGCGTCGCTTACCGAACATGTCACCGAGCCGACCCATCGTCGGGGTCGCGACTGCGGCTGCCAGCAGAGTCGCCGTGATCACCCAAGCGGTGTCGCCGGCGTCCGCGTCCAAGTATTCGGGCAGGTGCGGGATGATCGGGATCACCAGCGTCTGCATCAGCGCGACGACGATGCCCGCCAGGGCCAGAACCGCGACGACCGCGCCGGTCACCGGCTCCTTCTCGTCTGAGACGGGCCTCCCTAGGACGGCGTCGTCCACTGTCTTGTCAAGCATCAACTACACCTCATATGCGACGTCGCTACGTTCGGCTCGATGGACGTCTGCCACCGCTGACCGAATTCCACACTCCCCCGACTCGCCTCGCATCCCGAGACCGTCAAGCACAAGAGCACGATCGGTACCCTATGTGGAGGATCCTCCGGATTGCAACGGGCGTGTCCGTATTAGGGTGGTATAGCGACACATATGGAGGTGCACGTCACAATGGGTTCGACACCCGAGCCGGAAGCCAGGCTCCGGTCCGACGCGCAGGCCAACTACGCCCGGATCCTCTCCGCCGCGACACGGGTCATCGATCGCGAAGGACCCGACGCTCCGCTGACGACGATCGCCACCGAGGCATCAGTCGGGATCGCCACGCTGTACCGGCGATTCCCGACCCGCGGCCATTTGATCGAAGCGGTGTATCGACATCGGATCACGACGCTGTGCGACAGCACTGCGGAGATTCTCGCCGTCGAACCGACACCACAGGCCGCGCTGCACACCTGGATGGCTCGCTACATCGACCTCCTGATCACGAACCAGGCCGTTCCCGATGCCATCAGACATGTTCTCCTGGCCGATCAGAGGTTTCGGAACGAGAGCAAGGAGAACCTGACCCGCGCTCTCGAGACACTCCTAGATGCGGGACGACGCACCCACGAGATTCGCCGCGACATCGAGCCCGGCGCTGTACTCCGCACTCTCACCGGAATCGGATTCGTCAGCCAGACAGCCGAGCACGCCACGCAACCTCTCGAGTTGATCATGAGCGGCCTACGCGCGTAGTTCTGCGGTGCCAATGGCCCGCCGTTCGATTCCGGGCCGTAGTATTTGTCGCTCGATCACCGCGACGACGTCGCGGGAGGCTGCCCGTCTGCGGCTCTGCTCGACGAGATCGCTCGGCAAGGCGCAGAGGTGGCGACGGCTTACCAGAGCGGCGTCGCCGTCATCATCGACGAGATCGCACTCAGACTGACCAGCGACTGGTCCTTCGATTCCTCGGTGTCGACGACTCGTGCAGTAGGGCTGATGACGGTCCTCATGTCTAGCCTCCAACTGGCTCGAGCCGTCGCAGACGAGAAGGTGGTTCAGCAGGTTCTCACCGCAGGCATCGAGAACGCTCGGGTGCTGATGACTAACGTTGGCCACCGCGATGTCGTGCGCGGAGGCCTTCGGCCAGTCCCGAAGCCGACGACGTGACCGACGATTTCGCCCAGCTCGGAACCACCTTGACTACCACCTTCCCCTTATCCTCACCAGCTAGGAGGTGGCGATGGTGGAACTACCGGCGGCCAAGGTGGTGGCGATGGTGGACAGACTGCGGACCCTGTTCTGCTTCCGGCGATTATCGGTGGGGCCATCCGGATTCTGCCCAGAGTGATCCCGAAACTGATTCCGAAGAAGATCCCCGTCCCGCCACTGGATCTACCCGGTCCGGACAAGTCCAATCCAGACTCAGACACCGAAAACGATGCCGAGCTCGAGAAGGACCTCCGCGAACTGCAAGATCTCCTCGATCGCATCGAGCAGCAGATGCGGGAGGGACAACCCTGGTGGCCCAACCACCTGAGCCCCCGCGACCTGGAAGACGAGATCGGTCGCCAACACGGCTACGCGACCGACCTGGAAGACAGACTCGATTCCATTGACGACGAGAACCTCAAACAGTGGGGCAAAAAAGAGGTACTCGACCGGTACCGGCAGTACCTCGAAGAACTATGGGACCACGAGCACCAGCAACCAGGAGACCGCGGCTCACCCGGCGGCCAGCATTGCCACCGTCACCGTACTACCGGCCGTCCGGGCGACTAACCGTCACAGTGACGTTAACTTTGTGGTCGTTTTGGTCGGTCGGGGATATTCTAAGGGCTAATGGAATTCGATATGGCATTCGAATTACTGCCACGATTCGCCGGAGTCTGTCACTGCCACGGGTTGGAAAACCACTGGTAGAGCGTTTGGATACTGCCAAGCCCCAGCGGAACCTACATGTCAGTGGATTCGGCAGTAAATGGGGTGTTTTCCGGGGTGGATGTCAGTAGAACTGGGCGGTTTCCGGCTACCCCCTGAGTTTCCGGGCTATTTGTCAGTTCACATTCCCTGCGGGGCAGGGCGTGGGCCTCTGAGTCCTTTTGCCTTTCAGATAACGCTCCAACCTGGCCTAACGACGGGCGTCCCATCCTCTCTCAATTGACGTGAATATATCGCAATCTCAGGGTCCCGGTCGACCATCAGGTCGTACACTCTCTGAGAAGCAATTAGATCACCGTTCTTTTCCGCAAAATCGTCCTCCATGAACAGACCTTCTACTACGATTCGACGTAGTTCGGGAAGGACTATTTCCATCTCGGGATCAGCGTAGCTCGAAATTGGCGAAACTGCCCCTCGAAACGGCAGCCAGAAAATCCGTGCTCAACGACTGACTCTGCAAGCGGTTCAGTGAGCGCATATATTCCGTGCCTCCCGATTACCTCCCGGTGAGGCGTGTAATCGAGCTAGAATTCAGTAATAGAACCATCGACGATCCCTGGCCCGTCTAAATATTCGACATGAGTATTTGCGGCGTAGGCTAATCTATAGAAAGTCACTTCATATCCTTCTATAGTTCTGTGGACTATAGATACTGAATAGCCTGTACTTCGCTCATCCAACTGTCGATTATGGATTTCAGAAATTCCAGAATATCTTCTGGGGCGACACCTTGTGCAATCTGTTCAATAGTCGATTCAGGAACTCCTAGTGACCTAAGAATATCATCACCGAGGCTACTTCCTGACATAGGCGGAGGAGGCACCATCCACTCCCCAGCGAGGATGTCTAATAATAGCACCCCGATTCGATCCCCCGAATCACTTCAGGGAGACGCTCAGCTGGAATAGATCCACCGTCTTTCCCGGGTGTAATACCAAGTCTCTTATATATGTAGTCCCAGGCTTGCCGAAACAAGGAAAGATGAATCCTTGGATTGTCCCTCATCCGGAATGCACGAAGATTCCCCGGGGAGTCTCGAATATTGCTGTCGAATATCTCAGGAAAGTAGTCGAATACGGCTTGTTCGATGGCGTGATGGAGGACTTTTCCAATTGGGCTGTGACCCGTCGATTCCCAGTATATTCGACGGTATATCGCGAGCATCTGTACGAGATAGTATCGCGGGTCGTCGGGGCCGGGGATAGGAACTTCGCCTGTTGGCAGCTTTTCTGGATAGTCGGGGTTGCTGTTGCCGTCGTCTCCCTGGTCGTCGCCCTCTTCGTTTGGTGCTATCGATACGATGATTCGGTCGATGAGGTCGCGGAGGATGTCGTCGGCTTCGGGTGGTGCGTCGTCTCCTTCACTGCGGCCGGGGCCGTGTGGGGTCTGTGGGACGCCGAATGGGGGTTCCTCGTTGGGCATCTTCGGGTGTACGGGTGGGTTCGACGGGTCGGGGGTGGGTGTTTTGGGTAGATCAGGGGCGGTGGTGCCTCGACCGTCGGTCGACGGTGATGGCCGCGTACGTCAGTGCGGTGATCACCGCGAGGGTCCTCTGTCGGATTTAACTGTTCTATGCGTTTGCTGGATCCTGTTGTATGTTTGCCCCACCAGTCGTGGCTGTGTCGGTTCATTGGGGGCCGGCGGGTACGCACTGCATAACTAGAAGGGGGCCGATCGTGGGGTCAGTCAAGAAAGTCATCGCCGGAGTGTGTACTGCGGCAGCCATCGGAACACTCGGGGCTACCGCTACTATCTCGACTGCGGGAGAAGCCAATGCAGTTCAGATAGTCCAGAGTAGAAGCCACGTCATGGTCTGGCTCACCGTCAGTGAGACCAAACAAGCCGCCCGCATGGGACTGGCCAACTTCCTGAACCAGCCCGCCGTCCGCCAGCACAGCATGGTCTCGGTCAATCCCGACTCGGTGTACCAGCCAGTCACGGTTCCCGGCAGGGGTAAGAAGATGATTTACACGACCCCGCAACGACTGGTCAACGAGGCGGCATCACACCGGGGCGGGCGCGCCGGAATCGGCATCCACACCAGCCGACCAGACAAGCCGATCAGCATCGCCCAGTACTGGCCGTAGCCAGCACCAGACGGTTCACTCGAATCGTTTCAACCACAGTGCCCCGCACCTCACATCGAGATGCGGGGCACTTGCACGTCCACGCCCACCCCGCACCGCGAACGACGAGACCGATGCACGCATACCACTCGTCAACACACGCCCCTCGCCCACGAGCACCAGCACCGGAACCAGGTCACCACCAGATGTGACATGCGCCATACTATTTGCCCGGCAGTTGCCTGTTCCTGTTACCGGCTGTAGCGTCTGTCTCATCTGTTGGGGCGATTCGGGGGGAATCGTCCGGGTTCTCCGGCGGGATCCGGTCTCGTAGATATACGAGCTCTGGATGCAGGACCGGCCGGGGCCGCGGGCATGTTTCCTGGTGTGGTTGCCGTCTGAAATGTGGGGGAAATCGTGAACAAGTCAATCGGCATCATGTGCGCGGCCGTAATCGCATTTATCAGTGTTGCTGGGTTCGGTGCGGCGGGTGATGCGTCGGCTGGTCCGACGCGGTCGTTCGCTGACAAATCGGTGACGCGCCATTCTGATGACGGCTGGACGGTGACACTGTCCAAGTCCGGCGAGAAGATCCGCAGCGTGCCCGCTCTGAGTCGTGGTCACGGTTCGTACGAAGCGTTCCTATCGTTGCGCGGAGCCGCAGCACTGTCCGGTACCGGAACCGTCCCCGTCGACGCCGCGGTCGTCTCGACCGGCTTTCAGGTCTCGTGCCAGTGGCAGATGGACGGGGTCAACGTCGGAGTCACCGGCGGTCCGACGGCGCAGATGTCGATCTCGTATCCGCCCGCTGTGGTGTTGGGTGCGCAGGTGATGCCCAATATTTCCACCACGTTGAAGAACGGTGTGTCGGTGGATGTCCCGTTCGGGCAGAAGCCCTTGCAAGGCCCGTCGGCCGGTGTCCGATTGGACGGAGTCCGCGTGGAGATCGCCGGATGCGTCGGTGCACGCCCTGCCGTGCGGGCTTATGTGCGGGTGGCGATGACCAGCAAGGCCAACGACAACACGTTCAACCTGTACGGCACACCCCACCTGCTCTAACCCTGCCTTAGCCAGGTGTGCGCGTCTACCGAGCCCGTGCCCGCGCCCGCTAACCCACTCAATCGGAAACATCTGACCGCTCGGCACCAGCCACACACTCCGGGGGACGTGAAATGACCACCAACACCAGCAGGCAACCATTGACCACACCTTATGGGCCCAAGCATTCACGCCAAGCTCAAGACCAACAGACCGGTGGCGCTACGCCTCCGGTAACCAGTCCAACGCCCCCTCCGCCCGGTAGTACCGATCAGCAATCGCCAGGTGTGGATCGGTCGGTGTCGGTGTGGACGATGCTGGCGTTCATTGCCGGGTGCACGATTCTGGTGGTCGCTGCATGGAATCTGCCGAACCTGGCCCGGTGGGGCGATGAGCACGGAACCGTCCTGGTCTTCCTCGCGTTCTTTATGGTGATGTCGATCGGTGGCCGCTGGTTCTGGACCGGTATCGACGCCATCTGGAGCGCTGTGCGCGGCAAGGGCCAGTCATGAGCAGCACGAACAAGACCGCTCGCATGCCTAGCGGGGCGAGACGTCGTGGGGCAGCGCTCGCTGCCGGTATCGGAACACTCGGCTTCACTGGTGCGATCCTTACTGCCGGGTTCACCGGCGGTGCTGGTGATGCTGGCGCGGATGCGTTGTGTGATCAGATGCGCGCCCAGTACGGGCCGAGCTGGCCATGCATTAGCGTGCCCACGTACACGCCGCCGCCGACGATGCCGACCCAGCCGAACACCCCGAATGCTCCGGGAGCCCCGTCAGGGAACGGCCCAGTCATCGGCGGCGATGCTGGACCGGGACCGGGGCAGGGTAACGGCACACCCATCATCGGCGGAACCACCCCAGCACCCCGCCCGCCAGGAAACACACAAGCACCCGCGAACAGGCAGCCACCTGGAGTACCGACCAGACAGGCACCCGGCACGATCACGGTTACCCCGGCTCCCGGACAGCGTGAGGAGCCCGGCCAGTCCGGCCAGCGAGATGCCGGGTCGCCCGGCCACACGACGGCCCCGGCGGATGTGCCGGTCGGTGAGCCTCACTCCGGATCGAGCGATGAAGCGCTTCTAAGTCCGTCGACGGACGATGAGCCGACGATCCCGCTACCGATATGGGTTATCGCCGGGGCTGCGGCCGTCGCTGCGGCCAGCCCACGCGGACGATCACTGCTCAAGCGTGGTGGATCCACCCGAGCGACGGTCGGTCCGTCGCGGATGGTGTTGATGCACGACGAATCCTCGCCCACCACCTATAGGTTCGCGATGAACGTCCCACCCGGCGGGCACACCAAGGTCAACCCCGACGGGTCCGCGATCATCTATGACAAGGACGGCAACGCGATCCGTCAGGTCGCGCGTCCGTGGGCCTTCGATGCCGCCGGACGGCCACAAAAGACCTGGTACACGGTCGATGAGAACGGTGACCTCATCCAGCATCTCGAACCGGCCGACAACGCGATATTCCCGATCCTGGCCGACCCGTGGGTTTACAACGGAGAGGGTGAACGGGTGTGGGTCGATCAAGACACTCTGGATTTGATGCCAGGGATTACCCCGAACCTCGACACCGCGAATACCCAAGATGCTCCACCAGCGGACATACCGCCTGGCGGTGGAGTCACCGCACAAGATATCCCTGACGTCCTGGCCGACCCACCATCGCCCGGCAATCCCACGATCACCTCATCAGGCAACACGTGGAGCCACGAACAAGGCTGGAACACCAACCCCGACGGCTCGGTCACCGGAAGCAACATCTATGCGGTTACCCCGCGATACGGCGATCCCGTCGTCACCGAAACGCCCTTAACTGCTGAGCAGCAGGGGATGCTCACGACGTTGGTTCCGAACAGTCGGGTCGAGACACGCCCGGACGGGCAGACGGTCTTCGTTCCAACCACCAGTGCCGATGGCCTCACTGCGCAGGACATCACCAATCTGACGGTCGACATGCCTGAGCCTGGCGAAGCGCTTGCCCTACAAAACGGTGGGACCGCAACGGTCACGCGCACCGCTGACGGAGGACTCGTCTACGACACCCTCCACGTCAATATCGAGAACGGGCAAACCCTGGAATCGACCACGCTTAACAAGTCACTGTCGATCGACCGAGTCGAACAGGGCACGAGCCCGGCCAACACCCCGTCAGTCATCACAACAATGAAGGACGGTTCCAGCGAAACCCGATACACCGAGACCCTGCCCGAACTTGGGAACAGGACTCTGGAATACCTTGAAGTGCGAGACACCCAGGGAAAGCTGATCTACACGCTCGTCACCTGGGAAGAACTCGGCCAAGAGTTCGGTGTTATCAAATACGGGGACGGATCGCATCCCGAGTGGACGCAAGACCTCAGACCCGAGGAGATAGCCACCCTATCCGATCCAACACCTGAGGAATCCCTCCGACTTCGCGAGACGATCGGCGAGCACGTCCGATCCCTCGAGAACTCGCCCGATGACACCGAACCCACCGATCCTGGCGCAGCAGCAGAACTCGCAGGAGTACTCGTAGCCACAGGCAGCGGACTGTCAACCCGCAGTATAGGCACAGGACCAGCAACCCCCTGGATCCTCGGCGGAGGACTCCTAATCTGGGCTGCCGGCGCCGCAATATCGACGGCAATCGACAACACCAGCTCAGACGACCGCGGGGATGGCCGCAACGAGCTGGGACAGTTCGCCGGACCGAACGGCGCACAAAACGGAAAAGCAGCCGAGCAACAAGGACTCGATGAACTGCAGGTTGAAAACCCAGGACTCATCCGAGACCAAAAGCGCGCAACAGTCCCCGGCGTCAACCACGGACGATACTACGACGGACTCATCCCTAACAGGGATGGCACCTACACTGGAGTTGAAATAAAAAGCGGAAACGGAACAAAGAGCGCCAACCAACGGGCATTCGACGACGCCGTATCCCCAGAAAATCCAGCTAAGGTAAAATTGTCAGATGGAAGGGAAGTAGACGTAGTAAGAGTCCGGGATGTCGATGTTCCGGCAGTAAAATCAGAAGGTAAGTGAGAGTATCCCATGGCAGTTCCCACACATATCATCGATAATGGCAAATACGCTTCTTGGGTGGGCCCCAATGAGGATCTCTATAGTTTTCTAACTCCGTTACAAGTGATGGATGGCGAGAATCGCTATATGGGGGTTATGTTCCAGCTGATACGACCGGGGTGGAACGGTGACCTTTCTCAGGAGGAGTTGGACCACAGTCGGGAGAACTTTGTTCAGGCTGCCGGTAGTTCTGAGGCGATGACGGTCGAGGTCCGTTCCGGCCATGGCGAGTCTGCCTGCCTTTACACGGTGGGTCGCCTACCTGCAGATTCTAGAGATAAGTCCGGTTCTCCTAGCGTGGAGGTACGCCGGGCAGACAATACTACCCTCATTTTCTCAGATGAAGTGTTCAATGCCGAAGAAGCCGCTGACATCTTCTACCATTACTATAAAAATGATTCGATTCCAGAACCGTATTTTCTGAGGAAAACAATCTGGTAAAGAGTTGTCGCGTCAACGATCGATAATTCATCGGGTACCCCGATCGCTGATCAATTCGTATAGGTTGTCGCGCAACGTTAATCGAGTCCGCAACAATGTTGCGATATCACCCATTTGCGATACGGTACGGCGGACGAAGCGCCGCCCAATGAGTCCGTCAGCGGAATCCCAGGCCCGCAATCCCAGCTACCCAGGCGGCTACCAGCCCGCGGCATGTACAACTTCCGCTGCGAAAAAGGTCATCACCCGAAGATCTCACCGATCAGCTGGCTCGAGCGCGGCTGCCCACCTGTCGCGCCAACGCCACACGCAAGGCCGCCGCCGAGGTAGACGTCTCCAGGCTCAATACCGAGATCGCCGCTCAATGGCACCCGACTCGTAACGGGGCTGGACCGCGGCGCAGGCCAGCCCTGAGTCGCGCCGCATGGCCTGGTGGTTCGACCCGAACTGGCGGCCAAGAGTGGCAGCAGACACCGCGCGAGCGCGACAAGCACACCCGTCGGCGCTGTCCTGAGTGCGACACCGTCTTGGACAGCCTCGGCTACCACTATCCCGAGGTTGCCGCCGAGCGGAACCCACACAACGAGCTCTCGCCCTGGCACATCCGGCCGAACGACGGTCGGCACGTCGAGTGGATCTGCCCTGGAAATCCGACGCATCGCTGGTCGGCTACTCCGGTCTCACGGGTGTCTGGATCGACGTGCCCGGAGTGTCAGGTCACCGGCAGTCTCACGTCGAGCTGATGCATCTCGACGCATGCCGCGTCGTGCTCGGAGAGGCATTCTCCGGACGTCGCGTACGCAGCGACGCCTTCGCCCGAGCCTCATCCTGGACAGTCGACCTTATGGTCAGCATCGATGGCCGCCAGGTCGCGATCGAGTACGACGGAAGCTACTGGCACGCCGACAAGGCTGACCTCCACACCGAGACAAGACCAGCGGTTTCCTCTGCCGGACCCCCGAGGTTCGGGTGCCCCGGAGGAGACCACTCACCGACGGCAGGAGAGGCGAAGTCGGCCACTGTTGTTCCCCGCCCGGAATAGCGGCCGCCTATCGTCTCTCCTGCCGTCTCAGAACTGCGCTCGCTATACATCGCGGTGCAGCTTCAAGAGCATGACCTCGCGGAGGATGGGAACAAGCGCGTCCTTGACCGGGCATCAGCACACCGGTTCCTCGTGTGGTCGATGCAGCTTGGAGGACAATCAGGCTCAAGCCAGTAGCAAACATAACTTACAAGTGATATTATCGCGTGTGTCTCGGGCATGGGAGGTAAGTACCGATCTCATCGACGGCTGGCTCGGAAGTCTAGAAGACGATGAATTCGAGCGGGTGCTGGCCGCGTTGGAGTATCTGGCAGAGCGAGGGCCGACGCTGGGTCGGCCGTTCGTGGACACCGTGGAGGGTTCTGCTCACGCGAACATGAAGGAACTACGACCCCAGGGCGATTCGGGTCGAAGCGCACTACGGCTACTTTTCGCGTTCGATCTCGATTCGAAGGCGGTCATTTTGGTCGCGGGCGACAAAGCCGGAAACTGGAAGAAGTGGTACTCGAAAAACACTCCCATCGCTGATGACCTACTCACAGATCATCAAGATGGACTGCGGCGACAGAACGCAGAGGCCAAGGCGGCGAAGAAGACTGCCGCGAGAAAAGGGAAGCAGGGGAGGCGACGATGAACCTGAACGAACTGCGGGCTAGCCGTCCGCACAACCGAGAGCGCGTCGAGCGGATTAAGGCCGAGATGGCAGCCACGGAGCGCAACTACCGGTTGCGTGAGATCCGTGAATCTCTTGGGGAGACGCAGACAGATCTCGCGGACCGAATCGGGGTCAAGCAAGCCCGAATCTCGAACCTCGAGCGCGGGCGGCTGAGTGCTGCGAAAGTCGAAACTGTGCAACGGTACGTTGAAGCCCTCGGCCTCGATCTCGTCATTGCCGCGCGCCTTCCCGACGGAACCAGCTTTCCTATCGGCGCGTACGAAGTCGAGAGCGATCGGCCTATCGGGGCCGAAAAGCACGGCAGTCGCGAGCAGGCTGGCACCGAGTATTCACAGCCGGTCTAACTTCGATGAAGCCGCGAGGCCACCGCTAGGTCTCGTACGAGCTGACCGTTGACCGCCCCTTCATACCGCCTGCCCATCTTGCTACGCCCGCGCATAAGCCACCGGGACCCCGCGTAGCCGGAGCTACTCAGATGGCGGTCCTGCCGACCGGGTTGCGTTCCCCTGGATGGCAGCAACGAGCGCGGCGACGAGGGCTATCACCATCAGCCTGTCGCCGGTCTCCACTCCTGTGCCGGCAGTCAGTAGAGCGATGATTACAGCAACTGCGAGAGCTGCCCACGGCAGGAAGACCACTCGTCCGGTCATTTGACCCACACCTATCTATCCGACCGAGAAGTCGGACGGGCCGGTCCCCTTCTTCGATGTACTCGGGGAGCCATCGTAGCTAACGCTCAGCCCGCCCCAGCCTGCGCTGAATCCGATCGCATTCCCGCCGTCTTGGTTGTGTTCGTACTGGAATTGCGCACCGATGGTGCCCGTCCAGTTTCGACCACACGCAAGGCGGTTCATAGTCGTTGTCATGTGTCCGTGGTCGAAAAGCAGCTCCAACGGCGAGGAGACCGTCCCACGTTCATTTGGGCCACTCGGTATCGAGGTCCAGCATCCGGTTTCTGCTCGTCGAAGGAGCCGCTTTCGCTCACTTCTGAGTCCGCTCCCTTCTGGAAGTCCATGGACCTTCCACTGCGGTCACGCCATCGCGGCGCGCGCAAGCGCGTCGTCTTGCTCTGGCGTTCCGCCTGACGCACCCAGCCCGCCGATCAGATTCCCGTCGTTGTCGAACAGCGGGACACCTCCGCCCACCAGTAGCAGGCCGGGAGAGTGAATGTGGTCGAAGTGTAACGCGGGCTTGCCGAGCTCGACGGGAGCGGCGAGCGCGGCCGTGGGTGCCTGCAACATCACCGACGTTCGTGCTTTCGCTATGGCGAGTTCGTTCGATGCGAGCCATGCACCATCCATGCGCACGAAGGCGACGAGGTGTGCACCCTTATCGAGCACCGCGAAGACAGCGTTCATGCCCTCGGCCTCAGCTGCTGTGATTCCCTGGATGATCAGGCGATTGGCATGCTCCAGTGTGATCTCAGGCATTCTGGGTCCATTCGGTGTCTTGCCACTGCTTCGCGGCGTCGATCGTGGCAAGGGGGCGCATGGTGCGGTACAGGTGCTCGTCGGCGGGGATGATCTCGACCATCGCATCGATCATTTCTTGAGGATCGGCCTGATCGTCGAGGCTGCCGCTGAAATCGGGCATGGGCACGGTTGCGGTGTCGGCATCGTACCACTGGACGTAGCTCTCAGCACCGGTATCGTTGAAGCCCGTCCCGAAAACGCCGGGGTTTACCGTGGCGACCTTCACTCCGTGTGGCTCGAGTTCAGCCTTCATCGAACCAGCGATGGCTTCAATAGCGTGCTTGGTTGCGCAGTAGGCCCCCAGGAACGGCACCACGAGGATTCCCCCCATCGAAGAGGTCCAGACGACCTTGCCGGACTTTCGGGCCACCATTTTGGGGACGATCGCCTGGACCAGCGCCAGATGTCCAACGACATTGATCTCGAACGACTGCCGTACCCGTTCGAGCGGGATATCGACAACAGAACCGCCCTCCATCACGCCTGCGTTGAGGACGAGGACGTCCGGATCGCACTTTCCCGCATGAACGATATCGATCTCATCGAGGAGATTGAGTTTGATCGCCTCCAGTTCGACTCCTGCTGCCGTAGCTGCGGCGCGCAGGCTGCGGACCTGTGGCCACGTCTCGGCGGCTGCCACGACAGTATGGCCTACACGGGCGAGCTCGATAGCGGTACCGAGACCAAACCCGGAGCTAGCGCCGGTGATCAGGATCTTCTTGGACATGAGATTCCTTTCGCAGTGTTGTGTTGCACCTCGAGAATGCCGGTCAAAAGCAACTATGTCAATAACTAGTTAGTTACGTATGTGTCGGGGTATTCTGCGGCTGTGCCACCTGATTCAACAGAGACCAAGCGGCGGATCCTGATCGCAGCGCAGCGCGAGTTCGCCGACTTCGGGTTGGCAGGTGCCAGAATCGACCGGATCGCGGAGAGTGCCCGGGCGAACAAGCGATCGATCTACATGCACTTCGGCCCGAAGGAAACGCTCTTCGACATGATCGTCAGCGGCGTACTGGCAGCCATGGCCGAAGCGGTGCAATTCACACCTGACGACCTCACGGGGTATGCGACCAGACTGTTCGACTATTTGCAGGCAGAACCGGATGCGCTACGGCTGACTGCGTGGGCCAACCTCGAACGGCCCACGGCCACCGCGGATGAAGCCGATACCTACAGTCGAAAGGTCGACGCACTGTCACTGCGCTTCGGTGACCACGCAACAGACGTTCTTGCTCTGATTCTGGGGCTCGTCACTGCGTGGGCGAGCGCGTCACCAGCGTTGCTCTCCACATCCAAGGTCAAAAGTGATGAAATCCGGCGCACCATGCTCGCGCACGCCGCTGCATCTTTGGAGTCGACGTTCGCCGCTCCACGATGATATGAAGCAATAGGGACAATGGTCAGAGCATTGATAGTTCGGCAGACTTGGGTTCAACTACTGGTAAGCGATCGGCCCCGCCACAAGTGGTGATCTAGCGGCATAGTTCGAGCGAGTCCAGATTCTAAAGCGCGCGCGGCATGAAGCCAGCTGACAGTTGGATCACATGTGGCGGCCCTGTTCGTGGTGCAGGCCGGTTGGCGGCATCTGGTGCATCCGATCGCGCTGCTCGAATCCTGTCGTGGTCGTCGTCTTTCCCGACCAGCCATCACCAGTGGAACAGCCGACCAGATCCTTGACGAGCTCACGGCCACGATCACCTCCAGCTGTGCCCTCGAGCAGGCTGATGACGTGTTTCCTGTTCGAGTCCTGTCGTCCTTCGGTGCGTGCGGAGCGGAACTGATCGACTACGACGACTGGGACACGATCATCAACTGGACGGGCTGGCACGGTCAGACAGTGATCGTCCCAGCGTGGGAGCACCCCGACACGGGCGATATCATCAACCGTTGGGTACCGCAACCTCGGGCGTCAACCCTCGCGCCGAATCGCATCCCTACCGTCCTGATTGCGACATCCCTCGAGTACACCGACCGCTCGGTGATCGACAGGCTGGACCCGACCGTGGTTAGCGTGCACTGGTGGTGGGGTGTATTCGACCGGCTCGACACCGAACTACGGTTGTCTACCGCAACTGTTTCGCAGCCGTTGGATGACATCGTTGCAGCGGCGGTCACTGTTGAGCTATCGGGCTGGGACTTGCCGTTTCTGGGTCATCTCGTCGACAACTGGGACCGGCGAACCGACAGCGCAATGGCCATGGTCGGGCAATGGCAGCGATCGCGGGACTCGATCGACTCAGCGGTGGCTGGCCAGTGGGTTCACGCTTCTGGGGAGCGCCTGCCATCATCGCCGCCCCCACCCGTACAAAATTCCTGGCGAACGGGCCAGATTGACCGGTGGGGCCACCACATCAGGTGGGCTCCGCAAGCCATCGACGAAGCCGAAGTTCACCGGCGACTATGGCTCGCACACAACCGCGCCCTCATCAGTCACGTCGACGAAGAGCGCGCCCACTTCGAGAAGACGATCCGCGACATGATCTCTGCCGCCGATCTAGCGACACTCGATGACCCATGCTGCCAGATCATCGAGATCGGATCGCTGTGCTGGCTCAGCCACAAGGCGTCGGTGAGGCTCTCGCGCGAGTAGCAGCGACGGCTCGGACACTTCCGCGACGTACGCAACGCCTTGGCGCACCAGACTCCGCTCAACGACGTGCAACTGGGAGCGACGAGAACGTACCTTGCCTTCTAGGCCCACCCGTCAGGCCAGCCAGACCAGAGTGTCACCTATCCATGCAGCAGTCCCTGGTCCGGGTTGCCCGAGACCGTGAGAGCGGAGTGACGATCGAGCAGATCGCGAAGGACTTCGGGGTGCACCCGATGACCTTGCAGAAGTGGATGCGTCGCGCCGACGTCGACGACGGCAACAAGCCCGGCATGACGAGCGGGCAGTCCGCGGAGCTGCGGGAGGCGAACAAGCGAATCCGATTGTTAGAGCAGGAAAATGAGGTCCTGCGGCGGGCGGCGGCGTATCTGTCGCAGGCGAACCTGCCGGGAAGTCGACTTCTGTGGTCAGCCGGAACGGTTGGGCGGCGATCCCTCGAACGTCGGCGTCGAAGTCAGCGAGGAGCAGGTTTGCAAGCTCAAGGCGTGATTCGTAGATCACCAGGCGTTGCACGGTGGACGCCCAGTACCACCCTGAGTAGTGCTTCTGGCCGTAGTACCAGCGAAAGGTCCGCCAAGAATCGGCGCCGTTTAGTTCGACGCTGGACGCAGTCGCGAAGTCGGTCGTTCGCTCGCAGCCATCTGCCCCGCGACGGTAGGTGACTTCCACCGCGGGCCCCGAGTTGTCTCCGGGAGGCACAGTCCTGAAACTGCCACTTCTGGTCGGACTTCGTGGGACGTCATCCGGCGTGTCTCAGGTAGTTGGCACAGATGCCGCGGTGATGCCAGGTCTGGTGAGACAGCGCCACGAAATCTGAGACCCTGCAGGAACCTACAGAAAAGCTGAGGCGATCGCTGTCGAGATGCAGCGAAGATTAACAAAGTGACCTACCTTGTTAAACAAGCTTGGGTGCCAAGCATGAGCGCTGACCTGGTCTGATTCGCGTGAACGATTACCGCCGTCTCGAATCCTTGATAGATTTGCTGCTAGTTCCCGCGCGGGATGAGGAGGGACCAATTGGCTGAGCAGTCCGACTCGATCGCTCCGATGTGGCGGTTCCGGTTCGCGGACGATGTGGCGCCCCGTGAGTGGAATTGGAAGAGAGACGGCCCGCCTGATGCCGAACGCGTCGTCCCATTCCGTCGGCCCCGATCCTCAGAGCGGCAGCGTCACATACCTGTCAGTGCCTACTCAGTCACGATGTGCGACCACGTTGAGCTCGAATCGGGCCTCGAACACGACTTGTTGCGAAGTCTTGACCGGATCCCACAGGTAGTTGCGCTCGTGCCACAACCTTGTGAGGTGGGCAGAACGCGTCCCAGTAAGGTGCGCAACGTTCCGGATCTCCTCAGTCTTGACGACAGCGGCAATGTGACGCTGTGGAACGCGCGGCCTGAGCACAGGATCGACGACCGTTCAGGTCCAAAGTCGCGGTGGTCGACGCAGCATGCGAGGCGGTGGGATGGCGGCACGAGGTATTCACCGGGCTTGGACGGACAGAACGCCTGAATCTGCTCTGGCTGCATGGCTATCGGCGTAAGCCTTCCTGGTACGAGGAAGTGTCAGGCCGGATCGCGACCGTCGCAGCTCAGGAGGGAGCGACCCTCGGATCGGTATTTCGCCTGGACTCCGGTAACGGAGAAGTCGTCGCAACGGTCTGGCATATGGTTTGGTCGACCGAACTGGTCGCCAACCTGTCTCAGCGCCTAACAGTCGAAACACCGATTCGATCAGGATCGACACACTGATGGATACCAGTCGCACAGTGGTCGAGGTCGGTAGCCGACTCTTGACCGAGTGGGGCACAGGTTTGGTGACAACGGTATCGGCGGCTGGCGTAGACCTCCGCACCAGCGTCGGCGATTCATTACACGTCGATTGGCCCGAGCTCGCAGAGGTGCGTGTTGTCGTCGATGGCGAAGTAACGCCGATCAGGCCTGCGCTCCGCCCGTACTGGGATGGTCTGTCCGAGGAAACGCGTCGAGCCGCACTCGACAAACTAGAGATCGTGCAAGAGATACTGACCGGCTTCCGGGACGGTCACGCCGAACTTGCGCGCGACGGTGAGCCGCGGCCACCTTTCGGCGAAGGCTTCGGTGTCTCAGAGGCGGCGCGCTGCCGAGCTATGGCGGTCGCATTACAGCAGGAAGCTGTGGGAGATCGTGCACTGCAACGTCGCATCGCGAACGGTGAGATCACGCGGTCGGCTCCGGGCGACAGCACAATCCGTAACTGGGTGCGTGCGTGGAAGCGTGATGGGCTACTCGGACTCGTTGATGCGAGATCGCTGCGTCGCGTACAGACATGGGAGCGAATTGATGAGCGCTATCGGACTGTTGCTGAATTGGTCTTCGCCACGCTCGACGGAGATCGGGCAACTGTAAGTATCAATGAGCTCGATCGTCGGATCAAAGTTGAGCTCAAGCGTGCAGGCCACCTGAATGTCTCCACGCCGCAGCGGTTGACGGCGGAGTATCTCGCGCACCTCAAACGTGGCGCGGGCGCAACGACCCGCAGCCAGAGAACTCGGTCGCTACAGCGGGTATCCGGTAAAGAACACTTCCCGGCAATCAGACCCGGGCAGATAGTCGCCATCGACGCCACCAGGGCTGACAACCTCGTATACGACCCTCTTCTTGGGCGACCCTTCAGCGTCGAAATCCTCACTGCGATCGACGTCGCCACGCGAGTAATCCTCGCGCTGCGCGTGGTGCCGAAGAGTGCTGATGGAATCGATGCCGGGCTATTGTTTTACGACATCTGCCGCCCGTTCTCGATGACAGTGGATGGCACCTCGATCAGCGACTGGCGCTGGGCCGGGTTGCCCCAAGTCGTTGACGCTTCTGATGTCGCGGTCAAGGTCGGGCGTAGAACGGTTGCACCCGACTTCACGACGCTTCAAGGTGACCACCAGATCCCAGGGGTCATGCCGGATGCGATCCGCGCCGACCACGGTTCGATCTTCGTGTCAGATCACTTCCGAGCGATCCTGCGCGACTTCGGGATTGACCTGCTTCTTAGTCGCGGAAAGAAACCAACGGACAACCCGCACGTGGAACGCTGGCACGAGACACTCCAGCGGGCCGTCCAACAGCTCTCTGGCTACAAGGGTCGCAACACCTCGGAGCGCGGTCGACTGGTCGCCGAAGAGGCCTTGGTCACGGCAGCGGAATTGGAGGAACACCTACGGCGATTCGTCGCACTGGACTACCACCGGTCGTGGCACACAGGCCTAGTTATCGGCGATGAGCCGACCGCTCGCACCAGTCCATTGGAAGTCTGGGACATCATGCTCGACGTAACCGGCCGTATCGACGTACCGCAGCGTGCAGATCTGATTTACCAGATGCTTCCGGTCAAGTGGGGCACGGTCGGAGTCGCAGGTGTCGAATTTGCCGATATGGTCTACGACGACAAGATACTCGACGGCTTCCGGAACGTTGCACGGGGGAGGTTCAGGAACGACAGCAAGGTTCCCTTTCTCGTCGACCCACATGACCTCTCGAGGATTTGGTTCCGGCACCCCGAGACCGGTCGAGTGCACCCCATAACGTGGCGAGGATCGTTCTTCACGGACGCGCCGATGACTGAGACGATCGTTCAGGCAGTCAGACGGCGCGTCCGTGACCGCGGCGGCAACCGTATTCTGAGTCGGGGCTCGGCGCAGAGGCAGGTCCTTGACGAGCTCACCGAGCTTACTTCTGGACCCGTTCCGGTCGACTGGACTGCAAAATTGTCAGCCGGGCATCGCAGGGTAGAGCAGTCCCGCAAGGACCACGAAGAAGCTCAGAGTGCTCAACGTGCTACTGGCGTAGAAGCCGTTCAGAAAAGCGGCGACTGTGCAGCCTATGCCGAGTCAACTTTGGAGGTTCCCTTGGACATCCTCGATGTTCCGTGGCCGACCATGTGGATTGAGAGTTAATGGACTCTCACACGTGGCATTTAGCCTGCACTCGACCGGAGCTGCCCGAACCGCCTCGCCATACCGCAGCATGTTGGGCCCGGATGACATCAGATGGGCACGTGCAGGCGATCGGCGTCCTGCGCCGATGGCTCAATGCGCTCTACATCGAGACCGCTGAGACACGTGTTGTGGCCGACCGACTTAACGAGATCGTTGACGAGAACGCTGAAACGGGTCCGGGAGCAAAGGGAATTGCATCAGTTGCAGGTGCCAACACGCTCGGGAAGAGCACGGCGGTCCGCCGCTGGGCCATGCAGAAGTACGTGGAATGGACCGCAGACTCCCCAACGGGGCCTGACGAGTTGCCTACATGGAACCCCCAGCCAACGATCGACGCTGACCTATGCCCTGTCGTATGGCTCAACCTGCAATCTGGGGCGATGGTCAAGGGGTTCAACTCCCAAGTCCTCGACTTCTTCCGATTACCGGCTAGTGGTGCCGCCCACCAGACGTCAACGGCCGCGGTCAGGGCATTGGCGCGTCATGGCGCGCGCGCCCTGGTCATCGACGACTTTCATCTGCTGCGTACTAACTGGAAGGGCGGCCGCGAGGTCCTCGACCACGTGAAGTATATGAACACCGAGCTGGGCGAGTTCAACGCCAGCTTGATCCTGGTGGGGACAGACCTCAGAACGAGTCCAATGATGAGTGATGCTCAGATCGTGGGCCGTCTCCAACCGATGGATCTCGCTCCATACGGCATCGAAACATCGGCAGAGCAACATGCGTGGCAGCAACTTATGTATCGACTGGAGGGCCATCTCCTTCCTCATCTACCTCGGGCAAGCGAGGGGCTTTTCACTTCACAACTTGCGGGCCCCATCTGGAAGCGAACTCAGGGCTATGTCGGTGACGCGACACGACTCCTCCGCATTGCGACGCTCGCAGCGATCACCGACGGCACCTACACGATCTGCGCAGACCACCTGAAGGACGTCCGTCTCAGTGACCGTGCGCACACCGCAGAGGCGGAAATCGATCGTCGGCGCCGCAGCAGGCGAAGCAGGGCGTGATGGCACCGGCTGGCAAAAGAGATGGAGTGTCGACGCGAGAGATTCGTGCGGGCTACCTGCCTGCCCGGCCGATTCCGGCCGAGGATGAATCGCTGGAATCTTTTGTAATGCGTGCGGCCACAGCTAACTGCACCACCGTCACCAAGATCCTTGGCCGAAATCAATTATCCCGATCTGCGTCTGACTACGAGGCGATTCTGCACCTGGCCACGCTGACGCGCCAACCAGTCTCTCGCATTTCGATGATGACTCTTGATGACTGCCATAGTCGAGTGCGCGCGAAGGAAGGGTGGCTGGCGCGTAACTGGGGTCAGCATTGCCGCTGCGCACCAATTGGAGTGACACGGCGAGAGTGGGCGTTGGCTTTGTCCCCAGTCTGCTTTCACTGCGGGCACCTCATCGGAATGCCCGGTAGTGGCATCATCCAGCTGCCCAGAGCTCCCGACCGGATTCTGTCGGTCTGCAAGGAGGTCTCATCGGCTGCGCACAGGTCTGTGAATGACTATGACGCACTCGACCGACTTGAGTGTCTCCGCGTGGAGCTCCCCTCGGTGGCTCGTCGACTCAGCCGCGGATCTACACACTGGGACCCCTCAATTACGGAGTTGGTGACCACTGCGACGGCAGATCTTGCGATGAGTCGCGAGTCCGAGGAAGAGCTACCGCGTTCTCCTGCCGTTCGTGCACTGGCTATCACAATGGCCTGGGAAGAACAGCGGGCATGGGTAACACCACGAATAGCGCCACATCCGCGTCCCACTCCTGTCCGAGCTGCGAGTTCTGAAATACCCGATACGCAGGTCTTCACTCGACAAGTACTCCGCACTGGCGCGAAGACCGTCAAGACCATGCAGTTACCGACGAGTTCAGTCCGCCATCCACGCGGCGAGGATCTGATCCGGTTGGTGCTTGGACACACTCAACTGACGCTTGACCACATCCCAGGGATATACCGGATAGAAGGCGAACCGCTCGTGCTCGAGCCTGCCCAGTGGTTGTGGCGTTCCCGGGTAGCACTACTCCTTAGTCAGTGCGTTCGGCTGCGAGATGAGTGGAGCATTGCCGACGAGCCGACCTACCGACTGACGAAAGCTGGCAGCTACTCGATTTACACAGGGGCATGGCCGAAGTGGACTCCGATCTTCTATCGCGAGAGCGACACTGCCCACGCGATGAATTTGGCGCGAGCTTTATGTCTCGATGACCTCGTCAACTACCGTAAGCGACGCGACGTGCTAAGACCCATTGAAGCAGTCCCGCTGGCCCTGGCCGACACCCTGCCCGCAGCCGCCCGGAACTTCGATGGCTGCGCCCGGCTCGCCGCATCTTGGATGTGGTTCGATGCAACCTGCGACAGTCCGCGGGCACCGCTAGCAGCCGAACACTTGAAGGCATTTGACGCTGCACTCAACCCAGAAGGCCGTCTTGTCCTTCGCACCGCCGCGGATGCTCTGTGCGACGCCGATGAAGACCTTGTGCGCCGGGTTGGACGTCCACAGTCCAGCGGTGTGGCTCCGGACGGAGTACGCGAGGAACGCCGGACTCGCGTGGGCGCATGATATATCCAGTGCACCGACTACCGCCGCACCACCAGGTTGCGACTTGGACGGAGGGCCAGAGCCAATGTTGCCCGCTCGAATCGCGATTGATCCGCGCGAGTCCCTTGATTCGTACCTCGAGCGGATTGCACTTGTGAACGATCTGACGACCAGAAATCTTGTCCGCATGCTCAAGGAGGACCGGGACGGATCGTCGCCCTCGACGGCTTTCATGCTCGTTCGGCCCAGCGATGACCTTGTTGGTCGAATCACAAGCCTTACCGGGTTGAGTGCAGCAGCCGTCGAGAACTCGACCCTGATGCGCTACGACGGAGGCACGCCACTAACTCTCGATGGCTTCGACCCGCTTGATCGGGCGAGCTATCGTGCGATTGTTTGTCAGGGGTGGTTTCCGCGGCACGGGACGCAACTGTGCCCACTCTGCTTGTCGCACGACGGAATCTGGCAGCTGTCGTGGAAGCTGCCAGTTTCGACGGTGTGTCCCGACCACGGCGTCTACCTGGTCGCTGAGTGTTCAAGTTGTGGTAATCGCTTTCGGACGCGGCACTACAGCCCGCTGCGACCTCTCATCGACGAACACCAGCCGTGCGGGAACCCGCTCGGATTCTCCGCTGCTTGCCGACACTCCATCCTGAGAGAGAAACCGACGCCTGCATCCGGAGGTGCAATGCAGACCGCAACACGGGTTACGGCCGCGATCCAAGGCGAAGAAACAAGCGTTCTCAATGCCGTCCTCGCGCCTCCCGCGTACCTGGCAGAAGTCCGGAACCTGACCACTCTTCTGCTTCACCTCGCATCCCGGGCTCGCGCGCAGGAGTCCGTCGATTGGGCCGGAGAGCTCCAAGCCGAAGCCGCAGGCCGCACTACCGAACTTCGAGGGCCTCGGTGGGGTATTCAACCGCCGACAAGTGCGGTTGTCCGCGGGCAAGCATTGGCGGAGGCGGATGGGATTCTGGCCAGTCCAGAGATCGCGGACGCCGTGGCGCGGTTGGCCGAGTGGTTCGACCTGATCTCGGACGTCCCTGAGGGTCCGAGAGGATGGATCGTCAATCGCACGGCACCGAGTCCGGTGTTGGGCCGGCTGGTGATGCAGGTGCTTTCAGCACGCCGCCATGTCGGCCTTCAGATCGATCACCACGACGCGTTGACCAACTTGCCGCTATCCGCGATCCCTCAACTTCTCGACGAGCACACATACCGCCGTCACTTCGGTGGGATGCTGACAACGCAGGAAAGCACAGGGCGGCTGTACGCCTCCCTATGTATTGCGCGCGCACAGCGACCGGGATCAACGTGGTCCGCCGCGGCAGCGAGTATCTCACTCGACCCGGACATCGGCAGACGAACAGCGCGAGCGGCGAGCACACGGCTGACTGCGAGTCCCCGAGAGATCGCGGACGCCGCCAACATGGCAGCGAAAGAACTTTCGCATCGACGGGACTACCGGGCGCTCGAGAGACAAGTCATAAAGCTCGCCAATACACCCGACACCTGGTTTGCTGACTGGGCACGGTCGGCGAGTCCGAGGAGGCGCGCCGTCGCGCTGCCGTACGCGGTGACATGGATGTGGTGCGAAGCTGCACAAGGGGTGTTGGATACCAGTCCAGCATGGCCGCCACCGGTCACCAGGCAATCGAAGGCGGCTTATCGAGTGTTTCGTGACACGCTTCCGGAGGAGCTGGTACGCGCATTGGGGGAACTCGCAAACAAATGCTCGAATTGACTGGCGTCGAACCGCAGTTCAGGATGTAGCCGGCTTTCCCGACCTCGGACTACTACGGGCCCTCCGCCCTCGACCACCGACATCAATCGGCGACGGACCTTCCCACCCACACCGGGCTGGTTGCCCAGACCACGGCTACGCCGCAGGCCTTCACCGTGGCCTCCCGCAACGACGACATCCTTCGTCCCGGAAGTTCCCCGACCCGGTGGTCGGGTGCGATGCTGGCAGGTCCCCGATATCCGGTCCAGGTCGTTCTAGAGCCAGTTCGTACTTGTTGTTGATCAGTTGATCTCGCACCCGACGGGGTGGTGCCGGTGGGTGCACCGGGCAGCGTACTCGGCTGGTGTTTGATAGCCCAGCGCCGAGTGTCGGTGCCGGTGATTGTGGTCGTCTTTGAAGTCGGCGATGACCACCCGCGCCTCCAGGAGCGTGGGCCAGCAGTTCCGGTTGAGGCACTCGTCGCGGAGCCGGTTGTTGAACGACTCGATGAACCCGTTGTTCCACGGTGTACCGGGCGGAATGTAGGAGATGCCTACCGTTCCTGCGCAGAAGTCCCGCAGCGCCTCAGAGATGAACTCCGGGCCGTTGTCCATGCGCAGCACCATCGGCGGCCCACCCCAGATCGCGAACGCCTTCTCCAGCTCCTCGATTAGCCGGTTGGCGGTGATCGAGCGATCCACGATGTTCAGCAACGACTGCCGGGTGTGCTCATCGACCATCGAGGCGATCTTGATCTTCGTCCCATCGACGATCGAATCGAACTGAAAGTCCAACGCCCACACCACCTTCGGCGCGTCAGCGGCCACGACCGGCACTGACGACTGCCCGGCCCGTTTACGGCGCGGCCCGCGCCGGACCTGCAGCCCTTCTTCTTTCCATAGCCGATGTACCTTCTTCTTGTTCACCTCGATGCCGTCGTCGAACCGCAGGTGCGCCCACGCCCGCCGAAACCCGTGACGGGGATTCTTACGGGCGTAGGAGCGTAGCTGCTCGCGTAGACCGGCGTCGGGGTCGGCCGGTGTCTGCGCCAGCGGTACCGAACGGTACGCCGACCGGGAAAGCCCAACAACCTTGCACGCCTTGCGCTCGGACAGGTTCTTGACGTCCTTGAGCATGTCGATAGCGGCGCGTTTGGCCGTCGGGCTCAGAATTTTCCCTTCGCGATCTCCCGCAGTGCGTCCTTCTCCAACTCAGCATCGGCGAGCAGTCGCTTGAGCCGGCCGTTCTGCTCGCGCAGCTCCTTGAGTTCCTTGGCCGCGTCGCGGTCCATCCCGCCGTACTGGCGACGCCAGTTATGCAGCGTGGCCGCGGACACTTCCAGGTCCGCGGCGATCTGCTCACCAGTCCTGCCTTCGGCGGCCAGCTCGTCGGCCCGGCGCAGCTTGCGCACGATGTCCTCCGCCGAGTGACGCTTACGTCCTGCCATGATCCCTCATCGTCCCTTCTCAGCCCTCACCAGGGCAATCAGGACTCTAAAACACCATGGACCACTTCACGGGGAACATGCCATAGCGAATCGAGGTGAACTGCGACCCGGCATCGCTGTGACATCGCAGTCCGGTCAGTTGGGTGCCGCGTGACCATCGGGCCATCTCGATCGCGTCGAGGACCATCGTGGTTCGCATGTGTGAGGCGACCCGCCACCCGACGATCGTGCGTGAGTAGGCGTCGATGATGAAGCAGACGTAGGCGACGCCGGCCCAGGTCGGCACGAACGTCAGGTCGGTGACCCACAACTGATTCGGCTCCGTGGCGGTGAAGTCACGGCGCACCAAGTCGGGGTGGCGCGGCATCCCGGGGCCGGGTTTGGTGGTGCGCACCCGCTTGCTGCGCCGGACGCCCTCGATCCCGGCGGCGCGCATCAGCCGGGCGACCTGGTCCCGGCCGATGTCATGGCCAGCACGCCGGGCCGCCTTCCAGATCTTTCGTGCCCCGTAGACGCGGAAGTTGTCCTCCCACAACGCGTGGACGACTGGACCCATCACCTCATCGCGCTTCGACCGTGCCGATGGTTTCCGCTTCTTGACCTCGTAGTAGCTGCTCGGGGCCACCTGCAGAACTGCGCAGATGCGCTCGACCCCCAAACGCCGACCCGCGACGACATCATCGCAGTTGGCGTCGATGAACGCGGCTACTTCTTGTGCTGGCGGTCGAGCTCCGCCCCGAAGAAACTCGCAGCTCGCTTCAATATCTCGTTTGCCCGCTTGAGCTCGCGGTTCTCCTGCTCGAGGGCCTTCATCCTCGCCGACTCGCTCGTGCTGACCCCCGCAACGTGGCCCTCGTCGATATCGGCCTGACGCACCCACGAGCGCACAGACTCGGTGCCGTACCCGAGCTGGGTCGCCACCCGCTTCACCGTGCCGTGATCGGTGCCCAGCTCGGCCCGCAGGGTCCTGACCATCCGCACCGCGGAGGCCTTTTCTTCAGGGCTATAGCGACGCGTGGTCGGCTTGCCCGGGTTGGTGTCCTTCGGCATGAGTACATCCTCGTTTCCAAACGATGGAGACTCCAACCAACCCAGTGCAATTCAGCGAGAGCCAAGTAGGTGGCGCGGAGATCTGCCGGGTCGGTCTCGATGACGTCCTGAATGTTGGCACCAGGCGAGAGACGGATGCCCACTCGTTCCGCGCCGATCTCGTCCGCCACCGCCGCGACGGTCTCGACCACGAAGCGTGCCCGCGCCTCGGGGCCGCCGCCGTAGCAGTCGGCGCGGCGGTTGGAGCCGGACCCGAGGAACTGGTGCAGCAGATAGCCGTTGGCACCGTGGAGCTCCACGGCGTCCAGACCGGCGTCGATCGCGCGTCTGGCCGCCGTCACGAACTCATCTCGCATGAGGGAGACCTCGAGAGTGGTGAGGGCGTGCGGCTTCGGGAACGGCAGAGTGGTGTGTACGGCGTGGACCTCGCCGGCGGCAGGGATTGCGCTAGGGCGTGTCTTATAAAGGTTGAGCGGTCTGGCTGAGACTCTGGAGGGGTGTCGCGCTTCCAGCTCCTCTCCGATGATCAGTGGGCGTTGATCGCGCCGTTCCTTCCGTCCCGAACGGGCCGCCAGGGCCGCCCGTTCTCGGACGCGCGGGCGATCGTGGAGGGCATCATCTACCGATACCGGTGCGGGATTGCGTGGCGCGACCTGCCGCGAGAGTTCGGCCCATGGCAGACCGTGTGGCGGTGGCACCGCAACCTCGCCGGCGACGGCACCTGGGACCAGATCCATCAGAGGCTGCTGGCCGCCGCTGATCGGGACGGGAAGATCGGCTGGACGGTGTCGGCGGACTCGTCGATTGCCCGTGCGCATCAGCACGCGACCAATGTCACGCGCCCCACAGGGGGCTGGATTGAATTACACGGATCCGGCCGTCGAGCAGCCTGATCACGCGGTCGGACGCTCCCGCGGCGGGCTGTCGACGAAGATCCACCAGCTTGTCGACGACCATGGGCTCCCGATGGTGGTCGCCGTTGCGCCCGGCCAGTCCGGCGATGCGCCCGCGTTACTGCCACTGCTATCCAGGCTCCGTGTCGCGCGCCCACTCGGGCGTCCCCGCACGCGTCCCGACGCGGTCCGTGGAGACAAGGCGTACTCCTCCCGCGCAATCCGCGCCCACCTGCGCGATCGCGGGATCCGCGCCGTGATCCCGCAACCGCGCGATCAGCAGGCTCACCGCAAACGACGCGGGTCGCGCGGCGGGCGCCCTCTTGGCTTCGACGCAGTCGAATACAAGGGGCGTAACGTCGTGGAGCGGCGCTTCAGTGATGTGAAGCAGTGGCGTGGGCTCGCGACGCGCTACGACAAGCTCGCGATCGTGTTCCGCGCCGCCGTGGTGCTCAACGCGGTGATCGCCTGGACCCAGCGATGCTTACAAGCCATGTCCTAGAGAGCGCGATCGACCACTGAGCTTCACATTGGAACGACGACCCCCAACCGTTCATGTGGACTGAGACCGTCGAGGACATCATGATCAAGATCACACGAGCACGAGCCACCCCCAGCGATGCATCACACCACTTGAATGCTTCATGCGCGTGAACTACTATGGAGACAACTACTCGGGAGGATGACGGAAATGGATACACCTGAAGCATGCTTGGACCGCATCCGCGATGCATGGAACAACGCAGATGCCGAGGCGTACGGTGCCGAGTTCGAAGAGGATGCGACTTACGTGGCCTGGTCCGGCGAGCTGCAGCACGGCCGCCAGCGAATCGTCGAGGGCCACGCGGAGATCTTCTCGAAGTGGCTCGATGGAAAGAAGATGCGGGTGACGCCGATCCGGAAGGTGCAGCTTTCGGAGACCTCGGCAGTGTTCACCACCGTCGGCGGCTTAGGTGCCGAGGATACGCCTCACGACAAGTTTCAGACGTTCACGTTCGTACGTCGTGGACAGCGGTGGTTCTGTACCGCCTACCAGAACACCAAGATGGATGAGTCGGCAAAGGTAATGTTCAACGCTCCGCACCTATGACCGACGACGCAAATCTCGCTGCGCTGTTCGTGCAAGTCTCGGACCGGGTGCGCAGCGTTCGCCGCGGTGATCTGGCGGTCCTCGACGCAGCGTCGGTGACGGCAACCCAGGCGATCCTGCTTGATCGAGTGGCGCGCGGCGCGGCATCGACTCCCTCGACGATCGCTTTCTCGCTCGGGCTGTCACAACCTTCTGCGACGCAGATGATCGATCGTCTGGAAACTGCGGGCTACCTACGCCGTACTAAGAGTCCCGTCGACCGGCGGAGCAAGACGATCACTGTCACTGCGAAGACCAGAGCCCTGTTGGAGCGGCTCGCGCGCGCGCGCTACAACGATGCCGAGGCTGAGATGACCGCACTGTCGCCGGCGACCCGCCAGGCGTTGGCTCATGCGCTCAGCGCGGCACTCGATGAGCTCGCCTTGCGGTGAGAACCGAGAACCAGCCTTCGAACATGTTCAGTCACGACGCGAACTGAATCGCTCTGAGTTTCGTCCCTATCGGGTTCCCTATCCAGCGAGCGTTCGCTGGGCCGATTCGGTCGCGGCGCTCATACCGAGCAGGCCGAGGCGGCATGCCGCACCGCGGACATCAGGTTCGGTCGACCGCCGCTCGCGCGCGCTTCATCGAGCATCCGGAGGGCGCGCTCGCGCATCTCGGGAGAGCATCTCTGGTTCGGTTCCATCCTTGCATGAAGAACGGAACGAAACCCAGGGCGGTTCACTCCGACAAGCTCGCGATCGTGTTCCGCGCCGCGGTGGTGCTCAACGCGGTCATCGCCTGGTCCCAGCAATGTTTGTGAGACACGCCCTAGGTGCGACGATGCGTTCGGTGCCGGTGATGTCGGGGTGGGTGACGCGTCCGCCGTGCATGATCTGCATAGCTATCGTCGCGCCGGCGTCGTGTACGGCATCAGCGACACGGGCCCATCCGGCTGCTTGTTCGGAAGTGATGATGCCCGGCTGGCCCGGATAGCCGCGTGCCTCTCGGCTCGGATAGACGCCCTCCGTGATGATCAGGCCGAGGCCGGCGCGTTGCGCGTAGTACTCCGCCTGCAACTTTGTCGGTGTCCCGTCGGCATCAGCGCGCCTGCGTGTCATTGGTGCCATGACGATCCGGTTATCGAGGCGTAGATCGCCGAGCGTCAGTGGGGTGAAGAGGTCCATAGTCTTCTCTCGGGTCGTGTGGCGCATGCTCGTAGCGTTGGGCCGCGTTCAGGTTGTGTGGGTTGGTCGGGTCATGCAGGAGAGGCCGAAGTGTGCCTAGTGCGTAGCAGCTGGTATGCGGTCACCGGTTTCATCTGTCATGGCGTCGGTCCTCGGCGATCGTTTGCCGGAGTTGCGGGTGAGTAGACCGGCGATCGTCGCGGCGAGGAGGAGCGCAGCGGACACGAGGAACGCGGTTTGGTAAGCAGCGAGGGTCGGGTCCTCGGGCGGCGTCCCCGAGCCGCTCGCGAGGAGTGCGTTGGCGTAGACGGTGTTCAGCAGCGCGACGCCGAGGGCTCCACCGAGTTGCTGAGTGGTGTTGATCGTGGCGCTGGCAATCCCGGAGTCCGCGTCCATGACGCCGTTCAGTGCGGCGTTGTTGATCGCGACGTACATCACGCCGAGTCCTAGGCCCATCAGGATCTGCGAGGGCAGCACGACGGTGATCCATGACGATTCACCGATCATGGTCAGCCAGCCCATGCCCGCTGTGGCGAGAACCAAGCCGCCCACGATGAGTGGCTTAGATCCGATCCTGGGCAACAGAGATGAGGACAGGGTCGCACTCACGACTATGCCGATGCTGAATGGGAGGAAGACGAAGCCGGTCTGCAGCGGCGTGAAGCCGAGGGAGAGTTGCAGGTAGTACGTGAGGAAGAGGAACATTCCGAATACTGCCGCATTGGCGAGGAAGCCGGCGAGGAGCGCTCCAGCGCGCGTGCGGTTCGTCAGGATGCGCAAGGGAAGCATCGGGTTCTTCACCTTCATCTGTGCGATCACGAAGGCTGCGAGCAGCGCGACAGCCCCGATGAGTGAGGCGATGGTGACGGCGCTGCTCCAGCCGAACCCGGGTTTTGCGGCGTAGGTGAACCCGACGACGAGGAGCGCGGATCCCGCGGTGACCAGTACCGCGCCGAGAATGTCCAGGTGGCGCGAGTTCCCGCCTCGGCTCTCTCGAACCGCCCACAGCGTCATGGCTACGGCGACGAGCGAAATCGGCACGTTGATGAACAGCGTCCAGCGCCAGTTGATGAACTCAGTCAGTACCCCGCCGAGGAGCAGGCCGATAGCACCACCGGCCCCCTGGACTGCCCCGTAGGCGGCGAACGCTCGTGCTCGTTCACGAGGTTGGGTAAAGGTGACATTCAGTAAGGACAGGGCAGCAGGTGCGAGAGCTGCGGCGAACACACCTTGGGCGGCGCGAGCGGTGAAGAGCATCTCCGGCGTGAATGCGAGACCGCCAATGGCTGACACGATCGCGAAGCCGACGAGCGAGATGATCAGGGTCTTCTTACGTCCTACGATGTCCGCGATTCGACCGCCGAGCATCAGAAGACCGCCGAAGGTGATCGCGTACGCGGTCACGGCCCAGACACGATCGGCTTCCGAGATTCCGAGCTCCTGCTGCGCTTCAGGCAAGACGATATTGATGATGGAGGCGTCGAGTACGACCATGAGGCTGGCCAGGGTGATCGCCACGAGGGCGAACCACTTCCGTGGGTCCGTTGAGGCGGATGGTGACTGCGTGACGCCCTGTGAATCTGACACGTGGGTTATCCCTGAGTTCTGGGCAGACCGATAGGCCCGCAGTGACGGGGTGGTGAAGTAGGAAGGAAGCTTGAATTGGCGCTGGGCGACCGATTACACGCGTTGGGCGACCATGATGTTGTCCGCGACCTTGGCGCGCTGTCCGCCGGGTCCGGCGGCTTCGCGCCATGTGGTTTCTGCGCGCACGACTCTCAAACCCTCGCCGCAGCCGAACCTCGTGAGTGTTTCGTGAGCGGAAGGGAACGTCTGGTTTGGGTCTCCCCAGGACCACGGTGCTGACGATGCGTGATCGACGGCGACGAGGAAGCCGTGCGGTGCCAGGAGGCCCGCTGCGCGGCCGATGATTGCGTCTCGGTCGATCGCCACTGGTGTGTGGAAGTAGGAGGCGTAGACCAGCTCGAAGGGTCCGGAAGGAAGGCCGTTGGCGAGATCCTGCTGGATGGCGGTAACTCGCTTTCCGAGCTCGCCTCTCTGTGCCGTTTCGGTCACCCGTGCGACGGCTGTAGTGGAGACATCCACTGCTGTGACCTGCCAGTCATTCGACGCTAGCCAGAGCGCATCCCCACCGTGGCCGCATCCCAGGTCCAGAGCGCGAGCCGGAACAGTACTCAGATCGTCGATGGCGGCGGCAAGGGCCGCGTTGGGTCGAGTTCCCCAGGACTGTTCCACTTTCTGGTAGTGGGGCTCCCAGAACCGCTCACTCGACGTTGTGGTGGCGCTCATCTCGTGGCCGCCACTGCGTTACTGTCAAGTGCGAGGCGGATGTCGTCGAGGACGAGAGCGTGGTTGATCGCTCCCGCAGCGAGGGCGGCGGTGCCGATGGAGACGGGCACGTTCGCCATCGCATTGACCACGTTCCCGGCTGCCCATACGCCGTCCACGCTCGTCTTACCGTTCGGGTCGACGGTGGCGAACGATCCCCAGGGGTGTTCCGTGCGTTCGGCATTGAGCTGGCGTAGCGGTGAGTCCTGCGGGATCAGGCGCGAGACCGTGAAGATCGCATCCAGCTCGATTGTCCGCCCGTCGTCGAACTCCACGCCGGACAACTTGTCGGTGTGTGACAGCACGCGCTTGACCAGTCCGTTCTCGATGCGGATGCCGCGGGCCTCGAACGCGGACCTTTCCTCACCTGACGGGGTTTCGGTGGCGTTGGGGAGGTAGATGATCTGGTCTGACCACTGGCGGAGTAGTTGTGCCTGGAAAACGCTGCCGGGCCCGGTAGCGAGGATCCCAATCCGGCCATTTCCCACCTCATAGCCGTCGCAGTACGGGCACACTGCAACCCCGCTGCCCCAACGCTCGCTAAGGCCGTCGATCTCGGGAAGCTCATCCCTGGCACCGGTTGCCACCAGAATCGTCCGAGCCATCACGATGCGAGCGTCGGTGGTCTCGATAGCGAAACCATCGTCCTCTCGACGGGTTGTCACCGCAGTCGCATTCCGAACCACACCGCCGTGACCCTCAACCTCGTCCCGGGCGGTCGAGAGGAGTTCTATGGGCGATTTTCCGTCGTGTCCGAGGGAGCCGTGCATGTGGGCGGTGAACCTGTTCCGGGGTGCCCCCGCATCGAGCACCAGCACCCGGCGGCGCGCCCGCCCGAGCATCAGCGCCGCGCTCAGGCCGGCGCTGCCGCCACCAATCACTACAACGTCCCAGTCGATTTTCGTCATCTGGCTAATTTGCGCGATGACAGACACAACTGCAAACCGACTTGCGGGGACTGCAAACGCTTGGCAGGCTTGCTGACATGAATCATGAGGATCTTGATGCCGTGATCGACGGGGTTGGCGCGCGGATGAAGGAGCTGCGCACTAGGCGAGGCCTCCGGCTCGCGGATGTGAGCGAGAGCACGGGAGTCTCGATCAGCATCCTGTCGAGACTGGAGTCGGGGCTCCGCAATCCAAGTCTCGATGTGCTGTTGAAGATTGCCCGCGTCTTTCACGTACCTCTCGACGAGCTCGTCGGCGCTCCCGCATCGGGCGACCCGCGCGTGCATCCCAAGCCCGTCCGACGTCACGGAATGATCTTCATCCCTCTTACGACCCGGCCCATCGGAGTCCAGGCCTTCAAGGTCATACTGCCTGGACGTGAGCCGGACATCGCCATCACCCAAAGCATCCATGTTGGCTACGAGTGGCTTTTCGTTCTCACCGGGACGCTGCACTTGAAGATTGGCGCGGAGCTCACCATCCTCGGAGCGGGAGAGGTAGCCGAGTTCGACACGGCCGCGCCGCACGGCATGGCCAGCGGCTCAATGGAGCCCGTCGAGGTACTCACCCTCTTTAGCGCTCAGGGCGAGCAGATCCACATACGCGACGCTTGAGGGCTGGGGACTGGAACTGGGTCGACTGCCGATTCGTTTCTTTCACGGGTTCTCCCGTTGAGGATGATCGAAGCACAGTTGACCCACTTCGGGTACGGCATCATGTACGCCCTCGCTACCGCGGAGGAGCGCAGGTTGCGCATGACCATGGTCGCGGGCTACGCCTATAGTTCACTCTCCAGACTCTCGCGCGCGGCTTCTCGCCTCGAACGAAAAGGGCGGGTCAGACGCTCGCCTGACCCAAACAATGGTCGCTCCGCCCTCGCCACGCTCACCGACACGGGCGGGACCGTCGCGAACGCTGCGACTCCAGGCCACGCAGCGTTGGTTCACCAGCTCGTGCTCAGCAAGCTCACCACCGGGCAGAAACGCCAGCTTCGGGAGATTTGCCTGAGGATACAAAGCGGAATCCGCGAAGATAGCGGCGCATCATGAGATCAGCCGTTTCACACAGCGCGTCGGTAGACGCGATGTCGTATATTTCGCGATTGCCGAAGACCCTGCCCGCTAATCACGCGATCGCCACTGCGATCGCGGCCACGACAAGTAGCGCGAGGTAGGCCCAACTGTGCACGGCATTGCTGATTTTCGGAGGCCGTCGTCGAAGTAGGACGATGACCGGGATCGCACCCGCCAGCAGCGCCAACGCCGATGCGACGTCGACGGTTCCGATCAGACCAGGAGCCGAGGCGATGCCACGGCCGAACACCAATGCCACGACCATTGCCGGTGCCGCGATCGCGATGGTCAGCGGATTCGCCAACGACGTCGCCACTCCCATGTCCATACCGGAGCGACGCATCATCGGCACAGTCATCACGCTCCCTCCCACCCCGAGGAAGGACGCGAGTCCACCGATTGGGATTCCCCAGCCGTCTGGGAGTGCGCGATCACTGCTTTCCTTTGGCCGTCGCACCGGTCCTCGCCCGGGGAAGAACCCTGGGCGGAGCAGCAGATCGACAACAGTGATGCCGATGTATATGACGAAGCCCCACCGCGGGACGACGTCGGGAACGAATAACGCACCAACCGCGCCTGCCGCACCTCCGAGGGCGAGCAGGGAGAACAGCGTCCTCCGTCCACGGAGATGAGCAAGAACACTCCGCCGCGTCGCCGAGGTTGCGATCACCGCGTTGACGAGCATCACCAGCGCCGATGTCGCGACCGCGATCCGCAGAGCATCAGGCCCTCGCGCCGCGTCGATGAGCAGGATGATGGGGACCGTGACGAAGCCCCCGCCGAAGCCGAAAAGGACCGTCGTCACACCGACAGCTAAGCCCACGAAAATCAGCACCAACAATGTCATGGTTCCATCACACCGCGCGTCAATAGAGGCGGGCAATCGATCCTCACTCACGACCTTTCGCGTTTTAGCCACTAGAGTGGCGTCGTGCACAACCTTCGCCTCGATGACATCGATCACTTCCCGGTCGATGTTCTCCCGCTCGGGACCGACTACCCGCCCGGTCACGTACTAGCTCGTCACGCGCATCGCCGGGCGCAATTGCTCTACGGCGCGAGCGGAGTAATGCAAGTCGAGACCGACGACGGGGCATGGACCGTTCCTACTGACCGCGCTGTCGTTATCCCACCAGGTGTCGCGCACGAGGTCCTGATGGATCGCGTCACGACCTGGAGCCTGTACATCGAACCGGACGCCGCACCATGGTGGCCGACCCGCTGCATAGTCGTCGACATCGACCCCCTTTTACGCGAACTCCTTCGCACCGCGAACACCTTCAGACCGGACTACGACGTCACCGGACGCGACGGCGCGGTCGCCAACCTGATATTGCACGAACTGCGCCATCTCACGCCCATGGCCCTGTCGGTCTCGCTGCCGCGCGACGAACCTTTCCGGTCGCTGTGCCGCACGTATCTTGCAGCCCCAGACCTCGCTGTGACGAATGAAACCTGGGCACAGGCAGCGAACAGGAGCTCGCGTACATTCGATCGCCAGTTTCGCGCGCAGACTGGCACCAGTTCCGCCGCTTGGCGGTCGCGCGCTCGCCTCTTGACCAGCCTTCGCCTGCTCCCCATCTCAAGTGTCACAGAGGTCTCTGCTCGTCTTGGGTACGCCTCCCCAGCAGCGTTCACCGCCGCGTTTACGCGCGCCTTCGGCGCACCGCCATCACGATTCATCTGAAACTGCGGTGTCCCGGCAAGACTGATACAAAGCACACCGCGGCCGACTTCTCCAGGTCCCCGCCCGATTGGGCCACCGACAGGAAGAGGAAGCTCGGCGGGCTGGAGAAGCGAGCGAAGCCATCGTGATGCGCCTCGCTCGCGCGCCTCCGGCAGCGGTCGCGGCTGGGTGACGCTCGTGAGTGAGGTCCGGCTGACGCGAAGGCGTCGAGCATCGACTGCAGCGACTTCCGCCAGGATCCCATTGGGAGCGCTCCCGGCCACACCCACTCCCACTCGAACTCGTAGCTGGTGTTCGCGACGTAATCTGACCAGGGTTTCTGAATGGTGTATATGACGATCCGACGGTCGGCGGATGCGAACAGGTGACCGCCCGCCACCTCTCGGATCGCCCAGGCTGACGCACCTCTTCGTCAGGACGGGACCGCTTTGACGTCACTCACCGTCGGTCCGTCAGCATCATTCCCACCAGCGACCAATAGACCGCCGCAGCCCGTAGCGCTCCGTCGCTTGCCCGCAGCACAAGGCTTGGTCGCCGCGCATCGTCGCGGTCAACTATTGGGATACCTCCAGACGCCGCGACGATGGACGGCTCGAGCGCGCAACTGACCGCCGGAGGAATGTCGCCTGCCCAACCAATTTTTGCAACGTCCCGCGGCATCCGGCCGACCGCCGCCGATTCCTTATGCCAGTCGTAGGGCGTGCCTCAAGACGCATGCGCCGAGAGGCACGCCCAGATGCAATCCTTCTAACCGACTGCGACGCGAGCGATCTCGGCGTCCTGATCAGGCGTTCCGCCCGAGACACCGAGTGCGCCGATGAGCCGACCATCGTCATCGAAGATCGGAACGCCGCCGCCCATGAGAAGCAGACCGCCGTTGGTGTGGTCGAAGTGCGGAACCGGCTCGCCGATCTGCAGCGGAGCGTTCAAAGCCTCACTGGGGGCCTCGAACATGACCGAGGTCCGCGATTTCGCCAGGGCCAGATCATTGGAGGCCAGCCATGCACCGTCCATTCGCTCGAAGGCGACGAGGTTCGCTCCGGCGTCGAGGACGGCGAAGACTGCTCGCAGCTCGAGATCGCGAGCTTTGGACTGTCCTGCGGCGATGATCCGACTAGCCGTCTCGAGCGTGATCGTGGGGTGTGACATCTGGTTGCTCTCCTTGGTTCTGTTTGGGTCTCAGGCCTTCTGCGTCCATTCCGTTTCCTGCCACTGCTTGGCGGCGTCGATGGTCGCCAGGGGCCGCATGGTCCGGTAGTCGGGGTCGTCGGCGACGATGGCTTCGACCATCGCGTCTACCATTTCCTGCGGATCGGCCTGGTCGGCCAGCGAAGGACCAAAGTCCGGCATGGGAACCTGCGCGGAGTCCGCGTCGTACCACTGCACGTAGCTCTCAGCGCCGGTGTCATTGAAACCGGTTCCGAAGACCCCCGGGTTGATGGTGGCCACCTTGATTCCGAACCGCTCCAGTTCGGCCTTCATCGAGCCGGCAACCGCCTCGATCGCGTGCTTGGTCGCACAGTAGGCACCGAGGAACGGCACCACGAGGATCCCACCCATCGAGGAGGTCCAGATGATCCTCCCACTACTGCGTGCGATCATCTTCGGTGCGATGGCTTGAACGAGCTCAAGGTGCCCGAACAGGTTGATATCGAACGACTCCCGCACCCGCTGCAACGGGATGTCGACCATTGCTCCGCCCTCCATGACACCGGCGTTCAGCACAAGCACGTCGACGTCGAAGGAACCGGCGTGAGCAATGTCGATGCTGTCGAGCAGATTGAGCTTGATGACAGCGAGCTCGACGCCAGCGGCCTTGGCATCAGCACGGAGACTCCGGACCTGTGGCCACGTCTCGGCTGCGGCGATCACGTCGTGGCCCTGGCGAGCGAGCTCGAGCGCAGCGCCCTGCCCGAATCCACCACTGGCACCGGTGATCATGATCCTCTGAGGCATACCTACTCCTAAGGTAACTATCTGGATACTTACCCACGGGATCCTGCCACACCATGGCAGCACCGTCAATAACTAGATGGTTACCTATAGGCTTGGTTCATGCCACCAGACGCCACCGACACCAAGCGAAGGATCCTCGTCGCGGCGCGCGCCGAGTTCGCGCAGTACGGGCTCGCTGGTGCACGAGTGGACCGGATCGCTGAGATTGGGCGGGTCAACAAGCGATCGATCTATGTCCACTTCGGACCGAAGGGGGATCTGTTCGACCTGGTTGTGGCAACGGCGCTGACTGAGATGGCAGACGAGGTGCCGTTCACTGCAGAAGACCTGCCCGCTTACGCGGGGACCCTGTTCGACTATCTAACAGCGCGACCTGACGTGCTACGGCTGACGTCCTGGGCTGGCCTTGAGCGGACCGAGGCATCGTCAAATGAGGTACAGGCTTACGAGCCCAAGGTACGCGCACTGACCGAAGTGTTCGATGGGAGAGCCGTCGATGTGCTTGCTCTTCTGCTTGGCCAGATTACCGCGTGGCCGTACGCGTCCGCTGCGCTTCAGTCCCACGCTACAGATGACCCCTGGTCGGTCACACGTCTTCAGCAGCACCGAGCCCTGCTGGTCGCTTCAGTCGAGGCCCTCGTCAGGACAGCGGAAACCCATCCCCTGCCTGGCGACTAAGCGTGGAGTTCCGCCACTACCGGGAGAGAGCGGCTCCAGTCGCTCACCCAAGTGCAGATGGCCGGTACCCGATAGTCGGTCCACCCCGTGCTGGAGTCCAGGGGGTTTGAAGTCTGTTCAGTCGATCTCGCAGGCCACCGGGGTGTGGGTGTGCCTGCACTGCGCAGCGTACTCGTCGGGGGTGAGGTAGCCCAGTGAGGAGTGCCGGTGCCGGGTGTTGTGCTCCTGCTTGTAGTCGCCGATCCCGACCTGCGCCTCGAGCAGGCTCGTCCAGTGGTTCCGATTGAGCAGCTCTCGGCGCATCCGACTGTTGAACGACTCCGCGGTCCCGTTGTTCCACGGCGTGCCGGGTGGGATGTAGTCCAGGCCCACCCTCCCCGCGCAGAAGCCCCTCAGTGCCTCGGAGATGAACTCCGGCCCGTTGTCCATCCGCAATACCATCGGCGGCCCATCCGCGGCCGTGAACGCCCGCTCGAGCTCACCCACCAGCCGTGGGGCGTCAATGGAACGATCCACAATGTTGAGCACGGACTGCTTGGTGTGCTCATCGACTGCGGAAGCGATCTTGATCGCCTTCCCATCGACCGTCGAATCCCATTGGAAGTCGATGGCCCACACCACCTTCGGAGCATCAGCCTCGATGAAGGCGGGCGCCGACGACTGGCCGGAGCGTTTGCGGGCCGAACGGACCGTGCGTTGCAGGCCCTCCTCAGTCCATAGCCGGTGAACCTTCTTGACATTGATCTGACGCTTCTGATCGTGCCGCAGTGCTGCCCAAGCGCGACGGAACCCATGACACGGATTGCGGACCGCGTAGTCGCGTAGCCAGCCCCGCAGCTCCGCATCCGGATCCTGCGGTGTGTCAGCGACCTTCGTGCGACGGAAAGTGGAACGGGCGAGCCCGACCGCCTTGCACGCCAACCGTTCTGACATGCCCAAGGTGGTCTCGAGCATGTCGACGGCGGTGCGTTTGGCGTCCGGGCTCAGAATTTTCCCTTCGCGACCTCCCGCAAAGCGTCCTTCTCCAACTCCGCCTCCGCCAGCAGCCGCTTGAGGCGGCCGTTCTGCTCCCGCAGGTCCTTGAGCTCCTTGGCCGCGTCCAGGTCCATCCCGCCGTAGCTGCGCCGCCAGTTGTAGAGTGTCGCCGCCGAGACCTCCAACTCCGCAGCGATCTGCTCACCCGTCGATCCCGCCGCCGCGAGCTCATCCGCCCGCCGCAACTTACGGACGATCTCCTCCGCCGAATGCCGCTTCCGTCCAGCCATACCAATCATTGTCCTATCCCGCACTCCAGGGCGATCACGGACTCCAATACGAGATGGACCTATCTACAGGGAACACGCCAATGCAGCCCAGCCCAGATCTGCCAGATTCGAGCTGGTGGGTTCTCTTGAGAGGCGTTCATCCGCTGGTTCCTCACGTATACCTATCCGCCTTGCTAGCCGAGCCCGCCCCATCTGGCAGTACTGGAACGACTCGTCGTTGTCAGGGCTGCTTCCCGCGCTCGTCTCCGTCCCGAGACTCACACTGCCCTCAGCTTCATCGTGCTGCTGCGACAGCAGAACGGTGCAGGTCTTCCACCTCCACTCGATCCCACAGCGCCTCGTGGCGCACGATGTCCGCGACCCACAGCTGGTTCGGGGCTGTCGCGGTGAAGTCCCGTTCCACAAGGTCAGGACGGGTATCGGGCCCCTTGCCCTGGATCGTGGTGCGCGGCCCCTTCGTCCGACTGACACCGCGCAGGCCCCGAGCGCATGAGCCGCTCGATGGTGCGGCGCGCCACCAAGGTACCTTCCCGGCGCAGCTGGGAGCGTCTTCGCGCCGTAGACGCCGAAGTTCTCCGCGTGAACACGCCGGATGTGCACGAGCGCTCCTCGTCCCGGATCGTGCGCCTCGAGGGCGGGCGGGTCTTGAACGGCGTAGTAGGTGCTCGGTGCGATCTGCGTGCCCGCCGCGGTCAGCGGGATCCATCCGGAGACGTTGCAGAATTGGGCCCGGCAGGCCGAGATCGACGAGGCCCACCGGCCCGGGACCACGACCAGCGACGCCCAGTGACTGCTCGATCTGGAGAACGAGAACCGTGAGGTGCGGCGAGCAAACGCGGATCCTGAAGTCGGCGTCGGCTTTCTTCGCAGCGGAGCTCGACCGCCCACCGCGTTGATCGTGAAGTTCATCGATCAGCACAAGCACGAGTTCGGCGTCGAACCGATCTGCCGCACGCGAGCTGCTCGCCCACGCGACGGAACGCACCCGCCCTTGTCGATGGATCCAGTCGCGCTTCCACAGCCATCCTCGTGGCCCTCTCCCGAAGCGCATCCGGGTACTTCCTCGGTGCTGATATGCTCCTCATCCTCCCGTGGATCAGAGTCTCCACCAGACTCGGGGCGATTCAGCTCGATTTAACTAGCGGGCGTGCTGAAGCGGCTTGAGCGCATCAGGATTCCCTCGAGGGATCTGACCACAGTTCGATGGCACGCGCTTGCCGGACATTCGATCGAGAAGCCAGACCACTGTCTCTATGCCCCAGAGGTTCGGGCCGGTGGTATGACTGAGCGGGTACTGGTGGTACTCCACAGACGTCCCGGCACGGCAATAGCGTCGCGCAAGCGCACGAACGTCGCCAGTGATCATCACACCGTCACCCAAGCCGATTCCAGGAGGCCCCGGCAACGTACCCTCCAAGACGCCGTTGTCAGACTGCGCGATGAACATTGGGGCCGTGGGTACCGGCGCGGTTCCCATATTCAGTTTGTTGACCGCTTCGACGAACGGTGGGACAGACGCCGGATTGAAGTATTGCGGCTTCACCAGCTTCCGCCACGTCAGCCCCGGATACCAGAAGTTGAGGATCGAGGCGTCAGACAACTGACGCAACACCTGTTTTCCGTACGGCGTTGTGTACTTGTCGAAATCGATGCCGTATGCGCGGCCAACGCCGTTGATCGCCATCCCGATCACGCCGCCCCATCCGTAGCTGCCCGATACGTAACGGAGGTTGCGATACGGATTGACCAGGAGACCGCCCTGCGACACACCAGCGATGCGTCGATTGATCTCCGGAGCGTATTTCGGCGCCAGAATCGCGGCCCAGTTCGACGCAATCGCGCCACCGGAATATCCGACCAAACCGATCTTCGATTTGTGGCCAACTCCGGTTGATCGAACAGAACTGATAGCGCGCAGCGAATCTAGCGTGTTCGTGCCGTACTCGGGTCCCGCGGCAAAGTGCGCTTCTTGTCCTTCGGTATCAGGAATATTCACTGCATAGCCGAGTGCGAGCACGGCGGGCATGATCGCATCCTCCATGTTGGCCATGACATTGCCGACGTGGATGTTGCGGCCCTGCGGAGTCAGCCCAAACATCCGGAAGTCCCCGGCGACCGCCCGCGACGGACTGTCCTGCGGATTCAACGAGTCGTACGCCGATTGGTACGACACCACTCCGCGAATCCGCTTACCCGGATGCTTCAACACCGAGGTTACGTTCGCCGACGGCCGACCCTGCGCATCCGTCGTGCGATACAGCACCTGCACTGCTTGCAATGGTGTCGGTACCCCGAGAAGGTGGTACTGACGCGTCCGGGTCTTCAACACCTCGCCCGGCGTGTATGCCGACAGCGGCTTGGACCCTGCGTACCGGAAGAACGAGTCGACATCCGCCTTCGCGACAACCGGCACAAGCCCAACCACAAGAACGGCAGCAAACAATGCCAGTGCAGTGCTTCTAACCCTGTTCATAGACTCCCCACCCCACATGTGAAACATGCTTGTTTCACCCTAGGCGTGTGACTCTACGCACACTTAGTCCGTCAATGCAACGACTATGACTGCGGGCCGAGCAGCTACCGGACGTGATTCGCCAGGAAGTCGCACTCCGGAGTGACCCGAACCCCGCAGCTTTGGATCACTCCATGATTCCGGTCGACATCAATCGGAAGAGGGATGCGGTCACCGCGTCCAGGGTAATGTCGGGACGCGTCGCGTACTCGACGGCCGCTGTATTGACCGCACCAAGAAAGATCGTCCAGTCGAACGTCCGGTCACGGTGAGTAATGAGGCCTCGATCCGACGCGGATCGGGTGATCGCCTCCAGCGTCAGACTCCACTGCTCACGGGTCTGCCGACGAAGCTCTTCGAATTCCGGACTCACGCCCACGACTTCGACGAAGCACAGACGTACTCGCCGCGGGTCTTCCCGGAAGTAGTCAAAGTAGGCCCGAACGCCGACGCGCATCCACTCGCTGACCTCTAGCGTTTCTAGCTCACCGACCGCGCCGATGACCGCAGCCAATCCACCTCGTTGAAGGTCCTCATAGATGCTGGTCAACAGTGCTTCACGGTTGGCGAACTCGTCATAGAACTGCCTCGAGGACAAACCCGCTCTCCGACACACTGTGGGAATGCTCGAGACCGCGTAGCCGCCGTCGGCGAAGACCGCCAGCCCAGCTTCCATCAGGCGCCTGCGTCGGTCGGCACGCCGAACCTCCAGCAGCTCGCCGCGGTACTGTCCGGTTCTTGCCACAGGCCCTACTGTACTGAGCGGCACTACCCGTCGCTTCTTCATTCCACACCGCCGCACAGATGATCGAGCAGCTCACCAGCGGTGAGTGGTCGGTGGGTAGCAAGCTGCCCGGGGAAGTCACTCTCTCCCATCAGATGAATGTCTCGCGCACCGTTGTGCGCGAAGCGATTCGGGGCTTAGCCCACTTGGGCATGCTTGAACCGGTTCACGGGTCAGGTATCTACGTCCGCACCACGCAGAGCCCCGCGGCGATGCTCGAGGGCCTCGATCACGCTGGCGTCGCAGAGATCTTCGAGGTCCAGATGGCCTACGACGTTTAGGCAGCGGGTCTGGCCGCCGCACGACACACAGGCGAGGACCTGCAGGACTTCCGGACATTGCTCGATCAGCGCGACAGGTCTGAGTCCGACAGTTCCGATCCCCTACAGTTCGCCGTGGACGACTCCGAGTTCCACATGCAGATCGCCCTTATCTCAGGCAATGCCCTGTTGTACGAGACCTACAAGTATTTCGTCGGCCGCCTGCGAGATGGTCTGTACCTCGCGCATTCGGATACTGCTGTCCCCTCGTGCGGATACGACTCGCACGCCGCCATCGTCGAGGCCATCGCCTCGCGTGACGTGGCTGCAGCCCGCAAGGCTGACTACGACGTCGTCTCGATGTCCATCGCTGCGATTGCCACCAGTGACCGCGGGGCGTGGGCGGACGAGTGATGGAGACGGCGACCGACTGTGCGTGAAGGGAGGTTGAGGGGGTGGGTCGATGCCGGTGCCTCGGTGTTCCACGGGGTGCCCGATGGCCAGGCCGAGCGGTTCCGAGCGCCCTGCTTCCAACGCGCCCTGTGGGCACACTTGTTGTTCAACCAGCAATATTGTGAGAGCCTGATCGTTAGATGGCTCTGAGCGAAGAGGCAGCGACTCATGGGCCGGGTAGCACAGCTATTGCCGAGTCCAGCGAGGTTCCTGCCGCTCCGGACTGGTTTAGATCAGCGCCATCGTCCACGTATTAACGACAGATTTGAACACTTCGTGAAAGGGACTCATTATGCCACTTGTGCTGCAGATTCGTAACTCTGGTAAGACGCGCTCTCGAGGAATACGCGGGGCGGCTGTGGCACTGCTCCTAGCGGTGTTCCTGCCGGGAAGTGTCGCCAACGCGGATCCAGCGATGGTTCCCAACGACGGCGGGGTCAATACGTGTAAGCCATCGGGCCCGCCGCTTGATATCGGCAACGGGACCCAGCAGTCGGCGCGGTCGTTTTCGGACGACTTCAGGAAGCCCAGGCCCGACCTTTGGTGCTCGTACCGGACCGGCACGTCTCAGTTAAACTATGGCTCGGACGGTGCGACCCTCAAGGTACCGCCGACGTCTGCAAGCCGACCGCAGGACCAATCTCTGCCGTTGTTCGGAGACAACGCGGAGTTCCTCAGCTATCCGGCGTTCGAAACTGGCATGACGATGTCTACTACTGTCAACGGCGCGCCGGATCTCCTAAATCTGAACGGGACCGCTGGATGGGGCATCACAAACCGGACACTCGACGTTCTCAATCTTGACATGTCATGGTTCGCATGGTGGGGGGCGGACGGGCCAGCGAAGCGTGCCACCGACCCTGTGGTTAACCTCGTCATGCCGCTCTTGGTCGACACCCCAAACCCGCGCCGACTTGTCGTGATGAACAAGCGTGCCGGGTCGATGAAGATCGACGTACGCCAACTTGACCAGAAGCTGTTTGCCGGCACCCACGATTATTCGATTGCACTCGGAAAGGACAGCGTTAACTTCCGTGTCGATGGGAAGTCGGTCGCCCGTTTTGATAATCAATCGAAGAGGAGTGGTGCCGGCACAGGACAGCCACGTGTATTCCAGATATGGATGGATCACAAAGACTGGCCAATTGTTCCGCTACCCGATTATAACAAAACCGGTCATGAGCTGACGATTAGCTCATACTCGCAGGCTCCGTCGAAGTAGCGTCACGGCCCCACCGACGTCGAGGACGAACACAGCAGCCAATCGACCCCGTCGACATCGCCGTCACGTAGTTCCAGAGCTGGGACCGAAGAATTCGCCATATCCCGCGCTCTCAACCCAACAACCATTACTACATCGACGAGAGTCGATACTATTCCCGCTCGGCTATTTGGCAGAGTGCAAATGGTCCCTCACGATCCGTTTGGAGAGTGTGGAAATGCATTGGAGGTCAATGGCTTCCGGGTCGACAAGGTGCTGGATCAGCACTCCACGGAGTAGGCCTTCGATAACGGTGGCAACGCTGTCTGGGTCGCCGTTAAACGTGATCTCTCCGTCGTCGACAGCTTCGCGGATCCAATTCGATACTAACCGCCTGAACATTGCATTGTTCTGAACGACTGCTCCCTGCAGGCCTGGGCTCGAAGTGAAGGACTCGACGATGATGACGTACATTGCCCTAATGGAGCGAGCTGTCTCGCTGTCGCCGAGCAGATACGAGTCGATCATTAGGTCAAGCGCGGACATCCCCCGTATCTTCCCGCTGGCAGCTAGATGATCGGACAGCGCCTTCCTGGTTGATTCGACAACCGCGACCATTATCTGCTCTTTCGACCCGAAATGAAACGTCGCGAGACTACGGCTCAACCCGGAAACGCGGCCGATCTCCGCTAGCGTCGTGCCGCTGTATCCGTTGGTACTTAGAAGGCTAATTGCAGCCTGGATCAGTTTGTTGCGGGATTCGGCCGTCCGATCGGACTGCCTGCGCCGTTCCGACCTCGCATGAATTCCTTTGTCGCCTAGTAGTGCCCCATAGAGTGGTGTAACTCGGTGACCAGGACTGTCGCCGGCAGCGTGTGGCTGCCAGCACGAGAGCGGTCACCGTGTGATCCTTCGAGTGAACCTCTCACAGCACTCTCGAATGGAGT
>NZ_JAKKOQ010000019.1 GCF_021738965.1 Gordonia zhenghanii | reverse complement strand
ACGGCGAGCTCGATCACCGGCCACCGACCGAGATCGAGGACCACTACTGGCAGCAGCACACTACTACCGAGACTGAACCTGCACTACAGAACAAATGATCGGTCTCTAACAAACCCGGGTCTTGACAGTTCATTCCGTTTCTGGCGTTTCCACCGGAGTTGCGGCGGGTCATCTACACCACGAACAGTATTGAGTCGCTGAACTATCAACTGCGCAAGGTCACGAAGAACCGGGGCCATTTCCCGAACGACGCGGCCGCGATGAAGCTGTTATGGCTGGCCATCGGCAACATCGAGGACAAACGAGCTCGCGAGCGCATCAAGGAACAAGGACTGCCCTCGCACAAACGCAAAGCCGCGGGGCGGCTCGTGGAAGGCGCGGTCACCACGAACTGGAAACGAGCACTCGAGCAACTCTCACTGACCTACCCCGAACGTATCGACCATCACCTCTAAACCGAACACCTGACCGACTTACACAGAAAACTTGACAGGCTCCGGCCGCGATCGCGTCGTCATTGATGTCGTAGGCAGTCACCTGAAATCCGCTGTACGCGGTTTGGAACGCGATCTGCGAGCCGAGCACTCCCGTGCCGAGGACGACGACCTTCTCGATTTCAGACACAGCGATTCTCCCTAAACGGTCAGAACAGGTAGCCGTTGACACTACGCATCCGACCGGCCTGGCATGCTGTTAATCGCGCCCCCATAGCCCAATTGGCAGAGGCAGCGGACTTAAAATCCGCCCAGTGTCGGTTCGAACCCGACTGGGGGCACTCCAGAACGTCGAGCTGGCCGCCTGACTGGTACGTATGACGACCTAGGACGCACGATAGACCGCCCTAGGTCCGCATAGGTACCACTCACGCGAGGATCACCACCGCTACGCGCACGAGACCTGCGCTACGAACCCACCGCCGGAAGTCCTACCGGGTGTAGCGCGCGAGCACGACGTTCTCGATCGACCTGCTCTCGGCGAGCGCGAAGTCCCGGATGTCATGGTCCGGAGTGAACAGTCGGCGTCCGGAACCGGTCACGACTGGATAGACGAAAAGTCGCAGCTCGTCCACCATCCCGAGGCCTAGGAGCTGCTGGGCCAACGAGATGCTTCCGGTCAGGACGATGTCAGCGCCTTCGCGCTTCTTCAGCTCGGAGATCTCCGCCTCGAGTTGGTCGCCTCCGCGGAGGACCGTCGTTCCGTCCCATCGGGGGTCGTCGATGCTTCGGGACACGACATACTTCTCGACGCGGTTCAGGTGATCAGTGACGCCAGTAGTGTCGCTGACCTGCCTCGGCCAGAACTCCCGCATCTCCTCGAAAGTGGTGCGTCCGACCAAAAATCCGTCCGACTCGGCCGCGTGCGCGCGCGTGGTCTCGGCCAACTGGCGACCCTGATCCGAGTCGTTGGTCGGGTCGAACCACGAGCCGTCGTTCTCGATCACGCCGTCCAGAGTGATGTTCTCGGTGATCACAAGCTTGCGCGTCATCGTCTGCCCTCGCGCGATCGGGATGCTGATGTCCTGGCAGCATCATCCAGTGAGCGCCGAGCAGTCAAGGGTGCCGTCCGGAATCGCGGGCCTGGCCTGCTCAGTCAGTCGTTCGACCATCCGCGCGCAGTCGCGAGGTCTAGTATCCGCGAGCGGATCGCCGTCACCTGGCGTGCGGTCAGGTCGGGCGACGCGTCGAGCAGCAATTCGGTGATCTCGGCGGACAGCGGGCCGCCCGCGTTGCGTGCCGGTCGACTCGGGCCGCGGTCATCGCGGCGGTCGGGACGCTCACGACGATCGCCGCGGTCACGGTTGTCGCGACGGAATCCGCGCTCGGCAGCTGGGTCACCGCCCGCGGGAGCCTCCTGCGTGACGCTCACATTCGACGCCTTAGAGCCACGCTCGGTGCTCTCGACGTCGAACTCGACGACCGCCCCCGGAAGCAGCAGATTCTCGTCGATGCTGATGTCGTTGATGTGCAGGAACACGTCGTCACCGCCGCCTTCCGGCGCGAGGAAACCGAACCCACGGTTCGAATCGAAGTACACGACTTTTCCGTTAGCCACCACAAACTCACTCTCTCAGAGCCGTTCCACACCGCGAACCCCTTGCTCGCCGGACGAACCCCGCCACCAACTATGCCTTGTCGACGATCAGCGCCGTAACCGAAATCGGAGGAGGCGCCACACCGTCGCAGTCGCTCGGTCATCGATCGCCGCGCTCGCCGTCCTGAGGCTGATCGAGCCGCAACGTGCACGAGCCGCGCGCGGCGAACGGGATCAAGACCGGACGCGTGCGGGTGTCGCCGAGCGCGTCGAGAGAGCCCTGGACGAGACCCCGGTGGATCTGGCACGTGATGTCCGGGTAGCGGCGCGCGGCGTCGAGCAGCGGGCAGCGGGTCAGAGCGATCGTCGTGGACTCGTCGACCGGCGCGAAGCCGAAGTCGGTGAGGTGAGCGAGGATCTGCGTCCTGCTGTCGCCATCGGTTCGCGGACGTCCGCTCGCCAGATCTCTGCCCCAGTCACGCCCCAGTTGTCGCGCCTGTGCGGCAGGATCGGCTGCCGTGCGACGCAGATGTCCGGCGAGAGCCACCGCCATCCCGGTGTAGGCGCGCACGGCGACACCGTCGGCCGCCACCGCGGCATAACGCCACGCCGGTCGTCCACGGCCCGCGGATTCGGCCCGCATTCGAGTGGCTACTCCGAGACCGACGAGAGCGTCGAGATGTTCGCGAATGGTGTTGGTGTGCAGCCCCAACCGCGCCGCGACGTCGACGACGCGGGCGGGTCCGTCGCCACGGAGGGCGTCCAGCGTCGCGCGCTGGGCAGCGGTCAGATCCGGCGCAACACTCGGCGCCGGATCAGGACCGAGTGGGCGAGGACTATTATTCACGGCTATAAGCGTATTAAATGAGAGGGCAATCGGCTACACCGATTCCTCGAGTCCGCCGACGCATTGGAGCAGCAACGGCGGGCGGTCGCCGAACTGACCGGCCGCATCCAGGTGGAGTACCTGGGGCAGGGCCCCGAGGAGTGGAGCCTGCGGCTCAGTCGAATCTGAAACGCCGCGCCGCAATTGCAGTCCTTCTCCCCCGATCGACCAGCTAGAAAGGCAGCACCATGGCAGACTCCACTCTCGCCGAAGTCCTCACCGCCGAGCATCACGCCATCGACGGCGGCATCGAGAAGTTCACCGCCTCGTCGCTCCGCGACTCGGTCCAGGCCTGGTCGGCACCGCTGAGGCAGGTTATGGAAGCGCTCCGCCGGCATATCTATCTGGAGGAGGAGCTCGTCTTCCCTCAACTGAGCAACGGCCCGCTGATGATGCCGATCATGGTGATGCAGGGCGAGCACGGCGAGATGTGGCGCCGGATGGCCGACCTCGACGCTCAGTTGGCGGCCGACGACATCGACCAGTCGCGGCGTGACGAAGTGATAGCCGGATGCACCGCGATGCTGGAACTGTTGGCCAACCACAACAGCAAGGAGGAGCCGGTAATTTACCCGCACCTGGACTCCGACATGGACGACGACTCCCAAGCGTTCCTCCGCGACTTCCTCGTCGACGGGACCATCCCCGACGGATGGGAGTGTGCACGCGCGAGCCTTCAGTAGAGTCGCCGTCGTACGGCGGCGAAATCACGGACGGCGGTGTGTTCGCAGCCTCTGCTAGTCGACGTCCGGGGCCCACTGCACGCCGTTGATGTGCGCTCCACCGTCGACGAACAGGGTGTTGCCGGTCAGGTACCGACTGTCGTCGGAGGCGAGGAAGACCGCGACCGGACCGATGTCCTCGAGTGGATCGCCGATGCGTCCCATCGGGTTGGCCGACGCCATCGTGGCGGCCATCGCAGGATTGCCCTCGGCGACGCGGCGGTAGGCCTCGCTCTGCGCTCCGGGAGCGATCACGTTGCAGCACACCTGCTTCGGCGCCCACTCGCGCGCGGCCGTGCGGGTGAGCGTGCGCAACGCCTCCTTGGCCGCGTTGTACTGCACCGAGTACATGTGCGCGTTGACTCCGTTGAGCGAGCACAGGTTGATGACCCGGCCGCACCCGTGCTTCTCGAGTTCGGGCAGCGCGGCCTGCATGGCCCAGAAGGCCGCCATCACCGCCATGTCGAATCCGCCGCGCAACTGCTCGTCGGTCATCTTCTCCACGCGCGCATAGCCCGACGAGCGCCACGCGTTGTTGACCAGTACGTCGAGTCGACCGAACCGGGCCACCGCACAATCGACCATGGCGAGCACTTGAGCCTTGTCGGTGACGTCGGTCCGCACGAACTCTGCTTCGACGCCCCAGTCGTCGCGTAATGAGGCCGCGGTCGCCTGCCCCGCGGCCTCGTCGATCTCGGCGACGATCACCGAGGCTTCCTCCCGCGCGAACGCAGTCGCAATTCCTGCGCCGATGCCCATGCCTGCACCGGTGACGACCGCTACCCGTCCGTCGAGCCTCGACCCCATCAGCCGGTCACTCGCGCGGCGTTGCCTGCATCGACAGGTACGACGATGCCGCTCATGTGCGCACTGCCCTGATCCGCGAGGAAGAGGACCACTCGGGTGATCTCCTCCGGTTCGAGCCACGGAACGGGCTGCGCGTGCAACGACGCGAAGACCGGGGCGACGTCGTCGCGGGTCGGGTGCTCGAGGTCGGGACGCATCATCGCGTAAAGCCCGTCGTTGTGCACCATCGGCGTCGAGATGTTGCCCGGCGCAATGGCATTGACGGTGATGCCGTGACCTGCGAGGTCGAGCGCTGCGCTCTTGGTGAGTCCGATGACTCCCCATTTGGACGCCGAGTAGCCGACCATGCTCGTGTTACCCGCGCGCCCCAACATCGACGAGATGGTGACGATGCGGCCGTAGCCGCGTTCGATCATCCCCGGAGCGACGGCCGCGACGGTGTTGAAGACGCCGGTGAGGTTGGAGCCGATGACCTCCGACCACATCTCATCGGTCATCGACTGGACGGGCGCTGCGACCGAAACGCCCGCATTCGCGACGGCGATGTCGATACGACCCAACTCCGATTCGGCGCGGGCGACGAGTGCATCTAGCGCAGCCCGGTCTGCCGTGTCGAGGACAGTCGAGAGGCATGTGCGCCCGGTGGACTCGACCATCCGGACGGTCTCGGCGAGGTCGGCTTCGGTCGCCAGCGGATACCGGACCGCTGGCGAGTCCGCGCAGCGATCGCACAACACGATGTCCGCTCCGCGTGCGGCGAACGCCATCGCATGCGCACGCCCCTGACCGCGCGCACCACCGGTGATCAGGACGACCTGTCCCTCGAAATTCTCTGCCATTGAAATCGAATTCTCCTTATCGCAGTTGAATGATGCCGCCGTCTGCCATCACTGTCTGGCCGGTCATGTATTTGGCGTCGTCGGATGCCAGGAACACGACGATCGGCGCGACGTCGTTCTCCGGATCCCCGATCCGCTTAAGCGGAATCTTCGCGACCGATGCCGCTGCCTGCTCCGGAAACTCCTCCTGCCACGCACGCACGCCTTCGGTCGCCGCGAACGGGCACACGACGTTCACCCGAACGCCGTCGGGCGCCCACTCGTTGGCCGCCACCCGACTGACGCCGCGGATCGCCTCCTTCGCCGCCGCGTACGACGCCTGCGTCGGCATGCCGTCGAGCCCGGACCCCGACGCGAAGTTGACGACCGCCCCCTTACACTCCTTGAGTTGCTCGTAGCACGCCTGCATCAGATGAATCGTCGGATAGAAACCAGTGTCGAACGACAACGCGAACATGTCGTCGGTGTGGTCGGCGAGCGTGGCTCGACGTGACGCGTGGGCGTTGTTGACCAGGATGTTCACCGAACCGAACGCGTCGATCGCGGCGTCGCGGATCTCCTCGGCCGCCCCGTCCACCGAGATGTCCACATGGAGGAATCTGGCCGACGCTCCGAGCTCGGATTCGAGCGCGCGCCCGTTCTCGTCGTTGATGTCGACGAATAGGACATTGGCACCTTCACGCACGAACACCCGGGTCAACGCGCGGCCGATGCCGCCTGCACCGCCGGTGATGATCGCAGTCTTTCCCTCAAGCCTCATGACACTCCTCGCTGCTGAAATGGTGCTGGTGGATGGGCCGCCGCCCTCGCGTGAGGGTTCATTGGACGCCGAGGCGTTGGACGCCGATTCACGCACACGTGTCCGCCTGCTCCTTGCCTGCCCGAACACCTTCGACGTACGCGTGGACGTCGTCGAATGACTGCTCGAGCACACCTCGGTGATCGGCACCGTCGTACACCCGGTAGTCGATGTTTGCGCCGTTGCCGCACAGCGCCGCGGTCTGCGTGTCGGTGATCTGTCGGAACACGAGTTCGTCGGCGCTGCCCTGCACCACCATCGTGGGGACGGTCGGCTTCAACGACTCGAGCGGCGCCTCGTCGGCCGAGTCGGAGCAGGCCGCAGCGGCGACGGCGACGGACGCGGTGAGAACGACTACAGCGATCCGGGTGAATGCGATGCGCATGAGCCTCCATTGCCGCGCGAGATGCCGAAATAATAAATATGTATTAATCGTCGGTAATCAATCAGTACTGTGTGACTCGTGTCTCTGTCAACGGGGCGGACGGCTCTGCTGGATTCCGCCGAGAAGCTGATCGCCGCGCGTGGTGTCTACGGGGTGTCCGCGCGCGAGGTCGTCAGGGGCGCCGGGCACCGAAACAGTTCAGCCATCGCCTATCACTTCGGCTCGTGGCACGGCCTCCTCGACGCGATCTGGGCGCGCCGCTCCCCGCCGATCAACGCCGAACGCGCCGCCTTGATCGCCGCGATCGACCAGCCAGACATCACCCAGCTGGTGCACGCCTACATCCGCCCGCTGACCAACCAGGTCACGACTCACAGCCCCAGTCATTGGGCTCGCTTCAACGAGCAGTGGCTGGCGTCGGTACCACTTGACGTGCTGGGCGGGCCGGCACCGGACGGCGACCACTCCTATTATCCGCTCGACGATTCACTCGACGTGGTGTCCACGCTGCTGTATCGGATCGCGCTGACGCTCGACCTCCCCGAGGTCGGGGCCCGGCGTCGGGTCGGGCTCGTGGTGCGATTCGTGTTCAATGCGTATGCGGCGTGGGAACGAGACAGGGAGAACGGCACCGCGCCCGAACCGGAGGAGTTCGAATCCGAAGTGGAGCACATGGCGTGCGCAATGCTCGGCACAGGCATCTGACCGATCACGTGCCACTCCCTGAGAAATCCAATTGACACTGGCAGTCCGGACAATGGATTCTTTCCATGAACGATTTCTGCTTTCTCGCGTGCCACCGCACGCAGACAACTATTCGAGAGGACTCGTCGTGAGTCTCGACGACCGCACACCCGACGCGGCCAACCCGGAAGAATCCCCTGCAGACACCACTGCTGCGGCGCCCACCGCACCGCCGCCAGCATCGGTGAACCTCGTCATCGTGCTGCTGTTGGTCGCGACGTTCGTGATGATCCTCAACGAGACGATCATGAGCGTCGCCATCCCCGTGCTGATGGTGGACCTGGAAATCACGGCGAGCACCGCACAGTGGTTGACCACCGCGTTCATGCTGACGATGGCCGTCGTCATTCCGACCACTGGCTTTCTGCTGCAACGCTTCTCGACACGAGCCGTGTTCATCGCCGCGATGTCGTTGTTCACCGCAGGCACGCTGCTCGCAGCGGTCTCCCCCGGCTTCGGGATCCTCGTGATCGGCCGCGTCATCCAGGCGTCCGGCACCGCGGTGATGATCCCGTTGATGATCACGACGGTCCTCACGTTCATCCCCGAGAATCGGCGCGGCACCATCATGGGGTTCATCTCCATCGTCATCGCCGTGGCACCCGCCACCGGCCCGACGATCTCCGGAGCCATCCTCGACCACCTCGACTGGCGGTGGATGTTCTACTTCATGCTCCCGATCGCGGTTGTCGCCCTTCTGCTGGGAATCGTGCTGGTCCGCAACATCACGACGCCGCGAAAGGCGCCGTTCGACATCGCGTCCGTCCTCCTGTCGGTCGTCGCGTTCGCTGGCCTCATCTACGGACTCAACAGCATCGGCGAGGCCGCGACCGGCGACACCGCGGTGCCACCGTGGCTGCCCATCGTCGTCGGCGTCGTCGGACTCGCCCTGTTCGTGTGGCGTCAGATCAGCCTCCAGGCCACCGAGTCCGCGTTGCTGGACCTCCGCCCGTTCAAGACGCGCACCTTCACCGTCGGCATCATCATCCTGCTGGTCGCGATGGCTGCCCTGTTCGGCGCGATCATGCTGCTGCCCCTGTTCATGCAGAACGTGTGGCACGCGAGCACCATGCAGACCGGCCTGGTCCTGTTGCCCGGCGGCCTCGTGATGGGTCTGATCGCACCGTTCGTCGGCGCGCTCTACGACAAGGTCGGTCCTCGGCCCCTCGTCACACCCGGTGCGATCCTCGTGACCATCGCCCTCTTCCTGCTGACCACTCTGAACGCCGAACCGGCGACCTCCGAGTTCTGGATGTTCACTGATCAGGAGTGGAAGGTCGTCGGCATCCACGTGCTGCTGAGCCTGGGGCTCGGTTCGATGATGACTCCGCTCATGACGTCGGCGCTCGGTTCGGTGCCGCCCATGATGTACTCGCACGCCAGCGCCATCCAGAACACGCTGCAGCAGCTCGCCGGAGCAGCGGGCACCGCACTGTTCATCACCGTGATGACGCGGGGCATGACAGCCGAGATCAACGACGGCGTCGACCCCGTTCAGGCTCAAGCGCACGGCATCCACCAGGCGTTCTACTGGGGTGCAGGCTTCGCAGTCCTCGCCGTCGTCCTCTCGCTTCTGGTGCGCCGCCCACCGCGCACCGACGGTGTCGAAGAGGTCGTCGACGCGTCCGCTCCGGCGCCAATGCACTGACTCGTCGGATAGAAGTCTCGGTGACCGACCGGAAGCGACTCGGCGTGTGATTCCCTTGAGTGATGACAGGGCCTGATCTACCACCGCTCGACGCCGCAACAATCGAGCCTGTGCCCCAACGGGTCTCGACCGGAGACATGCCCTCAGGCGACCGGATCAGGACCATCGTGGCGTACGCGCACGAGAGCTACTCCGAGCATGAGGGCGGCCAGGTCGCCGACTACATTCCGCAACTGGCCAACGCGGACCCGTCGATGTTCGGGATCACCGTCGCCGACGCGTCCGGCGGTCTGTACAGCGCGGGCGACGCCGACGTCGAGTTCTCGATCCAGTCGATCCGCAGACAGCAGGCGACGGCCCACCTCTCTCGAGCCCTCGGACTCAACGTCTTCGCCTCGAACGTCGACAGTGCTCGATCGAACGGAGACGACTGATGACCACCGACCAAGCGCGCCCGCCCGAGACCGGAGAGCGCGCGTCGTGGCTCCCCCTCGTCTGCTTCTTCTTCGCCCAAGTGTTGATGTCGTTCAACGTCTCGGCACTGCCGGTCTCGATCGGCGGCATGGTCGACGACTTCGACGTCGCGCCGACGACGGTCAGCACGACGATCGTCGCGTACGGCATCGCCGTGGCCGCGCTCGTCATGCTGGGCGGCAAACTCGGTCAACGCATCGGCTGGGTGAAGATCTTCCGGATCGTCGTCTTCACGTTCGCGTGCTCGTCGGTGCTGATGATCGTCTCGCAGTCGGTGACGTGGGCCATCGCCGGACAGGCGGTTGCCGGGGCGTCTGCAGCCTTCATCGTTCCCGCCCTCGTCGCGTTGATCGCCGAGAACTACAAGGGCGACCAGCAGGCCAACGCGGTCGGGTCGCTCGGCTCGGCGCGCGCCATCTCGGGCATGTCAGCGTTCTTCCTCGGCGGCGCGCTCGGCTCCCTGGTCGGCTGGCGTCCGGTGTTCATGATCGTCCTGGTCCTCGCCGTGATCGTGTTCGCGTTGAGCTTCACACTTCGTCCCGACACCGGTGACCGCAGCATCGACATCGACGTGGTGGCCTCCGTCCTGATCGGTGTCGCGATCGTCCTGTTGACCGTCGGTTTCAATAACTTGAACGCGTGGGGCGTGTTCTTCGCCGACGACGCCGCTCCGTTCGACCTCGTGGGGGTCTCCCCTGCCCCGATCCTCATCATCGTCGGTCTGATCCTCGGGCAGGCGTTCTTCCTGTGGACGCGACGCCGGCAGCGCAGCGGCCGGGTCCCGCTGGTGGATCTGTCGGTCCTCGGCAGTTCGCGCGAACGTGCAGCGGTGTACGCGATGTTCATCGTCGTCGCGATGGAAGCGGCTCTCAATTTCACTGTGCCGCTGTACATCCAGATCGTGCAGGGCCGCAGCCCGTTCGACACCTCGCTCGCGATGATCCCGTTCAACCTGACGGTGTTCGTGACGGCGATGCTCGTCGTCCGGGTCTACAAGACCTACAGTCCGCGCATGATCGGCATGGCCTCGTTCATCCTCACGACCGTCGCACTCGTGTGGCTGGCGTTCGTGGTGACGAACAACTGGCAGACCATGTCGACCATCATCGGGCTGATCGTGTTCGGCATCGGCCAGGGCGCCCTGGTCACACTCGTGTTCAACGTGCTCGTCACCTCGGCACCGAAGGAACGGGCAGGCGACGTCGGATCGATCCGCGGCACCACGCAGAACCTGGCGTCGGCGGTCGGCACCGCGACGATCGGCGCACTCCTGGTGTCACTGCTCGGGTTCGCCGTCGCCTCGTCGGTCGCCGAGCACCCCGAGCTGCCGGACGACCTCGTGTCCCAGGTGAACCTGGACAATGTGAACTTCGTCAGCAACGACAGTCTGCGGGAGACCCTCGCAACACAGACCACTGCGACGCCTGCGCAGATCGACGCCGCGATCGAGGTCAACGAGGACTCACGACTCTCGACGTTGAAGTACGGTTTGCTGATCCTCGCCGGCCTCAGTGCGACGGCGATTCTTCCCGCCTCCCGCCTGCCCGCATACCGGAAGGGCGAGATCCCCGAAGGGTAGGAGCGCTACTCCGACCGAACGCCGTACGCTAATCTGAACACAAACGTATTCAGATTAGGGAGGTGTCGTGGCTTCACACGACCAACAGGCCGACGCACGACGTGAAAGGCCGACTCGCGAACAGCTCGACTCCCTCGACGCGAGCACCTTCGCCACATCGCTGCTGTCGATGGGCGCGACCATGTCGACGGCGAACGTCATCATGCAGCTGGCCAACCCCGCCGTCGGCTACGGCGTCACACGCAGCACCGTCGAGAACGGCCGCCTCGACACTCACCCGATCAAACGCGCGCGGACGACGGCGTCGTATCTGGCGGTCGCCGTGTTCGGCAACGCCGACGACCGCCGCCGCTACCGCAAGGCGGTCAACCGCCAGCACGCCCAAGTGCGCTCCACCGCCGACAGCCCGGTGCCGTACAACGCAATGCGCAGCGACCTTCAGCTGTGGGTCGCCGCGTGCCTGTACTTCGGCTGGGAGGACATCTACGAGCGAGTTCACGGCCCGCTCACCGGCGAGCTACGCGAGAGGTTCTATCAGCAGGGCATGGTGTGCGGCACCACCCTGCAGATGCCTGCCGAGATGTGGCCCGCCGACCGCGACGCCTTCGACGTCTACTGGGGCGAGCAGGTCGCGAACATCGACATCAGCGACGAGGTCCGCGACTTCGTGCTAGATATCGCGAACTTCGGGTACGCGAGCGAGTTCGTCCAACGCCGGTTCGGCCCCGTCAAGTACCGCCGCACGATCGGGTACCTGCCGCCGGAGTTCCGCGACGCGTTGCGCGTCGACTGGTCCGACGAGGACCAACGCTGGTTCGACGACTATGTCGCGAGGCAGGCCCGCAAGGAGCGCCGAAAGCCGCTGTGGCTGTCGCAGTTGTCGTTCAAGATCCTCCTGTGGGACACCCGCCGGCGGAACCGCTTCGGTCGGCCGTTGATGTGAGGGCCCCGACCACACTCGATGCGGACTCGCTGCTGTGGCGCTACCTGGGAGATCGGCGCTTCGTGATGTCGATGTGCCGAGCGGTGTCGTTGCAGATGCTGCATCCGGCGATCGCCTCAGCCACCCACGAGCTCTCCCTGGTGCGGCAGCGAGTGTTCGTGCACAAGCGACGGACGGCTCCGTGCATCATCCGCTCGGCATACGAATCGGATTTCGACGAGGTCCGATTGATCCGCTACAGCCACGACCAGTTCCGCAGCCGGACACCAGACGGCGCGAGTTACCACGCCCTGAATCCGGCGATCTTCTTCTTCGAGCACGCCACGTACGTCGACGCGCTGTTCACCTGTGTCGACGTCTTCTTCGGCGGACTCGACGCCGACGGCCGCGAGCAGCTGTATCGGGAGACCTGCGAGTGGTATCGGCGGTACGGGATCTCCGATCGTCTGATGCCTGCGACAGCGGGCGAGTTCTACGAATACTTCGACGACGCGTTGGCGACGCAGCTGAATCCGAGCCCCGGGTACGACTGGTACCGCGAGCAGTTGCTGCATCCGGACGACTGGTATTTCAAGAAGCTGCCGACGGCCGCAGTGCGCGCGATCCAGCATCCGGTGGCGTGCGCCCAGCTAGGGATCGCCCCGTCGGCGTCGGATCATCGAGCACTCGCTCGATATGCGCGGCGGCTGCGCGTCGTCGACGAGCTGATGCCCGCGCGGAACACCTTTCCCGACGCCGTCACGCAGTCCGTGCTGACGGCCCGCGGCCGGTCCTGAGTGAAGGTACGGAGTTCTCGTATTCTCTGGACACTCAGCATAACTACAGTTATGGTCCATGGAGACGGCTCGACGGACAGGCTCGGAGGCAATGATGACGGCGCCCAGTAAGACTGAATTGACCAGGACCGCGACGAAGACCGTGCAGAAGGCGCTGGCCAAAGCCGCATCCGCCTACCCCAGTCCGGCGGCCCCGCTCGCGGAGCCACCCGCCGGGTCCGGACTCAAACCGGTCATGGGCAACGGTGGCGCGCCCTTCATCGGCGCGACGTTCGACTTCCTCACTGACCCGTTGTCCAAGACGATGGACCAGTTCGAGAAGTACGGACCGGTCTCGTGGTCGCGCATGCTCAACATCGAACTGGTGACGCTCGTCGGCCCCGACGCCGTCGAAGCCGCGTGGATGAACAAGACGAAGGCCTTCTCCAGCGAACGCGGTTGGGAAGTGATGATCGGCCCGTTCTTCCACCGCGGCATCATGCTGATGGATCAGCCCGAGCACATGTATCACCGGCGCATCATGCAGCAGGCGTTCGCCAAGAACCGCCTCGTGGGTTACCTCGACCTGATGAACCCCTTCATCGAGAAGTCGGTCGCCCAGTGGCAGGTCGGTGACGACTTCCCGATGTACTCGACCACCAAGCAACTCCTGCTCGCGCTGGCCTCCGAAGTGTTTCTCGGCTCCTCCCTGTCCGCCGAGGAGAATCATGAGCTGGAGGAGGCGTTCGAGGCAGCCGTCCACGGCGGCCAGGCCATCATCCGGCAGGACGTCGCCAACTTCACGTGGGCGCGCGGGCTGCGTGGACGCGAACGCCTCCAGGAGTACTTCCGTTCTGAGATCGCGGCGCGACGTGGAAGCGACCGCGACGACCTGTTCTCCGTCCTGTGTAACAGCGAGGACGACGAGGGCAATACGTTCAGCGACGAAGACATCGTCAACCACATGATCTTCGTGATGATGGCCGCCCATGACACGACCACCATCGCGTTGTCGATGCTCACCCACTATCTGGGCCGCAACCCGGAGTGGCAGGACCGTCTGCGCGAGGAGTCGCTCGCCCTGGGCAAGCCGACCATCGGCTACGACGACCAGGACGCTCTGCCGAGCATGGACCTGGCATTCAAGGAGACGCTGCGCCTGAACGCACCGGTCGGCATGCTGTTCCGCAAGACGATCGAGGACACCGAGATCCTCGGGCACTACGTTCCGGCGGACACGCTGATCGCGATCCACCCGTGGGCGACGATGCTGCGTGAGGAGTGGTGGCCGGAGCCGACGAAGTTCGACCCGGAGCGGTTCTCGCCGGAACGCCGCGAAGACAAAGTGCACCGGTTCGCCTGGAGTCCGTTCGGCGGTGGAGCCCACAAGTGCATCGGTCTGTACTTCGGCGGGATGGAGGTGAAGGCGATCATGCACCAGCTGCTGCTCGCCTTCGAGTGGTCCGTCCCCGACGACTACCGCCTCGATCTCGAATACGGCACCGGCCCCACTCCCGCCGACGGCCTCCCCATCGACTTCCGTCGCCGCGTTTAGCTGATCGCGCGCCATTCCCGCTGGTCGAGCCCCACTTCCGCCGGTCGAGCGGAGTCGAGACCCACCCCGGTCGAGACCATTTCCGCTGGTCGAGCGGAGTCGAGACCCCCTACCCCGCCTCCACGAGCAGCACGCCGACGATGATCAGCGCCATGCCCGCGACCATGCGCGGCGTGATGCGGTCGTGCCAGATGACTCGCGCCGACAGCGCGACGAGCACGATGCCGATCGCTGTCCACAGTCCGTACGCGACGCCGACCGGCATGCCTGCCGACAGGGACATCGCGAGGAAGGTGAACGCCAGGACGTAGCCGACGACGATCGGGAGCAGCCAGAGCGGTCGTCGCAGACCGTCTGCCGCGCGCAGGCTCAGGGTGGCGACCACTTCGCTGATGATCGACGCGAGAAGCCATATCCACGTCATACGGCCACGTCCTCCGGCTTTGCAGGCTTCGAGTGACCGGTTCCGGTCTCGATGAGGACGACGCCCGCAACGATGACGCTGATCCCGACGAGTGCTGTGCCGCTGAGGCTCTCGTGGAAGACGACCATGCCGAGGAATGCGACGAGCACAGTGCCGCAGGCACCCCAGATCCCGTAGACGACGCTGATCGACATGCCGGCGCGCAGGGTCAGGCCGAGGAGAGTGAACGCCGCGATGTACCCGACGACCACGACAGCGATCCACGCGGAGTGGTCGACGCTGGCGCGGAGCGCGAGAGTGCCGACCACTTCGGCGATGATCGCGGCGACGAGGAGGAATCGGCCGTTCATTCGATCGCCTCGGCGGCGTCGACGCAGAACCGCGCGGCGGTCAGCAACGACGCCACCTCGGCAGACAGACCTTCGACGTCGTTCCACGGACTGAGGTTGCGGCGCCACTCCTGCGCCAGTCGCGGATGGTAGAGCGCATCGCGTCCGCCAGTTCACGCGCGCCGCGCAATATGCGTTCTTTGGCGTCGGCAGCCATGTCGGCACTGTACCAACCGGAAGGTAAAGATCGCTGGGCTCGCCTCGCGGCTTGTTGGGGCCTCGACTCCGCTCGACCAGCGTGTGGGCCTCGACTCCGCTCGACCAGCGGAAATGAGGCTCGACCAGCGAGAGAGGGCCTCGACTCCGCTCGACCAGCGGAAATGAAGTTCGACCTGCGGGAGAAGCCCCTACCGCTGCACAGCCTTGGCGACGCTGATGCACGTCGTGGTCCAGGTCCGGTCGGCGTCGGTGAGCGGACGCCGCATGCGTTCGGCGTCGACGACGGTCCGGTGCGCGTTGAGGACCGTGCGGACGATGACCCAGTCGCGGGCACGTTCGTCGTCGAAGCCCGCCGCCTCGACCGTGGTGTAGAAGCGTCGCTGGACCGATTCGCGCAAGTAGCCCGACATCTCCTCCCATCGGGTCCATAGGAGCGGCGCAATCTCGTAATGCGGGTCGCCAGACATCGCCTTCGGGGCGATCGCCAGCCACGGTTCGCGATCGGCGGCGAGGACGTTCCCGTAATGCAGGTCGCCGTGAATCATCACGCCGTCGGACGCCGGATCGTCGACGAACGCACGACCGCGCGCCAGCGCGTGCGCGACCAGACGCGGCGGCATCGGGACGTCTGCCGCATCGCGCTCGAGGGCGTCGAGCCACGGCCGGAGGAACCCGGTGAGCGTCCTCAGCCGCGGCGGAGCCTGCCGGTGCAGGCGTGCGTACAGGCCTGCGACGATCTCGCACGCCTGCAGATCCCACTCCTGGGTCAGGTCCTGCTCGTTGAGCCGTTCGAGCAACAGCGCCCGGCGACGGGGATCGGCTCGGAACATCGTGGCCGCCCCGTCGCCCGCCCAATGTTGAAGAGCGAGGTGCTCCTGGCTCGTCTCCGGTAAACCGTCGAACCCGATCTTGAGAACCGCTACTCCGTCGACGCCGCCGACCGGAATGACGATGGACGCACGCCCGCCCATCGGGTCGCCCGTCGGCGTCAACCTCCACTCGTCCAGGAGGTCGTCGCACAGCCGAGGAAGCCGATCGAGCCAGTCGGCCCAGTCGTCGCCGAGGCGTCGCTGCTCGTCCAACGCGGCGGGGATGTCCACGAGTCCGAGAGTACGGATTCACCGGAACGGAGAACCCAGGGCCCGAGACTCAGAGGCAGCCCTCCAACTGCGCCGCGTCCCGTGCGGGAGCACCGAGAGCGACACAGTCCATTGCGCTTCCGACGCCAACCGCGATCCAGCCTCCGCTGCGGACGAACAGGACGCCGGTCGGCTGGTGCACGCCGTCGACCGCGGTGTGCGCGACGGCGGTCGTACCCACGCAGTCGACTCGACTGAACACGATCGGTTTCACCAGTCGGTAGCCAACGCTCGACGCCGCGGCGACCGACGCAAGCGTGTCCGCCGACGCGGACGAACACACGTCGGGCTCGGCCGTCTCTTCTGCCGTCTCGTCCGTCTCGTCGGTCGTCGCCTGCGTCACGCCGGGAGTCTGCTCCGGTGCGGTGCCCGACGTCGTCTCCGGCTGCGCCGTCGCGACGGTCACTTCCGGTGAGCCCTCCTGCACCGTGCTGTCCGGCGTCGACTCCACGGTCTCTGGCGTCGAGACGTGCGACTGCGGCGTCGAACTGTTCGGCGACGCCTGGTTTGCGCCGTCGGTGGAGCATCCGGCCGCTGCCATCGCGCCTGCCGCGACGAGTGCCATCACTGCGGTGGTCGTTCTACGGTGATTCGTCATTTCTTCTCCTCTGTGGTCCCGACGCTTTTCGTGGTTGTAGGCCTGGTCGTGGGTGGCGTCGCCGGGCCGACGGTGATCGGTCGCCAACACCCGACCGAGTATTCGAATCGCGCCGCGACCTGTCCGGTGACGCCGTCGGGCATCGTGTACGCGGTCGCGGTGGTTCCGGAGCAGTCGACGCGGTCGAAGACGAACGGCTGGGCGATCTGATCGGTGACGTCACCGCCCGCCACCAGATACAGCAGAGAGTCGGCGTCGGCGAACTCGCACGGCGTCGCGACGCGGTACGACGCGTCCTGACTCGCAGCAGCGTCGGCGCCCGCCGGCGAACACCCGGCGATGACGCCGGCCCCGGCGCCGACCATTGCGATGCCGAGAACGATGGTGGTGCGCCTCATGTGGACTCCTCGGCTCTGCTGGTTCATGCCCGACAACTGGACTATCGACACCGACGCGCGAAAGGTGACCGTCCGTCGTTCAATCGGCATACGGCACAACCGGATGCGACGGTCCGGTTTAAGTCAGCCCGCACCAATGCCTTCTCCCGAGACCCGTCGGATCGTATGTTCGGGCCGAGAACGTATTCGATCCGATAGGAGAATTCCGTGACCACCGTCGCCCCTGCCCCACCCGCCTTCGACGGACTGCTCGCCGACATCGCAGAAGGGGCCGTTGAACGCGAACTAGGCGACGTCAACCCCTTCCATCAAGTTCGCTCCGTCGCCGACGCAGGCTACGGTCGCCTGCGTCTCCCGGTCGAACGAGGTGGCGCCGGCGCCAGCCTGCGAGCGCTGTTCGCCTCGATCATCGATCTCGCCGAGGCCGATCCGACTGTCGCTCACATCTACCGGACGCACTTCTGGCTCACCGAGGACTTCCTGGCGGCGCGCACCCCGACGACCGACAGGTTCCTCGAGCAGGTCGCCGACGGCAAAGTGTTCGGCAATGCCACCAGCGAACGAGGCACTCGTCCCGCCGGCAGCCAAGACTTCTCGACGACTCTCGCCCGCACAGGCGACGGCTATCGTCTCAACGGCGAGAAGTTCTACACCACGGGCACTCTGTTCTCCGACTTCGTCAGCGTGTGGGCGGTCGACGACGATGGGACACCGACCACAGTCGTCATCCCCACCAGCCGTGGGGGCGTCGAGATCCTCGACGACTGGGACGGCTTCGGACAACGCCGGACAGGCTCGGGCACGACACGATTCACCGACGTCGTCGTCCATCCGGACGAAGTCGTCCGACGCGTCGACCGGGACGACCGGCTGCCCTCTACGCAGGGCGCATTCGTCCAGCTCTATCTGCACGCCGTGGTCGCAGGCGTCATGCGCAGCGTCGTGTCTGACGCGCGGGACCTCGTCGTGGCGCGTAGCCGAAACTTCTCGCACGCGAACTCCCCGACTCCGGTGGACGATCCGTCAGTGCAGCAAGTGATCGGTGAGCTCGCGTCGCTGGCGTTCGTTGCCGAAGCCACCGTGCTGGCCGCGGCCGAGACCCTCGACGCGGCAGCCGATTCGGCCGACGACGGGATTCCCGACGCGAGACTCGCCAACGACGCAGCGTTGGCAGCGTCGAAGACCAAGGTGATCCTCGACGACCTCGGGACTCGCGCCGCGACGGTGTTGTTCGAGGCGGGCGGCGCGTCGGCGTCAAGTCGCAATAAGGATCTCGACCGTCATTGGCGCAACATCCGAACGATCACTCTGCACAACCCCAGGCGCCTCAAAGCGCAAGCGGTCGGCGCTGACCTCCTGACCGGCCAGCCATTGCCTGCCAACGGCTACTTCTGACCCTACGAACTGCGCAGACCGGCCGGGAAGTCCCCACAGAGACTTCCCGGCCGGTGTCTGCCGTAGGCGTCAGTCGTGCTCCACGTCGATCCGGGGCACGGCGGCCAGCAACTCTCTCGTGTACTGGTGTCGCGGCCGCTCGAAGACGTCGTCGGCCTCCCCGTACTCGACGACCTCGCCGCCGCGCATGACGAGGATGTCATCGCTCATGTGGTGGATCACGCCGAGGTCGTGGGAGATGAAGAGCAATGCGACTCCGCTCTCAGCTTGGAGCGTCGCCAACAGATCCAGGATGCGCGCCTGGATGGAGACGTCGAGCGCCGACACCGGTTCGTCGCACACGATCACCGAAGGATTCGGTGCCAGTGCGCGCGCGATCGCGACCCGTTGCCGCTGTCCTCCGGACAGCTTCAGCGGATGTCGGGTCCGGAAGCCATCTGACAGCCCGACGTGGTCGAGTAGTTCCCCGACCCGCTCGTCGAGGACCGAGCCTCGCGCACCGGTGCCACGCAGTGCGTCCGCGATGACATGTTCGACGGTCCACCTCGGATCGAACGAGCTCAGTGGATCCTGGTAGATGACCGAGATGCCGTTCCGCCGCGATCGACGTTCGGAATCGGTCAGTGCACTCCACGCTCGCCCGTCGAGTTCCACCGTCCCCGAATCGGGTGCAGTCAATCCGAGCACCATGCGTGCAGTCGTCGTCTTGCCCGATCCCGATTCTCCGACGATGCCCAGAGTCCGCCCCGCCTGAAGGTCGAAGCTCACCCCCTGAACCGCAGCCTTGCTCGTGGAGTTCTTCCCGGCGAACGCTTTCTGAACGTCACGTACGCGAACTGCAGGCGGAGCGTCGCCGGCGGGGTGCGGGGCACCGAGGCGGGCGCCGTTCGTCAACAGCGTCCCCTTGGACGCGCGCGACGGGACTGCTGCGAGCAGACCTCTCGTGTACTCGTGGGTGGGCGCAGTGAGAATCTGCTTCGCATCGCCGTATTCGACGATCTCGCCCGCACGCATCACAGCTACGGTGTCGGCGAGTCGGCCGACGACTGCGAGATCGTGCGAGATGAGAATCAGCCCGTTCCCTCGCTGCTTCGCTTCGTTCAGTACGTCGAGGATCTGGGCTTGAACGGTCGCGTCGAGCGCGGTCGTCGGTTCGTCGGCGATCAGGAGCCTCGGGTCGTTCGCGAGTCCCGACGCGATCAGCGCGCGCTGGCGGAGCCCGCCGGACAACTCGTGCGGCCGCTGGCGCGCCCGGACATACGGTTCGGGCACGCCGACCAACTCCAGCAGTTCCACGACCTCGTCGGCGCGTTCATGTCGCACGGCCCGACCGGAGGGTCCTCGCTGATGCGTGGACAAGGACTCACTGATCTCTCGGCCCACCTGTCGCAGCGGGTCGAGAGAGACCAGTGCGTCCTGTAGGACGAAACCGATATCGCGCCCTCGGATCGACCGCCACTCCCGATCGCGCAGGCCGAGAAGCGATCGGCCGTCGAATTCCAGTGTGCGTGCCGTGATCTGGGCACCGTCCCCGGTCAATCCGACCAGCGTCCGCGCGGTCACGGATTTGCCTGAGCCTGACTCTCCGACGATCGCAAGGCATTGCCCCGCATCGACTCCGAACGAGACGCCCTTGACTACCTCGGTGCCGTTGAACCACACGTGGAGGTCATCGACTTCCGCGAGACGGCGTCTGCCCCGCACCGGGATGACCTCGCCGTAGTGGCCCACCTCGGCGACACTGGTCGCTTCGTCGATGCTCATGAGCGGTCTCCTTCCAGTCGGGCGCCGAGATGGCGACCCACAGTGGTGAAAGCGAGGGCCACGATCACGATGACCAGGCCGGGGAGGATCTCCAGCCACCACGCGGCGGTGATGTAGGTTCGGCCGGAGTCCAGGAGCGCGCCCCATTCCGCGGCGGGCGGTGGAACGCCGAGGCCCAGATACGCGAGGCCCGACGCCCAGATGATCGCCTGCCCGACTCCGAGCGTCACGGTCACGATCATCGGCCGCAAAGAGTTGGGTGCGATGTGCTGAAGCAGAATCCGAGTTGGCGAGTGCCCGAGCGCGGTCGCCGCTTCGATGTACGGTGCGTTGCGGACTGCGAGGACTTGGCCGCGCACGATGCGCGCGTAGCCGGGCGCGATTCCGATGCCGACCGCCACGATCAAAGTGAGTGGACCGGGACCGAACACCGACACCAGAAGCAGCCCGAGCAAGATGGTCGGGAATGCGAACAGAATCTCGATCCCTCGGTTGGCGAGTATCTGCGCGACACGACCAGACAGACCCGCGACGACGCCGAGCACCACCGCGATCACCGTCGCCACACCGACCACCCCGAAGCCGATTCCAAGTGACTGGCGGGTCCCGGCGATGACCCGGCTGAAGAGGTCCCGGCCATTCAGATCGGTCCCGAACGGGTGGGCCAGGCTCGGCGGAGCCAACACATCATCCAGGTCGATTGCGAGCGGATCGTATGGTGCGAGCACGGTCGGTGCGACGACAGCGACCCGCAGGACGACGAGAACGGCAAGGGCTGCCGCGAGCCCCGGCGACACCCGTAACCTCCGACGTCGCGGCTCGGGGATCGGATTCCTCGTCCGAAGCGATCCCAGCAGCGTGGAGGGGTCAGTGGTGGTCATGGGACCTCGATTCGAGGGTCGATGAGCGTGTACAGGGCGTCCACCGCGAGATTGGCGATCGTGTAGACGACGGCGACGAAGATGACGATGCCGCTGACCAGCGGGATGTCCCGAGACGACGCGGCCGCCACGAGTGTCTGTCCGATACCGGCACGCGCGAACACCGTCTCGGCGATCACCGCGCCGGACAATAAGGCGCCCATTGCCCAACCGGACACGGTGACGGCGGGCAGAACTGAGTGTCGCAGGACGTGCCGGGCCCGTACCGCGATGTCGCTGAGTCCACGGCTTCGGGCAGTGAGCACGAACGGCTCGTCGAGCGCCCGCGCGAACTCGTCACGGGTGGTCTGCCCGAGGAAGCCCGCGAGCGGGATCGCCAACGTCAGCACCGGCAGGATGAGTCCGTGCACGCCGGTACCGCTCTCGACGGGGAACCAGCCGAGACCGATCGCGAAGACGACCATCAGGATCGAGCCGACCCAGTACTGGGGCAGTCCGGCGCTGATCGTCTCGATCAATGACCCGAGGGCGCCCCACGGGCCGCGACGCCCTGCCGTGAGTGTCGTCAGGAACAACACGAGCAGCCAGGCGACGATGAGCGACGAGAAGGTGAGGACCAGCGTGGGCGTCACCTGTTCGGCGATGACTTCGGTGACCGGTTGTTGCAGTTGATACGACGTGCCGAGATCGCCCCGGAGCAGACCACCGATGTAGTGCAGGTACTGCTGCCACACGGAGTCACCGAACCCGTACGCGGCGTTCACCGGTGCGAGTTCGTCGGCGGTCCGCTCCTTAGCTGTCCCCTCAGCGAGATTGAGGAGAAGAGTGGCGCGGTCGCCCGGCGCGAATGTCTGTAGAAGGAAGGTGATCGACGCGGCGACGAACAGAACCACCAGCGCCGCGACCAGCTTGGCGAGCCACCGCAGGAGACTGCGGCGAGGACTCGGAGCCGATCGTCGTATCGCGTCGGCCACGCGACGGTGTCCGAGGGGTGCGTCGGTAACGGTCATCGAACAAACCTCGCGTCCGCGAACACCGGTTCGCCTTGGGATTTCTCGATCCACGCGTCGTGGAGCTTCGGGGACGCGGCGATCGAGGTGGTCTGCGTGTAGAGGCCGATGGAGAGCGCCTCGTCGCCGATGATTCGCTGTGCTTCGCCGTACAGGGCAGCTCGCCGGGTCGGATCAGCCGACCCGTTGGCTGCCTCGATGATCCGTTGCAGGTCGGCGTTGTTGTAGAACGCGGTGTTGTTCGGATTCGGACTGTCCGGAAGCCGTTGCCGCCAGTTGACGTGGAGCAGACCGGGCGTGGGGCTGGTCCAGTAGCCCGCGTACGCCTCATAGGTCTCGGCTGCGCTGTACTGGCCGCCGAAGTACGCGCTCTGAGTGGCCGGGTCGAGCACGAGATCGAATCCGACTTCTCTGGCTTGGGCGACCACGGTCTGCAAGACCGCTGCGCCTTCGGCCCCGATGATCGAGCCGGCCGGATACACGACACGAGCGGTCAGCCTGCGACCGTCCTTGGTACGGATCCCGTCGGAGTCGCGGCCCGTCCACCCGGCCTCGTCCAGGAGTTGCCCGGCCCGCGCCGGGTCGTACGGGTAGTCGCCCGCCTCGGCGTCGTAGTCGGGGGTGCTCTGGCTCAGGGCACCGTTGGCGTTGTACGGCACCACTCCTAGATATGCGGTCTCGACCGCCTTACGCCGGTCGGCGGCCGAAGCCAGCGCACGACGCACCCGCACATCGTCGAACGGCGCATGAGAGACGTTGAGCGTCAATGCGTTCGGCCGTCCCGCGGTCACGTACTGAGAGGTCTGGAACTTCGTAGTCGCGTCGGCCCAGTTGATCGCGGGAACGTTGTAGATCACGTCAGACGATCCGCTCGTGAGCGAGCCGTACCGCAGTACCGGATCTTTGAGGAACTTCCAGATCACCTTGTCGACGTACGCGGGGCCTTGATGCCTGGCATTCGCGGGAGCCGAATTGTAATGCGGGTTCCGCACGAATGTGATGCTCCGGTTTCGGTCCCATCGCTCGATGATGAACGGGCCCGATCCGACCGGCTGCGCGCAGTTGACTGCGGTTCCACGATCGAGTGCAGTGGGCGACTGGATACCGAAGTAACCCTGTGTGAGGACTGTCAGCAGAGGTTCGTACGGCGATTTCAGATGCATCCGGTACGTGTGATCGTCGACCACCTCGCCGGAGTCGAAGTACTCGCCGAGATAGGCGACCACGGTGCCGTTCGGCTCGCCGGGATCCAGGTAGCGGTCGAAGTTCTCCTTGACTGCGGCCGCGTCCAACTGCGTCCCGTCGGTGAACTCGACGCCGCGCTTGAGATGGAATGTGTACGAGAGCCGATCCGGCGAGACGTCCCAACGCGTCGCCAACCACGGGACCACCTGGCCGTCGTCCGCGAGTGATACGAGGTTGTCCAGGTACTGGCGCGCCAAGTACGCATTCTGCACCCAACCACCGTGAATGCACGGCGGCTCCTGCTCGTGCCCGTACTCGATGACACCGCCGGACACGTACTCACCGCTCGCCGGCGCAACTCCGGTCGACCGGCCGTCACCCGGCTCAGGGCCGCTGCACGCGGCGAACAACAGGCACACGGCGAGACCGAGCGCGACCGTTACTGCGATGCGCGGCAACGGTCTATGGACATGACCAGACACAGATTCACTCCTCGGGAGGCTGGGGATCGGCCAACCGTAGAGACCGGACCGACGGCGAGTCACTGGTTGTCGTCGGCCTGGGCGCAAATGCCGCATTTGAACCCGAAAGTACGTGGTTGGCGTCATCGTGACCGGAAGCAGTGGCATGTGACGTCGTCAGCCGTAACGTCGCCGACATGCCTCAGCCACTTCGCTTCTCCGCCTTCGTGATGAACACGACCTCGCACATCCTCCACGGAGCATGGCGCGACCCCTCCGCACAGCAGACCGACTTCAACTCGCTCGAGCACTGGGTCGACCTGGCGAAACGCTTGGAAGAGGCGCGTTTCGACTTCATCTTCTTCGCCGACGTCGTCGGGCTCTACGACGACTATCAAGGCGACTGGCGAAAGTTCGTCGACACCGGTCTGCAGATTCCGAGCAACGATCCGCTGGTCATCGCATCAGCGCTGGCGTCGCACACGAACGATCTCGGGATCGCGATCACCAGCGCGATCCTTCAGGAACACCCATTCGACTTCGCCCGCAAGATCTCGACTCTCGACCCTGCGTCGAAGGGCCGGATCGCATGGAACATCGTGACGAGCCTGTCGTCGAACGCCTGGCGCAACTTCGGCTACGACGGCATCACAGCTCACGACGACCGCTACGCGTGGGCAGACGAGTACATCGACGTCGTCTACAAACTGTGGGAGGGGTCGTGGGACGAGGATGCGCTGGTGCAGGACCGGAAGTCGGGGATTCACGCCGACTTCGACAAGGTCCACAAGATCCATCACGACGGCCAGCGCTATCGCGTCGAAGGCCCGCATCTGGTGGCGCCGTCACCGCAACGCACACCGGTTCTGTTCCAAGCCGGCTCCTCGCCGACTGGACGTCGATTCGCCGCACGCAACGCCGAAGCGCAGTTCATTCAGTCTCCGACGCCCGACGCGGCACGCACCTTCATCGACGACACACGCCGACTCACCGCCGAGACCGGCCGGGATCGTGACGCCATCACGTTCTTCCAGGGCTTGTCGTTCGTCATAGGCGACACCGAAGCCGAGGCCTCCCGTAAAGCGCGGGAACTCGACGAGATCGTCGACCCGAGCACCATCATCGCCCACTCAGCGGGCGGACTCGGCACCGATCTCGGTTTCTACGATCTGGACACTCCGATCGGTGACATCGCGACCGAGGGCACGCAGAGCACCCTGCTGTGGTTGCGTGAGGCTGTCCCCGGCCGGGAGCCGACAGTCCGCGACCTGGCCGAACTACGCAGCCGGAGCGGACGTATCGTCGGCACACCCGAACAGATCGCGGATCGGCTCGCCGAGTGGCAAGAAGCCGGGGTAGGCGGAATCAACGTCATCAACGCGACCATTCCCGGTTCCTACATCGAGTTCATCGAACACGTGTTGCCGGTGCTTCGTGAGCGTGGCCTCGCCCAGTCGGAGTACGCGCCGGGTACGACGCGACGAAAGCTCACCGGTAGTGACCGTCTGCCCGCCACCCACCCGGCGGCCCGATACCGCGGCGCGTTCTCGGAAGTCGCGGTCTGACATCTGGCTCCGCTCCCCGACTACGCTAGTGACCATGGGGATCACACCGGACACCAAGGACTGGACCTGGGTCACCACCCGTCGCTGCGAGTTCTGCGGATTCGATCCGGCGGCCGTCGAGCGGTCGGAGGTCGCCGACCGCATCGCCGCGTCGACGAGCAGTTGGCGCGACGTGTTGGCGCGGAGCGACGTCGCGACTCGACCGAACGATCACACGTGGTCGGCCCTGGAGTACGCCTGCCACGTGCGCGACGTGCACACCGTGATGCGCGAGCGTCTCGAGTTGATGCTCGCCGTGCAGCCCGCGGAGTTCGCGAACTGGGACCAGGACGAGGCCGCCGTCGACGAGCGGTACGGCGACCAGGATCCGGGCGTCGTCGCCGACCAGATCGACGCGAACGCCGCTGCCTTCGCCGCCGCGTACCGGGCGGTCCCCGACGGTCAGTGGACGCGGGAAGGTCTCCGCGGCAACGGCGCCGCGTTCACCGTCGACACGCTCGCGGCCTACGCCGTGCACGACCTCGAGCACCACCGGGTGGACGTCGGCCTCCCCGCACGATCGGAGTGACGCGGTGGCCGTCGCGAATCCGCTCGAACAGCTGACCGTCGAACAACTGCGGCACCGCACCAGCATGAAGTGGCGGGCCTACCCGTCGGACGTCCTGCCGCTGTGGGTGGCCGAGATGGACGTGATGCCGGCCGAACCCGTCACCGCCGCATTGCGGAGTGCGCTCGACCTCGGCGACATCGGATACCCGTCCGGGGCACGCGAATACGCCGAGGCCCTCGCCGGGTTCGCGCGACGCCGATGGGGCTGGGACGGGGTGGACGTCGACACCGCGCAGGTCGTGCCCGATGTGATGCTCGGGATCGTCGAAGTACTCAAGCTCGTGACCAGTCCCGGCGACACCGTCGTCGTCAACACCCCGGTGTACCCGCCGTTCTTCGCGTTCACCGAGCACGCCGACCGCCGCGTGGCTGGCGCCCGTCTGCGTCCGGACGGGCGCATCGACATCGAAGCGTTGGCGTCGGCGTTCGCAGATGCCCGAGCAGCGAGCACGACACCAGCCTTCCTCCTGGCCAACCCGCACAATCCGACGGGCGTCGTCCACACAGTGGACGAGTTGACGGCCGTCGCGTCCGTGGCCCGCGAGTACGGGGTGCGGGTGATCGCCGACGAGATCCACGCACCACTCGTCCTACCGGGCGCCACGTTCACTCCATATCTGTCGGTCGACGGCGCGCAGGATGCGTTCGTCGTCACTTCGGCGTCCAAGGCGTGGAATCTTCCGGGCGTCAAGGCGGCGCTCGCGCTGGCCGGTCCATCCGCCGTCGACGATCTGCGTCGCATCCCCGAGGAAGTCAGTCACGGACCGAGCCACTTCGGCGTACTCGCGCACACGGTGGCCTACACCGACGGCGAGCCGTGGCTCGACGCGCTCCTCGGCGGGTTGACGGCCAACCGCGAACTCGTCGAACGGCTGGTAGCCGAACATCTGCCGACCGCGGGATTCACCCCGCCGGACGGTACCTACCTGGCGTGGTTGGACTGCCGCCCGCTCGGGTTCGACGACCGCGACGCGACGCCGGGCGCGGTCGCCGACCTCGCCGGACCCGCCAAGGCGTTCCTCGACCAGACCCGGGTGGCCCTCAGCTCCGGACACGCCTTCGGACCGGGCGGCGGCGGGCACGTGCGCGTCAACTTCGCGACGTCGCAGGCGATCCTCACCGAGGCGTTCACTCGGATGAGCGGGGTGCGGCCATGACGACCGCGTTCGTCCTGTCCGGTGGAGCGAACCTCGGCGCGTTCCAGGTCGGCATGCTGCGCGCACTCGTCGAACGCGGCGTGACCCCCGACCTGCTGATCGGCGCATCCGTCGGCGCATTCAACGCGGGGTTCCTCGCCGGGCGCGGAGTCGACGCGAGCACCGTCGAAGAACTCGCCGACGTCTGGCGTCCGCTGTCGGTCTGGAAACTGTTCCCGCCGAACCCATTCCGCATCATCGGCGCGTTGACCGGCCACCAGCCCGCCCTCGTCGGCGATCACGGCCTGCGTTCCCTGCTGGACCGTCATCTGAGGTTCACCGACATCGCCGACTCCCGCATTCCGCTCCGTGTGGTCGCCACCGACCTGCTCAGCGGCAACGAGGTCGGCATCAGTGCGGGGCCCGCGACCGAAGCGATCCTGGCCAGCGCGGCGATCCCCGGCCTGCTGCCGCCCGTCGACTGGAACGGTCGCAAACTCGTCGACGGCGGAATCGCCGACAACACCCCGATCTCCGATGCGATCGACGCCGACGTCGACCGCATCTACGTTCTGCCGTGCGGTTACCAGTGCGGCGACGTCGAGCCGCCGTCGACCGTCGCCGCGACGCTGCTGCACACGATGACCCTGCTGATCCACAAGAGACTCATTCGAGACGTCCGCGAGTACGACGCTGCGGCCGAACTCGTCGTCCTCCCGCCGCCGTGCCCGGTCACGGTCGGCGCCTTGGACTTCGGGCAGGCCGACCTGTTGATGACCCAGGCGTACGACGCGGCGTCGATGTTCCTCGACACCGACGGCGGCCTACGCACCCATCCGGCCGATCACATCGAGATGTCCGCGGGCTAGTTGCCTCGCCTCGTCGCTGACTCGACATACGCACCGGCCGTACAGTCACCCACGGAAGGGCATCCTTACCTGCGATCGTCGATCCGAACGAACTAACATACGGGCTGTGAGTGAGTCTGCAGCCCCCGAATTCCTCTACTCCGATCTCCTCCCGGCAGACCAGGACGACACCCCGTATCGCCTGGTCACCACCGAGGGAGTCTCGACGTTCGAAGCCGACGGCCAGAAGTTCCTGAAGGTCGATCCGGAGGCGATCTCGAAGCTTACGTCTGAGGCGATGCACGACATCAGCCACTACCTGCGGCCTGCGCACCTGCAGCAGCTCCGCAAGATCATCGACGACCCGGAGGCGTCCGGCAACGACCGTTTCGTCGCCTTGGACCTTCTCAAGAACGTGAACATCTCGGCCGGCGGCGTGCTCCCGATGTGCCAGGACACTGGCACCGCGATCGTGATGGGCAAGAAGAGCGAAGGCGTCCTGACCGGGACGGACGACGGCGAGTGGGTGTCCCGCGGCGTGTACGACGCGTACACCAAGCTCAATCTGCGGTACTCGCAGAACGCGCCGATCACCGTCTACGAGGAGCGCAACACCGGAACCAACCTGCCCGCACAGGTCGAGATCTACGCGACCGAGCAGGGGCCGAAGGGTCCGGAGTACAAGTTCCTGTTCATGGCGAAGGGCGGCGGTAGCGCCAACAAGTCGTTCCTGTTCCAGGAGACCAAGGCGATCTTGAACCCGAAGCGTCTGCTGGAATACCTCGACGAGAAGATCCGGTCGCTCGGCACCGCGGCCTGCCCGCCGTACCACCTCGCCGTCGTCATCGGCGGCACGTCGGCCGAGTTCGCGCTGAAGACCGCGAAGCTGGCGTCGGCCCACTACCTCGACAACCTGCCCACCGAGGGCGACATGTCGGGCCACGGCTTCCGCGACCCGGAACTCGAAGAAGAGATCTTCAAGCTGACCCAGTCGTTCGGCATCGGCGCACAGTTCGGCGGTAAGTATTTCTGCCACGACGTCCGGGCCGTCCGCCTGCCGCGACACGGCGCATCCCTGCCGGTCGCGATCGCCGTCTCCTGTTCGGCCGACCGTCAGGCACTCGGCAAGATCACCGCCGACGGCGTGTTCCTCGAGCAGCTCGAGACCGATCCCGCGCAGTACATGCCCGACGCTGGAGTCGCCGAAGACATCGAGGGCGGCGAGGTCGTCGAGATCGACCTGAACCGGCCAATGCCGGAGATCCTCGAAGAGCTCTCGAAGCATCCAGTCAAGACGCGCCTGTCGTTGACGGGTCCGCTGGTGGTGGCCCGCGACATCGCGCACGCCAAGATCCAGGAGCGTCTCGACGCAGGCGAGCCGATGCCCGAGTACCTGAAGAACCACCCCGTCTACTACGCGGGTCCCGCGAAGACCCCGGAGGGCATGGCGTCCGGTTCGTTCGGTCCGACCACGGCCGGCCGCATGGACAGCTACGTGGAGCAGTTCCAGGCCGCGGGCGGATCGATGGTGATGCTCGCCAAGGGCAACCGCTCCAAGCAGGTCACCAAGGCGTGCGACGCCCACGGCGGCTTCTACCTCGGATCGATCGGCGGCCCGGCTGCTCGTCTCGCGCTGGACTGCATCAAGAGCCAGGAAGTCATCGAGTACCCGGAGCTCGGCATGGAAGCCGTGTGGAAGATCGAGGTCGAGGACTTCCCCGCCTTCATCGTCGTCGACGACAAGGGCAACGACTTCTTCACCGATCCGTCCGGCACCGTGAACGTGCCGATCAGCGGCATCCGGGTGCGATCCAAGGAGAAGTAGGCACTTCGCTCACGTCAACGGCGTGGGGGGCCCCCCCCCCGGGGGCGCGCCCCCGGGGTGGGGGGGGGGGGGGGGGGGGGCGCGCCCCCCCCCCA
>NZ_JAKKOQ010000018.1 GCF_021738965.1 Gordonia zhenghanii | reverse complement strand
GGGGGCCCACCCATGTCGATGGGGCCAGGTCGCCCCCGACCCGGGGGGGCGCCCCCCCCCCGGGGGGCGCCAACGCCGTTTGTGTGAGCGGAGACGGCGAGGCTCGACCAACGAGCAGAGCTCTCCTACCCTGGGACCAGGAGGTGGATCCGTGACTGCGACAGCATTCGACGTCGTCGTGATCGGCGGCGGGATCGCCGGAGTGTCCATCGGCTACGAGTTGGCCGCGGACCGGCGAGTCTGTCTCGTCGAGCAGGAGGGCACGCTCGCGTTCCACACGACGGGGCGGTCGGCCGCCCTCTACCTCGAGACGTTCGGCAACGCGACGGTGCGGGCGCTCACCGGTGCGAGCCGCGCGTTCCTCACCGACCCGTCCGAAGAGTTCGACAGGCCGATCCTCACCCCACGGCCTTACCTCGTCTTCGCCCGAGAAGGGCGCGGCGATGCCCTCACCGCATTCCGTGACGAGGTTCGTCGGCAAGCTCCGGCCGTCGAGATGTTGTCGGTCGACGATGCGGCCGCGCTCGTGCCGTACCTTCGGCGCGACGCGATCGAGTCCGCGCTGATCGACCCGACGGCCATGGACATCGACGTCCACGCCCTGCACCAGGGGTATGTCCGCGGACTCCGACGACGCGGAGGCGAGATCCGCACTCGTGCCACAGCGACCGCCCTCGAGCGGGCGAACGGGACGTGGACGGTCACTCTCCCAGACGGCGACACCGTGAGCGCAGCGGTCGTCGTCGACGCCGCCGGAGCGTGGGCCGACGCCGTCGCCGACCTCGCAGGCGCCGCCCCGGCCGGTTTGAGCCCCAAGATCCGGACGATCTTCGGCGTCGACGCACCCGACTCATTGACGACGTCGACGCTGCCCGTGGTCGACGACCTCGACGCCGCTTTCTACATCAGGCCCGAGGCCAACGGCCTGTTGTGTTCGCCAGCGGACGAGACTCCGAGCCACCCGCACGATGTCCGGCCGGCAGACCTGGAGATCGCCCGCGCCATCGAGTCGATCAACGAGGTCACCGACCTGAACCTTCGGCACGTCCGCTCCTCGTGGGCGGGCCTGCGCACCTTCGCCCCCGACCGCTCGCCGGTCGTCGGCTTCGATCCAGGCGTCGACGGCTTCTTCTGGTTCGCAGGCCAAGGCGGCTACGGCATCCAGATGGCCGACGGCCTGGCCCGGGCCGGAGCCGCGATCTTCCGCGGAGTCGAGCTGCCCGCCGAGGTCGTCGCTGGCGGGGTGCAGGCCGACGACGTCGCGCCAGACCGCTTCTGACCGGGTCGGCGGCGCGCGACGGCGCTACCGCTTCCGGTCGACGTTCGCCATCTTGAGGACGTCGAGGCGCCGGTCCAGTTCCTCTTCGGACAGCTTGTCGCCGATGAGACCCCTATCGATCACCGTCTGGCGGATCGTCGTGCCGTCGCGCAACGCCTGCTTGGCGACGGCTGCTGCCTCTTCGTAGCCGATGGCCGAGTTCAGCGGCGTCACGATCGAGGGGGACGACTCCGCGAGAGTCCGCAGCCTCTCCTCGTGCGCCTGCAGCCCGTCGATGCACCGGTCGGCGAACAGCCGCGACACGTTCGCGAGCAGCTTCACCGATTCGAGGACGTTACGGGCCATCATCGGGATGTAGACGTTCAGCTCGAACGCGCCGTTGCCGCCGCCCCAGGTGACGGCGGCGTCGTTGCCGATGACCTGGGCCGCCACCTGCGTGACCGCCTCGGGCAGAACGGGATTCACCTTGCCCGGCATGATCGAACTACCCGGCTGCAGATCCGGGAGAGCGATCTCGCCGAGCCCGGTCAGCGGCCCCGACCCCATCCAGCGGACGTCGTTGGCGATCTTGGTGAGCGACACGGCGATCGTCTTCAACTGCCCGGACAACTCGACGAGACCGTCGCGCGCAGCCTGCGCCTCGAAGTTGTCGGTGGCGAGACTGAGTTGGTCCACCCCGGTCAGCGCGACGAGCTCGGCGACGACGCGCGTGCCGAAACCCTCCGGCGCGTTGAGTCCTGTACCGACCGCGGTCCCACCGATCGGGAGCTCACCGACGCGCGGGAGCGTCGACTGCAGACGTTCGACGCCGGCCTGAACCTGGCGCGCGTACCCGCCGAATTCCTGCCCGAGGGTCACAGGAACCGCATCCATCAAATGCGTGCGGCCCGACTTCACGACCGATGCCCACTCGGTGGACTTCGCCGCGAGCGTCTCGTGCAGACGCTCCAACGACGGGACGAGCTCGCGGACGACGGCCTCCGTGGCGGCGACGTGCGTCGCCGTCGGGAACGTGTCGTTGGAGCTCTGTGACATGTTCACGTCGTCATTCGGGTGAACGGGGACGCCTGCCTTCTCCGCGATCGACGCGATCACCTCGTTGGCATTCATGTTCGAACTCGTGCCCGAACCGGTCTGGAACACATCGATCGGGAACTGGTCGTCGTGCTCGCCTTCGGCGATCTCGCGCGCCGCCGAGACGATCGCGTCGGCCTTCTCCGGGTCGAGCAGCCCGAGATCCTTGTTGACCGTGGCGGTGGCCGCCTTCAGCAGTCCCAGCGCACGGATCTGAGTCCGCTCGAGCGGACGGAAGCTGATCGGGAAGTTCTCGACGGCGCGCTGGGTCTGCGCCCGCCATAGCGCGGCCGCGGGCACCCGCACCTCGCCCATCGTGTCGTGTTCGATCCGATACTCGATGTCAGCGTTGTCAGCCATAGTCAGTGCAACCTCTCGTGCGGGGTTCGTGTTCCCGGCGGCAGAAACGCTAGGCCTTCATCGCGACGCCGTGGCGCCAGTAACCCATGAAAGCGACTTGGGACCGGGCGATACCGACCTCTTTCACGAGGTGGCGGCGCAGACCGGTGACGACCTTGCTCTCGCCTGCGATCCAGTAGTAGCGGTCGGCGGGGGCCGGGTCCGGAGCGATCTCTTCGCCCAGGTTGGAGTAGATCGGCGTCTCCCACACCATCGGTTCGTCGGGGTCGTCGTCGACTCCCGAGACGTCCGCTACCGGCTCGGACGACCCGAGATGGTCCAGGACCGCCGGCCGCAGGCGCGCACCGTGGTCCGCGCCGTCGCGGGCCAGCCAGTGGACGCTGACGCCCGCGGGAGCAGCGAACGGCAGCACGTCGTCGCCCGTCGGAATCTCGATGAAGGCCGTGCCCCGCAGGTCGGCAGGCGCATCTTCGAGGATCCGCGCGATCGCAGGCGCTGCCGTCTCGTCACCTGCCAACAGCACCGACTCCGCCGTACCGGGCGCGTACTCCAAGCCGCCGCCGTCGAACCGGCCGCGTCCCGGCGCGACGACCAACACTTCGTCGCCTTCGCGTGCCTGCGCCGCCCACGACGACGCGGGGCCGGTGGCGCCCGGCACCATGTGCAGAACGAAGTCGACGACGAGTTCGGTCGCTCCGCCGTCGCCGACTCGCACGTCGCGGATCGAGTACGTGCGGATCGCGCCGCGATCGGCCTCCGGGATCGCCGTCCACCGCTGGTACCAGTCGTCTCCTGCCGCGAGCTCGGGAAGAGTCCCGGACGCAGGCGGGAAGATCACCTTGATCCGCTGGTCGAACGTGTGGCCCGGATTGCCGATTCGGTCGACGTCCTCGCCGACGAACGTGATGCGCACGAAGTTCGGCGAGACCGGTTCGACGAGCGACACTCTCGCGCGCCCCAGCACGTACGGGTTCTTCTCGACGACGGCCTGACTGTCAACGGACATGGTGCCTCCCTATCGGCATGACGGCGGGTCTCCCGGACACGGGATCCAGGAGAATCTGACTCTTGAGACCGAACACCTCGTCGACGAGGTCGGCGGTCATAACCTCCTCTGGTGTTCCGGTCGCGTGGATACTGCCGTCCCGCATCGCGACCAGGCGGTCCGAGTAGCGGGCGGCGAGGTTGAGGTCGTGCAACACCATCACGATCGTGGTGCCGCGCCGTTCGCGGAGATCGGTCAGCAGATCGAGGACCTCCACTTGGTGGGCGAGATCCAGGAACGTCGTCGGCTCGTCGAGCAGGAGGATGTCCGTCTCCTGGGCAAGCGCCATCGCAATCCACACGCGTTGCCGTTGGCCGCCCGACAATTCGTCGACCGAGCGGTCGGCGAGGTCGGCGGTCCCGGTCGCGTCCAACGCATCGGCGACGGCCTCGTAGTCGTGCGTGTTCCACGGCGCGAGGATCTTCTGGTGTGGGTGGCGCCCACGGCCGACCAGGTCGGACACGATGATGCCGTCGGGCGCGACGGGACTCTGCGGCAACAGTCCGAGGATCCGCGCCACATCGCGGGAACGACGCGACGAGATGTCCTGGCCGTCGAGCACCACCTGCCCCGACGACGGCGACAGCAGACGAGCCAGGGCCCGCAGGAGCGTCGACTTTCCGCATCCGTTGGCGCCGACGACCGAGGTGATCTGCCCTTGAGTCACCTGCAGATCGAGTCCGTCGACGACTACTCGATCGCCGTACGCGAGCCGAACCTTCTCGGCCGACAGCTGATGGTGGACGGTCACAGGGTGCCTCCCGACCGGTTGACGCGAATGAGGAGATAGATGAGGAAGGGCGCGCCGAGCACACCCGTCACAACGCCGACCGGATACCGGTGCGGCAACGCGAACTGTGCGACGAGGTCCGCACAGGAGACCAGCAGCGCGCCGACCAAGCCTGCCGGGAGGAGCATCGAACCGCCTGCGCGCGTGAACAACCGCATCGCGATGGGGCCGGACATGAAGGCGACGAACGAGATCGGACCGGTGCCCGCGGTCGCGAATCCCAACAGGATCACCGCGCCGACGATGACGAGCACACGAGTCCCTTCGACGCGCACCCCCATGCCGGCCGCCGCATCGTCGCCGAGGCTCAGCATGTTCATGTCCCGCGAGCGCGTCAGCATGATCGGCGCGACGACCGCCACGACCACCGCGAGGGGCGTCACCTTGCCCCAATCGGGTTCGGCGAGCGACCCGGTGATCCAGAGGAGCGCGTTCGCGATGTCCCAGTCCGCGGCTCGGGCGAGAACGTACGAGACCACGCTGCTGAGCATCGCCGCGATGCCGATACCGATCAGAATCAAACGCGTCGCGGAGAAACCACTGTTCATCGACAGCCCGTACACGGCCGCGGCGGCCACCAGTGCGCCGAGGAGCGCGACGACGGACACCGACGTACCGGTCAGGCCGAAGATCACGATCGCCACCACGGCGGCGGCCGACGCTCCCCAGGAGATTCCGATGATGTCGGGCGACGCCAACGGATTGCGCAGCAGAGTCTGAAAGGTCACGCCCGCGAAACCGAACGCGAACCCGGACAGGACGGCCATGCAGGCGCGCGGCAGCCGCAGCTCACCGACGGTGAACGACCCGCCCGACACCGGTCGGCCGAGGATCACGTCGATGACGTCGCCGAGCGGGTAGAACCTCTGTCCCACCATCAGCGACACGAAGAACACGATGACGACGAGTGCGATCAGCGCCGCCAGCAGCAGCGCGCGACGACGCGAGCGGGCACGCCGCCCGGCCTTCACGACCTCGACCGTGGTCACAGCTCACGCACCTTCTGCCGACGGACGATCCAGATGAACAGCGGAGCACCGATGATCGCAGTCACCACGCCGACGTCGACCTCTTCGGGTCGGACCACGAGTCGTCCGACGACGTCAGAGGCCACGAGGAGCGACGCCCCGACCAGGGCGGAGAACGGCAGCAGCCACCGGTGGTCGGTGCCGATCAGCGCGCGGCACGCGTGCGGGACGAGCAGACCGACGAACGCGATCGGGCCCGCGACCGCGGTCGACGCACCGGCGAGCACGACGGCCGCGACCCCGGTCAGGATGCGGGTGCGGCCGACGTTCTCGCCGAGTCCGGTCGCCACGTCGTCGCCGAGAGCCAATGAGTTCATGCCGCGAGCGCACGCGAACGCCAGCAGAGCGCCGACCGCGAGTACCGGGGAGAGCACGGCGATCCGATCCCAGTCCGCACCGCCGACGCCGCCGACCTGCCAGTGTTGGAAGCGCGTCATGACGTCGACTCGCGGCAACAGCACCGCGCTGATCAGGCAGGTGAACGCGGCGGCCGTCGCCGCACCGGACAACGCGAGCTTGAGGGGCGTCGCACCGCCGCGCCCCATCGAGCCGACGGCGTAGACGAACACCGCTGCGACCGCGGCGCCCGCGATGGCCACCGCGATGTACGAATACGGGTCGGTCATGCCGAAGAAGACGATGCCGCACACGACGGCCAACGAAGCGCCGCCCGACACCCCGAGGATGCCGGGGTCGGCGACGGGATTGCGGGTCACCGCCTGCATGCCCGCACCCGACATCGCCAATGCGGCTCCCACGACCATCGCCAGGACCGTGCGAGGGATCCGCTTCTCGACCGCTGCGGCCCCGAACGTGTCGGCGTCGCCGAACAATGCGTCGGTGAGGTCGCCGAACGCGACGTCGCGGGCGCCGAACGCGAGCGACACGCAGAACAGCGCGACGAGCACGACGGCGCCCACGAGGAGCCACCCGATCGGTCCGGCCGCCGCGGCCCGTCGGGTCACAATGTCCCGTCGGTTCCCGCTGTCCGGTCGGACTCCAGTGGTCTCTGGAATCAAGGAGCTATCGCTGCGCCGAGAATGTCCATGTACTTGCCGATGCCCCACGGGATCGAGAGCGGAGTCGGGTTCGACGACGCGGCGAGCGGCGTGTCTTGCTGCAGAATCGCGACGTGGCCTGCCTTGACCGCCGGGATCTTGCCGAGGAGCGGATCAGCCTGGAGCCGGGACAGAGTGTTCTCGTCGCCGTAGGTGACGATGAGGCCGACGTCGTTGAACTGGTCGGCCTTCTCGGCGCTGACCTCGGTGTAGAATTCGGTGGATTCGGCGGAGTTCTTCTCGACGGCCGACGGGACCGGCAGGCCCGCGTCGCGCAGGAACGCGGCGCGCGGGTCGTGGGTGTTGTAGAAGCCGATCTTGCTGGTATCCGTCGGATCGAGGAACGCGAACATCGTCTTGGTGTTCTTCAGACCGGGATGCTTGGCGACAGCGGCGTCCACCTGCCCGGTGAGGTCCTCGACCAGCTTGCGACCGTCGTCTTCGCGGCCGATCGCCTTCGAGTCGAGCGTCACCATGTCCTGCCAGGTGGTCCCCCACGGGGTCTTCGGGTAGGCGACGACGGGAGCGATCTTCTCGAGCTTGTCGTACTGCTCCTGGGTGAGCCCCGAGTACGCAGCGAGGATGACGTCCGGCGCCGAGTTGCCGACGGCCTCGTAGTCGATCGCGTCGGTCTCGTCGAACAGTTCGGGCTTGTCGCCGCCGAGTTCGGTCAGTTTGTCGTCGACCCACGGCAGGATGCCGTCGCCGTTGTCGTCGCCCCACGTTGCCTTGGCCATGCCGACCGGCACGACTCCGAGGGCGAGCGGCACCTCGTGGTTGGCCCAGCCGACGGTCGCCACGCGCTCGGGCTGAGCCTCGATCGTCGTCGTTCCGAGCGCATGCTCGATGGTGATCGGGAAGCCTTCGCCGCCCGCGGCACCGGACCCGCCGTCGTCTGAACTGGAGCATGCCGTGGCTGTGACGGCAATGGCTGCCGCGCACGCGAGCGACAGGAATCGGGACTTTCTCATCGCTGAGCGCCTTTCGGAAGGAGAAACCTCCCCTATATATGGGTAGGCTCACGTAACTTACCAACCCCGGTGCCGGCCCACACGATCGCCCTCAAAATCGCCGGTCATCGTTGTATGGTCCAACTCGAACGAAGCCTCAGCTCGTCCGACGATGGGTCACCACCGATGATGAAATTCCTGCAGAATCTCGGCAAGTCGATCATGCTGCCGGTCGCGGTCCTTCCGGTCGCCGCGATCCTCGTCGGCATAGCCAACTGGATCATCGGCATCAACGACGACCAGACCAACGTCGTCACGTCGTTCCTCCAGACCGCAGGCCTGGCGATCCTCGACAACATGGCGCTGCTGTTCGCAGTCGGTGTCTCGATCGGCATGGCGCGTAAGTCCGACGGCACGTCGGCGCTGGCAGGCCTCGTGTCCTGGCTGGTCATCACCAGTCTGCTCGCGCCGTCATCGGTGATGACGCTGCTGTCCCGCGACTACACGACCGCCCCGCTCGAGGACGGAACCACCCTCACCGACGGCCAGCAGATCGTCCAAGACCACGGGCAGTGGGTGATCTCCTCCCCCGATGTCAACGCCGCGTTCGCACCAGGGTCGTTCCAGAACGCGTTCATCGGCATCCTGTGCGGCATCATCGGCGCCGCCTGTTACAACCGGTTCAAATCGGTCCAGTTGCCCGACGCACTCTCCTTCTTCTCCGGCCGACGCTCGGTCGCCATCGTCACGGCGGGCGTCTCGCTCATCGTCGGACTCGTCCTGCTGTTCCTGTGGCCGCTCATTTACAGCGGCCTCGTCTGGTTCGGTGAGCACATCGTCGATCTCGGAGCCGTCGGCACCGGCCTCTACGGCTTCTTCAACCGACTCCTCATTCCGTTCGGTCTGCACCACGCGCTCAACTCGGTGTTCTGGTTCGACGTCGCAGGCATCAACGACCTCAACAACTTCCTCGCGGGCGACGGCGAGTTCGGCGTCACCGGCCAGTACATGACCGGATTCTTCCCCGTCATGATGTTCGGTCTGCCCGGCGCGGCCCTCGCGATGTACGTGACCGCGAAGACCAAGCGCAAGAAGATCGCCTACGGCATCCTGCTGTCCGGCGCGGTGTCGTCGTTCTTCGTCGGCGTCACCGAGCCGCTCGAGTTCGCGTTCATGTTCCTGGCGCCTCCGCTGTATCTGATCCACGCCCTCTTCATGGGTATCTCGATGGCGGTCAGCTCCCTGCTCCCGGTCCGGATGGGCTTCGGTTTCTCCGGCGGCTTCGTCGACCTCATGCTCAACTGGACGAACCCGTTGGCCGAGAACCCGTGGATCATCTTCGTGATGGGCGCGTTCTGGTTCGTCGTCTACTTCTTCGTCTTCCGCTGGGTGATCCTGAAGTTCCGGCTCAAGACCCCCGGCCGCGAAGACGACGATCCGGAGGACGTCGATCCGGACGAGGACGGAGCGGGATCGGCCGGCTACGTCGGCACCGCCGTCAAGTTCATCGACGCCCTCGGCGGGAAGAGCAACATCACCGAGCTCGACAACTGCGCCACCCGTCTGCGCATGGAGGTGGCCGACACGTCCGTCGTCGACGAGCCCGCCCTCAAACGCGCCGGGGCCGCGGGCACGATCAGACCCGGCGGCAAGTCGGTCCAGGTGATCTACGGCCTCAACGTGCAGTTCGTGAAGGACGCCATGGAGAAGGTCATGGCCGGCGAAGTCGACGCACCCGACGCCGACGAAGTGCCCGACGTCGTACCGGACGCCGACGAGTCGTCCGCATCGGTCGCGACGTTGGAGAAGACGACGAAGACGCTCGTCCTGCACCGCCCGATCCCCGGCTACGCGATCGCACTCTCCGAGGTGCCGGACAAGACGTTCTCGTCCGGGATGATGGGTCCGGGCGCCGCCGTCGTACCCACCGCGGGAGAGGTGACCGCGCCCGCCGACGCGACTGTCGTCACCGTGTTCCCCACCGGCCACGCCATCGGCCTGCGCCTGCAGGACGGCACCGAAGTACTCGTCCACGTGGGACTCGACACCGTCAAGATGAAGGGCGAGGGCTTCGAGCCGCTCGTCGCCGCGGGCGACACCGTGACCAAAGGCCAGCCGATACTCCGCGTCGACCTCGAGAAGATCGAAGCGGCAGGCTATTCGACGGTGACGCCGGTGATCGTGATGAACGACAAGTCGGCGGTCGTCGAACTGAGCTGACCATTTCATCTGCCTTAAGCGGGTCGGTACCGTTGACCGCATGTATGTGAAGGTCTGCGGGCTCACCGATCCGGCGACGGTCGACGTCGCCGTCGACGCGGGGGCCGACGCGATCGGCGTGGTGATGAACCAGACGAGTTCGCGGGCCGTCGCCGCCGACGTCGCGCGCACGATCGTCGACCGCGCTGCAGGCCGTGTGGACACGGTCCTCGTCGTCAACGACATGCCTGCCGTCGACGCGGCCCGCATCGCCGCCGACCTCGGTTTCTCGGTGTTGCAGTTGCACGGGTCGTACACGGCGGACGACTTCACCGCGGCCTCCGCGGTGTTCGCCCGACTGTGGCGCGCGACATCGCTCGCGAACGACCCGCCGCTGCAGGTCGGCGCGTACGGCGAGGAGAATCTCCTCCTCGACGCGCCGCGGCCGGGCTCGGGCGAACGGTGGGACCTGTCGGTCCTCGCCGACCTGGGCGTGTGCGGCCGCTGGCTCCTCGCGGGCGGTCTCTCCCCGACCAATGTCGCGGACGCGGTCGGCCAGGTGCGTCCGTGGGGCGTCGACGTCTCCAGCGGCGTGGAGTCCTCGCCAGGCGTGAAAGACCACGCAAAGGTCCGCGCGTTCGTCGAAGCGGCGCGTCGCGCGGGCACAAGTCTCACGTAGAGCGCCGGTCACCCCGTTTTCCGGGGGCGAATGGCCGTATACGTGAGAGTTGTGCCGAAAATCGGAAAACCAATCCACTGACTCCACTTCCAGTAGACGATTTTCGTCATGGACACGGGGGTCTATCGGTGGGGATATCTGTTGAAACGTGCGCCTCAGATCGAACTGCGGCACGCCGTCGCGGACGGGACGCTGATCCGTCTCAGACGGGGTTGGTATTCGATCGCGTCGGCTGACAGGCAGGTGGAGCACGCGGTCCGATCCGGAGGCGTCCTCTCCTGCGCGTCGGCACTCCGACTCCACAGCGTCTGGGTGCCGAGAAGCGACCGAGTGCATATTCGCGGGAACGACGGCGCTGCCCGCTCACACCCGGGGTGGTGCCGCCAGAGCGGACGCCAGCCGCCCGAGTTCGAAGCGGTCGACGACCTGCTCACGGCCCTCCGGCATGCCGCGCAGTGTCTGCCGCCCGAAGACTTCATCGTCGTCTGCGACTCAATCATCAACCTCGGACTGATGACGCACTCCGATCTGACGGCCGAGTTCGCGGGCCGGAGCCGGTTCGCCGACCGAGTATTGAGCAAGATCGACGGCAGAGCAGAGTCGGGCATCGAGACCATGGTGCGACTGCGCCTGAAGTCGGCACGCATACCCGCCAACCCCCAGGTGAACATTCCGATGGTCGGGCGGGTGGACTTCCTCGTCGGCACCTCGCTGATCATCGAGGTCGACGGCGCCGAGTTCCACCAGAACAGGGACGCGTACGAGAACGACCGACTCCGTGACCTGCAAGCGCACGCGTTCGGCTATCACCCGGTGCGCCTGACCTACGAACAAGTGGTCTATCAGTGGCACGCCGTCTTTCCGCTGATCGTCGAGCTGATCCGACGCGGCGAGCACATGCGGCGAGTCGAGGTGTCACCGCTGGACACAACTCTCACGTAGAGCGACAACAGCGATGATTTTTCACCTCGGCTGGCGCTATACGTGAGAGTTGTGCCCGATCAGCGGTTCTCCAGACTCTGTTGGATACGGTTCATGCCGGTGAGCCACCGGTCGGGCGACGTCGCGCGAGCGACGTAGTAGTCGCGGACCTTCTCGTGCGGGAGGATGTAGAACTCGTCATCCGCCAGAGCGGCCCAGACGGCGTCGGCGATGTCGGACGGTTCGAGCACGGCGTCGTGGGACAGGACTTCTTTCAGATCGCCCGACTCCTCGTAGATGCGGGTGCGGACGCCCTGCGGGCAGATCGCCTGCACCACAACACCTTTGTCGCGGTACGTCGCCGACAACCATTCGGCGAACCCGATGGTCGCATGCTTCGTCGCCGAGTACGCGGGCGCGCCGAGCATGGTGAGCATGCCCGCCGCGGACGCCGTCACCACGTAACGACCACCGCCCTGCTCCACCCACTGCGGCACCAACGCACGGGCCGCACGGACATGCGCCATCGTGTTGACCTCCCACGAGTCCGTCCAGTCCTCCTCGGACGCCTGCAGACCACGTCCGCGGTCGATTCCCGCATTGCCGAACCAGACGTCGACGCCGCCGAGCCACTCGTTGGCGGTGTCGACCAGACCGCCCGCGCCTTCGGGTGACGCAGCGTCGCCGGGCGCGGCGATCGCGCCGATCTCGTGGGCCAGTGTGTGGACCGCATCGGCGTCGAGGTCGTTGACCATGACCCGCTCGCCCTCAGCTGCGAGCTTCGTGGCGATGGCGCGGCCGATTCCCGCCGCCGCTCCGGTGACGACGACGCGGCGGCCGGTGGAATCCGAGGTCATGATTTCTCCTCAATTCGTGTACGCTCAGAAATAAGCGTTCGCTTAGTTTCAACGCCAGTGTGCCAGAAGGGGGCCGACGGTGGTATCGAAATCCGAACTCACCCGCGCTCGACTCCAAGACGGCGCGATGGCATCGTTCGCCGAGCACGGCTTCCACGGAACCAGCACGCGCCATATCGCCGCAGCGGCGGGAATGAGCCCGGCCGCGGTGTACGTCCACTTCTCCTCCAAGGAGGAGCTGCTGTTCGAGATCACCCGGACCGGACATCTGCAAATCCTGGAGATCGTTACGGCCGCCGCCGATTCAGCACTCGATTCCACCACGCGTCTGGCGAACATCGTGCGCGAGTTCGTCATTTATCACGCTCAACACCACGTCAGTTCGCGCGTCGTCAATTACGAGCTGACCCGGCTCGACCCCGAGCATCTCGCCGAGATCGTCGCGATCCGCGTACAGATCGATCGGGCCCTCACCGGCGTCCTCGAAGGCGGGATCGCCGACGGCGAGTTCACCGTCGGCGACGTCGCGATGACGACCACCGCGATCTCGTCGCTGGGAGTCGACGTGTCCCGCTGGTTCCGAGACGGCCGCACGTGGAGTCCGGAATCCGTGGGCGACTACTACGCCGGACTCGCCCTGGCCATGGTCGACGCCCGCTGACCCCACAATCGTCCGGACCGACGCATTGCGGCCCGGCACATCCAACCGACACGTGAAGGAGGCGCTGTGCGCCGCAAAATCTACACCGAAGACCACCAGGCGTTCCGCGAGACGATCCGCTCGTTCATCGAGTCCGAGATCGTCCCCGTCTACGACCAGTGGCTCGAAGCAGGCATCGTACCGCGCGAGTTCTACAAGAAGGTCGGCGAACTCGGCGTGTTCGGCATCGAGGTCCCCGAGGAGTTCGGCGGCGCAGGCGTCGAGTCGTACAAGTACGAAGCCGTCATGACCGAGGAGATGGCGCGCGCCGGTGTCAGCCTCGGCGGCTCGTCGGTGCACATCCCGCTGTGCCTGCCCTACCTGTTGGCGCAGGCGAACGACGAGCAGAAGCAGCGGTGGCTGCCCGGCATGGCGACCGGCGAGACGATGTTCGCGATCGCCATGACCGAACCGGGCACCGGCTCGGACCTGGCGGGCATGCGCACGACCGCCAAGCTCACCGAGGACGGAACCCACTACGTCCTCAACGGCTCGAAGACCTTCATCACCGGCGGCGTCAACGCCGACCGCGTCATCGTCTGCGCCCGCACCTCGGCTCCGAGCGAGACCGACCGCCGCTTCGGTATCAGCCTGCTCGTGGTCGACACCACGTCGAAGGGCTACGAGGTGGGCCGCAAGCTCGACAAGATCGGCCTGCGCGTCTCCGACACCACCGAACTCTCGTTCACCGACGTCCTCGTCCCCGTCGAAGACCTCCTCGGCGAGGAGAACCAGGGCTTCTACTACCTGGGCCAGCACCTGCCGCGTGAGCGCCTGTCGATCGCTGTCGGGTCGTACGCACAGGCGTCGGCCGCGATCCGATTCGCCCAGGAGTACACGCAGGACCGCAAGGTGTTCGGCAAGTCGGTCGCCTCGTTCCAGAACACCAAGTTCGAGCTGGCCGCCTGCAAGACGCAGGTCGACGCGATGGAGGCCGTCGTCGACCGGGCGATGGAGGCCTACGACAACGGCGAGCTGTCGGCCGCCGACGCGGCCTCGGCCAAGCTGTTCTGCACCGAGGCAGCATCGGACGTCATCGACCGTTGCCTACAGCTGCACGGCGGATACGGATACATGAACGAGTACCCGATCGCCCGCCTGTACGCCGACAGCCGAGTGAGCCGCATCTACGGCGGAACGAGCGAAGTGATGCGCTCGATCATCGCTAAGAACATGGGGCTGTAACTCCCCATCGCAGACGTGCGACGCTGGAGGGCGTGAGCCACCGACTTCCGGACCCGGAACCAGAGTCTCGACCGGAACGAGAAGCGCGGACGAAGCCCGCCAAGGCCCGACCCCGCCCTCCAGCGGCACCGCCGCCCGCCCACCATCACCACCACGATCACGGCGGCGACATCCCCGGGGTCCTCGCCCGATACGCGCGCCCGGCGGTCATCGTGGTCCTTGCGATCGCGGCGCTGTTCATCACGGTCGGCGCGATCATGACGTGGCCGTCCGACGACGACCATCCCATCCCCCTGCAGTTCCAGTCGTCCGACGGCGGACCGTTGAAGATCTACGACGCGACGGTCGTCTCGCAGACCCGCGCCGACTGCTCGGTCATCGACTCGGGGACTCCGACCGCCGAGTATCCGATGATTCCGACGACGGGCGGCCCGTGCATCGCCACAGTCCTCCACATCGATTCGGGCCCCGACTCCGGCGAGTACGCGGCACTGTCCATCCCCACCAATGCGGCGCAGTCCGGTTCCGGACCGGCGTCACAGGCGGTCGGGACCGGAGCCCCGGACGATCCGCAGCCGGGCCAGCCGAGCCTGTCGGTGGACGATCAGATCCGCGTGAGCGCGATGCCGTCGCACAACGCCGACGCACCGGACTCGTCGACGTACGCGTTCTACGACTACACGCGCGGGTCGCCGCTGATCTTCTGGGCGGTCGCGTTCGTGCTGGCCATCGTCGTGGTCGCGACGTGGCGCGGCCTGCGCGCGATCGTCGGTCTCGCGGTCGCCTTCGCCGTCCTCGGCTTCTTCACGCTGCCGTCGATTCTGGACGGGCACGACGTCGTGCTGGTGGCTCTCGTCTCCGCGGCGGCGATCCTGTTCGTCGTCCTGTATCTCGCGCACGGGGTCAGCCTCCGGACGAGCGCGGCCCTCGTCGGGACGCTGGCGTCTCTGGTCGTCGCCGGGTTCCTGAGCAATGCGGCCATCGCCTCCCTCCAGTTGACCGGACTGTCGGCGGACTCCACAAAGAGTCTGCAGTTGTATCAGGGCACGTTGTCGTTGAACGGCCTCCTGTTGGCCGGCTTCGTGATCGGCACGCTGGGCGTCCTCAACGATGTGACGATCACACAGGCGTCGGCGACCTTCGAACTCGCCGCCATGCCCGGCCAGACGCGTCTCGGTGCGTTCCGTGCCGCGATGCGGGTCGGTCGCGACCACATCGCGAGCACCGTCTACACACTCGTGTTCGCGTACGCGGGCAGTGCACTCCCCCTGCTTCTGCTGTTCTCGGTGGCCGCGCAACCGGTGTCGTCGCTCCTGACGTCCGAGGAGGTCGCGATCGAGTTGGCGCGCGCCTTCGTCGGCGGCATCGCCTTGGCGCTGTCGGTTCCGTTGACGACGGCGGTCGCCGCCGCACTCGTCGTGCCCGGCGGCAAGCAGGCGGAGTGAACCACAGCACCCACTGCTGATCACGAGAGGACTGTCACTGAGATTCGCGGTAGCGCTCAAAAGTGTTAGTCAGTAACAATAGTGACCATGTCATCCTTTCTGTTCCGAATCGGGCGGTTCTCTTTCCGCCACAAATGGTGGGTCCTCGGCGCGTGGGTCGCGGCACTCGCCGTGGTCTTCTCCCTGATCAGCGCACTGCAACCCAAGTTCGCTCAAGACTTCGAGATGCCGGGCACCGATGGCGGAACCGCCATGGAGCAGATGGAGGAGTACTTCCCCGCCATCACCCAGCAGCAGACCGAGGCCTCGACCAACATCGTGATCGCGGCCGACAACGGACTCGCCGCCCACACCGGTGAGATCGACTCGCTCGTCGCCGACCTCAAGAAGCTGCCGGAGGTGACCGAAGCCGGCACGATCGCCAACCCGGTCGCCGTCGCGCAGGCGATGCCGGACAAGGCTGCGTCGGTCCTCGGCGACGACGGCCGCGTCGGTCTGATCTCCGTCCACCAGGGCATCGACCTGATGGACGTCACCGTCGACGACAAGGACGCGGTGCTCGACGTCCTTGCCGAACACCGCGCGGACGGCCTCCAGGTGGAGGCCACTGGCGGAGTCATGCAGGCGATGGAGCAGGGCGGCACCGCCGAACTCATCGGTTTCGCGGTCGCCTTCGTCATCATGATCATCGCGTTCGGCGCGCTGATCGCAGCGTTCATCCCGCTGGTCACCGGCATCGTCGGCGTCGGTCTGACCATCGGACTCCTGACGCTGGCCGCCGAGTTCATGTCCGTCAACCAGACGGCCACCGCGATCGTCATGATGCTCGGCATCGCCGTGTCCATCGACTACGCGCTGTTCATCGTGTCCCGTTATCGAACCGAACGCGCACGAGGCGGTGATCCCGCCGACGCTGCGGGCCGAGCCGTCGGCACCGCGGGCACCGCGGTGGTGTTCGCCGGCCTGACCGTGGTCATCGCCGTCGCCGCCTTGATGGTCATCGGCATCCCGCTGATCACCCAGATGGGTCTGGGCGCAGCGGTCGCCGTCGTCGTCGCCGTCCTCGGCGGCCTCACCTTGATCCCGGCGCTGCTCGGCGCCTTCGGCAAGTACGCGTTCACCCCGCGCATCCCGTGGATCAAGCAGGCAGCGCCCAAGCCCGACGCCGTGACGATGGGCACCAAGTTCGGCCAGTCCGTCAGCAAGCGTCCGATCCCGTTCATCGCGGGCGGTCTGATCGTGTTGGTCGCCGCCGCGATCCCGATCGGCGGTATGAAGCTCGGCATGGACATGGTCTCCGACGACCAGGTCGCGGGCCAGGAACTCATCGCCCAGGGATTCGGTGAGGGCATCGGCGGCGAACTGTTCGTCGTCGTCCACTCCGACGATGGCACGGTCGACAAGGCCGCCACCGCCACTGTCGACGGCATCAAGAAGCTCGACGGCGTCGTCGCGCCGGAAGCCACCATGTGGATGGGCAACGGCACGACCGACAAGCAGAACCCGAACGTCGACGCGGACAGCGCGATAGTCGTCGTGACGCCGGTCAGCGCGCCGTCGTCGGATCAGACGCACAAGCTGATGGAGGAGATCCGCGGTCTCGCACCTGCCGCCGAGGCTGCGGGCGGCGAGCTCCACGTCGGCGGTCAGACCGCGATCATGTCCGACCTGTCGGCCAAGCTCGACTCCGCGCTGATCCCGTACATCGCAGTGGTGGTGGGCCTGGCGTTCCTGATCATGATCGGCGTGTTCCGGTCGCTCTGGGTGCCGCTCATCGGCACGCTCGGCTTCGTGTTCTCCGTGCTCGCGACCTTCGGCATCACGTCGTGGATCTTCACCGACGGCGCTCTCGGCCTGATCGACCACACCAAACCGCTCTTGTCGTTCCTGCCGATCTTCCTGGTCGGCGTGGTCTTCGGCCTGGCGATGGACTACCAGGTGTTCCTGGTGACCCGAATGCGCGAGGAGTTCATCCACGGGCTGAGCGCCAAGGAGGCGATCGTCGCCGGATACCGGCACGGCTCCCGGGTGGTCTCGTCGGCCGCCGTCATCATGATCAGCGTGTTCGCCGCATTCATGCTGGCGCCGGACACGACGGCGAAGATGATGGGCTTCTCGCTCGCAGTCGCAGTCTTCTTCGACGCGTTCATCATCCGCATGATCGTCGTTCCCGCAGCACTGGCGCTCCTCGGCGACCGCGCCTGGGGTCTGCCGAAGTGGCTGGACAAGCTGGTCATCGACTTCGACATCGAAGGCAGCAAGGTCCGCGACGCCGGCGTGCCGTCCGAGCACGCGGAACGGGCCGAGGCTATGTAGAACCACATGTCCGAGACATCAGAATCGGCCGCGGCCCTCGGGCCGCGGCCGAGCCTGCGTGAACGCAACAAAGCTCGCACCCGCGACGCCATCCGGTCTGCTGCCATGCATCTGTTCCAGGACCAGGGCTATGTGGCGACGACGGTGGCGCAGATCGCCGACGCCGCCGACGTCAGCCACACCACGTTCTTCCGCTACTTCCAGAGCAAAGAACAGGTGGTCCTGGCCGACGATCTCGACGACGTGCGGAACGACATTCTGCACACCATCGAACCCGGCCTGGACAGGTTCGCCCTCCTTCGTCGGATCATCACCGACCTGTACAACGTCGGTCACGACGACGAGTGGGCGTCGAACCCCGCCCGGTTCCGGCTCATCCAGACCGAGCCTGCGCTCGTCACCGCCCAGCAGGCCGACGCCGACCAGATGCTCGTCCAGATGCGGGGAGTCATCGCCGACTATCTCGGGGTGAAGGCCGACGACTTTCGTCTTCGGGTCTTCATCGCCGCGTCCGCCGGAGTGATGTTCCACGTCGTCGGCAACACCGGGGACGGCGAGATCCCGACCCTCGAGGAATGCCTCGAAGCACTCGACCTCCTCGAAGAGGGACTACCGGTGTAGAACGCGCCGCGCTCTATACTCCCGACATGTCTTCCCCTGACTCCTCGGGCCCTGACTCGTCAGGCACAGTCCTCGGCCCGTACCGCCTCGTCCGACTCCTCGGGCGAGGCGGCATGGGCGAGGTGTACGAGGCGGTCGACACCGTCAAGGGTCGAACGGTCGCGCTGAAGCTGCTGCCCGCCGCTCTCGCCGACGACCACGGCTACCGCACCAGGTTTCTCCGCGAGTCGCGGACGGTCGCCCGACTCAACGATCCGCACGTCATTCCGATCCACGACTTCGGTGAGATCGACGGCCGCCTCTACCTCGACATGCGCATCGTGCACGGTCGTGATCTGCGGTCTGTCCTCGGCGACGGCCCGCTGCATCCCGAACGCGCGGTCGCGATCATCGGTCAGATCGCGGGCGCCCTCGACGCGGCCCACGCGTCCGGGCTGCTGCACCGGGACGTGAAGCCCGAGAACATCCTGATCGACGGCAACGACTTCGCGTACCTGGTCGACTTCGGGATCGCCCAGGCCGCGGGCTCCACACGACTCACACAGACCGGCACCGCGATCGGTTCGTTCGCGTACATGGCGCCGGAACGGTTCGGCGACTCCGTTGAGCTCACGCCGGCCGCCGACGTCTATTCGCTCGCGTGCGTCCTCTACGAAGCCGTCACCGGTGCACCGCCGTACGCGGCGACGAGCATCGAGCAGATCATCAGCGGCCATCTCACGCGACCGATCCCGCCGAGTGGCACAGTCCTCGACCCGGTCATCGCAGCAGGCTCCGCGAAAGACCCGGGCCGGCGCATGCAGACGTGCGGCGCGTTGGCCGCGGCTGCCCGCGACGTGCTCGCCGGGCGATACGCGCCGACCCTCGTCGCAGGCGTGCCGACTGCCCACGCCCATCCCCCACAAGCCCCACCGGCCGACCGCGGTCGCATCGCCCTCGTCGCTGCCGCCGTGGTGGTGGTCGTCGCCCTGATCGCGGGCGGCCTCTGGTTCGGGCTGCGCAGCACGAGCGACGACGAGCCTGCCACCGTCGCCGACACGTCCGCATCGCCGCCCACCGGGAACTCGCAGTCGCTGATCACGACGACCGTCACCCAGGAACCGGAGACGGAGACAGAGGAAGAGACAGCGACACCGTCGCGCGAGTCGGGTGACCTCGGCCTGTCGACACCGATCAGCAGTCCCCCGTGCGACGGCCGAACGGTCGCCTTCGTCTACAACGCGACGACGCCCGGATCCTACGAACAAGAGGTCGGCGACGCCCTCGCCAGCCACCCCGGCTCGGCATACCTGCGCACCGACCAGTCGTGCTCGTCGTTGCGACACGACCTGGACGGCAACCCGATCTACGCCGTCTACCTCGAGGGCTCGTCGCTCACCGAGACATGCCGGATCAAAGCGGACATCGGTGGCGAGACCTACGCCCGTCGTCTCGACGAGACCACGCCGGTAGGCGTCGAGATCTGCTGAAGCGGTTTACGCTCGAACCATGGGCGGCATATGGAACGCTATCGGCGACTACTGGTGGCTGATCTTCGTCGTCGGCGGTTCGGTCGGCGGCGTGACACGCGGCATCGGAGCCTGGAACGAACGTCGAGCGCAGCGGCGGCTGGAGCGGTACCGGATCAAGCAGGAGGCGTCGGTGGCGCGCGCCGAAGCCGAGAGCCGCGGCCGAGTCGACTCGGCCGCAGTCCAGGCCGAGCTCGCGGCGGCGGCCGCGGAGCACGAGCGGACCGATGAGACGTGGTTCGCCTACGAGACCGACCTCGCCACGCTCCTCGACTATCCGATGCTCGTCGACCTCCGCGAACCGCTCACCGAGACGTTCCACCGCGACCGGAGTCGGGCCGAACTCCTACGTCCGGCGCCCGACTCGACCGACCAGGGCGCCGTCCGGTCGTACCGAGATGCCGTCCACGCGTACTCGACGTCGCTCGCTGTCGCCGAACAGGAGGCGAAACGACGACGCCGCAACGACTTCAGTCCCGTCGAACAGGAGCGACTCGCCCGCGCCCAACGACTGCTCGCGCTCGCGATGAACGACGCGGCCTCCGGCGAAGAACGACGGCAGGCCTACGCCCGTGCACGGTCCGAACTCGACGGTCTGATCGCGCTCCCCACCGCTGGTGCCGCCGCACTCGAACGACGCGTGCAGGCCGCGATCGAGGCCGGTTAAGGGCAACCCGTCGAGGCTGTTCATTTTCACAGGCTACGATCCAGACGTGCTGGAAGATCTCAACAAGAAGGCGAAGAAGGCAGGCCTTCACGTCGCCACAGGTAAGAAGACCGGCAAGTACAGTGTCCGCAAGGTCAAAAACGGCAAACTGGTCGCCAAGAACATCACCGCCGACGAGGTGCGCGATGTGATCAAAGATCACAAGTGACCCGTGTTCGGGCTTCGTGCAATAGATTCGGTGCTCGCCGCACCCCGTGACTTCGTGTTGAGTCCGTCACGCGGACTCACCGAACGCGTGCGTTCGATTCTCCCGGACTCGCGTACCGACCTGACTGGCCGAACGATCGTCGTGACCGGCGGGTCGTCCGGAATCGGCGCCGCTGCAGCAGAGTTGCTCGCGGAGCACGGGGCCACACTCGTCCTCGTCGCCCGCGGCATCGAGTCGCTCCAGGAGAGTTGCGACCGGATCACCGATGCAGGCGGAACAGCACACATGCTCACCGCAGACCTCTCCGACCCCGACGACGCGCGACGCCTCGCAGCGGACGTCCTCGAGCGTTTCGGCACCCCCGATGTGGTCGTGAACAATGCGGGACGGTCCATCCGCCGGTCGACGATGGATGCCGTCGACCGATTTCACGACTACGAGCGGACGATGGCCGTCAACTACTTCGGCCCGGTCTCGCTCACCCTCGGCCTGCTTCCCGCGATGATCGACGCCGGGCACGGACAGATCGTCAACGTGGTCACCTGGGGCGTCCACGCGGGGTCTATGCCGAAGTTCGGCTCGTACCACGCATCAAAGGCCGCACTCGCGGCCTTCGGCCAGTCACTCGACGCCGAGTGCGCGGGCACCGGTGTCACCGTCACCGAAGTGGGCTTCCCGCTGGTACGCACACCGATGATCGCGCCGACGTCGTCGTACGACCATGCTCCGGCGCTGCGCCCCGAGCAGGCCGCCCAGTGGATTCTGCGGGCCGTCACCGAGCGCCCCGCACATCTGTATCCGCGGTACGCGTCGGTTCTCCGCGCGATCGGCGGCCTCTCGCCTCGCGCGGTGGGACGCATCGTCGGCCGGCTCGGCATCTGACGCCTCGTATGATCACCGTATGACCGAGCACCTCGATCGCCGTGACATCGACTTCCTGCTGCACGAATGGCTCGACGTCACGTCGCTGACATCGCGACCACGTTTCGCCGAGCACTCCCGCGAGACATTCGACGCCGTCCTCGACCTGTCCGAAGACATGGCGACCAAGCTGTTCGCGCCGCACAACAAGATGTCGGACCAGACCGAGCCGTATGTCGGAGACGACGGCACAGTGGTGCTGCTACCGGAGATCGGCCGCGCACTGTCGGCGTACGGCGAGGCCGGACTCATGGCCGGAACCTTCGACGAGGAGCTCGGCGGCATGCAGCTGCCGAACACCGTCTCACGCGCAGCGATGACGTTCTTCCAGGCGGCGAACGCGCCCACGTCGTCGTACGCGTTCTTGACGGCGGGCAACGCGAACCTGCTGACCACTTACGGCACCCCAGAACAGATCGACACCTGGGTCCGCCCGATGCTCGAGGGCCGCTACTTCGGAACGATGTGCCTGTCCGAACCGCAGGCGGGATCGTCGCTGGCCGACATCACCACGAAGGCGGTGCCCGCCGACGACGGCGCCTACCGCGTGACCGGAACCAAGATGTGGATCTCCGGCGGCGACCACGAGATCACCGAGAACATCGTGCACCTCGTGTTGGCGAAGGCTCCGGGAGGCGGCGCAGGCGTCAAGGGCATCTCGTTGTTCATCGTCCCGAAGTTCCTGCCGGACGGCACTCGCAACGACGTCGCGCTCGTCGGGTTGAACCACAAGATGGGCAACCGCGGCACCACCAACACGCTCCTCAATTTCGGCGACGGGACCTACGGCGACGCATCGACGGCCGGCGCGGTCGGCTATCTGGTCGGCGAAGAGCATCACGGCCTGAAGTACATGTTCAACATGATGAACGAGGCCCGCATCGGTGTCGGTTTCCTCGCGACTGCACTCGGTCATGCCGGGTATCGCGCGTCGTTGGCGTATGCGAAGGTCCGCGCGCAGGGCCGTCCCGTCGACGCCAAGGATCCCGAGTCGGCGCCGATCCCGATCATCGAGCACCCGGACGTCGCCCGGATGCTGCTTGCCCAGAAGTCGTACGTCGAGGGATCCCTCGCGCTGCTGCTGTACTGCGCGTCGTTGCTCGACGAGGAGCAGACCGGCGACCCCGACCGACGCGCACGCATTCACCTACTCCTGGAGGTGTTGACGCCGATCGCCAAGAGTTGGCCGAGTCAGTGGTGCCTCGAGGCCAACAGCCTCGCCATCCAGGTGCACGGTGGCTACGGGTACACCAAGGAATTCGACGTCGAACAGTACTACCGCGACAACCGACTCAATCCGATCCACGAGGGCGCGCACGGCATCCACGGCCTGGATCTGTTGGGCCGCAAGGTGGTCATGAACGACGGTGAGGGTCTCGCGATCCTCGTCGAGACGATCGGGCGGACCATCTCGAAGGGCCGGGACGCAGGCGACGAGGCCGCCGGGCACGCCGAAGCGTTGGCCGACGCGGTGGGCCGTCTGGGCCAGGCGACCGCAGCGGTGTGGGCGCCGGGCGACCCGAAGTTGGCGCTGGCCAACGCGACTGTCTACCTCGAAGCCGCGGGTCACGTCGTCATCGCGTGGATGTGGCTCGAGCAGGTGCTCGCCGCCGACGCCGCCGCCTCGCCCGATGACGCCTTCTATCAGGGCAAGCGGGCAGCCGCCCGCTACTTCTTCGCCTACGAACTGCCGAAGACCGCCGTCCAGTTCGACCTACTCGAGTCCCTCGACCGCACCACCATCGACACGGACCCGAGCTGGCTGTAGCGCCACCCGCCGATCGAGCTTCCCTTCTCGCCGATCGAGCCTCCCCACCCTCAGACCGTGTGCGCGACGACCCAGTCGGTCACGGCTTCAAGGACCTCGTCCTGCTCGGGCTCGTTGAAGATCTCGTGGAACATACCCGGGTAGATCTTCGACGTGACGTCGTCGCTGCCTGCGAGGCGCGCCGCCATCCGAGTGCCGTCGGGGTTGGTGAGGACGTCGGCTCCGCCGTGCAGGATGAGCAGCGGAAGTTTCAGGGACGGAAGGCGATCCGGATAGGTCTTCATCTCTCGGATGAGGGCGCCGCCGAGTCCGGCGCGGATGCCGCCGTGCCAGACGAGCGGATCGGATTCGTAGTCGGCGACGACCTTCGGGTCTCGGCTCACGCCCGACGCGGGGAGCGCTGTGGCGGGCATCCACGGCACGACCTTGCCGAGCACCGGAGCCATCTTCACCAGGACCGACGGGAGATCCTCGCCGGGGACCAACGCGGGCCCGGTCAGGATCAGTCCGTCCAACCGGTCCTGGTGGTCGAGGGCGTACGACAGCGCAACCGCGCCGCCCATGCTGTGCCCCAGCAGAAATCGTGGTCCGTCGACGTCCACCGCATTGATCACGGTGTCGAGGTCTGCGGTGAAGTCACTGAAGTCGGTGACTCCAAGGCGTTTGCCGCCGGACCGGCCGTGGCCTGCCTGGTCGGGTGCGACGACGAGGTACCCGCGGTCGGTGAACTCCTTCGCGACGTGGTGGTAGCGACCGGCGTGGTCGCCGAGCCCGTGCGCAACGACGACGACGCCCACCGGCTCCGTGTCGGGCCGGTGGACGTCGTAAACGATGGTGATGCCGTGACGACCGGTGACTGACGAGGTCTCGATGCTCATCTGGCGAGACTAGCCTGCGCAGTCACGCGGTCGAGTCATTCGCGACCGAGGACTCCCAACCTGCTGACGATCGCCCGGCCTGCGGACTCGACGACTCCGATCGGGCGCAGGGCGGCCTCCACGATCAGCACGACCTGCTCCACGCGGCTGGTCACCGCTTCGAGTCGTCCGACGACGGTGGCCATCTGCTCGACGGTCGTGTCCACCTTGTTCAGGGTCGCGTCCATCTTGGCGATCGTCGCGTCCATGCCTGCGAGCGTCTCGTCGAGCGACCCCGTCGTCCTGGTGAGCCCCATGAGGAGCGGGCCCATGTCGGCGAGCAGCGTCTCGACCTGTCCGACGGTCTGGTCGGCGTTCATCGCCGCCTGGGCGAGCTTCCGGAGCCGCTGCCGATCGTCACCTGCGCGGATGCCCCGTTCGGGCGGATTGATAGCCATGTCTGAACCCTACGACGGATCGGCGACTCCGCTGTCCGCCGTGGCCGACGACCCGTACTTGAACTTTCCGTTCTCGAACAGCAGCGGGTACAGCAGTCCACCGATGAGGCCGCCGACCAGCGGAGCCACCCAGAACGCCCAGAGCTGCCCCGGGGCGCCGTCGCCGTTGAAGAACGCGACCGCCGTCGAGCGTGCGGGGTTGACCGACGTGTTGGAGATCGGGATCGAAATGAGGTGGATCAGGGTCAGCGACAGGCCGATGGCCAAGGGGCCGAAGCCCTTCGGCGCGCGTCCGTCGGTGGCGCCGAGGATGACGATGAGGAAGAACGCGGTCAGGATGATCTCGGCGAGGAGCACGGCGGCGAGACTGTATCCACTCGGCGAATGGTCGCCGAATCCGTTCGCAGCCATGTTGCCGGTCGCGTCGAATCCGTCTTTACCTGAGGCGATCGCGTAGATCGCGGCGCCTGCGAGGAGACCGCCGACTATCTGGGACACCCAGTAGCCGGGCAGATCCTTCCACGGCAACCGGCCGCCGACCGCGGCGCCGAGCGTCACGGCCGGGTTGAAGTGGCCGCCGGAGATGTGGCCGACCGCGTACGCCATGGTGACGACAGTCAAACCGAAAGCGAGTGCGACACCGAGGAATCCGATGCCGACTTGGAAACTGGTGCTGGTGCCCGAGTCTTCCGCGATCACCTTGGCCGCGAAGACGGCGCTGCCGCAGCCGCCGAACACGAGCCAGAATGTTCCGAACAGTTCGGCCAGCCATTTGGCGGGCGTCGATACCACGTCACTCATTGATGCCTCCCGAATCTTATGAATCTGACGACCGACGCGATCACGCCAGTCCACCCGAATCGAGTATGGCGTCCAACGGCGGCCGAACAAGCCGAATCGGTGGACACGATTGGGAATGGACTCGGCATCGGCGCTGTTATCGTCCATAGATTGTTCAAATTTTAATGAACTGGAGGCCATCATGCCCGCCGTCACCGCCGACACTCTGACCCTGCCGCGCATCTCCCCTGCGCCGCTTACCGCGACCGAGCGCACGGTCCGCACGGTGACCACCGGCCCGCGCGGTTACGAGGGCGAAGGATTCCCTGTCGTCCGCGCGTTCGCCGGCGTCCACCCGCGCGATCTCGACCCGTTCATCCACATGGATCAGATGGGCGAGGTCGAGTACGAGCCCGGCGAGCCCCGCGGCACCGACTGGCACCCGCACCGCGGATTCGAGACCGTGACGTACATGATCGACGGCCGCTTCGAGCACCAGGACTCCACGGGTGGCGGCGGACTCATCGAGAACGGCGCGACGCAGTGGATGACCGCAGGCGCGGGCATCCTGCACATCGAGACGCCGCCCGCCGAACTCGTCGAGTCCGGCGGCGCATTCCACGGAGTCCAGTTGTGGGTCAACCTGCCGTCGGCCGACAAGTTCCTGACTCCGCGCTACCAGAATCTGGAGGGCGAACAGGTGCTGCTGCTCGCCTCCGACGACGGCGGAGCCCTGGTGCGCGTCGTGGCGGGCGATCTCGACGGCCACACCGGGCCGGGTTCGACGCACACGCCGATCGTCTTCGCCCACGCGACCGTCTCGCCTGGTGCGCAACTGTCGGTGCCGTGGCGCGAGGACTTCAACGCACTCGTGTACGTACTGTCCGGACGAGGAACCGTCGGCGTCGAGAAGCGCCCCGTCGAAGGCGGACAGCTCGCCGTCCTCGGTGCGGGCGACCGCATCACCGTCGCCGCCGACGCGAACCAGGACTCGAACCGTCCCGCGATGGAGATCCTGCTGCTCGGCGGACAGCCGATCCGCGAGCCAGTCGCCCAGTACGGACCGTTCGTGATGAACACGAAACAACAGGTCATCGAGGCGATGGAGGACTTCCAAGCCGGCCGCCTGGGCGTCGTCCCCGCCGATGCGCTCCGCCCGCATCGCGCCAGCGGCAAGTGACCTCGACCGACCACCGGCCCGCCGCGTGGCGCCTGTTCATCGAGAACAGCGTCCGCGTGCAGACCGTCCTCGACGAGCGGCTGCGAGCCTCGGACGGTATGACGCTCAGCGACTATCACGTCCTGCTGCTCCTGGCCGAGGCCCCGGACCGCCGCATGCGGATGCGCGATCTGTCGCGCCGCATGGTGTTCTCCGCGTCCCGCCTCAGCTATCAGATCCGCGCGCTCGCCGACCGCGGTCTGGTGTGCCGCGAACCCGTTCCCGGCGACCGCCGCGGCGCGTTCGCGTGCCTCACCGACGCCGGGCTCGACGCCTTCACAGCCGCCGCCGCACGGCACGGGCGCGACGTCGACGAGTTGTTCTACACCGGCCTCACCTCCGACGACGGCTCCGCCCTCGAGTCCATCATGACCCGCCTGTCCACTCGCCTCGATGCTCTAGAGGAGCACTGATGATCACCGTGATCGAGTCTGCGGACCGCCACTTCTGGGCCAACGAATGGCTCACCTCCCGCCAGTCGTTTCCGGGAACCGGGAACTTCGACCTGTTCGACAACGCCCACGGCGTGCTGGTGATGCACAACGACGACGTCGTCGACGCGGGCGAAGGACTCGACGCTCACCGTCACCAGAACATGGAGATCCTGACCTGGGTTCTCGACGGCGCTGTGACACACCGTGATTCGGCAGGCAACACCGGCACGCTGCCCGCTGGGACGTTGGGCGTGATGTCGGCGGGCACCGGAATCACGCACGCGGAGACCAATGCGGCCACGCGTGCGGAGCGCTCGCCGTTGCGCGTCGTCCAGATGTGGGTGGCTCCACACACCGACGGTCTGCCTCCGCAGCAGTCCGAGCACCGATTCGACGACACACTCGCGTCCGGACAACCTGTCATCGTCGCATCGGGGCGGCCCGAACACGAAGGGTCTGACGTAGCCCGGATCGCAAACCGGTTCGCCGCCTTACACATCGCTCGACCGCTGCCCGGTGCCACGATCGACCTGCCCGGAGCGCCGTTCGGGCATCTGTACGTCGCCCGCGGAGCAGTCACCGTGGACGCCGACGGCGAGCAGCACGGATTGGGCGAAGGAGATGCCGTGCGGCTCACCGACTCCGGAGCCGTCCAGGTCACCGCGGCGATCGACGCCGACCGGCCCGAGATCCTGTACTGGGAGATGCACGCGAGTTTCGATCTCGTGCGATCCTGAAGGGCATGACCACGGTTCCGTCCGCCGACGCCCTCTCGTCCTCCGTCTCCGACCTCATGGATCGCGCGCACAGCGATCTCGCGACGCTCGTCTCGTTCGCGTCCGTCCACCTCGACTCGTCGAAGGCCGACGCGTCCGCGGCGAGCGCCGCCTGGGTCCGGGATGCGTTCGCCGAACTCGGATTCGACGTCGAGGTGATCGTGACCAGCGACGGATCGTCTGCGGTCGTCGGGCACCGCGCAGGCCCGGAGGGCAGCCCGACGGTCGCCCTGTACAGCCACCACGATGTGCAGCCTGCAGGCGACGGCGCGTTGTGGTCGTCGCCGCCGTTCGAGCTGACCGAGCGCGACGGCCGGTGGTACGGCCGCGGGAGCGCCGACTGCAAGGGCAACGTCGTCTCGCACCTCACCGCACTGCGGGCCGTCGCCGACGACCTCTCCTGCAGTGTTCGGATCATCATCGAGGGATCAGAGGAGGCGGGCGGCGAGGGCCTCGACGACCTTGTGACGCAGCGACCCGAACTGTTCGCGGCCGACCTCATCCTGATCGGTGACGCCGGGAACGTCGCCGCAGGCCTCCCGACGTTGACGACGAGCCTGCGCGGCGTGGTGAACGTCAAAGTCACCGTGTCGGCGCTGGAGACCGCAGTTCACTCGGGCGCCGCGGGCGGACCGACTCCGGACGCGATGGCCGCCCTCGTCGCGGGCCTCGCGTCGCTGCGCAACGAGCGCGGCGACACCGTCATCGAAGGGGTCGAGAACACCCAGGAGTGGGGCGGCGTCTCCTACTCCGACGAGCAGTTCCGCGCCGATGTCGGAGCCCTCGACGGCACCGAGATCCTCGGCAGCGGCGGCCCCGCCGATATGGCGTGGGCCCGGCCTGCGGTCACCGTGATCGGCATGGATGCGCCGAGCACCGCCGAGTGCGCGGCCGCAATCATCCCGCAGGCCTCGGCCATGCTCAACCTGCGCATCCCGCCCGGGATGGAGCCACAGCCGACGTACGACGCGCTGGTCGCACACCTACACAAGCACATCCCGTGGGGCGTGCGAGTCGAGTTCGAACCGGACGCGTTCGGCCGCCCGTTCAGGGCCGCGACCGAAGGGCCCGGATACACCGCACTCACCGACGCGATGAAGACGGCATACGGCGTCGACGGCGTCTTCTATGCGGGCCAGGGCGGCTCGATCCCGCTGTGCACGGTGCTCGCCGAAGCTCATCCGGACGCCGAGATCGCGCTGTTGGGTGTCGAGGAGCCCCGCTGCCACATCCACGCGCCGAACGAGAGCGTCGACCCCGACGAGATCCGCCGGACCGCCCTCACCGAGGCGATCGTGCTGGCGAGTCTCGGGGCGAGCTAGCAGCCGCCCACCGGCAGCTTGTTCAGCTTGCCGGAGATCCACTTTCCGACTCGGTTGAGCATGGCGGTCCCGTCGCTGAACGTTCCGCTCGACGGCAGGGCCGCCATGCTCACCGCGAATGCGCCTCGCCGTGTGGTGACGACTCCGAGCTGGCGTACGACATACTTCCCCGTTGCGTCGGACACCGGCCCCCAGCCGCCCTTCACCGCAGTGGTGACACCGCGCTTGCGCATTGTCTTGACGCCCCATTTCTGGTTGGCCTCGACGGTGCGCATGTAGCCGAGAACTCGGCCCGAGTCGGGAAGACACGGAAGGTGCGCACCGAAGACCGACTGGCGGGCGAGAGTCCAGTCGGTGTAGCCGGGAAAACTCGACGGGTGGGAGATCGACGACAGGACGCGGGTGTCGCCGTCGTGGTCTTCTTTCAGGACTTCGGACACTCGCTCGACGGCGAGCTCATCGCCGCCTAGAGAGCCCCAGAGGCGTTCGGCCGCGTCGTTGTCGGATGCGCGGATCGCCGAACGGATGTCGCCGACAACAGTTTTCCCGTTGGCGCGTTCGGCGGCGATCGACACCGGAACCTTCAACGTCGACCATGCGCGCGCCGTCTTGACGGTGCCGAAGTTCATCGTGTCGTCACTGCCGACCGGGGTGATCGCGAGACCGATACGACCAGGAATGCTCTTGGTGATCGTGCGCGAGCGGCGGTTGAAACTCTTGAGCAGGTCGACCTGCGTCGCGTGCGGCGAGAGCCGCGGTAGCGGATTCGGCATCGGGATGAACGGTAGAGCGTCCGCGCTGCCCGCTCCTGGCACGACGCCACCGGCGAGCATCAGGGCAGCCGAGAACGCCACCAACCCACGACGAACCACAATCGCCCGACGAATCACAAACGTCCCTTTGGTCACATCAACAACTTCAGTAACACTAGTCGGGGGACTGAAGGGGGCCAATCGGCGAGGCCCACCCGCAACGCGGGCGTTGCCTGACCGTTACCGGCAGCGACCGGAAGGCAGCGACGCGAGGTGGCGACCGACCCAGCTTCCAACAGTGTTCAGTGCGGCGATACCCGAGTCCATCGACGCCCCAGGCGAATACGTGCTCATGGCAACCGCGGCCCGAGAACCGTTACGCAGAGTCACGAGCCCGAGCTGGCGGACCACGTAGCCGCCCGACGCACTCGGCCCCCAGCCGCCCTTGACCGCTGTCGTCCGCGCGGGGATCACTTCGACACCCCACTGCTGGTTGCCTGCGACCTCCCCCATCAACGAGACGACGTGTCCGCTGTCCGGCAGACAGGGCAGGTTAGCCGCGAATGTCGCCGCATTCTCCAACGGCCACGTCGTCTGGCCGAAGATCGAGTACTCCGCTCGCAACTTCTGCGACGGAACCGTCGTCGTCGTGTCACCGCCCTCTCGCAGTACTGCGGTGACCGCGGCCGCCGCCTCGTCGTTCGACCCGAGTGAGCTCCACAGCGTTTCCGCCGCGGCGTTGTCGGAGTTGATGATCGCCGACGATTCGGCCTGGCTCGGACCGTTCGCACGTTCTGCGGCCACCGCGAGCGGCACCTTGATGGTCGACCAGGCGACCTGCGGAGCCTGGTCGCCGAACGTCGTCACGTCACCGCCGCCGACCGGGGCGACTGCGAGGCCGACCGGCTGCGCCACCGTCAACGCGTCGAAACTCGCCGTGAGTCTGGCATTCCCCCGAGGCGTCGACGACGACCCGACAGAAGGAGACGGGGCGGCAGGCGACGACGAAGTCGCCGTCACGACCTCGGTGACCGTCGCGACCGAGTCCTGCTCATCCCCCGATCCGCAGGCGACGAGTGAGGTGGCGACCACTGCCGCCAGTAGTGCGATTCCAGCGGTATGACGCCTCGATGCCACGCGAGCATCCTCTCGTTGTCTGTTCACAGTCAGTGTCGGCGGCTCAATAGATCACGACGACGGCATTGTTGCCGCCGCGACAGACCACCACACCGGTCTCCGGCGAGCACGCCATCGTGTACGCCATGCCAGTCACCGGACTGGACGCCACGATCGTGCGCGCCTCGCCCTTCGGCCCCTGCTGCAGGTACACGGCTCCGACGTTCGCGGCGAACTCACAACTCGTCACCGACGTCGCCACGCCGACTCCGCCACCACACGACGACGTGCCCGGCGGCGGCGTCGGCGCCACGGCCGACGTCTGCGGATCGACGGTGTTCGTGATCGTGGTCGTGGACGACGGCGATGCCGTCGACGAACCGCCCGAATCGCGGAAACCGAACCAGTACACCGCCAGACCGATGAGCGCCGCGACGAGCACGACGATGAGCACGGCCAACACGATGTGCAGCATCCGGTTGTCGTCCTGCTGCTGCGGGCCCGGGTACCCGCCGCCGTACGGCTGCCCCGGATAGCCCTGCGGAGGAATCGGATTCGTCATCTGCTGCGGTCCGGAGAACGACTGGGGTCCAGAGAACGACTGGGGTCCGGAGTAGTTCTTCGTGCTGGCCGGGAGGGGCGTACCGATCTGGGTCGCGTCGTACGCCGGATTCATCGGAGCGCCGTGGATCGCCGCCTGGGCCGCCGCAGCGAACTCCCCCGCGGACGCGTACCGGTCGGCAGGCGCCTTTGCGAGTCCACGCATGACCACTGCGTCCAACGCGGGCGACACGGCCTGGCTGATCGAACTCGGAGCCGGGACCGCCGACAGCACCGTCGACTTCACGACGGCACTCACCGAGTCCCCCGGATACGGCTGCCGACCGGTGAGCAACTCGAAAAGCACGGCTGCGAGCGAGTAGACATCCGATGCGGGACTGACCGGGACGTTGTCGAGTTGCTCGGGCGCCATGTAGGCGATCGATCCGACCGCGGTCCCCGTGCGCGTCAGATGCGCGTCCCCCGAATGGTGGGCGATGCCGAAGTCCACCAGGTAGGCGAACCCGTTCGACGTCATCAGGACGTTCTCCGGCTTCACATCCCGGTGCACGAGACCGACCGCGTGCGCGGCGTCCAACGCCGAGGCGACCTGTTCGATCACGGCCACCGCGTCCGGCGGAGCCATCGGGCCGTCGCCGCGCAGCACGGCGCGCAGATCACGGCCGTCGACCAATCGCATGTCCAGATAGAGGACGCCGTCGATCTCGCCGTAGTCATGGATCGGGATGATGTGTGGTTCACCGAGTTTCGCCGCCGTCTGCGACTCGCGACGGAACCGCTCCTGAAAGGTCTCGTCGGATGCGAGGTCTCCCCGCAGCAGCTTCAGTGCGACTTCACGGTCGCGAACAGTGTCGTGCGCCCGGAACACCTGCCCCATGCCGCCGCGACCGACGAGCGCGTCGAGGCGGTACGGACCGAACTGAGAACCCACATCCATGAGGACGATCATTCCTCATCAGTCCGACAATCGTGACCGGCATCGGGCCAATTGTCATTCGTTCGGACGCCAGGCAGACATCCCCAGAAACACCATCACCAACTGTTTCTCCGCGCGCGCCACCAACGTGCGTTCGGTGGCGTCTCGACCGTCGCCGTCGAGCAGCTCGGCGACGGTGGTCATCATGATCGTCACGATCAGGTCGGCGGCGATCTCGAGGTCCTCGGCCTCCCACGACGCCAGCGCGGGCGTGCGCGCCAGATCGATCGCGAGTTCACGCGAGAGCAACCGCAGTTCGGTGCCGATGGCTCGGCGCACTTCCGCGACGCCGCCGTGCTGTTCGCGGACAAGGAATCGGAACTGCTTCTCATCGCTGCGGACCTTCGTCAACAAGATGTCGAGCGAGTCGCGCGCCGTCGGCATGCCGCGGCTGGCGAGATCTCGCCTCGCCTTGCGCAACGCTCCGCGCAGCATCCGCATAGCGTCCTCGACAAGAGTGACGCCTAAGTCCTCCATAGAGGCGAAATGCCGATAGAACGCGGTGGGCACGATGCCTGCACCGCGTGAGACCTCACGCAGGCTGATGCTTCCGAACGAACGGTCGTCCACCAGATCGATGGTGGTATCGAGCAGCGCCTGCCGAGTCTGTTCCTTCTTTTCCGCTCGGCTTCCTGCCACGCGAGCAGTCTAGTTCACCACCCCCACGGTGATGGCAGACACGTTCACAATCCTTGACACACACCGGTACGGACCCACAGAATATGGGAGTACACATGTTCACTGAAAAGTTCGAACAGACCGAAGGACACCCTAATGGCAAACCGTATCGCGACCCTCGTCGGATCACTCGTCGAGGCCACCGCAACCCCATACCCGGTGGACCGTTACCTGGAGTTCATCGATCCGATGCTCACCTGGCGGGACACCCGAGCCAAGGTCATCGACATCCGTCACCAGACCGACCGCTCCACCACCGTCACCATGCGCCCCACGCGTCAGTGGAAGGGCCACCGCGCCGGACAGTACGTCGAGGTCGGAGTGGTGATTGACGGCGTTCGCCAGCGTCGCTTCTACTCGCCGACCAATGCCGAGAACACCCGCGGAGACATCGAGATCACCGTTGCGGTCCACGACGGCGGACTCGTCTCGAACCACGTGCGCAACGCGCTCGAGGTCGGCGAGGTCGTCACTCTGGCAGCTGCGGACGGCGCGTTCGCACTCCCCGATCAGCGCCCCGCGAGGATCGTCCTCGTCAGCGGCGGAAGCGGTATTACACCCGTCCTCTCAATGTTGCGCACGTTGGTCGCCGAAGGACACACCGGACCGGTCACCTTCGTGCACTACGCTCGGACCGCCGACGACGTCCCCTATCGCGTCGAACTCGATGCGATCGACCGCACCATCGATGGCATCGACGTCCGCCTGCACTACACACGCGGTGAGCGCCCCGAGCACTTCGCGGCCGAGCACATCGCCGATGTCGCCGTCGACGGTGCACAGGTGTACATGTGCGGTCCGCAGACTCTCATGGACGCGGTCCGCGCGTACGCCGACGAGGCAGGCATCGCCGACGCCGTGCACACCGAGGCGTTCACTATCGCCTCGCCGGTCATCGACACCGACGAGGTCGAAGGCTCGGTGAAGTTCGGCGCATCGGGCGTCAGCGCCGAGAACGACGGGCGAACCCTCCTCGAGCAAGCCGAGTCCGCAGGCCTGAGCCCGGAATACGGGTGCCGCATGGGCATCTGCTTCAGCTGCACCAAGGTCCGCACGTCCGGTTGCACCCGGAACATCCTGACCGGCGAACTCGACTCCGAGCCCGACAGCCACATCCAGATCTGCATCAACGCCCCGGTCGGCGACGTCGAGATCGACGTCTGACCACCACCCACCACTTCGAAGGGAACCGTAAGACCATGACTGTCTCACCCCTCGCACGCCGCACCCCGACCCGCCCGACGACCGAAGTCAACCTGACCTACGACCAGGTCGAGGCACTCGGCGCCGACCTCGACGAGCTGCGCGCACGTATCGTCGCGGACCTCGGCGACTCGGACCGCGAATACATCTACTCGATCATCAACGTCCAGCGGAAGCTCGAGTTCGCCGGCCGTGCCGCCATGTACGTTCCGTTCCTGCCGCCGGTCTGGCTGGCCGGTGTCGGTGCGCTCGCCCTGTCGAAGATCCTCGACAACATGGAGATCGGCCACAACGTGATGCACGGCCAGTACGACTGGATGCGTGAGGACACCTACAACTCGCGTGAGTTCGACTGGGACACCGTGTGCCCCGGCGACCAGTGGAAGCACAGCCACAACTACATGCACCACACCTACACCAACATCCTCGGTGAGGATCGCGACGTGGGCTACGGCATCCTCCGGATGGACCGCGAGCAGAAGTGGAACCCGTACTACCTGGGGAACCTCGCCTACGCGACCGGTCTGATGGTGCTGTTCGAGTGGGGCGTCATGCTCCACGATCTCGAGGCCGAGAACATCGTTCAGGGCAAGCGCAAGTGGAGCGACGTCAAGGGTCTGCTGAAGGGCATGTGGAACAAGGCCAGCAAGCAGGTCGCCAAGGATTACATCATCTGGCCCGCGCTGACCGGCCCGTTCTTCGCGAGCACCCTCGTCGGTAACGCGAGCGCCAACGTCATCCGTAACCTGTGGACGTACTCGATCATCTTCTGCGGCCACTTCCCGTCGGGCGCGCAGACGTTCTCCGCTGAGGAGTGCGTCGACGAGACGAAGGGGCAGTGGTACGTCCGTCAGATGCTCGGCTCGGCCAACATCTACGGCAGCCGCCTGTTCCACATTCTGAGCGGCAACCTCTCGCACCAGATCGAGCACCACCTGTTCCCCGATCTGCCGGCCAACCGCTACCCGCAGATGGCCGTCGAGGTCCGCGAGATCTGCGAGAAGTACGAACTCCCCTACAACACGGGTTCGTTGAGCCACCAGCTCGGATCGACGTGGAAGAAGATCGCCAAGCTGTCGCTTCCCAACTGGATGACCCGCGACGACAACGACATCGTCGTCAACATCGAGCGGGAGAAGGCCGTCGACGCGGCCTGACGCGAACTGAATAATCTTCGGCACTCGAATTCGGCGTCAGGCCGAATTCGAGTGCCGAAGTCTTTCTGGTTTCTGCGATACGTTGAGATCCCGATTCCAGACCGCTGTAAAGGACGTCTCGTGGCTCTCACCGAACTCTCCTTCCCCTCCCACAACGGCCGCGACACCGTCTACGGCTGGCTGTATCACCCGACGAGGCCGGCACGCGGGATCGTCCAGCTGATCCACGGCCTCGGCGAGCATTCCCGTCGATATCTGCACCTGATCACAACGCTGCTCGACGCCGGGTTCGCTGTGGTCGCTGACGACCATGCCGGCCACGGAAAGACGGCAGCCGAATCCGGGTTCTGGGTCGAGACCGGGGACGACGGAGCAGCGACTGCCGTGGCAGACGAGGTCACGCTCTTCGGGCTCGCACGTGCGGCGTACCCGGATCTGCCGTACATCGTGTTCGGTCACTCCTGGGGTTCGATGATCGCGCGCCCCTTGGCTTCTCGCATCGAGATCGACGGACTCATCCTGTGCGGCGTCGCGGCACAGATGCCGGGCGCGGAGTCGGTCGTCGATCGAGCGGCGCTCGCTGCCGAACCCGACCAGAGTGGCCCAGCCGATGCCCGCTACGTAGAGGCCCTGTTCACCGGGTTCGGGTCCCGCTACGGCGACAGTGCAGGCCCCACAGCGTGGGTCGCACGCGACGAGGACGTCGTCCGCGATCACGGCACCGACCCACTCAACAACTTCGGCGCACCGATGAGCGTCCGCTTCGTTCGCGGGTTCGTCGACCTGTATCACCAGGCGAATGCCGACGACTGGTACTCGTCGGTGCGCGACGACCTCCCCGTCCTCATCCTCGCGGGCGACCAAGATCCGGTCGCCAACTTCGGCGAGGGCGCCTATCACGTCGCGAACAGACTCGTCTCGAGCGGACAGTCGGACGTCCGGACCCGCGTCTATTCGGGCTTTCGACACGAGGTCCACAACGAACCGGAGATCCGCGACGACGTCGAGGCCGAGATCGTCGCCTTCGCCGAGAAGCTCCTGTAGGCGCGGCTGGCCTCCGCTGGTCGAGCAGAGTCGGGACCCCATACGATGTACCCAACGTCGAGCGGAGGGATGCGATCGTGGTCGGTCGGGCAGAGCGCAACAAGGATTTCATGCAGGACATGGTGCAGAACACTGCGTCGCGGGTCGGCAACATCACGACGATCATCACGACTGCAGTGGTCGATGTGGCGCGTGAGGTCGGCGAGTTGATCACCGACGGCTTCGAGATGCGCGACGCCGCGAAGAAGGCCGAGCAGGCGCAGCAGCCCAAGCAGATCGAGCAATACCGGGGCGAGGACTCCTGAATCAAGTGGCCGACCAGTACGAGGTGCTGCGCACCGTCTTCGGGTACGACTCGTTCCGCGGCGATCAGGAGGACGTCGTCTCGCATGTGATCGCAGGCGGCGACGCCGTGGTCCTGATGCCGACGGGCGGCGGCAAGAGCCTCTGTTACCAGGTTCCCGCCCTGGTCCGGGACGGTTGCGCGATCGTGGTCTCCCCGCTCATCGCGCTCATGTCCGACCAGGTCGGCGCCCTGCTCCAGCTGGGGGTCAAGGCTGCGTTCTTGAATTCGACGCAGTCGTCTGAGGAGCGGTCGGACGTCGAACGCCGCTTTCTCGCAGGCGATCTGGACTTGATCTATGTCGCGCCGGAGCGGTTGAGCCAGTCGTACACGCGTGACCTGCTCTCGCGTGGGAAGCTGTCGTTGGTCGCGATCGACGAGGCGCACTGCGTGTCCCAATGGGGCCACGACTTCCGGCCGGACTATCTGGCGCTCGGCGACCTCGCCGAGCTGTGGCCCGATGTTCCACGGATCGCGTTGACCGCGACGGCGACGCGTCGCACGCACGAGGAGCTCACGCAGCGCCTGCATCTGCAGAACGCCCGGCATTTCGTAGCCAGCTTCGACCGGCCCAACATCACGTACCGGATCGAGCCCAAGTCGCAGGTCAACAAACAGCTGTTGGAGTTCATCACGACCGAGGGCGTCGTCGACGGACAGCAGGCGACGGGGATCGTCTACGCGCTCAGTCGTAAATCGGTGGAGAACATCGCGAAGTTCCTGTCGTCGAACGGCATCAATGCACTGCCGTATCACGCAGGCCTGGACAAACGGCTGCGGGACGACACCCTGCACCGGTTCCTCCGTGAGGACGGGATCGTCGTGGTGGCGACGATCGCGTTCGGGATGGGCATCGACAAGCCCGACGTGCGGTTCGTCGCCCACGTCGATCTGCCGAAGAGCGTCGAAGGCTATTACCAGGAGACCGGTCGCGCGGGGCGCGACGGTCTGCCGTCGGTGGCGTGGATGGCGTACGGGTTGGCCGATGTCGTCCAACAGCAGCGGCTGATCCGAATGTCCGACGGCGACGCCGCACATCGTCGTGCGCAGTCCGAGCACCTGAATGCGATGCTCGCGCTGTGCGAGACGGCCACCTGCCGTCGGCAGCAGCTGCTGCGCTATTTCGACCAGGACTCCGAGCCGTGCGGTAACTGCGACACCTGTCTGAATCCGCCGAAGACGTGGGACGGGACGGTCTCGGCGCAGAAGCTGATGTCGACGATCTGGCGTCTCGATCGCGAGCACCGGCAGCATTACGGCGCAGGTCACCTCATCGACATCCTGCGCGGCGTCGACAGCAAGCGGATCGAGCAACTCGGACACAAGAGTCTCAGCACGTACGGGATCGGCTCCAACCTGGACGCGAACACGTGGAGCAGCGTCGTCCGGCAACTTCTGGCGTCCGGATACCTGGAGACTCGCGGCGAGTACGGGCAGTACTACCTCACCGAGGCAGGCGTCCCGGTGATGCACGGCGAGGTCCAACAGATGTTCCGCGAGGACACCCGCGGCCCCGGCCGTGCGCGCAGACCGAAGACGGCCGCAGTCTCAGCGGACCTGTCCGACGCCGACCGCGAGTTGTTCGAGTCGTTGCGGCGGTGGCGGACGTCGGTCGCCAAAGCGGCGCAGATCCCGCCGTACACGGTGTTGTCCAACAAGTCGCTCGAAGGCCTCGCCCAGATCCGACCCACCAGCAGCGAACAGATGCTCTCCGTGAGTGGCATCGGTGAGGCCAAGTTGGAGCGCTACGGCACCGCGATCCTCGAAGTGATCGACGAGTTCACCTCGGCGTGAGGCGTCAGAACTGTCGCGCGCTAAATCCTCGACGTCGCCGCCGCACCGACGTACCGTGAAGCGTCCGATCGAAGGAGTACCGCGCATGACCACGCCCGATTCGCTGTTCACCCAGGTGGACGCGACTGTCGCCGTCCAGGAGAAGCCGTCGTGGCACCGTGGCGTGCTGGACTTCCCGAACCCGGTCAACGACTATGCCGCACGGTCGACGGCGGGGCTGGTGATCGTGTTGGCGATCGTCTCGATCGCGGTGAACCAGCCGTGGCTCTACGGCGTGCTCGCACTCGGCTTCGTCCTGCGAGTAGCGGGCGGACCGCGCTATTCGCCGTTCGGTCGGCTCGCGGTGCACGTGATCGTCCCGCAGGTGTGGCGCAAGGAGAAGACCGTTCCCGGCCCGCCGAAGCGGTTCGCCCAGGCCGTCGGACTCGCGTTCTCCGGCACGGCCTTCGTACTGTCTCTCGTCGGTCTCGGACTCGCCGCGCAGATCGTCGTCGGCGTCCTGATCGTCGCCGCACTGTTGGAGTTCGCGCTCGGCGTCTGCCTCGGCTGCATCGCGTTCGGGTATCTGCAGCGTGCGGGCGTAATCCCCGACGACGTCTGCGAAGCCTGCAACGACGTGACGCTGTTCGGGCGCGGCTAGCCCTCCAGCAAGCCCAGCGCGATGCCGTCGAGGATGTCGTGTTCGGAGACGACCATCTCGGTGATCGCCGCACGGTCGGCGAAATTGCGCGCCAACTCTTGAGTGACGAGAGCGCCGCCGCCGATCACGTCGGCGCGTCCGGGGTGCATCGGGCCGAGATCGAGGCGTTCGGCGCGGGTCATCGCGACGAGCTTCGAGCACAGCTTGTGCAGGTCGGCCAGCCCGATCGTGGAATGGTGGATGGCTTCGGGATCGTAGTGGTCGAGTCCCGCGTGCAGGGCCGCGAACGTCGTCAGCGTTCCGGCGACTCCCACCCAGGTGCGGGCCGCGGACACGTCGACGGCCGCGAAGGCCTTCGCCAACTCCTCGCGAGCGAAACCGGCGGCGGCGTCGACCTCGTCGAGCGTCGGCGGGTCCGAGCGGAGCGCGCGTTCGGTGAGTCGGACGCAGCCGATGTTCGTCGAGTAGGCGCCCGCGACGACGGCGTCGCCTCCGGTCACCGAGCCGACGACGACTTCGGTGCTGCCGCCGCCGAGATCGGTGACGACGAACGGACCGTCCGCAGGGTCGAGGCCGCCGACCGCGCCGCGGAACGAGAGTCGAGCCTCCTCGTCGCCCGAGATCACTTCGGCCACTGCACCCGACTCGATCTCGCCGAGCAACTCGGCGGTCATGGCGAAGAACTCGTCGCGGTTGCCTGCGTCGCGGGTGGCCGACGTGGCGACCATCCGGACCCGCTCGACTCCGGCGTCGAGCATGACGTCCACGTAGTCGGCGAGGGCCGCACGCACTCGTTCGATCGCCTCGGGAGCGAACTCTCCGGTCGCGTCGACGCCTTGCCCGAGTCGGACCACCTGCATGTCACGGGCGACGTCGACGAGCGACCCGCCTCCCCCGGCCTCGGCGATCAGCAGACGGATCGAGTTGGTACCACAGTCGACGGCAGCGACACGCGTCATGCGCCACCAACCCCATGTGCCCAGTCGGCGGGCACCGCGATGCCGCGGAGCTTCTCGACGTCGGCCAGCATGGCGACGGCCTCGTCGCCGAGCGGGTTGACGCCCGGCCCCTTCGCGAGCGAGTGCGCGACGAGGACGTGAAGGCACTTGACCCGGTCGGGCATCCCGCCGCCGGTGAAGTCGGTGCCGAGCGACTCGATCGCGTCGCGTTCGGCGAGATAGCTCAGGTGCGCGCGGAGATAGCCTGCGGCGAGCTCCTCGTCGTCGGCGAGACGCGCCTGCATCTCGCGCATCACGCCGCCGGACTCGAGGCGGCTGCACGCGCCGGTCAAGCGCGGATCCGTCAGGTAGTAGAGAGTCGGAAACGGCGTCCCGTCCGGGAGTCGCGGCGCCGTCTTCACGACGGCCGGCGCACCGTCCGGGGTCCGATAACTGACTTCAAGAACGCCCCGCGGTACTCGCCCGAGCTGCTGCTCGACGGCCGCGAGGTCGTTGTCGGAAACGCTCACTTGCCCTCCGGCGGTGTCGACACCGCATCCCATATGTTCTGGTACCACGGGTTGGCTTCGCGCTCACGTTCAGCGCGCTCCGCGGCTTCCTGCTGTTCTTTGTTCGGCGCGATCACGATCACTTGGCGCTCGCCGCGTTTGACCATCTGCAGCCGTTCGCGCGCCTTCGCCTCGATGTAGGCGGGATCGTTCTGTTCGACGACCTTGTGCTCGTAATCGGCGACCTGTCGCTGCAGTTCGGCGTTCTCCTGCTGCAGTTCGTTGAACTCACTGCGCTGCGACAGATACGTCCGCACCGGGACCGCCAGCGTCAACGCGAGGAAGACGACGACCAGTGCGATCACAGCGGCCCGCTTGGGGTCGACGTGACCGAACCGCGACGCCATCGACCGACGCGCCGGACTCGGACCGCCGCGGCCACGGGCGGAACGCCGATCCTCTGCCGGTTCGGCTGAAGGCTGCGGCGCGACCGCATCGGCGAGCGCGGCGACATCGTCGTCGGACGACCGACTCCGGGTGCGGCGAGGTACCGGACGCGACCGTCGGGACTTGTCGTCCCGACGGCTGCTCCGGCCCCGGGCGCCGCGCCCGGATGTCGACTCACCCATACGTATCAGTTGATCACGCGTCGGCGTTGAAACGCGGGAACGCCAGGTCACCGGCGTAGCGTGCGGCGTCGCCGAGACCTTCTTCGATGCGCAGGAGCTGGTTGTACTTCGCGACGCGCTCGGAGCGAGCCGGGGCACCGGTCTTGATCTGGCCACAGCTGCAGGCGACGGCCAGGTCGGCGATGGTGGTGTCCTCGGTCTCGCCGCTGCGGTGGCTCATCATCGACTTGTAGCCGCTGTTGTGGGCCAGCGCGACGGCGTCGAGAGTCTCGGTCAGGGTGCCGATCTGGTTGACCTTCACCAACAGAGCATTCGCGATGCCCTTGCTGATGCCCTCTTCCAGACGCTCGGGGTTGGTGACGAACAGGTCGTCGCCGACCAACTGGACCTTGTCGCCGATGGACTCGGTGAGTGCGGCCCACCCGGTCCAGTCGTCTTCGGCGAGACCGTCTTCGATCGACACGATCGGGTAGTCGGCGATCAGCTTGGCGTAGAAGTCGATCATCTGCTCAGCGGTCTTCGGTGCGCCCGAGAACTGGTAGGCGCCGTCAGTGAAGAACTCGGTCGACGCCGAGTCGAGTGCGACGACGACGTCGCTGCCGAACTTCAGGCCTGCGTTGCCGACCGCGGTCGCGATGACGTCGAGGGCCGCTTCGGTGTTCGGCAGGTCGGGCGCGAAACCGCCCTCGTCGCCGAGCGCCGTGCTCATCCCCTGCTTGTGCAGGACCGACTTGAGTGCGTGGTAGACCTCGGCGCCCCAACGCAGGGATTCCTTGAAGGTCGGCGCACCGATCGGCGCGATCATGAACTCCTGGAAGTCGATTCCGTTGTCGGCGTGTGCACCGCCGTTGATGATGTTCATCATCGGGACGGGCAGGATGTGGGCGTTGGGTCCGCCGATGTAGCGGTACAGGTCCAGCCCTGCCGACTCGGCGGCGGCGCGGGCCACCGCGAGCGAGACGCCGAGGGTCGCGTTCGCGCCGAGCCGCGACTTGCTGGGGGTGCCGTCCAAGTCGACCAGCGTCTGGTCGAGGACACGCTGGTCGTCTCCTTCGATGCCGATCACTTCGGGGGCGATGTCGTCGAGCACTGCTTCGACGGCCTTCTGGACGCCCTTGCCGAGGTAGCGGTCGCCACCGTCGCGAAGCTCGACGGCCTCGTGCTCACCGGTGGATGCGCCCGACGGGACCGCTGCCCGACCGAACGACCCGTCGCCGAGAACCACTTCCACCTCGACGGTCGGATTGCCTCGGGAATCGAGGATCTCGCGCGCGCCAACCTGCTCGATAATTGCCACTTATTCCAGCCCCATTCAGATGGTCGTGCCGACGCCTCGTGCGACGTCGCCTTCGGGTACGTGTACCAGGGTAATGGCTCGGTCGCGGCGACCCGCTCAGTACCTGACGTTGACGGAGTACGCGTTCGCGTGATTGCGCACCTTGAGGACGTAGTCCATCGAGTTGTTGTAGGTCAGCACGGCCTTCTCCCAGCCTTCGGGAGTCGTCATGTCGCCGCCCGACGACACACACAGGTAGCGCGCGGCCGACAGTGCAGCGTCGTCGATGTTGTCGGGGTCGGCTCTGCCGTCGCCGTTCGCGTCGACGCCGAAACGCTGCCACGTGGTGGGGATGAATTGGAACGGGCCCACGGCTCGGTCGAACTCGGTGTCGCCGTCGATCTTCCCGTTATCGGTGTCCCGGATCTCCCAGTTGCCGTTGGTTCCGTCGAGCTGCGGCCCGCGGATCTCCGGGCGCACGTCGCCGTTCGCAGCGACGTCGGCGGCATGGTGCGTGCCGTGCTTGGTCTCGACGCCGCCGATCGCGGCGACGGTGGTCCAGGCGATTCCGCATTCGGGGTGCTGCTGACGCTGGATCTCGGCGGCGTTGCCGTACGCCTCCATCGAGGTGACCGGGATGCCGAGGTCGTCGGCGATCGGCGTCGCCCACGCTCGCAGCGTGTCGGCGGTGCGGCCGGAAGCGTGGATGTCGACGTACGGCTGCTGGACGCCGGGGCCCGGCGGCAGTCCGTCGGGGATGTCGGGGCTGTCCCACGGCATGTCGATATTGCAGGCGGTCAGCATGACGGCTGCCAGTCCGGCTGTCGCTCCCAGTGCGACGCGTCGAAGAGTGTTGGCCGTCGCCACAGCTGATCAGTCCTTTCTGGTGAGCGGACTCCCGCTCGAGGCAAGACACTAGCGTGCCACATCACAGACTCAACTCCGGACGACCCGTCAAGGTTCCCAGTAGCGTCTCTAAGTGTGAGCGAGACCAACCGCAGACGCGGTAGACCACCCGGCCCGGGCGTCGACCGGGACGCTCGACGCGAGAGCCTGCTGGACGCCGCCGAACGCGCGATCACCCGGTCGGGCGCAGACGTGTCGGTGAGTCAGGTCGCGGCCGAGGCGGGCCTCACCCGGTCGGCGGTGTATGCCGCGTTCGACGACCGCGACGCCGTGATCGACGCACTCGCCGCGCGCCACTCGCGTCGGATAGTGGCGCAGATGCAGTCGGTCGCCACCGGCTCGGTCCACGCACACGCCCAGACGCGGGCCGCCGTCGACCTGTTGGCCGCATGGTTCGACGAGAACCCCACGCTCGCTCCGATCCTCTCCGTCCGGTGGCGCACCGACGGACGCTCATTCGTCGAGACCACGGTGGCTGAGGTGCTGCGGGCCGGATTCGCGACTCGAGGACTCGACGCCGCGCCCGCTCCGGTGTGGGCACGGGCGATGGTCGGCGCCGTCGCGGCCAGTGTCGAATGGTGGGCCGACACTCGGGAGATCAGCCGCGACGAGCTCGTCGACCACGTGACGTCCCTGCTGTGGTCCGGCCTGTCCGCCACGAACCCGTAGACAGATCTTGACGACCGTCTCATAAAAGAACACACTGTCTTTTATGGACCTGATCACCGCTCACCAGGCCGCCGCCATCACGGGGGCGCGCAACTGGGATGCCGTCGCCGCACGTCATCCTGAGCGGACGGCGAGCATGGCCGCGGGCCTCATGCGCGGGGACCGGTTGGCCGACGCGGTGGTCGCCGAGTACTTCGACCGGCACGGAACTCCGGATGCGATGCCGTGGCGAGACGTCGTGGCCGCACTCGAGAACCGCGACTCACCGACCCCGTTGCCCCCTGCCCTCACCGCGTTCCTCGACGCGGTCGGCACACCGCCGTCGTGGTACGACCCGGCCCTCGCTCGCGCAGGCGCAATGGCGTGGTGGCGGTTCGGCTCGTTGCAGTCGTCGACGCTGTACCAGTCATTGATCTACGGCTATCAGGCGCGCGGGTTCACGCGGCCGCTCAGCGCAACCGGGCGTCTCACCGAGGGCACCTGGGATCGAGTCCAGTCGACAGCCCGATGGGTCGCGCTCGCAACGGCGCCCGAATGCATGGAGATCGGTCACCCCGGTTGGGTCCAGACCTTGCGCATCAGGTTGGTGCACGCGATGGTCCGCCACCATCTCGTACGTCAGTGGTGGGACACCGAGCAGTGGGGCGTGCCCATCAATCAGACGTACAGCCAGTTGACGATCACCGCGGGATTCCTCGCGCTGCCGTTGCGCATCGGTCACGACTTCGGTCTTCGATACTCGGCGGCGGAGCGGGAGGCGATCACACACATGTGGCGGTGGATCGGATCGGTGATGGGCGTCGACGACGACCTGTTGCCTCGCAGTTTCGCCGACGCCCAGGACATCGATCGCGTCGCACGCGCGTTTCAGATGGAACCCGACCCCGATGCGCGAACTCTGGTGTCAGCGCTGCTCGACGACGGATATCGCACCGAGGTTCCACTGCCGCCGTTGCCGCCGGTGGTGGCGAACGCGATCAACGGCGCCGTGCACACGGTGACGCGGCCGGTGCTGCGGACGCTGTTCGCAAGCGTGTCGACGCGATGGGTCGACGAGGACGTCGCGTCCGCGATGGGGTTGCGCGCCACTCCCCTGCACAACGTGGTCGCGTTGGCGCGGCCGCTGGTGCGCTCGCGTGAGGTGTTGCGCGCACTCGGCGTCCTCGGATCGGACACTCGCGTCGCCCAGCGGGAGCTGCGGCTGGTCACCTCCCAACTCGGCATCGATCTCGCCGATCCGGACGCCGGCCGGTACGGGCGAGTCGCGTGACCCTATTCCAGCTGCACCGAGATCTCCGCTGCTCGCCGGAGCAGGCATGGACCATGCTCACCGATCCGGAACACATGAACCGGTGGTCAACGGCCCGGATCGAGTTACGTGAGCCAGGGGTCGGCGACCGGCCGGACGGCGTCGGAGCCTTGCGCACCGTCACCCTGCCGGGCGGACGAGCCAGACTTCGCGAAGTGGTCGAACGATCCGACTTCGCGCGATCGTTCGACTACCGCGTCTACGACGGCGGTCCCGCGCTACTCGACCATTCGGGACGCCAGGAGATCGCGCCGACCTCCGCCGGCTGCACCCTGACGTGGACCGTTCAAATGCAGTTGGTGTCGCGGGCCGCGACGTCCGTCCTCGCGAAGCGGGTCCGCGGCCAGGTCGCCGATTCGCTGGATCTCCTGGCCGGACTCGAGCCGCCCGCACCGGCGACCGCGCCAGTTGTTGAGCGCCGCCGCCCCGTCGATACGACCGATTCGCGGCGTGCCGCGATGCAGGTTCTGGCCTTTCAGCGCGCGACAGCGGATCGTCTCGCGGCGGCGGACGATCCCAAGCAGTGGTTCGCCCGCGTCTACTCCTACGTGACCGACGAGATGATCGGCGTCTGCGATCGCGGCGACGTCGACAATCCGGATTGGGTGCTCGCGTTGATCCCGGTCTTCGACGAGTACTACATGCGCAACCTCGTCGCCTTCGAGGCAGGCGAGGCGTGCGAGCCCATGTGGCAGCGGGCGTGGTCGACGTGCGAACGGCGCGATGAACGCAAACCACACCTACCGGTCGTGAAGGGGTTGGTGTCGGGAGTCGCGGCGCACATCGACGCCGACCTCCCGCGGGCCATCTCCGGTCTTCATCTCGCGGCGTTCGCCGACCGCGACCTTCGTGAGTTCCGACCCGACTACCTACGGCTCGCGCCGGTCTTCTCCGCCGCCTCCGACAGGTTGCTGGACGACCTACCTCGTTCCCATAAACCGTGGTGGACGGGCATCGCGGCGCGAATCCATCCGCAGATCCGCGATGCGCTCATCGCCCGGCAAGGCTATGACGTGCGACGACATCGATTCACGGCATTCAGGACAGCTATCGACCTCACTTCGTGACGCGGACGTGCCGACTGTTCACTCAGTTGCGTTCGAAGGTTATTGTAGAGCGTTGCCGTTTGGCATGCCTTGCCTCATGAAAGCTGAAACCGTCGATGATCTCTCTCGCCGCGTCGGGCGCACCGTCCGTAGTAACCCAGATGTTCGGGAGCGGGCTGATCGGTGTTCGCGAGGGCCTCGAGTCGGGCATCGTCGTGATGATCCTGATCGCTTTCGCGGTCAAGTCGGGTCGTCGCGAGGTCTTGAAATGGATCTGGGCGGGCGTCGCCGTCGCACTGGCGTTGATGATCGGCACGTTCTTGATCATCCAGTTCGGCACGTCGACGGTCTCATCGTTGGCGGCCGAGTTGATCGCAGGCATCGCGTCGATCGTCGCGGTGGTGATCGTGACGTTCATGGTGCTGTGGATGCGGAAGGCGTCGGCAACCATCTCCGGCGAGCTGAAGTCCGGGTTGTCGACGGCGATGGCCGCGGGCCCCGCCGCGGTCATGGGCCTCGCGTTCCTGGCCGTTGGCCGTGAGGGCTTGGAGACCGCGCTGCTGATGGTCGGGTACGCGGAGAGTTCGTCGAACGGGCCGTGGCCGCTGCTCGGGCTGCTACTCGGAATCCTGGTGGCAGTGGTTCTGACGATGCTGTTGTATCGCGGAGCCGTCCGCATCGACTTCGCCCGATTCTTCTACTACACGGGCTTGTTCCTGATCGTCGTCGCCGCGGGTATCGCAAGCTACGGCGTGCATGCGCTGCAGGTGTACGGCTGGTTCCCGGGACTGGACAACATCGCCTTCGACATCACCTCGTGGTACGACCAGAGCGCTTGGTACGGCGAGGTTCTGCAGGGCATCTTCAACTTCCGGCCCGAGCCGACGTGGCTGCAGGTGGTCGTGTGGGTCGCTTACGTCGCGATCGTCGGCACCCTGTTCGTTCTGCGCGGTCGATCGCCCAAGCGTACCGATCCGGCTCCGTCGATGAAGTCCGACTCAGAGTCCGTCTCCTCTTGATGCTCGCATTCGCCGAGCACACCCCGAAAGGAAATCTCATGGCCCCCACGTCCCTGTATCGCGGCCTTCGCACCGCGACGATCCTCGGTCTGGCCGTCGCCACGCCGATAGCGCTCGCCGCGTGCGAGTCGAAGTCCGACGGCGAGGGCGCGATCACGGTGACGTCGACCGATGACGCGTGCGACCTGTCGAGTACCGATCTTCAAACCGGTCAGGTCGACTTCGCGGTGACGAACTCAGGGTCGAAGGTCACCGAGTTCTACGTGTACGGCAACAACAACCGCGTGCTCGGCGAGGTCGAGAACATCGGTCCGGGGCTCACCGGCAAGCTGGGCGTGGAGATCGTCGATCCGGGCACCTACACCGTGGCCTGCAAGCCGGGCATGGTCGGTCAGGGCATCCGCACGGAGGTCAACGTGACCGGCGAGAAGAAGGAGAAGAGCGAGGCTCCGGCCGACGTCGAAGCTGCGAAGGGCCGTTACCTCGAGTACGTCCGCGGCCAGGTGGACGGTCTCGTCGCGCAGACTCAGACGTTCACGGACGCGGTGAAGTCGGGCGATCTCGATGCTGCGCGTTCGCAGTTCGGTCAGGTCCGCACCTTCTGGGAGCGTGTCGAGCCGGTCGCCGAGAGCTTCCCGGATCTGGATCCGAAGGTCGACATGCGGTGGGACGACACCGAGGACGGCAAGGTCGAGTTCACCGGCTTCCACCGCATCGAGCGCTTCCTCTGGGCGCCGCAAGCCTCTGATGTGGGCGAGGCGGGCGACCAGGTCGCGCCGGCCGACGCTGCGCAGGCGAAGACCGCTGACACGAAGGAGGCGATCGCGAAGATCGCCGACGGCCTGCTCACGAACGTGAAGACGTTGCAGACCGAGGTCAACAAGCCGGACTTCCAGTTCGAGACTCAGTCGTTCGTCCAGGGACCGCAGGCGTTGGTGGACGAGATCGCTGCGACCAAGGTCGGCGGCGAGGAGGACCGTTACAGCCACACGGACTTGTGGGACTTCGCTGCGAACATCGACGGCGCGGAGACGTTGATCGCCGAGATGCAGCCGATGATCTCGAAGACCAGCCCCGATCTGATGAACAAGATCACCGCGCAGTTCGGTGACGTCCGGTCGGCGATCGACGCACTGCGCGAGGGCGACGGCTACAAGTCCTACGACCAGGTCGACGAGAACACTCGCAAGGGTCTCTCGGACAAGATCGACGCGCTGTCGGCGAGCCTCTCGCAGGTTCCCGGCATCGTGATGCAGAAGAAGTAGTGGGTAGCGGGGAGAACTCGGGAGTCTCGCGCCGCGCCGTCCTCGGGGCGGCGGGTGCAGGCTTGGTCGTCGGCGGCGTCGCGGGTGCGGCCGGCGGCTACGGCGTCGGCTCGTCCGACTCGTCGTCGGACGACCAGACGGTCTCGTTTCGGGGCGATCATCAGGCCGGAATCACCACCGAGGCACAGGACCGTCTGCACTTCGCGGCGTTCGACGTCGTCACCGATTCGCGTGACGAGTTGGTCGACATGTTGAAGCGGTGGACCGTCGCCGCGGAGCGCATGACGCGCGGCGAGGAGACGGTCGAGGGCGGTGCGCTGGACCTCGGCGATTACGCGCCGCCTGCGGACACCGGCGAGGCGCTCGGGCTCTCCCCTGCCCATCTCACGCTCACTGTCGGCTTCGGTCCGGGCCTGTTCGGGTCGAGCGCGGCGGACCCGAGTCAGAAGGATCGGTTCGAGATCGGCGCGCGCAAGCCTGCCGCTCTCGCTGATCTGCCCGCGTTCGCGGCGGAGAAGATCGAGCCGTCGCGGTCGTTCGGCGACGTCTGCATCCAGGCGTGCGCCGATGATCCACAGGTCGCCGTCCACGCTGTCCGAAACCTGGCCCGGATCGGCGTCGGCGTCGTGTCGGTGCGCTGGTCGCAGCTCGGTTTCGGGCGTACGTCGTCGACGACGCGCGGCCAGGACACTCCGCGAAACATGTTCGGGTTCAAGGACGGAACCGCGAACATCCGCGCCGAGGACACCGACGTGCTCGACGACCACGTGTGGGTCGCGGAGAAGGACAATCCTCCTGCGGCACAGTGGATGACGGGTGGCACGTACCTCGTCGCCCGCCGTATCCGGATGGACATCGAGCCCTGGGACCGCGCGAACCTGAAGGAACAGGAGACGATCATCGGCCGGACGAAGGGCGAAGGCGCTCCGATCGGTAAGGCCTCTGAGTTCGACGAGCCGGACTTCGACATCACGTCGTACGGATCACCGATGATCGCGCGGACCTCGCACGTGCGCCTGGCGCACCCGGATCAGAACAACGGCGTCCAGATCCTCCGCCGCGGCTACAACTTCACCGACGGCTCCGACGGTTTCGGTCACCTCGACGCGGGACTGTTCTTCATCGCCTTCAATCGCGACAGCTTCAAACAGTTCGTCCCGATGCAGCACCAGTTGTCCCGCAAGGACGCGATGACCGAGTACCTGATTCCGAACGCATCCGCCGTCTTCGCTGTGCCTCCTGGCTTGAAGGACGGCGAATGGTGGGGCCAGCACCTCTTCAGCTGACCCCACCGCGCGTCATGCTGCGTTGGGGTGGGCGGTCATGGTGCGTCGTGCGTGTGATCGCAGTGGTTCGCGGTGCCGGTTCGGGTGCTGCGGGTCGACTGGTTCGCGGAACCAGGGGTGTCCGTCGTGGCCGATGAACACCTCCCATCCGGTGTGGTGGATTTTCACGTGGTGCATCCGACACAACAGGACTCCGTTACCGACCGAGGTGTCTCCACCGTGCGCCCACGGGGTGCAGTGGTGCGCGTCGGTCCAGGAGACCGGGCGCCCGCAGCCGGGGAACGCGCACCCGCCATCACGGACCGCGAGTGCCTTCCGGATCCCCGGCGTGAACAACCGGTGCTCGCGCCCCACATCGAGCGGAACCCCCTCACCGTCGACCCGGACGGCGGTGACCGCGGCGGTACACAACGCGAGTCCGACCGTGGCCGGGGAGACCGGGCCAGCGAACCCGAACCGAGCCACGTCATCTCCTGGCGCCCCGACGGTGGGGACGATCAGGGTGGCGTGCGGTAGGACGCCGCCACTGCTCGGGCGTTCGGAGCCCGCGAGGTAGGTGCGGATGATCTGCCCGAGCGCGTCCGCGCGACGTTGACCCGTACTGCGTGGGTCGGGTGACCCGTCCGGGGACGGGACCGGCCGACACAGTGGGTCGAGCGCGGCCTGCAACTCCTCCCCGGTGAGAACGTCGAGATCCGCGGTCGCGGTGATCCGGCCCTCCTCATCAGTGGTCACCACCATCTCGTTCAGGTCGGGATTCTCTGCGGCCGGCACCAGGTCCGGGTCGTCGCTGTCGGCGG
>NZ_JAKKOQ010000017.1 GCF_021738965.1 Gordonia zhenghanii | reverse complement strand
TCACTCTGACCATCGATCCCGACACCAACCCGCAGACGGAGGTGAGTACCGATCCATTGATGGAACTACCCGCCTGATCACCAACGAAGGATCACAAACCAGTTACACCACTACAAGGGGCTTGACCTGTCGCCTCGCCCCTCTCCCCGCATCTGCCGTTCCATAGCCACAAGTATATGCTCATCGACCAGAAGGAAACTCAGCACTTCTACAAGGCGATCGAGTGCCGGCCGAAATCCTTCGCAATCTGCTCGATCGTCGTACCGCTCTCACAGGCCGACGCACCTCCCGGGCAAGGGATATCAGATGTCGCCTACCTGCGCGGCAGTCGCATCCCCAACGGATTACGGGCTGGCTGGTAGCCCGCCCACAGTGGTCTATATGAAACTTGCGCTCTATTGGCTCCAACGCGTAACTTACATTCTGTAAGTAATCGGATGTGGTCGTGCTCTCGGTTTCAGGTGGGAGCTGTCTGGCGTTGGCGAGCGGGTGTTTGCCGGTGATGTGGACGTCGGCCGAGAAGGTAAAGGATTGTGATGCGAAGAGGAACAAGCTTCCGGGGCGGTCGACGAGGAGTCATGGGGTTGACGGCCCTGATCGCTATGTCGGGAATGCTGGTGATTCCGAATGCTTCAGTGCAGGCGGCACCCGTGCAGGCTCGAGTCGGAGACTACGTGGCGCTCGGCGACTCCTTCGCCGCTGGTCCGGCGATCCTGCCGCTGAAGGATCTCGATGTCGTCGCACCGTGCACGAGATCTGCGGTCAACTACCCGTCACTCTTGGCAAAGACTGTCGGTGCAGAGCGCTTCACAGACGCCACATGCGGCGGGGCTGAAACTGAGGACATTGATCTGGTCAATCAAGGTACCGGGCTACTCGGGGCCCCGATCGTCCCGCAGGTTCGTCACCTGTCGCGGAGGACAGATCTGGTCACATTGACGATCGGCGGTAACGACGCGGGCTTGGTACAGGCCGCACTGAAGTGCGCCTACCGCCTGTCGGATGAAGAGCCGTGCATGACCGGGACGCTGAAGCGGGAGACGGAGGCCAAAGTGGATGCAGTCGGCCCCGCGCTGCGGCGCGTACTGGGCGCGATCCGCACGCGTGCGCCACACGCCCGAGTGCTCGTCACCAGCTATACGAACTATGCTGACGTCTCACATTCGAAGTGCTCGAACCAGCATGTTCGCGGTGACGACATCGCGGCGCTGCAATCGATTGTCGACAAGCTGGGTGCGGTGCAACGAGAAGTGGCAGAAGACCTCGGCGTTGAGTACGTCGATTTGATCTCTCCGGCGGTCGGCCACGATGGCTGCTCCGCAGCTCCGTGGTCAAACGCTGCTCAGCCGATTTTAAACCTGCACGACTTCTCTGTCGCTTTCCATCCGACCGCCGCGGGGGAACGAGCCTTCGCGCGGATCATTGCCGACCGGGTGACTGAGGGAGCGTCAGCCGGCAGCCCGGCCTGACGCGGGTGCACGCATGAACCTCAAAGGAGCCTGATGCGGCACGCCCCCAGCAGTTCGGGTCCACGGACCGTCAGCGGCGAGGGCTAGCCCGGTTCATCTTTTGCAGGTGCGCAGGATTAGGCAGATGTCGGAAAGGATCGGGCAGTCGGCGTCTGGTCCGGTTGGGCGAGTATTGACTGAGTCGGATCAAGCTGGCCCGTTCGGTTAACGACGAGGAGATGTTGATGACAAGTACCACTATGCGTGCTGTGCACGTGCCTGCTGCGGGGCAGGGGCTGACGCTCGGGAGCGCACCTGTTCCAGAGCCGCAACCGCAACAGGTGCGGATCAAGGTCGAAGCGTGCGGAGTCTGCCACGGCGAAGCGAAGATTATTGACGGGTGGGCGTCTGCCTATCCGCGGATACCCGGTCATGAAATCGTCGGCGTGATAGACGCGCTTGGCGACGCTGTCCGCGGATGGCGCTTGGGCCAGCGTGTCGGGGTCGGTTGGCATGGTGGACAGGGGGAGACGACGGGCATGACTGTCGACGGCGGGTACGCCGAGTACACGGTCGCGCGCGAGGAATCGCTAGTGGCGATTCCCTCGGGTATGAGTCCGGAAGAGGCGGCTCCAATCCTGTGTGCTGGCGAGACGGTGTTCAGTGCGCTCAGGAACAGCCATGCCCGTATCGGTGATCTCGTGGCAGTGTCCGGGATCGGCGGCTTGGGTCACCTCGCGATCCAGTATGCGGTGAAGGCTGGCTACGAAGTAGCCGCGATCTCGCGGGGTCGGGATAAGGCGCATTTGGCACGTGAACTTGGTGCCCACCATTATGTCGATGCCGAGGAGGGCGTCGAGGAGCAACTCAACGAGTTGGGGGGCGCGTCGCTCATCATTGCTACGGCCCCGCACGCAGATGCGATCAAGCCGCTGCTCGGCGGCCTGGCCGCTGGTGGCGAGCTCGTTCTTGCCGCTGTGTCTGAGGATCCGATCGGTTGGTCCGCGCTGGACTTCCTCGGCGGCCAAGTCACCGTGAAAGGCACTTTCACGGATGCAAGTGCGATGTCGGATGCGATCGACCACAGTATCTTAACTGGAGTGCGGCCGCGAGTCGAGGTGTTCCCACTCGAGGAGGCCCCCGACGCATACCAGCGAATGATGAATTCGGACGTGCGATTCCGTGCGGTACTGAAGGTGAGCTGACGAATGCAAAACCAGTTGGAATTCACGAGCGACATTTTGGGCGACGCCTTCGTTGCCCACACTTTCGACCTTGGTCCCGACCCAGATCGTGAACCTGGCGGCAACGTCGTAGCGACACTCGTTAAGCACACGGCATCATCCGATGATCCGCATCATGCGGTGCTGTGGGTGCACGGATTCTCCGACTACTTCTTCAACCCGGAAATCGCGGAGTTCTTCGCCGATCGAGGATATGCATTCTATGCACTGGATCTGAGGAAATCGGGTCGCTCCCTGCGGGATGGTCAATCACCACACTACGCCACTGATTTCGCCGTGTACGACAAAGAGCTTGATCTTGCAGTTGATGCGATTGCGGCGGAGCATCCGACGCTCGGAATTGTTGTCGCTGCTCACTCCACGGGAGGATTGATCACCCCGCTTTGGTTGGACAGGCGTCGGCGGCGCACCTGTACTGTGCCTATTGTCGGCCAGGTCCTCGACAGCCCTTGGTTCGATATGCAAGGGCCAAGGATGCTCCGCGCCATTGGCGTTCCATTTATCAAGATGATAGGTGGAATGGCTGGAACGCGTGTCGCACCGGCCGAGCAAAGTAGCGTTCATGGGTTGACGGTCCACGCTGGCCATCATGGTGAGTTCGACTACGACGTCGCCCTCAAACCGATCAATGGTTTCCCGCTGCGGTTCGGGTGGCTCCGAGCGGTAACTGTGGCACACAGCAAGCTCCACCGAGGCCTGGACACAGGCGTGCCGTCGCTGGTATTGCGGTCGACGCGAAGCCTTTCGGTGAAGGAGTACAGCACGGAGGCCTCCCGCGCTGACCTAGTCCTGGATACCGAGCAAATTGCCAAATGGGCAGGAGCCCTCGGGAATCGGTTGGCCGTCGTGCCTATCGCTGATGCCAGGCACGGCGTGTTCGTCTCTGAGCGGGCAGCGCGTGAGATCGCGTATGACGAACTTGATGCGTGGCTCTCGCGCGAGATCGAGTGCCAGCCGATCTGACGTGGGTGCGAGCCGCTCGTCCTGCTTTGCCGAGGACACTCCAGTCTGGCCGGACGAGCGGTTCGCCTACGTCGCAGTACCGCGTTCGGCGAGACGATGGAGCCGTTCCTGGAGATGAGTGATGTCCTGCCGTGGAGATTTCCCGAACTCTCGCTTGTATTCTCGCGTGAACTGAGACGCACTCTCGTAGCCGACCATGACAGCAACGTCGCTCACGCTTGCCGCGCCCTCGAGTAGAAGTCGGCGCGCCTCACTCAAGCGCAACACCTTCTGGCACCGAACGGGGCCCATCTGCACGACATCTCGAAACTTCCGGTGAAAGGACGAGGCGCTCATTCCGCTCGCTCTCGCCAAGTCTTCAACTGAAAATGACTGCCGGAAATTCCGCTTTATCCAACCATTGATGTTCACGATGTCGAAATCAATCTGGAATCCAGTAATCGAGGTAGCCACCGCGGCGCCGTGAACACCTGTGAGTAACCGATATGAAATCTCATTTCTCACCAATTCCTGCAGGAAAGATCCTTCCGTTTCGTCACTGAGTTCTATCAGTCGGTGCAGGGAGAATAAAAGACGCGACTCCTCCGTATCTAATGTCTGACGTGTTGCTCGTGAGGTGCTGCCAATTTCGTCAATCCGCAACAGGGTCAATGCGATCTCTTCGGAGGTGTACTCGTACACAAGTACCGTCCACGGAAGGTCGTTCGTCTCAGCTACTGGCGGAGTGTGAATCTCGGATATCAAGAAATCCCCGGGCGAATATTGTGTACTGTTTCCGAGTTGATTGATAGTGAGCGCCCCCTCCAAGACCACCAAAGCGTAGGGTCGCCCTGCGTTCGGTAGTCGGAAGGTCTTGCCTGATCCACGGTAGGCGATCAGTCCTGGGAGGAGCGTATGGGCACCGAGACCTGCTGGAATAGCATCCGTGACGGATCGTTGTAGACGGCGGGTCGCGGCCGCGGTGTTCCTGCTCATAACTTCTCCGTCGCGCGAGGTAAGGACATTTATTCTACGGGTAGCGTCGGAGCCCCGCCGGCTCGACCGAGCAACTGATGTCTTGACCTATGTAGTCGTGTCGGGCCGACGGTGGGACACTGGTCTGCTCTCGTGGACAACGAACACCGCTCATGAGAGCCCTAACCTAGCTGAACTAGTTGATTTGCGGCCAGGCTGGCCGCGCCCGACCCGTTCAGTCGTCGACCCATTGCCCTAGTCCGCCCATGGCGATGGAACAGAAGTGCTCGACGATCATTTCTCGATCAAGATCAGGGCGAGTGAGCCACCAGTGTCCCAGTCGTTCGCCGATACCGGACAGTGCGTGCGCCGCCGCATCGGTGAAATCGTCCGGAGTGTCGGGAAGTGCAATACGCAGAAGGGCGGCAATCGTCTGAACATGCTCAGAGCGCAGTGCGACAAGCTCGTCTCGGTAGATGCCTGTCAAGACCGAGGCACTGGTGAACAAGAGCAGCCACCGACCCTCGTTCTGCTCGATTGAACCGAAGTAGAACTGTGCACCAGCTCTGAGTTGGTCGGTCGGTGCGGATTCGGGGTCGACGACACTCCTGAGTCCCTCGTTGTACGAGTCGTAGACTCGCCGAACGCACGCTATGAAAGTGCCTTCCTTCGTGTCGAAATGGTTGTACACAATTGGGCGCGTGACATCCGCAGCGCGCGCAATGTCTTCCATAGATGTCAGCGCGTACGTTCGTTCGACGAACAGGCGCTCCGCAATGTCGAGCAGTTGATCGTGACGCGCGGCGTACGACATGCGCCGACGCGGCGACACTCCCGTTGGTGACGAGCGATTCGTAGACATCGCCCCTCCGATCGAAGTTGGTGGAGTTTCTCGTACATCTTGACTCAAGTCTTCGTTGGAGCCGCATGCTCCGACGCGCCCTGCTACCAGTTTGCGGCCAAGCACTGCTGGACGGTGGCTTGAACCAAGTGGCACTTGGTCGCGTGATATGCCTGCAGGCCAGAAGATCGTGTGTGGGGCCTACTCGACGAGAAACCAGACGACAGTGGACAGAGGGGACTGCTGCACGGATGTGACATCTGAGTTGGCTTGCCCGGCCAGGGCGGGCTGGAAGGATGTTGTTATGCCTAAGCCGTACCCCAAGGAGTTCCGCGAGGACGTGTGAATCGCCCCGGGTCTGGTGGAGGCTCTGAATCCACGGGAGGATGAGGAGCATGGCAGCACCGAGGAAGTACCCCGACGAGCTTCGGGAGAGAGCCACGAGGATGGCTGTTCAGTCACGGCGCGATCCATCGACGAGGTCGGGCACGTTCCGCCGTGTGGGCGAGCAACTGGGGATCAATCCCGAGACTTTGAGGAACTGGGTTGTGCAGGCCGAGGTCGACGAGGGGCACCGTCCCGGGACCACGACCAGCGAGTCCCAGCGCCTGGTCGAGCTGGAGAAGGAAGTGCGTGAGCTGCGCAGGGCGAACTCGATCCTGAGGTCGGCCTCGGCTTTTTTCGCGGCGGAGCTCGACCGCCCACAGCGTTGATCGTGGAATACATCGACCAGTACAAGCATGAGTTCGGCGTCGAGCCGATCTGTCGGACGCTGACCGCAGCGGGCACGCAGATCGCGCCGAGCACGTACTACGCGTTCAAGACCCGACCACCCTCGAAGCGAGCACTGCGCGACGAGGAACTGCTGATCGAGATCCACCGCGTCCACTCGGCGAACTTTGGCGTCTACGGGGCGAAGAAGGTCCACGCCCAACTGCGTCGCGAGGGCGTCGTCGTCGCGCGCTGCACGGTCGAGCGGCTCATGCGCGTTGCGGGGTTACGAGGGATTAGCCGAGCCAAGGGCCCGCGCACCACGATCTCCGGTCGCGGCCCGGATAGTCGGCCTGACCTGGTCGATCGTGACTTCACTGCAACCGCTCCGAACCAGTTGTGGGTCGCGGACATCACCTACTGCCGCACCTTCGTCGGCTGGGTGTATGCCGCGTTCGTCATCGACGTGTTCTCTCGCCGCGTGGTCGGCTGGCAGCTCTCGAAGTCGCTACGGACCGACCTTGCGCTGGACGCGTTGGAGATGGGCATCTGGACCCGCGATCGCGCAGGCCAGTCGGTCACCGGGCTCACGCACCACAGCGACAAGGGCGTTCAATACGTCGCCATCCGCTACACCGAGCGTCTTGCCGAGGCTGGCGCGGCCGCCTCGGTCGGTTCCACCGGCGACTCATACGACAATGCCCTGGCCGAGGCCTTCAACTCGCTGTTCAAGGCCGAGCTGGTCCGCAACCGCGGGCCCTGGAAGAATATCGACGACCTCGAGATCGCGACCGCGGAATACATCGACTGGTTCAATCACCGGCGATTGCACGGCGAGATCGGCATGATCCCGCCCATCGAGCTCGAGGACACCTATCATCACAACCACCCCGCACCGGTACCCGCCGACGCGGCACTTGCGAGCCTCTGACAAACCCGGGGCGATTCACGATTCCACCGAACGCTGGCCGATGGTTGGGCTTATGCCCGAAAGTACGACACCGAGGCCGACCGCCGGAACAGCCTGCCCGCCTGGCTCCACGCATATAATCACCACCGGCCACACTCAGCCTGCGGGAACCAGCCTCCCGTCAGCCGTTTAACCAACCTGCCCGGTCAGTACAGCTAGTCCTCGACGACGGCGAATGGTTACGTCTGGCGAGAGACCTGAGTCTGGATGATCTGCCCGGGGCGGTCCCCTCTCAGCGAGTGGCGTAGACGTCGCTGACGTCCGCGGCGGTCGCGCGAACCAGCTTGGCTACCATGACCCTGCAGGTGATCAGCAGCGGCAGCAGGACGTAGAAGGCGTTGATCAGAATTCCGATCGTCATCACGATGGTGAGCATCAGTGCGAGCACCGAGAGCCAGGAGCAGGACGGTGTCGAATGTCATCAGCCAGTTCTGCGATATCTAATCTGAGGCTCGTTGAGGTCCGCCAACGTCCCGTACTTTAACAGGCATCCCGACGCGCCCGAGATCTGTCAATCTGCGGCCACAAGCCACGCTAGTCCTCCCCGCATCTCGACAATCGCCCCTAGCCCCGTGCCATATCCACGAACTTCGACAGATGCAACTGGTGCGCAACGGTGATCGTCGCCGTCGGACCGTTACGGTGCTTACCAACGATGATGTCCGCCTCACCGGCACGCGGATCGTCGCGCTCCACCGCATCGGGACGGTGCAACAGGATCACCATGTCAGCGTCCTGCTCGAGCGAACCCGACTCACGAAGGTCCGAGACCTGCGGCCGCTTGTCCGTACGCTGCTCAGGTCCACGGTTCAGCTGGCTGATCGCCACCACCGGGACTTCAAGCTCCTTGGCCAACAGCTTGATCGACCGAGAGAACTCCGAGACCTCCTGCTGACGCGACTCGACCTTCTTGCCCGACGTCATCAGCTGCATGTAGTCGATGACCACAAGACGCAGATCGTGGCGCTGCTTGAGACGACGCGCCTTCGCACGGATCTCCATCATCGTCAGGTTCGGCGAGTCGTCGATGAACAGCGGAGCCTCGGTGATCTCGCCCATCCGACGCGCGAGACGACTCCAGTCGTCGTCGGACATGTTGCCGCCGCGCATGTCGCCGAGCTTGACGCGCGCCTCCGCAGACAGCAGACGCATGACGATCTCGGTCTTGCTCATCTCCAACGAGAACATGACCGACGTCAGACCGTTGTGGATCGACGCCGACCGCAACCAGTCCATCGCCAGCGTCGAGTTGTGCGTCGGCACCATCGCTTCGCCCGCCAGGTACAGGTGATCGGGGTTGTCGACCTGCACACAGCGCACGGGGACGGTCGGAGTCGACCGCACCGACGTCACCAGACGCGAACGCACCTGGGGCCGCAACTCCTTGTGGCGCTGCATCTTGTCGTGGACGGTGAACACGTCGTCGGGAGCGGCCAGCCGGATCCAGCCGCTGCTCGCGCGACGGAACGTGTAGCCGAGCCCGGCAGCGAGATCGCCGACGATCCCCGACATGTGGTTTGTCGCCGCGGGTACCGTGATCCACCCGTCGTCGTCGACGCGCGCACGCGAGTCGAGGATGCCCGACAGGAGCGCGCGCCGCTGACCGACGGAGCCCCTGAGATACTCGCGCGGGACGCGACCACCGAGATCGGCCATCAACGTCATCACGTCGACCGGCCCCTCGGCCTCGATCCGCAGTGCGATCTCCGGATCGTCGTACGCCATCCCGGCCAACGCGCCGACCGTGTACGGCCCGTACGCGAGCGGCCGGTACGGCAACTGGATCGGCTCGGAGTTCTGCACGGTTGCGCGACCGGCATACCGCTGCAGCGCATCAGTCGTGAGCACCTCACGACGGCCGTCGATCTCGGCGACCCACTGGTGCTGCTGGTCAGCGATCAACGACGACCCGTCGTCGAACTCCACCTCGAAGCACGGGCGGTGCGTCATCACCTCGGTGGCGGCGACGACCTTCGTCGGCCGACCGTCCGCACCGAACAGGCAGTCGCCGACGGCGACCTTGCCCATCGTCGTAAACCCGGTCGGCGTGGGCAGCGGAGTGTCAAGCGCCAGCGCCTTGCCCATGCCGGGGCGCGCAGCGACGATGATCATCTGTCCGGGGTGCAGACCGTTGGTCAGCTTGTCGAAGTCCGCGAATCCGGTCGGCACACCGAGCGACAGCCCGCCGCGCGATGCGATCGAGTCGAGCTCGTCGAGCGTCGGCTGCAGCAGTTCCTCCAGGACGATGTAGTCCTCGGCGGTCCGCCGCTCGGTGACCTCGTACACCTCGGCCTGCGCACGGTCGACGACCTCGGCCACGTCCTGGCCGCCGTCGCCCGCGTAGCCGTACTGGACGATGCGGGTGCCCGCCTCCACGAGACGGCGCAGAATCGCCTTCTCGCCGACGATCTCCGCGTAGTAGCCGGCATTGGCTGCGGTCGGCACCGTCGAGATCAGCGTGTGGATGTAGGGCGCTCCGCCCACCTTGCGCAGATCGCCGCGGCGTTCGAGTTCGGCGGCGACAGTGACCGCGTCGGCAGGCTCACCGCGCCCGTACAGCTCGAGGACCGCGTCGTACACGGCCTGGTGCGCAGGTTTGTAGAAGTCGCCGGGGCGGACACGTTCGAGGACGTCGGCAACGGCGTCCTTGGACAGCAACATGCCACCGAGCACCGATTGTTCGGCTTGAAGATCCTGCGGGGGCTGACGCCCGTAGTCCTCCCGCGGAGGGGCTCCCGCCTGGTCAGGCTCAGGCCCCTGTTCCTCCAATGCCGTCACCCGCGCCTCCCCGTGCAGTCGATCGTCGCCAGCCGCCAGGCCGGTGTTCCCATCCCGTTCAGCTACCGATTGGCGAACTGAAACCTTCCCAGAGGTTAGGGCCACGCAACCGCTGCATCAAACCACCCCTGTGGATAACACTGTTGATGCAATGTGGACAACGTCGAAAACCTCTGGACGGCATGTGCACCCCGCTGTGGATTGTTTGGGGAATTCCCCGAACAATCCCTACAAATAGCCTGGTCAGGTCAGTTTATACAATTCCCCAGCGATGACTTCCGCTATCCGCGGCGTGTTGCGTTGCGCCACGCCCGGAGGGAACTCCACACCAGGTTGAGACCCCGTCAGCGACGAAGTGCGCCAGACGCGTCGAACTCGGCCTCGCGGTCGGCCATCTGCGCTCGGTACCAGTTCTCGCGGTGTGCGACCATCCACCTCTCGTGGACGCGGCCGATCGGCGGAATCCGTCGCAACGTCTCGATCGCGAACACGAGCGGAAAGCGCAGGAAGATCCATGCGAGCCCCGGAAGCGCGTTCGGCATGTCGTAGCGGGCGTAGGTCGTCGGAATCATGAACAGCCGCGAGTACGCCGCGTAGATCATCCCGTTGTACTGCTCGCGCAGCCGTTCGAGACCGGTGTGCCCCTCGCGCGGAGCGAACGCTCTCGGAAACGACTCAATGAGTTCGGCTCCGTGCGTACCCGCATCGTGACTGCGCGTGAACGTCACCAGTGCCAGCAACCGAAGCGTGTCCGCGAGCGTCTCCGGATACCAGGTGTTGCGGATCCCGAGCAGGTATCCCATGTAGCGCTGAAAGTGGATGAGCGCGTTGATCTCCTTGGGCGTGGTCTGCACTCCGACACCCCACAGCGCGAGCGCAGGCACCACGCTGCCGCCCGAGAGCGTCAACAGTTGGTATGCCTGGCTAATCGGGTATCCCCACCGCGACTCGTCCCATTCCGGATGCTTGGCGACGCCGCGCCGAACGAACACGTGCATCACGCGCACCATCATGGCGGTGGCGCGCCCTTGGCTTCCCGGCGTGAGGAGTGCCCCCGGCTGAGAGACGTCGATCCAGAACTTCGCGGTCTCGAGGAATCGACGGAGCGCGTTGTCTCCGGCATATCCGCCTGCCAGTGACAGCGGTGTCGCGACAGCCGCTTCGGTGTACATCTCGAGCGTCTCGCCGCCCGCGACGCTGAACAGGAACGTGCCCCAGCGACGCCACACCTGTGCGCCGGCCTCGACGAGTTCCGGATCGACCCATTCGGGGACGTCTTCGAACTCACCGAAGAGCGCGACCATGGCTTCCGGCGGGTCGTCGATGCTGCCGAGTCCGTGATCGAGCGCCCTCTTGAGCATCGCCCGTCCGGCTTCTTGCCCGATCGCCCCGAGGAATACCTCGTCGACGAACCGTTCGGCGACCGGGTCGGAGTTGTACATGTCTCCGCAGAACGCCTCGATCTGCTCGGTCGTCGGGAAGACGTCCGTGCCGGTGATCCGCTTGGCGATCTTCCGCACGCGACGAACTCGCGGTCGCTTCATCGTCTCCCAATACGGGAACGCGGTCGGCGTCGGACGCTTGACCTGTGCGGATGCGGTGGCGGAGTCAGGTGATGTTGTGGTCACACCCGTGACCATACCACGAGGTACGGTACCGTCGTATTTATGACAACGACACGTCGCAGCCCCCGCCTGTCGGCTACCGACTGGGTCGATGCGGCACTCGCGCTGCTGACTGCCGACGGCGTCTCGTCGGTGAAGATCTCCCGACTGTGCGACCGACTCGGAGTCACCAAGGGCAGCTTCTACTGGCATTTCAGCGATCTCGACGCCTTGTGGGAGGCGATGGCCGAACGTTGGCGAGAGACCCACAACGCTAAGTTCACCGAACTCGACGAGATAGCGACGCTCCCTCCGGACCAGCGGGTGGTCGCACTCGCAGGCATGCTGATGAACGCAGAGAACTTGGTCGTGGAGACCGCGATCCGCGACTGGGCACGCAGCAATCCGCGCGTGGCCGAATCGGTGCGCAGGATCGACAGCGAAGTGTTCAAAGCCGTCAATGCGGCGATGCTCGAACTCGGCATCGACGCCGAGCGGGCACGACTGACTGCAGGACTGCTCGTGTACGCCGGGATCGGCTACATCCACGGCCACGAGGCGCTGCCGTCACCCAGCCCAGACGAGTTGCAGACAGTGATCACGGGACTGCTCGGGTAGCAGTCCGGAACCTAGCCCGCGACCCGTTCGAACACCGCAGCCAGCCCCTGCCCGCCGCCGATGCACATCGTCTCCAACGCGTACCGCCCTTGCCGACGATCGAGTTCGCGCAGCATCGTCGCGAGGATCCGGACACCCGTCGCGCCGACCGGATGACCCAGCGAGATGCCGGACCCATTGACATTGATCCGCTCATGATCGGCCACGCCGAGGCCCAGCGCGCTGGTGCAGGCGAGCACCTGCGCGGCGAACGCCTCGTTCAACTCGATCAGATCCACGTCGGTCATCGTCAGACCGGCACGCTCCAAGGCCAGGGTGGACGACGGAACCGGTCCGATCCCCATCCGGGACGGTTCCACGCCGGCCGCCGCCCACGTGACGAGTCGGGCCAGCGGTCGAAGACCAAGGCGCTCAGCCTCTTCCGTTGTCGCGACGATGCACGCGGCAGCACCGTCGTTCTGGCCGCTCGAGTTCCCCGCAGTGACGGTCGCGTCCGGATCGACCCTCTGCCGGACCGGACGCAACGCCGCCAACGCCTCCGCCGAGATGTCGGGGCGCGGATGCTCGTCGCGATCGTGAACGACGTCGCCCTTACGCGATGAGACGGTCACGGGCACGATCTCGTCGTCGAACCGGCCGTCGGTCTGGGCGGCGACCGCACGCAGATGAGAGTCGAGCGCGAGCGCGTCCTGCGCCTGCCTGCTGATCGAGTACTCGGCGCGCAGGTTCTCGGCCGTCTCGAGCATCCCGCCGTCGACCGGGTGCAGACGGCCACCCGCGGTGACCCGCCCACGCCCGATACGATCCATCAGCTTCGTATCGGCGCCCCGGAGGCCGAACCGCAGGCCGAGCGCGTAATGCTCGGCCTGGCTCATGCTGTCGGCCCCGCCCGCAACGACTAAGTCGGCGACCCCGGTCTGCACGCGCATCGCGGCGTCGATCACGGCTTGCAGGCCGGATCCGCACCGCCGGTCGATCTGCATACCGGGCACGCGTACGTCGAGACCTGCGTCGAGAAGCGCGACGCGACCGATGGCCGGCGCTTCGCCGTTGGGATAGCACTGACCGAAGACGACGTCGTCGATGTCTCGGCCGTCGATTCCGGTCCGCTCGACCAGGGCCTTCACCACGGCCGCTGCGAGTTGCGCAGCAGGGACGGATGCGAACATCCCGCCGTAGCCCCCGACCGGGGTTCGGATGGGTTCGCAGATCACCGCGTCGCGCATACTCGAATTCCTCTCTCGGCAGACACTCGTCCGCCTCCGACGATAGGTTGGCTTATGCATGCGTCTGGAAGGAACCGATGAACCGACTCTGCGCCACGGACGATCTCACCGACGTCCAGCGCGACATCCTGGCGACGGTCCGGACATTCGTGGACGAGAAGATCGTTCCGGTCGCAACGGCCCTCGAACACGCCGACGAATATCCGACCGAGATCGTCGAGCAGATGAAACAGATGGGCCTGTTCGGTCTGACGATCGACGAGTCATATGGCGGGATCGGCGAATCCCTGCTCACGTATGCCCTTGTCGTCGAAGAGATCTCACGCGGCTGGATGAGTGTGAGCGGCATTCTCAACACCCACTTCATCGTCGCCTATCTGCTTGCGCAGCACGGCACCGACGAGCAGAAGGCGAAGTATCTGCCGCGGCTCGCGACGGGCGAGTTGACGGGCGCGTTCTCCATGTCCGAACCTGCACTCGGCTCCGACGTCGCCGCCATCACGACGACGGCGACCCCGACCGGGGACGGCGACTACTCGATCACCGGGCAGAAGATGTGGCTCACCAACGGCGGCACGTCGAGTCTCGTCGCAGTCCTCGTCCGCACCCCGGAGGGGAGCGACCGGCGGCACCGCAATCTGACCACGTTCCTGCTCGAGAAGACGCCCGGCTTCGGCGACGTCGCACCCGGCCTGCGGATCCCAGGAAAGATCGAGAAGATGGGGTACAAGGGCGTCGACACCACCGAACTCCTCTTTGACGACTACCGGATCGGCGCGGACGAGATCCTCGGCGGCACACCGGGTCGCGGCTTCTACCAGATGATGGACGGCGTGGAAGTGGGCCGAGTGAACGTCGCCGCGCGGGCCGTCGGCGTCGCTCATCGCGCATTCGAACTCGGCACGTCGTATGCCAAGCAGCGCGAGACGTTCGGCAAGCCAATCGCTGCGCACCAGGCGGTACTGTTCCGAATCGCCGAGATGGGCACGAAAGTCGAAGCCGCACACCAGATGGTGGTGCGCGCGGCCCGTGTGAAGGACGCCGGCGAACGCAACGATCTCGAGGCTGGTATGGCGAAGTACCTGGCCTCCGAATATTGCCGCGACGTCGTCGAAGACTCGTTCCGCATCCACGGCGGTTACGGCTACGCGAAAGAATACGAGATCGAACGCCTGTACCGGGAGGCTCCGATGCTGCTGATCGGTGAGGGGACCGCCGACATCCAGCGGATGATCATCGGACGACGGCTGTTGGAGGACTGACCAGCTCCGCGCCGCATGCAGTCGGCGCTACCGACGACGAGAGGCCGGTTCCCTTGCGGGAACCGGCCTCTCGGGTCTATCGGTGCGTCAGGCGACGACCGTCAGGTTGAACTTCGCTTCGACCTTCGGGTGCAGCTTGACGACGACCGGGTACGAGCCGACGGCCTTGATGTGGCCCTTCGGCAGCGACACGTTGCGCTTGTCGACGGCGGGGCCGCCAGCGGTGCGGATCGCTCCGGCGACATCGCCTGCCGAGACCGAACCGAACAGCTTGCCCGAGTCGTGGGTCTTGACGGTCAGTGCGACCGACTCGAGGCCCTCGAGCGCCTGCTTGATCTCGTTGGCGTGGTCCAGGTCGCGCACGGAGCGCGCTTCCTGGGCGCGGCGAATGCCTTCGACCTGCTTCTCGGCGCCACGGGTGGCGGGGATGGCCAGGTTGCGGGGCAACAGGAAGTTGCGGCCGTAACCGTCACGGACCTCGACGAGGTCCCCGGCTTCGCCGAGGTTCTCGACAGCGGCAGTCAGGATCAGCTTCATATCAGTTGTCCTTCCCGCTCAGCGTCCGGTCGAGGTGAAGGGCAGGAGCGCCACTTCACGCGAGTTCTTGACGGCCACCGCGATGTCACGCTGGTGCTGAACACAGTTGCCGGTGACGCGACGCGAACGGATCTTGCCGCGGTCCGACAGGAAACGACGCAGGAGCGCCGTGTCCTTGTAGTCGATATCGGTCGTCTTCTTTTCCTTGCAGAAGGTGCAGGCCTTGGCCTTGGTGACCTTCTCTACGCGGACCTTGCGGCCCTTTTGCTTTGCCATGTGATGCTCCAGTCGAGTGCCTCCGGGCTGGCGGGCCCGGGATCAGAAAGGTGGTTCGTCGTCCCCACCGGTGAATCCCCCGCCACCAGCAGCTGGTGCGCTGCCCCACGGGTCGTCCGCCGGTTGGCCCGATGCGGGAGGACGGCCGCCTCCGGAGTTGTTTCCGCCTCCGTAGCCGCCACCGGAGTTGTTTCCGCCTCCGTAGCCTCCGCCCGAGTTCCCTCCGCCGCTGAAACCGCCGCCGCGCGGGGTCTTGGTGACCTGCGCGGTTGCGTAGCGTACTGAGGGACCGATCTCGTCCACTTCCAGCTCAACGACGGTGCGACGCTCCCCTTCACGGGTTTCGAACGACCGCTGCTTGAGCTTGCCCTGCGCGATGACTCGGGTGCCCTTCTTGAGTGACTCGGTCACGTTCTCCGCAGCGTCACGCCAGATGCTGCAGCGGAGGAACAGCGCTTCGCCGTCCTTCCACTCGTTCGTCTGACGATCGAAAGTGCGCGGAGTGGATGCCACGGTGAAGTTGGCGACCGGCGCCCCGGACGGCGTGAAACGCAGTTCGGGATCGGCGGTCAGGTTTCCGACGACCGTGATGACCGTGTCAGTCATGAGACTCCCCTAAGTCGATGTGGAACGCCCCGTGGCGAACCTGAAGGATGGTTATGCACCACCATAAAGGTGACCGCCGACAATGTCAGGGACGAATTCCACAAGTTCGTGCAGGTGTGGACGCGCCCGGCGCTTACTTGCGCAGGACCTTGGTACGCAGAACCGACTCGTTCAGCTTCAGCTGACGATCGAGTTCGTTGACCGTGTCCGGGGTCGCGTTCAGATCGATGACGGCGTAGATGCCTTCGTTGTTCTTGGCGATCTCGTAAGCAAGACGGCGCTTGCCCCAGATTTCGACGTTATCCACACTGCCGCCGTCCTTACGGACGACATTGAGGAAAGTATCCAGTGAAGGGGCGACGGTACGCTCGTCCAGACTCGGATCGAGGATGACCATCAGTTCGTAGTGACGCATGAAACCACATCACCTCCCATGGGCTAGGTCGGCCGCGGACTGTCCGCGGCAGGAGGGTCGCCTGCGTCGGCAACCGTTCTAGGCTACATGAGCACCCCGTGACCAGCGAAATCGTGTACCCACCACTACGATGTCCCCCATGCCAGGAGACTTGTCGACGGCACCGTCGAGCCCGCTGCGTCTCGGCGAACGAGTGCTCGTCCTGACCGTCTCCCTACTGGCCACCCTGGTGACCGTGTTCTGGGGTTACCGCGCGAAGATCGTCTGCGGCGGAGCCACGTTCGACGACGCAGGTCGCAGCGAGAGCTTCCCGCACGGCCCGCGTGGCAGCCTCATCCCGTGCTACTCGGACGTGATGGAACTGTGGAGCACACGTGGCCTCGGCGAGCACCTGATGCCGTACGTGCACGGCGGAATCGACGCCCACGGCCAGTTGTTCGGCGGCGTCGTCGAGTACCCGGTCCTGTCGGGCCTGCTCATGTGGCTGAGCGCAGGCGGAACCCACACCGACGTGGACTTCTTCACCCACACCGCACTGATCTTGGCGCCGTTCGCGTTCGCGACCACCGTCCTCCTCGCCCTGATGACGCGCTGGTGGGTCCTCCTGTGGGCGGCCACCCCGCCAATCGTCTTGTACGCGTTCCACAACTGGGAACTGCCGGTCGTGTTCACCTCGGTCGCTGCTATCGCGATCATGGCGTACGGAGCGAGCGCGAGCCCGGCGACCGGACTGCGGCGTATTCCACTGCGCACCACCGCAGTCGCCGCGACGGTGATGCTCGGCATCGGCTTCTCGCTGAAGATCTATCCCGGCTTGTTCGTGCTGCCGATCGCGATCTACGTGCTCACCGTAGGAGGACGTCGCGCCCGCGACTGGGCTGGCGCAGCGTGGGTCGTCGTGACGGCGATCGTCACGGTCGCCGTCACCCAGCTCCCGTTCATGATCACCGGCTTCGACGGGTGGAAGGCGTCCCTCGATTTCCAGGGTCAGCGTCGCGCCGACGTCACGACGAACAGCATCTGGTACTGGGGCGTCCGCTACCTCGTCGGCGACGAGACTCCGGCGTATCGCACGCTCGTCGACATCGCGTCGCCGCTGGCGATCGCGCTCGGCATCGCCGCGGTCGCGGCGCTCGGGTGGCGGATGCTCCGCCGTGACGGCGTCTACCCGTGGCTGCCGGTCGCAGCGGCGATGCTCGCGGTCTTCATGCTGTTCCACAAGGTCCACTCGCCTCAGTACACGCTGTGGATCCTGCCGTTCTTCGTCCTGCTGCGCGTCCGGTGGCAACTGATCGCGACGTATCTCGTCGCAGACGTCGCCCTCGACCTGTCGGTGTTCCGGATGCTCGGGATGTCGTCGTACGACGAGGCGTCCGCGCCGCAGTGGGTCACCGGGGCGGTCATCGCCAGCACGTGGGTGCAGGCTCTGCTCCTGGCCGTGTTGATCGTTACGTTCGTGCGCGCACGAGTTCGTGAGCCCCTCGCGTCCTATCTGGCAGGCACGACTCCGCGCCCGGGCCCGCTCACTCGCCTGGCGGCCGCGGACGCAGGTGACGCCCGGGCCTGGCTCGGCGCCCCGACGTGCGCCCGCGACGATGTGACTCTGCGGCCGATCACCCCGGCCGATGCTCCGGCGCTCGCCCGCCTCGTCGACGACGCCGACCTGCCCCTCTACCGGTGGACCGGGCCGATTCCCCGCACCGACGACGCGGCCGCTGCGTGGATCGACGATGCGACGACGACGCCCTCACGCGTCGCGTTCGCCGTACTGCACGGCGAACGCCTGGTGGGCACCACGAGCTTCTACGACGTCGACGCCGCGAATCGGACCCTGGCGATCGGCTACACGTTCTACAGCGCCGCCGCGATGGGCACCGCGGTGAACCCGACCGCCAAACTCCTTCTGCTCGATCACGCCTTCGACGAATGCGGCGCGGTCCGCGTGGTCTGGCACACGCACGAGGCCAATGCCCGGTCGCGGGCGGCGATCGGCAAGTTGGGAGCCGAGTTCGAGGGACTCCTGCGCAAACATCGGCGGTTCCGCAGTCCGAGCGAGGGCGAATCGCTCCCTACCGGCTGGCGCACGACGGCGCAGTTCGCGATGATCGACGACGACTGGCCCGCCCACCGGGAAGCGCTCGTCGCTCGGATCACGACCGCCGCGGTCAGGCGGCAGGCGACCGCAACAGGTGCTCGGTCGGCGCAGGCCTGATCATCACCGGTTTCACCATCTCCCACACGACGTAGGCGCAGAGGCCTGCCACGATCAACCACCTCGCGGCCGACACGATGTAGAAGAACTCGACGGGCAGCCATTTTCGATCGGGCTCGAGGAACAACGCCATACGCGGCACCCACAGCAGGGCGTCGAATGTCATCCACGCCAGGAGGACCCGCGGATGCGGTATGGCGAGCACGGCGAGCGGAACCAGCCACAGCGAGGTCTCGGGCCGCCACTGGTTGCCGATCAGCAGGTATCCGGCGACGAGCAAGAACATCAACGCGGCCACCTTCGGCTCGCGCGGGGACCGCATCGCCGCATAGGTGACACCCGCGATGACTGCGAGCATGAGCACGATCACGAGCGCGGTCACCAGGACGGTCGGCGGCGCCCAACCGGTCATCTCGGTGATCAGCCGATAGACGGTGTCCGGACCCGGCGCGGTGTCGCGCCACGCGGTGAACGTCGCGCTCCAGCCCGACGGGTAGAGCACGGCCACCGGGACGTTGACGACGACCCATGTGAGGACTGCTGCCGCGCCTACGACGAGCCAGTCACGGATCCGTCTCTGGCGCACACACAACAGACCGATCGCGACGAGCAACAAGACCGGGTAGAACGCGGTGGCCGCACCCAACCCGATGAATAGGCCGGCGAGCTTGAGCCGATCGCGCGACCACGCGAGCATGGCGAGCGCCGTGAACATGACGGGCAGCACCTCGAACGCAGTGAACACGTGCACGAGGGCCAGCGGCGAGACGGCGACGAGAACGACGATCCACGGGTCGCGCCGGCGCGTTCGCATCGTCGCCCAGATCGCGAGCAGCCAACCGAGTGCCAGCAGCACCGCAGCGATGTTGAAGTAGTTCACGACGTCGAGTGCCTGCGGCAGGCCGACGGCGTCGGCGAGGCCGTCCCACCCGCGTGCCGCCTGAGCGACGACGTACATGAACGCACCGGTGACGACCGGCTCTTCGAGGTAGCGATGCTCGCCGTCGACGTCCCAGAACGTCCGGTACGGGGCGGCGCCCTCGGAGAGGTCGTGCGGCGTCAGCCGGTTCTCCGAGAATCCGGCGACGATGTTCGAATAACACAGCCCGTAGAACTGGCGTTGATCGTCCCAGTCGAGCCGACTCTGTCCGGGCTGACCGTCGACGGCCGTCTGCTGGATGCAGCCGGCCTTGCCGAACCAGCCGAGGGCCAGAACGGCCAGGGCGATCAGGAACACCACACGCAACGGGGTCCAGTGACGACTCCGCCCTACCGCGGCGTGTACACCGACCGGTCCTCCGATCGAGGTGCTCAGTTGCGAGACCATCGGCTCGGTCCACGACGGGAGCACCCGGTCCGTGGCGAGGCGACGGTCGTCGGACAGCGGTGCAGGCGAGTCGAAGTCGTCGAGTTCGACAACCTCCGGATGGTCGCCTACTGGATCGACTCGCGCAGACGAGCGCCGCCCGGCCGACTCGGTCGGCTCGGGCTCACTCGACGGCGCGGCGGGGTCCACTACCGCGTCGTCGTGGCAGCGCCTGCGGAATCGCCGTCATCGGCGCCTTGGCCGCCGAGTTCGGGCTCCTGGGTCGTTCCGCCTCCGCCGGAGTCGTCGTCGCCTCCTTCGTCGCCGCCGCTCTCGCCACTATCGAAAGGGATGGTCACACCCGGGGCGATCGTGATGTCACCGTCCTCGCCCTGTCCTGGGATCCGCGGCCGGTCGTTGTTCCGAGGGCGGGTCGTCGGTCCTTCGGTCTCGGTCGGGGTGTACGTCTCCGGCGGCGGCTCGTACGGCACACCTGCCTGTCCGCCGACGGACTCCGGCTCCGGGAACTGCTCGATCGGATCGCCTGCGAGCGCCGCATCCATCTGCGCCTTCCAGATCTGTGCGGGCAGACCGCTGCCGTAGATCGTCGCGCCGGAGTAGTTCCGTAGGGCAGTGCCCTTGTTGGTACCGACCCAGACCGCCGTCGACAGCTGCGGCGTGTAGCCGACCATCCACGCGTCCTTGTTCTCCCCGGTCTCGCCGAGCTGAGCGGTACCGGTCTTCGCCGCAGACGGACGAGCACCCAACGAGTCGTCAGCCAAGGCGTTGCCGTTCGAGTAACTCGCGATCGGCTCCATCGCCGCGGTCACGTTGTCCGCGACGGCCTTCGAGACCACGCGCTCGCCCTTGTCCTTCTCTCGCTCGAACAACACTTCACCGGTCGACGTCTCGACCTTCTGCACGAAGTACGGCTCGTGGTAAACGCCCGACGCGGCGAGGGTCGCGTAGGCGGACGCCATGTCGATGACGCGGCTCGGGTACTGGCCGAGGACCACGCCGCCCTCGGGGTGACCGTTCTTCTCCGAGAGGGTCTTCTCGATGTTGCCGAAGCTCTCGGCGATGCCGAGGCTGTGCGCGGTGTCGGCCACGGCCTGAGCACCACCCTTGAGGTCCATCATCAACCGGTAGTAGACGGTGTTGAGCGACATCTTCAACGCAGTCGCGAGGTTGCACGTACCGCAGCTCTCGCCGTCCGAGTTGGTGATCGTCAGACCGTTGGGCCCTTCGTACGGGGCCGACGAGTACTGCTGCGAGAGCGGGATGTCCTGTTCCAGGGCCGCGACGAGGGCGAACACCTTGAACACCGAACCGGTCTGCAGACCGGCCGACGCGTAGTCCCAGCCGTTGCCGTCCATGCCGCCGAAGTAGCCTTCGACACCACCGGTGTCGGGGTTGATGGAGACCGACGCGGTACGCAGATCCTTCGGCTCGCCGGACAGCTTGGCCTTGGCCTGGTTGACGAGCGCGTTCTGCACCTTGGGCCGCAGTGACGTGGTGATCTTGAGACCGCCGGTACGGACGTCCTGCTCACTGATGCCGAGCTGGTCGAGTTCGGTGAGGACCTGCTGTTTGACGTGACCGCTCGGGCCGTCCTTGGTGCTGGTCGGACTGTCCTTGACGGGGTCGACCTTCGGGAACTTCTGTCGGTCGCGGTCGGCCTTGGACAGGTAGCCGATGTCCTGCATGCCGTCGAGGACATAGTTCCAACGGGCGGTCGCCGTCTCCGGGTCGACGGCCGGATCGTAGATCGACGGACCGCGGATCACGGCTGCCAGAAGCGCCGACTCGCTCGTCGTCAGCTTCTTCAGGTCATGACCGAAGTAGGCTTTCGAGGCCGCGGCGACACCGTATGCGCCGCGTCCGAAGTAGATGGTGTTGAGGTAGGCCGCCATGATGTCTTCTTTGGGCCACTGGCGCGACATCTTGGTCGCGATCGCGAGCTCTTTGAACTTGCGCTTGTAGCTGACCTCGTCGCCGACGATCGCGTTCTTCACATACTGCTGGGTGATGGTCGAGCCACCGCCGGCATCGTTGCCGTTGAGTTTGCCGAGCGCGGCGCGGGTGAAGCCGGACAGCGAGAATCCGACGTTGTCGTCGAAGTCGCGATCCTCGGCCGCCATCACGGCATTGACCATCGACTCGGGGATCTCCTCGTACTTGACGTCGGTGCGGTTGCCTTCCTCCGGCACGATCCGAGCGATCGTCCCGCCGTTGGCGTACGTGATTGTGGCGACCTGGTTCTGCTTGATGTCACCGGGCGCAGGCACGTCGACGGTCACGTAGGTGAACACGAATGCGACCACACCGAGAATGGCCACCACCGGTATCGCACCGGCCGCCAGACCGAGGACCCACGCCACCGCCTTCGCGGCCGACCGTCTTCCGTCGGAGTTGTCACCAGCTTCGCTGGTCATAGCTCACCTACTTCTCTTGCGCTCGTCAGCCCGTGTAGAACTGTCTTCACAACTTTGACGTACAGCAGCGCTGCTGCCAACTCTTCACGGCTCCGATCGGGTCACATGCGGACCTTCTCGCGGTATGTATCGCTGTTCGTGGACTATTTCGCTACCCGTCGCCGCTTCGTTGCGGGTCGAGGCACACCGGCAACGTATGACTGGACGAGATAGTTCCAGTGGCACGTCCGACACACTTCGACGACATGCACCGTGAATTCGGGCGACGTCGATGCGAGCGTCGCAATCTCCGATTCGGTCCGAGCCGTCCCCGCAGGTGCACCGCCGCTTCCGCCGAACACCCACGACACCAGGGTGACCTGCTCCTTACGGCACACCGGACATGTCTGCTCCGTGCTCTGCCCGTGGAACTTCGCAGCTCGCAGCAGGTACAGGTCACCGTCGCAGACTTCCGACAGCGCCATCTGGCCCGCTCGGAGGCGGGCCAGGGTGCTACGCCGCGCGAGGGCGTAGTCGACGAGTTGACGCTGCACGGCTTCCAGCGTAGACGCGCCGCCTCCGCGGAGGCCGCTGTGATGGAGATCAAACGTGAGAAGCACCCGCACGGTTGGGTTCCAGTTATATCGATGCGATACATTGAGAATTGCATCTAGCCGTCACAACGCGTCGAAAGGGGTCCGTCGTGCTCGAAATGGCTGTCTTGGGCCTTCTTCTCGAAGCGCCGATGCACGGCTACGAGCTGCGTAAGCGTCTGACCGGCCTGCTGGGTGCGTTCCGCGCGTTCAGTTACGGCTCGCTGTATCCGACCCTGCGTCGGATGCGCGCCGACGGCCTGATCACCGAGGACGAATCGGAGACGGTGACCGGAACCAAGGTTCGCCGTGGCCGCCGCGTCTACCGTCTGACCCCGCAGGGCGAGGCTCGATTCAGCGAGCTGGTCGCCGACACCGGACCGCAGAACTACACCGACGACGGATTCGGCGTGCACCTCGCGTTCTTCAGCCGCACGCCCGCCGTCGCGCGGATGCGGATCCTGGAGGGTCGACGTCGTCAGGTCGAGGAGCGCCGGGAGGGGCTCCGCGACATGCTCGGACGTTCGGCGCGAGGGAACGACCACTACACGCGGCAGATGCACGAACTGAGCTTGGAGACCTCCGAACGCGAGGTCCGATGGCTCAACAAGCTGATCGCCGACGAGGCGTCGGCGGAGTCAACAGATTTGCATGCCGAACCGCCGACCACCGGCGACGGCATCGAAGTAGGAAATGAATCGGCGGTACCGCATTCCGCCGTATCGCCACAGAAAGAAGGAGATCCCGACCATGGGTGAAACCAACAGCGTGCGCGTGGCCATCGTCGGCGTGGGTAACTGCGCCTCATCCTTGGTCCAGGGCGTGCACTACTACAAGGACGCAGACGAGAACGCAGTCGTTCCCGGCCTCATGCACGTCAAGTTCGGCGGCTACCACGTCCGCGACGTCGAGTTCGTCGCCGCGTTCGACGTGGACGCCAAGAAGGTCGGATTCGATCTCGCCGAGGCGATCAACAACAGCGAGAACAACACCATCAAGATCGCTGACGTCGCTCCGCTGAACGTCCCGGTGCAGCGCGGCCACACCCTCGACGGTCTCGGCAAGTACTACAAGGAGACCATCACCGAGGCCGACGGCGACGGCGTCGACGTCGTGAAGGCGCTGAAGGACTCGGGCACCGACGTCCTGGTGAGCTACCTGCCCGTCGGCTCGGAGCAGGCCGACAAGTTCTACGCGCAGTGCGCGATCGACGCGGGCGTCGCCTTCGTCAACGCCCTGCCCGTCTTCATCGCCTCCGACCCCGTGTGGGCCAAGAAGTTCACCGACGCCGGTGTCCCGATCGTCGGCGACGACATCAAGAGCCAGGTCGGCGCCACCATCACCCACCGCGTGATGGCGAAGCTGTTCGAGGACCGCGGCGTGGCCCTCGACCGCACGTACCAGCTGAACGTCGGCGGCAACATGGACTTCAAGAACATGCTCGAGCGCGAGCGCCTGGAGTCCAAGAAGGTCAGCAAGACCCAGGCCGTCACCAGCAACCTGACCGGTTCGCTGTCGGGCAAGATCAACGACAAGAACGTGCACATCGGCCCGTCGGACTACGTCGCGTGGCTCGACGACCGCAAGTGGGCGTACGTCCGCCTGGAAGGCCGCGCCTTCGGTGACGTCCCCTTGAACCTCGAGTACAAGCTCGAGGTCTGGGACTCGCCGAACTCGGCAGGCATCATCATCGACGCCGTGCGCGCCGCGAAGATCGCCAAGGACCGTGGCCTCGGCGGCCCGATCCTTCCCGCGTCCGCCTACCTGATGAAGAGCCCGCCGGAGCAGATCGCCGACGACGTCGCGCGCCAGCAGCTCGAAGCCTTCATCATCGGCGCCGACTAGTCACCCGCCGGTCTCGCCGGTCGAGCGGAGTCGAGACCCTCGCTGGTCGAGCGGAGTCGAGACCCTCGCTGGTCGAGCGGAGTCGAGACCCTCGCTGGTCGAGCGGAGTCGAGACCACTGAAAAGACGTCGACGATACAACTCATCCGAGTCGTATCGTCGACGTCTTTCGTCGTCTCATGGCCCGCGACGTTACTTTCTCCAGAAGCCGTCGTGCGTCGGGCAGAGTTGCCCGCTGTTGTTGCATTTGCTGCAGTTCAGCCTGCCGGCGATGCCGCTGCCGCCGCCTCGACCCCTGCAGTTCGGACATTCTTGAAGGGCGAGAAAACACTTCTGACACTGCGCCATGGGGTCCTCCTCTATTGCGCGGGTCTCGGTTTCGTCATGGTATTTGCGCATCTGGCGTCGCGGGACCTTCGAATCGGCAATTGATCCGTTCGAGCGACTACGCCGCGTCTCGCGTCAGCATTCATCCATTCGGATCATTCGTCTCCCGATGCCCAGCCTTCGATCACACCGGGTGATCAGATAGATGCCGTCTGGACGGCATCCGTGTCGCGACGCGAAGAATGAGGAGCTGAGTATGCCAATCGACTACACGCATCCCGGCCGTATCAACTACCAGCATCCGAACCGGAGACCCGAGCAGAGGATTCAGACACCACCGCAAGACACTCGGGCCGTCCCGGACACACCGGCACCGTCGGCGACGACTGGGCTTCGAGCCGGCCGAGGACTCACGCCGCAGAGCGGGCCCACTTATCAACAACCGCCGGACGCCGCTCAGCCTGATCCGCGGCCCCCGACAGCGACGGTCACGAATTCGCATCTGAACCCCGACTCCCAACACACCCGTATCCCGAATCGGGCGAACCTTCCCGCCGACGTGCCCCCGCACCTCGACACGGAGTTCAATGAGGCGATGCGAAGCTACGAGAACACGCTTCGCGATCAGATGGCCTCCATGCTCGACGTTCCCGGGAGTGTCGCAGACGTTCGGAGCAACGACATCTGCGCGGCGATCTATGCGATGCACCTGTGGGACCCGGCGGCGATCAATGTCGAGGTTCTGCGTGTCAACGTCATGAAGCTCGAGATCGAGGATTGGGCGGACCGGAACGGAGACGTCCCCGTCGATCAGCTCGGCTGGGCGAGCGTGCTGTCGTTCGTGGAGCAGTTGGGTCCGATGGACAGCGCCGCCGACCGGGACTGGACGACCGGCGACATCACCCTTCAGCACGTGCCCGCGATCCCCGTTCGATTCGACTATGTGGACAGTGTCCGACGACTCAGCGGAATGCTCGGCGACCATCCGATCGAACCGCTCGAGCTGATGAGCCGTCTACTCAACCTCTACTACGCGTTCATCGAAGACTTCGGGCGTCGAAACAATCATCCGCTGGAGATCCTGACCGGCGACATGGCCGACGACATCACCGGGCGCGCATCGTGGGAGCCGGAGTGGGCCTTTGCGTGGCCGACGTACCACGGAATGGTCGGGGTCTTCGCGTACAACGACTGGGTCGCTCAGAGCCCTGAACTCGAGTGGACTCTCGCCAGAGTTCTGTTGGACGAAGCGTGAGGAGTGTTCGATGACCGTTGAGACTCAGATGAGTGACGTCGTGTCGACGGCGACAGCGACTGCAGACCGCTTGCGCGCCCAGAATCGACCGCTGCCGGTCTTCGGCCAGCGCACCGAGAAGCGCACCGTCCAGAAACGAGGAGTCCTCGGTCGTGTGCAGGACGTGCAGGAGACAGTTCACGTCCCGGTGCATGCCCCGGGCTGGCCGGTCGGCCTGTCCACGCCGGTGCTCCAGAACGGGTCCAACCCCGTCGTTCACGACATCATGCTGGCACCGAACGGTGTGCTGCTCGTCGTGCGCGTCGATCCGGACAAACTACTTGACAGCCGACCCGTGTCACGCAGCACCTTCGGAGCAATCCGCACGGTGCAATGCGCCGCCGCGGTTCCCGAGTGGATTCCGACCGGAAGTGGGAGCGGTACTGCGGCCAATTTTCCGATCGACGGTATACACACCACTGCTGCCGAGGCCGCCGCGATGCTGACTGCTCGTCTGCAGACCATGTGACGGGGCCCGTACCACTCCGACGTCCCATGATGTCTGAACGTTTGCGCTCGAAAGTGTCCTCAGGGCACTGTCGAGCGCAAAGGTTCGCGCGTCCGACCTCGCTCAGCCGCCGACCGACGCTGGCGGGGCAGACATCTGGAAGTTCTGCGGTCGGGGCCGCGATCGGATCGACAGATTCGACGCGGCGACCGCCTGCCACGTGGCGAGAGCGAACATGACGGTGAGGATCACGGCCGGAAGATACAGGCCGGGCCCCACGGACATCGTCATATCCGAACCGGTGTCCTGCGTCATCTCCGTGTCGACCTGCCCGAGTTCACCGGTCCCGGAAAAGGTGGCCGACGGGTTCATCCACGTGAACAGCAGCACGAAGAGCGCCGTCGCGGTGGCCAGACTCAGAAATGTGAAGACGCGCGGGTCTCGACCACGCCACGCGTGCAGCGCGCCGACGGCGACACCGAACGCCAGGACGATCGGGATCACGGCGCCCGCCGTGTAACCCGACGCGATCACGTCGTAGCCGGTCACATCGACCTGCACGCCGGACGAGCTGTCGCAGTGTTCGAAGGCCAGCTGGCACGATTCGCGCCAGTAGTCAGCCGGCGACGTCGACTCGCCGAAGCCCATGTAGGTCAGGAAACCTTCGTCGCCGAAGAGGACGAGGAGTCGCTTGCTGATACCGAACGAGATCAGCGGCAGCATCGTCAGGCCCAGACCGACCAAACCGAGCACCGCGGTGACAGCGGCGACGATTCGCACCCTGGTCACGGTGTTCCTGACAGGCCGGTTCCTGACGGGCCGGTCCCTGACAGGCCGTTCGGGGGCCGCTGCGAGATCTGGGTCGCATCGAATGGGGGTTGATCGAACTGGGGTTGATCGATCTGGGGTTGATCGATCTGGGCCTGGTGCGGCGTCGGACCCCACCCCGGCGTCGGCTGCTGCTGCTGCCCGGGCATCGGCGACGACGGGGGCCCGGCCTGCGGTGCATGCATCGGAGCGAATGCGCCCGACGTCGGCCCGGCCGGAGCGAACGGCTTCTGTGGCTCGTCTCCCCCGCTGCGCCAATAGGCGAAGCCCGCGGCCACCGAGGCGAGGAGCCCGAAGACGAAGGCGATGATGAGGCCCGCACCGGGTCCGATGTCGACGACACGGTCGACGAGCTGATCGACGGACTTGACGTTGATGCTGGAGAATTCCTCCGCGGCCTCCGACTCGAGGTCGCCGCTCAGCGAGACTCCGGGCAGTGGATTGGACATCATCATGACCAACGCGAGAAGGGTTGCCGCGATCGCACTCACCGCAGAGACCAGTGCGCCCTGGCGGCGGCCGAGGGCCCCCGGAATCGCCGTCACCGCGGCGACGAGCATCAGGATCGGGATGGCGAGCGCGACGACCGGCGCGTTGAACGGCACGATCGTGTAGAAGCCCATCCCTACTTCGACGGTGCCGTTCACCGAGTCCTCGACCTTCCCCGGGTCGACGGTGATCGAGTACAGGTCCAGCAGTGAACAGAACAGCACGACGATGCCCGCGACGACAGTGGCGGAAGATGCGATTCGGCCGAGGTCGAACTGTCTGCGCGGCGGCGCCATCGGCGGGTAGCCGGGCATCGGACCCGCCTGCCCCTGCGGCTGGACACCCGGTCCGGGGCCATGGTTGAACGGCTGCATCCTTGGTACTCCTTGTCTTCGACGCCAACCCCTCGAGGGCGTCATCGAGTGGAGCGTAATGCCGATCACCGATATCCGCGCAGCGGAATGCCGTGTTTGTGCACCGTTCGAACGACCCGACGAACCTCAGACGTCGAGCACGTGCCGCTGCCCGGATCGGTACCGCCGACGGTCTTCGGCCTTCAACGGGTCGAGGAACGGCAGCTCCCACAGCGGGTGCACCGCAGCGTCGTCCGCCGGGCTGTCGGACGCGGCGATGATCGCGTTGGCGACTCGCCTGCCCGCCTCATTGGCGCCCTCCATGGTCGCGAGATCGATGTTGGTGCGGACGTGGTCACCGCCGATGAAGAAGTTGGGGATCTTCGTGTGAGCGTGCGGGCGGTGTTCGTACGATCCGGCCGTGTTGACCATGAGGGGTGTCGCGTTGGTGATCGTCGGAGTCCAGCTGATCCCGGGATCGAGGGACCACGCGACGATCTCCTCGTCGCGCAGAAGCTTCTTCCCGCCCGCGTTCATCGCGCGACTCATCTGCGCCCAGACTTCTTTGGCGATCTCCTTCTTGGTGCAGCGTTTGGCCGGCTTCCCGTACAGGATTCCCGGCTTGTCCCAGTCGGAGATGTCGATGGACAAGCAGTCGCGGGTCCGACCGTCGCCGTATTTCTTCGCGAAGTCGACGCCCCACGGCTTCGCCTGGAACAGTCCGGTCAACGCCCACGGGGTACCGAGCGCAGCGATGTGGCCGGGCGGCAGGTCGCTGCGTCGCGACAGATAGAACTGGATGCCGACCATCCAATCGTCGTTCAGCTTCCCGATTCCGCGCAGTGCCGGGTCGGCCGCCAGCAGTGTGGGGGTCAGCAGCGGGCCCAGCCGGTCGATGGGCATCGCCGCGACGTACCAGTCCGCGTCGACTGTCGCGCCGGACGACAGCCGCGCGCCGGTGATCCGACCGCCCGCGTAGTCGAACGCGGCGACGCTCTGGTTCATCGCAAACGTGACGCCACGCCGTTCGAGGTAAGCGACCCAGGGGTCGATCCACGCGTGGCTGGTCGGAGCGCTGAGAATCCGGTCGACGCCGCCGTTGATCGGACCTGTTCCGTACTGCGGCACCAGTCCGGTGGCCGACGTCGCGAGCGCCAGCCCGATGGACCCAATGGTGCGAGCCGACGCGGTCTCCGATTTGGCCGCGACGAGCGCCCGAGTGAGAGCTCCCGCCAGGTAGCGCTGATACGCGGGCGATTTACTGTCGGCCTTCACGAATTCGCGCCACGACATCGTCTCCCATTGTCCGTATCGCCGTTCGTCGCAGCTGGTCGCGAAGATCAGTTCGCGATTGACGAAGTACGCGAGCTCGAGCGGTGAGATGTCGCGGACGAAGCTCAAGCCGGTGGTGAGTGCGTTGCGCAGGTTGTTCAGATCGACGATCGGTCCCGCGTGCTCGATCATGCCGATCGCGGACGTCGGAGTCGTCGTCGGCGCGTACCCGGCGTCGTCGAATGCGATGACGGCGGTCTCGACGTTCACCAGATGCCTGCTGCGGACGTTGCCGCCGCCCGGCACCGGTATGCGTTCCATCGTGTCGGGAACGTGCTGATAACAGCCGGGGAAGAACCGGAATCCGTGTTCGCCCGGTAGAGCTTTGCGGCCACCTTTCGCGGTACCGGGGACGTCGTGACTGAAGGCTTTGCCACCCAACCTGCCCGGCTCGTACACGGTCACGCTGAAGCCGCGTTCAATGAGTTCGTGGGCAGCGGCCAGACCTGCCATCCCGCCGCCGAAGATCGCTACGTCGTGTCTCGATCGTGTCCGCGGTGCGGCACCAGCCTCCGACACGAGCGGACTGGCCGCCAGCGCTCCTGCCGTCACAGCCGCGGCCGCGGCGCCTTTCAGCGCTGTTCTGCGCGTGATCGAGCCACCTGCGTCGTTCATGGAGTCCCCGTCCGTGGATACAGCGCCCGCAGCACTCGACGCCTCTGTGACATGTACCACTGGACACCGCCGGAATGGGACGGATTCGCGAAACAGTCTCATTCGCGATGAGTCCCGCCGCTCCCGGTCATGGGCTCAGATCGGCCTTCAGTCCGCACAGAAGTCATCTTCTGGGGAATCTCCCCCATGCCGACGAGGTCAGTTCACGCTAATCTGGGGAAATGAGGGCGGCAGATGGACGCTTCGGTCCTCTGGAGAACTCAATCTTCGTTCAGACGACCGACTTCTCGCCTTACCTGACAACGTCAGACGCCGTTACAGTGACGCTGCACCGGACTTCGGGGCATGCGTCGAACCCGAGCAGCCAGCTCGCCGATTGAAAGGAACGCACATGGGTGTGAGCTTGACCAAGGGCGGCAACGTCTCCCTGACCAAAGAGGCCCCCGGACTGACCGCCGTCACCATCGGCCTCGGCTGGGACGTCCGCACCACGACGGGCACCGACTTCGACCTCGACGGCAGCGCCATCGCGCTCAAGACCGACAAGAAGTCCGTCTCCGACCAGCACTTCGTGTTCTTCAATAACCTCCGCTCGCCCGACGGCTCCATCGAGCACACCGGCGACAACACCACCGGTGAGGGCGACGGCGACGACGAGGCGATCAACGTCGACCTGGCCGCGGTTCCGCCCGAGGTCGACTCCATCGTCTTCCCCGTCTCGATCTACGACGCCGACGCCCGCAGCCAGTCGTTCGGACAGGTCCGCAACGCGTTCATCCGCGTCGTCAACCGCGCCAACGGTTCCGAGATCGCCCGCTACGACCTGACCGAGGACGCGTCGACCGAGACCGCGATGGTCTTCGGCGAGCTCTACCGCAACGGCGCGGAGTGGAAGTTCCGCGCCATCGGCCAGGGTTACGCTTCCGGACTCGCAGGCATCGCCCGCGACTTCGGCGTCAACGTCTGACCTATTCGACCAGCTCCGCTGCCGCGGGCGCACCGCCGGATTCGGCTGTGCGCCCGCAGCGGCGCCCGGCCGCTGCAGACTCTTCTCGTAGGGAATGCGCGCCGACCCTTCACTTGAAAGGCCGTCACCGCACGTGATCCTCCGAATATTCGGTCTGTCGTTCCTCGTCACCATCGCCTCCCTCGTGGTGGCGTTCATCTACGGCGGCCCCGAAGCTCTCCTGCTGACTCTCATCCTCGGCATCCTCGAGATCTCGCTCTCGTTCGACAACGCGGTCATCAATGCCACCGTCCTCCGCAAGATGAGCGACTTCTGGCAGAAGATCTTCCTCACGATCGGTATCTTGATCGCCGTCTTCGGCATGCGCGTGATGTTCCCGCTCGCCGTCGTCTGGCTCGCATCCGGGTTGAACCCCGTCGATGCGCTGGACCTCGCGTTGAATCCGCCTGCCAACGACGCCGCGCACTTCGCCAACGGCGACCCAAGCTACGAAACCATCATCACGGACGCGCACCCGCAGATCGCAGCGTTCGGCGGCATGTTCCTGCTGATGTTGTTCCTCGGCTTCATCTTCGAGGACAAAGAGATCACCTGGCTCTCGTGGATCGAACGACCGCTGATCCGCATCGGCAAGCTCGACATGCTCAACGTCGTGATCGCCACCGGCGTCCTCGTGATCACCGCGAGCTACATCGCGCACGAGGGTGAGTCGAGCACGGTCATGATCGCGGGCGCTCTCGGCATGATCACGTACATCGTCGTCAACGGACTCGGCGAGATGTTCAACACCGACGAAGACGACGAGCCCTCGTCGGGTCCGTCCGATCTGGCCAAGGCCACCGGCAAGGCCGGCTTCTTCCTGTTCCTGTACCTCGAGGTCCTGGACGCGTCGTTCTCGTTCGACGGCGTGATCGGCGCATTCGCGATCACCGCCGACCCGATCATCATCGCGCTCGGCCTCGGCCTGATCGGCGCGATGTTCGTCCGTTCGCTGACCGTGTACCTGGTGCGCCAGGGCACGCTGTCGGAGTACGTCTACCTCGAGCACGGTGCTCACTGGGCGATCGGCGCGTTGGCGTTCATCCTCATGTACTCGATCGGCACTCCCGTTCCCGAGGTCGTCACCGGCCTGGTCGGCGTCGTCCTGATCATCGCCGCACTCGTCACGAGCATCATCCGCAAGCGACGTGAAGCAGACGCCGAAGTCACCAACGAACCACTCGACGCGAAATAGGACGGCAGAACATGGCGATAAACATGAACAAAGTGACGCTCGACAAGAACACCCCGTCGGTGTCGCTGACCAAGCGGGGCGAGTCGCAGGGCACGATGCGCGTGAACCTGAACTGGACGCAGTCGGCTCCCTCGCGCGGATTCTTCAAACGGAACACGGCGATCGACCTCGATCTGGCCGCGATGTACGAGTTGGCCGACGGCTCGAAGGGCGTCGTGCAGGCGCTCGGCAACTCGTTCGGCGACCTGAACCGTCCGCCGTTCATCTTCTTGGACGGCGACGACCGCAGCGGCGGGTCCGAGGGCGGCGAGAACCTGCACATCAACCTCGGAGACGTGAATCGCTTCCGTCGGGTGCTGATCTTCGCCTACATCTACGAGGGCGCCCCGAACTGGTCGACTGCGAACGGGTCGGTCACTTTGATGCCGACGTCCGGCCCGCAGGTCGAGGTCCGTCTGGACTCGGCAGACGACAAGGCGCTCTCGTGCGCCATCGCGATGCTCACCAACGTGGACGGCGAGATGCAGGTGCAGCGCGAAGTCCGCTACATCCACGGCGCGCAGCGCGACGTCGACGCCGCATACGGATTCGGCATGAAGTGGACCGCGGGCAAGAAGTGACCGTCGTGGTCGGCCGGGGCTCCCCTGGCCGACCCGGTGATCGTCGCCCGAATCGTTAGCATCGAAGAGTGCCCAGCAACCCGCGCCGCAGCCTGTTCGGCAGACGACCGCAAGCTGATCGCGCCACCCCGGCGCAGCTCGCGGCGTTGACCGACGCGTTCTTCGCCTGCGAACGGGAGATGGGGAAGATCGCTCCGGCGGTGCGCGCGGCCCGCGCGGTGTCGCCCGGGTCCGTCCCGCCCGCCGAATGGGATGCGGTCCGCGATCAGTACGACGGTGTCATCACGCGGTACCTGACGGTCTCCGCAGACGGGTCGCCTGATGCGACGCCCGCCGCGGTCGACGACTGCCTGCGCGGGTTCGCTCAGGTGTCGGCGACGCTGGATCGGTTCGGACGCGCTCACAGCCGCGCACTGAACGCGGGACAGGCCGCTGCCGCGGGCGCCGAACAGGCCGATCGCGACGCTCGGGTGGCGGCTACGAGCGCACTCACCGCACTCGACTCGGCACGACCCGAGCACGCCGGACTCTCCTCGGTACGTGCGGCTGCGGACGCCCTCGCCCAGGACTTGTCGGCGTTCGAGGCGGCGTCGGGCATCGCCGAGCGTCGCCGTACCGGCGAGGCGGTGGTCGCCGCAGCCGAGAACGTGCGACGACTGCTCGACGAGGCGCCACGCATGGCCGCGGACGCCGACCGGACCATCCGATCGCTCGATACCCGACGGCAGGCCGTCACCACGCGTCTGGAGAAGATCCCCGCGGTGGTGTCGTCGTTGCTCCGTGAGTTCAGCGCCGAATGCTCGGCGGACCTGGTCTCGACGCCGGACGACGTGCGCGCCGACCTCGCAGCGGCGACGACTGAACTCGATCGCGCCCGATCGCTGGTGTCGGGGGCGCCCGACGAGGCGCTCGCCGCCTCCGAGCGGGCACGGACCCGCTTGACCCACGCCGACGACGAACTCGACCGCGCCTTCGACCGTCTGACCGATCTGCGCGAAGTGCGTCACGATCCGGTGGAGGCGTCGGCGCAGGTGCGGTTCCGGGTTCGCGACGCACAGCATTTCGCGCTCGGTCACGGGCTGGAACGCGAGTGGGGGTCGGTCCTCGACGCGCAGAGCGATCGCATCGACCGCGCCGCGACCACCCTCGAACGCATCCACCCCGACTACTGGAGCTACCTCACCCAGTTGCGCGCCGTCGACACCCGCATCACCGAGATCATCGGTCGGATGCGGGAGCAGGTCGCGCACCCCTGACGCGCCTCCCCGAAAGGAGATGACCGTGACCGAGACGACTACGACCCGAGGAATCACCCACTTCTCGCAGCTCGACGACGCACAGTGCGACCGTCTGTTCCGGCGCCGCCCCCAACCGGTGACCCTCGGGTCGCCGATCGCGCATCTCGCGGTGGCGTTGGGCGCCACCTTGTACGTCCCCGCGACCCGGCCGGACCTGGCCGCTGTCGTCCGGCGTCGTGCCGCTGAAGGCGTCACCTCGATGGTCATCGACCTGGAGGACGCCGTCGCCGACGACGAGGAGGCACTCGCCCTCGCCGGGACCATCGATGCGATCACCGAGTTCGCCGAGCAGGGCTGGTCGGGGATGCTGCTGTTCGTCCGGATCCGATCGATCGACCACATCGAGACGGTCACCGCCGCCCTCGGCGCCGAGCACTGCCTCGCCGGATTCGTCATCCCGAAGTTCGAAGCGTCCACCGGCGGGGCCGCGTTGGACGCGGTCGCCGCCGCATCCGCTGAACTGGGCCGACCGCTCTTCGCGATGCCGGTGCTGGAGAGTCCGCGCATCGTCCACCGGGAGACGCGCGACGCCGAACTCGTAGCCATCCGCGACGTCTTGAACCGACACCGCGACCGAGTCCTCGCGGTCCGGATCGGGGCCACCGACATCTGCGGCCTGTTCGGGATCCGCCGCGACCGCGACGTCACCATCTACGACGTGCGGGTGGCCGCCGACGTGATCGCCGCGATCGTCAACGTGCTGGGGCGCAGCGACGGCACCGGCTTCGTGATCACCGGCCCGGTGTGGGAGTACTTCGCCAACCACGAGCGCATGTTCGCGCCGACGTTGCGGCACACACCCTTCCGTGAACTCGACGCGGTCTACTTCCGTCAGCACCTGGTCAGCCGCGACATGGACGGCCTCCTCCGCGAGATCGCCCTGGATCGCGCGAACGGGATCACCGGGAAGACCGTCATCCATCCGGTGCATGTCGGGGCCGTGCACGCGCTGTCGTGCGTCGCCGACGAGGAGTACTCCGATGCGCTCGACATCCTCGACGGCGACGGCGGCGGCGCTCAGGCGTCGTCGTACGGCAACAAGATGAACGAGCTGAAGCCGCACCGCAATTGGGCGCTCGCCGTGCTCGATCGAGCACACGTGTTCGGGGTGGCGCGGCCCGACGTCAACTTCGTCGACCTCCTCACCGAATGGAGCAGCGAATGACCACGAGCGCGAGCACCGCAGGCGTCGCGTCGTCCTGGGTCACCGCCGAGTTCGGCGCGAGCGTGTCCGGCGACGGCGTCGACGCACTGGTGCAGCTCGGGCTGCGGCGCAACCCGAAGCGGGCACACCTGCTCGTGTCGACGGTTCTCGGAAAGCATCTGCCGACGCCGCCCGCACAGGTCCGCGAGGCGGCGAACCGCCTCGGCGACACCGTCGTCGGTCTGCTCGGCGACGAGGCACGAACCGCGACGGTCCTCGGATTCGCGGAGACGGCGACCGGGCTCGGGCACTGCGTCGCAGAACGCGTAGGAGCCGCACGCTATCTGCACTCGTCGCGACGGGCGGTCGCATCGGCGACGATCCACGGTTCGTTCGAGGAGGGGCACTCGCACGCGACGACCCACCTGCTGCAACCGGTCGACGGCGCCCTCCTCGCAACCGATCCGACGGTCCCGGTGGTGCTGGTCGACGACGAGATCAGCACCGGGCGGACCGCGATCGAGGCGATCGAAGCGTTGCACGGTCTGGACCCGCACCGTCGGTACATCGTCGCGTCGCTCGTCGACATGCGGTCGGCCGAGCACCGAGCGCAGTGCGCCGCTTCCGCGGAACGCATCGGAGTCACGATCGACTTCGTCGCGCTGGCGGCGGGGCAGGTGTCGCTGCCCGACGATCTGACCGATCGGGTGTGCGCTCTGGCCCCCGCCGACCTGAATCCGACGTCCGACGTGCCCGGCACGATCGAGTTCGTGTCGGCGCCGTGGCCTGCGACCGTCCCGGACGGCGGCCGCCACGGCTTCCTCGCGGCCGACACCGAGCCGTTCCACCGCGCGGTCGACGACCTCGCAGCCGGGCTGCGCGGTGTGTTCGACGCCCGGGAGCCGGTGACCGTCGTCGGCCATGAAGAGTTGATGTACCTGCCTCTGTGCATCGCCGAACGCCTCGCCGACCAGGGCGTCGACGCCGCGTTCCAGACCACGTCGCGTTCCCCGGCGCACGTCGTCGACGAGGACGGCTACCCGCTGCGACGCGGCTTCTCGTTCCCCGCGCCGGAAGACGCCCAGGACGCTCCGCGTTTCCTCTACAACGTCGCGGCTCCGGGATCGCAGGCCACGCCCGGGGTCCTGCTGGTGATCGACGACCCCGCCGACACCGCTGTGCTGCGCGCCAACGGCGGACTCCTCGACGTGCTCAGTGCAGCCGGTCACCGGGTCGTCGTGGTGACGATCCCGTCGGCCGATCCGGGTCGGCTGACCGCGGCGCGCGCGCATGCGTCGAGCCGGCAGGCTCCGGTCGGGGATCCGTTGCGCGGCCCCGACTTCGGCTCGTACGGCCCTTCCGAGGTCGCGTGGCTGTTGAAGGATCTGTCGGAGTTCTCTCTGGAAGGCGACCTCGCCGAACGCGAGCGTCGCATCCAGGCGGGTCTCGCGCATTACGCGGAGTCGTTGCCGATCGAATTCCAGCCGGGCGCAGAGTATCTGGAGTTGTTCGACGCGGCGTTGGCCGGATCGGCGCGACGTCTCGCGCTCGCGGTCGGCACCGTCGCCGAGCTGATTCTGACCGAGCGGTCGCCGACGCCAACACTGGTGTCGCTGGCGCGTGCCGGCACTCCGATCGGTGTCCTCATCGCTCGCTGGATCCGGTGGTCGCGCGGCCTCACGCCCGCCCATTACGGAGTGTCGATCGTGCGGGGCCGCGGCATCGACGCCGTCGCCCTCGACTACATCGCCATACGTCATGATCCGGATTCGGTCGTGTTCGTCGACGGCTGGACGGGTAAGGGCGCGATCGCCCGCGAGTTGACCGCGGCCCTCGACGAGTACGCAGCGGCCGGCGGCGCCCGGTTGAACGACGAGCTCGCGGTCCTCGCCGACCCCGGTTCGTGCACCCGCCTGTACGGGACTCGGGACGACTTCCTCATCGCGTCGGCCTGCCTCAATTCGACGGTGTCCGGGCTCGTCTCGCGGACCGTACTGAACGACGAGCTGATCAAGCCCGGTGATTTCCACGGTGCGAAGTTCTACCGCGATCTCGCCCCGTTCGACGTCTCGAACCGGTTCCTCGACACGGTCGCAGCCGAATTCGAGGCCGTCGCCGACGACGCCGTCGCACACGCCGCTGCCCTTCAGGACGCGGACCGAACTCCGCAGTGGGACGGGTGGGCGTCGATCGAGGCGATGCAGAAACGGTACGAGTTGTCGTCGATCAACTTCGTGAAGCCCGGGATCGGTGAGACCACCCGCGTCCTGCTGCGTCGCGTCCCGTGGCGGATCCTGGTGCGCGAACCTGATCTGGCTGATCACGAGCACATCCGAATGCTGGCCGCCGAACGCGGCGTGCCCGTCGACGTGGTCCCCGACCTCGCCTATTCGTGCGTCGGCCTGATCAAGGAGAACGTATGAACGCCCTGATCGCGACCGACCTCGACCGCACTATGATCTACTCGCGCGCTGCCGCTGCCGCCGGTCAAGCGGAGCTTCCCACCGCCGGTCGAGCGGAGTCGAGACCCCCCACCGCCGGTCGAGCGGAGCTTCCTACCGCTGGTCGAGCGGAGTCGAGACCCCCCACCGCCGGTCAAGCGGAGCTTCCTACCGCTGGTCGAGCGGAGTCGAGACCTCAAACCGAGCAGTCGAGACCCCCCGTCTGCGTCGAGATCTACAACGACGCACCGTTGAGCTTCATGACGGCGCCTGCGGTCGACGCCCTCACCGCGCTCGCGGCGCGCACCGACGTCGTCCCGGTCACGACCCGCACCCGCGCACAGTTCGAGCGGATCGCCCTTCCCGGCGGCCCGTTCCGGTACGCGGTGGTCTCCAACGGCGGCCGGATCCTGTGCGACGGCGACGACGACCCCGTCTGGCGGTCCGGGCTCGACGAGCGCGTCCGGGAGCGGTCAGTACCGCTCGCCGAGCTGCACGCCGACCTGCTGACCAGGATCGACGAGTCCTGGGTCCGGTCCACCAGGATCGCAGACGACTTGTTCGTGTACCTCGTCGTCGATCCCGATGAGCAACCTGCGGACTTCGTTCCCTCGTGGCGGGAGTGGTGTGTGCCGCGCGGTTGGACGGTGTCGCAACAGGGTCGGAAGATCTATGCGATGCCGGTCGCGGTCACGAAGTCCGCCGCGGTCGCGGAGGTCCGCCGCCGCCTCGTCGGCGCCGGCCTCCTGGCTGCCGGTTCCCCGGTGCTCGCAGCGGGCGACGGCCGACTCGACGCCGACCTGCTCGAGTTCGCGGATCACGCGATCCGTCCGAGCCACGGCGAACTCCACGACGCGGGCTGGACGATCCCCGGCCTGAGCGTCACCCGCTCTGCGGGCGCTGCGGCCGCCGAGGAGATCCTCGCCTGGTTCGCCGCGCACGCATCCGTCGAGCTTCCCGACGACAGTGCTCCTGTCTCCACCGATCCTGTTCCCCACCCGGCATTCGCCGAGAAGTAGAGGTATCTCGTGTCATCACTCGCCAAAGGTCAGAACGCCCCGCTGCCAGGATCCGAGATCGTGGTGTCGGTCGACGTGGCCGCGCCGGCCGATCTGTCCGGCCTGCTGGTCACCGAGACGGGCAAGGTCCGCAGCGACGCCGACTTCGTGTTCTTCAACCAGCCGTCGGGGCCCGGCGTGCAGCTGCGCGACGGACGCTTGCACATCTCGACGGCAGGCATTCCCGCCGACATCGCCGCGGTCCGCGCGATCATCACCCTCGACGACGCCTCGCGTAGTTTCGGACAGTTCGCGCCGCCGGTGACGCGTGTCCTCGACGCTGCGGGCTCCCCGTTGTTCGACTACGTGGTGGACGGCCTGAGCAGCGAGTCCGTGGTGATCGCGGTGGAGATCTATCAGCGCAACGGCCAGTGGAAGGTGCGCGCCGTCGGACAGGGTTACGCCGGCGGCTTCGCCGACCTGGTCCGCGATCACGGTGTCTCCGTCGACGATGCTCCGGCGCCTCCTCCCGCCCCGTCGGCTCCGCCTGTCCAGCCCGCACCGCCGGCTCCCCCAGCGGCCCCGACACCCCCGCCCCCGCCGTACACCCCGCCGCAGCAGCAGTACGCGCCGCCGCAGCAGCCCGGCTATGCGCCGCCCCAGCCCCAATACGGTCAACCCCAGTACGGTCAGCAACCGCCCGCCCAGCCCGCCGCAGCGCCCGAGGTCAATCTGTCGAAGGACCGACCGGTCTCTCTGGTCAAGGGCCAGAAGGTGTCGCTCCGGAAGGAGGGCGGTGTCGCCCTCACCCAGATCTGGATGGGTCTCGGCTGGGATCCGTTGCCACGGACCGGCAAGCGCGGATTCTTCGGCGGCGGTGGCGGCGGCGGCGACATCGATCTGGACGCGTCCGTCCTGATGTTCTCGCAGGGTAAATGCGTGGAGACCGTCTACTTCGGGCATCTGAAGTCGAAGGACCGGTCGATCATCCACTCCGGCGACAACCTGACCGGTGAGGGCGACGGCGACGACGAGGTGATCTCGGTGAACCTCGCGGCGATCCCGCCGCACGTGGACAACCTCGTCTTCGTGGTCACGTCGTACCGCGGTCAGACGTTCGCCGAGGTGCAGAACGCGTACTGCCGCCTGATCGACCAGTCGACCAACGCCGAGCTCGCTCGCTACACGTTGGCGGGCGGCATGCCGTTCACCGGCGTGACGATGGCAGTCGTTCACCGAGAGGCGGGAACGTGGAAGATGCGTGCCATCGGCGAGGGCTTCAACGGGAAGACGGCGAACAAGGCCATCCCGTTCGTGTCGCCGTATCTCGCCTGATCGGACCGCGTTGCGGCGCAGTCCACCGTCGCGAGTCGTCGGTCTGTGCCACAGTTGTCGTATGAGCGAACTGCCCGATGTCCCACCGGAACCCGTGGACGACACGACCGCGACTAAGTCCAGTCGATGGTCACTGCCGACGCTGTCCACCAAGAACAAGGTGATCCTCGGCGTCGGCACCGTGATCATCGTCGTGATCGCGTACTTCATCCTGCAGCGCCTCCTCCCCGACTGGTGGGGCACGCGGATGGGCGACCGGATCGACCGCAGTCTCACGTCGGGCACCATGTGGGGGCTGTTCTACGGCATCCTCGGCTCGGCGGTGCCGCTCCTGCTCGCTCTGCTGGCCGTCTTCTCCATCGGTCGGGGGCCGCGGAACATCGTGTCGTGGGTGATGGGCCTCGTCGCACTGCTGCTTCTGGTTCCGAACCTGTTGACCCTCGCTGTCACCATCGGTGGCGGGCAGGGCGCACAGGCGGGGCGCCTGCAACTCGATCTGTTCGGTCCCGGATTCCGCGGAGCCACCTTGATCGGCGTCATCGTCGGCATCGTGATCGGTGTCGCCGCCGACTTCTATCTTCTCGGCAGACGGCGCGCGAAGCGAAAGGCGCTGGCCGTCAACGCCTCCGGCCACTCGAAGCGGAAATGACGTCATTCGTACGGTTCACGTGAAACATCGTCTCGTGGTTCAGTGGTAGCAACATGATTCCCTAATACCGTCCCCTAGAAAACGACCCCCGTCCGCTCGTGCATGTGCGCGGGCGGATGCGACCGCGCACAGAAAGGGCATTTCACTATGAGCGTCAGCTTGAGCAAGGGCGGAAACGTCTCCCTGTCGAAGGAGGCTCCCGGCCTCACTTCGGTGGCGATCGGCCTCGGCTGGGATGCGAGGAGCACGACCGGTGCCGACTTCGACCTCGACGGCAGCGCACTTATCCTCGGTGCGGACGGCAAGGTTCCCTCCGACCAGCACTTCGTCTTCTACAACAACCTGCGGTCGCCTGACGGCTCCGTCGAGCACACCGGTGACAACCTGACCGGCGAAGGTGACGGAGACGACGAGTCGATCAACGTCGACCTCGCCGCGGTCCCGCCGAACATCCAGTCGATCGTCTTCCCTGTCTCCATCCACGATGCAGACGTGCGTGGGCAGTCGTTCGGCCAGGTCAGCAACGCGTTCATCCGCGTCGTGAACCGGGCGAACGGCTCTGAGGTCGCCCGCTACGACCTGACCGAGGATGCATCGACGGAGACCGCGATGCTGTTCGGCGAGCTGTATCGCCACAACTCCGATTGGAAGTTCCGCGCCATCGGCCAGGGCTACGCGTCCGGACTCGGCGGCATCGCGCGCGACTACGGCGTGAACGTCTGACTCGACCACCGCGCACCGACGGTTCGGCTGTGGCCCGGCCCCCTGGGGGTCCGGGCCACAGCCGTCTCGCTTGACGGAAGTCTCGGGTCAGCCGATGCCGACAGCGCTGAGCAGGACGCTGACCACCGTGACGACAGCGACCGCGCCATGTGCGCCGACCACGGCCACCGGGAAGCCCTTCTCGGGAGCAGTCTCGGTGCCGGCTGCGCCCTGATACACGGGAAGCCACCGTGCGAACATCGCGAAACCGGCGAGGGCGATCACGACGAGCAGCGCGAACGCTATCCACGCGAGGACATCGACCTCGACCGCCACGTAGACGATCCACAGCACGAGCCCGGCCGCGGCAAGCAGGAAGTGCGCAAACACGATGGGTGGGGACAGCCGACTGGTGGTGCCCGCCGTCGTACCACCTCCGGCAATCCATTTGCCGAGCAGGACGAATCCGCCGAGGGCGGTAATGATCCAGCAGACGAGTGCGACGATGGCCATGGTGGTATCTCCTCATTGGTACGGGGTTGGCTCAGTACAGGGTTGGCTCAGTACAGGGCTGACTGAGTACAGGGTTGATGCGAACCGGCGAGACGAACAGAGGATCTGTCAGTCGTGACGATCGAAACCGTCCGCTTGAGTCGCCTCGTCGACGACTCGCACGCCGTACCGATACGCGAGCTTGCCGCCGAGCGCCCCGGCGACCGTCAGCACGATGAGGCTGATCGCGGTGAGCGAGATCTGTCCGGTGTCGACGGCGCCGTCGACACCGGAGGCTGCACGCCACCAGAAGTTTCCGGCAAAAGCGAGCGTGACCACGAGCATCAGCGACATATGGGTCAACGCCGTGCGCTGAGCCGCAGTGCCGACGGGGATCGACAGCAGATCGAGGAAGCCGACGGTGGCTGCCGCCAACGCTCCGAGAACCCCCACCGCGATCAGCCACATGCCGCCACGAGCGAGCGACGCCGGATCGTCGACGACGTGCGAGCCGACGTCGAAGACGAAGGAGGTAACCCATGCGCCGATCGGCACCGTCACCAGCATCGGATGGAACGGGTGCCCGTACGGGCCCGCAAGCATCGCGCTGACCGGCTGTTTCGCCTGACTCATATCGGGTGGCATGGTGACTCCTCGGTGTGAAGGGGAATGGTGAGTGACGAATCCTCCGGAGACGACGGTCGGAGTAGTCAGCCGGGCCGATTACCGCTGCGCGTCAGCTCGAGGAACTCTCCCCGGGCCGGACCACTGTCCCGCAGCAGGCCGCGCAACGCGGACGTGGTGGTCCAGGTCCCCGGCGCTCGCACACCACGGATCGACATGCACATGTGCTCCGCTTCGACGAGCACTCCCACGCCCCGCGGACGCAGGCTCTCCTCCAGCCAGTCCGCGACCTGCATCGTCAGTCGCTCCTGCACCTGCAAGTCACGCGCGAACAGTTCAACCACGCGAGCGAGCTTTGACAGTCCGAGAATCCGCTGGCCCGGCAGATAACCGACATGCGCGACACCGCGGAACGGCAGCAAGTGATGTTCGCAGAGCGAGCTGAAATGGATGTCACGTACCAGAACCAACTCGTCGTATCCGGATTCGTTTGGGAACGTCGTCAGATCGAACTCGCGGGGCGTGAGCATCTCCTCGAAGGCTCCCGCGACCCGCCGCGGAGTCTCGCTCAGATGCGACCGGGCCGGATCACGGCCGAGTGCCTCCAGGAGTAGGTGAATCGCTTGTTCGGCCGCATCGACATCGATGGCCGGGCGTCGTGCGTCAGCGCGAACATCCGCTGCGGTTGACGGCGCCGTTGTTGTGGTCATCTCCGCGCCTCTCTAAAACTCATGCCCATGGTCATTGATTATAGAATCAATATAACCACATCGGTTGGTTTTACAATGAGAGGTATGAACCCACTCCCCGATCCGGAGCCACAGCGCAACGATGTCGCGGCGGTGTCCGCCCTCGACGAGCCCAATCGGAGACGGCTGTACGACTACGTGTCGAGTCACAGCGGGGCCGCCACACGCGACGAGGCGAGCGATGCGCTCCAGATTCCTCGCCAGACTGCGGCGTTCCACCTGGACAAACTCGTCGAGGTCGGGCTACTCGACGTCGAGTTCGAACGACGAACCGGCCGGACCGGTCCCGGCGCAGGACGTCCTGCGAAGCTGTACCAGCGCGCTGAGCGCGATATCCACGTCAATCTGCCCGAGCGTTCCTACGAATTGGCAGGTCGGCTGCTCGCCCAGGCTATCGACGAAACCGAGTCGACCGGAGAGTCGCCTCGCGCCGTACTCGCGCGCCTCGCCACACAGCTCGGCCACCAACTCGGTGCGCAGACGGGTGGGTCCGACGACCAGTTACAACACACACTCGAACGATGGGGATACGAGCCTCGCGTCGAAGCGGACGACATCGCCCTCGTCAACTGCCCGTTCCACCAGCTCGCTCGCACCCACACCCAATTGGTGTGCGGCATGAATCTCCACCTCGTGAAAGGCCTCGTCACTGCCACAGAGTGCCCGCAGCGTCGAGCACGACTCGACCCCCGCGAGGGCTACTGCTGCGTGCGGATCGGCACCACCACCGACTGACACTCGAGATCCTGATCCACAAGGCTGCCGATACGCAATGCAAAGTAGCGCACCGCCCGGAGGCGATGCGCTACTTTGCGACGAGTCGATCATCGTCTGACTCAAGTGACCATGCGGACCTAGTCGACGCCGGAGTCGATCGCCGCACGGTCGAGCGACTCGGACGCCGGATCTTCGGGCTGGCCGCCTGCGATCGCCTGCGCGCCGCCGACCGACAGCTCGCCGACCAGGTCAGCGGTGGCTCCACCGACGATTCCGAGCTCTGCGTACTGCTCGAGGCGGGCACGCGAGTCGGCGATGTCGAGGTTGCGCATGGTCAGCTGGCCGATACGGTCGGCCGGACCGAACGCCGCGTCGCCGACACGTTCCATCGACAGCTTGTCCGGGTGGTACGAGAGAGCGGGGCCCTCGGTTTTGAGGAAGTGGTAGTCGTCGCCGCGACGGAGTCGGATGGTGACCTCGCCGGTGATCGCCGAACCGACCCAGCGAACCAACGACTCGCGCAGCATCAGTGCCTGCGAGTCCATCCAGCGACCCTCATACATGAGGCGGCCCAGGCGACGACCCTCGTTGTGGTAGTTGGCGACGGTGTCCTCGTTGTGGATCGCGTTCACCAGCCGCTCGTAGCCGATGTGCAGCAACGCCATGCCGGGGGCTTCGTAGATGCCGCGCGACTTGGCCTCGATGATGCGGTTCTCGATCTGGTCCGATACGCCGAGGCCGTGGCGGCCGCCGATCTCATTGGCCTTGAGGACCAGCGCGACGGCGTCGTCGAACACCTCGCCGTTGATTGCTACCGGTCGGCCCTGCTCGTAGCGGACCGAGACGTCTTCGGTCGCGACCTCGACGTCGTCGCGCCATGCGGCGACGCCCATGATCGGCTCTACGACGTCGAGACCGTGGTCGAGGTGCTCGAGCGTCTTCGCCTCGTGCGTGGCGCCCCAGATGTTGGCGTCGGTCGAGTACGCCTTCTCCTGCGAGTCGCGGTACGGGAGGTCGCGCTCGGTGAGCCACTGGCTCATCTCGTCGCGGCCACCGAGCTCTTCGACGAAGTCGGTGTCGAGCCACGGCTTGTAGATGCGCAGCTGCGGGTTGGCCATGAGGCCGTAGCGGTAGAACCGCTCGATGTCGTTGCCCTTGTAGGTGGAGCCGTCGCCCCAGATGTCGACACCGTCCTCCTTCATGGCGCGAACCAGCAGCATGCCGGTGACGACGCGGCCGAGCGGAGTGGTGTTGAAATAGGTCTTGCCCGACGAGCGGATGTGGAACGCGCCGCACTGGAGGGCGACCAGGCCCTCCTCGACGAGCGCCGACCGGCAGTCGACGAGACGCGAGATCTCGGCGCCGTACTGACCTGCGCGACCGGGCACGGACGCGATGTCCGGCTCGTCGGCCTGACCGAGGTCAGCGGTGTACGTGCAGGGAATCGCGCCCTTCTCACGCATCCAGGCAACGGCGACGGTCGTATCCAGGCCACCCGAGAACGCGATACCAACGCGCTCCCCAATGGGCAGAGAGCTCAGCACTTTCGACATACGTCCAGCTTAAACAGTGATTCGGCCCACCGGCGAATCCCCACCGACTTTCGCGCCCCAGGACGCCGCTTCGGAGTGTCACGGAACCGGCTGGGCTCTCGCTGCGTCTGACCTGACATGGAGGATTCGGGGATCTACACGCGAAGCCAGTTGCGTGCGCTCGGCTATTCCGATGCCGACATACGTCGCGCGGTCCGGGCAGGCGACCTGCACCGGCTTCGACACGGCTGGATCTCCTCCCGCCTGCACGACCCGACAGTAGCCATGGCCGTGCGCGACGGCGGAGTGCTGGCGTGCGTGTCGGCGCTGACCTTCCATGGGCTGTGGGTACCGCCCGGCCACGACGACCTCCACCTTCGCCGCGGCCCGAACATGACCGGCAGACATCCCGCGTGCGCTCCGCTGCAAGGCCCGGTCCGCGGCACGGACAACGCCGTCGACTCCGTTCCGGTCGCCCTCAAGTACGCGGCGCGGTGCCTCCGCCCAGATGAGTGGATCGCCGTCTGCGACTCTTACCTGAACCGAAGCGGAACGGCGACCGAGGATCTCGCAGTCCAGATGGGCAGGATCGGACCGACCGTCCGAGATCTCCTGTACCGCACGGACGCAAGGTCGCAGTCGGGAACCGAGAGCATCCCGCGGGTACGTTTGCGGGGCCTCGGCTACGAGGTGGTCGTCCAACCGCACATCGCGGGCGTGCAGTGGTCGGACCTGCGCATCGGAATGCTCATCCTCGAATGCGACTCAGTGCTCCACCACTCCAGTCGGGAGGATTACCAGCGCGACCACGACCGCGACCGACGAGCGCTCGTCGACGGGTGGATGACGATGCGACTCACTTACGGCGACATCCTGTACGGCTGGGATGAGGTCCTCGAAGACGTCCGAGCGATCACTCGGGCCCGCCGCCACCGCGCCCGAAGTGTCAGGGACCGGGACATGGTGCAGAAATCAGTACGCTCATCGACCTCCGAGGACTATTAGTCCACCAAGTCCGATGAGCGTACTGCTTTCAGGCGCACCCGTTCAGAAGCCCTGCCGTTCAGAAGCCCCCGTCGAGGAAGCTCGCGTACGACGGCAGATCGAGTTGGCCGTGGCCGGACAACCCGATGACGACCACTTCTTGTTTGTCGCTGTTCGCGACGTGGGCGGCGCACGCGGCGATCGCGTGTGTCGACTCCGGCGCGGGCACGATGCCCTGGGTACGCGCGAACTGCACGCCCGCGTTGAACGCATCGTGCTGTTCAATCGCGATGCCCTCCACCAGTCCGAGTTCGACGGTGTGGCTCAGCGCCGGTGCCATGCCGTGGTACCGCAGGCCGCCCGCGTGGATCGGGTCCGGGACGAAGTCCATGCCGAGCGTGTGCATCTTGAGCAACGGAGTGAGGCCTGCGACGTCGCCGTGGTCGTAGCGGTACTCGCCCTGCGTGATCGACGGGCAGGCGGAGGGCTCCGCCGCGACGATGCGCGGGCTGCTGCGCCCGTCGAGCCTCTCCCGGATGAACGGGAACGACAGTCCGGCGAGGTTCGATCCGCCTCCGGCACAACCGAAGACGACGTCGGCGCCGCCCGGTTCGACGGCGTACAACTGGTCGACCGCCTCCTGACCGATGACACTCTGGTGCAGCACGACGTGGTTGAGGACGCTGCCGAGCGCGTATCGGGTGTCGTCGTTCTTCGCTGCGACCTCGACTGCCTCCGACACCGCCATGCCGAGGCTTCCTGTGGTGTTCGGATCCTTCGCGAGCATCGCGCGACCGGCTTCGGTCAGATCAGACGGGCTCGGATGCAGGGTGCCGCCGTAGGTGCGGATCAGGAAGCCGCGGTACGGCTTCGAGTCGTACGAGGCCCGCACCTGCCAGACCTCGACGTCGATCCCGAACTGCGCGCCCGCAAAGGCGAGGGCGCTGCCCCACTGTCCGGCTCCGGTCTCGGTCGTCAGCTTCTTCACACCGTCGACGCTGTTGTAATAGGCCTGTGCGACAGCCGAATTCGTCTTGTGGCTGCCGACCGGGCTGACGCCCTCGTACTTGACGTAGATGCGGGCTTTGGTGTTCAGCGCCTCCTCGAGCCGGCGGGCCCGGATCAGCGGCGACGGCCGCCACATCTTGTAGATCTCGCGGACCGGTTCCGGGATCTCGATGTAAGGCTCGGTCGACACCTCCTGGGCGATGAGGCCCGAGGGGAACAGAGCGGCGAGGTCGTCCGGGCCTACCGGCTCCTTGGTGCCCGGATGCAGGTGCGGCGGAATCGGATCGTCCAGCTCAGCGGCCAAGTTGTACCAGTGGGTCGGAACGTCCACCGTCACCAGATCGGGATTCGACGCATCAACATTGCTTGTCATGCAGGTCACATTAATGGCCGTGCGTGCTCCGCGGAATCATCGGTCCGGACGTAGCACTGCGTGACCTACTCTCGGGACATGCGCAACCAGCGGTGGCAGGCGATCGGCACGAGTGGCCTCAGCGATTTTCGGCTCGTCGACTACGACGCCCCAGTTCCCGGGCCGGATCAGATCCGAGTCACAGTCACGGCGGCAGGCGTCAACCCGGCCGACCTCAAGCACGTGGCGCGAGCGACGTCGTTTCCGCTGCCGATCGGCTACGAGATCGCAGGCGTCGTCGATGCCGTCGGACCAGGCGCGATCGGCGGTTCGGGGCCACTCGCAGTCGGTGACCGCGTAGTGGCGTTCCGCATCCACGGCGGGTATGCGACGACGGCGACTATTCCCGCCGACACGGCGTTCGTGCTCCCCGATTCGGTCGACGACGTGACCGCGGCCGGCTTGCTGTTGGCAGGAACGACCGCCGCCGACATGCTGAATCGGACGCGGGTCGCCGCCGGCGACACGATCGTCGTGCACGGCGCGTCCGGGGCGGTCGGCGTCACCCTGCTGCAGTTGGCGGCCCGCGACGAGGTGCGCGTGGTGGGGACGTCCAGCCCCGAGCGATTGGGCGCGGTGACTCGGTTCGGTGCGACCGCCGTGCCCTACGGCGACGGTCTCCTGGACCGGCTCCGCGACGTGGCGACCGATCCCGTTGCGGCGCTAGACCTGACCGGAACCGACGAGGCGATCGACGCGTCGGTCGCCCTCGTCGAGGACAGGACCCGCATCATCACCGCAGCGAACAAGGCTGCGGCCTCCGAGCACGGTCTCGTCGCCGTCGCCGGTCTGGACCCAGAGAGCGCGGCGTACCGCGATGCGATGCGCGGCCCGCTGCTCGGCCTCGTCGCCGCGGGCGAGCTGACCGTCCCCGTAGCGGGCACGTTTCCGGTGGCCGACGCCGTCGACGCTCTCGGTCTGGTCGCGAGCGGGCGAGCGGGCGGCAAGGTGGTGCTGACCGTCGGCCCGTGACGCGTCCAGCCGTCAGGGGACGAGGATGGGCAGCGCCCCGGGGCGGATCTTCACGGTGACCGGCGGGTCGCACAGATAGTCACCGTCGGCGTGGACCGGCACGGCTCGTCCGAACGCCGCCTCGACGCTCGATGTCGCGGTCAGGATCTCCACTTCGCTCCGACTGACGTGCGCACCGGTCTTCGCCTGTTTCATCAGGCTCGCCAACCGATATTTGGACCGGTTGCCGTGCAACAGCATGATCTGGAGGTCGCCGCTGTCGACCGAGGCGGACGGAACCACCCGGAGGCCGTGTCCGTAATCGCCCGAGTTCGCGATCACCACCATGTGGGCCTGTACGTTCCGTCGTTCGCCGTCGACGGTGAGGGTCACGTCGACCGGCTTCCACCGAAGCGCGGCGAGCACAGGCGCCACCCGGTAAGCGATCGGGCCCATCCACCGGAGGCCGTTGATCAGTTCCGTGGCCACCGAATCGAGACCCGCGTACACGTTCCCGACCGCGATCGACGTTCCGCCGTCGGGGCGAGCGACGTCGAGGACGTCGATGTGCCGGGTCGTTCCGCCCGCGATGACGGCGGCGATCCCCACCGGATCGTGCGGAATCCCCAGGTGCCTGGTGAGGTCGTTTCCTCGGCCCGCAGGAGCGATGCCCAGCGACGCGCCTGGAACGCTCAGCACGCCTTCGGCGACGTCGCGAACGTGCCCGTCTCCGCCCACCGCGACCGTCACCGATCCCCTGCGCGCGGAGTCGGCGCCCGCTCGCGTCGCGTGCTCGGACGACTCCGATTCGACGACCTGCACCTCCGCGTAGCCGAGGCGCGCGAGTTCTTCGGTAACCGCAGACCACTGCCGCTTCGCGGCTCCACCTCCGGAGACGGGGTTCACCACCGCCGTAATCGACGTCCGGGGTCCTGACTTCACGGCAGCAGCACGCCCGGGTTGAGGACGCCGTTCGGGTCCAGGGCGTCCTTCACGGCGCGTAGCGCTCGTACCTGGACGTCGCCGATCTCCTGCAGGTACGTCGACTGGTGGTCGGTCCCGACTGCGTGATGGTGCGTGATCGACGCACCGGCGGCGCGAATCGCCGCGTTCGCCGCCGATTTCGCCGCGGCCCACTGCTTCTGCGGATCATCGAGTGCATTCGCAATGACCGTGAAGTAGAGGGAAGCCCCGGTGGGGTACACGTGCGAGATGTGGCACATGACGACGGCTGGCGTGCCCTGGTCGCCGAGCGCCCCGGTGATCGCCGCGGTGACTGCGACCTTCAGCGCATCGAGGTTCGACCAGAACGTCACCGTCTCCAAGGTCTCCACCAGCGCGCCCGCATCGAGCAGCGGATCCCGCATGTACGGGCCGCGGAAGCGACCGGTCCGCCAGTGCTCGCCTGCCTCGGTGCCCAGCGGTGTGCCATCGAGCTCGGCGAGGCGCGCACTCACGTACGTGTCGCGGCAGTCGACGTCGGCCTCGTCGCCTTCGAATCCGACGATCATGAGGCAACCGCCCGCCGGGGTGGACGCGGACGCACTGCCTGCGGCAGACGGGTTCGCCAGGTTGAGACCCGTCTCCGCCTCGTCGGACAGTCGGAGCACGGTCGGTTTCACCGCGGACTGCGCGAGGGCACGCATGGCGGCCGAACCCGATGCGAAGTCGGAGAAGTGCCAGCCGTAGAACCGTCGCACCGTCGGTACCGGGTGCACGTGCACGCGAACCGTCGTGACGACGCCGAATGCGCCTTCGCTGCCCAGGAACAACTGACGAAGGTCCGGGCCGGCAGCCGACTTGGGCGCCGTGCCGATCTCGGCGATGCCGGTCGGCGTGGCCACCGTCAGTCCGACCACCATGTCATCGAAGCGCCCGTAGCCGATCGACGACTGTCCGGCCGACCTGGTGACCGCGCAGCCGCCGATCGTCGCGCCCTCGTACGACTGCGGAAAGTGACCGAGCTCGAACCCGTGCTCCCCCAGCAGGCGCTCGGCGTCGGGCAACCGGGTACCGGCCGCGAACGTGGCGATCTGTGAGATCTCATCGAGCTCGAGCAGTCCGGTCAACTGGCGTAGATCGAGGCTGATGACCGGTCGTGAACGGTCCGGCGCCAGGCCTCCCGTGACTGCCGTGCCGCCCGCGAACGGACTCAACCCGATGCGACGGTCGTCGCACACGGCGAGCACTGCGGCTACTTGGTCTGTATCGAGCGGTTCGACGACAGCGTCCGGGGCGTCGCCGCCGTCGCCCGCACGGAACTTGAGAAGATCCGGAGTCGAGTAGCCGCGCAGTCGTTTGGTGCGCGCAGCATCGGAAGAGTCGACCCGTGCGCCAGTCGCGGTGAGCGCTCCGTGCGCATCCGAGTCGAGCCTGGTCTGCGGGATCGCCACCTCGACGGGCGTCGGAGCGGGCTCATCGATACCGAGCATCGTCAGCGCCTTGAGCACCGAGTCGGACAGTTCCATCTGGTCATTCGGGTTCCCCCACCGGCCGGGGGTGAAGTCGACGACGTCGACGGTGGTCTCGCGCTGGGTCATGGACGACCTTCCGTTGGGTTTTGCTGATACAGTCTTACATATTATGTCGCAGCAACTCAACGGGTCTGAATCGCCAGTACGACGTCAGGCGTCGAACGCCATCAGCGAAGACACGATTCTCGACGCCGCGACCCGGCTGATGTCCACCATCGGCATCCGCCGAACCACCATGGCCGACGTCGCACGCAGCGCGGACGTATCGCGCGCCACCCTCTACCGTCGCTACCCGAACGTGGAGTCGTTGGCCGCACAGATCACCACGCGCGAGTTCACCCGCATCGCGGCACAGGCTCCGGTAACCGATGAACCCGCGACGCGGCGGACGATGATCATCACGCTGGTGCACCTGGTGCGCGAAGCACGCGCGCATCCTCTGCTGCAACGGATCGTCGAACTCGACCCCGAGTTCCTGATGCCGTACCTGCTGCACCGCACTGGCCGGACGTCCCGCAGTCAGCTCGAGATGATCGAGACGATGATCGGCCGCGGCCAGTCCAGCGGGCAGATCCGTGACGGCGATCCGCACCGCATCGCGACCACCGTTCTCCAGATGGCCTGGTCGTTCGCACTGACCGGTCCGGTGTTCGCCGATCCCGACAACGACCACGAACTCGACGACGAACTCTCCGATCTCCTGGAAAGGTACCTCCGCCCATGACCGTGCACCCCTCCGAGATCCTGGCCTCGCACCCCGCGATCGCCCCCGCGTCGCTGTTGTCGCCCGCCAGGCGTGCCGACGAGCTGACTCGACTCACCGCGGCTCCCAGTGCAGATCTCGTGGTGATCGGCGGCGGCGTCACCGGCGCGGGAGTGGCACTCGACGCCGTGTCACGAGGGCTGTCCACGGTGTTGATCGAGAGCCGGGACCTCGCATTCGGCACCAGCCGATGGTCGTCCAAGCTCGTGCACGGAGGGCTCCGGTATCTGGCGTCCGCAGCCGTCGGGATCGCTTACGAGAGCGCCGTGGAGCGCAACGCGCTGATCCGGAACATCGCGCCGCACCTGGTGCGCCCGTTACCGCAGGTGGTTCCCCTCCTCGAGGACGTGTCGCTGTTCGACGCCGCCATCACGCGTGCCGGTTTCCTGGCCGGTGACGCACTGCGAATCGCTGCGCGCACACCGTCGGCCACGCTCGCCCGGTCCAGCCGGATCCCAGCCGCCGAGGTCGCCGCCCTGGCCCCGACGGTCCGACGAGACGGTCTCCGCGGCGGCCTCCTCAACTGGGACGGTCAGCTCAACGACGACGCGCGCCTGGTCACCGGCCTCGCCCGTACCGCGGCGTCGCTCGGCGCCACCATTCTGACCCACGCTCGCGCCGACCAGGTGACCGGAACATCGGTCGCCGTCACCGACGAACTGACCGGCCACACCTTCGAGATCAGGTCTTCGGCCGTCATCAACGCCACCGGCGTCTGGTCGGCACAGGTGGACTCGTCGATTGCGCTTCGTCCCAGCCGGGGAACCCACCTGGTGATGAGCCAGGACAGCTTCCGCGGTCTGCGCGCAGGCCTCACCGTCGCCGTTCCCGGACACTTCGGTCGTTACGTGTTCGCCCTTCCCCAACCGGACGGTCGCGTCTACGTCGGGCTCACCGACGAGGAGACCTCCGGTGAGATCCCCGATGTACCCCAGGCCGAAGAGTCGGAGATCGACTTCCTGCTGGACACCGTGAATCTCGCGCTCGGCACTCCCCTGACCCGCGACGACATCCTGGCGACATTCTCCGGTCTGCGGCCACTCCTCGACTCCGGTGCGGGCGAGACCTCGGATGTGTCCCGCAAGCACGCCGTCCTCACACGCGCCGACGGCCTGGTCACCGTGGTCGGCGGCAAGCTCACCACCTACCGTCGCATGGCGCAGGACGCGGTCGACGCCGCCGTGGCGACCTCCGGTCTCCAGGCCGGGCCGTGCCGGACCCGAACCCTGGGTCTGGTCGGTGCACCCGCATCCAACGACCCGGCGTCCGAACTTGCGAAAGTATCGGCGCCGCAACGCTTGGTCGCCAAGTACGGAACCGAGGCGCCTGCTGTTCTCGCACTCGGCGACGCGGACGCCGGCCTTGCCGCGCCGGTCGCCGACGGCACGTCCATCACCGGAGCCGAGCTGACGTTCGGCGTCGTCGCGGAAGGCGCCGTCACCGTCGACGACGTTCTCGAACGACGCACTCGACTGTCCTTGACACCCCTCGTCGCCGAAGCCGCCCACGCCGCAGCCAACCGCGCTCTCACGTTCGGCGAGGCGTGACGGCTGAATCAGTCGGGCAGCATCGGCGCGTCCGGTCCGTGATCCCGGTGCAGTAACGCGCCGCGGGTGAGGGCGTCGCGACCGAATTTTCCCCGTAGAGCGTCGACTGCGAGGTCGAGGTCGGCAGAGTGGTCGGGAGCATCGAACGGGATCGCGAGCTGCACCGGCCCGTGATCCTCGAGGTTGGTCAACGACAGTCCGATCAGCGTGCATCCGCGGTCGCGGACGAGCGGCATCGCCTCGTCGAGGAGTCCGCGCGCCACCGCGAGCACCACGGCGGTCGAGTCGGTCGGCTCCCGTAGCGACCTCGACCGCGTGACCTGATCGAAGTCGTGGAAGCGCAGGCGGAGGACGACGGTCCGGGTCATTCGGTCCGCTCCACGCAACCGCGCACCGAGCCGGTCGACGATGGCCAGCAGGGTCGCCTCGATGTCGGACTCCGACTTGATCCGCCTGCCGAGTGCACGTTGTGCGCCGATCGAACCGCGACGTCGACGAGTCTCGACACGACGCGGATCACGCGCCATCGACAGCGCGTACAGGTGGCGGCCGCTGCCATGCCCGAGGAGCGAGCACATCCCTCGCTCGCCGAACTGCGCGATCTGGCCGACCGTGCTGATCCCGGCGTCACGCAGCCGCGCCTCGGTCTTCTCGCCGACACCCCACAGCCGGCGGACCGGCAGCGGATGAAGGAAGGCGAGTTCTCCGCCTGCCGGTACCTCGAGGAGCCCGTCGGGTTTGCCGACCGCACTGGCGACCTTGGCGAGGAACTTGCTGCGCGCGACACCGACGGTGATCGGCAACCCGACGTCGATCCGTACCCGTTCGCGGAGTCGGGCGGCGATCTCCACCGGTGTCCCGCTGATCTTTCGCATCCCGCCGACATCCAGGAACGCCTCGTCCACCGAGATGCCTTCGACGAGCGGCGTCACATCGCCGAAGACATCGAACACGGCGCGCGATGCCTCCAGGTACGCGTCGAACCGCGGCGGCACGGTGATCGCCGTCGGACACAGTGCGCGAGCCTCGTGTCCGGGCATCGGCGACCGGACGCCGACCGCCTTGGCCTCGTAGCTGGCCGCGAGCACCACACCGGATCCGACGAGCACCGGTCGGCCGCGCAGAGCGGGATGGTCGCGCTGCTCCACCGAGGCATAAAACGAATCGAGGTCAGCGTGCAGGATCGACGCGTCCGCCCGCTCAATCCTCATGCGCAGATCATGGCACCGCCCTACGACAGTTCCGCCCCGGTTCTCCGAACACCACCTCATGACATCTGTCATCACCGACCCGTGCGAAACCCACACGGACCGATGACGTGACGCACTACTGGCGCGCGCCTCCTCCGACGACGCTGGAGTCATGAACACGACAGCGAACGCTCCCAGTCCCAACCGCCACGCTCCCGGGTTCCGCGAAGCCTCCATGAACGACCTGTTCATCGACTGCTGCCGCCTCGGGCCCGCCCCGACGCGATCACGTGAACTCTTCGTCATCGCGACGACCGCGGTCCTTCTCGCGATCATCTTCGCCGTCGTCCAGGCATCGTGGATCTTCATCACAACGGCCTCGGCGATCGTCGCCGTCTACCTGGCGGGTCGCTGGGTGTTCGGCGAGCGCAACCGGTGGAACGTCCGATGAGCGCCGCCGTCTCCGCCCGCGACCTGCACCGCTGGTACGGGCACGGCGACGACGCGTACCACGCAGTTCGCGGGGTCGACCTCGACATCGCGCACGGCGAGGTGTTCGCGCTGCTCGGAACCAACGGCGCGGGCAAGACGTCGACCCTCGACCTCCTCGAAGGCCTGGCCGCACCCGACGGCGGGACCGTCGAAGTGTTCGGGCTCGACCCGATGCGGGACCGCAGGCAGGTCCGGCCCGACCTGGGGATCATGCTGCAGTCCGGCGGGCTCCCCGCCGAGCTGACCGTCACCGAGACTCTCGAGATGTGGCGCGGCACGTGCACGCATCCGACGACCGCCGACGACGTGCTGACCAAAGTCCATCTCACCGATCGCGCCGACGTCCGCGTCGGCTCCCTGTCCGGCGGCGAGAAGCGACGCGTCGACCTCGCGTGCGCGCTGCTCGGACAGCCCCGACTGCTGTTCTTGGACGAGCCGACCACCGGCCTCGACCCCGAGAACCGGCGCGCCACCTGGCAGTTGCTCGACGACCTGAAGTCCGCAGGCGTCACCATGGTCCTGACCACGCACTACCTCGACGAGGCCGAAGCGCTCGCCGACCGGATCGCGATCATGCACGCCGGAGCCGTCGCTCGATCCGGAACGCTCCGCGACATCGTCGACGGTCACCCGTCGACCATCGCCTTCGACCGCTCGGCTCTCGACCATCGGGGCGCGCCACTGCCCCCGCTCGCGGACCTGCGCATCGACGGCGAACGCGTCTCGCTGACCACCCACCGTCTCCAAGACGACCTGCTCGCGCTCCTGGCCTGGGCCGACCGCGAACAGATCACCCTCCCCGGGCTCACCGCCCGCGCCGCGTCACTCGAATCGGTGTTCCTCGACCTCGCGGGCGAACCGGCGGACAACGACAAGATCGGAGTCACCGCATGACCACCGCAGCACCCACATTCCGTCGCAGTCCCCTGGCGTCGCTCGCACGCGCCGAGTTCCTGCAGTTCCGTCGCAACAAGACGCTCGTCGTCACCGGCGTGATCTTCCCGGTCCTCCTGCCGGTCGCGACCTACCTCCTCGTCCGCAACGGCAACGACGGTCAGGTCGACCGGGACGCGGTCGCCGCAACCTTCGACATGTTCGCGCTGTTCGCCCTCATGTTCGTGCAGTACTACACGGTGCTCTCGATGGTCACGACCCGCCGCAGCGAAGGCGTGCTGAAACGGCTCCGCACCGGGGAAGCCGCCGACTGGCAGATCCTCGCGGCGCCCAACGTGCCCGGCGTCGCCGTCACCACGATGTCGTCGCTCCTCGTCTGCGCCATCGTGTACGCGACCGGCGCACCGGGACCGGTCAACGTGCTCGCGATGGCGATCGGACTCGTCGGCGGAGCCATCGTGTTCGGCCTCCTCGCCCTCGCCACCAGCGGATTCACCAAGAACGCCGAAGCCGCGCAGATCACGTCGCTCCCCGTGATGGCGCTCGCCATGGTCGGGATGGGGAACATCCGCTCCACGCTCCCCGACCGGGCCGCCGACCTGCTCGGCTGGACGCCGTACGCGGCGGTCTCCGACCTCATGCACCTGGGCACGGCAGGCAAGACCGCCACTGCGGGCGCCGACGCTCCCGTCGCCGATTTCGCCGGTACCTTCGCCGAAGCCGGCCGCCCAGTTGCGACACTGGTCATATGGACCGCAATCGCGATCGCCCTCGTCTACAAAGGATTCCGCTGGGACGACCGCGGATGAAAAACGCTCGAGCTCCGCTCGACCGGCACAAATCCCCCCTCGCTCCGCTCGACCGGTGGCAGCGCCTGTCCGAACCCGCGAAGTATCGCGTCTACACCAGGTGGACATTGGAGGGCACCGCGATCATCGTGGGGCTCACCGCGATGGTCAGCGGGCACAAATACCCCAGCGTCGTCGTCGCGACCGCGCTCGCCACCCTGTCCGCGGTCCTCGCCTTCGAATCGCGGCCGGAACTGACGACGCGAACTGGTTCGGCTGCCAACCGCAGACTCGCGATCGCGGGCGCCGTCGGATTCGCGGCCGCCTGGGGCGGCGGGCTGTACGTTGCGGCCTCCCTCGACGCCGAGACAGGCCTCGGTGTCGGCTGGGTGGTCGTCGGCTTCGCCTCGTTGTCGACGTTCGCGTTCTCGCGGTGGCGTTGGCTCCTCGCGGTCGCAGCCGTCGCCGCGACAATCGCAGCGTTCGGCGCACCAGGCGGCTATGCGGCGGTGAGCGTCACCCTGTTGGCAGTAACCGTCGCCTGCGTGGCCATCACCCGCCTGTCGCTGTGGGCGCTGCACGTCGTCGACGGCCTGGACAAGGCGCGCGAGACGCAGGCACAGCTTCACGTGGCCGAGGAACGCCTCCGCTTCTCTCGCGATCTGCACGACGTGGTGGGACGCGGATTCTCCACGATCGCGGTCAAGAGCGAACTCGCGTCCCGACTGTCTCACGCCGGCGCTGCAGACCGAGCCGCCGACGAGATGGATCAAGTGAAGGCCCTTGCCGTCGCCTCGCTCGAAGAGATGCGCTCGCTGGTCCGCGGCTACCGCGGGATCGATCTGACCGGCGAGATCGCAGGCGCCCAAGCGCTTCTCGACGCCGCCGGATGCCGACTGACGGTCCACGGCGACAGCGGCACCGTCCCCGAAGAACTCCACGAGACCGCGGCGTGGGTCGTGCGCGAAGGCACCACCAACATTGTGCGTCACTCGTCCGCGAGGACCGCCACCCTCACACTGGGGCCGTCGGGTATGAGCCTGACCAACGACGGCGTGACCTCAGCCGAAGGCGAGCACTCCGGTCTCCGCGGCCTCACCGAACGACTCGACAAGGTCCGCGGACGCCTGACCACCGACGCCGACGGCGATCGATTCACTCTTGAGATCCGTTGGGAGACGGCATGATTCCAGTCCTTATGGCCGACGACGAGACCCTGATCCGGTCGGCGATGGCCACCATGCTCGGCCTCGAGGACGATCTGGAAGTCATCGCCCACGTCGGGACCGGTGAAGAACTCGTCGACCTGTGGCGCGCCCGCGCCGACGACGGGCTGCCGACCGCCGTCGCCGTCCTCGATCTGCAACTGCCCGGCATCGACGGTATCGAGACGGCACAGCAGATCCTGAAGCTCACCCCCGGCGCCGGCTGCCTGATCGTCACCAGCCACGGCCGACCCGGATACCTCAAACGTGCGCTGTCGATCGGGGTGCGCGGATTCCTCCCCAAGACGGCGTCCGCTACGACCCTCGCCACCGTGATCCGCTCGGTCCACGACGGCGGACGCTATGTCGACCCGGAACTCGCCGCCGAAGCGATCAGCACCGGCGACTCAGTGCTGACCCCGCGCGAAGCCGACGTCCTCGAGTTCGCGATCGACGGCGCGTCCATCGACGAGATCGCCACCCGCGCCCACCTCTCGGCGGGCACCACCCGCAACTATCTGTCGTCGGCGATGGCCAAGCTCGCCGTCGCCAACCGCTACGAGGCCGCCGTCAAAGCACGAGAGCTGGGCTGGATCTGATTCACCGGATTCGACGGGCCCGCAACACATCGTCGTCGACGTGCGCGCCGTCCCCGGCCGCCACCCCGCGCGGGCGGACCTCGTTCACCACGATCTCCCAATCGTCACCGAGTCGAGCGGCGATGTCGGACGGGAAGAAGTAGTCCGACGGATCGAAGCCGTGCTCCTTCATACCCTGTGCCGCATGGACGACCAGCAGGAACTGTCCGCCGGGCTCGACCGCGCCGAGCAGCGCGTCGAGGAGTCGTTCCTGCGAGCGAGCGATGTGAAAGTAGACGGCCGACACGAGACCGAACGGCGCGTTCGGAATCGGATCGGTCGTCACGTCGAGTCGATGCCAGCCGATCGAACCGTCCGGGTCGGCGGCACGGGCCCGGTCCATCGCGACCTGAGAGATGTCGACGGCGGTGACCTTCCATCCCTTGCCCGCGAGCCACCGCGCGTCGGCGCCTTCGCCGCTGCCGACGTCCAACGCCGTGCCCGGCTCGAGCGACTCGACCTCAGTGACGAGAGCGGGATTGACGTTCGTCGTCCACAGTCGGTCGGACGTCGAGTACTTCTCGTCCCACTCCTGCGCAGTCTCCGGGTGGCGACCGGCGGCTGCCGGTCCGTGCGTGTGTTCTGTCGTCATAGTGACCACAGTGCCAGCGTCATGCTGATTTGTCATTGCATGTTGCTGTATTGGCAAAAATGGAGGGTGCTGGCGCGGGGGTACAGAATGGACGGCATGACTTCACGCGTTCGTATCGGTGTCCAGATCCAGCCGCAGCACTCGCCCGACTACTCGCTCATCAGAGACGCGGTCCGTCGCGCCGAGGACATCGGAGTCGACATCGCCTTCAACTGGGACCACTTCTATCCGCTGTACGGCGATCCCGACGGCGCGCACTTCGAATGCTGGACGATGCTCGGCGCCTGGGCCGAACAGACCGAACGGATCGAGCTCGGACCACTGGTGACCTGCAACAGCTACCGGAATCCGGAGCTGCTGGCCGATATGGCCCGCACCGTCGATCACATCTCCGGCGGCCGCGTCGTCCTCGGCATCGGGAGCGGCTGGTTCGAACGCGACTACACCGAGTACGGCTACGAGTTCGGGACCAAGGGGTCGCGCCTGGACGCACTCGGTGAGGCACTCCCCCGGATCGAGTCCCGGATGGGCCGGCTCAATCCGCAGCCGACACGCAAGATCCCGGTCCTGATCGGCGGCGGCGGCGAACGGAAGACGCTGCGCCACGTCGCAACCCACGCCGACATCTGGCATTCGTTCGTCGACGTCGAGACGTACCGGCACAAGTCGGCCATCCTCGCCGAGCACTGCGCCGCCGTCGGCCGCGACCCGGCGAGCATCGAACGTTCCGCCGAACTGAAGAGTCGCGATGACGTCGACGGTCTGCTCCGGTTCGCCGACGACATCACGGCCGAAGGCGTGACACTCCTGACGTACGCGGTCAACGGACCCGACTACGACCTGTCGACCGTGGAGCGCCTCGTCGCCTGGCGCGACGCGCGCGAGGGCTGACCGCGTCCCAACCCCAGGGGGTCAGTCCAGCCACTCGCGCGTGTACAGGTCCTGCCAGCGCACCGAGATGTTGGTGCGCGCGGCAGCGCTCGCGTGCACTCCGATCGTCGACGTCAAAACATCCTCGACCACGTCCCTGACCTGGTCAGACTGCGCGATCAGACTATCTGTGTACCGCGCGATCAGGCCGATACGGACGCCGTCGACCTCGTCCTCGGGACCGTCGATGGACGCGAACACGACGAGTCGACCCAATGCGCGCCGGATCCGAACCGCGATCAGTTCCTTGACGATTCGATCGCTGACCGACACGCCGCGCTCGTCGGCGGCGAGCATCCGCGCCGGCCGCCGGATGCGACTGAGCCCGGACGAGATCGACGTGATCAGTCGTTCCACATCGCTGTCGGGCTCGCGGTCGTCGCGGATCGCGTCGACCAGCCACGCGTCGGTGGGGTCGTCGGTCGACTCGTCGTAACGTACGTCGTTCATGGTCGACCTCCTTTCCCGGTCGCGGCCGGTCCGTCGTCGTGCCTCGCGCCTGGTTGCCACGGGGCGAGTCGCGTGACCAGGAATTTCCTCGCTCGCTGTAGATGCCCCCGTACCGACCCGGTACTGATGCGCAAGACCTCCGAGATCTCGACGAGGGTCAGCCCTTCGACTTCTTTGAGCCACCACGCGGCCCTCGAAGTGTGCGGCAAGTTTCCCAGTTCTGCACGCAATGCGTCCATCAAAGCCGAATGTTCGGCGGTGTCGGCAGGCAACGGCCCCTGGGCGACGAGTTCCTCGAACCGCTCCCCGTCGGTCGGGAGATCCCGCCGTCGACGGTAGTAGTCGACCGTCTTCCGATGCGCGACCGCGAACATCCAGGTCCGGAACGAGCTTCGAAAGGCGAAGTCGGGAAGCCCCTTCCACGCATCGAGGAGCGTCTCCTGGGCCAGGTCTTCGGCTGTCTGAGGCTCGTTGACCATGCGCCGCATATAGCGCAACAAGACCGGCGACATGCGCCTGACCAGCACCTCGAACGCTTCGGCATCACCCACTGCCGCGGCGCCTGCGAGCTCGTCATCGGACAGGTCATCTAGGTCGAGGCTGTCGTTGTGACCGACATCACGTACATTCATGCGTGCAACTTCTTTGTGTCGATGCGACTGACTTTACACACGGGTCGCGTGATTCGGCTTCGGCCGGACGAGGGGTCGCGATCGGTGTGCAAACGAGAATATGACGAAGGAGCTCGTGTGTCTGACAACGCCACCACCACAGCAACGCAGGAGAAGAAGCCGACTGCAGAGAAGACGGTCTCTGGGGAGAAGACTGTCGCTCCATCGACGCGCGAAGCTGAGCATGCGGCAGGCCGCGAGGTCGTGCGACGCGACACTGCGGCCGACCGCGGCCGCACCTCGATCGCCGACATCGTCGTCGCGAAGATCGCGGGCATCGCTGCTCGCGAGATCGACGGCGTCTACGACGTCGGCGGGACCACCGAGCGCATGGTCGGCAAGGTCCGCGAGGTGATTCCGGGAACGACCGTGAGTGCCACACAGGGCATCAACGTCGAGGTCGGTGAGCGTCAGGCAGCCGTCGACGTGTCGATCGTGGCCGACTACGGCGTCGCGATCCACCAGCTCGCCGCCGCCATCCGTCGCAACGTGATCACCGCGATCGAGCAGATGACCGGCCTGGAGGTCACCGAGGTCAACGTGACCGTGCACGACGTGAGCTTCGGGGAGGAAGAGGAGAAGACAGAAAGTGCGCGGAGGGTCGAGTGATGACTGCCGATAGTGGTCCTGCTGACGCGGTCGAGGTCGGGTCAGTGGCCGAGCAGATCGCAGACGCGGTCCTTGCGCTGCCCGGGGTCATCGACCTGCACAGCGGGCTGTTCGGCGAGGTCGCGACATACATGCCCGGACAACGCGTGTCGGGCATCGCGCTCCGCGACGAGGACGGGGAGGTCCACATCGTCGCCGATCTGACGTACGACTTGCAGGAAGTGGCTGCGGCAGTCCGCGACACCGCGGAGTCGATCACCGGGCTGGAGTTCTCGGTGGTCGTCGAAGACATCGCACAGACGAGGAAGGCTGGCTGATGAACAAAGCCGTCATCGGATTGTTTGCCGGACTGCTCCTTGCGTTGGCGGCTCTCGTCGGCGGGTTCTGGGGACTGGTGCTCGCACTCGTCTTCGGCCTGATCGGTGTGATCGTCGGTTTGCAGCTCGAAGGCACCCTCGACCTCGGCGCAGTGGTTCGGAGCCGCGGCCGTGGTTGATGAGACTCTCGCCGAGGACCGCGTCGTGGAGGGCGACGCGGCCTCGGCGAGTATCCGCCCGGCGGGCACTCTCGTCATCGCCGACCGAGTGATCCAGAGGATCGCCGAACGCGCAGCCCTCAACGTCGACGGCGTCGTCCGTCAGCAGGGCACCGTCGGTTCGGTCCTCGGATCGTCGGCGACGGACTTGCTGGGGATCAGTTCGGATCTCCCGCAAGCCACTGTCGATGCTGCAGGGACTGCTCGTCGCCTGTCGATGACCGTCGCCCTGGTGTGGCCGAGTGCAGTGACTCGCGTCTGCCAGCAGATCCGCGAGTCCGTCGCCGACGAGCTCGAGGCGTTCGTCGGCGATCGTCCGCTCAGAGTGGATGTCACTGTCCGCCAATTCGTTCCGCGCGACGAGGTGAAACGCAGAAAGCAGGGTTACATCGACCTGCCGAGCGTCACCGAATCGCCCGAGCGCGCCACAGCATCGGAGGACGTCCATGACCTCGAGAACTGACAGCTTGAGCACTGAAACCGGCAACCGCCCGGCCGGTACCTCCGACACCGCGAGCCGCAAGGTGTTCGCACCGTCCGGACGGCCGGGTGCAGCAATCCTCGGCGCCGTCATCGGCATCGCGCTCCTCGTGTTGTGCGGGGTCGCGGTTCGCGATCTCGTCCTGGAGGCCGGTTGGATCGACGGCGACCCGTGGCTTGGGCACGCAGCCCACTGGTCCAGCGAGACGGCGTGGACCAGTTGGATGTGGGCTGCGGCGATCGCCTGCATCGTGATCGGCCTCGCGTTGCTCGTGGCGTCGATGAAACCGCGCCGCGCCACCCACCTCCGGCTCACCGACCACGACGTCCTGTGGACGCGCCGCGTCGACGTCGCCCGTCGGTGCAGTGCTGCCGCCCAGGCCGTCGCGGGCGTCGATCACGCCACGACTGTCGTCACCCGTCGCAAAGCGAAGTGCACGGTGATCGCCCGCGACTCGGTCGACCGAGACCGTGTCCACACGGTGGTCGACGAGGTCATCGGCGATGTCGAATCGCCTAACCGAGCCGTCGTCCGCTTCTCCACCCGAAACGCCGGTGATCGTCGATGAACCGTCTACCCGCCGCAGTGCACCGGTCCACGACCGCGGTGATCGGACTCGTTCTACTGGTCATCGGGCTCGCTGCCCTCGCGTGGAATCTCGACGTGCAACCGTTCGTCGACTGGATGAACAACATCGACACGGATGCCGTCGGGCGCTTCGCCGACAGCGGATGGTGGACGCTCGTCCTCGCCGGAATCGTGCTGATCACGCTGTTGTGGGCCATTCCGCTCATCGTCTCGTCGCTCCGCCCGGGAAAGATCGACGACGTCGAGCTCGACGGATCCGGTGAGACGGGAACGATGACCGTCGCGCCGAAGCTGATCGCAGCGGCGGCCGCCGACGAACTGTCCGGCGACACGACGTTCACTTCGGTGTCCGCGCGAGCTCTGAACGATCGAGCGCGCAGCATCATTCGCCTCGAGGTGACGGCCCGTCCAGACCACCCGTATCCGGAGATCGCGGACAAGGTCGGCGTCGTGACCGACCAGATCCGCGAGGCGATCGGCGACTCGGACGTCCACGTCCAGGCCTTTGTCCACTTGGAACCCCGAAAACGCTGAGTACAGCAGCGCTGTTTCAGCAGCGCTGACTCAGCCGCGCGCCAGCACAGCGCGAGCCGCTCGGTAGCCGGACATTCCGTGCACACCGCCGCCCGGGGCCGTCGCCGACGAGCACAGGTAGACGCCGGGGACCCCGGTGATCTGGGGTGTCGGTGACAGCACCGGGCGCGCCACGAGCTGCGACAGACTGGCCGCACCGCAGTTGATGTCGCCGCCGACGTAGTTGGCGTTGTGGCGTTGCAGATCGGTCGCCGTAGTGACTCGGACGCCCGTGATCGTGTCGCGGAAACCCGGTGCGACCCTTTCGATCTCGGACACGATCCGATCAGACACATCGACGCCGCAGTCGGCCGGGACATGGCAGTACGCCCACGCGAGATGAGTGCCGGACGGCGCTCGCGACGGATCGATCCTGGTCGGCTCGCCGCCGAGCACCCATGGCCGCTCCGGTAGCACTCCTGCGGCGACGTCGGCCTCGGTACGCCTGATCTGGGCGATGTCGTCGGCCAGATGGAAGGTGGCGGTCCGGGCCATCAAGTCTGACCGATCGGCCCACGGGATGGGGTCGGTGAGCACGAAGTCGACCTTGCACGTTCCGCCGCCGTAGGCGAATCGGCGCAGAGCGCGGGTGTATCGGCGACCCAGCCGGTCGGCGAACAGCCGAGCGACCAGGTCGGGTGATGTGTCGAACAACAGGTCGCACCCGGTCGGAAGCTGACCGAGATCGGTCACCCCGCACCCGGTCTCGATCCGGCCGCCTGCAGCACGGACCACCGAGGCGAGCGCGTCGACGATAGCGTGGGAACCGCCCTGCGCCACCGGCCACCCGGTGGTCGCCAGCGTTCCGAGCAACAAGCCGGCAGCCGAAGATCCAGGAGCCGTCAGCGGCCGCTCGGCGTGCGCGGCGATCCCGGCGAACACGGTCGCGGCGCGCGCAGTAGTGAACGCCCGCACCAGTAGCTCTGTCGGCAGTGCGGCCGCCGCAGCGAATCCCGCCGTCCGCATCAGTCTACGACGCGGCACCGTCGGCATCGCCAGAATCTGTTCGACGAGGGCTCTCGGATCGTTCGCCTCGACCAGGGTCCGCCATCTTTTCGCATCCGCGCCGAGTTCTGTTGCCGTGCACTCTGGTTCGCGATGAATGCCAGTTGTTCCGGACGCCGCGACATGCGCGAGCGAGACGTCGGGGACCAGCCAGTTCAGCCCGTGGTCGGTCAACCGCAGATCCGTGAACGCCGGTGAGGCATATCCGGTCGGGTGAACGGCGGAGCAGACGTCGGTCCGAATGCCCGGCCCGAACCATTCGTCGGTGCGCGCGCCTCCCCCGATCGTGTCGGCGGCCTCCAGGACGAGCACTCGTCGACCGGCGCACGCCAGCACGGCGGCCGCGGTGAGTCCGTTCGGCCCGGAACCGACGATCACTGCATCGAACTCGTCACGCACTCTTCACTCCTCTCCCAGCCTGCCCGCTTACGTCGTACCCAGACGATAGATTGGTTCCATGTCGTCTGCTTCTGTCCGACGGGTCCTGGCTCTCGCGCCTGCTCTCGCCGCTCTGCTGCTCGCCTCGACGCTGCTGTGCGCACCGGCACACGCGGAGGCGCCGTTCCGCCTCCCCACACAGGTGGTCGATCCGGCGGGCGCCCTCGACGGCACGCAGAGCGCCCGTGTGTGGCAGGCGGTCTACGACGTGGACGGTGCGCACGACATCCAGTACTGGGTGGTGTACGTCAAGAACTTCGGCGGCCTCGCGCCCGAGGACTGGGTGGCCAAGACCGTCCGGCAGAGCGACTTCGGTGCACACGACGTCGTCCTCGCGATCGCCACCGAGCCGCGCGACTACGTTCTGCAGGCGCCAGTCGAGGTGGAAGGCCTCACCGCGGAGGAGACCGACCGGATCATCTCCGACGACCTCGCACCCGCCGTGGACCAGGGCCGATTCGCTGATGCCGCCGTCGTCGTCGGAGAGGACATCGCAGACGTCGGCGGCGAACCGGAGTCGTCCCGGGCCTGGTGGATCGCGCTGGCCGTCGTCGTACTCGTGCTGCTGGCGGTCGGGGCAGCTCTGCTGCTGCTCCTGCGCAGGCGTCGGGCGGCCGCCGAGCACGCGGACGCGTTCACCGCCGACCAACTCGGCCAGAAGCCCGTCGGGGAGCTCGATCCGTGGTCCCGCGAAGTGCTGACGACCACCGACCGGGCTATCCGGAACAGCGGCGACGAAGCAGTTCGTGCGCGCGACGAGCGCGGGACCGCTGCCGATCCCTTCATCTCGGCCGTCGCCGACGCGCGCGCGGCCATCGCGGCGTCGTACATGCTGCGCCAACGACTCGACGACGACCAGGTCTCCGACCCCGCCGACCAGCGCCGCATGCTGGTCGAGATCATCACGACCTGTTCCAATGCCGACGCGATGCTCGACGGGCGGAGTACCGCCCTCGACAGCCTGCGCGATCTCAGCGCCGACGGCGAGCGACGCCTGGACGCACTGTCCACCGCCGTGGTCGAGGCCACCGATCGGATACCGGAGATCGAGTCGGGCCTCGCCGAACTGGCGTCGACACCCCCCGAGGTCGACGGGAACCTCACGCTCGCGCGCCATCTGCTCGACTTCGCTCGCGAGTGCACCGACCAGGGTCGCGACGCAGCGGCCGCCGGGCAACGCGGTTCGGTCATCGGCGCGATTCGTTCCGCCGAGGGCGCGCTCGACCAGGCGACGAGGCTGCTCAACGCGGCCGAAGACGCCGACGACACGCCCCGATCGACCGGCCTGTCGGACGTGGTCGACCTGGTCCGGGCCGCCTCGACGTACGTGCAGACGCGTCGCGGCGTCGTCGGTTCGGTCGCGTTCACGCGGCTGTCCGAGGCACGCCGTCTGGCCGACGTCGCCGCCGATCTCGCCGACACCGACTCGGACGGATCTGCGGGCACAGCGGCCCGAGCAGCCGATCTCGCTAGTCAGGCCCTGGACGCCGCGGCCGCCGATGTCGCGGATTGGTGGGCCGATCAAGTCGGCGCGCCGAGCGATCTCGCCCCCGTGCTCGCAGGAGTACTCGTCGACAGCGTATTGATCGGATCGGTGCACGACGGCGGTTACAGCCACGACGGCCGCAGCCCCGCGTCATTCGGCGGTTCGTCGAGCGCGGGCCGCATCGGCGTGGGCGAACGCGTCTGACCTGCGCTCCTCTGTCGAGCGGGATCGAGTGTCTCGCAACTCATACGCGCTCCGCTTTTACTTAGGCTTACTAAGTATTAGAGTCACTAACTGTGCCTGAGACGAATTCTACTGAGACGAATCCTTCGGAACTGGCGAGCGAACTACGCCATACAGTGACCCGCCTGTACCTCGCGCTGCGGCGCAACAGCCCGGTCGCTGAACTCACCGCGGCCCAGTCATCAGCGCTGGTGACCCTCCTCGATCACGGGCCCATGCGGATGGGCGTCCTCGCCGACCGCGAAGGCGTCCGCGTGCCGACGGCGACGAACCTCGTCGACGTGCTGACGCGTGACGGACTCGTGACCCGCGCACCCGACCCGGACGATCGGCGCGCCGTCGTCATCGCACTCACCGACGAGGGACGCGGCATCGTCGACCGCGTGCGCTCTCGACGTGACGACGTGGTGACCGCCGCGCTCGACGAACTGTCCGACGAACAACGGGCCGTCCTCGCGGCTGCCGCTCCGGCCCTGCGGGACCTGCGCGCACGATTGGAGAAGTGATGGCAGAGCACGACCACTCACTCACCGAAGCTTTCAAAGACCAGCCTCGTACGGTGTGGGTGACAGCGTTCGCCGCGGTGATCGCGTTCATGGGCATCGGCCTGGTGGACCCGATCCTCAACTCGATCGCCGAAGCCCTGAACGCACCGCACGAGAAATTGACCCTCCTGTTCGGCGTCTACATGGGCGTCCAGGTGGTCGCGATGCTGGTGACCGGTTGGGCCGCATACCGATTCGGGCCGAAGCGGACGTTGAGCGCGGGGCTGGCCTGCATCGTGGTCGCGGCGGGCGTCTCGGCGTTCGCCGACAACATCGACCAGTTGATCGCCCTGCGCGTCATCTGGGGTCTCGGCAACGCGCTGTTCATCGCGACGGCGCTCGCATTCATCGTCGGGCAGGCCCGCGGCAACCAACACGGCGCGATCCTCCTGTACGAAGCGGCCCTCGGCGCTGGCCTGGCCGTCGGACCGCTTCTCGGTGCCGTCCTAGGCGAATGGAGCTGGCGCGCACCGTTCGCGGGCACCGCTGTCCTGATGCTGATCGGCGCGGTCCTCTGTGCGATGCTGTTGCCGCCCGACGGTCCCGCATCCGAGCGTCAGCCCGTCAATCTGCTGGACCCGATCAAGGCGCTGCGCAACAAGGCGCTCCTGATCAACTCGATCGGCTCCGCGTTCTATACCGGCGCACTGTTCACGGTCATCGCATGGGCTCCGCTCGCGATGGGGCTTCGTCCGATCTATGCAGGCATGATCTTCTTCGGCTGGGGCCTGTTGACCGCGCTGGCCGGTGTGTTCATCGCCCCCGGCGTCGCGCGCGCCATCGGCGACCGAGCCGGTGTCGTCTCCGCCATCAGCGGGTACGCGGTCGTCATGGCGCTCGCCGCAATCGGCGTCCTGACCGACCAAGTGTGGTTGATCAGCCTCGCCGTCGTCATCTCCGGTATCCCCTCCGGCATCCTGAACACCCTGTTCACCGGGGTCGCGATGTCGGCGACCGACTCCACCACTCCCCGATCTGTGGCATCTGCCGGGTACAGCTTCCTGCGCTGGATGGGCGCAGCCGTGTCCGCGATCCTCGTCGCCTACCTCGCCGAGTGGTTCGGCGGCGCAGCGCCGTTCTGGTTCGCCGCAGGCTACTGCGGCGTCGCCGTCCTCGCGATCGTCGGATCCAACCTCATCGGGTCCAGCCGGTCCGCGCCCGCGGGAGTCAACCAGAACCAGCACACTGTCGACGACGACGCCGCCCTGACCGGCGCCGAAGAGTTCTGAGCCGAGAATCTCCAGCCTTGGGCACTCTGCCCAGTACAGTCGGCGCCATGCCGACCGCACTGATCACCGGAGCCAGCCGTGGGGTGGGCGCGCAGATCGCTCGCGCGCTCACCTCGACCCACGATCTCCTCCTCGGCGGCCGCGGCAGCCCCGAACTCGACTCGCTGGCAACGGAATTGGATGGTGCGGCGACGTTCGACGTCGACCTGACCGATTACGATTCGGTCGAAGCCTCCGTCGAGGCGATCAGTTCCCTGGACCTGCTGGTGCACAGCGCCGGTGTCGCGAGCAGCCTGGAAAGCGTCGCCGACACCCCGGTCGACGAGTGGCGAGACCTCCTCGAGGTGAATCTGATCGCCGCCGCCGAACTGACCCGATTGCTCCTGCCCGCGCTCCGCGAGGCGGGCGGTCACGTCGTCTTCATCAACTCGGGTGCTGGGATGCGCGTCAATCCGGGGTGGACGCCGTACGCCGCGAGCAAGTTCGGGCTGCGCGCCCTCGCCGACGGACTGCGCGCCGAGGAACCGTCGATCCGTGTCACGTCGATCTTCCCCGGCCGCATCGACACCGACATGCAACGCGACATCGTCGCGCGTGAGGGCGACGACTACGACCCCACTCGGTTCCTCCGACCCGAGACGGTCGCCGCAGCGGTCGCGCATGCCGTCGCCACGCCGTCCGATGCGCATCCGACGGACATCGTGCTGCGACCGACGGGTCGCTGAGGCCTTCCCGCGACGGCCGGGCACTCCCGCTATTAGTCAGTCCAGTAGCGGGAACACCGATCCGTCCGACCTAAGCGTTGAGGCAGGCGGTTCCCAGAGCGGCGACCAGTTCGGCCGCGACGTCGCGGACCGTCTGCTCGTCGAACAGCGCGGTCGCATACAGGACTTCGACTGCGCCGTCGACTCCGGCGCGTGGTGGGATGACGGAGAAGTGCAGGTCGCAGTGGGCGACGTCGACCGGAATCGGTGTCAGGCGCAGACCGTTCCAGGCGATCGTCGGGTAGTCGTCCATGGTCAGCATCACCTGAAACAACGGATGCCGATCCGGCGGGAACGGGCCGAGCGCGTCGACGATGTCGGCGAATGCCGTCGTAGCGTGTGCGAACGCCTCGTTCTCGGCGCGGTGGACGCCGGCGATCGTCTCGCTGACGGTGGTCTCCACCCGACACGGCACGCACACTGTGTTGACGAACATGCCGACGACGTTGTCCCAGCGGGCGTCGTCGCGCCCCGACAGCAGCGCGCCGACCGGCACCGTGTCGGCCCCGGTCCGACGCCCGATGACCAGGGCCAACGCGGCGCGCACCACGGTGAGCACCGAGACCCGGGCGTCGCGGGCCGTCGTCTCGACGACCGCCCACTCCGGAGCGCCCAGCGGGATCGGCACTCGCGCGCCGTTGGCCTCCCACACGCGGGGTCGACGAGGCGCGAGGTCGGCCGAGCCTGCCGAACGCACATCGTGCACGACCTCGGCGGCGTGCGCGATGTCGGCGATGCGATTCTCCGCGGCGAGCGCACCCGCGGTCCGCGCGTACTCGCGGTAGTCGGCGTCCGGTGTCGCGCCGACACCGGTGAGCATTCCGGACAGCATGACGCGCAGGGAGACGCCGTCGGCGGCGAGGTGGTGCAGGCACGCAGCGATCACCGTCGACCCGTCCGGCTCCGTTCCGACTCCGACGCGCAGGGGATAGTGCTGAGCGAGGTCGATAGGGCGGAACAGGTATTCACGCAGGCTCGTCGGATCGACTCGGCCCAGTTCGTCGACCGTCCAGCAGTCGGGGTCCGAGACCGCGTCGACGGCGAAGGTCTCGTCGTCGGCGAACCGGCTGCGCAGCATGGGGTGCCGGTCGAGGGCTGCCGCGACGCCCCGGCGGACGTCGGCGACGCCGATCTGCGCGGCGATGGTCGTGGCGAACGAGATGAGGTGGTCGATCCGATCGCGGCGGGCGTACACGTTGCGTTGTCCGGGCGCCAACGGAATTGGTCCTGAGCGCGACCCGTTGATCGAGTCGCCGGTGATCGCTGGAGCGATCGTCGCGCTGCTCGTCCTTGTCCGGACGAGGTCGGCCAACTCGGCGGGCGTCGCGTTCGTGAAGACGTCGCGCACGCCGACCCGTACCCCGCGCGCGGCGGCGATTCTCGCGACCACCGCGGTCGCCGACAACGAGTCGCCGCCGAGGTCGAGGAAGTCGTCGTCGAGCCCGACCTCCGTGACCCCCAGTGCGTGCTCGAACGCATCGACCGCCACCCGCTCGAATTCGTCGGTCGGTGGCCGGTGCGCCCGCCGTGTCACCGTCGTCGGAGCGGGCAGTCGTGCGCGGTCGAGCTTGTTGTTGACGGTCAGCGGCAGACGGTCGAGAACGGTCACGCCGGTCGGGGTGAACGCAGTGCCCAGCCGGTCCCGGACACCGTCCCGCACCCGGCGAGCCGTGTCGCCTGTTCCAGTCGCAACGACGTAGGTGTGCAGTCGGCGCCCTCCCGGAGCGTCGTGTGCGATGGTGGCGCTGGCCGACGCGGCCCCGATCTCGAGGACCGCTCGATCGATCTCGGCGAGTTCGACCCGGACTCCGCGGATCTTCACTTGGCCGTCGACGCGGCCGACGAACCAGATCTGATCGTCGGCGCCGCGTCGCACCCGGTCGCCGGTGCGATACATCCGCTCGCCTGAACCGTCGAGGGCCCCGACGAACCTGGCCGCGGTGGTCGCGGCACTGCCGAGGATGCCGATGGCCAGACTCGGACCGCACACGTAGAGCTCGCCGCGGCCACCGCGCGGCACCGGCCGCAGGCGGCTGTCGAGGACGAGGAGTCGCACTCCGCTCATGGGTCGTCCCAGCGGGATTCGCCGGCCAACCTCGTCGGCGTCGATCGGATCGGTCAGCATCACGCTGCACGTCGTCTCGGACGGCCCGTACGCGCACCGAACGGTGGCCCGACGCGCCCACCGCCCGATCAACGGAGCCGGACACACGTCGCCCCCGACGATCACATGGGTGAGCTCGGGCACGGCCTCATCGGGCAGAGTGGCGAGCACCCCGGGCGTCACGAGCAGATGCGTCACGCCGTGCACCGCGAGGTAGTGCGCGAGGTCGGCGCCGCCGCGGATGTGCGGCGGTACGACGACCAGCGTCGCACCGGCGTGGGCCGCGGCGAGCATCTCGACGATCGCGGTGTCGAATCCTGGAGATGCGAGATGCGCGACGACGCTCGTCGTCGCGAGATCGTACGACGCATCGATCTCGACGATGAGATCCGCGACCCCGCGGTGCGGAACGCACACACCCTTCGGCACGCCCGTGCTTCCCGACGTGAACAGCAGGTATGCGGGGGAGTCGAGGCGAGCCGTCGGAAGACGAACGTCCGGCGCTCCGTCGGCGTGGGCCCGGTTCAGATCGATGTCGAAGTCCGCGCCGTGCCCCAGGATCACTGCGGGAGCCCCGGCGGCGAGCATCGCCTGCCGACGCGACTGCGGCAGCGACGGATCGATGGGGAGTACGCACATTCGCGCGGCCGCGACGGCCCACGCGGCGACGACGCTGCGAGACGACCGTTCGCAGACGACTGCGACCACGTCACCGGGCTGAGCGCGCGCAGTCAACTCGGCCGCGAGACCCATCGCGTCGGCCGCCACCTCCCGGTACGTGTGGGGGCCGCCGTCCTCGTCGACGACGGCGACCCGCGTCGAGTATCGATGCCGCAGATAGCCGTCGGCGAAGGTCTCCGATACGTCGACGGACGGAGCTTCACAGCGCCAGACGCCAGCGTTCGGCGCCAGGTGGTCCACGTCGTCGTCGCCTCGTGCTCCGCAGAGCGCGGCGACATCGTCGAGAACCCCGGCGAGAACCGCGTCGGCCGACGACTGGTCGTGCACGTCCGCGTTCACTTCGATCTCGACGCGCAACTGGTCCGCGTCGCCGGGGTAGACGTTGATGTTGAGGTCGGTTACCGGTCCAGTCGTGAGAACTCGCAGGTCACAATCGGTCCCGTCGCCGAGGGAGAGGTCGGGTACGGAAGGCACCAGGTTGAGGACGGGGCCGAGTCGGACGAGACCTGCGGGGTCCGATCCGCCGCCGGCCTCGGCGACCATGTCCTCATAGCGGTACTGCTGGTGACGCAGCGCTCCGGAGAGGGTGCGTGCGACGTCTCGCAGGTGCCCGTCGACCGGCAGACCTGGCCGGTGGTCGACGACGAGCGGGAGCAGGTTCGACATGGTTCCGGCGGCCGCCCGTACCGCCGCAGTGGTCCGGGTCGAGGTGACCAGGGTCAGCGGCACCGCCGTCCGATCGGCGATCCGCGACAGACACAGCGCCCCCGCCGCGACGAGGACCGCAACCGTCGGAACGGCAGCCCGATCGGCGGTCTCTCGCAGACGGCGAACGGTCCCGGGCGTCAGATCTGCTCCGGCGACGTGCGTCCTGATCGAGGCGTGCGCGGCGTGATCGGTGATCCGCAGTGGTTCGGGCGCCGTGGCCAGCACACTGCGCCAGTACTCGCGGTCGCGTGCGTGCCGGGGCGACTGCTCGTATCCGCGTTCGTGCTCGCGGATCACCGTGACCGGCCGCGGATCGCGCGGAATCGGGTCGCCGTCCGCCTGACCGGTGGCCTGCCGGTACCGGTGGGCGACGTGCCGCATCACGAGTTCGGCCGCGTATCCGTCGACGAGAACGTGGTGGGCACGTGTGTAGAACGTCCATCGCCGCGGCCCGAGCTCGATGAGCACGTACCGGATCAACGGACCGTCGAGCGGCAGGGGAGCCGCTGACATCTCGCGCATCGCTTCGGCGGCCGCAGCCTCCGGGTCCGCAGCCTCCGGATCCGCAGCCTCCGGGTCCGCAGTGTCACCGAGCGAGAGGCGTTCGACCATGACACCGGGATGACCGCCGATGCTCAGACGCGGCTCGCCGCCATCCGTGTACAGACGAGTCGTCGACACCCCGAACTCCTCGGAGACGTCGTGAACCACCGCGAGCAGGAGCTCGGGATCCACGGCGCCGCGAATCTCCAGACACTGCGCGACGGCTATCGGCGTGTCGTCTCCCAGCAAGTTCTGCGCCATCCAGATGGCATGTTGTGCACGGTTGAGCCCGATCGTGATCATCGGCTCCGGACCGCCCGCACCACGACCAGCCGCTCCTCGGACTGGTCGCCGTCGATGAGCCCGTTCGCTGCCAGCCACTGCGCACGTCGCAGCATCACCGGACCGAACTCCAGCTGCATCTCGTCGATCACGCAGGCGTCGAACCCGTTCCGCTGCAACCCGTCGAGGGTCGCCGACACTCCCGCGACCGCCGAGTACACCAGGATCAGAACCCCGCCCGGCGCCACCAGGCGTCGGGCGTGATCGATGAGCGGGTCGAGGACCGCGCGCCCGTCCGGCCCGGCGTTCCAGGCGTGCCCGTCGTCCGTCGCTTCGGCAGGCGCCGGGACATACGGCGGATTCGCGACGACGACGTCGGCCGGGGCGCGCGGCGTCCAGGTCCGAACATCGGCCAGAACCGTGTCGACGCGCAGCTGGTTCCGTACAGCATTGCGTCCGACCGCCGCGATCGCTGCCGGTCGGTCGTCGACGGCGGTCACCTCGGCTCCGGCGAGAGCAGCGTAGATCGATGCGATGCCGCTGCCTGCGCACAGTTCGATCACTGTGCGACGGTCGGCTCCCGAACCGGTCGCTTCGGCCACCGCATGCTTGCACAGGAGCGCCGAATCGACCGATGGCCGGTAGACGCCGTCGAGCGCCTCGATCGCCGGTCGCCCGACGGGGATCCCCGTGAGGATCGCGTCGGTGGCCCGCTCTCCTGCGGTCCATTCGGTGATCACTGCGGCTGTGCCCTCAACGACGACGCCCCGTCCTGCCAGTGGTCCCAGATGTATTCGGCGGCCAGTCGCTCCACCGCCGCGCACATGCGGGCGCCTCGCACCAGACCGATCCTCGCGTCCGGCGTCGTGCCGACTCCGCCTGCGACGCGCCGGACGACGAGTTGCTCGTGCACCGAGTCCGCCTCGACGTGTTCGTCGAAGAAGACTCTGCCCGCCGGACCGACCCCGAGTCGGCTGAGGCCGCGGCTGTAGTCCCGACTCGGGAGCGACGAGGTGGTCTCGACCACGCAGAGATGCCCGATCAACTCATTCACCCGCGAACGGTGAATTCCGAAATACGACAATGTATTCAACGCGGCGAGGGTCGGGGCGGGAACTCTGTCGATATATCTCGCATATCCGTCATCGAGCCCCAATTCGCGCATTAATCCGGCGAACAGTGTCGAATGCATACGCGTGAGGATTCCGCCGCCGTATTCGTCGGCCTGCACTTCGACGAGTGCGGCTTTCGCGTCACCGTGCAGTCGCGGTATCGCATGGGTGTGCAGGTCCGCCTCACGCAGTTGATTCAACGAGCGATGGATCATCACCTCACGGAACTCGTCGATCGTGCCGTTCACCGCCAGATATCTCGCCATCGGCGGACCGTCCGTCCCGGCTCCGATCGCGAACAGTTCGGCGATGACGTCGGCGGGATCGGACACCGGGCCGACGAGCTGGTCGAGGGCGGCGACCAGTCGGTGCTCCAGCAGCGCTCGGACTTCGAGAAAGCCGAGGTCCCAGCCCATTTCGTCCGCCACGCCCTCGACTCCGCGCAGGTGCAGTTCGTACAGGAGCGTCAACGCGAGTTGCGCATCGTCGTCGGCCAGCACGTCGGGGCGCTCGCGCGTGGCCTCGCCGCGCAGCTCCGACGACGATCCGTCCCCCGAGAGCAGTGCCTCCAGGAGTAGTTCACTGAGTCGGCCGCGTGGCGTCGGGACCGGCATTCTCGACGAAACGACCGCGACCCCGTCGGGGCGGGTGCGTACACTCGAATCATTCATCGATCGACTCAATTCATTGTCGGAAAAGGATGCGATGACATTTCGTGATCACGACCTCGACGACGCTGTCGAGAAGGTAACGGTATTTCCGTGTCCAGGCGGCCCCTTATTGGTCCGCGGGCCGATATCGGTCAGTAATCCTGATGGTAGCGCCTTCACGCCGACGCGGCAGACGGTCGCATTCTGCCGATGCGGCCGATCGACTATTTCCCCGATGTGCGACGGCTCCCACAAATTAGGCAGGTCGGGCACTGGGTGACGTACCGGTGACCGGTGCGGTTCGATCGACACGGCTGCTCGCCGTCGTCGTTCTGGCAGCGGTGCAGTTCACGATCATCCTCGACGAGACGGCCATCGCGCTGCTCGCTCCGTCGGTCGGCCGTGATCTCGATCTAGGCGACCAGGCTCGACATCTCCTGGTGACGCCGTTCGCGGCATCGTTCGTCGTGATGCTTCCGGTCGCGGTCCTCGCACTGCGACGTGTCGATCCGTCCAGAGCGCTTCCGTTGGTTGCGTGTGCGTTCGCTCTGAGCGCCGTGGCAGGCGCCCTGGCGCCGACGACGATCAGCTTGGTCGTCGCCCGCTCCGCCCAAGGCGCGACGGCCGCGGCCACAACTATCTGCGTGCTTGCGGCGCTGCATCTGGTCACGATGGGCCGCCCGTCCCGGACCCGTGACTTCGCCGTCTTCTCGACGGTGTCCGGCGCGGGTTCGATCACCGCACTACTGGTGGCGGGACCGTTGGCGGCCGTCTCGTGGCGCTGGTGTTTCTGGGCGGTGGCGATCGCCGTCCTCACCTGCATGCTCGCGTGGCGCGCCGTCTCGTCCGCCGTGCCCGGCCAAAGCCCGGACGCCGGTCACCGCATCGAACCCGATGACCACCGATCGCCGATCGCACGGCGCGACTGGCACGCGCATGCCACGGTGGTGGCGGCCAACGCGATTCTCGCGGCGTCAGTCATCACCGTGAGTTTCGCCCTGCAGCAGGACCACGGGTGGTCGCCGATCGCGGCGGGGCTGGGCTTCGGGCCGCTCAATGTGGCCGCCGCAGCGGGCGCGGTCCTCGTCGCCCGGCGTTCCGCGGGGCCCGAAGGTGCGCGCAACCTACTGATAGCCGGGTTCTTCGCGCTGGTTCTGGGCTGCTCAGTGCTCGCCGCGACGCCGGTCGACCCGGCGGTGCTCATCACGGCGACGGTCCCGATCGGTTTCGGGATCGGAGTCGCGTTTCCGCTGGCCAACGACCGCGCGCTGGCCGGCCCCGGCCACCGTGCGCTGCAGCGCGCCGCCGAACTCGGTGTGGCGCAACAGACGGGCCTCGCCGTGGGGGCCGTCGTGGCCGCGGCTCACTCCGGATTCGCCCTGGCGGCGTTGGCGTGCGTGGTCACCGTCGGTGTTCTGTCGGCCGGTGCGGTCGCGGCCGTAGGGCGTGCCCGCCGGTGAGGGAGGCTCGCCCTACGGTCGGTCAGATCTGTTCGAGGTCCGATGGATTCCAGACCGCGCGCATGGACGTGACCTTGCCGTTCTCGTCGAAGACCATGATGTCGACCGGGGTGATCGTGAACTTGGCGTCGTCGGTGCCGGTGACGAGCGTGAACTCGAAGACCGCGGTGTCGCCTGCGATCTTCGTCCAGGCCACGGTCGCCTCACGGTGCGGCATGCCGGTGATGATCCCGTAGAACTCGACGAGCTCGTCGCGCGTCGTGCGCAGCGGAGCACCGATCGGATCTTCGACGGTAGCGCCGTCGGCGTAGAGGTCGGCGATCTCCTCGGCGGTGCCCGAGTTGAGCGCGGTGATGTAGGCCGTCACGGCGGTGCTGATCTTCTCGGACAAATCGACCTGCTGGTCAGCAGTCATAACCACTCCCTGAATTGAAACGTGTTCTAGTTTCACGCTAGCAGGGATGCCGGGTCTGCGACAGTGGAAGCGAGATCAGCTCATCGCAGGTCGGCGCTGCTCTTGCCGAGCACGCGACGAGCGATGATCAGCTGCTGGATCTGCTGAGTTCCCTCGAAGATGTCGAGGATCTTGGAGTCGCGCGCCCACTTCTCCAGGAGCTGGGTCTCGGAGAAGCCCGCAGTCGCGCCGATCTCGACGGCCTTGTTCGTGACGTCGGTGACGGTGCGGCCGGCCTTGGCCTTCGACATCGACGCCTCAGTGGAGTTCGGCTGCTTGTTGTCGGCCATCCACGCGGCCCGCAAGGTCAGCATCCAGGACGCCTCCCAGTCGGACTCGAGGCGGATGAAGTCGGCGACGGCGGCGTGCTGGGCAGCGGCGGGACGGTCGTAGTCGATCTCGTGACCGGCCTCTTCGAGGATGCGACGGACTTCCTCGAGGGCCGCGCGGCCGAGTCCGACCGCCATCGCGGCGACGACGGGGCGGGTGTTGTCGAACGTCTGCATGACGCCGCCGAAACCCTTTTTGACGTTGATCTCCGGCGATCCAAGCAGGTTGTCGGCACGCACCCGGGCGTTCTCGAAGCGGACGACGGCGGTGTCGGACGACTTGATGCCGAGCTTGTGCTCCAGGCGTGCGACGGTGACGCCGTCGGTGGCCATCGGTACGACGAAGCTCTTGATCGCGGCGCGACCGACGCTCTTGTCGAGCGTCGCCCAGACCACGACGTGATCGGCGCGCGAGCCTGCGGTCACGAAGATCTTCTCGCCGTTGATGACGTAGTCGTCGCCGTCGAGCACTGCGGTGGTCGCGACCGCCGCGGAGTCGGAGCCGAAAGCGGGCTCGGTGATGGCCATGGCCGCCCACACGTCGGCGAAACGTTCGAGCTGCTCGTCGTTGGCGACGGCGGCGATCGCCGCATTGCCCAAGCCCTGATAGGGGATCGACAGCATCAGGCCGACATCGCCCCAGCTCAGCTCGCGTGCGTTGAGCACCGAGCGGAGGTTCGCGCCGTTGACGGTGCCGTGATCGGCGCCGTCGGAATCGGCGGTCTTGTCGCCGCCGCGCGCTTCCTTGGCGATCTTGCCGAGCTCATCGAGCTCAGTGGGGTACTCGTGCTCAGCCTTGTCGTACTTTCGCGAGACAGGGCGGAAGATGTGCTCGGCTGCGAGACGAGCGCGCTCGACCGTAGAGTTCAGCTTCTCCGGGAGCTCAAGATTGATGGCCATGCGACAACCTTACTACTGAGTAAGGTACTTGCCAACCGTCTGAACGAACCTCCGCATACGGCAGAATCGTCAGAATGCTGTCGCTTCCCGCGAATCCCCTGCGCACGTTCGCAGGGACCGACCCCGGACTGGTGCGGCTCTCGAACGCGATCGCCGTCGCGACCACTGTCCTGTTGAGTACCGAATCCGCCCTCGGCATCACCCGCCTCACCCACAGCTCGTCCCACCTGGTGCTGGTCGGAACGTTCCTCGCCATGATCAGTGGACTGAGCGTCAAGGATGCGACAGCTGCCAAGCGTCTGACGACGACAATTCTGCTGATGTTCCCGGCGGTCGCCGTTCTCAGCGCGATCACCCTTCTCCATCGCTGGCGGTTCTTCGAGATCGCCGTCCTGATCGCCGTCTGCACAGCGGCCACCTGGGTGCGTCGATTCGGCCCCCGGTGGACAGCACTGGGCATGATCGCGTTCATCACCGGATTCTTCGGACTGATCATCTCGCCGAACACCGACGAGCTGCGCACCCTGGTGCTCATCGTCGTCGCCGCGACTGCCTGCAACGTCGCCGTGAAGCTGGTCATGCTGCCGGCGTTCCCCCGACGCGAGCTGCGGCTCCTGCTCCGCGAGTTCCGAGCAGCGTGCAGCGCGGGTCTGGCCGCCGCGACATCCGGAAGCGAGATCGGCCTCCAGAGAGCGATCGATCGCATCGGCGACGTCGCGATCGCGATCACCGACTGGCAGGGCCGCTACGACACCGAACGGCGGGTCGGGATCACCCATGCCGAACTCGCTCGACTCGTCTTCGACGCGCGCACCGATGCGGTGCAGGTGTCCGTGCAGGTGGCCGCCGATCCGACGGCCACACATCTCGACGTCCTCGACGCATTCCGCAGGACGTTGCGGACCGACACCGCGCCAGACGATGCGCGACGAGTCGCCGAGAAGGCCCTGGAATCGCCGGACTCCGGTTTCGTCTCCGCCGTCGCCGCGCGAGCCGTCGTATCCCAGATCGAGTTGCAGAACGCCGTCGCGACCCGACGCAGACAATCGCCCACACACCGCCGCAGCCACGACACGTCGTCCACGCGCACGGCGACTCTCGACCAGCACAAGACCGCTCTCGCGCACCAGTCCAGTCCCGCGCCGCATCGGACGACGACCGCACCCACGCGCAGGCATTTCTGGGACACGTGGGAGCCGACGAGTCGGATGGCGGTCCAAGTCGCGATTGCGACGACACTGGCCACCGTCGTCGGCGAGGCGATCTCGGCGAGCCGCTGGTACTGGGCGGTGTTGACCGCCTTCCTCGTCTTCGTCGGGACGGCGACACGCGGAGCCGTCCTGACCCGAGCGTTGCGACGTGTGCTCGGAACAGCGCTCGGCGTCGTCGTCGGAGTGGCCGCCACCTGGGTCGCGGACGGACACCCGACGGTCCTCACGCTGTACTGCGTGGTGTCCGTCTTCTTCATGATCTACCTGGGATCGCTGAACTATGCGATCGTCGCGTTCTTCGTCACGACCCTCCTGGTCTCCATGTACGGGCTGCTCGGCGTGCTCGACCGCCAGGTGCTCGAATGGCGGGTCGAAGAGACGGCGGCTGGCGCGCTGGTCGGAGTCGCTGCGGCGTTCCTCGTCGTATCGACCAGCTCTCGACCGCAGCTGATCGCGGCGATCTCATCGTATTTCGACGCCCTCGACGGGCTCCTGCAGCGGACCGGGCAAGCGCTGACCGGTACCGGTGACACGGAATCGGTGGTGGCGGCGGCGAATGCTCTCGACGCCGAGCGAGACGCCCTGCAAACGTTCGTCTCGCTGATGTGGGTGTCCCTCGCCGACCACGAGATGGCACGACTCCGTCGGTCCGCTACGGCGGTGATCGACACGGTCGGCGTACAGGTCGAGCAACTCGCTGAACAGTCGGTCGTGTTGCAGCGCACATCCGACACCTTTGCCGGAGACGACGCCGCCGCCGTTTCACGCGACATCGACGTCATTCGGGCCCAGGCCGCGAGCGCACACGCCGGACTCGTCACCAAGCCTGTCGACCAACACGATCCGGCGGCCATCGTCGCGCTCGACTGTGTCGCCGGTGTCCCCGCCTCGGGCGACTCGTCTCATTTCCGGGCGCTGCTCGCGATGTCGGGGACCAGTGCCGCCGTGCAACACCTCGGCCGACTGCGAGCTCGCGCCTGAGATGTGGTCACAATGGGCACCATGAGCCCCGCCGTGTTCCCACCGTCGCCGACGTCCCCGCCGCCTGCCCTCGTCGCCGACGGCGAGTATCAGTTCGGTACGTACAACGGGCCGATCCCCACGGTCAATCCGCTCGACGCGGCAGGCGGCGGCCTGCTCGCCGCGCCGCGCCGCGCCGTCCGCGACTTGGGACTCAAAGAGTGGGAGGCCTTCCAACTCGGCGACGACGACCACTTCGTCCTCGGAGCCGTCTACAACGCGAAGTCGCTCGGCCTGCTCCAAGTACTCGTCGTCGACAAGCACGCGTCGACGATCCGCAGGTTCGAGACGAAACTTCCCGCGCCGATGCTCTCGGTGGCACACGGCCTGCACGGAACGACCTCGCACGGCGAGTTCTCGGGACTGGCGATCTCGATCGGCAACGAACTCGCCGACGGCGTCGTGACCGTGGACGCGACCCGGGAACAGCGTGATGACGACCCGTCGCTGGCCCTCCACGTGACCGGCGAATGCGGACCGAATGATGCGGCGCACCTGGTGGTCGTGCATCCGTTCGCCGAGAACGACGCCCTGTATTCGCACAAGGCGATGATGCCGATGCACGGCTCACTCATCCTCGGTGACGATCGCATCGGCTTCGACGACGACCGGGCCTTCCTCATCCTCGACGATCACCACGGCGACTATCCGCGACCCATGCGGTACGACTGGATCACCGGCGCGCACCGCAACCGCGACGGCGTCGTCGAAGGCTTCAATCTCACCGACAACCAGATCCAGAACCCCGCCGTCTACAACGAGAACGCGATCTGGATCGGCAACGAACTGCACCGACTTCCGCCCGTCACATTCACCCGCCCGGACGGCCCCTGGGGCCAGTGGCACGTGCGCGACGAGCACGGAGCCGTCGACGTCACCTTCACTCCGACCGTCCGCTCGACGATGCACGTCGGGCCCGGCAAGATCCTCGCCGAGTACTACGCACCGTACGGCTGGTTCGAAGGCGTGATCCACGCCGAGAACGCGACCCTGCCCGTGGACGGCCTGTTCGGCGTGGGGGAGCAGAAGCGCATCACCGTGTAGGCGGTGGGTGCGACTCGCTTCGCTCGCCGGGGGTCTCGACTCCGCTCGACCAGCAGAACTGTCTCACAGACTCAGCTCGACCAGCAGGACAGCTCGACCAGCGGCGGACGCGCTACGGGACGACGTTCACCATGCGGCCGGGGACGTAGATGACCTTGCGTGGCTCACCGTCGACGAGGCCGGCGATCTTCTCGTCGGCCAGCGCCGCCGCGACGACCCTCGCCTCGTCGGCGTCCGCCGCGACCGTGATACGGCTGCGAACCTTGCCCTTGACCTGCACGGGGATCTCGACCGAGTCGTCGACGAGGTACTGCTCGTCGACCTCGGGGAACGGTCCGTGCGCCAGCGATCCCTCGTGACCGAGCCTGCTCCACAGCTCCTCCGCGAGGTGCGGCGCGAGCGGTGCGAGCATCAGGACGACCGATTCGACGGCGCCGGCGGGCGCACCGTCCGGATAGGTCTTCGTCAGGTGATTCGTCAACTCGATGAGCTTGGCGACCGCGGTGTTGGTGCGCAGGTTCGCGAAGTCGTCACGCACGCCTGCCGCCGTCTTGTGGACGGCCTTCAGCGTGTCGACGCTCGGTTCGGCGTCCGTCACGCGGACCGCGCCCGACTCCTCGTCGATCACCAGGCGCCACACGCGCTGCAGGAATCGTTGCGCGCCGACGACGTCCTTCGTCGCCCACGGACGTGACTGGTCGAGCGGGCCCATCGACATCTCGTAGACGCGGAGGGTGTCGGCGCCGTAGTCGCGGCAGATGTCGTCGGGGGCGACGGAGTTCTTGAGCGACTTGCCCATCTTCCCGTACTCCTGCGAGACCTCCTCCTCGGCGGAGGAACCTTCTCGCTGGTAGAAGAATCTCCCGTCCCGTTCGACGACCTCGTCCGCAGGCACATAGACGCCGCGCGAGTCCGTGTAGGCGAACGCCTGGATCATGCCCTGGTTGAAGAGGCGGCGGTACGGTTCGACGCTGCTCACGTAGCCGAGGTCGAACAGGACCTTGTGCCAGAACCGCGAGTACAGCAGGTGCAGGACGGCGTGCTCCATGCCGCCGATGTACAGGTCGAGGCCGCCCGGATCGTTCGCGCCGTGCAGTGCCGGACGCGGACCCATCCAGTAGGCCTCGTTCTCCGGCGCGCACAACGTCTCGTCGTTGGTCGGGTCGATGTATCGCAGCTGGTACCAGGAGCTGCCAGCCCACTGCGGCATCACGTTGGTGTCGCGGGTGTACGTCTGGACGCCGTCGCCGAGGTCGAGTTCCACGGACACCCACTCCGTCGCCTTGGCGAGCGGGGGAGACGGCTCGCTCGACGCGTCGTCCGGATCGAACGCGACGGGCGCGTAGTCGGCGACGTCGGGCAGTTCCACCGGCAGCATCGAGTCGGGGAGAGCGTGCGGAGCGCCGTCGGCGTCGTACACGATCGGGAACGGCTCACCCCAGTAGCGTTGGCGGGCGAACAGCCAGTCACGCAGCTTGTACTGGATGGTGCCGGTACCGGTGCCGTCGGCTTCGAGGCGCTCGATCATCGCGGCCTTGGCGTCGGCGACGCTCATCCCGTTCAGGAAATCGGAGTTCACGAGCGGCCCGTCACCTGTGTAGGCGGCCACGGCGATCCCCTCGTCGGACCCGATCACCTCGAGCAGCGGCAGACCGAACGCCGTCGCGAACTCGTAGTCGCGGGAGTCGTGCGCGGGCACGGCCATGATGGCTCCGGTGCCGTAGCCGAGGAGGACGTAGTCGGCGATGAAGACCGGGATCTGCGCGCCGTTGACCGGGTTCGTCGCGTACGCGCCGGTGAACACACCGGTCTTCTCCTTGTTCTCCTGACGCTCCAGATCGCTCTTGGCGGCGATCGACGCGCGGTAGTCGGCCACGGCGGTTCTCGGATCGGCGGCCTTCGAGTCGGCAGCACCACCGATCCAGCGCGGATCGACGTCGGCGGGCCACGCGTCGGCGACGATCTCGTCGACCAAGTCGTGTTCGGGAGCGAGCACCATGTAGCTCGCGCCGAACAGGGTGTCCGGGCGGGTGGTGAACACCTCGATCGGCGCTCCCGCCGCGGTCGCGAACGTGACCTGCGCGCCCCGTGAACGACCGATCCAGTTGCGCTGCATAGTCTTGACCTTCTCCGGCCAGTCGAGCAGGTCGAGGTCGTCGATGAGGCGATCGGAGTACGCGGTGATCCGCATCATCCACTGCCGCAGGTTCTTCCGGAAGACCGGGAAGTTGCCGCGCTCGGAACGACCGTCGGCCGTCACCTCCTCGTTCGCGAGGACGGTTCCCAGACCGGGGCACCAGTTGACCAGCGAGTTGCTCAGGTAGACCAGGCGATAGCCGTCGAGCACGTCGTTCCGATCGGCGACCGACAGCTCGGACCAGCTGCGTCCGCCGTCGAGAGTGCGTGTGCCGGAGGCGAATTCGTCGACGAGATCGCTGATGCGACGCGCCTTGCCCTGATCGGCGTCGAACCACGAGTTGTAGATCTGCAGGAAGATCCACTGCGTCCAGCGATAGAACTCGACGTCGGTGGTCGCGACGCGGCGACGCTCGTCGTGACCGAGGCCGAGCCTGCGGATCTGCGCGAGGTAGCGCTCGATGTTCGCGTCGGTCGTGGTGCGCGGGTGGGTGCCGGTCTGGACGGCGTACTGCTCGGCGGGCAGGCCGAACGAGTCGAAGCCCATCGTGTGCAGGACGTTCTTGCCGCTCATCCGCTGGAAGCGTGCGAATACGTCGGTGCCGATGAAGCCGAGCGGGTGTCCGACGTGCAGTCCCGCGCCCGACGGGTACGGGAACATGTCCTGCACGAACAGCTTGTCGGCAGCGTCAGCCTGCGGGCCGTCGAAGGCACTGAAGTCCCCCGCGAGGGGGCCGACCGGGTTCGGTGCGTGGAAGGTCCCGTCCGCGGTCCACCGTTCCTGCCAGCGCGACTCGATCTCGCCGGCGGTGGCGGCGGTGTACCGATGTCCGGGAACGGACTCGGCAGGACCGTTCGACGAGCGAGCGGAGGGCGAAGAATCAGCGGAAGTCACGTAACCAGGGTAAACGGCGCGCAGTTCCCGGTCGAAGGGGAGGCTCGTGCGATCGGCCACCTGGGGGTTTCGCTCACCGTGTTTGTAACCGTGGTCAGGCGTGCTCTTCCGCGAAATCATGTCCTCACCCCCATGCGCCGAGCTGCACGCCCGGCGGAAGTGAAAGGACTTTCCGTTGACTCTCAAGCCGAAACGCACGTTGAAGTTGAATGCCTTCCTGCACGACACAGGCCATCACGAAGCATCGTGGCGCCACCCCGACTCGTCGGCCGAGCGCATCGGTGACGTCTCCTGGTATCAGGAGGTCGCGCGCACCGCGGAAGCCGCGAAGCTCGATGCCGTCTTCTTCGCCGACATTCCGGCGGCGACTACCGGCGGGCATCGCCCGAGCCATCAGTTCGAGCCGGTGACCCTGTTGTCGGCGATCGCGACGGCGACCGAGAAGATCGGGCTGATCGCCACCGCATCGACGTCGTTCTACGAGCCCTACAACCTCGCCCGACTCTTCTCGAGCCTCGACCACATCTCGAGCGGTCGCGCAGGCTGGAACATCGTCACGACCTTCAATACCGATGCCGCGCACAATTTCGGCCTGCACGAGGTGCCGTCCAACAGCGAGCGCTATGGGCGAGCGCAGGAGTTCGTCGACGTCGCGACACAGCTGTGGGACTCATGGGAGGACGACGCTCTCGTCGTCGACCGAACGTCGGGTGTCTTCGCCGATCCGTCACTCGTGCACTCGATCGATCATGCGGGCCGCAACCTGCGCGTCGCCGGGCCGCTGACCAGCTCACGGTCGCCGCAGGGTCGTCCGGTGTACATCCAAGCCGGGTCGTCGAACGATGGCCGCGCGTTCGCAGCACGTAACGCGGAGGCGATCTTCACCGCCCATCAGACACTGGCCGACGCCCAGGCCTTCTACAGCGACATCAAGTCGCAGGCCACGGCCCTCGGCCGCAACCCCGACCACGTACTGGTGCTTCCCGGCATCAGTCCGTTCATCGCCGACACCGAGGCCGAGGCCAAGGACCTGTACGAGTACTTCAACTCGCTGATCGTCCCCGAATACGGGCTGGCTCAGCTGGAGAAGATGGGCGGGGTGTCACTGCGCCACCTGGATCTCGACGAGCGGGTCCCGGCCGACGCGTTCGGATCTGCCGGGAGCGTTCTGGACAATCAACGGAGCCGTACACAGGTGATCGCGAACATCGTCGACCGCGAACAGCCGACCATCCGTGAACTGCTCCAACGCCTCGCAGGGGGACGCGGCCACAACGTCGTGCACGGCACTCCCGTCCAGATCGCCGACATAATCACCGACTGGTTCGAGAACGGTGCCGCCGACGGCTTCAACGTGATGCCGCCGCTGTACCCGCAGCTGCTGGAGGCGTTCACCGAGAAGGTCGTTCCGATCCTCGTCGAGCGTGGCCTGTTCCGCAGCGAGTACGAGGGCTCGACACTCCGCGACCACTACGGGCTGCCCCGCCCGGAGAGCGTGTTCGCAGAGGAGTCGGCCGCCCAGATCTCCTGACTCAGGCACGATTGGTCGGCGCGACGTCTCGTAGGCGTCGCGTCGGCCGGTGGCCAAGCATCAGAAGGGGCGGCGGTTCGTCCTGCTCAGGACGCTCACGGACGCGGCGGGGTCGGGCCCGGTCGCGGCCGGCCTTGTCGCGGAGACAATCCGTCCCGGTCGACCCGGCTCGACCCTGCTGGAGAGCGGGGAACACATCGACCCCGGCGAATCCGGTGCCGATGATGACTCGGCCGGTGGGGGGATACCGGAGTGGACGAGGTCCGCGACGCGCGGGGACGGCCTGTAGGTGAGCCCGTCGGGACTCCCGGCCGTCGTGTAGACGTGCGACCGCCGGGCTCAGCCAGGAGCCCGCGGGCGGTGTTAGCGTCCGTCGATGACGCCGTGACGGTCGATGTAGGCGGGCGCGTCGTCGGCGCCGACGAGCGTGGACAGGTTGACCCCCACATGGAACCAGCTGGACGCAACCGGTGCGAGCACCAACGCCTGCGGCCGTGGCGCCGCGCCGCACACATCGCATGCGCATTCGAGGTTCTTCCCTTGTGCGAGGGCCACCATCGCGTCGGCGCGCAGCTGCGCCTTGGTCCGCGGATCATCAGCCCGCTGCGGCGCGAGCAGCGACCTCGGTGAAGCTCCCCGCGGCCGCCTCCTCACGGTGCACAGCCATCGCAACGAGGTCTTCCTCGCCGCAGGCTTCCGCGAGGTGCGACGCGGTGGTGAGGATCGAGTAGTCGGTCGCGGCACGTACGCCGCCGTAATGGACCAAGAGCGTCGCGAGATGGTCGATGTCGCCGACGGCGTCCAGACCTCGGGACGCGTCGGACAATTCTCAATCTTCAGGCGCGCCAGCGGGAGAACCGGCGTTCGATGGCGACCAGTCCGTAGTTGACGATCAGGCCGACTGCGGAGGTAGTGATGATCGCCGCGTACATCTGCGGGATCAGAAAGTTCATCTGGGAGTAGTTGATGAGGTAGCCGAGTCCTTCGGTCGCACCGATCATCTCGGCGGCGATGAGAACCAGGATCGCCGCAGCACCAGAGATGCGGATACCGGTGAAGATGGTCGGCAGCGCGGCCGGAATGATCACCTTTCGGAATGTCGTGACCGGCGACAGGTCGAGCACACGCGCCGAGCGCAGCAGTTGCACGTCCACGGTCGCGACACCGCTGATCGTGTTGAGCAGGATCGGGAAGAAACACGCGAAGAGGACGATCGCGATCTTGGAAGTCTCGCCGATTCCGAGGATCAGCACGAAGACCGGGAGGATCGCCAGGGCTGCCGTGTTGCGGAAGATCTCCAGCACCGGGGTGAGCAGGTCGCGGACCGGCGGATACGACGCGATGGCTGCGCCGATGGGGATCGCCGTGACTACGGCGAGGCCGAACCCGGCAGCCGAGCGGATCAGGCTGGCCTCGAGGTCGGCGGCGAGCCTGCCGGACGAGGCCAGGTCCCACCATGATTCGAGCACCGTCGACAGGGGCGGAACGAAATTCGGGTCCATCAACCCAATGCGAGGCGCGAACTCCCAGACGAGAGCGAGCAGAACGACGCCGACGAATCCGCGGGTCAAGCGGGCCGAGCGGGCGCGGAAGCGCGACACGTGGCGGACGCCCGCAGCGGCCTCCTGCCGCGTGGTGGGACGCGGTTCGGTGCGTTCAGTGAGCAGATCGGACATGTCAGTGTGCCTCCGCCAACTGGGCGCGGCTGCTGCCGCTGCGGGTGTGGTTCTCGCGTAGGAAGGACCAGATCTCGTGCCGATACCGTGCGAACTGCGGGTCCGAGCGGACGTCGCCGTCGAAGTTCCGGTCCAGTTCGATGTTCACGACGTGGTCGACGCGGCCGGGTCGTCCACTCATCACGGCGACACGCTGTCCGAGGAAGACGGCCTCCTCGATGTCGTGGGTGATGAACACAATCGTGGTGCCGGTGCTCCGCCAGATCTGAAGGAGCTCATCCTGCAGATGTTCGCGGGTCTGTGCGTCGAGCGCTCCGAACGGTTCGTCCATGAGCAGAACGCCGGGCTTATACGACAGACTTCGGGCGATGGCGACTCGCTGTTTCATCCCGCCGGAGAGCTCGTGCGGGTAGCGGCTGGCGAATTCGGTGAGTCCGACGAGTTCGAGGAACTCGCGCGCTCGATCCTTCCGCTCGGATCGAGAGAGGCCGCCCGCGGCCTCCAGCGCGAACTCGATGTTGCCCTGGGCGGTCCGCCACGGCAGCAGTGCGTACTGCTGAAACACGACCCCGCGATCGAGACCCGGCTTGGTGATTTCACGACCGTCCGCGCGCACTATGCCGGACGTGGGTTTGGTCAGCCCACTGATCAGGTCCAACACCGTCGACTTTCCGCACCCACTGGGTCCTACGAGGGTGACGAACTCTCCCGCCTCGACTGTCAGTTGCAGGCCGTCGAGTGCGACGAATTCGCGCAATTGGCGATCCTCGTCACCGCGGACCTGGAAGACCTGTCCTACATTGACCAGTTCGATCTTGCTACTCATTCGGATTTCCTGTCAGCGAAGGGATTGAACTTGTTGGTGTACAGCTCGCTCGGGTTGACGGCGTCGGCGTCGACTTCGCCGGACGCTTGGAGCCAGTCCAGCCAAATCGAGAAGTCCTGGTCACGCAGCACGCCCCCGGCGGTTGCGATTCCGTTGCCGTTCCACGATGTGTAGGACTTCCTCTCGTCGCTTCGGTCGTGTTCGTCGAGATACTTGCCATAGAGATCGAGAACCTCGGTCGTCGAATGCCTCTGGGCGTAGTCGATCGCCTTGGTGATTCCGCCGACAAGAGCTCTGGTGGTCTTGGGGCTGTGCTCGATGAATCCGTTTCGCAACACATAGCTGCCGCCGTTGTAGGGTCCGACGAGGTCGACGTCGTCCGCGAGGACGCGGAGCCCGCCATGCTTCATCGCCGTCTCCTTGGCGGCGAAAGCCGTGTACGACGCGTCGACCTGCCCTTGGCGCAGCGCCGATTCGGCGTTGATCCCGGGCAACGGAACCAACGTGACGTCGTCGATCTCATCGTCGGAGAGACCTTCCTGCTTCAGGTAGGTGTCCAGGATCGCCTCCGCGTTGGCGCCCAACGTGTTGACGGCGACCTTCTTCCCGATCAGGTCCTGGCCCTTCGTGATCTTGTGGTCGTCGAGAGTCACGATGGAGCTGCTCACGTCGCCGGACGATCCATACGCGGCGGCCACCGCCGTCACCTCGACCCCCGCCGAGACCACCTTGGCGATCGCGCCGTTGAAGGGTCCGCTCGCGATATCGCTCTGATGAGTGGCCAAAGCCTGCAGGCTTGCTGGCCCGCCGCCGCTTTCACCGATCCAGTCGAGGGTCAGCCCGGGCAGATACCCGAGGGCATCGGCGACCTCGAGATAGTTGATCAGTCCTGCGCTGCTCTGATAGCGGATGGTGGTCGGCTCTGCCTCCTCCTCGGTTCCGCCGATACCGCATCCCGCCGCGGCCGCAGTGACAACGATGAGTGCGGCCACCGCGACGGGGGCCGAACGCTTTCGGTGACGTCGGGGTCTCCGACGGGAAGCAATGGATCTCATGGGCTGACCTTCATCATGGCGCGAGTGAATGCAGCACGAGCACACCCAGCGATGACTCAGTGCGAGGCGCTGGACGAGATCGGCGAATTGACACAAACCTATGGCGAGACGGTCACTCAGCCAATGGTTGAAATCGCGGGTATCTAAACTCCGGCCGCGTAGCGAACCGGCGAGGCGTGCGTAAAAGCTGCTCCTCCTGAGCACGGCTCGCGCTACAGGCGGGGCAGGGACGGCGATCCGACTCGACTAGCACGGCGTCAACCGCCAGATCGAACGGAGTCGGATTCGTACCGTCGGCTTCACTCGTTTCCGGGCTCGTCGTTTCTCGCCGGCCCGTTGTTCTCCTCCGCACGACTACGCTGCTCCTGCGCGCGTTCGCGGACCTTGCGGCGGAACTCGGCGTCTTCGCGGGCTGCGATCGCGGCCCTGTACTCAGGACCGCTGTACTCGGGTCGCTCGTACTCGGGGAACCCGGTCGTGCGGGCTGGTGGCGACGCGGCGACGCCTTCGGGACGGCCGACGAGGAGCCAGATGATCGAACCGACGAGGGGCAGCAGGATCACGATGAGCACCCACGCGATCTTCGGGAGATGCCGCACCCGATACTCCTCGGCGACGATCACATCGATCAGAGCCGCCACCCAAACCACGAACACGATGAAACCGAAATATGGCACGAATTGCCCCCGAATCGTTGAAATCCCCAGACCGCTTAACGCCTGGACCACGTAAAGCGACGGAACGATCGTAACGTGGTCCGGTGCCCGATCCGACGGCCAACGGCTCGCCGCCGCGACCCCCGTCACCTCGCACGCGCACGATTCCCCACCGGTCGCCGCTCCGTCGTACAGTGAAACCCGTGCATATCCTGTCCGTCGTCTCCGCCGTTCTAGCCCTCGTGCTCGCCGTTTTCTGGGTGGGCGTAGGGGTATGCGGGCTGACTGGTCGTCTGGAGCGCAACCGCTGGGTCGGCGTCCGCTCGGACGAGACGATGCGGTCGGCCGACGCGTTCGCGCTCGGCAACAAGGTCGCGGCGCCCGGCTTCCTCGCAGCGGCGCTCGTCCTGCTGATCGGCGGAGTCCTCGCCTTCGGCGGCGATCTCGGTTTCCTGTTCGGATTCGGTGCGATCGTCATCGGTTTCGCGATCGCCGCCGTCGCCGCAGGCGTCGGCGTCCGCGTCGCATCGACGGTGCCCGAACCCGAAGAGGAGTCGGGCGGCTGCTCGGCAGACTGCTGTTCGGGCGGCGACGCCGACGACCAGGCTCACGACTCGTGCGACACCGACGATCCGGCTGCCGATTGCGGAGCGTCCAGCTGCGGGTCGTGCGCTCTGCAGGGCATGTGCACCACCGAGCACGCGGCCGACGCAGACCAGCCGGTCGACGCCGCCCGCTGACGTATGCGCACACTCCTCGCGAAGTCACCCATCGACGGATTCATCGCGTCGATCTTCCTCGCCGTCGTCGTCGCCGCAATCTTCCCTGCGGGCGGCGTATTCGCGGACGTCATGGACTGGGTCGTCACCGCGCTGATCGCGCTGCTGTTCTTCCTGTACGGCACCCGGCTCTCGCCCCGCGAAGCGCTCGACGGCCTCACGCACTGGCGACTGCACACGACGATCCTCGCGTTCACGTTCCTGCTGTTCCCACTCATCGGTCTGGCGCTGCACCCGCTGCTGTCGCCGTTGATCGGCTCCGACCTCGCTGACGGTTTCCTCTACATGACGCTCGTTCCGTCGACGGTGCAGTCGTCGATCGCATTCACGTCGATCGCCCGCGGCAACGTGCCGGGCGCCATCGTCAGCGCGTCGGCGTCGAACCTGTTCGGCGTCGTGCTGACCCCGGCGCTCGTCGTCCTGCTCATGAGCTCGGACGCAGGCGTGCACATCAACGGCGAGTCGATCCTCGAGATCGTCGCGAAGATCCTGGTGCCGTTCATCATCGGGCAACTCGCGCGTCCCCTCGTCGGCCCGTTCCTCAAGCGGTACGCCGAACCGACCAAGTACGTCGACCGCGGATCCATCGTCATGGTCGTCTACGTCGCGTTCAGCGAAGGCGTCCAGTCCGGGCTCTGGAGCAAGGTCGACGCGCTCGACGTCGTCCTGGTCATCGTCGTGTCGACTCTTCTCGTCGCACTGATGCTCACCATCACCTGGTTCGTCCCGAAGCGGCTCGGCTTCAACCGCGAGGACATGATCGCCGCCCAGTTCTGCGGCACCAAGAAGTCACTGGCGACGGGGCTCCCGCTCGCGAGCGTCATGTTCACCGGCTCGGTCGTCGGTTTCATGGTGCTTCCGCTGATGATCTTCCACCAGATCCAACTCATCATCTGTGCGTGGCTCGCGAACCGCTACCACCGGCAGGACGAGGCTCAGGACGACGCAGTGGCTGTGTGACGGCCTGACTGCCACCGCCGGAAGATCAAGAACGCCACCGACAGGCAGCCGACGCAGACCGCGACGATCAACGCCATGTCGGCGCCCAACGTCTCACCGACCGCGAACGAGACGAGCAGGATCGTCGCCGACCAGGAGACGCCGCCGATCGTGCTGGCCAGGGCGAACCTGCGGAACGGCATCTTGCGCGCGCCTGCGACGAGCGGGATAACGCTGCGCACCCATCCGATCCAGCGGGCCGCAGCCACCACGACGATCGCATCACTCGGGTTCGGCGTCTTGGCGCGGGACCGGATCATGCGACGCGCGATCCTGCGTCCCAACCGGGTGGCTCCCAGCCGCGGGCCGAAGCTGCGACCCACCCAGTATCCGGTCCAGTCACCCGCCATCGCGGCCAGACCGCAGCCGACGACGAGGATCCCGATGTGGGCGGACCCGACCGACGCGAGGACACCGGCGGCCACCAGGATGGCTTCACTCGGTGCGACGAGACCGACGAACACCACCGAGGTCTCCAGGAACAGCACGCCGATGGCGATCAGATAGACGGCCCACGACGGAACCGCGTCAATCAGCGAGATCAGCTGATCGGAGATCACATGCATGTGTCGACCAACCGTAGACCGATCAATTGTCTTCCGGCCGCAGTGGATACGTCGACATCAGGGGCAACGGCCACGGCTGACGCGCCAACACGCGCTGCCACACGTCCACCGACGGCTCCGCCAACAGATCCGTCGGCAGTCCCGGCGCGACGATCCAACTGCTGTCCGCGAGTTCCTCATCGAGCTGACCGGGCTCCCAACCCGCGTACCCGGCGAAGATCCGGACACCGGTCAGCACTTGTGCCATCTCGTCCGGGTCGGCGTCGAGATCCACCATCGCGACCGGGCCGGTCACCTGGTGGAGCTTCGGCTGCTCGGCGACGACCACGCCGTTCTTCGCCACGCCCAGACACAGCGCTGACGAGGTGCCGACCGGACCGCCCACGAACACGGCTCGCGGACTCGCCGCCAGATCGGCCCACCGGGGGAGGATGTTGTAGACGGCCGCGTCGCTCATGCGATTCAAGACGACGCCGAGCGTGCCCTGGTCATCGTGCTCGATGACGTAGATGACCGTTCGCACGAATGTCGGACCCGACAGAGCCGTCGACGCGATCAGAAGCGACCCGGGAGTCACTTCGGGTCGGTCGTCGGAGAACTCACCGTCGGACACCACCCCATCATGACATCACAGGCGGTCGGTCGCCCCCCGCACGGCGTCATCGGGTCGCGCCGCGAATGTGAGGTCCGTCGTCGCGACCGATTACCGGCGAGTTCGCCGGTAGGCTTGTGCGGTGAAGCTCTGGACGCAGGTCAAGACACCGGATCTGCTCCGGTATCTCGGGGTCAAGGTCCTCAGCCAGATCAGCGACGGCGCGTTTCAAGCCGCTCTCGCGTTCTCGATCCTCTTCAATCCCGACCGGCACACCGACCCGATCGCCGTCGCGGCCGGATTCGCCGTGCTACTCCTGCCGTACTCGCTCCTCGGACCGTTCGCGGGCGCGCTCCTCGACCACTGGGACCGCCGTCGAGTCCTGGTCTGGATCAACGCGTTCCGAGCCGTCGCGATCGTCCTCGTCGCGATAGCGATGAGTTCGGGCGTACCCGACACCGTCGTCCTGCTCGCCGCGCTGCTGGCGACCGGCTGCAGTCGATTCGTCGCGTCCGGTCTGTCCGCTGGACTTCCACACGTCGCGTCCTCCGACGTGATCATCGAGGTCAACGCCGTGTTCACGACGCTCGGTGCCGGGATGCTCGCCGTGGGCGCAGGACTGTCCACCCTGTTGCGCGCGATATTCGGCTCTGACAACGGCGGGTCGGGGGCCACGCTCCTCGCAGGCGCAGTGTTCGCGATCGCCTCAGGACTGCTGGCGGCGGCGTTCGCGCCCAAACGCCTCGGGCCTGACCGACCGGACGGTTCCGGGCACTCGGCGCTCTACTCGGTAGGACGCGGCCTGGCGCACGGAGTCCGAGCCGTGATCGACCATCCGAGCGTCGGTGTGGTCCTCGGGGCCATTGGAGTCCATCGACTGGTGTTCGGCATGAACACGCTCATGCTGTTGATCGTGGTCCGCAACGTCGACCTGGGCGCACCACTCGGCACCGATGTGCAGGCCATGGCGGAGATCGGCGTCGCCGTGGCAGCCGGTGCACTTCTGGCGGCCGTCGTCACTCCGTGGTCGGTCCACCACTTCGGTCGACGACGAACGATCGCGGTGGCTCTCGTCGGCGGTGCGCTCGCCGAAGCGCTCGTCGGAACGCTCACTTCGTACACGGTCCTCGTCGGTGCGGCCGTGCTCGGACTCGTCGGCCAGATCGTGAAACTGTGTGGCGACGTCGCCATGCAGTGCGACGTCCCCGACTCGTACCGCGGCCAGGTCTTCGCCGTCCAGGACGCGCTCTTCAACACGGCGTTCGTCGTCGCCATGTTCATCGCCGCAGTCTCGATCCCCGCCGACGGCTTCTCCGTCCCTCTGATCGTCGCAGGCACCGTGGTGTACCTACTGGGTGCGCTTCTCGTCTGGCGGGCAAGCCCTGCTGTCGTCGAAGGCCCGGATCGGGCGACCGTCCTGCGAGAGGAAGCCGAAGTCTGAGTGGCGGCTCGTCAGTCCCGCGCAGGTCGATGGGCGTCGGCGTAGCCGTCGCCGTCCATGTCGATCAGGACGGTGTCGGCCGCGCCGTCTCCGTCGGTGTCGAGGACTGATTCGCCCGGCGCTGTCGGCGCAGGCGGCGCAGGTGACGGTCCAGGCCCCGACGGTCGGTCCGCGCCACGCTCCCACAGCCCGGATCCGCCGTCGGCGAAGAAGGTCTCGGGCACCCCGTCGTCATCGAGGTCGAGGGCCGACAGGTCGGCGACTCCGTCGGCGTCCGTATCGACCATCGCGTCGTCGGCGAGACCGTCACCGTCGAAGTCGAGCGCTACCGCCTCGAAGACGCCGTCGGCGTCCAGGTCGAGATCCGCGACCGAACGCCATGCGGACGTGACGCCGTCGCCCGCGCCGAAGACGTACTCGATGACCCCGTCCATACTCAGTTAGACGCAGCACAGGCCTGTCGCGTTCCATGAGCCGCGGCGTGTCGTCGGGACCGACCCAGATCAGTACCCCATCGTGCGGATCGCCGACGCCAACGCGTCGAGCTGCTCCGACCGCACGTCCAGATGCGGGCTGACGCGCAGAAGCGGCTGGTCGCCCGCGAGGGGAGCTCGCCACGAGTCGGCCACCGTCACGAGAATCCCCGACTCCAACAGTCTGTCGCGTGCGGCTTCGAGATCGACGACGCCCCAGCCGGGCGGCGGAGCCAGCGTGACGAGCGCCGACGGCTCACCGTTCGGCTCGACGACCTCCCAGCTGCCGACACCCCGCAGACGTTCGCGGGTCGTCTCGCCGATGGCCGCGAGTTCACGGAACACCTTCTGCTGACCGAACTCCAACAACTCGGCGACCGCTGTGCCGAGACCGAGCTGGCCTGCGATGAACGAATCCGACGAATCCACCTCGGCACTCGCCAACGAATCCGCGCGGACCGCGATGAAGCCGACACCGCGCGGACCCGCCAACCACTTACGCGACGTCCCGTAGACGATGTCCGCGCCGGTCACGGTCGGAACATGACCGACCGACTGCGCCATGTCGACGACGACGGGCACCCCGACGGAGTGCGCGACCTCCACGATCTCGGCGACCGGCTGCACCACACCACTCGCCGAACCGATGTGACAGACGTGGATGAAGTCCGGCTGCTCGAACTGCAGCATGTTCTCCAGCGAGTCGACGTCCACGTGTCCGTACACATCGACGTCCGGCAGCACGCGCACCGAGAAGTCACGGCGCTCGAACTCCGCGAGGTTCGGCCCGAACTCGTTCTTCGCCACCCAGACCGTCGGCGACATCGGCAGCACCCACGTGTTCAACAGGGCACGCAGCGACGTGCGCGCACTGTCGCGGAACGACAGCTCCTCCGGCGTGTGACCGATCAGCGACGCCAGTGCGCGACGACCAGCGGCCAACGCGTCCGCCTCATCCGCGGCGGCCACGTACGAACCCCATTCTGATTCTCGCTCAAGGTGTTTCGTGATCGTAGCGATCACGGCGCGCGAGGAACGGCCAGCGGCGGCGGCGTCCAGATGAGCGAGTGACGGCTCGGCACGCGCCGCGTGCCACTGATTCCCGAGTTCACTGCAGTACATAGGACGAATCTACCTTGCCGACCCCGTAGTGGATCGATCGATCGGATTGGGGAGGTCTCGATTCTTCGTCTCGACCAGCGGTGGGAGGGGACGGTCCTATAGTTCGTCAAGCCCGGAGTAGGTCGGTTTTGAGTGCGCTGAAGGATTCTCTGACGAGGGCGCGTTTGAGGCAGCGGAGTATGTCGGGGGTGGACAGTCCTTGAGCGCGTCGGCGTTCGGCGTATTCGCGGGTGCGTGGGTCTGAGCGTAGGCGGCCCACGGCGACGAGGTGCAGGGCTTTGTTCGCTTGCCGGTCTCCGCCGCGGTTGAGTC
>NZ_JAKKOQ010000016.1 GCF_021738965.1 Gordonia zhenghanii | reverse complement strand
TCGCGGCCACCCGCGCGGCTTGTTTGATCGAGCCACGCGCCAGATAGGCGGCGATCACCTCGTCGTCGGTGACTATCGTGCGGGGCCCGTACCCGATCCCGGCCCGATACCCGGCCTCCTGCAGGAGCGCGTACACCTGCACCGACCCCGCGACTCCGACAAGGCTCGCGATCTCCGCGGCCGGGACACCCGCCCCGTACCACCGCACAGCCTTCACACACTGCTCAAAACGGTCCATCTCGAAACACCCTCACTGGTGAAGGCGTTGCAACGACCACTTGAATCCACCTCGGCGGGGTGGAGGCTCGATCAACGGGTGCGGATGGTGACGCTGGGTCTGGCCCACACGTTGGTCGAGCGGAGTCGAGACCGCCTGTAGCGGGGGTGGGGTGACGCTGGGTCTGGCCCACATGTTGGTCGAGCGGAGTCGAGACTGCCTACTGCGGAAGGGATCTCGACTCCGCTCGATCAACGGGGAAGAGGCTCGATCAACGGAGAAGAGGCTCGATCGGCGGTGGAAGAGACTCGATCAGCGGAGTGGTGCGTCGATCAGCACACACTGCGGAAATGAGTGGTGAGGCGGTGGCCGTCGATGATGTGGAAGGCGATGCCTGCGGGCTGGGTGTCGTTGACCACGCCGTCGCCCTCGAACGGCAGGTTCAACGTGGAGGAGACGCCGGGCGCGGTCGTGACGGGGACGCCCGCGAACACACCTGCCGACGGCGAATGGATGTGCCCGCAGACGAGGCCGATGATCGCGGGGTGCGCGCGTACGAACGCTTCGAGTCCGGACGGATCGGTCTGCGCGATGGTGTCCATGAACGGCATGCCGACGGCTGTCGGCGGGTGGTGGAATGCGACGAGGACGGGGACGTCGCCTGCCGCAGCGATCTGATCGCTCGCCCAGGCGAGCGTCTCTTCCGAGATCGCACCCTGATTGTGTCCGGGGATCGAGGAGTCGAGTGCCAGGATCAGGAGCCCGTCGAGCTGAAGTACCGAATTGACCGGTGCGTACGGGTCGCCGCTGTCGTCGGGCCGGGAGACTGAGCGGTACGCCGCGCGGTCGTCGTGGTTGCCGAGGAGCGTCAGAGTCGGGATTCCGGTGACGAGCGTGTCCGCGGCCTCGCGGTACTGTTCGGCGCTGCCTTCGTCGGTCAGGTCGCCGGACACCACGAGAGCATCGATGTTCGTCGCCCCGCCGCAGCGGTCACGCAGGTAGTCGAGGACTCCGTTAATTCGGTCCCGGCGGTCCGAGTCGCCGCAAAAGTGCAGATCGCTGATCTGCGCGACGACGAGCATGTGCTCTCCCTCCGTGAACCGCTTGTACCGCACCAGGCTAACGGACAGGTGTGGGCGACGCAGATTCGCCACAGGACGGCGCTCTGGCGCTCGGTTCGGTGGGGTCAGAGCTGGACCGTGACCTCCTTCGCGAACCGGTACGGGCCAGTCGCGAGCAACCCGCCGAACGTCCTTCTCAACCGGGACATCTCGGCCCGGACGGTGACGGTGCGTGAGGCGTCCCCGAAGATTGCCGCGGCCAGTTCGGCTGCGCTCATGCCCGCACGGTTGCGCGCCAGATGTGTCAGGAGATCGAGATGCCGCGGCGACGGGCGATGCGTCCAGACGCCGTCCCCTGAGGTCACGGTGACGACGTCGCCGATCGTGACCGTGGTGCACTCTCGCTGGGCGCCGTCGGCGGGCCGGATCAACCAGCCACCGGGCAGCGGCTCGACGTCGCAGAGTCCGAGTCCCGAGACGCTGATCCGGCTCGGTGTGAGTTCGAGTGGAAGGCTGATGCGGCGCTGCGGTTCGACGCGATCGACGGCTGCCACCCAACCGAACTCGTCGACCGCCAGTGCTGGCCTGCCTGCTCGGGCGAGAATCGGCGCGGCTACTGAACGCAGCAGATCGAGTTGGTCTCGGTGCGCGTTCTGCAGTCGTGCTTCGGCCAGTCGTGCGACCGAGTCGACGAGGGCTATCGTCGCCGGGTGGATGGACGACGCGGGGCCGCTCACATCGACGACGCCCAGCATGCCGCCGGTTCGAGGATCTCGGATCGGCGCGCCGGTGCACGTCCAGGCGTGGTGGCTGCGAACGTAATGTTCGGCGGAGAAGACCTGTACCGCGCGTCGTGCACTCAGCGCGGTCCCGATCGCGTTGGTGCCGACCGCGTTCTCAGCCCACGATGCACCCTCGACGAATCCGAGTCCATCGGCGCGACGTCGGACGGCCGGGGTTCCGGCCCGCCACAGGACGTGCCCACCGGCGTCCGCGACGACCAGGATGTTCGGGCTGTCGCGGAGAACAGCGTCCAAACCGTGAGTGAGATCGTCCAGGAGGTCCGCGAGGCCGGATGCGCTGCGCCGCCGGTCGATATCGGCATCAGCGATCGGGTCGAGCGGTCCGCCGATGTCGGGGTCGACGCCCGCGTCCGCGGCGCGGGCCCACGACTGCCCGATCACCGATCGGGGACGCGCGGGAAGCCGTAGCCCGGCCATCGCTGCGTCGTGCACTGCGTGGAGGACCTGGGCGTATTCGCGCGGATCCTCGCCGGTGGCGAGCGCGGGCTCGGGGAGCGGGTGTGCGGTGGTCATGGAGTCCAGGTCTGTGTCTTCGTCGGATGCGCCCTGATCGATTGTGGTGCCAGTCACAGGGTGTGGTGTTCAGGGTGCGCCGACCGGTCTGGGTACGTCAACGGCACTGCAACCCTCTGCAACCCTTGCCGGATGCCACGGTGTGGGAGTGTGCTGTCCATCACAGGTTCAGATCGATGGAGAGGACATGCGATGACGCAGACGATGCAGGCTCCGGCCGGTATGGCACGCACCGCGGGGCAGCGAGTGGAAGCGTGGCTCGAGAAGTTCAATGAAGCGCTCGCGGCAGGCGACCCGTACGCCGTGGCTGCGTTGTTCGTCGACGACAGCTATTGGCGAGATCTGGTGGCGTTCACGTGGAACCTCAAGACCGTCGAGGGGCGGGCGCAGATCGCCGCGATGCTCGCCGACCGTCTCGCCGACACTCGGCCACGAGGTTTCGCGCCGAGTGAGGAGCCGACCGGCGCGGACGGCGTCGCCGAAGCATTCATCGAGTTCGAGACTGCGACCGGCCGCGGCGACGGACATCTCCGCCTGCGCGCCGACGACGACGGCGAGGATCGCGCATGGACGTTACTCACCACCCTGCAGGAATTGAAAGGGCACGAGGAGTCGTCCGGCGCATCGCGCCCGATGGGCGCCGCGCACGGCAGCGACCCGACCGAGAAGTCGTGGACCGAGAGGCAGGAAGAGGAGGCGGAGGCGCTCGGCCGTACCGTTCAGCCGTACGTCCTGGTGATCGGCGGCGGACAGGGCGGCATCGCGCTCGGCGCCCGACTGCGGCAGCTCGGCGTCACCTCCCTGGTCGTCGACAAGTACGACCGCCCGGGCGATCAGTGGCGTGGCCGCTACAAGACGCTCTGCCTGCACGACCCGGTCTGGTACGACCACCTTCCGTATCTGCCGTTCCCAGCCAACTGGCCGGTCTTCGCACCCAAAGACAAGGTGGCCGACTGGCTGGAGTTCTACACCAAGGTCATGGAGGTTCCGTATTGGAGCCGGACCGAGTGCACGTCGGCGTCGTACGACGAGGCGACCGGGAGGTGGACGGTCGAACTGGTCCGAGACGGCGAGCCGATGACCTTGTATCCGACGCAGTTGGTCCTCGCGACGGGGATGTCTGGCAAGCCCAACATTCCGTCGTTCCCCGGGGCGGACACCTTCGTGGGCGATCAGCACCATTCGAGCCGCCATCCCGGTCCGGACGGCTTCGTCGGCAAGAAGGTCGTCGTCATCGGTGCGAACAACTCCGCCCACGACATCTGTAAAGCACTGGTGGAGAACGGTATCGACACGACGATGGTGCAGCGCTCGTCGACGCACGTCGTGAAGTCGGCTTCGCTGATGAAGATCGGTCTCGGTGCGCTGTACAGCGAAGAGGCGGTGCAGGGCGGCATGACGACGAAGAAGGCGGACATGACGTTCGCGTCGCTGCCGTACAAGATCATGCACCAGTTCCAGATCCCGTTGTACGACCAGATCCGGGCGCAGGACAAGGACTACTACGACCGCCTCGAGAAGGCGGGCTTCGACGTCGACTTCGGCGACGACGATTCCGGCCTGTTCATGAAGTATTTGCGGCGAGGCTCCGGGTACTACATCGACGTCGGCGCATGCGACCTCGTCGCCGACGGCACCATCAAGCTCGCCAAGGGCGGAATCAAAGAGATCACGAAGAACGCCGTTGTCCTCGACGACGGCACCGAGCTGCCCGCGGACGTCATCGTCTATGCCACCGGATACGGATCGATGAACGGCTGGGCCGCCGACCTCATGGGCCAGGACGTAGCGGACCGAGTCGGCAAAGTCTGGGGTCTCGGCTCGGAGACGACCAAGGACCCGGGGCCGTGGGAAGGCGAACAGCGCAACATGTGGAAGCCGACGCAGCAGCCGAACCTGTGGTTCCACGGCGGCAACCTGCACCAGTCGCGCCACTATTCGCTGTACCTCGCGTTGCAGCTGAAGGCGCGTTTCGAAGGCTTGGACACTCCGGTGTACGGACTGCAGGAGGTCCACCACCTGAGCTGAGTCTCCCGGCCGGCGGCGTCGAACGATCGGGTCATCGGGATCAGTTGACATGACGGCTGCTGGTCCGAACCCGGCAGGTCGAGCCAATCCTGCGATCTACAGGTCGCCGGGCAGCTTGTCCCGCCGGATGCCCCGCCAACTGGGGTGACGCAGATGCCCGGTGGAGGTCCAGTCCATGAAGCGGACGTCGGCGACGAGCTTCGGCAGCACCCATGTCGCGCTCGAGGCGACCGGTTTGTCGAGGGTGCCGATGAACGGGCTGCGTCCGATCGTCAACGGTTTCAACTCATCGAGGAGGGCGTCGAGGTCGGCATCGGTGAACCCGGTGCCGACTCGTCCGACGTAGCGCAGGCCGGTCTCGGCGGGCAAGCCGACCAACAGCGAGCCGATCGAGCCCGATCGGCCGCCCCGCCCCGGCCGGTAGCCGCCGATCACCACTTCGATGTCGTTCCAGTTCTTGTGTTTGCGCCAGTCCGAGCTGCGGCGACCGGACTGGTACGTGGACGCGCGGCGCTTGGCCACGATTCCCTCCCACCCGTTGGACCGGGCGTGTTCGGCGGCGTCGGCTCCCGGCCCGGGAAGCAGGGGTGGGACGTCGGCGATCGACGCCGATTCGATGACCGGGGCTAGTTCGTCGAGGATCTGCCGTCGTCTGTCCCACGGCGTCGAGGTGAGGTCGGTGCCGTTCAGTTCGACCACGTCGAAGACGCGATAGCGCAACGTGTACTCGGCGTCGCGATGATTCCGTGACGCGAGAAGTCCGAAGTCGGTGCGACCTGCTGCGTCGAACGCGACCATCTCGCCGTCCAGGACGACGTCGAATCCGCGGAGCACGGCGCCGAGTTCGAGCAGCTCCGGGAAGTCCGCGGTCATGTCGACACCGGACCGCGACCAGCATCGGATATCGCCGTCGTCGTGGCGCAGGAGAATCCGGTACCCGTCCCACTTGCCCTCGAATGCCCACGCGTTGTCGGTGAGCCCGTCGATCGGTTCGTCGGCGGCGAGCATCGGCCTGGTGCCCGAGACGGTCCCGGTGATCCGGGTGGGCCCTGGATCGGCCTTCTTCCGGGACGCCCGCGCTTTGCGGTACTCGCCGAGATCGACGGTCCGGTCGGCGACGGTCTCCACGACCGGGTCGAGGTCGGCGAGGAGATCTCCGGACTCGCGGAACCGGTCGAGGACGTCGCGGTAATCGAGTTGGGCGATCGCCGGATCGGCGAGCTCGTCCCAGGTCCTCGGCGCCGCGACCCACGGGTGTTCGCTGCCGCGCAGCGAGTACGGGGCGAGGGTCGTCTTCGCCGCCGTGTTCTGGCTCCAGTCCAGGAACACCTTCGACGTCCGTGCGGACTTCGCCATCGACGCCGTCACGTCCTTCGGGTGCGCAGCCGCGAGCGAGTCGGCGATCTGTTTCGCGACCGCCCGCGCCGACTCCGACTTCACCGGAGACGGGAAGCGCGCGTAGACGTGGATCCCTTTGCCGCCGCTCGTCACCGGGTACGAGTCGAGACCTGCGTCGGCGAGGACGTCACGGATGGCGAGCGCGACGTCCGCGCACCGCTGCAGAGGGACGTCCGGGCCGGGATCCAGGTCGAGGACGAGACGGTCGGTGCGCCGCGATTCGTCGCCCGCCGATCCGATGCCCGACAAGTCGATACGCCACTGCGGCACATGGAGTTCCAGTGCTGCCATCTGCGCCAGCCACACCAAGTCGGCCGCCGACCGCGCGACGGGATACACCGTCTTCCCTTCGGCGTGGGCGATCGTGAAGCGAGCCAACCAGTCCGGTGTCCCGGGCGGGAGCGCCTTCTCGAAGAACGGGTCCGACCCGGTGCCGTGCGGCCAGCGTTTGCGTGTGATCGGCCGTGATGCGATGTGCGGCAGCATCACGTCCGCCACTGCGATCACGTACTGGAGGACGTCGAACTTACGGGTGCCGTCGCCGGGGTACATCACCTTGTCGAGGTTCGTCACGGTGAGGAAACGGCCGTCGACCTCCAGCTTGGACCCGGGCATGGGATCGATTCTGCCCCATTCCCCGGAGTCGTTCGGGCCGCTCGAAGGGTGCGATGCGTGGCACAATCGTGCCATGCGAGCCATCTGGAAGGGTGATCTGAGCTTTGGCCTGGTGAACGTGCCGGTCAAGGTGTACTCGGCGACCGAGAGCCACGACCGGAGCTCGCACCAGGTCGACTCGAAGGACGGCACACGGATCCGGTACCGGCGCGTGCGCGAGGGCACGGACACGGAGGTCGAGTACTCGAGCATCGCCAACGCCTATGAGTCCGAATCCGGCGAACCGGTGATCTTGACGAAGGACGACCTCGCCGAACTGCCGGTCTCGAGGAGCCCGGAGATCTCGATCCTCGAGTTCGTCCCGATCGACCAGGTCGATCCCATCTACTTCGACAAGCCCTACTATCTGGAGCCGTCGTCGAAGTCGCCGAAAGCCTATGTGCTGCTTACCAAAGCCTTGGAGCAGACGGAACGTCTCGCGATCGCCAACTTCACTCTGCGTAACCGGACTCGGCTCGCTGCGCTTCGCGTGATCGATGGCGTGATGACCCTGCAGACGCTGCTGTGGCCGGACGAGGTCCGAGTCCCCGATTTCGACTTCCTGTCCGCCGATGTCGAGATTCGCGACAAGGAACTCGACATGGCGGCATCGCTCATCGAGACCATGGCGTCCGACTTCGAGCCGTCTCAGTTCGAGGACACCTACCAAATGGAGTTGAGCAAGCTGATCGAGGCGAAGGCTGAGGGCGGCGAGGCGTTCACCGAACCGGAGCCGACGAAGTCCGACGACGGCGACGACGAGGTGTCCGATCTTCTCGCCGCGCTTCAGGCGTCCGTCAAGGATCGCGCTGCCGGATAACTGATAACGATCGCAGTCAGATTGCCGTACATGGGCGCGGGATCGTAAGCTCTTCGATCATGAGTCAACTTACGGAGCAGCAGGCCGTCGCGGAGTTCCGGTGCCTGGTCCAGTCGCAGGAGATCAGTGCGCCCGGCGACCTCGACGTGATCTGGGCAGCGCTGTCGCCGGTCGGCATCGACGAAGTGATCGGCGACTGGCGTGGGGGCGAGCTGCCCTCCGGTCATGCGTTGGACGGTCAGTTGGCGAAAGTCGGGTGGCACGGAAAGTGGCTGCGCGGACGGTACGACGTGGCACCCATGGTCTGTCGTGACGCGGACGGCGAACTGTACTCGAACCTCGACGTGGGCAAGGGTGCCGCCAGCCTGTGGATGGTGGAGTTCCGCGGTGAGCTCACGGCATCGATGGTGTACGACGGACAACCGGTGATCGATCACTTCAAGCGTGTCGACGACGCCACGTTGATGGGCGTCATGAACGGCAGCACCTCGTTGGTACGCGACCACCACTTCTACTTCTTTCTGACTCGCGAGTAGGCGCGCGCTCGACCGCGGTTCAGATCGCGCCGCGGTAGGCGACAATGGACGCCATGGCTGAGAACTACGGGCGTGCGCGACAGAACGAGATCTACCGTGCAGGCATTCACGGACGCACGCCGTCGGTGCCGACCGATTTCGCGACACTGGAGCGCCGCGCCCGAGCGAAGATGAGCGCGCGCGGCTGGGCATACATCGCCGGGGGAGCGGGCGAAGGCCGGACGATGACCGCCAACCGCGACGCCCTCGACCGGTGGGCGATCGTGCCGAGAATGCTTCGCGATACGAGCGAGCGAGACCTCGGGATCGAACTGTTCGGTCAGGAACTGCCCGCGCCCATCCTGTTCTCGCCCGTCGGAGCGGGCGCACTCGCCCATGATCGGGCCGACGTCCACATCGGCCACGCGGCGGCCGAACTCGGGCTCCCGTACATCTTCTCCAATCAGGGCTGTGCCCCGATGGAGGAGGTCGCGGCCGAGATGGAGTCCGTGCGACCGGGTGCGCCGCGCTGGTTCCAGCTCTACTGGTCCACCGACGACCGGCTCGTCAGAAGCCTGGTGAGTCGCGCCGAGAGGGCTGGCGCCGCGGCCATCGCGGTCACCCTCGACACGACGATGCTCGGGTGGCGGCCGCAGGATCTCAATCTGGGGTCACTGCCGTTCGCGCGAGCCGAAGGGATCGACCAGTACACGTCCGATCCGACGTTCTGGGAGATCGTCGCCGAACGACTCAAAGGCACGGTCGGGGAGAAACCCGAGATCAGTGTGGGTGCGATCAAGACTCTCCTGTCGATCGCGAAGAACGTGCCAGGCGACCTCCGCCGGAATCTCACCGCTCCAGAGCCGCGCGCGGCGGTCGAGACCTTCCTCGACATCTACTCGCGGCCGTCGTTGAACTGGGACGACATCGCGTCGCTCCGTGACCTGACAAAGCTGCCGATCGTCCTCAAGGGCGTCCTGCATCCCGACGACGCCCGGCAGGCCGTCGACGTCGGCGTCGACGGCATCATCGTCTCCAATCACGGCGGCCGCCAGGTGGACGGGTCGATCTCCTCGACTGATGCCCTCGTCGACGTCGCCGATGCCGTCGACGGACGGATCAAGGTGCTCGCCGACTCCGGCTTCTACACCGGTTCGGACGTGTTCAAAGCGCTCGCGCTCGGTGCCGACGCCGTCTGTATCGGTCGCCCGCACATGTACGGGCTCGCCCTCGCCGGTGCGCAGGGCGCGCGTGACGCGGTCGCGAACATCGTCGCCGAACTTGACCTCACCCTCGGCCTCTCCGGCCACACCGACGTCCGGACGCTCGACCGTTCGGCGCTCAAGCGTCTGTAAGCCTCGACGGCTGCCTCCCCGCCCTGCTGATCGAGCGGAGTCTTCGTCCCGTTGATCGAGCGGAGTCGAGATCGCGTGCGCTGTTGTGGGTCTCGACTTCGCTCGACCGGCGGGAGTGGGGTGCGTTCGTGGCGGGAGCGTCGCCGCACCTATAGGCGTGGCCGCTGCCTCGTTGATCGAGCGGAGTCGGGATCGCTTGTGCTGTTGTGGGTCTCGACTTCGCTCGACTGGCGGAGGGGCGGCGAAGTGTCGCCGCATCTATAGGCGTGGCCGCTGCCTCGTTGATCGAGCGGAGTCGGGATCGCTTGTGCTGTTGTGGGTCTCGACTTCGCTCGACCGCGCGGGAGTGGGCGTTCGTGGCGGGAGTGTCGCCGCATCTATAGGCGTGGCTGCTGCCCTGTTGATCGAGCGGCGTCGGGATCGGTTGTGCTGGTCGAGGTCTCGACTTCGTTCGACCGGCGGAGGGGCGGCGAAGTGTCGCCGCATCTATTGGCGTGGCCGCTGCCTCGTTGATCGAGCGGAGTCGAGATCGTGTGCGCTGTTGTGGGTCTCGACTCCGCTCGACCGGCGGAGGAACGTCGAGATCGTGTGCGCTGTTGTTGGTCTCGACTCCGCTCGACCGGCGGAGAGGGCTCAACCGACGGAGGGGGCTCGACCAGCGGAGGGCGTTCGACCGGCGGAGGGCGCTCGAGCAGAAGTCAGATCAGCGGACGGTTAGTGCGCATCCGCCATTTGAGGTCGGCGAGAAGGACGTTGAACGGGAACTGGCGCCACGATTGCGGAAGCGTCTGGACGACGGTGCGCAGGGCCCGGGTGTTGACGTCGAAGAGAAACTTCTCCCGTTTGGACTGCGTGAACCCGATCTTGTCGCGGAACTCCGGCGGCAGGAAGCCGATCGTCATGATCTCCGAGAACCGACCGGCGAGCACACGAAGAGGGCTGGGCGCGAACTCGAGGCGGACCAACGACTTCAGGTAGCTGCCGATCACGTCGTCGATGACCATGTCGTCGAGCACCGAGTTCCAGTAGTCCTCGAAGTCGGCGCGGGTCGCAGGCCACATCTCCGGGGGCATCTGCAACGTGGTGCCCATGACGGCGCCCTGACGGTAGGCCTCTTCGCTGAGGTCGGCTTCGTCGCCGAAGAGTCGGACGCAGTCCTCCCATCCGCGGTAGAGGCAGGCGGCGACCCACAACTGCAGGCTCGGGTCGAAGGCGTTGTACTTGACCGGGCTCGATTCGACGGACCGGACCTGCGCATGTGAACGATTGACGGCCTGCCGGTACTTGCGGCGGAGTTCGCCTCCGCCGGTCGCGGCGACCGCCAGGTACGTCAGAGTGGTCCGAGTGCGCTTGACCGGATGTTTGTACAGATTGCCCGAGTCGACCTTGCTCTCGTAGACGCCGTACCCGACTGCCGGGTGGCTCAACTGCATAATGACGTTGGCCGGGCCGGACAGGAGAGCGGGCCCGAGGAGGCCCATATCGCTGATCTGCTGTTCGTCGAGTTCTACGCGCGTGCGCGCCGGCACGGTCTCGGTCGCGAACTCCTCGATGGGTTCGGCGGTCATGTCGCTCCCTAAACTGATAACAAACGTTTTCAATTACTGATTGAACGCGTGCCGATGCCCGGTGTCAAGCCGGGGAATGCCTGTGTTGAGCAAGGGAGTGTCAGTATGGACATCGTGAGTGAGGCGAGTCAGGGCGCAGGAGAACTGCGGTCATACGGAGGGGAAGCCGGCGATGCGCGAGTCGCGCGGCGTCGCGCGGCGCTCTTGGACGCCACGCTCGATCTTCTCAGCGCGCCCGAAGCAGGGCAGGTGACCGTCCGCGGGATCTGTGCGCACGCCGGACTGACTCCTCGCTACTTCTATGAGAGTTTCGACAACGCCGATGCATTGGTCGCTGCCACCTACGATGGCGTGATCACCGAAATCGCGGAGAGTGCGCGACTCGCGTTCGAGGCGGGAACTGACCCGCGGAACAAAGTGACGGCTGCGGTGCGTGCGATAGTCGGTGTCATCGATGAAGATCGCCGCAAAGGTCGGCTGATCTTCTCTGACGCATTGGGGAGTCCGGTGCTGACGGAGCGGCGTGCCCAGTCTGTCGACCTGTTCGCGGAGCTCACCTCGCGATCGGTACAGCAGGTCTCGAAAGGGCAGGGCTCGAGAGTTCGGGATGAGGAGGAGTTGATGGCGGCGTCGCATTTTCAGGTCGGCGGATTCGGCCGGGTGCTCGCATCCTGGACCGAGGGTCGGTTCGCGATGGACAAGGAGCGGCTCGTCGATCTGTGTGCGCACATGCTGTGGCCGGAGCCTCGATCACATGCGGCGGGCGACCGGTGACCGGCGGCATCGAAGCGCCCGGATCGTGGCGCGACTACGGGGCTGTCGATCTGCCTGCGCCGTTGCGCGCGGCGCTCGAGGTGTTCGTCCAGCACGGTTACCACGGAACCTCGGTGCGTGAGATCGCTGCTCGCGCAGGGTTGTCCGTTCCCGGGCTGTACCACCACTATCCGTCCAAGCAGTCGTTGTTGCAGGGGCTGCTCGAGTTGACGATGGCCGACCTCCTTCGGCGTTCCGAGCAGGCGATCGCCGAAGCAGGTGACGATCCGCTCGCCCAGTTCGACGCGGTGGTCGAGTCGCTGCTCCGCTTCCACATGTACCGCCGCGAGCAGGCGTTCGTCGGATCCACCGAGATGCGCAGTCTGGACGACGATTATCGGCCCCGCTACATCGGCCACAGGGTGCGTCAGCAGCGGATGGTCGACGAGATCGTGGTGGCGGGCGTCGCGTCCGGTGTGTTTCGGACGGTCGACCCGAAGGGCGCGGCGCGAGCCGTCGCGACGATGTGCGTCGGGCTGTCGACCTGGTATCGGGCGGGCGGCGAACTCGGCCCGGACGAGCTCATCGATCGGAACCTCGAGTATGCACGGGCTATCGTCGGACACGTCTCGGATTGAGTCCACGCCGATGCGGCCGGTGTCTTGACGTGTCGCAAGGGGCGTGGGAGGCTCTACCGTGAACCGAGCGATCACTCGGTCGGGAGTTGGGAGAGCTGTAGATGTCGATCGACCTTGCGTATCGAGCCGAAGTCGTCGAGCTGGTCGCCAAGACCGAGGCGTTCATCGCCGAGCACGTGCTGCCCGTGGAGAACGAGTTCCGCGGTGACATCACGGCGGCGGGCGGCGACGACATGCGCCGAGAACTCAATGCCAAGGCCAAGGCCGCAGGCGTCTTCGCGCCGCACGCGCCCGTCGAGTTCGGCGGCCTCGGACTGAACATGTCCGAGCGTGCACCGGTGTTCGAAGCCGCAGGCGCGTCGACGTTCGGTCCCGTCGCCCTGCACATCGGAGCTCCGGACGAGGGCAACGTGCACATGCTCGCCCACATCGCCGACGATCGTCAGCGCCAGCTCTACCTCGAGCCGCTGGCGACCGGCGAGGTCCGCAGCGCGTTCGCGATGACCGAGCCCTCACCTGGCGCGGGCGCCGATCCGAATGCCCTCAACACGACGGCGGTCCGCGTCGACGGCGGCTGGAAGATCAACGGCCAGAAGCGATTCATCACAGGCGCCGACGGCGCGGGGTTCTACATCATCATGGCGCGCACCGCCGGTGAGGCGGGCGACCGCGGCGGAGCCACCATGTTCCTTGCACCCCAGGACCGGGACGGAATCAGCGTCGACCGGCACATCCACACCACCGACAAGTCGATGATCGGCGGCCACTGCGAGGTCACGTTCACCGACCTCTTCGTGCCGGAGGAGGACGTTCTCGGCGCCGTCGACGAGGGGTACCGCTACGCGCAGGTCCGACTCGGCCCGGCCCGCATGACGCACGTCATGCGCTGGATGGGATCCGCCGTCCGAGCCCACAAGGTCGCCCTCGACTACGTCGACCGGCGGCAGGGATTCGGCGGCCGTCTCGGCGACCTCGGCATGATCCAGCAGCAGGTCGCCGACAACGAGATCGACCTCGCCGCGGCCCGCGCACTCCTGGTCCGGGCGTGCTGGGAACTCGACGAAGGCGGACACGCGTCCGACGCGACGTCCATCGCCAAGACATTCGGCGCCGAAGCGTTCTCACGAGTCGTCGACCGCAGCATGCAGATGTGCGGCGGCCTCGGCGTCTCCGAAGACCTCCCGCTGTCCCGTCTGGCCAACGAACTGCGTCCGTTCCGGATCTACGACGGACCGTCCGAAGTCCACCGCTGGGCCATCGCGAAGCGTGCCGTCGGTCGCGCCCGCAAACTCCGTACCGCCGAGTGACCCGGTGAGCGAAGAAGGGAACCACCCCGTGACCGAGCATCCCGGCCTCACCGCCGACGCCCTGCGAGAACTCTTGTCCCAGAACGACGTCGACGTCGTCGGAGACTTGCGGATCGAACTGATCAGCGGCGGCCGATCCAACCTGACGTTCGACGTCCGCGACGACGCCCACCACTGGGTGGCGCGCCGTCCGCCGATGGGCGGACTCACGCCGTCGGCGCACGACATGGAGCGCGAATGGGCGGTCACATCCGCCCTCGCCGGCACGGCAGTACCGGTCGCGGGAACGGTCGCCATCGACCGGTCGGGCGACGTGATCGGCGCGCCGTGTACGGTCGTCGACTTCGTCGATGGCCCCGTCGTCCGGTCGGTCGACGATCTCGCGGCGCTCACCGACGAGCAGGTGACGTCCGGCGCGCATGCGCTGGTCCAGGCCCTCGCTGATCTGCACGCGGTCGACTATCGAGCAGTCGGCCTCGGCGACTTCGGTCGTCCGGACGGTTTCGCTGCTCGCCAAGTACGGCTGTGGGCACGGCAGTGGGGCATCGTGAAGGACCGCGAGCTGCCCGATCTCGACAAACTCGTCGGCATCCTGACCGACCGCGTGCCCGAGGCCGCGGGCGCCGCGATCGTGCACGGTGACCTTCGTATCGACAACGCGATCCTGAAACCCGATGACCCCGGCTCGGTGGCCGCTGTCGTCGACTGGGAACTGTCTGCACTCGGCGATCCGATCACCGACATCGCGCTCATGTGCGTGTACCGCGAACCGGTGTTCTCCACAGTCCTCGGCTTCGACGCCGCATGGACCAGCGACCGGTATCCCAGCGCTGACGAACTCGCACAGCGCTACGCCGAAGCGTCCGGGACAGACCTCGGCGACTGGGACTTCTACCTGGGCCTGGCCAACCTCAAACTCGGTGTCATCGCCGCAGGCATCAGCCACCGCGCGCGTGAAGGCGGCGAATCCGGTGGCAGCGGAGCCGAACTCGCGGGCGAGGCCACCGCAACATTCATCTCCCGAGGACTGGAGGCAGTATCGTGACCGAACGCAGAGTGGCCCTGGTGACCGGAGCGTCCCGTGGTATCGGCGCAGCGGTGGCCGCACGGTTCGCCAGCGAAGGCTGGGATCTGACGATCAGCGCCCGGGGCGTCGACGCCCTCGAAGAACGCGCGCAAGCACTTCGAGCACATGGTGGACGCGTCCTCGCAGTGCCTGCCGACATGTCCGACGAGGAGGCGGTCGCCGCGCTCGCCGTGCGTCACCTCGAGGAGTACGGCCGCACCGACGCCCTCATCCTCAACGCGGGCATGGGCAGTATGGGGGCCTTCGCCGACTTCCCCGCACGTCGACTCGACAAGCTCTACCAGGTCAACGTGCGGGCGCCGTTCCAGCTCACGCAAGCCCTGCTCGAGAGCATGAAGCTCACCGTGAGCAAGACCGTCGGCGCCAAGGTCCTGGCGATCTCGTCGATCACCGGCGTCTACCCGGAACCCGATCTGTTCGCGTACGGCTCGACGAAAGCCGCGCTCATCTCGATGTGCGAGACATTCAATCTCGAGCAGTCCGTGCACGGCGTGTCCGCGACGTCGATCTGCCCGGGCTACGTCGACACCGACATGTCCGAATGGACCAAGGGCGAGGACGCGATCCCGGCCGACGAGATGATCACCGGCGACGACATCGCGCACTTGGCGTACAGCGTGACCGGATTGTCACGGTGGGCCGTTCTCCCGCAGGCGATCGTCACCCGGCCGGGAACCAACATGCATCGCGCGTGAGGCAGGTCGGGGAAGGCTGCACGACGCCGCCGAAGATGGTGTAGCTGACGCGGTCGGCCGTCAGGTCGCGGTGGAGTTCCTCGGGCGTACCGGCTACCAGGCAGAGATCCGCGGGCGCCCCGACTGACACCGTGCGCGGTCGCGCCGGTGCGTCCGGTGCGCCGAGGAACATGGTCAGCGCGCTGGCGCCGTCGACGGCTTCGTCACGGTTCAGCACGCCGGACGACGGGGTCCGGCGGTCTCTTGCCGCTCGCATGCATGCCCACGGATCGAGTCCGCCGAACGGAGCGTCTGTGCTGCAGGCGACGTCGACGCCTGCGGTTTTGAAAGCTGCGAGACGCCACAGGTGTGGCTGCTCCCGGGCAGACACGTCGGCGAGATATTCGTCGCCCCGTTCGGCGATGAAGATCGGCTGCGTCACGACGACGACACCGAGATCGGCGAGCGAGGACATGAGTTCGTCGGGGACCACCGCAGCATGCTCGACGCGGTCGCCGGGCACAGTCCCGACCGTCTGAAGGACCGTGACCGTGACGATCAACTGGAATGCGGTCACGCAGTGAACGGCGACCGGCAGACCCTGCCGATGGGTCTGCGCGACCCACTCCTGAAACTCGACGAAGTCGACGTCGTCGTCGATGATCCGTTTGACCGGACCGAACGACAGGTTGCGGTAGCCCGTGCTCCCCGGATCGCCGAGTACATGGACGTGCTGACGGATGTCGCCGCGTCCGACGGCGTCGTCCAGAACTCGTAGACCCGAGTCGGTGAGATCCGGGGTGGCCTCGGTGACGCCCGTGACGCCGTAGCCGCACAGCCGGTCACTGACGTCGCGGAGCTCGTCGAATCCGGTGAGCCGAGACGAGACGGCGTGATCGGAGCGGAAGAGCCGACCCGACGGGTGCTCGGGCATGCCCACCTGCCGGAGGCCCGCCGAGTTCATGAACCACATCGCGCCGGTCCGATGTTGGACGCGAACCGGTCGGATCGGCTCGATCCGGTCGAGGATGTCGCGGTCCAGCGGTCCTGCGACGGATTCGTGATAGCCGACCGCACGGACCCAGCCGTCGTCGGACGTCCGCGCTGTCGACATCGTGTCCGCGAACTGGTCGGCACCGGTGACCTCGGCAGGTCCGACGCGCGTGGACCGCTCGGCGGCGGCCGACGCAGCAAGATGAATGTGGTGGTCGTGCAATCCGGGGATGACCGTATGCCCGCTTGCGTCGATGACGTCCTCGTCGACCTCGGCGCGAAGATCGGCGTGGATGCCCGCGACGAGACCACCCCGCACTCGGACGTCCACGCGCTCGCCGGAGCGGAGCCGCACCTGTCGGATCAGCATGTGGGTTCCGACCTTGCCGCGACCAGACGATCCACCCACTCGGCGTCCCGCAGCGGTTGCGGCGCATCGAGATCCGGTGGGCACGGCTCGCCGAGTTCGACGGGCCGCGGCGGGGCGGTGACTGCCGGCAGCGCCGCGAACGTGGCTGCCACGTCGGCCATGGCGACGTCGATGGTTTCGCCGCCGCCTCGGTTCAACGATTCGACGACCTGATGGGCGGCGGTGATGCCGGTCAGCGGGTCGGCGATCGCGTCGCCGCAGAAGATCGGCCCGTCCGGCGACTGTCCGACGAGCGCACCTGCCACGGCGGCGTCGTCGCCGAACGCGACGCGCATCGGATGGCTCGGTCCGTACCCGGTGATCCGAACCCACACGCGTCCCGGTCGGTCGGTGCGCGAGTGTGCGTCCAGGCCGGCCTGCACCAGAGCCCGCGGTCGGGAGGCCTCGATGACGACATCTGCCACGTCCAGGAGACGTCCGAGCCGTGCGCCGTCGGCGTACAGATCGGCAGAGTAGGGAAGTTTGAGTCCGTTCATCCAGCGGAAGAAGTCCGGGTCGCCTGCTCGAGTGCCGTCTGGCCGCAACGGGCTCTCCACTTTGACGACGGTCGCCCCGAGTCCGGCGAGGATCTGGCCGCACAGCGGACCTGCCCACATCGAGGACAGGTCGACGACGAGGAGGTTCGAATCTATCGGCTGCTGCCTACGCGGCCACCGTCGTGCAGACCTCGGCGGAGCTGCCGCCACGGCTCCGAGTTCGGCGGCGGGGATGCCCAGAAGCTGTGCGCGCTCGACGATCTCGCTCGCGGTGCGCAGGCGTACGGCGTCAGCGAGTGTGCGCCACGGTTCGGTGATCGACTCAGACGTCTCCAGAAGCGCGGGCAGTGAATCGAGGTCGGTGGAACGGGACAACGTCACGCCGATCCAGCCGTCGGACGCTTGCAGCAGGCGAGTGGATCCGCCGACCGATACGCGACCGTGCCCGCGACGACCGGTCATGCCGGACCGTCCCGTCAGCAATGTGTTCGCGTCCTGGCCGAGAGGCCGGGCGAGCCGGTCGGCCTCGGTGAGGACGGCCGCCCGGGAGAAGTCTGGTGTGCCGCCGGCCGTGCAAGTCAGTCGCGCCATTCCGCCGGCGGCCCACCGCTCGCGCATCGTCGTGGTCTCGTCAGTCGGCACGCGACTCGATTCCGTCGATTAGCTCCCAGTCGGCAGCGGTGTGGACGTCGATCTGTGCACCGGAAAGGACGAGGTACGCGGTCCGCCACCGGCCGATGCGCCGCGGGACGCTGACGGTTCCACCAGCACCCGGGAGCAAACCGAGTCGGAGCTCGGGGAGGCCGAAGACCGCTCCTGGTTCGGCCGTCACGGTTCCGCAGAACGAGGCCATCTCGAGACCGCTGCCGAGGACCGCGCCGTGGACGCGGGCGTGCAGCGCCGGTCCGAGGCGGTCAGCGAGTGCGGCGAGGAGGATCGCCGGGCTGTACCGAGTCCTGGCCAGGTGAGCGTCGGCGGGGTCGGTCAGCAGACCGAATTCGCGGAGGTCACCGCCGCTGCAGAACGACGGGCCGTTGCCGGTGAACGTGACCGCGCCGACCGTGTCGTCGGCGAGTGCCACCCGCAGTCCGTCGATCAACCCGGCGCGCAGCGCGTTGCTGAACGCGTTGTGGCGGTCGGGTCGATTGAATCGGATCTCCAGTTCGGGACCGTCCCGGTGCAAAACGACGGGATCGTCCTGCTCGTGGCGTACGCGTGGCCCCTGATCGTGCAGCCATCCGGCGAACTCACGACCACCCTGCAATGTGGAGTACGCGAGGGACTCGATGGTCAGTCCCCGCCGGGTATCGCTGGCAGTGGGTACGCGGGCGGGCTGTGCGCGTAGGACGTCGTCGCACACGGTCGCGGCGACCGGATACTGCGAGTGTCGGTCGTCGAGTGTGGCGATCGTGTCGTCGATCGATTCGACGTGGACGATCCGTCGATCGGTCGCCTGCCCCGACGTGATGGTGAAGGACGCATGATCGAGCCAGGCCTGCGCCACCGAACCGGCAGACGCCGCACCGGAATCGGTCACTCCGACGACGACGCCTCCGAACTCTCCGACGGTGTCCGGAGGCGCGTTCACGGTGTCGATGTCGACGACGGTCAGCGTCATCGGTACGTCATCAATCCGGAGTCCCGCCCCGCGAGGTGTGCGTGCTCGTTGAACGACACGACTTGCAGACCTCGGCGGCCGACGATGAGTTTGGTGATCGACGCGTTCACGAATGTGCGGTGCAGGGTGGGCCACTGCGCACCCGGCACACCCCACAGCTGGGCGAGGAGTTGTGTGATCGTGCCCGCCGACGAGACGGCGACGACGTTCTTCCCGCTGCCCGCGAGCGATGCCGCACGGTCCGTGGCTTCCCTTGTGCGCGTGGCGAACTCGGTGTAACTCTCACTCTCGTCGGCGGTGTCGCCGTCGATCCACCCGGTCAGAGCGACGTCGAGGGCCTGCTGGTAGCGGGCTCGGTCGTCGTAGAGGGAAGAGTCGACAGAGGTCACCGACGGGGGAAGGGAGTACTCGTTCCACGCCGGATCGACGGTCGTCTCCGGCGGAGAGTCGAATGCTTCGAGCACGCTCTGAAGAGTCGCAGCCTGGCGCGGAAGGTCGCCGGAGATCGCTGCGTCGAATCCGGGTACCAGTCCGGCGAGTACGTCACCGGTGAGGCGAGCCTGCACGAATCCGAGGTCAGTGAGCCCGGGTGCATCCGCGGCGGCCGTGCCGACTCCGTACGCATGGGCGGGGGCCTGGCCATGCCTCACCAGATAGAGGGCACCCATCTCACGACCTCTGTGCGGGGCCGGACGGGCGGGGGATTGTGGTGTCGGTGGTCACTTCTTCAGGCTAGTCGTCGCACGTCATTTGCCATTCGGTGCGGGTCCTTGCTAGCTTCGGCGTTATGACTCGCCAGCCGTACGCCATCCCGGAGGTCACCTACATGACCACCGCTCTGGGATGCCGTCTGCCGCTGGCTCGGGTCCTGTGTTGCCGTCGAATGCGCTGATTCAGCCCAATCTTCCCGCCCGCCGTCTGCGCGGGCATTCCGCACGCTACGAACGGGATTTTCGCCCCCGCCGAGCGTCCAGCACAAGGACCCGCACGAAAAATGACTTCCACACTGTCTCGCCCGATCCCCGCGTCTACCGTCGAGGTTCCGGTTCCAGTTCGCCAAGCACCTCGCTCCCGCCATGCGGCGCGCACCGTGCCCGCGACGCCCGCACCGCACATCGCGACCGCCGGACTCCAACTCTCCACGAAGGCCGCAGCTCTTGTCCTGCGCACCGCTCGCGTCTCTGGACCGGTGTTTCGTGACGATGCCGCAGCAGCCACCGGTCTCTCGATTTCGACTGTCAACCGCCAGGTCAGCGCGCTGCTCAAGGTCGGCGTGATCCGTGAGCGCGCCGATCTGACACCTCCGGGCGCGGTCGGTCGACCGCGCGTCCCGTTCGAGATCAACAGCACCGGATTCCTGACCGTCGGCATCCACATCGGCTTCCGGTCGACGTCGATCACCACCCACGACCTCATGCACCGTGTCGTCGGAGCCATCGCGATCCCGACTCCGCAGGAGGGAACGCCCGACGAGGTCGTCGCCTCCATCGGTGCGAGTGCACGTCGGTTCGCCGACCGCTGGGTCGGCAAGCGTCTGCTGTGGGCGGGCGTCGCGATCGGCGGCCGCGTCGTCGACGGCGGGGAGGTCGATCATCCGCGACTCGGCTGGCGCGGCGTTCCGGTTGGTCGGATCATCGCCGAGACCGTCGGGCTGCCGGTGTCGGTCGCATCGCACGTCGAAGCGATGGCTGCCGCGGAGCTCGTCGTCAACAGCCCGGCCGATCAGAGCCAGAACTTCCTGTACTTCTATGCGCGTGAGACGGCAGGCATAGCCTTCAGTGTGGACGGCACGGTGCACACGCCCGCCGCGGGTCCGCCGACGATCGGCCACTTCCCGACCGGCGCAACCCGACTCCTCGACCCAGAGGGCACCGGCCGACTCGAAGAGACCGTCAGCGACTCAGGCGTCCTCGAAGCCGCTGCCGCCGCAGGTCTGGACGTCTCGTCGATCGACGAACTGAGAGCCGCTGCCCGCACCGGAGACACTGTCGCGCACGACATCTTGGTCGAGCGCGCTGAAGTCCTCGGACGCACCGTCGCACTGATCTCGGACATCTTCAATCCGGACCACGTGATCCTCGGTGGGCAGGCTTTCACCGACTACCCCGAGGCGCTCCCGTCGGTGAGCAAGGCGTTGCGCGCGACGTCCGTCGCCACCCAGCGCGATGTGCGGGTGGCGCGGTCGGCGATCACCGTCCAGCAGAAGGCCGCGGGGGCCGTCGCACTCGACGCCATCTACGCGGACCCGCTCGAGGCGCTCTCGCACACTGCGTGACGCCGCCGATCGGTTCGTTTACGTGCGTCGCCGCCTTCAGTGCGTGTGAGCGGCTACGGCCGAGGCGGCGCCTTCAGTTCGCTAGCAATGGTGTCGTAGAACTCGGTGACGAGATGAGTGATCGTCGCAGCGAAACCGCCCGACGACCCGGCGCGTTTGGTCCCGGTCGAGCGGTCGACGGAGACCGTGAATTCACGAATCCCTCGACCGTCGCCGGGTACGAGCAGTGACGGATCGTCCTGCGCGTCGCCGAGGAGGACCGCGGTCACTTCACGGCATCCCGCATGGTGTGACACCACGCGAGTCTTGGGTCCGGCAGCGGCGACCTGACGGAGTATCCAGTTCACATGAGTCTGCGGTCGCCCAGCTTTGGGCACGGTGACGGTGATCGAGCAGATCACCCGGTCCCGTGTGAGGTCGGCCTCGACGACCAGGGGACCAACGAGTCCCGTAGTGCGCAGCGTTCCGAACAGTCGTCCTGAATCAGCGAGCTGACGAGCGCGGCTGACAGCGTCGCGGTGCTCAGTCGGTGGAACAGCTTGGACACGCTGTCCGAGGAGCGCTGACAGTTGGAGAGCGATGTGGCGGACGAGGCGGTCGAAATTCCGGCACACCTCAGCGGGTGCCGAGTCGTGAGTACTGACGGTGCGCGTCTTCACCGAGTCGCGGACTCGGGCCCAATGCGGACCCATGTCGTCGAATACGTGCATCCCGCTCGACGGATGCACGGCGTACGTCAGAAACTCGTGCAGGAGGCGAGCGCGCTCGCCGTTGTCGATCCCGGTGTGCTCGAGGGTGATCGCGGCCGCGGCGATGATCTCCTCCCACGCAAGATGATGCAACGAGACGGACTTCAGAAGTTTCGGGTCGGGGACGACAGCCCAGTCTCCGGCGATGGGGAGAAGGTCAGGGCTGATGGTGATAACTGCGTCGAACCCTTTCGCCTTAGCGACGGTCATGTACGAGTTGATCTGCTCGGTCTCGAGCCGTCGAGTGCCGATCTTCACTTCCACGAGTGCGGTCCATATTGTCGATCCTCGTGTCACGCGGATCAGACCGTCTGGCCGGACCTCCGCTCCGTTGCTGGTGAACGCAGTTTCGACGAACGACTCGATCCTTCCGGCCGGGGCGCCGATAGAACTCAAGACGGCACGCCCGAACTCCCTCACGATCTCCATTGTCGCCAGCATGACCGACGTCGCCCGCTGCTCGTGATTGATCGACGCCTTGGAAGCGATCACCGGGAACAAGGTGGCTCGGTGGAACGGAGGGCGGTTCGTCGCAGTACGCAGGTAAGGGCTCGTGCGAACGTCCCAGTCTGCGGGTAGGCGAGGGGCTCGCCGCTGACGGCGGATCTGGACATTGGTCGGCGCTGCTGAGGAATCGGCCGTCGGCGAGTCGACCGCGGGAAAGTCGGCGGTGCTGGTCGCATCCAGGGGCTGATCGGTTCGCGCAGTCGTCTCGGCCCCAGATGCGTACGGCTCTGTGTCGACGTCACCGTCCGGATCCGACCCGGAGGGTGGGTCGACTTCGATGCCGAACTCTGTGACGAGTGCACCGAGACCGTCCGCGTATCCCTGCCCTACTGCCCGGAGCTTCCACTCGTCATTTCGGCGATAGACCTCGCCGAAGACGAGCGCACGTTCAGTCGTCAGTCCATCGATCGGAAACTGAGCGACTGTCGTGGCACCGTCGGTAACGATCATCGTCGCGCTTGCGGCTTCGCCGAGAACTCGACTGGGGTGGTCGACGCTCGCGCCGACGATGATTCGATCGACGTCTCCCGCCAGACGAGTGAGTTCGATGTGGATCGCGTCGCGGCTGACACCCGGCGTCTCGTCCGCGCGGGTGAGCAGTTGGACACTGCCGTCCGCACTGGTCGCCTGGTTGTAGAAGATCAGATCATCGTTCGACCGGACTCGGCCGTCGGATCCGAGCAACAAGACGCTGGCGTCGGTGGTGAGGTCGCCATCTGCGATCACCTCGATCGTCACCGTGATCGCTCCGCCGTCGGACGAGAGCGAGAGGTTAGCGCCTTTAGACAGTAATGCGGTTGTCACGAGGAGAACGTACCGCCGCCCGAGCTTCGGACGGGCCGGTTACAGGTTATTCGTCGCGGTGCTGCAAGACTTGCCAGTTACTTCTTTGGCCAGGACAGAGCGCTCGCGCGCAGACGTCGGTAGCCGCGCACGCTCAAGGTAGGGATGGGCCGAACGCGGAATCTCTCGTCGCCGTCGAGAGCGGCGGAGAGGTTGTCGTCGACGAGGATCCGTCCAGGCCGTGCCGAACCACAGAGTCGCGCCGCGATGTTGACCGGCTCGCCGAACACGTCACCGAGACGGGCGAGGACCTCGCCGTGCGCGAGGCCGGTCCGCAGACGCGGAATGGGCGGCTGCTCACTGAGGTCCGCGATGTCGAGCGCAGTCAGAGCCGACTGGATCGGATCGGGGTTGGCGAACAGGATTCCGTCGCCGAGTGTTTTGATCACGTGGCCGTCGTACTTGGTCACTATCGCGGAGACCTGGTCCTCGAAGGCGGTGATCAGATCGTTCAGTTCGTGGTGGTCGATTCGGCGCGACAGATTCGTGTAGCCGACGATGTCGACGAATCCGATCGTGGTGTCCCAGCCGGTGTTGTCGGAGTCCTGTACTCGGCTGCCCTCCAGCGCGATGCCCAAGTGGAGCCGCCACACCAGCCGTTGAATCCGACTGAGCGCCTTCGCCATATCGTCGATCGACCAGGTGACGTCCGGATCCTCGTCGAACTCGATGAGTTGGTCGGCCTGCCAGTCGGCGAGCCGGGCCAGCGACTGCCCGATGGTGCGGGCCGTCGCTACCTGCGCCCCTTCGTCGACTCCGGACGCGCCACGCGCAAACAGCCGGAAGGCTTCGACATCCGCCTCGGAGAACATCTTCGCGTCCGACTGCTGGCGGCCGAAACCGAATGCCGTCCAGATCTTCTCGCCGTACTCCGGAGAGATGCCAAGGGCTGCGACGAGTTCGTCGCGTGAATAGCGGGCGTCTGAGCTCGGCGCGGTCATGGCTCCACGCTAGCGAGTCGATCCGATGATCCGCGGAGTAACGGCGTCGCGCAGCGCATAACGCCCTTCTGTGTCGCTGAAATCAGTACGTTCATCGACCTTCGGGGACTATTAGTCCAAACGGAGCCGTGAGCGTACTGATTTCAGGGGCGTACGGCTCCATGTCTCCACGCACGGGGAATGCCATCGGTGAATGACCGAAATTGGAAACTGCTGCACCGCAGACGATTGCCGCTAAGCCTGTGACGAGACCTGACTCGTGGAACGCGTCATCGGTCAGCATGGTCTATGGGGAGGCGAGGTGTCCGATCGGCCCGTTGGAATTGCCAGGTCGGGGCCGGGGGACGTGCTAGGCGAAAGAGACTTGCGGCGTGCGGCAAATGAGCAGCCGTCGAACCCTTCCGTCGCCACTGATCTGCGCGGTGGCGTTGAAGGATGCCTCGAATTCGCTATCGCGGGTAGTCCGTCCGAGAACCAACTCGTGGCTGTCGTTGCTTGAGCCTACGTCGATGTGATGGATGAGAGTGCTCTTCTCACGTTGCTTGAGGTACGCGACGAGTCCGTCCCGGTCACCAACGAACTCGGCTGACTGGCCGCTGCCCTTCGAAAACTGGACAGACATGACGAAGTCGTCAGTGATCATGCCTAGCACCCGGTCGGGGTCGTCGGAGTCCATGATCCCGAACCAGGCGAGCAGGGTGGGGGTGGGGTGGTCGGTCATCATGAGTCCTCTCGGTCGGGGTGAACGGCGAAGTCGGGACTGAACGTCACCTGGTATCGGTCGATGAGTCCATCGTCGGCGATGTGCATGACGCCGACGAAGTATCCAGTGGTGACGTCATCGTCGCCTTCGGTCACGCGGCCTTGTGTGAACTCGATGTCGCGATCGACCGCGCAGCGTTCCGGGACGTGGCGACGGTCCACGGGAGGTCGACCGCTGAGGTACGCGTGCATATTCGCTCGACCGCTGTTGCGGTTCTCCCCCGTCGGCAGGATCATCGCGAACTCGACGTCTTCGGCGAGCATGCCGACCGCTTCGTCGAGTCGCCCGTCGTCGACCGCTGAGTAGTATCTCTGCATTACGCTCATGAATTGAACTTAGTTCTGTGGCTTGCATTATGTCCAGTGGTTGACATCGGTTCAATTCACGGCTAAAACTGAAGTGAATCCAGTTCAATAACCGAAAGAGGTAACCCCATGGTTGACACCGACCACATCATCCTGGAGAAAGACGGCCCGATCGCTCGCGTGTGGCTCAACCGCCCGCACAAGAAGAACGCGGTGACCATCGAGCTTCTGGAGCGTCTCGACGAGATCATCGTCGAGGTCGACAACGACCCAGAGCTTCGCGTGCTCGTTCTGCGCGGCAGCGGCAACCAGTTCTGCTCGGGCTTCGACCTCGACCTGTTGATGAGCGACTATGTCGGCAGCACCGCAGCGATGGACGTCGCCGTCATCTCGGCGAAGGTCTGTGACCGCCTGTACTCGATGAACACTCCGTCCGTCGCGGTCCTCGAGGACTATGTCACTGCGGGCGGCTTCGAGCTCATGATCTCCTGTGACTTCGCGGTGGCGGCAGACGATGCGAAGATCGGCGACTTCCACATCCGTCGCGCACTGTTCGGCGGCGCTGGCCCGATCTACCGCCTGCCGCGCATGATCGGCATCCGTAAGACCAAGGAGCTCATGCTCAGCGGCAAGCTGCTGTCCGGCAAGGAAGCCACGCAGTGGGATCTGATCAATGCGTCGGCACCCGCCGAGCAGCTCGACCAGCTCGTCACTGACTTCATCGCCCCGATCATCGACAAGAGCCCGTTCGCGATGAAGCTGACCAAGATGACCATCGACCGCGGTTTGGACGCCGACATCCAGTCGCTGATGGTCATGGAGCACCTCGCAGTGGGCAACGCTCTGCAGTCGGAGGACGCCAAGGAAGGCGTCGATGCGTTCCTCAACAAGCGTGAACCCAAGTGGGTCGGTCGCTGATCAGCACGATTGCAGCCTGATCCGAATGCGATACGGAGGAACATGAGCGAGAAGATCGTGCTGACCGGTTCGCGGTGTCGAGAATGCGACACCGTCGGTTACCCGGCCGGCAGCAGATGTGGCAGGTGCGGATCCGAGACCGACCCGACCGAGCTGAGCCGGCAAGGCACCGTGTGGGCGTACACGGTGCAGAGGTTCGCACCGAAGTCCCCTCCTTATGTTCCTCCGTCATCCGGCTTCCAGCCCTATGCGATGGGCTACGTCGAACTGCCCGAGGGCGTCAAAGTGACCGCGGTCCTCGACAGTGGCGCACTGGACGGACTCGCAGGCGCTCGCGCGGTGCTCGTCGCCGCGGAGCCGGTCCCGCGGTTCGCAATCACCACCACGCCTGAGACGGGAGTTCAGTGATGTCCGACGATGTGTTCATCATCGGTGCCGGTCTGTCGAAGTTCGGCAGGCAGCCTGGCATCAGTGGTCGGCAGATGGCGGTCTTCGCGATCTCCTCGGCACTGGCCGATGCCGGCGTCACGTGGCCGGATGTGCAGGTTGCGTTCGGCGGCAGTGACGCCTCCGGTCTTGCTGACACCCTGGTCGCCGAACTGGGATTCACCGGAATCCCGTTCACGAATGTGAAGAACGGCTGCGCCACCGGCGGAAGCGCGCTGGTCTCCGCGGTCAACGCGGTGCGTGCCGGCGCCGCCGACATCGCTCTCGCGGTCGGATTCGACAAGCACCCCCGCGGTGCGTTCGACCCGATGCCGGAGGACTGGGGCCTTCCCGAGGGATTCGGGTCCGAGGGCCTCATGGTCACCACCCAATTCTTCGGCGCCAAGATCAACCGGTACATGCACAAGTACGGCATCAGCACCGACACACTCGCGGGAGTCGCGGCGAAGGCCTACCGGAACGGAGGCCTCAACCCAAACGCCTGGCGGCGGGATCCGATGCCGATGGAGACCATCCGGGACGCGGACATGGTCAACGATCCGCTGACCCGCTACATGTTCTGCTCGCCCGGTGAAGGCGGAGCCGCGATCGTCGTCGCGAGCGAGTCCGCTGCCCGACGGCTGAGCGGCAAGCACGTCACCATCCGTGCGATCAGCCATCGCACGCGGCGGTTCGGATCGTTCGAGGTCTTCGCGCCCTCGATCCAGGGGTCGGGTGAGCCCACCAGCGTGTCGAGCGATGCGGCGACCGCGGCGTTCCAGCAGGCGGGCATCACCCCGGCGGACGTCGATGTCACGCAACTCCAGGATACCGAGAGCGGCGCCGAGATCATGCACATGGCCGAATGCGGTTTCTGTGAGCACGGCGAGCAGGAGGAGATGATCGCCTCAGGCGCCACCGAGATCACCGGTTTATTGCCGGTGAACACCGACGGCGGCTGCATCGCCAACGGTGAACCGATCGGAGCCTCCGGTCTGCGCCAGGTCCACGAGATCGTCACTCAGTTGCGCGGCGAGGCCGGTGACCGGCAGGTCGCCGGGAATCCCTCGATCGGCTTCACACACGTGTACGGAGCCCCGGGGATCAGCGCATGCACCGTCCTTTCCGTCTGAACCAGCGAATCGAGCATTGAAGTGACGACACACGACAACTCCGACATCGCAGCCTTCACCGAGAACGCCCGCGCATGGTTGGCCGAGCAGGCTCCGCTCCGGAGCGTCGAGGCGTGGGGCACCGGTGACGACTCCGTCGCCGTGTTCGAGAACTGGACTCCGGCCGAGGAGAAGGCGCACACCGACGAGATCGCGGCTTACGAGCGCGCGAAGTTCGATGCGGGCTGGGGGGCTCTGACCTGGTCGAAAGAATACGGCGGACAAGATCTGCCGATGGCATACGAGGTGGCGTTCCGTCGGCTCGAAGAGGAGTTCGACGTCCCCAAGCGGACCGAGATGTTCTCGGTGACCCAGCAGTTGGTGGCGCCGACCATCGCCCAGTGGGGTAATGACGAGCAGAAGGCGAAGTACGTCCGGGCGATGCTGCGCGCCGACACCATCGCCTGCCAGCTCTTCTCCGAGACGGAGGCCGGGAGCGACCTGGCCGCGGTTCGGACCAAGGCCGTGCGCACCGGGGACACCTGGGTGATCAACGGGCACAAGGTGTGGACCTCGGGTGCACTCGTTGCCGACTACGGCGTTGCGGTGTGCCGCACAGATCCGGACGTGCCCAAGCACAAGGGACTCACTGTGTTCCTCGTGCCGATGGACGCCGCCGGAGTCACCGTGCGCCCGATCCGACAGATGACCGGTGGCTCGTCCTTCAACGAGGTCTACCTCGAGGACGTGGAGCTCGACGACGTGTACCGACTGGGGCCGGTCGGACAGGGGTGGCCGGTGGCGCTCACCGTCCTCGCGGCCGAACGCCTGGACGGGGCGAACCTCGGGCTCGCGAACGCCGACCGCGCGGTGGAGCTCGCCCGCAATATCGGTCGACCGTTGTCTGAAGTCGAACGGGACCGGGTCGGCGACCTCGTGTCGCGAACCTTCGTGCAGCGGATCGCGGGCATGCGCGTCGCGCAGGCCATGATGGGCGGCGTGGAGCCGGGCCCGGAGGCGTCGCTCGGCAAGCTCCTCGCGACGGACACGATGGCACGGACCAGCGAAGTCGTCCGCAGCCTCCTCGGCCGCGAGGTCGTCGCCGACGGCGGCGCATGGGGGCGCTACGCATGGAGCGAGCACCTCCTCGGCGCCCCCGGTTACCGCATCGCCGGCGGCACGGACGAAATCCAGCACAACATCATCGCCGAGCGAGTTCTCGGTCTTCCCAAGGAGCCGCGGCCATGAGCGAGGCATTGCGTGGGCGGGTCACCGCCCGACTGAAAGAGCGCCACGGATTGACCGTGAACGCCTTCGAGACGCTTCCCGGCGGTCACTCGGGTCTCACCTTCCGGGTCGTCACCGATGGTGGGGACTTCGTCGTCAAGGCCGTACCCGAGGGACAGAAGTCCATCGGTCGGCACGACATGCTCCGGCAGGCGTCGATCCTGACCGCGTTGGCCGACACCGACGTCCCCGTTCCCGCAGTCCTCGAAATCGACCGCACCGAACCCGCGTGGTTCGCGATGGCGCTGGTCGCGGGCGAGTCGCTCGAACCGGTGCTCGACGACCCGGCGGTCGAGCCAGTCCTGGCGGCCGCGCGGATGCGGCGCGCCGCAGAGATCCTTCCGCGTCTGCACGCGGTCGACCATTCCGGCATCGCCGACGCAGGCCCCGTGCTGACGCCCGCCGACGAACTGCAGCGGTGGGCGCGAACGCTGCACGCGGTGCCGCCTGAGCTCGTCGAGGGCGGCGAGGAACTACTCACCGCGCTCGCGGCGGACATCCCCGAGCAGTCGTCCCCGGTCCTCGTCCACGGCGACTACCGGCTGGGCAACATCCTTAGTGCCGGCACCGAACCCGCTGCACTCATCGACTGGGAGATCTGGAGCGTCGGTGATCCGCGCGTCGAGCTCGGCTGGTTCGGCGTATTCGCCGACGGCACCAACTTCCCCGGCGTCGGGCGAGTCGTCGACGGACTGCCGTCGGCGGACGAGCTGGTGGCGCTGTACCAGGAGAGCGGCCCGACTCTCGGCGACATGACCTGGTTCGACGCTCTCGGCCGGTTGAAGATGGCGGCGATCATGGGCCACAACCTCCGCAGGCACCGCGAGGGTCGCCATCACGACCCCGCGCAAGAAGAGCTTCCTGCGACGATCACCACGCTGATCGAGCGCGGTCGAGCGCTCCTGCGCACCCACTGACCTCATTCACTCATTCCACAAGGAGCCAGCGACGATGGACTTCTCACTCTCGCCCCGCACAGCAGAGCTCGCCGAACAGATCGAAGAGTTCATGACCGAGCTGGTCTATCCGGCCGAAGCGGTCTACGACTCGCAGATCGCGGCGAACGACAATCCGCACGAGCAGCCGCAGATCATGCGCGACCTTCAGGCGAAAGCTCGCGAGCGCGGGCTCTGGAATCTGTTCATGACGCACGACGGGCTCGGCGCAGGAATCACGAACCTGGAGTACGCCCCGCTCGCCGGAATCATGGGCAGGTCGATCATCGGCAACGAGGTGTTCAACTGCTCGGCGCCGGACACCGGCAACATGGAGATCCTCGCCCTCTACGGCACCGAAGCGCAGAAGGAGCGGTGGCTCCGCCCTCTCCTGAACTGTGAGGTCCGGTCCGCGTTCGCGATGACCGAGCCGGAAGTGGCGTCGTCGGACGCCCGCAACATCACCTCCACGATCACCCGCGACGGCGACGAGTACGTCCTCAACGGCCGGAAGTGGTACACCTCCGGTGTCCTCGACCCAGACTGCACGCTGATGATCTTCATGGGCAAGTCTGATCCGGACGCCCTGGCGTACCGGCAGCAGAGCATGATCCTTGTCCCTATGGACGCGCCGGGTGTCGAGGTGGTGCGTGATCTGCCGATGTTCGGCTTCACCGATCGCCTCGGCCACGGCGAGGTCACGTTCACCGACGTCCGCGTCCCCGTGTCGAACATGCTCGGCGAGGAGGGTGACGGGTTCGCCATCGCTCAGGGCCGTCTCGGGCCGGGCCGCATGCACTACGCGATGCGGGCCATCGGCATGGCCGAGCGAGCACTGCAGATGATGTGCGAGCGTGCGGCGAGCCGCATCGCCTTCGGCGGACCGCTGTCGGACCAGGGTGTGGTCCGGGAGTGGATCGCCCGCAGCCGTATCGAGATCGACCAGATCAACCTGCTGGTGATGAAGGCCTCGTGGCTGATGGACACCCAGGGGAACGCCGCGGCCCGGTCCGAGGTCGCGGCGATCAAAGTCGCAGCGATGGAGGTCGCGCATCACGTGGTCGACCGAGCGGTGCAGACCTTCGGTGCCGCAGGCGTCAGCAACGACACGGTCCTCGCCCGCCTGTACGCGATCACCCGCGCGTTGCAGATCGCCGACGGCCCGAACGAAGTCCATCTGCGCACCGTCGCTCGACTGGAAGTGAAGAAGTACAAATGAGCACAGATCTGACCGGCAAGGTGGCGCTCGTCACGGGCGCGAGTCGCGGACTCGGCCTGGCGATCGCCCGTGGATTGAAGGACGCCGGAGCCACCGTCATCGTCTCCAGCCGCAAGATCGAGGGATGCACCGAAGCGGTGGCCGCCCTCGGCGACGGACCGGGGAGCGCGTACCCGCTGGCCCTGCACGTCGGCGACTGGGAATCGCTCGAACCGGCCGTCGATGGAATCATCGAGAGGTTCGGACGGCTGGACATCCTGGTCAACAACGCCGGGATCGCCCCCCTCGCAGAGAACCTCATGGCGGTCTCGGAGAAGCTCTGGGACAAGACGATCGAGGTCAACGTCAAGGGCCCGTTCCGCCTCATGGCCGTGGTCGGAGACCGAATGCGCGAGGCGGGCGGCGGATCGATCATCAACATCTCCAGCATCGGCGCGGTCCGGCCGAGCCCGGCCGAAGCGATGTACGCGGCCGCGAAGAACGGGCTGAACGCGCTGACGCAGGCCTTCGCGCAGGAGTATGCGCCGACGGTTCGGGCGAACTGTGTGATGCCCGGCAGCTTCGCCACCGATATGGCCGAGAACTGGGACGACGAGTTCATCGGGCTCGTCACCAACCGGCTCCCGGCAGGACGCCTCGGTCGACCCGAGGAGATCGCAGGCCTCGTGACGTATCTGGCGGGCGACGAATCGACCTACACCACCGGGGCTCTCATCCCGGTGGACGGCGGCCGCACGGCCGTCTACTGACCGAGAGGAAGACCATTGTCTCGTCCCATGTCTTCGCCCCACCCGCTGTTCGATCTGAGTGGACGGACGGCCGTGGTCACCGGCGCCTCGTCGGGTCTGGGCGCCGGGTTCGCCGCGACGCTGGCCGACGCGGGCGCACGAGTCTTCGCCGCTGCGCGACGCGCGGACCGCTTGACCGAGCTGGCCGACCAGCACGAGGGCATCGTCCCGGTGCAGTGTGATGTCACCGTCGAAGCCGATCGTCGGGAGCTCATCGACACGGCGCGTTCGGCCTCCGGCAAGGTCGACATCCTCGTCAACAACGCGGGCAAGCCGGGACCGCCGAACGCGGAGCAGGAGACTGAAGAGGAGTTCAAGTCGCTCATCGACCTGAACCTCTACGCAGGCTTCCGTCTCGCGACGTACCTGGTCGAGACCCTGCCAGAGGAGGCTTCGGCGTCGATCATCAACGTGTCGTCGGTGATCGGTCTGGTCTCCACCGCCCCGATCGGTGGGGCCTCGTATGCGGCGTCGAAGGCTGGAGCGCTGGGCGTCACCCGTGAGCTGGCAGGCCAATGGGGGCGGCGCGGTGTCCGAGTGAACGCCGTCGTTCCAGGCTGGTTCGACACCGAGATGACCGACGGCCTGTTCGCGAACGAGAAGTCCGCAGGGTGGGTCCGCCGGAACACGATGATGGGGCGTGGTGGGCGACCGGGCGAGGTCGATGGCGCCGTCCTCTTCCTCGCCAGTGATTCCTCGTCGTACGTCACAGGGCAGTCGGTGATCGTCGACGGCGGCTGGACGGCCCGTTGATGTCACAAGCTTGTACTTTCGATTGGATTGCGACGGTCGGGGCGCTCTGCTCCGGCCGAGATGAGGTGACATGCAGACACTTGCACAGGAATTGCTGAAGAGACGGGCAGAGACACCCGACGAGGTCGTGGTCGTCGACCCGGCCGGCGAGCACACGATCGATGAGATCATGACCGCGGCCACACGCATCGCAGGCCTGATTGCCGAGCACAGCGAGAACGCGCCGACCGCCGTAGTTCAGGCCGACAACACCTGGCAGACGGTGGCGCTGGTCGCCGCCGTCGGCCTGCGGGGCGGACTGGTAGCGGTGATCAGCCCGCACGCCACCGAATCGGAGTTCGGGCTCGCGATCGAAGACATCGACCCCGATGTCGTGATCGCCGCGGACCGCGTCCTCGAACACTGGGGAGTCGACACGGCGTCGTTCGCCGCCCGACTCGGCGTCGAGGGTGGTCGGACGGTGCTCGCGGCGTCGGAGATCCGAGGAGTCGAGCGGTGGGGCGACGGACGGGTGATCGCGATGACCTCCGGGTCGACTGGCCGTGCTAAGTGCGTCGTCCAGTCCGAGGCGGCGCTGCGCTATGCGGCACGGAGCACCGTCGACGCGAACGGCCTGGTCCGTGGCGACCGCATCGGAGCATTCGTTCCGCTGTCGTCTGTCGCCGCGATCTGCTTCGGCATGTACCTGCCGATGTACCTGGGCGGCACGATGGTGTGCATCGAGAAGTGGACGCCGGCGGCAGGCCTCGCCGCGATGCACGACGAGCGAGTCGCATGGACGATGCTGGTGCCGACTATGGCGCTCCAGTTGTCGGTCGTCGCGGGCGCCGACCAGCCGCTCAGCGAGATGAAGGCGATGACCGTCGGCGGCGGACCGATGAACATCCGAGCGCTGCATGACGCCGAGGTCAAGCTCGGCACGACGTTCCTCCGAGTGTTCGGCATGTCCGAGTGCCTCGGCCACACGACTCCGCTGCCGACCGATGCCGTCGACGTGCGGTTGGGTCGCGACGGCCGGCCCTTCCCCGGAACGACGGTTCGCGCCGTCGATGAAGACGGGAAGGTCACCGCGCCGGGCCTCGTCGGAGATGCACAGGTCAAGGGGCCCTCGATGTTCGTCGGGTACGCCCGCGGCGGTGTCCCGGATCCGCCGGAGCTTACCGCCGACGGCTTCCTGCCGACCGGTGATCTGGTCGAGATCGACGACGACGGTTACCTGCTCGTGATGGGCAGGCAGAAGCAGATCATCATTCGCGGTGGCCGCAATATCGACATCAACGAGGTCGAGAGTGCCGTTGCGGCGCTACCGGGTGTCGTACAGGCCTGCATCGTTCCGGTACCCGATGACATGCTCGGCGAGCGCGTAGCCGCGCTCATCGTGTCCGACGGTCAGCCGGTGACGCTGGAATCGGTGACCGGGCAACTGGATGAGGCGGGCTTCCCCCGATTCAAATGGCCCGAGTACGTGTTCGAGGTGGAAGACCTGCCGCAGAATCGGGTCGGCAAGCTCTCGCGTCCCGACGCCGTCGAGATCGCTCGTCGGCTGGCTCAACCCTAAGGAGACCGAATGTACAACCTGATGGTTCTCGCCTCGCGGCCGAGCGACTGGACTCACGACCAGTTCATCGAATGGTGGCGCGGCGAGCATGCCGACGTGACCTACCCGCTGCCCGGACTGCTGCGCTGGCAGCACACCGAGATCACCGAGGGCATCGACGAGAAGTCGTCCGCCTGGGATGGACTGTCCATTCTGTCGTTCGAGTCTCGCGAGGCGCTGGACGCCGCACTCAAGAGCCCGGAGTGGGCCGTCGCCGTCAAGCACGTGGGAGCGATGCGCGGCCGCCGGATGATCTGGTACGGCGACGAGAAGACGATGGTGCCCTTCCAGACACCGAGCGAATGAGCAGCGCCGCATGGCGTGAACCCGGGTGCCATCCGGTGGTCGACGGGGTCTTCCGGATCCCGCTCGACCTCCCCCAGGATGGCCTGCGCGCGGTGAACGTCTATGCGCTGGAGACCGACGCCGGGCTCGCCTTGATCGACGGCGGATGGCACCGCGACGACACGCACCGGGAACTCGCCGACGCGCTGGCCTCGATCGGGCGAAGCCCGTCAGAGATCCACGACGTGTTCGTGACTCACAGCCACCGGGACCACTACACGTTCGCAGTGGAACTCCGGAGGCGGTACGGCACCCGGGTCCATCTCGGTGCAGCCGAGGGGCCCGGCCTGGCCGCGATCGCTCGCTTGAACAACAACGTCCCCGAGGCGTCGCTGCGTGAGGCGCGGCGTGCCGGCGCGGGCGACCTCGCCGATGCCATGTACGCGGCCACGGTGGACGAGCCGTTCGACATAGCCGACTGGGAGGCGCCGGATTCGTGGCTCACCGGTGGCGTCCTGGATCTGCCCGGCCACCGGATCGAAGCGGTGGAGACCCCTGGCCACACCAAGGGGCACCTCGTCTTTCACGACTTGGACACTCCGATCGCCTACACCGGCGACCACATTCTGCCGACGATCACGCCGTCGATCGGGTTCGAACTCGGCGACTGGGATCTGCCGCTGGGCAAGTTCCTGGCGTCGCTGGAGATGATGGTCGACGACAAGCGGGTCATCGCGCCGGCGCACGGTGCGGTCGGGGGAGAGGTCGGCGAGCGTGCGCGAGCCCTGCTCGAGCACCACGCGGGCAGATTCGCCGAAATCGAGGAGTTGCTCGCGGGCGGGGATCGGGTCACCGGACTGGACGTCGCCCGGTATCTGCCGTGGACTCGGCGGCGAGTGCCATTCACTGCTCTCGATACGTTCAACCAGTTGGTTGCGGTCTGCGAGACGATGGCCCATCTGGACGTGCTCGCGGCTCGGGGGACAGCGCATGTGCACGACCGTGACGGGATCGACGTGTTCCGGATCTGACGTCTCACGCACCAGGCCACCCGGGCTCTGCGGACCGCAGAGTTCGGGTGGTTTCGGCCTGTTCCGGGCGTCGAGGGGCAGCACTGACTCGAGCGAGGGGACGAATGTGTTCGAACTCTTTTCGAGTTCGTATCGTGATTGACACCACTTCAACTGCCGTATACATTTCTACATGAACTGAGGTCGGTTCAGGTCTGGTTCGCAAGGACGGCGAAGGAGTTTCTCCGGGCCGTTGTCGAAGGCGGGGGCGAATGGGGCCGGTGCTTCGGCTCATTCGAACGAAACGTGCTCCGCGGGAGTACGCGAACGAAAGTAGGAAGCAATGCGCAAGTTCAATCGCGGGTTGGCAGTGGTGGCGGGCGCCTTCGCCATCCTGACGGCCTCCGCGTGCGGCAGCAGCGACGATTCCTCGTCCGGCCCGGTCGACGGGTCCTGGGAGGACGTCATCGCCGGCGCCGAATCCGAGGGCAGCGTGATGCTGTACTCCAGCCAGAAGCCCGCGAACCTGGAAGCGCTCGAAGCCGCGTTCGAGGCGAAGTACCCGAAGATCGACATGGAGTTCGTCCGCGGCACCGACCCGGACATCAACCCGAAGGTCGAGACCGAGAACAAGACCGGCAAAGGCATCGCCGACGTCCACATGCAGACTGACACCGCGTGGATGAACGCGGCGGCGGAGTCGGGTACCTACTCGACCGATCTCGTCGGTCCGTCATTCCGGGCCGCCGACTTCGCGCCGGACAAGAGCCTGATCAACGACAGGTTCGCGATCACCAGTGCGGCGGTGTTCGCCCTCGGCTGGAACACGAACGCCGTGCCGGAGGGTCTGGCGACCGCGACCGACGTGATCAACCCCGCGCACAAGGGGAAGATCGGAATCATGAATCCGACCGGTATCGCGTCGTACGTCGACATGTACCGGTACTTCGCCGAGACCTACGGCGAGGACTACTGGAATAAGATCGCAGCTCTCCAGCCGCGGGTCTATCCCAGTGCTCTCGGAGTCGCGCAGGCACTGACCTCGGGCGAGATCGTGGCGGCGCCTTCGGTGCAGCCGTTGGTCACCGAGATGGACAGCGGTGCGCCCGTCGACTGGAAGCTCGCGGAGAAGCCGTGGGGCACCCCGTGGTACACCCACGCTCTGAGCGTTGCGCCCCACCCCAATGCAGCACAGCTGCTCGCGGACTTCATGGTCACGCGGGAGGGGCAGACCGCGCTCAACTCGGGTTACGCGGCCGTCCTGCCCGATATCCCCGGCGCAGTCGCTCGTACCCAGAGCATCACGATGCCCGCAACGGACAATCTGACTCCGGAAGACATCCAGAAGTACTCCCAGCAGTGGTCGGAGCTGTTCCAGAACTGAGCCGACACTGCGCGTGACGGCCGGTGCACGTTATTCCCATGAAGGTTGAGAGATTCCAATGACTTCCCGATTCACAGTTTCACAGCTGGTCAAACGATTTGGCGACAACACCGTCGTCGACAACCTCGACCTGGACATCGAGGACGGCGAGTTCCTCGTCCTCCTCGGACCGTCCGGCTGTGGAAAGACCACGACACTCCGCTGTCTCGCCGGACTCGAGACCCCGCAGGGCGGGTCGATCTCGTTCAAGGGCACCCCGGTGTACGACGAGGACACCAAGCTCAACACCCCCGCGTACAAGCGCAACGTTGGCATGGTCTTCCAGTCGTACGCGCTGTGGCCGCATATGACGGTCCGCAAGAACATCGCGTACCCGCTGAAGGCGCGCAAGAAGCGGGCCGAACTCTCCGACGGCACCATCGAGAAGGCTGCGGCGATGGTCGACTGCGGCGGACTCCTCGACCGCTACCCGTCGCAGTTGAGCGGTGGTCAGCAGCAGCGCGTCGCCGTCGCTCGCGGGCTCGTCGCCCAGCCCGACCTCGTCCTCTTCGACGAGCCGCTCTCGAACCTCGATGCGCGGCTGCGTGATCAGGTTCGGCTGCAGATCCACCGTCTGCACCAGGAACTCGGATTCACCGCGGTGTTCGTCACCCACGATCAGTCCGAGGCGCTTGCGCTGGCGGATCGCATCGCGATCATGAAGTCCGGCAAGATCGAGCAGTACGCGGATCCGGAGACCATCTACGAGCAGCCAGTCTCGGAGTACGTCGCTGCGTTCACCGGAATGTCGAACCGCATCGAGCTCCGTCGCGGTCAGCACGGTTGGGAGACCCTCGCAGGCGACGTCGTTGATCTGAGCGGCGCGCCGAAATCACGCGTCGCCGAGCATGCGAGCGAGGCGGTCGCGCGACTGCGGCCGGACGACCTCGAACTGGCCTTCACCCGCGATCAGCTTCCTGCCGGTTGCGTCCCGCTCGACGCGACACTCGTCGACTTCGAATACGGCGGCCGACACTACGATGTCACCGTCGACGTGGCGGGCGAGCAGCTGGCCCTCCGGGCGTCTTCGGCAGAGTTCGGCGCCTCACTGAAGAAGGCTGTGCCGGGCGAGAACCTCCTTGTCGGTTTCGAACCGTCGGCGCTGCGCGTGTTCGCGGCCGGTGGCGACGGCGCGAACGACTCGGTGTCGATGGCGGCCGCGGGCGGTGCGCGATGACGGCGCCGACCGGATCGCGGGGGACGGCACTCCGCCGTCTGCTGGCTTCGCCGCACACGCGGATGCGTGCGGTATACATCGTCATTCTTCTGGTTCTCGGCTACCTCGTCGTTCTTCCGCTGATACGTCTGCAGTCGCTCGCGCTCGAAGACGGTGCGCAGGGATACAAGAGCCAGTACGGCCGCTACGACATCGCCGACACGATCTGGACCACGGTGTGGCTCGCTCTCGGATCGCTCGTCATCGCGATGGTCTTCGGGACGCTGCTCGCGTACGCGACGAGCCGAATGCCGGCGCGGTGGGGCTTCCTGAAGATGGTGCCGATCCTCCCGATCGTCATGCCCGCCGTCGCCAACATCGTGGGCTGGGCGTTCCTGCTCTCGCCCGGGCCCGGCTACCTCAACATTCTGCTGCGCAAGCTCCCCTGGTGGAGTGGATCGGATACTGGCCCGGTCGACGTATACACGGTGCCGTGGATCATCGTCATCACCGGTCTGAGTCTGACGTCGTTCGTGTACTTGTTCGTCAGTGCCGGTATGGACAACATCAGCGCCGAGCATCTCGAGGCCGCACAGATCAGTGGTTCGTCGACGATCGGCGTCTTCTTCCGTGTGGTGCTGCCGCTGCTGCGTCCGTCGCTGATCTACGGGGCCGGTATCGCGTTCCTGATGGGTGTCGGACAGTTCACGGGTCCGCTGCTGCTCGGCCAGAACAACGGAGTCAACGTTCTCACCACCGACATGTACCGACGCGTGTCGGAGTCGCCAGCCGACTTCGCCGCGGCTGCTGCAGGCGGCGCACCCCTGGTGATCCTGGGCATCGTCATCGTGTTGGCGCAGAAGGTCCTCCTGGGCAACCAGAACCGGTTCGTCACCCACGGCGGCAAGGCCTTCGCTCCGACGGTGACCCGGGCTCGCTGGGCGACGGTCACGGTGGTCGTCTACGGACTGTTCGCGCTGGTCATTCCGCTCATCGGTCTGATCATCGTGTCGTTGACCCCGTACTGGTCTGGCTCGCTCTCGTGGAGCATGTTCACGCTGGACAACTTCCGGTCGCTGTTCGACAACAGCGCAGTCATCGAGTCGATCGTGACAAGTATCGTCACCTCGATCGCCGCCGTCGCGATCTGCATCCCGATCGGTTACATGATGGCGAACCTGCTGGTGCGTGGTCGTCGGTTCAAGATCCTGGCGATCCTCGGTGATCTGATCACGGCGTTGCCGCTTGGCATCCCCGCGGTGATCTTCGGCGTCGGATTCCTCCTGACCTACACCGAGCCGCCGCTGATCCTGTACGGCACACGAGCGGTGATCATCCTGGTGTACGTCGTGTTGATGGTGCCGTTCTCGACGCGTCTCCAGATGACGTCGATGCTGGCGCTGGGCGACCAGTACTACGAGGCCTCGTCGACCAGTGGTGCGTCTCCGTTCATCACCAACGTGAAGATCATGATGCCGCTCATGCGGCCGGCGATCCTCAGTGCGGTGGCGCTCATGTTCATCCTCCTGACTCACGAGTTCGCTGCCTCGCTACTCGTACGTGCGTCCACGACTCAGGTTATGGGCACCCTGCTGTACGACATGTGGCAGAACGGCTCGTATCCCGAGGTGGCGGCGATGGCACTGCTGATGACGGCGGTGACCACTGCAGGCGTCGGCCTCGCGATGCTCGTCGGCGGCCGGAACGTCCTCAGCAAGCTCTGACTGCGCCCCGACTTTAAGAACGGAGATCGTTTACATGGCAATCGGATCCACTCGCCTTGAGGGCAAGATCGCCCTCGTGACCGGAACCACGGGCGGTATCGGCGTCGAGATCGCGCGCCGACTGGCGCAGGAAGGCGCCTCGGTCGTCGTGACCGATATCGCCGGCGCACCGGTCGCGGAGTTCGCCGAGGGTCTCGGCGGTACGGGAACGCACTCGCATTCCGCGCTCGACGTCGCCCTCGAATCGGACTGGGAATGCGTGGTCGCCGAGGTAGCCGACCGTTACGGTCGTCTCGATGTGGTGGTGAACAACGGTGCGATCGGCAGTCTGGAAACAGTGGTCGACGAGACGCGCGAGAAGTACGACCAGGTGATCGCTGTCGGTCAGACCGGCACCTGGCTGGGTATGAAGCACGCGGGCGCGCTGATCGAGCGCAGCGGGGGCGGTTCGGTCGTGAACATGTGTTCCATCCTCGGCACGGTGGGCGGGCTGGGCAACAGCGTGGCCTATGCGGCGGCGAAGGGGGCGGTGCGGACGATGACTAAGAACGCCGCACTCCACTGGGCCCAGCGCGGGGTGCGCGTCAATTCGATCCACCCGGGATTCATCGGGACCGCCCAGTTGAAGGAGCGACACGAGGGCAGCGAGCGCCACCGCGCGATGCTCGCGAACACGCCGATGGGGCGGTTGGGCCAACCGGAGGAGGTCGCCGCCGCCGTCGCGTTCCTGGCCGGTGACGACTCGCGTTTCATCACAGGTACCGAGATCTACGTCGACGGTGGATGGACCTGCGCTTAGTTGACGATCGGTTGACCGATGCGCTGATGAATCGAGCGGGCCCCGTCGAATGGGCCCGCTCGATTCATCGGTCGTGATGGGTCAGGTCAGCGGCGGAGGCACGACGACTGCCCGCCCGGTGATCTCGCCTGCGTCGAGTCGGCGATAGACCTCGAGGGCCTCGGCGAGCGGAAACACCGCGGCCTCCGCCGCGATGCCGCCCTGCGCGGCGACGTCGACGACCTCGGAGAGGTGACGGGCGGGCCCCCAGAACGGTGCCTGGACACGCCAGCCGGATGCGAGTCCGAGGTGCTTGCCGAGCGTCAGCTCCCCGCCCGCAGTTCCGACGACGACGAAGCGTCCGCCGGGGGCGAGAGCAGCGAGCCCCGGAGTCATCGTCGACTGGTGACCTGCGAAGTCGAAGACGATGTCGGCCAGCGATCCATCGAGCACCTCCGGCAACGAGGTACCCGCGCGGTCGGCTCCGAGTTCGCGGGCGAAGGCGATGGCGGACTCGCGGTTGTCGACCGCGCATACCGTGCCGGCGCCCATCCTCTTGAGCAGTTGAACCGCGATGTGGCCGAGTCCTCCGACTCCGATCACCCCGACGACGCTCTTCTCGTCGATGATGTCGCGGTGCTCGGCGATGGCGTGGAACGCCGTCAGACCGGCATCGGCGAGCGGAGCGGCCTGTACGGGGTCGAGGTCGCCGATCCGGACGAGGTGTCGGGTGCTCGGCACCAGCATCGCCTGGGCGAGTCCGCCGTCGAAGCCCAGACCATTGCCGATCGGCGTCCGTCGTCCCGCTGCGTCCGGCAACAGTCGCACGCAGTAGTTCTCACGACCCCGAGTGCAGTTCGGGCACGAGCCGCATCCCCAGATTCCGTGCACCACAACGCGTTCCCCGACCCAGCCGACGTCGCCGGGATCGCCGACCTCGATGACCTCGCCGACCACCTCGTGTCCGAGCGTCATCGGCAGGGGATAGGCGAAGTCGTCGGGGCCTGCCGCCATGACGTGCAGATCGGACCGGCAGACGCCTGCCGCGAGGACGCCGATCACCACCTCGGTCCCGACTGGAGTCGGAACCGGGACCTCGCGCAATTCGGGTGGTCGACCCCAGGCGGCGAGCTGGACGGCAAGCATGGTGCGGGCTGGCATGGGTTGAGCTCCTTCGACGACGTCTACAGTTGCACGGTCGGCTGTTGACAGCGAGTGTGTCCTGACTTACAGTGCTGAACTGAAATCAGTTTAGCAAGGAGTCGTCCATGAAGTCCTTCATTCGCGGTCTCGGTGCGTTGGTCGCGACCGGTGGACTGATCCTCGGCGGGGTCGCCTGCGGTTCGGACTCGGCCGCGCCCGGTCCGGTCTCCGGCTCGTGGGACGAAGTCGTCGCCGCTGCGGAGCAGGAGGGCTCGGTGCACCTGTACTCCACGCAGCATCCGGACAACCTGGCGAAGCTGAAGGCGGCGTTCGAGAAGGAGCACCCCGGGATCTCGATGGAGTTCACCCGCGGTACCGACGTCGAGATCAATCCGCGAGTCGAGACCGAGCACCGAACGGGTAAGGGCACCGCGGACGTGCACATGTCGTCCGATCCGGCGTGGGTTACCGCAGCCGCGGAGTCCGGTGACTACTCCACGCCCGTCGTCGGTCCGAACTTCGACGCGGCCGACTTTCGGATCGGCGATGCAGTCCTCAACGACACGTTTTTCCTGAGCAGCGGCGCCGCCTTCGCGATGGGATGGAACACCGATGCGCTGCCGAAGGGCCTCGCTGATCCTCGCGCGATGCTCGACGATTCGCTGCGGGGCAAGATCGGTGTCATCGACCCGGCGGGCTTCGCGGCCGTGGTCGACGAGTACCGGTTCTTCGATGAGCACTGGGGATCAGACTTCACCGACCGGCTCGCGGCCCTCGAGCCGAGGATCTACCCGAGCGCGCTGGGGGCCGCGCAGGCGTTGACTTCCGGTGAGGTCGTGGCCACCCCGATGGTGCAGCCGCTGATCAAGGAGATGAACGCCGGCGCGCCGGTCGACTGGCGTCTGGCCGACGAGTTCTGGGGAACGCCGTGGTACAGCCACGTCCTGTCGGCGGCTCCGCACCCGAACGCCGCGCAGGTGCTCGCGAACTTCATCGTGAGCCGGGACGGGCAGATCGCGCTGTCGCAGGGATACGCGTCGGCGCTCCCTGACATCCCCGGCGCCGTCGCTCGTGCACAGGACATTCCGCTGCCGGACATCGCGGGGCTTACCTCGGAGTCGGTCGAGCGGTTCCAGCAGGAGTGGAGCAGCAAGTTCACCAATTGATTCGAATATTTTCACGAAAGGAACCAGGATTTTGAAGAGCGAGTACGAACTGATCGTCGTCGGCGGCGGTATGGCCGGGCTCACCGCGGGAGCGCGCGCAGCCACGGCGGGGGCCTCGGTTCTCGTCGTCGAATCGGGCGAGGGCGTCGGCGGGTCGGCGCGTTACGCGGGGTACGTGTGGACCGCGCCGACGTACGAGGTAATGGACGCGGAGAATTCCGGTGGCGATGTGGACCTGCGGCACGCGCTGGTCGACGGCTTCGCCGAGGGCGTCGAATGGATCGCATCGCTCGGCGTCGAGATCGGACAGGAGCAGCGGATCCTGGACTTCGGTGGTCGCGGCCACGCCTTCGACACGAATCAGTATGTCGACCTGTGTCGGCAGCGGATCGTCGAGCGCGGCGGCGACGTCGTGCTGCGGTCGGAGGTCACCGAACTGATCGTCGACGACGGAGCGGTCACCGGGGTCGTCGTGTCGTCGGGCGGTGCACAGTTGAGCGTCGCGTCGCGGTACGTCCTGCTCGCCACCGGCGGTTTCCAGGGCGACCCAGAGATGCGGCGCCGACTCATGGGCGAAGCGGAGGCTGCGATGCCTCTCCGGTCCAATCCGCGCAGCACCGGAGCGGGCTACCGGTTAGCCGAGTCGGTCGACGCGGCCACCGGGTTCGACGACGCCGGGTTCTACGGACATCTCATCCCGAGCAATGTCGACTTCACCGACGAGGACTTTGTCGCGATGTCGCTGTACTCGAGTGAGCACAGCATTCTGATCAACCTAGACGGGGAGCGCTTCGTCGATGAGACGATCGGCGACCACATCAGTGCGAATGCACTCGCCGCACAGCGCGAGTCGCGTGCGCTCATGGTGTTCGACGAGCGGGTGTACAACGATTGGGTGCTCACCTCGTACGTCGACGGTGCGGTCGCGGTCGACAAGCTGACCGTCGCGAGCAGGCGCGGCGGCCGTGTCGGCAAGGCCGACACGCTCGACGAGTTCGAGTACCTGCCCGAGGAATGGGGCTACAACGGTGCAGCGGTTGTGCGCGCCGTCGAGCAGTTCAACGCCGAGGTCGGCACCGACGCACTCGCACCGGGGCGGCTGCGCGATCAGGAGAGGCTGCTCATGGCTCCGTACTACGTGATCGAGACGATCCCGGCCATCACCTTCCCGTTCCACGGGGTTCGGATCGACGCACAGGCGCGCGTGCTGAACGCAGCAGGTGCGCCGATCCCGGGGCTGCTCGCGGCGGGCTCGGACACCGGCGGACTGTGGAAGCGCGCCTACGCGGGAGGCCTTGCATCGGCTCTGGTCTTCGGCAGTGCCGCGGCACGGACGGTGAGTGTGGGTGGCTGAGACTGATTTCCCCCACGTCTTCTCGCCGTTCGCACTCGGTGAGCTGACCCTGCGAAACCGGCTGGTCGCCCTCCCCGCCGGGACCAGCCTGGTCACCGACGGGGTGCCCGACCACGGCGACCTCGAGCACGTCGAGAGGCTTGCGTCCGGGGGCGTCGGCCTCATCGTCGGAGGGGCGACTGTGGTCCATCCGACGACGACTCTGCGGTCGCGCAAACTCATCGAAGCGTACAACGACGCGATCGTCCCGGCGACCGCGGAGAAGGTCGCGGCCGCGCATCGTCACGGTGCGCGGTACGTCACGCAACTCGTTCACCTGGGGCGGGAGTTCATCGGAGGGGAGTCGGATTCGGCTCCGGTGGCACCGTCCCCTATCAAGACGGTGCGTGACGCGTATCCGCCGCACGAGCTGACCGTTGGCGAGATCGACGACGTCGTCGAAGGCTGGCGGTCGTCGGCTGCGAATCTGGTCGCTGCCGGCGTCGACGGTATCGAGGTGCATGCCGCACACGGTTACCTCGTCGCGCAATTCATGTCGCCGCTCACCAATCGCCGCACGGACGAGTTCGGCGGAACCTTCGAGAATCGGATGCGGTTCACCCACCTCGTACTCGACGCGATCTCCTCCGAGATGGCCGCCGGGACCGTGCTCGGCGTCCGGCTCAGCGGCGAGGAGGAGATCCCCGGCGGTATGGGGATCGATGACTGCGTGGAGATCGCGCGCGACATCGCTGATCGAGGCGACGTCGCCTACTTCAGCGTCACCCACGGCACCCGCGGAAAGTATGTGAAGGATTCCACCGGCCCGGATGCGGTCGCAGTTCCGTCGGCATCGAGAGTGCGCGCCGCGACGGGCGTTCCGACACTGGTCGGCCAGCGGATCCGCGACGTGGCGACGGCCGAGCACGTCGTCAAGAACGGTCACGCCGACCTCGTCGGGATGGCACGTGCGTTGATCGCCGATCCACAGTTGCCCACCAAGTCCCGCGAGGGTCGTCTCCGGGAGATCCGCGGATGCCTCGGGGTGAACCAGGACTGCCGCGCCTTCGACCCGCACCTTCACTGTGCGGTGAACGCCGAGATCGGACGACCCCGGCATCCGAATGCGGGTTCGGTGGCCGAGCGCACGAAGACGGTGTACGTCGTCGGCGGCGGGCCCGCGGGGTTGGAGGCCGCCCGTGTGGCGGCCGAGCGCGGGCATCGAGTGAGTCTTTTCGAGGCCGCACCGGAACTTGGCGGCTCCGTCCGCATCGCCGCGTCCGCACCGCATCGGAGCACCCTGATCGATATCGTCGACTACCTGGGTAACGAGATGCGCAGGCTCGGAGTGGACGTGAACCTTGCGGCGCCGATCGCGCTCGACGACTTCCAGGAGATCCGGCATGTCGCCGACCACGTCGTCGTGGCGACGGGATCTCGGCCTGCCGACCTTCCGTCCGAGCTCACGGGTCGGACGGTGTTCACTGTCGACCAGGCGGTGATGGGGGGCATGTCGGACGACGCGGAGACCGTGGTCGTGTTCGATGACGGCGACGGGTTCTGGCCTGCCTACAACGCGGCCGAGGCGGTGGCGCGCAACGGTCGACGAGTTCACTTCGCCACGTCGCTGAGCGCGCTCGCGTCGAGGATTCCCGCCGAGAGCGTCGGCCCGTTGGTCGAGCGTCTCCGCGCAGCGGGCGTGCACTGTCACCTCGGACAGCGTCTTGCGGACGTGGACGGAGTGCTCACGCTCGAATCGGCGTTGACCGGCGGGCGACTCGCGCTGCCCGACGCCGCCGTGGTCTGGCACCAGCCGCGGCTGCCGCAGACTCCGTTCGGCCCGCTCGCCGGTTCGGCGGCGGGGTTGAGCGTGATCGGCGACTGTGTCAGTCCTCGACGGATCGGACATGCGATCTCCGAAGGCTATCGGGTCGGTATCGAGCTCTGACCGGGGAAGTTCACCGCTTCGAAATACGCGGTCACCGGATTAACGGAGGACGTCCGAAGCGAACTCGAACAATCCGGCCATGACCGAATCGGAGTGATCCCGGTGGCGTCTCGACGAACATTTGGGGCTCGGCGAATGGCGGCCCAGAGCCGTCCGACGATCTGGCGCGGGAGGTCTTGGCGCGTGAGCGCTCCTCGGCCGGAACAGGTCGGGCCAGCCGAGGTCGCAGAGCTGATCGTCGGCGGGCCGAACATCGACGCCACGGGGAGCCGAGCCCGTCGCATAGAGCCCTGTGAGGGTGTCTTATGTGGCGGCGACCATCCGGACCGCGGCCTCGGCCACGTTCCCGATCAGTTCGTGGAGCGACAACGGGCCGCTCGGTCGATACCAGCGCCATACGCTGACGACCGTGCCAAGCACGAATCGTGCGGTGATCACGGCATCCACGGAGGCGTCGAAGACTCCGGCATCCTGGCCCCGCTGGATCAGATCCGTCCAGTTCTGTTCGATCGACGATACGATTTCACGTGAGCGCTGCCGTTCGGCCTCCTCCTTCTCCGACTGACGCGGAGTCGCGAGGATGTCCATGTGGTTCTGCAGAATACGGCGCTGGAGAACGTCGAGAGGTTCGCCGTGCAATGACGCGGAGATCGCGCCGCGGAGAGCCTCAACGGGATCGGTGATGCCGGCAATGCCCTCCTCGAATCGAGTCACGGAATCGGTGAGCTCAACGCGCATGATGGTGAGCAGGCAATGGGCCTTGGACTCGAAGTAGTGATAAAGCGCCGTCTGTCCGATGCCGACCTCACCAGCGACGGACGCCCACTTCGTATGCTCGTATCCCTCCTTGCCGAACTGCTGCGTGGCGACTTCGAGAATACGGTTCCGCTTGGACCTGGGGCCATCGCTTTTGGCCTTATCGGCGGTTGTCGTGGACAAGGTGCCCCCTTCGAGAGTTAACGATTGTTAACTGGAATAGATAATCTGTGTCGACTCCATGTCGAGCGATTCTAACTGGGTTCGGTTCTGTAACCCGTGTGATCTTCCTATAATCACGCGTTAACGAGCGCGGCAACACGCTGACGATGAGATGCACTGGCTCCGAAGGTCGCCTCATTAGAGAGGGCACGCCGGTAATAGTTGTGTCCTTTGTGCTCCCAGGTGAAACCGATCCCGCCGTGCAACTGGATCGCCTCGGTCGTGACCTCGATTGCAGAGTCGATGCTGACCGCGGCGGCGATCGCCGCCGCGAGGCTGGCTCGGTCGGGGGAGTCGTCAAACAGTGCTTCGGCGTAGCGCGTCGCCGAGCGGGCGCGCTCGACGGCGAGCAGCATGTCGGCGAGTCGGTGCTTGATCGACTGGAACGAGGCGATCTGCCGGTCGAATTGCCGACGCGTCGTGGTGTAGGCGATCGTGTCCTCGAGCATCTGCGCGGCGATGCCGACGTTCTCCGCGGCCGCGCCGATCAGGATGCGATCGCGCAGTTCGGGGAGCGCCGCGGCGGTGGCCGCAGGATCGGTGACCAGCTCGGCCGCGGAATCGGTCATGGTGACTGCGGTCGTCGGCCGCGTCGGATCGATCGATTCGAGCGCTTCCCGAGAGGTCCACGACGATGAGTCGACGGCGAAGAGCCCGGGTCCGTCCGTCGTCGATGCGACGACGACGACGGCGTCGGCGCGTGTGCTGCCGACGATCACGGTCCGGCCGGTGAGCAGCCACGAATCGCCGGACGGCGTCGCGGTGATACTCGGCACGGAATCGATGTCGGCCACTGCGATGACCGCGTCGCCGCTGATCGCGCGCTCGGTGAGGGCATTGAGACTCGGACCTGATCCGAGGCGCAGTGCATGCACGCCGATGGCGGCAGAGGTCAGAACGGGCTCGGGTCGGAGCGCTCGGCCGCACTCCTCCAGGACCGTGCAGAGAAAGCTGTATGAATAGCCGAGGCCGCCGTCGGACTCCGGCACGGACATCGCCGTCACCGCGAGGTCGGTGCATAGGGCGCGCCACGTGTCGTCGGAGAATCCGGCCGGGGTCTCGGAGAGGCGACGGATGTCCTCGATCTCGGTGCCTGCTAGCAGACTGCGCACCGCATCGCGGAGGTCGTCCTCTTCCGTCGTCGCGATTAGCGGAATTGAACTGTCGACGGTGTACAGGGAATCGACGTGAGCCTGCATGGGGATCCTAAGTATTCGTGATTACTGAATTGAGTTCATTTTGGTGTCCGACGGGTTCTGCTGTCAAGTACGCCTTGTTAACTACTGAAATGAAGTAGATTCGATTTTATGTTGATGGGTCGCACTCTATGTCTGCGCTCGCGGCCGTCTGGCGAGCTCGCTGTCGGTGACTTCGAGGTAACCGAATCCAAGCTGCCAGCACTCGCCGACGGGGATGTTCTCGTTCGCAACCTCTGGCTGTCGATCGACCCTTCTGTTCGCATCCGCCTCGCGGAGTCGACTCCGCGAGGCTACTCGGCCCCGTTCGGGCTCGGCGAGCCGCTCGTTGGGCTTGCGCTGGGTACCGTCGAGGAGTCGCGGTCGCCGGACTTCCACGTAGGCCAGATTGTGTCCCACATGTACGGATTGCGAGACTTCGCCGTTGTTCGACCCGGAAGCAGTATCGGAGGCTACGGCGAGCTGAGCGCCGTGGAGTCGAGCGACTATCCGATCGAATGGAACCTCGGCCCGCTGGGCAGTTCCGGACTCACCGCGTATGCAGGCCTGTCCGCGATCCTTGAGATCCAGCCGGGTGATGTGGTGTGGGTGTCTGCGGCCGCCGGAGCGGTCGGAAGCATCGCGGCACAACTGGCGAGCCTGCGAGGGTGCACGGTGATCGGCTCGGCCGGATCCGACGCGAAGGTTGCGCATCTGCTCGACGATTTCGGCTTGGACGCCGCATTCAATTACCGGAACGGTCCCGTTGCCGATTCGCTGGCGGCCGCCGCGCCAACGGGGATCGACAAGTACTTCGACTCCGTCGGGGCCGAGCACCTCGTTGCAGCGATCGACGCGATGCGCCCGGGCGGGCGAATCGCGATGTGCGGTGCGATCGCCGACTACGACGCCGCGCAGTCGCCGTCCGGACCGCAGAATCTCTTCCAGCTCGTGTCCAAGGGGATCCGCATCGAGGGGTTTCGGGCGGGGTCGTTCAATCACCTCGCGCCGGCGATGCGCGAGGAGGTCGGATCGCACCTGGAGGCCGGGCGCATGACATTCGCCGAGACCGTCTTCGACGGGCTCGAGCAGGCCCCACAAGCGATGGTCGACATGCTCCACGGCCGACACGGAGGAAAGACGCTGTGCCGGCTCGTCTGATCGCGCGTCGCCCGTGGCCGTCGTCGACCGGGTCGGCCTACTCGATCCGCTGAAGGTTCGGCGGTTCCGCGCCATGCTCCCGGTCGAGCTGGGCGTATCGGTCGGCGTCTGGATGGTCGTCCTCGCCGCGCAGTGGATCCTCACCCGCGGCGGATACTCGGCGTCCGTCGTCGCGTCGGTGCAAGTGGCGGTCAGCCTTCCGTTCTTCCTACTCGGACTGCCCATCGGGGCGGTGGCCGACGTCGCGGGCCACCGCCGCCTGCTCACCGGTGCCGCGGTGGTCCTCGCCGCGGACGCCGCTGTCGCCGCGTTCCTGGTGTCGGTCGGGCTCGATGGACTCGCCCCGATCATGGCCTCGGTCCTGGTCGCAGGCTCCACCCTGGCCGTTCTTGGCGTCGTTTGGCAGGCGCTGCTGCCGAATCTGGTCGAGCGCAGGCTGATGACTGTGGTTCCGGCCGTCGACGGCGCGGTGTTCAACGGGGCCCGTGCCGTCGGGCCCATTCTGGGCGGTGCGGTTCTCGCGGCCTGGGGTGGGGTCACGATGTTCACGGTCGTCGCGGTCATCGCCGCGGCGTGCGCAGTTCAGGCCTGGTTACGGGTGCCATCCGATGCGGGGCGTTCGGCGGCCCCGGATTTGTGGACCAGGCATGTCGGCACTGCGCTCCGGTTCATCCGCTACTCGTCGTGGACGTCGCGACTCCTCGTGTTGGTCGCGATGTTCGGTATTCCGTCGAGCGCCTTGTGGGCGCTGCTCCCCGTCGTCGCAGACGAGCGTCTCCATGCCAGCACATTCGAGTTCGGGGCGGTGTCGGGCGCGGTCGGTGTGGGTGCGGTGCTCGGAACGGTCGCGTTAATGCCGCTGCGTCGCCGACTCTCCTGGAATCAGTTCGTCTCATTCGGCGCCGCAGCGTACGCGGTCGCGCTCGTCGGCATGGCGACGAGCGTCAACACTATGGTGGCGGCGCTGTTCATGGTGGTGGGCGGTACGGCGTGGGTCGCGGTGCAGAGCACCTGGATGGTTGCTGCCCACCATGCGCTTCCCGCCTGGGTGCGCGGCCAGGTCCTCGGCATCATGATCATCGTCGTGCAGGCGGTCCAGGCTGTCGGCGCGCAGACCTGGGGGCTGCTCGCCGATGCCGTCGGAGTGCAGAGCGCAGTGATGGCCAGTGCGGCGGTGATGTTCGGCGCAGCGGTCGTCTCCCTCATGGTTCGGCTGCGTGGAGGGGACGAGATGGTGCCGACGGTCGCCGGCGGGTCGCACGACGCAGTGGATGAGGACTCGGATGTCGGGTCGACCCCGCCGATACGACGACGCGGCACGATTCTGGTCGAGACGACGTACCGGGTTGCGGGCGATGACATCGACGAGTTCCTCGCGGAATGGCCGGCTCAGCGACGGTCGAGGCTGCGCCTGGGTGCCCGCCGATGCGCGATGTGGCGCGGCCACGATGATCCGCTGCTGTTCGTCGAGATCTCGGAGTACGGAAGTCTGCGTGATTATGCTGCGCAACGGGCCGAGCGGCTGACCGAGCCGGAATCTCGACTGCGTGCAGCGATGGATCGTTGTCTGGTAGGCGACGCCGTGGTGAGGGTCCTGGAGCGGTAGGTCCGACCCGGCCAGTGGAGCAAGGCACTGAGGTCCTCAACTGTGATTGACACGACATCGGACGCGCTATAAAGTTCACGTGAACCTAATTCAATTCACTATTGACGAGTGTGTGTGAGCAGCGCTGATCCTCTGGTCTCGACAGAGTCGGCCCGCTGTTCTTCCCCGCTCGACGGGAGCTGGCGAATGATGTCAGAAGTGGCTGTGGATCGCAGCGGACCGGAGCTGCGCTTCGAGAACGAGCGCCTAGACGGCGTCGCCGCACTGGTCACCGGTGCGGCTCAGGGTATCGGCGCTGCAACGGCGCACGCTCTGGCAGAGCGGGGTGCCGTCGTCTACCCGACGGACATCGACGAGGAGTTGGGCCGGACGACGGCTGCCCGCATCGGTGCGGGCGACCGCTTCATGCGCCTGGATGTCCGTAGCGAGCGTGGGTGGGACGAGGTCACGGAGCGAATGGCGGCTGATGGCAACCGGATGGGCGTCCTGGTTAATTCGGCCGGCGCGGCCATGAAGGCCACTCTTCAGGAGACGTCGCTGGCGGATTTCCAGCGAATGCTGGACCTGAATCTCGTCGGCACATTTCTCGGCGTGCGCGCCGCAGGCCGACACATGGTCGACGGTGGTGCCGTGGTGAACATAGCGTCGCTACGCGGGATGCTGGCGACCGACGGACTCGGTGCGTACGGCGCGTCGAAGTCCGGTGTCCGCGCCTTGACGAAGGTCGCGGCGATCGAGCTCGCGGCACGCCGGATCCGCGTCAACGCGGTGTGCCCGGGAAGCATCATGACGGGCATCACCGATGGGCAGGGCTTCTCGAACGACGACTACGACGCGTACGTGCGGAGCATCCCGCTGCAGCGTCGGGCGGCGCCCGACGAGGTGGCCGACATCATCGCATTCCTGGTGAGTGACCGTAGCGGCTACGTGACCGGTATCGACATGCTCGTCGACGGCGGCACCGCGGCCGGAGTCACCACCCCCAAGAAGACCAACTGACCGCGCATCGCGCGGATCGAGAACGAGAGGACGAACCGATGGGTATTGATTCACGGACCGGAGCCAAGCCGGTGAAGAAGAGGCGTGTGGCGCTGGTCGTCGGTCTGGTGTCGGCGGTGGCCGCATTCGGTCTGACCGCGTGCGGAGCGGGGTCCTCGCCGTCGGGCCCGGTGGACGGACCCTGGGCCGATGTGGTGGCCGCAGCCAACAAGGAGGGAAAGGTCACGATCTACTCCACGCAGGCTGAGCCGCGCCTGGGCGCACTGGAAGCGGCGTTCGAGGCGAAATACCCGCAGATCGACATGCAGGTGGTACGTGGCGTCGACGCCGACATCCTCTCCAAGATCGATGCCGAAGTCCGGTCGGGCAAGGGCATCGGCGACGTCGCCGTGACCACCGACGTCTCGTGGATTCAGGCGAATTCCGACAACGATGCTGCGGTCAAGCTGGTCGGCCCTGCGTTCGACGAGCCGGCGTACAACCGTGCGACCACGGTCGTCGACGACCGCTTCTTCCTCGAAGGTGCCGTGGTGCTCGGCCTCGGATGGAACACTCAGGCCATTCCGCAAGGCGTGAAGAAGCCGCAGGACCTCCTTGATCCAGCGTTGAAGGGCAAGATCGGCATCGTCAGCCCGGGGACCTCCACGACTTACCTCGATTACTACGCGCACCTCGAGAAGTACTACGGCGGTCGGGACTTCCTGAAGAAGATCGCAGCGCAGAAGCCGCGGATTTACCCCAGCAGCCAGCCGCTCGGGCAGGCGGTCGCCTCGGGTGAGATCAGCGCCGGACTGATGACCGACCCCATGCTGCCCTCGAAGGAGGCGGGCGCTCCCGTGGAGTGGACCGCAGGCGAGCACGTCTGGGGCGCGAAGTGGAACGGGATGGCCCTCGGATCGTCCCCGAACCCGAATGCCGCTCAGGTTCTGGCCGACTTCATGGTGACACCGGAAGGCCAGGCGACGACCTCGGTCGGCTACGCGGCGGCACTGCCCGACATCGAAGGTTCCATCGAGAACGCACAGGGGATCGGTGATCAGAACCTGGACGTCACCGTCGGTGCAGACGGACAGAAGTACCGCAACGAGCTCGAACAGCTGTTCACGAGCGGGCGCTGAATCGTGCGATGGACGCATGACTTCGTGACGACGAGTGATCGAGGAGTGAGTAATGGCTGAGAAGGACTTCGAAGGCGCCGTGGCCTTCGTGACAGGTGCGGGATCCGGCATGGGCGCTGCGGTGTGTCGTGCGCTCGCCGCGCGGGGCGCGGAGAAGGTGTACGCCGTCGACGTCAACACCGACGCGGTGACGAAGGTGACCGCCGAGATCGACTGCGCGCAGCCGCTGGCGATGGACGTCTCCAATGCCGACCAGGTTCGCGAGGCGTTCGAGAGAGTCGCCGCGGACAGCGGCCGGGTCGACGTCGTCGTGCACGCTGCGGGCGTCGACGATCCGGTCAGCAAGCAGTGGATATACGAGGCACGCGAATCCGGTGAGAAGCTCGACGTGCTGTCGCGGCTGACCGACGACGCGTGGCGTCGAGTTATGTCGATCAATCTCGACGGCACCTTCTACGTGCTTCGCGAGGCCGCCCGGCTGATGCGGAAGGGCGGTGGCGGGTCAATCGTGACCGTCGGCTCGTCGTCGGCGCTCGACACGTTGTCCGGGTACCCGCACTACGCGGCATCGAAGGCCGGAGTCCACGCGATGAGCCAGGCTGCGGCCAAGGAACTCCTGCCGTTCGGGATCCGCGTGAACACGGTTGCGCCGGGTCCGGTCGACACCGGTATGGCGGCGCGGACGCCTGCACATCTACGTGAGGCGATGGCTGCGGGGCCCGCCCGCGGGTACGCGACCGCCGACGAGCTCGCGGACAACATTCTCTATCTCGCGTCGCCCGCGGCGGCCAACGTCGTCGGTGCGATCCTCCTGTCGAACGGAGGACAGTTCACCGTGCCGTGATCGGTGACAACGAGTAGGCGAATCACATGCGCGGAGGATTGTCCCGTGCCGTCGGTGTGGCTGTCGGGACGAGGTCGTCGCGGCTGCCAAAGAAGAGGGGAGTGTGCGCCGAGTGTCGTGGCCGTCAGGTGAGCCCGAGCACTCCCCGCATCAAATACGCCATCTGTGCGGGGAAGTCGCTGCGCTCGGTGCCTCGCCGCACACGGACCGCGTCGTTGACGATCGACAGCGCGGCGTGAACCGCGATCGCGGCTTGGGCGTCGTCGATCTCGTACAGCGCGGTCATCAGAGTTGTCCATCGCGACACGTATCGACGCTGGACGTCGACGAGTTCACGGGCCCCCGGGTCGCCTGCCAGCGCCGACGCATTGTTGAACGAGACCGACAGGTCGGGAATCGAGGTGATCGTGGAGACATACGAGTCGACCAGCAGCGCCAGGACGTCGGCGTCGCCGGACCCCGCCGCGTACGCCGTCACGACGCCGACCTCCAGGCGGGCGCCGCTGCGTCGGCCGATCTCGATGAGGAGCGCGGCCTTGGATGCGAAGTGCTTGTACACGCTGGGGCCGGTGATACCGACGGCTGCGCCGATCTCGACCATGGTGACCGGACCGTAGCCGCGTTCGGCGAACAGCCGTGCCGCGGCGTCGAGGATCTCGGTCCGCCGGTCGTCGTCGGGGAGACCCACATGCGGTGGCACGCGGAGCGGTGGGGCCGACGACGGGGTCAAGGCGACGAGTCGCTCGCTCGCCGCCGTCAGTTCGGGGACCGACCGTGCCGAGGAGAGCCTCGCGCGGTGAACCGACAGGCTGCCGACGACGCTCAGCAGCGTCCACACCAGTTGCCTCTGCTCCCAGTCGGCCAGACTGCGGTCGACGAACAACAACTCGGCCCACTGACTCAACACGCGGCGAGTGCCGTGCACCACCTCGCGATTCTGCTCCGGAGTCAGGTAAGTGCCCGTCCACCGCCAGAGAGTCGACGCGTTCTGACGCCGCGCCATCGACCCGCACATCGCAGCAAGGAACGCGTGGGGATCTCCGTCGGCCGCCGTCAACGAGGCGTCGGTGCAGTCCTGTAGATCGTCGACACCGGTGAGGACGGCGGCGTAGAGCAACGACTGCTTGTCCGCGAAATGACGGTACAGCGAAGGGGCGGTGACACCGGCTGCGCGAGCGATGTCGGCCATGGACACTTGGGGGTACCCATGCCGAAGGAACAGCTGAGCGCTGTGGTCGATCAGCTGCCGTTTCCGGTTGGCCGGGCGCGGAGTCCCGGACCGCTTCGAGGCCGTCATTGTGAACCGACCTTAGCTCATTGTGATGAATTGTCGAGCCAGGATGACCACCCGGTATAGCCAAATAAGTTATGAAGCGTTAGCCTAGGTTCCGTAACCACAATCGGTTCGTGTGAAAGGAACACCTGTGTCCGATGCATTCATCTACGAGGCTGTGCGTACGCCCCGTGGCAAGCAGCGTGGAGGCTCGCTGCACAGCGTCAAGCCGATCGATCTCGTCTCGGGCCTGATCGACGAGCTGCTCGCTCGTCACGGCGACCTCGACCCGAAGCAGATCAACGACCTCATCCTCGGCGTCGTGTCGCCCGTCGGCGAGCAGGGTGCGGTCATCGCACGTACCGCGGCCATCACCTCGGGTCTCGGTGAGACCGTCCCCGGCACGCAGATCAACCGCTTCTGCTCGTCGGGCCTGGAAGCTGTGAACCTCGCTGCCGCGAAGGTCAAGTCCGAGTACGACGACCTGGTCCTCGCCGGCGGCGTCGAATCGATGTCGCGCGTCCCGATGGGCAGCGACGGCGGTGCGCTGTTCACCGACCCGGCCACCGCGTACGACCACTACATCAACCCGCAGGGCATCGGCGCCGACACGATCGCCACGATCGAGGGCTTCTCGCGTGACGACGTCGACGCCTACGCCGCCGAGTCTCAGCGTCGCGCCGCGCAGGCGTGGGACGAGGGTCGGTTCGCCAAGTCGATCATCCCCGTCAAGGACATCAACGGCGTCGTCCTGCTCGACAACGATGAGCACCGTCGTCCCGGCACCACCGCGGAGAGCCTCGGCAAGCTCAAGCCTGCATTCCAGGGCTTGGCCGACATGGCGGGCTTCGACGACGTCATCCGCCAGAAGTATCCGAGCGTGGAGAAGGTCAACCACGTCCACACCGGCGGCAACAGCTCCGGCATCGTCGACGGCTCGGGCCTGGTCCTGGTCGGCAGCGAAGAGGCAGGCAAGCGCAACGGTCTGACCCCGCGCGCCCGCGTCGTCTCCTACGGCGAGGTCGGCTCGGAGCCGTCGATCATGCTGACCGGCCCGACCCCGGCCACCGAGCTCGCACTCAAGCGTGCGGGTCTGACGGTCGACGACATCGACGTCTTCGAGCTCAACGAGGCGTTCGCGTCGGTCGTCATGAAGTGGATGAAGGACCTCAAGGTCCCCCACGAGAAGGTCAACATCAACGGTGGCGCGATCGCACTGGGTCACCCCCTCGGCGCCACCGGCGCGATGATCCTGGGCAGCACCCTCGACGAACTCGAGCGCGTCGGCGGCCGTTACGGCCTGGTCACCCTGTGCATCGGCGGCGGCATGGGCGTCGCGACCATCATCGAGCGTCTCTGATCGCCCCGGAACGAGAAGGAAAAACACTTCACCATGACTGACAACATGATCTCGTGGGAGAAGGACGCCGACGGCGTCGTCACCCTCACCATGGACGACCCCAACCAGGGCGCCAACACCATGAACAACCTCTACCGGGAGTCGATGGCCGCGACCGTCGATCGCCTCGAGGCCGAGAAGGACGACATCACCGGTGTCGTGCTGACCTCTGCGAAGAAGACCTTCTTCGCAGGCGGCGACCTCAAGGACATGACGAACCCGCCGGCCGACCAGACCAAAGAAGAGCTGGCGACCTCGATCAACGCGAGCACGAATGAGATGAAGGCGGTCCTGCGCCGCCTCGAGACTCTCGGCAAGCCGGTCGTCGCAGCCGTCAATGGCGCAGCACTCGGCGGCGGCCTGGAGATCGCTCTGCACTGCCACTACCGCGTGGTCGCCGACGTCAAGGGCGCTGTACTCGGTCTGCCCGAGGTGACCCTCGGTCTGCTCCCGGGCGGCGGCGGCGTGGTCCGCACCGTCCGACTCCTGGGCATCCAGCAGGCACTCATGGGCGTGCTGCTTCAGGGCCCGCGCATGAACCCGACCAAGGCCAAGGAGATCGGCCTGGTCGACGCGGTCGTCGGATCGATCGACGAGCTCGTCCCCGCCGCCAAAGCGTGGATCAAGGCGAACCCCGAGGCTCAGCAGCCGTTCGACGTCAAGGGATACAAGATCCCGGGCGGCGCACCGACCAACCCGGCGATGGCGGCCAACCTGCCCGCGTTCCCGGCTCTGCTGCGCAAGCAGATCAAGGGCGCGAACATGCCGGCGCCGCGCGCCATCATGGCCGCCGCCATCGAGGGTGCATACGTCGACATCGACACCGCCGACGTCGTCGAGACCCGCTACTTCGTGTCGCTGGTGACCGGTCAGGTCGCACAGAACATGATCAAGGCGTTCTTCTTCGACCTGCAGCACATCAACGGGGGCGGCTCGCGCCCCGACGGCTTCGACAAGTACACCGCCAAGAAGGTCGGCGTCATCGGCGCAGGCATGATGGGCGCTGCGATCGCCTACGTGTCGGCGAAAGCAGGCATCGAGGTCGTCCTCAAGGACATCGACCTCGACGCCGCCAAGCGAGGCAAGGGCTACGCGGAGAAGCTCGAGGAGAAGGCACTCAAGCGCGGCAAGACCACGCAGGAGAAGAGCGACGCCCTGCTCGCCCGCATCACCCCGACCGTCGACGCGGCCGACTTCAAGGGCGTCGACCTCGTGATCGAGGCCGCGTTCGAGTCCGTCGAGGTCAAGAACAAGGTGTTCCAGGAGATCCAGGACATCGTCGAGCCCGACGCCGTCCTCGGCTCGAACACCTCGACCCTGCCGATCACGACGCTGGCCGAGGGCGTGAACCGTCCCGAGGACTTCATCGGAATCCACTTCTTCTCGCCGGTCGACAAGATGCCGCTGGTCGAGATCATCTGCGGCGAGAAGACCAAGGACGAGGTGCTCGCCAAGGTCATCGATTACACGCTGCAGATCCGCAAGACGCCGATCGTCGTCAACGACAGCCGCGGCTTCTTCACCAGCCGTGTCATCGGAACGTTCATCAACGAAGCCCTCGCGGCCGTGGGTGAAGGCGTCGAGCCTGCGTTCATCGAGCAGGCAGGCGGCCAGGCCGGCTACCCGGCTCCGCCGCTGCAGCTGTCCGATGAGCTGACGCTCACTCTCATGCAGAAGATCCGCAAGGAGACCCAGGCCGCTGCCGAGGCCGCGGGCGTCGACTACCCCGATCACGGCTCGTACGCCGTGGTCGACAAGATGGTCGAGCTGGGCCGTACGTCCAAGAAGGACGGCAAGGGCTTCTACGACTACGACGAGGACGGCAAGCGCGGCCTCATCTGGCCGGGTGTCCGCGAGAACTTCAAGTCGGGTTCGGTCGAGATCCCGCTCGAGGACATGAAGGAGCGCATGCTCTTCGCCGAGGCCCTTGAGACCGTGAAGTGCTTCGACGAAGGTGTTCTGACCTCCGTCGAGGACGCGAACATCGGTTCGATCTTCGGCATCGGCTTCCCGGCCTGGACCGGTGGCGTCGTCCAGTACATCAACGGTTACGAGGGGGGTGTCGCAGGCTTCGTGGCCCGCGCCAAGGACCTCGCAGCCAAGTACGGCGACAACTTCACTCCGCCCGCCTCGCTCGTCGAGAAGGCTGAAGCCGGCGTGACCAAGCTGACGAACGAGAACCTCGTCAAGTAGTCGGATCTTTTGCTCGCGAGAGCAGAGACGAGACCTCGAACGCCCCCGGTGAGTTCATCTCACCGGGGGCGTTCGCGTGTCCGGGCTCCGCGTACTCTGACAGAGATGGATTCGGGACGGTCAGAACACGCGCAGCAGCCGGGCTACCGGCCGCCGCTGGCTGTCGGTCAGCAGTACCCGGCGTTGGGCTACGGGCCGGACGGCGCGCCGCGCTACACGTATCGACCGGACCCAGACCCCGACGCGCAGCCTCAGTCGGTCCAGCCCGAGCAGCTTCAGTACGCGGCGCCGACGCCTCCCCCCGGACCCGGCGACTCGCGTAAGCGCACGGCGCTCGGTGTGGCCATGGTCGTCCTCCTGGTTCTGGTGGTCGCAGGCGGGCTGAAACTGATGTCCGGCGGCGACGGCACCGACACCGCGACCGTCCGCGACGACACGCCGGTCTCGCAGAACACCACCGACCCGTATCTGCCCAAGTCGATCGAGCCGACCGACGAGGTGCCTGGCGAGACCAAGCAGCCCGCGCCCGCCGGACTCGAAGCGGATCTCGCGGTCGACGCGGCTCCGGGCTCCGCCGTGCTGTACATCGACAGCAGCGGAGTCCAACTCGTCCACATGCAAGGCCCGCAATGGCGTCAGACGATACGTGCGTCGACCGGTCTCCTTCAGATCCGCGTGGTCGTCGCGCCGGGGGCTCCGGCGTCGTGCACGATCACCGTCGACGGTCAGGTCGTCGCGCACGAGGAGACCGCTGAGGGCACGTCGGGAGTCCTCGCCTGCCGCGCGGTCGGCTGAACTTCAGGTGTGCGCGCCGGTGGTGTCGCGTCCGATGCCCTAACGTAGACGTGTGACTTCTTCCGAAGAGGCAGCCGACACCGGAGCCAAGACGATGTTCACCTGGCGATCCGTCGACGGTGGACGCTTCGAGCAGGTGCGACTCAACACGGTGGGCGGCCGCCTGCGTGCTTACGGGCGGATCATCTCGGCGCAGACGCCCGAAGTCGAGGCGTACTCGTCGTCGTACGAACTGGTCGCGAACGATATCGGCGTCACCCGCAGGCTCTCGTTCCGCGTGCTCAAGGCCGGCGGGGACGCTCCCCTGGACCTGAGTCGTGACATGGACGGCCGGTGGATGGTGCAGACCCCGTACAGCACTGTGCAGAGCGACTTCGACGGCGCCGAGGGCGTGGACGTCGCGATGTCGCCGTTCCTGTCGGCTCTTCCGATCTTCCGTCACAAGTTCTTCGGCAGAGGAGCGTTGACCGATGTTCCGCTGGTGAGTCTGCGGTTGCCGACGTTCGAGGTGGAGCCCGCCGCCGCGTCGTACACGATCGGCGACGGGACGGCCACGATCACCACGGCGTCGGGGACCGTCGAACTGGTCCTCGACGAGGGCGGCCTGGTCCTGGACTATCCGGGCGTCGCGACCCGCATCTGACGCGCGTCAGCCGATCCAGACACGCGCCTGGTGGGCTTGACGACGTAATTCCTGCGCCCACCCCGCCTCGCCGACGGTGACGCCGACGATCGGCTCGACCTCGCCTGACGCGATCTCTTCGTAGGCCAGTCGGGCACGATGCCCGGCCTCGACGACTGCGGCGACGTCCCCGAGGTCGCGGAGCCGGTCACGTGCGGCGACGAGCCGGTCGATCGTCTCACTGAGCGTGTTGAGGAGCGAGACGGCGTTCGCTTCGAGCATGGCGCGCTGCAATTCGGGCGGGGTTGCCGCCACTCGCGTTCCGTCGCGGAAACTCCCTGCCGCCAGACGCAGCGGCAGTCGGCTCTCGCCTGCACCGACGGCGGCGGTGACGGCCGCGGTCAGATGCGGATTGTGGGAGATTGCTGCTGCTGCCCGGTCATGTGCGTCGTTCGCGGCGGGGACCACGTACGAGCCTGCCGCACGGGCGATCTCGGCGACGGCCAGCCAGTCGTCGGCGTCGGTGTCGTCGTGGGTGGTGACCATCCACATCGCGTCCGTGAACAGATCGGGGTCGGTCGCGTCCCAGCCGGAGTGGACGGTGCCCGTCATCGGGTGGCCGCCGACGTAGCGGGCCCGCGGGTGACGGTCCGCGACGATCCGGGCGACCTCCTCCTTCACGCTGACCACGTCGGTGACCAGGCAGGTCGGAGCGTGCTCGGCGACGGCGTCGATGATCGACCCGAGTGCCGTGGCCGGTGTCGCGAGCACGATCACCGCATCCTCGGCGGCGGCGCGCGCGAGCGTCTGAGCCAGGTCGCCCGAGGCGTCGTATCCGTCGGCGACGGCCGCCTCGACGGTGGCGACCGACCTGTTGTATCCGAATGTCGTCCGGGTCCCCGCGAGTCGCCGCAGCAGCGATCCGCCGATGAGGCCGAGACCGAGGACGCAGACGGGGCGAGACGACGCAGCAGGCATGTATCTACCGTGGCACACCGTCGGGGTGGAGGCGAGATCGACCGACCCGAACGCAGCACCGTCTGCGCCGTACGGGTTCGGTTCCGTTGTGATCGGGGCGTCGGCGGCGCAAACGAGTTGGCGAGCCAGGGAATCGGACTTGGGAGTGCCCGGAAAACCGACTACCGTGGCGGACATGGCGAAGCCTGTCGCGCAGAGCGATTACCCCGATGTCGACGGTTTCGCGGTGGCCGTCGTCCGTGATGAGGGCGGCTGGCAGCTGTCACCGCTGAAGCCGTCCGCGCTCGACAGCCTCGACGACGCCGAGCTGCAACTGCGCGAGCTGCGTGCCGCCGGTGCGATGTTCGGGCTGCTCGACGTCGACGACGAGTTCTTCGTCGTCGTGCGGCCGTCACCGTCTGGCGCGCGACTGCTGGTTTCGGACGCGACCGCTGCCATCGACTACGACATCGCCGTCGATGTGCTCGATGCGTTGAACGTCGACGTGCCGGATCTGGATCCCGACGAGATCGACGACGTCGACCCGTGGGAGGAAGGCGATCTCGCGATCCTCGCCGACCTCGGACTTCCGGACGCCGTGATGAGCATCATCGTCGGCGACACCGATCTGTACGCCGACGAGCAGATCGGCATGATCGCGGCGCGGCTCGGGTTCGCGGACGAACTGTCCGCCGTGCTCGACAAGATCGGCCACTGACTCGACGATGAGCGTCGATCGGGGAGCGGTGCACCGCGACGCCGAGACGATGATGCGGGTCGCCCTCGACGCGGCCCGGTCGGCCGATGACCAGGACGTGCCGATCGGAGCCGTCGTGTACGGACCCGACGGTTCCGAGCTCGCGCGCGCCGCGAATCGTCGTGAGGCAGACGGAGACCCGACGGCGCACGCCGAAGTCCTTGCGCTGCGGGAGGCAACGAGACGGTACGGCGACGGGTGGCGGCTGGAAGGCTGCACGGTGGCCGTGACCGTTGAACCGTGCACGATGTGCGCCGGCGCGATCGGGCTCGCGCGCGTCTCCCGCGTCGTGTTCGGAGCATGGGAGCCCAAGACCGGTGCCGTCGGGTCGTTGTGGGACGTGCTGCGCGACCCGCGGCTGGTCCACCGGCCCGAGGTCCTCGGTGGAGTCTTGGCCGACGAGTGCGCAGAGTTGGTCACCGACTTCTTCGCCACCCGCCGCCGCTGAATCTGCGGCACACTTGAAGGACGACGATCGAAGGGGAAGTCATGTCGGATCCGATGGACAAAGTCACCAAGCTCGCGGGCCAGGTGATCGGCAAGGTCAACGAGTTCGCGGAGAGCGATCAGGTCAAGGGCGCAGTCGACTCCGCGAAGGGGAAGTTCGACGAGGTCGCCAACAGCGAGCAGGTCCAGGGCGCGGTGTCGACGGCCCGCGAGAAGCTCGACGAGGTCTCCAAGAACGAGAACGTGCAGGGTGCGATGAACACGGCCAAGGTCAAGTTCGGCGAGATCGCCGACAAGTTGTCGGGCAACGGATCGTCGGGCAGCAAGTAGTCGGGCATCACGTAGCGAAACACGGCGGAAACGACTGCTGACCAGCTGATTTCACACTCACTGACGACTACCGTATAGTTCTTCGCGGTGGCGTGTCCGAGCGGCCGAAGGTGCGACACTCGAAATGTCGTGTGTAGTGACCCTGCACCGGGGGTTCAAATCCCCCCGCCACCGCCGAAGGCCCTCGATCTGATTACAGATCGGGGGCCTTTTCCATGCCGCGGGGTTAGATAGCCCATGCCGTGGGCCTTCAGTCCAGGAGTCAGAGCGTCCGGGCAAGCTCGCGCAGTCGCTCGAGAGCCTCGGCCTTCGACGCGGCGGCCGTCGCCGAATGTTCGGCCAGTGGCGGCAGACGGTCGGCGAGGGTGAAGTCGACGGCCACGCTCGTCACGGCCATTCCCATCGATTCGGCGAGGATCTTCTCGATCGCGGGCACCGTGTAGTCGCCTGCCTGCTCCGGATCGGAGTTGTCGTACGCCAAGCCGCGAGGTGACACCACGATGACGGGGATGCCAGCCAGACTCCCGGGCTCTTCGTCGCTCGACGTGGTCGCGCCCAACACGTGCAGGTGGTCGAGCCACGCCTTGAGGGTCGACGGAATCGACCAGTTGTACATCGGGGCCCCGATGACGACGGCCGCTGCGCCTGCGACCTCGTCGATCAACTGCCGCTGCAGTTCTGCTGCGGCTGGATCGACGCTCTCGTGCGGTCGGCGCATCGCTTCGGCGTAATGCAGCCCGGCCGTGGTCAGATGTGGGACGGGATTCGCGGCGAGATCGCGGGAGAGGACGCTTCGGTCGGATCCGGCAGCACACCAGGCGTCGGCGAACTCGGCGACGAGAGGGCGGGACACGGAGTCCGGGCCGGTGATGGACGAGTCGACAGCGAGGAGATAGGTCACCGCTTCACTCTCGCAGGATTCGATTCCCTGCGCAGAGATTTGAAGCTGACGCTTCGTCAGTGCTCGGTCGAGAACGAACTCCGGCGGCGGTGGACTTCGAGAGCCAGCGTCACGAGACGATCGATGAGGTCTGGGTAGGCGATGCCCGAGTTCTCCCACATCTTCGGGTACATCGAGCTCGGCGTGAACCCCGGGATCGTGTTGATCTCGTTGAGGAGCCAGCCGCGGCCGCCCTCCTCGTAGAAGAAGTCGACACGCGCCATACCCGCGCACCGGAGGGCGACGAACGCGTGGGCGGCGAGCTCGCGCACGCGCGCGATTGCGTCGTCCTCCAGCGGTGCCGGGATCATCAGTTCGGCGGAACCGGTGACGTACTTGTCCTCGTAGTCGTAGAAATCGCTGCCTACCTTGATCTCTCCGGGCGCGGTGGTGTCCGGCGCGGTGTTGCCGAGGACTCCCACCTCGATCTCGCGGGCGGTGAGGGCCTCTTCGAGGACGACGACGTCGTCGTACCGCAACGCGAGGTTGATCGCCTTGTCGAGCTCGTCAGCAGAGCCCGCCCGCGAGACACCGACGGACGATCCCATGTTCGCGGGCTTGACGAAGATCGGAAGTCCGAGCTGATCGACGGCACGGTCGACGATGGCGCGCGCGTCGTCGACACCGTCGCGGAACGTGATCCAGCCGCATTGCGGGATTCCTGCGCGGGCCGCGACTTCCTTGGCCATCGCCTTGTCCATGCACAACGCCGAACCGAGGACGCCGCAGCCGACGTAGGGGACCTTGAACAGTTCGAGCATGCCCTGGACGGTCCCGTCCTCGCCGTGCGGTCCGTGCAGCAGCGGGAGGACGACGGTCAGCTCGCCGTCTGCGCGCACTATCTGCAGGGGATTCACCTCGGGTCCCTCGACGTCGAGGCTGTTCGGCAGGGCTTCGCCTGCCGCCAGTGCTGCGGCCACAGCGTCGTTGCGGTGCCAGACGCCGTTCTTGTCGACACCGACCGGGACCAGCGTGTACTTGTCGCGATCTGCGGCGGCCAGCACGTGCGCCGCGCTGACCCGGGACACGTCGTGTTCAGCAGAGACTCCGCCGTAGAGGACGACCAGCCGCAGGAGGGGGGTACTCATGGCTGCCAGGATACGTGCTCGCCTGTACCGTTTCTTCCCGTGCACCTTCTCGCCAGTCAGATCGCAGCCGCCACCGGCGGGACTCTCCACGGGCCGGACGTCGAGGTCTCCTCGGCGAGCATCGACTCGCGCTCCATCGCCGGAGGGCAGTTGTTCGTCCCGATCGTCGCGGACCGCGACGGACACGACTTCATCGCCGGCGCGGTGGATGCGGGCGCACTCGTCTACCTGACCGATCGCGCCCCCGACCCCGCCGTGGCGGCCACTGCGGTTCGGGTTGCCGACACCTCCTTGGCTCTCGCCGACCTCGGGCGCGCAGTGCGCGCAGGCCTGCCGCCGCGTGTCGTCGGGGTCACCGGATCGGTCGGCAAGACGTCGACGAAGGACCTTCTCGCCGGAGTTCTCGCGACGACCTATGCGACTGCGGCGAGCGAGAAGAGCTTCAACAACGAACTGGGTCTGCCGCTCACCTTGCTCGCGGCCGCCGACGACACCGAAGCCGTCGTCCTGGAGATGGGCGCGCGCGGCGTCGGGCACATCGCGCTGCTGTGCGACATCGCGTCGCCGACCGTCGGCGTGATCACTCGCGTCGAAGCCGTCCACCTGGAGATGTTCGGGACGCTCGACGACGTCGCACAGGCCAAGGGCGAGCTCGTCGACTCCCTCCCGTCCGACGGCATCGCCGTGCTCAACGCCGATCACCAGATCGTTCGCGGCATGCGGGACCGGACGCAGGCGCGCGTGCTGACCTACGGCGTGGCCGACGACGCAGACGTCCGCGCCACCGATATCGTCCTGGACGAGCAGCTCCGGGCGTCGTTCACGCTGCACAGTCCGTGGGGGTCGACGTTGATCGCACTGCAGGCCCGCGGCGAGCATCAGGTGCCGAACGCACTCGCGGCCGCGGCCGCAGGCTGCGGGCTCGGTGTTCCGATCGAGGCGCTGGCCGCAGGATTGAGCGACGCCACGCTGTCGGGCCTGCGCATGGAGATGACGACCACCGCGTCGGGGGTCGTCGTCATCAACGACGCCTACAACGCGAACCCGACGTCGATGGCCGCCGGACTCTCCTCCCTGGCCCGGCTCGACGCACGACGACGCTTCGCTGTGGTCGGGACCATGGCAGAGCTCGGCTCGGACGGACCGGCCGCCCACCGGGAGGTGGCCAGACAAGCCGCTGACCTGGGTATCACGGTGATCGCCGTCGACGAGCCTGCGTACGGCGACGGCGTCGCCCACGTCGGTGGAGTCGGCGGGGCCGTCGCTGCTCTCGGCGAGCTGGCCGACGGTGACGCCGTCCTCGTCAAGGGCAGCCGCGTAGCCGCGCTTGAGCGGGTCGTTCAGGCGCTCAGCTGAGCTCAGAGCGCCAAGGAACTAGTAACCAAGGAACTACTAGTAACGAGGGCACAAGTAACTAAGGCACAAGGGCGAACGCCTGCGAGTCCTTGGTGCAGCGGGCGAGCTCGCCGGCCGTCGTCGATGGTCCGCACTCCCATCCCTTGACGTCCTGAGGCTGACCGGTCGCGATGAGCGGGCTGTACTCCTTGGCGATCCCCTCCGCGGTGTCGCAGGTGATGTCTCCCTCGACGAGCTTGATCTGCAGCGCGCCGTCTGGACCCTTGGCGGACCCGCAGCTCTCTGCGTCGTCCGGCGTGCTCTCGCGATCCGCGCTGCTGGGGGTCGCCGTCGACGTCTTGGGCTTCGGGCCGGGGACGACGGGCACGCTGCGGTCACTCGGCGGCGTCACCACAGAGGTGGCCGACGATTCGGCGCTCGGAGCCTCCTGTTCGTCGCCGCAGGCGGCGGCGGACAGGGCGAGCGACAGGCCGAGGACCGCGGTGGCAGTGAGCTTCATCGTTCGGGTCATGACCTCCACGGTAATGCAGGCACCTGTGCTCTGAGTGGTAAGCGAACCGCGGGTCGGACCATCCCGTACGGCGCAGGTGGGGCAGTATTGCCATGTGACCAGCAGTGAGTTCATCCGACGCGCCACCCTCGACGGGACGGCGGGTCGCACCGGCACCATCACCACCCCGCACGGCGAGATCCACACGCCCGCCTTCGTGCCCGTCGGCACAAAAGCCACCGTGAAGACGGTGCTGCCGGAATCGGTTGCGGCACTTGGCGCACAAGCGGTTCTCGCCAACGCCTATCACCTGTATCTGCAGCCGGGACCGGATATTCTCGACCGGGCGGGCGGCCTCGGGGCCTTCATGAACTGGCCCGGCCCGACCTACACCGACAGCGGCGGATTCCAAGTGATGTCGCTCGGCGTCGGTTTCAAGAAGGTCATCTCGATGGAGTCGACCGGCCCGCAAGACGATTCGCGGATCGCCGAGGGCAAGGAGCGGCTGGCTGCGGTCGACGACGACGGCGTCACCTTCAAATCGCATCTCGACGGTTCGATGCACCGGTTCACCCCCGAAGTATCGATGCAGATCCAGCACCAGCTCGGCGCGGACATCATCTTCGCGTTCGACGAACTGACGACGCTGATGAACACCCGCGGATATCAGGAGACGTCGCTCGAACGGACGCGTCAGTGGGCGATCCGCTGCCTCACCGAACACAACAGCCTCTCCACCGAGCGGACACACCGACCGCAGCAGGCGTTGTGGGGAGTCGTCCAGGGCGCACAGTACGAGGACCTGCGGCGCAAGGCGACGCGGGACCTCGTCGAACTGAGCCGCATCGACCGCGAGAACGGCGGCAAGGGATTCGGTGGATACGGGATCGGCGGCGCGCTTGAGAAAGACAATCTCGGAACGATCGTCGGCTGGGTCACCGATGAACTTCCCGACGAGGCTCCGCGTCACCTGTTGGGGATCAGCGAACCCGACGACGTCTTCACGGCCATCGAGAACGGTGCCGACACCTTCGACTGCGTGTCGCCGACCCGGGTCGCCCGCAACGGGGCGATCTACTCGTTCGACGGCCGCTACAACGTGACCAATCGCAAGTATCGGGACGACTTCGGTCCGCTCGACGCCGAACTCGACAACTATTCGACCCAGTACACGCGCGCCTACCTTCACCACCTGTTCAAGGCGAAGGAGGGCTTGGCGTCGACGCTCGCCACCCTCCACAACCTGTCGTTCACGATCACCCTCGTCGACCGCGCGCGCAAGGCCATCAAGAACGGCGACTACTACGAGTACCGGGACGAGTTCCTCGGTCGCTACTACGCGGGGACCAAGCGAGCACGGGAGCAGTCCGATGGGTGACATGGTCAGCACGCCGATGGTCATCGTCGACGCCGACAGACTGGACCGCAACATCGCAACGATGGCCAATGTGTTGCGCGCCAAAGGGATCGATCTGCGCCCGCATGTGAAGACGCACAAGATCGTCGAGATCGCGCGTAAGCAGAAGGCGGCGGGCGCCTGCGGGCTGACTGTCGCGACGATCGGTGAGGCCGAGACGTTCGCGTACGCAGACGGCGAAGGTTTCGACGACCTCTTCATCGCCTACCCGCTGTGGCTCACGCGGTCGAGCGCCGCACGGCTGATCGACGTGGCTGAGCGCGCTCGCGTCTCGTTCGGCGCCGACTCGGTGGACGGTGTGCGCAACGCGGGCGCCCGACTCGGCGACGCAGCATCGCGATTCGAGGTGCTGATTGAGGTGGACAGCGGTCACGGCCGCAGTGGAGTGCACCCGGACAGAGCCGCCGAGGTCGCCGCGGCCGCCGTCGAAGCCGGTCTGCGGGTTTCCGGTGTGTTCACTTTTCCCGGGCACAGCTACGGCGCCGACCAGGCAGAACCGGCGGCCCGTGACGAAGCGAAGTCGTTGCGACGGGCGACCCGACTTCTCGCCGAGTCGGGTGTGCCGGTGCGGATCCGCAGCGGCGGCTCTACCCCGAGTGCCGTGCTGTCCGACGGAGACGTCCTCACCGAGGCGCGCCCGGGCGTGTACGTGTTCGGCGACGCGCAGCAATGGGAGTTGGGGCGCACCGAGCCGTCCGACATCGCGTTGACCGTTCTGGCCACCGTCATCAGCCGGTGCGACGAGTCCGACGGCCGCCGGATCGTGCTCGACTCGGGCAGCAAGATCCTGGGGGCCGACCGACCCGGGTACGTCTCCGGGCACGGACGGCTCATCGACTACCCCGACGCGCGGATCACGGCCCTCTCCGAACACCACGCAACCGTCGAGTTCCCCGACAGTGCACCGCTTCCCGTCTGCGGGTCCCGTATCCGCGTTGTACCCAACCACGTGTGCACGGTCCTGAACCTCGTCGACGCCGTCGCCGTCGCCAAAGGCGGTCTCGTCGTCGACACCTGGCAGGTAGCCGCTCGCGGTCGTAATAGTTGAGCAGTCGCTACTCCTGCTGATTGAGCATCACTCCCGTTGATCGAGCGTCACCCCGTTGATCGAGCGGAGTCGAGATCTCGTTGTGCAGGCTCTCGACTCCGCTCGACCAGAGGTGGGCTCGCCCCGTTGCTCGTGCGGTCTTGCCGTTGATCGAGCGTCACTCCCGTTGATCGAGCGCTTTCCCTCGTTGATCGAGCGGAGTCGAGATCTCGACCAGTCGGGACACTCGCTACCCGGCGTCGAAGATCCAGGGATCGCGGGGGAGGGCGGAGGGGGAGAAGCGTTCGCCGAGGTCGTTCATCGTGACCTTCTCGCCGTCGTCGGCGAGGCCGAGTGAGGCGGCGATCATCGACAGGACCGACTCCGCGTCGACGCCCTGCTCGGCCAGGTCGGCGACGGTGACCGCACCGTCGCGTTTGGCAAGACGCTTGTGGTCGGCGTTGAGGACCATCGGGACGTGCGCGTACTCGGGCGGCGAGTAGCCGAGCCTGGTCGCGAGGTATGCCTGGCGCGGCGCCGACGTCAGGAGGTCGTCGCCGCGCACCACCTGATCCACGCCGGACGCTGCGTCGTCGACGACTACCGCGAGGTTGTAGGCAGGCGTGCCGTCGTTGCGTTGCAGGACGAAATCGTCGACGTCGCCGGTGAACTCGCGGTGCAGGATGTCGGTGACCGTGAACGACGTGACCTCCGAGCGGAGGCGGATCGCGGCGGGACGGGTGCGTCGTCGTTCGTCGCGTTCGGCGTCGGTCAGGTCACGGCACGTGCCCGGATACGAGCCCTGCGGGGCGTGCGGAGCCGTCGGCGCATCCAGGATCTCGCGGCGGGTGCAGAAGCATTCGAACGTGTCGCCCTCGGCGACGAGTCCGCCGATCACCGACGAGTACGCGTCGTACCGGTCGCTCTGCTGGAGCACCGGACCGTCCCAGGTGAGCCCGATGGAGGCGAGGTCCGCGAGTTGTCGCTCCTGCGCTCCGGGACGCACTCGGTCGAGGTCTTCCACGCGCATCAGGAACCGCCGATCAGACGATCGAGCGAAGAGAAAGGCGAGCACCGCCGTTCGGAGGTTCCCGATGTGCAGGTCGCCGGACGGGGAGGGCGCGAAACGGCCTGCCGGGGCGAATCGGCTTGCGGGGGCGAAGTCGTTGGCCACGCTCAACACCGTAAGGCACCGCCGTCCGGCGATCAGTCGGCGCGTAGCGGCGACGTCGCCGTCGGCCGTCCGCTCTCGAGACGACCGGTGTAGTACTGGCGACCGGCGGTACCCGCGAGAGACACCTCGTACCAGCCGTCGGTCACCGCGGTGGCAGTCACATCGCGTCCGTTCACTCGGATCCGTCGACTCGCATGGTCGAGCACGACGTCGGCGGAGGAACCGTTCCGCGGGAACCACAGGTCGCGGAGAAACCGGTCGGGTCCAGTCACCACGACGTGTTCGGTGATCGACGCCAACTGGACGCGCCGTCTGCCGCGCACCGTGTGGTGGTCGACGCGACCGTCGTAGAACACGCCGAACACGGCAGGGCGCGATCCGTCGTTCCGCAGGTGCAGGACGCCGTCGACGACGACCGCCGATAACCGGTACGGGGTCGGGAGCGCCACCGCTCGTTGGCTCTCCTGCACTGGATGGCCGCCGCCCGGCGTCGCCTCCCAACGTTTCTCGAATGACGGCACCGGTCCTGGGTGAGCGGGTAGCCGGAGGCCGTCCGAGCGACCGAAGTCGAACGCCGACACCAGGTCGCCGCATACCCGGCGTCGCCACTTCGAGATATTCGGACAGTCCACGCCGGTGACCCGTTCGAGGAATCGCACCACGGAGGTGTGGTCGAAGACATCCGACGAGACGCGGCCGCCGACGGTCCACGGCGAGATGATCGTCATCGGCACCCGGAAACCCAACCCCATCGGCTTGCCGTCCCACCACTCGTCGGGCTCGCCCTCCGGGGGCAACGGCGGTACGACGTGATCGAAGTAGCCGTCGAACTCATCGAAGGTCAGTAGCATCGCGGTCTTCGCCCAGACTCGAGGGTTCGACGCGAGCGCGTCGAGTAGACGGTAGGTGAGCGTGGACGACTGGATCGGCGACGACGCGGACGGATGCTCGGAGTCGGCTGCCGACGCGACGATCCACGACACGGTCGGCAGCTCGTCGGCCTCCACGTCCCGGTGGAACCGCGAGACGAGCGAGCCCGGCTCGCCCCGGTGCAGTCCGCGGCGGTAGAGGCCGGTGAATCCGTCGCCGATCCGGGCTGCGGCGTCGTGCACTCTCTGGGCGCGCTCACGCTGCTCGTCGACGTCGGACGCCTCCAACAGGTCCTCGTAGAAGCCGGTCAGATCGCCACCGCGCTCGCCTGCGGCTTCGACGGCGGCGCGTCCGAGGGTGCGGAACGTCGCGAAGAAGTCGAGGTTGTTGTCGGTGTAGTTGTCCCATTCTTGGTAGACGCGCCAGGCGACGCCTGCCTCGTGCAGCGATTCCGCATACGTCTTCCACGTGTAACCCGGGTGCGCGGAGTCGTAGGCGTCGTTGCCGACCGCGCGCGGCCCCGAGGGCTCGAAGCCGCTGGCGCCGGAGAACAGGAAGTTCCGGTTCGGGCTCGTCGACGTCGGACACGACGAGAAGTAACCGTCGCACACCGTGAACGTCTCGGCCAGCGCGAACTGGAATGCGATGTCGCGGCGATCGTAGGCGGCCATGGTTGCGGTGCCCTTCGCGCCGACCCACCCGTCGCAGTGACCCTCGTTGAGAGCTTGGTGACCGTCCGGCCACGAGTGTGGAAGGGAGGCCAGGTATTCGACGGACAGATCGCCACGGTTCGCCGCGTCCCGAGCGAGGAACGGGCGCACGCCGCCCTGATCGAAGACACCCGGTTTCGCGGAGTTGTCGGCGAATCCGCGCACCCCGCGCAACGTCCCGAAATAGTGGTCGAACGAACGGTTCTCCTGCATCAGGACGACGACGTGCTCCACATCGCGCAGACTTCCGGCCGGTCTGCCGCGCGCGACTGCGTCGATGAGCGAGGGCGGCAGAAGAGTTGCGGCAGCGGCAGTTCCGGTGGCGGTCGCCGCCAAGCCGAGGAAATGTCTGCGGGAATGGGCCGAGACGGATTTCGGTGTGGTCGCCATCGTCTCCAGACGTTAGGGGCGTCGGGTGGCCTGACGGTGTCGGCGCAGTGTCGGGAGGGCGACCAGTCGGCCAGCAGCGGGCGCGCGCATGATGGCCTCGCCCATGGGTTGGGCCGAATCCGTTGCCGCTGTCGGTGGTGTCGTGGACGATGAACGGGTGGACCTTCCGATCAACCCGCCCGTCGCGCCGATGCTCGCGAAGGCGGTGGCGTCCGTTCCCGACCAGCCGGCGGAAGGACCGACGTGGTCGTACGAGCCCAAGTGGGACGGGTTCCGCGCGTTGATCTTCCGTGACGGTGACGAGGTCGTCATGGTCTCGCGCGGCGGCAAGGACCTGGCCAGGTATTTTCCCGAACTCGTCGAGGCTGCGCGCGCCGAACTGCCTGAGCGGGTCGTCGTCGACGGCGAAGTCGGCGTGGTTCGCGAGATCGACAGTGTCCGGCGCCTCGACTGGGACTCGCTGAGCCAACGCATCCACCCCGCAGCATCGCGCATCGAGAAGCTCTCGCTCGAGACGCCCGCGATCTTCATCGGATTCGACGCGCTCGCGCTCGAAGACATCGACCTGACCGGGGAGGCGTTCACGGTCCGTCGTGACGCACTGCGTCAAGCCATCGGACCTGGGGGATCCCTACAAGTCAGCCGGGTGACGCAAGATCCCGTCGTCGCGGACCAGTGGTTCACCGCGTTCGAGGGCGCAGGCTTGGACGGCGTCGTCGCGAAACGACTCGACGGGCTGTACGTGCCGAACAAACGCGAGATGGTCAAGATAAAGCACAAGCGGACCGCCGACTGCGTGGTCCTCGGCTATCGCGTCCACAAGAGCGGAACGGGTCTCGGCTCGATGCTCCTCGGACTGTACGGCGACGACGGCGAGCTCCGGATGGTCGGCGGGTCGAGTGCGTTCTCGGATAAGAAGCGAATCGAACTCCAGGAGATGTTCGAGCCCATGCGGCTCGATCCGGACTGCGTCGCACAGGGGGAGGTGTCGCGGTGGCGCACTGCAGGCAGCAGCGAGTGGCTGCCCGTCCGCCAAGAACTCGTCGTCGAAGTGGCTTACGACCAGATGGAGAACGGAAGGTTCCGGCACACGGTGAAGTTCGTGCGGTGGCGACCGGACCGGGACCCGTCCAGCTGCGGGTACGACCAACTCGAAGTTCCGCTGACCTACGACATTCACGACGTGCTGGAAGGTACTGATGGCGAGTAAGAGTTCGAAACCGAAGCCGGTGATGCTCGACGTCGACGGGGTCGAGGTCAAGCTCAGCAACCCCGACAAGATCTATTTCCCCGAACTCGGCGAGGCAGGCGGACGGAAAGCCGACCTCGTCGAGTACTACCGTGCGATGGCGCTCGCCGGGCCGCTGCTCGACGCGATCGGTGGCCGTCCGAACTTCCTGCAGCGTTTCCCCGACGGTGTCGAGGGCGACGAGATCTACCAGAAGCACTTGACGAAATATCATCCCGACCACGTCGAATCGACGCGAATCGTCTTCCCCTCCAAGCGTTCCGGCCAGGCGTTCTGTCCGCGGATCCCAGCCGATGTCGTGTGGGCCGCCAACCTCGGAACCGTCACCCTTCACACCTGGCCCACCCTTGATCCCGACAACGACCACCCTGACCAGTTGCGGATCGACTTGGATCCGACGGCGACGCGTGACTTCGACGATGTGCGCGCGGTGGCGATCGACTACGTCCGACCGCTGCTCGACGAACTCGGGTACACGGGATTCGTGAAGACGTCGGGCAGTCGCGGCATCCACGTGTTCGTCCCGATCCGGCCCGAGTGGGACTTCATCGCCACGAGGCGTGCGGTGATCGCGTTGGGGCGCGAATTGGAGCGTCGCGCACCGGAGCTCGTCACAACGTCGTGGTGGAAAGAGGAGCGCGGCGAACGGATCTTCATCGACTACAACCAGAACGCCCGCGACCGGTCGATGGCCGCCCCGTACTCGGTGCGCAAGTCGGCGACCGCGCGAGTGTCGACACCGCTGACGTGGGACGAACTCGCCGACGTCGACCCCGAGAACCTGACGATCGCCACCGTGCCCGCACTGGTGGAACACCGCGGTGACCCGTGGGCCGACATCGCCGATCACGCCGTCGGGCTCGAGCCACTCCTGGAGATGGTCGCCCGCGACGATGCCGACGGTCTCGGCGATCTGCCTTACCCGCCGTCGTATCCGAAGATGCCGGGCGAGCCGCCTCGTGTTCAGCCGAGCAAGAAGGTCGCCGAGCACTGGGACGACTATGGCAACCCGATCGAGAAGTAACCGCTCACTTCGCAGACATCCGCTCCTGTAAAGCGCGTTCGCTCGCCTCCCGAGGGGAGCGAACGTCGTCGAGGTGAGCGGAGTCGGTGAGTACGTCAGCGCGACGGTCCGCGAGGTACCGCGTCGGCGAGCAGCCGGTGAACGACGCGAACTCGCGGGTCAGGTGAGCTTGGTCGGCGTAGCAGAGGTCGGCGGCGACGTCCGCGGGTACGCGACCGCCCTCGAGGAGGTGCCTGGCCTCGTCGAACCGGACGAGCCGGGCCGCCTGCTTCGGTCCCATGCCGAACTCGGCGGCGAACACCCCGGTCAGCCTGCGGGCGGACCAACCCGACTCCTCGACCAGGCTCGACACCCGAACCCGACCGCGCGTGCGCAGAATTCTCTGCCACGCACGGACAGCGTCCGGGTCGGGGCGGCCGGGGGCGTCCCACCTCGCGGTCAGGTGGTCGACGAGGACCTCCGACGCCGTCTGGCGTCGCGTCGCATGCGGGACGGCTCCGACGGCGTCTCGCAGACGCGAGGTGAGGCGAGCGTCGATCTGATCGAGTTCGACCATCGACGACAAGGCTCCGACCGGTATGCCGAACAGTCGGCGGACGGCGCCCGGGCTCAGATCGAGCTGGACGCCGACCTGTGTCCCGTCGTGGTGGATCGTGAACGATTCGAGGTGGAGCTCGCCGACACCGCACGTGAAGCTCGTCTCCTGTGCCAAGCCTGGTCCGGTGAGGACGAGGCCGTCTCCCAGATCGACGATGAGCGTGACCGTGGGCGACGGGATGCCCAGGTGGGTGCCGGGGCGCACTCCCGTGATCTCGTACGGAGTGACCTCGACGCCGACCCGGTGCAGATCGGCGGTCAGCCCGCGTACGTTCCGAAGCTCCACAGGTTGCCCTCCGGGTCGGCGATCGAGAACCCTCGAGATCCATAGTCCTCTTCGGCCATGTCGCGCACCAGCTTCGCGCCGAGGTCGGTGGCCTTCGCGTAGACGGCATCCGGATCGGACACCACCACGTACACGTTGGCGGTTCCGATCGGGGTGGCGAACGTCGAATCGGTCTTGCCCGCTGAGCTCACCATGACGCGACCTCCGTCGGGCCACAGCATCTCCGAGTGGATCACTTCGCCTGGACCGTCGCCCTCGACGAGGATGCCGGGCTCGAAGCCCAACCGGGTGAGCCAGTCGCGTTCGGCGAGTGGGTCGTTGCACGTGAGGCCGGGCCAGATGTTCATGTCTTTGCGTGTGTTCATGACTCGAATTCTCCCGCCAGACGAGCATCGGGTCTTGAAGAAATCGGCACGGATACGGGACTAAGGTCCGAATCGGCCGAGAAGTGCAATAGGTTAGGCTCCGCTCATGTCTAGATTACGTGGTCTTGTCGTTCTGTTCGTGGTCGGCGCGTTGGCGTTCTCGGGTGCCGTGGCCGGAGTCGGCCCGGCGCAGGCGGAGCGGTTCGTACCTGAGATCAGTGTGTATGCGGCCGACGGAGTGACGCCGATCGGGAACACCGTGCTGCATCCAGGTGATCAGGTGGTCGTGAAGGGCACCGGATTCGATCCCGCAGCCAACACGTCGGGGCTCCCCGTGCCCGTGCCGCCCGGCGTCCCACACGGCACCTTCGTGACCTTCGGCGGCTTCGCGCCAATCTGGCAGCCATCGAAGAATGCGCCAGCGTCCTCGCGCGCCGAGGTCCGCGGCAAGACCAAGTGGGCGCTCTCGCGGTCAGCGCTCGGCAGAGTGCCCGCCGCGCCGTTCGACCTCCGACGGACCATCCGTCAGCAGTGGGTGCCGTTGGACGCGCAGGGCCGGTTCACCGCGCGCCTGACGCTCGCGACCCCGGACAAGACTCCCGCGAACAAGCGGTGGGGCGTCTACACCTACGGCGCTGCGAACTCGATCAACGCCGCGCAGGAGAAGTACGTCCCGCTCAACTACTCGACCGCGGACGGCCCGAACACGCCGAAGCCGGCCGCGCAGAACCTGGTGTGGGGCTACTCGCCGAGCTTCTCGAACGCGGTTGACGCGACCGAAGGCGCCCTCGTCGGCAAGGACGGCGCGGACGTCGACGCCCGCGGCCGCATGACCTTCGAGCTCGCCGACAACACCATCCGCAACGGTCGAGGCGAACTGCGCTACCGGGGCACCGCCGTCGTCTACACGCGCTTCCACCTGCTCGAGATCGCGCTCGCCGACCCGATCATCCGCGTGAGCGGGACCCGCGGGGTCCTGTCGATGAAGACATCGTCGACCGACATGAACGGCGACGACCACCTCCGCCGAACCGACGTCGCCGATCTGCACCTCACGGCCGCGCAGGCGGCGCGACTGGCGCAGAGCCAGGACGTCTCCGGCGTGAAGGCCACGTTCCGCGGAGGAATCACCCCGACCTCCCTCGCCGCGTTGTCGCTGTCCGGCGCGGATGCCGTCGACGTGCGGTTCTAGGGGGCCTCGACTCCGCTCGACCAGCGGAAGTAGGGCTCGACCAGCGGCGAGGGTCTCGACTCCGCTCGACCAGCGGCGAGGGTCTCGACTTCGCTCGACCAGCGGAAGTAGAGCTCGACCAGCGGCGCTGGCGCGCTAAAACAACGTCGCGGGACGGACCAGGTTCGCGAGGTCGACGAGAAGGAAGCGGTGGGCGCGGTTGTCTCGCGTGGCGCGCGCCAGCTCGCGCAGTGATCGTTCGGTACCTGCGCGCAGGCCGGGCTCGGTGAAGGGGAAGCCGAGGAAGTCCTCGCCCTCGCCCGCCCCGGGGTGCGCGTCGACCCAGCCGAGAGCGCTCCCGAGGACGATCAGCTTCAAACGGCGGCGGCGCGGATCGTCGAGCCCGATCTGATTGAAGCGAGCCGACGCCTCGAACAATTCGTCCGGTGTGATCTCGGCCGGCGGTCGGCCGTGCACGAGCGACAGGATCGCGCTGATCTGGGCGGTGCCGAAGTGTCGGCTCGTGATCGGCACCTCGTCGAGCGGCTCGATCGCCTGCGCGATCTCACCCTCGGCGAGCAGCATCCGGGCGTAACCGAACGCAGCGGTGACGATGGCGTGATCGGTGAGCCAGAGGTCGTGGTAGGCCTGGCGGGCGATGTCGTACCACCGTTCGACCTGGGCCGCCTGATCGTTGGTCGACAGGCCTTCGGCCGACAGCCAGTAGCCGATGAGTTCGGCAGTGCCTGCGACGGCCAGCTTCGGTGCGACCTCGCCGGGCAGGGCCTCGAGGACTTCGTGAAAGCGGTCGAAGGCGAGTTCCGGTTCGGCGTTCAGCAGGGCACAGATGCCGAGGAACCAGTGCAGTCGCCACGAGTCGCCATGGTTGTCGGCGACCTCCCCGAGCAATTGCAGTGCGGTGTCGAGGTTGCCCAGCTCCAAGTGCGCTCGGGCTTCGGCGAGATCGATCTCCAGGGACGGATGCTCGGCGTTCCGTCGGGGAAACGGCACCTGATCCGGCGACATCAGCGACGCGAACCCTTCGGCGCGGGCGGCTTTGATCGTGTCCAACGTCTGGCGCGGATACGAGAGCGCTGCCGAGGTCAACACGTTCGCTGCGGGATCGGTCGGGTCCACCAGTGGGATGGGGAGTGCGCGGGCGATGTCCGCCGGGTCGTGGATGGCGGCGTCCTTCGCATTGAAGAAGCCGTCGACCGGTGCCAGCAGCAGCTCGGTACCGAAGGTCGAGCGCTGCGGAGTGAACACCGTCGACAACGACGGTCGTGGCACACCGGTGTGCAGGGCGACGGTCTCACGCAGCACGTTGAGGACTTGCGTGGTCATCTCCTCGGCGGACTCGAACCGCTCGGTCGGATCCGTCGATGTCGCACGCTGCAGCAGGAAGTAGAAGGACGGGTTGGCGACGAAGACCGGGGTGGTCTCCGGGTCGGGTAGCCCGTCGACGTACCGACCTTCCTCCATCGGCATGTCGACGGTGAGCACGGCCAGCGTGCGGCCGATCGAATAGATGTCCGTCGCGACCTGCGGACCCGTATCGACGATCTCCGGCGCCTGAAATCCGGGGGTGCCGTACAGGCGGCCGTACCCGTTGATCGACGAGACCGCACCGAGGTCGATGAGCTTGACCTCGTCGGCGGTGATCATGATGTTGTCGGGTTTCACGTCGTTGTAGACCAGGCCGACCGAGTGCAGGTAGCCGACGGCCGAGAGGACTTCGAGGATGTACGCCATCGCCTGTTCGACGGGCATCGGCTTCGTCTTGCCGGTGGGACCCGTCGTCAGATGTTTCAGCGTGTGACCGCCGACGTACTCCATCACGATGTACCCGAACAGCCGACCGTCGTCGTCGGCCCATTCGACGAAGTTGAAGATCTTCACGATGCCCGGGTCGTTCACGGACGCCAGGAACTGCCGTTCGGCGATCGCGACGGCCTGGGCCTGTGAATCAGACGAGTTCAGCAGGCCTTTGAGGACGACGGGGCGGTCGGACACATTGTGATCGACCGCCAGGTAGATCCACCCCATGCCGCCGTGGGCGATGGCGCCCGCGATCTCGTACTGGTCGGCGACCATCGTCCCGCGGGCGAGTCCGGGGACGAACGAGTAGCGCGACCCGCAGTTGGGGCAGGTGCCCTGGGCCGGACCCTTTCCCGGCCCGGAACTCCGGCCGACCTCGGCGCCGCACTTCCAACAGGTTCGCTTGGACTCGACGATCATCGGGTCGGCGAGGACGGCGTCCGCCGGGTCGATGTCGGTGACGTCCGGAAGCTGTACCAGACCGCTTCCGAGCCTGCGGTCGTGGATGTGCGACGGAGCCTTGCGGATCTTGCGGCGCGACGACGTGATGTCCTCGAACAGCCGCCGGACCTGGGTCCCCTGAGTGCTCTGATGGACTGGTGTGGTGCCGACCGTGGATATCGGGGCGGCAGCCTGCGTCGCCGGCCCGTCGTCGGGCGCAGACGGCATGGTCTGGACCGGTTGCGTCTGGGTCTCGTCAGTCTGGTCGTCGTCGCTCATCGTCTTCAATCGCGGTAGGTGTACGGCGGGGGCGATCCTGGGCCAAGGACCGAGAGCCACCGATCGTAGGAACTCTGCCAACTGCCGTCGGCGCGTCGCTTCTCGAGGACCGCGTTGATGAATTCGACGAATTCGGGGTGGCCTTTGGCGACGCCGACCCCGTAGTCCTCGGCGCCGAGACTCTCCCCGACGACCTTCGCCCACGGGTCCTGGGCGGCGATGCCTGCGAGGATCGGGGTGTCGGAGGTGATGGCGTCGACCTGTCCCTGCTGCATCATCACGAGACAGTCGGCCCAACTGGCGGTCGTCGCGAACCGCGCCGTCGGCGCCAGTTCTTTGACTCGGTTCGCCGACGTCGACGACAACGAGACGCACACCCGTTTCCCGTCGAGGTCGGCGACGCTCTCGATCCCCGTGTGCCGGTAGGCGAGGATGCGTTGCGAGGCCTCGAAGTACGGGATCGAGAAATCGATGGCGGCCAACCGCTCGCAGGTGATCGACATGGATTTGACGACCATGTCGACGGTGCCGTTCTGCAACGCCTCGATGCGGTCGTCGCTCGACACGATCCGGTAATCGACCCGGTTGGGGTCGCCGAAGATCGCCGCGGAGATCCAGTGCGCGATGTCGACGTCGAATCCCATGACGTCGCCGCTCAACGGGTCGCGGAAGCTCAGCGGATTGGAGCCGAGGTCGGTGCCGACGACCAGCCGTCCCCGTTTGAGGATCTGGTCCATCATCGAGTGCGCGGGCATCTGGCCGGGAGTCGGAAGTTCGCCCCGAGGCCGCAGACTCGAGGTGTCGCAGTCGGTCGACTCGGTGGACTCCGACGGGCTGTGGTCGCCTTCGTCGAAGGAGACGTTGGGCGGGAGCGGGATGTCGGCCGTGGTCGTCGGCGGATCGCCGTTCTCGCTCGTCGTCACGCCGCAGGCGCCGAGACCGACGGTGACGGCGAGGGCAAGGACCGCGACCGAGAGGCCGCGCCTGAGCTTGATTCCCGATCGCCTGGTCACCGGTACTCCCTGATTCGAGGAAACAGCCCGCCGAACACGGCGATCGCCGCGACGCCGCACAGAACGGCGATGCCGGTTCCGGTGAACCCGAGGACCCGTTGAGCGGTGTTGATATTGGCGCGGAAGGTCGACCGCGCTTCGGCGATCGCCTCGACGAGTGCGGCATTGGCCTCTTCGTAGCCGGTGGCCGTGCTGATCGAGCCGTCGCCGATGGTGAGCGCTCGAGCGCTGGTGAAGTCGCCCGCGGTCAGGAGCCGGCCGACCTCGGAGTGTGCCGAGCGCCAGCGCTCGACGGCCGACTTCACGTCGCCGAGCGGGTCGGTGATCCCGGCGTCGTCGTCGAGTTCGGCCGAGCCCTGGAGGTCGTCGGCGCGGTCGACGATCTGGGCCATCGACGTCTCGAACTGTCGATCCAGTTCGCCCGGGTCGGACCGGCGGACCAGGGACAGGGTCTCGGCGGATCTGGCCTGCTGAGTGAGGATCCGCATGCTGGTCAGCGTGTGAAGCGGGTCGGCTCCGGACTCTTTCGCCGTGTTCGCCGCAGCGACCGAGGTCAAGCCGGAGACAAGGAGCCACACGGTGCCGAGTCCGAGGGCCGTCAGCGCGGCGATCAGGCCGACGTTGAAATGGCGACGTGTTCGACGGGCCAGATATCGTCCGGTCACCAGGAGCATGCCGATGATCAGGAACAACGCAACGTAAACGCCCCACGGCGGAACCGTCAGGGTGCGCTGCGGCTCGGAGATCGCCGCCGAACGCTGCTCGTAGAGACGCTGGGCCGCAGGCAGGATCGTGTCCTGCATGAGGGTCGACGCGACAGTGAGATACGCCGAGCCGACGGGGTACCCGAGTCGGTTGTTGGTCCGTGCCGTCTCGACGAGGCCTGTGTACTCGGGCAGCTTGACCGCGAGCGTGTTGAGGTCGGCGCGGGCGCCCTCCTCGTCGTCGGTGTGCGCCGACGCGTCGTCCCGGTAGCCGTCGGTCGCGGCTATCAGCGCGGTGGACGCGGTGGCGATCGAATCGGTGAATGAGGCGCGCAGCTCGGGCGACTCGCGGCCGCCCGAGATGAACGCCGAATTGGCGGCAGCGTCGGCCACCGACAGCGAGCTGTACAGGGTCTCCGCGGCCTCGGCCTGTGGCTCGCTGCGGTCGATCAGAGACGAGAGCGTTTGGCTTCGGGTGGTCAGCGCCGCCGACGAGTACCAGCCGGTCAGGGTGCAGGCGAGGATCATCGCGAGCAGGATGATGACGAGTTTCCCCGGCGTGGTGGTGGCGTAGAAACGGAAGGCGACAAGGGGAGAGCTCACGCGCTCCCGGGTCATCGCGGCGAGTTCGCGGCGGTCGGCTATGACTTGTCGGAGAGTCGGTCCGGATCCGGGGCGTTCCGGAATCACGGTTCGCCCGGCATGCGTGAGCGCGGAGCGCACTCCCGAAACCTGGCCGGTCACGACAATCCCTTCACTCGGGTTGGTTTCAGCCTAGTCGTCGGGCCTGCGGTCGTCCGGCAACACCCGGTACGGTGAGGGGCGAGTCGCCGGTCACCGGTGTCGGCGACACCGGAATCGACGTCGGACGGCGTGGGAGGCAGCGTGCAGGGAGACGGCGACGGCTGGGTCTTCGACGCCGACGGCCAGCGGTACTGGGGTCGGCATGGAGCCGCCGGACTGCTGTTGACCGCCGCGACCGACGACGGAGTCGCCGTCCTGCTGCAGCACCGCGCGATCTGGTCGCATCAAGGCGGGACGTGGGGGCTGCCAGGCGGAGCCCGCGACTCGCACGAGACGGTCGAGCAGGCCGCCGTCCGGGAGGCCTGGGAAGAGGCAGGCATCACCGACGACCAGGTGGACGTCGTCGACGTCGTCGTCACCCATCGCGCCTCGAGCGGTTGGACGTACACGACGGTGCTCGCCCGCGCAGCGTCGCAGGTTGCGACGACCCCGAACGGGGAGTCGACCGAACTGCGGTGGGTCCCGGCGACGCAGGTCGCGGCGCTCCCGCTCCATCCGGGCCTGGCCGCGGCATGGCCGGGGTTGGTCGACCGGCTCGCCTGAGCCCGCGACTCAGTTCTTCGACAGCTGGTTGGCTCCGGAGATCAGGGCGGCGACTGCCGATTCGTCTGCGGTGCTTCCGATTCCGTACGACCAGCAGCGTCGTCCGTTGGAGTCGCACAACAGATACGTGGTGACTTCCTCGTCGTCGACCTGCTGCGAGATCGAGACGATCTCGACGCCCGCGTCGATGTCGTAGAGCATTGAGGTCATCGCGCCGATGACGCCGGACGCCGTCGCCTCCAGGCGGACCGCGCGCTGACTGACTCGCAGCTTCGCGGTGCAGTGGACCAGGTCGGCGCGGCACGGCTCGAAAGTGAAGGCCTCCAACGAGATAGAACCGGTCGGAGCGTACGTCGTGTCGAAGTGTGCAGTGGTCATGGTGGCCGCCTCCCGGGGAAACCAGGCGGGCATGCGGCGGTCGCCGCGCCCGTCACGAGTCCAGGATGTCGGCTGAATCTGAATGGAGTGCATCATGTCGGTTCATTTCGATCGAAGAATCGGTGACCGACGAGAATGAGTGGAGCAACGACGAACCCGCAGCGGGGGGTCGGTCGAATCAGACCCCGCTGCGGCGGGTTACGAGAAGCTTCCACATCATGATGTCGGACAGCCTAGCACCGCTTCGCGGAGCGCGGAAGCGGCCTGCTTTGGGTCGTCGGCGGCGGTGATCGCCCGCACCACGACGACCCGGGAGGCGCCCGCCGCCGTGACCTCGGGGACCCGTTGCAGGTCGATGCCGCCGATCGCGAACCAGGGTTTGCCTGCGGCGCCCGCGGCGGCCGCCCGGACCAGATCGAGACCGGTCGCCGCGCGGCCGGGCTTCGTCGGCGTGGCCCACAGCGGGCCGGTGCAGAAGTAGTCGACGTCGCGGTCCTCGACGGCAGCACGCATCTGGTCGACGTCGTGAGTAGACCGTCCGATCACCGTGTCCGGACCGACGATCACGCGAGCCGCGCTCGGCGGCAGATCGTCCTGCCCGAGATGCAGGACGTCGGCCCGGGCGGCGTGCGCGAGGTCGGCTCGGTCGTTCACCGCCAGCAATGCGCCACCGGCGTGGACCACGTCGCGCAGCTGCGCGAGCGTCTCCAACTCGGCGGCCGCATCCATTTCCTTGTCCCGCAGTTGGACGATGTCGACGCCCCCGGCCACGGCTGCGGCGACGAAATCCAGCAGGTCGCCGCGCTCGGTGCGAGCATCGGTGCAGAGGTAGAGGCGAGCGTTCGAGAGTGCGGTGCGAGGATCGACTGGCATACCGCAACGGTAGGCTGGTGGCACAAGAAGTGAGACACACGGGAGTCCGGGGCGCCGGGCTGAGAGTGCGACGCGAGCCGTCGCTGACCGTCTGACCTGATCCGGATAATGCCGGCGAAGGGATTTGATCAAGGTGGGAAGAGAACTCTCCGTCGTCGGCGGCGGCGTGATCGGCCTGGCGTGCGCGCTGGCCGCCACGGACGCAGGCTGGACGACCACCGTGCACGACGCCGGACCGAGAGCGCGCGCCACTCACGTCGCGGGCGGCATGCTCGGGTGCCTCGGAGAAGGACAGCCGGGTGAGGACCGCCTCCTCGACCTCTCGTCGCAGTCGGCGGCGCTCTGGCCGGACTTCCTCGGTCGCCTCGGCGACCCTGCTGTCCACACCGCCTCCGATAGCATCCTGATGGCCGCCTCCGGCACCGACTTCGCCTACCTCGACGACCAGGTCGCTTTTGTCCGTGACCGGCTGCCCGCAGCGTCGCTGCGCAGGTCGACGGGCTCCGAGCTGCGTCGAGCGGAGCCGTCGCTCGGACGGGGGCTCGCGGGCGGATACCTCGCCGAAGGTGAAGGCGCAGTGGATAACCGGCTGCTCATCGACGCACTCGCCGCAGCGCTCCGCGCGAGCGGCGGACAGGTCGTGGACGCCACCGTCGACGACCCGACGGAACTGCCGGGCGATCGGGTGCTGATCGCCGCGGGACTCGGCAGCGCCGCGCTCGCCGGAGCTGGAGTCCCGGTGCACGGCGAGAAGGGCGAGATCCTCCGCCTGCGCCGGACCCGATGGTCGGTGCCGCCTCCACGACACGTCATCCGCGGACGCCGTCACGGCAGGCCCGTCTACCTCGTGCCGCGTGCCGACGGGGTCGTCGTCGGCGCCACCCAGTACGAGGCCCAAGGTCCCGATGACCGGCGGCCTCAAGCCGTCGGAGTCGCCGACCTCCTGGCCGACGCGATCGCCGTCATGCCGGGGTTGAGCTCCTATGAGCTCGTCGAAGCCGCAGCGGGGATCCGGCCGTGCTCGGCCGACGGCCTTCCCATCGTGCAGCGGATCGACGATCGCATGCTCGTCGCGACCGGACATGGGCGCAACGGGATCGCGTTGGCGCCGTGGACGGCGAGTCGCGTCATGGAACTGCTGGCCTGAGAGACCGAGAGAGAAGAGACGATCATGGAACTGACTGTCAACGGCGACGCCGTGCAGATCGACGGCCCGGTCGACGTGCCGGGACTCCTTGCGCACATGGGATTTCCGGACGAGGGCGTCGCGATCGCGGTGGACGGGGTGGTGCGCCCGAAGTCCAGGTGGAGCGAGGAGATCGGCGAGTACGCGGAGATCGACGTCCTGACGGCGGTGCAGGGTGGCTGACCCGTTCGTCGTCGCAGGCCGCGGATACACGTCCCGGCTGATCACCGGGACGGGCGGGGCGTCGAACCTCGCCGTCCTCGAGCGTGCGCTCATCGCATCCGGAACCGAGCTGACGACCGTCGCAATGCGTCGCGTCGACGCGACGTCCGGAACCGGAGTCCTCGACCTGTTGCGCCGTCTCGACATCGCGGTGCTGCCCAATACCGCGGGGTGCCATACGAAGTCCGAAGCCGTCTTGTGCGCGCAACTCGGACGGGAAGCCGTCGAGACGAACCTGGTGAAGCTCGAGGTGGTCGCCGACGATCACACCCTGCTGCCCGACCCACTCGAACTCGTGGACGCCGCCGAGGCCCTCGTCGCCGACGGCTTCGACGTGATGGCCTACACGAATGACGATCCAATACTTGCACGTCATCTCGAAGACGTCGGGGTCGCTGCAGTGATGCCGCTGGGTTCGCCGATCGGCACCGGGCTGGGCATCTCCAACCCGCACAACATCGAGATGATCGTCGCGCGTGCCGGGGTCCCCGTCGTTCTCGATGCCGGAGTCGGTACCGCGAGCGACGCCGCCCTGGCCATGGAACTCGGTTGCGACGCAGTACTTCTCGCCAGCGCGGTGACCCGCGCCAACGATCCGGAGGCGATGGCGTCGGCTATGCGGCACGCAGTGCTCGGCGGCCGACTCGCAGCAGGCGCGGGACGGATCCCGAAACGGTTCTGGGCGCAGGCGTCGAGCCCCGCCCGCGAGTGACAGTGCGCGAGGGGACTAGTCGGCGTCGGAGAGCTCTTCGCGGCCGCGACGCCAGCCGCCCTTCTCCGGAGGAGCCTCCCCGAAGTGGTCTGGGTCGCCCGTGCTGTACCAGGCGACGAGGACGGCGCCGACCACGGCGCCGATGAAACCGACGAACGCCAGCCACGCGAGTCCGGGGCGGGCGGAGTCGTCGAGGAACAGGACGCCGATCAGGCTCGGACCGGCCGTTTCGCAGACCACCAGCAGGGCGGTCACCCCGTTCACGGCTCCGACCTGCAACGCGACCGTCTGGACGTAGAAGCCGACGGCTCCGGCCACCGCGATCGACCAGGCTGCGGGATCAGACAGCAGCGTGACGACGTTGAACGGCGACACGCCGTCGAGGACGCGGACTGCGATCGCGATGATGCCGAACAACAGACCTGCCGCGGCGCCGCCGAGGACCGCCGCGTACTTGCCGAGCGTGTAGACGCCGATCAGCGCGACGGCGCTGACCACGAGGGTCGCACCGAGCAGACCCCAGTGGAAGCCTCGGTCGACCGAGTCCTCTGCATGCTGCGCCGACGAGACGCCCAGGAGGAACAGCGACAACACGACCAGCCAGATCGCGACCCAGTCGCGGGTGTGCAACATGATGTTGAGCAACAGGGTGCCGAGCAGTGCGGTGACCACGAGGTTCGCCGCGACGATCGACTGCGCGAGGAACAGCGGCAGGAAACGTGCGGCGAGCGCGCCGCCACCGAAACCGACGACGACCATCAGCGTGCCGAGAATGAACGCCGGATCGGCGATCGTCGACATCGTCGAGGTGACGGACGGAGCCGTCGTGTCCTGCCCGGGTGATCCGGGGCCTCCGCTGTCCGCGTTCTCGCGCATCTCGACAGCGACCCGTCGAGCACCGAGAGCGCGCAGCACGGTCGAAACGCCGTACGCCACGGCCGCCATGGCAGCGGCGATGACGCCGATTGCGAACAAAGCGAATCCTATTCAGCTAGAGAAAAGTCACTCGGTGCAACAGGCTACACGGCAGCCACCGGGCTATGTCTACTCTGTATGCGTGGTATCCGGTGAGCGTAGACATGTCCTGATCACTTTTGCGCGGTCGTTCCTGACCCTCAACCTGGCGCGCCGAATGGCCGCTGCCGGGCACAAGGTGACTGTGGTCGACAGCATGGCGGTCGGCGTCAGTAAGTACTCGAACGCCGTCTCCGCCTTTCACCGGGTGAGCCCGCCCAAGTACAAGCCTCAGGAGTACTGCCGCGAGTTGGCGGCGATCGTCGAACGGGAGAAGGTCGACATCGTCATCCCGATTCACGAAGAGACCGACATCCTCGCGATGATGGCCGGGCTCTTTCCCGCCACCTGCGAGCTGTTCCTCTCCGCATTCGAGATCGAAGACATGCTCCACAACAAGCTGTCGTACCAGCAGGCGCTCGTCGACCGCGGAATCGAAGCGCTCAAGTTCAGGGAGATCTCGTCGCCGGAAGACGCGGTCGCCGCGTCGGAGGAATTCACGACGCCGTTCGCGATCAAGCAGGCGTATTCGCGCGGCTCGCAGAAGGTCTACAAGGCCTACCCGGGTGACGACCTCAGCTACCTCACTTACGATCCGACCAATCCGTGGATCGCGCAGGAGTGGCTCGAGGGCGACCGCTACTGCACGTATTCGATCTGCCGGGACGGCGAGATGTATGCCCACGCCACCTACCCGGTCGCCTACGCGATCGGCGGACAGTCGTGCCTGACGTTCGAGCAGGTCGACCACCCGGGCATCATCGAATGGACTCGTCGACTGGTCAAGGAGGTCGGATTCACCGGCCACATGGGGCTCGACTTCATCGAGCACCCCGGACGCGGCCTCGTCACGATCGAGTGCAACCCGCGTGCAACCAGTGGAATCATGATGTTCAAGGACGAGGACCGGGTGGACCGCGCGTTCTTCGGCGAGAACACGGAGCTGATCACCCCGCAGGCGGGGCGCACCACGATGATCGGTGCAGGCATGACGATCTACGGCTGGAAGAAGAGCTCCTACCCGAACAACACGTTCCGACGGTTCCTTGCGGAGATGCGTAAGGCCGACGACGTCATCGCCTCCAAGACCGATCCGAAGCCGGGCTTCATGATGCCCATCGCGTACGCGGGAATCCTGCGAGACGCCCGCAAATACCACGTCGGCCTCGACGGCGGCTTCATGCACGACCACGAGTGGGACGGTCGGCCGATCTGATCGAGCGGCTCTCCCGTTGATCGAGCGGGCCTCCCGTTGATCGAGCGGAGTCGAGATCGGTCTCGACTCCGTTCGACCTGCGGCGGAAGGCTCGACCAGCAGCGGAAGGCTCGACCAGCGGTGGCTCCTCAGAGGCTCTGGCAGAAGGCGGCGACGGCAGCGGTCGCGCGGTGCTCGGGGTCGAAGATGAGGCCACCGTGGCCGAGGCCGTCGACGAGCGTCCACTGCGCGTTCGGGATGTGCGACGCGGCCTCCTGCGAACCGGACGCGGGGAAGAACATGTCGTCGCCGAAGCCGACGACCAACGTCGGGCACTCGATGGCTGCCAAGCGTTCGACGGTCGGCTCGCCCGATCGCATCCAGTCGTACGACGCGCGAGTGCAGCCGTGCTGCCCCTCGATCGACGTCCAGACGTCGCCGCTCGCGCCATCGAGCATCGCGCGCCAGTTCGCGACCTCGGCGTCGTCGCGCAGGACCGAAGAGGACGGGATCGTCATCAGCTGCTCGAACAGCGACACCGAGTCGGGCACGTGCCCGAGCCTGTCGATCAACTCGAGTTCCATCTCGTTGACGACCACGCCGATGGTCGACGACCGGAGTCCGGCGACCATCGCCAGCCCGCGAACCGTGCCGCCCCACACATCCAGCACTGCTTGAGAGACGTAGCAGCCCATCGAGTAGCCGACGAGGATCGCTTCATCGACGCCGTAGCGGTCGAGGACTTCGGCCGCGTCCGCAGCGATGTCGTGCACCGAGTACGGGGCGGGCGGAGCCGACGACGGGGCGATGCCGCGCGCTGAGTACTCGATGACCTGGAACCCGGCGTCGACGAGGGCGTCGGGGAGCCCGGTGAACGTCCACGTCTGGGCAGGCATGCCGAGCCCCGCCGACAGCAGGACCGTCGGGCCGTCACCTCGGCTCGACGCCCAGATCTGGACGTCGTCGCCGACATCGATCAGTTCCCCGGTCATCGGATCACCAGATCCGTGGACGTCGCGCTCAGTGTGATGGGCGCGATCGACGTGCCCTTTATCCAATCACGGACGAACGCCTTGACCGCGGGGCCGGAGCCGGTCGCGTCGTCGAGTTCGACGGCCCCTATCAGGTGGCGTGGAGTCGCGGTCAGCCCGGGCTTGCTCGGCGTCATCCGCATGCCGTCGTCGTCGAGCGAGATCGCGACGAGTCGGTTGCGCAGGCACGTCGGCAACGGCACCGTCCGCCACGATCCGGCGGACCCGCGAGGTCGGGCGATCAGGCGGTGCCCCACCAACGCGAAATCCCAGTGTCGGTTGAACTGGGTTGTCTCGGTGCGCAGGTCGACTCGCTTCGGCGCGGCCTTACCGGTGTAACCGGGAAAGTCCTGAAGGCCTGCCCGGCTGCCGCTGGCGGGGGCTCCGGGCGGTAGTTGCGCCGTTCCGAACGGCACGCACGAGGCAGGTCCTGCGTTGGCGACGCCGTCGCCCGTGCCTCGAGCGACGAGCAGTGCGGCTGCCGCAGCGGTGAGCGCCAGAATCGAGGAGACGCGTCGAATCTTCACGTTCGGAGCATAACCCGAACGTATTTCAGTTCTTGCGGTACGAGGTCTCGAACGCCTTGGTCGCCCGCGGGCGGTCGGGGGACACCTCGTATGCGGTGAGACCTACTGTCGACGGTGTCACGTCGAGAGCCATGAAGCCGCGGTCGTGCAGATTCTCGTAGCGTGCCCGGAACCGTTTAGTAGACGGCTTGTTCACGGTCTTCGCCGCAGCGCCGGACACGATCTGACGGGTGCCGCGCAGACCCGAGACGTTCTCGAGGACCTGTTGGCTGTGGTCGTGGCCGGACAGCAGGAACTGGGCGCGCCCCGCGACATGTCGTTCGAAGAACGCCTTCGCGGCGTCGCCGTTCAACGGCGCGGGCAGGCCGTCGTAATCACCGGCCGGGCCGTGCGGACCGTTGTTCGCGTAGGGGTGGTGCGTGCACACGAACTTCCACGGCGCGCTCGACGCGGCGAGTGCCTTGTCGAGCCATCGCGCCTGGCGGGTCATGTAGTGCCCGCCGGGCTCCCATTCGGGTGACAGAAACGGCGGGATGTAGGCGGCCAACGGATTCAGGTCCAGGATGAAGAAGTCGGCCACTCCGAGTTCCACCGAATAATAGCGAGACGGCATGTACCAGCGGCGTGACCGCGAGTGGTACCGCACCTCGTCGTCGCCCCGAAGAAGCCAACCGCCGTCGCCGGGGAAGATCGCCGTGTTGTCGTGGTTGCCGAGTGTCATCAGCCACGGGAAGTCCAGGCCGGTGTTCGGCTTCTCGAATTTGCTTCGGAACTGTGCGTCGTCCGGGCCGTTCGGTCCGGCCTCGTAGATGTTGTCGCCGAGCCCGACGGCGACGTCGAACGGGTCGGCGGCGTGCAGCCGTCGAGCGGCGGCGGTGACCGCGTACTGCGGCTTCTCACCGGTGCCTGCATCGCCGGTGACCAGGACTCGGAGGCGCTCGGCTTGGAACGGGAGCGGGAAGTGCCCAGCGGCCGCGGCGTCCGGAGCCAACGCTCCGGACGCTCCGACGACAGCGGCGGTACCGGCAGCGACAGCGGTGCCTGCGAGGAACGTGCGACGGCTCGGTCCTGCCGATTCGGGGCTGTTCTCGATCATGCGATCGATTCTGGCATGGACGCGTGAACCGGAGGTGACGAAGACGTCGACGGGTCGGCCCCGTTCGTTCGCATTGACGTCACCGAGGCGCAACTCAGCCGTGAAACCGTCGGCGAGGTGTCTGAAGCGAAGAGTCCCCTCACGTTCACCCGCCGCGGTTTCATCGGAGCGGCGGGTGCGGGCGCGCTCGCCGTCGGACTGCCGCTCGCGGTCGGCCCTGCAGACGCCGCCCGTTCGGCGTTTCGTCACGGGGTCGCGTCCGGAGATCCGCTGCCCGGCGGAGTGATCCTGTGGACCCGAGTGACGCCGACGGCGACGGCGACGCCGGGATCCGGACGCGGCGGTGCGTCGGACGTCACCTGGGAGGTGGCCGGAAGCAGATCGTTCGGCGCAGTGATCGCCTCGGGGACGACCACGACCGACGCCTCGCGCGACCACACCGTCAAAGTCGACGTGTCGGGTCTGCGGCCGGCGACTGTCTACTGGTATCGATTCCGTGTCACGAGCGGGCCTGCTGCGGGCTCGGTGTCACCGGTCGGACGGACCAAGACCGCGCCTGCCGCAGGCTCCGACGTCGCCCGAGCCCGTTTCGGGGTGGTCAGCTGCTCCAACTGGGAGGCCGGGTACTTCAGCTCGTACGGTTTCCTCGCCGACCGCACCGATCTCGACGCCGTCATCCATCTCGGCGACTACATCTACGAATACGGTCCGAGCGGATATGCGGGCAAGAACGGCGTGGTCCGCCGTCACGAGCCGTCCCACGACATCGTGTCTCTCGCCGACTACCGGATCCGGCATGGGCAGTACAAGACGGACCCCGACCTGCAGGCGGTGCACCGCCAACACCCGTTCATCGTGACGTGGGACGATCACGAGGCCGCCAACGACCAGTGGTCGGGCGGCGCCGAGAACCACAAGCCGTCTCAGGGGTCGTGGGCGCAGCGGAAGGCTCGAGCCGACCGCGCCTACTTCGAGTGGATGCCGGTGCGACCGCAGGTCTCCGGCGACAATCGGCACATCTACCGTCGCCTCGCCTACGGCAAACTGCTGGAACTCTCGATGCTCGACCTGCGCACGTACCGCGACGTCTCGGCAGGTCAGTTCTCCCGCGAGTCCGAGGATCCGGGGCGCACCATCACGGGTCGCCGCCAGATGGAGTGGGTCAAGAACTCGATCACCACGTCGGACGCGACGTGGCAGATCGTCGGCAACTCGGTGATGATCTCGCCGCTGCTCATCCCGCCGCTCGACCCTGCTCGCACCAAGATCATCACCGATCTCGTCGGCATCCCCGAGAACGGGATCCCGTTCAACGGCGACCAGTGGGACGGCTACGTCGCCGACCGCCGGCGACTGCTCGACGCCATCGACGACGCGGGCCGGAAGAACGTCGTGTTCATCACCGGCGACATCCACATGTCGTGGGCCAACGACATCCCGCGCAAGCCCGCGAACTATCCGGGAGCAGGCACCGTCGCCACCGAGTTCGTCGTCACGTCGGTGACGTCCAACAACCTCGACGACATGGTGAAGGCGCCCGAGCACACCGTCGGCGGCGCCGCGTCGGCCGCGATCATGGCGACGAACCATCACACTCGGTGGGTCGACACCGACGAGCACGGCTACGGCGTACTGACCGTGACGCCCGCTGCCGCGCGAATGGACTGGTACTTCGTCGACAGACTCACCGACCGCCGCACCGGTCAGCGGCTCGCGCAGTCGTGGACGGTGAAAAATCAGTCACGCCGTATGACGAGGTCCTGATAGCTTCGCGACATCACTGCGATAGCAAGGGGAACGGGATGGAACGACGTCGTGCATGGCGGGCGAACGGCTTCTTCGGGTTGATCGGCGGGCTGGTGGTGATCGTCGTCTGCGCGGTCGCCGCCATTGCGTCGGTCGCGATGCTCTCCGACGGCGGATCCCCGGCGTGGGGTGTCCTCGTCGTCTGCGCCGTGGCCGTCGGAGTCGCGGCGCTCGGGTCGCTGACCGGGCTGACCGTCGTCGGACCCAACGAGGCCAAAGTCGTCCAGTTCTTCGGGCGCTACATCGGATCGATCGACGAACCCGGATTCTCGCTGCTCGTACCGATGTCGGAGAAGAAGTCGATCTCGTTGCGTGTCCGGAACTTCGAGACACAGATGCTCAAGGTGAACGACGCCGACGGTAATCCCGTCGAGATCGCCGCAGTGGTCGTGTACCGGGTGACCGACAGCTTCAAGGCGGCGTTCGCCGTGGACGATTACGAGCAGTACGTCGCCACGCAGTCGGAGGCCGCCGTCCGGCATCTGGCCACCATCCACCCGTACGACGCACACGAGGCCGACCGGACGAGTCTGCGCGATGGAGCGACCGTCGCCGAAGAGCTGACCGTCGAGCTGGGCGAGCGCACCGCGACGGCTGGCATCGAAGTCATCGAGGCCCGCATCACGCACCTGGCGTACGCACCCGAGATCGCGCAGGCCATGCTCGTCCGGCAGCAGGCCGCGCAGGTCGTCGCCGCGCGAACGCAGATCGTCGAGGGCGCGGTTGGAATGGTGGGTCTGGCGTTGGATCGTCTCAGCGAGCAGGGCGTCGTCGAGTTCGACGAGGAGCGGCGCGCCGCCATGGTGTCGAACCTGCTGGTCGTCCTGTGCGGCGATCGAGCAACCCAGCCCGTGGTGAACGCCGGCTCGCTGCGCGGATGACCGAGGTGAACCGCCCGGCCAAGCGACCCGGATGTCAGTTCCGCACCGGTTGCGCGCAACTCGAGGGAGCGGACACCAGCGAGCACCACGTCGCGGGTCGGCTCGGCCGATACGACGGTCCGACGCCGTTGGTTGCAGTGACCGCACGATACGCGGCGACGCCTGCGGTCGGGCGGCGAGTCAGGCTCGGATCGGTCTTGACGTCCACCGTGTACAGGCCGAAGCGGGACGCGTAGTTGCCCCACTCGTAGTTGTCGGTGAGCGTCCAGTAATTGAAGCCGATGAGCGGCATCCCGTCGGCGCGGGCACGTTGCATCCAATAGACGAGGTCGCGGAGATGGTCGTCGCGCCGGTATCCGTCGCGCCGAGGCTTCCCGTTCTCGGTGACCATGCCGGCCTCGACCACGTACAAAGGCTTGCCGGGGAAACGTTCGTGCAGGTCACGGAGTGCGTAATAGATTCCGTCGGCGGCCATCGACGCATCCCACATGCGGTCGACGGCGGCGTTCGCGGCACTCAGATCCGTCGGCGACACCGAGTAGTAGTAGTCGACGCCGACGAAGTCGAGCCGGTCGGCGACCCGGGCCGCGAAGGCCTCGTCGACGAGCGGCTCAACGGTCGGGAGGTAGGCGATGTTCGACGACACCATCGCGTTTGGATCGCGGCGGTGGATGCGATCGTAGATCGTGCGGTGGACCCGCACCAGTCGGTCGAGCATCGTCGTGACCCGGTCGGGGGTGATCCCGCCCTTCTGGAGTTCCTTCTGCACGTAGACGGTCGGTTCGTTGATCGTGATCCACAGCGGGTGATACTTCGTGTACCGGTCGACGATCATCGTGTTGTGTCGCAGCCAGGCAGCGGGAGTGCCGCTCCACGCCCACCCTCCGCGGTCGGCGATCCAGCCCGGGTAGACCCAGTGGTCGAGGGTGATCATCGGTCGCATCCCGGCGTCGACGATGCTCTGGACGAGGTCGTCGTAGTAGGCGAGCTCGTGGCGGTCGATCACTCCCGGCCTCGGCTCCACGCGAGCCCACTCGACGCCCACTCGGTAGACCTCGACGCCGAGCCCCTTCGCGAGTGCGACGTCCTCCCGGTAGCGGTGCCGGAAGTCGACCGACGTGCCGATCGGGTCGGCGGTCTCGCCACGCCGGATGTATCTCGTCCAGTTGCTGTCCGGCGAACTGCCCTCGGACTGGAATCCGGATGACGCCACGCCCCAGAGGAAGTCGTCGGGGAGCGGAGCGGGTCGCGGGCTCGCGCCCGCGGGCGGGGCGAGAACCAGAGCGAGCACGACAGCGGTCAGCACCGCGACGATTCGAAGTCCCATCCGGCCAGTATGTACGACTCGCTTGACCCTCACACGGTGTCAGGGTGTCCAGTCGTATGGCAGGAGGTGATCGCAATGGACAGGTCACAAGCACACATCACGGCGGCGCTGGGAGCCGAGCGTTCGGAGGTCAGGTTGCGGGCGGCGCTCGAGGCCGGCACCTACCCGATACCCGACCTGCTCGACGTCGTGATCGACCGGTGCCGGGTGGAGCCGGACTTCTACGTCCGCGACATGTTGACGTGGGCGATCACCCGATACCCGGCGGCGCGCACGGTCCCCGCGGTGATCGCACAGCTCGCGTCCGCGACGCCGCAGGCACGGAGCCAGGCGCTGCACACGTTGTCGAAGATCGGCGACGATTCGGCGTGGCCTGCGATCTCACGAGCGCTCCTCACCGACGTCGACGATGAGACGGCCCGCAGCGCGTGGCGGGCCGCGGTCGTTCTCGTTCCCGACGACGAGAGGGCGCCGCTGGCTGCCATACTGGCGACACAGTTCGGGCGAGGTTCCGGTGACCTGCACCGGAGCCTCAGCCGAGCCCTCGTCGAACTCGGCGATGCCGCAGAGGAGGCCGTCGCGATGGCGCGGCAGTCACCCGATCCGGTGGTCCGCGGCCACGCGGCCGCTACCGAGCGACTGGCGGCAGATCCGGAGTCGGCGTTCGTGTTCGACGTCGAGAGGTGACCGGTGCGGATCGGAGAGGTGGCTAGGCGATCGGGCGTGAGTGCGCGGATGCTCCGCCACTATGAGGCGCTCGGCATCGTGACGCCGAGCGGACGATCGTCGGCCGGGTACCGCGAGTACGGGGCCGACGACATCGTCCGCATCTTCCACGTCGAAAGCCTTCGCGCTCTGGGGCTTTCCCTGCGGGAGGTCGGCCAGGCCCTCGACGACCCGACGTTCGCGCCCGGCGACGTCGTCGCCGACCTCGCGGCGCGCACCGAACAGCGGATCGTGCGCGAACGAGCGCTGCTGGACCGGCTGCGACAGGTCGTCGACTCCGGACCCGACGACTGGGAACAAGTCCTCGACGTCGTCGCTCTGTTGTCCGGGCTCGACTCTGAGGACCCGTCGGGCCGACAGCGCGCCGCGTTGGCGGGCGACGCGGTGGCGGGCGAGGTGCTGGCGCGGGCCGTACTCGCGGAAAGCGATCTCAACGTCGCGGGGGCGCTGCGCTGGGCGCTGTCGAGGTCCGGCGACGACGTCACCGACGTGTTGGTGTCGGTCCTCGCCGACGACGACGTCGAGCTGCGGCGGCGAGCAGTTCTGACGCTGGTGGAGACAACGGGTGAGACTGCGACCGCAGCCTTGAGGTCTGCGGTGTCGGACACGGATCCGGGCGTACGAAGCCGTGCGGTGCTCGGGCTCGTCGAGCGCGGTGAACGCGACGTGGTGCCCGAGCTGATCGACCTGGTGGTCGCCGGGGTGGCCGACGTCGATGCGGCCGAGGCATTGGCGTCGATCGCAGGCGGCGACGCCGTCCAGGGGTTGGTCGCCAGGCTCGGAGACGATGCCGCTGTCCGCCGTCGGATCGCGCAGGCGCTCGGTGAGATCGGTGGCCGTGCCGCCGAATCCGCGCTTCGCGAGCTCGTCGACGACCCGGACGACGGGGTCGCGGTCATCGCGAAGTATCTGCTCACGGACGGGTGAGCTCGTATCTGTGCCAGACCGCAGGCGGTAGCTGTGCCATCGGGGAGAGTCGTCGGACATCTGCAGATACCGTCTCGGATATGAGCTCAGTCGATACTCGTGTTCTCGCGACCACCTCTCGCATGCCGTTCGCCGTGGATGAGATCCGCAAGTTCGGTGAGGCCGGCCGGCACGTGATCGCGACGGACACGTTCAGAGCGTCGCCCGGCAGCCATTCGCGGGGCGCGCGCGATCACGCGATCACCCCCGCCCCGACTCAGGAATCCGCGGCGTTCATCGACGCCGTCATCGAGCTGATCGGGAAGTACGACGTGAACTGGGTAGTTCCCATGTTCGAGGAGGTGTTCTACCTCGCCGCGGCGCGCGAGAAGATTCTGGCCGCTCATCCCGGCGTCGAGCTCTTCTTCCCCGACCTGGACACCCTGCACCGAGTGCACGACAAGGTCTCGTTCACCCAGATGTGCAAGGACTTCGGACTGCCCGTCGCCGAGCCAGTCACGGCCCGGACTCACGACGAGTTCGTGGCAGCCACCCAGAGGTGGGAGCACTGGTTCGCCCGCGCCGCGTATGGGCGCGGTGGCATGGACATCATCACTAACACCGGTCCGCTCGCCGGTGAGTCGAGCGTCGACGCGATCGTGCCGACGGCTGACAATCCGTGGCTCGTCCAGCAGTACCTCAAAGGCGTGGACCGCTGCAGTTGGAGCGTCGCGCATCACGGTGAGATCGTTCTGCACTCGACCTACGAGCATGCGTTGACGATCGACGACCGCGGCGGCATCGTGTTCGAGTCGGTCGACGCACCGGAGACCCTCGCCGCCGCGCAGAAGTTCGCGAAGGAACTCAACTGGCACGGACAGATCAGCTTCGACTACATGAAGACCGACGACGGCACTCACTACATGGTGGAGTGCAATCCACGTCCGACTGACGGCTGCACCATCGCGACCACCGAAGAGTTCGACACGGCGATGTTCGCGCCGAGCAATCTGGTCGTCGTACCCGCGGGGCGCAAGAAGGCCATCGAGTCGGCAGTCCTGCGCGACCTCCTGATGCACCCGTCCAAACTGAAATCGGACCTGCACGCTGCGAAGGGCTCGTCGGACGTGTACGCGGGCAAGCACGATGTGAAACCGCTGCTCTACTCAGCGCTGTCGTTGCAGCACGTCTATGCCTACCGGAAATCGCTCGGCATGGATCGAGACAAGGGCGAGACTCTGGTTGCGACCCAGTTCTTCGACGTCCTGTACGACGGATCGCCGATCGAGGTGTGAGTCAGGGCGCGATGCCGCGCCCGATCAGCGCGATGACGCTCTCGTAGTTGGCCTGCATGTCGACGGACGGCGGCTGGGGCGTGGCGAGTTCCAAGCTGACGGCGCCGTGGACGCAGGACCAGATGTTCATCGCCAGTTGGTTCGGGTCGCCGTCGCGGATGACGCCGCCGGTCTGGCCGTACCGCACGATCTCGACGATCACCTCGAACGCGTTCGTCGCCGACTCCACGTCTGGATTGCAGTCTTTGGCGAACATCAGCGAGTAGACCGTGGGATTGGCGATCGCGAAACGGCGGTAGCCGCGGCCGGATTCAGCCAATCGCGCAGTGGGGTCGGCGTCGGTCGCCGCGATGATCGTGGCGAACTCGCGGAAACCGTCCGTGACGACTGCGTCGAGCAGTCCGTTCTTGCCTTCGAAGTGGTTGTAGACGCCCATCGGTGCGACGCCTGCGGCGCCTGCGACCGCCCGCACAGTCAACCCGGTGGGCCCCTCCTCCTCCAGGATCTTCCGGCCCGCAGCCACGAGCGCGGCGCGGATGTGCGCTGCGGGTGTTCGTGCGGCCCGGGAAGACGTGTCAGTCATGCCCTCAGGTTACAGAACGTTGTTCTACAAAACCCTTGACAGCACCAATAGCACGGTGTTCTTCTGTTGTAGAACAACGTACTACTGAACGATATGGGGAGAACCATGAGAAACAGATGGGCTGCGCTCGTGGCGCTGTGCATCGCCGAGCTCCTGGTGATGGTCGACAACACGATCGTGAACGTGGCGTTGCCGACTATGAGCCGGGATCTCGGCGCCGGAGTATCCGGTCTGCAATGGATCGTCGACGCATACACGCTGGTCTTCGCGGGTCTCCTGCTGACAGGTGGCTACCTCGGCGACCGATTCGGTCATCGGCGCATGCTCCTGGCCGGCATCGGTGGATTCGTGGTCGTCTCGGTCGCCGCGGCCGCCTCGACGACTCTCGGGCAGTTGATCGCGGCGCGTGCGGGGCTCGGTATGTTCGCGGCCCTGGTATTTCCGGCGACGCTCGCGTTGATCATCGCGGCGTTTCCGGAGGCCAGGGAGCGGGCGACTGCGGTCGGCGTCTGGGCCGCGACGTCGGGAGCGGCGGTCGCGGTCGGACCGGTGTTGGGCGGATGGCTGCTGAACCACTTCTCCTGGGCGTCGGTGTTCTGGGTCAACGTCCCCTTCGGTGCTGTCGCTGCAGCCGCGATCGTGGTTGCGGTGCGCGCTCCGGAACGGCGGCCGGCACTGCTTCACCGGTTGGACGCCACTGGCATCGCGCTGTCGGTCGTCGGCCTCGGATTGCTGACGTACTCCGTGATCGAAGGACCGTCGGTCGGCTGGGCGACGGTGCGGACGATCGGTGGTCTCCTCGTCGCGGTCGCGGTATTGGTGGTCTTCGTCGTCCATCAGGCGCGAAGCGCCCACCCGATCTTCAACGTCCGACTGTTCGCCAACAGGAGGTTCGCGGCGGCGGCCGGGATGATCAGCGTCGCCTTCTTCGCCCTGTTCGGCTTCATCTTCCTGATCACCCAGTTCTTCCAGGGCGTTATGGGCTACACGCCGCTGCAGGCCGGTATTCGAACTCTGCCGTTCGCGGTCGTTGTCGCAGTGCTGTCACCGGTGGCGATGGCGTTCTCGCACCGATTCGGTCCGCGAACCGTGGCTGCCGCGGGCGCGTTGCTGATGGCCTCGGGGTTCGCGGTGGTGGAACTGACCGATCGGCAGTCGACCTACTTCGGTCTGATCATCTGGTCGATGATGCTGATGGCCGCGGGGCTCGCGATGATCTCGGGGCCGTGCACTCAGGTGATCATGGACGCGCTCCCCGAGCATCAGACCGGAGCCGGCTCGGCGATCAACGATACGACGAGGGAGGTCGGCGGCACTCTGGGCGTCGCCGTGCTGGGGTCGGTGATGACGTCGGTCTACGCCGCGAACGTCGGACTGCGTCTCGACCGATTGGGCGTTCCGGCCGAAGTGAGCGAGATCGCTCAGCAGTCGGTGATGGCCGGCGCGGAGGTGGCAGGCCGTGCCCCGCAGGCGGCATCGGAACAGATCCGTGTCGTCGTCGCCGACGTGTTCGTGGACGGGCTCGGGCAGGCGACGTGGGTGGCGGTCGGCGTCTGCCTCGTCGCGGCGGTCCTTGGCGCCTGGGCGCTGCGCCACGACACGAGTGAACGCCGAACGTCAGGCGGGCATCCGGCCGACGCCCCAACTGCGTTCCACGTATCCGAGCACGCGGGCGACGTCGGCGTCCGGAACCAGGTCGGCTGAGCCGTCCTCGAGCGGATCGGCGTGGAAGATGTACAGGCGTGACGCGAACTGGTCGAACGGCAGTGAGCCTTCTCCTGGACGTTCTCCGTTGCCCGCCGTGCCGACGACGACGTCGTCACCCCAATCCTGCCCGGAGTCGTTGTTCGGATTGAAGAAGTAGACGCGAACGACGCCGTCTGGATCGTTCGCCACCCGCAGGATGGTGATCGCGTGCCAGCCGACATAGCGGGCTGCGCTGTCGGTGAAGGCGATGCCGGCGGGCTGCGGGTGGATCAGCGGCTGGTTGCCGTTGTACTCCGGGTGGTACGCGGCGTAGAACCGCCGGATGAACTCGTCGGGCGCGTCGAGACTTCCGGTCCCGACGTCGACGTTGATCCGGAAGCCGCGTGCCGCCCACCAGCCGTGGAATTCGGGATTGACCCACCGATGCGGATCGCCCGGCCGGTCGGCGCATCGCCGGATCATCTCGGCGTAGATGCGGTCCAGGTGCGGCACCACCAACAGTGAGACGGGGTCGAGGTCGATGGGGTCCCCGGAAGCGACCCCGGCGATGAGGTCGGAGGACGAGATCGACTGCCCTTCGAAGTGCGCGGTCACCTCGTCGTCGCGCGCTGCCCACGCGACTACCTGTAGCAGGTAGTCCGGGTCGTTGTACGCCCACATCGAGAGTGCGCGCGCGGACTGGCAGGTGGGGTTGTCGCCCTGGCCGACGCCGAGGGGCTGGCCGAGCATCGAGAGGAGGCCGCCGAGTAGGAATGACTCCGGCTCCACCGCAGGCCCGAAGGCGGACTGCAGTCGTTCCCGCACTCGGGGTGCGAGTTTGAGAGCGAGTTGACGCCACAGCGACGGAACGACGGGCGGCTGGTGCAGGATGCCGCGGTCGAGCAGCAGTGCCAGCCCGTACAGGCACTGGGCGTTCTGCGGCGAGACCGCCCGTCGGATCAGTTCTTGCACGAGGTCGGCGTAGCGGAGCATGCAGTTGCGGCCGACCTCGGAGACGCCGAGGACTTCGGGCAGCAGGTACACGTTCGATTCGGCGAGATACGTGACCAGGACGGCGTGGTACGCGGAGACCAGTCCGGTGTCGTGCATCGCGCGGGCGAAGCCGCGAGCCTCCGATTCGAGCGCTTCGACGTCCATCGCCTCGATACGCGACAGGTACACGTCGGTGCCCGGGTCTTCACGGCACGCTTCGGTGGGGCCGAAGAGCGCAGTGGTCAGTCGGTCCAGTCCTTGTCCGGCGGCGCCGTGCTCGGTGTCGGGGTCGCTGCGCACGATGGCGATTCGGGTGACCATCGCCTTCACGTGGTCCACCTGGATCGGCCGTTGCCGCAGGATTCGCCAGATCTCGTCGCCCAACTCGTCCAGCACTGCCGCGTAACCGATCTGGTCCACGATGTATGCCACGACATCGCGGGTCATCGTCGCCGACTTGCCCTGTTGGACACGCTCGGCCTCCGAGGGCGCCGCGAGGAGAAGGTCGAGGTTGATCGCGAGGACCTGCGACAGGAAGCGTCGCGCATCGTCGGCTGTCATGTCCGCGTGCTCGTAGTCGCCCTGGGCGATCGCCACCAGACGCAGTTCGCTGACCGCTTCCAAGACCACGGTGTCGACGTTCTCGCTGTGCAGGCTCGGGCCGGCCAGCGCCGGGACCAGAATCGCGGGACTGTCCCAGTCTGTTCCGCCGAAGACGCCGGCAGCCTCGATCACCTGTGCGCGTTCGCGGACGGCACCGGGGCCACCGTCTTGGGTGAGCACCCGGCGCAGCGAGTCCAACACTCGGCGCAGCTTCGCCGACTTGGTGTAATCGGGCGCCTCGCGCATCGACGTCACCGCGTGATCGAGTTGCTCCACCCGCGAGGTCAGCGCCGGGCTCGGTTGAGAGTCTTCCATCGCCCGATCATTCCTTATACGTAGAAGTCGAGTTCTTCCTGCCTCTTCAACAGGTCGCGCATCCGATACGGATCGTCACCGAAGAAGTACAGGAGACCCCAGTGAGTACCGAACGCGGTCCGCTTGGTGACGGTCTCTTCGAGCGGGGCCGCGAGGTCGTTGGTCTCGTAGTAGTCGTCGTCGGCCGTCTCCTCGGGGACTTCCAGTGACGACACCACGCGACGTCGCGGGTAGACGCCGAAACATCCGGCGACACCGTTCGCGTCGACCACTTCGTTCGGGAAGAACGCGTCGATCTCCTCCTCGGTGGTCTTCGGGTCGAACGCGAGCACCATGCCCTGGTATGCGTTGAATCCGTAGGCGCGCTCGAGGAGTTCGAAGACCTTGAACCCTGGCGGCCGGTACGCGACCTCACCGAAGTACATCTCGCCGTCGTTGGTGACGAAGTACTCGGGATGGACGAAGCCGAAGTCGATGTCGAAGGCCTTGATCAGCTTCTCGATCTGAGCGGTGATCTGCGGCCGGTACTTCTCGAGTTCCGGAGTCGCGGGCACGAACACCGAGTATCCGAGTGTCACGTACTCGGAGATGTTGAGGAACTTGATCTTGCCGTTGTGGATCCACGCCTCGACCGCGAACTCCCAGCCGTCCAGGTGCGATTCCATCAGGACCGGAAACTCCTCGTCCGGAATCGAGTCGACGTCGTCCGGAGTGCGGACGACGCGGTGACCCAAGCAACCGGCCTTGTCGAACGCCTTGAGGTGGATCGGGTCGTTCGGGTCGCCGTCGAGCTTGAGGAGCGTCTGGTTGACGCGCCGCAGGAACCGGATCACGTCTTCGCGGTCGTGCGCCTCCTCGAAGATGCCGACGCGGATGCCGCCGAGCTGGGCTCGGCGCTTCATCAGCGCCTTGTCGCGGAGAAGCATGGCCTGTCCGAACAGGCGGGGCTTGTCCATCAGGACCGAGTTGATGGCGCCGGCCCACTCGACCGTCTCCTCGAACAGCGGGATGGCGACGTCGACGCCCATTTCCTGCAGCGTCTCGGCGATCTCCATCGAACGATCGTTGAGCCGCTCGAAGTTCCAGGGGAGATAAGGAATGTCGTGTTCGGTGCAATACTCTTCGGCCCAGTCGGGGGCGACCACCACGTATCGCCGGTCGAAGGCGTCGAGTGCCTCAATCGCTCCCAGGCTCCAGCCGAGTAGCGCCACATATCCCTTGTCGGGCTCCTTCGGCGCCTTGGTCGATGACGTCGGTGCAGGCGTAGCCATGCATGTCCTTTCGCTCAATAATCGTGCGTGGTTTCATGCGGTCTTCTTCTTGCACCGTACAGACCGGGCCGTCGTCTGCGGCACCGCTATCGTGCGAGCCGTTCCTGCCGCCCGCTCCATTTTTGGCTGCTACCAGGCGTTCCCGCAGTAGACGAGAGATACGACTCTCATACTGCGGTGGGGTGGGCGGTCATGGTGCGTCGTGCGTGTGACCGGAGTGGTTCGCGGTGCCGGTTCGGGTGCTGCGGGTCGGTGGGTTCGCGGAACCAGGGGTGTCCGTCGTGGCCGATGAACACCTCCCATCCGGTGTGGTGGATTTTCACGTGGTGCATCCGACACAACAGGACTCCGTTACCGACCGAGGTGTCTCCACCGTGGGCCCACGGGGTGCAGTGGTGCGCGTCGGTCCAGGAGACCGGGCGCCCGCAGCCGGGGAACGCGCACCCGCCATCACGGACCGCGAGTGCCTTCCGGATCCCCGGCGTGAACAACCGGTGCTCGCGCCCCACATCGAGCGGAACCCCCTCACCGTCGACCCGGACGGCGGTGACGGCGGCGGTACACAACGCGAGTCCGACCGTGGCCGGGGAGACCGGGCCAGCGAACCCGAACCGGGCGACCTCCTCTCCTGGCGCCCGGACGGTGGGGACGATCAGGGTGGCGTGGGGTAGGACGCCGCCACTGCTCGGGCGTTCGGAGCCGGCGAGGTAGGTGCGGATGATCTGCCCGAGTGCGTCCGCGCGACGTTGACCCGTACTGCGTGGGTCGGGTGAGCCGTCCGGGGACGGTACTGGCCGACACAGTGGGTCGAGCGCGGCCTGCAACTCTTCCCCGGTGAGAACGTCGAGATCCGCGGTCGCGGTGATCCGGCCCTCCTCATCAGTGGTCACCACCATCTCGTTCAGGTCGGGATTCTCTGCGGCCGGCACCAGGTCCGGGTCGTCGCTGTCGGCGG
>NZ_JAKKOQ010000015.1 GCF_021738965.1 Gordonia zhenghanii | reverse complement strand
GACAAAGCCAACCCCACCAAAATGTAGGGCGGCAAGACTCCGCGAAGTCATACCCGAAGCGCCAGCAACCATCCTCCCCCAACCAGCCTCCGGCCAGTCACCATCTATTAGAGACTCCGCTCGACCAGCGAACGTAGGAGGCTCGACCAGCGGACGCAAGGACGCTCGACCGGCGGGCGGGGGTCTCGACTTCGCTCGACCAGCAAGAAGGGCTCGACCAGCGAACGTAGGGACGCTCGACCAGCAGGGCGAAGTGCGGAATAGATGGCCAGGCCATAGGGTTGAAGGCGAAGAATTGTTCAGAAAGTTGAAATCCTGTCTACGCCAACTAATTACCCTCGGATCGCTGTCGTCGTGCTGTGCGCGGCAGGCATCGTCGTCTCGCTCATGCAGACGATCATCGTCCCCCTCATACCGCAACTCCCTGACCTCATTCACACCTCGTCGAGCAACGCCTCCTGGGCGCTGACTATCACGCTCCTGGTCGGAGCCGTGGCGACACCGATCGCAGGTCGGCTGGGCGACATGTACGGCAAGCGGCGCGTGATGATCGGCAACATGGTCTCGGTGGCCGTCGGCTCAGCGATCTGTGCCGTGTCGACAGCGCTGTTGCCGTTCCTGCTCGGGCGCGCCCTCCAGGGTGTGGGCATCGGGACCATCGCAGTCGGCATCAGCATTCTGCGCGACATCGTCCCGGCTAATCGACTCGGTTCGTCGGTCGGCGCCATGAGCGCATCGCTCGGAGTGGGCGGCGCGCTCGGCCTACCGTTCGCAGCCGTCATCGCTGAACAGATCAGTTGGCATGCACTGTTCTGGATCAGCGCCGCGACCGCGGTCGCGGGTGGGATCGCTCTGCGGTTGTGCGTACCCGAGAGCGAGGAACGCGCAGGCGGCAGGTTCGACGTGATCGGAGCCATCGGCCTCACAGCGGTTCTGACGTTCGTCCTGCTGCCGGTGTCGAAGGGCGCGGAGTGGGGCTGGGCCGAACCGTTCACCCTCGGACTGTTCGCGGCATTCGTTGTGGCCGCAGTCATCTGGTGGCGATGGGAACGTCGTGCCACGAACCCTCTCATTGACCTCGACGTCCTCACCAGCAAGCCGATCATGCTGACGAACATTGCGTCGATCGCGACCGGATTCGCGTTCTACGCGTCGCAGATGGCGCCCATCCAGCTCCTCATGGCTCCGACCGAAACACCTGGCGGCGTCGGCATGACCATGGTCATGGCCAGCCTCGTCCTGATGCCGATGGGTCTGGTCATGTTCGGCTTCTCGTACGTCAGCGCATGGCTGACCGATCGGCGCGGTGCACGCATCTCCCTGGCGTTCGGCGGCCTGGTGATCGGTGCAGGCTATGTGGTCTTCCTGCTCGCGCTCGTCGGTCCGTGGACCGTGAACTGGCTGTCGATCCTTCTATCTGGAGCGTTCGTCGGCGCGGGCCTCGGCCTCGCGTACTCGGCCATGCCCGCCCTCATCATGCAAGTGGTCCCGACGTCTCAGACCGGGGAGGCCAACGGCGTCAACGCCCTCATGCGAGCCATCGGCACGTCGACGTCGACCGCAGTGGTCGGCATGCTGCTCACTGCGTCGACCGTCTCCACTTCGACACGCAGCGGGATCGTCGTCACTCCGACGATCTCGGCGTACTCGGCGACCGTCCTGGTGTGTCTGGCCGTATGCCTCATCGCCTTCTTCAGCTCCATGGCGATCCCGCGACACAAAGCGTTGGTCGTCGACGACGTCGCCTGCTGACGACGCTGACCCGGAACACAGCGGCACACCGGACACACGAAACGACCCCCGAGAGCGATCTCGGGGGTCGCGTCGTATCAACGTCGGCTGTCAGGTCAGACGCTTGCCTCGTCGAGCAGCGCGTTCAACGTCGCGCTCGGGCGCATCGCCGCCGCCATCTTGTCGACGTCGGCTTCGTAGTAGCCACCCAGGTCGACCGGGTTGCCCTGTACCGCAGACAGTTCGTCGATGATCTTCTGCTCGTCGGCGGCGAGCTTCTCGGCGACAGCAGTGAAGTGCGACGCGAGTTCCGTGTCCTCCGACTGTGCTGCGAGCTCTTGCGCCCAATAGAGGGCGAGGTAGAACTGGCTGCCTCGGTTGTCGAGCTCACCGGTCGTGCGCGACGGCGACTTCCGGTTCTTCAGCAGTGTTCCGGTCGCCGCGTCGAGCGTCTCGCCGAGCACGCGAGCCTTCGCGTTGTCGTTCTTGCGCCCCAGATCGTCCAGGCTCGCAGCGAGGGCGAGGAACTCGCCCAGCGAGTCCCACCGCAGATGGTTCTCCTCAACGAGCTGTTTGACATGCTTCGGCGCACTGCCGCCCGCGCCCGTCTCGTACAAGCCGCCGCCCGCCATCAGTGGAACGATCGACAGCATCTTGGCGCTGGTGCCCAGTTCGAGGATCGGGAACAGGTCCGTGAGGTAGTCACGCAGAATGTTGCCCGTCACCGAGATGGTGTCGAGTCCGCGCCACGCACGCTCGAGCGTGTAGCGCATGGCACGCACCTGCGACATGATCTGGATGTCGAGGCCCTCGGTGTCATGATCCTGCAGGTACTTCTTGACCAGCGAGATCAGGTTGTTCTCGTGGGGGCGGTACGGGTCGAGCCAGAACACGGCGGGCATGCCCGACTCCCGCGACCGCGTGACCGCGAGCTTCACCCAGTCGCGGATCGGGGCGTCTTTGACGATGCACATGCGCCAGATGTCGCCCGCCTCGACGTCCTGCGACAGCAGAACCTCGCCGGTCGACGCGTCGACGATGTTCGCGACTCCGCCCTCGGGGATCTCGAACGTCTTGTCGTGCGAGCCGTACTCTTCAGCCTTCTGCGCCATGAGGCCGACGTTCGGGACGGTGCCCATGGTGGTCGGGTCGAACGAGCCGTTGGTCTTACAGAAGTTGATGATCTCCTGGTAGATACGAGCGAACGTCGACTCCGGCATCACTGCCTTGGTGTCCTTCTTACGACCGTCGGCGCCGTACATCTTGCCGCCGATACGGATCATGGCGGGCATCGACGCGTCGACGATGACATCGCTCGGCGAGTGGAAGTTCGAGATGCCGCGGGCCGAGTCGACCATCGCCAGTTCCGGCCGGTGCTCGTGGCAACGGTGGAGATCTTCGACGATCTCCTCCTTCTTCGACGCGGGGAGGGTCTCGATCTTGTCGTACAGATCCGCCATGCCGTTGTTGACGTTGACGCCGAGTTCGTCGAACAGGTCTCCGTGCTTGGCGAAGGCGTCCTTGTAGAAGACCTTGACGCAGTGTCCGAAGACGATCGGGTGCGAGACCTTCATCATGGTCGCCTTGACGTGCAGCGAGAACATGACGCCGGTCTCCTTGGCGTCGTTGAGCTGCTCCTCGTAGAAGTCCAGCAGCGCTTTCTTGCTCATGAACATGCTGTCGATGACGTCGCCCTCGTCCAGCGGAACCGTCTTCATCAGATGGGTCTGACCGTCGGGGGTCACGACCTCCATACGCGCCTCGCATGCATGGTCCAGGATCATCGACTTCTCGCCTGCGTAGAAGTCGCCGTGCGTCATGTGCGCGACGTGCGACTGCGACGCCATCGACCACTTGCCCATGTTGTGCGGGTTGGCCCGGGCGTACTCCTTCACCGCGTTCGGCGCACGACGGTCCGAGTTGCCTTCGCGGAGAACCGGGTTCACGGCGCTACCGAGGCATGCTGCGTACCGGTCGCGGATCTGCTCCTCTTCAGGAGTCTTCGGGTCCTGCGGGAAGTCCGGGACTGCGAAGCCCTTCTCCCGGAGCTCCCGGATCGCGGCGTTCAGCTGCGGCACCGAAGCGCTGATGTTCGGCAGCTTGATGATGTTGGTCTCCGGCAACTGGGTGAGGCGACCCAACTCTGCGAGGTTGTCGTCAACCTTCTGCTCGTCGGTCAGGTAGTCCGGAAACGCGGCCAGGATTCGCGACGCGACTGAGATGTCGCTCGTCTCGACGTCGATTCCGGCTGGCCCGGCGAAAGTGCGGATGATCGGCAGGAACGCTGCAGTCGCCAGGCGGGGAGCCTCGTCGGTGAGCGTGTAGATGATCGTCTGCTTCTGGGAGGTCATGAGTGTCGCTGCCTCTTCTCGATCGTGTTCTTGTGGAACTCGTTATTTGCGTCGCTGACATTGTCCCGCTTGTTGTGACCCGGTGCATCCGGTCCTCGTTTTTGCGAGGCAGCGCACACACCATGGGTCACCGACCAGCACCGCTTGCTGTGGACAGCGGTGCGGATCTGTCAGCGAATGTCAGATCGGGTGAAATCGACCGGTGTCTACCGGCGATTTGCAGTGCTCGGGACGGCGTTGTCGAGCCGAGCGCTTCCACCGGCATCATACGCTGGAGACCGAACGATCCCTCGGCGGGTGAAGGCGTGTCTGGACGCCGCCGCACGGAGCAGACCGGTGGCTCAAGCCTGCTGCCGAGAAGTCGACGCCTGCTCGTGCTCGCGGAGTTGCTCGTCGAGGGCGGAGTCGAGCGCCCGATCCAGTGCGCTGTACGCATTGGCGGTGGCGACCCGCCGCATGGCGGCGATCAGATCGGTTGCCCAAGCGACCTCATCCGGTGTCGTCGGGGTCCACCCGATCCCTTCACGTCGGATGAACTCGTCGTGTGCGGCGCGCATCAGGACTCGGACCGCCTCCGACAATTTGTCGGTGAACTCCGCGTGTGCGGCGACCACCGATTCGAACGGCATGCCGCGGTCGATCAACGTGGCGAGATTGCCTACGATCCGCGAATCGATCGCCTGTACGTCGCTCGATCCGTCGATCCGACTCACGATCCCCGCGTTCACCAACCGGTCGATGGTCTCGTCGTCGGCCGCACCCAGCTTCGCCGCCAACTCTCGTCGCGACATCCGACGACTCGGCTCCCGCGACCAATGCTCGCCGAGTACGTCCGCGAGCTCGAGCGCCTCGCCGACTCGTGCGCGAGGGTTGGTAAGAAACGTCGCGATGTGCTTGAGATTGAATCCCTTACCGAGTAGGTCGTTGATCGCCCGCAGGTTCGCCAGGTGTCGTTCGGTGTAGATGGCCACCCGCCCGCGCCGCAGCGGTGCGGGCAAGAGTCCCCGTTCCTGGTATCCGCGGATGTTCCGGGTCGTGGTGCCCGACTCACGTGCGAGATCGTCGATCCGGTACTCGGTCATCGACCGACCTTATCCCGACATCGCAGGCTCCGAAGCGTCGCGGGGCTCCGAGGCGTGCACGAGAATTCGGTAGTCCTGCAGATCCACTCGCGCTAATTGTTTCGTGTACTGGGTCGCGAATCCGGGGAACATCGTGGCGTTGAATCCGTCCTCGGTGAGATACCAACTCTGACAGCCCGAGTTCCACGTCGTCGCTCCGAGACGCTTCTGGATGTCCCGGTTGTACGCCGACTGGACTTCTTCTCGGACGTCGAGCGCCTTCCAATCGTTCTTCTCGATCATGGTGACGGCGTCGGTGATGTAGTCGATCTGCGCCTCCATGTAGACCAGCGCCGAGTTGTGGCCCGGCCCGGAGTTCGGACCGAACGTGATGTGCAGATTCGGATATCCGGCCACGTTCACACTCCGGTATGCGTATGCGCCGCCTGCCCATTCGTCGGCGAGCACCCGCCCGCCGACACCGGTGACCGGGAACGGCGTCCCCTGTTTGCCGACGTCGAATCCGGTCGCGAACACGATGACATCCGCCTGATGCTCGACGCCTTCGACGGTACGGATTCCCTTCGGTGCGATCCGCGCGATCGGCCAGGTGACGAGTTTGCAGTTGTCGGCCTGCAGCGCTGGGTAATAGTCGCTGGTCATCAGCAGGCGTTTGCAGCCCGCCGAGAAGTCCGGCGTCAGCTGGCGGCGCAGCCACGGATCCCGCACCTGCAGACGGAGATTGAGTCTGCTCACCGTCTCTACGACACGGGTGAGCGGCGTGTCCCATACGACACCCAAGGCGATCGACTCATGACCCCAGTACCAAGCCGCACGAGCAAGTCGCTGCGCGCCCGGGACCACACGATAGACGCCCTTGGCGAACTCGCCGGTCTCGACGTCGACTCGGGGCAGGACCCACCCCGGAGTCCGCTGGAACACCTTCACCGACGCCGCCGACCGGACAAGATGCGGCACGATCTGCACGGCGCTCGCCCCGGTGCCGACCACCGCGACCTTCTTGCCGGTGAAGTCGTAGTCGTGATCCCATCGGGCGCTGTGGATCTTGCACCCATCGAAATCGTCGATACCGCGGAGATCCGGGAACGACGGATTCGCCAGCGGCCCGGCCGCCATGATCACCGACCGCGCCTTCACAGCCCGGCGACGGCCCGCGAAGCGCACGGTCCACTCCCCCGACGCCTCGTCGTACGAGAGGCCAACCACCTCGCGCCGGAAGCGGATGTGCTCGGCGACGCCGAACGAAGCGACCATCTCGTCGATGTAGTCGAGGATCTCGGCGCTGCCCGAGTAGGTGTGCGACCACTCGGGGTTCGGCGCGAAACTGTACGAGTACAGATGGGACGGGATGTCGCAGGCGGCGCCCGGATAGGTGTTGTCGCGCCAGGTCCCGCCGACGCGATCGCCACGTTCGAAGACGACGAAGTCGTCGATGCCCTTCTGTTTCAACTTGATTGCCGCGCCGATCCCCGCGAATCCGGCGCCGATGACGGCTACTGCGATGCTCATGTGCGTGCCTCTCAGGCTGCCGGCTCGTAGGTCAGTTCCTGCGACCACGAGGGAGTTCGGTGGACGAGCGCGAACGGGATCTTTCCGGTGACTTTGACCAGACTGTCGGCGACCAGGTGGTACGGCAGGTTGTTGCGGTTGATAACCCACGCGCCGTGCATCGACACGAGTCGATACATCGGCAGCCGATGGACGAATTCGCTGCGCTCGCCCACCGAGTGGTACTTCCGCATCGCGACGTAGAGCTTCTCCTCGTCGACACCCATCGCGACGATGTTGTCGCGCATCTTGTTCAGCAACGGCATGTAGCTGAGGAAGCCGACCAACAGCGACGGGTTGAGCCAGCCGCCGATGAAGTCGGTGAGCAGCTTGCGGAGGTCCGCGTGGCCGAGGATGTCCATCACCTCGTAGTCGACGGCGAGATGCCGCGACTCGTCGGAGTTGATGTGGCGGAACACGTCCTGGGCGACCGGATCCCTCACCTCGTCGGTGATGAATTTGATGAGTGCACCGTCGAGTGCGACTTCGAGCATCGGGATCACCGTGCCAAGGAACGACAGCGACATGCCGTCGGCGTGCTTGTCGAGGAAGTTGATGATCAGTTGCACATTGACGTTCGGCGACGGGATCTCGTCGGCGTCGAGCATCCCCCAGCGCCGCATCAGCGCGAGCTCGGCGTTGGCGTGCTTCTGCTCTTCGGCGTGGAAATGCTCATAGATGCTCTTGAGGGTGGGAGTCGGGGCCTTCTTCGCCATTGCCGCGAATCCGCGAGCTCCGACGTTCTCGATCCACATCAGGTCCGAGAGGAACGGCTTGAGTTTCGCGTGCAGTTCCGGCTCGATGAGTTCGGCGCCCGGCCCCTCCCAGTCGATGTCGGCGAGCGCCCACTGGCGCTCTTTGATCATTGCCAGCATGCGGTCCATGTCCATGGCCATGACGAGTCTCCTTCGGCGGTTCTAGCGGGTTCGGACGGGTTCGACGGCGTCGGCCGACGCGGCCGGTTGTTCCTCGGGCAGCAGACGGTTCAAGAGCCCGGCGCCCCACGTGTACGGCGCCGGAAGATGCCGTTTGAGATGCCAGACGAGGGTCGCGTCGATCTGCGGTACGACGTAGAGGCGTCCGAGATCATTCGCGTCGAGCGTCGCTGCGGCGACACTCTTCGGGGAGTGGCCGGTCTTCTCCATCAGCCAGTCGGCGAGTCCGCGACCGGTGTCGGTGATCCGGCCGTCGCGCGCCACGTTGGTCTTGACGAACGTCGGGCAGAGGACAGTGACGGCGACTCCGGTTCCGCTCATTTCGGCGGACAGCGTCTCCGACAGCGACATAACGCCTGCCTTGCCGACGTTGTACGGCCCCATCGTCGGCGCCGCGGCGAATCCTGCGGCCGACGCGACGTTGATGATCCCGCCCTTACCAGCTGATCGGACGAGCGGCGCGAAGGTCTCACAGCCGTGGATCACTCCCCACAAGTTGATACCGAGCGCCCAGTTCCAGTCGTCCATACCGACCTCGCCGACCGGCCGTCCGCCGATGCCTACTCCCGCGTTATTGACGACGAGCGTCGGTGGACCACCGAACTCGTGGACGACCACGTCCGCAAGCTTGACGACGTCGTCCAGGACGCTGACGTCGCAGAACTGCGCGACTGCGCGACCGCCCGCCGCGGTGATCATCCCGGCGGTCTCGGCGGCGCGATCGGGGTCGATGTCGGCGCAGACGACGTGACCGCCGCGGGCAGCGAGTTCCACAGCGAACGCTCGACCGATGCCGCTGCCCGCGCCGGTGACGACCGCGTCGGCTCCGTGGCTGCGTCGGGCGCGGACCAGGTTGACGAGCAGCGAGTCGACCGGAGTCACGATGCCACTCCTTCTTCGGTGCGGCTGAGATCGAACGCGTCGGCGACGAAGTCGCGGACGCGGCGCAAGGCGGCGTCGGGCTCAGGACCCAATCGCGGCAGCGCTTGGAAGACGTGCATCTGCTCCGGCCACAACTCGTTGGTCACGACCCCGCCGCGGGCGGCGAAGTTCTCGGCGAAGTGCCGTGCGTCGGCCTGCAGCATCTCCGCACCTCCCGACTGGACCAGCACCGGAGGGCAGTCGCGGGCGCTGCCGTACCGGAGCGTCAGACGAGGATCCTGAAAGTCGGCGCCGACGGTGTAGAGCTCGACGAGACGGCGGGCCCGAGCCGCCGAAACCATCGGATCTCGACGAACCCGCTCCTGCTGCGCCGCCAGACCGAAGGTCAGGTCGACGACCGGTGAGAACATCACGGCGCACGCGGGCAGAGACTGCTGCGCGGCAGCACGGTTCAACAGGAACGCTGCTGCAAGGTGTCCGCCTGCGGAGTCTCCGACGACGGCGATGTCTGCTGGGTCGTATCCCCGCGCGATCAGCCACTCCCACCCCGCGTCGACGTCGTCGGCCGCCGCCGGAAATCGGTGCTCAGGCGCGAGCCGGTAATCGAGGACGAACGCGGGGAGGCCGGTGATCTGCGACAGACGCGCCGCAAGACTCCGATGCGTCGCCGGCGAGCACATCATGTAGGCGCTCCCGTGAAGGAAATAGACGACTCGAGCCGACGTGCGGTCCACGCCGGGGCCGTACACCCATTCGCCCCGCACACCTCCGGCGTCGACCTTCTCGATCGTCGTTCCCGTGGGCATCGAGCCGAAGGCGCGCATCAGAGTCGCGATCGTCCGTCTGGCCAGCCGCACTCCGGACGGACCCGTTCCGACGAACTGGGTGAACGTCCCGAGCATGACTCTGGTGGCCAGCGCTGCCGCCCTCGACCGCTGCGACGCCGAGACAGGCACCGGCTCGGCTCTCTGTGTTTCAACCATGAATAGATGGCACCACCCACTGTGCCAATTGTCAATGGCACGGTTACTGATGGCCCTGTCTGCACTCCGCTCCTCCTGCTTCATTCGCGCAAGCGGACACCCTTCCCCCTTGTGACAGAATGGATTTACGCGAAACTCTGCAGAAACGGGGCGCCAGTGCTCGGAATCGTTCTCCTCGCGATAGGTCTCGTCGGTCTGACGCTGACGCTCCTGTCGCTAGTCGGCTTCGAGTTCGGCTCGTTTGACATCCACCTCGGTGACTCCGGTGCGGGCCTCGTGTCGGTCGCCACTCCGTTCCTGACCGGTTTCGGACTGTTGTCCGGCGGTCTCCTCGTCTTCGACGCAGCCAGCACGCCCGTCGCGCTCCTGTCCGGGGCGGTCGCGGGAATCGTGTTGGGGCTCGTCGCGTTCGCCGTGCTCGGCTACCTCGTCGGGTCCGAAGAGGAACTGCCGTCGTACGACCTCCTCGGCTCGACGGTCCGCATCGTCGAACCGGTCGCTCAGGGCCGATTCGGCACCGCCGAGGTCGCGACCCCACTCGGCACACGGCAGGTCACCGTCACCTCGGAGGAGTCATTCGCCTACAACGACCGAGCGGTCATCGTCGAGAAGATCGACAGTCGCGAAGGTTTCTATGTCTCGTCGTTGACATTCGACGAGGCCACTCACCCAGAAGGGAATGATCACCCATGACCGCGATCATCACGGCCGTGGCCGTCGTAGCCGTCCTGCTCGTGCTCGTCGTACTCCTGCTCCTGTCGCGCTATCGCGTGCCCGGCGCCGAGGAGGCGTTCATCGTCACCGGTACCGGCAAGGGACATCAGGGCAAGGTGTACCGCGGCACCGGGACGTTCGTTCTGCCCGTCGTGCAGCGAGCCACCCGCGTCCAGCTGTCGTCGATCAAAGCCGATCTCGACACGTCGACACCTGCCAACGACGGCATCGAACTGAAGGTCCGCGGCGTGGCCGTGGTGAAAGTCGGTGACACCCCGGAGTCCATCCTCAAAGCCGGTCCCCGCTTCGGCGACGACCTGAACCGAGTGAAGTTGCTCGTCACCGAACAGTTGTCCGGTGAACTGCGCTCGATCGTCGGCACCATGACGGCCAAGAGCATCCTCGTCGACCGGCAGCAGCTCGTCGACCAGGTCGCCCAGTCGATCAAGGAGATCCTCGGCAATCAGGGTCTGCTCCTGGACAGCTTCTCGATCAACGACGTCCAAGACTCGGATGGCCAGTACTTCAGCGACCTCGCTGCCAAGGAACGATCGGATCAGGCGGCCATCGCCTCCCAGTCCCGCGCGGAAGCTCACCGGGTCGCCGAGCAGAGTCGGATCGCCAACGAGCAGGCGATCATCGAGCAGCAGCGTGAACTCGACATCCAGCGTGAGGCCGCCCGCCAGGCCACCGACCGTGCGGCGGCCGAGGCGGACGCGGTGCGTCCCCTCGTCGAAGCCGAGCGTCGCCGCATTCAGGTCGAGAAGGACAACGAGGTCGCCGAGCAGAACGCTCGCCTGCGCGACACCCAGCTCGACTCGGAGGTTCGTCGTCCGGCGGAGGCCGACCTGTACGCGGCGCAGCAGCGCGCCGAAGCCCGCAAGGCGGAGATCACCGCCGAGGCCGAAGCGCAGGCCGAGAGCATCCGCATCAAGGGCGAGGCCGAGGCCGACGCACTGGAGAAGCGGGCCGCGGCGCTCGGCAAGCTCGACAAGGTCGGTCAGCTCGAACTGGTCCTGGGCAAACTGCCCGAGATCGTCAGCGCTGCTTCCGAGCCGCTCACCGACTCCAACATCACGCTCATCGGAGATTCGGTCAGCCCGCTCACCCGCAGCGCAGGCAGCGGTGTCGCAAGCACTCTCGAAGTGATCCGCTCGACCACCGGCATCGACGTCGCCAGCATGCTCGCCGACCTCGGCGACTCCTCGGGCGGAGACAAGAAGCTCGAAGACTGACCCGCTGGTCGAGCGGAGCGGTCTCGACTCCGCTCGACCAACGGAAGGACCGCCGACCGGACCGTACGCCTGCGATCGAGCGGTACTTTTGCTGATCGAGCGGTACCCCCGTTGATCGAGCGGAGTCGAGATCCCCCGGCTCCACAACAGGTCTCGACTCCGCTCGACCGACAGGGGCTTTCGTCTACTGCTCGTCGACCAGCCGACGAACGGAGGCTGGCATGGTGCCGCCGATGTCGGCGAGCGGCTCGCCGTAGACGGTGCTGACCGGAATCACGCCGGTCCACTCGTCGGTGTCGACGCCTGCTCCCCCGCTTCGGGCCTTCGCGGTCCATTGACCATCAACGATCGGCAGCCGAAGGGTTCGCGTCGCCGCGATCTCCTTCGCGGTGATCAGCGGCGTCTCGGACGAGCGCCCCGGGACGATGCTGTCCGTCAACGCTGCGAGGGCTGCGGCCTCGTCGTCCACCGGTTCGAGGATCCCGCGCACCACCACGGCACGATAGTTCGCGGAATGGTCGAACATCGTGTTGGAGACGACGAGGCCATCCAACACGTACGCGGTGACCGTGACGGCAGCCCCTTCCGCGACGTGACGGAGCAGCCCCGCCCCAGTCGAACCATGAACGATTACGTCGTCGCCCAACCGGGCCAACACCATGGGGACCGACCACGGCCAGCCCTCGACGACGGTCGACACGGTGCCTACCAACGCTTCGTCGAGTACCTCGTCGAGGAGATCTCGGTCCCCGCCTCGGTCCGGCTTTCGAGTCAACGTCCTGAGGTTCTCCGGTTCAGTCGCCATGCCTTCGATCTCACGCGAATCGCGCCGGGAGTTCAACCCACTCGACCAGTGATCTCGACTCCGCTCGATCAGCAGAGGGACCGCTCGACCGGCGGTGGTGCCGCTCGACCAGCGATCTCGACTCCGCTCGATCAGCGTAAGGACTGTCGCGCGACCGGGAGAGGAAACTCCCGCCGACCGCTACCGTGGGACGCATGCTGACACCTCGCGTCAAACTCGACAAGCAGAATCCCGACGTCTACAAGCGACTGGTCGCTGTGTCGCTCGGGGTCGCAGAGGCGGCGGCAGAGGCCGGACTCGACCGCCGGATCGTCGAACTCGTCAATCTTCGCTGCTCGCAGATCAACGGGTGCGCATTCTGTCTCAGCCTCCACCACGCCGACGCGATCAAAGCCGGTGCGACCGAGCAGCAGATCGCCGTACTACCGGCGTGGCGCGAGGCACCGTCGATTTACGACGACCAGACGAAAGCCGCGCTCGACCTCGCCGAAGCAGTGACCGAGTTGCCGAGCCACGAAGACGCGAACTGCGCATACGAACGCGCCGCCGACATCCTCGACGCGGCGCAGATCTCTGCCGTGACATGGGCGGCCATCACGATGAACGCCTTCAACCGCGTGTCGATCATGAGCGCGCACAACGTACGTCCGCGGTAGGTCTCGACTGCGCTCGACCAGCAGAAAAGGGCTCGACCAGCAGAAAAGGGCTCGACCAGCAGAAAAGGGCTCGACCAGCAGAAAAGGGCTCGACCAGTGGTCTAGCGCGACTTGAGGAACTCGAGGGCTTCCGGAGTCGCACGGTCGACGATGTCGCCGACGTCGTCCTCGTGCTTGGAGATGTACCGCGCGACGAGAGGACAGATCGGGACGATGCGCTGTCCGGCCGCGCGAGTGTCGGCGAGAGCCTGGCGAATCAGGACCGAACTCAGGCCACGGCCCGAGAACTTGTCGTCCAACTCGGTGTGCGGGAATATGCGTTGACCGTCGTGGTCGACGAACTCCGTGAAACCTGCGAGTTCTCCGTCGACGGTGATGTCGTAACGACCTGCTGCGTCGTTGCGGGTGACCTCGACCTGCTCGGTGCTCTCACTCATGACTGTCCGGGCCTCCTTCTCGGCTTGAGCCGACTGTTGGGGAGCGGCGGCGCGGGAATCCGTTCATCGGAGTCCCAGCCGTCTACTGATCCGAAACGCTCTGCGGCGCTCTCCCATTCCTCACGGTAAGCGACGATCTCGTCGTGATCGCGCCCAACGAAGTTCCACCACATGATGAGGTCCTCTCCGAACGGCTCCCCGCCCAGCAGGATCACCCGGGCGGGAGCGTCGGTCGGATTCTCCACCGTGAGGGTCGACGACCCCGGACCCACATAACAGAGGCTCGCGTGGCCGATCTCCACGCCTGCGACGACGAGCCGCTCCGTGTCGAGGATCGCGCCGTGCTCGAAACTCGGGTCCACAGACAGGTTCACCCGCGCCCCCGGCGTCAGGACCAGTTCCGCACCGAGCAACGGCGTCGCGGTGACGACGGGCGACGTCGAACCGCCGAGGGCGCCGATGAAGACGCGTGCGGTCCCCGCCTCGGTCCCATCGACCCCGGCCAACGGCACCGCATCAGGTACGAAGTGTTGAAATCCGTTGGGCTCGTCACGAACCGCGTCGGGCAGAGCGAGCCACAACTGCATGCCGTGAAGGACGTCAGTGGCTGTGGTCGACACCTCCGAATGGCTGATCCCGTGGCCCGCCGACATCAAGTTGAGCTCGCCGGGCACGACCATCGCGTGGACGCCCGCGCTGTCGCGGTGCTCGATCTCGCCTTCGAACAGCCAACTGACGGTCTGCAATCCGGTGTGCGGGTGCGGTAGAACCCGCATACCGCCGCTCGAGGACACCGGCTCCGGACCGTAGTGGTCCGCGAAACACCAGGCGCCGATCATCGAACGATCACGTGTCGGCAGCGTACGCCGAACCAGCATCGCGCGGATCCCGCCGAGCGGTACTTCCCGGGGTGTCACGACTTCAACGCCGTCCGACGCGGTCCCCGAGCAACCGACCTCGTCAGGCTGGACTTCGAGATTGCTCATGCCGCCGAGGATAGCCGTCCGCCGACGCTCACGCTTGAAGACGGAACCGCAGTGCTGCAAGCAGGTCGTCGACCGCCGAGACGAGGACGTCGACGCGTGCGGCAGCGTCGGGCGCGACCAGCGCTTGCTGCCGGTCGGCTGCACCCAACGGCAGCTCCGACGTCGCACGGAAGCTCGCCGCGGTCGCATCGTGGCCGGAATAGTCGACCGGTTCGGCGAGTTGCGAAGCGATCCACCGCAGTTGGGGGTCGCGGCGCCCGCCCTGTCCACACAACAGCTGCAGTTGCGCGCGCCGATCCAGCAGTACGGACCAGACGGGGTCGTCGCCGTCGGCATCCGGCAGATCCCGTGTCCGGGCTCGCGGGTACGGGTCGTCGGGCAACCATTCGTCGACGGCGATCCGCTGGACGCCTGCGCACAGCAGGGAGTACTGCCGGGGTCCGCTCTCCGCCCACTCCTTGACCCACGCCAGCGTGCCGACATTCCCTCGGGCGTCACCGCCGCCGACCTCGGACCCGCGTTCGATCAACACGACGCCGAACGTCGAGTCCGCGGCGGTCACGTCATCGAGCATGTCGGCGTACCGGGGCTCGAAGATGCGGAGCGGCAGTTGTTCACCGGGCAGCAGGACCGAACCGAGCGGAAACATCGGCGTCGTCATGACAGGTCGTCCAGGCGTGGCGACTGTTCGATCAGAAGAGTCGGAGTACCCAGGACTCGTTCCCGGACCGTGCACACACGGGTCCCCGGCTTGCGCCCCTCGCGGACCTCACTGGTGTCCAGCCCGGCCTCGACGATGCGCTCCTGGTCGGCGTCGATGTCCTCTGTCAACCACGCGATCCCACCGAACCGGTCGCGATCGGTCATCGCAGGACCTGCGACGACTTCGACGACCACCGTCGGTGTCCGAAAGAACAGTTGGTCCAGCCCGTCGCCGAGCGGCCGCACTCGACGCAGACTCAGTCCGAATCGCCCCGCGTACAACGCGATCGCCGCATCCGCGTCGGAATGCGTGAGAACGATGTGATCGAGCACCGGCCACTCGACTTCCCGACCGATCGCCTCCGTCACGCCGATCGGCGCGTGGTCGGTGGCCGACAGACCTCGCCGTTCGAGTTGGGCGCGCGCCCGAGCCTCGTCGGGAACCACGAAGTCGACTGACGGATCCGAGTCCGCGTCGAGCAGGACGAGCGACCCGTTGGCCGCCGCCCACTGGCGGTCGGCCGCCGGTGCGCCGAGCAGGATCCGATAGGCGCGTGTCGCCGCGTCGACGTCGGCGACGGGGATGCCGATACGGACGTCGGATGCAGCGATCGGATCGTTCGAGTTCCTCACGGCCCCATGGTCCCACAACCCGCCGCAGGGAACGGGGCCGTTCCGGCCGATCGCGCCCTAGCGTATGAATGACCACATCATGTCCACACCCGGAGGAGACGCCGTGTCCGTTGACACCGATCGTGCGGCGGACGACGATCCCGATTCCGGCGCTGAGAGTCCGCCCGCACGCTCGCGGGTCCGACGCTGGGCGACGACCTACGGTGGGCGGCTCTCGTTCACCGGTGCGGTCATCGCCACCGTGTTCTTGTGGTTCTCGGCCACTCCCTCGCTATTGCCGCGCGGGCCGCTGTTCCAGGGAGTCGTGAGTGCGGGCGCCGCCGCCGTCGGCTACCTGCTGGGAGCCTTCTTCGCTTGGTTCGCAAGGTATCTCGTCTCGCGCTCCGAGCCGTGGCCGCGCCCGCGCCGCGCCGCGTGGATCGTCCTCGGCGTCGTCGCCGCGGCAGGCACCGCGGTGATGCTCTACTGGTTCGCGCGGTGGCAGGACGAGCTCCGCGATCTGATGGGCGTCGATCGCCTCTCCTGGGGCGCGTACCCGCAGATCCTGGCAATCGCCGTCGTCGTGTTCTTGGTACTTCTACTGCTCGGTCAGGCGTGGGGCGCACTGGTACGCCTACTGACTCGTCGATTGAGCAGACATGTCCCGCCACGGATCTCGGCAGCCGTCGCAGTCATCGTCGTGCTGGTGGCCAGTCTCGTATTCGTGAACGACGTCGTCGCGAAGAACACGATGCGCGCGCTCAATTCGACGTTCGCGGCGGTCAATGACGAATCCACCCCCGACTCGGAGCCACCGACCTCGCCGTTGCGATCAGGCGGTCCGGAGTCGCTGGCGCGTTGGGAGAGCTTGGGCCGGATGGGACGTGCGTTCGTGTCCACCGGGCCGAGCGCCGCTGAGATCGGCGAGTTCACCGCGCGTCCGGCGCAAGAGCCGATCCGCGTCTACGCAGGCATCGACTCAGCGCCTGACATCGACGCCGCCGCAGACCTCGCCGCCCGCGAACTCGTCCGTGCAGGCGGCCTCGATCGAGCAGTCATCGGCATCGCGTCCACCACCGGCACCGGCTGGATCAACCGCGCCAATCCGGATTCGCTCGAGTACATGTTCAACGGCGACACAGCCATGGTGTCGATGCAGTATTCGACGCTGCCGAGTTGGCTGTCGTTCCTCGTCGACCAGGAGCGTGCCAGGCAGGCGGGCCGAGCGTTGTTCGAAGCCGTCGACAAACTGGTCCGCGAAGTACCCGAAGCGCAACGCCCGAAGATCGTCGTGTTCGGTGAGAGCCTCGGATCCTTCGCAGGCGAGTCGCCGTTCGGGTCCATCCCGACGATGGCCGCCCGCACCGACGGAGTCCTACTGACGGGACCCACGTTCAGCAACACGTTGTGGCGGGACACGACTAACGACCGCGACGCCGGTTCGCCCGAGTACCTCCCCGTCGTCGACGGCGGCGAACAGGTCCGTTTCATCAGTGACGCAGCAGATCTGGACCGCCCGACCGACGAGCCGTGGTCGACTCCCCGGATCGTGTACCTCCAGCACGCGTCCGATCCGATCTCATGGTGGTCGCCCGATCTGATCCTGTCCGAACCGGACTGGCTCGACGAACGACGTGGGCCCGACGTCCTGGACGCCACACAATGGATCCCGTTCGTCACGTTCTTGCAGGTAGCGGCAGACATGGCCGTGTCCGTCGACGTCCCGGACGGCCATGGTCACAACTACCTCGCCTCGATCCCGAAAGCCTGGGCGAGGATCCTCGAACCAGCGGGATGGACCGACGCCGACACCGAACGACTTCTGCCCCACCTGACCCGCGAGTGACCTGTCCTATCCATACCGGGACCTACCATTACCAGCGAGTAACATACGAAGGATGAGCAACGACGTGACTACACCCGATTACCGCGACAGCAACCAGTACCAGGCCTTCGACGTCCAGGTCGCCGACCATGTCGCCGAGGTGACCCTGATCGGACCGGGGAAAGGCAATGCGATGGGCCCGGACTTCTGGTCCGAGTTGATCCCACTGTTCGAAGGCATCGACGCCGACAAGGACGTCCGGGCGGTCGTGCTGACCGGTTCCGGCAAGAACTTCTCGTTCGGCCTCGACCTGCCCGCGATGGGCGGCGACTTCGCGCCGATCCTCGCCGAGGATGCAAAGGCCGCGCCGCGCACCGACTTCCACGACATGGTCAAGCGTATGCAGAGGGGCGTGAACGCGGTGGCCGACTGCCGCAAGCCTGTGGTCGCGGCGATCTCCGGCTGGTGCATCGGCGGCGGTGTCGACCTGATCACCGCTGCGGACATTCGCGTCGCCAGCACCGACGCCAAGTTCAGCGTGCGCGAAGTGCGAGTAGCGATCGTCGCCGACATGGGATCGCTTGCGCGACTGCCGTTGATCATCGGCGACGGTCACACTCGCGAACTCGCGCTGACCGGCAAGGACATCGACGCCGCTCGCGCCGAGAAGATCGGCCTCATCAGCGACGTGTACGACGACCAGGACGCCGTCCTGGCCGCAGCCCGCCGTACCGCAGCCGAGATCGCGGTCAATCCCCCGCTGGTCGTACAGGGTGTCAAGGACGTCCTGGACCACTCGCGCAGCGGAGCCGTGGCCGACAGCCTCCGCTACGTCGCAGCGTGGAACGCCGCGTTCCTACCGAGTAAAGACCTCACCGAGGCGATCACCTCCGTGTTCGAGAAGCGCCCCCCGAAGTTCACCGGCGAGTAGCCCCACCGCGGCGGAACCGCCCGCGAGGTCGCCGGAAATCGAACGAACGACCGATTAAGGCGATAAGCTCCCCGTGGTGGAGGGAGAGCTCGATGGAGCGACATCCCGGGAGTCAGGGTGCGGTTGCAGACTGTTCACCGTCCCGCGCTGCCACCGAGACCTCGCTGCGCGACTTGCTCGACCCGGTAGTGCGCGGATCGTCGCCCCGAGGCCAATCGGTGGCGGTCATCGGTCCCGCAGGCATCGGAAAGACGCACTTGACGGCCGCGTACGCCGAGTGGGCCCGCAGCATCACCGACTGTCACGTCCTCACTGCGCGTGGGGATCCGTTGCACAATCGGAGTGGATACGCTCTGGTCGGCGACCTCGTTGGGGCGGCTCCCGGGCATGACGATCCGGCCGAATTCGCGTTCGCGCGCATCGACCGACTCTGTTCGTCCGGTCCCGTCCTGGTGTGCGTCGACGACTTGCACCAGGTCGACGGCGCATCGTTGCGTGTGCTCCGTCGCCTCGTATGGGCTGCCCGCGATCTGCCGCTGGCCGTGCTTCTCGTCGGTCGGGCTCACCCGGTGCGCGACCAGGTCGATGCACTGCTGATCCAGACGGCGACCCGGATCCACCTCGCTGCGATGGCTGCGCCGGATGTCTTCGAACTCACGCACGCGGTTCTCGGCCGCCGACCGTCGCCGCGTCTGACGCACGCGTTGCGCGCCGCAGGCGGCAACCCGTTGTTCGTCAAAGAACTGCTACGCGCTCTGCGGTCCGCACGACTGCTCCACCAGGTCTCCGACGACGAGGTCGATCTCGTCGGTGACCACGGCGTGGCGGTCGGCGCCGAACTCGGACCGTTGGTCCGAGAGTCCTTGAGCGACCTCGACGACAGCGCCCTGGAACTGCTCGGCGTGCTCGCGGTCCGAGCCGCTCCGGCGCCTCTGGGCGAGATAGCCGAGATCATGTACACCACCGGCGACGCTCTGCGTCCCACACTCGATCATCTTCGCGACAGCGGGCTCGTGACCTACTCGCCGACCGAGCAGATCGTCGCGGTCGGCCACGACGTCTACCGTGACGGTGCCTACCAGCTGATGTACGCGCCGACCCGCCGTGCCCTGCACCGGCGAGTCGCGGCTGTCCTCGACGACAAGGGATCCTCGGCGGCCGTCGTCGCCGAACACCTGATGCGCGCTGCGGACGGTGCGGACTCACCACCGGACCAGACCGTCGCGCGTGTCCTCTGGCAGGCCATCGGCGAGTCCCGCGACTTCGCTCCCTCGGTCGCAGCTGAACTCCTCGCCGAAGTCCCGATCTACGCGGGAGACGAGTCGGCGCCGGCAGCCAGTGAGCAGGCCCGCGCACTGCTCTCGGCGGGACAGGTGCGCGAGGCAGTCGAGTTCGCCAGGGCCGAACTCGCGAACGGCACCGACCCCGAGGCACTGTTCGAGGTCCTTCTCCGCTCACAGATCGACGGCGGGCAGACCACCGACGCTCTGCGGACACTGTCCGAACTCCTCGCGTCCCCGCATCTCGAGCCCGAGCTGCGCCGTGAACTCGAACAGACCCACGCCTGGGTCCGGATCCTGGCAGGCGATTGGCGAGACGCTGCAGCCGAGATCACCGCGACCCTCCCGGCGTTGATCGAGAACGACCATCGCGATGCACAGTCTCGCGCGCTGACCTCGCTGAGTTGTGCTGCCCACCTCGACGGCCGGTCTCTCGAAGCGGTCGCACTGATCGAGGAGAGCTTCGCACTCGACCTCGGCGATCAGGGACGTCGGGAGCGCACGACCGCGTTGATCTGGCCGCCGCTGTTCGAGTTGTACGCCCACGGCGTCGCCTCCGCTCGGCAGAGTGTGCAGGATGTGCGTGTTAGGGCACAGGAGTCCGGTAGCGGATGGCTCTCCCCCTATCACTGCTTCGTCGCCGCGGGCACCGCGTTCACTGCCGGCGACTGGAACCACGCAGTCGCCGAGTACACGGCAGGCCTGGAACTCGCCGAGGAGACGGGCAGCGGCTGGGTATCGATCGCCGTCGGTCAACTCGCTTACATCGAGGCGCATCGTGGGCGATTCCGCGAAGCCCAGGACCGGCTTCGCGAGTTCAGTTCGCGGCGGCTGCCGCTGCAGTTCGGGATGGACGATCCGGGCTGGGCGAATCTCGCGATCCTGGAGGTCGCAGGTAATCCGGCCGCGACCCTCGCGTATGCCCGCGCTTTCTGGACCGCAGCACGGGCATCGGGCGCCGCGTGGATGTTGCAGGTCGCCCCCGACGTGGCTCGGATCGGCCTCGTCTGCCGCGACCATCGCCTGACGGTACAGGTCGCCGATGCGGTGAGCGGGCTGGACACCTCAGGATGCCGAGCGGTGGCGCCAAACGTCGATCTCGTCGTCGGCATGTCCACGGGCGATGTGGACCTCATCGAGACAGCAGCACGGCGCGCCGCCGAATTCGAGTACACGATGACTGCGGCCGCCGCTCTCGAAGAAGCGGCCTGTGCGGCCGCCGTCGACCGGCAGCTCGCCCGTGCCCGCGGCCACGCCGACGAGGCCCTCGCGATCTACCAGCAGGCCGGAGCGTCGACCGACTGCGACCGCCTGCTGTCTCGGATCCGAGAACTGGGCGTTCGACGAGGGCCTCGTCAGAAGCACAGCCCGGCGCACAGCGGCCCGGCGAGCTTGACCGCCGCCGAGATGCGGGTGGCGCAACTCGTCCGGGACGGGCTCACTAATCCAGAGATCGGCGCGCGCCTCTACCTGTCGCCGCGGACGGTGCAGGTCCACGTCTCCCACATTCTCGGCAAGCTCGGAGTGCGGTCACGAGTCGAGGTAGCGACGGTGTTCACCGCCGCACCGCACGAGTACGCCCCGCACCCGGGAAACGCGGCTTTTCCGAGGCGCTGAGTCCCCGATCGGTCAAAGCTACGCCATTCGGCGGATGTCTCGCGGCGCAACCAGAGCGATGGTGGAATGCATGAACCCTCTCGCTGTGATCGTCGGTTTCCTCCCCTTCATCGCCTTCGACGTTCTGAGCGAGCGCGACTTCCACGACGCCATCGGCTGGGCGGCCGTGGTCGCGCTCGTCTTGACCGCCGTGTTCTTCGTGCTCGGCGACAAGCGGCACCGTGGATCGAGCGTGCTCAACGGAGCCGCTGTCGGCATCTTCGGAGTGATCGCCGCGATGGACTTCATCGGTGGACCCGACATCGAGCGATGGCTGGTGACATGGTCGGCGGCAGTTGTCATGGTGGCGTTGGGCGCGATCATCCTGGTTATGCTCCCGGTGCGCTCCTTCACCGAAGAGATCGCGAAACAGACTGTGCCTGAAGAGTTCTGGCGCACTCCCACGTTCATCCGGGTCAACCGGGTGCTGTCTGCACTCTGGGGAGGCGCGCAGGTCGTCCTCGGACTGCTGTCGGTCGTCGTCATCGCCGTCGGCGACAGCGGCGTCGACCTGTCGCGTGGCCACCTGGACCTGCTCCTGAACTGGGTCATCCCGATCGGCGTCTACATAGCGTTGATCCGGTTCACGATCGCCTACCCCGAGCGTGCGAAAGCCGCAGCCATCGCCGCCCGCGCCGGCCGACCGGTGGAGCAGACCGCATGACCGCCTCAGAGGTCGCGGCATCGCGAGGCCGGTTGCGTTTCGCTCCCGTCGATCCCGCCACGAATCCGCACCTGCGCGGCCCGTTCGAGTCGGTCGTCACCGAATCGGACCTCACCGGCCTCCGCGTCGTCGGCGAGGTTCCGGCTGAACTGAACGGGTCGTACGTGCGCAACGGTCCGAACCCCCGGTTCGCGCCGATCGGTTCGTACACCTACCCCGTCGACGGTGACGGCATGGTGCACCGGATCCGTCTGGTCGACGGTGCCGCCTCCTACTCGAATCGATTCGTCCGCACGCCCGCGATCGAACGCGAGGAACGGCGGGGGCATGCGATCTGGCCGGGTGTCATGAGTGGCGCCGTTCCCGACCCGGCAGACGTCGAACCCGACCTGGCGTACGTCACCCGTGACCTGCCGGACATCAACATCGTTCGCCACGCAGGGCGGATCCTCGCTCTCGCCGAGTCGGACAATCCGTTCAGGCTGTCTCCGGACCTCGAGACGTTGGGTCGCGAACTGTTCGACGGCGCGCTGCCCGCAGGGATCACTGCGCACCCGAAGGTCGATCCGCTCACCGGGGAGATGTTCACCTTCTGCTATCTGTTGGAGGCTCCGTATCTCACCTGGTCGTCACTCGGACCGGACGGTTCGGTGGTGCGTCCGCCGACGCCCGTCGCCGGGGTCGACGCACCCTGCATGATCCATGACATGGCACTCACGAGCACGAACCTCGTTCTGTTCGTGGCGCCCCTGTTGTTCGACGTGCACGCCGCCATGTCGGGCGGTTCACTGTTGTCCTGGCAGCCGGACCGCGGCACCTGGGTGGGACTCGTGCCCCGTGACGGCGGCCCGGTCCGGTGGTGCACACACGACGCGTTCTGGTTGTGGCACACCGCTAATGCCTTCGACGCCGACGCTGACGGCACGGGCGACGACCGAGTCGTCGTCGACTTCGTACGGCACGACCATCCCGGCATGGGGCTGTCCACCGCACCGAACACCACGTCGCTCGTCCGGACTGTCCTGGATCCTCGGTCGGGCGGGATGCACCACACCGTCGTCGACGACGCCGACATCGAGTTCCCGCGCATCGACGACCGCAGCATCGCCGGACGACACGACCGGATCGCCGTCTCCACCGACAGCGGCCGTCGGACACTCCCGATCGGCGCCGCCGACGCGCTCTACTGGTATCGGCCGTCCGACGGCAGACGGAAGGGGTGGATCTCCGACGATCTGTTACTCGGCGAACCCGCGTTCGCAGCCCGCCCCGGCGACCCGGACCCCGACCACGGTTGGTGGATGACCTTCGCCACCGATGCCGACGCGACAACGAGCCAGTTCCTGGTGTTCGCCGCGTCTGACCCGGACGCGGGACCCGTCGCCCGCGTCGAGATCCCCGTGCGCGTCCCCCTCGGACTGCACGGCAACTGGCTCCCGGAAGAGAACTAGCAGAGAGGAGGTCTCCCGCCGTTCAGCGGTGCCGTTCCCATCCCCCAACTGAACTGCACCGCCGAACGGCACCCGGACGACCGTCTCGGCGCGCGAAAGGCCGATCAGGGCCGGGGCGACAACCGGAACACCGGGATGACGCGTTCGGTGCGCTGCTCGTAGAGGTCGAAGTTGGGCCAGACCGCGCGGAGCGTCTCCCACGCCGAAGCCCGCGCGTCGCCGGACAGTTCGACGGCCGAGAACTCGGTGCCGCGGATCGTCACCGACCCCGCAGCACGCACGTTGAACACCCAGGCGGGAGCCTTGGGACCGCCGAAGTACGAACCCGTGATCAACCAGTCGTCACCATCGGGAACGGCGAGCAGCGTCGTGCTGCGCAGCTGTCCGCTCTTACGTCCGATGACCGTCATCGTCACGCTCGGCAGCCCGGCGATCTGCAGCAGGCACCCCCGGCCGCCGCTCACCTTCTGGATCAGGTCATCGGCCTTCACGATCGTCGGCAGATACTCGGACATCCGAGGATACGATCCGATCTTGATGGCGAGCGGCGTCAGGAGTCCCACGGTGTCAGCTCAACGACTCGGTGAGTTGCGCGGCGATCAGCCGAGCGACCGACGCCGGATCCTGCAACTCGCCGCCTTCGGCCAGCACCGCTGCCGCATAGACGAGCGACGCTGCGGACTCGAGTCCCGCATGGTCGTCCGACGACGCGAACTTCTCGCGCAGGCGCGTGACCAACTCGTGGTCCGGGTTGAGCTCCAATATCCGCTTACTGTGCGGCACTGGCTGCCCCGACGCCCGGTACAGCTTCTCCAACTGCGGCGTCATCGAGAACTCGTCACCGACCAGGCAGGCTGCCGAGTCGGTCAGACGCGTGGTCAGGCGGACCGACGACACGTCCTCGGTGAGCGTCTCGCCCAACCAGTCGAGGAGCGGCGTGAACTCCTCGTTCTGCGCCTCGTCGACCTTCTCGGCGTCCTCGCCGTCCAGGTCGACGACGCCCTTGGCGACCGACACCAGCTTCTTGCCGCCGAACTCGCCGACGGTGCCGACCCACACCTCGTCGACCGGGTCGGACAGCAGCAGGACTTCGATGCCCTTGGCACGGAACGCCTCCAGGTGCGGGCTCGATTCGATCTGCGTCCGCGACTCGCCCGTCATGTAGTAGATGACCTCCTGACCGTCGGCCATCCGGGTCACGTAGTCCGCGAGTCGGGTCGGCTCGGTCTCGGAGTGCGTCGACGCGAACACCGACGCCTTCAGGATCGCCTGTGCGTTGTCGACGTCGTTGACCAGGCCCTCCTTGAAGACACGGCCGAAGTTCTCCCAGAACGTCTTGTAGTCGTCGGGGCGGGTGTCGGCGATCTCCTGGATCGTCGAGATGACCTTCTTCACCAGACGACGACGGATCGCCCGGATCTGACGGTCTTGCTGCAAGATCTCGCGCGAGACGTTCAACGACAGGTCTGCGGCGTCGACCACGCCCTGCACCCAACGTAGATACTCGGGCATGAGGTCGTCGGCGTCGTCCATGATGAACACTCGCTTGACGTACAGATGGATGCCGCTGGAACGCTCACGCATGAACAGGTCGAAGGGCGCCTGCGTCGGAATGAACAGCAGCGCCTGATACTCGAAGGTGCCTTCGGCGTGCAGCGAGATCGTCTCGAGCGGCTCGTCCCACGCATGCGAGACGTGCCGGTAGAAGTCGGCGTACTCCTCGGCCGACACCTCGTTCTTGTTCTTGGACCACAGGGCCTTCTGCGAGTTCAACGTCTCGTCGACGGGCTCGGTCGATTCGGCCTCGGCGTCGTCCGACCCGGCTTCGGCGGCTTCGGGAGCCTCGCCCACCATGCGGATCGGCCACGCGATGAAGTCCGAGTACTTCTTCACCAGGCGACGCAGCACGGAGCGGTCGGCGTAGTCGTTGACCGCGTTCTCCTCGTCGACCTCGGTCAACGCGAGCGTGATGGTCGTTCCCTGCGGAGCATCGTCGACGTCATCGATCGTGTAGGTGCCGTCGCCGGTCGACGACCAGCGAGTGCCGACACTCTCCCCGACCTTGCGGGTGACGAGGGTGACTTCGTCGGCGACCATGAACGTCGAGTAGAAACCGACGCCGAACTGTCCGATGAGTTCCTCGGACGCAGCTTTGTCGGCCTCGGCGAGCGTGCGACGCAGTTCGGCGGTGCCTGACTTGGCGACGGTGCCGATCAGGTCGATCACTTCGTCGCGTGACATGCCGACGCCGTTGTCGGCGACCGTCAGCGTGCGGGCCGCAGCGTCCGGAGCCAGCCTGATGTGCAGATCGGAGATGTCCGCGTCCAGGTCTTTGTTCGTCAGCCCCTCGATGCGCACCTTGTCGAGCGCATCCGACGCGTTCGATATCAGTTCCCGAAGGAAGCTGTCCTTGTTCGAATAGATCGAGTGGACCATCAGGTCGAGCAGTTGGCGTGCCTCCGCCTGAAACTCGTGTACCTGTGACGACAACGCAGTTCTCCTCTCTCACCCCGTGCGGGGACCAGTGGTGCCGATCGGCTCCGACGAGTTTACCTAGCGATCTGGGCGTACTATAGACGCCGTGTCCGACATAGCGCGTGCAGTGTTCGTCCACGCCCACCCCGACGACGAGTCGCTGTGGACCGGGGGGTTGATAGCCGCACACGTCGCGCGGGGCGGCGACGCCGACTTGATCACCGCGACATGGGCTCCCGGGACCAGCCGCCACCGAGAACTGCTCGACGCCGCCCGTGAGCTCGGCCTCCCACGCACGCCGATCACGCTTGGATACGCCGACAGCATGGTCCCCGACTCGGCTCCCGAATCTCGGTCGATCCTGGACGTCCCGTTCGACGAACAGGTCGGTGTCCTCGTCGAGCACATCCGCCGACTCCGCCCCGACGTCGTCGTCACCTACGACGCCTACGGCATATACGGACATCCCGATCACATCCACGTCAATCGCGTCGTGTGTGCGGCCGCCGATGCCGCACCGCTCGTTCACTACCGTCCGGACACCGGCGATCCGTGGCAGGTGAAGTCGCTCTACTTCGCGACGATCCCCGTCAGCGTAGTGAGTCTGTTGCGCCCCTATCTCCCGGACGAACGGCACCTGCCCATCATCGGTACGCCCGACGACGAGATCGACGTGCGGATCGAACTTCAGGATCAGGTCGGCGCGAAGATCCGCGCGATCGTCTGCCACCAGACCGAGATGAAGCGGAGTGCGTCGATGCGCAGCTTCTCCTCGCTGCCGAACGAACCGCAGCGGCAGTTCCTCGGCTCGGAGTCGTACCTGCGGCGCGACCTCGTCAAGGGCGGCGCGGACCTCGCCCCACCACTCTGAACCGGGCTATCCGCCTACTTCACGCAACTGCGTGCGCAACCCGCTTGCTCGAGCGACGCGACGTCCGACGGCGGCGCGCAGCGCATCGGGGGTCCCGACGATACGGACGCGGTCGCGGGCACGGGTGATCGCGGTGTAGAGCAGCTCGCGCGTCAATAGTTCGGCGTCCGCCGGAGGCAGGACGACGGTGACCTCGGAGAACTGGCTGCCCTGACTGCGGTGGATCGTCATGGCGTACACCGGGACGACGTCGCCCAGCTGGCTCGGATGGAGCCGCTTCACCTGATCGCCGCGCTCGAAGACCGCGGCCAGCGAGTCGCCGTCGGCGATCACCACACCCGAGTCGCCGTTGTACACCTCCTGCGCACGGTCGTTCGCCGTCACCAGCAGTGGTTCGCCCGCGTACCAGGCGCCGTCCATCGGTCTGGCGCCGAGATCGTCGCCGATCCAACCCAGAATGCGGCGCGACCATCCGGCGACGCCGAACCGACCGATGCGGTGCGCACACAGCACTCGATGCGATCTCAACGCGGCCACGGCGGCGCTCGCGTCCCCCGACCGCGCGGCGTCGGCCAGATCGCCCGCCCAGCCGACGACGCTCGCTCGCACCGAATCGAGCTCGTCCGGGTCGACGAGCGTCACGGTGCGGTCGGCCCCTCCTTGTGCATCCGAGTCCCCAGCCACCAGCTCCAGGACCCGTTCGGCGTCGCCCGCGTTGACCGCTTCGGCCACGTCGCCGATCCGATTGCCGAAGCGGTGTCCGCGTCGCAGCGTGATCACACCGTGCGCCAACGCAGCCCGCTCGTCGTCGGTGAAGTCACCGTCGCCGATCGACGCGGCCGTCTCGAATGCGGGAGGCAGCTCTGCAGTGTCGACTGCGCCCAGTCCCCTGTCGACCAGATCGGCGAGCACCGCACCTGCTTCGACAGACACGAGCTGATGCGGGTCGCCGACCAGGATCAGACGGGTGTCGCTGCGCAAGGACTCGAGGAGGCGACACATCATGGTCACCGGCAGCATCGACGTCTCGTCGACGACAACCACGTCGAACGGCAGACGGTTTCCGGCTCCACGGACAAACGTGCCGTCCGGCCGAGAACCCAGGAGTCGGTGGACGGTGACCGCCTTCGGATCGCTGTGCAGCTTGTGGTGCGTGCGGCTGTACTCGCCGATCACCGTCTGCAACTGGGCTGCTGCTCGCCCCGTCGGCGCACACAGCCCGACTCGTACGTCTGCGCCGAGGAGCTCTTCCATCATCGCCAGAATCCGCGCGACGGTGTAGGTCTTACCGGTGCCCGGACCGCCCGCGAGGACCGTCGTCCAACTCGTCGCGGCCAACGCCGCTGCCGCGCGCTGACGGTCGTACCCGGCGTCGTCGGCGGCCCCGAACGATGCTTCGATCGCCGTGCTGACGGCGGCAGCGTCGACGTCCGGTCGGCCTGCGGCACGGGCGTCGAGGATCTGCCGGACACTCTGCTCCTGTCGGAAGTACTTGCGCAGGTACAGCAGTGGGCCGTCGTCCGATTCGGCGAGGGCGAGCGGTTTCAACGGCCCCGACGGGCTCCCGGTCACCAGCTCGGATGCGGCGAGCGCTCGAACCATCCGGTCGACGGGCGGCCACGTCAACGTGCCCGACTCGTCGTCGCTTCGGTCCACGATCGTCTCGCCGATTCGATCCAGTTGCACACACGTCGAGCCGGTCCGGACTGCACGGACGGCCAATGCGGTGGCGAGCAGGACATCGTCGTCGACGGTGGCTCCGGACAGTCGTGCCACGCGCCGTGCCACGTGCACGTCCGACGCAGTCAGGACGCCCGCGGCGTTGAACGGGGCGAGGACGCCGTCCTCGGAAGCGACGATCATGACGACTCACCTGTCTCTCCGGCCAAGAGTCTGCTCATGGCGACGACGAGGTCGGGCGACATCGTCCATTCGAAGACTCCGCAGCGCGGCGGCGTCGCAGGCCCTGCCATACCTCGCACGAAGTGATATTGCACCGGGCCGAGATTGTCGGCAGCCCGGTATCCGGGCAACCTGGTCGTCAGATAGCGGTGCAGCGCAACGGAATACAGAAGTGCTTGGAGCGGATAGTGCGCGCTCATCATCTCCGCCGCCATCGCCTCGCGCCCGAAGTCCTCGACGGCGAGGTCTCCGGGACGGAGACGGTTCGTCTTATAGTCGACGACCACGAAACGTCCGTCCGGCGTCCGCAGGACCGAGTCGATGCTGCCGGTCAGGAATCCGCGGAAGCGGTCGGCGGAGACCGCGCGGACGAGTTCGGCGTACGGAGCCAGTGGATCGTCGGCAGGCAGATGCTCGGCGAGGAGCGCACCGACCGCATCGAGGCCGAACCCGCCGCCCGCCGACGACAGCGGCAGTTCGAAGTCCATCTCGGCGAGACGGTCGCGAGGACCGATGCTCCACAGGTCACCGAAACCGAGGGGTGTCGTCAGCACTGCGACGAGCGCGGACGTCAGCACGTCGACGTCGATGTCGACGCCGCGCCGCGCCGCGCCCTCGACGACCTGAGTGCGGACGTGGTCGTCGATCTCGGGCTGCGACGTGTCGACGTGCTCGAGCACCTCGTGCACGAGCGTGCCGAAGCCCGCACCGAACGGGAGACCGTTCATCGGAGAAGGGGTCCCGTCGACGACGCCGGACTCCCCGACCGTCGGATCGGGGCCGTCGGACGGCTCGTCGGCGACCCGGCTGTCGTCTGGTTCGCTTCCGGTGCCGATCGCCGCGGAACTGTGTGCGGCAGCCCCTGTCTCGGGATGGGCGGCGGCGTGCGCCGCAGCCACGATCGCCGAGTAGGAGGTACGTCGCCACCCGTCGTCGATGGAACGGGCGAAGCGCGCGACCGACAGCGGCCCGCTCGCTGGGCCGACTGTCGGTCGCGGAGCCCGGACGCCCTCGTGGCGTCCCGCAGGTTCGACGACGATCGACGGCTGCAGTGCGGCGACCTGTCGGAGGACGGCGACGCAGTCGATGTCCTCCGCAGGAATCGGCACGGTGTCGGGAATCGGGACCGTCGTGCCCTGGCGCACAGCGACCTCGCGGTCGCCGACGGTGAACAGAAGGCGGTGCAGTGCACCGCGCGCCGTCGTCGTGCTCGGCGCCCACCACAACACCACCTGCGAGCGGGCCCGGGTCGCCGCGACGTACAGCAGGCGCAGATCCTCGCCCGCGCTCTCCGAACGTGCCCGGCCGTCGCGACGCGCGTATCCGCGAGCCTGTTTTCCTGCGACGTCGAGATACCGCTCGTCGTCGTCCTCGTGGTAGACGAACGTCGCCGGATTGACTCGCGCCGCACCGTCCCACCCGAACGGAACATAGACGATCGGAAATTCGAGCCCTTTGCTCGCGTGCACCGTCATGATCTGCACAGCTGCGGTGTCCCGGTCGAGGCGTCGGGTGGCGTCGCCGCGGCCCGACCACGTGGACAGGCCGGCGATCTGCTCACCGAGCCAATCGACGATCGCGGGCAGCCCTCCCCCGGAGTCGGCGACTCGACGGTTGCAGACGTCGGCGACCTGGCGGACGTCGGTGAGGAGTCGTTCGCCGCCTGCGGAACCGAGGACGCGTTCCGCGGTGTCGAACTCGTCGAACAGGCGAGCCGCCATAGCGGCGAACCCGGCGTCGACGAACACTCGGCCGAGCTCGGCGAACTTCCCGGCCAACGTCCCGATTCCGGTGTCGCCCTGGATCTCCAGGCTCTCGGCTGTATGGCCGACGAGCGGAGTCAGTGCGGCGAGCCGCACTCGAGGCTGTCGCGACGGGTGATCGATCGCGGTCAAGACATGCCACCAGTGGCGTGCGGCGTCCGTCGCGAACACCGAGGTGCCCGAGGTGACGACCGATGCGACACCGCGATCGGCGAGCCCCCGCTGCAACGGTTCGATCGTTCGGTTGGTCCGCAGCAGCACTGCGATGTCGCCGGGCTCGACGCGCCGCGTATGTCCGTCGACGTCGATCGTCGTATCGGACGCGAGGAGCGCAGCGACGTCGTCCGCGACGTCGTCGATCACTCGGTCGCGGACTTGCGCGACGCGCGGGGTGGTGCCGTCCTGCGTCATCACGGTGAACTGGTTCTTCGTGAAGCCCCGGATGCGGATGGCGGGCGAACCGTGGATTCGGCTGCCGGCGTGGTGCGCCTGCACCTGGTGGTAGGCGATGTCGTGGTGCCCGAACGTAGCACCGCCGAACAACGCACCGAGACCTGCGACGACGGCCTCGTCCGATCTGCGGTTCACCGTCAGCAGACGACGGTCGTCGGCCGTCACGACAGCGTTCAGGTAGCTGAGGACTTCGGCTCCACGGAATGCGTAGATGGACTGTTTGGGGTCGCCGACCAGAATCAACGGGACGTGTCCGTGGAAGCAGCGGCGGACTATCTCCCACTGCTGCGGGTCGGTGTCCTGGAACTCGTCGATGAGGACGACGTCGAACTGGTCGCGGATCCGCGCGCACGCGAGTTCGCCGATGTCCGGATCCGTCACTATTGCGTACAACGTGTTCTGCAAGTCGTCGTAGGTGCGGAGCCGGGCGAGCCGCTTGCGTCGCTGCGTCTGTCGTCGCACGTGCTCGGCCATCCGGACTCTCAGGTCCGAGTCGTCGGTCCGCTCGCCCTCGCGAGTCGGAGCGAGGATCGCATTCATGTTGCGCACCGCGGCCCGTGCGATCTCGACCGACTCGTCGAAGCCTGGAGCCGAGTCCGGGTCGCCTGCGAATCGAGCCAAGTAGGCGTCGCGCGCGACGTCGTCGACGATGTCGTCGACGTCCTCGACGATCGGGTACTGCTGTTCACGACCGCCGAGGAAACCGAGTGCGGCCAGCATCCGGTTGCAGAAGGTGTGCGTCGTCGCGACGGTCGCGGCGTCGAAGTCCGACAGTGCAGCCACCAGACGCTCGCGGCGGACCGCGACCTCCGGGGCCGGAGCATCGAGCAGCCACGCCACCAGGTCGTCGTCGTGGACTCGCTCGTCGTCGAGGGCGGCGAGGCACTCGATGAGCCGCGACCGGGTCCGGTCGCACAGCTCGGCCGACGCTGCGTTCGAGAACGTCGCCATCAACAGTTTCGACACCGGGACGCCCTCGGCCACATGCCGAACAGCCACCGAGACGATCGCGTACGTCTTCCCTGTTCCTGCGCTTGCTTCGAGGACCGTGGTTCCGTTCGGAAGCGGCGCTCGCAGGTCGAATGCCGCCGCGGTCATCGGTCCTCCTCGTTGGCGCGCAGCGGACCGAACACTGCGGTCGCCAGGCGTAGGTACATCGGGGTCGTCGCCGTTCCGGGAAGCCACTGCTCGACGTCGGCGAACGCCGCAGGCTCCGGGACCGACACGCACAACTCGTCGAAGGTCACCGGCGCACCGGGGTCGCCGTGAAACACCAGACTCGCGTACCGGTTCGGGTCGTTGTACGACGAACCGTGCGCCCACGAGGCACGCTGCATGGCTCGGCGCTCGTTGCCTGCTCTGCTGAACTCGGACGCTGCGGCTTCCGCGGCGTCCAAGGTCAGTCCGATCGGCGCCGTGAGCCCGGCGTCGCGGATCGCGACGAGGACCGCGAGGATCTCGGCGGCGTCGCCCGGTGCCCTCAGCCGGCTCATCTTGGCTGCCGGCCGCTGTCCGCCTGCGCTCCCGACGACGACGGCTTCAGGTTCCGCGACAGCGCCCGACGCGGCCATCGCCAACAACCGAATCCACGCCGCGAGACGATGTTTGGGGCCGAGCCGCGAATAGCTGACCGGCACGAGACGGCCGTCGAACACATCGCCGACCGTGCCGTAGAGTCGCCGCCCGCCCGGCAGGTCGACGCGTACGTCCACGGCGTCCGCCGAATCGGAACGATAGCCGTCCGCGGCAGTCGCCACCGCCTGCGCCTTGTCCCGGATGGGGCCGAAGGTCTCCGCCCCGAAGGCGAACGGCGGGAGGCTTCCGCGCCGCAGTTCGGCGCCCTGCGCTGCGATCGGGTCGCGTCCGTCGAGCAGGGCACGCAGGTAGCGGTCGCCGACGCCCCATTTCTCGAGACCGTCCAGCGATACCGCGAGCTGGTCCTGGTACTTCTCGACCTCGTCGGGGATCCCGATCCCGAGACGTTGACGGGCGAACCCCTCCACCGGAGCCGTCAGAAATCTGATCAGTTCGTCGAGGTCGACGTCGGCGGCGTCTTGGGCCGCCAGCCGGGCGTCGGAGACCCGTGGCAGCGGCGGAGCAGGCAGATCGGACCGTGTCTGGTCGCGCAGCGCCGTCGCCCCGGCCAACAGCGTTCCGTCGTAGCTGAACGGGCCGCGTCCGTCGGCGTCGGCGAAGTTTCGTTCGTCGAACGCATGCAACGTATGTCGGTGCACCACCGGTGAATCGCTGCGTCCGTCGTCGGTGCCGGTGACGATGCCGTCGACCGCGTCGATGAGTTCGCTGACGACCACGGCCGGCGGCAGTCGCATGCCACTGCGTGGATCGGCGCCCGTGTAGAAGACCAACAGGTGATCGCGTGCAGCGGACACCGCGTCCAAGAAGATCTGGCGGTCCTCGTCCCGCCGGTCACGTTCGCCGACAAGAGGGTTCACTGCGAGCGCGTCGTCGCCGTCGAGCGAGGCCGGACGGGGGTAAGCGGCGCTGTCCATGCCGAGTAGGACGATCACCCGGTGCGGGACCGATCTCATGGGCACCATCGAGCACACCGTCAGTTCGCCCGTGCAGAAGTTCGATCGGGTCGGCCGCGCGGCCACCAGCCCGGTCACGAGGTCGCGCACGTCGCCGAGTTCGAGTTCTGTCGTCGAATCGGAGTCCGCGGCGAGCGCGTCGCCGATCAGACCGACTGCCTGTGCCCGCTGCCATTCGTCGTCGTCGGCGACATCGGTCAGCGCGTCCACGGCACCGATCAGCAGTTCGGCCCAGGCGGTCACCGGGTGGCGCCGTTCGACGTCGGCGACGATCGTGGCGAGGCGGTCGCACAGTTCGGCGAATCGTCCGACCAGATCGGTGTCGGTCGAGTCGATGCCCGACAACGGCAACGCGGTGGCCATCCACTCGTTCTCGGACTCTTCGGCGACGACGCCCAGCAGCATCCGATCGAGCCCCGTCGCGACCGTGCCCTGCGGGAAGCCGCCGAGCCCGAAGCGTTCGCGTTGGGTTGAATCGAGTCCCCACCGCACGCCGGACCGCTGAATCCAGGCCGCGAGCGAGTCGATGTCGTCGTCGGTGAATCCGAAGCGCGCCCGTACCGGCGGCGACGATGCGAGATCGATGAGCTCGCCTGCGCGAACCCGTCCCGCCGCGAGGTCGAGCACGCGCGCCACGACGTCCAGGACCGCATTCGATTCACGAAGCCCCCGATCGGCGAGCCGGACACGAAGCCGGTACGCCGGGTGATGCATCCCGGCCTGCCCGAACGATCCGCGGATCAGCGGAGCGTAGCCCTCGACGTCGGGACACATGACGAGGACGTCGCGCGGCTCCAGGGTCGGATCGTCGGCGAACAGGTGCAGCAGACGATCTCGTAGGACTTCGACCTGTCGTTCGGGGCCGTGGCAGGCGTGCACTTCCACCGATTCGTCTGCGTCCGGACGACTCTGTTCGAGCCGGTCGCTGCCGAGTCCGTCCTGGAGCGCGCGGAGAACCGTCGCAGCAGGCGTGCGGATCGGTTCGTGGTACACGTCCTCGTCGATCGACGATCGCAGGGTCTCCTGCATCTCCTGCACGTCGCGCGACAGTGCCGCCAGCAGTGGGTGATGCACGGCGGCGGCGTCGCGAGAGGCTCGGCTCCTCGGCGTCTCGTCCACCGAGGTCTGGGCAATCCTGCGCCACAACGCATCCGACGGGTGCGGGAGATACAGCGCCACCTCGCGGTGGACGGCGAGTGCGTCGAGCACCGCTTTCAGAGTCTGTGGGATCCGCGTCGGGCCGAACAGCGAGAGCCGCTCGGGCAACTCGACGAGTTCGGGATTCGCGCGCAACCGCGCGGTGAGTCCGGGCAGATCTTCCGCGGGGTGCGGGAGTGCCACGTGTTCGCGGACGAGGCGCCAGAACCACGGCTGCCATTGCAGGTGCGGGGCGAGCGCGCCGCCCGCACCGTCGGTGTCGCGTCCCTGCGCCCAGTCGGCGATCATCGCCGGCCGCTGCCACCCGTACGCGCCGAACAGTCCGGCGATCGTCGCCGCGGTCGAGAACCGTCGGCCTCGCCGTAGGTCGGCGCGTTCGGTATCGCCCGATGTTCCGAGATGGGCAGCGAGAACGGCGAGTCGATCGTCGCCGATGTGCTCGTCGAGCACGTTCAGCACCGGCCATCGGAGCCGATCGGAGTACCAGGCCTGCGCAGCGTCCGCGTCGTCGGCCGCGACGACGCTCACCTGCCGCAGCAACGACGCCGGGGAGTCGAATGCGATATTGGCGGCGATCCCCAACCGCAGCGACAACTGCTGTCCGAGCCACCGCTCCACACCGCGTTCGGGCACGGCGACGACCTCCGTCGCCATCGGATCGGACAGCGGAGTCGAGAGGGCATCCGCCAAGACCGCGACCAGGGTGTCGGCCTGTTCGGCCCTGTGTACCGTCAGCATCTCGGCATCTTCACCATGTCGTGTGCTCCCCCGTCATCTGACCGACGTCTGTTCCGTGATGTGTCAGCGGCGACGGCGCAACGGCACCTGGTCGCCGAGTTGCTCGCGGAATCCGCGCGCGGCGGACTCGGGCCACGGCATCGGACGAGACGTCGTCGGGTCGACAGCAGCGAGCGTCGTCTCCGCCAACGCGGCGACCTGCCCCGTCGGTGCGATCAGACGGCAACCGACGTCGACCGACGAGTTTCCGATCCTGGTGATCCACACTTGGACCCGCACAGGCCGCTCGTCGTAGTGCAGGATGCTGGCGAACTCGATCTCCTGACGGGCGAGGACCACCCAGAATCCGCCGCGCGCCTCGCCGAACCACGCCGACATCGCTCGGATGCGCGCTTCTTCGACGATGCGCGCGATCTGCACGTTGTTGACGTGTCCGAGCGAGTCCTGATCGCCCCACCTCAGCGCGACCTCGACGGTCAACGGGTCCTTCTCATCTGGTTCCGTCGACCCCGTCGCGGTCGTTGCACCCGTCACGTTCTCTTCATCCGACACGGGTCGACCATATCCCCGGCGTCCGACACGACTGCCACACGCGTGGCTAGACTGCCGGGCGTGGCCATCGACTCCGAACGTCTGCGACTGCGTCCAGTGTCGCCCGACGACGTGGATCGACTGCACGCACTCGACGCCGACCCCGAGGTGATGAGATACGTGTCCGGCGGCGATCCCACTCGCCGCGACACCGTCGCCGACTGGATCGTGCCGCGGTCTCAGGCACAGTTCGCCTCGCACGGCACCGGAATGTGGACGGCGTCGCTGCGCCGCGGCGACGAATTCGTCGGCTGGGTTCAACTTCGTCTGCCAAGGCACAGCGCCGAGCAGGAACTCGAACTCAGTTATCGCATCGCCCGCAGACATTGGGGCTCGGGACTGGCGACGGAGGCCGCTTCGGCGCTGATCGCCGTCACGTTCCTGTCCACCGACACACGCCGCGTGTTCGCCAGCGCCCACGCCGAGCACGCCGCATCGCATCGGGTGATGCGCAAGCTCGGGATGCGACTCTCCCCGATGTCCTTGTCGGCGGATCATCTGTCGGGCAACGGAATGGACGGCGACGTCGAGTACGAGTTGCTGCGCGAGCAGTGGACGGCGAGCCGCGGCAGACATCATTCGGCGGGAGCCGCGGGCAGGCACCGCCGCGCAATCGGCACCACCGAGATGACCGCTTGACCGTCAAGTACTACCGTTGTGAAGCAGCGCTCGACACCCTATTGACTCTCGACAACTCTGGAGACAACCGATGAGCAACACCATCGCCACCGATCCGATGCGGCGCCGACGAGTCGTCATCATCGGTTCGGGTTTCGGCGGGCTGTTCGCGGCACAACGCCTCAAGAAGGCCGACGTCGACGTCACCCTGATCGCCAAGACCACCCACCACCTGTTCCAGCCGATGCTGTACCAGGTGGCGACCGGAATCATCGCCGAGGGCGAGATCGCGCCGGCGACCCGCGTCATCCTGCGTAAGCAGCGCAACGCCAATGTCATCCTCGGTGAGGTCTTCGACATCGATCTGCAGTCGCAGACCGTCAAATCGCAGCTTCTCGAACGCACGACGGAGACGCCGTACGACGATCTGATCGTCGCGGCGGGCGCCGACCAGTCGTACTTCGGCAACGACCACTTCGCCGAGTACGCGCCCGGTATGAAGACCATCGACAACGCGCTCGAGCTGCGTGGCCGCATCCTCGGTGCGTTCGAGCAGGCCGAACTGTCCGACGATCCCGCCGAACAGGAGATGCTGTTGACGTTCGTCGTCGTCGGCGCGGGCCCGACCGGCGTCGAGATGGCCGGACAGATCGCCGAGATGAGCGACAAGACGCTCAAGGGCGCATTCCGCAGAATCGATCCCACGAAGGCCCGGGTGATCCTGCTCGACGCCGCGCCCGCCGTCCTCCCCCCGTTCGGCGAGAAGCTCGGCGAAAAGGCGAAGGCACGACTGGAGGAGCTTGGCGTCGACGTCCGGCTGGGTGCCATGGTCACCGACATCGACGACGACAGCCTCACGGTCAAGTACCCGGACGGCGAGATCGCCCGCATCGAGAGCCAGTGCAAGGTGTGGTCGGCAGGCGTCCAGGCGTCGTCGCTCGGCAAGCTCCTCGCGGAGCAGTCCGACACCGAACTCGACCGCGCCGGTCGGGTGAAGGTCGGACCGGACCTCACGATCCCCGGCCACGACAATGTGTTCGTGGTCGGCGACATGATGGCCGTCGACGGCGTCCCCGGTGTCGCTCAGGGCGCCATCCAAGGTGGCCGTTACGCCGCCGACGCGATCCGTGCGGCGATCAAGGGCCACACCCCCGATCAACGCAAGCCGTTCAGCTACTTCGACAAGGGCTCAATGGCGACGATCTCGCGGTTCAGCGCTGTCATGCAGGTGCCGATCCCGGGCACCAAGCGCAAGTTCGAGACCGAGGGCTACTTCGCGTGGCTCGGATGGTTGGCCCTGCACCTCGTGTACATGGTCGGCTTCCGCAATCGCCTGAACACGTTCGTCAACTGGTTCTTCGCGTTCAGCACCCGCGGCCGCACGCAGCTCGCCGTCACCGAACAGCAGGTGTACGCGCGTCACGCGCTCACCGAGCTCTCGTATCTGGAACGGCTGAGGCTGGCCGACGACGAGCGAGCCAAGGCCAAGAAGGCGCTCGAAGAGCGCAACGGATCGGCCTAATCGGCACTCACGCGTGCTGCGTCTGCTCCCGCTTATTGTCCGGACAATACGCGGGAGTAGACGCTTGTCGCGTTTTACGACCCTGTGGATAACGGGAGAGACAATTCGGGCGAAGTCCGGTTCACTACGCTCATGTGGCCCGAAGACGTGAACGGCATCATCCGCCGCAGCACCGCGCTCGATGTGGGAGCGACCGACACCGATCTGAAGCTGGCGCTGCGAAGCGGCGAGCTCACGCTCGTCGACCGCGGCGTGTGCGTGCGCACCGCGCGCTTGCCCCAGCACGACGTCCCCGACGCCGTCTATCGACTGAAGGTCATCGCCGCAGCCGACGGCAAGGACGTTCCGCTCAGCAACGAGTCGGCTGCATCGATACACGGTCTGGATCTCCTCCAGCCGGACCATCGGCGAGTGCACTTCGCGACGTCGCGGTCCGGTGGCGTCCGCCGGATGGCCACACGTCACATCCACAGCGGACTCTCCGACGACGAGGTTGCCGACGTCGACGGGATCGCCGTCTCGAATCTCGTGCGCACCGCGATCGACGTGAGCGCAGGCAAGTCGTTCGCCGAGGCACTCGCAGCTCTCGATAGCGCCCGACGGATGGGCGTCGGTCATGACGAAATCGACGCCGCACTGCATCGACGCCGCATCCGCGGTGGAGCCGTGGTGGCTGCGGCACTCCGCCATTCGGACGGCCGCTCGGCGAACCCAGGCGAATCGTGGGGACGCGCACAGATGATCGAAGCGCAGTTGCCCCTCCCGGATCTCCAGTCGCGGTTCGAACTTCGTGACGGCAGCGTGGCGTTCACCGACTACGAATGGGACGGCCGCCTCGTCGGCGAGTTCGACCGGCTGCGCAAATACGGGCGTGATCTCAAACCGGGCCAGGGCATCGACGACGTCGTCGTCGCCGAGAAGCTGCGCGAGGACGCTCTGCGCGACCACGTGGCCGACGTCGCGCGCTGGACCGTCAGCGACCTCCGCGACCACACGATGATGCCGATGCTTCGTCGGCGAATGGTCCGCGCGAGCGTCGCCCTCGAGTAAAATGCGACAAGCGTCTACTCCCACTTATTGTCCGGACAATAAGCGGGAGTAGACGCATGTTCCGCGATCGAACGAGTCTCCGATCACTACATCGCCTAGGACCTACTTCTTCTGGGCGCGTCGCTCAAGTAGGCCCTTCGTGCGCTCGAGTCGGTAGTCGATTCGATTGTCGACGTACTCTTCGACGGACGGATCGCCCGGAATTGACTCGAACACCTCATTGGTGATGTGCGATGTCGCCGTCTCGAATCGTCGCGTGTGCTCTTCGAAGTTGAGCATCCATGTCTCGTGTCGCAGTCCACGCACGGTCGCAATGCACATCATGATCAGGACGATGCTGAACGGAAGAGCAGTAGCCAACGACGCCGCCTGCAGCGAACTGAGGCCGCCGGCGAGCAGCAGAGCGATGGCGATGGCGCCTTCGAGGAAGGCCCACAGGATGCGCGACCAGATGGGCGGGTTCGGGTGGCCGCCGGAGGCGAGCATGTCGACGACCAGCGAGCCGGAGTCCGACGAGGTGATGAAGAAAATCGCCACGACGATGATCGCCATCACCGACAGGACCTGACCGGCGGGAAGGCCCTGAAGAACCTGGAACAGCGTCTTCTCTGCCGAGACTTTACCGCCCTCGACTAGATCGCCTTCGCCGAAGAACTGCCGGAACAGTCCGGAACCGCCCATGATCGAGAACCAGATCATCCCGACCAACGTCGGCACGATGAGGCAGCCCGCGATGAACTCGCGGACGGTGCGGCCACGTGAGATCCGTGCGATGAAGACACCGACGAACGGCGCCCACGCGATCCACCAACCCCAGTAGAAGATCGTCCAATCACTTAGCCATTCCTCGGCTTGTGCCCCCTGGTACGCACCGATGTCAAAGGTCATGTTCAACACGTTCGCGAGATACACGCCGATCGACTGCACGAAGTTGCGCAGCAAGAACAGGGTCGGGCCGAGGATCAGCATCGACACGATCAGTACGCCGGCAAGGGTCAGGTTGATGTTCGACAGCCACTTGATACCGGCGCCGAGGCCGGACACGACCGAGATGGTGGCCAGGCAGGTGATGACGATGATCAGAACGACGAGCAGTGTGTTGTCGACCGTGTCGACAACACCGATCGACTTCATTCCGGTCGAGATCTGTTGCACGCCGAGCCCGAGCGATGTCGCGATGCCGAACACGGTGCCGAAGATCGCCAAGACGTCGATGACGTCGCCCGCCCATCCCTTGACTCGGTCGCCGAGCAGAGGTTCGAGGGCCCATCGGATCGAGACCGGGCGGCCACGACGGTGAATCGCGTACGCCAACGCGAGGCCGATGACCGCGTAGATAGCCCACGGGTGCAGTCCCCAGTGCACGAAGGTCTGTGCCATCGCCTTACCTGAGATCTCGCCCTGCTCGCCGGTCCAACCGGGCTTCTGCTGGACGGTCGCATACGTGAGCGGCTCGCCGACACCATAGAAGACCAGGCCAATGCCCATCCCGGCAGCGAAGAGCATGCAGAACCACGACACCCGCGTGAATTCTGGAGGCTCGCCGTCCTTGCCGAGTCGGACGCGACCCAGTCGCGACAGTCCGAGCACGATCACGAAGACCACGAACACCCCGATGATCAACATGTAGTACCAGCCCAGATCGGCCACGATCCAACTCTGGATGTTGTTGAACACGGTCGCTGTGCCGTCCGGCACCACCACCGAGACGATCGCTACCGCGACGATGACCAGTAGAGCAGGCCAGAACACGGCGGGCGCAATCCCGGCGCGACCGATCCGGACTCCCTGCCTCCGCAGCTTCGCTGTGATCTCATCGTCGGAGTCATCCTCCGCGATATGCATGTGTGACGGCACCGCCAGCACACTCGGATCGAGTTCGTTGGACTTTCCCGTCAGGGGGTCGACCAGCACGCGTGGTGCGTCCCCGTCGCCGCCTTTAGCAAGGATGTTGTGCGGGTCGTCTCTTTGAAAGTCGCCACCGTTACTCTTCTCGTCATCGGCCATGCGTCCTACTGTGTCGCGTGCGGTGCCCACGTTCAACTCCCCACTCCGACCAAGTGTTGATCAGATCACCCGAATCAGGCTTACATCTCGATGTTCTGCAACCTGACCCGCGACTGAGCGATGAGTCGGCCTTGGTCGTCCGTCATGTCGATCTGCCACAGCTGCTGGCGACGCCCACGGTGAATCGGCGACGTCGACACCGTGATCACTCCGTCCGAAACGGAGCGCAGGAAATCCGTCGAGTTGTTTACGCCCACTGCGGTACCGCCGATGCCGGTCTCCTGCAACCAGCAGAAGGCGCTGATGCTCGCCGCACTCTCGGCGAGCGCACAGTAGGTCCCGCCGTGCACGATGCCGAACGGCTGATGATGATCGGAAGTGATACTCAGCGTTCCGGTCACGCCGTCACCGGACGCATCGTCGACGACGAAGCCCAGATGCGCATCCAGGCCGACCGATTCCTTAACCCGCGCCAACATCCCATCGAGGTGCTCATTCATACCGGTCAGCGTGCCATCACAGGGCCGGCGACGCATACGGGACCCCGAAACTCCCAGACACACCGGTTCGTACTCCGGAAAGTCAGTAGCCCCGTGCTCAGAACGAGCACGGGGCTACTGCGGCGGATCGGAGGTCTCTGCAGCCCTCAGGACACTCAGACGATCCTTGCGATTGAATGTAGGTTATCCTTACCTATATGTCAAAGCGCTCGCTGAGTGAGACGCAGACCACGCCGGGAACCAAAGCGAGACCAGCGGCGTTGTCCACAAGGGATAGGGCAGTACACGACCTTCGACGGGAGTCGACGTAAGATGAAGAAGATGAACGGCCTCGGAGAGCTCGAACGCGCAGTGATGGACACCCTGTGGGCGTCGGCGACGCCACAGACGGTCCGTCAGGTGCATGCCGAGCTCTCTCGTTCACGAGCACTCGCCTACACCACGGTGATGACGGTGCTCCAGCGCCTGTCGAAGAAGGAATTGGTCACGCAGATCCGCGACGACCGCGCACACCGATACGCTGCAGCACGCCCCCGCGAAGACCTCGTCGCAAGCCTCATGGTCGACGCACTCAAGGGCGCCGAGGCACCGGGTTCGCGGCACGCCGCACTCGTGTCGTTCGTCGGACAGGTCGACGCCGACGAGATCGCCGCACTACGCGAGGCGTTGGACGAATTAGAGTCGTCCCGCCACTCGAAACACTAGAGTCGACACCGACCTGCGAGCCGCTGCTCGCCCGCACTACCAGAGGGAAAGCCGATGACCGCGCTGCTGTTCGGCATCCTCACCATCGCTCTGGTCGGCCCTATCCCACAGGCCCTCGCCCACGCCTCCTGGCCGGTGTACGCGCCGCGCGCAGCCATGACGCTGTGGCAGGCAGTGGCATTGGCCGCGGTCCTGTCCGCATTCAGCACCGGTCTGGCGATCGCCGCGAACCTCCTGTCCCCCGGTGTCAACGGTGCACCCACCACCAATCCGCTCGACGAGATCGACCGGCTCGGCTGGCTCCTGTGGACCGTGTACGTCATCGTCTTCGCGCTCACCCTGCTGGTCGGTGCGAAACTGATCTACAGCATCATCCGAGTCGGCATCCGCACCCGTGCGCGACGCAACGCCCACCGGATGATGATCGATCTCGTCGACCGCGTGGACATGCACCGCCAGCACGGCCGTGACATCCGAGTGCTCGACGTCACCGCACCGCTGGCCTACTGTCTGCCCGGACTTCGCGGCAGCCGGGTGGTGCTCAGCGAAGGGGTCCTGAACCGGCTCTCCGACGACGAGCTTTCTGCAGTCATCGAACACGAGCGCGCACACCTGCGTGCACGGCACGATCTCGTCCTCGAGGCGTTCATCGCCTTGCACGAGGCATTCCCCCGTTTCGTCCGCTCCCGATCGGCTCTGGGAGCGGTGGAGCTACTCGCCGAGGCCCTCGCAGACGATCAGGCCGCGAACGCGACTGAACCGGCCATCGTCGGCCGCGCGCTCGTCGCCTGCGCCGATGCGACTGCGCCGCGCGGAACCATGGCGGTCGGCGGCCCCACCACGCTGGCGCGCGTCCGTCGACTCTGCGACGCACGCCCGGTGCCCGCGATCTCCGCAACCGCCTATCTGCTCGCGATTGCGATCCTCGTCGTCCCGACGCTGGCCGTCGCCATCCCGTGGCTCACCGAACTCCATCGCCTCATGTCGCATCTGTGAGCCCGCAGGCGTCTCCACTCACGACCATCACCCCATACGATCATCTCGGCTGACGACAATCACTGCTGCCGACCATCACCGTTGAAAGGCGAATCGACGTGCGCTTCTTAGAAGGCCACCGACCTGACCACGACCTGACGTACGACGACCTGTTCATCGTTCCCAATCGGTCGTCCGCGACGTCCCGGTTCGACGTCGACCTGTCCACCGACGACGGCAGCGGAACAACGATCCCGCTCGTGGTCGCGAACATGACGGCGATCGCAGGCAAGCGGATGGCCGAGACCGTCGCACGTCGCGGAGGCCTCGTGGTGCTTCCTCAGGACGTCCCGATCGACGCCGCCGCTCGCACCATCGGCGAGGTGAAGTCCCGGCACCTGGTCGCCGACACACCGGTCACTCTGCGCGCCGACGACCTGATGGCGAACGCCCAGGCACTCATTCCTAAACGCGCGCACGGCTATGCGGTGGTCATCGACGACGACAACCGTCCCATCGGGTTGATCGCCCGCGCGGCGGCCGGACACGAGATCGACATGTTCACCGATCTTCGCTCGGCAATGACCCCGATCCCGGTCACGCTGTCGGCGGACACCGATCCCCGGGCCGTGTTCGAAGCACTCGTCGACGCCAACGCCGACCTCGCGGTCCTGATCGACGACGACGGTCTGCTCGTCGGCGTGCTCACCCGCACCGGGGCGTTGCGCGCGGGCATCTACCAGCCGAACGTCAACGCTCAGGGGCGTCTGCGCGTCGCGACCGCCGTCGGCATCAACGGCGACGTCATCGGCAACGCGCGAGCACTCGTCACGGCGGGCGCCGACCTCCTCGTCGTCGACACCGCGCACGGGCACCAGGAGAAGATGCTCTCGGCCCTGTCCGCCATCGCGGGCGCCGACCTCGGCGTGCCGCTCGCGGCAGGCAACGTCGTCTCGCGCCGCGGCACTCTCGATCTCATCGAGGCCGGCGCGAACATCGTGAAGGTCGGGGTCGGTCCCGGCGCGATGTGCACCACTCGCATGATGACCGGTGTCGGCAGGCCCCAGTTCTCGGCAGTCGTGGAATGCGCGACCGCTGCTCGCGAAGCCGGGGCCCACGTGTGGGCGGACGGCGGCATCCGGCACCCCCGCGATGTGGCACTGGCGGTGGCCGCAGGCGCCTCGAACGCGATGGTCGGCTCGTGGTTCGCCGGAACGTACGAGTCGCCGGGCGACCTGCACGCCGACGCAGGCGGCGAGTACAAGGTGAGCTTCGGGATGGCGTCCAAACGCGCCGTCGCCGCACGGTCTGTAGGCGACAACGCCTATGACCGGGCCCGCAAGTCACTGTTCGAGGAAGGCATCTCGTCCTCGCGCATCCGCATCGACCCCGAACGTCCCAGCGTCGAGGATCTGATCGACCACATCTCGTCCGGCGTGCGTTCCACCGCCACATACACCGGCGCGACGAGCCTGCCCGAACTCCACGAGAAGGTAGTCCTCGGCGTTCAGTCGGCCGCAGGCTTCGCCGAGGGTCGGCCGCTCCCCGGGGGATGGTGACCGACCGCCGATGGACATTCTGATCATCGTCGCGAGCCTCATCGGGTTCGTGGCCTTGACCCTCGGCACCGCTCTGTTCGTCGCTGGCGAGTTCTCGCTGACAGCCCTGGAGCGGTCGACGATCTCCAACGACCTCGCCCGACGCGGCGACCGTCGCGCCCGCGCCGTCGACCGCGCGCACCGGTCGCTGTCGTTCCAGTTGTCCGGCGCCCAGCTCGGCATCACGATCACCACGCTGATCACCGGCTACATCGCCGAACCGGTCCTGGCGAAGATCTTCGATCCGGTGCTCGAGGCGATCGGCCTGCACGGCTCGGCGAAGAGCGGAGTCTCGTTGGCTCTGGCACTGGTGATCGCGACGTCGCTGTCCATGGTGCTCGGCGAACTGGTTCCCAAGAACCTCGCCATCGCCAAGCCGCTGAGCGTCGCGCGAGCCACCGCCGGCCCCATGATGGTCTTCTCGAAGATCTTCAAACTCGCCATCAACGGACTGAACGGAAGCGCAAACGCTCTCGTTCGACGTCTCGGCGTGGAACCGACCGAAGAACTGCAGTCGGCGCGATCGGCCGCGGAACTGGTGGCGCTGGTCCGTAACTCCGCACTCCGCGGCGAACTCGACGCCGACACCGCACGTCTGGTCGACCGGTCACTGCGATTCGGCGACCTGACAGCCGAGGACTTGATGACGCCGCGCGTCCGGGTGGAGAGCCTCGAACCAGGCGACACCGTGCGCGATCTGATCTCCGCATCCTCGCGCACCGGTCACTCCCGCTTCCTCGTCGCCGACGACGGCGACCTGGACAACCTCGTCGGAGTCGTGCACATCAAACAGGCGTTCACCGTGCCCACTGCGACACAGACGACGACCCAACTGCGGTCGATCGCACGGCCGGTGACGCGCGTCCCCGACTCGCTCGACGGCGACGCGCTCCGTGCCCGGATCTCCGCCGACGGCCTCGAAGTCTGCGTCGTGGTCGACGAGTACGGCGGGACCGCAGGGCTGGTCACGAGTGAGGACCTCATCGAGGAGATCCTCGGAAACGTCACCGACGAGCACGACAACGAGGAGACCGAAGTCGCGCGGGTCGGCAACGGCTACCGGTGCTCCGGACTGCTGCGGCTGGACGAAGTGCACGACGCGGTCGGTTACCGTGCTCCCGACGGCGCATACGAGACATTGGGCGGGCTGGTCATGTTCCAACTCCGCCGCATTCCACGGGTCGGCGACGTCGTCGACCTGCCGGTCCGCGAGTCGATGGGCGACAACGAGCTCGACACCGCAGTCCAACGCTGGCGCGGCACCGTTGTGCGGATGGACCAGCGCCGCGTGGACCAGGTGTGGATGACACAGATAGACAGCGCGACGGCAGAGCGAGGCGAACAGCATGGGTGACCTGTCCGGAATCCTTCTCGCCGTGTTGCTCCTCGCCGCGAACGCCTTCTTCGTCGGCGCCGAGTTCTCCTTGATCGCTGCGCGACGCGACCGTCTCGTGGCTTTGGAGGATGCGGGGAAGAAGCGCGCGCGAACGGTGATCCAGGCGTCCGAGAACCTTTCGCTGATGCTGGCGGGCTGCCAGTTGGGCATCACGATCTGTTCGATCCTCCTCGGCCGCATCGGCGAGCCTGCGATCGCGCACATCATCGAGCAGCCGCTCGACTTCCTGAACGTGCCAGAGAGTCTGCTTCACCCGATCGGGTTCACGATCGCGTTGATCATCGTCGTCGTGCTGCACATCCTGGTCGGCGAGATGGTTCCCAAGAACATCGCGCTGGCCGGCCCGGAGAGCTCGGCGATGCTGCTGATCCCGATCCACCTGTGGTTCCTGCGACTCGCAAAACCGCTGATCTGGCTCTACAACGCTCTCGCCAACGGCGCCCTCCGACTGATGCGCGTCGAGCCCAAGGACGAGTTGGCGTCGACCGTGACCGAGACCGAACTCGCGCAGATGATCGGCGAGTCGCGTGAACTCGGGCTCCTGGACGCAGGCGAGCACGACCGGCTCACCCGCGCCCTCGACACCGTCAAACGCACTGTGGACGAAGTGATGATCCCGCTCTCGGACGTCCGCAGCGTGCGGCTGCGTCCGGATCCGGCGACCGGTGGCCTCGGCCCACGGCTCGGGTCGGTGGAGGACGCGGTCCGCGAGACCGGTTTCTCCCGGTTCCCGGTACGCGGGCTCGACGGCTCCTACATCGGCTATCTGCACCTCAAGGACGTTCTCGACGACGTCTTCGACGCGAACATCCACGCCGACTCACTGGTGGCCGTCGACCGGATCCGCCCGTTGCCGAAGATCAGCGCTTCGGTGCCGCTCGACGAGGCCGCAACTCAACTCCAGAAGGCCAGCGCACACCTGGCCGCCGTCGTCGACGGTGCAGGATCGATCATCGGCATGCTCGCCCTGGCCGACCTCGCCGAGGCGTTCGTCGGCGACGTCCGCGATTCGACGCACCGCATCTGATGGGTCACCCCGTTCGAACCCTCGAACGCGGTGACTGGTCGGCGCGGACCGACGCGCACCGGGCCCGCATCGAGGCATTGATCGGGCCGTACCTTCGGGCCCGCCGGACCGGAGCCACCCACCCGGTGATCGACTTCCTGTTCACCTACTACGCGGCGCGTCCCACACAGATCACGCGGTGGCATCCCGGGTACGGAACAGTCCTGCTCGACGCTCCCGAGTACGACGGGTTGCGCGGCTACCGGGTCTGCGACGGTGCCGCGACGGTGTCCGAGGATCACCTCCTCGACAAGGCCGACCTCGTCGCAGGCACGCTGCGCATTCTGGAGGCGACGGCGTCACGGCCGCCGAGACTCGGATGCTTCGGCCTCCACGAGTGGGCGATGGTCTATCGAACCGACGAGAAACGCCATTCGCACCCACTGCGGTTGGGGGCTGCGGGCACCGACGCCGTCGTCGAGAGCAACCGGCTGGTGTGCACCCATTTCGACGCGTTCCGCTTCTTCACCGACCCCGCCCGAGGACGCAACGCCGTCGAGTTGTCGCGAGCCGACACTGTGGCCAACGAGCAACCGGGCTGCCTGCACGCGACCATGGACATGTACCGATACTGCCTGCGACTCTCGCCGTTGGTCAGTGCGGATCTACTCGCCGACTGCTTCGACCTCGCGTTGACGGCTCGCGAACTGGACATGCGGGCGAGCCCGTACGACTTGTCCGAGGTGCTCGACATGTCGGGCCGTCCGTACCTGCCGGTGCCGATCGAGACACCGGAGGGACGTGCCCGTTATGTGACGGAGCAGACGGAGATCGCGCGACGCGGTGCGGCCCTCCGCGATAAACTCGTCGACGTCGCTCGCACCCTCGACACGGCGTCACACACCGCCAGGAATCAACAAGTTACCGGCGGGTATGATAGCTGACGCAGGGTGCATCCGTACCCGGAACGAGCCGGCGCCCTCGGCGCCGGAGAATCGTTCCCTTCCGATCGCACAGGAAAGGTCGTCATGTCCAACCGTGTCACCGTCAACGGCTTGCAGGTCGCTGAGGTCCTCTACGACTTCGTCAACAACAAAGCTCTTCCCGGTACCGGCGTAGACGCCGACAAGTTCTGGGCCGGTGCCGCAGCGGTCATCAACGACCTCGCACCGCGCAACCGTGAACTGCTCGCCGTCCGCGACGGCTTCCAGACCAAGCTCGACGCGTGGCACCGCGATCACAAGGACGCCGACTTCGCCGAGTACAAGGCGTACCTGACCGAGATCGGCTACCTGGTCCCCGAGCCGGACGACTTCGAGATCACCACGACGAACGTCGACGACGAGATCACCACGGTCCCCGGCCCGCAGTTGGTGGTCCCGATCCTCAACGCACGCTTCGCACTCAACGCGTCGAACGCTCGGTGGGGCTCGCTGTACGACGCGCTGTACGGCACCGACGCCATCAGCGAGGCCGACGGCGCCGAGAAGGGCTCCTCGTACAACAAGGTTCGCGGCGACAAGGTGATCGCCTTCGCGAAGGCATTCCTGGACAAGGCCGTCCCCCTTGAGCAGGGCAGCCACGCCGACGCCACGTCGTATGTCGTCGACGGCGACAAGGTCGTCGTCACTGTCGGTGGATCCGACACGACGTTCGCCGACCCGTCCGCCTTCGTCGGTTACCGCGGAGAGCCCGCGGCTCCGACCGTGATCGTGCTGCGCAACAACGGCCTTCACCTGGAGATCCAGATCGACGCTGAGTCGCCGATCGGTTCGACCGACGCCGCGGGCGTCAAGGACGTCTCCGTCGAGTCGGCGATCACCACGATCATGGACTTCGAGGACTCCGTCGCGGCCGTCGACGCCGAGGACAAGGTCCTCGGGTACACCAACTGGCTCGGTCTCAACAAGGGCGACCTGGCCGAAGAGGTCAGCAAGGGCGGCAAGACCTTCACCCGCGTCCTCAACCCGAACCATGTGTACACCGCCCCGGACGGCTCGGACTACGAGGTCCACGGACGCAGCTTGCTGTTCGTCCGGAACGTCGGCCATCTGATGACCAACCCCGCCATCCTCGATGCAGAGGGCAACGAGGTCCCAGAGGGCATCATGGACGCGCTCATCACCGCGGCCATCGGCGTCCACGGCATGAGCCCCGACGGCCTGCAGAACTCGCGGACCGGGTCGATCTACATCGTGAAGCCGAAGATGCACGGCCCCGACGAAGTCGCTTTCACCTCGGAGCTGTTCGGTCGTGTCGAGGACGTCCTCGGACTCGAACGCAACACCGTCAAGGTCGGCATCATGGACGAGGAACGCCGCACGTCGGTGAACCTGAAGGCGTCCATCAAAGCGGCCTCCGAGCGTGTCGTCTTCATCAACACCGGCTTCCTCGACCGCACCGGCGACGAGATTCACACCTCGATGGAGGCCGGCCCCTTCGTCCGCAAGGACGAGATCAAGGGTCAGACCTGGTTCAACGCGTACGAGGACTCGAACGTCGACGTCGGCCTGGCAGCGGGACTCGAGCACAAGGCGCAGATCGGCAAGGGCATGTGGGCCATGCCAGACCTGATGGCCGACATGCTCGAGAAGAAGATCGGACACCCGACCGCGGGCGCCAACACCGCGTGGGTTCCGTCACCGACGGCCGCGACGCTGCACGCGCTGCACTACCACGAGGTCGACGTCTTCGAGCGTCAGGACGAGATCGCCAAGCGTGAGCCGGCATCGGTCGACGACATCCTGACGATCCCGTTGGCGAAGACCACGGACTGGACCGAGGAGGAGAAGCGCGAGGAGCTCGACAACAACGCGCAGTCGATCCTCGGCTACGTGGTCCGCTGGATCGACCAGGGCGTCGGCTGCTCCAAGGTGCCCGACATCCATGACATCGCGCTCATGGAGGACCGTGCGACGCTGCGCATCTCGAGCCAGTTGCTCGCCAACTGGCTGCGCCACGGCATCGTCACCGAGGACGATGTCGTCGCTGCCCTCGAGCGGATGGCTCCGGTCGTCGACCGACAGAATGCGGGCGATCCGGAGTACCGTCCGTTGGCTGCCGACTTCGCCACCAACATCGCGTTCAACGCCGCGAAGGCGCTGATCCTGGAAGGGGCCACCCAGCCCAGCGGTTACACCGAACCGATCCTGCACCGGGCGCGCCGCGAGTACAAGGCGGCCAACGCCTGATATACCCGAAGGTGTGAACACCGAGCCCGGGCCGGATTCGGTCCGGGCTCGGTGTCTTCACGAAGCGTTCTTGCACGATTGACTACAGATTGTGACGACAAGAGGGGAACCGGCGTGTCGAAGCATTCGACGGGCGGAGAGCAGCCGACGGACAGACAGGGCGCTGCAGACGGACGGGCGCCAGCGGGCCGAAAGGGCCCGTTCATCGCGCGACCACTGGTGGCTGTCGCGCTGATCGTCATCTTGGTCGCTGCCGTGATCACCGCGTGGACTAAGCTCGGCGACCAGATCGACGACACGGCGACCGACGAGGCCGCATCGTGTGTCGAGGGCAAGGCGACGGTGCCGATCGTCGCAGATCCCGCCATCGCTCCGGGCCTGCAACGGATCGCTCAGAACTACAACCACACCTCCCCTATCGTCCGAGACCACTGCGTGACGATCCAGGTGCGTCCCGCTGACGCGCGCGCCACCCTCGAAGGGCTGACCGCCCGCAACTGGGACTCCCAGGCGTTCGGCGCGTTCCCCGGCGCCTGGATTCCGGAGTCCTCGGTGTGGTCCGCCGCTCTGCAGACCGAGAAGCCAGAAGCACTGCAAGGCCCGCCGGAGTCGTTGGTCTCCTCCCCTGTCCGGTTGGCCGTCGAACCCGAACTCGCTCAGGCGGCGAACGACCGCATCGGCTGGGCCGACCTCCCCGACCTGACCTTGGCGAACTCGCTGTCCGCGTTCGGTCACCGGAGTTGGGGTTCCCTGCGCATGGCGATGCCGAACGGTCCTCAGTCGGATGCGACGGCGCTCGCCGCGCAAGCGGTCGCGGCCGCGACCGCAGACGAGAAGGATGCGCTCACCCTCGCCGAGGTGAACCGGCCGCGCGTGAACGACGCAGTGGAGCAGTTGATGTCGGCGCCGCCGCGAATCGGCGACGGCTCCACCGAGGCTGCCGTCGAGGCGGTCGCCACGGCAGGTGATCCGGCCGACGCCAAGGTCCGCGCCGTCCCGGTCACCGAACAGCGGTTGTACTCGCTCACGAAGGACGACGAGCGTGCCCGCGTCACCGCCGTCGCACCGACCGGATCGACACCGGTCGCCGACTACCCCGTGGTCCGACTGTCCGGCGATCAGGTTCCGGCCCACATCGGCGACGCCATCGCCGAGTTCGTGACCTTTGTCCGCAAACCGCCGCAGATGAAGATCCTGACCGGCATGGGATTCCGGGGCGCAGGCCCGCTTCCCGCCGCGACGGCGACCGTGAAGTTCGGCGACGTCGCCGATCCGCTCCCCGCGCCCGAGCCTGCGGCAACGGTGGCGATCAGCAAGCTCGTCCTTCCCGCCGCCGTCCCTAAGTAGGCGAGGGTCTCGACTCCGCTCGACCAGCGGAGTCGAGACCCCACCACCCAGTCCGTCGAGACACCTACCGCTGGTCGAGCGAAGTCGAGACCCCCACCGCCGGTCGAGCGAAGTCGAGACCCTCCCCGCCGGTCGAGACACCTACCGCTGGTCGAGCGAAGTCGAGACCCCCTCAGCCGAACTTCGTCAACAGCGTGTACTGCGCGGCGATCTTCTGCTGTGCGTCCTCCAACGTGTCGCCCTCCGAGGTCGCGAGGTACCGATCGACCGCGACCGCACAAGAGAACCACGGACCGTCCGACCCGGTGTCACCTTCGCCCTGCATGCATTTCGCCGAGGACAAGTCGAGCGGCGACGGCACGGCCTTGGCTCCACCGTCGGCCCACGCTGCCAGGAAGAACTCCCGTAGTCCGGACGACTTGTCCGGTGTTCCTGCTCGATACACGACGGTGGACCGCTCGCTGATCAGGTCGACGTCCGCGTCGGTGAAGGCGGTCAAGGACTTCTTATCGTCGTGGAACTTGGTCGCGAAGGCACGCGGCCCGGCGACGCTGCCTTCGAACATGTAGCGGTCGTCCGCCTTCAGATAGGGCACGGTGAGAGTGAAGAAGTCGCGGTTCTCGTATTCGTCGACCACGGCGATGTCGCGGGAGGCATCGCTCGCCTTCTTCTGCGCGATCAGTGAGCGACGCACCGTCGCCTCCGCCGTCTCCGGTGAATATCCGTACACCTCGGCGTACAACACGTCCCGCCCGGAGACGGCCATCGCGCGGACGTCCACACCGTCCGGGTAGTAGTTGTTCTGTCGGACCATCACTGCACCGTCGGGGCCACCCGTCAGCGGCTTGGTCTGCACGTCAGCGCGGTCACGGTCGTCCATCTTCTTCCACCGAGTTGCGATGGCGTCAATGGTCGGATCCATCGCCGCTCGGGCAGTTGCCGGATCCGTGTACCGCAGGACACCGGTCCGCAAGCTCTCCCTCTCGTCGAGGTCCATTCCCGTGCCTGGCGCATAGTTGTTGCCGCTGGCGGTGAAACCGAACTCGAAGGCGGCATTCTCCGGGATCGACTTCACGTCGACGTCGTAGAGAGGCGACAGATTCTCGATACTGCTCAGCGGACCGCTGCCGATGGTTGCGTGTCCGATGCGCGGATCGAGCTCGGTTCGCAAGGGGATGAACTCGCCGAGCGCAACAGCCGCTCGATGCTTCGGACCGGATGCATCGTCGTCGGTCAGTGTCGCGGAGTACGAACCGGTGTCGAGTTCGATCGGCGTTCGGACCGGAGCACCGTCGACTGTGCAGGCCGCCAGGCCTGCTACCAGCGGTATTCCGATCGCCATCGCAACTCTTCGCACATCGCCATCGTAAGTCACGTGTATTGAAACCACGACGATTGAATTACTCGACGTCCTGATCGCCGCGGCGCACACTCGTTCCCATGACCACCTCACCGCGAGCAGCCGCATCGAGCCACCGCCGATGTCGCTGATCGGGTGACCCCCGGTCGGTGTTGCCCGCTCGGGCGTCCCGCCACAACAAGAACCATCAGCTACCAGACCTTCAGGAGGTCTATCTCGTCATGCCCGAAATCAGCTCGCAACGACTCGAAGCCGCGACCGCACCACTGCAGTTCGCATACTGGGTCCCCAATGTCAGCGGCGGTCTCGTCGTCTCCAAGATCGAGCAGCGCACCGACTGGGGGTACGACTACAACCGCCGTCTCGCAGTCCTCGCCGAGAACAACGGATTCGACTACGCGCTCTCGCAGGTCCGCTACATCTCGTCGTACGGCGCCGCCTATCAACACGAGTCGACCAGCTTCTCGCTGGCGCTACTGCTCGCGACCGAACGACTCAAGGTGATCGCCGCGGTCCATCCGGGCCTGTGGCACCCCGGTGTCCTCGCGAAGTTCCTGGCGACAGCCGACCACATCTCCGGTGGACGCGCTGCGGTGAACGTCGTCTCCGGCTGGTTCAAAGACGAGTTCACCAAGCTCGGCGAACCGTGGCTCGAACACGATGAGCGGTACCGCCGTGCCGAGGAGTTCATCACCTACCTGCGCAATATCTGGACCGACGACCACGCCGAACTGTCCGGCGACTTCTACCGGCTGCACGACTTCGACCTGAAGCCCAAGCCCGTGGACGTGCCCGGGCGTCCGCATCCAGAGATCTTTCAAGGCGGAAACTCCACCGCTGCCCGAGCGATGGCCGGCCGCGTCTCGGACTGGTACTTCAGCAACGGCAAAGACTTCGACGGACTCTCCGAACAGGTGCTCGACGTCAACACCGAGGCCGCGATCCACGGCCGGACCGTCAAGTTCGGGCTGAACGGCTTCCTCATCGGACGCGACACCGAAGCCGAGGCCCGCGATGTGCTCCGCGAGATCGTCGACAAAGCGGACCGCGATGCCGTCGACGGATTCGGTTCGGCAGTCAAACAGGCAGGCACGTCGTCATCGGACGGGAAAGGGATGTGGGCGGACTCCGAGTTCGCCGACCTCGTCCAGTACAACGACGGCTTCAAGACCGGCCTCATCGGCACGCCGGAGCAGATCGCCGAACGCATCGTCGCCTACAAGGCTCGCGGCGTGAATCTGTTCCTGCTCGGCTTCTTGCACTATCTGGAGGACGTCGAGTACTTCGGCGCCCACATCCTGCCGATCGTCCGCGAACTCGAAGCCGACCTCGTCTCCAGCGGACGCCTCGAGACCGAGTTGGCCCGTAACGGCGTCCTCACCGCCTGACCGCTGTCCCCATAACCTCCGGCTTGCAAAAGGAATCACCATGACCATCACGAACAATGACCGCCGCACCCACGACGTCGAGACACGCGACGACCTGTTCGCCGACGCGCTCCGCCGCGCCGACCTCGTGGCGGCGGAGTTGCGCGCCACCGCCACCGAGCGCGATCGGGCGAACGCCGATCCCATCGCGGAGATCGAACTCCTGCGCGAGCACGATCTGCTCCAGGTCGGCGAGCCCGTCGAGGTCGGCGGATCCGGCCTGAACTATGCGCAGAGCCAGCAGATCACCAGGCGCATTGCTCGCGGCGACACCTCTATCGCACACTTGATCGGCTATCACTTTGCGCAGCAACGGATTCCCCACCTCTTCGGAACTCCAGAACAAGCCGAAGCGATCTCCCGCCGTAACGGACAGGAGAAACTGTTCTGGGGCGGAGTGCAGAACCCGCGCGGGGCCGACGGGCTAGTGCTCACCAAGGACGGCGACTCGTACCGACTCAACGGCCGCCGCACCTTCGCGTCGGGAGCCAGTGTCGCCGACCAGCTGTCGGTGACCGCCTCCTACGGTGACGCACTGATCTTCCTGACCCTGCCCACCGACCGGGAGGGCTTCAAGCCGCAAGGCGACTGGGACAACATCGGCCAGCGTCTCACCGATTCCGGCGGTGTCGTGTTCGACAACACCGTGGTGCACGTGAGCGAGATCCTCGGCGATCCCGACTCACCGCCCACGTTCACACCCCATCAGACACTCGTCACTCCGCACTGGCAGCTCGCGTTCGTCAACTTCTACATCGGCACCGCCGAAGGCGCGTTCGAGGAGGCACTCGACTGGACCCGGTTGAACGCGAGCGCGTGGGAGACGTCCGGCCTCGACAGTGCAGGCGACGACCCGTACGTCCTGGAGACGATCGGTGAGCTGCGTGCCCAGATCAGCGGCGCAGCACTTCTGTCCGATCGTGCAGGCGATGCGCTACAGTCGGCTCTCGACATCGGCGACTCGCTGTCTGCCGATCAGCGCGCCGATACCGCGATCGCGATCGCCGAGGCCAAGTTCGTCACCACGAAGGTCTCGCTAGAGGCCGCGTCCCGTCTGTTCGAGATCCAGGGGGCCCGGGCCACGACCAGCGCATACGGTTTCGACCGGCACTGGCGCAATCTTCGCACCCACACTGTCCACGACCCGGTCGCATACAAGGCGAGGGAGATCGGCGACTGGGTGTTGAACGCTCGCGCTCCGCAGTTCACTCTGTACAGCTGACCCGTGGCCATCACCGATCACGAGTCCGCGGTGGCTGCCGCGCGCGGCATCGCACCCGTTCTGGCAACGGGTGCGAGCGCGCGCGACAGCGACCGTGCTCTCCCCTTCGACGTAGTCGAAGCACTGACTGCGACGGGCCTGCTCGCGGTCACCGTGCCGGCCGAGTTCGGTGGGCCCGGTCTCGGAGCCCGCCCCCTCGCCGAGGTCGTCGCGGTCCTCGCCGCCGCGGATCCGAGCGTCGCGCAGATCCCCCAGAGTCATTTCGTGTTCGTCGACGCCGCCCGCCGGGTCGGGTCGGACGTGCTCAAGAAGCACCTGTTCTCCCGGGTACTCGACGGGGCGCGGGTCGCGAACGCTCAGACCGAACGCGGCGGGAAGACCGTCCTCGACGATGCGACCACGTTGCGTCGCCGCGACGGGCGGCTGCGGCTGACCGGCAGCAAGTTCTATGCCACCGGGGCCGTGTTCGCCGACATCCTGGCGGTACGAGCGATCGGACCGGACGGCGGCAGTGTCATCGCCTACGTCCCCGCCGACGCAGCCGGGATCACTATCGACGACGACTGGGACGGCCTCGGACAGCGCACGACGAGCAGCGGCACTGTCCTCCTGGACGACGTCGACGTGAACGCCGACCTCGTCCTGGACTACACACGTCTGCTCGCGACACCGAGCACGTACGGCACCCGCGCACAACTGGTGCACGCCGCGATCGACGTAGGCATCGCTCGCGGGGCCCTCGACAGCGTTCCGGAACTCGCGGACCGCGCTCGACCGTGGTTCGAAGCAGGCGTCGAGCGGGCCGCCGAGGATCCTCTCCTCGTCGCGCAGGCAGGCGAACTCGAGCTCGCGGTTCGGTCGGCGGCCGCGCTCCTCCGCGAGGCGGCCGACCGGATCGACGAGGCAGAGGCCGCATCGACTCCGGAGACGATCGCCGACGCAGCCCTGGCGACTGCGGCGGCCAAGGTAGCCGCCGGCCGTGCCGCCCGGCGGGCCGGCAGCGAGTTGTTCGATTTCGGCGGCACACGTACGGCCTCGGGGCGGGCGAACCTCGACCGCTACTGGCGTGACGCCCGTACGCACACCCTGCACGACCCCGAGCGTTGGAAGCTCCAGCATCTCGGCCGCTGGGCCGTCGAACGCCAGCCTCCGCCCAGCCACGGAACTCTCTGACCTCTATCAACGCTATAAAGGAACGTCTCGACATGTCTGTAAAACTTCACTGGTTCCTGCCGACGTACGGCGACTCCCGGTTCATCGTCGGAGGCGGTCACGGCTTGCCCGCCGGAGTCGCGGGCGGTGACCGTGACGCGTCCATCGGTTACCTCTCGTCCATCGGACGCGCCGCCGAGGACTTCGGCTTCACCGCCGCACTCACACCGGCAGGCGCCTGGTGCCAGGACGCGTGGCTGACGACGGCGATGCTCGCGCGGGAGACCGAACGCATCGGCTTCCTCGTCGCGTTCCGTCCCGGACTGATCAGTCCGACGCTGGCCGCTCAGATGACCTCGACCTTCGCCAAGCATGCGCCCGGGCGCATCCTGCTCAACGTCGTGACCGGTGGCGAGCCTGCCGAACAGCGGGCGTACGGCGACAGCCTCGACAAGGCGTCCCGGTACGCGCGGACCGACGACTTCCTCTCGATCGTCCGTCGCCTGTGGGCGGGCGAGGCAGTGACGCACCGCGGCGAGCACATCACCGTCGAGAACGCGAGCATCCCGTCACTCCCGGATCCGGTGCCGCCGATCTACTTCGGCGGTTCGTCCCCGGAGGCCGGGCCGGTCGCGGCACGCCACAGCGATGTCTACCTCACGTGGGGCGAACCACCGGTGGCCGTCGCCGCGAAGATCGACTGGATCCGATCCCTGGCCGAACAGCAGGGTCGGACCGTGCGGTTCGGCATCCGGCTGCACGTGATCGCTCGGGACACCTCCGAACAGGCCTGGGCCGAGGCCGGGCGGCTGCTGGCAGCCCTCGACGAGGAGACCGTGACCCACGTGCAGTCGGGGCTCGGCCGCAGCGAGTCGACCGGTCAGGCCGCGATGCGTGCCCTGCACGAGTCGCATCGCGCGGACGGCTCGTGGCGGGATCCGCGCGCCCTCGAGGTGTACCCCGGTCTGTGGTCGGGCGTCGGCCTGGTCCGCGGCGGCGCCGGCACCGCACTCGTGGGTTCGCACACCGAAGTCGCCGACCTGATCGCCGAGTACGCCGCCGTCGGCATCGATGAGTTCGTGCTCTCGGGCTACCCCCACTTAGAAGAGCTGTACTGGTTCGGTGAGGGTGTGATCCCGGAATTGACGCGGCGCGGACTCTTCGACGCAGGCCGGACCTCACTGTCGACGAATACCGGCACCCCTTTCGTCCCGGCCGGACGCTGACCGGGTCCGATCCACCACCGCACAGCTCGACTACATAGATCTACGCAAGTAGGGAGATAATGACTGTCACAACGGATTTCACCTCCACAGACCTCACCGCCCACGAGGCCGGCAACGAACTGCGTCGGGTGTTCGGCCACGTCCCGTCCGGCCTGGTCGTCGTCGCCGCACTCGGCCCCGACGGTCCGGTCGGCCTGCTCGCCTCGTCGTTCACCTCGGTGTCCCTGGATCCCCCGCTGATCTCGGTGAACATCGCTCATACGTCGACGACCCTGCCGGTGCTCCGCAACGCAGACCACTGGGGCGTGACCGTGCTCGGTAGCAGCCAACGCGAGGTGGCCGATCATCTCCGCAGACCCGCGTCCGAACGATTCGACGGCGTCGACTGGGCCGCGACCGACAACGGTGCGATCCATGTGGACGGCGCGGCAGCAGGATTTCACACTCGGGTCGATCAGTTGATTCCGGCGGGCGATCACGTGATCGCACTCCTCGCCGTGCACGGTCATTTCGCAGCGGCGGACGTCGAACCGATCATCTTCCACCACAGCCGTTTCCGCCATCTGGAACAGGAGCATCCCGCATGAGAGCGCTACGCATCGCCGTCGAGTCCGACGACGCCGACTGGACCGAGCTCACCGACTCGTCCGCGGGTGCGCCACCCACCCGGATCCGGTCGTCGAGTCTCGGTGAGGCCGCAGCAGCGGCCGCTCGCTCCGCTCGCCCGGTGTTCGTCGACATCGACGTCCACGTCGCCGACACGGTGACAGCGGCGTTCGCCGAATACGCCGACGCGAACCCGGGGTGGGCGCCCGGCGCCCGGACCGGGACGATCGTGCACCCCGGCACGGTCGCGACCCTCGTCCGGCTCCTGCACGACATCGAGGCGACCGGAGTCGCCGACGGCGTCACCCTGCGCGGCCCGCACGCCCACGCCCTGATCGATCGCCTCACACCCGATCTCGTCGAACTCCTCGGCGTCGGCGCACGCGCGTTCGCGTACACCGACGCACGGTGAGGCGCTACTCGGCGAAGGCCTCCAGCGGCGGGCAACTGCACACCAGGTTGCGGTCGCCGAACGCGCCGTCGATCCGACGGACCGCGGGCCAGACTTTGACCCGACCTCCGGAAGACGGCAGTCCCGTCGGGTACACGGCGGTCATCCGGTCGTAACCGTGATCCCACTCGCCGACCAGGCACTCCGCCGTGTGCGGTGCACCGGCGAGCGGGTTGTCGTCGGCGGTCCACGTACCGTCGGCGACCTTGTCGATCTCGCCGCGGATCGCGATCATCGCGTCGATGAACGCGTCGATCTCGGCGAGGTTCTCACTCTCGGTCGGCTCCACCATGAGGGTCCCGGCCACCGGAAAGCTCATGGTCGGGGCGTGGAAGCCGTAGTCGGCAAGACGCTTGGCGACGTCGTCGACCGAGACGCCGGTCTGCTTGGACAGATCCCGCAGGTCGAGGATGCACTCATGTCCCACCCAGCCGTTCTCGCCCGTGTACAGCACCGGGTAGTGGTCACCGAGGCGGCGTGCGATGTAGTTCGCTGACGCGATCGCCGTCAACGACGCGGCACGCAGCCCCTGCGCGCCCATCATCGCGATGTACGCGTAAGTGATCGGCAGGATCGACGCCGAGCCGTACGGGGCGGCCGAGATCGTGATCCCGGTCGAGTCGAGTTCCTCGGCGAGCGGGTGACCCGGCAGGAACGGAGCCAGGTGTTCGCGGACGGCGACAGGGCCGACACCGGGACCACCACCGCCGTGCGGGATGCAGAACGTCTTGTGCAGGTTCAGATGCGAGACGTCGCCGCCGAACTGACCGGGTCGGGCCAACCCGACGAGGGCGTTCAAGTTCGCTCCGTCGACATACACCTGGCCACCCGCATCGTGGACGGCGCCGCAGATGTCGGTGACCTCGTGCTCGAACACGCCGTGCGTGGACGGGTAGGTGATCATGATGGCCGCCAGCTCGTCGCGGTGCTTGTCGATCTTGGCGCGCAGATCGTCGATGTCGACGTCGCCCGAGTCACGGCTGGCGACGACCACCACGCGCAGGCCGGCCATGACGGCCGAGGCGGCGTTGGTGCCGTGCGCGCTCGACGGGATGAGGCACACGTCGCGCGCCTCGTCGCCGCGGGAGCGATGGTAGTTCCTGATCGCGAGCAGGCCTGCGTACTCCCCCTGCGAACCAGCATTCGGCTGCAGACTCACCCGGTCGTATCCGGTGACGGCGACGAGCCAGTCCTCGAGGGTGGTGATGAGTTCACGGATGCCCTCGGAGTCACCGAGCGGCGCGAACGGGTGCAGTCCGCCGATCTCCGGCCAGGTGATCGGCTCCATCTCGGTGGCCGCATTCAGTTTCATGGTGCACGAGCCGAGCGGAATCATGCTTCGGTCCAGTGCGATGTCCTTGTCCGACAAGGCGCGCAGGTACCGCAGCATCGAGGTCTCGGTGCGGTGGGAGGTGAAGGCGGGATGCGTGAGGTACTCACTCGTCCGGTTCTCGATCGGCTGCGCGAAGGAAGACGACTCGGCCTCAGGTGCGCCGAAGGCCCGCAGGACGACGGCGACGTCGGCCTCGGTCGTCGTCTCGTCGCAGGCGATGCCGATGCGGTCGCCGTCGACCAGTCGGAGGTTGACACCCTCGGACTTGGCGGCCGCTACGACCTCCGCGGCGCGACCGTCCGCCCGCACCACGATCGTGTCGAAGAACGAGGCGTGCTCCACACTCAGGCCCGCACCGGTCAGCCGGTTCGCGAGGTCGGCCGTGGTGTCGTGCACGCGGCGCGCGATCTCCTTGAGACCGTCCGGACCGTGGTACGAGGCGTAGGTCGCGGCGATGATCGCGAGCAGGACCTGCGCGGTACAGATGTTGCTGGTCGCCTTCTCACGGCGGATGTGCTGTTCCCGCGTCTGCAATGCCAGCCGGTAGGCGACGGCGCCGTCGGCGTCCTTAGAGACTCCGACGAGTCGGCCCGGAAGCTGACGGGTCACCTTGGTGTGCACGGCGAGGTAGCCCGCGTGCGGGCCGCCGAAGCCCATCGGGACGCCGAAGCGCTGGGTGGTGCCGAAGCAGGCGTCCGCCCCGAGTTCCCCGGGCGGGGTGACGAGCGTCGCCGCCAACAGGTCGACGCCTGCCGCGACGAGTGCACCGCGGGCGTGCGCCGCCTCGATGATCGGGCCTGCGTCGACGAGCGCGCCCGAGGCTCCGGGCGTCTGGAAGACGACACCGAAGAAGTCGCCGTCGGGCAGACCCGCACCGTCTGCGGTCGGATCGAGGACGGCTTCGACCACCTCGATGCCGAGAGGCTCGGCACGCGTGTCGATGACAGCGCGCGTCTGCGGGAACAGGTCGGCGTCCACCACGACGCGGGGCGATTTCGCCTTCGCGGCGCGACGCAGCAGGGTCATGGCTTCAGCGGCAGCGGTGCCCTCGTCGAGCATCGACGCGTTGGCGACCTCCATCCCGGTCAGGTCCGACACCATCGTCTGGAAGTTGAGGAGCACTTCGAGACGGCCCTGGCTGATCTCCGGCTGGTACGGCGTGTACGCCGTGTACCACGCGGGATTCTCGAGGATGTTGCGCTTGATCACGGTCGGCGTGTGCGTGTCGTAATAGCCGAGGCCGATCATAGACCGGGCGACGACGTTCCGGTTCGCGAGTTCGCGCATCGCGGCGGTGGCCGCGGCTTCGCTCAGCGGGGCAGGAAGTGCGTCGAGTCCGGTGGCGACGCCATCGTCGCCGACTCCGTCCGCGATCGTCGCGGGAACCACGTCGGCGGCGAGTTCGTCGAGCGACGCCACGCCGAGTACATCGAGGATGCGAGCGAGTTCGGCCGCATCCGGGCCGAGATGCCGTTGCGAGAACGGCGAGGAAGGGGCGGGGTTCGGCAGGGACGTGTCCGTCACAGGAGGGACCTATCTGTCGTCAGGTCCGAGCGCGGCGCCCGGACTGGGCCCTCTCCCTCTGTCCATGTCGCGGAGCGACGCCTGAGAGATTCGGCTGCGGGTGACCGCGGCCTTTCACCGTGGGCGGACGAGCGAACCCGTCACTTTCCAGAGACGCCGTCAATGCCACGGTCCCGGGTGCCTGAGAGTTTGACGGAGAGGTGTTGCTCCTTCGGCGGACGCCCGAGGTGATCGGACGACGCTCTCCCGTGGCGTAGCGGCGCACGGTCAGGGTACCAACTCGCGTCGTGCACACAGCCGTCCGTGACCGGCGGTACTGGTCACAGTCGCACGTGCGGAGGACTACCCGGTCTTGCGCGTCCGGTTCTTGCGTCGGGCAGCGAGCTCGTCTTCGGGCGATTCCTCGCTGACGCCGCCGTCGGCGCGCTCGGCCGGGAAGTCGGCGATCGTGCCGGTCAGTTCGCGCATCGCGCCGGAGACCGCGATGCCGAACACGCCCTGTCCGCCCTGAAGAAGGTCGACGACCTCTTCGGCCGATGTGCACTCGTAGACCGTGGTGCCGTCGGAGAAGAGGGTGATGCGTGCGAGATCTTCGACGCCGCGGCGGCGAAGGTGATCGACCGCGACGCGAATGTTCTGGAGCGAGATACCGGTGTCGAGCAGACGCTTCACGATCTTGAGGACGAGGATGTCCTTGAACGAGTACAGACGCTGCGTACCGGATCCGCCTGCGCCGCGGATCGACGGGACGACGAGTTGTGTGCGTGCCCAGTAATCAAGCTGACGGTACGTGATGCCCGCGATCTGGCATGCCGTGGGGACGCGGTACCCGACGAGTTCGTCCGGCACGATGCCGTTCGGAAACAGACCGGGAGCGATGTCGTCGAGACCACCCTGTACGGGTTCCTGCAGCACTGGTTCTTGCAGCACTGGTTCGGTGACACCTTCGGTCCGAAGATCTGTCGGCTTGTCGCCCACGGCTACTCCCTCGCGCAACTGGACCCTGGCCGCGAGTCCTTCTGCAAGGGTACTCCCGCACACGGTCGATGTGTGTTGTACCGAAGCGAACGGCTCCGGTGTCGAGTTAGAAACTATGAGGATTACGACCGGCGATCAACGCAACACACCGTAAACCTCAACTTAAGGTTCAGCTGTGCATCAACGGTGACCCTGCGGTTACCCATCTGTTACCAATGAGGCTGCTGTTACTCATGTGACTCAAGTGGCGACAATTGTTCGGTGTTCGCCCATCTTGACTAGCCGAGATCGTCAGCTGGCAGACGGCCCGTCAGGCCCCAAGAAGTCCTCCGGAGACACCTGATCGAGGAACTCACGGAAGGCCTCGACCTCTTCCTCGCTCGACTCCCCCGCCTCATCGTCCGACGACGACTCGTCCTCGTCGTGGATCAGCAGGCCTGCGTCGTCGAGCACCTCGTCTGCCGCGACGATCGGCGCGCCGACCCGCATCGCGACGGCGATCGCATCCGACGGCCGGGCTTCGACGACGACGTCGCCGTCGAAGACCATCTCCGCGTAGAACGTGCCCTCCCGCATGTCGACGATCCGCACCTCGACCAGTGTCCGGTCGAATGCCGCGACGATCTGTTCGATCAGATCGTGCGTGAGGGGTCGGGGCGGCTCGACGCCCCTCTGCTCCAGTGCGATCGACGCGGCCTCACTCTGACCGATCCAGATCGGCAGGTACCGGGAGCCGGACACTTCACGCAGCAGCAGCACCGGCTGATTCTGTGGCGGCTCCACCCGGATGCCGACGATTCGCATCTCGCCCATGATCGTGTCTCCTTAGACGAAGTCGTGGAGTGGAGGGTCAGTCGAGCGCGGAGCGCACGGCGGCCTTCACCAGCTGCGTGTGCAGCGTCACCGACAAGGCGGCCATCTCCCGAACGAGTTCTTCGGCACGGTCGCGCGCACCCGTTCCCTTGCCTTTGGCGATCGGTCCGGCGATCTGCGCGACCAGACCGGCTTCCCGCTCGGCGCTCACTTTGAACGCACGGAGGTGCCGGGTCTCGACGCCGAAGTTCGCGAGCGCTGCAGCGGCCTCGACCAGACGCACGGCGTCCTCGTCGAAGAAGCCGCCCGGCCCGGCGGACAGGAGCCCGTTCCGCATCAGTTCCGCGATGAACGCGGAGTCGACGTTCGTCCGCTCGATGAGCGTCTCACGGGCAACACGACCACCGCGCGACGAGAAGTCCGTCGCCGGAGCGACCGCAGTACGCGCCGACGACAGCAGACGTGCGCCGCCCGCCGAGTCGGACGACTCCGTGTCGATGGCGTCGAGTTGCTCGCGGATCACCTTCAGCGGCAGATAACGGTCGCGCTGAGCAGTGAGAACGAACCTCAGTCGTTCGCAGTCCGCATCACTGAAGCGGCGGTACCCCGACGGGGCACGGTCCGGAGTGACGAGCCCCTCCGCTTCGAGGAAGCGGATCTTGGAGATCGTCACGTCCGGAAAATCCTCGGACAGGACCGCGAGGACAGCGCCGATGGACATAGTCCGCTCGCCGCTTCCTTCCGACCGTGCAGCCGATGAGGTCACGATGTGGCGGTGCCGGCTTCCCCGGCACGCGGGCCGGCCAGGAACACCAGGCGGAACTTGCCGATCTGGACCTCGTCGCCGTTGGCGAGAGTGGCGGTGTCGACCGGTTCACGGTTGACGTACGTTCCGTTCAAGCTGCCGACGTCGACCACCTGGAAGTCGTCGCCTTCGCTCCGGAACTCCGCGTGGCGCCTGCTGACGGTCACATCGTCGAGGAAGATGTCGCTGTCGGGATGACGGCCGGACGACGTCGCGGCCTGATCGAGCAGGAAGCGCGAGCCTGCATTCGGGCCACGCTTGACGATGAGCAGCGCAGTTCCGGGCGAGAGTCGCTCGACACCGGTATCGCCCGGCTCAGCCGACGTCGCAGGCGCGTCGATCTCCTTGATGAACTCCTCCCGGAAGACCGAGGTCGTCTCCACAGGCGCTTCAAAGCCGTTGTCGTTACCGGTCACCACATCTCCTTAACCACTGCGGTCGGCGCCCGGGTTCCGGGGTCGGCGACCACTTCGCCATTTCTCGTATGCATTCCAGATGCGTTTCGCCGCTGAAACGCACGTCGTACGGCAGGACGAACGTTCGCCTTCGAACCTACCGTCTTGCGTCCTATCGCCGCCCGGGTTGGGCGCGATTGAACGAACTACAGAATCATATCCGCCCCCGCCGACGTCCAGCGGGCTCGTCGACGTTGACGAGCCGGATCGTTAGCGAATCGTTCAGCTTCCGACCGCGGCCGCATAGCCTGCGGCGTCGAGCAGGTCGGCCAGTACGGCGTCCAGGTCGACGTCGTCGGCGACGGTGATCTCGACGAGCCAGCCGTCGTCGTACGGCGACGAGTTGACCAGTTCGGGGGCACCCTCCAGCGCGTCGTTCGCGGCAGCGATCGTGCCGTCCAGCGGGCCGAAGATGTCCGAGACACTCTTGGTCGACTCGACCTCGGCGAACGACTCCCCGGTCTGCACCGCGTCGTCCACGTCGGGCAACTGGACGAACACGACGTCACCGAGCGCGTCCTGCGCGAAATCGGTGATGCCGACACGGACCGTCTTGTCACCGACCTTGCTGACCCACTCGTGGTCGGCGGTGTACCGCAGGTTCTCCGGGATCTTCGTGTCGCTCACGGAAACTGCCTTTCTGATTCGAGAGGAAGGTAGGCGCCCGTCGAAGGAATCCCCCCGCCGGATCACGCTTAGATCTTATCGCCCGACGCGTCGGGCGGCCGCATCAGGCCGCGGATCGCCGGTCCACGCGAGGCATGGTGCGCACGACGTCGACTGTCTGAATCCAGTACAGGACCAGCGACCAGACGTACAGGGCGACGCCCCAGATCAGGAACGCCCAACCGATCGGATATGTGATGGTTCCGATGATCCCGTCGATATGGCCTGCCAGGAGCCACGGGAACGCACTCATCAGGGAGAAGGTCGCAGCCTTGCCGACATAGAGCGTCGGCAGGGCGGTGACTCCGCGCGAGGACAGCAGCGGCACGGTCAACAGCAGCAGGACGTCACGTCCGATGATCACGGCGATCAACCACCACGGCACGAAGTCGCGGATCCCGAAGCAGATCGGGATCACGATTACGTACAGCCGGTCGGCCGCCGGGTCGAGCAGTGCCCCCAGTTTCGACGACTGACCGAGCCACCGGGCCAGCTTGCCGTCGAGCCAGTCGGTGGCGCCGGAGACGAACAGCACGACGAACGCCCAGCCGGCCGACTCCTCGACGAGGAGAAGCCAGATGAACACCGGGATCAGTAGCAGCCGCGCGACCGACAACGCGTTGGGAACGGTCCAGATCGCATCGGAGCGTTCGGCGGGCTGCGCGGGCGACGCGTGCCCCCCGCCGTCGCCCTGGCTCCGAGGCTCGTCGGTCATCTGAAGATGCCCACGATTCCCTGAATGGCTTGTGCGCCGGCCGAAGCGAAGTGATTCTCGTGCACCAGATACGTCCACGTCATCGTCGACCGGTGCATGTCCGCGTCGCCGAAGTCGACGCCGTCGGCGGTGATCTTCGCAGTCGTGAAGGTCTCCCGGGATGCGTCCATCGCGTCGTCGACGATCTTGGTGAACTCGGCGAAGATCAGTTTGTGGAACTCCTCGAGCGGGCTCTGCTGTCCGAGGGCCCGAAGATGGATGCTCGCCTGCACGTCCGCGACGTAGGCGAGGTGGTCGGCCCAGCCGCGGTCCAGGTGGTACAGGACGATCTGCCGCGCGGCGTCCTCGAGGACGTCGTCGTCGATCGTCTCGGACAACTCCTCGTAACGCTCGGGTGCCAGTTCCTTGAGTTCAGTGAGGGCCTGATCGGTCGTCAAGACGGCCATGCGACGTCGGACGATCGAGTTTCGCTGCTCGTTGACCTGCTTGTTGAAGTCCCAGGTGTTGGCGTGCAGTTGCAGCATCGCGCCTTCGGCGATCCGCTGCGCCTGCTGCACGACCTCGACACCGCGCGGCCCCGTGGAGCCTTCGCTGTCGACCGGACGGATGTCGCGCAAGTGTGTCTGGTTCTTGGTGACCAGCGGGTCCTCGAGACTGGAGAAGAACACCGAGCGCCCGGGATCGCCTTGGCGTCCCGCGCGACCGCGGAGCTGGTTGTCGAGACGCTCGGTGTCGTAGCGCCCGGTGCCGACCACGCACAGTCCGCCGAGCTCGACGACCGCCTCGCGCTCGTCGTCGTCGCCCTTCGACCCGCCGAGGCGGATGTCGGTGCCACGGCCGGCCATCTGGGTCGACACCGTGACGGCGCCCTTTCGGCCGGCCTCGGCGATGATCGCCGCCTCTTCGGGGTCGTTCTTCGCGTTGAGGACGACCGATGGGACGCCTGCACGATCGAGGAAGTACGCGAGTTCTTCGGACTGCGCGACGTCGTGAGTTCCGATCAGCACGGGCTGTCCGGTCTCATGGGCCTCCCGCACGCATTCGACGACGGCCTCCATCTTGTTCGCCTTGTTGTCGAACACCCGGTCCGGCTCGTCCTCGCGGATGTTCGGCATGTTCGACGGAATCTGCGAGACCCCCAGCCCATAGAACTGGCGGAGCTGTTCGCCTGCCGCGATGGCGGTGCCGGTCATGCCTGCGACACGCGGGTACCGACCCATCAGCGCCTGCACGGTGATCGTGTCGATCACTTCGCCGGACGCCGTCGGCTTGAGGCCCTCCTTGTACTCGACGGCGGCCTGGACGCCGTCGGGCCAGCGCTGCAGCCGAGCCACTCGGCCGCGGGCGGCGTTGATCAGATGGATCCCACCGTCGCGCACGATGTAGTCGACGTCACGTTCGAGCAGGTAGTAGGCGTACAGCGCCACGTTCACATGCACCAGAGTGGTGCTGACGTGCTCTTCGTCGTAGAGGTCGATGCCGCCGAGTGTGTCCTCGACGAAGCGCGCGCCTTCCTCCGTCAGCGACACGTTCTTACCATCGGAGTCGACGTCGTAATGCTTGCTCTTGAGGTGCGACACCACTTCGTGGATCGCGCTGTTCGGCGCGTCCGCCTCCGTCGACCCGGCCAGGATCAGCGGAACGAGCGCCTCGTCGACGAGGACCGAGTCCGCTTCGTCGACGAGGACGACCTCGGGTTCGGGCGAGACCAGTTCGTCGTCGTGCAGCGCCAGTTGGTCACGGAGGACATCGAATCCGATCTCGTTGACCGATGCGTACGTGACGTCGCACGCATAGGCCGCCTGCCGCTCTTCCCGCGTCGAATGCTCAGACAGCGTGCCGACGGTTACGCCGAATATCTCGTAGAGCGGCTTCATCCAGTCGGCGTCGCGGCCTGCGAGATAGTCGTTCACCGAGACCACGTGAACGTGCTTGCCTTCGAGCGCGTAGCCGATGGCCGCGATCGCTCCCGCGAGGGTCTTGCCCTCACCTGTCGCCATTTCGACGACGTCGCCGTCGAGCATCCGCAGCGCACCCTGCAGTTGGACGTCGAACGGGGTCATCGACACCGTGCGCTCGCCTGCCTCACGGATGAGGGCAAGGAATCGAACCCGCCCATCAGTCGTATCGATCTCCAGATCTGCTGCAGCGTCGGCGAATTCGGAGTCGGCCAGACCTTCGGCCCACTCGGAGTGTTCGTACGACTGCTCGATCAAGGAGATGGACTGCGACTGGTTGCGCGACGCCTGAGCGCCGAGCATGCGCCACATGGCGTTCGTGAGCTTTCCCACTGGCTACCTGTTCCTCACGTGAATTTCGTTGGCCGATCGTGATCTACCGTACGCGGCGGACACACGGGCCCGCCGGACCGACTGCACTACCGTTGCCGGTATGGACCGACGACGCCGCGGCAGCACCCGCGCAATCGCATTCGTCCGAGCTGCGGCGACCGGAGCGGCCCTCGTCGCAGCACTCGCCGCATGCGATTCGGGTTCCGGTGGCGCGGAAGACTCGGCCCCCGATCCGGCCCGACTCGTGGGCAAGACGTATGTGTCCGACAACGCGACCGACACGAAGGTCCCGGGCGGAGGACCGTTCGTCCTGAGTTTCGGCACCGAGAACCGGATCAGTGCGAACGCCGGGTGCAACGGCCACGGTGGGACCGTCGAGTTCGACGGTGACACCCTGACCACCGGGCCGCTCATGGGCACCATGATGGCGTGCCCGCCGCCCCGCGACACCGCCGACAAGTGGGTGAGCGACTTGTTCGACTCGCCGCTGACCTGGTCACTCGAGGGTCGGACGCTCACCTTGTCTCGCGGGGACCTCGAGGTGCGTCTCGACCAGCGGGTAGACCGGGCCGTCGCAGGCACCAACTGGCGCGTGAAGTCCCTGATCGCAGCGAACGGCGTCACGACCTCCCGGGTGCTGGACGAGATCGCGCCGACCGTGACGATCGGCGCGGAAGGGACGCTGCGCGGATTCACCGGCTGCAACCGAATGACCGGCGAAGCGACGGTGACCGGAACCCGACCGACGCAGAAGGTGATGTTCGGTCCCATAGCGACCACGCGGAAGGCCTGCCCCGGCGAGGCGGGCGACATCGAACGGTCCGTCCTGGCGGTCCTGTCCGGCGAGGCGACGGCGACGGTGGACGGCGACCGCATGCGGCTGACGAACGTCGCCGATCCGTCGATCGGTTTGGAACTGACGGTCAGTCGCGAGTCCGGGGGCAAGTGAGGGGCCCGACAGATTAGGCTTATGCGCCATGAGTAAGAAGTCGGGCGGCGAAGTCAAGCTCCCCAAGGACGCATACGAAGCCGAACTGTTCCGCCTTCAGACCGAACTGGTTGCGCTGCAGGAGTGGGTCCGCGAGACGGGCGCCCGAGTCGTCGTCATCTTCGAAGGCCGCGACGCGGCAGGCAAGGGTGGTGCGATCAAGCGGATCACCGAGTTCCTGAGCCCTCGCGTGTGCAGTGTGTCAGCGCTGCCCGCACCGACCGACCGCGAACGCGGACAGTGGTATTACCAACGCTACGTGGAACATCTGCCGACGAAAGGCGAGATCGTTCTGTTCGACCGCTCCTGGTACAACCGGGCCGGTGTCGAGAAGGTGATGGGATTCTGCACGCCGGAAGAGCACACTCGCTTCCTCCGGCAGACGCCGATCTTCGAGCAGATGCTGATCGACGACGGAATCATCCTGCGCAAGTACTGGTTCTCGGTGTCTGACCAGGAACAGCTTCGGCGATTCCGCTCGCGCCGCGACGATCCCGTCCGTCAATGGAAGCTCAGCCCCATGGATCTCGAATCGGTGTACCGCTGGGAGGATTACTCGCGGGCCAAAGACGAGATGATGGTGCACACGGACACGTCGTCGAGCCCCTGGTACGTGGTCGAGTCCGATCACAAGCGCAATGCGCGACTGAACATGATCTCGCACCTGCTGTCGAGCATCGAGTACGAACACGTCGAACGCCCTCGGGTGAAACTGCCCAAGCGTCCGATCGAGTCCGGCAACTACCACCGCCCGCCACGATCGTTGTCGAAGTTCGTCCCCGATCACGTGGCGACGCTGCTCGGCGACGCCGAGCACTGACCAGACGTTCGCCGGGAGAACAGTTCAGCAATGCCCACACCACCCTTCTCCATTCCTTCCGTTCCGTCCACGGCTGCTGCCGCACGTCGGCTGAGCGGGCGACTGCGCCGCCGCGTCGACTCGGCCGACGTCGTCTATCTCGTCACCACCTCGGGTTTCCCCAACTACGGCGACGAGCTCATCACCGAAGCATGGCTGCGCCTGCTCGCGGTGCGTCGCCCGACGGCGCGGGTGGTCGTCGACTCCCCCCGTCCCGGCCATGCCGCCCTGTTGTTGCGTCACGCGAACAAGCGAGCGGTCTTCGTCGACACCCTGTGGCAGTTCGTGCACTATGCGAACAGCGACGACCCAGTCGGCGTCGACCCGGACGCCCCGTGGGAGTGGGTCGGACACGCCGCGAGTCATCTCGGTGTCTCCCCGCGCGACGACGCGGGCGTCGACGCGTTGCTGCAGGCAGGCACGATCCATCTCGTCGGCGGCGGCTTCGTCAATGCGATGTGGCCGCACCACAGGTGGCTGATACCGGCGATCGCCGCCGTCGCCGAACGGACCGGTGCTCGCGCCGTCGCCACCGGTGCAGGCCTCACCCCGTCGGAGACCGGTCCGGCACATGAGGCGATGCTCGCCGCAGCTGCCCGGTTCGACGTCTTCGACGTACGCGACGCGCCCACCGAACAGATGCTTGCGGGCCTGCCCGGACTCTCCCGGACCGGCGACGACGCGTGGCTCTCGCCCCGCGTGCCGACCACCCAGACGCCCCCGGGATCCGGATCTGCGGGATCCGGGGTGGTGCTCTGCGCACAGAGCGACCTGACCGACTCGTTCACCTGGGACGATCGCACCGGGGTCGACGCACTCGCCTCGTTCGTCCGCGCCGTCCTGGACGACTGGGACGTGCCCGGGTCCGACGTGACGGTCGTCGAATGCATTCCGGGCCACGACTACACGATCCCCACGCTTCTGGGAGATCGCCTCGACGGCGCTCGAATCATCCCGTTCCGCACCGCGTGGCACGACTCGCTCCCCACAGGCGGAACCTGGCTCTCGACCCGGTACCACCCGCACATGCTTGCGGCGGCCGGCGGCGCATCAGGGGTCGCGGTCTCCGCAAGCCCCGACTACTACGCGACCAAGCACCAGGCGCTGGTCGACGCCGGGTCCCGGTGGACCGTCGTCGCCGGACGTGTCGACGAGACCCCCGAGCGCCCTACCGCGGGCGGATTCACCGTCGACGCGGTGCGCGCGAACGTCGCAGACAAGCGGGAGCTCGCGCGACGCCTGTACCCCGTCGGGATCCGTCTGCGTTAGACGGCCTTGGGGTCGTCGGTCTGAAGTAGATCGGTCTTACTACGAGCCGGGTGACCAGCATGTGGTCACCCGGCTCGTAGTAGTGACTCAGCGCCCGAATCCGGCCTGACGCAATGCGTCGGCCATGGAGCCGCTGGCCGGCTTCTGTCCGCCCCGCTTCTGACCGTTGCTGTTCGGCCTGCCCCGCTGCTGACCACCGCGGCCCTGGCCGCCACGCTGCTGGTCCGAACCGCCTCGACCTCCGTCACGCTGCTTCTTAGTACCCGGCTCGTCGTTCAGTCGCAGCGTCAGGCCGATGCGCTGGCGGTCGACGTCGACATCGACGACCTTGACGCGCACCACCTGCCCGGACCGGACCACGTCGTGCGGATCGGACACGAACGAGTCGGACATCGCCGAGACGTGGACCAGCCCGTCCTGGTGGACGCCCACGTCCACGAACGCACCGAACGCCGCGACATTCGTGACGACGCCTTCCAACACCATCCCGGGCAACAGGTCGCCTACCTTCTCGACTCCAGAAGCGAACGTGGCCGTCTCGAATGCGGGTCGTGGGTCACGGCCGGGCTTCGCCAACTCGCCGAGGATGTCGGTCACCGTCGGCACACCGAAGCGGTCGTCGGCGAACGACGCCGGCTTCAGGCCGCGCAGCGTCTTCGTGTCGCCGATGAGCTCGTCGAGCCCGCGACCGGTATTGTCGAGGATTCGGCGGACCACCGGGTACGCCTCCGGGTGCACCCCGGACGCATCCAACGGGTCGGCTCCGCCACGGATGCGAAGGAAGCCTGCACACTGCTCGAAGGCCTTCGGCCCGAGTCGCGGCACGTCGAGCAACGACGTGCGGCTGTCGAACGCGCCGACCTGATCTCGGTACGAGACGATCGCTGTCGCGAGTCCCGGAGTCACCCCGGACACGCGCGCCAGCAACGGAGCCGACGCCGTGTTGAGGTCAACACCGACCGCGTTCACCGCGTCTTCGACGACCGCATCGAGGCTGCGCGCGAGCGTCGCCGGAGCCACGTCGTGCTGGTACTGCCCGACGCCGATCGACTTCGGATCGATCTTCACCAGTTCCGCCAGCGGGTCCTGCAGGCGACGCGCGATCGACACTGCGCCGCGGATCGAGACGTCGAGGTCCGGCAGCTCCTGCGAGGCGTACTCGGAGGCCGAGTAAACCGATGCGCCGGCCTCGCTGACCACGGCTTTCGCCGGCGGCCTTGCGCCGGACCCGGCGATGTCGGCGAGGAGGTCGGAAGCGAGGGCGTCGGTCTCGCGTGACGCTGTGCCGTTGCCGATGGCGATCAGCTCCACGTCGTGGCGAACGATCATCGCCGCGAGCTCGGCCTTGGACTGATCCCACTTGTTCGCCGGCTGGTGCGGGAAGATCGCACCGGTGTCGACGACCTTGCCGGTCGCGTCGACCACCGCGACCTTGACGCCCGTACGGAAGCCCGGGTCGAGGCCGAGCGTCGCGCGGGTGCCTGCAGGCGCCGCCAGCAGCAGGTCCTTCAGGTTGGTCGCGAACACGGCGACGGCTTGCTCTTCGGCTCGCTGACGCAGCCGCATCCGGGCTTCGATCGTCGCCGTGATCATCAGTTTGGTGCGCCACGCCCACCGAACCGTCGCACCGAGCCACGCGGTGGCCGCACCCGGATGGGAGGCGTCGACGCCGAGCGTCTGCGCGACGAGCGCCTGGTACGGCTCATCGTCGCCGCCGTCGAACGTGAGAGTGAGAGCTTCTTCCTTCTCACCGCGCAGCACTGCCAGCACCCGGTGCGACGGCATGTCCTCCAGGGATTCGGCGAACTCGAAGTAGTCGCGGAACTTCTGGGCTGCCTGGTTCTGCTCGGCGCCGGGACGGACCGCTGAACGCAGTCGTCCCTCGTTCCAGAAGCGTGCGCGAATCGCGCCGACGAGGTCGGCGTCTTCAGCGGCTCGCTCGATCACGATGTGTCGCGCGCCGTCGAGAGCGGCGGCGGTGTCGGCGACGTCGCCCGTCACGTACTCGGCTGCCGCGTCCTCCGGGGTGAGCGAGGGGTCCGCGAGGAGCGCCTCCGCGAGTGGCTGCAGGCCTGCTTCACGCGCGATCTGCGCTTTGGTGCGCCGCTTCTGCTTGTACGGCAGGTAAATGTCTTCGACACGAGCCTTGGTGTCGGCGGCCAGCAGTGACGCACGCAGTTCGTCGGTGAGCTTGCCCTGGTCCTCGATGGAGGCGATGACCGCGGCACGGCGCTCGTCGAGTTCGCGCAGGTATCGGAGACGTTCGTCCAACAGTCGCAGCTGGGCGTCGTCGAGGCTTCCCGTCGCCTCTTTGCGGTAGCGAGCGATGAACGGGACGGTGGAACCGTCGTCCAAGAGGGCCACCGCGGCTGCGACGCGGCTCTCGGCCACCCCGAGTTCTCGGGCGATACGGGTGTTGACGGACTCGACAGGCGCAGTGATGGTCACCGAAATCAGGCTACCGAAGACGCGTCGGGGCTGACGCGAGGGGGAACGCTGGCGGCTGAGAGGAAACGCCGCAGACTAGGGTCGGGTGATCACACGACGGGAGCAGTGCCGATGACCGATCTTCCTCTCGACGGCGTCACCGTCGTCGCATTGGAGCAGGCGGTGGCCGCTCCCCTCGCGACACGCCATCTGGCCGACCTCGGTGCTCGGGTGATCAAGATCGAAAGGATCGGTGAAGGCGATTTCGCCCGAAACTACGATCGCGCCGTCGGGGGCATGGCCAGTCATTTCGTGTGGCTCAACCGAGGAAAGGAGTCGATTGCGCTCGACCTCAAGTCGCGCGGCGGGGTGGCGGTCGCTCACCGACTGATCGAATCGGCCGACGTGTTCGTCCAGAATTCCGCTCCGGGCGCCGCGGCTCGGCTCGGGCTCGACCCGGCCGCTCTCGCTGCGGCGGATCCCGCGTTGATCACCGCGAGCATCACCGGCTACGGCGACGACGGGCCGTTCTGTGATCGCAAGGCCTACGACTTGCTGATTCAAGCGGAGACCGGCCTCGTCTCGTTGACCGGGACCCCTGATGCCGCGAGCAAGACCGGTGTCCCGTCGTCGGACATCGCCGCGGGCATGTACCTGGCCCAGTCGATCCTCGCTGCGTTGTTCCGCAAGGCTCGGACCGGACGGGGCGCGGTGCTCGACGTGTCGATGTTCGATGCGACCGCGGAATGGATCGGCCACCCGATGTATGTGCAGATGCACACCGGCGAGCTGCTTCCGCGGCGCGGACTCGGCCATGCCAGCATCGTTCCGTACGACTCCTATCCGACAGCGGACGGCCAGTTGTTGATCGGCGTGCAGAACGATCGAGGTTGGCGAGCCCTGATGGCCGGTGTCCTGGAACGTCCGGACGTCGCGGACGATCCGCGGTTCGTGTCGAACACCGACCGAGTCGCGCACCGAGCCGAATGCGACACCGCGGTCGCGGCGGAGACCGTTCGGTTCACCGGCTCGGATCTATCGTCTCGCCTCGAAGCCGCAGGCGTCCCATCCGCCGTCGTGAACGACGTGGCCGGGCTGGTCGACCATCCCCAGTTGTCCGAGCGGGATCGTTGGCGGACAGTGACGACGCCGGTGGGCCCGGTGCGCGGTCTACTGCCGCCGATGGGCTTCGCCGACGTCGAACTCCCGATGGGCGATGTGCCTGCGCTGGGTGCGCACAGTCGCGCCCTGCTCACCGAGCTCGGCTATGACGCGGCCGATTCGGAGCAGTTGGTCGCCTGCGGGGTCGTCGGAGTCGAGTGATCGCCGTTTCGTCGGCGGATCAACGACTTCCCGACCAGCACCACGAGACCGATGGTCGCAGCTTGCAGGAGTGCTCCGCCGACCATCGGGGCGCGTGGGCCGAAGTGGTCGGCGAGGATCCCGAGCAGTGGTGAGCCGATCGGTGTCCCGCCCATCAGAAGCGTCATGTAGAGGGCCATCACACGGCCACGCACTTGCGGATCGACGCTGGTCTGCACGTACATGTTGGTGGAGGTAAGTGTGATGAGCGCGGACAGACCGAGCACCGGCAGGCAGACGCCGTAAACGATCGCCGTCGGAGCCAGACCCGTCCCACCGAGCACGACGGCGAACACGGACGCCGATGCCACCACGAACCGCAGACTCGGCACCAGTCGACGACGGGCGGCGAGGAGTGCACCGAGGAGCGATCCGATGCCCATGATCGACCCGAGTACGCCGTACCCCGTCGCGCCGAGACCGAACTGGTTGCGCGACATCAGCACGTTGGTCATCTGGAAGTTCATTCCCCAGGTGCCGACCGCGAAGCCGACTCCCAACGCGATCACCAGGTCGGATCGTTGCGCGACGTATCGGAAGCCTTCGCGCAGTTGCCCTCTCGCGCGTGGAAGCGGCTCGCTGCGGATGAGCTTCGCCTCGTCGAGGAGCAACAGTGCGACGAGGAACGCGAGGTAGCTGATGCCGTTGGTGAGGATGGCCCAGCCGCTGCCGAACGCGGCGATGATGAGGCCCGCGACGCCGGGACCGATGAGGCGTGCCGCATTGAAACCGGAACTGTTGAGGCCGATCGCGTTGGTCAGACGCTCGGCGCCGACCATCTCGGAGACGAACGCCTGTCGGGCCGGGGCGTCGATCGCCGAGCCCATGCCGAAGACGAACGCCAGGACGTACACGTGGGCAGTCGCCGCAACGCCGGTTACCGCAAGCAGCCCGAGGATCAAGGACGAGACCGCCATCCACGACTGGGTGAACATCAACAGTCGCCGTTTGTCGAAGCGGTCGGCGAGCAGACCACCGACCGGCGACAAGAGCAGTGCCGGCAAGAACTGGAGCGCAGTGGTGATACCGACGGCGACGGGAGAGTTGTCCGACACCTGCAGGACGAGCCAGTCCTGGGCGACGCGCTGCACCCAGGTTCCGATGTTGGAGACGAACGCGCCGATCACATAGGTGCGGAAGTTCGGTACAGCGAGAGAGGCGAACATCGTCGATCCGCTACTCCGCCGCTTCGCCACCCGTGTGCGCTCCTCGCCACCGACATTAATTAGACAGTCCAGACTGTATAACTAATTCGGCCTATCGGCTATTCCCACGACGCAGCTGCCCCGCCACGACTTCGGCACTCCGTTTCGGCCTAGCGCCGATCCAGAGTGCCGAAGTCGTGGCGGAACTCGGTGCGGATCGCGCGCGCACTCCATCGGCCGCCGTCGTGGCCGACCGAGATCGGGTGCTCGAACGCCTCAGTGATGACGTCGGTGGTGACCACGTCGTGCACGCGACCGGAGGCGACGACGTCGCCGTGCGCGATCACCATCGCGTGGCTCGTGGTCTCGGGCAGTTCTTCCAGGTGGTGGGTCACAAGGATCGACGCGACCTCGGGCGAAGTGCGTGCCAGGGAGTCGATGGTCTCGAGCAGTTGTTCACGTGCCGCGACGTCGAGGCCCGTGGTCGGCTCGTCGAGCAACAACAGGTCGGGTTCCGGTGCCAGCGCCCGCGCGACAAGAGCTCGTCCGCGCTCCCCCTGCGACATGTCGGGCCACACGTACTCCGCGCGGTCAGCGAGACCGACCTCGGCGATCACCCGGCGGGCACGCGCGATCTGCCCTACGCTCGGCTCCCACCGCATCGCCATGTCGATGGTGCCGGTGAAACCGGTGAGAACCACTTCGAGCACCGACAGCGGCGATCGCAGCGGATGCCGCGGGTTGACGTGCCCGATATGGCGGCGCAGTTCCTGCATGTCGACCCTGCCGAGGCGTCTGCCGAGCACGTCGACCGTGCCGGTGGTCGGATGCGTCTGTGCAGCACAGAATCCGACGATCGTCGTCTTGCCCGCACCGTTGGGGCCGAGCAGGGCCCAGTGTTCGCCCGCGCGGACGGTCAGATCGATCCCGTGCAGAATCTCTCGGCCGTTTCGACGGAAAGTGACGGCGTCGAGCCGCAGGACGTCGTCAGTCATGCGAGAGCCTCCTTCAAAGCGCTCAGATGTGCGCGACTCGCACGCGCCGCATCGTCAGGGCGGCGATCGGCGACGGCCTCGACCAAGTCAGCGTGCGCGTCGTGATCGGCGACACCGCCGTACTCTCCGCGGATCGCGAGCATGTCGACCATGGCCTCCCGCATGCGCAGCGTGGACAGGTCGAACAGATCGGTGAGGATCTCGTTCCCGGCAGCGACGACAACCGCTCGATGAAAGTCGAGGTCGGCGTCGACGTGCGCTGACCGGTTCGCGACCGCACCGGTCCGGGTCGCAAGCGCCGCGCGGATGCCACGCAGCTGAGCGGGCGTTCGCCGCGCAGCGGCGAGCGACGCGGCCTCTGTCTCGACAGCGATGCGCGCTTCGATGACCGTGATGATCGACGCACGGCTCATCAGCGTCGCGCGTTCCTCGGGCACGTCGAGCGCAGCGACGAAGACGCCCGAGCCTTGTCTCGTAGTCAGCACTCCCCGACCCGCGAGTTGCCGGATAGCCTCGCGCACAGTGGATCTGCCGACGCCGAGCTGCGGAGCAAGGGTGGTCTCACCTGGAAGCTTCGCTCCGAGCTTCCACTCTCCACCGCGAATCCGATCGAGCAGCACCGCGGCTGCCTGATCGGCTAGCGGAATCCGCTGCACACGTGCAACCATCACCACTCCTCTACTTGTCTGAGTACTTCTGTTACATTCTAGATTATGCGACAACGGGTCATCCTCCTTCTTCGCCGCGGCGAGTCCTGAACCGAGAGATCGGCGACTCGTCGCGGCTCAGCCGTACGCCGATCTCCCGCCTCGCTCAAGAAGGACCCGACATGACCGACCCCTCATCCGCGACTGACTTCTGGAACCGTCAACGCCCGTCCGGAATGCCGTCGCACAAGTACCGCGACGTCCACCACCGCGTGGACGTGCCTCTGACGACACGCACCTGGCCGTCGAACACGACCACTGCGGCGCCCTTATGGGTGCCCGTCGATCTCCGCGACGGCAACCAGTCCCTGCCCGAGCCGATGAACCCCGCCAGCAAACTCGCGTACTTCCAGATGATGGTCGACGTCGGCTACACCGAGATCGAAGTCGGGTACCCGTCTGCGTCGTCGACCGACTTCGAGTTCGTCCGCATGCTTATCAACGACGACCAAATCCCCGACGACGTGACGATCGTCGTGTTCACCCCCGCACGACGAGACCTCATCGAACGGACCGTGGCATCGGTCGACGGCGCGCGCGGAGACGTCGTGATCCACCTCTACACCGCGACCGCACCCGTATGGCGAGAGCTCGTACTCGGTCGGGATCGCGCCGAACTGCTGAAACTGATCACCGAGGGTACGCGCGACGTACTGGAGTTCGCGGGCGACAAGAACAACGTCCGGTTCGAGTTCTCTCCGGAGGTCTTCAACCTGACGGAGCCCGATTTCGCGCTGCAGGTCTGCGACACGGTGACACGGATGTGGGACGCGTCGCCGGACCGTCCCGTGATCGTGAACCTCCCCGCAACCGTCGAAGTCGCCACGCCGAACGTCTACGCCGACCAGATCGAGTTGATGCATCGAAGCCTGGCACGCCGTGACTCGGTGATCCTCTCCGTACATCCGCACAACGATCGCGGCACCGGAATCGCCTGCGCCGAGCTGGCGGTGCTCGCAGGCGCGCAACGCGTCGAAGGCTGCATCTTCGGTAACGGAGAACGGACCGGCAACGTCGACATCGCCACCCTGGCGCTGAACCTGCACGCGCAGGGCGTCGATCCAATGATCGACTTCTCCGACATCGACCGGATCCGGCGCGTCGTCGAGCATGCGAACGGAATCGAACTGCACCCCCGCCACCCTTACGTCGGCGACCTCGTGCACACTGCGTTCAGCGGGACCCACCAGGATGCGATCCGAAAGGGTCTGGCCGCGCACCATGCGCGTACACGCGACGTCGCGACCGCTGCGACGTGGGAGGTGCCGTACCTGCCGATCGACCCCGCCGATATAGGCCGCTCCTACGACGCGGTCATCAGAGTCAACTCTCAGTCAGGGAAAGGCGGAATCGGGCATCTGCTCGAGAGCGCGTACGGACTACGGCTGCCGCGCCGCATGGAGATCGACTTCGCACAAGTCGTCCAACGTCACGCCGACGACACCGGCACCGAAATCGACGCGGTGCATCTATGGGAACTGTTCCGCGCCGCGTACGTCCAGACCTCGCGCGATCCTGTCGGCACGATCGTCGAGGATCACCCTGCGACAGTGACGACCGCCGGTGCCACCCGAGACCTCAGGCTGATGCTGTGGGAGCGGGACGGCGAGCGCGGCTGGACGGCCGACGAGTCCTCGGACCGCCCCGACGAGCGTCACAGTTCTCAGTCGGCAACTCTGTCGTAGGCGTCGTTGTAGGCCTTCAGCTCTCGCAACAACCCCTCCGGGGTTCCCGGCGCGAGGTCGGCGAACACCGCTTCGAGCCGTCGGGCCCGCCTGGCTCCGTCATGCTCGAACGCGCTGCGTCCGGCATCGGTCGGTCGATGCAGGCGACTGACCTGACCGGCCACCTCGAACCGTTCGAGGTAGCCGTGTTTGATGGCGGCGTTGACCTGCCGATTGACCGTCGACTGCTCCAAGCACAACTCGTCGGCCAGTTCCCTCAGCGTGCGGGCCCTGCCGTCGTCGAACAACCAGAGGATCGCGAATGCCGACGCCTCCAGAATCGCGCCGTCGCCGACATGATTGCGTCGGCGCCGCATCCGCAGCAGTTCGTCGACGAGTCCGCGGTACAGCGGCGACGACAAGAGCTGATCATCCGATTCCGAGTGCACCCAGTCGACCCTTTCACACGGCGGCGCGGATGCCACGGAAGGCTGCCCGCCCAGCACGTACTCCACTATGTCCGATTTTGACTATGCATCATACATATGTACGTTACATACGCACACCTGTGCCAGTCTGACCACCCGAAGGAACGCACGCATGTCATCGGACGACACCGCCGAGAAGAGCCCTACTCCCCCGCTGCCCGGCAGCTCACCGGGTTCGGCTCGAACCGGTTCGCCGATCGTGACCGTGATCGTGCTGTGCCTGGGCGGCCTGATCGCGTCGCTCATGCAGACCTTGATCGTCCCGATCCAGCCGCAGCTTCCCGAGCTCCTCGGCACCTCGGTCAGCAACGCGTCGTGGGTCATCACCGCGACGCTGCTCGGTGGAGCCGTCGCCATGCCGGTCGCAGGCAGGCTCGGCGATATGTTCGGCAAACGCCGCATCCTGCTGTACAGCGCCGTCATCCTTGCGATCGGTTCGCTCATCCCGGCGCTCACGTCGTCGTTGATCCCGGTGGTCGCCGGACGCGCCCTGCAAGGTCTGGCGATGGGCTTCATCCCCGTCGGCATCAGCCTGATGCGTGAAGTGACCCCGCCGAAGATGACGGCGTTCGCCATCTCGGCGATGAGCGCGACGCTCGGTGTCGGCGGCGCGATCGGCATGCCACTGTCCGCGTTCATCGCCGAGACCTATGACTGGCACATGCTGTTCTGGGTCTCCGTCGTCCTCGCACTGGTCGTCGTCGCCCTCGTGTTCTTCGCCGTCCCTCGCATCCACGACGCGGTCGGCGGACGGTTCGACTTCGTCGGGGCCATCGGTCTCGCCATTGGCCTGTCGAGTGCACTGGTAGCCGTCACCAAGGGCAACGACTGGGGGTGGACGTCCGGAACGACCCTCGGATTCCTCCTCGGCGGATTCGCGCTCCTCATCGTCTGGGGATTCTTCGAACTCCGCACCACGAGCCCACTCGTCGATCTGCGAACCAGTGCCCGACCGTCCGTCCTGTTGACGAACGTCGCGGCCGTCGCCGTCGGGTTCGGCATGATGGCGCAGGCCGTCGTGATCCCGATGATGATGGAACTCCCCGAAGAAGCAGGCGGCATGGGGCAGACCATCTTGCAGGCCGGGCTCTGGATGGCCCCAGGCGGCCTGATGATGCTCGTGTTCGCCCCGGTGTCCGGCTACCTGATGAACACGATCGGCGCCAAGTTCACCCTCGCGATCGGCGCTGCCGTCCTCGGCCTCGGCTACCTGTGCGGCTTCTTCCTGATGGACGCGCCGTGGCAGCTCGCACTCGCCTCGCTCATCGCCTCGGCAGGCGTCGGCATCGGCTACGCAGCGATGCCGACCCTCATCATGGGATCGGTCCCGATCACCGAGGCCGGTGCCGCAGTCGGCCTCAACGGCCTGATGCGGTCGGTCGGCACCACCACGTCGTCGGCGATCATGGCTGTCATCATGACCAGCGCGACCGTGAGCCACGCCGGCATCGAGTTCCCCTCGCACTCGGCGTTCGAGACGTGCTTCCTCGTCGGCGCGATCGCCGCATTCGTCGGTGTCGCGATCACGCTGGTGATCCCCTCCGTCAAGAAGCGTGCCGCAGCCGAGATCGTCACGGACGCCCCGACCCAGGCCACGATGCGCTGAGCGCAGGGCCGCCTCCTACAGCGGCGCGGGAGCGCTCCCGGATCCGAACGGGGAGCCGCCGAGGCGCTCCCGGCCGTGTGCGGTGTTCCAGTTGGTGAGATCCGGCCCCTTCGGGACGATGCCGGACGGGTTGATGTCCAGGTGGACCTCGTAGTAATGGCTCTTGATGTGGTCGAAGTTCGTGCAGTCGCCGAACCCCGGAGTCTGATAGAGGTCGCGAGCGTAGGCCCACAGCACCGGCATCTCCGACAGCTTCTCCCGATTGCACTTGAAGTGCCCGTGGTAGACGGGATCGAAGCGCGCGAGAGTCGTGTATAGGCGGACGTCGGCTTCAGTGATGGTGTCGCCGACCAGGTACCGCTGATTCTTGAGCCGTTCGCTGAGCCAGTCCAGGCGCGAGAACAACTGGTCGTGCGCCGCCTCGTAGGACTCCTGCGACCCGGCGAACCCGCACCGGTACACGCCGTTGTTCACATCCTGATAGACGTGTGCGTTGATCTCGTCGATCTCACCTCGCAGATCCTCCGGGTACAGGTCGGGCGCTCCGTCACGGTGAAAGTCCACCCATTCCTGTTCGAAGTCCAGGGTGATCTGCGGGAAGTTGTTGGTGACCACAGCTCCGGACGGGACGTCGACGATCGCCGGGACCGTGATGCCCTTCTCGTAGCCGGGGATGCGCGCGAAGTAGGCGTCCTGCAGATGGGAGATGCCGAGTACCGGATCCACCTCACCCGGATCGAGATCGAACGTCCACGACCGCTTGTCGTGCGTCGGACCGCACACGCCCATACTGATCGCGTCCTCCAGTCCCAGGAGGCGGCGGACGATGATGGTCCGGTTGGCCCACGGGCACGCGTATGAGACGACGAGGCGGTACCGCCCGGCCTCGACGGGGAAACCGTCTGCCGCGTCGCGGGTGATCCGAGTCTCGATGTAGCGGGTGTCCCGCTCATACGGCTGGTTCGCCTTCACGTAGGTGTCGTGTTCACTCATGTGGTGTCTCTCCTCGTGATCGTTGGGCACTTGTCGATACGGTCGCGGTTCGATGCTCAGAATGCCTTGCCCAGTTCGACGTCGACGTCGATGAGTCGAGCCTGCCGAATCTCAGGCTTGTCGACCTCGTCGGCGACGAAATGTGCGATCACCCTGCGGATCTCGTCGTCCACCTGGGCCAGGTAACGAATGATCGAGCCACGCATGTTGTACGACGCGACGTTGACGACGACGTCGCGCGGCTGCGGCGTCTTGACCTCGATGCGCAACTGGAGCGGCTCAGCGCACCGCACCGCAAGCGGAAGCGTCACGACACCGTCGACGTCGTACCTGATCCGGTCGACCTTCAGGTCGACCAGGAGCGCGATCCGCAATGGAAGCCGGACGGTGAAGGTGATCGTCTCACCGACCTGGCGCAGTATCTCCGGTTCGGCGATCTCCACGTCGGCGCGGACCTTCGCCACCCCCGCCGGACCCACGACGAGAGGCCCGACCTGAAACTGTTCGCCTGCGACGGCGGCGAACGCTGCTCTGACCCGTTCTTGGGTGACGGCTACTTCGAAGAAGCGCCTGCCGAACTCCTCGTACGTCAGGTAGCGCTTACCGTCGTCGGTCGTCGACTCGACGGTCTCGTTGTCTGCCACGCATACATCGTGGACTACCGGCGCCTGATCGCCTAGTGCTCCAGGCTTAACCGTGTCGGGCTTTTCGGGGTCGGCGGAGAGTTCCATGAGTGTCCGAATCACGTCATCGGTGGCTGGCGTCGGGGATTCTCGGCGGACACGGCGCACCGGGGAACGTCGCGAACTCGAAATGCCACCACTCGTTGCCGAACGAGCGGCACAGCCCGTAGCGGTTTCCGTTGCGCTGCAACCATGCAGCGCCTGCCCGCGGACCCACGTCGATCGCTCGCCCGCTGACGTGCGTCGACTCGTTCGGTGGCAGGACCCAGCGGCGGGCCTGTGCAGCACTTCCGTAGTCACGGAGCCCCTGCTGCCACAGCTGTCGCTGCTCGGCTCGCGATCGTTTGCCCGACGTGATGTGCAGTGCGACGCCTGCCCGCTTCGCGTCCCGGTGTGCGAGCGTGTACGCGACGGCGAGTTCCGGGGTCAGGCCGCCGGTTCCGGCCGCCATCGGGATTCCGAGAACCCGTGCGGGTGGCGCGGCAGCCGCTTGCCCTGCCGCGAACTGCCCCGTCCCGAACTGCCCGGCCCCCAGCAGTCCCGCGACCAGCGAGACCGCGACTGCTGCGACGATTGCCCGTATGCGCATGGCCTGAGACTACTCGGTCGTGAGGACGATCAACTCCCGTGTGGACCTCGTCATCGCAACATAGCGGTCGACGGCGCCGGCGACACCGTCGCCGAACTGTCCGGGATCGACGAGGACCACGAGGTCGAACTCGAGCCCCTTCGCCGTCTGTGGTGTCGAGACGGTGACCCGACCGTCCCCACTGACTTCGGACTGCTCGAACTCGGGTGCGCCGATGACGCACACGGTGCCGTCGGTGTTATCGCGTAGCCAGCGCGCGACTGTCCCGTCGAGGTCGGCGGCTCGGCCGTAGACGACAGGAGTCCCGCCGGTACGTACCGAGGTCGGCACATTCGCGTCGGAGATCGCCTGGAGGACAGCCGGTCCGGCGACCGCCATGATCTCCTCCGGCGTGCGGTAATTCACGGTGAGCGTGCGCAAGCGCGCTTCACCGGCGCCGACCCGTCGAAGTCGCTGCACCCAACTCTCAGTGAAACCGTCGCGAGCCTGTGCTCGGTCGCCGACCACGGTGAAGCTGCCGGACGGGCAGCGGTCGACGAGCATCCGCCACTGGGCGTCCGTCAGTTCCTGTGCCTCGTCGACGACGATGTGGGCGAACGGCCCGGCGAGCGCGTCCGGTTCCGGGCGCTCCGCGCCCGCATCGTCGACGATCACGCCCTGAATGTCTTCGGCGCGCAACATCGACACGAGGGACTCACCGTCGTCGGACGACGAGATCAGATCGCCGACCACCGCGTCCATCGTCCGTCTGCGTTCGGCGGCCTCGGCCCGATTGCGAGCATCCCGGCGAGCCGCGGCGGAGTCGCCGAGCCGTCTGCTCGCCGCATCGAGAATCGGCAGGTCGGCGTCGGTCCACGTCTTCGCATCCGTGCGCTGCAACACGGTGACCTCCTCGTCGGTCAAGTGGGGCGCGCAGCGCCGGAGATACGCGGGGACGGTCCACAGGTCAGAGACGAGATCGTCCGGTTCGATGGTCGGCCAGATCGCGCCGAGCGTCGCAACGAGATCGGTGGATCGGGACAGAGCGGCCCGCATCTCGTCGTCTCCGTCGGCGAGAACGTCCACGAGCGCCTCCCACACGTCAGCGCGCGCTTCGTTGTGCGGCACACCGGTTTCGGCCGCTCCCACGGCCTCCGTCCAGTCCGTGACGCTCACCCACACGTCGCCGGCCTCGGTCTCGACCCACGAGCCCTGACGCGGCGGTTCCTCGTAGAACCGGACGGCCGGTTCGACGGCAAACATCATCTCGACGGTCGATTTGAGGGCGGCGACCCGACAGTCGGTCTCGATCGCGGCCGCATCGCCCTGAGGGACCAGATCAGTGGGCGTGCAGGTGACGACGCCCTCTTCCCCGAGGCTCGGCAAGATGTCCGCGATATAGGCCAGATATGGCCGGTGCGGTCCGACGAACAGGAGTCGGCCACGACCGCCCTGCAGCCGCGGATCGGCGTACGCAAGGTAGGCGGCTCGATGCAGCGCGACGACGGTCTTGCCGGTGCCCGGCCCTCCGTCGACGACCAGCGGCCCCCGAGACGACGCGCGGATCGCTGCGTCCTGGTCGGCTGCGATGGTCCCGAGCACCGACGTCATCGTCGAGGACCGACTCGCCGCCAACCCGGCGAGGAACGACGACTGCGCATCGAGTGCCCCGGCCGGTGCGTCGTCACCGACTGCGAACCATTCGTCCCAGTAGTCGATGACCACGCCCCGCGACCATCGGTAGTGGCGGCGACTCACCAGGCTGTGCGGATCGGCCAGGGTCGCAGTGAAGAACGGCTCGGCATCGGGTGTGCGCCAGTCGACGAGAAGCGGGGAGCCGTCGGCGTCGCTGACACCGATCCGGCCGATGTACGTCGATCGCCCGTCGGCCGCCGTGATCCGTCCGAGGATCAGATCGGTTCCGACACGAGAGAGTCGGCGCAGGCGCCGCTCGAGGCGACGCACTTCCAGATCACGTTCGACGCCGCCTGCCCCGCGTAGGTCGGTGGTCTTCCGGGCGGCGTCGAGGCCGATCCTTGTGTCGGCGATCTGGTCGTCGACACGGCGCCGGACCGCGGCGAAGGCCGCCTCGTCGGCACCGATCACCTTCGAATCGGCCTTGGCTGCTGAAACTGCGGAGAGTTGAAAGAAGGTGCTGGTCACGGGTCCCTTTCGCGAGCGAAGGCACCATTGTGCACCGGCCGTGGGCCCTTGCCGCAAGCCCCGGTCCCCGCGCTACAGTGAAAGGGGAAGACGATCCGAGCGCGCTGGCGATCAGCGCCTGCGGAGGCGGAGCCGCCAGTAGACGAAAGCCGCCAGCACTGCCGCGATCACGACGAGTGCACCGTACGAGATGGCCGCATGCATGACGGACGGCTCCCAGAACGGATACATGATCGGATCGTCGCGCGCCGCGCGGTCGACCGGGTTGACCTGTGACACGTCCGGGGCGATGTACGGGACGTTGACCGCCTGAGCAGCATTCGCGAATGCCCAGTAGGTCGGCAGGAGCCAGGTGAACGGCTGCACGACGGCCGAACTGATCGCGATGACCCCGCCCGACAGCACCAGTTGCACCATGATCACGATGACCAGCGGTGGCATCGTCTGTTCGCTCGAACGCACGGCCGCGGAGATCGCCAGACCGACGAGCACGCCAACCCACGCCACCGTGGCGACCGCGACGAACAACGTCACGGCGGGTGGAGCCATCGGAAAGGCGGTGCCGGGCTCGGTCACGGCGTCGGCGGTCGGCATGGCACGCAGCGCGTACGTGAGCCCGACCATCACGGCGGTCTGAATCGTGGCGACCACACAGAACACCACGACCTTGGCCGCGAGGTACGCGACCGGCCGTAGCCCGACCGCTCGTTCTCGCTCGAAGATGCTGCGCTCGGCCACCAGGTCTCGCACCGCGAGCGCGGTGCCCATGAACGCTGCACCGATCACCAGCACCGTGAGGATCTGCAGTGCTTCGCCTGCGTCGCTCGGGGGTGGACCCTTCATGTCGGGGCGAGTGAATCCCTTGTCGCCGGGCACCACCAGCACGAGGAGTCCGAGCACGACGGGCATCAGGACCAGCACGGCGAGGTACCCGCGATCGGCGAGGATCAAGCGGACCTGACGTCTACCCAACGTGCTCAGTTGTCGGACGACACCAGCGCGGGCTGCTTTCGGCGGCGGGCCGGTCGACGGCGGGGTCGGTGGCGGAGCCGAACGCGGATGTCGGCGGCGGTACTGGTCCCAAGCCTGGTCGGGTCGCTCGGCGACGTCCGCGAAGATCTCGGCCCAGTCGGTGGTTCCCATCTCGGCTGCGACGTCGCCGGGAGCGCCGCAGAACGCCGTCTTACCGCCCGGAGCGAGAAGCAGGACCTGGTCGCAGAGACTCAGATAGGTCAGCGAGTGGGTCACCACGAGGACCACGCGGCCCGCGTCCGCGAGTCGGCGCAGGGTCCGCATCACCTGTTGGTCGAGTGCGGGGTCGAGACCGGATGTGGGTTCGTCCAGGATCAGCAGCGACGGGCCGGTCAGCAGTTCCATCGCGACGGAGGCGCGTTTGCGTTGCCCGCCGGACAGTCGGTCCACGCGGGTGTCGACGTGTTCGGTCAGTTGGAGCTCGGACAGGACCCCGTCGATCACCTCGTCGCGGTCTGCCGTCGACAAGTCCTTGGGCAGGCGCAGTTCGGCAGCGTATCGCAACGCCTGACGCAGAGTCAGCTTGTGGTGCAGCACGTCGTCCTGCGGCACCATCCCGATGCGGGAGCGCAGCGCATCGTATTCGCGGTGCACGTTGCGCCCCTCGAAGTCGACGGTTCCGACCGTCGGCAGGCCAAGACCTGCCACGATCCTGGACACCGTCGATTTGCCTGCGCCGGACGGACCGATGATCGCCGTCAATGTCCCGGGGGCTGCGTTGAACGAGATGTCGTTGAGCAGCGTCTTGCCGTCGACAGTGAATCCGACGCCGGTGACGTCGAGTCCTCCCGAGACCTGGGACTGGGGCCGTCCGCGGGTGAGGGTGCCCCGCGACACCACGAAGTCCGAGTTGCCGATGGTGACGACGTCGTTCTCGGCTAGTCGCTGCGAGCCGATCCGACGTCCGTTGACGAACGTGCCGTTGACGCTTCGGAGGTCCTCGAGCACCAGTCCCTGCGGTGTGGACGCGAGTCGCGCGTGATGGCGCGATGCGAGGACGTCGCTGACGACGATGTCGTTGTCCGGTGTGCGGCCGATCGTCTTCACGCCCGTCAGCGAGATCTGCTCACGTCCGCGAAGGTCGCCTGGCACCTCGTAGACGGCAGACGCGTTCTGGTGCAGAGCTGCCAGGTGCGGCGCGTCGGGCAGCGCACCGAAGCGCGGCGGCGCCTGCTGATAGCCGCCCGGACCGGCAGTCGCTGGGGCCTGCCGCTGCTGCACACCGGGCGTAGGCTGTCCGGCCACCTCCACGATCGGCCCCGTAGCTCCGTCGCCGAGCCGGATCTGGACCGGTCGGTCGACGCGTACGGACTGCGAGCGCACGCCGTCCACGAAGAAGCCGTTGGTGCTGCCCCGGTCGACGATCCACCATGCGCCCGAAGAGAATTCGAAGGCCAGATGGGTACGGGAGACGAGCGGGTGATTCACCACGACGTCGTTCTCCGGGGTCCGGCCGAGCGCGGCCGGAGTGGTCCGCAGGACCTGTGGACGAGCCTGAGCCACCCGGACGGACAGCGGCGTGATCAGCGGTGAACTCATCGGAACCTCTTCGTCTGAAAACTTCGGCTCATCTGGGGCTTTCGGCGTCGGCTGCGGCAACCGCGGCTGGGCGTTCCTGCGTTCCGACCTCGAGTCGGATCAGGGTGTCGGCGACGTCGAAGTATCGGTCGTCGTGCGTGATGACGATGACCGTCTTTCCGCGCGCGGCGAGGTCGGCGAGGATCTCGCGATAGAACCTGTCACGGAATCGGGGCTCTTGGTCCGCGGCCCATTCGTCGAACAGGTAGATCGGGCGATCCTCGAGCATCGCGGTGACCAGTGCGAGCCGTTTGCGCTGCCCCTGGGACAGTGCAACCGTCGACAACGTGCCGCCGCTGACCGTCACTTTGTCGGCGATGTCGAGCATCTCCAGATAGCGTCCGACCTCGTCGTCGAGGTCGGGTCGGTCGAATCCGAGGTACTCGTCGAACAGATGGAAGTCGGTGAAGATCGCCGACGTGTTCTGGCGGAACCATTCGATGTTGTCGTGGTCGATACGCTCGCCGTCCAAGGTGATCGTGCCCCGTTGAGCGACGTAGAGTCCGGTGATCAGCTTCGCGAGGGTTGACTTGCCGCTTCCGTTGCCACCGACGATGAACGTGATCTCACCAGGAGCGAAGACCGCATCGACGGGGCCGAGGTGAAAGCCCGTCGGCGGCGGCGGCGGGCCACCGGAAGCGTTCGGCGGCGGGGCTCCCGGTCCGCGACCGTCTGGCGGCGGCGGGCCTTGACGTCCCGGCGGTGGTCCCGCGGGTCCGCCGCGGCGTCCTGGCCGTTGCGGAAGTCGCCCGTCGGGTGTCGGCTCGGTCCGGCCGCCTGCCGCCCAGTCGACGTCCGGTCGCATATCGGCGGCCGCGCCCGGGTGCTCCGGTCTTCCGCTGGGACCGTCGGGCGCCCCGTGATGTCCGGGCGGTGGACTCGTCGGCCCCTGTTCGGTGAGGTATCGATACTCGATGCCGGACAGTTCCAGCCGAGCCGGTGACGCGAGTGGGCGCTCGACGTACGGGAGCGACTCCTCGTCGTGCAGCGCTTCCATCGACAGTTCCAGCGAGGTGATCTTGGTGAGGGCGACATCGCCCCGCAGCAGATCGGGGATCCGGCTCATGAAGTTCTGCATCGGCATCGCCAGGAACGTCGTGACGATCACATATCCGACCATCGTCTCCTGGGGAAGGTCGAGCCAGAACGCGACGCCGAACAGGATCACGGCCATCGTGCCGAGCTGCAGCACCTGGCCGATGTTCTGCCCTGCCGTGAACTTGACGCCCGCCTCGATGTTCTTGTTTCGCAGGTCCCGTGCGGTGCCGAGCAGTCGGCGGTCCATGAAGTCACGCCTGCGGGCTCGATGTCCCTTCAGCTCCTTGATTCCGACACTCACGGCGTGGAACGAGTTGAGCAGGTCGTCCTCGTTCTCGCGTGCGGACCGGAAGATCCCGCGGACGTGCTTCAAGAACGATTCGACGACGCCGATCGCGATGAGCGTCGCTCCGACCTGGATCGCGAACAACGGGGACGACAGCACTGCGAGGTACGTCAGGCAGCCGACGATGGTCGCGACGTCGACGCACATGCTCGGAATCGCGGACACCGCCATAGACAGGGAGCGGACGTCCTCGGTGAGGGTGGCGAGCAGCCGGTGGGTACCGAGTCGCTCAAGGTGCTCCAGCGGCGCGGAGACGACCCCCGCACTCAACTCGGCGCGTAGTCGGTAGACGGCGTCCTGAGCGAGTCGGATCAACAGCACCTGCGAGACCAGCCCGGTGACGAGGACGACGGCGACGGTCACCGCGAACCGGTGCCAGGACGGGTCGGCCCCGGCTCCCGGAGGCGCGACCGCGGCATTGATCTGAGTGACGAGGTAGGCGTTCGCACCGCCCCCGATCAGCCCCATCACCACGGCGGCGACGATGCCGGTCCAGGAGACCGAGAACAGGAACCGGAGCAGTTTCATGACGTCGGACTCCCCTACCGCACCACGTCGAAGAGGATGCCTTCGAGCGTCACACCGGGCGCGAACGAGAAGGCGACGCCGGTGGACGGCTGCGACGCGTCGGCTCCGTCATCGGGGGCGGTCTCGGCGATGAGTTTCTCGAGCACGAAGACGAGCGCGACGCTCAACATGTTTCCGTACTCGGCGAGCACGTCCCAGCTCGCGCGGGAGCGTTCTTCACCGATGCCGAGCGATCGCGCCGACTGTTCGAGGATCGCCGGTCCGCCGGGATGGATCGCCCACTGCGCGATGTCGTCCCGATAGAGCTCCGATCTGGACAACGCCTCGTCGATCGCCGATCCGACGCCCCGATAGATGTAGTCGGGCAGTTCTTGCGCGAGTTCGCAGGTGATGCCGTCGTCGTTCACGCCGAGCACGATCCCGTCCTCAGTGTCGGGCAACAGCTGGCTGAACGTGTCACGAACCACCACCTGACCTGCGGGCAGTTCGTGCCCCACTTCGCAGGCGCCGACGACCATCGCGCCGCAGCCGTCGCCGAAGAGGCTGTGCGTGACGACCTCGACGACGTCGTCGCCGAACACTGCGTTGACCGAACTCAGTTCGAGGCAGACGACGAGCGCGCTGCGATCGGGATGCGCGCGCACGTAGTCGGTCGCGCTGCGCAGCCCGTTGACGGCCGCCGCACATCCCATGAAGTTGACGACGACGCGGTTCACCGACGGCGCGAGCCCCAGCCTTTTGATGACGGCGACGTCCACGCCGGGCGCGATGAACCCGGTGCTGGTGACGAAGACGACGAGACGGATGTCGGACGTCGGATCGGCGAGTCCGGCGATCGCGCGCGCGGCGACGTCTACTGCGAGCGGGACCGCGTGCTCGAAGTACAGGTTCATGCGTTCGCGAATCGTTCCCGACCGACTGCTGAACGCGAGGAACTCCGGTGTCGTCGGGTCGATCGCCAAGTAGCGCTTGTCGATCCGCGTCCTCTCGTAGACGCGGAGGATTCGTTCGCGTGCGACCGGATCATCGACGAGTGACGCGGCGCGGAGCGCGGCATCCCGCTGATCGAACACGGTGCCCGGGTTACCGGTCGCGAGTGAGGTGATCACGGCGACGGTGGTCGGCGGCGACGGTCGCTCGTCGGCCATGAAGCCTCCGGCAGGTGCAGCGTTATCCCGCTGCTGCGTTTGCAAGGAGAGGGGCATGACGGTCCTTTCTGGCGGGCCAACATCTGATTCACAATCATGTCCGATTCGTCGCTCTCGTGAGAACCCTTCTTCGATCAATCGAATGATCGAGTCACACGGTGCCTATCCCGGTGAATCCCTTCAGCGAGTAGTCGGCACATGTCTTGAGTGCTGTCGGCGAGAAGTGTTCACGGAAGAATCCCCAGTCGTTCTCTTCTGCCGTTCGTGAACGTGCACCCAGATAGGTCTTGATCTGCATTGGAAGTCGATCGGTGAAGAAGCTCTTTGCGGGAAGCCATTCGACGCCGTACCGCGCCGCCTCTTCACGGAGAACGTCCTCGGTGACGATGTTCGAGAACCCGCTTCGTTGATACGGGAGAACGTGGTGCACCCGGTGGGAACTGAGTCCCGCGGAGAGGAAGCAGTCGACGTATCTGTTTCCGACGACTTTCAGGTCGTAGGCCTGCTCCACTTGGTTGACCGCCCAGTCGTCGGCGTCGCTCTCGGTCTCGTCGGCATCTGCGTCGAAGTCATGACTGGCCACGACGAGGAAGGTGGAGATCCACAGGGTCGCCACGAACTGCAGGCCCCAGGCGAGGGCATCGCCCGCGACGACGAAGACGACCAACTCGCCGAGCAGAAGGATCCGCATGCCAAACGCGCCGACGAAGTGCGGAAGTCCCCCGCGCCACGAGCCGTACATGTCGGCGATGCCGACCTGCCGCGTCAGTTTGCAGATCTCGAGAAGACGAATCGGCATACCGGTGACCGTGTGCCCGAACTTGTGCAGCGTATGGATCGGGACTCGGTACAGCCGTGGGAGATCCATCATGAACGTGAAGACGTTCCGCTTGATGTCCACCTGGCTCTGGGTGTGCGGGTGATGCAGAAGAGCGTGCCCGTCGGCGGTCACGAACGACAGCGCGACGTAGTTCATGTCGAACGCGTTGACGATGAGTTTGTTCGCGCCCTTCTGCGCGCGATGGATCGCGTAGTGGCCGATGCCCGCCATTGCGCTGCGCAGCACGACCATGGCGACGACGAACGCGGCGAGCGGCATCCACGACGTGTCGTAGAGCCGTAGACCCATCACCGCGAAGTACGCGATGAAGAGCATGATCGCGACGATGTCGAAGATCCGGTCCATCCGTCTGATGCGGGCGACAAGGGCCGGTTCGGCAAGCCGCTTCTTCACCGCGTGCAGCAGATCGGTGCGCTTGCCGAAGTCGTAGTGCGGGGTGTCCCGCCAACTGTCGAATCCGTCGTTGAAAAGAAAGGCCGGCGCGTTCGCTTTCGGGTGAACGTCTTCGATGACGGCATCCCTATCGAGCGAAAACCGTTCGATTAGACGACCGATTTTCTCGGGGTCTTTATGGTATGAGCCGATAATCGAGGTGATATCGCGATTCTTTGTCCGGCCGATGAAGAATTCACCGCCCGGATGCCGTGAGATCCAGTCCGACAGGTCGTACGCCCTGCCGTTATACACCCACACGTCGGAGAGCTGAGGACCGCCGTCGGAGGCAGCTTTCCGACCGAGATCCGGTCCAGGAGAATCATCGGGGAGTTCGTTCGTCTCACCCGTCTGAACACTGTCCGATGACATCGCCTTCTCCTTTTATGGCTGCGCTCGTCGAGCGGCCTGATGCGATCGACTCTCGCACCCGCGCACGGCCCCGTCACCTGCATTCATTCAATCAGTAGAGATGCCCGTCGAATCTATTCTGACCACGTCGAGTATGGGGTATTGTACCGTTTTGTGAACTCAGACACATACCCGGCCTCGGCCAAGATAAAGCGTTGGGCTGCTCCGGCAGTCGCGGTCATGGCCATCGGCGCCGTGGTACTGACAGGTTGCTCGTCGGAGACCAAGAGCGATGAGCCGACGGGCTCCGCGCCACCGACCTCCGAGGGGCCACGCTCGGGTGATGCCCCGAAGGTGGACATCACCGATGCCGCGGCGCTGCTCGATCAAGCGTCGAAGACCACGCGGCTCACCTCCGCGGTGCATATGGAACTGGCGGTCGACCCGAAGTTCAAGGGACTGCCGGTCGAAGACCTGAACGCCGATGTCGTGGTCGATCCAGACCCGGCGGCCAAGGGCGACGGTAAGTTTCGACTGACCGACGAATACACCGAAGCGGAGTTCGTCATCGTCGGCGGCACCTTGTACATCAAGGAGTCCGGGAAGACGGAGTGGAAGACGTCGCCCGCGGGCGAGCGCTCCTACGATCCGTCAGTGATCCTGTCCGAGGACAAGGGTCTCGCGAATGTGCTGACCAAATTCAAGAGCCCGAAAGTCGAAGGCACCGAAGAGCGCAACGGCGTCGAAGCGGTCAAGATCACCGGCACGCTCGACTCCGCCGACTTCGAAGCGATCTTCCCGACGCAGGGCCCCGGTGCACTCAAGGGCGAACATCCGGCGACCGCGTACATCGCGGCGGAAGCTCCGTACAACCTCGTCGAACTCTCGATCAACACGCAGGACGGCGACATCACATTGACCACGTCCAAATGGGACGAGAAGGTCACGATCACCAAGCCCGACGGAGCGTGAGCGCACACCGACGATGACGCATTTTCATCACTCAGGCGTCAACTCCTTGCGGTACAACGATTTTCCCGTTGCATCGCACAGGTCGACGGCCAGTGTCCTCGAGGAACCGGAGACGCTGACCTTTCCGAAGTGCTGGAAACCTTCGGCCGGCGAGATGTCGGCCGTCGTCGGCGCGTGGACGAACTCGTACTTCGCGCCGAACGTCGTGTCGAGAGGACTCTCCGGGAACGCGCCCGCGTGCAACGGTCCGGAGACGAACTCCCAGAACGGCGAGAAGTCGGAGTACGCCGCCCGGTCCGGCTCGTAGGAGATCGCCGCAGTGTAGTGGACGTCGGCCGTCAGGTAGACGATGCCCGGCACTTCCCTGGTCTCCGAGAGTATCCGCGAGAAGGCGATCTCACGCCCGAGCGGCCCCGCCGGGTCGCCCTGGCCGACGGCTTCCATCGAAGGACGCGCACCCGGACGGTCGGTGTTCTTGTCGGGGACGACGATGCTCAGCGGCAGATCGTTGGCCACCACTTTCCATGTCGCCGTCGAACGGTTCAGACCGTCGATCAGCCACTGGGTCTGCTCCGCACCGAGGAGTCCGTCTGAGTCTTCGGCGTTCCACGCGTTCGGGTTGGGATCCTTGTATGTGCGCATGTCGAGCACGAACACGTCCAGGAGCGGACCGTACGGAACCTTTCGATACAGACGTCCCTGCTCACCCGGTTTAGTTGGCCTGCCCAATTCAGACGGCTGCCATTCGGTCCACGCCTGTCTGGCTCGACCCGCGAGGACGTCGACGTTCATCTCGGTGTACCCCTCGCGGTCCTGACCGGTGAGGTCCTCCCCCGGGAACCAGTTGTTGAGCACTTCGTGGTCGTCCCACGAGATAATCTGCGCAACCGACGACGCGAAACGGCGGTAGTGCTCGTCGGTCAGGTTGTAAGCGTAGTTACCGCGGAACTCGTCCAGGGTCTGCGCGGGCCTGCTCTTGGCGTCGGTGGTGAGGCTGCGATAGATCGAGCCGTCGTTCTGCTTCTTGGTGGCCTCGACGGGCCCGTCTGCGTAGATCGCGTCGCCGGAGTGGAGGAAGAAGTCGGGCCGCGCATCGGCGACAGCTCCGAAGATCGGCATACCGCCGAGGTCGGGGTTGATCCCCCAGCCCTGACCGACGACGTCGCCGGACCATGCGAACGTGATGTCCGACGGCGCCGTCGGCGCGGTCACCAGGACACCGGTCAGCGGCTCGGACCGTGCCCCGTCATCACCTTCGAGGGTCACCCGGTAGTGGACCGTCTGACCGGGTTCGAGCCCAGCCACCCGGACGCGACCGGTGCCGTCTGAAGCGGGGGTCAGGAGCGGACCGCGGAACGTCTTCGCATTCGCGAACGACTCGGTGGCCGCAGTCTCCACGAGCATCCGAGCGGGCTCGTCCGAACGCGCCCACACCAGCGCACCGCTCGTCGTGACCTCGCCCGCGGCCACGCCGTGTGTGAGGGTCGGCCGCCGACGGCGCACCCCCGGCGTCGTGTCCCCCGAACTGCATGCCGCGATCGCTGTGCCTGCAGGGATCAGAAGGGCGCCTGCTGCTCCGGCGCGCAGAACTGTGCGGCGGGACAAGGCAGTACGGCGGGACAGGGCAGACGGGACGCGAGGTGACATGCCCGCCAGGTTTCCCGCCGCAGGCTGCTGTCAGCCCAACGGAAGGTGACGCCGACGTGGCGTCACGTCGACGCGACGATGCGGACCAGAATGTTCTTCATCAACGGCTGGTCGCTCTGCGTGCTGTAGTCGGCGGCTCCGACGAGCGCGTTCATCTCCGGCATGTAGCCCGCCGCCGCACCGACCGGAAGGTCGTAAGTGATGGCCCGGTAGTGGGTCAACGACCGCTGCGTGCCGTCCCTCGACGTCGAGACGATGTCGACGAACGCACCTTCGCTGAGCCCGCGATCGCGCATGTCGTCGGCGTTCATGAACACGAGTTCCCGCAGATTCTTGACGCCCCGGTACCGGTCGTCGCTCGAATAGATCGTGGTGTTCCACTGATCGTGCGACCGCATGGTCTGCAGGACGAGGACGTCCGCGTCGACGGGGATCGCATTCGGCACGGGCGCGTGCGAGAACTCGGCTCGACCGCTCGGCGTGTGGAAGATCCGCTCGCGCGCGGCTTGCGGGATCCGAAATCCCATCGGCTGCTTGACGAGATCGTTGAAACCGTCGAAGCCCGGCAGGACTCGCGACATCGAGTCGCGGATCCGGTCGTAGTCGGCGACGTAACCCTCCCACGGCGTCGCGCTGTCGGGCAGGGTCGCTCGGGCCATGCCGGACAGGATCGCCGGTTCCGAGCGCAGGTGTCGGGACGCAGGCTTCTTCTTGCCGACCGACAACTGGACGTTGCTCATGGCGTCCTCACAGGACACGCCTTGCCGACCGGTCTCCTGCTCGTCGCGTTCACTGCGCCCCAGGCACGGCAGGATCAGGGCCCGACGGCCGTGTACGAGATGGCTCCGGTTCAGTTTGGTGCTGACCTGGACCGTCAGGTCGCACTTTCGCAGGCCCTGCGCGGTGTACTTCGTGTCCGGTGCGGCGAGGACGAAGTTGCCGCCGAGAGCGACGAACACTCGCACCGAGCCGTCGTTCATGCCTTGGATCGTCTTGACGGTGTCGAGTCCGGGCTTGCGCGGCGACACGATTCCGCATTCGGCGTCGAGTGCCGCCAAGAATCGCTCACTCGGATTGTGGTCGATGCCGCACGTCCGGTTTCCCTGCACGTTGCTGTGTCCGCGGATCGGCGACGGCCCCGCGCCCTCCCGCCCGATGTTGCCGCGGAGCAGAAGAAGGTTGGTGAACTCGCGGACGGTGTCGACGCCGTGCTCGTGCTGGGTGACGCCGAGGCACCACGAGATGATGCTGCGCGGTGAGTCGAGGTAGATCTGCGCGATCTCGCGGATCTGTTTCTCGCTGACACCGGCCTGCTTGGCGAGCTCCGCCCAGCTCACCGTGTCGACGACTGCCCGGTAGTCGTCGAATCCGTCGGTGAATCGTTCGAGGAAGTCGTGGTCGAGCGCGCCGCCGTGCGGATCGGCGTCTTCGGCTTCGAACACCGCTTTGGCCATGCCGCGGATCAGAGCGAGGTCGCCGCCGGGCCGGACCTGCACGTTCATCGTGCTGGTGTCCGTGGCTTGGAAGGTCGCCATCTGACCGATCTCGTGCGGAACGATCGTCCTCGTGGCAGCGGCCTCGGTCATCGGGTTGATGTGGACGACCTGCGCTCCGCGTTTCACTGCATGTGCGAGCGAGGTCAACATCCGAGGCGCGTTGGACGCCGCGTTCACACCCAGCACGAACAGCGCGGTGCACTCGTCCCAGTCCGCGAGCGAGACGGTGCCCTTCCCGCTGGCGATCGATGCGTTGAGTGCGCGGCCGGACGCTTCGTGGCACATGTTGGAGCAGTCGGGCACGTTGTTGGTCCCGAATTCGCGCGCCCACAACTGGTAGAGGAACGTCGCCTCGTTCGAGAGCCTGCCCGAGGTGTAGAAGGCCGCGGCGTGCGGTGTGTCGAGCGCCCGCAGTTCGTCGCCGACCATCGCGAACGCGTCGTCCCAGGTGATGGGGACGTACCGGTCCGTGGCCTCGTCGTAGCTCATCGGCTCGGTGAGCCTGCCCTGGTCCTCGAGGTCGTGGTCGTTCCACGTCGCGAGGTCGGTGACCGAGTGCGACGCGAAGAACTCGCGGTCGACGCGTTTGGGCGTCATCTCCCACGTCACGTGCTTGATGCCGTTCTCGCAGATGTCGAGGGCGACTCCCTTATCGTCCGGCCATGCGCAGCCGGGACAGTCGAAGCCACGGACCGGATGGTTCATGGTCAGCATCGCCGCCGAGCCCTTGATGAGTTCGCGCTCCTTGATGAGGACCTTCGCGACCGACCTCGCCGCGCCCCACGCCGCGGCCGGGTGGTGGTACGGCTTGGACGACCATGGCCGCGACGTCGTCGGGCCGAATCCGCCTTGCCGCGGGATGTCGGGCATCAGACCGGTGAACTCCGGTGCCGGAGTCGGCGTGGTGGTCGGATTCTCGAGGTCGGTCATGTCAGGCCCTCACACGTTCCTCTAGCGGTTCCAGCGGATTGTCGATGCGGTGCGGATGCGTGTAGACGTTCATGGTCTGCCCACGCAGGAACCCGACCAAGGTCAGTCCCGAGTCGCGGGCGAGTTGCACGGCGAGCGACGACGGGGCCGACACCGCGGTGAGCACCGGAATCCCCGCCATGACGGCCTTCTGGACGAGCTCGAAACTCGCCCGACCGGATACCTGGAGCACGGTGCCGCGCAGCGGGACCCGGTCCTCGAGCAGGGCCCAACCGATGACTTTGTCGACGGCGTTGTGGCGTCCGACGTCCTCGCGCAGAACGAGCAGTTCGCCGGTCTGCGCGTCGAACAGTCCGGCGGCGTGCAGGCCGCCAGTCTTGTCGAAGACCGCTTGCGCGGCCCGTAGTTTCTCGGGGAGCTCCGCGACCTGCGCCGCGTCCACGATCGTGCTGTCGCCGGTCAACGCGTACGACGACACGGTGTGCACGGCGTCGATGCTCGCCTTGCCGCACACCCCGCACGAACTCGTCGCATAGAACGACCGCGCGTGCTCGCGTCCCGGAAGTCGCACGCCGGGTGTGAGGGACACGTCGAGGACGTTGTAGGTGTTCTCGCCGCCTCCGCCGCCCGGCCCGCCGCAGTGGATCGCGCCGCGGAACTGTTCGCTGTTCGCGATGATCCCCTCGGAGACGAGGAAACCTGCGGCGAGCTCGACATCGTGCCTCGGAGTGCGCATGGTGACGACCAGCGGCTGTCCGGCGACGCGGATCTCCAGCGGCTCTTCCACCGCGAGAACGTCGACACGGGCAGCGCTGCTCTCAGCGACCGAGACCTTGGTTATCGGCCAACGCGCAGTAATCCGTCCCACACCGCCAGCCTAGCCTGTGCCACATCACCTGACGCCTCAGATGACAGGCGATCGGCTGCCTGCCTGTCGACCGTCAGAACCTGTCGCCGGCTCCCACCACGCGCATCCGCCGTGGAGTCAGGCGGTAGCGGTCGCCGGTACGGGGCAACGAGCCGTCGCCGACCCGAAGCGCTTCGTCGATCGGCAGTTCGGCGTGCAGCCCCGAGCCGATCCCGACGCGCACCACGCCTGCCTGCACCGAGACCGACGTCAGGACATCGGCCCCGCCGTCGAGCCCGTGGTCGGCGGACGCCGCTTCGAGAACGACGTCGCGCGGTGCGACGATGCCGATCGCCCGATCCCCGTCATGCAGGTCCCCACCGTGCAGGTTCCCGCCGTGCAGGTCCCCGTCCGATACACCGGATAACAGCGCGTTCTCGACCTCCAGTCCCCCCGTTTTGCCGAGTCCTCCCGCGCGCCACCGCCCGCGGACGACGTCGAAACCGGCGAGCGCAGCCGTGAACGTGCCTCGGGGACGCACCGCGAGATCCGACGGCGTGCCGGTCTCGACGACGGTCCCACGATTCATCACCAGACACGTGTCAGCCCACTGCCACGCATCGGACATCTCGTGTGTCACCAAGACTGAAGTGGTCCCCGTGCAGGCGAGTTCGTCGGACAGGATCCGCCGGACGATGGGTGCGCTCTCCGCGTCGAGAGCGGCGAACGGTTCGTCGAGCAGCAGAACGCGCGGCTGCGATGCGAATGCGCGGGCGATCGCCACGCGTTGCTGCTGGCCGCCGGACAGTTCGTGCGGTTTGGCCTGTGCGCGGTCGGTGAGCCCGATCCGATCGAGCCAGTCGGCGACGCTCGCGCGGACGCGACCGCGATCGAGGCCGCGAGCGCGCGGACCGAACGCGATGTTCCGTTCGATCGTCAGATGCGGGAACAGTCGAGCACGTTGGTCCAGTAGCGCGATCCGCCTCGCTTCCGGCGGCAGTCGGACACCGCCCGTCTCGTCAATCGTCTCGCCGTCGACGGCCACCGTCCCCGCCCGCAGCCGCACCAGTCCGGCGAGTGCGGCCAGAACCGTCGACTTTCCCGATCCATTGGGTCCCAGAAGCGCGACACAACCGCCTGCGTCGACGTCGAACCGCGCCGTGACATCGAACTCCGCACGGGCAACGGTGACGTCGGCGCTCAGCCTGCCACCTCTGTGAATCCGAGTCGGGTCGCTCCTGATCTCACCCCTCCTTGCCAGCCTCGCCTGCTGCGTCTGTGTCATCGGACCGCGTCCTCACGCCACGATCGCAGACCGCACACGATGACGGCTGCGCTGACCAACAGCAGAAGCGACAGCGCTACCGCGGAGTCCTGTGTGACGCCGACGCCGTTGAACGCGGTGTAGATGGCCAGCGGCATGGTTCGCGTGACCCCTGGCGCGTTGCCCGCGAACAACGCCGTCGCACCGAACTCCCCCAGCGCGCGAGCGAAGGCGAGGACCGTGCCCGCCACGAGGCCCGGCATCACGAGCGGCAGAGTGATCCGGGTCAGGACTCGCCACCGGCCGGCGCCGAGAGTCGACGCGATCTGCTCGTGCGAGACCCCCGACGTTCGGAGGGCGCCTTCGACGGTGATGACGAAGAAGGGCAACGCGACGAAGGCCTGGGCGACGACGACGGCTCCCGTCGTGTACGGCAGGCTGAATCCACTCCACGCGAAGATCGGCTCGCCGATCAGTCCCGAGCGTCCGAGCAGCGACAGCAGGGCAAGGCCGCCGACCATCGGCGGAAGAACGAGCGGGATGAGCACCAGAGTCCGCATCACCGCGGCCATCCGGCGACCGGCGCGTCCGACGAGCAAGGCCATCGGGAGTCCGACGATCATGCACACGAGCGTCGCGCACGCTGCGGTCGACACCGACAGTCCGAGCGCGGTCATCGAGGCCGAGGAGAAGAGGTCGTCGCCGAGAGTGTTCCACCGGACGCGGGAGATCAGCCCGACGATCGGCAGCAGCAGCAGCGCGAAGCCGACGGCTGCAGGAAGGTAAAGGAACCGCGGCAGGCTCACGCTGGGCCGAATCCGTACTGCCGCAGAATCTTCTGACCAGCTGCAGAGAGAACGAAATCCCGGAACGCCTCCGCGGCCTCGGGCGACGGCGCATCCTCGGGGACGGCGATCGGGTACCGGTTGACTGCGTCCCCGGCATTCGGCGGAGTGATCCCCTCGAGTCTGCCGTCGGAAGCCGCGACGTCGGTCGCATACACCAGACCGGCATCGGCCTCACCGTTCGCGACACGGGTGACCACGCTCGTCACGTTGGTCTCCTGGCTGACCGGCGTGACGCTCACATCCACCGCCGCCAACAGTTTCTGCGACGCCGATCCGCACGGCACCTCCGGAGCGCACAGCACCGTGGTGACGTCGGATCTCGCGAGGTCGCCGAGTGTCCTGATGCGCTTCGGGTTGCCCGGTGGCACGGCGATCTGAAGAGTGTTGGTCGCAAAGACGTCGCCCGTCCCGCTCAAGCCTGCCTCGGTGACCGGACTCAGGCTCGACTCGTTCGCGAATGCGATGACGTCGACGTCGGCGCCTTCGACGATCTGCTTGGCGAGCGCCTGCGATCCGTCGTAGACGATCGGCGCCACCTGGTAGTCGGGCTCCGCGTCGGTGAACGCCTTCGCGAGATCGTCGAACGACCCTTGCAGCGACGCGGCGGCGAAGATCGTGATCTTCCCCGACGCATCGTCGTCGTTCGATCCGCCGCACGCGGTGAGCACGAGCGCGGCCACCGCCATCAGCACAGCGAACAGTGGCGCGGTGCTTCGCTTCCGGCTCGTCATCTCAGCCTTCCGTGTCGGACGGTGTCTCCACGATCACCGTCGTGGCCTTGACGCTTGCGGTGGCGAGCGATCCGATTTCGAGGCCGAGCTCGCGAACCGCCTCCGTCGACATCAGCGAGACGACGCGATGCGGTCCGCACTGCATCTCGACCTGCGACATCACCGGGTCGCTCAGGACACCCGTCACGATGCCGACGAATCGATTGCGTGCACTCGACGCGCGATCGACAGGATCGTCGTGTTCGGTCGCCTCGTCAGACAGGAAGCGAGCCAGAGCCGCGCCGTCCACGACAGCGCGCCCGGCAGCGTCGGGATACGAGTCGAGCTTGCCCGCGTCGATCCAGCGCCGCAGCGTGTCGTCACTGACGCCGAGAAGCTGCGCAGCACGGCTGATCCGCAATTCAGTCACAACGAGGAGATTATCACCGCATCTGCGGAACCGGAATCATCCGGACTTCTTTGACAATCGTAGTGAGTTCCACCGTTCCCACCTGTCCTCCGCCACCGGAATCGGCCCAGGGCGAATCACCGGACCACGCACTCCGAGACCGGGATAGCCTGGACTCATGCCCATCCCTCCCCTGGTGGAACCCGCGCCGTCGATCCCCGACGACGAACGACTGCGGGCGGCACGACAGATCCGTCTTCCCGAGATCGGCGATGCGGGCCAACGCAGGCTGGCGAACGCGAAGGTGTGCGTGATCGGCGCGGGAGGTCTCGGCTCACCAGTCCTGCTGTACCTGGCCTCCGCCGGCGTCGGTGTCGTCGGCATCGTCGACGACGACGACGTCGACACGTCCAACCTGCAACGTCAGATCGTCTTCGGTGTCGACGACGTCGGCCGACCGAAGGCCACCGTCGCCGCCGAACGCGTTCGCACCCTGTCACCGCGAACACAGGTGATCGAGCACCGTCTGCGCCTGACCGCAGACAACGCCGCAGAACTGTTCGCACCGTACGACCTGGTGATCGACGGCAGCGACAGTTTCGACACCCGCTACGCCGTCGCCGACGCGTGCGCCGAGGTCGGCCTCCCCCTCGTCTGGGGTTCGGTTCTTCGATTCGACGCCCAAGCGACAGTCTTCTGGTCGGCGCCTCCGGCGGGCGCTCCGATCACCCTGCGTGACGTGTTTCCGGCCCCGCCGCCCGCCGGCGAAGTGCCGAACTGCGCCGAGGCAGGCGTTCTCGGCGCACTGTGCGGTCAGCTCGGCGGCATCCTCGTCACCGAGGCCGTCAAACTGATCTGCGGGGTGGGCGAGCCCCTCCTGAACCGGATGCTCGTCCTGGATGCTCTCGGCGCCCGCATCGACGAGGTTCCGATCGGCCCGGCAGCGGCAGGTGCCCAGATCGGACGCGTCCGCGTCGACGATTCCGAGACGATCACGCGTGCAACACTTCTTGATGTCCGCAATACCGACGAGGTCGCGAGAGGATCACTGCCCGGCGCTCAGCACGTGCCCCTCGACGAGGTACTCGCCGACGCCGCGTCGGTCCCAGTCGGCGAGGTCACGGTCGTGTACTGCCAACTCGGCCCGCGTTCCCGTGCCGCAGCACATGCGCTCGCCGCACAACACCCCGACACCGACGTACGCGTCCTGCTCGGCGGTTACGCCGCATGGGCGGAAAGGAGCACTTTGTGATCACGGTCGCCGAACACCGCGCCCGAGTACTCGCGGAGACGACGCCGACTCCGGTCGTGACGATGTCTCTCGCCGACGCTGAAGGACGCGTCCTCGCCGCCGACGTCGCCTCCCGCTGGCCGACCCCACTGTTCGACAATTCGGGCATGGACGGATACGCAGTGCGCGCCGCCGACGCGGCGCAGGGTGCAGTCCTGCGCGTGGTCGCCGACGTGCCCGCCGGGTCCGGACTCGATCCCTCGATCGGTGTCGGCGAAGCCGCCCGCATCATGACGGGCGCGCCGGTTCCGTCCGACGCGGACACCGTGGTTCCCCTCGAACACACCGATCTCGGCACCGTGATCACCGCCGAGGTTCCTGCCGCCATCACGATCACGAGAGAGCCGACGTCGGGCGCCCACGTCCGTCGAGCAGGCGAGGACTCCGCCGCTGGCGTCGTCGCAGTGACCGCGGGTCAGATCCTCGGACCGTGGCAGCTGTCCTCTATCGCGTCCGCCGGACACACTCGGGTGTCGGTGCACCGGGCGCCACGAGTCGCTGTGATCTCGACCGGATCCGAACTCATCGACCCCGCAGGCGAACCCGCCCGCGGGCAGATCCCCGAGTCGAACTCGGTCCTTCTCGCTGCAGCGGTTCGCGCCGCAGGCGCCGACGTCGTGACCGTCGCGACCGTCGCCGACGACGAGGCTGCACTGAGGGCGCTGCTCGCCGACGTGGACGCCGACGTGATCGTCCTGTCCGGCGGGGCGAGCGTCGGCGCATTCGACGTCGTCAAAGCCGTCCTCGACGGCACCGGGACCGTCACGTTCGGACCGGTCGCGATGCAGCCGGGCAAGCCGCAAGGCTTCGGAACCGACGCATCCGGTCGTCTCGTCTTCGGTCTGCCCGGCAATCCGGTCGGCGTCGCCGCCGGGTTCGAGGCGTTCGTTCGGCCCGCGCTGCTCGCGATGGCCGGTCGCACCGACATCGACCGGCCACGCGTGATCCGGACCGCGGCGACCGGATGGCGGTGCCCCGCCGGCCGCGCACAGTTTTTGCCCGCCGTGATCGACGACGACACCGTCCGCCCCGCGACCTCCGGCGGCAGCGGGTCGCACCTGGTGACCTCTCTGGCCCTCGCACACGCGCTCGCCGTCGTCCCAGCCGAAGTCGACCACGTCAGCGAAGGCGACGCCGTCGAAGTGATGGTGCTGTCATGAGTACAGATCAACCGTTCACTCATCTCGACAGCGCGGGCGCGGCCCGCATGGTCGACGTCACGGAGAAGAAGCCGACGGTGCGCAGCGCGACGGCGACCGGTTTCGTCCGGTGCAACTCGGAGATCGTCGCCGCGCTGCGCGACGGGACCGCGCCCAAGGGCGATGTCCTCGCCGTCGCACGCATCGCGGGCATCGCCGCCGCCAAACGCACCCCCGAACTCCTGCCCTTGGCCCACGTGATCGGGGTGCACGGAGCCGTCGTCGACCTCGAGATCACCGACGACGGCGTCGCGATCGAGGCGACTGTCCGGACCGCGGACCGGACGGGCGTGGAGATGGAAGCGCTCACCGCAGTGTCGGTGGCCGCATTGTCGGTGGTCGACATGGTGAAGGGCCTGGACAAGTCCGTCACCGTCGAGCAGATCCAGCTCACCCGGAAGACCGGGGGCAAGAGCGGAGACTGGGTGCGATGACCGCGGCGATCGTCCTCGCGGGCGGCCGCGGCTCCCGACTCGGCGGCGTCGACAAGGCTGCCGTGAACGTCGGCGGCCGGCCACTCGTCGATCACGTGTACGCCGCCCTCGACGGATGCGCGCCGATCATCGCCGTCGGTCCGGCGAGCATCCAGCGGCCCGGCGTCCACGTGGTCCGCGAGGATCCGCCGTTCGGCGGTCCCGTCGCAGCGATCGCCGCCGCATTGGACGCTCTCGGCGATGTCAACGAGACCTGGCTGCTCGCCTGCGACCTGCCGCGCGCCGAGCGGATCGTCGCGCGTCTGACGGCCGAGGAGATCGGACCCGACGACGGCGTCGTTCTCGTCGACCGCAGCGGACACGTCCAGTGGCTCGCCGGGCGATATCGGACGTCCGCCCTCCGCCGTGCCGTCGCCGCACTGCCCGCCCCGGCGGGCGCATCGATGCGACGACTCCTGGACGAGCTCCGGCTGAGGACCGTCGACGATCCCGACGACGCAGGCATCGACATCGACACTCCCGAGGACCTAGTGGCCTTCGAGACCCCCGACCCGCACGCCCATCCGCACCGAACGAAGGACAGCGACCGATGACCGACAGACCCGTGCCGAACCTCGACAGCTGGATCGCCGACCTCGCCCCTGCCCTCGGCCTCGGCGACGTCGACGTCCCGCTGCGCACACTCCTCGATCTGACTCGCGACGTCGCGCACGGTGTGGCCCGTCCCGCCGGGCCGATCACGACCTATCTAGTCGGCCTCGCCGTCGCCGACGGAATGTCGGTCGACGAGGCACAAGCCATCATCGCCCGCCTCGTCCAGGAACGCGCCGAATGAAGATCCGCTACTTCGCCGGAGCAGCCGACGCGGCCGGGCGTCGCGACCAGGAGTTCGACGGCCCGCTGTCGCTCGCTGCCCTCCGTGCCGCGCTGGCCGACGAGCACGGCCCCGAGTTCGCCGCCGTGCTCGGCCGCTGCTCGTTGATGGTCGACGGAGTGCGCACCGACGACACCGCGGTCGCCGCCGACTCCTCGACCGTCGACGTCCTCCCCCCGTTCGCCGGCGGCTGACCTCCCTGCCGGTCGAGACCCCCACCTCTGGTCGAGCCCCCAACCGCCGGTCGAGCCCCTAACCGCCGGTCGAGCGGAGTCGAGACCCCTGCCGCTGGTCGAGACCCCCTCACCCGCCGATGGCCGACATCGGTCGGTCGGGCTGGAGGAAGTTGGGCCCGTCGATTCCGTGCCCCTCGCGCTTGTCCCCGATAGACCGCCGGATCATCGCGGCGAGGTCGGCGTCCGAGCCGCCCGACCGCAACAAGCCGAGAAGGTCGGATTCGTCGCGCGCGAACAGGCAGTTGCGCAGTTGTCCGTCCGCAGTGATCCGGACACGGTCACATGACCCGCAGAACGGGGCCGTCACGGAGGCGATCACCCCGACCGTCGTCGAGCCGCCGTCGACCCGGAACACTTCCGCGGGATCCGAGCCGCGTTCCCCGAGTGGTTCGAGAGTGAACTCCTCAGCCAGTCGGTCCAGGATCTCCCGCCCGTCGACCATCTCCGCTCGCGACCAGATGTGCCCGGCGTCCAACGGCATCTGCTCGATGAACCGCAACTGCGCGTCGTGCTCGCGGGCGAACCGCACGAGATCCACGAACTCGTCGTCGTTGACCCCGCGCATCGCGACCGTGTTCAGCTTCAGCGGACGCAGTCCGGAGCGCTGCGCTGCGCGGATCCCCGCGAGCACATCGTCGAGGCGGTCACGGCGCGTCAGCGCGTGAAACCGTTCCGGGTCGAGCGTGTCGATGCTGATGTTGAGGCGTTCCAGACCTGCGTCGACGAGATCGTCCATCACGCCGGCCAGACCGAGTGCGTTCGTGGTCATCGACACGCGCATCCGCCCCCGGTCCGTCGGCCCCCCGTCTGTCTGCCCACCGCCGGTCGGCAGCGCCGCGAGGCGACGCACCACGTCCACCGCGTCCGGACGCAGCAGCGGCTCACCGCCGGTCAGCCGAGCCTCGTCGATGCCCAGACTCGCGAACACGCGACCGACCCGTTCGATCTCGTCGGTAGTCAACAGGTTCTGTTTCGCGATCCACGGCACGCCTTCGGCAGGCATGCAGTACGTGCACCTCAAATTGCACTTGTCGGTCAACGAGATCCGCAGATCGCGGTGCACGCGGCCGAATCGATCGACGAGCTGCGCACTCATGTCAGACCTCCCAAGCCGACCCACGCGGACGTGCCGTCGGACTCGACCTGCTTCTTCCACACGGGCAGTTCGGCTTTGACTCGCTCCACCAATTCCCGATTCACCTCGTACGCCTGGGCACGGTGCACCGACGACACCGCGCACACGATCGCCACGCCACCGACATTGAGGTCACCGACGCGATGACTCACCGCGACCCGCACCTCCGGCGTGTCGACCGATTCGGCGATCCGCGCCAGGATCTCGGCCGCGTCGGGGTGTGCACTGTATTCCAGCAGGACGACGCTGCCTGCGGCGTCGGGATCGTTGTCTCGAACGGTCCCGACGAACAATGCAGTGGCGCCGACGCTCGGGGACGCGACGGCGTCCAGGTGTGCGGCGACGTCCAACGGCTCGTCGCTCAACGACGCGGACACGATCATTCGTGGTCGCCTCCATCCAGCTGAGAGACGACGTGGTCGGCGATCTGCAGGATCACCGGGACGCCGTCGCGGACCGCTCCGGTCGAACCCGCCAGGTTCACCACCAGCGACTGTCCGACGACGCCTGCGACACCACGCGAGAGCATGGCCTGAGGAAGGCTCGCCACACCGACGGCTCGCACCGCGTCTGCGATGCCCGGCAGTTCACGTTCCAAGAGCGGCGACGTGGCCTCCGGCGTCACATCGCGGGCAGCGATGCCGGTGCCTCCGGTCGTCACCACCAGCCGCGAGCCTGCGTCGACGGCCGTACGGATCGCTTCCGCGATGTCGGCGATCTCGTCGGGCACCACCGTCACGTCCGCGTCCCATCCTGAGTCTGCCAGTTGATCGACGACCAGCGGGCCGGACCGGTCGACCGCGGCACCGGTCGAGCAGCGGTCGGACACGGTGATCACGGTCGCTGTCCTGAGACGGTGTGGAGCGGCATGCGACATGACTCCAGTGTTCCACGGAGCTCGGCTCCGGGGTCCGGAGAGGCGCACGCCTGGCACAGTCGACGAACCGCGCGTGTCGCACCTCCCCGGTTCCGGCACCACCCGCGGGTTTACTTGCTCTATGACGTCCCGCATGCGCGCCATCGCGCCGCTTCTGGCTGTGCTCTTCGCGGTTCTCGCGCTGACGTCGGCGTGTTCAGCCAGCGGTTCGTCCGACTCGGATGTGATCAGGTTCGGCACCGAAGGCACCTACAGTCCGTTCAGTTACCACGATCAGAGCAACGGCGAACTCGTCGGATACGACGTCGACGTGGCGAACGCCGTCGCTGACAAACTCGGCAAACGCGCTGAGTTCGTCGAGGCGCCGTGGGATTCGATCTTCGCGGCACTCGGTGCAGGCAGGTTCGACGTGGTCGCGAACCAGGTGACGACCACACCCGAACGAGAAGCCGAGTATTCGATGTCGACGCCGTACGCGGTCGGCGAAGGCGTGATCGTGACGCGAGCCGACGACGACACGATCACGTCCCTCGACGATCTCGCCGGCCGGACGTCCGCGCAGACGGCTACCGCCAACTGGACAGACGTCGCCCGGGAGGCCGGTGCCCGAGTTCAGACGGTCGAAGGCTTCACCCAGGCGATCACTCTGCTCAAGCAGGGTCGCGTCGACGCGACCGTCAACGACAGCATCGCGGTGTACGCCTATCTCGCCGAGACCGGCGACAAGTCCGTCAAGATCGCCGGGAACACCGGGAGCAAGAGCGAGCAAGCGTTCGCGTTACGCAAAGACGACCCGCTCGTCGACGATATCGACGGCGCGATCGACGAGTTGCGCGCCGACGGTACGCTGACGCGGATCTCGCAGAAGTATCTGGAAGCCGACGCCAGCGGTTCGGGCGCAACGCCCGCGCAACCGCGATCGACGTGGGAACTCGTGAGCGACAACCTGTGGCCGATGGCGAAGGCGACGGTCACGACGACGATCCCGTTGGCCGCGATCAGTTTCGCCGTCGGTCTGGCGATCGCGATCGTCGTCGCACTGGCTCGCATCGCCGACAACCGACTGGCCGCGTGGGCGGCTCGGGCCTACATCTCAGTGGTGCGCGGAACGCCGCTGCTGGTGCAGTTGTTCATCATCTTCTATGCGCTTCCCGAGCTCGGGCTCAAGGTGCCGCCGTTCCCGGCTGCCGTCGTCGCGTTCTCATTGAACGTCGGCGGCTATGCGGCCGAGGTCATCCGCGGCGCCATCATGTCGGTGCCGAAGGGCCAGACCGAGGCTGCGCTCACCGTCGGGATGAACTACCGATCGACGATGCGTTTCATCGTGCTTCCGCAGGCGGCTCGCATCGCGGTTCCCGGTTTGTCGAACACGTTGATCTCGTTGGTCAAGGACACGTCTCTGGCGTCGACGATCCTGGTGACCGAGTTGTTGCGAGTCGCTCAGATCGCGGCGGCTCCCACCTTCGAGTTCTTGGCCCTATACGTGACGGCCGCCGTCTACTACTGGGCGATCTGCCTGGTGCTCTCGACGCTCCAGGGACCGTTGGAGACTCGACTCGGCCGGTTCGTCGCAACCTGATGTTCGTCCCAGCCTGAAGAGGCTCAGCGCCGAACGCGAGAATGCGAATACTCTGCGAGACCCACGGCCCCGGCGAGCACCGCGACGAGTCCGGCGAAGATCAGGCCCGCGTCACGGAGGCCGAGCGAGTCCGCCGCGACTCCGACACCGATCGCGGGGAACGCCAGCATGATGTAGATGACCGTGAAGAACGCTGACGAGACACCACCGCGGAACGCCGTCGGAACCAGTTCGACAGTCGTCGCCAACGCGACGTTCATGGACACACCACAGGACACCCCCACACAGACGGCCGACACGATCAGCGGTCCGAGCGCAGGCCCGGCCAACGCCCACGCCAGAAAACCGGAGGCGACGACCATGCCTGCGCAGGCTGCAGGCAACGCCGTCCGCTGCGGGATCCGCCGCGCCAGCAGTTGTCCGGACGCCACCGAGGCGAACACCAGGAACACGACGAAGCCCGTCAGCCAGTGCGCGTGCAGATCGAGGTCGTTCGCGAGGAAGAGTCCGGTCACCGCAGTGAGCACCCCGCTCGACGCGAAGCCTGCGCCCGCGGCCAGGCTCCCCCGGGTGAACGCCCCGCGGATCTCGGTTGGCACGCGCAGCCGCTGGATCCGGAGCCGCCACCCGCGCCGCGGACCGGGAGCCTGTCCGTACCGGTGCATTCCGACGAGCGCGAGCGCGGCGAGAACGAGGTGCGCGACGAATGGGACGACGAGCGGCGACGAACTGACGTCCGCGATCACGCCGCCCATCAAGTTGCCGATCCCGAGGCCGCCGGAATTGGCGGCGACGGCCAACGCGCCTGCCCTCGCACGACGCTCGCTCGGGAACAGGTCGACGATCGCCGCCGTGCCGGCGCCCGTCATCAAGCCCGCGCTCACTCCGGAGAGGACACGCCCCGAGACGAGGGTCGTCAGACTCGCCGGCGCCAGAAACACCGCCGCGCTGACGATCGCGAAGGCCAGAGACGCGACGAGCACTGGTCGTCGCCCGATCTGATCGGACAGCGTTCCGAACAGGAGGAGTGCCACGAACACGCCGCACGCGTACACGGCGAACAGGACGGTCACCGTCAACGACGAGAACCCGAGGTCGTCGGCGTAGATCGGGTACAGCGCGGTCGGGATCGTGGTACCGACCATGGCGATGAGGAACGCGAACGCCGTCGCCGCGACCGCGGCGCGATTCACCGGTTCACCACGAGCGGAACGAACTGCTCATCGGCGGTCCACGCCCCGTGGTGGCCGATCATCGCCGACTCCATCGGCTCGGATTCGGGGCGGATGAGGACGGAGTCGTTCTGCGCGACCGCGATGACGTCGCCGATCCGTTCGGCGACGCCGGGTCCCGGCGTCTGCGGACCGAACCAGCGTTCGTCGAACGCCTGCTCGCGGGTGGCGATACGGGCGTGATCGCCCACGACCCCGGTCCAGGTGTCGACGATGTCGGCACGGGCGGTCGGCGCATCGAGATACACATGACGCACACGCGCCTCCCCCGCGATCGTCCGCACACCCCGGTGCAGGTCGGGCGTTGCGTCGAGGTCCACTCGGACACCCGCACTGATCATTCCGTGATCGCCGGTGACGAGCAGCGTGCACGTCGGCGGCAGCTCGCTGAACAAGTCGGCGACCATCGCGTCGACGGCGCGAAGCTCGTCGTGCCACTCGGGACTCTCGGGCCCGTGCAGATGCCCGGCCATATCGAGTCCTGGGTAGTACGCGTAAGCGAAGCGACGATGCGCGGATCGGCGACTCGACCCGCGTGCGACGGCGAGGATCCCATCGCGCACTTCGTCGAGGTCGGCGGCCTCGTGGACGACGCCCGTGGCGCGGAACGCCGCACGAGTGAGCCCGGATCTCGCCTGATACCCCGGTACGACGTAGTGCACGTCCACCTCGGACGCCGCGAGACGCTGCAGAACGCTGGTCACGGGCTGTACCGATTCGGGTTCGGCTCCGTCGCGGGCGTCCGGTCCGTCTGCGGTGTCGAACCGCCACCGCAACGCATTGAGCGTCCGCGGGCTACGTGTCTCCGGATTGCGGACGGCGAACGAGTATCCGATCACTCCATGCACCGCGCACGGCGCACCCACGGCGAGACTCGTCAGGCTCGTCGCCGTGGTGGCCGGGAATCCCGCGCGCAGTGTCGCCCGGATGTGGGCGGCCAGCGTCGGAGCGTCGTCTGCCGACCGTGCGACGAGTTCGCTGCCCAACCCGTCGACGAGCAGGACCACCACGTCCCTCTCCGATCCCAGGGCGAGCGGATTCGGTCCGTCGATGCCGAACGCCGCTGCAACGGACGGCATGACGTCAGCGAGAGTCGGGTCCATTCACCCAGCCTGGCACAGCCGGGCTCACAGTTCGTCGCGACCGCGCATCCACGCCGCCCAGATCTCGCTGTAGCCGCCGCCGGCCGCGACCAACTCGTCGTGGCTTCCACTCTCGACGACCCGACCCGAGTCGAGGTGAAGGATCCGGTCCGCCGCCGCGGCCTGGCTGAGTCGATGCGCGATGATCAACGCGGACCGACCCGCGAGCACGGTGGCCGCAGCCTCTTCCAGCCGTCCGGCACCCGCGCTTCCCGCATCCGCGGTCGCCTCGTCGACGATCACGAGGTCGGCGTCGAGGAGGTCGATCCGAGCGAGTGCCAACTGCTGCTGGGTCATCGAGTCGATCTCGTGGCCGTGGGCGCCGACTACGGTGCCCAGCCCGTCGTCGAGGGTTCGGACCCAGTCGGCGGCCCCCGACTTCTCCAGCGCCTGCCACACGCGTTCGTCGTCCGCGTCGGGATCACCGAGAAGGAGGTCGTCGCGGAGCGTGCCCGTAAAGACGTGGACTTCCTGGGTCAGGAGCGCGATGCGGTGCGCACGTGCCGCATCGCGCATGGTCGCCACTTCGACGCCGCCGAGCCGGACGGTGCCCGCGGTCGGCGGATGGATGCCTGCGAGCACAGCCGCGAGCGTGCTCTTCCCCGCTCCGGACACGCCGACGAGTGCGACGTGCTCCTGCGGCCGGATCGTGACCGACACGTCGTCGAGGATCGGGTGCCCGGCGGTGTAGCCGAACTCGATCCGCTCGGCGACGAGCCCGGATCCGTCGTCATCAGAGGTCGCGTCGGCCGACGTCGGAGTCGTCTCGTCGAGCACGCCGACGATGCGGCCGAGAGCTGCGGCACCGGACTGCAGGTCGTCGAGCACGTACATGAGTCGTCCGATCGGCTCGAACATCGCCAGGAAGAACAGCATCGCCGCAGTGGTAGCGCCGACGGTGAGTGAACCGTCGCCGACGAGGACGAACCCGACCGCAAGGATGACGGACATGCCGATCAGTTCGGCCAGGTTCAACCGCCCGAACAGACGTGATCTCAGGACCGCTGCCTCCATCGACCGGGCGACCACCGCCCACGAGTTGGCATCGATACGCACGCTCAACCGTGCGCCCAGATCGAAGGCGCGGACGGTCGGCAGCCCCTGGACCGGCCCCAGAACGTGGTGCGCCCGATCGGCTGCGGCGACCCGCTCCTGTGCGTACACCGGCGGAGCCAGCCGCAGATAGGTCCGGCCGGTCGTGAGATAGATCGGCAGGATTGCGACGACGACAAGCAGGAACCGCCAGTCGAGCGCGGCCAGTCCGATCACCGTGACAACCACTCCTGCACCGGACATCAGAACCGAGGGCAGAGCTTTGCCGATGGCTTCGCCCACCTTGTCGACGTCATCTGTCGCGCGCGACAGAACGTCGCCGCTGCCGACTTCTTCGACACGCGCGATCGGCAGACCCAGGACTTTCTCGATCATGTCCTCGCGCAATGCCGCCAGGACCGATTCGAACACCGAGGCAGCGGTCGCGATGCCGAGACCTGCGCACACCGCTGCCGCGATCGCGGCGGCGGCCATCCAACCGACGCGACTGAGGACTTCGGCGGTGTCGCCGCCGTGGGCGACCAGGTCGACCACCGACCCGAGGAGTCGAGGGGTCACCAGACCGAACGCGCCTGCGCCTGCCATCGTGACGAGCACCGCGAGGAGCGGGAGTCTGCGTTGTCGTAGCCGTGTGACGAGATGACGGGACGTTCGTCGCCAGTCGGCGACGGCCAGAGCGGACCGGGGTGACGAATCGGCGATGCTCATTTCACCGCCTCCAACGCAGGCTCGGCGAGCGGGTCCAGTCTGATCACGGTGTCGGCGACCGCCGCCCACGACGGCGAGTGCGTGAACACGACCGTCGCCGCGTCGGCGCGCATCCGCTGCACGCGCTCGACGACGCGCGCCTCCGTCATCGAGTCGACGGCCGTCGTCGGATCGGTCAAGACCAGGAACGCCGACTCTGCGGCGAGGGCGCGAGCGAGCCCGACTCGCTGCCGCTGCCCACCCGACAGCATTCTCCCGGCCTCGCCGACCGGACTGTCGAGTCCGTCGGGCAGAACCTGGGCGACGTCGTCGCAGACTGCCGCAAACACCGCACGGGACACGCGATCGCCGCCGGAGTCTGCGACGGCCTCGATGTTCTCGAGCACCGACCCTTCGAACAAGTGCGGAGTGTGGGGCACCACGCGGACCACCTGTCGTCCGGCAGCCTCGTCGAGCGACGCATGGTGGGTGTCCCCGATCCGGATGTGGACGCCGTCGATGGAACTCTCTCTCGAGAGCACCGCGGTGAGGCGGCGAGTAGTGGCGTGGTCGGTCGAGATCACGGTGACTCCGCGGGGCGGAATGGACAGGTCCGATCGTGCACCGGTCGGATCGGGCAGTCCGGTGATCACGAGTGGACCGTCGGCCGCGTCGACGTCGCCCGAATGCGATCCGGGCCCCGCCTGCAGGACCGACAGCACGCGGTCGGCGCTGGGGACCGCTCCGTTCCACACCGCTCCGAAGTTGGTGCTTATCGCGTTGAGCGGCCCGATCATGAACTGGGTGAGGCCGACCACGGTGATCAGCGCGCCGAGTCCCATCGCGCCGTTGACGGCCATGACCCCGGCTGCGGCGCCGACTGCGACGACGAACAGCGATGACACGGTCTGCAGCAGAGCGACATACACGCCCTCGCTCCGCATCGCGGCGATCGCGGAGTCCCGCGCCTGCCTGCTGGCGTGCCGATACCGCCGCGCAGCGGGCCGATCCGCACCAAGCCCTTTCAGGACCCGGAACCCGGCCACGAGATCTGCAGCTGTTCCGGCCGCGGCCCCGACGAACTCTTGCTGTTCGGCTGTTCGTGCTCGCAGCGGTGCACCCGCCCGATCGAGCAGCCAGAACATCACTGGTGCGCCGACGAGTACTGCGAGCCCCAACGGCCACGAGATCCACAGGAGGATGACGCCTGCGACGACGACCGCGAACATCTCGCCGACCGGGAAGATCACGAGGAACACGGCCAGCGCCAATCGCGACACGTCCGAGGTCGCGATGCTCAGCGCCGTCCCGGGGAGCCGTGCCGGGCCGTCGGTTCCGGCCGGGTCGAGCATGCGGTCGGTGACGCGCATCCGATACTGATGCTCGATTACGTGCAATGCGTAGATCGCCATTCGCTCACCGAATCGCCAGGTGAACGACAGCAGCGCGAAATCGGCGATGAGAACGATCAACCAGAGCGCCAACTGCCCACCGTCATGCGTGAGCACGGCACGATCGATCGCCACACCCATAATTACCGGGACCAACGCCTCACCGGCGAAATGCCCGATCATCAGAAGCATCGCGGGAATCGAATACTTGTTGGCACCCCACATCGTCCTGACCACCAAGGTGCGGGCCGTCGTCTCCTCGTCGACCCGCACATACGACCCGCGTTCGGCGGGTCTACTCCCGGCGAGGAACCCTCGACCGAACACTCTGACGCGCAGGGATCTGGGGTCGGCATGAGCCGGGTACCGTGAGCCATCGAGCATCAATTTAGGCTACCCTACGTTCTCGCACGCTTGGCGGCGCGTCTCCGAGCCGCTCCACCCCCCTTCGGAGGGGTATGACTCCGGTCACTCTCCCGGCACAATCGGAACCATGACGATCTCTGCCACCGACAGCCTCCGGACCGCCCGCGATACCCTCCTCCGTCTGCGGGACGACTATGACGCCGCGACCGCCGAGTTCGCGTGGCCCGACGTCGGCCCGAACTTCAATTTCGGTCACGACTGGTTCGACACCTATGCGCGCGGAAACGACTCCCCCGCGTTGATCATCGTCGAGGCCGACGGTTCCAGGGCGTCGTACACGTTCGACGACCTGGCGCGGCGATCCGATCAGGTCGCTGCCATGCTGCAGGAATCCGGCGTTCAACGCGGCCAGAGCGTCATCGTGATGCTCGACAACCAGGTGGAACTCTGGGAGTCGATGTTGGCGCTCATCAAGATCGGCGCCGTCATCATGCCGACGACGACCGCTGTCGGACCGGCCGACCTCGCCGATCGCGTAGCACGTGGTGGCGCCCGAGGCGCGATCTGCAATGCCGCCGACGCACCGAAGTTCGCCGACGTCGCCGGAGTCGAGCACCGCTTCGCGATCGGTGCGTCCGCGGACGGGTGGACCGATTACGCCGCTGCCTCGGCTGCGCCCGATCCTGTCATCGACCATCCCGGCAACGCCTCGACCGACCGCGTCCTCCTCTATTTCACCTCGGGCACCACCAGCAAGCCGAAACTCGTCGAGCACACGCACGTCTCGTACCCGGTCGGTCACCTGTCCACGATGTACTGGCTCGGCCTGCAGCCGGGGGACGTCCACCTCAACATCTCGAGCCCCGGGTGGGCCAAGCACGCGTGGTCGAACTTCTTCGCCCCGTTCCTCGCCGAAGCCGCCGTCCTCGTCTACAACTACGAACGCTTCGATCCTGCAGCGCTCCTCGGACGCATCACCGACGAGCACGTCTCGACGTTCTGCGCGCCGCCGACCGTGTGGCGCATGTTGATCAACGCCGACCTGTCGTCGGGACGCCCCGCGTCGCTGCGCGAGGCGATCGGCGCAGGCGAGCCCCTCAACCCCGAAGTGATCAGCAAGGTTCACGAGCACTGGGGACTGATGATCCGCGACGGCTTCGGACAGACCGAGTGCACCGCGTCCGTCGCGAACTCGCCCGGGCAACCACTCAAGTCGGGGTCGATGGGCCGGCCGCTTCCCGGGGTGCCCGTCGTGCTGGTGTCGCCGGAGACCGGCGAGCCGGTCGACGGGCCGGGCGAAGGCGAGATCTGCCTGGATCTCGAAGGCCCGCAAGGCCGCCCGCTGACCTTGATGACCGGATACCAGGGCGACGACGAGCGGAACGCGCTCGCGATGGCCCACGGCTTCTACCACACCGGAGACGTCGCCGAACGCGACGAGGACGGGTACATCACCTACATCGGCAGGACCGACGACGTGTTCAAGGCGTCCGACTACAAGGTCAGCCCGTTCGAGTTGGAGAGTGTCCTGATCGAGCACCCCGCCGTAGCCGAGGCGGCCGTCGTCCCGGCGCCCGATCAGGTGCGTCTGGCCGTGCCGAAGGCGTACATCGCGCTGGCTCCCGGACACGAGCCGACGCCGGACACCGCCCACGCAATCCTCGCTTATGCGCGCGACAACCTGCCTCCGTACCTCCGGGTCCGACGTATCGAGTTCTTCGAACTCCCCAAGACGATCTCCGGCAAGATCCGCCGCGTCGAGCTTCGACGGCGGGAGGACGACAACGCCGACACCCGGGTCGAGAGCGAGTTCCGCGATGAGGACTTCGGGATGCGCGGTTCGCGCTGAGGCCGCGTGTCAGAGCCGCGGCAGGCGATTGCGGATCGATGCGATGGTGTCCGCCTCCTGCGCGGGCTTCGCATCGATACCGGTGCGGTACCGCTTGACCCGCGCGAACCGGAGCGCTGCGCCACCCGGATATCGCGTGGATCGTTGGACCCCGTCGACCGCGACTTCCACGACGGTCTCGGGCCGCACGTGCAGAACGTGCCCCTCGCGTCGGTCCGCGATCGTCGGAAAGTAGTCGGTCTGCCATCTCAGAGTGTCGTCGGTGAGCCCTTTGAATGTCTTGCCCACCATCACGAAGCCGCCGGCGGGCCCGAACTGCCCGTCGGGGTCGCGCGCACCGAGGTGGATGTTCGAGAGCTGTCCCGACCGACGTCCCGACCCGTCCTCGACGGCGAGCACGACGAGGTCGTAGGTGTAGACGGGTTTCACCTTGATCCAGTGCGAACCTCGTCGCCCCGCTGAATAGGGCGAGTCGAGGGCTTTGACGACGATCCCTTCGTGGCCGGCCGCCAGCGCTTCGTCTAGCACCGCCTGCGCGCCATCCGGGTCGTCGGCGGCGACGAGCCTTCCCGGAATCGCGTGGTCGCCTGCGACATTCCGGAGCACTGTCCGCCGTTCGGCGAGTGGTTCCTCGATTCGGGAGCGGCCCGCCCCGTACAGGATGTCGAAGAACCAGACTGCGAGCGTTCGGGAACCGTCGCGTCCGAGGCTGCGCATCGTGTCCTGGAACGGTCGGGCGGCGCCTGCCTCGTCGACGGCGAGCATCTCGCCGTCGAGGACGAGGTCCCCGCCGCCGAACGCGGCGACCACGTCGACGACTTCGGGAACCCGGTCGGTGATGTCGGCCAGGCTTCGCGTGTAGACGCTCACCTGGCCTCCCACACGATGTACTTGTAGCCGGGCCCCGTCGAGCTTGTACTCGACCGATGCCGCGCCGGTCGTCGAGACGGCCTCGCCCGGTGACGGGGCGGTCCCGGCCAGCATCGGCTGGACCGGCACGCCCGGGGTGAGGTCGACGAGAGTCAGGTCGTCGCCCTCGAGCGCTGCACGGGCCGTGGCCCCGAGGTCGCCCGAGAGCATGACGGCGCGACGCACCGTGTTCTTGTCGAGTTCGGCCGCGTGGGCGACGGCGTCGACGAGGACCCCTTCGAGCGCGCCGGTCCTCATCTCACCGGTCATCACCCGAACGAGATAGTTCTGCTCCTCGGCGCTCGCGCGACTCATCAGTCCGGTGAGGGTCGCCGAGCGACGAGCTGCCGATCCCGAGCCTCGACCGGTCGACAGTTCACTGAACGCCTCGTCGACGTCCCGGACGCGCAGAGTCGCGGTGGGTGCGGGATCGGTGGCGAGGTTCGCGAGGGTCCGCCAGCCGATGCCCAGGCGACCCTGTCGCGGCCGTCCGAGGATCACCCCGACGGCCGCGGGGACCTCGTCAGGGCGCAGCAGCGAGAGGACCTCGGCGAGGGTGCGCGTCTTCGCGGCTCGTGACCTCGTCGAGGAGACCTCGGCGGCGGCCGCCACCAAGTCGGCGAGAAGCATCGACGCGCGTGTCATCCGCGCTCACCGCTCGGGCGCGAGCGTGAACGGCGCACCGTCGTAGACGTCGCGAGTGACGAACTCCTCGACGGCGTTCCGGCGCAGGCGCGTCAGCTGTCGAACAGGTCGTCCGAGCGGGATCACTGCAGCGACTGCGTGCCCCGACGGAATCTTCAGGAGTTCCCGGACTGCGGGTTCCTCGGCGGTCGCCATGGTCGTGAAGGTTCCGCCGAGGCCACGCGAACGCGCGGCGGTCAGGATGTTCCACGCCAGCGGGTAGATCGATCCACCGCTGACGACTCCGACGCGGTCGAGGTCTTTGTCAGTAGAGGCGACGACGGCGAGATCGATGGAGACCACCAGGAGCACGGGCGCGCCGGCGAGCGGAGCGACGAATGCGCCCACACCTCGGGCCGCTGCGATCTCCTTCTCGGTGAGAGTCGTCGGATCCACTGTGTTCCAAGGCATCTCCCCCGCGGCTCGCTGCGCGAGGTATCGCCGCGCGCCGGGTCTGCTCAGTTCGGCGATCTGGCGCTTCACATCGGCGTCCCGCACGATCGTGATGTGGGCTCCTTGGCGGTTCCCGCCGCTCGGCGCGAAGCGCGCGGTGTCGAGAACCTCGTACAAGGCCTCATCGGTCACCGGATCGTCGGTGAACTCACGGGCCGCGAACGTCGTCCGGATGACCTGGTCGTACTCCATGCGTTCATGATCCCACCGGTTGGGCCATGATCCCACCCGTTCGGCGACCATGCCCAGTCCGCGATCATGTCTGTATGACTACGCATGAAGGCATCATCACGGGCGGGGACGTCGATCTCTTCTACGACGAGTTCGGCGACCCCGACAATCCCGCCGTACTCCTCGTGATGGGGCTGGGCGCGCAGATGGTCTACTGGCGTTCCGACTTCTGCGAGAAGATCGCGGCGGCCGGCTACCGGGTGATCCGGTTCGACAACCGCGACAGCGGACTCTCCGGAAAGTTCGACGGTGCGCGCGTGGACGGTCCGCCGCTTCCGATCAAATTGGTTCAGTTCTTTCTCGGCCGGCCCGCGAAGGGTGCGCCGTACACCTTGACAGACCTCGCCGAGGACGCGATGCGGGTCCTCGATCACCTCGGGGTCGATCGCGCGCACATCGTCGGCGCGTCGATGGGCGGAATGGTCGCGCAGGTCCTGGCGGCCGATCATCCAGACCGAGTCTTGTCGGCGACCGTCGTGATGTCGAGTAACAATCGCGCATTGCTGCCGCCGCCCGGTCCGCGACAGCTCCTTGCGCTGCTGTCGCCGCCGCCGAAGGGCTCCGGCCGGGACGAGATCGTCGAGCACACGATGGGCATCGGGCGCACGATCGGCTCACCCGTGTACCCGCCGACACTCGACCAGTCGCGCCAGAACGCCGTCGAGTACTTCGACCGCTGCTATTACCCGGTGGGCGTGGTTCGACAGTTCGCGGCGATTCTCGCTTCCGGTTCGCTCAGCTCGCACGACGAGAGGATCACGGCTCGCACTCTGGTGCTGCACGGCACCCACGACAAGTTGATGCGACCGTCGGGGGCACGCGCCGTCGCACGATCAGTTCCCGACGCACGTCTGGTCATGATCGACGGCATGGCGCACGACCTGCCCGAACCGTTGTGGGAGCAGATCGTCGGCGAGTTGACGGAGCATTTCGCCGCCGAATGAGCCTTTCGTCCCGACGCCCGATGTCCGGATGGCCCTGATCGACCGTATGCGGAGCCCCTATTCTAGTATTAGGTAAGCCTAAACATAAGGAGCACTCCATGAGCGTCGATCCGTCCCCGAACGACCTCCCTCTCGCGAATAGGAAGGTCGAGGACGTGCCCGGGCATTGGCTGCTCGCGCGACTCGGCAAACGCGTGCTGCGCCCGGGCGGTCGCGGCATGACCGAGCAGATGCTCGACGACGCTGACCTTTCAGGCGCCGACGTCCTCGAGATCGCGCCCGGGCTCGGGAAGACCGCCGGTGCGATCCTCTCTCACGGCCCTCGCAGTTACGTGGGAGTCGAATCCGACGGCGACGCAGCCACTCTCACCGAGAAGGTCGTCGGGGATCGCGGCCGCGTCGTCGAGGGCGACGCGTCGGCCACCGGACTCGAGTCGGAGTCCGTGGACGCCGCGATCGGCGAAGCCATGCTCACGATGCAGACCGACCGCCACAAGGCCGAGATCGCGGCCGAGGCGTTCCGCGTGCTGCGTCCCGGTGGCCGGTACGCGATCCACGAGTTGTCCCTGAACCCCGACACACTCGCAGACGACCAGAAGACCGAGATCCGCAAGGCTCTGGCCCGATCGATCAAGGTCAATGCCCGCCCGCTCACCGAGGACGAATGGCGCACGGTCATGACTGACGCTGGGTTCACCGTCGAACAAGTGCGATTCGCACCGATGGCACTCCTGGAACCGCGTCGCGTGATCGCCGACGAAGGCGTTCTGCGGACGGTGCGTTTCGTCAGCAACGTGATCCGCAATCGCGCGGCCCGGGTACGGATCCTCGGCATGCGTTCGGTTTTCCTGAAGTACCGCGACAACCTCGCGGCGATCGAGATCATCGCCGTCAAACCTACGACGACCGTCGAACGGTAAATCCGCGGTCCACATCGCACGGAAATCGGTGATGTCGCGGCATTTGTTCTCTATGTGGATTATCGAATTGTTATCGACGCCTTTTTCGCACCTCATTGCGCTTTTCGCGCACCACTCCCCTGCATTGATGTCGCACTAGGCCTGCAATTGCGTTACTGACGCCATACGGTCGACATGAGTCCGGCGCTCTCTGCGCCCGACATGGAGGGAGAACTGTAATGGCCACCACCGTGGCGATCGACTACGGCGCCGGCATATCCGACGCCTGGTCGTCGATCGCAAACTTCGTACCCAAGCTCGTTGCATTCCTGGTGATCCTGGTGATCGGCTGGATCATCGCGAAGGTCCTCGCCAAGCTCGTCACCACGATTCTCCGCAAAGTGGGATTCGATAGGTTGACCGAGCGCAGTGGACTGTCGAAGATTCTCGCCAAGAGCGATTACGATGCAGGTTCACTTCTCGCGAAGGTCGTCTATTACGCGATTCTCCTGATTGCCCTCCAATTGGCGATCGGCGTATTCGGACCTAATCCGATCAGCGATCTTCTGACCCGATTCGTATCGTGGCTCCCGAAGCTGTTCATCGCGATTATCATCATCGTGATCGTCGCAGCGATCGCGCACGCGGTCAGTGATCTCATTCGCGGCGCACTCGGCGGCGCGTCCTACGGTCCGTTGATCGCGACTGTCGCCTCCGTCTTCATCTGGGGCGCGGGAATCATCGCAGCCCTCAACCAGATCGGCGTCGCGACGACCGTCACCATACCGGTCCTGATCGCCGTTCTCGCGACCCTCGGCGGCGTCATCGTCGTCGGTGTCGGCGGCGGCCTGGTCAAGCCGATGCAGTCGCGCTGGGAGACCGCCCTCGACAAGGTCTCCGAAGAGATCCCCGCACGACGGGCCGAGCGCGCAGAGCGGGCCGCTGCCTCCTCGCGGGGCAACCACGCCGCACAATCACACCAACAGGCGGCTGCTCCGCAACAGCAGGCGTACTCGCAGCAGCCACCGACCGCGTACACGCAGCAGATGCCGCAGACACCGCAGCAGCCGTACACCGGTCAGCACCAGACCGGCCAGAACCCGACTGCTCCCCAACCGCAGGCTCCCCAGTATCCGGGCCAGTACACGCCGGAGCCGGGACAGTACGGCAGCGGCTACCCCCAGCAGGAGCCGTACCAGCCGCCCCAATACCCGGACAACCCGCACCCGGAGAACAGGGACTGACGGCATTGGCGATGTGACGCACGTGCGTCAACGAGGGCGACGCTCCACGGAGCGTCGCCCTCGTCCATGTCCGAAGCATGCACCACCGGCAGCTCGGCGTTCAGTTCACCCAGAGGTACTTGTTCTCCGGCCGTCCTCGACCACCGTATTCCGGCACGCGCCGACAGACACGGTCGTCGGACAGCCGTTCCAGGTACCGCCACGCCGTCACCCGGGACACGCCGGTCCGTGTTGCGATCTCATTGGCACTCAACGGTTCCGGTGCCCCGCGCAGGGTCGCGGTGATCAATTCGAGCGTCGACGCCGAGATCCCCTTCGGCGTCGCAGGTCCGCCGACCGGCTCGCGAAGGGCCGCGAGCGCCGCATCGACCTGTGACTGTCCGGCCTCTGCACCACCGAGCATTCGTCGGTACTCACGATAGTGCTCGAGCTTGGCCGCGAACGCTGCGAACGTGAACGGCTTGATCAGATACAACAGCGCACCGCGCGCAACGGAGGTCCGGACGGTGTCGACGTCGCGTGCCGACGTCACCATGATCACGTCGGGGCGGGGCGTCATCTCGGCGACCACACCCGCGACGTCCACACCGCTCATGTCGGGAAGACCGACGTCCACCAGCAGCAGGTCGATCGGCGAAGGGCCTCGAGCGGCGCGGCGGACCGCGTCGATCGCCGCAGCGCCCGTGCCGACCGTCGTCAATACGTCGAATCCGTCGATTCGCCGCACGTATTCGGCGTGCGCGGCTGCGATCCGTGGCTCGTCCTCGACGATCAGGACTCCGATCCCCATCAGTCTCCTTCCGAGCCGAGCGGGAGGATCAGCTCGACGGTCGACGGATTCCGGTGCACGGTCAGGGTACCGCCGCGTCGCCTCGCCAATTGGCTCAGCAGCGCCAGTCCCAGCCCTCGCCCGTGGTCGCGGTCGTCCGCGAATTTGGTGGAGTATCCCCGACCGCATGCGCGAGTGAACTCCGCATCGCTCATGCCGGGACCGCTGTCGAGGACACGTAACGACCACGCTCCTTCGCTGATCCCGCCGTCCACTTCGACCCAGCCGCCGGAACCGGCGGCGTCCACGGCGTTGTCGACGAGATTACCGACCGCAGTGAGGGATTCGGACGGCGTGATCGGACCACCGACGAGATCGGCGCCCTCCGCGACGGTGACTTCGACGCCCGCCGCGGCCGCGTCGGCGATCTTCGCGACGAGCAGCGCGGTGACCGCCGGGTCGGCCGCCGACGACAACTGGTCGACGATCCCCTGCGAGGAGGTGAGTTGCTGCGTGGCGAAGTTCACGGCGTCGTCGCGCCTGCCGAGTTCGATCATCGTGACCACCGAGTGCATGCGGTTCGCGTGCTCGTGAGCCTGCGCGCTCAACGCATTGGCCAGTGACCGCACTGCATCGAGCTCGCCCAGCATCTCTTGCAGTTCGGTCCGGTCGCGGAGGGTGAGAACCGTGCCGAGCCGTCGTGACCCGACCTCGACGGGTTGGCGGTTGGCGACGAGCACCCGACTGCCGCTGATGTGCACCTCGTCGGCCAGATCGTCGTCGCCGCGAAGCGAGACCGGCAGATCGCTCCGCATGATCGGACCCGCCGGTAGCGACAGTAGACGGCGAGCCTCGTCGTTCACAACGGCCGCTGGTCCGTCACGGGACTCCGCGTCGAACACGATCATGCCTTCGGCCAGTGCGTGCAATACCGCGTCATGATGCTCGTACAGCGCCCGCAACTCGTCGGGTGTCAGGCCGAGTGTCTGCCGACGCAGCCGCCGCTCGATGAGCAGCGAGACACCGACCGCCACCGCCAGCCCGATGAGCACGACGCTCACTACCACCGGCACGACACGACGGACTTGGTCGGCGAGCCGGGCCCGAGTGACGCCTGCCGAGACGAGACCGACGAGCGTTCCGTTCTCGTCGTATACCGGCGTCACAGCACGGATCGACGGCCCAAGCGTTCCGGTGAAGACCTCGGTGAACGTCTCGCCGCGCAATGCTCGGTCGACGGTTCCGGTGAACTCGCCACCGATCCGGGAGCGATCAGAATGCGTGTACCGCGTGCGGTCGGGCCGCATAACGACGATGAAGTCCATCCCCGAAGCCTCCGCGACGGCATCCGTCACCGGCAGCAGGAGTGCGGTCGGGTCCGGGGACCGCAGCGCGGTGGCCGTCGACGGCGTCTTTGCGAGCACGACCGCGACCGCCGTGGTGCGTTCACGGGCATCGTCGTCAGTCCGATCGCGTTCCTGCCAGACGACTGCGACCGCTCCGACGACGGCTACGACCAGCAGCAGCGTCACCTGCGAGAAGAACACTCGGGTAGACACGGCAGGCCGCCATCGCACCCGCCTCGCACTGTTCATCGATCTGACCTCGCCGTGTAAAGAATGAACACAAGAGTGTCCCCCATCACATGGTCACCCATGATTTTCGTTATCGCCGTACGAGAGTCGAAGGAGACCTCCTGTGAGAACACCGACTGACACCGCGCCCCGATCTGCGGCGCCAAAACGTAAACGCGACCGTACACACTTCCTGTACATCGCCGTGATCGTGGCCGTGATCGCGGGCGTCGTGGTCGGCATGGTGTGGCCGGAGATCGGCAAGGACCTCAAACCGCTCGGCGAGATCTTCGTGAACCTCATCAAGATGATGATCTCACCGGTGATCTTCTGCACCATCGTGCTCGGCATCGGTTCAGTACGGAAAGCGGCGAGTGTCGGCCGGATCGGCGGACTGGCCCTCGGCTACTTCGTCGTGATGTCGACGTTCGCGTTGGGCATCGGCATCCTTGTGGGCAACATCCTCAAGCCCGGCACCGGCCTCCACGTGACCGCGGGTTCGGGCGCCGAGTACGCCGAGCAGGCGCACGAAGGCGGCGGTACGTGGGACTTCGTCAGCAGCATCGTCCCTGACTCGATGCTGTCCGCGCTCACCTCGGGCAGCGTGCTGCAGACTCTGTTCATCGCACTGCTCGTCGGATTCGCTCTGCAGGCCATCGGCGGCCCGGGAGAGCCGATCCTGCGGGGAATCGGACTGATCCAGAAACTGGTGTTCCGAGTGCTCGTCATGATCTTGTGGGTGGCTCCGATCGGTGCATTCGGAGCCATCGCCGCAGTCGTCGGCTCGACTGGATTCGACGCGGTGAAGCAACTCGGGCTGTTGATGCTCGGGTTCTACGTGACGTGCTTCCTCTTCGTATTCGTTGTCCTCGGCACGCTGCTGCGTCTTGTCGCGCACCTGTCGGTGTTCAAGCTCGCCCGCTACCTGGCGCGCGAGTACCTGTTGATCGTCGCGACGTCGTCGAGCGAAGCAGCCCTGCCGCGGCTGATCGCGAAGATGGAGCACGCTGGTGTGCAGAAGTCGACGGTCGGCATCGTCGTTCCCACCGGATACTCGTTCAACCTGGACGGCACCGCGATCTATCTGACGATGGCCTCGTTGTTCGTCGCCGACGCGATGGGCGCACCGCTGAACTACGGCGAGCAGTTCTCCTTGCTCCTGTTCATGATGATCGCGTCGAAGGGCGCCGCGGGCGTCACCGGCGCCGGTCTGGCCACGCTCGCGGGCGGACTCCAGAGTCACCGCCCGGACCTGTTGGACGGCGTCGGCGTGATCGTCGGCATCGACCGGTTCATGTCGGAGGCCCGGGCGCTCACGAACTTCTCCGGCAATGCGATCGCGACGATACTGATCGGCACCTGGACCAAGACGATCGATGCGTCGATCACTCGGCGAGTCCTCGACGGCGAGGATCCGTTCGACGAGTCGTCGATGGTCGACGACGACGAACCGTCGGAGGCGACTTCGGGCGCGGCCACCGTCACGGAGGAGTCAGTCGTTCTGACGAAGCACCGGCCCGAACAGCGGTCGATGGAGTCGGAGCCAGCACACGAACTGGAACCGGCGCGCATCTGACAGATGCCCATCCGGACACTCCCGCTGCGCCCGACCCACCGAATGGGACGGGCGCAGCGGTCGCTCACGGCGCGAACGAACCCGGCCCGCGGATCCCGGTCCGCCGCTGTTCGATGATCAGGCAGCGGTCCTCGACGTACAGCAGCCCTGCGTCCTCGGCGATCTGACGCGCTTCGTCGCTGACTATCCCCAGTTGGAGCCACAGCGCCGTCGCACCTGCGGCCACCGCCTGGCGGGCGACCTCGGCAGCGTCGGCGGACGGCCGGAAGACGTCGACGAGTCCGATCTGCTCGGGGACGTCGGCGAGCGAGCGGTACACGGTCTCCCCCACGATCTCGTCGGCATACGGGTTCACCGGGACGATCCGCCAGCCCGCGTCCTTCATGTACGTGGGCACCTCGTTCGCGGCCTTCTCCGGGTTCGCGCTCGCCCCGACCACGGTGATGGTGTCGTAGGAGTTCAGAATGTGTTCGACGACGTCGTCTGTGGGAGTCATCCCTCCACAGTAGGACCGACAGTTTCACCTAGACCCGCACTCGTGCGAGAGGCATATCCTGGACGTGGCCGCGTCCTGACAACGCCGCATACCGACAGCCGTCGCCCACACACAGGAGAAACCGATGCCAGACAAGGGACCGATAACGTTCGACGCACCGATCGAACAGGTCAACGACCGGACCATCCTGCGCTTGCCTGCCGACGCCAGTGCAGAACTGCCGTCACGCGGACAGGTCGCGGTCACCGGCAGCATCGGCGGCCACCCGTACGACACGGTTGTCGAACCCGACGGAAACCGCGGTCATTGGATCCGCCTGGGAGAAGCGCTGACCACGGAACTCGGCGGCCCGGACACTGTCGTGTCGACGACGATCACGCCTGCCGAACAGTGGCCAGAGCCGGTGGTTCCCGACGATCTGCAGTCGGCGCTGGACGACGCCCCGGACACTGCCGAACTGTGGAATGCGATCACCCCGATGGCCCGGTGGGAATGGGTCCGGTGGGTGCAGGCGACGAAGAACCCGTCGACGCGGACCAAACGCATCGGAGTCGGCATCTCGAAACTACGTGACGGAAAGCGTCGCCCCTGCTGTTTCGACCTCTCGTCGTGCACCGACCCGAACGTCGCCAAGAGCGGTGTCCTGATCGGCGCTCGCTGACCGCGTAGCCGGGCGCCCCGGTTCAGTCGCGCGGTGTCAAAACCACGACAGGGATATCGCGGTCTGTCTTGCTCTGGTATCCGTCGTAGCCCGGATTCGCCTTGACGGCGACAGGCCACAATTCCGCTTTCTCCTGGGCGTTCGCCGTGTGCGCGGTCCACGCCGCAGTCGACTCGTCGACGGTCACCTCGACGTCGGGAGTCGCGGACAGGTTCTTGTACCAGTCGGGGTTGTCGGAGTGCCCGCCCTTGGAGGCGATGACGACGATGCGGTCGTGCTCGAAGATCGGTGCGGTCAGCATCGTCGAACGGCGTAGACCAGACGTCCGCCCGACGGTGTGCAGCTCGATCGTCTGCATACCGAGCAGCTTCTTCGGGAAACGGCCACCGGTCACCGTCAACAGCGCCCGATGACCGTTTTCGAGGACCCACGCGCCCGCGGACGCCGTCACGTCAGAGAATGTCATGGGTCGATCGTGCTCCGGTGATACCGGTTTGTCGATACGTGCCGTCACACGCACCTGTACGAGCCTGTCGGCGGCGTATCCTGAGAGCCGTATGTCTCACTCTCTCGCTGTCACCCGATCGACGACGACGGCGGGACGCACCCGCCAGACGGTCAACGAGTGGTTCAACCGGTTCGTGGCGTCTGATCCCGGTCTCACTCGACTTCGCCTCGCGGTGCAGACCGTTGTGTCGGTAGCCGCCGTCATCGGTGTCGAGTGGCTCTTCGTCCAGTTCGCGCATCCGTTGATGGTGTCGGGCGACTCAGCTGCCGTGGCCGCCGAGAACCGGGCCGCCGGAGTCATGGGCATGATGGCCGGCGCGATGGTCGTCATGGTGTCGAGCTTCGCGGGCCCGATGTTCACACGCGTCCGGGACGGACTACTCGGACTCGCCCTTCTGCCCTGCGCCATGTTCATCGGCGTCGTCGCCGGGCTCGCTCTCCAAGACGTCAAAGTCGTCGCCTTGGCGGTCATGATCGTAGCGCTCGGCGGCGCCGGGTTCCTCCGGCGGTTCGGCGCGTGGGGATTCGTCATCGGCCAAGGCCTGTTCATGGGCAACTTTCTGGGGTTCTTTCTTGGTCACCTCACCGATGTCAGCGGCGTCGGATGGATAGCGGCCGAGCTGGCGATCGGCGGGGCCGTCGCGATCGCCGCGCAGCTCGTTCTGTCCTATCCGAGCCGCTGGTCGGCAGTGCAACGCCTGAGGTCGTCATTCCTCGGGCGAGCCGACGCCGTCGCCGCGGCGACTGTCGAGGTGCTCGACCACCCCGACTCTGAGCGGAGCCGACGCCGCAGGCATGAGAAGCTCGTCCGATTGAACGAGTCGGCGTTGATGATCGACGCCCAGCTCGCGGAGAATCCGCGGCTTCCCGTCGGGACGACGGCCGCCGAACTCCACCAGCACGTCTTCGCTGCCGAACTGGCACTCGCGAACGCCTCCCGTTTCGCGCGCGCGATCGCTGTCGCCGACACCCCCGACTCAGTGCGGACCCTCGTCCGCGACGCGATGGTCGCTGTCGTGCAACGGGCGCCCGAACCCGTCGACCGGATCGGGCGCGCCCTCCGCGAACTGTTACGCCAAGACGATACGAGTGCGCAGATCGACGACGGCACTCTCCTCGTCCTGCACCGCTTCGCGACGTCTGTGATCGCCTATGCGCAGGTCTTGGCTGCGATCAACCGGCAGCGGTTCGAGCCGTACCTCGACCGTGTCCGGTCGCACGACGTACCCGAACAAGACAGGTTCGCGGCGTCGGTCTCACTCGTCGGCGGATGGCTGCCCGGATCGTCAGCGGTGAGCGCTACCGCATCGAGGGAGAAGACCGGCCAGTCGGTGGCCGCTCGTCTGGATCCTTCGGTCCGTGCGGGCATCCAGATGACGGTGGCGGCGGCGATCTCTGTGGTTGCGGGATCGCTGATCTCGGCCGACCGCTTCTACTGGGCGGTGCTCGCGACGTTCGTCACGTTCATGGGCGCCAACAACGCCGCAGAACAGGTCCGTAAGGGCGCGTTCCGCGTCATCGGCACGATTCTCGGCGTCGTCGTCGGCGCACTTCTCGCCGAGATCGTCGGCAGAGACGTCCCGCTGTCGATCGCGGTGATCCTCGTATCGCTGTTCCTCGGCATCTATCTGATGCGGATCAGCTACGCGTTCTTCGCCATGTCCATCACGATCCTCGTTGCGCAGTTGTACGTGCAGCTCGCTGAGTTCTCCGCAGAGCTGTTGGAGATGCGAGTGCTCGAGACGCTCGTCGGCGCAGCCGCGGCCGTCGCCACGGTGATCTTCGTGCTTCCGCTGCGCACGAGCCGGGTGGTCCGGGTCGCGACTCGCGAGTTTCTCACCGCACTGTCGGCCCTGGTCACCGATACCGTCCGAGGCGTCCGTGACGGCGAGGGCGGGCACCGTCTCGAAGCGGTGTCGCGCGACCTGGACGTCGCTTTTCAGGCCTTGGAGTCGGCGACGTCGCCGAGTCGCGCGATGCTTCGGGTGCCTGGGACGTTCGGCGGCGTCAACCAACAGTGGTGGGCTGCCGCCAACGCAGCGCACTCGTACGCGCGCGATCTCGTCGCCGATGCGCAATGGTGCACCGCGATCGACGGCCCAGAGGGCGCCCGACTCGACGATGCGACCGCTGCGATGGCCGCCTCGATCACCGAACTCGTCGAGGCTCTCGCCGAGCACCGATCCACTCGGGTCTACACGCGGTCGGCCTCCCTGTTCGAGCGAGTGGCCACCGAATTGGACGACCACGGGCGGTTGACGCCACGCCAATTGGTCCTTCGTGACCTCCAGTTGATCGACGGCGCGACCGCCGCGCTGGCGAAGTCGGCAGATATCGACGTGCACGCCGTCGACACAGCAGTCACCGATCGCTGAGAACCACGTCGACTGCGCGAGCCGCACTCTGGGCGGCACCCTCCATCGTGGTGGTCCAGTCGGTGCGCGTCCAGTCACCGGCGAGCGCGAGACCGTGGACCGCCGTCCGCTGGTCGGGTCGGATTCCCGCACTGCCCGGACGCTGAGCGAACGTCGACTTCGGCATCCGCACCACATGGGCGTGGACCACACGCGCGTCCGCAGTGTCCGGGAAATAGCGGCGCAACATCGTCATCTGCATGTCGACGATCTCGTCATTGGACATTCCCACCAGGTCGTACGCTGCCGACACCGTCGTCGAATAGAAGTAGTTGTCCTTCGGGTCGCGACCATGCATCCGCTGACGGTCCCATACCTGCTCCAGGACGCCTTCGCCGCCGTACAGGATCTCACCCCAGTCGACCATCCCGATGTCCCGATCCAGGTAGAGGTTGACGCTGACTATCGGCACCGGCGTCAATTGCTTCGCCGCAGCGTAGATCGCCTCATGCCCCGGAACGTTGTCGAGCAACCCCGTGATGTTCCAGACCGGGACCGCGCAGATCACCGCGGCGGCCGCGACGTGTTCGCCGTCTGTGAGAGTCACCCCCGTCACGGCGCCGTCAGCGACGTCGACCGAGGCTACGACGGCTCGGTTGCGGCCCTCGACGCCGTGATTCGCGAAGAACTTCTCGGCCCCGTCGACGAACAGTGTGTCGAGGTCGACCGTCGGGTAGCCGATGGAGACCGCGGTTCGCTGTTCGATGGCACGCCGAATACCGGTCCTCAGGAGGTCCGCGGGCACTCGGGCCGACGAGATCTCGGTCTTGTCGCCCGTCAGTCCGATGACGATGCCGTCCCACAGCGCGTCGCGCGCCGACTGCGGCATCTTGATGCGGCGGAACCACTCGTCGGCGGTCACCTCGTCGAGCCAGGCCGGTCTCGCCAGAACGTGGCGGACCAGCCGTCCTTGCGCGAGCATCGTGCGGACCCGATCGAATCCGGTGACTCCCGGCAGATCGCCGAACGCGGTCCGCAGACCGGTGACTCCACCGAATGCCTGTGTTCGCGTCGCGCCGCCCGGTTCACGGACCGTCATGTGTCCGGGAAACTCGACGTGTCCCCGCGTTCCGACGCTGTCGAGGTAGCGCATGAGGTCTCGGTAGCCGCTCGCGAACACGTGCTGACCGTTGTCCGGAACATCGTCGACCGCGGCCAGAGGCATCGAGATGGTTCGGCCGCCGAGCGATCCCCTCCGCTCCAACAGCGTCACCCGATGACCGGCCTCGGTCAGCCACACCGCGGACGCCAATCCGGCCAGTCCCCCGCCTACGACTACACAGTCCATGGCGGCAAGAGTAGAGCATCGTAAGTACAGTTATGTGACATTCGGGATCAATGGTTCGACGGAGTGCCCCGGTCCCGTGGAATGCTGGAGAGCAGTCGCGCACGAGAGGAACCCGACGATGCGTCGATACGACGTCGTCCCCAGCCCCGTCGACGATCTACTGCTGATCGCCGACGACGAAGCGTTGACGCGTGTCGTCTTCGCCGGCCATACCGTGCCCTCGTCCGAGTGCGGACCGAGGTGCGACGCCGACGATCGGGTACTCGGCACGGCGCGAGCGCAACTGCTCGAGTACTTCGCCGGGACCCGCACTCGCTTCGACCTGCCGCTGCACACCGACGGCAACGAGTTCGACACCGCCGCCTGGCACGCGCTCGCCGACATCCCGTACGGGACCACCATCACGTACGGCGATCTCGCCGGCCGACTCGGCGACCGCAGGCTGGCCCAACGAGTCGGACAGTCCGTGGGACGCAACCCGATCGCCGTCGTCCTCCCTTGTCATCGCGTCGTCGGCGCGGACGGCACACTCACCGGTTTCGGCGGCGGCCTCGACCGCAAACGGATACTCCTCGACCTCGAGGAGCCGTCCGCGGACGTCGCGATGCGACTGTTCTAGGCGCGATGCCCTCCGAAGGAGTCCCGCCCGATCATTCGAGGACGAATGCGGGAATCCGACGATCGGTCTTCTTCTGGTACTCGGCGTACGACGGGTAGGCGGCGACGGCGAGCTTCCACCAGTGCGCGTACTCGTCGCCGTCGATCTCACGTGCGGTCAGCTCCCTGACCGTCTCGCCGTCCTGCACAGTGACCTGTGGGTGGGCCTTGACGTTGAAGTACCAGGACGGATGCTCCGGGGCACCGCCCTTCGACGCGACCATGAGGTATTTTCCGTCCTCTTCCACGCGCATCAGCGGTGTGTAACGCTTCTTGCCCGACTTGGCTCCGGTCGTCGTGAACAGGACGATCGGACTGCCCTCCACGAAGATCCCTTCGGTGGTGCCGGTCTCGAGGATGGTCTCGGTCTGCGAACGTACCCAGTCGGTCGGGCTCAACTCTGCATTACTCATGCCCGGCTCAACGACGAGTCGGTGCGTCCTATTCCACGTGCGAGCCGCGTCACTTCCGGCCTTCGGGACCAAATCCGGCCATCGACGCGTTACACCTCAAGAACCCCCACCGACACGAGAGGACACGACCATGACAAGTGGAATCGACGGCACGGTCACCCAGGAACCCGGAACCGAGACCGCGGTCCTTGCAGGCGGATGCTTCTGGGGCATGGAGGATCTCATCCGCCGCGAACGCGGAGTCCTCGCGACGCGCGTCGGATATACCGGCGGCGACAACGACTTCGCCACTTACCGCAACCATCCCGGTCACGCCGAGGCCGTGGAGATCGTCTTCGATCCGACACAGACGACGTACCGGGACATCCTCGCGTTCTTCTTCCAGATCCACGATCCGACGACGATGAACCGTCAGGGCAACGACACCGGGACCAGTTACCGGTCGGCGATCTTTCCCCTCACCCCCGAACAGGAAGAGGTCGCACGCGACACGATCGCCGACGTAGACGCCTCGGGGCTGTGGCCCGGCGAGGCGGCCACGGCGATCGAGGACGCGGGCCCGTTCTGGGAGGCTGAACCCGAGCATCAGGACTACCTGATCAACTACCCGAACGGCTACACCTGCCACTTCCCGCGGGCCGACTGGATCCTCCCGAAGCGATCCGAGAAGTGACAGCCTGGCGCACGGCTGACTAACGCAGAAGGAGCGGTCCCCGAGTCTCTCGGAAACCGCTCCTTCTGCGTTTGAACGGTCGGGCTGACAGGATTTGAACCTGCGACCCCTTCACCCCCAGTGAAGTGCGCTACCAAGCTGCGCCACAGCCCGTTCGCTTCGACTGGCGAAGCGAGATTTACCTTATCCGACGATGGTCCGCGGAGACGAATCGGGTGGTCGTAGATGGTTTTCGGCGAGCTCTGTTGATCGAGCGGCGCTGTGATCGAGCAACCTCTGCTGATCGAGCGGAGTCGAGATCCACGGTCTCGCTCGACCAGCCAGTTGCCGAACCGCCTACTTCTTGCGCAGCTCGCGCTTGTCGCGCACGCGGACGTTGACGCGGACCGGCGAGCCGTCGAAGCCGAAGCTCTCGCGCAGCTTGCGCTCCACGAAGCGTCGGTAACCCGCCTCCAGGAAGCCCGTCGTGAACAGAACGAACGTCGGCGGACGCGTAGCGGCCTGCGTCGCGAACTTGATGCGCGGCTGACGACCACCGCGGACCGGCGGCGGCGTGGCCGCGATGATCTCTTTGAGCCACGAGTTCAACGGGCCGGTCGCGACGCGGCGATCCCATGACTCGAGCGCGCCTTCGAGCGCAGGCACCAGTTTCTGGACGCTGCGGCCGGTCTGCGCTGAGATGTTCACGCGACGCGCCCATGGCACACGAGCGAGCTCGCGATCGATCTCCTTGTCGAGCACCTCACGGCGATCTTCGTCCACGAGATCCCACTTGTTGAATACGATCACCAGCGCGCGACCGGAGTCGACGATCATCGACAGCACCCGGAGATCCTGTTCAGTGATCGGTTCGCTCGCGTCGATCAGCAGCAGCGCGACCTCGGCCGCTTCCAGCGCCGCGCGCGTACGCAGCGACGCGTAGTACTCGTGTCCGGTCGCGGTGCGGACCTTGCGCCGCAGGCCTGCGGTGTCGACGAACTGCCACGGTTTGCCGCCGAGTTCGATCAACTCGTCGACCGGGTCGACCGTGGTGCCCGCGACGTTGTCGACGACCGAACGCTCTTCGCCCGCGAGCTTGTTCAGAAGCGAGCTCTTGCCGACGTTCGGCTTGCCGACCAACGCCACACGGCGAGGACCGCCGAGAAGGAAGCGCTCACGCGGCTTCTCCGGCAGGTTCTCCACGATCAGGTCGAGCAGGTCCGCGGTACCGCGTCCGTGTGCCGCCGAGATCGTGTGCGGCTCCCCCAGGCCCAACGACCACAGGACTGCTGCGTCGGCTTCGGCGCGCTCGCTGTCGACCTTGTTGGCGGCCAGCAGCACGGGCACCGTCGCCCGGCGCAAGAGCCGCGAGACGGCTTCGTCGGCCGATGTAGCACCAACGGTGGCGTCGACGACCAGGACGATCATGTCCGCCGAGCGCATCGCCAACTCGGCCTGCACTGCGATGGACTTGCCCATCCCCTTGGCGTCCGGTTCCCAGCCGCCGGTGTCGGTCACCATGAACGGGTGCCCGGTCCACTCGGCCTTGTAGGAGACGCGGTCGCGGGTCACGCCGGGGACGTCCTCGACGACGGCCTCGCGTCGTCCGAGGATGCGGTTGACGAGCGTCGACTTGCCGACGTTGGGTCGTCCGACCACCGCGACGACCGGCAGGGCCGGAGCCTCGCCGATCTCCTCGTCGGTCAGGAAGTCGTCCAGGTCGAAGTCGTCTTCGCTGCTCCAGGTTCCGTCGCCCGCCGTGAGTTCGGCGTCGCCGAATCCGATGTCGTCTGAGAATTCTTCGGTCACGGCTGTCCTCCGATCCGTGTCTCGACCAACTCGGTGAGAGTGTCGAGAACCTGATCCAATGTCATGTCGCTGGTGTCGACGTGGACGGCGTCGTCTGCGGGACGCAGCGGCGACGCCTCTCGCGTCGAGTCCAGATGGTCGCGGCGATTCACGTTGTCGAGCACCTCGTCGAGGATGCTCTCCCGGCCCGCCGCGACGTTCTGCCGGTGTCGACGCTCGGCGCGCGCTTCCGGCGTCGCCGTCAGATATATCTTCAGTGCCGCAGCCGGAAACACGACGGTCCCGATGTCACGGCCTTCCACCACGAGCAGTGTCCGATCGGCGTGCGTGCGCTGCAGGTCGACGAGGCGGACCCGCACCTCAGCATTGGCCGAGACTGCCGATACCGAACTGGTCACGTCGTCGGTGCGGATCTGCGCGGACACGTCGTCTCCGTCCAAGGTGACGACGGTCGCGCCGTCCCCGTCGACGGACAGTCGGATGTCGGTCGCGGCCACAACAGACGCGACCTCGACGGAGTCGGGTGCGACGTCCGCTCGAAGGACGGCGAGCGTCGCAGCTCGGTACATGGCGCCGGTGTCGAGGTAGTGCGCGCCGACGCGGTCGGCGAGAAGTCGAGCGACGCTCGACTTTCCGGTGCCTGCCGGACCGTCGATCGCGACGACGGGGGTGGTCCCGGAGTCGGCTGATTCGCCACTCACATTCCCACCGCCTTGTAGAGCGCGCCGATCTCCTTGCCGTCGAGCGCTCGCAGGCTGCCGGGACGCTGCATGCCGAGATGGACGGCGCCGATGTCGGTGCGCACCAGTCGGATCACCGGGTGCCCGACGGCCTCCATCATGCGGCGGACGACATGCTTGCGGCCCTCGTGCAGGGTGAGCCGAACCAACGACTCCCCTTGATGAAGTTCCAGCTGCGCATATGAATCGACCGACACCGGACCGTCGTCGAGGTCGACACCGTCGCGCAGACGACGACCGAGGCCACGGCCCACTTCGCCGCGCAGCGTCGCCAAGTACGTCTTGGGGACCTCGAACGACGGATGCATCAGACGATGCGCGAGCTCACCGTCGTTGGTGAGCAGGATCAGCCCCTCGGTCTCGGCGTCGAGACGGCCGACGTGAAACAACCGCTGACCGGCCATGACACGCTCGGCGACGAGGTCTCCGATGCAGGGACGACCGTAATCGTCGCTCATCGTCGACTGCCAGCCCTTCGGCTTGTTCAACGCTAAGTACTGTTTGGTCTCGTCGATGACGACGCGTGCGCCGTCGACCTTGATGATCGCGGAGTTCGGATCGATGCGCAGGCCCTGCTCGACCACGATCTCGCCGTCGACCTCGACACGGCCTGCGGCGATCAGTTCTTCGGCTCCACGACGGGATGCGACGCCTGCTGCGGCCAACACCTTCTGCAGGCGCATGCCGTCGGACACGTAGGTCGCGCCGTCGCCCTCGACGACCGGCACCTGGTGGCGCGCCGGGCGCGAGTTGTTGAGACGCGCCTGACCCTTCTCCACGCTCGGACGCGAACCCTTGCGGTGCGTCTTGCGGGTGCCCTGGCCCTGGGCCGGAGCACCACGTTTAGCGGCGCTTGCGCCTCTCGGCTTACCTGCGCCCTTCGGCTGACCTGGACTCTTGGGCTTACCAGTACCCTTGCCTGCAGGCTTGCGCCCGCCGCGGCCCTTGTCGTCTCGTCCCGGTCTGCCGTCTCGGCTAGCGGATGCCATGCTGAATCCTTCAGTCTGTGGTGTTGTGCAGTTGTGCGCGCGGGTTACTCTTCGTCGGCCTGCGCGAGAGCCTCAGTAGAGGCGTCAACACTCGATTGTGCCGCCTGAGCACCCAGTTTGGCGAATCGTGGATCGTCGAGCAGTTCGTCGCCGAGGTCGTCGATGACGTCGACGTCGGGCAGCAGCGGCGCGATGTCGGGAAGTTCCGACAGCGATGCCAGGCCGAGCCGTTCGAGGAACAGTTCGCTCGTCGCGTACAGGGTGCCGTTGGTCTGCGGGTCGTTGCCGACCTCGGTGAGCAGACCGCGGGCGACGAGGGTACGGACCACGCCGTCGACGTTGACGCCGCGGATCGCACTCACTCGGGCACGTGTCACGGGTTGCCGGTATGCGACCACGGCGAGTGTCTCGAGCGCGGCGCGGGTCAGCTTGCTCCGCGTGCCGTCGAGGAGGAGTCGTTCCACGTAGGGCGCATAATCCGCGCGTGTGTAGAAGCGCCAGCCGTCGCCCGCGTACCGCAGATCTATGCCGCTGCGTGCTGCGGCGAGTTCGGCGCTCATGGTCCGAACCATCGCACCGACACGATCCGGTTCGTCGTCCACGGCGCTCGCGAGTTCGTCGACCGTCACCGGGGTGTCGACGACGAGCAACACGGCCTCCAACGCTGCGCGCAAGGTGACGTCGTCGAGGATCTCGGCGGTGTCGTCGGCGTCTGCGCTCATCGGCTCGTCGGCCATCGGTGATCCGTCTTCTGTCATCCGTAGTCTTCCGTCGTGTCTATATCGATGTCGTCGGTGTCACGACTGCCGGTCCAACCGACTTTCAACTCACCCAACGCTTCGGGCTGGTCGAAGGCCACCGCTCGCTCTCGATACAGCTCGAGCAGACCGAGGAATCGAGCCACGACTTCGAGACCGTTCGCGCATTCGGCGACGAGTTCGGAGAATGTCAGCATCTCCCCATCGGCGGCCACGAGCAGTTCGGAGAGCCGGCGGGCCTGCTCCGGAACTGATACGGCGGATCCGTGCAGGTGGTCCAGACCGACGGTCGGCACCGGCTTGGGTGCCAGGGCCGCGGCGGCGATCTCCGCGAATCGTCCGGCGTTGACACCGATCTGCACTTCGGGGAGCAGGTCGGTGAACTGCTCGTCCAGCGCCACGGAACGCGGATACCGTTGCAGCGCAGCGGCTTCGAGCTCGGCGAAGAGTACCGCAACCTGTTTGTACGCCCGATACTGCAGCAGTCGTGCGAACAGCAGGTCGCGCGCTTCGAGGAGGGCGAGGTCCTCGGGGTCCTCGACCTCGCCGGACGGCAGCAGACGTGCCGCTTTGAGATCGAGAAGCGTCGCGGCGATGACGAGGAACTCGGTCGTCTGTTCGAGATCGGCTTCGGCCCCGAGGTTCTTCGTGTACGCGATGAAGTCGTCCGTCACGATGTGCAGAGCGACTTCGGTGACGTCCATGCGCCGCTGGCTGATCAGATTGAGCAGCAGGTCGAACGGCCCGGTGAAGTTGGCCAGCTTCACCTGGAATCTGCCGTCTGCAGCGGCCTCCTCCACGGCGTCCCCGACGAACTCCATATCGGTCGGGTCGACGTCGGAGGCGACGGCGGCAGGCTCGGTCATTCGCGAGGTTCGTTGTGCGCGATCACTTCTCGCGCCAGATCCCGGTAGGCGGTCGCGCCCGTCGATTTGGGCGCCCACGTGGTGATCGGCTCACCGGCGACCGACGTCTCCGGGAATCGGACGGTGCGGTTGATCACGGTGTCGAACACGGAGTCACCGAATACCTCGACGACGCGCGCCATCACGTCGCGGGAATGGAGGGTGCGTTGGTCGTACATGGTGACGAGGATGCCGCCGAGTTCCAGTCGCGGGTTGAGCCGGTCGTGCACTTTGTCGATGGTGTCGGTGAGCAGCGCCAGTCCACGGAGACTGAAGTACTCGCACTCCATCGGAATGAGGACATTGTCGGCGCACGCCAGCGCGTTGACGGTGAGCAACCCGAGAGACGGTTGGCAGTCCACCAAGATGTAGTCGTACCGATCGGCCACCGGGTGCAGGGCACGCGCAAGCGCTTGCTCACGTCCGACCTCGCTGACCAACTGGATCTCGGCAGCCGACAGGTCGATGTTCGACGGCAGGATGTCGACGCCGTCGACGCGGGTACGCATCAAGACCTCGTCGGTCGACGCGTACGGCGCGACGAGCAGGTTGTGCACGGTGAGATCGAGTTCGTGGTGCGGGACACCGAGGCCGGCCGACAGCGCACCCTGTGGGTCGAGGTCCACGAGGAGTACGCGTCGACCGGCTTCAGCGAGCGCTGCTCCGAGGTTGATGGTCGACGTCGTCTTGCCGACGCCCCCCTTCTGGTTGCACATCGCGATGATGACGGCCGGGCCGTGCTTCTCGCGCGGCAAGGGATCGGGGATGTCGCGATAGGGACGACCGGTGGGCCCGAGCTTCTCGGCGGGCACGTCCAACTGGCCCTGCTTTCCCTTGGCACCGGCTTTGTGCTCCACCTGTCCGATGCTCCTTCCAGCGCACAGAGAAATCTCCGCACTTCCTCGACACGTATCCCTAGCGATCCTAGTGCGTCCGACGAACCTGGGACGCCAGGTGGTCGGCGCGCCGTCGGCGGAGCCCACGTCTCCGCTGGTCGAGCACCCTCATACTGATCGAGCGGACCTAGTCCCCCGCTGATCGAGCCGACCTCGTCCCCCGCTAATCGAGCCGGCGTCGTCACCCGCCGATCAAGCCAGCGTCGTCCCCGCCGATCAAGCCGACCTCGTCCCCGCCAATCGAGCCGACCTCGTCCCCGCTGATCGAGCCGACCTCGTCACCGCTGATCGAGCCGACCTCGTCACCGCTGAGGTGGATTCAAGTGGTCGTTGCAACGCCTTCACCAGTGAGGGTGTTTCGAGATGGACCGTTTTGAGCAGTGTGTGAAGGCTGTGCGGTGGTACGGGGCGGGTGTCCCGGCCGCGGAGATCGCGAGCCTTGTCGGAGTAGCGGGGTCGGTGCAGGTGTACGCGCTCCTGCAGGAGGCCGGGTATCGGGCCGGGATCGGGTACGGGCCCCGCACGAGAGTGACCGACGACGAGGTGATCGCCGCCTATCTGGTGCGTGGCTCGATCAAACAAGCCGCGCGGGTGGCCGCGATCTCGCAGGCCAAGACCCGCCGGATCCTGGTGGAGGCCGGACTCGTCCCAGCGGTACCTCGCCCGTATCGACGGTGGCGGGTGCTCGAGCGGGCGCCGTGGGATCGCGGGGCGGGCACCGCTCCTGAGACTGAGAGTGTGGTGGCGCGCGAGATCGCGGTATTGCAGTCGGCTATCACTGAGCAGGTGAATCCCTGCACGCTGTCTTCTCCGAGCCGATTGTTGACCCTGGCCGATCGGCTGGTGATCGCCGATGGCCTGATCCACCACTGGTCCTACGCCAGGATCGGTACGGCGATCGGTAAACACAAATCGACCGTGAGCCGCGAAGTCCGTAACCACAGCGTCAACGGGCACTACCTGCCGTATCAGGCCGATCATG